>CAWKIJ010000001.1:0-66073 GCA_963849845.1 uncultured Alphaproteobacteria bacterium
TGGAAGAACTTGTTAATAAGTGGGGCGACAACCGTCATCCGTCGACGGCACCCGGCATTTAGTCGTATTTTTACCTGTGATTTCGACATTCACCGCGCCCGCGATAGGATCGCCGGACCGGGCCCCGGCCCGTGGAGGATGGAACCGACATGCCCCGCTTCGCCGCCAATCTCTCCATGCTGTTCACCGAGCTCGACTTTCCCGGCCGCTTCGCCGCGGCGCGGGCGCGGGGATTCGCCGCCGTCGAATTTCTCTTCCCCTACGCCTATCCCCGGGCCGATCTGGCGGCACGGCTGAACGGCGAGGGCCTGCAGCAGGTGCTCATCAATGCCCCGCCCGGCGACTGGGACCGGGGCGAGCGCGGCATCGGCGCCTTGCCGGGCCGGGAGGCGGAGTTCCGCGACAGCATCGCCACCGCCCTCGACTACGCCGCGGCCCTGCAATGCCCGCGGATCCACGTGATGGCGGGGCTGGTGCCGGCCGGCGCCGATCCGGCACGGTACCGGGAAACCTTCGCCGGGAACCTGGTCTGGGCGGCGGAGACCGCCGCGAAAAGCCGGGTCGAGCTCCTGCTGGAACCGCTCAATCCGGTGGATTTTCCCGGTTACGTCCTGGGCAATGTGCCGGCGGCGCTGGACATCATCGCGGCGGTGGGCGCGGCCAATCTCGGCCTGCAATATGACCTCTACCACGCCCAGATGATGCAGGGCCGCCTGGCCGAGACCCTGGTCGCCAACCGCGCGGCGATCCGGCACGTCCAGATCGCCGGGGTGCCCGGCCGGTACGAGCCCGACGGCGACCAGGAGATCAATTTCCCGCATCTTTTCAGGCTTCTGGACGAGATCGGCTATGCCGGCTGGGTAGGCTGCGAATACCGCCCGCGCGCCGGCACCGTGGCCGGTCTCGGCTGGGCCAGGGACTGGGGCATCGGCTAGAGGAAGTCCGCGATATAGGCGCGGACGATGGAATCGAGGTCCGGGTCCCGCGGCAATCCCAGGTTCAGCGCCCGGGCGAAGCTGGATGTCACCGGCCAGGTGGCGACGATCCGCTCGATCGCCGGATCGCGCTCGACGCGGATGGCGCCGAGCGGACGGTTGCCGGCAACGCGCTTCAGCGCGGCGATCATCTCGGCGACGCTGACGTCGATCGCCGGCAGGCTGACCGCCCGGTCGTCGCCCAGCGCCCTCCCCTCGGCGGCGTAGAGCCGCAGGAACCCCTCGACGATGCTGCGATAGCCGGCGACCGGCATGATCGTCGCCTCGCCCACCGGCAGCACGCAGTCGACGCCGTTCAGCGGCTCGCGGAACACCCCGCTGGCGAAGCTCGAGGCCGCCTTGTTCGGCTTGCCCGGGCGGATGATGACGGTGGGCAGCCGCGCCGCCCGGCCATCGATGAAGCCCTTGCGGGTATAGTCGTTGATCAGCAGCTCGCCGACTGCCTTGGTCATGCCGTAGGTGGTCTGCGGCGTCTGCTTGACGTTATCCCCCACGGTCTTCGGCATGGCGCTGCCGCCGAAGACGGCGATCGAGCTGGCGAAGACCACCCGCGGCGCCGAGCCCAGGGCCCGGGCGGCCTCCAGCAGGTCGAGATGGGCGACGAGGTTGACCCGCAGGGCGAGGTCGAAATCCAGCTCGCCGCCACCGCTCACCACCGAGGCGAGGTGGAAGATGCCGATATCCTTGCGGTTCACCAGGCGCTGGATCGCCGCCTTGTCGGTGATCTCGCCGGCGGTGAAGGCCACCCGGTCGTCGAGCCCCGCCGGGCGCTCGGCAGGGACCGCCATGTCGAACAGCTCGATGGCGTCGATCCGCGCCGGCCGGCCGTCGGGACCCGGGATATCGCCCGCCTGGACCAGCCGCCGGGCCAGCATGATGCCGATGAATCCGGCGCCGCCGGTGATGACGATCTTCATGCACGCGCCTCCAGATGTCCGTCCGACCCGGCCCGCAACCCGGCCCGCCCCCGGGCCCGGCGGACTCTAGCAGGCATCGCGCCGATAGGCACCTGAGGGCTGCAGGAACTGCGAAAAACCGCTGAATACTCAGGCAGATCCGGATCGATCCCGGGCAGGCATCCGGCGCCTGCCGCCGCCTGGTCAGGGACGCGCGACCACGCCGCGGCTGGTGAGGTGCATGCCGGTCAGGGTGCGATCGGCATGGCGTGAGCCGCCAGGAGAGCATCTTCTGCGCATAGGCCAGCATCGCCCCGGCATAAGCCGGATCGCCGGCGAGATTGCGGGTCTCCTGGGGATCCGCGGCGATGTCGAAGAGCAGCGGCGGCAGCGCCGCGAAATGCACGTATTTGAAGCGCCGGTCGCGGATCACCGCATAGCTGCAGTCGTCCGAGGCAAGGCCGAGCTCGGTCTCGGGATCGAGATCCGGGATGTCGCGGAAATCGTGCTCCCAATGGACCGCCTCGCGCCAGCCGGCCGGCACTGCCCTCGACCAGCGGCAGCAGCGAGCGTCCGTCGCATTGCCGTGGCGCCGGCAGCTCCAGCCAGTCGAGGATCGTCGGCATCAGGTCGACCGCCTCGCTGAAGGCCTCGATTTGCCGCCCGCGGCCCGCATCCGCCGCCCGGCGCGGGTCGCGCAGGATGAGGGGGATATGGAACGACGGGTCGAAATAGACCTGCTTGCCCCACATGTAATGGTCGCCGAGCATCTCGCCGTGGTCGCAGGTGAAGACGATCAGCGTCTCGTCGTATTCGCCGCTCGCCTTCAGATGCGCCACGATGCGCCCGATCTCGGCATCGACCTGGGTCATCAGCGCGTAATAGGTCGCCCGCATCTGCCGCAGATCGAGATCGCCCATGCCGGTGAGCTCCTGCGGATTGTGCTCGTCATAGCCGTCCTCGGGGCGCAGGCGGCGCAGCTTGTAGGCGAGGAAGGGATGCTGCTCCGCCTCGGCGGCGGGACTGGCCGCCCGGTCCGGCGCGTGCACGTCCTTCGGGTGGTAGAGCAGGTTGTAGGGTTCCGGCGCGATGATCGGCGGATGCGGCCGCAGGAAGACCACATGCGCGAACCAGTCCTGCCGCCTCCGCACCGACAGCCAGTCGATGACGGTATCGGCCATGAAGGCGGTCTCGCTGTCGGCGGCGGTGAAGATCGTCGGGATGGCGCGGAAGCCGCGATCGGCCGGCAGCGGGAAATCCGGGCGCGGCTTGTAGGCATCGGGGCGGCCGCGCGGGAAGTCGTAGCCGCGGGCCTTCAGCTGCGCCATCCAGGGCATCATGTGGTCCGGCAGCAGCATGCCGACGGTGAAGCCCGGCATCGGGCCCTCGTAGGTGGTCAGCGCCGGGTCCTCGGGATGCCGGATGCGGGGATCGGCGCTGGTATCGGTGTAGCCGAACAGGGTCGGATCATAGCCGCCGCGGCGCACCTCCCGCGCCAGGTTGGTGAAGCGGTCGTCGAGCGGCGTGCCGTTGCGTCCCGAGCGGTGGTTCATCAGATAGAGGCCGGTCAGCATGCTGGTGCGCGCCGGGCCGCAGGGCGTGCATTGGGCGAAATGGTTGCGGAACAGCGCCCCGTCGGCGGCCAGGGCATCGAGATTGGGGGTCTGCACCACCGGGTGGCCGAGGGTGCCGAGGCATTCGGCCCGCCACTGGTCGGCGGAGATGAAGAGGACTTTGCGCGGCGATCTGCGGGTCATGCGGGTTTCCAGGTCGGCGAAGGGGGTCAGGTCGTCGGGAGCGATATCGGCCCGGCCCGCATTTCTACGACGCGGCCGGGCGGGGGGAAAGTCCCGGCCTGGGCCGGAAAAGCCGGCGGCCCCCGAGCTCAGGTCCGGATCGGCGTTGCCAGCTGCATCGGCCTGCAGGTGCCGGCAACCGGATCGAAGACCAGCCGCTCGTGCAGCAGTTCCAGCGCCAGGCCGTAGAAATGCAGATGGCGCATGACCCCGGCATCCCTGCCCTCGATCGCGTGAATGTCCTCCGGCATCAAAGCGATGCCGCGGCCGGGTTCCACCGCCACTACCTTGCTTTCCTGCAACTGCGCCCGACCCGCGAGGGCGCCGTCATCGAGCCGGTCATAGAGGTAGTTGTATTCACACCCCTCGACCGCGGCGACGCAGGCCCAGGTCGTATGGTTGTGCGGCGGCACCCGGGTTCCCCGCAGCATCACGTTGAGATAGACGGCGAAGCGGCGATCCGGTTCCTCGTGGATCAGATAGAGGCCGTTCCGCTCCCCCGCCGGCACCGGATAGTCCGCATCGCCCCACAGCTGGCGTTTTGCCGCCAGCGCCTCGAGGCGTGCCAGGATTGCCGCCAGACTTTCCCGCGACGGCGCCGTCCCGGCGAGAATGGATCTTGCCGCGGCAACCAGCCCCGCAACCTCGGCCATGCGTTCGGGATTCTCCATGCCGCGCCTCCAGCCCCTGGGTCATCGCATCATCGGCCCTGCAGCTTCTGCCAGGGCGGACAGGCCGGCTTTACGCCGGCGGCTTGATCTGGTGATTGGGTGTCGACCGCGATATCGCCTGCTCGGCCTCCGTCATGTCGGCGGGAATCTCGGCAAAGAGCGGCGTGCTCAGATAGCGCTCGCCGGTGTCGGGCAGCATCGCAAGCACCGTCGAGCCCTTCGGCGCTTCGCTGCAGATCCGCAAGGCGCCGGCGAACGTGGCGCCGGAGGTGATGCCGACGAATATCCCCTCCTTCCGTGCCAGTTCGCCGCTCCACCGCATCGCGTCGGCGCCGGCGATCGGCAGCACACGATGGACGAGCTTCATCTCGACGGCATCGCCGGTAAGCTTCGGGATGAAATCAGGCGTCCAGCCCTGCATCGGATGCGGCTTGAATGCCGGATGGCCCTTCGCCGCCGATCCGTCGGGATTGCGCTCCTGGGCGGCTCCGCTGCCCAGCAACTGCGCGTCCTCCGGCTCGCAGACGATGATCTTCGTCTCCGGCCTTTCCTTCGCCAGCACGCGCGCGACCCCTTTCAGCGTGCCGCCGGTTCCATATCCGGTGACCCAATAATCGAGCCGCTCGCCGGCGAAATCATCGAGGATTTCCCGCGCCGTCGTTCGGGAATGGATGTCGGGATTGGCCTCGTTCTCGAACTGGCGCGTCAAGAACCAGCCATGCGCCTTCGCCAGCTCCATCGCCTTTGCCACCATGCCGGTGCCGCGTTCCGCCGCCGGCGTCAGCACGACCTTGGCGCCGAGGAAGCGCATCAGCTTGCGCCGCTCGACGCTGAAGCTGTCGGCCATCGTCACCACCAGCGGATAGCCCTTCTGGGCGCAGACCATCGCCAGGCCGATTCCGGTGTTGCCGCTCGTCGCCTCGACGACGGTATGCCCCGGTTTCAGCTGCCCGGACTTCTCGGCCGCTTCGATCACGCCGAGGGCGAGGCGATCCTTGATCGAGCCCAGTGGATTGAAAGCCTCGACTTTGACATAGAGATTGACGTGGTCGGGCGCCAGCTTGTTGATCCTGACGATCGGCGTATGGCCGATCGTTTCCAGGATGCTGTTGAATTTCTTTCCCATGCCATTCCTCAATCGTTCTGTGGCGTCTGGTGAATAACCGATCATTTGAGCATATTCCGGGCGCCACAGGTTTCCAAGTGCCATGCGCGGCATTTCCCGGGCGGGCCCGCGCGGGAAGTTCCGGCCGAGCGGGCCGGCCGGCATCGCATCCGTTCGCGCAAGGCGACGCCCCCTGTCGGTCGTATCGGCTTGCCACGGATGTGCATTCCCGCAACTATGCGCTGCCGCCCGCCGATCCCCGGCGACCGCCGGAAAGCCCATCCGCACCGAAGGTTTGCGTATCCGATGAAATTCCTCGCCGCCCATGCCCCCTCGCTTCCCCTGTCCGACATCGCGTCCCTGCTGGGCGACGAGTTTGGCCTTGCCGGGCCGTTCAAGCCGCTCGTTGCGGAGCGCGACCAGAACCTGCTGGCGCGCGACAGCAAAGGGGCCGGCTTCGTCGTCAAGATCTTCAACGCGGCGGAAGATCCGAGCCAGGTCGACTGCCAGGTATCGGCCCTGCGGCATGTCGCGGCGATGGATCCGTCCTTGCCGATCCCGCATCCCCGGCTGACGCGGTCGGGCGAGGCGATCACGCGGATTGCGGCGCCCGACGGGCGCATCCATCTGGTCTGCGTGCTGAGCTTTCTCGAAGGCCGGGTCGCCGGGCCCGAGCCGTTGACGGCCCAGGCGCTCGTCCAGGTCGGGGCGCTGCAGGCCCGGCTCGCCAAGGCGATGCGCGGCTTCTTCCATGCCGCGGTGGGGTCCCGGGAGCTGCTCTGGGACGTCCGCCTGACGCCGCGCCTGCGCCCGCATGTATCGCTGCTGCCGGAAGCCGACCGGGCAAAGGTCGACCGAAGCCTGGATGAATTCGAGGAGGGATGCCTTCCGCGGCTGCCCGCGCTTCGGGCGCAGATCCAGCATGCCGACCTGCACGGCCACAACCTGATCCTGGCGGCGGATGGCAATCCGGCGGCCATCATCGATTTCGGCGACATGATCCACGGCCCGCTCATCCAGGAGCTTGCCGGCGCCATGTCCGACTTCTCGACTGCGGCCAATTTCGCGCAGTCGTCCACGTCACTGTTGCGGGGATACAGCTCGATAACCGGTCTCGAAGACGACGAGATCGCGCATCTCTACGACCTGATGCTGATGCGGGTGATCGGCGCGGCCCTGATCGTCGCCTACCGGCGCCAGGAGACGCCCGGGGCTGCCGACTACCTGGCCGATGCCGGCTTCGGTTCCCTCGACCTGATGACGGCGTTGCTCGATCTCGGCCGCGACCGGGCGACGGACCTGTTCCGCGATGCCTGCGGGGCGAGGCCGATCGCCCGGCAGGCGCCGCCGGTTGCAGCACTTCTGGCGCGCCGCAAGCGCGTCATGGGGTCGAAGCCCTACATCTTCTACGACCCGCCGCTGCATATCACCCATGGCCAGGGGGTGTGGCTCCACGATGCCGGCGGCCGCCGCTATCTCGACTTCTACAACAATGTCCCGATCGTCGGCCATTGCCATCCCCAGGTGGCCGACGCGATCGCACGGCAGAGCCGCATCCTCAACACCAACACGCGGTATCTCGGGGAAGAGGTGCTGGATTATGCGGAGAGACTGGGCGCCCTGACCGACGGCAAGCTCACCGCCTGCGTGTTCGTCAATTCCGGCAGCGAGGCGAACGACGTCGCCTGGCGCATGGCGCAGGCCTGGACCGGGGCAAGAGGCTTTCTTTGCCAGGACTTCGCCTATCACGGCATCACCGAGGCGATCGCGGCGGTCTCGCCGTCCGCCGCCAGGAACGGGACGCCGGCCGCCCATGTCCGCACCCTCCTGGCGCCGGACCGGTATCGCGGGCCGCACAAGGCGGGCGATGGACTGGGAGCGCTGTATGCGGCGGATGCCGATCGCGCGATCGAGTCGCTCGCCCGGGACGGCATGAGGCCCGCCGCAGTGATCGTCGATTCCGCATTCATGACCAACGGCGTTCTCGAGCCGATGCCGGGCTATGTCGCGGGCGTCTTCGACCGGGTGCGGGCGGCGGGCGGTCTTTGCATCGCCGACGAGGTGCAGTCCGGCTTCGGCCGGATGGGAACGAGATTCTGGGGATACCAGCATCACGATGTGATCCCGGACTTCGTCACCATCGGCAAGCCGGCGGGGAACGGCCATCCGATCGGTGTCGTCCTGACCCGCACCGAGATCCTCGACCATTTCGTGGAAACCACGGAGTTCTTCTCCACCTTCGGCGGCAACAACGTCTCCTGCGCCGCCGGGCTGGCGGTGCTTGACGTGATTGGGAGCGAGGACCTGGTGCGGCAGGCCGCAGACAAGGGAGTCCACTTCAAGGCCGGGCTGCGGTCGCTGATGCAGCGCTACCAGGTCATCGGCGATGTGCGCGTCACCGGCCTCGCGGCCGGGCTCGAGCTGGTCGCCGATCGTGGCGCCCGCACGCCGGCGGCCGACCGGACAAACGCCCTGGTCAATTTCCTGCGCGACGAGGGCGTCCTGGTCGGCAGGGAGGGCATCCACGGCAATGTCGTCAAGATGCGCCCGCCTCTCGTCGTGACAGTGCCGGACATCGACTTCGCCCTGGCCGCTCTCGAACGGGCTCTGTCGCGCCTGTAGCCGCCGGCGAAGGCTGCGGTGGATCCTGTGCTGGAGCCCCGCGGCGCTCAGGCCGGCGGAGACCCGGCGGCGTCGGGGGCCTGCCCGAGGGGCGGATGCGACGACAGCGCCTGGCGGGCGATCTCCGGCGTCAGGCGCGCCAGCAGCGCGGTGAAGCGTTCGGCCCAGAGGGCGATCCCCGCCGCGTCGGCCAAGGTGTCCTGGCGGACCTCGACCAGGACATGCGGCAGGCCGCGCCTTTCGCCATGGACCGGGATCGAATAATCGCTTTCGTCCTCGACGGCATAGGGCAGGTTGTCGCCGACGACAATGCCCGGACTGTCGAAGGCATCGATCAGCAGCCCGGCGAGACGCCGGTCGCGGTGATAGGCAAAATCGACATGCCAGGGCCGCGATTGGCCGGGGTAATCGGGCGTGAAGCTGTGGATGGCAAGCAGCGCCGTCGGGATCTTCCGCCGGGAGCGGTCGTCGAGCAAACCGGCAATGGCGCCATGATAGGGGTGGAAGAGCGCCGCCTGGCGCTGGCGCCGCGCCGCCGGAGAGAGACCCACATTGCCGGCGATCTCGATTCCGGCGCTGACCAGGGGGATCGATCCCTCGCTGGCGAGCGGCCGATTGCAGTCCAGGGCCAGGCGCGAATATCCGGTGAGAACCAAGGGTGCCGAGAAGGCCGCGGCCAGCTTGCGGGCGAGCTCGGCCGCGCCGATGTCCCAGCCGATATGGGTGGCGATCTCGGCGGGCGACAGGCCCAACGTGCCGAGCGCACGCGGCAGCCGGGTACTTGCATGGTCGCAGACGAACAGGAAGAGCGCGTCGCTGCTGCCGTTGACGATCTCCACCGGATCGGCCTCGTCGGCGCCCAGCAGAGGCTGCAGGTGTTCGGGTTGATCGGCCATGACGTCCTCTAGGGCCGCACGCTGTGGGCGGCGCCGAACAGGCCCTGGGGACGGTAGAGCAGCACCAGGACGACGAGGCTGAGGGCGATGGCGTCGCGGAAGGGCTGTATCGGTTCCGGCAGCACCGCCTGCAGTCCGATCTCGATGGCGCCCAGGAAGAAGCCGCCGATCACCGCCCCGGTGAGGTTGCCGATGCCGCCGAGGATGGCGGCGATGAAGGCCTTCAGCACCGGCAGGAAGCCCATCAGCGGATCGACCGAGCCGCGCTGGGCGATCCACAGCAGCCCGGATACGCCGGCGAGCAGCCCGGAAATGGCGAAGGCGGCGAGGATGACGCGATTGGCCCGCACCCCCATCAGCCGGGTCGTCGGGAAATCCACCGCCGCGGCGCGGATGGCGATGCCGAGCAGGGTCCGCTTCAGGAACAGCGTGAGCAGGCCGACCATGGCGAAGGTGGCGAAGATCGAGAGGCTCTGGATGACCCCGATGTGGAAGGGGCCGAGGTTGAAGGCGCCGGTCAGGGCGGCGGGAATCGGCACCGGCCGCGGCCGCGTCGAGATCAGGTTCTGGAACAGCATCTGCAGGATGCCGCTGACCGCAAAACTGGTGATGAGGAGCGTCGTGCCGCTGGCGCCGCGCAGGGGCCGGAAGGCGATGCGCTCCATCAACGCCGCGGCCGCCATGGCGACGACGAGCGCGAGCGGGATGATGAGCACCGGCGGCACCTCGCCGATGATCGAGAAGAACACCGTATAGCCGGCGATGGTGAGGATCTCGCCATGGGCGAAATTGATCATGCCCAGCACGCTGAAGACGACCGCAAGACCGAGTGCCAGCAGGGCATAGGTGCCGCCGAGGCTCAAGGCATTGACGCATTGCTGGATCAGGATTTCCATTTCAGCCATGCCCCAGATAGGCCTTCTGCACGTCGGGCGACACCTTGAGCTCGGCGGCGGTTCCGGCCAGCACCACCATTCCCCCGCTCAGCACGTAGCCGCGATCGGCGATGTCGAGCGCCTGGTGGACGTTCTGCTCGACCAGGAGGATGGTGAGCCCGAGCTTCCGCAGGCGCCCGATCAGGTCGAAGATCAGCTCGACGACGATCGGCGCCAGGCCGAGGGAGGGTTCGTCGAGCAGCAGCAGGCTGGGCTTGGACATGAGCGAACGGGCGATGGTCAGCTGCTGCTGCTCGCCGCCGGACAGCGTGCCGGCGAGCTGCCGGCGCCGGGTGGCGAGGATCGGAAAGAGCTCCATCATCTGATCCCAGAGCGCCGAGACGTCGCCGCCCCTGGCCTGGGTCGCGGCGCCGATGCGCAGGTTCTCCTCGACCGTGAGCGGCGCGAAGATGCGCCGGCCCTCCGGCGTCAGCGTCAGGCCGCGACGGACGATCCGCTCGGTGCTCTCGCCGGTGATGTCGGTGCCGTTGAAGCGCACGCGCCCCTGCTGGATCGGCAGCAGGCCGACGATGGCCTGCAGGCTCGTCGACTTGCCGGCGCCGTTGGCGCCGAGAACCGTGACGATCTCGCCGCTGTCGACGGTCAGGCCGACGTCGCGGACCGCCTTGATCGGTCCGTAGTTGACGGCGAGACCTTCGACTTCCAGCAGGGGCATAGGCCGTGCCTAGAGCTTCGGCGCGGGAACGAGGGCCGGATCCGGCGCCGCCTGCAGCACCAGTTCCCGGCCGCCCTTCACCACCTTGACCAGGGCGACCTGGCGCAGCGGCACGCCGTCGGTGCCCTTGTAGGTGATGGTGCTGGTGGCGCCCTGCACGTTCTCGAGGCCGCGCACCGCCTGCCAGACCTTCTCGCGATCGACCGAATCCGCCTTCAGGACGGCAGCCTCGAGGACCTTGATGAGGTCATAGCCGATGGCGATGTAGATCGTGTCGGGGTCGGAGCCGGTCGCCGCCTTGTACTTGGCGTTGAACGCCTCGAGCGGGCTGCCCGGGGCGGCAAAGCCGGCGGTCGAGAACACCACGCCTTCGGCAACGTCGCCGAGCGCGAAGGTGGTCGGCGAATCGATGCCGTCGGAGCCGATCACCGGCGCGGTGATTCCCGCCGCGCGCAGCTGCTTGATGAAGGCCGGGAAGTCGGGCTCGTAGGCGCCGGTCATGATCACGTCGGCCGCCGGCGAGAGCGACTTGATCTTGGTCACCTGGGCGCTGAAATCCTGCTGTCCCATGCTGTAGTTGTCCTCGCCGACCACCTTGCCGCCGAGCTTCTCGAAGACCGTCTTGAAGTAGAGCGGCAGCTGGGTATAGGCGGTGTCCGGCGAGAGCAGGATGTAGGCGTTGCGATAGCCGCTGTCGATCGCATACTTGGCCGAGACCGTCGTCTGCACGTTGTCGCCGGGGAAGTTGGTGAACATGTGGTCGCCGACCGCCAGCGGCAGGTTGGGCGAGGAGGCGCAGGTGGAAAAGGCGGCGACGCCCGCCGCCTGGGCCATCTGTCCGGCGCCGATCGAGGGATCGGCATCGCAGGGCGTCACCAGCACGGCGGCGCCGTCGTCGATCAGTTCCTGCGCCGCGATCGAGGTCTGCGCCGGGTCGGACCGGGAATCCTTCAGGCGGAGGTCGATCTTGTATTTCCCGCCGATGCCGCCGGCGGCGTTGATCTCGTCGATCGCCAGCTGCATCCCCTTCTGGGCGGGCACGTCGGCATAGGCGAGGCCGCCGGTGAGGCTGATCGCGGCGCCGACGACGAGGTCCTCGGCCGCAGCCGGCTGCGGCGCAAGACCAAGCAGGCCTGCGAGGCTGACGGCGCCGGCCAAGGCGTAAACGGAAACTGGCTTCATGACACGCTCCTCTCTATGGCGATGGGTTCAGGCGGGGTGGGCGAATGGGCACGGCCGATATAGCTTTCGATGACGGCGGGATCGTTCTGCACGGCGGCCGGCGTGCCGGCGGCGATCACCTGGCCCTTGTTCAGCACGACGATGCGATCGCACAGGGTCATCACCAGGTCGAGATGATGCTCGACCAGCAGCAGGCCGAGGCCGTATTTGTCGCGGATCTGGCGCAGCAGGCCGATCAGCGCCTGGGTCTCGGCGGAATTCATCCCGGCCGCGGGCTCGTCGAGCATGAGATAGCGCGGCTTCAGCGCGAGGGCGCGGGCGATCTCGACCCGGCGCTGCTCGCCATAGGCGAGGGCCCCGGCCCGGCGCTCGGCAAGATGCGCCACCCCCATCTCGGCGAGAAAGGCCATCGCCTCGGCGCGGATGTCGTCGCCACGGCCGCCGGCCGAGACGGCGACCTCGACGTTCTCCAGCACGGTCATTTCCTTGAACAGGCGGATGTTCTGGAACGAGCGGCCGATGCCGAGCCGGGCGATGCGATGGGCCGGCTGACCCTGGACGGCGCGGCCGTCCAGGGTGACGGTGCCGCTGCTCGGCGGGATGGCGCCCGAAATCGAGTTGAGCATCGTCGTCTTGCCCGATCCGTTGGGCCCGATGAGACCGACGATCTCGCCCGGGCGCAGTTCGAGGCTCGCCCCGTCCAGCGCCTTGAGGCCGAGGAAGTTCTTCGAGACCGCGGTGACGACGAGCGCGCCATCGGGCTTCGCCGGGATCGCAGCGGCGGTGGCGGGCGGCACCGCTGCGGAAAAGAAGCGCTTGAACCAGTCATCGATCTCGGCGAGGCCCAGCATGCCGCCGGGCCGCCGGTACATGACGAAGAGGATGCCGAGGCCGAGCGCCAGCTGGGTCAGGCCGAAGACCTGCGGCAGGCCGAGGGCGGGGAGGACCGGCCCCTCCTCCAGGCGCCGGGCGAGTTCCATCACCACGGTGACGACGGCGGTCCCGGCGACGGCGCCGGTGACCGAGCCGATGCCGCCGATGATCAGCATGGCGAGGATGCTGAACGTATCGACGAAGAAGAATTTCTTCGGGCTGAACGCCCCCAGGAAATGGGCGATCATCGCGCCGGCGACCGCCATCATCATCGCCGAGAGCACCCAGGCCACCAGCCTCCGGCGCGGAATGTCGACGCCCATGGCCTGGGCCGCCAGTTCGTCCTCGCGCGCCGCCCGGATCTCCAGCCCCGCCGGCAGGTCGCGGAAGACCCGCGCCGCCAGGATGGCAAGGGCGACCCAGAACAGCAGCGACGGCAGGGTCACCAGCCGGTCGACGCCGAAGAAGGTCTGGCTGCCGCGGGTGAAATCCTTGGCGCCGTTGAGGATGCTGTGGACGATGACCAGGAAGGCCAGGGTGGCGATCGACGCCGCCGAGCCGGTCAGGCGCGAGATCGGCACCCCGACCAGGAACGCGAACAGGCCGACCACCACCACGCTCACCAGGCAGGCCGCGTTGAGGCCCATATGCGCCTGGGCGAGGAAATCCGGCAGGTTGGGCAGGATCGCCGCCTTCTTCTCCGGGGCGATGGTGAGGATCGACGAGAGATAGGCGCCGATCCCCATGAAGCCGAGATGGCCGAAGCTCATGATGCCGGAATTGCCGGAATAGAGCCCGTTCGCCACCACGGCGATGAGATTGATGAGGAAGATCGTGGCGATGCGCTGTTCGGCCGATCCCAGCCAGGTGCCGGCGACCAGGGCCACCAGGCTGACCGGCGCGATCAGCACCAGCGCACCGGCGAGGGCCGGGCGCGTGCGGCTTGGCAATACGCGGTCCACGATCCGTTCGATCGCCGGTCTCCCCGTCTGGATTGAACCGCTCGCTGGATCGAGCGGCCTCCTGGATTCAGCAGATTCGCGCGCCGTCGGTCTTCCGCCGATCGGCCGGCTGATATAGTAGTTTTTTCGATCTTGCTGTCAATCGCCGTTTCTATAGTATTTACTACACCCGAGACATCTACCGCATCCGACTGGGGAGGCGAGCGCTGAAGAAATCATCCACACACCCGGTGACGATCGAGCAGCGCGTGCGCGCCCTGCTGCCGCAGCTGACGCCGGGCGAGAAGCGCGCCGCGCGGGCGGTTCTCGCCGCCTACCCGATCGCCGCGCTCGGCACCATTGCCGAGCTGACCGCGCGGGCGGATGCCTCCGCGCCCACCATCCTGCGGCTGACCGCCAAGCTCGGCTATGACGGCTATTCGCATTTCCAGCGCGCGGTGCGCGAGGAGGTGCAGGAGAAGATGCAGTCGCCGCTCTCCCTGATGGACAGCGCGCCGCGGGTGCCGACCGGCAGGAACGGCTTCTTCGGCGCCTTCGTCGACGACATCACCGCGGCGCTGCAGCGCACGCAGCGCCTGCTCGACAACGACGTGCTGGAAAGCGCCATCGCGACCCTGGCCGATCCCGGCAAGCGCATCTATGCGCTGGGCGGCCGCAGCAGCCAGGTCCTCGCCAGGAACCTGGTGTTCCACCTGCATCAGCTGCGCCCGTCGGTGCAGGAGATCGCCGGCGGCGCGGTGCCGGTCTACTACCAGGTGGCCGAGATCAATCGCGCCGCGGTTCTCGTGGTCTTCGACTTCCGCCGCTACGAGCGCCAGACCATCGATTTCTGCCAGCAGGCGGCCAAGCAGGGCGCCCGCATCGTCCTGGTCACCGATCCCTGGCTGTCGCCGGTCGCCGAGGTCGCAAAATGGGTGCTGCCGGTCGAGGTCGACGTGCCGTCGCCCTTCGACAGCTCGATGGCGGCGCTGGCGGTGGTGGAAGCCATGATCGCCGGCACCCTCGCCCGGCTCGGCAGCGCCGCCCGCGAGCGCATGGAGCGCCTGGAGCAGACCGCCGGCATCGACAAGGTGATCGGCGGCACGCAGGCAGCCCTGCCGGCGGCGGCGCCGGCGCAATGCCAGCTGCGGAGGCGGTCGCGGTGAGCCAGCCGTCCGATCTCGCCATCTTCATCACCAACGACCTGACCGGGATCAGCCGTGGCCGCGCCTTTCCGGCGGCGGACCTCGCGGACCGGATGCGGGCCGGCGTCGGCTGGGTCCCGGCCAATCTCGCCCTCACCCCCTTCGGCGTCATCGGCGCCAATCCCTTCGGGCCGCTGGGCGACTTGCGGCTGCAGCCGGATGCCGGGGCGGCCGGGTTCCGCATGACCGGCGTCGACGGCACGCCGCATCTCGCTGCCTTCCTCTGCGATATCGTGGAGACCGACGGCACGCCCTGGGGCGGATGCGGGCGCGGCTTCGCCAAGACGGCGCTGGCCGATCTGGCGCAGGAGTTCGGCTTCGCCGTCAAGGCCTCGTTCGAGCATGAATTCTTCCTCCTCGGCGACAATGCGGTCGGCGATGCCGCCTTCACCCTGCAGGATTTCCGCAGCCAGCAGCCGTTCCTGGGCACGCTGGTCGCCGCCCTCGCGGCGGCCGGCGTCGATCCGGAGATGATCCTCCGGGAATACGGGCCGAAGCAGTTCGAGGTGACGATGAAGCCGGCGCTCGGCCTCATGGCGGCGGACCGCGCCGTCATCCTGCGCGAGATCGCCCGGGACGTCGCCCGCCAGTTCGGGCAGCAGGCCTGCTTCGCGCCGATCATCGATCCCGTGTCCGTCGGCAGCGGCGTCCATGTGCATTTCAGCCTGCAGACCCTGGACGGCAGGCCGGCGACCCACGATCCCGCCCGGCCCGGCGGCATCAGCGCGCCGGCCGGCAGCTTCATCGCCGGCATCCTGAAGCACATGCCGGCGCTCTGCGCGCTGACCGCACCCAGCGTCATCTCCTATCTGCGCCTGACGCCGCATCGCTGGAGCGCCGGCTTCAACTGCTTCGGCTACCGCAACCGCGAGGCCGGCGTGCGGATCTGTCCGGTCGACGACACCCCCGGGCGCGACGTCGGCGGCCAGGTCCATCTCGAGTTTCGCGCCAGCGATGCCACCGCCAGCCCCTACATGGTGTTGGGCGCCCTGGTCCGGGCCGGGATCGAGGGCCTGCGCGGCCGGATGCCGGCACCGCCCCTGCTGGCCGGGGATCCGGCCGACCTCGCCGCGGCGGAACTTGCCGCGCTCGGCATCCGCCGCCTGCCGGATTCGCTTCCGGCGGCACTGGCGGCGCTCGCCGGCGACGCCACCGTCTCGGGCTGGCTGCCCGAACCCCTGCGACAGGGATATCATGCCCTGAAGGCGGCCGAGCTCGACCGCACCGCCGGACTGGATCACGTAGACCAATGTGCGCTCTATGCCAGATACTACTAGGACAAACCTCGGCCTGATCGGGCGCGATGCGGCGGCGGTGGCCGGCATCGAGAAGCTGCGCTTCGGCCCTTTCGCCATCGCCGCCGGCGACGGCAACGCCCTGATCGCCGAGGATGGACGCCGGCTGATCGACTTTTCCGCCTCCTGGGGGGCCGCCAGCCTGGGCCACGGCCATCCGGCGCTGGTCGAAGCGGTCACCCGGACGCTGCGGCACATGCCGAGCGCCAGCATCCTCTCCACCGTGCATGAGCCGGCGGTCGCCCTGGCGGAGAAACTGCTCGCACTGACGCCGGGCGATGCCGACCGGCGCGTCTGGTTCGGCCATTCCGGATCCGACGCCAACGAGACGGTGATCCGCGCCGTGGAAGCGGCGACCGGGCGCCGGCGCGTCATCGCCTTCATCGGCGCCTATCACGGCGGCACCGCGCTTTCCATGTCGGTCTCCGGCCATACCGCGCAGGCCCATGCGGCGCCGCGGCCCGGCCTGTTCCTGCTGCCCTATCCCAACCTCTATCGCCCGCATTTCCCCGGTGCCGTGGGCGAAGTCGCCCTGGCGCAGCTCGACTACCTGCTGGCGACGGTCTGCCCGCCGCACGACACGGCGGCGATCATCCTCGAGGCGATCCAGGCCGATGGCGGCCTGCTGGTGCCGCCGCCGGGATTCCTCGCGGCGATCGCCGAACGGGCGCGGCGCCACGGCATTCTTCTGGTCTGCGACGAGGTCAAGGTGGGGCTCGGCCGCACCGGACTGATGCATGCCTTCGCCGCCGACGGGATCGCGCCGGACCTGATCAGTTTTGGCAAGGGCCTCGGCGGCGGATTGCCGCTTTCCGCGGTGGTGGGGCCGGCCGCCATCCTCGACCGGCAGACCGCCTTTGCCATGCAGACGCTCTGCGGCAATCCGGTGAGCTGCTCGGCCGGCCTCGCCGTGCTGGAGACCATCGAACGGGAGGGCCTCGTCGCCAATGCCGCCGCGCGCGGCCGCCAGCTGATGGACGGGCTGCGCCGGCTCGCCGGGCACCATCCGCTCATCGGCGATGTCCGCGGCCGCGGCCTGGCGATCGGGGTCGAGCTGGTCGAGGACCGGATCGGCAAGAGGCCTGCGGGGCGGGCCTGCCAGAAGCTGGTCTACCGCTGCTACGAGCTCGGTCTGCTCGTCTTCTATGTCGGCATGCAATCCAACGTACTCGAACTGACGCCGCCGCTGACGCTGACCGAGGCGGAAGCCGCGGCCGGCTTGGCGATCCTCGACCAGGCCCTGGCCGATGTCGCGGCCGGGCGCGTGCCGGACGCGGCGATTGCGGCCTATGCCGGCTGGTGAACCTCTACCCTGAACCGAAGGAAGCCATGTCCGTACTCACCTCGCTGCCGCCGACATTCACCCCGGAAAAGGTCGCGGTCATCCTCGACGAGCTCTATGGCCTGCGCGGGACGCTCGTCCCGCTGGACAGCGAGCGCGACCAGAATTTCCGGCTGACCGGGCAAGGCGGGCAGAGCTGGGTGGTCAAGATCGCCAACGTCGCCGAGGAGGTGCAGGCGCTGGACTTCCAGGCCGCCCTGCTGCGCCATGTGGCCGATATCGATCCGGCCCTGCCGCTGCCCCATCTCCGGCCGACGCTGAGCGACACCCTCCTCGGCCGCTGCACCGGCGATGACGGCCGGCAGTATTTCGTCCGCGTGGTCGATTGGCTGCCGGGCAAGCCCTTCGCCAAGGGCAGCAAGTCGACCTCGCTCTTTGCCAGCTTCGGCGAAACGCTCGGCCGCCTGGCCCGGGCGCTCCAGGGTTTCGGCCATCCCGGCGCCAGCCGGGCGTTCGACTGGGATATCGCGCAGGCCTGGCGCTCGCGCGGCCGCCTGTCCTTCGTCGATGACCCGGCGCAGCGCGAGATCCTCGAATACTTCCTCGACCGGTTCGATGCCCAGGTGGCACCGCGGTTGCGGCGCTGCCGCGCCCAGGTGATCCACGGCGATGCCAACGACTACAATGTCCTGGTCGATGCCGCGACCGGCGCGACCGTGGTCGGCATCATCGACTTCGGCGATGCCATCCATGCGCCGCTGATCAACGAGCTCGCCGTCGCCGCGGCCTATGCCGTCATGGGCAGCGACGCGCCGATCGACGATGCCGCGACCATCGCCGCGGCGTTCCACCGGGCCAGTCCGCTGCTCGCCGGCGAGATCGACCTGCTGTTCGACCTCATCGCCCTGCGCCTGGTGATCAGCGTGACCATGTCGGCCTCGCGCCGCAGCCGGGTGAAGGACAACGAATACCTGACCATCAGCGAGCAGCCGGCCTGGGATCTGCTGAAGCGCCTGCGGGCGATGGATCCCATGATCGCTACCGGAATCCTGCGGCACGCCTGCGGCTTCGATGCTGCGCCCGGCGCCCGGCAGGTCATCGACTGGATCGCGGACAACCGGCGCCGGCTGTGCCCGGTGCTGGATCGTGCACCGGCATCGCAGCGGAAGGGGCTGGTGCCCTTCGGCGACCGGTCCCATCCGATCGCCATCGCCTCGGCGGCCGGGCGACCGCAGGAGGCCGAGGAGCTGTGGCGCGGGATCGCGGCACGGGACGGCATCGATCTGGGCATCGGGCCCTGGGGCGAGGACCGGCCGGTCTACACCGCCGAGGCCTTCGCCTCGAACCTGGTGACCGGCCGGCGCCGCTCGTTGCATCTCGGCCTCGACCTGTTCCTGGACGCCGGCTCCCGGATCCGCACGCCGCTGGCCGGCCGGGTGATCGACATCTATGTCTCGGATCTGCCGCTCGACTACGGCCATGCGATCCTGCTGGAGCACAACCCGGCGCCGGGAGTCGCCTTCTGCAGTCTCTGGGGCCATCTCAGCGCCGATACGGCGAGGCGGCGCAAGGTCGGCGAGGAACTGGAGGCCGGCGCCATCGTCGGCGAGATCGGCGGCAACCGGGAGAACGGCGGCTGGCAGCCGCATGTGCATCTGCAGCTGATCGCCTACCGGCCGGCGCAAGCGGCGGAGGTGATCGGCGCCGGCGAGCCCGACTATCGCGCGGTATGGGCGGACCTGTTCCCCGATCCGGCGGCCTTTGCCGGGCTGCCGCCCGAGACCTTCACCCATCCCGGGCGTTCATCCGACGATCTGCTGAAGGTGCGGCGGCAGAAGCTGATCCGCAATCTCTCGATCTCCTACCAGGCGCCGATGAAGATCGTGCGCGGCGAGGGCGCCTTCCTGATCGACGATCGCGGCCGGGCCTATCTCGACTGCTACAATAACGTCGCGCATCTCGGCCACGCCAATCCGGAGATCGTCGCGGTGCTGGCGCGCCAGGCCGGCATCCTCAACACCAATACGCGCTATCTCCACGACAACATCATCGACTATGCCGAGCGGCTGACGGCGACGTTGCCGGGCAGCCTGACCGTCGCCGCCTTCGTCTGCAGCGGCAGCGAAGCCAACGACCTGGCCTTGCGCATGGCGCGCAACCACACCCGGGCCCAGGGCGTGGTCGCGCTCGACTGGGCCTATCACGGCCATGCCACCTCGCTGATCGAGATCAGTCCCTACAAATACAAACGCAAGGGCGGCAAGGGGCGCCCGGCCGCGACCGGCGAGGCGGCGCTGCCCGATCCCTACCGCGCCCCGGCGGACTGGCCGAAGGCGGAGATTGCCGGCCGCTATGCGGCCTCGGTCACGGCCGCGGTCGAACAGATCGCCGCCGCCGGGCACAGGACCGCGGCCTTCATCGCCGAATCCCTGCCGAGCTCCGCCGGGCAGATCGTGCTGCCGCCGGGATACCTGCCGGCGGCCTATGCCGCAGCGCGGGCCGCCGGCGCGGTGGTGATCGCCGACGAGGTGCAGATCGGGTTCGGCCGCGTCGGCTCGCACATGTGGGCCTTCGAGGGCGAAGGCGCCGTCCCCGACATCATCACCATGGGCAAGCCGATCGGCAACGGCCATCCGATGGCGGCCCTCGTCACCACCCGGGAGATCGCCGAGAGCTTCTACAATGGCATGGAATACTTCAACACCTTCGGCGGCAATCCGGTGTCCTGCGCCGTCGGGCTGAAGGTCCTGGAGATCCTGGAGCGCGACCGGCTGCGCGAGAATGCGCTGCGCCTCGGCACCGATCTCATCGGCCGCATGACCGGGCTGATGGCGAAGCACGAGAGGATCGGCGACGTGCGCGGCCGCGGCCTGATGCTGGGGATCGAGCTGGTGGAGGACCGCAGGAGCAAGATCCCGGCCACCGCCTATGCCGGCCGCATCGTCGAGAAATGCCGCGACCTCGGTGTCCTCCTCGGCACCGACGGCCCGCACGACAATGTCATCAAGATGCGGCCGGCGATGATCTTCACCGCGGCCAATGCCGATTTCCTGATGCAGGTGCTGGAGGCGGCCTTCGCCGGCGTCGACTGAGCGCGATGGCGATGCCCGGCCGCCGCGCGGTCGGGAGTATCGGGATGCGGCGGCTCTGCCAGCATGAAATCGACATTCAAGGAGAAATCGGAGAAGGCCGCGCGCCATTTGTCGACCATGGCCGCGAAACCCTCCGGTCCTGTCGGCACGGGACCGGAGGGATCGTGGCGGACGCAGTCCGGGCTGATGATTCCGCGCGCCTGCTCCATGTCGCGCTTGATCCAGACGAGATCGTAGAATTGCGCGACGATATCCTTTTCGACAATGCGCGTCATCGGCAGCCTCTGTAGCTGGCGCGGATCACTGGCAGTCAGGTCGCCGCTTGATCCTACTGGTTCGCCGCTGCTCGGGCAACGCGGTCCGAGGCGGCCGCTCCGGGATGCGAACGTCGCCGCGCCCGCCCGACGGTCCGGGGCTGCCCGGGCAGGATGCGATCGATGATCCTGCGCGCCCTGGCGCGATCGCCGAGCCTGGCGCAGCAGGCGGCGGCGACGAGCCTGGCATAGCCCGGGGCCCGGCCGGTCGCGGGATCGAGGCCGGCATGATCGAAATCGGCGAGGTCGAAGCAGCCGAGGGCTGCCTCGTAGCGGCGTTCGACGAAATTGGCGAGGCCGAGGCTGCGCCAGTACCAGGGTGGACCGAGGCCGGGATCGAGCTGCCGCGCTGATTCGAGACGGCTGCAGGCTTCTGCAGCGCGCCCGGTATATGAGCAGAGATAGCCCAGGTCGATCTGGATCCAGGGATCGGCCGGATCGAGATCGCGGCCGCGTTCCAGGAACCGCCCGACATCCCGGAAATCTCGCCGCTCCAGATGGATATAGGCCAGGGTGGTGAAAGCCGTGCTTTCGTCCGCCCCGAGTTCGAAGGCACGCTGCGCCGATGCGTGGGCGCGGTCGAGATCGGCGCGACAGTCCGAGACGCTGTCGCGCCATGCGCGCGCCAGGATGACCGCCAGGAGGCTCTTGGGTCTCGCATAGCCGGGGTCGAGCCTGATCGCGCGCTCGAGCGCCTGCCTGGCGAAAGCCGCCGATTTTTGGTCGTCCCAGGAAAGGGCGTTGGCATGGCGCGTGAGCTCGCGGGCGACGAAGCAGTTGGACCGGCCACCGCCCGTGCCGCCGCCGGCCACCGGGGGCGAGGCCGGAATGCCGTCGCGCTGCAGCCTGATCGAGCGATGGAGCCGCCGGGTCGGGGCCTCCGGCTCGATGCCGAGTTCGGCCCGGAGGCGATCGGTGCAACGCCGATACTGCGCCAGCGCCTCAGCGGTGCGGCCGCGCGCGGCGAAGCTTCGCATCAGCGCGCGGTGCGCGGGCTCGAGCAGCGGATCGATGTCGAGCAGCTTCAGCGCCAGGCTCTCGGCCCGGTCCCAGGCCGCCTTAACCAGGCTCTCGTCGAGAAGGGCCGTGATGGCATTTGTGGCCAGAAGACGGAGGCGCTGGCGCTCGGCGCCCAGCCAATCCTCGAAGCCCTGCTCCGGGACCTGCAGATCGCCGAGGAACTCTCCGCCATAGAGGGCGACGGCCTCGAGCAGGTCCGCGCCCGATCCGGCTTCGAGGCGGCGCTCGAAACTGCTGGCATCGACCTTGTCGGCCTCGATCTCGAGGACGACCGATATGCGGTCGGCGCGGATCGGGATCGGGCTTGCCCGATCGAAGGCCGTGCGCAGGCGATGCAGCGCCTGCTTCAGGCTGTCATGCGCCTGCTTGTCGCTGCGGTCGCCCCAGAGGAGCCCGCAGAGGCGCTCGCGTGACACGGCGGTGCGCGGCGGCGCGGCGAGCAGTGCGAGCAGCGCGCGCTCCTTGCGCCCGGGGATCGGAACGGCGGTGCCGTTCATCCGCACCTCGAATCCGCCGAGGAGTCTGATCTCCAGCTGCGCCATGGTCGCGGCCCTCGGGTTGCGGCCGCCAGGATGTTACGATGCGGTTACGCAACGGTGGTATGGAGTGTCGGCGTCAAATCTGCACCTATTGATTGCCTCTACGCAAGTCCGTGCGCGGACATGCGCGGCGGCTGCCTTGGTGTCCCGATGACAGGAGTGACAGGATGAGCGAGGTGAATTCGGCTTTGATGACCGGCGGTTGCCAGTGCGGCGCGGTGCGCTATCGTTTCCAGGCGGTGGCCTCCGGAGCGCATGTCTGCCATTGCCGGATGTGTCAGAAAGCTGGCGGCGGCCCCTTCATGGCCTCGGTCCTGGCCTCCGGCTTCGAGGTGACGCGCGGCCGGCTCTCGAGCTTCAGGAGTTCGGAGATTGCCGAGCGCGGTTTCTGCGCCCAGTGCGGCACACCGATGACCTATCGCTCGCTGGTGAGCGACGTCCTCATCGTCACCCTGGGAAGCCTCGACGATCCCAATCGGACGCCGCCCTTGAGTCAGTATGGCCTGGAATCGCGGGTCCATTGGCTGGATGACGCGCTCAAGGCTCCCGCGAGCTCGCTGGCCGACTGGTTCCGGCGCAAGGGCATCACCTCGCTCGGCAATCATCAGCATCCCGACCACGAGGCCGAAGATCGCGACGCCGGGGACGGCCAGACCGGCTGGGACCGGTGCCTGGGCGGGCAGAACCGGGACCTCGGCCGACCCGAACCTGTCCGTTCGGACCCCTAGCGGCAGGGTGCCGGCCTGCGGGCGCCGGACCTGCGGGTGCTGGACCCGCTGGCGCTAGGCCTGCGCCAGCTGGCCGACCTCGGGTCCCCAGGTGTCGGAGAGCGCAAAGCCCCGCTGGAACGGATCCGCGGCATCGAGGCGCAGCGTCTCGGTGCCGTAGATCCAGGCCTGGCCGGTCAGGTGCGGCAGGATCGCGGGCCGGCCGCCGACCGTGGTCTCGCCGATCAGCTCGACCAGGAATTCGCCGCCGATGATCGAGCGCGAGCGGCGCGAGTCGCCGACCTTCGCCTCGCCGCGCGCATGCAGGACCGCGAGATTGGCGGAGCTGCCGGTGCCGCAGGGCGATCAATCGACCCGCCCGGGCTTCAGAGTGGTGCAGGTCCGGACGGCGCCGTCGCCGTCGCGGCCGCGGAACATGACATAGGCGATCTCGTTGATGCCGGGCAGTTCCGGATGCTGCACATGCATTTCGAGTTCCTCGAGCGCACCCTCGGCAGCGCGATGCTGACCGGCGAGCACGACGAGATGCTGGCGGCGATCGCGGCCCGGGATGCCGACCGGGCCGACGCATTGGCCCATGCCCATACCCGGCAGTTCCGCGACAACTTCATCCGCTTCATGGGCGAGACCTATGTCGGCGCGGCACCGCTGGCTGCCGCGCGCGGCGCTGCATAGACCATCCCTCCCGCCTCACGCCTGCCAGAACGGCCTCGCGGCTTCGCCCTCGGCATCGGCGCGGCTGGCGCCGAAATCCTTCAGCGCCGCGTCGCCGAGGCCGAGCAGCTGGCGACGCGCGCGCGCCCGATCCTGCCAATCCAGCAGCAGGGTCAGCAGCCTTCCGGCGCGGGCCGGCAGCTCCCGCGCCAGCGCCGGCAGCGACGGCCGCAAGGAGGACGGGCGCAAGGAGGACGGGCGCAATGCAGATTGGCGCGATGATGCGGCAGCGAAGACGGTCGGGATGGGGGTGTCGATGCTGGTCATGATGGGCCTCCTGGTGTCCGGGCGCGTCGCCGATCGCCTTGCGCCATGGTGGAAGTATGGAGGTGGCGCGGGATTCGACCGGGTGGTCGCGCGGGAATTCCGCCGGGAAGACGTCGCCGGATCGGGAAACCGCCGTTGTTTTCTTCGGGAATAATTCGTTAAAATTCGCCGGGACGCGATCGGGCTGCCGGCAAGCGGCATGGCGCAGTGAGGGGGCAGGATCAGGTGGCGGTGGCGACTCTGAGGCTTCTGGGGACCTTCGAATTGCGGGTGGCAGAAGGGCTGCTGGCAGACGGGCGGGTGGTCGACCTGCCGGGCCAGAAGGACCGGGCGCTGCTCGCCTGTCTCGCCTTGTCCGGCGGCGTGGCGCAGTCCAGGGACAGGCTGGCCGGCCTGTTCTGGGGCGATCATGGCGAGCCGCAGGCACGCGACAGCCTGAAACATGCCTTGACCCGGATCCGCCAGGGCCTGGGCGACGCGGCGCCGGCGGCGCTGGTCGCCGACCGGCAATCGGTCCGGCTCGACCCGGCGGCCCTGTCCAGCGATGTCGCGCGCTTCGAGAGCCTGGTGCGCGCACGCACGCCGGCGGCGCTGGAGCAGGCCTGCGAACTCTATGCCGGCGACCTGCTGGGCGACCTCGCCCTGCGCGGCACCGACGTCGAAGCCTGGCTGCTGGTGGAGCGGCAGCGGCTGCGCCGGCTGCACGAGGAGGCATTGCTCGGGCTGCTGGCGCCGAACCTGCCGCCCGCCACCCGCGAGGGCGCGGCGCGGCGCCTGGCCGCCCTCGACCCGCTGCGCGAGGCGGCCAGCCGGGCGCTGATGCAGATCCACGGCGACCGCGGCGAGACGGTGCAGGCGATCAAGCTCTTCGAGGCCCTGCGCGACCGGCTGCATGCCGAGCTCGGCGTGAAGCCGGAAGCGGAGACGACCGCGCTCTACGAGGCGCTGCGGCAGCGGCGCAGCGGACCGGACGCGGCGCCGACCGGGTCCGCCGCCCCGCCCGGGCCCGCCGCACCGCCGGCGGCGCTGCCGGCCGAACCGCCGCTGCCGACCAAGCCCTCGATCGCGGTCCTGCCGTTCCAGAACCTGAGCGGCGATCCGGAGCAGGAGTATTTCGCCGACGGCATGGTGGAGGAGATCATCACCGCGCTGTCGCGGATGCGGTGGCTGTTCGTCATCTCCCGCAATTCCAGCTTCACCTACCGCAACCGCGCGGTCGACGTGAAGCAGATCGGGCGCGAGCTCGGCGTGCGCTACGTCCTCGAAGGCAGCGTGCGCAAGGCGGCGAACCGCGTGCGCATCACCGGACAACTGGTCGACGCCGCGACCGGGGCGCAACTCTGGGCGGACCGCTTCGAGGGCGGGCTGGACGAGGTCTTCGACCTGCAGGACCGGGTGGCGACCAGCGTCGTCGGCGCCATCGCGCCGAAGCTGGAGCAGGCGGAGATCGAGCGCGCGAAACGCAAGCCGACCGGGAGCCTGGACGCCTACGACCATTACCTGCGCGGCATGGCCTGCGTGCACCGCTGGACGCGGGAGTCGAGCGACGAGGCGCTGCAGCATTTCCGCCGCGCGATCGAGCTCGACCCCGACTATACCGCGGCGTATGGCATGGTGGCGCGCTGCTATTCGCAGCGCAAGGTCAGCGGCTGGGTCCGGGAGCCGGAGCGCGAGATCGCCAATTCCATCCGCCTCGCCAGGCACGTGGCGCAGTTCGGCACCGACGATCCGCTGGCGCTGGTCACCGCCGGGATGGCGCTCGGCTATGTCGTCGGCGCTCTCGAGGACGGCGATGCCATGATCGAGCGGGGCCTGGCACTCGATCCCAACCTCGCCTGGGGCTGGCTGTTCAGCGGCTGGACCAAGGTCTGGCTCGGGGATTGGGAATCGGCGCTGGAGCGCATGCACCGCGCCATCCGCCTCAGCCCGCAGGATCCGCAGTTCTTCAACATGCAGACCGGATTGGCCTGGGCCTGCCTCCTGGCGGGGCGCTATGCCGAGGCGCAGGCCTGGGCCCATGCCGCGTGGCGCGTGCGTCCGGACTATCTCAATCCGCTCTGCATCATGGCGGCCTGCAGCGCGCTCGCCGGTAACCTGGACGAGGCCAGGAAGAGCCTCGCCCACCTGCGGAAGGTCGATCCGGAGGCCCGCATCTCCAACATCCAGCAGCGCTATCCCTTCCGCCGTCCGGAAGACCTCGCCCGCTTCGGCGAGGGCCTGCGGCTGGCCGGGCTGCCGGAATGACGGCGCGGAATTTCCGCGCCAGGGCCTTCAGTCGCCTCCCGGACAGAACTGCTAGAGCGGGCGCTCTGCGGAATTCCGGATGCGCGGTCGACCCGATGCCAACAGATGGACGAGAGCGACCAGCACGAGCAGGCCGCCCACCACGCCGAGGGAAGCAAGCCCCCAATGCTCCAGGAGACCGGAGCTGATCGCGGATCCCAGGGAGATGCCGATGTAGTTCATGGCGCTGTTGAGGCTGAGAACAATGCCGATCGTCGCCGGCGCAATCAGGGTGAGCCGCGCCTGCTGGGGGATCACAAGCGACCAACTGAAAATCGACCAGATGAATACCAGGATCGCGAAAGACAGATGACTCCATGGAATGATGGAGAAGAGCGGCATCAGTGCCGCTTGCGCAACACAGATGAAAACCAGCGTCCTTCGGCCCCCGATCCGGTCGGTCAGCAAACCACCCACCCAATTGCCGAAGACCCCGCCGATCCCATAGAGGACCAGATACCAGGTCCGCATCTCAGGGTCGTCGCCGACCGAAGCCTGGACCAGCGGCGCGAAGAAGGTGAATACGGTGTAAAGCGCGGTCAGCAGCGTGCAGGTGAAGCCGACCGCAAACATGATGCGAAAGTCCTTCATCACATGGAGAATGGCGGCAACGCTGTTGGCCTGAAAATTGACGTCGCGCGGGACAACAAGGAACACCACGGTTGCGGAGATCGCCGCGAATACCGCAACGACCCAGAAGCCGGCCTCCCATCCGAAGCGATAGGAAACCCATGCGCCGAACGGCGTCCCGAAGATCTGCGCGATCGTAATGCCCCCGAAGACGGTTGCCAGGGCTTTGCCGCGATGCTCCGGAGGACTGATCGCGACTGCCACGCCGGCGGCTATCGGGAAATACATTGCGACGCCCGCCGCGACAATCACGCGCGTGAGGGCGAGCATCGGAATGCTGGTGGCGAGCGCCGAGAGGACCGCTCCGACACAGACGGTCGCCATTCCGGCGGTGAGAACCAGGCGCCGCGCAATGTTGCCCGTGATGGCGGCCGCGACCGGAGCAAGGAGCGCGTAGGCAAAGGCATAGACGGTCACCACCACACCGGCACTCGCTTCCGATACGCCCAGACCTTCGGCGATCGGCGAAATGCTGCCGATGACGGTGAAGACGGCCATGCCGATGACGAAATTGCCGAAGGCGAGAAATACCAGGAGGATTCCCGGCCTCGTCGGCAATGCTTGAGAAACGCTCATTGCTACCCCTGACACGTCCGCGCAGCAGCGTGTTTTCTTCCGCGGAAATTGCGAAACGCTAACAAGAAGCGAGCCGGTACTGAGCTGCCGGCTTTTGCTCTACGCAGGCATATATGGCCGGGGTGGACAATTGCCGAAAACTTGCTCTACCCGTTCTTGATGCTGCGGATGGCGCGCCACCCGGCATCGGCATGCCAATATGTGGCCCCTGAAAGTAGCCATTTGCAACAGGGAACTCTGCAACGGGAGAGATTTCCGCCGCCGGCATGGAACTGGGTCTTGGGGCTGGGGCATCCTGGCCTCGACCGACGGCCGGGGAACTTCCTGCGAACGAGCCCGGCAGTTTGAGCCCGATTCTCGGCGATGGGGAGTCTCCCATTGGGCGAAGGCTGGGCGCCCTTTCGGCGATTGCCCATCGAATGCGGCACTCCCGGGTGGCGGGGCTGTCATCAGTGCGGTGGTTTGGTACACTGTCGCCGAATCCGCTGCCACGGAGACAGGACCATGAGTTCCAGGCGCCCTCACCCGGCGGCAATCGTCCGGGCTGCCGGTTCGACCGCGGGCGGCGCCTGATGCCGGCCGCGTCGCAATCCGGGCATCACCCGGGCCGGGTGGCGGGCATCTCCCTCGTCGCGGCGGCGACGATCGTATGGGCGTCGGGTGGATTGTTCACCCGCCTGCTGCCCTTCGATCTGTGGACCATCGTCTTCTGGCGCGGCGCATTCGCCGCCGGCTTCATCGGCATCTACGTGCTCTATCGCTTCGGCCGCGCCACGCCGACGCTCATCCGCAGGGCCGGCATCGAGGGCGCGCTGGTCGCCATCTGCTCGACGGCGACGATCATTCTCTTCCCGGCGGCCTTTCTGCATACCAGCGTCGCCAACGCCTTCACCATTCTCGCCGCCCTCCCCTTCATCACGGCCGCCATCGCCTGGGTCTGGATGCGCGAGCGCCCGTCGCTGGCGACCCTGGTTGCCGGCGGCGTTGCGATGCTCGGCGTCGTGATCATGGTCGGCCCCTCCGTGGGCGGGCCGCAATCCGGCGATGTCCTCGCCCTGCTGGGCACGATCTCGCAGGCGCTGATGACGGTGATGATCCGGCGCAATCCCCGGGTTGAGATGCTGCCGATGGCCTGGATCGCCATCGTACTCAGCGTCGCTGTCGCCTGGCCGCTGGCGGATCAGATCGGCGAGCTGACGATGCGGGACTATGCCGTGGCCGCGGGCTTCGGCCTGGGCCCGATGACGCTCGGCATGATGCTCTATGTCATCGGCTCGGCCTTGATCCCGGCGACGCTGTCGACCCTGATCAACACCATGGAGTCGCCGATCGGGGCACTCTGGGCCTGGGTCGGGGTCGGCGAGGTGCCTGCGGCCGAGACCATTGCCGGCGGCGCCCTGGTGATCGCCAGCGTGTTCGGGCGGCTGGCCTGCGAACGGCGATCCCCCGGCTAGACTGCCGCCCCGCCACGGTCATGGCGGAGATTGGCGCGCCGTCAGGCGCCTGCCGCTTCCGCCGTCAGGCGGCCGGCATCGCCAGCGAGGTCGAGGAAGGTATAGCGGTTGCGGATCTCCCGCGCGTGCAGCACGGCCTCGCGATAGAAGGCCTGCGGCACATGGATGTCGGCCGGGCAGGTCGGCGCGCCGATCCGCTGCAGCGCCGCCTCCAGATCCGCCGGACTGCGGTGCACGGCGAGGATCGCCCGGCGGATCTCCGGCCAGTCCCGGGCGAGCTTGGCGTTCATCGCGGCGGCGGCGGCGCCGTCCAGCGCCTTCGCCTTATAGCTGTGCCACAGGGCCGTGCCCATCTCGGCGCCGTAATAGTCGGTCATGGCGCTTTCGCCGACCGTGGTCGCGGCGACCCGCGGCGCCGGATCGGCCAGCAGCGCCGCCTGGATCCGCGCCATGGTGAGGGTGGTCACCGCGACCTGCTCGCCATGGAAGCTCGGCGGCCAGGCGGGATCGCCGCGCATCTCGATGAAATGGCTGATCAGGTGCTCGCCCTGGCTGGCCGGATGGCTGCTGCCGCAGATCGCCATGCCGAAGCCGGAGAGCACCAGGATGCGCGCCAGCAGCGCCATCGCCGCCGCGTCGCCGGTCAGCAGCGGCGCGGGATCGGCGAGCAGCGCCGCTTCGTCCTCGGCCAGCAGCCGGAACGGCAGCGCGCGATAGGGCTCGCCCAGAAGCAGATGCGCCAGCAGCCAGTCGGCCTGGGCGGTCGGGCGGCAGATGCTGTCGCCGAGACCGGCCTGGATCATCCGCCGCGGCGCCCGGCCCAGCACCTCAAGATCGAAGAACACGCCGCGCGGCGCCGCCGCCGCCAGCGACTTCTTCACCCCCGCCTCGGTGATGGCGGCATTCAGCGAGGTATAGCCGTTCATCGACGGGGCGGTGGCGAAGCAGACATAGGGCTTGCGGTCGAGATGGGCGGCGTACTTCACCAGGTCGTTGATGGTGCCGGAGCCGACGGCGACCAGGGCCGCGGCCGCCGCGGTCTGCAACCGGATATGATGCACCGTGGCATCGTCGGCATGGGGATGCTCGGGCAGGATGACGCTGGCAACCGGGCGCCCGGCGGCGAGCGCCTGTGCCACCTCGGCGCCGAGGACGCGCCAGGTCGTGGGATCGGCGACCACCGCCAGGCTGCCGCCGAGATCCAGCTGTCCGAGCAGCGCCGGCGCGTCGCCGCGCAGGCTGCGTTCGATGGCAATGTGGCGGGTCGCCACGGCGACCGGCGCGCCGGTCTCGGGATCGGTCATCCTGCCGTCGAGCAGGCGCTGCAGCAGATCGGCGCTCATCGGCACAGCCCCGTATGCCGCGGCGGTACCATCGCCTAGGCCCCGATCGCGCGGCAATCGGCCTGCACGGCGGCAAGCTGCGACAGGATCGAGCCCTTGTCGGGCGCATAGGAGCCGTCGAAGACCGCCGAGCCGATGGTGAAGGCGTTGGCCCCGGCCCGGGCGATATCGGCGATCTGTCTGGCCGAGGTGACGCTCCCCGCCACGATCAGGTGGCGCTCGCCGAGGCCGCGCCGCGCCGCGCGGACCAGATCGAGCGGATCGGCCTCGGTCGCCCGATAGGCGAGCAGGTCGGCCCCGGCGCAGCCTGCGGCGACGAAGGCCCGGCATTGCGCCTCGACCTCGTCGGCCTGGCCGCCGAGCCGGGTCGGGTGGCCCTGCGGCCGGCCGGGGAAGGGATAGTACCGGGTGGCGGTGCCGCGCAGGATGCCGAGCACGCTCGCCGCATCGGTGCCCCCGAGCAGCCGGTCGATGCCGAGATCGGCGGCGATCCGGGCCGAATTCAGGCAGGCCTCGGGGGTGGTGCTGACCACCTCCATATAGGTGGTGGCGCCGCTGGCGCGGATCGCCTTGGCCAGCGCCGCCAGGGTGGCGGCATCGACGCCGATATCCTTGAACCCGACATGACCCAGGCCGAGCGGCCGGATCAGCTCGAACAGCTCGAGGCAGTCGCCGATGGTGCGATCGCCCCGCGTCAGCATGAAGATGAAATCCATCGGTGTTTTCGCTCCGCCCCCGGAATGTTGTACATAACACATCAATAATGTGTTTGCTGTGGTAACTTACAAATACTGTCATTGAAGTGCAACAATCCACATGGTAGCTTTTTGCCGCAGGGGGTCCGGGAGCGCCGCCGGTAGAGCGGCCCCGGCCCATGCGCGGCGGGTGACGCCGCGGCCTGGACGAGCGATTCCAACGAAACATCGAGGAGCATCCTCGAACATGGAGGCGGTGACATGAAAAGCATGTGGTTGCAGAACGCAGCGGCGATCGCGCTGACCGGGGCCGGCGCCCTGGCCCTGGGTGCGGGCTTGGCCGCCGGCACGGCGTCGGCGGATTCGATGGACGACCTGATCGCGGCGGCGAAGGCCGAGGGCGAGCTGACGATCATCGCGGTACCGCGCGACTGGTGCGCCTATGGCGGCGTGATCGACAGCTTCAAGGAGAAATACGGGCTGAAGGTCAACGAGCTCAATCCCGATGCCGGCTCCGGCGACGAGATCGAGGCGATCAAGGCCAACAAGGACAACAAGGGCCCGCAGGCGCCGGACGTGATCGACGTCGGCCTCTCCTTCGGACCCTCGTCGAAGAAGGACGGGCTGATCCAGCCCTACAAGGTCGCGACCTGGGACAGCATCCCGGCCGACCAGAAGGATCCCGACGGCTACTGGTACGGCGACTATTACGGCGTGCTGACCTTCGAGATCAACGCCGACATCGTCAAGAACCCGCCGGCCGACTGGCCGGACCTGCTGAAGCCGGAATACAAGAACTCGGTCTCGCTCGGCGATCCGCGCACCGCCAACGAATCGATCCAGGGCGTCTTCGCCGCCGGCCTCTCGGCCACCAACGGCGACGTCGACAAGGCGGCGGAGGCCGGGCTGCAGTATTTCGCCGAGATGAACAAGGCCGGGAACTTCGTCCCGGTCGCCGAGAACGGCGCCGCTTCGCTGGCCCAGGGCACGACGCCGATCATCATCCGCTGGGACTACCTGGCGCTGGCCGACCGCGACACCCTGAACGGCAATCCCAAGGTCGACATCGTGGTGCCGAAGACCGGCGTGGTGGCCGGCGTCTACGTCCAGGCGATCAGCGCCTATGCCCCGCATCCCAACGCCGCCAAGCTGTGGATGGAGCATCTCTATTCCGACGAGAGCCAGATCGCCTGGCTGAAGGGCTACTGCCATCCGATCCGCTTCGAGGACCTGGTGGCCAACAACAAGGTGCCCGCCGAGCTGCTGGAGAAGCTGCCCCCGGCGGAGAGCTACGAGAAGGCGCTGTTTCCCAAGCTCGAGACCCAGGTCAAGTCGAAGGAGATCATCAGCAAGCAGTGGGACACCGTGGTCGGCGCCAACATCCAGTAGCCGATCGGGATCCCTTCGCGAGGTGCACCGTCCTTCGGAAATGGAGAGCCGGACGGGCGGTGCACCTCTTGCCTTGCCGCATATCCATGTCATTCTGAGGCAGACCCATCGTGCAGGATGCCATGGCCCAGCCAGTGCAGTCTGATGCGGGACGCAATCCCGCCGGGCGGATTCCGGCGGCCGCCTTCTCCTGGGCCTGGCTGGGGGTGGCGCCGTTCTTCGTCTTCGCCGTCCTGTTCCTGATCCTGCCCACCGGCTATCTGATGATCGGCGCCTTCCAGGACGCCGACGGCGATTTCACCCTGCGCAACATCGCCAACCTGATGCTGCAGCCAAGCATCCGCGCCGCCTTCTGGGTCACCATCGAGGTGAGCGTCGTCTCGGCCCTCGGCGGCGCGGTGATCGGCTTCTTCCTGGCCTTCGCCGGGGTGCTCGGCGGATTGCCGCGCTGGATCCGGCCGACGCTGATGACCTTCAGCGGCGTCGCCTCGAATTTCGCCGGCCTGCCGCTGGCCTTCGCCTTCCTGGCGACGCTCGGGCGCACCGGCCTGGTGACGGCGCTGCTCAACAAGTATCTCGACTTCAACCTCTACAGCACCGGCTTCAACCTGCTGAGCTTCTGGGGCCTGGCGCTGGCCTATCTCTACTTCCAGATCCCGCTGATGGTGCTGATCCTCACCCCGGCCCTCGACGGGCTGAAGCGGGAATGGCGCGAGGCGACCGAGATCCTCGGCGGCGGCGCCTGGCACTACTGGCGCCATGTCGGCCTGCCGATCCTCTGGCCGAGCCTGCTCGGCACCACTTTGCTGCTCTTCGCCAATGCCTTCGGCGCGGTCGCCACCGCCTACGGCCTGACCGGCAGTTCGCTGAACATCGTCACCATCCTGCTCTTCGCCCAGATCCGCGGCGACGTGCTGCACGACCCCAATCTCGGCTATGCGCTGGCCTTCGGCATGATCGTCGTCACCGGCCTCTCCAATGCCGGCTACATCTGGCTGCGCGCCCGCGGCGAGAAGGGCATGCGATGAAGCGCTCGCGCCTGCTGCCCTGGATCTGGATGGGGCTCGGCACCCTGTATTTCGTGGTGCCGCTGCTCTGCACCTTCGAGTTCTCGCTGCGGCTGAAGCGCGAAGCCTACAGCTTCGAGGCCTATCGGATCGTGCTCGAGGATGCGCGCTTCCAGGCGACCTTCCTCTATTCGACCTGGCTGTCGCTGGCGACGATCGTGGTCGGCGTCTTCCTGGTGCTGCCGACCGCCTACTGGATCCAGCTGCGCCTGCCGCGCCTGCGCCCGCTGGTCGAGTTCCTCACTCTGATGCCGCTGGTGATTCCGGCGATCATCCTGGTCTTTGGATACCTGCGGATCTACAACAGCTCGTCCTTCCTGCCGCTGACCGGGGCGCACTGGTCGACCGACCTGTTGCTGGTCTGCAGCTACGTGACGCTGTCGCTGCCCTTCATGTACCGCTCGATCGATACCGGCCTCAGGGCGATCGACGTGCGCACGCTGACCGAGGCGGCCGAGAGCATGGGCGCGCGCTGGCCGACCATCCTGTTCCGGGTGATCCTGCCCAATGTCCGGGTGGCGATCCTCTCCGGCGCCTTCCTCACCTTCGCCATCGTCATCGGCGAGTTCACCATGGCGGCCCTGCTCGACCGGCCGGCCTTCGGGCCCTATCTGCAGCTGATCGGCGCCAGCCGCGCCTACGAGCCGGCGGCGCTGGCGATCATCGCCTTCGGCATCACCTGGGCCTGCATGGGGGCGATCCAGATCTTCGGCCAGGGCCGCCGTGGCGCCCGGCCGGATGCACGTTAGCGCGCGGGTGGAAGGACAGGGCATGGCGTTTCTCGAACTCACCCAGCTGCGCAAGGCCTTCGGGGCGAATACCGTGGTCGAGAGCTTCGACCTCGCCGTCGCGCAGGGCGAATTCGTCTCCTTCCTCGGTCCCTCGGGCTGCGGCAAGACCACGACCCTGCGCATGGTGGCCGGGTTCGAGCAGCCGGATTCCGGCGGCATCGTCATCGGCGGCAGGGACGTGACGGCGCTGCGGCCGAACCAGCGCCAGATCGGCATGGTGTTCCAGTCCTATGCGCTCTTCCCCAACATGACGGTAGCGGAGAACGTCGCCTTCGGGCTGAAGATCGCCCGACGCCCGGCGGCGGAGATCGCCGCCCGGGTCGCGGAGATGCTGGCGCTGATCAAGCTGCCGACGCTGGGCGGGCGCTATCCCTACCAGCTCTCCGGCGGCCAGCAGCAGCGGGTGGCGCTGGCGCGGGCGCTGTCGGTCGGGCCGCAGGTGCTGCTGCTCGACGAGCCGCTCTCCGCGCTCGACGCCAAGATCCGGATCTCGCTGCGCGAGGAGATCCGCGCGGTGCAGCGCAAGCTCGGCATCACCACCATCTACGTCACCCACGACCAGGAGGAGGCCCTCTCGATCTCCGACCGGATCGTGGTGATGAACGAGGGCCGGGCCGAGCAGATCGGCACACCCTTCGAGATCTACAACCGGCCGCGGACGCGCTTCGTCGCCTCCTTCGTCGGCACGCTGAACATCCTGCAGGGCCGGGTGCTGGACGCGGCCGGCGGCCGGGTGGCGATCGACGACCAGGAGGTGACGGTGGGCGCCGGTGCGGGAGCCGGCCTCGTCGCCGGCGCGTTGCGGTCCTTCGCCCTCCGCCCCGAGGCGGTGACCCTGGACGGGGTCGAGCCGGCATCGCAGGCCAACGGGGCGCCGCTGAACCGGATGCGCGGCACCATCGACCAGGTGAGCTTCCTGGGTTCGGTCGTGCGCATCCGGGTGCGCTTCGCCGAGAACGCGATCCTGCTCGACACCTTCAACAATCCGGCGGTGCCGCCGCCAAGCTTCGGCGCGGAGGTCACCGTGCGCTTCGCCCGCGACGACCTGATGCCGCTGGAGGGCGGCGGGACGGACTGAGCGCGCGCCTAGTCCTTCTCCGGCGGCACGTCGAACAGGCGCCGGAGATCGGCCTTCTGCTTGCGGAGCGCCTCGAGGAGATGCCGGTCGGCCGGCGAGGCCAGGATGCGGGCTTCGAGTTCCGCATCCACGGCCTCGCCGTCAAGATAGAGCCCGATCCGCTCGAGGCGTTCGATCTCTTCCGGGCCGATCGGCGCCGGCGGTTCTGACGGTTCCTTGGCGATGACGCTTCGCCCTCCTCTTCGCGGCTATTTCTCGAGCATTTGCCGGATCGAGTCGAGACCGCTCTCGTAGATGCCGACCAGGGCATCGCTCGCCGCCTTTTCCATGCCGGGAACGGGGGTATAGGAGCCGCTCCAGGTCACGGTCGACATATCGGCATTCTTTCCCGTCACTTTCAAGGTCGCCGCATAATTTTCGACCGGCAGCGGGCTCGAGGTGAAGGTGTAGGAGTAGAAATGCTCGGCCGCACTGCTGCCGGTCTCGAGTTCGACGAAGGTCGCCTTGCCGTCCTTGGTGACGAGGGTGCGGGTGAGCGGGGTCTTGCCGTCCTCGGTGCAGGTGCCGATCGCCGGGTGCCAGTCGCGGATGGCGCAGAAGCCGCCGATCCTCGCCCAGATCGCCGCGGGCGAACCTTTGACGTCGACGCTGCGCGAGAGCGTATCGGCCGGGGCCGGCGCGGCGCCGACGGAAACCAGGGCGGCGAGGCATAATCCGGCGAGAGTTTTCTCGAAGTCCCGGCGCGTGGCGCGCGGCGTCGCAGGCGTGAACACGGTTGCATTCTTGGGATAGAAGCTGAAGGGCATGGTCGTTTCCTTGCTGCTGGTTGGGGGACCGGTATCGGCCGGGACTCTCGCCGCACCGGCTCCGCGCCGCCAGTTCAGCAACTAAATCTCCCCGGTATAGAATCTGAACTGGATGGGAAGCCGGAGATGGGCGTAACCTCGCCGCCGGTGCCTGAATACGGGAATAACCATGGTGAGAATAGGCACATGGACGATCGAAGTGGACGCATGACGGAGGTAGAGACATGACCCAGGGCAGCTACCGGCAGTTCTGCCCGGTCGCCATGGCGGCCGAGATCCTGTGCACCCGCTGGACCGTGGTGCTGCTGCGCGAGATGATCGCCGGCTCGACGCGGTTCAACGATCTGCGCCGCGGCGTGCCGCGGATGTCGCCGGCGCTGCTGGTGCAGAGGCTGCGCGATCTCGAGCTTGCCGGCGTCGTCGAGCGGGTGAAGGCCGGCGGCGAGCCCAATCTCTACGAATACCGCCTGACCCGCGCCGGGCGCGACCTGCAGCCGCTGATCGAGGGCTTCGGCCTCTGGGGCCAGCGCTGGATCGAGACCGGGCCGAGCCTGCAGAACCTCGACCCGCAGCTGCTGATGTGGGACATGCGCCGCAACCTCAACCCGGCGCCGATGCCGCCGCGGCGCAGCGTCATCCAGTTCCTCTATCCCGAGCTCCCGGCGGCGAAGCGCACCTGGTGGCTGCTGGTCGATCCGGAGACCGGCGTCGATCTCTGCGCCATCGATCCCGGCTTCGACGTCGATCTCTATGTCACGAGCGACCTGCGCACGATGACCGCGATCTGGATGGGGCAGGCCACGGTGAGGAAGGCGGTGACCGACGGCAGGATGCAACTGGTAGGCAATAAGAAGCTCGCCGCCAGCATGCAGACCTGGCTGGGCCTCAGTCCCTTCGCCAAGGAGCCGAAGATCGTCGCCTAGGGAGAGAGAATCGCAGCCATCCGTCCCGGGATTTTCGCCTGCCGCGCGAAGTCGCGGGTCCCCGGGTGGGTCCCCGGGCCAAGCCCGGGGATGACGAGAGAGTTTGTTCCATCTGTTCTGCTCATCCTCGAACCGTCGTTCTGTCTTTCATCGATCCGGCCATGTGGAATCGCTCGGGCAGGTGTGGCGCGCCGGATTTGCGGCCGGCGTGCCGGGGTCGATCGGTAGGCCGGTATTTCTCCGGCCCGGGTATCGGTTCTGCGCCGCGGGATATCCCTCCCGGAAGCGGCCTGCACCGACGGGCAGCCGAGCGATTCCAACAGAGGCCGGAGGGGCACGGCTGATCAGGCCGTTCCCCCGGTTATCCAGGCCGTTCCATGGCGTTATCGACCGCTCCCGGGGAGCGCGGTCGGCACCTGTCGCAAGCCTGGGCCGATATTCACCAATATATACGCTTTATGCGGATATGTCAATAACATTTTACGTAACACTGTTGTGAACCGACGCGCGCCTAGCCTAGTCCAGGCGAACTCGTGGGTCCCCGGGCCAAGCCCGGGGATGACGGGGTTATCGGAGTTGAGAATTTTCTGTCATGGCCGGGCTTGGCCCGGCCACCCACGAGTACCTTTTTTCTACCCCGCGCAAACGCGTGGGTCCCCGGATCAGGCCGGCCGCCGTTTACGGCACTGCTGCATCAGGAAACCCGTTCCAGTTCGAAACAAAATCATTATTTCCTATGCGACCCCCGTCGCCTAGAAAGGCGCACGGGTTTCGCCCGCAGGGCATGAAACCGGCGGGACAGCGCAAGAGGGCACGGGACATGGCGGTCGAACAGGTCGATACACTCGTCATCGGTGGCGGTCAGGCGGGGCTCGCCATGAGCGAGCATCTCGGCAAGCACGGCGTTCCGCATCTGGTCGTCGAGCGGCATCGCATCGCCGAGCGCTGGCGCTCCGAGCGCTGGGATTCGCTGGTCGCCAACGGCCCGGCCTGGCACGACCGGTTCCCCAACCGGACGTTCTCGGATGTCGATCCCGAGGCCTTCGCCCCCAAGGAGAAGGTGGCGGACTATTTCGTCGCCTATGCGCAGCAGATCGGCGCGCCCATCCGCTGCGGCGTCGAGGTCACCGCGCTCCGTCGGAAGGAAGACGGCTCCGGCTTCCGGGCGGAAACGCCGGACGGCATCATCGAGGCGCGGAAGGTGGTGCTCGCCACCGGCCCGTTCCAGCGTCCGCTGATCCCCGACATCGTTCCGGCTTCGGCCGGGATCCTGCAGATCCATTCCAACGCCTATCGCAATCCGCGCCAGCTGCCGGAAGGCGCGGTGCTGGTGGTCGGGGCCGGCTCCTCGGGCGTGCAGATCGCCGACGAGCTGCAGCGCGCGGGACGCAAGGTCTATCTGTCGGTCGGGCCGCACAACAAGCCGCCGCGGCGCTATCGCGGCAAGGATTTCGTCTGGTGGCTGGGCGTCCTCGGCCTCTGGGACCTCAAGACCCCGCATCCCTCGATGGAACACACCACGATCGCGGTCAGCGGCGCCCATGGCGGCCAGACCGTCGACTTCCGCCAGCTCGCCGCCGACGGGATGACGCTGCTGGGCCGGGTCGAGACCTTCAAGGACGGCACGATCCGCTGCGCCGGCGATCTCCGGGACAACATCCATCGCGGCGATGCCGACTACCTGTCGGTCCTCGATGCCGCCGACGCCTATGCCGCCAAGGAGGGCCTCGACCTCCCCACGGAGCCCGAGGCCCGCAGGATCCCGCCCGATCCGCAATGCGTCACCGATCCCGTCCGCGCCCTCGACCTGAAGGCGGCCGGCATCGCCGCGATCATCTGGGCGACGGGCTATGCGCTCGACTACGGCTGGGTGAAGATCGACGCCTTCGACGAGAAGGGCCGGCCGAAGCACGATCGCGGCGTTTCGCCGGTGCCCGGCCTCTATTTCCTGGGGCTGCCCTGGCTGTCGCGGCGCGCCTCCTCGTTCATCTGGGGCTGCTGGACGGACGCCAAGTATCTCGCCGAGCAGATCGCGGCGTAGCAGGCCGCTTGCCTGGCCCTCCCCCGCTCCGGGGAGGGGAGAATGACGATCGGTGAAGGCTCGCCGCTAGCCGCCGCGCTTCTTCGGCTTCCAGGCCCGCGCCAGGTTTTCGGCCTCGGCGATCTGGTCGAGGGTCATCCGGGCGGCGAGGATGTCGCGGTTCTTCATCGCCTCCTTCGAGCCGCCGGCCGCCGCGAGATCGAACCACATATGCGCCTGGACGTCGTCCTGGGCGACGCCGAAGCCCTGGGCATACATCAGGCCGAGATTGGACTGCGCGGCGGCGTTGCCCTGGTCCGCCGCCTTGCGATACCAGGCCGCCGCCGCGGCATAGTCCTGGGCGACGCCATAGCCGTTCCGGTAGATGAAGGCGAGATCGTATTGCGCCTCGGCATTGCCCTGGTCCGCCGCCTTGCGATACCAGCCGACGGCGGCGGCGTAATCCTGGGCGACGCCGACGCCCTGCGCATACATCAGGCCGAGGTCGTATTGCGCATCGGCATTGCCCTGGTCCGCCGCCTTGCGATACCAGTCGGCGGCGGCAGCGAGGTCCTGGGCGACGCCGGTGCCCTGCGCATACATCAGGCCGAGATTGAACTGCGCCGCGGCGTGCCCCTGGTCGGCCGCCTTGCGATACCAGTCCTCGGCCGCGGCATAATCCTGCGCGACGCCGGCACCCTGGGCATACATGAAGCCGAGATTGAACTGGGCCGCGGCATAGCCCTGCTCGGCCGCCTTGCGGTACCAGTCGACGGCGGCGGCGGCGTCCTGCCCGACGCCATAGCCCTTGGCATACATGAATCCGAGATAGGACTGCGCCTTGGCATTGCCCTGATCCGCCGCCTTGCGATACCACTTCGCCGCCGCCGCATAGTCCTGCTTCACGCCCTCGCCGCCAGCATAGAGGAAGCCGAGGTTGTACTGGGCGGCGGCATTCCCCTGCTGCGCCGCCTTGCGATACCAGTCGACGGCGGCGGCGTAGTCCTGCTTCACGCCGATGCCCTGGGCATGCATGAAGCCGAGGTTGAACTGCGCCAGGTCGTTGCCCTGATCGGCGGCCTTCCGATACCAGGCCGCGGCGGCGGCATAGTCCTGCTTGACGCCGTAGCCGTTGGCATACATCAGGCCGAGGTCGTATTGCGCCAGCGCCACGCCCTGCTCGGCCAGCGGGCGGAACAGCTTGAGCGCGGTGGCGTAGTCGCCGCTGCCGACGGCCGCCGTCCCGTCGACCAGCGGATCGGCAACTGCCGCGGCACTGACCGGCAGGGAGAGCGCCAGGGCGAGGACCATTGCCTGGGCCATAGCCTGGGCCAGCGCCGTCTTCATGACCGCCTTCAACATGTCAGATCTTTCACCGCGCGCATGTCCCGAAACGAACCACCGGCCCTCAAATCCACGTCGATTGCCCGGGATCGGACACCTTCATCGCGAGACCGTTCCGACCGGGCGAGGCCGATCGGCTTGACACCGGCGCCCGGCACCGACCAACCTGTGCCGGCGGATTGCGGGCTGGCGTGCCGGCTTCGCCGCCGGAGACCGATAAAACCAGGGTGCAAGCTGCATGGTCAAGGCCGTTACGCCGGAACTGATCGTCGTCAATGCCGATATCCGCAGCATGGATCCGCTGCGGCCGCGGGCCACTGCCCTGGCGGTCGCCGGCGGCCGCATCCTCGCCCTCGGCGACGACCGGGAGATCCGCGATCTCGCCAACGGCCGCACCCGCCGCATCGATGCGGGCGGCAGGCTGATGCTGCCCGGGTTCCAGGATACCCACATCCACCTGCAGGACAGCGGCACCGGCTTCTCGACCAGCGTCAACCTGGAGCGGGCCCGGACGGTGGAGGACCTGCAGCGGCTGATCCGCGACTTCGCGGCCAGCCGTCCCGACGACCCCTGGGTCCGCGGCGTCGGCTGGTACTCCGGCGTCTTCGGCGAGCGCAACCTCGACCGCCAGGTGCTTGATGCGGCGGTGGCCGACCGGCCGGTCTATATCTATGCGTCCGACGGGCACAATGCGGCGATGAATTCGCTGGGCTGCCGCAGCGTGGGCCTGGTGGCCGGCACGCCGGACCCGCCGAACGGCCATTTCGTCCGCGATGCCGCCGGCGCGCCGACCGGGCTGCTTTATGAGGATGCGGTCGGCTGGGCACGCGAGCGGCTGCCGAAGCGCACCGACGACGAATATGCCGCCGGCGTGCGCTATGGACAGCAGCTCTGCAACCGCCACGGCATCACCGGCGTGCTCGATGCCCTGGTGGCGGAGCGGCACATGCGCGTCTACAAGCGCCTCGACGAGGCCGGCGAGCTGACGCTGCGCGTGCGGGCGACCGCCAAGGTGATGCCCGAGGAGACCGTGGACGGCGCGTTGGAACGGCTCGAAGCCCTGCGCCGGGACTACCGCACGCCGATGGCGTCGGTGCATTCCGCCAAGTTCTTCCTCGACGGCGTCCTGGAGAACCGGTCGGCGGTGATGCTGGAGGACTATTCCGATGCAGCCGGGGGCAACGCCCCGCTGATGTTCGATGCCGGGCGTCTGCGCGCGCTGTTCATCGCCTTCGACGCGGCGCGGTTCCAGCTGCATATCCACGTGATCGGCGACGGCGCGGCGCGCATTGCCCTCGACTGCATCGCGGCCGCGCGCCAGGCCAACGGCCCCTGGCCCAGCCTGCATCAGCTTGCCCATGTGCAGGTCATCGATCCGGCGGACATCCCGCGCTTCCACCAGCTGGGCGTCGTCGCCAACATCCAGCCGCTCTGGGCGCGGCACGAGCCCTCGGTGACCGATGTCGCCCTGCCGATGATCGGCGCGTCCCGCGGCCGCTGGATGTATCCCTGGCGCTCGCTCATCGCCGCCGGCGCGCCCTACGCGGTCAGCAGCGACTGGGGCGTGTCGACGCTGAATCCCTTCCCGATCATGCAGACCGCGGTGACACGCCTGCCGGAGCGCGCCCCCAAGGGCCATCCGGTATTCGAGCCCGACGAGCGGATCACGGTCGAGGACGTGGTGCGCGGCTACACGGTGAATGCCGCGGCGGCGGCCTGGCGCGGCGATGAAACCGGATCCCTGGCCCCGGGAAAATGCGCCGACCTCATCCTGCTCGATCGCGACATCCTCGCGGTCGATGCCTTCGAGATCGCCAAGACCCAGGTCGATCTCACCCTGCTCGGCGGAAACGAGGTTCACCGATCGGCCGGCTTCGCCGGCTGACCGCGCCGCCGCAAGCGGTTCGCGGTCGGCAGCCGGTGCGGCCGGCAGGGATAACGGTCACGGCCGCATCTCCTCGAGCAGACGATCAGTTCGCGGTCGAGCGTTAGCTCGTAGGGACGAGGCGCTTCCATGTGAAGGAAAACGGGCGTAGCTGGTTGAGTTCTCAAAGGTATTGTCGGACGCATGACATGCGCGCTGAGGTCTAGGGGCCGAGATTTGCCGCGTCGCGCAGCGGAAGCCGATCAACGAGTGATGGCGCGACGACCTTATCAAGTGCCGGGCCGTCTCCCATCGGCGCACGAAGGCAGTTTGGTTAACGACTGGTTCGACACCGGTATTTATGCCGTTGTTTAATACAATGCTCTTGACCACGCGCAATAGCTGAGGTCACACTCTGGTCTACCGCAGATTGATTTGAAAGAGGGCTGACATGCGAGATCCCACGGCATGTCGAAGAGCGTGGCGGGGTTGGGGTGCATCAAAGAAGAAACGCGTGTCGCGACGGACGTGGCTCGATCGTTTCCCTGAGTTGCTGAGCACCGACCTGCATCTGCCCTCTTTTCAGTCTGGCGGCGTGGAACACGGCCACGTCGCCAGATTTGCAATTGGTGCCTGCCGGCACGCGCGCAAGCACCGGACCGTCGCATTTATGCGCCGGTAGAGCATTGCAGTCGGATCGCGGGAGGGCACCGGAAGGCGCGGGGCGAATGCGCTTCTGGACCTGGGCCGGAGTGCGACTTGAGGTCCGGCGAATACGTAGAGAGGCATTCGCGTTTGGGGGCTCCATGAAGAGTCGCTTGGCGTACCAGATCTGCTTTGTCATCGCTGCGATGGGGGCGCTCACCGGCGTTACGTTCGCCGCAAGCATTGCCACCATCCAGGGCGTAGAGGACGAAGGCTATCGCACCCCGCCGGGCGGGAGCGAGCTAGGCGCCAAGCCTGCTGACGAGCTGATGCGGAACGAGGCGTTGCGCACCGAACAGGGATCGGTCATTCATGTGCGCTTCGTCGACGGTTCTGAATTAAGCGTTGAGGAGCTGAGCCAAGTCGAGCTTGAGGACTACGTGTTCGACGGCAGCGCCAGTTCGGGTCTCATCGACCTCAACAGCGGGTTGTTTCATTTTGCGTCGAACGGCAATGACGACCAGGGTGTGAAGTTGCGCACGCCAGTGGCGATGATCGGCGGGAGCGGCACCGAACTCCTGATCCATGTGGACGGCGATCAAGGAACGGTCATCGACATCATCGAGGGCCAGGCGGAGGCGACGCCGCGCGGGACGGGCAAGCCGGCGACCTGCATTGGCGGGCAAAGCATCCTGGTCGCCAGCGCGAACGACGACGCGATCTGCGGCGACATCGGCTCATTCTCGACCGCGGCCGGAGCGCCAGACGATAACTCGGCCCAGGCCGGCGCCGGCACGTCGGGTGGCACCAGCGGCGGTGCATCGGGCGGGACGAGTGGCGGCAAGTCGGGCGAGACGAGCGCCGGCGCGTTGGCGGCGTCGCGCCAGTCGGGCGGCACATCGGGCGGGACCAGCGGAGGCACGTCAGGCGGGACCAGCGGCGGTACCTCAGGCAATACCAGCGGTGGGACGTCGGGCCAGACGAGCGGCGGGACGTCGGGCCAGACCAGCGGTGGGACGTCGGGCAACACCAGCGGTGGGACGTCGGGCAACACCAGCGGCGGGACGTCGGGCCAGACGAGCGGTGGCACCTCGGGCAACACCAGCGGCGGGACGTCGGGCCAGACCAGCGGTGGGACGTCGGGCAACACCAGCGGTGGCACCTCGGGCAACACCAGCGGCGGGACGTCGGGCCAGACGAGCGGTGGCACCTCGGGCGACACCAGCGGTGGGACGTCGGGCAACACCAGCGGTGGGACGTCGGGCAACACCAGCGGCGGAACGTCGGGCGGGGCCAGCGGCGGTACATCCGGCGGGACGAGCGGTGGCACCTCGGGCCAAACCAGCGGCGGCACGTCAGGGACGTCGGGCCAGTCGAGCGGTACCTCGGGCAATGCCAGCGGCGGGACGTCGGGCAACACCAGCGGCGGGACGTCGGGCCAGACGAGCGGTGGCACCTCGGGCGACACCAGCGGTGGGACGTCGGGCAACACCAGCGGCGGAACGTCGGGCGGGGCCAGCGGCGGTACATCCGGCGGGACGAGCGGCGGTACATCCGGCGGGACGAGCGGTGGCACCTCGGGCCAAACCAGCGGCGGCACGTCAGGGACGTCGGGCCAGTCGAGCGGTACCTCGGGCAATGCCAGCGGCGGGACGTCGGGCAACACCAGCGGTGGGACGTCGGGCGACACCAGCGGTGGGACGTCGGGCAACACCAGCGGCGGGACGTCGGGCCAGACGAGCGGTGGCACCTCGGGCGACACCAGCGGTGGGACGTCGGGCAACACCAGCGGTGGGACGTCGGGCAACACCAGCGGTGGGACGTCGGGCAACACCAGCGGCGGTACATCCGGCGGGACGAGCGGTGGCACCTCGGGCCAAACCAGCGGCGGCACGTCAGGGACGTCGGGCCAGTCGAGCGGTACCTCGGGCAATGCCAGCGGCGGGACGTCGGGCCAGACGAGCGGTGGGACGTCGGGCAACACCAGCGGCGACACATCGGGTGGCGCCAGCGGGGGCACGTCGGGGACGTCGGGCCAGTCGAGCGGCACCTCGGGCAACGCCAGCGGCGGAACGTCGGGCGGGGCCAGCGGCGGTACATCCGGCGGGACGAGCGGTGGCACCTCGGGCCAGACCAGCGGCGGCACATCGGGTGGCGCCAGCGGCGGCACGTCGGGGACGTCGGGCCAGTCGAGCGGTACCTCGGGCAATGCCAGCGGCGGGACGTCGGGCAACACCAGCGGTATCTAGCTTGGTCGCATCCGTGTTCACGAGATCATCCCGATGAAGTTGGTCGTCGAGCAGGAGACTGCCGTCAATCGGGTCGGGCAGTTGGACGCACCCCGGGATACCGGTATTTCGTCAATCCGCTGCGAACGACCCCGATCGGCCAGCGGTACCCTGACCGGCGCCGCCGGCGTGATCGCGGCAGTGAGCAGCGCAGTGCTGCTGCGCGGTTGGGCGCAGGCCGGCACCATCAAGGCCCTGGCGGTGCTGATCTTCACCGCAGGCGTCATGATCGCTGTCGATCTGCTGGTCTATCGCGTGCATCGGAATGCCGGCCGGGAAATGGCGCAGCATCCGAAACGCCGCCTTGATGTGCTGAGAGTCGATCCAGAAGCTCGTGGGCTTCTGGATGACGATCGGGACGATCGCTGTGCTCTACGCGTTGATCCCGGAATACAACAACGCGTTCTACGCGCCGTTCAAGGAAGCCGCCGTACTTCTACTGCCGGGGCTTCTGGTGGTGTCGCCGTTCTACATCGCCTACGTAGATCGCCGGCAGGACGACCCGGTCGACGCCTATGCCCAACTCGCCATGTTGCTGGGCGGCCATCGCCCCAAGGATTGGACTCCGCTGCAAACGCATGCGCGCGGATGGCTGGTCAAGGCCTTCTTCACGCCGTTGATGTTCGTCTATCTTCGCAACGACTTAGTCGCGATGTGGTCGGACCAATCCATCGCATCTCTCGATTTCACGCACATCTACGCGCGGCTTTACGACCTCATGTTCCTGCTCGACGTCCTGCTCGCCGCGATCACCTACACGCTCACCCTGCGCATTCTGGACAACCAGGTGCGAAGCGTCGAACCGACGATCGGCGGCTGGGTGATCTGCGTGATCTGCTATCGGCCGCTGGTCGATGCGCAGGGCCCGTATATTCAATTCGACCTGGACAAGCTGTACTGGGGAGATCTGTTTGCGCCCTATCCCCTGCTCTACGTGTTGTGGGGCAGCGCCATCCTTTGCCTCGTCTTCATCTATGTCTGGTCGACCGCGGCGTTCGGCCTGCGTTTTTCCAACCTGACCCATCGCGGCATCATCACCCATGGGCCGTATCGCTGGATGAAGCACCCGGCCTATCTCGCCAAGAACCTCAGCTGGTGGATGATCTCCGTCCCCTTCATCGCCGGCGCGGGATGGGCGATCGCGATCCAGTCCTGCCTCCTGCTCGGCGCGGCGAACCTGATCTACTATCTCCGGGCCAAAACCGAAGAGCGGCATCTCGCGACCGATCCGGTCTATCGCGAGTATCAGAACTACATCGCGACACACGGGCTATTCGCCCGTCTGCTGGGGACGCTGCCGGAGCGCAGTGCTCGCATTTCCGATCGCTAGTTTTTGGCAACGACGCAGGCGAAGCATGTGAAGCCGCTTCCAATTGTGACCTCGCCATCAGATGAAGGTAAATGATTGACGATACTAGAAGATCGTACGCCCAGGTGGGATCAGCGTTAGGGACGAAAGGCTACCCCTCCGAATTCGAGTATTCCCTAACGAGTGCAATGCATTGTGTAGCTTCGCGGGTGGCGTCACGGTAGGCGCATTTTCACACGCTAAACCCAGGAAGCCAAAAAGACGAAGCTGGCCCGCGCCGCCGGCAAATTGCTCAAAACGGGGGCACAAAATGGCAGACCTAAGCGTTAGGTTTGCCACTTTGTTGTTAGCATATAGATATTAAATATGAAAATTTGAAGGCTGGTGGTGCTGGCAGTCATCGGCGAACCAGTCTCTGCTCAATTTCCCTGATAAACAGCGAAAGAACAGGGAGGTTTCATGCTGGTATCTCGCTGGTAGCATCCAAAGCACCAGACGGTCCGTGGCTTTCTTCAGTTTGCCAGAATTGCGACCTGCAAGATATCAGGGCACCTAGGCTGGCATATCAGGGAGCGTACTGAAGCACTGCAGGGGACAATAGCGACAACCTGCCTTGCAAACATGTCTGATCGGTTTCCCAGGAGAATATCTGGTCGGCCGTGTTTTCATCGACGTGTGGGCGATGCATTGCGGGCTCTCACCGGCGCAAGGAAACCTCGGCATTGAGAAGCATAGGTGGCGATCGACGCAGGCCCTGCCCAAGGTTGCCGCCCAATTGAAACCATTTCGCGAGTTATATGTTATCTCCGGACCGGGAGGGTCGAATTGTCCGATCACGATTTCAGACGCGGGCAATTCGCGCTCACATCATGGCAAGTTCTTGGAGAGACCGGCGGGGATCCAAGAAAGCTAATGAGCAAGCTTCTGATCTGAGCGCGGCCAGAAGCCGTCTATGACGGCATTGTTCTGCTCAAGATAGGGGCGAACCTCGTAGAATACTGTTTCATACTGATAATAGGGGATCCACGGCATCATGTGATGGATCAGGTGCATGTGCTGGCCCTGGGTCAGGAAATCCGCACCTGGCCAGATTGAGCAGCGCGTGTTGCGATAGCGGCCTGTTTCGGTATGGGGATGGTGCGGCACCCAGGTGAAGAACACCAACATGACTGAATAGCCGATAAGCCACGGAATGAACCACAGCACGAGAAGTTCGTAGCCGTAGCCCAGTGCAACGACCGCCACTACGAGCGCCGTGTACGCGGCGAACGTTACCATGGTAATAACTTGCTCACCCTTCGGCACATTGAAGCGCTTGCAATCACGATATTGCGCGAACGGATTGAAGTGGCTGAGTGCGGCAAGCGGAATGCGCCAGAATGTGACAACCCCGAAGGGACCGCGCGCATAGATGTCCGGATCTGCATCGGTGTTGCACTTCGTATGGTGCACGATGTGGGACTTCTTGTGCGGATAGAAAAGCATCCAGAGCACGATGCAAATGGCGAATCCGAAGAACTTGTTCACCCAGCGCAGAGAGGCATTGCGCGGTACGATATTGTTATGAACGGCCTCGTGAATCACGGTGTATGAGCCATATAGGATGACACCGTTGACGAGCCCGCACGCCCAGTAGGGCAGAGTACCGCTGAGCGCCGCCCAACTGCTTGCGGCCAAACCGACGTAAACACCCACGGCAAGAAAAATCGTCGGCCAAGCGATGTCCGGCGAATACCGACGGCCGATTTCAACCTCTCGCGCGATCGTGGAGCCTTTGGATGCCACGGAGCACCTCCATTGTGCTATGGCCCTTACCGGCCGGATCAACCCGAGTTGATACCTGCGGCCGCCCTGCCAAATGATGTATTGAATAATTATCAAGAAAACTGTACATATGTCAAGGATCAAGTTCAAGCCACGATTCCAAGTGCCGCCCAAGGCATCGGCCGGGCGGTTCTGGCATGACTGGTTTGGATAGTCACCGAGAACAGCACACTGGGAGAAAAGAGCTTGGATCCGAGGCCTCGGGAGGTGGATGTGCTGATTGTCGGCGCCGGTTTCGCCGGCATGTACGCGATCTATCGCATGCGTGCCCTTGGGCTTTCCAATTGCGCTATTGAAGCGGGTGAGGAGGTTGGCGGCACTTGGTATTGGAACCGGTATCCGGGTGCGCGTTGCGACGTCGAGAGCATGAGCTATTCCTACTCCTTTTCGGAAGAATTGCAGCAGGAATGGCGATGGACGCACCGCTATGCGACACAGCCTGAAATCCTGAGATATGCCAATCATGTCGCGGACAAATTCGACCTGCGCCGCGACATCGTCTTCGGCACCAGAGTAGTCGCGGCGGCCTTCGATGCGGCGACGGCAAGATGGTCCATTGTCACGGATCGGGGCAGCAGGTTCGTCGCGCGCTATCTAATCATGGCAACCGGGTGTCTGTCAGTGCCGAAGGTCCCCGATGTGCCGGGACTCGAGGCTTATGCGGGAACCACATACCATACGGCCAATTGGCCCTTGGAAGGCGTGGACTTCGCCGGCCGCAACGTCGGCATAATCGGAACAGGATCATCCGCCATTCAGGCCATTCCGCTTATCGCCAGAGAGGCGAAGCATCTCACTGTATTCCAGCGGACCGCAAATTTTTCCATCCCGGCGTGGAACGCTCCGATTTCGCCTGAGAAGGAACAGGAGATGAAGCGCAATTACGCCGCGCTGCGCCGGAAGTCTCGAGATTCCTGTGCCGGCGACTACGCAGATGAGAATGTCGTTTCCGTGCTTGATCTCACGCCTGAGCAGCGCGAGGCGGAGTTCGAGCAGCGCTGGCGGCAGGGTGGGTTCAATTACCAGTATGCCTTCGCGGATCTGATGGAGTCCGACGAAGCGAACGAACTCGCCGCGGAGTTTGTCCGGCGCAAAATTCGACAAACGGTGCATGACCCGAAGGTGGCCGAACTGCTTTGCCCCAAGAACTATCCATTCGGTTCGAAACGGCTGTGCGTCGATACTGGCTACTATGAAACGTTCAATCGCGACAACGTGACTCTGGTCGACATCAAGTCAGACCCCATCGCATCCCTCACCGGCGAAGGGTTGCGCACGCAAAATGCTGCCTACTCGTTCGATACCTTGGTGCTCGCGACGGGCTTCGACGCCATGACAGGCGCCCTCCAGAAAATCGACATTACTGGCCGGGATGGCCGCGAGCTGCGGCAAGCCTGGGCACACGGGGCCAAGGCCTATTTGGGTCTTGCCGTTGCCGGCTTTCCAAACATGTTCATCGTCACCGGTCCAGGAAGCCCGTCGGTCCTCGCAAATATGGTCCTCGCATGCGAGCAGCACGTGGAATGGATAAGCCGTTTCATCCACCACGCAGAAGGGCGGGGAATCGTTGAAATCGAGGCCGACGATGCCGCACAGGAAGCATGGGCAGCATACGTCACCGAGTGTGCCGATCACACACTCTATCCCCAGGCGAACTCGTGGTACTTGGGTGCCAACGTTCCGGGCAAGCCGCGCGTCTTTCTTCCATACGTGAACGGGTTCAAATCCTATTGCGACCAATGCGATCAGGTCGCCAAGCGCGGCTATGAAGGCTTTCGCCATCGTGCGCAAGTTGCTGCCTGATATGGGTCGAATGGGTGCGGTCGGGTGGGAGATGCCATCCGGCAGCATTCAAATGTTTTGCTTTGACCGCAATGCATTATTTCGAATCCCCTGCCCAAACCGGTGGATGCCGCCGGTCCCACCCGGTCACTCGTTCCAGATCCGCTGCTAGTTGCAGAACCACATGATCTTCGTCCTGCCGGCCGGCGATTTGGATGCCGATAGGCATGCCATTTTCCGACTGGAACAAAGGTAGGCTCGCCGCCGGCTGGCCGGTGACGTTGAAGATTTCCGAGAACGGAGCGAAGGCATACGCCGCCTTGGCCCATTGATCGTAACTAAAGTCGGGTCCGTTACTTTGAATGGAGCCTAATTTCGGTGGCAACGTGGCGGTCGTCGGCGTCATGACTATATCGAAACCTTCGAACCGGCGAGCCATGGCGAGCGTAACCTGATGGGCGATGCGCCGCACAGCCATATAGTCGATCGCGCTCATGCTCGTCATCCGCTCCAGCCCGTAGCGGCCGAGTTGCTCAATTTCCTGCGGTTCCGGCGGGCGACCAAGTTCAACGGCCCGGTCGTGAATGGCCATAGCAATATCCATGATCCAAAGCGCCGACCAGCCATCGCCTGTAACATGAGCACCCGCGGGAAATTTGCTTGATTCGACCTCATGCCCGAGGTCCGCAAGGAGCTTTGCCGTCGCAGCCAGCTTGGCCCCGACCTCTGGCGCCACCGGCGTGCCGTCGATTGTCTGGTCAATGCATGCGACTCGCAGGCGGCTGGCGGGTCGCTCGAGGGCGTCAAGATATGACGGCACGGACCGGAGAACCCGATAGGGCGCACCTGCTTCAGGTCCGGCAGTCGCATCCAGGAAGGCGGCGCTATCCCGGACTGTGCGAGACAACACATGCTCGCAATTGAGGCCGGCGCCGACTTCGGCGAAATAGGGGCCCACGGGATTAAGGCCGCGCGAAGGCTTCAGACCGAAGAGCCCGCAGCACGCCGCCGGGACGCGGATCGAGCCGCCGACGTCGGAGCCATGAGCCACCGGAACCATCCCACTGGCCACGGCAGCCGCTGCGCCGCCGCTTGAACCGCCGACGGTCACCGACAGGTTCCAGGGGTTGAGTGTCGCTCCACGGAATGCGGGTTCGGTAACGAAATCGTCGGCGAACTCGGGAAGGTTTGTCTTTCCCAGGAAGACCGTGCCGGCGGCACGCCAACGTCTCACAATTTCGCTATCCGGGCGCGGCGCGGCGTCAGCAAAGAACCTGGACGAGAGTGTCGTTGGCCACTGCTCTGTATATACGCCGATATCCTTGATCAGGAACGGTACGCCGGCGAGCGGCGCATCGCGCCTTACCTGACGGGCGTGGTCGCGAGCGAGGTCGAAATCCGTGAGTACCAGTGCGTTGAGCGTCGGATCCAGCGTTTCGATGGCGGCAATCGCTGCTTCCGTTACCTCGACCGCGGAAACATCTCCGGATCGCACCAACGACGACAATGCCACAGCATCGAGCGACGCATATTCCTTAAGGTTCATGTTCGGCCCTCCAAGTCGGATCGCCTTGCACCGTTGCCAGATCCGTGAGCCGGTCTCAACTCGACAAGTGCGGCGGAGATAGTCAGAAATGTGCCGACCAGCGCAGTGGCAGCAGTCGAGGTCGGAAATCAGGGCTGCGAGCAACAGACTGATCGTAGGCTAGGCTGTTCCGTCCGCGAACTTCGAGTCTGACTGGAACATCAACGAACCGCCATCAGTTTCTCGTCGTGCTGAACTCGCCCAATTAGGTCGACCGGATGGCTTCAAGATTCAATGTGTTGAAATGGTGGAGAATCCGCTCGCTCCACAACTCGTTACCGCTGGCATCGACCATCAGGCGACCACTTTCATAGCCCAGGGAGTGAAGGCCGCGCTGCACACTCTCGCATAGCTCGACGTCTTCCGGCCCCAGGGTCTCGTTGAACCAGTCGACCGCCGACTTGGAAACCGGATCGACCGATCCGTCCTTGGTAAAATACAACAGTGGCTCCCAGGTTTCTTCGGGTCCGACCGGATTCATCAGGAAAACCAGCAGAACGTCGGCACCGGGCAATAAGATAAAGGCGGTACCCGGCCAAACGAACTGGATGACAAATCCGTCCGGCCTCGGCGAGATGGACCTGGAACCCAGGCGATAGGGAATTTTGGTTGCGTCGCCGCCTCGGCCGGAGAACTCGATTAGCCGACCTTCGACTGACACCTGGTAGGTCGATTGATCGATGATATCGGATAACTGCCGATGGGCGGGGCCGGAATAGAACGAGTGGTAGTTCTCGAGAAAATTCTCGACTACGACCTTCCAGTTGGCTTTGATGTTGAAATCCTGGCGGCAGGCGAGTTTCAGATTGGCGGCCTCTGGGACCATTTCGGTGAGGCGCTTGCCGAGATCGCCGAGGGAATCGCCGAAGCTTGGAGCATTGCGGTCGAGATTGACGAACACGAACCCGGCTGAGACATGCACACCGATCCCGGAAATCGCGATTGTCGACTTGTCAAACCCAAGCACATGTTCGCAACGTGGCGCCTGCCGCAAGCGGCCATCGAGACTGTAACTCCAGCTATGATAGGGACACCGGATGAGTCCGGCGGCATTTCCGCCGCCTTTCAGCAATTGATGGCCACGGTGGCGGCAAACGTTGAAAAAGCCACGCAACACGCCGTCGGCACCCCGGACGACGAAGATCGACTGGCCTATGACTTCGCCGGTTAAATAGTCGCCGGAATTCGGCAATTGCGAAGCGTGGCAGAAATACAGCCAATTGCGCTGAAAGATGTCTCGCTTCTCGAGTTCGAAGAATTCCGGGCTATGGAAGTAGCCCGGTTCTGGAGTGCGCGACAAAGTCGGATCAGGGCAAAAATGCGCAGCGTACTTGCTTCTAATCGCGGCTGACATGCTCATCGCTGCAATTCTCCTCGTTGATCTGGAGACCCATCGTCGATCGTCGGCATTGAATATCGTCCCTGCGCTTCCAGGAATTCGATCTGGTGGCCGTCGGGGTCGTAGAGATAGAAATACCGGGTCTGCAATACGCCATTGGCGACATAGGGCTCGATGGGGTCAAGACGAACACCGAGCCTGGAGAGGCGGGCAAATTCCGCCTCGAGATTCTCGATCGCAAAACCGAGATGCCAAGGCGCGCTCGATCCCGTAAATTCGGGCGGTTTTCCACTAGGCTGGATCAGCTCTATCTCGACGCTCGAGGCGGCGCTCCGTAGATAGGCCAGGTCGTGACCTTCATAGCGATGCCGATCTACGATCACGAAATGAAGCGCCTGCTCGTAGAAGGTGATGGCACGTTCGAGATCGGCCACATGCATCATGCAATGAGTCAGGCGCGGAGGCGAGGTCATGGCCTTGCCATTGGGATGATTCGGCATTGCGGCCGGCAAACGGTGTACGGACGCTCGATGATTTCTAGGCGGCTACGCGCCCAGAAGGTGCCGGCCATCCGAAGCGGCCGGTCGGCAGGCTGCAAAGCGGTTCGGTTCCCTCCCATAACCTTATCCTGACCATTTGTATAGAAAACTGGGTGATTATCTAATCCGATTGGAAACTAAATCTCATTTCTCGTCAATCAGCTTGGGTCCATAGGCCTCAATGAGGTGTGGTGCAACCGGCGAAGAGTGTCGAACGTAAGTCGCCAAAGAATTACTTGATGATTGTCCAATTTTTTGATTGTATAAATAGCAGCGAGTGGCGATTGGTCTGGAACTGAAGGGGAAGCCCATGACGACTTTGGCTGCAACTCAGCCGACAGCCGACAGCGCTGGCGGTGAACGACTGCGACGCCCGCTGCCACGAGAATACTTCTTCGACAACGAAATCCATCGCCGAGAAATGCGCCAAATCTTTGCCCGAACCTGGCGCTGGGTCGCTCATGAGAGCGAGTTACCGGAGCCTGGCGACTATCTGACGTTCAAGGTGGCTGACGAAAGCATCATTGTACTGCGTGGCCGCGACGGCGTGCTCAGAGCCTTCTACAACGTCTGCCAGCATCGAGCTTCGCAGCTTTTGCAGGGATGCGGCAATCTCAAGGGCTTTATCACCTGTCCCTATCATTCCTGGTCCTACGACCATAAGGGCTGCTTGCGGGCCGCGGCCAAGGCTGACGAGGTGGCCGGATTCGACAAACAGCGGTTGGGACTTACCGCTGTGCGCCTGGAAGTATGGCTGGGCTTCATCTTTGTCAATCTCGACGCCGAAGCCGAGCCTCTGGCCAAGTTGGGCATAGAGCTCGAGGCGATGATCCGCCGGGTCTGCCCGGAGCCGGAGAAGTTGAAGCTGGCGGAGCGTCAGGAACTGTCAGTTAAGACCAATTGGAAGACCCTGATCGACAATTTTGTCGAGAGTTACCATCTCGCCCTGAGCGGGCCATGCCACAAGGCGTTTACCGATCTGGTCGATTGCAAACACTTCCAGGTGGAGACCCACGGCGCCGGGTCGTTCAGCTATCTCTTTTCCAGCCACCATGCCCCGGCGGGGTCCGCCGACAATACGGCCTTCAGTTACAGCAAGGCACGGACTTTCTCCGACAGTAACGACTTCCTCAGCATCCATCTCTTTCCCGACATCGGCTTCGTCTTCTTCCCCGGCACGGACGCCTTCGCCGTCTTCTTAATGAGCCCCGACGGAGCCGAAGGGACAGCTGAGGTGTTCGCGTACTATACTAAGGACGGCAAGCCCGACGAGGACACCAAGAAAGGCATTCACTATTTCACCTACGAATTGGGCCGCGAGGACAATGAGCTCTGCGAAGGTGTACAGCGCGGACTGCGGTCCCAGGGTTATCGTGGCGGCGTTTTCATGATTGATTCCGCGAGAAGCGGTACGAGCGAGCACGCGACCCAGAGCTTTCACGAGCAAGTAAGGGCCTGCGTCGAGGGCAGTCATTAGTGCCGGCTAGTATGCGTCCAGAGGCGGGGCCGCGAATGCCGATCACAACTAAACGCTGTAGCGGCATTAGGTGACTTTCGTCGAGATTGCTGGCCTGAACAGATCTTGATGCCGCCTGGCGGTCATCTGGCCAGATGGTCAGGAAACTTAGACGCAGACGGGTGCGTGATGCTGAGCTGCCGGCGATCGGCAATATTTGACGACAAAGCGGGATCAATCTCGCTAAGCTTACGAATAGGCCACGGAACCAACCGAGGCGGCCCGCGAAAGAGTGGTTAAACGGAAGGTCAATGGGAGAGACAGGAATGACAAGTATTGGAAGGGCATTACGGACGGCGGTTGCCGCAACGGCAATGCTGGCCTCGGCGAGCATGGCACAGGCCGGATCAATCCCCGAATCTGGCGACCCGATAAAACTGGCGCTGAACGAATGGACCGGCCAGTTGATCTCATCCTATATCTACGGCTCGGTGCTGGAGAAGATGGGATACAAAGTCGAATATGTGACCGCAGGCGCCGTGCCGCAGTACGAGGCCATGGCCAGCGGCAATCTGACCGCCAATCCCGAAAACTGGGACAACAACACCGGTGACATCTATCCCAAGGCAATCGCCAGCGGCGATCTGGTCAATGTCGGTCCGCTCGGTCTGAAGGCGATCGAATCCTGGGTTTATCCGGCCTATATGGAGGAGAAATGCCCCGGCCTGCCGGATTGGAAGGCGCTGGTGAAATGCCCCGAAGCTTTCGGCACGCCGGAGACCCTGCCGAAGGGGCGGGTGATCGACTATCCGGCGGATTGGGCGGCACGCGCGGCGCCTTTGATCGATGCCCTCGGCATGCCCTATGTCGCCATTCCGGGCGGTAGCGAGGGTGCGATGGTCGCCGAGATCAAGAGCGCCGTAGCGGCCAAGGAGCCGGTCCTGGTCATGTTCTGGGCGCCGCACTGGCTCTTCTCGGAAATCGAGATGAAATGGGTTGATCTGCCGCCTTACGAGGAAGGCTGCGACACCGACCCAAAGAAGGGACCCATTCCGGACAAGGTTGGCGATTGCAGCCGACCCCAGGCTAATGTCAGCAAAGTGGCTTGGAAGGGAATGAAAGAAAAGTGGCCCGCCGCCTACAAGGTTCTGGAGGCGATGAGCGTCGACAACGATCTTCAACAGAGATTGATGTTCGATGTCGACAACAAAGGCCGCGACATCAAAGAAGTCATCAAGGAGTGGATGGACCAGAATGAAGGCGTCTGGAAGGACTGGATCGCCAAGGCATCAAGCTGAGGGTCAGCAATTTTTGCCGGGGCGGAAGCCAAGTGGTTTCCGCCCTGTCATTTTGGAGGCATAAGTAGTCAATGACGGCGGCGCGATCGCCGACGGCGAGGCGGTAATTGCCGGAGGGTCGGCGCGACGAAGAAACGTGCGATCCGGAAAACAGAGCGGGGGCGGCAATGTCGGGCAACGACCCGAAAGAGAACAGTATCAAGCTTTCCTGCAGAAACCTGTGGAAGGTATACGGAAGCGATCCCGGGAAATTCTTCCCGGGGGGCGCCAACGCGATCGCCGACCCGGCGGCGTTGGCAAGTACCATTCGCGACTCCGGCCATATTGTCGCCGCTTGCGATGTCAGCTTCGACGTCCGGGTCGGGGAGATTTTCGTCATCATGGGGTTGTCGGGCTCAGGCAAATCTACCGTCGTACGCTGCCTATCGCGTCTGGTAGAGCCGACCTGCGGCGAGGTCAGGCTCGATGGCAGCGATCTTCTACAGGCATCGGCGAAAGAACTGATAGACCTGCGGCGGCACAAGATGGGTATGGTGTTCCAGAATTTCGGCCTGCTGCCGCATCTCAATGTACTCAACAACGTTGCCTTTCCCTTGCGGCTGCAGGGTATCGATGAAATCCAACGTCAAGCTCGCGCGCGCAAAGTGATCGAACTCGTCGGTTTGAAGGGCAGGGAATCCGCCTTCCCGCGCGAGCTGTCGGGTGGTCAACAGCAGCGCGTCGGTATTGCCCGTTCCCTGGCCGTCGATCCGGCGCTGTGGTTCCTGGACGAGCCGTTCTCGGCACTCGACCCTCTCATTCGGCGCCAGATGCAGGACGAATTTCTGCGTCTTCAGCAGCTGTTGCACAAATCCATCATATTCATTACCCACGATTTCTTGGAAGCTCTGCGGATCGCCGATCGAATGGCGATCATGCGTGACGGTCGGATCGTGCAGATGGGAGCGCCGGCCGAACTGGTGCTGAACCCGGCGGATCCCTATGTCGCCGAATTCACCAGCGAAGTGCCGCGTGCGCGCGTCATGACCGCGGCTGATGTCATCGACCCGACTTTCTCCATGGTCCTCGATGCCCCGAGGATCGACCGACGCATGAAGCTGGAGACCCTGCTTCAGCAGCTCGCGGCCCATCCGAATGGCCTGGTCGTCGCCGATGAGACAGGCAAGGCGCTTGGCATGGCGACGCCCGGCAGCGTCATCGCGGTTCTGGCGCATACCCAGTCGCGTTCGAGTCCCGCCTAACTTGGCCTCGGGAGAAGCCATGACGCGCCGGATCGATCGCAAGACGCTGGTCTGGCTGGCCCTCACTGCTTTCATCCTGGCGGGGCCCTGGTTCAACACCACCCTTCCGTGGCTGAAGGCCTATCCGCCGGAAATGGTTCTGCCGCTGACGACGGCGCTAAACCAGTTCATGACTTGGTTCGTCTCGGTCTTCGGGTTCTTTTTTCAAGGGGTCTCCTGGCTACTGGAATGGCCGATTGCTGCCGTCCAAGCCGTCCTGCACTGGCTTCCATGGCCGGCGACCATATGCATTGTGGCGACGGTCGCGCACTTCGCCTCTGGCTGGCGGCTTGCCGTCTTTACTGTGGCCGGCATGCTCTACATGGTGGTCGTCGGGTTTTGGACCGAGAGCATGAATACGCTATCATTGGTGGCGATCTCCGTGCCGCTGTCGGTCGCCATCGGGTTCTTTGTGGGGGTAGCCGGTTTTCGCTGGCCGGCGGCAGAGCGAGTGATTCTTCCCTCGCTCGACTTCCTCCAGACCGTGCCGACCTTTGCCTATCTGATTCCGATCATCAAGTTGTTCGGGTTCGGGCCAGTAACCGGATTGATCACCAGTCTGCTTTACGCCTTTCCTGCGATGGTACGGAATACACTTCTCGGGCTGAAGCAGGTGCCGCCGGATGTTGTCGAATCGGGCCAAATGTCCGGGGCCACGCCGCGGCAACTGTTCTGGCTAGTGCAGGTTCCGGCCGCCCTGCGCCAGATCCTGCTCGGTGTCAACCAGACCACCATGGCGGCGCTCAGCATGGTGATCGTCGCCTCGATCATCGGCGGCACCGCGGATATCGGTTGGGCCGTCCTCTCGACCATGCGGAAGGCCTCATTCGGCGAAAGCTTCTTGGCCGGCATCGTCATCGCGCTGATTGCCATGATCATGGATCGCGTGAGTTGGGATCTGGCCGCGCGCGACAGCGACCCACACCTGGCGGAGCGTCCATTCCTGCAGAGGCATTGCCACCTGCTGACTGGCGTCGGCCTAGTCGTCACCTTCCTGGTCCTGGCACAGCTTCAGCCGATGCTGGCGGAGTATCCCAGGGACTGGCGGTTCTTCCCGGCCAAGCCGATCGACGGGGTCATCGAGCATTTCATCGTCAGCTTCAAGAGCTGGATCGAGCTGATCAAGAAGTTCGCCTTCTACTACGCCATGCTCCCGGTGCGTATTGGTCTTGAGGCCACCGTCAAACCCAGCACCTGGGGTTTTGATTGGACGGCACTCCACTCGATCATTTACACGCTCATCATGAGTGCCATTGCAGCTTATGCGGCGCGCGCCTGGTCAAATGCCGCTGCACTGGCCGTCGTTATCTGGGCGGCGGTATTTTTCTTCGGCATTACGAACCTGCCTTGGCTGGCGCTTGTCGCGCTTTTTACCCTGCTTGCAGAGGCCGCCGGCGGGCGAAGACTGGCGATGGGAACTTTTCTGGGGCTTGCCTATCTCCTGCTGTCCGGCATTTGGGAGTATGCGATTCTCTCGATCTATCTCTGCGGAATCGCTGTCGCCCTTTCTTTCCTGTTCGGCTCGGTCATGGGCATCTGGGCGGCACATAGCCGTCGGGTCTCGCGGATTCTCAGACCGATCAACGACACGCTGCAGACCATGCCGCTCTTCGTTCTCCTGATCCCGATTGTGATGATTTTCAAAGTCGGCGAGTTCACCGCCTTGCTGGCGATCTGCCTTTATGCCGTGGTGCCGGCTCAGCGTTATGCCGAGAGCGCTCTGCGCGGTTTGCCGCGCGAGGTAATCGAGGCCGCGACCTCGATGGGCTGCACCACGGCCCAGTTGCTGTTCCAGGTCAAGCTGCCGCTGGCGCTGCCGGAGTTGATGCTGGGACTCAATCAGACCATTATGTACGGCATATCGATGCTGGTCATCACCGCGCTTGTCGGCACCAAGGAATTGGGTCAGCAGGTCTATGTCGGGTTGAGCGATGGTGATTTTGGCGTCGGCTTTGCAGCGGGCCTCGGGATGGCGGTCATCGCCATGATTGCCGACCGCATGACCCAGGCCTGGAGCCGACGCAAGAAGATCGAGTTGGGACTGGCCTAGGCCGGGAGGCGCTGGCTTCGGTCAGGGCCTGTCGGCGGGAAGGATGGAACTGATGGATGCAAGAATGAAGGCGGTCGTCGCATCGGCTAAGGGAGGACCCGAAGTTCTCGTATCTCGGGACGTGCCGCTATCATGGCCCGCAGGTCGCGGAGATGTGTTGGTACAACTGAAGGCGGCGGCGTTAAACCCCGCCGACGTCTGGTTCCGCAAGCTGGGCGGCTATTTCGAGCCGAGCGGCCCGTTCATCCTTGGACATGATGGTGCCGGCATCGTCGAGGCGATTGGTGCAGATGTCGTCGGCGTGAAGCCCGGCGACCGCGTCTGCTTCTGCCATGGCGGCATCGGTGCCGCACCTGGAACCTATGCGGAATTTGCCGTGGTGCCCGCCGAACTGGTGGTGATTATACCAGCTCAGGTGGATTTTCTTGTTGCGGCCGCCCTGCCGCTTGTCTTCATCACGCTGGCGGAAGCGCTCTACGATCGCGCGGATGTGGCGGCCGGCGATTCCGTGTTGATTCATGCCGGTGCCGGTGGTACCGGACATATTGGCGTGCAGTTGGCCAAGCTGCGTGGTGCCCGGGTGGCGACCACCGTCAGTAGCCCCAAGAAGGCGGCACTGGCCCAGGATCTCGGCGCAGAGCTGGCGATTATCTATCGTGATCGGGATTTCGTCGCCGCGACGATGGAGTGGACCGCAGGACGCGGCCTCGATGTGGCGCTTGACAATGTCGGTGCCGAAATCATGCTGCAGACCTTCAAGGCGATGGCGCCGTATGGTCGGGTCGTCACCTTGATGGGAACGCCCGGCGATACCGACGAGACCAATGCCTATAATGGTAATCTCACCATCCACAACGTGATGATGCTGACGCCGATGTGGCTGGGATTAGCCGAGAAGCTGCGCGCCCAGGCCCGACACATCAGGCAAGGCTTGGCCCTGGTGGCCGAGGGTAAGCTGCGGGTCATGGTCGATCGTGTCTTTCCGCTGGATCAAGCGGCTGCTGCCCATAGCTATCTCGAGAGCGGTCAGGCGATCGGCAAGGTTGTGCTCAGCATTTAGAACGCCCGGGCGTCAGTATTCGATGTGCAATTCGGCCGAGGCCGGCACGGCCTGGCAGGTAAGGGTCAGGCCTTCGGCGATTTCCTCGACATTTAGCACTTCGTTGTGGCGCATGATCGTTCTGCCTCTAGTCACTTTGGCAAGACAGGAGGCGCAGATGCCGGCTTCGCAGCTCGCTGGCGGCTGCAATCCTGACCGTCGCGCCGCTTCCAGCACGGTCTCGCCTGGAAGGCAACGAATGGCACGTGTCCGTCCCTCCAGAGTGACGGTCATCTCGGGCTCGAACACGACGACATCAAGCAGCTCCTTGGGCTTCGACACTTCCATGACGGTAAAGCGCTCGACATGGGTATCGGCGACCGGGACCCGAGCCTTGGATAAGGTCGTTTCTACGAGCGCCATGAAGGGGCCCGGACCGCAGATATAGTGTCGCCAGCCGATTGGATTCCGCATGAAGGCGGAAAGCTCTGCCTCGCTGGCCAATCCATCGCGGAGATCAAGATGGTGCTGGATCAATAGCCGGGTCGGGTGCTCGGCGGCCAATTGCTCTAGTGCCGAACTGAAAATGACGGCGTCGGAATTGCGGTTGGCGTAATACAGTCGGATCGGCGTCGTCCAGTTATGCAGCGCGGTCTTTAGTAACGAGATGATGGGGGTGATCCCGCTGCCGCCAGCATACAGACAGAGCGGCCCTGGGGTGGTTCCAAGCACGAATTGGCCGGAGGGTGGCACCACAAGGAGCCGGTCGCCAACTTTCACCCGGTCGTTGAACCAGTTCGAGACGCGGCCGCCGGAGACCCGCTTTACCGTTACGCTAGGAAATTCGTCAATTTCGGGCGCGCTGGACAAGGAATAGCAGCGCCGTATGACCTCGCCGCCGATCATCACGTCAAAGCCCAAAAACTGGCCCGACCTGTACCGGAAGGTTTCGACAAGTGCGGGCGGCACGCTTAGCTCAAATGAGCGGGCGTCGGAGGCTTCCACGATGACGCGGCGCACGGTCAAGCCGTAGGTTGCACCGGTCATAGGTCGAGCGGTCTCGTCATTGGCGGTCGGCGCGAAAGCCGATGATCAGTCTGCCTCCGACGTTGCCGCCCGCCAGCCGCTCAAGCCCTACATTGATGGCCTCAAGGCCGATCGACTCAGTGTTGGTCCTGTGATGGTGCCGTTTTGCAAGAGCCAGCAGATCGAGCAGTTCCCCGGGTCCCGGCCGGGGCGTTCCGATCCGCCTTGCCTTCCGAGTTCGTCCCGGAGCAGTCAGCTTCGCAGCCTGCACCATTGACGTCAAAATGATCTCCCATCTATTGGGTTAATCCGCGGCGCGGATGGCCGAAGCCACTATGGGCCCTTCCGGGCCCGTGTCGTTCCGCGGGGGGTGGCAGACTTCGCGGTACGCGCCACGGTTGGCCGCGCCGCCTGCGCCAAGCTGACATCGACGTATTCCTCAATGGCGCGGATGACTACCTGCCGCTCGATTCCTTGCTGCTTCATCGCACTGCGTAGCCACAGACCATCGATCCAAACGCTAATTCCTAGGGCGACGCGCTCGGCGTCGGCGGGAGTTGTAAGTCGCTTCAGGTCGTGAATGAGATTGCTGTGGAGGCGACGATAAAAGGTCTCCTGCAGGCGCTCGAAATCGGCATGTGTGGAAACCTCGGCATAGAACGAGACCCAGGCAACTGCGGTTTCCCGGTTGAAGAGTTCGATCGGAAAATTGCCGGCAATCACGGCCGAAATGCGCTCTCGCGGCGTCTTGGCCTCTTTCAGATAGCCTATGATCTGCTGCATAATAAGTCGAAAGGCGTGGCGGATAACCGCGCTCAGCAGCTGATCTTTGCTCTTGAAGTAGTAGTTCACAATGCCGTGCGACATGCCGGCCTGTTCGCCGATCCGTGCCACCGTCGTCCCGTTCATGCCGTAATCCAGGAAGGTCTGGAAGGCGGCCTCGACCAAGTCGCGTCGGCGGATCTTCTCGATACTGGTCTTCATACCCTTCCCTCCCGGCTGATGCCTTGCGCGCAGCGCGACTCCATGGGCCGGAATACTTGCTTGACACTCATACAAATTCCTTGATTATTATACAATGGTTTTTCTGGAGAACGTCGGGGCTCAGTCGTGACGTGGCCTTCCAGGAGGCTCGCCGAGGCGCCCGGTCCGAGCGCGTCGACGGGCGCCCCGCGCCTCGGCAAGATTCTCGGCGAGAGAATTCTGCCGGGCGGCTTCCGTGAGTCGCAATCCCTCGCAATGGGGTGCCGGCCGGCCGGCTGTCCGGATGCCCGTGAAGCGGGCCCAGATAGCGCGACGCTTCCGCACCTGATGGGGCTGGAACAGATCGAAGTCGCGGAATTCCACGTTGCGATCCAGCCCGATCACACCCGCGGCCACCGCCGCGTCGAACAATTCCGTGCCCCGAGCGGTTCGCGCGATGATTCCGTTGAAGCCCTCGTCTTCGCCCGATGGGCCGCCGCCCGGCCACACGTCCGAGGCGACGAGATCAGCAGCCTCGCCCAAAGGGTCGGCGCAGATCTTGCATCGCGGCTGGATCATCCACTTGGCCTCGTCCTCCCACATCTCCTGATAGGAGACCTCGAAGCACCGGCCGTCCTTGGTCTCGATCCGCGTCGGCCCCGGGTTGCCGAAGCCGCGATATCGGAAGCTGCGCAGGTCATCTTCCTTGAGGTCGAACTCTGCCAAGACCTGCTCCGACTTGGTGAGATCCGAGGCGCCGCCGCACAGGAAGGTCAGGGCATAGCGCATGTATTGGTCTACCCGCGGATCCAACCGAGCCAAGTTGCGCACAGCGGTTGCGTCGCAAGGCTTGGCGACCAGCGCGAAAGGTTCGCGTCGATCAAGGATCTCGCGAAAGTCCGCAAGGGGTGCTACCGGACCGTAGCGCGAGCCCGAACCTTCGAGCACCGATGCCTGATCAAAGCTGAGCCTGGGCTCACTACGCATCGGCCGCGAGTGCGAGGCCACAACATGAAGGATGAGGCTGACGCGCTTGCTGGCCAACAGGAACTGGGCAAGTGCCGTCAGCACTCCGCCGGTGGAGCCTTGATGACGCACCTGCGGATCGCTGGCGTGGCCGATCGCCAGTCGCGCCGCCGGACCCCAGATCAAATCCGTCGGCGTGTTTGGCAAGAGGCGCTCCTGATCGGCACCAACCACATGAATCCCCGGGCACACAGTATTGATCGCCTCCAGCGAGGCGTCATTGATCGCTCCGTTCTGCAGCGGGCGCAGCCGCCCTTCCGGCGTCATCTGCATAGCCAGGCGATCGGCACCCACAACGCTTTGGCACAGGCCGCACCCCATGCAAAGGCCGCCTTCCACGATCTCATTGACCTGCAAGTTCATCCGCGATTCTCTTGGTTGACTGAAACTACCTTACCATCGCCCGCCGCTGCCGAACCGGGCAAGCGGCAATGTAGCACAGGTCCATCGCGACACGGAGGCATACTCCATTGAGGTCACAGGCACAAACCCATAGCCGCGATCGGAATCATGATGTCGAACATTTCATTTGATTTTGTCATCGTTGGCGGCGGCTCGGCCGGCTGCGTGCTCGCCCATCGGCTGAGCGCCGATCGTGGGCAGCGCGTATTGCTACTCGAGGCGGGACCGCGCGACGGAGGCCTGATGATGACCATGCCGGCGGGGGTCTATAAGCAGTACCTCGACCCACGTACGAACTGGAACTATGAGAGCGTAGCTGAGTTGGGCATGAACAGACGCCGTATCCCAGTGCCGCGCGGGCGGGTACTCGGCGGTTCGTCCTCGATCAACTCCATGGTCTATTTGCGCGGCCATCCCAAGGACTTCGATCGTTGGGCGGCGGCCGGACTGCCCGGCTGGGACTATGCCCATTGCCTGCCCTATTTCCGGCGCGCGGAAACCAGCGATCGCGGCGCCGATTTCTATCGCGGCGGCAGCGGGCCGCTCTCCACTGAGCTAGGCCGCCTGCAGTCGCCCATATTCGACGCCTTTCTGGCCGCGGCGGCGGAGGCGGGACACGTCGTTTCCGACGATCTGAACGGCGCACAGCCGGAGGGGTTCGCGCGTCTCGACAGCACCAAGCGCCAAGGCAGGCGATGCAGCGCCGCCGTTGCCTACCTGCATCCGGCGATGAGTAGACCTAACTTGACTGTGCTTACCGGAGCGTTGGCCCTTCGGGTATTGATCGACGGCAGGCGGGCAGTCGGCATCCGCTACGAACTGGGCGGTGAGATTCGCGAGGTTCTGGCCGAGCGCGAGGTGATTCTGTGTGGCGGCGCGATAAACTCGCCGCAGCTGCTGATGCTGTCCGGCATAGGTCCGATGGCTGAATTGAGACGCTTCGACATCCCGGTGGTGCAAGATCTGCCCGGTGTCGGCGCCAATCTGCAGGACCATATGGATATCGGCCTCAAGTTCGACATCGCAAAGCCGGTGTCGATTGATTGGCTGGAGAGTCCAATTGGTAAAGTCTATGCCGGCGCACGCTGGCTGATCAATCGCTCCGGCCCCGCCGCATCCAATATCTATGAGGTGGGCGGTTTTGCCAGATCGAATGCCGACGTACCGCACGCCAACCTGCAGTTTCACTTGGCACCGGTGATGATCGATCAGGTTGGAGGCAGGATTCGACTGGCTCAGGGCTTTATGTTGCACCTGTCGCAGCTTCGCCCGGAAAGTCGGGGGCGTATTCGCCTTGTCTCCGCTGATCCACACATGAAGGCCGCGATCGAGTTTAACTTCCTCTCGACGGAGCGGGACCGCCAAGAGTTCCGAGACGGCATCATGATCGCGCGAGATATTGTTAACTCGCAGTCCATGGCATCAATTAGACCGCGGTCAGTACTTCCCGGACCGGGCATTTGCAGTGGCAGCGATATAGATGCTTTTATTCGCACCCATGCGGAAACGGAATTCCATCCAAGCTGCACCTGCCGCATGGGCATCGACGATATGGCCGTGGTCGATCCGCAACTGCGCGTCCGCGGCATGGACTCATTGCGCGTGGTCGATGCGTCAGTCATGCCGACGGTCACCAGCGCCAACCTCAATGCGCCGACGATCATGATTGCGGAAAAGGCTGCCGACTTGATTATTGGGTTGTCGACTTTGGACGCGGCTGTCTTGCCTGCGCAAAGTTATGCGTTGTGATAATTGTGGCTATATTGATTTGGGCAATCCGGTGAGAGATGTCACCGGCAACTTACCGAGGTTGGCAGGGCAGTCGGTGAGCTGTGTGACAAATTGTCAATGGGATTGGCTGGTCAGGCGGAAATAGCCCGTCGAAGACAAATCCCCAATCAATGCCCCGCGGCCA
>CAWKIJ010000002.1:0-2500 GCA_963849845.1 uncultured Alphaproteobacteria bacterium
GGAGAAAGACATTTGAGGATGTCAGGGATCAGAAATCAGGGAAGAGAAGGACTTTATGTATCCTGAGACCTGACATCTGATCCGGAGAACCTGAGCAAGGGGCGTTGAGCTGGCGGGGACCTACTTTTCCGTGGCTTAAGCCAGAGTATCATTGGCGCGGAGGACTTTCAGGGTCGAGTTCCGGAAGGGATCGTCTGTAGCTTCCTCGCTATACCCACCAGCTCGACGCTCCTTGAGAGCGTCAGGGATCAGAGAACAGGATTCAGGGTTCAGGAGTTTTTTGAATTGCGCAAAGTGCTTCAATTTGAAAGAACTTCTTCTGAATACAACTGATTTCTTGTTGCTGATTAAGAACACTTTTGGAATGTCGGAGATCAAAAAGATCTGTAAGTTGAGCAAATATGCTTTAACTTTAAGAAAATCCTGACTCCTGACATCTGAATACTGATATCTGGCATGATTATCAACTGAATGCGAATCAAGCCAATCGAGCTATTAGTACCGGTTAGCTACAGCATTACTGCGCTTCCACACCCGGCCTATCAACGTGGTGGTCTATCCACGGCTCTAATAGGGAAAACTAGTTTTGAGGTGGGTTTCCCGCTTAGATGCTTTCAGCGGTTATCCCGTCCGTACATAGCTACCCAGCGATGCCGCTGGCACGACAACTGGTACACCAGAGGTACGTCCATCCCGGTCCTCTCGTACTAGGGACAGATCCTCTCAATTTTCCAACACCCACGGCAGATAGGGACCGAACTGTCTCACGACGTTCTGAACCCAGCTCACGTACCACTTTAATCGGCGAACAGCCGAACCCTTGGGACCTTCTTCAGCCCCAGGATGTGATGAGCCGACATCGAGGTGCCAAACGTCCCCGTCGATATGGACTCTTGGGGGTGATCAGCCTGTTATCCCCGGCGTACCTTTTATCCGTTGAGCGATGGCCCTTCCACACGGAACCACCGGATCACTATGACCGACTTTCGTCTCTGCTCGACTTGTCAGTCTCGCAGTCAGGCAAGCTTATGCCATTGCACTCTAACAGCTGATTTCCGACCAGCTTGAGCTTACCATCGCGCGCCTCCGTTACTCTTTAGGAGGCGACCGCCCCAGTCAAACTACCCACCATACAGGGTCCCGGATCTGGATTACACAGATCTCGGTTAGATATCAAAGAACAACAAGGGTGGTATTTCAAGGTTGCCTCCACACCAGCTGGCGCCAACGCTTCATAGGCTCCCACCTATCCTACACATGTCATTCCCTAATACCACTGTAAAGTTATAGTAAAGGTGCACGGGGTCTTTCCGTCTAACCGCGGGAACTCCGCATCTTCACGGAGAATTCAATTTCACTGAGTTGATGTTGGAGACAGTGGGGAAGTCGTTACGCCATTCATGCAGGTCGGAACTTACCCGACAAGGAATTTCGCTACCTTAGGACCGTTATAGTTACGGCCGCCGTTTACTGGGGCTTCAATTCAAAGCTTGCACATCTCCTCTTAACCTTCCAGCACCGGGCAGGCGTCAGACCCTATACATCGTCTTACGACTTTGCAGAGTCCTGTGTTTTTGATAAACAGTCGCTACCCCCTATTTTGTGCCACCTCATCCAATAGTTGCCTATCAAAGAGGCACCTCTTCTCCCGAAGTTACGAGGGCAATTTGCCGAGTTCCTTCAACATCGTTCTCTCAAGCGCCTTGGTATACTCTACCAGTCCACCTGTGTCGGTTTGGGTACGGTCTATAATGTTGGAGCTATTTCCTGGAAGTCCTTCAGCTGCCTCATCAATCCAATAAGTATGAACAACTTACGGCCTTCGTCACTATCCAACAGGCTCACGGAATATTAACCTGATTCCCATCGACTACGGCTTTCGTCCTCGCCTTAGGGGCCGGCTAACCCTGCGCGGATTAACCTTGCGCAGGAACCCTTGGACTTTCGGCGACAATGTTTCTCACACTGTTTATCGTTACTCATGTCAGCATTCTCACTTCTGATACCTCCAGCATACTCTTACGAGTACACCTTCACAGGCTTACAGAACGCTCCGCTACCACTTGCATCTTACGATGCAAATCCGCAGCTTCGGTGTATGGCTTAAGCCCCGTTACATTTTCGGCGCAGGACAGCTTAACTAGACCAGTGAGCTATTACGCTTTCTTTAAAGGATGGCTGCTTCTAAGCCAACCTCCTGGCTGTCTTGGCCTTCCCACATCCTTTCCCACTTAACCATAATTTAGGGACCTTAGCTGACGATCTGGGCTGTTTCCCTCTCGACTATGGACCTTAGCACCCACAGTCTGTCTGCCGGATTATACTCATCGGTATTCGGAGTTTGGTTAGGTTTGGTAAGGCTTCGCGCCCCCCTAGCCCATCCAGTGCTCTACCCCCGATGGTAATCATTCGACGCTCTACCTAAATAGATTTCGCAGAGAACCAGCTATTTCCGAGTTTGATTGGCCTTTCACCCCTAACCACAGGTCATCCCCGACTT
>CAWKIJ010000002.1:7500-1157500 GCA_963849845.1 uncultured Alphaproteobacteria bacterium
ATCGCCTGGCTCGCCTTCCTGGCATTGTTCCTCTTCCACACGCCGTTTCCGGCGGTGATCGTCGCTGCCGGCCTGCTGGGAGGCTTCGGCCGGCACTTTTTCCCCAAGGCCTTTCCCACCGCCCAGGCCGAAACCGCGCCATCGGCCACCGCCACTGCCACTGCACGCGGTACCGCCGGGCCGTCGCTGCGCCATACCTTGGCGATCGCGGCCTTCGGCCTGGCCATCTGGCTGGGACCGGTGGCGCTCGTCGCTTTGCTGGTCGGATCCGGCAGCCTCTTTGCCCAGCTCGGCATATTCTTCAGCAAGATGGCGGTCGTCACCTTCGGTGGCGCCTATGCCGTGCTGACCTATGTCGCCCAGCAGGCGGTGGACACCTATCATTGGCTGTCCCCGCAGAACATGATCGACGGCCTCGCCCTGGCGGAGACCACGCCCGGCCCCCTCATCCTGGTTCTCAGCTATGTCGGATTCCTCGCCGGCTATGCCAATCCCGGCAGCCTTCCGCCGATGCTGGCCGGTACCTGCGGCCTCCTCTTCGTCACCTACGTAACCTTCACGCCGTCATTCCTCTGGATCTTCCTCGGTGCGCCCCATATCGAACGGATGCGCGGCCGGCAGCGGCTCGGCGCCGCCATGTCGGCCATCACCGCTGCAGTGGTCGGCGTCATCGGCAATCTCGCCCTCTGGTTCGCGCTGCATGTCCTGTTCGGGAACGTCCAGGACCGCATCTGGGGTCCGTTCCGCATCAGCCTGCCGGACATCGCCAGCCTCGACCCGATTTCCTGCGGCCTGGCGCTCGGTGCCGCTGCTGCCCTGCTCCACTTTCATCTCGGCATGATCCGGACGCTGGCCGGCAGCGCCGCCCTCGGCCTCGCTGCCTGGTGGCTGCGGGGATTGTTAACCGGCTAGAAACAATCCATCCCGGGCCCCGGCGATAGTCCCCCGGCGGCACGGGCCCCATTTCCAGTGACCGGGAATTGATCCGACAGGTGACCTTATGCAGCAGATCCGCAAATCCGGCGATCGCGGCGCCTTCCGCATCGGCTGGCTGGACAGCAAACACAGCTTCTCGTTCGGCGAATACCATGACCCGCGTTTCATGGGATACCGCAGCCTGCGGGTCATCAACGAGGACAAAGTGACGCCCGGCGCGGGCTTCGATACCCATGGCCATCGCGACATGGAGATCATCTCCTATGTCCTCGACGGCGCCATTCAACACCGCGACAGCCTGGGAACCGGCTCGATGATCAGGCCCGGCGACGTCCAGATCATGGGTGCCGGGACCGGCATCCGACACAGCGAGTTCAACCCATCTTCAGCGGATCCCCTGCACTTCCTCCAGATTTGGATCCTGCCTGAACGAACCGGGCTTGCCCCGCGCTACGACCAGCGCAACTTCTCCCGGGAGCGCAAGCTCAACCGGCTGTGCCTGGTCGGCTCCCGCGACGGGCGACAGGATTCAGTACGGATAAACCAGGACGCAGATCTCTATGCCGCGGTGCTGGAGAGCGGCGCCAAGGTTGACCACCGCGCGCCGCCCGGACGCGGGCTCTGGCTGCAGGTCGCCGCCGGGGCGGTGACGGCCAACGGCGAAGCCCTTGCCCAGGGCGACGGGATGGCGGTCGAAGACCCCGCCGTCATCGAACTTGCCGGCGGTCCCACGGGCGGCGAGATCCTGCTGTTCGACCTCGCCTAGCCCCTACATGAGGCCGAGGGACTTCAGCTCACGCAGCAGGTCGGCCGGAAGCTGCCCTTCGGCCTTGACCTGGCGGAGCGCGGCGCGCTGGTCCTTCAGGTCCGGCGGCGCATCCTCGGTCTCGAGATAGCGCCAGCCCCGGAACGGCCGCCGGGGCCGCGCCTCGGTGACGATCACCGTCGGATCGTAGACGATGGCGCAATAGGTCGTGCCGTCCTCGCCCTCGACATCGTCCAGCCGCAGGATGCGGTGCCGGACACACATGATTCCCCGGATCACCCAGTAGAGGGAGCCGCCCGCCAGCACCTCGGCGTCCCGCTTCGGGCGGGTCCGGGTGACATGCTGGTCTTCCAGCGGACGCCCGCGCTTGCGGAGCTTTGCCGCCAGATCATCACGATAGCGTGAAAGTTCGTCGATGCTGTCGATTCCGACGCATAGTTTGGCAAGATGAACTGTCATATAATACGACCTGTTGCGTCCGCCGGCCCCGGCCCCCCGTCCGGGGCGCAGCCTTCATAGGCCAGGAGCGCGCGCAGGATCAAGCCCGAGGAGACATTGGTGTCGAAGATCCATGGTATTGGCTTTCTGACCGTCGCGCTGGCGGTTGGCGGACTGATCGGCGCGTGTACGCCGGGTCGGGTGAACTACGTCCATGTCGATTCGAGCTACACGCCGATCCAATATGCGACCGTGCCCTACTCCAAGGCGATGCGGGCCGATGTCAGCGGCAATCCCTTCAACATGCCGCAGGATGAGTTCAACCGCCTGGTCAACCAGGCCATCCAGCCGCCCGGCGTGCAGCCGAGCGACGCCAGTCCCTACGTGATTCATTTCGCCTTTGGCAATTCGGCGACCAGCATCAACTATGCCTGTGCGGCCTCCGGCCAGGCCGGGCATGGCGGCGGCACGATCGCGGTCACTGCCGCCTTCTGTCGCGGGCCGGGTGCGGCACTCACCTACCTGGTCGCCTCGGTCGACGGCATCGCCGGACCCGACGACCCGCGCTTCAAGCAGTTCCTGCGGACCATCGTCGCCCGGCTGTTCCCCAATCGCACCGACGACAGTCGCGACGACAGCCGGAATTGCTTCATGTTCGGATGCTGACCTCAGCGGATCAGCCTGCTGAGCGCCTTGAATTCCGCCGCCGCCGCGGTGCGCAGCCACTCGAAAAGCACCATTTCGGTGGTCACGATATCGATCCCGGAGCCGGCCATGCGCTGAATGGCGACCGTCCGGCTGTCGGCTTGCCGCGACGAAATGGCATCGGCGACGACAAACACCTCGTACCCGGCGGCGCGCAGATCCAAGGCGGTCTGCAGCACGCAGACATGGGCCTCGATTCCCGCGACGACGATCTGGGATCGCCCGTCCGCCATCAAGGCCGCCTGCAACTCGGAGTTGGCCTGGCAGGAGAACTCGACTTTCTCGAAGAACCGGCCCGCTTCGGCCAGGCGCGCCAATTCCGGCACCGTTCGACCCAGACCCTTGGGATACTGCTCGGATACCACAATCGGGACCGCTACCGCTTGTGCCGCCTGCAGCAGGACCGCACACGCTTTAGTCGCATCCTCACCGGCGGCCATCGCCGGAACCAGGCCGGTTTGCATGTCCACGAGCAGCATGCGGCTCCGGCTGCGGTCAATCAGCATGGCATGGCCCCCGTTCGAGCAAAGCTGTGCAATAGCATAGCCGGATTCCACCACAGATTGACAAAATTGGCGATTTTCCTATAGTCCCGGCGGTTTTCGCGGTCCGGGTACTGGGCGCCGGCCGTCAATTCCCTCGCTTATACGCCCGTTTCGGACATCATGAATTTTGCTGATCTGGGGCTGAGCCCCGAGGTTCTTCGCGCCATAGCCGAACTCGGCTACGAGCAACCGACCCCCATTCAAGAACAGGCCATCCAAGTCGTTCTGATGGGCCGTGACATGCTCGGCTGTGCCCAGACCGGGACGGGCAAAACTGCGGCCTTCGTGCTGCCGATGATCGACATCCTCAATCACGGGCGGGCGAAGGCACGCATGCCACGCTCGCTGATCATTGAGCCGACGCGCGAACTGGCGGCCCAGGTCGCGGAGAATTTCGACAAGTACGGAAAGTACTGCGAGCTCAGCATGGCGCTGCTGATCGGCGGCGAGAGCTTCGTCGACCAGGAGAAGAAGCTGGATCGCGGCGTCGACGTCCTGATCGCCACCCCCGGCCGCCTGCTTGATCTCTACGAGCGCGGCAAGATCCTGATGAGCGACGTCAAGATCCTGGTGATCGACGAGGCCGATCGGATGCTGGACATGGAATTCATCCCCGATGTCGAACGCATCGTGAGCCTGCTGCCGAAGCTCCGTCAGACCCTGTTCTTCTCGGCGACCATGGGTCCGGAGGTGCGGCGCCTGGCCGACGCCTTCCTGATGAATCCCAAGGAGATCACCGTCTCGAAGTCGGCGACAACCGCGACCACGGTGACCCAGGGCTATGCGATCGTCGATGAGCTCGACAAGCGCGAGGCCTTGCGACGCCTGATTCGCACCGAAGACGTCGCCAATGCCCTGGTGTTCTGCAACCGCAAAAAGGATGTGGATATCCTCTGCCGTTCGCTGCAGAAGCACGGATTCAGCGCGGCGCAGATGCACGGCGACATGGCGCAGCCGAAGCGCGTCGAGACCCTCGACAAGTTCAAGAAGGGCGAAATCACCATCCTGGTCTGCAGCGACGTTGCCGCCAGGGGCATCGACATCGCCGGTCTCAGCCACGTGTTCAATTTCGACGTCCCGTTCCACGCCGAGGATTACGTGCATCGCATCGGCCGTACCGGACGCGCCGGACGCGAAGGCCGCGCCCTGATGCTCGCCACTCCCTACGAAGGCAAGGAACTGGGGGCGATCGTCCAGCTGATCGGCAAGGACATCCCGCGGATCGAGATCGAGGGCATCAACCAGCTGCCCTTCGAGGAAGGCGATGCGCGGCGACGTCGTGGACGCGGCGGGCGCAGCGGCGGCAAGGCCGAAGGCCCACGCGGCGGTACGCGCCGCGGCAAGCCGGAGGGGCGCAGCCGCTCCCGGCCGGACGCGCCGCCGGCGCCGCCGGCGGTGACGGCGGAGGCCAAGATCGAGGCCATCATCGAGCAGGCCATTCCGCATCCGAGCGCGGAACTGCATCGCCATGATCTGCTGGAGGCCAGCACGGCCCTGCCGGTCACGCTGCCGGTGACTCTGGCTGCCGATGCGCACGAGACCCGGCCGGCGAAGGAAAACCGCCATCGCCGGCGCGCCCATGGTCGCGAGTCCGAGCGGGACGAGTCGGACAGCGTGGCCGCATCCGGTTCGGGTCCCTTTGGCGACCACACGCCCGCTTTTTTCGCCCGGGCAGGTCGCCCGGCCAATATCGAACGGCGAGTCGTCAAGTAGGTCGAGACCCGACGTCGCCGCTGCAGCAAGAGCCGATCACGCGGCAGTGATCGATCGGCCGGGCTCGTGACCCGCGAAATCTGCGAATGCCTGTTGAGCCCCATTGGGGAGCGGCCTATTCTCCACGTCGCTTCTGGGGATCAGGGTCGATGTCGGTTGTTCGGGCGCTGCTCAAGCGCAAGCTTGCTCTGCTGGGTCTTGTAGTCATCGCCATATTCGGCGTCATGGCGGTGTTCGCGCCGTGGCTCGCGCCCTTTGCCCCGGAAACGCAGAATTCCGACGGACTGACACTGATCGGCGAGCCCTTGCCGCCGAGTGCGAAATACTGGTTCGGCACCGACCTGCTCGGCCGCGATCTGCTGTCGCGGCTGATGTACGGCGCTCGGGCGACGCTGATCGTCGGCATCTTCGCCAATGGCGTCGCCGTCGCGCTGGGGACCCTGATCGGCGTGACCGCGGGCTACCTGCGCGGACGCATCGGCAGCGGGTTGATGCGCTTCACCGACCTGATGACCGCCTTCCCGACCCTGATCCTCGCCATTCTCCTGGCTTCGATGTTTTCGCCGCGTCTCTGGGTGGTCGCCACGGTCATCGCCATGGTGAATTGGGTCCAGGTGGCGCGGGTCATCTTCACCGAGACGACGTCGCTCGCCGAGCGCGAGTTCATCATTGCCGAGCGCAGCCTGGGTGCCGGCTCCGCCCGCATCCTGTTCCGCCACATGCTGCCGCATCTCCTGCCGACGATCCTGGTCTACGGGACCCTCGGCATCGCGACCACGTCGCTGACCGAAGCGACGCTTTCCTATCTCGGCGTCGGGGTACAGCCGCCGACGCCGAGCTGGGGCAACATGGTCAACGAGAACCAGACCTATTTCGAGAGCGCGCCCTGGCTGGTCTTCATCCCCGGCAGCTGCATTGCGATGCTGGCGCTGTCCTTCAACCTGTTGGGCGATGCCCTGCGCGACATCCTCGACCCGACGCTGCGGGGTCGCCACTGATGCCGGCCTACGTGGCCCGGCGGCTGGTGCAGGCGGCGCTGATCATGATCGGCGTCAGCCTGATCACCTTCATCCTGCTCTACTTGTTGCCGGCCGATCCGGCACGCCAGGTCGCCGGCCGCACCGCCACCGCCGAACAGGTGCAGCTGGTCCGCCAGCAGCTCGGGCTCGACCGGCCGATCTACGAGCAGTATGGCCGCTACGTGGTGAAGCTGGCGCGCGGCGACCTCGGCCGCTCCTTCGTTCAGCGCAGCCAGGTTTCCGAGCTGGTGATGGCGCGATTGCCGGCGACCCTGCTGCTGATGCTGGCGGCCATCGCCTGCGAGCTCGCGGTCGGCCTGACCGTCGGCGCGATCGCCGCCTTCAAGCGCAACACCGCCTTCGACCAGGGCGTCATGGTCGGGGCGATGTTCTTCGTCTCGACGCCGCAATTCCTGCTCGGCTACGTCCTGCTCTACGTCTTCGCCGTCTGGCTCGGCTGGCTGCCGATCGGCGGCTACGGCCAGTTCAAGCATATCGTCCTGCCGGCCGTCACCCTGGGCCTGCTCGGTGCCGGCTGGTATGCCCGCATGATGCGTTCCACCATGATCGAGGTGCTGCGCCAGGACTTCGTCCGCACCGCCCGGGCCAAGGGGCTCGGGCGCGGCCGAATCGTCCTGCTGCACATCGTTCCCAACGCCATCCTGCCGATTATCGCCATGATCGGCCTGGATATAGGCTATTTCATGAGCGGCATCGTGGTGGTCGAATCGGTCTATGGCTGGCCGGGGATCGGCCAGTTGACCTGGCAGGCCATCCAGCAGATCGACATTCCCATCATCATGGGGGTGACGCTGGTTTCCGCCTGTGCCATCGTATTGGGTAACCTGCTGGCCGACCTGGTCGCGCCGCTGATCGATCCGCGCATCAAGCTCAAATAGCGCATCCGAAGCAAGAAGAACCTTCAAAGGGAGACCGACCGATGAACAAGCTCATGATTTCCGCATCGCTGATCGCCTTGCTGGCGCTCGGCGCCTGTGGCGACGAGAAGAAGGAAGCCGACCAGACCTCGGCAGCCGCCCCCGCCGCGGCCCCGGCCGAGCCGGCTGCTGCACCCGCCGCGGATACCCAGCAGGCGGCGGCGACTCCGGCCCCAGCGGCGGCAACCGGCACGCCCAAGCCGGGCGGTTCGATGATCGTCACCTTCAAGGACGATATCGCCACCCTGGATCCGGCGATCGGCTATGACTGGAAGAACTGGTCGATGATCAAGAGCCTCTATGACGGCCTGCTGGACTACAAGCCCGGCACCACCGAGATCATCCCGGACCTGGCGGAAAGCTACGAGGTCTCGCCCGACGGCCTGACCTATACCTTCAAGCTGCGCCATGACGTGAAGTTCCACAACGGCCGCGAGATGAAGGCAGCCGACGTGAAATACTCCCTGGAGCGGACCTGCAACCCGGCAACCCAGAGCCCGGGCGCCGGCTATTACGGTGCCATCAAGGGCTTCGACGACTTCCAGGGCGGCAAGGCCACGGAACTGGCGGGTGTCACCACGCCGGACGAGTATACCGTGAAGGTCGAACTCGCCCATCCCGACGCCACGATCCTGCATCTGATGGCGCTCAACTTCTCCTTCGTCGTGCCGAAGGAGGAAGTCGAAAAATACGGCGCCGATTTCGGCAAGCATCCGGTCGGCACCGGCGCCTACAAGATGACCGAGTGGACGTCCGGCCAGAAGATCGTCTTCGAACGCAACGCCGACTATCACGTCAAAGGCGTCCCCTATCTCGACAAGATCACCTTCGAGATCGGCCAGGAACCGATCGTGGCACTGCTCCGCCTGCAGAAGGGCGAGATCGACCTCGCCGGCGAAGGTATCCCGCCCGCCAAGTTCGCCGAGGTGATGGCGGATCCCTCGTCGAAGGACATGGTCTATATTTCTGACGAACTGCAGACCGGCTACGTCACGATGAACGTCAACATCAAGCCCTTCGACAATGTCGCCGTGCGCCAGGCGGTCAACATGGCGATCAACAAGGACCGGATCGTGCAGCTGGTCAACGGCCGCGCGGTGCCGGCCAACCAGCCGCTGCCCCCGGCCATGCCGGGCTATGACACCAGCTACAAGGGCTACGCCTATGACGTCGAGGGCGCCAAGGCGAAGCTGAAGGAGGCCGGGCTCGAGGGCGGCTTCGAGACCGATCTCTACGTTATAAATACCGATCCGCAGCCGCGCATCGCCCAGGCGATCCAGCAGGACCTGGCCGCCATCGGCATCAAGGCCAATCTGAAGTCCCTGGATGCCGGCACGGTGATCGCCGCCGGCGGCAAGAAGGACGGCGCGCCGATGATCTGGTCGGGCGGCATGGCCTGGATCGCCGACTTCCCGGATCCCAGCAACTTCTACACCGCCATCCTCGGCTGCGGCGGCGCGGTCGACGGCGGCTGGAACTGGGCCTGGTACTGCAACAAGGACCTCGATGCCCGCGCCGATGCGGCCAATGCCATGGCCGATCCGGCGAAAGCCGCCGAACGCGCCGCGGAATGGGGCAAGATCTTCATCGACGTCATGAAGGATGCGCCCTGGGCCCCGATCTTCAACGAGAAGGGCTACGTGATCCATTCGAAGCGGGTGGCCGGCGAGAACGGCGTCTTCACCGACGCCATCCACGTCCCGCTCGCCAACTACGATCGGGTCTACGCCACCGACGTACAGTAGAACCGGCAGCGCCTCCCGCGGCCCGTCCGCGGGAGGCGACGTCCTTCACCAGCAAGCGAGGCAAGCATGTCGCCCCTTCGTGTTCCCCGGACAATGGTTTCCGCCCTGGCCTTCTCCCTCCTCCTCGGCCTCGCCGCCTGCGGCGAGAAGAAGGAGGAAGCCCAGCAGCAGGCGCAAGGTACCGAGAGCACGCAGACGGCGGCACCTGCTCCGGCGGCCACGCCGGCACCGGCAGCGACGGCAGCGACCGGCGAGCCGAAGCGCGGCGGCGAATATACCGTCCTCTTCAAGGACGACTTCGACTCGATGGACCCGGCCATCGGCTATTCCTTCCAGAGCTTCACCCCGATCAAGGCGGTCTTCGACGGGCTGATGGACTACAAGCCCGGCACCTCGGAACTGATCCCCGATCTCGCCGAGAGCTACACCGTGTCGCCGGACGGCCTCAGCTATGCCTTCAAGCTGCGCCATGGCGTGAAATTCCATAACGGGCGCGAGATGAAGGCCGCCGACGTGAAGTATTCCCTGGAGCGCACGGTCAATCCGAAGACCCAGAGCCCTGGGGCGGGCTACTACACCGGCATCAAGGGCGCGCAGGACGTGGTGGACGGCAAGGCGACGGAGATCTCCGGGATCACCACGCCGGACGACTACACGGTGAACATCGAGCTGGCGCAGCCCAATGCCGCCATGCTGCATCTGCTGGCGCTCAACTTCAGCTTTGTCGTGCCGAAGGAGGAGGCCGAGAAATACGGCCCCGACTTCACCCATCACGTGGTCGGCACCGGCGCCTACAAGCTGACGGAATACACGCCCGGCCAGCGCATCGTCCTGGAGCGCAACGCCGACTACTACAATCCGACCCGCGGCTTCGCCGACAAGGTCACCATCCAGTTCGGCCTGGAACCGGTGGTGCAGGTCCTGAAGGTGCAGAACAACGAGGCCGACATCACCGGCGACACCTTCCCGCCGGCGAAGTTCCTCGAAGTCTCCCAGGACGCCAAGCTGAAGGATCGCTTCGTCACCGCCGATCAGCTGAACACCAACTACCTGGCCCTGAACCTGAACATCAAGCCCTTCGACAAGCTCGAGGTCCGCCAGGCGGTGAACATGGCGATCAACAAGGATCGCCTGATCCAGATCCTCAACAACCGCGGCGTCGCCGCCAACCAGGTCCTGCCGCCGGCGATGGGCGGCTATGACCCGGCCTATCAGGGCTATCCCTACGACGTCGCCAAGGCCAAGGAACTGCTCGCCGCGGCCGGCCTGAAGGACGGCTTCGCCACCGAGATCTATTTCCAGAGCGTCGATCCCTGGCCGCGCCTGGCCCAGGCGATCCAGCAGGACCTCGCCGCGGTCGGCATCAAGGCGGAACTGAAGGGCCTGGAGATGTCCGCCTTCTTCGGCACCGCCGGAAAGCCCGACGGCGCCGCCATGAGCCTCACCGAATGGTATGCCGACTTCCCCGACCCGACCAACTTCTACACCGCGATCCTCGGCTGCAGCGGCGCCGTCGAGGGCGGCTTCAACTGGTCGTTCTACTGCAACAAGGATATCGAGAAGCGGGCGACCGATGCCGATGCGATCGCCGATCCGGCCAAGGCCGCCGAGCGGCTCAAGGTCTGGCAGGGCATCTACGCCGACATCATGAAGGATGCGCCCTGGGTGCCGCTGTTCAACCCCAAGCGCTATGCCCTGAAATCCGAGAAGCTCAAGGGCGACCCGAGCTTCTTCACCGACATCATCACCCAGCCCTTCCCCTATGACGCCGTATGGGTCGACAATGGCCAATAACCACGCGCATCCCGCCCACACCATCCACCAGCACCAGCATCACATCGGCTGGGACAATACGATCAAGCCGATCCTCAAGGTCGGCTCCGGTGAGGTGGTGGAATTGCAGTGCAAGGACTCGTCCTGCGGCCAGATCACGCCGGACTGGACCGCCGCCGACATTCCGCGGCTCGATTTCAGCAAGGTCAATCCGACCCTGGGGCCGATCGAGGTCGACGGCGCGGTGCCGGGCGACGCCGTCAAGGTGACGCTGCTCGGCTTCAAGCCCTGCGGCTGGGGCTGGACCGCGAACATTCCCGGCTTCGGCCTGCTCGCCGATCAGTTCAAGGAACCTGCACTGCACATCTGGACGTACGACCCCGGCAGCCTCGCGCCCGCAATGTTCGGCTCGATCGCCAAGGTGCCGCTGAAGCCCTTTGCCGGCACCATCGGCCTCGCCCCGGCCGAAGCCGGGCTGCATTCGGTGGTGCCGCCGCGCCGGGTCGGCGGCAACATGGACATCCGCGACCTTGCCTTGGGCGCCGAGCTCTACCTGCCGGTCGAGGTCAAGGGCGGCCTGCTCTCGATCGGCGACACCCATGCGGCGCAGGGCGACGGCGAGGTCTGCGGCACGGCGATCGAAAGCCAGCTCGACGTCACCGTGAAGATCGAGCTGGTGAAGCAGGCGAATCTCGCCTTCCCCCGCTTCCGCACCCCGGGGCCGGTCACCCGCCATCTCGACGAAAAAGGCTACGACGTGACCACCGGCATCGGCACGGATCTGATGCAGGGGGCCCGGGCGGCAGTCAGCGGCATGGTGGAACTGCTGACCAGGCGCCACAAGATCGGCGCCACCGAGGCCTATATGCTGTGCTCGGTCTGCGGCGACCTGCGGATCAGCGAAATCGTCGACATGCCGAACTGGGTCGTCTCTTTCTACTTCCCCCGGACGGTGCTCGACTGAACGATGTCCGGCTCACCGTCTAGCGGCAAGAAGATCGGCGACGTCCTGCTGACGGTCGAAGGACTGTCGGTGGATTTCGCCACCCCGTCCGGGCCGCTGCGCGTCGTCTCCGGACTGAGTTTCGACCTGCGCCAGGGCGAGACCCTCTGCATCGCCGGCGAATCCGGCTCCGGAAAATCGGTGACCGCCCTCTCGCTGATGGGCCTCTTGCCCAAGCCGGGAGGCCGCATTGCCGCCGGCAAGGCGATGTTCGGCGGTCGCGACATCCTTGCCCTGCCGGAGCGGGACATGGCCGATCTCCGCGGCAACGACATCGCGATGATCTTCCAGGAGCCGATGACCTCGCTCAACCCGGTGCTGTCGATCGGCACCCAGATGACCGAGGGCCTGGTCCGCCACATGGGCCTCACCCGGCTGCAGGCCCGCGCCCGTGCGCTGGAGACCCTGCGCGCCGTCCGCATCAGCGAACCCGAGCGCCGCCTCAGGCAGTACCCGCATGAACTCTCCGGCGGCATGCGCCAGCGCGTGATGATCGCCATGGCGATGTCCTGCGATCCGAAGATCCTGATCGCCGACGAGCCCACCACCGCCCTCGACGTCACCATCCAGGCACAGATCCTCCAGCTGATGACCGAGCTGCAGCGCGACATCGGCTGCGCCATCATCATGATCACCCATGACATGGGCGTCGTCGCCGAGATGGCCGACCGGGTGGTGGTGATGCGGCGTGGCGAGGCGGTCGAATCCGGCTCCGTCGACGGCATCTTCCGGCGGCAGGACCACCCCTATACCCGGGCGCTCCTGGCCGCCGTCCCGAAATTCTCCGCCGGGGCGAAGGCGCCCGCGCCCTGCGCCGGGAGCGCGCCGCTGCTGACGGTGAAGGACCTGATCGTCCGTTTCGACGTCCGCGGCGGCGTCCTGCAGCGCGTGCGCCAGCGGGTTCACGCGGTGGAGAAGATCTCCTTCGACCTGCTGCCCAGCGAGACCCTGGCGCTGGTCGGCGAATCCGGCTGCGGCAAGTCGACCACCGGCAAGGCGCTGCTGAAGCTGGTGCCGAGCACGGGCGAGATGTCGCTGGGCGGCTCCACCCTGAGCAACCTCGGGACCGACGGACTGAAGAAGCTGCGGCGCAATCTGCAGATGATCTTCCAGGATCCGATGGCCTCGCTGGACCCGAGGATGAAGGTCGGCGACCTGGTGGCGGAGCCGCTGATCATACATGGGCTTGCAGAGGGCCGCGAGTGCGTCGACCGCATCGCGGCGCTCTTCAAGCGCGTCGGCCTGCCCCCGGAAACCATGGAGCGCTATCCGCATGAATTCTCCGGCGGACAGCGCCAGCGGATCTGCATCGCGCGCGCCCTCACCCTCAACCCGAAGATCATCGTCGCCGATGAATGCGTCTCGGCACTCGACGTCTCGATCCAGGCGCAGATCCTCGAGCTGCTGAAGGAGCTGCAGGACGAACTCGGCGTCGCCTATGTGTTCATATCCCACGACATGGCCGTGGTGGAACAGGTCAGCCATCGCGTCGCGGTGATGTATCTCGGGCAGATCGTCGAGACCGGCCCCACCAAGGCGGTGCTGGGCAACCCGCAGCATCCCTATACCCAGAAGCTGCTGGCCGCGGTGCCGATCCCCGACCCGGCGCGCCGCCATCTCGACCGCAAGCGGATCGAGGGCGAGGTGCCGAGCCCGTTCCGGCCGGTGGGCTACCAGCCGGATTTCGTCCGCTATCGCGACCTCGGCGACGGCCATCTGGTCGCCCTGCAGGACGCCTCCTAGCGCCGGATTCAAAGGTCAAGCGACGGTGTCTTCCGCCAGCGCCGCCAGGCCCATCTGCTGCATGCGCTTCAGCAGCACCATGCCGCCGCATTGCCCGCTGACCAGCGCCTCGTCCCAGTGCCCGTCGCGGGCGTATTTCCCGCGGGCATAGTGGCTGCTGAAGCCCCAGAGATAGGGCGACTTCACCTGCGGGTGATGCCGGCGATAGCCCCAGCCGTTATAGGATTCGAGGGCATAGGCGATGCCCTGGACCGTCCAATTGCGGTGTGAAGCCAGCCCCTTGAAGGTCAGCGCATCGATCGCGCTTTCTGGCCAGTCGAAGGGCGGGTCCCCGGCGATCGGGCGCCCCTTCGGTACCTGGATCGTGCGCCCCGTCAGCGGGTCACCGTTGTGGAGATGTGCGCCGAAATCCAGCCCGGCCTCCAGATTGTGGAAGGTCGCCACCACGGGCCAGGGCACCGTGGTCGCCACCTCCACCGCCGCATAGGCGCCACGCCCGGCGACGATCTTCGCGATGATCCGGTCGATGGCCGCCAGGCGACCCGGGGCGATCCGCATCGCGTGCCAGAGCTCGAGGTATTCCCGGGCCAGATCCGCATAGGAAAATGCCATGCCGCCACCTTGACCAGCTGCACGAAGGGCGAGATATGGACACCCGCCGCGCGATCGCAAGCGCAGGAAGAATCTTTATCTTCAAGGGGAATAAAGCGGCGACTGCCGCGACTATCGCGCAGCGCTAGTCGCATTCCCGCAGGAATGTCCGCACCAACGGGAAATAGACGTCCGGGTTCTCGATATGCGCCAGATGCGAGGCGTCGGGGATCACGGCCAGCTGGGCATTGCGCATCGGCCGGCCGAACTGGCGCGCCGATGCCGGTGCGCTTTCGTCGTATTGGCCGCAGACGAACAGGGTCGGGGCGAGGATGTCATGCAGGCGTTCCGTCGCGTCGTAGGTCTCCAGCGTACCGGTGCAGATGAACTCGGCCGGCCCCCACATGTGGTTGTAGAGGGCGACATTGGTGGCATTCATCGCCGCCTGCAGGTATTCCGGCCATTCCGCGAGCCGGCAGAGATGGCGCTTGTTGAAGGCGGCGATGGCCGAAGCGACCTCGCGGTCCTGGTCGGCACCCCGTCCGCCGGAGCGCTGCAGCACCTCCGCCGCGCGTTTCGGCAATGCCCGGACGTATTCGGCATTGTCGGCGATCCAGCGCTGCGTGTTCAGCAGCGGTCCGGCCAGGACCAGGCTTTTCAGCCCGCCCGGCTGGCGCAGGGCATATTCCGCGGCGACCGTGCCGCCCCAGGAATTTCCCAGGATATGCAACTCGGTCAGGCCGAGCGCCGCCCGCACCGCTTCGACCTCGTCGACGTAGCGTTCGACGGTCCAGTTCCTCGGGTCGCCGGGCCGGTCGGCGCGGCCGCAATCCAGCTGGTCGTAGAACACCACCCGTCGTTCGCCCGATAGGGCCAGCAGCGGCAGCAGATAATCGTGCGGCGCACCCGGGCCGCCGTGGATCGCCAGCAGCGGCGCCCGGCCGCGATGCCGCTCGCCGTTGCTGCGATACCACACCCGACCGCCGGCAACCTCGATGTAGCCGCTCGAGTCCGGCTCGATGAAAGTCTGCTCCGCGCCCACGTCCTCACCAGCCCGTATAGATGCCCAGCCCGCGCTTCCTGATCTGGCCGCCGATCACCACCCGCTGGATCTCCGAGGTTCCCTCCCAGATCCGGTCGACGCGGACGTCGCGATACAGCCGTTCCACCGGGTTCTCGCGCATGTAGCCGCGCCCACCCAGGATCTGCAGCGCCTTGTCGATCACCCGGCCGGCCATCTCCGAATTATAGAGCTTCAGCGCGCTGGCGCGAGCATGAACCAGCTTCGGATCCATGCCCTTGTCCAGTTCCGCCCCGACCCGGTAGAGCAGGGACTTGGCCGCCATGATCTCGACCGCCATGTCGGCAATCATGAACTCGATCGCCTGGAAGTCGCGGATCGGCTTGCCGAACTGGATGCGGCCGGCGGCATAGTCGTTGGCGATCTCGGCGGCGCGGATCGCCATTCCCAGGCAATGCGCGGCGATCTCGATCCGGGTCTCGACGAACCATTCCTTGGTCAGGTCGAAGCCCTCCCCGACCGCGCCCAGGCGCCGGTTGTCGTCGACCTCGACCCGGTCGAACACCATCTCCGCATGTTCGGTCGCATAGGAATGCATGAATTCCGGGATGCGCTTGAAGATCACGCCCTTCTGCGTCTTGTCGACCAGGAACAGGGTGGGTTTCTTCGGATCGCCGTCGACATGGGCATGGACGATGATCACCGAGGACGCCGCCGCCGAGGTCACGAACCATTTCTCGCCGTTGATCACCCACTTGCCCTTACGTTTCACCGCCGAGGTCTGCACCATGCTCGGGTCGGAGCCGGCGCCTTCCTCGGTGATCGCGAAACAGGCGCGCCCGTTGCCGGCATTGAACGGCAGCAGGAAGGTCTCGCGCTGCCACGTGCTGCCGTGCTTCAGCGGTGTCGAGGCCTTCGGCAGCAGCGTCCAGAGGCCGCAGCTGACCTTGCCGACCTCCTCGTTCACCAGGATCTTCTGCATCTCGGTCAGCCCCTGGCCGCCGTCCTGCTTCAGGTGGTTGCAGCCATTGAGCCCGACCTGCACCGCCTTCCTGCGGACCTTGGCCACCGCCTCCGCCGACAGGCGCCGTTCGTCGCAGGGGATCTCCAGCGGAAACAGCTGGGTCTCGGTGAACTTGCGGGCGCGAGCCTGGATGGCGAGGTCCGTCTTGCTGAGCGACATGTCCATACGATCAATCCTTCTGCGGTACGATCAGGGCGTCGAGCGCCATGCATCCTTGCGGCCCGGCGACCAGGGGGTTGACGTCGATTTCCGCCACCAGGCCCGCGAGATCCTTGGCCAGCGACGCGAAGCTGGTGAAGGCCTGGGCCAGCGCGGCGATGTCCGCCGGCTTGGCGCCGCGTTTGCCGTCCAGCAGGGGGCGCAGCGTCAGGCCGTCGATGAAGCGCCGCGCCTCCCTGGCATCGAAGGGCGGCAGGGCGAAGCAGCGGTCGCGCAGCATCTCGATCAGCACGCCGCCGGCACCCAGCATCACGATCGGGCCGAATTGCGGGTCGAGGGTCATGCCGAAGGAGATCTCGATCCCCTTCCCGGCCATCGGCATCACGATCACGCGCGGGCCCAGGTGGCGTTTCAGTTCGGCATAGGCCGCCTTCAGCGCGGCGGCATCGGCGAGGCCCAGTTTCACCCCGCCGACATCGGATTTGTGCAGGATGCCCGGCATCGCGGTCTTCATCGCCACCGGGTAGCCCATCACCTGGGCCACCGCCATGACCTCGGTTTCGCTCTCGACGACATAATGCTGCAGCACCGGGATGCCGTAGTCCCGGAGCAAGGCCAGGCCCTCCGCCTCCTCGAAGGCGCCGCCGCGGCGCAGGCGCGGTTCCCATTTCGCCCGCAAGCCCCCGGGCGCGGCCGGCGCGGTGCCGGCCGGCGCCGCCAACCGGTCGCGATAGGCCATCGCCTTCTTCACCACGGCCAGCATCGAGGCAACGCCGGAGAGCACCGGCACGCCGTCATGCGCCAGGCGCACCGCGACGTCGTCGCTGGAATTGCTGGCGAGGTTGGTAGCGAGGATCACCAGCTTGTCGCTCTTCGCCTTCACCGCCCGCAGCATGTCGCCATAGCCCTCGGTCAGGTAGTAGCCGTCGCGCGTCTCGACGCAGAGTGCGCCCAGCGCGGTATCCGGATCGTCGACCAGGGCCTGCATGCAGTCGCGGAAGATCCCCTCCCAGTCATTGCCGGTGCCCCAGGCGTCCAGCGGATTGATCGGCTCCAGCCCGAAATCCAGCCTTGCCGCCAGCTTCCGCGTCGTCCGCGCGTCGATCCTGGCGAAGGGCACGCCGCGCTCGATCGCGAGATCCATCATCAGCTCCCGGAAGCCGCCGGAATCATGCATGCTGGCGATGCCGCCCGGCGCCAGGCGGCGGTCGGTGGAGAACAGGTGGATGGCATTGGCGAGGTCGTCCATGGTGTCGACCTCGATCACCCCGTAGTGGTCGAACAGCGCCTGGTAGGCCGCGTGATTGCCGGCGACGGCGCCGGAATGGCTGACCGCCAGCGCCGCGCTCTCCGCCGTCCGCCCGACCTTCAGCGCCACCACCGGGATCTTTCGCCGGCGCGCCGTCTCCAGGGCCCGGCAGAAGCCCTCGGGGTCGCGCACCGTCTCCAGGAACAGCGCCAGGACCCGGGTCGAGCGCAGCGACAGCGCGTAATCCATGTAGTCGGCGACCGTCGTCGCCAGTTCCTGCCCGGCCGAGACCGCGATGTTGAAGCCCATCCGCTTGTCGTTGTGGCAGAGCGCCGAGAAGGCCGAGCCGGAATGGGTGATGAAGGCGGTGCCGCCGGACCGCATCCAGGGCGGCGGCGGGAAGCCGCAGACCCTGAGGCCGTAATCCAGGCTGTAGAAGCCCATGCAGTTGCCGCCGCACACCGCCATCCCGGCCGCTTGCGCCAGGGCCGAAAGGCGCGCCGTCAGCTTGGGTTCCTTGTCGTCCTCCAGGTAGCAGCTGGCGAAGATCGTCGCCGCCCCGGCGCCGTGGGCGATCGCCTCGGCCAGCGCCGCCTCGAGCCGGGCATTGGCCACCCCGAGCACCACGTGATCCACCGTCTCCGGCAGCTCGGCGAGGCTGGCATGGCATTTCTGCCCGTCGATCTCCGGATAGTTCGGGTTAACGAAGTGGATCCGGCAGGGCGTTCCCGCCATGCCGGTCGAGGTGATCATGCCGCGCCCGACCGAGCCCGCCTTCGGGCTGGCGCCGACCAGCGCCACGCTCTTCGGCGTCAGCAGCTTTGCCAGCTTGTGTTCCACCGGATACCCCATTCCCGCAAGCCCCAATCCCGCGCGCCCCGCCCGGCTCAGCTCTTCGCCTCGCCGCGCAGCGCCTGCAGCGCCGCCCGTTCGCGGTCGGCATGTTCCTGCTGCTGCGCCAGCCTCGCCTCGAACAGGCGCTGCGCCGCCTCGTGCACCGGCCCGTAGATCTCGATCCAGAGCTGGGCGTCGGTGGCCGCGATCAGCCGCCCCATCTGCCAGGAGCTCGGATCGGCGCGGCCCTCGAGCCAGCTCTCCAGGGTCTTCACCGAGACCCCGGCGCTGGCCGCCAGCACCTCGCGCCGCAGCGCGCCCACCGGCTCCAGGCGCTTGCGCAGGGCGGCGGCGAGGCGCGCCCGGTGCGCATCCCGCCCCTGGATGTCCTGGTCGATGGCAAGCGCCACCGTCGCATCCTTGCCGCGCCGCGGCCCGCCGGCGAAATGCGCCGGGAAGGCCGAGGCGAGATAGGTGCGGCAGATCCGCTTCGCCTCATTGCGGTCGAAGCCCTTCGGCTCCATCAGGCAGTCGAACCACAGCCCGTCGATCATGGCGTTGAGCCCGATCGCCACCGCCTTGGCGTCGATCTCCTCGTAGCCGCCCTCGGCGATCACCCGGGCGCAGAGCTGCTCGGTCTGCTGGGTGTAGTCGACCTCCAGCCGGTGCACCACGTCGCGATAGGCGGCGTTGTTGCGCGCCTCCGCCCAGAACGCGTACCAGATGGCGATCTTCTCGACGTTGCAGACCGAGGGATCGAAATCGGCGTCGATCATCGCCTCGAGGCCCGCCGCCGGCGAGACCCGCCCCTTGTTCAGCGCCGCCTGCCAGAAGGTGGAGTATTCCCCGGCGATGAATTCCAGGGTGTCGACCAGCAGCTGGTCCTTGGACTTGAAGTAGAAGTTCACGATGCCCGGCGAGAGCCCGGCCTCATTGGCGACATGGGTGAGCGTCACGCTGGCATAGCCGTAGCGGCCGATGGCCCGAATTGTGGCCTCGATCAACTGCTTACGGCGAATCTCCTTGACTGCTTCAGCTTTCGCCATGTTAGCCGCATTCCTCGCACTGAAACTAAAGCTTAACCATCTATCTAATTGAATTCAATCATTTTGCTGCAGGTGCGGCACTAAATAGTCATTCAATGATCTTGCCTTCTAACCCTCCAGAGGGTAGCATAATTATACAATCATTCAATGACTGCCGCCGACCTACGCGACGGCCGCAGCCGTAAAACAAACCGTGGGAGCACGACCATCATGACGACGATCAAGATCCAACGCCGCAAGCTGACGAAGTCGCAGGCGCATTTCCAGGAAGCGGTGAAGCACATGCCCCTGGGCGTGAGCTCCAACTTCCGCTACTGGGGCGACGACAACACCATCTTCGTGAAGCACGGCAAGGGCGCCCGCCTCTGGGATCTCGACGACAACGAGTACATCGACTACCGCCTGGGCTACGGCCCGGCGATCCTCGGCCACTGCCATCCGGAAGTCGATGCCGCCGCCCATGCGGCGCAGAGCATCGGCACCGTCTTCGCCCTCGGCACCGAGAAGGAAGTCACCGTCGCCAAGCTGATCAAGGAGATGATGCCGGCCGCCGAGCTGGTGCGCTTCTCCAATTCCGGCACCGAAGCGGTGATGGCCGCCTTGCGCCTGGCGCGCGGCTATACCGGCAAGGACAACTACGTCACCTTCGAGGGCTCCTATCACGGCCTGTTCGACGCCTCGATGTGGACCGCCGATCCCGAGAGCATGAAGGACCAGACCAAGGACCCGGTGGTGATCCCCTACGGCCAGGGCATCCCGCAGCTGGTCCGCCAGCTGTTCTGGCAGGTCCCCTACAACGACGCCTCGCGCCTCGAGGACGTGCTGAAGAAGAACCACGATTCGATCGCCGCCGTGCTGATCGAGCCGATCCTCGGCAACTGCTGCGGCATCCCCTCGAAGCCGGAATTCATCAAGGCGGTGCGCGAGCTCTGCACCCGCTACGGCGTGCTGATGATCATCGACGAGGTGAAGACCGGCTTCCGCGTCGCCAAGGGCGGCGCCCAGGAACTCTACGGCATCAAGGCCGACATCTTCACCTGTGCCAAGGCGGTGGCCAACGGCTATCCGATCGCCGCGATCGGCGGGCGCGAGGAGATCATGCGCAAGTACGGCAAGGGCGTCGCCCATGGCGGCACCTATACCGCCCAGGCGATCAGCCTCGCCGCGGCCGAGGCCACGCTGAAGATCCTGCGCGACACCGATGCCCTGGCGCGGATCAACGCCTACGGCAAGGCGATGCAGGACGGCATGGACAAGGTGCTGACCAAGCGCGGCATCCCGCACAGCTTCACCGGCGCCTACAGCATGTCCGGCCTGTTCTTCTCGGCCGAGGCGCCGACCACCTACCGCAACTGGAAGATCAGCGACTACACCTTCTACGACACGATGGCGGGCTACCTGATCGACATGGGCGTGATGTGCGAGCCCGACAGCCGCGAGCCCTGGTTCATCTCCTCGGCCCACGACCAGAAGTGCCTGGACGAGACCCTGGCGAAGTTCGAGGAAGCGGTGGATCTCACCCTGGCCGAACTGGCCACCAGCCGTCCCAGCACCGAGAACAAGCTGATGATGGGCATCACCGCCTAGCACCGCCGGCGGCGGACAGCGGATCGGGGCGGCCGTCGCAAGACGCCGCCCCTTTTCTTTGCCGAAAGCCGGGAACCGATCGGCGGTTGGCGGGTTGATCCGGCGCCAGGGTTCCGGCCCGGGCCGTTCCCCCCACGCCTTTCCGTCCCAACGCCCTTCCGTTCCCGTCCTCAAGGAGCCGCTGCCATGAAGCCCCTCGCCCTCGTCGGACTCGTCCTCATCGCCGTCGGCATCGCCGGGCTGGTGCTCGGCCGCTTCTCCTACACCACCGAGGAGAAGGTGCTCGAGGTCGGCCCCCTGGTCGCCACCGCCGAGAAGGAACATTCCGTCCGCATCCCCGACATCGCCGCCGTCATGGCGGTGCTGGCGGGCGGCTTCCTGGTCCTGGTCGCACGGCGGCAATAGTCCGGCGACGCCGGCGGCAATAGCCGCGCCGCGGCCTAGGCCGCCAACCTCTCCCAGTCCTGCTCCGGATAGAAGGCGCCCATCATCCGGTCGACATAGGCGGCAAGATTGTCGAATTCCGCCGCCCGATCGCGCAAAGGCGAGTCGAAATAGGGCGTGAAGATCGAGGCCAGCACGCCCAGGGCCGTCGCATCGGCACCGCAGATCCGCGCGCCCGTTAGATGGGCATTGTCGCCGAGCAGGGTCGAGATCGCGGCCAGCGACTTGCCGCCGAGTTCGACGATCTCCTCCAGTCTGTGCCGGCCGATGCCGTGCAGGTGCATGCCGGTGGCGACCCGTGCGCGTGCCTCCTCGCGCAGCTTGTCGCGCAGCTCCGCCGGTGCCCGGTCGAAGAAATGCGCCGGGCCCTTGTCGAAATTCCCCGGCAGGCACCAGCGCATGTAGCCCATCGCCCATTGCAGATGGTCTTCCAGCAGCCGCTCCATCGCCCAGGCCTCGGCCCGCTGCCGGTCGTCGAGACCCCGGTCGAGATCGACGCCGTATTTCCTCAGGATATGCGCGCGGATGAAGGTGGAATCCGCCACCAGTTCGCCGTCGTCGTCGATATAGGGCAGCTTGCCCTTCGGCGCCTGGGGATAGCCGGTCTCGTCCTTGCGATAGGCCAGTCCCGCCATCTTCAGCTGCACCTCGGTCTTCATGCAATAGGGGCTGACCTCGGGCAGGCCGAAGCCGGGGCCGAAATTATACAATATAATCATGACTTTCCCTCCAGTGCTCGGGCACGGGCCCGGTCCGCAACGTCGCCCTATCCATAGCTGCCACCTGCTGCCACCATGCTGTCAGCATGCTTTTGACAGGATGCCTCCATGCGCCGTGCCGACCGCCTTTTCCAGATCATCCAGATCCTGCGCCGCGCGCGCCGGCCGGTCACTGCCGACGCCATCGCCGCCGAGCTCGAGACCTCGAAGCGATCGGTCTATCGCGACATCGCCACGCTGATGGCGCAGCGCGTGCCGATCCGCGGCGAGGCCGGCATCGGCTATGTGCTGGAGGCGGGCTTCGACCTGCCGCCGCTGATGCTCACCCCCGACGAGATCGAGGCGGCGATGCTCGGCGCCCAGTTCGTCGCCGGCAAGGGCGATCCGGCCCTGGTGCGCGCGGCCCAGGACCTGATCGCCAAGATCGCCGCCGCGGTGCCGGAGCGCCTGCGTCCCATCGTGCTCGACCCCTCCTCCCGCACCCATGTCGGCCGCGCGCTCCCGGCCGATGCCATCGACATGGCCCAGGTCCGCGCCGCGATCCATGCCGGGCGCAAGATCCAGCTCGGCTACCGCGACGAGCAGGGCCGCGACACCCGGCGCAAGATCTGGCCGATCGCGGTCGGCTATCTCGACACCGTGCGCATGGTGATCGCTTGGTGCGAGCTCAGGCAGGACTTCCGCCACTTCCGCACCGACCGCGTGACGCGCGCGGAATTCCTCGACGAGCGCTACCAGGAACGCCCGACCGTGCTGCGCGCCAAATGGCGCAAGACCCTCGACCAGCGCACCGAAAAGCCCCACGCCACCGGGACCTAGCGCCAATCAAAAGAGCCCTTCCCCCGAATCGGGGGAGGGCTAGGGAGGGGGTTGCCGGGGCCAGGGGGGTTTCCGGCCGGCATCCCTCCCGGCCTTGGCAAAGCCCGTAAAATGATGCAATCATGCCGTGTGTCTTACGATACATGAGCAACCATTATGCATTACCACCATATCGTCTCCGGCGACCTGGCCCGTGACGGCGTCGCGGCGCTGCTGCCGCCGGAGGACCTCGCGATCCTCGACATGGACGACGACCTCTCCGTCGGACCCCTGGTCGATGTCGATGCGGTGGTCCCGCATCATCGCGGCGTCTTCTGGCGCAAGGTCCTCGGGCCCCAGGCGATGGAGATCGAGGCCAGCGGCGGCGACAGCGTCGAGGTCAGGCTGGCGCGGGCCTCCGCCGCCTTCCGCCGCCTGGCCGAGGTCGAGCGCCCCTGCCTCGTCTGGTGCGGCAGCGGTCCCAACGAGCAGCTGGCCTTGCGCCGGGCCGCGCATTTCCTGCGCGGTTCCGGCCAGCCCCTCTGGATCGCCGAGCCCCCGCCCCGTGAGGATGGGGCGACGACGTCGATCGGCGCCCTCGACGCGGATGCCCTCGCTGCGGTCTTCGAGCTCAAGCGCGAGCTGCCGCTGGCGGACCGCGCCCGCCTCGCCCGCGACTGGTTCGCCGTCTGCGGCGAGGGCGATGCCGGGACGCTGCGCCAGGTCGAGACCGCACCCGGCGGGCGCCTGAGCATCGCCACCCATCCGCTGACGGTGCATGACCCGCTCATCCAGGCTGCGGCGACGCCCGACTGGGCGCCCGGCGTGGATATCGTCGGTCGGGCGATGCAGCAGCTGCGGGAGAACCTGGTGACCGACGTCTTCGTCTACTGGCGCCTGCGCGAACTGGCGCGGCGCGGCCTGCTCGAGATCGACCTGCCGGAAGCCGGGATAGAGGCCAGCCGCATCCGCCGCAAACCAAGGCGGATGTAGGAAACCCCTGGATGCCAAGGCTCGGCCTTGGCATCCGCGACCTTGCCGTTGACGTTCGCGCGCCGCCCGCCTGTGCCCCGCCCTACTCCGCCTTCGCTGCCTTGGAAACCGTCTTGCCCTCGTAATAGAGGGCGCAGACTTCCAGGAAGGCGATGCAGGAGCGGACCGCGTCCTTGCTCTTGAAGGTCCGCGGCGCCAGCAGCGCCTGCAGCCAGTAGCCGTCGATCATCGCCGAGAGCGCGCCGGTGATGCGCATCGCGGTCTTCTTCGCCTCGGGGCGGTGCATCACCAGGCGATAGATCTCGCCCTCGAGGTCGCGGATGTAGCGATGCTCGACCCTGGCCGCGGCATTGCGGAAGTTGTCGCGCAGGGCCGCATCCGACCAGAAGCTGAACCAGACGGCGAGCTTCTCCGAGGTGAAGACCTCGGGATCGAAATAGGCGCCGATCATGGTGCGCAGCCGGTCCCAGGGATCGGCGCTGCAGCCGGCGATCCGGGTCAGCCAGAGCTGATGGTAATCGTCGGCCAGGTACTTGAAGGTCTCCTTGAACAGCTTGTCCTTGGATTCGAAATGGAAGTTCATCAGCCCGACCGAGACCCCGGCCGCCTTGGCGACCTTGCTGACGGTGGTGCCGCTGTAGCCGTGCCGGGCGATGATCGAGATCGTGGCCTCGATCAGCTCGCGGCGGCGGCTGGATCGAATCGGAAGGTTCTTGCCCATCAGTACCGTTCCCAAAATCGCCCCGCCTGCCCGCCCCGACCCCTACTGCTTCTTGCGCGGCGGGTCGAAGAACATGCGGTTGGTGACCCAGCAGCGCACCATGCTCCGCTCGATCTTCTTCTCCTTCGGATACCAGATTTCGATCCACATTTCCTGGCCGATTTTGGTGAAGGCCGGCGGGACCCGGGCAAAGGCGATGTTCTTCTTCAGCAGCGGCGACCACATGGCCGAGGTGGTCAGGCCGATCTCGTGCTTCGCCTTGGCGTCGGCATAGAGGAAGGCGCCGGGGGCGGGCTTCCTCCCCTCGATCTCGATGCCGACCAGGATATGCCGGGAGAGGCCCTTTTCCTTCTCCGCCTTCAGCGCCCGCTTGCCGACGAAATAGGCGTCCTTCTTCAGCCCGACCGCCCAGCCGATGCCGGCCTCGATCGGCGATTCCCGCTGGGTCAGGCGCACCGCATGCATCGAGCCGATGTAGTCGGCATCGACCAGGATGAACCCGGCCTCGATCCGCACCAAGTCCAGGGCCTGGCTGCCGATCGGCGCGATCTTGTAGCCGTCGCCGAGGCGGAACAGGGTGTCCCAGAGCCAGTCCGCATCCTGCGGCCGCACCCAGAGCTCGTAGCCGAGATCGCCGGTGAACCCCGCCCGGTCGATGCGCAGCCAGTGGCCGTCGACCGTGGTCTCCATGATGCCGAAATGCGCCAGCTTCTCGATCCCCTGGACGCCCAGGGCGGTGAGGATGTCGCGCGCGGTCGGCCCCTGCAGCGAGAGGCCGGCGAGATCGTCGGAGATCTCCTGGATGTCGACGTCGAAGCCGTAGGCGGTCTCGTGCAGCCAGTGCAGCTGGTGCAGGGCGGCATTCAGGATGAAGTCGTTCTCGCCGAGGCGGAAGGTCGTCCCCTCCTCGATCATCTTGCCGTCGTCGTCGCACCAGGCGGTATAGGCCGCCTGCATCGGCTTCACCTTGGTGATGTCGCGGGTCAGCAGGAAGTTCATGTACTTCGCCGCGTCCTTGCCCTTGATCGCGTATTTGATCAGCGGCGAGACGTCGTAGACCGTGGCGCCGGTGCGCACCGCGAAATATTCCGACTGCACGAAGTCGAAGAAGGCCGGCGAATAGAAGCCCATCCAGCGGATCCAGCCGTTGCCGTGCATCCAGCGGTCGATGCGGTCGTGGAACGGCGTCCGCCGCAGGAACGGCTTCAGGTGCTGTACGTGGGTCATGCCGCGGCCCTCCGCGCCTTCAGGTCCTTGAGGATTTCCCGCGCCGCATTGGCGCCGACCGCGCCCGAGACGTTGCCGCCGGGATGGGCGCCGGCGCCGCAGAGCCAGAGGCCCGGCACCGGCATCCGGTATTGCTGGAACTGGCCGGCCGGGCGCAGGAAGAACATCTGGTCCAGGGTGACCTCGCCCTGGTGCCACTGGCCGCCGCTGAGGCCGAACTGGCTCTCGAGATCGTGCGGAGTCAGCGCCTCGGTGGCGATCACCCGGCTGCGCAGCCCCGGCGCGACGGCCTCGAGCGTCGCCAGCGTGCGATCCAGCATCTGCGTCCGGGCCAGGTCAGGCGGCGTCTCGCGCAGCTTGTAGGGGGCGTACTGGTAGAGCACCGAGGCGACATGCTTTCCCGCCGGCGCCAGGCTGGGATCGCCGAGCGTGGGGATCACGATCTCCAGCGCCGGATGGTCGGAGACCCGGCCGTATTTGGCGCAGTCGAAGGCGTGTTCCACGTAATCCGTCTTCGGCGCCAGGACCATGCGGGCGGCCGTGTCGCGCCAGGAGTCCGGCAGGCCGTCGAGCGCCAGATGCACCTTGCCGACGCAGCCGTTCATCCGCAGGTGGCGGATGCGCTGCTGGAACTGGGTATCGAGCTGCCCCGGCTCGATCAGCTTCAGGAGGGTGCGCTGCGGATCGGCGCTGGAGGCGACGATCGGCGCCCGGATCTCGGCGCCGCTGGCCAGGACGACGCCGACCGCGACCTCCTTCTCGATCAGGATGCGGGCGACGGCGGCGCCGGTGCGGATCTCGACGCCGGCGGCCTGCGCCGCCTTGACCAGGGCATCCACCACCCGGCCCATGCCGCCCTGCGGCAGGTAGAGCCCGCCCATGCCATGCTTGCTCAGCGACGACAGGCGGTAGAGCAGGTTGAACACCGTGTTCGGCGAGCGCGGCCCGAGATAGACGCCGAGCGTCGCCTCGAAGCTCAGCAGGCCCTTGATCGCATCGCTCTCGAAATGGTCATTGGCGAGATCGGCGACGTTCATGGTCAGGATGCGGCTCAGCTCCAGCATGTCCTTCTTGCCGAGCATCCGCAGCTGCAGCGCGAACATGCCGAGCGCCAGCTTGGCCTGGAAGTCGTTCGACGACAGCGCCGGGTTGGGCGGCGTGCGCGTCAGGAAGGCGCCGAGCGCGCCGGCAAGCCGGGTCAGCCGCGCCATCACCCGCGGATAGGCCTCGCCGTCCGCCGCCGAGACCCGGGCGATCGAGGCCGAGGTCGCCGCGGCGTCGCGGCCGATGGTGACCGATCGCGCCTCGCCGAGCAGGAGGCTGGTGCCGATCTCCCGGGTGGCGCCGGCGAGGCCGTGGGCATTGAGCCCGAGATCGGCAATCACCCTGGGGTGCAGCGCGTGCAGCAGATGCGCCACCGCCGAGGTCTTGAAGCCGGGGGCGAATTCCCGCGTCGCCGCGGCGCCGCCCGGAGTGGCATTCGCCTCCAGCACCACCACCTTCAGCCCGGCCTTGGCGAGATAGGTCGCCGTCACCAGGCCGTTATGCCCGGCGCCGATGATGGCGACGTCATAGGCTGCGCCGCTCATCGCACCACTCCGTTCTTGAAGTCCTTCAGCATTTCGCGCGCCGCATTGGCGCCCGGCGCCCCCATCACGCCGCCGCCGGGATGGGTGCCTGAGCCGCACATGTAGAAGCCCTCGAAGGGGCCGCGATACTGGCCGAGCCCGGGGAACGGCCGGTTGAACAGCAGCTGGTCGAGCGTCAGCTCGCCCTGGAAGATGTTGCCCTCGGTGAGGCCGACCTCGTTCTCGATGTCCCAGGGTGTGCGCGTCTGGCAATGCAGGATCAGCTTGCGGAAGCCCGGCGCGTTCTCCTCGATGGTGTCGATCACGTCCTTTTCGAAGGCCGCCTTCATCTCCGGCGTCCACGGGCTCTCGGCCAGCCTGTAGGGCACGTATTGCACGAAGACCGACATGAAATGCTTGCCCGGCGGGGCCATGGTCGGATCGACCGTGGTCGGGATGACGATGTCGAGGAACGGCCGCTTCGACCAGGAGCCGTACTTGTAGTCGTCGAAGGCGTGCTCGATGTAGTCGAAGTCGCCGCCGATATCGATGGTGCCCCAGGCGGATTCCTTGGGCAGGCCGGCGAACTGCGGCAGGCCGTCGAGGGCGATGTTCAGCTTGCCCGAGGAGCCGCGGATCTTGAAGTTCCTGGCATAGCCGTGGATGTCGGGGTCGATGGCGTCGAGGTCGGACTTCTCGATCAGCTTCAGGTAGGTGCGCTTCGGATCGAGGTTGGAGACCACGGTCTTGCCGTAGATCTCCTCGCCGCCGGCCAGCGCCACGCCGACGGCGCGGCCGTTCCTGACGATGATCTTCTCGACCTCGGCATTGGTGCGGATCTCGACGCCGGCCTCGCTGGCCGCCGAGGCGATCGCCTTGGAGACCGAGCCCATGCCGCCGCGGGCGAAGCCCCAGGCACCGATCTGGCCGTCGACCTCGCCCATGTAGTGGTGCAGCAGCACATAGGCAGTGCCCGGCGAATACGGCCCCAGCGCCGTGCCGATGATCGACGAGGCGGCGGAGAAGCCCTTCCAGCGCGGATGCTCGAAATACTCGTCGAGGAAGTCGCCGATCGACATCGTCCAGAAGCGGATGATCTCGAACATCTGCTTCTCGCCCATGCGGCCGAATTCGGCGGCGATCTTCAGCAGCCCGTCGAGGTCCTCGCGCTTGCCCCAGGGATTGATGCGGTTCTGCGCGAAGGGATTTAGCACCGTCGGGTCCGGCGGCGTGGTCATCAGCAGCGGCTTGATGAAGCGGCACTGCCGGCTGATCTCGGCGGCGTAGTGGTCGTAGGCCTCGGCGTCCTTGATCGAATGCCGGCGCAGGCTCTCGCGGGTGCGGTCGTGGTCCTTGTAGGTGACGATGCCCTCGCCGTCCGGGTTCGGCGACGAGTTGGTCTCGTAGGGGATCACCTGCAGGCCGTGGCGCGGCAAATCGAGGAAGCGGAAGATCTCCGGCCGCAGCAGGCTGCAGACATAGGAGCAGGTCGAATAGGTGAAGCCGGGATAGATCTCCTCCGACATCGCGGCGCCGCCGACCTTCTTGTAGCGCTCGAGGACCAGCACCTTCAGCTTGTTCTTGCCGTTCTTCTCCCCGCCCATGGCGAGATAGGCCGCGGCGGTGAGGCCGTTGTGCCCGCCGCCCACCACGATCACGTCATAGCTCTCGGCCATCGCTCGTCTCCGGTCCCGGACATGCCTTCCGGTCGCCCGGAAAATTTGAATGGATATTCAATATTTGAATGAACGTTCAGATTATAGGGGAGAAGAAATCGGCTGTCCAGCATCCCGGATTCTTCCCCGGTCCGGCGCAATTTTCCCAGGCCCGGCGATTTGACAAGCCCCGGGCCGACCGATACCACTGCCCGCAATCCCGGCCCTGGCCGGCCGGCCGTTCGAGGGGGTTCATGACACGCCTTAACCTGTTAGCCGCCCTGCTTTTTGCCGGCATCCTGCTGGCTTCCGCCGCCCCGATCTGCCCTCCGGCCCGGGCCCAGGCGACCCAGCCGCCGCCACCGGCCGTGCCGGTCCCGGCGGTGGACGAAACGGCGATTTCCGGCGCTGCCGGCCAGACCGTCGAGGGCACCGCCCGGGTGGTGGACGGCGACGAGATCATGGTCGGCGACAAGCCGGTCCGCCTCTACGGCATCGCCGCCCCCGACCTCACCGCCACTCTCGGCCCCGACGCCCGGCTGGCGCTCGACGCCCTCGCCGAGCGGCCAGCGGGTGACCTGCCAGGCCTTCGACCGGGACCAGGATGGCACCGCCATCGCAAGGTGCCTGCGCGGCAGCGACGACATCGCCGAACAGCTGCTCGCCCAGGGCCTTGCCGCGGTCTACCGGGCGAGCCAGAACCCGACCGAGGCCGAGCGCGACATGGCCCTGCGCTACGACGCGGCGGAGGCCGAGGCGCGGACCGCGGCATCGGTCTGTGGATGAAGGCGCCGGCGGAACCCGCGCCGGCCGCGGCGCCCGAACCGGCACTGCCGCCGCTGGCGGACCTCCTCGGCCTCGCCGGCCCGCTGGTCGGCCCGATCGCCGGCGCGCTCATCGTCGCCCTGGCGATCCTGCTGGCGGGCGGCGCGCGGCGCCGGCTCCGGCAGCGCGAAAGACAGGCCGCTGCGGCGGCGGCCAGGCAGGATGCCCGCACGCTGACCGCGATCCTCTCCTCGGAGATCCTGGCGATCCGCGCCGCGGCCGAGGAGCAGTACCAGCAGACCGCGGGCCTGATCCAGGACCTGCCGCTGCCCGGCGCGCAGCTCGCTTTGCTCGGCCTGCCGCCGGCCAAGGTCTATGACGCCAACGCCGGCCGGCTGTATCTCCTGCCCCGCGAGGTCGGCGTCGATCTGGTGCAGTTCTACGCCCAGCACGCCCATGTCGCCCGGCTGATCGGCCAGGCGGCGGCTTTGCGCTGCGAGACCCTGCGTGCGGCGCTGAAGGGACTGGTGGACGCGGCGGTGCAGCCGCTGAAGCAGGCGGAGAAGGTCCTCGACTAGAGCTAGAGCCGGCCGGCCTCGATGATCCGCTTCAGGAAGCCGCGGGTGCGTTCCTCGCGGGGATCGCCGAAGATCTGCGCCGGCGGCCCCTCCTCGTGCACCACGCCCTCGTGCAGGAAGCAGACCTTGGAGGCGACCTCGCGGGCAAAGCCCATCTCGTGGGTGGCGAGCAGCATGGTCATGCCCTGCGCCGCCAGGTCGCGGACGATGTTCAGCACCTCCGAGACCAGCTCGGGATCCAGCGCCGAGGTGATCTCGTCGAGCAGCATCAGCTTCGGTTCCATGGCGAGCGCCCGGGTGATGGCGACGCGCTGCTGCTGACCGCCGGAGAGCCGGTCCGGATATTCCAGCGCCTTGGCCTCCAGGCCGATCCGCTTCAGCAGCGCCATCGCCTTGGCCTCGGCCGCGTCGCGGTCGAGCTTCAGCACGCGGAGCGGCGCCAGGGTGACGTTCTCCAGCACCGACATGTGCGGGAACAGGTTGAAGCTCTGGAAGACGATGCCGACCTGCTGGCGCAGCTTGTTGACGTCGACGCCGGGGCCGGAGACCCGGTCGTTGTCGAGGCGGATCTCGCCGCCCTGGATCGGGTCGAGGCCGTTGATGCACCTGAGCAGGGTCGACTTGCCGCAGCCCGAGGGCCCGATCAGGCAGACCACCTGGTGCTCGTCGACCTGCAGGTCGAGGCCGCGCAGGACCTGGATCGAGCCGTAGGTCTTGCGCACGTCGCGCATCTCAAGGAAGGCCATCTCAGCCCCCCGCCCGGATGCGGGCGTTGTCGCGCTCGATCAGCTTGTCGACGAAGCGCGCCTGGGGAATGGTGATCAGCACGAAGAGGATGGCGACCACCGTCACCGCCGAGAGGTTGAAGGCGTTGGAGGCGATGATGCGCGACTGGTTGAAGGCATCGACCACGCCGATCACCTGCACCAAGGCGGTGTCCTTCTGCAGGCCGATGAAGTCGTTCAGCAGCGGCGCGCCGATGCGCCGCACCGCCTGGGGCACGACCACGTAGCGCATGGTCTGCATGTAGGAGAGGCCGAGCGAGCGCGCGGCGGCGACCTGGCTCCAGTGGATGCTCTCGATGCCGGAGCGGTAGACTTCGGCGACATAGGCGCCGTAGGTGAGCGTCAGCGCCAGGATGCAGTACCACTGCAGCGGGATCTTGGCATATTCCGCGGCCAGCGCCGGATCGCCGACGAAGATCTGGGCGACCGGCGTGATCACCATCGCCGGCAGTCCGGAGAGCGGCAGGCCGAAGCCGACCAGATACAGGGTGACGATGGCCGGCAGGCCGCGGAAGATGTCGCAATAGATGATGGCGAGGGCGCGGATCGGCAGGCCGGCCGGACCGGGCAGCAGGCGCAGGATGGCGACCACCAGGCCCCAGACCAGGACCAGGATCTCCGCCACCACGAAGATGAAGAGGTTGTTGAGGAAGGCCTTCAGCACCAGATCGTATTTCGCCACCATCAGCGGCAGGAAGAAGAAGGTGCGGCCGACCGAGGCGTCGTTCATCAGCACGAAGCAGACGAGGCCCATGGCGATCAGCAGGAAGGCGCCCCAGCCGAAGGTCAGCACCGCGCTCTCGCGCGAGGCGGCGCTGTCGATGCGGGCATGGACGATGTCGCCGGCGGCGAGGAAGGCCCGCGACTTCCTGGCGAGGTTGAGCGCCTTCACCGCCGGCCAGAACAGGCCGGCCGCGACCAGCAGGGTCAGGACCAGGGGAAATTCCCAGGCCGGTTCATAGGCGGCGAGATCGTTGAGCGCGCCGCGCACCATGGCGGTGGCGCCGAAGGCGGCGATGAGGCAGAGGCCGGCGAACAGGGTCGCCGCCAAAGAGAGCCCGTCGCTGGGCTGCGGGATCGTCGGCCGGGCCTTGGCGGCGCGCGGCGCGGTGCCGGTACCGGTTGGCGGATGGTCTATGGCCAAGTGATATCCCCGCCGCTCATCGCTGCGCCGCCCGCAGCATCGGCCGCAGCACCGCCCGCAGCATCCCCCGGGGATCGGAGGACATGCCCTCGCCCCGGCCCCCGTCCGCATGTCCGCGGTGGAGAACCCGGATCGCTTCCCTCCCCCGGCTTCGGGGGAGGGTCACGGAAAGGGAACGCGACAAGCGGGCGCGGTCTGCGCTGCGGATCGGCGGCTCAGGGGTTGAAATACGGGACGTCGGCCGGGTCCTTGCCCCAGGACGCCGCGAGGTACTTCGCCGCCAGCTTCTTCATCGTGCCGTCATCCATGATCGACTGGATGATCTTGTCCAGGGTGGCGTTGTTGGCGCCGCCCTTCGGATAGAGGGCACCGTAGGATTCGCCGGTCTTGTACTGGCCGGCCACCTTGACCTTGCCGCCCGAGTTCACTTCCTCGGCGAGCACGATGGAGGTGTCGGTGATCGCCGCGTCGATCTGCCCGGCGCGGAGGGCCGTGAACATGTCGCCCTGGTCGGGATAGACCTGGACCTTGGTCAGCTTCAGCGTATCGGTCGCATAGGCGGCACCGGTGGTCGCCTGCTGCACGCCGACGGTCACGTCCTTGATGGTCTTCTCGTCCACCGGCTTGTCGGCGCGGACCAGCACGGCGATGTCGGAGCTGAAATAGGGGATCGAGAAATCGACCACCTTCTTGCGCTCGTCGGTGATGGAGATCTCCGAGAAGGCGAGGTCGAAGCCGGAGGTCTGGCCGGTGACCAGCGGATCCCAGCCGACATTGACCACCTCCAGCTTCTCGAAGCCGGCGCGATAGGCGATCTCGGCCGCCAGGCAGTATTCCATGCCGTCCTTGATGCTTTCCGGCGTGTCGCCGTTCCACCAGATCGGCGCCGGCAGCGAGACCTCGACGGTGAGCTGGCCGGGCTTGGCCGGGGTGGCGATGGCGTTCGCGCCCTTCGGGCCGACGAGCTCGCAATTGCCGATCTTCGCCGCCGCCGCAGGGGCCGCCGCCGGTGCCGCCGCTGGCGCGGTTTCCTGGGCCGCCTGCTCTTCCTTCTTCTCGCCGCAACCGGCCAGGCCCAGCGCCAAGACGGCGACGGCGGCCAGCAGCATGTTCTTCTGGAATGCCATGATCCCGTGTCTCCCTTTTATATCCTGGGCGTCAGCGCCCCGGTCTTGAATTCGAGCCAGTTTACACCGGAATGGGGCCGGGACGGCAAGGGGGCGGCAGGTACCGGAAAAAGCGAGATTCCGGGCGTGGAATGGGGGGAAATGGGGCGCCAGGGCGGGAAAAGCGAAGGCATTCGTGGGTGGCCGGGCCAAGCCCGGCCATGACGCAACAGTTTGCCTGCGTGGACGTCTCCACTTCCCGCCCCGCCCTGCACGGGGCGCGACATCGGTTGACGTGCCGCGGCGCCCGGACCGACACTGCGCCCACCGGATGGAAGAAGGAAAACCGATTTGGACGTCGAGAGGCCGCGCAGTCCTGCCATCGCCGCCTTCCTTCTCGCCGCCGTCGCCGGGGCGGCGATCTGGGTGCTGTCGCCCCTCCTTGCCGGTCACGCGGAACCCTGGGATGCGGGTGAATACTATTTCCACGTAGCCCTGCTGAGCGCCGGGGCGGTCACCGGCGCGCTGACGCCGCGGCCGCTCTGGGCGATCTATCTCGGCGCGGCCCTCGGCCAGGCGCTCTACGAGGCGGTGGCGATCGGCGTCGACGGGCTCTACCTGCTCGGCCTCGCCTTCCTGCTGGTCTATTCCCTGGAGTTCCTGGCCGGCGCGGTCATCGCCGGCGCGCTCCGCCGCCTGCTGCGTCGGGCAAGTCCGGCGCCCTGAGCGCCGCCGCGGAATCTACGCCATTGAAGCCACGACGGCGGATCACCACTTGCAGATGAAGCAATCCCCGTCGCCTACCATCCCCAGCGAGGCCAGCGCCATGAAGCTCCCCGGACCCGACCATCCGATCGTCATCGCGCCGACTAAGGGCCGCGTCGTCGTCAGGTTCGGCGGGCGGACGGTGGTCGATACGACCCATGCCCTCACGCTGAACGAGGCGAGCTATCCGGGTGTGCAATATGTGACGCGGGCGGATACGCGGATGGATCTGCTGCAGCCTTCGACCCGCAAGTCGCAATGTCCCTACAAGGGCGAAGCGAGCTATTTCTCGGTCACCTCCGGCGACAGGACGGCGGAGGATGCGGTCTGGAGCTACGAGAAGCCCTACCCCGCCATGCAGGAGATCGCCGGCCGGCTCGCCTTCTATCCGGACAAGGTGGAAATCATCATCGTCGCGCCGGCGGACTAGCCCAGCGGCCGATTAATACATCACTGCCAGGACCACACAGAGGGCGATGATGGCCAGGGTCGTCGACGCCACCAGGATGGCGAGGACATGGCCGCTGATCGTGGCGGCGCGGACCCGTTCCGCGGTCTTCGGTGCGATCGGCGGATAACCGGGCGCCGGATAATCGCGGATGTCGCAGATGGCGTCGCGATGCATCTGCCGTTCGACCGTATCGTAGCCGCCGAGGCCGGGATGGGTGACGTTCATCTGGATCTCCCTCGCTGACTGGACACCCGCGTTGGGCATGGAAGGAGAACCTCCGGCGCGGCCATCCGTTCCACGCCCCGGCAGCTTTTCCGGCCGGACGGCAGGATCCTCCGAAAATCGGCACTGAAAACGTAGGCATGGCAATCGCTTGGGAACCGAAACCGGGCAGCCCCGTTAAGCCTGTTCAACCCGACAGATGGAGGCCTACATGCAATCTGCGAGAGACGCACGCCAGGACGACCTGGCCAGGGACGAGATCGGCAGCCTGATCTCGGCGGAGAAGGTGCGCGGCACCAATCTCTACAACCGCGCCGGCGACGATCTCGGCGCCGTCGAGAACGTCATGATCGACAAGCCGAGCGGCAAGGTCGCCTATGCGGTCATCGCCTTCGGCGGCTTCCTCGGCATGGGCCAGGAGCGCCGGGCCCTGCCGTGGAGCGTCCTGCGCTACGACACCGCCCGGGGCGGCTACGTGACCAATGCGGCGGACGATCTGCTGCGCAGCATCCCGGCCCCGGCAACCGACGACTACGGCGATCGCGCGTGGGGTACCCGCCTCCACGAGCATTTCGGCGTTCCGCCCTATTGGATGTGACGCCGACTTTGCTCGACGCGTGAGCGCCGCGCCCGCAGCCTCTTTCTTCCCCGGGAGGCTGCGGGCATCTTCTTGCCGCCGCGGCGGCCGGCGTCAGACCGCGCTTTCGGCGCCCTTGCCGCGCTGGCGCTGTGCCATGTATTTCACATTGACGATGCGCATCTCCGCCGCGACCGTGGCGGTCATTGCATCGATCAGGCGGTTCTCCTCCGGGGTCCCGCGCCGGAATTTCCGGCCGCGGATATCGGCGGCGAGGCGCCGCTGGGCGGCGGCGAGATCGCTGCCCAGGTCCTCCGCATAGAGCGACTGGATGCGCCGCAGTTCCTCACCGGCGGCTTCCGCATGGAGCAGCTGCTGCTGGGCGATGCCGATGGCGCGGGCGATCATCAGGCCGTTCAGCCGCGCCTCGCCCTCCAGCCGCGGCAGCACCTCCTCCTGCAGCGTGGCGAGCGCGATGTCGATCAGGTCCTGCGGCGCCGGTCGGGACAGCATGGTTCAGCTCCCTTTCTGTCTGCGGCTGAGATCGAGCAGCAGGTCGTATTCGCATTCGACCGCCCGGAGCCCGGTCAGCGCCAGGTTGAGCGAGCGCTCCTGGCCGGAGAGATGCCGCTCGCCCTGCTGCAGGGCGATGAGCGCCCAGCGGATCGGCGCCACCATTTCCCAGAACGCCACCCGTGCCGCGTCGACCGGACCGCCGCCCGCCGCTGCGTAGCCCGCGTAGAACGCCGCCCGCGCACCGACGCCGCCGGCATCGCGGTCGGCCTCGCGGCTGCCGGTGGCGCCGAAGCGCCAGCAGCGGGCGCAGAACCAGCCGAGATCCTCGGCGGGATCGCTCCAGCCGGCGAATTCGAAATCCAGGATGGCGGTGGCGCGGCCGTCCTCGACCAGATAGTTGCCGGTGCGGTAGTCGCGATGGCAGAGCACGGGCGCCACCGGCGCCGGGGCATTCTCCTCCATCCAGTTCACCGCCCATTCCAGGACCGGGCGCGGCTCCGGATGGGCGTCGAGCTGGCGGCGACAGGCGGCGACGCGGGCGCCGACCAGGTCGGCGGGCGGGCGCGGCAGGAAATCCAGCTCCGGCGGCGCGGACTCCGGCGTCACCTGGTGGAGCCTGGCGAGTTCGCCGCCGAGCTGCCGGGCCAGGGCGTCGCCGGCCTCGGTGTCGAGATCGCGCAGCTTGCGGGGATCTGCGGAACCGGCCGCCCGGCGCATCAGGTAGAAGGGCCGGCCGAGCACCTCGCCGCCGGGATCACACCAGAGCGGCTCGGGCACCGCCATGCCGAGGCGATGCGCCACCGAGAGCAAAGCGAATTCCTCGGCGCGGCTGCGGCTCTCCGGCACGCCGGAGGGCGCGTCGGTGCGCAGCACCGCGTCGTAGCGGCCGGCCCGCTTGCCGTCCCCGATCGCGATCGCCACCGCCCAGTTCTGCTGGATGGCGCCACCGCCGAGGCGGCCGACGATCTCGACGCCGACATCCGCCGCACCGGCGGCGTCGCGGAGGAAGGCGGCGAGCTTCGCCGTCTGTGCATGCAAGGTCACGCGCTCAGCCCCATTGCCAGAAATCGCGGCCCTCGCCCATCAGGCTGCGGGCGAGGACCATCTTGTGGATCTCCGAGGCGCCGTCGACCAGGCGCGCCTGCCGCGCGTAGCGGTACATCCATTCCAGCGGCGTATCCCTGGAATAGCCGCGCGCGCCCATCAGCTGGATCGCGGTATCGACGGATTTGTGCAGCAGGTCGGCGACCGCGACCTTGGCCATCGACACCTCCTTGCGCGCGTGATGCCCCTGGTCGATGCGCCAGGCGGCATGCATGGTGAGCAGGCGGCCGGTCTGGATCGCCATCGCGGCCTCACCCAGCATCCACTGCACGCCCTCGTGGTCGATCAGCTTGTGGCCGAAGGATTCCCGCTCCTTGACGTAGACGGCGGCGATTTCGAGCGCCCGCTTCGCCATGCCGAGCCAGCGCATGCAATGGGTGAGCCGGGCGACGCCGAGGCGGATCTGCACCGCCTTCATCCCCTCGCCGACGCCCATCAGGCGGTTGGCATCGGGGATCTCCAGCCCGTCGAATTTCAGCTCGCAATGGCCGCCGTGCTCCTCGGGGCCCATGATCGGGATGCGGCGGAGGATCTCCCAGCCGGGCTGCGCGCGGTCGAACAGGAAGGCGGTGAGGCCGCGCCGGGGATCGTCGGAGGTGCGGGCCAGCAAAATGAAATGCTCGGCGGCGTCGGCGCCGGTGATGAACCATTTGTGGCCCTTGACGACCCAGGTGTCGCCGCGCCGGGTGGCCGTGGTCTGCATCATGCCGGCGGGATCCGAGCCGGCGCCGGGATGCGGCTCGGTCATCGCCAGGGCCGAGCGCACCTCGCCATGCACGATCGGATACAGCCAGCGCTCCTTCTGCGCCGGCGTCGCCACCTTGTTCAGCAGATACATGTTGCCGTCGTCGGGGGCCGCGACGTTGAAGCAGGCGGGGCCGAAGATCGCGCGGCCGGCCGCCTCGTAGCAGGCCGCCATGCCCACCACCGACTGTCCCTGCCCGCCGAGTTCCTTCGGCATCTGGAAGCACCAGAGCTTCGCCGCGATCGCCTTGGCGCGCACCTGCTGCAGCAGGTCCTCGCGGATGTTCTCGCCGGCGTCGAAATTCGCCCTGTCGGCTTCCAGCGGGATCACGTGCCGCTCGAGAAAGGCGTCGATGCGCCGGCAGAGGTCGACGGTATCGGGGGCGAGGGCGAAATCCATGCGCAGGCTCCTTCAGAGGCCGGAATTCAGGTGGCCGCCGTCGACCGGAATGACCGCGCCGGTCATGTAGGCCGAAGCCGACGAGGCCAGCAGCAGCAGCGGCCCGTCGAGATCCGCCAGCGCACCCATCCGGCGCTGCGGAATGCGCTTCACCAGGTCGGCACCTGCGGGTGTGGCGAAGAAGTCCCGGTTGAGATCGGTGAGGATGTAGCCCGGCGCCAGGGCATTTACCCGGATGCCGTGGCGCGCCCATTCCAGCGCCAGGGCCCGGGTCATCTGGATGAGGCCGGCCTTGGAAACCGCGTAGGGCAGCGCCCGCCCCGCCACCCGGATGCCGAGGATCGAGGCGATGTTGACGATGTTGCCGCCGGTCTTCGCCGCCACCCAGTGCCGCGCCAGGACCTGTGATGCCAGGAAGGCGCCCTTGAGATTGGTCTCCATCACCCGGTCCCAATCCGCTTCCGCGAGATCGAGCGCGGCCTCGTGATGGGCGATGCCGGCGTTGTTGACCAGCAGGCTGGGCGATCCCCAGCGCGCCTCGACGGCGCCGATCGCCCGGGTCAGGTCGTCGGCATGGGTGATGTCGGCAGCCAGCGCCAGGGCGGTGCCGCCGGCAACCTCGATCTCCCGCGCGATCCCGGCAGCCAGGTCCAGACGCCGCGCCAGCAGGGCCACCTTCGCGCCGCTCGCCGCCAGCAGATGCGCGAAATGCGCGCCAAGCCCGCTGGAGGCGCCAGTGACCACGGCGATGTCGGAGGAAAGGTCGAACTGGGACAAGCGAATCTCGTGAATTTCTGGTGCGCAGGCATCCTGCCGCGATAGGCGTCCTGCCGCAAGGCGCGTGACGGGTGCAGGGTTGGTGGCGGGCGCAGGACTGGTGATGGGCGCAGGGCTGGCAATGGGCGCCAGGCGCTGGGCCCGGACATGAAAACCCCGCTGCGTCATCCCTGGCGCAACGGGGTTTCGGGAGCGCGATGCGGGGGCTTGCGCTTTGGCACTCAGGCCGGTGGACGCTGTGGGCATTTTTCACCCAGGTCCTGCAGCCCCGCAGCCCGACTGATAAGCCGGACTTCAATCTCGCTGTCGTGCTTAATTTTCGATGGTCTGATCCGGTGGAGTCATGTTGTTGAGACACCCTCCTGTTCGTCGGTTTGCTTGATGGCGGCGTCCTTAGGGTTACGTCGCCGGTCAGCGCAGACCCCGCTTACGAGGCCGCAGCAGTCCTGTGAGGTGGGGTCATGCGATGCGCGCCCGCCGTCCTCTGAACCTGTGTGGAAGGCTAGGACTCTCGCCGCGACGCGTCAAGCGCATGCGGTGTCGCAGGCGGAAATAGCAGTGGATAAGCGGATGGCGTCTTGCGCCTACTTCGCCTTCTCGGCGGCGACGCCCTTGCGGATCAGGTCCATCGCCTCCTCGGGCTCGGCCCAGCGCGAGAACTTCACCCATTTGCCGGGCTCGAGGTCCTTGTAGTGGGTGAAGAAGTGCTTCACCTGCTCGCGCAGGATTTCCGGCAGGTCGCGATAGGAGCCGACATTGGAGTAATAGGGATGCAGCTTGTCGACCGGCACGGCGATGATCTTGTCGTCGCCGCCGGCCTCGTCCTCCATCATCAGCGCGCCAACCGGGCGGCAGCGCACGACGGCGCCCGGCACCACCGGCGTCGGGCCGATCACCACCACGTCGACCGGGTCGCCGTCATCGGCGAGGGTATGGGGGATGAACCCGTAATTGCCGGGATAGAACATCGCAGTATGCAAAAAGCGATCGACGAAGAGCGCGCCCAATTCCTTGTGCAGCTCGTATTTCACCGGCACGCCGCCCAGCGGCACCTCGATGATGACATTGACGTCATAGGGCGGATTCTGGCCGATGCTGATTTTCGTCAGGTCCATGATCGGGTCTTTCCTGGCTGGCTGGCTGGTCCCGCCGGAGACGCGGCGACGGGAGAGCGGCGGCGGGAGAATAGCAAAGCCCCCGCGCCGGGCCTATGGCCACGACGCGGGGGCTTCTGTTAATGACTTGCCGATCGGGTCGGCCGAATTGGCCGGTTGGCGACCGATCAGTTCAGGACGTTGTAGCCGCGGCCGCGCATGCAGTTGCGGAAGACCTCGCGCTGGTTCTGCACGCCGGTCACCGCACCGCCGCCGAGGCCCAGGGCGCCGCCGGTGGCCGCACCCAGAGCGGCACCGCTGCCGGCGCTGACGCCACCGACCAGGGCGCCGGTGATGGCGCCCAGCGCCGCACCCGCCGCCGCACCGCCGACCGCGCCGACCGCCGCATCACCCACCGGGCTGACCTGGTTGGCGTATTGCTGGCACTCGTAGTTGTCCTGCTGATAGCGGGCGGAATCGACGCCCTTGGTGTCCACCATCGGCTGGCTGGTCGACGAGCAGCCCGCCAGGACACTCATCAGCGCGACGGCTGCAAAAACCCGTTTCATCATAAAACCCTTTCCCTCGCTTGCGATCGGCACCGGTCGCTGCGGCCGCGAGCCGCGTTTCGCCGCCGCACACCGACCCTGCACAATGCACTACGGATTATTAAGCCGAAGCCTGCGCTCCCGCCTATACAAATTTAGGTGAGGCCCCATAGCCATCAGGAGAATGCGACAAATAGGCCCAGGTTCCACGGAGAAAATCCTGGCGGATCCGACAGGTAGCGCAAACGAAGGCGCCGCCCCGGTCCGCGGCCGACCGTGGGATCGGCCCCGGACCCAAGGCGGCGCCCGCGCCGCTCCAAGACTTTGGTTCAGCTAGTTCAGGACGCTGTAGCCGCGCCCCGCCATGCAATTCCGATAGACCTGGCGCTGGTTCTGGACGCCGGTGACCGCACCGCCGCCGAGGCCCAGGGCACCGCCGGTCGCCGCGCCGAAGGCGGCGCCTTCGCCCACCCCGACACCGCCTACCAGGGCGCCGGTGATGGCGCCCAGGGCGGCGCCGGTGGCCGCACCGCCGACCGCGCCGACCGCGGCATCACCCACCGGGCTCACCTGGTTGGCATATTGCTGACATTCGTAGTTGTCCTGGTTGTACTGGGTGGAATTGACACCCTTGGTATCAACGATCGGCTGGGCGGTGGACGAACAGGCCGACAGGCCGCTCACCGCCAGAGCCAAGGCCATCGCCGTCAACATGGTGCTGCGTCTCATAACAGAACCCTTCCCTCTTGAAACCCGATCATCGGCCGGCCGCACCGTCGCCGATCTCACGCTGATGCATATGGCAGGTTCAGGGGCCGGAAACAGTGACGGGCCGCACAGACCTGCGGGCCGGATGCAGAAACTCAAATATATGAAATTACTCGGTATTTTAGATAAATCCGAGTCGCCGGAGGGTCAACCCGCCCGGCGCTCGCGGCGCGCCTCGTTGGCGGCATGCCACCAATAGACCGTCTGGGCGGCGATCTGGCCCAGCACCCCGCCGGCCCAGGGCAGGCCGAAGGGCTCCAGCAGGCGATAGCGGGTATCGCCCTCGGCCAGGGCACCGCCGATCAGCTCGCCGGCCAGGGTGGTCGTCGCCATGCCATGGCCGCCGAAACCCGTCGCATACCAGAGGCCGGGCGCCACCGCGCCGACCGCCGGCATGCGGTGCCGGGCATAGCTCATCGTTCCCTGCCAGGCGAAATCGACCTTGGCGTCCGCCAGCTGGGGATAAACCTCGACCATCCGCGCCCGCATCTGCTCGGCCAGCCGGCGCGGCGGCTGCTGGCGGGCGGTGATGTCGCCGCCCCAGAGCAGCCGCCCGTCGGCCAGGGGCCGGTAATAGTCGCAGTTCATCCGGGTGTCGCCGATCGCATGGCCGCAATCGATCGCCGCCTTCAGCCGCGCCCCCAGGGGTTCGGTCGTCATCACATAGGTGCAGATCGGCAGGATACCCCGGGAAACCCCGGCCACAAGCCGGCCGAGATAGCCGCCACCGGTCAGCACCACGTCCTTGGCGGCAACGGCACCGCCGCCGCTCGTCACCGTCCAGCCCTGACCCCGGCGCTCGACGGCAGTGACCGGGCTCGCTTCGTGGATCCGCACGCCGGCCAGTTCCGCCAGCCGCGCCATGCGCCGGCAGAAGGCCAGCGGATTGAGATGGAAGCCGCGCCGGTTCAGCACGGCGCAATGATAGCGTTCCGTCGCCAGGGCCTGGCGCAGCCGGGCTCGCGGCCAGAATTCGAGGTCCTCGCCGAGCAGCTGCGCATGCGCCGCGACCTCGGCCTCGACCCCGGCGCCGGGATCGTAGCGCCAGCCGACCAGGATGCCGGCGCCCATCGCCAGGGCCCCGTCGCCGGCACCGAGATCGCGCGTCGCCCGTTCGCGCACCCGTTCCAGGGCGGCATGAGAGAGATCGTAGAGCTCCCGGCCGGGACCCGCGCCCAGGCGCTTCAGGATCGCTTCGCCGCCCAGGGCGAAGCCGGCGGAAACGAAGCCGCCATTGCGCCCGGAAGCGCCCCAGCCGACGTGGTGGCTCTCCAGCAGGACCACGCGCCGGCCGCGTTCCGCGAGTGCGAGGGCGCTGGCAAGTCCGGCGAGACCGCCGCCAACGACACAGACATCCGCGGCTTCGGCGGCGGACAGCGCCGGTCGCGCCGCGGCGGCCGGCAGGCTGGATTCATAGTAGGTGTGAGATTCGCGCGACACCGATGGGTACCAGATTTGTCCCGGTTACAGCAGGCTTATAGCCCGAGCCTTATAGCTTGTCCGGCCGCAAAATAGGACCTATACAATTTTCAGCAATCTTATTGCGCGCATGAGTGACGTGGGAATGGCAGATCTGACGGAGCAGAATTTCTCGGCGGCCGGTCCGCGCGATGACGCCGCCGGGGGCATTTTCCGGTCCAATGCCGCGATGATCTACGACGCGATGCGCCAGCGCATCGCCACCCGGCAGTACATGCCCGGCGCCTGGCTGAAAGAGCAGGATATCGCCGCCGAATTCGGGGTCAGCCGCACGCCGGTCCGCCAGGCGCTGCAGCAGCTCGAAACCGAAGGGCTGATCGAGGTCCGCAACGGCGTCGGCGTCCGCGTCACCGAGGTCGACGACGAGGCGCTGGACCAGATCTATTTCCTGCGCCTGGAACTGGTGAGCCTGATGGGTCGTGCCTCGCCGCGGCCCTTGTCCGGCCAGGACATGGCGCAGCTGCGCCGGGTGCGCGACCAGCTTCGCGAGGTCATCGACGGCCGCGGCCCTCCCGACATCGCCGAATTCTCCAACCACTGCGAAGTGTTCCATTCGGTGGTCAACAACATCATCGGCTCGCCGATGCTCCGCCAGTTCATCGATATGCTGTATCATCAGGCCGACCGCTACTGGTACGGCTGGATGGCGAACACCGATCCCCGGCGCGAGGTCAGCTTCCTCTTCCACGAGGTCGAGGAGACGCTGCGCGCGCTGGAGGTCTATGATTTCGAGGCTGTCGGCTTCATCCGGCGCAACCATATTTCGATGATGCTGGCCCGGATGGCGGAATACCGCCGCAGCCTCCGCACCGGAAAGTAGCCCCAGCCGCACCCCTCGCCCGCCGCCCCAAGTGACCGGTTGCCGGGCTTTCTGCTGTTCTTGCAATTGCAAATGATTTGCATTATTAAATGCAACCGACCCGACCCCATGCCGGAGCCACTGCCATGACGCGCCTTTTCGTCCCGCTCACCCTTGCCGTCCTGGCGACGATGGGCGGCGCCGGTACCTCGGCCGCACAGGAACCCGACGCCCGGGCGGTGCTGACCACCTATGCCGACATGGCCCTGGCCGGATATTCAGATGCGGTCGATGCCGCCAAGGCGCTGCAGCAGGCGATCGATGCGTTCCTGGCGGCGCCGGACGATGCCACCCAAACGGCGGCGAAGACCGCCTGGATCGCCGCCCGCGTCCCCTACATGCAGACCGAAGGGTTCCGCCTCGGAAATCCGGAAATCGACGATCTCGAGGGGCTGGTCAATTCCTGGCCGCTCGACGAAGGATTGATCGACTATGTCGACCCGTCCTACGGCGAAAGCTCAGACAGCAATCCCTTCTACCGCCTCGACGTGATCGCCAACACGCAGCTGCGGATCGGCAACGACGTGGTCGATGCCCGGAAGATCGACAAGCGGCGGCTGCAGTCGCTGCAGGAAGTGGGCGGCAACGAGGCCAATGTCGCCATCGGCTACCATGCCATCGAGTTCCTGCTCTGGGGCCAGGACCTGAACGGCACCGGCCCCGGTGCCGGCGCGCGCCCGGCCAGCGACTACGATCTCAAGATCTGCACCCACGGCAATTGCGACCGACGGGCCGACTATCTCCAGGCGGCGACGGCGCTGCTGATCGAGGATCTCGCCCGGATGGCTGATGTCTGGGGCCCGGACGGCCCAGCCCGCAAGCGCCTCCTGGGCGACCCGCCGGCCGGCATCGGCGCCATGCTGACCGGCCTCGGCAGCCTGTCCTATGGCGAGCTTGCCGGCGAGCGCACCAAGCTCGGCTTGATGCTGCACGATCCCGAGGAGGAGCATGACTGTTTCAGCGACAATACCCACAACTCGCATTTCTATGATGAGCTGGGCATGGCGAACATCTACAACGGCAGCTACACCCGCATCGACGGCACCAGGGTGCAGGGCCCGAGCCTGAAGGCCTATCTCGCCGGGCGGGATGCGGAGGTCGAGCAGCGCCTGGCGGCGGCGATCGCCGCGGCAGGCAGCGCCATGCAGGTCCTGAAGGAGGCCGGCGACAGCGGCAGGATGGCCTACGACCAGATGATCGGGCCGGACAACCCGGCCGGCAACCGGATCGTGCAGAACGTGGTCGATACGCTGGTCGCACAGGCGCATGCCGTCGAAGCGGCGGTCGCCGTGCTCGGCCTCAAACTCGAGATGGAGGGCTCCGACAGCCTGGACAATCCCGCCGCCATCGGCACCGATTGACCACTGAAGCCATCCTGCTTCCCGGACCGGGGACGCAAGCGCATGAAACCCGACCGCCCGAAACAGCACTTCACCCGCCGCCGTGCCCTGGCCGTGCTCGGCGCCGGCGCCGCCCTGTCCGGCGCGGCGCGGGGACGCAAAGGCGCGTTAGGCGATCCGGCGCCACGCGCCTATCCGGTTGCACCGCAGCCACCGGAGGATGCCGATATCGTCGATGCCGTGCTGACGGCACGGGAGCGCAGCTTGCTTCTCGATGGCAAAGCGCGGGCGGTCTGGAGCTACGCCGCCGACGGCAGCCTTCCGGTGATCCGCCTCAGACGGGGTCAATGGCTGCGGGCGACCCTGCGCAACGAACTCGCCGAGCACACCTCGATCCATTGGCACGGCGTGCGCGTGCCGAACGCCGTGGACGGGGTTCCATACCTGACCCAGGCGCCCGTCCAGCCCGGCGAGAGCTTCACCCATGCGTTCCAGCCGCCTGATACCGGGACCTTCTTCTTCCATCCGCATTGCGACACCGCCACCCAGCTGGGCCGCGGCCTTGCCGGCATCCTCATCGTCGAGGGCGACGCGCCCGAGCCCTTCGATGCCGACCTGATCTGCGCCTATCGCGACTGGCGCCTCGCCGCCGATGGCGGCTTCGCCCCCTTCCAGACCGATCGGGGCGCCAGCCGCGCCGGTACCTTCGGCACCTTCGGCAGCGTCAACGACCAGGCCTTGCCCGTGTTCAAGGTGCCGGCCAACGGTGACGTGCGCCTGCGCTTCCTCAATCTCGACATGAGCCGGCTGATCGACCTCGGCGTCGCGGGGGCGGAGGCCTGGGTCATCGCCACCGACGGCAACGGGCTGCCGCCGGTGCAACTCGATACCTGGCGCCTCGGCCCGGCGATGCGGCTCGACCTTACCTTCCGCGCCCCGGTGCAGGCGGGTGCCAGGCTCCGCCTGATGAACTATTATGCGGCGGAGCCGGTGCCGCTGGCCGAAATCGAATGCGTCGGGCCCGCCCTGCAGCGCCCACCCTTCACGCCGCGGGCGCTGGTGGCGCCGTCGATACCGGTACCGATCGTTGATGACCGGGCCGGGGTCTTTCCGTTGCGCCTCAGCGCGGCCTCGGCGCCGGCGGAGCCGACCGCGCAGGCACCGGCGGATATCGTGCTGCCCGATGGCGAGGTGATGCGTCTCGCGGATTCACTGTGTCTGGCACGCCGGACCTTCTGGGCGCTGAACGGCCGGCCTTGGCCGGAGGGCGGTATGCAGCCGGCGCTGCCGCCGGCACTGACCGCCTTCGAGCGCGACCGAACCTATGCGATCGACATCGAGAACATGACACCGCATCCGCACCCGGTGCATCTGCATGGCCATACGTTTCAGGTGCTGTCGTCGAACAAGGGCCGGATCCTGCCGCATTTCGCCGATACGACACTGGTCCTGCCGAAGGAGCGCCTGCGGATCGCGCTGGTGGCCGACAATCCTGGCGAGTGGATGGTGCATTGCCATATCATCGAGCATCAGGAAACCGGCATGATGGGCTATTTCCATGTGGCTTAGGATCCTCGGCCTGGCACTGGCCGCCACGGCCACGGCGATGCCCCATGTGGCGGCTGGCGACGATCAGGTGCGCCCGCCGCTGCGCGTCATCCGCGATCCGGCATTGCCGCAGGACGATACCGCGCTCGATTTCGAGATCGGCCGCGCCCTCTTCGAGCGCATCTGGGTTCCGGCCCCTGCCTCGACCCAGGCCGCCGACGGGCTGGGTCCGCTGTTCAACGCGAAATCCTGTGCCGCCTGCCATCCCGGCGGCGGCCGCAGCCTCATCGAGGCTGCCTATGGGGACGACAGCCCCGGGCGCATCGTCCGCCTGGGCGGTGCCGCTCCCGGCGACGCCCATCCGGATCCGACCTATGGCGAGCAACTGCAGACCGAAGCGGTGCCGGGGCTCAGCCCCGAGGCGGTGATCAAGATCCGCTATGTCGACGTGCAATACCTGCTCGCCGACGATACGGTGGTGAATCTGCGCCGCCCGCATCTCCGGATCGAGCACCTCGCCAGCGGACCGCTCGCGCCCGGCACGCAGACCAGCCTTCGCCTGGCGCCGGCGATCCAGGGCATCGGGCCCCTGAATGATATTCCGGCAGAGCAGATCCTTGCGTCGGCCGATCCCGGCGATCGCGATGGCGACGGCATCAAGGGCCGGCCGAACTGGATTGTCGATCCGGCGAGCGGATCGCGGCAGCTTGGACGGTTCGGCTGGAAGGCCGGACAGCCCAGCCTGGCCGCCCAGGATGCCCATGCCCTCTATGCCGATATCGGCCTCTCCAACCCGCGCTTTCCGGATGCCGCCGGCGACTGCACCCTGGCAGAGGCCGATTGCCGCGCGGCGCCCAGTGGTGCATCGCCGCAATTCGCCAGCCTCGAGGTCCCCGCCCAGTTGACGGCGGTGATCGACGGTTTCGTCGCGGCGGCGGTCCTGCCCTCGCTGGGTCTGCCCGACGGGACCGCCGCGGCAGGGGCGGCACAATTCGCCGCGGCCGGCTGCCCCGCCTGCCACAGGCCGACCTTCACCCTGCCCGCGACCCCGCAGCAGGCGGCTCGGCGGATCGCGCCCTATACCGACCTTCTGCTCCATGACATGGGCGATGGGCTCGCCGACGCGATGGCCGAAGCAACCGCGACCGGGCGCGACTGGCGCACGGCGCCGCTCTGGGGTCTCGGCTGGGCGGTGGACGACAAGGGCGAAGGCGCCCTGCTGCACGACGGCCGGGCACGGTCGATCCTGGAGGCGGTGCTCTGGCATGGCGGCGAGGCCGAAGCCGCACGCGACAAGGTGATCGCCATGAGCGGCGCCGAACGCGCCGCCCTGATTGACTTCCTGAAATCGCTCTAGGAAGCCGCCAGCCATGCACCTGCCATCCATCCTCGTCGCCATCCTGGCCGGCGTCCTCGCCCTGCCCGCGCAGGCGGCGGATTTCGCCGCCTTCAACCGGGCCTATGCGGACGCGCAGGTGATCCCCGCCTTCACCCGTCTGGCCGCCGAGACCAAGGCGCTCGCGCAGACCGCGGCGGACGCCTGCCGCGCCCCCGATGCCGCCGGCCTTGCGCGGACCGTCGACGGATTCAACAAGGTCGACGATGCCTGGATGTCGGCGCAGCAGTTCCGCCTTGGCCCCCTTTCCGAGGGCCAGCGCGCCGAACGCTTCGCCTACTGGCCGGAGAAGCGCAACATCGTCGAGAAACAGCTCGCGGCGTTGCTCGCAGCCGCGGATCCGGCGAAGCTGACGCCCGCGGCCCTGGCCCAGGCCAGCGTGGCGGTCCAGGGCCTGACGGCGCTGGAGCGGCTGCTGTTCCAGACGGCGGCCGCGGAGGCCCTGCCCGCCGGCCAGGACAGTGCGTTCCGCTGCGCAGCCATGTCGGCGATCGCGGCCAATCTCGCTGCGATCGCCAAAGACGCGCTGCGGATCTGGGAGGCGACCCGGACCGACCCGCAACAGGCCGCGGCACCATTCGCCGCCGACCCGGCGGAAGCGGTGACGCAGTTCTACAGCAACCTGCTCACCGAGCTGCAGATCGTCGCCGACCAGAAGATCGCCGCACCCCTCGCAGCATCACCGGCAGAGGCGAAGCCGAAGCTGGCGGAACACTGGCGCGCCGGGCGGTCCGTGCGCAACATCGTCCTCAACCTGCAGGCGGCACGGCGATCGATGCTCGACGATGCGGGATTCGCGACCCTGCTCGCGGCGCCCCGGTTCGACGACCTGAAGGCCCGACTGGCGGCAGCCTTCGATCAGGCCCTCGCCGCCGCCGCGGAAATCTCCCTGCCGCTCGACCGGGCGGTGGTCGATGCGGAGGGACGCAAGCAGGTCGAGCGGCTCTATGTGCGCCTCAACCAGCTGCGCGACATCGCCCGCCAGGACGTGCCGCCCGCCCTCGGGATCACCCTCGGATTCAACGAACTCGACGGCGACGGCTCATGACCCGGATGAAGCGCCGGACCTTCCTGCAGCTTGCCGCCGGCGCCGCGGCAGCCACCGCGGCGGGGGGCACCACCTGGGCGGCGCGCGATACGGCGAGGCTGCCGGCCTTCCTCAGCGCCTGCAATCTCGACGCGTCGCCTGCCTCCTACGGCGCCGCCGCCCTTGACGCAACAGGCCGTGTGCTCTGGCAGTGGTCCTTGCAGGCACGCGGCCATGAAGTCGCGCTGCACAGCCGCGCCGGTCTCTGCGCCGTCGTCGACCGCAAGCCGGGTGCTGCGATCACCCTCTGCGATCTCCGGGATGGCCGGATCCTCCGCATCCTGCCGGCCGCTTTGGGACGGCATTTCGACGGCCACGCGGTCTTTTCCGCCGACGGCGCGACGCTCTACGCCACCGAGGGCGGGAACGACGATGAGGCCGGTACCGTCGGCATCTATCGGCTGGCCGACGGGCGGCGCCTCGGCGGCTTCGCCAGCGGCGGCATCGAGCCGCATCAGCTGATCTGGGCGGCGGACCGGCGGAGTCTCGTCGTCGCCAATGGCGGCATCCGCGACCGCGCCGCCGATGCCGAGATCATCTCCGGCATCGCAGCGATCGACGCGGCGAGCGGCAGGTTGACGGCGATTTGCCGCCCGGGCCCGGGCTTCGAGACCCTGTCCAGCCGCCACATCGCGATGACCCGTGGCGGCGAGGTGCTGATCGGCATGCAGGACCAGGACCGCGCCGGCGACCTGCGGCCGATCGTCGCCGTCATGGGCCGGAGCGGCACCTTCGCGTTCGTCCGCACGCCACCGGCGATCCTGGAACGGATGCAGGGCTATATCGGCAGCGTCACGGTCGATTCCGGCGGCGGCGTGGCCGCCGCCACCGCACCTCATGGCGGCCTTGCCGGCTTCTGGCGCCTGGAGGACCGGAGCTTTCTCGGTGCGGTCGACCTGGCCGACGGCTGCGGCGTGGCGGTCACCGGCCGGCACGGCGAATTCATGCTGACCTCCGGCCGCGGCGACCGGCTGCGCCTCGCCTTCGATCGCGACGGGCGGATGACCCGCGGCCTGCTTGCCCATCCCGGCGACGGCCTGCCGCGCTGGGACAATCACCTCACGCCCGTCGGACCCACGCCCGTCGAATTCGCGGCCGTCTAGTAGCCGCGCTGCGGATCGACCGGATTGAGCAGCGGCTCGCCGGCCATGGCGCGGCGGTAGTTCTCCAGGATATCCTCGGCGCCGGTGCCGGGCCGGGTGATCGCCGCCACATGCGGGGTGATGACGATGTCCGGGCGGCGCCAGAAGGCGTGGTCCGGCGGCAGGGGCTCCTCGCGGAAGACGTCGAGCATGGCCAGCGACAGCCGGCCGCGATCGAGGGCCGCCAGCAGGTCGGCCTCGACCAGCTGCCCGCCGCGGCCGACATTCATCAGGATCGCCCCCATCGGCAGCTGCTCGAAGAGCGCCGTGTTCAGGATGCCCTCGGTGGCGGGGGTCAGCGGCAGCAGGCAGATCAGGATCCGGAGATCGGCGAGAAACGGACCGAGACCCGCCGCGCCGGCGAAGCAGGCGACGCCCGGCACGTGTTTCGGGTTGCGGCTCCAGCCCTTCATCGGAAAACCCAGGGCGATCAGCCGGCGCGCCACGTCCTCGCCGAGCGTGCCGAAGCCGAGGATGCCGATCGTCATCCCGGCCGGATCGGCGATCGGCGGGTCGAGCCAGACCTGATCGCGCTGGGCGCGGCGCAGCTCCCGCCCTTGCCGCAGGATGTCGAGGACCTGGAAGACGACGAACTCCGTCATGCTGGCGGTGAGGCCGCGATCGACCATGCGCGCCACCGGCACGCCCTTCGGCAGGCTGCTCCGCATCAGCGTGTTGACGCCGGCCCAGGTCGACTGGATCGCCTTGGCATTGACGAAGGGACTGAGATCCTCCGGGGCCCTGCCGCCGACGATGATGAAGTCGATCTCGGCGGGATCGCCCCAGTCGGGCCACAGCCGGAACGAGACGCCGGGATCGATCGCCCGCATCGCGCCCAGCCACATCTCGGCTTCCTCGGCTTCGGCGGCATAGAGAATGGCCATGCGACGCGGCTCCAGTTGACAAACCGACCGCCCCATCGCTTCACTGCGGTCGGCAATCGGAAGGCGGATGACAAGATGTCTACAGTGCACAACCCGGCCAGCGCAACCCCGGCCGGCGCAACCTCGGCCGACCTCGAGCCGGACGCACCCATCACCTGGTCGACGCAGCACCTGCCGAAAGTCGCCTATGGCAAGGGCTGCTACATCTACGACAGCACCGGCAAGCGGTACATCGACGGCTCGGCGGGGCCGGCGGTGTTCTCGCTGGGTCACGGCAACGAGGAGGTGAACGCGGCGATCAAGGACCAGCTCGACCGGATCGCCCATGGCTACCGCTACACCTTCACCAGCGATCCCCTGGAAGAGCTGACCGCGCTGGTCGCCGAGGCCTGCGGCGGCGGCCTCAACCAGATGACCTTCTGCTCCAGCGGGTCCGAGGCGGTGGAGACCTGCCTGAAGGTCGCCCTGCAGTATCATACCGCCCGCGGCGAGATGCGCCGCCGCCGCTTCATCGCCCGCGAGCGGTCGTGGCACGGCAATACCCTGGGCGCGCTGTCGATCTCCGGCTTTCTCGACCGGCGCTTCGCCTTCGAGGGCGCGCTGGTGCCATCGAGCCTGCTGTCGCCCGCCAACACCTACCGCCCGCCGGCCGGCGTCGCGCCGGAGGACGTCGCCGCCTTCTGTGCCGCCGAGCTCGAGGCGGAGATCCTGCGGCTCGGCGCCGACCAGGTCGCCGCCTTCGTCTTCGAGCCGGTGGTGGGCGCCGCCGGCGGCTGCGTCCCGGCGCCGGCGGGCTATGCCAGGCGCGTGCGGGAGATCTGCGACCGGCACGGCGTGCTGATGATCGCCGACGAGGTGATGTGCGGCAGCGGCCGCTGCGGCACCTGGCGGGCGCTGCAGCATGACGGGGTGGAGCCGGACATCATGTCGGTCGCCAAGGGCCTGGGCGGCGGCTATGTCCCGCTCGCCGGCACGATCTATCACGAGCGGCTGAAGGAGCCGATGTACCGCGAACATGGCGGCCTGCTGTCCGGCCACACCTTCACCGGCCACACCCTGGCCTGCGCCGCCGGCGCCGCCGTGCAGCGCATCGTCAAGCGCGACCGCCTGGTCGAGAAGGTCCGCCGCGACGGCGAAACCCTGAAATCCATGCTGGGTTCCGCCCTCGGCGGGCGGGACTTTGTCGGCGACATCCGCGGCCGCGGCTTCTTCATCGGCATCGAGATCGTCAAGGACCGCACCGCCAAGACGCCCTACGCGCCCGAGCTGAAGCTCCACCAGCGGATCCGCGATACCGCCTTCGCGAACGGCCTGATCTGCTATCCGATGGGCGGCAATATCGACGGCGTCCGCGGCGACGTGGTGATCGTCTCGCCGCCCTATATCGCGACCGAGGCGGAACTGGGCGAGATCGTCGACAAGCTGGCGACCAGCCTCGCCCAGGTCTTCGCCCGGCTCGGCCATTAGGCTCCGGGCGGCGCGGCGTCGATGGCAGCGTCGGAAACGGTGCGGATCCGCGAGGCGCGCCCCACGGATGCAGCCGGCATCGCCCGGGTGCATGTCGATGCCTGGCGCGACGCCTATGCCGCCCTGCTGCCGGCGGATCATCTGGCCGGGCTCGATCTGCCCCGGCGCAGGATCCACTGGGCCCGCGTCCTCGCCCAGCCGCGCGCCGCCCAGACCACCCTGGTCGCCGAGGCGGATGGCGAGATCGTCGGCTTCTGCGGTTTCGGCCCGGACCGCTCCGGCCCCGCCGCCGGCGAGGTCTACGGCCTCTATATCGCCAGCGACTGGCGGGAACAGGGCATCGGCCGCGACCTCATCGAGCAGGCCTTCGCGGCGCTGCGCCGTCGCGGCGTCGGATCCGTGGTCATCTGGTGCCTGGAGGGGAACTTCGCGGCGCGCGGCTTCTACGGCCGGTGCGGCGGCCGGCTGCTGCAGGAAAGCCGCGTCGAGGACATCGCCGGCATGCCGCTGCCGACCGTGGGATTCCACTGGGATCTGTGACCGTGACCGGGGGACCGTAACCGGGGGACCGATCCGACGAATGATGGTGGGCGATGAGGGACTCGAACCCCCGACATCTTCCGTGTAAAGGAAGCGCTCTACCAACTGAGCTAATCGCCCAAAAGCGAACCGGCCGCCCCCTGGGGGGCGGCCGGTAACTCAACACAACGCGGCGCCAGCGTCAATCGGCGCCAGGCGCGCGTCCGCTAGTTCACTGCATCCTTCAGGCCCTTGCCGGCCTTGAACTTCGGCTGCTTGGAAGCGGGGATCTTGATCTCCTCGCCCGTGCGCGGATTGCGGCCCTTCGAGGCGGCGCGCTTGGCGACATGGAAAGTGCCGAACCCCACCAGGCGCACTTCCTGCGCGCGCTTCAGTGCCTTGGTGATGGCGTCGAACACCGCATCGACGGCTTTCGCCGCATCGGTCTTCGATAGGCCGGTATCGTCGGCCACTTCCGCGATCAAGTCGTTCTTATTCACTGGGACCCCCCTTGTTTGATTTGGGATGGATGCTGGACTGCGAGCGATCGAATGAAGCGCGGATTTTAGAACCCGCGTTTCCTTGGCGTCAATCCGAGAACAGCGCTTATCCCCAGGGAATTTCCATCGAATTTCCCTGGGGAACTGCGCATCATGGAAGGCGCCTGCTCTATACCTTGATGAAGCCTCTCGTCAACAGGAACGACGCGAGGTCAGTGCGTCACCACACCGCGCTCGCCATCGCCCTCGGTCTTGGCGGCGGCGGGATCCACATCGGCAGGCTCGATCCATTCGATCGGCGTCAGCGGCATCACCAGCGCGTGCTTCAGCACCTCGTCGACGGTGGAGACCGGAATGATCTCCAGTCCTTTCTTCACATTGTCCGGTATGTCCGCGAGATCCTTCTCATTGTCCTGCGGGATCAGCACCGTCTTGATGCCGGCGCGCAGGGCCGCCAGAAGCTTTTCCTTCAGCCCGCCGATCGGCAGGACGCGGCCGCGCAGGGTGACTTCGCCCGTCATTGCCACGTCTCGCCGCACTGCAATACCGGTCAGCACCGAAACGATCGTCGTCACCATCGCGACGCCGGCCGAGGGGCCGTCCTTGGGCGTGGCGCCTTCCGGCACGTGCACATGGATGTCGCGCTTGTTGAAGATCGTCGGCTTGATGCCGAAATCGGCGCTGCGCGATTTCACATAGGATTCCGCCGCCTGGACGGATTCCTTCATCACGTCGCCCAGCTTGCCGGTCGCCGACACCTTGCCCTTGCCCGGCAGGGTCACGGCCTCGACCGTCAGGATCTCGCCGCCGACTTCCGTCCAGGCCAGACCGGTGACCACGCCGACCATGTCGGTGCTTTCGGCCTCGCCGTAGCGGAACTTGCGCACGCCGGCGAACTTGCCGAGGTTGCGCCGGCTGATCGTCACCTTCTCGAGATTCTTCATCAGAATCTCCTTGATCGACTTGCGGGCGAGATTGGCGATCTCGCGCTCCAGGTTGCGCACCCCGGCCTCGCGCGTGTAGTAGCGCACCAGGTCGCGGATGGCATCCTCCGACAGCGACCATTCGGTCTTCTTCAGCCCGTGGTCCTTGATCTGCTTCGGGATCAGGTGGCGGATGGCGATCTCCACCTTCTCGTCCTCGGTATAGCCGGGGATGCGGATGATCTCCATGCGGTCCAACAGCGGCTGCGGCATGCGCAGGCTGTTGGCCGTGGTGATGAACATCACGTCCGACAGATCGTAGTCGACCTCGAGGTAATGGTCGTTGAAGTTGAAGTTCTGCTCGGGATCCAGCACCTCGAGCAGCGCCGAGGACGGATCGCCGCGCCAGTCGGCGCCGAGCTTGTCGACTTCATCCAGCAGGAACAGCGGGTTGGACGACTTCGCCTTCTTCATCGCCTGGATCACCTTGCCCGGCATCGAGCCGATATAGGTGCGGCGGTGGCCACGGATTTCGGCCTCGTCGCGCACGCCGCCCAGGCTGATGCGCACGAAGTTGCGGCCGGTCGCCTTGGCGATCGACTTGCCCAGCGAGGTCTTGCCGACGCCCGGGGGGCCGACGAGGCACAGGATCGGGCCCTTGATCTTCTTCTGGCGCTGCTGCACGGCGAGATATTCGAGGATGCGCTCCTTGACCTTCTCCAGGCCGTAATGGTCCTCGTTCAGCACCTTCTCGGCCAGCCGGATGTCCCGCTTGACCTTCGTCGGCTTGTTCCAGGGAATCGACAGGATCCAGTCCAGGTAGTTCCGCACCACCGTGGCTTCCGCCGACATCGGGCTCATGCTGCGCAGCTTCTTGACCTCGGCGGTGACCTTCTCGCGCGCCTCCTTCGAGAGCTTGGTCTTCTTGATCCGCTCCTCGATCTCGGCGACCTCGTCCTTGCCGTCCTCGCCCTCGCCGAGCTCCTTCTGGATGGCCTTCATCTGCTCATTCAGGTAGTACTCGCGCTGGGTCTTCTCCATCTGGCGCTTGACGCGGCTGCGGATGCGCTTCTCGACCTGCAGCACGCCGATCTCGCCTTCCATGAAGGCATAGACCTTCTCCAGCCGCTCGCTGATCGTGGCGAGTTCCAGCAGTTCCTGCTTCTCGGCGATCTTCAGCGACAGGTGCGAGGCGACGGTATCGGCCAGCTTCGAGGGCTCCTCGATCTGGTTGATCGAGACCAGGACCTCGGGCGGGATCTTCTTGTTCAGCTTGATGTACTGCTCGAACTGCGACACCACCGACCGGGCCAGGGCCTCGACCTCCTTGCCGGAGATCTCCGCATCGACCATCGGCATCGCCTCGGCGACGAAGAAGGCCTCGTTGTCGGTGAAGCGCTCGATCCTGGCGCGCTGACCGCCTTCGACCAGTACCTTGACGGTACCGTCGGGCAGCTTCAGCAGCTGCAGCACGGTGCCGACCGTGCCGACGTTATAGATGTCGCTGGAGGCCGGGTCGTCCTGGGCGGCATTGCGCTGGGTGACGAGCAGGATCTGCTTGTCCTCCTTCATCACGTCTTCCAGGGCGCGAACCGACTTCTCGCGGCCGACAAACAGCGGCACGATCATGTGCGGGAACACCACGATGTCCCTGAGGGGGAGCACCGGATAGAGCTGGGCGGCGGCGGGTTTCTGTTCCATGGCGACTCTGCTGTCCTTCAATCGTCGGCGTCAGACTATCCCCTGGCCGCGCAGCCTAGCAACCTCGGAAACCGCCAGATTGGCCAATTTCCTCGATTCGCCAAGACATTACTGCACACAAGGCTAAATCGGACGCGCCGCCGTTCCCGGCGGATTAAGCGATAGCTGCCCGGATCATACCGGCCGTTACGGCAGCCGGAGGATCCTGCAACTGTTGTTAATAAAATGGGGGCCAATCCCGCCGCTTCAAGCCCTGCAACAATCGGGCCGGATCACGGATGGCTGAACGCAAAACGCGCGTCGACCAGGAATGCGGTCAGCGCGCGCTTGATGTCGGCGGACGACCCGGCGGATCAGGTGATGGGTCGGATCAGGCCCCGGCCACGTCGCCGCGGCGGTCGGTATAGATGTAGAGCGGCTTGGCGTTGCCCTCGACCACTTCCCGGCTGATGACGATCGCCTCGACGCCGTCCAGGCCGGGCAGGTCGAACATCGGCTCCAGCAGGATGCCTTCCATGATCGAGCGCAGGCCACGGGCGCCGGTCTTCCGGGCGATCGCCTTGCGGGCGATGGCGGAGAGCGCGTCCTCGGCAAAATCGAGCCGCACGTCCTCCATCTCGAACAGCCGCTGATACTGCTTCACCAGCGCGTTCTTCGGCTCGGTCAGGATCTGGATCAGCGCCGCCTCGTCGAGATCTTCCAGGGTCGCCACGACCGGCAACCGGCCGACGAATTCCGGGATGAGGCCGAACTTCAGCAGGTCTTCCGGCTCGACCTCGCGCAGGATCTCGCCGGTGCCGCGGTCTTCCGGGCCGCGCACGTCGGCGCCGAAGCCGATCGCCGAGCCGTTGCGGCCGCGCTGCGCGATGATCTTCTCGAGGCCCGAGAAGGCGCCGCCGCAGATGAACAGGATGTTGGTGGTATCGACCTGCAGGAACTCCTGCTGGGGATGCTTGCGTCCGCCCTGCGGCGGCACCGAGGCGATGGTGCCTTCCATGATCTTCAGCAGGGCCTGCTGCACGCCCTCGCCCGAGACGTCGCGGGTGATCGAGGGGTTGTCCGACTTGCGGCTGATCTTGTCGACCTCGTCGATATAGACGATGCCGCGCTGCGCACGCTCGACGTTGTAGTCCGCCGACTGCAGCAGCTTCAGGATGATGTTCTCGACGTCCTCGCCGACATAGCCGGCTTCGGTCAGCGTCGTCGCATCGGCCATGGTGAAGGGCACGTCGATGATCCGCGCCAGGGTCTGCGCCAGCAGGGTCTTGCCGCAGCCGGTCGGGCCGACCAGCAGGATGTTCGACTTCGACAACTCGACGTCGTTGTTCTTGCCGGCATGCGACAGGCGCTTGTAGTGGTTGTGGACGGCGACCGAGAGGACCTTCTTGGCGTGGTCCTGGCCGATCACGTAGTCGTCGAGGACCTTGCAGATGTCCTTCGGGCTGGGCACGCCATCGCGGGACTTGACCAGGGTCGTCTTGTGTTCCTCGCGGATGATGTCCATGCAGAGCTCGACGCATTCGTCGCAGATGAACACCGTCGGCCCGGCGATGAGCTTCCTGACCTCGTGCTGGCTCTTGCCGCAGAACGAGCAATAGAGCGTATTCTTCGAGTCACCGCTGCTGGACTTATTCATCACCGATCCATCCGAGCTTCACACGGCCGATTCCGGAATCGCCGCGCAATTTTCATGTTAGCCCGCCATTTCCGGGGAATACAACGGCTTTGTAACCGCTTACCGCCGGTCCGGTGCCGGTCCGACGCGCCAAAACCGGCCCAACGATCGACACTCGGATCCAGGCTAGGCCGGAAATCGTCAGGAAACCGTTAAGAGCACCCACACCCGGAATGCCGGAAATCGTCAGGATTTGTCGTCCAGGGCCTTCGGACGTTCGGTCACGACTTCGTCGATCAGGCCGAATTCCTTGGCTTCCTGCGGGGTCATGTATCTATCGCGGTCCATCGCCGTCTCGATCGCCGCCAGATCCTGACCGGTGTGCTTGACGTAGATCCGGTTCAGCCGGTCGCGGGTCTTCAGGATCTCCTTGGCGTGGATCTCGATATCCGCCGCCTGGCCCTGATAACCGCCCGAGGGCTGGTGGATCATGATGTTGGAATGCGGCAGGCTGAACCGCTTGTTCTTCACCCCGGCGGTCAGCAGCAGCGAGCCCATCGAGGCCGCCATGCCGATGCAGACGGTCGAGATCTCGGGGCGGATGTACTGCATGGTGTCGTACATTGCGAGACCGGAGGTAACGACACCGCCCGGCGAGTTGATGTAGATCGAGATTTCCTTCTTCGGGTTCTCGGATTCCAGGAACAGCAGCTGGGCGCAGACCAGGCTGGCCATGTTGTCGTTCACCGGGCCGACCACGAAGATGATCCGCTCCTTCAGCAGGCGCGAATAGATGTCGTAGGCCCGCTCGCCGCGGTTGGTCTGCTCGACCACCATGGGAACGAGCAGATTGTCGTAGATCTCAATCGGGTCCCGGTCTCTCATCGCCTTCGCTTTCGATTCTCTGGGCCGAGCGAGGGCCGGCCACGGTCAATCCGCAACTCAGCAACTCGGCATGCTGCCCTGATCTTAACCGTCCCCCGGCCCATCGCAATCGTGTCAATCGCGATCGGCCGTCTGGCCCTGGGGCCGAACGGCCGGGGACCCTGGCCGCCTGAGAGATATGGGCCGCGGCGCTACTTCTTCAACTGCGCCAGCTCGGCCTCGCCTTCCTTGGCGAACTGCTCGGGCGACACCATGCGGTCGTTGACCTCCGCCTGCTCCAGGATGAAGTCGACCACCCGCTCCTCGTAGAGCGGCGCGCGCAGCTGGTTCAGGGCCTCGGGCGATTTCTGGAAATAGTCGATCACCTGCTTCTCCTGGCCCGGATAGCGCCGCGCCTCGGCGATGACCGCCCGGGTGATGTCGTCCTGGGGGACCTGGATGTTGTTCTGGCGACCGACTTCCGACAGCAGCAGCCCGAGCTTCACCCGGCGCACCGCGATGTCGCGGTACTCCGTCTTCAGCTGGTCCTCGCTCTTGTCCTTGTCCTCGTCGTCGAGGCGGCCTTCCTTGATGTCGCTCTCGATCTGCTTCCAGATCTGCTCGAACTCGGCATCGACCAGGCCGCTCGGCAGGACGAATTCGTGCTTCTCGGCCAGCACGTCCAGCAGCTTGCGCTTCAGGCGGGCGCGGGCGACCGAGCCGTATTCCTTCTCGATCTGCTCCTTGGCCTGTTTCTGCAGGTCGGCAAGGCTGGTGAGACCGAGCGACTTCGCCAGTTCGTCGTCGACCGGCACCTCGATCGGGGCGCGGACTTCGGTGACCGTGACGTCGAATTCGGCCGCCTTGCCGGCGAGTTCCGCATTGGCATATTCGCCCGGGAAGGTGACCTTCACCAGCCGCACGTCACCCTTCTTGGCGCCGGTCAGCTGGTCCTCGAAGCCCGGAATGAACATCTTGGAGCCGAGCTCCAGGAACTGGCCCTGGGCGGACCCGCCGGGGAATTCCGTGCCGTCGACCTTGCCGACGAAGTCGATCACCACGATGTCGCCGACCTGCGCCGCATGTCCGTCCGGCGCCGGATCGGATTTGCGCTGGCGCTTGGCAATCCGGGTCAGCGAGTCATCGACCTCGCTCTGCGGCACCTCGACCTTGACCCGCTCCAGCTTCACGCCCTTGAAGTCCATCGGCTTGATGTCCGGGATGACTTCCAGCGCGACGCTGAATTCGAGATCGCTGTCGTCCTCGAACTTGGTGATCTCCACCTTGGGCTGGCCGGCCGGGCGCAGGTTGCGCTCGTGCATCAGCTGATGCGAGCCCTGGTTCACGGATTCGCTCACCACCTCGCCCAGCACCGACTTCTCGTAGCGCTGCTTGAGCAGCGGCATCGGGATCTTGCCGGGGCGGAAGCCCGGCAGCCGGACCTTCTGGCCCAGCTCGACGAGCTTGGATTCGACCTGCTCGCGCACGGTGGCGGCGGGGATCACGACCTTGAACTCGCGCTTCAGGCCGTCGGTGTTGGTTTCGGTTACCTGCATGGTGGAACTCTGCTGATTAAGCCGTTGATCGGATTTAACTATGCGGTGACTTTCGGGGCGGCGTCTTGGTGCGGGCGGAGGGACTTGAACCCACACGACTTTCGTCACTGGAACCTAAATCCAGCGCGTCTACCAATTCCGCCACGCCCGCAGTCTTGCACGCCAAATTAAGCTTTGGCCCAGCCTCGGCCGATCATTGCGGAAATGGCCGAAAGCCGCGCGTCGTCAGGGCGCGGGTGTATAGCACGGAACCCCTTGGCACAAGTGAAATCCGCCCCGCCGGACCGCCATGGAAGGGGCCCCGATCCGGGCTCAGCGCGGACCCCAGACACGGTATTTCCGGAGCCGAAACCAGGGCCCGGTCTGGGACAGGCCCTCGCCCACCACGCGCCAACCGGTCTGCAGGTAGAAATCCATCGCGGCGCGGTTCTGCTTGTCGCATTTCAGCTCGCAGGGACCGCGCGCCTCGCCGAGGACCCGGGCGAGGAGGGCGGAGCCGGCGCCGCGCCGGTGATAGGCCGGCAATACGTACAGGCTGTGCACGAAATTCTCAGACCAATCGACTGATATTAAAGCAATAACTTTGTCGTCGTCGAGCGCGACCCATTGCTGCTCGCCGGCGATCGATTCGAAATAGCGGTCCGGGGAAACCTCGTCCGGCGCTTCCCACCTGAAGGCGTGGCGATAGCTTTCGACGAAGACCTCGGCGCAGGCCGCCTGATCGGTCGGCCTGACGTCGCGGATGTGGAAGCGGCCGTCAGCCATGACCGCTCCAGAGCCCGCCGAGAAGGGCCGGCACCTGCTCCGGCAGGTCCTCGGCGATGAGGCCTGGGCCGAAGGCGCTGCCGGCAGCGCCATGCAGCCAGACCGCCGCGGCGGCGGCCGGAAAAGCCGGCATGCCCTGGGCCATCAGCCCCAGGACCAGTCCGGCCAGGACGTCGCCGGAACCGGCCGTGGCCAGCCAGGCCGGCGCATTGGCATTGACCGCGGCCCTGCCGCCCGGCGCCGCGACCACGGTGTCGGCGCCCTTGAGCACCAGCACCGCGCCGCTTTCTTCCGCCGCCGCCTGGGCCCGGGCGATCTTCCCCGGCAGGCCTGCCAGATGCGGGAACAGGCGCCCGAACTCACCTTCGTGCGGGGTGAGCACCAGCTCGCCGCCGGTGATGCCGGCCAAGGCCTTGGCATCGCCGGCAAAAGCCGTCAGCCCGCCGCCATCGATCACGGCCGGCCGGCCGGAGGCCAGGGCCGCCAGGACCAGGGCCCGGGTTTCCGTATCCGGCGCCAGGCCGGAGCCCACCAGACAGCCGGTCACCCGCCGGTCCGCGAGCAGCCGGGCAAGATCGGCCGGTCCCGCGCTCGCCGCGACGATCAGGCCGGGCTGGTCGGCAAGAAAAAAGCCGCGGACCGCTTCCGCCGCGGCAACGGTCAGCATGCCCACCCCGGCCCGGCGCGCCGCCCGGGCGGCGAGGCGGGCCGCCCCCGGCATCGCGCCGCCGCCGGCGATAATGGCGTGGCCGCGCGTGTACTTGTGGTCCGCGGCGCCCGGCTTCGGCAGGAGGTCCAGCCAGAGCGGCGGGCCATTGACCGCAACGTCGCTTGCGCCGGGCGGGAGATCGTCGTCTCGGAGGCCGATATCGGTGACGATCAGGTCGCCGGCCAGTCCCCGCCCCGGCACCAGAAGATGCCCGCGTTTCGGCCAGCCGAAGGTCACGGTGACCGCCGCCTGGACCGCGCAGCCGAGGATTTCGCCGGTATCCGCCTGGACGCCGCTGGGAATATCCACGGCGATCACCGGTGCCCCGCCGGCATTCAGCGCGGCGAACAGCCGGGCAAGCTCGCCCTCCACCGGCCGGCCGAGGCCGATGCCGAAGACGGCATCCAGGACCAGGGTATCGGGGGTGAACCAGGGCGACAGCGCCGTCGCCGTCAGGGGCTGGACCGGTTGCCCGTAGGCCGCGGCCGCCCTGGCCGCGTCGCCCTGATAGTCCGCCAGCGGCCGGGCGGCCGCCACGGCGACGTCATAGCCGAAATCGATCAGCCCGCGGGCGGCGATGAAGCCGTCACCGCCGTTGTTGCCGGCACCGCACAGGACCAGGACCCGGCCGCGCCAGCCCGGCCAGCGCTGCCGCACCGCATCGACCACCGCATGGCCGGCATGCTGCATCAGATCGTAGCTGGCGATGCCCCGGTCGCAGCCTTGCGCCTCCGCGGCGCGCGTCTGGGCCGCGGTCAGGATCGGCACGCCTTCGAGCTTCGCCCCGGTCAGTTGATGACCGCGCGGCACATCTGCTCGCTGTAGCGTTCCTTGATCTTGATGCAAAGCTCCTGCGCCTTCTGCAGGTCATCGAAGGGTCCGGCAAAGATATGATAGATCACGTTGTGCCGCGAGACCTCGAAACGCCGCGGATCGAGGACCAGCTTGTCCAGGAGCGGCGCGTATTTCTTCTTCAGGCTGTCGTCGCCGTCGCCGCCATAGAGCTGCTTCGCCCCCTCCTCGCTGCCCTTATCGCCGAGCCAGATGCGATAGACCTTCTTCGCCGGCGACAGGGTCTCGGCCATCGGCAGGGAACTGGTCGGATCTTCCGGCTCCTCGCCGGCCGGCCCGACCACCTCCAGGGAATCCGGCGCCGCAGCAGGTTCAGCCGCCGGAGATTCAGCCGGGGCGGCCTCCGCGGGCGCAGGTTCGGCCGGTGCCGCCGGGACGTCTGCGGCGGACGCCTCTGCGGCTGGGGCGGATTCGGCGGCAGCAGCCTCCGTGGCAGGCGCGTCCGGCGCGGGTTCGGCGGCCGGTTTCGTCGCGGGCTTCTGAGCCTCCGCGGCCGGGCTTTCCGCCGAGGCCGGCGCGGCTTCGGCGGCGGGCAATTGCGGGGTGGAAACCGGCTCGGCGACGGGCTGTACATCCTCCGGCGCCACGGCAGCGGCATTCGCCGCCGTCTCCGCAGCGGCAGCGGCATGCTCGGCCACCTGCGCCGCCTCCGCGGCCTGATCGGCGGCCTTGGTCTCGGTTGCCTTGGCTTCAGCGGCCTTGGAATCTGCGGGCTTCGGTTCTGCGGCCGGCACTGCGACGGCCGCGGCCGCGCCTGGTTTCTGGTCCGGCATCTGCTGCAGGCGCTGCCTCGCCTCGACGTTGCCGGCGGCGGCGGCCTTTTCGTACCAGGCATAGGCCGCCTTCGGATCCTTGGCGACGCCGCGCCCGTCGCGCAGGAGTTCGCCCATCATCAGCTGGGCGTAGGGAAGATTGCCCGCGGCGGCACGCCCGATCCACTCGGCGCCGGCCTTCTCGTCCTTGGCGATGCCGGTGCCGTTCATGTACTGCACGCCGAGATTGAACTGCGCGGTGGTATTCCCGGCCTCGGCGGCCCTGCGCCAGAATTCGATCGCCTTGGCCTGGTTGCGCTTCACGCCCTGGCCCTGGGCATAGAGCATCGCCAGGTTGTTCAGCGCCGGGGCATAGCCCTGATCGGCCGCGGCCTTGTACCATTTGAGGGCTGCCGCAGGATCCGCCTTGGCGACGCCATGACCGGTCTCGTAGAGCAGGCCAAGCCCGTGCTGGGCCTGGGGATCGCCGGATTTGGCGAGCGGCTGCCATTCCTTGAAAGCCGCCGGGTAGTCGCCGGCGTTGAAGGCCGTCAGACCGGCGGTGTAGTCCGCGAGGGCACCCGGGGCGGACCAGGCGATCGATCCGGCAAGCCAGAGGACGCCGAAACAACACAGCATGGCCCGGGGCCAAGCCCGCCCAGTGCCGCCGCTGCCGCCGAATCTTCCCCAACTCGTTCCCATGGCGCCAAATATGCCGCCGAGATAGTTAACGCGCAATGAGCGGCCCGCGCGGGCTCGGCAGCTCAATGCCGCGGCCCGGCCGGTTCCTCAGCCTCGACGTCGCCGGGCAATCCGGCGATCGGCCCTGCATGATGGTGGATCATCCGCCAGGTTGTGCCGAACTTGGCAAACAGGTTGGTGACCACGAAGGCGTGCTGTCCCATCGCCTCATAGCAGCAAACCAATCCGATCCCGGCGAAAACGCTGATCTCCGGCGCCAGGCAGCGGATCGGCATCGGCCCGCCGCCGGCGAAGATGCGCCCCCAGCTCGCAAGCACCTCGCCGCGGCTGGTCAGGGCCGGCCAGCCGGGATGACAGCAGAATACCTGCCCCTGGGGCGCCCAGACCCCGGTCATTGCGGCAAGGTCGGCGTCGGCGAAGGCCTGGTAGAAGGCGTCGTTGGCAAATCCGATGGCGATCGTTTCCGACATGATCCGGCATTATCGCGCAAAGAAATCGGCCCGCACCAGCGATATCGGTGCGGGCCGCATGTCGATCGGCGCAGGTCCGGCCCGGCTGCGGGCCCGGGCCCTCAGCCCGGCGCGCTGCCGCCACCGCCTTTGTTGCCCGACTTGGGCTCCGGGCGATCATGGTTCTTGCCGGCATTGCCGTCGCCGCGCTTGCCGGTCGAGCCGGTATCGGCTTCGTCGAAGGAGGCGGGCATTTCCGGAATGACCGCATCGTCCGCGCCGGACCGCGCCGAGGTCACCGTCATCGCGCAATTCACCGCGACACTGGCACCCTGGCCTGCACCCAGCAATGCACCGCCGCCGGCGCCGCAGGCCGCGACCGCGACCGCACCCGAGATCACGTTGACCTCGGTGGCGCCGTCCCTGCCGACATAGATGATCAGCCGGGTGCCGCGAATGGTCAGGCTGGCGGTGGGCGTCACCAGCTTCAGCTTCTCTTCGTTCTTCATGTCGCCGCCGACATAGCGGAAGGCACCCAGCGCCAGGGAGAGCTGGCCGCCGCCGAGCGCGCTCGACGGATCGTAGACGAAATCGTCGAGCTTGACCTTGGCATTGGCGCCGATGGTCAGCTTGGTGTTGTCGAGGAACTGCAGCTCGGTCGCGCCTTCGGCGTCGGTCTCGACCATGTCGCGGGCATAGACCGGATCGGCATACTTGATCGCGCGGGAGGCGTTCTCGGTGTCGAGCGCCAGGGCGCCGCGGTAATCCTTCATCGCCACCGCGCCGATGTTCTTGTCGCCGGCATTGGCCAGGGCCACCGGCACCGCCAGCGCCGCCGCAATCGTCGCAATGGCGGTGAGCTCGAGCGCCGGTTTGCGGAAATTCATCGTCTTCATGGCTTTCACTCGTATTCCTGTTTCAGCTCTTGGTCGGGTCTGTCGCCTTTCGGGTTCAAACCGCCGGAACGCACAACCAGTTGGTCGTGCAGTTCGACCGTTTAGTCGTACATGATGGGAAGATTCTCGACCTGCGACGCCGCCCGGTACTGGATGATCGGGATGAGCGTCAGGCAGGCCAGCAGCAAGCCAGCCGCCAGGACCACCAGGGATCGATATCGCCCCAATTCTAGGAACATCATGTTGCAAGTCCCATCTTAAAGCGTGTCTCCTCGGACGAAATGCATTTAGGCGTGCGCCGCCGGAACCGCTGTGATCCGGCTCACAAGCCGACGACTTATCCTTAACTTTCTGTAAAATTGCGATTTTTTGCCGTTGGACCGAGGCACCCTTGCGCCGCTGGCCGTCGCACTGCAACATCCCGCCCCATTCGCGACGCCGCATATTCCAGCCTGGAGGCCAAATGATCGGCAGACTGAACCATGTAGCCATCGCCGTGCCGGATCTGGCGGCGGCGACGGCGCTGTACCGCGACACCCTGGGCGCCCGGGTATCGCAACCCCTGCCCCAGCCCAGGCACGGGGTAACCGTGGTCTTCGTCGAACTGCCCAATACCAAGATCGAACTGCTGCATCCCCTGGGCGAGAATTCGCCGATCGCCGCCTTCCTGGAGCGCAACACCGCCGGCGGCATCCACCACATCTGCTACGAGGTCGACGACATCTACGCCGCCCGCGATCGGCTGAAGTCGGAGGGCGCCCGGGTGCTCGGCGACGGCGAGCCGAAGATCGGCGCCCATGACAAGCCGGTGCTGTTCCTGCATCCCAAGGATTTCGCCGGCACCCTGATCGAACTGGAGCAGGCGTGAACTACTGGATCTCGCAGTTCTTCATCTATCTCATCATCTGGTGGGTCGTGCTCTTTGCCGTGCTGCCGTGGGGCGTGCGCGCCGCCGACCGGCCGGCGGACGGCCACGATCCCGGCGCGCCGCAGAATCCCCGGCTGAAAGCCAAGGCGCTGGCGACCACCCTGGTGGCGGCGGTAATCTGGGGACTCTATTTCGTCGTCACGCATTATTTCGGTCTGTCGGTGATGGAGCTCGGCAAATCATGAGCGGATACTGCAAGGTCGCCCCCGGCCATGAATGGCATGGTCCTTATCACGACCGGCACTACGGCTTCCCGATCCGCGACGACAACGAGCTCTTCGAGCGCCTGATCCTGGAGATCAACCAGGCGGGCCTGAGCTGGCTCACCATCCTGAAGAAACAGGAGTCCTTCCGGCAGGCATTTCACGGCTTCGAGATCGCCAAGGTGGCCCGCTACGGCGCCCGCGACCGCGCCCGCCTGCTGGACGATGCCGGCATCATCCGCAACCGCCTGAAGGTCGACGCGGCGATCGAGAATGCCAAGCGCATCCTGGTCCTGCAGCAAAGCCACGGCTCCTTCGCCGGCTGGCTCGCGGCGCATCACCCCAAGGCCAAGCCGGAATGGCTGAAACTGTTCAAGTCGACCTTCGTCTTCACCGGCGGCGAGATCGTCGGGGAGTTCCTGATGAGCATCGGCTACCTGCCCGGCGCCCATGCCGAGGACTGCCCCGTTTATGCAAAGATCGCGCGAAAAAAGCCGGCCTGGATGACGGCGACGGCGAAGGGGATGAAATACGCCTAGCACCCCCGCGGCGGGCCGAGTGGAATACCCCGCAAAGCAAAAGAGGCAAGCCCTTCAGGACTTGCCTCTTGCGCCAGGCCTTGCGGCCGATCCCCCAACCAACCTGCTTCGCCGTGGCGAAAATTCCCAGAACTTAGACCGTGTCGTTTTCTTGTGACTCGCCGGTTTGGCCCGGCACCGCGACCGTAGCGAAACTGCGGCCAGGTGTCACGCAGGATTTCACAAGGATATGAACGGGCTAGCGCCCGAGTTCAGACAAGCTCATGGCAGCGTTGAGGCACCGCCAGATCCGGTCAACGTATTGAAATGTAACGAATTCCATGTCGAGGGCGGCGATGGGGCGAGCGATGGGATTCGAACCCACGACATCCAAGACCACAACCTGGCGCTCTAACCAACTGAGCTACGCCCGCCATCACCTGCCCGGCCCGGCGTCGAAGCGCGCCCGGCCAAGTCGGCGAGGATGTAAACGAGGGGGTAGAGCGCGTCAAGCTTGATCCCCTGGGCTCGACCCAGGGCTCGACCCAGGGCCCGACCCCGGGCTGGACCCTGCCCTGGCGACTGGAACCGTGACGGACCGGCGGGCATTTTGCCGGCCGGCTGCAATACCCCTGTCGCCTGTATGCAAATTACTGTCGTCTACGGCAGTCTGCCTTCGACAGCTTTCACTAAACTCCGCGACCGATCCGGCCGACCAGGTCGTGCCGGCCACCAGCAATCTCGGGAATCGAACACATGCTCCAACTGGCGAGCGGCATGGGCCGCCTTGGCACCGAATCCGCCTTCGAAGTCCTGGCCCGCGCCAAGGCGCTGGAAGCCCAGGGCAAGAGCATCATCAGCCTGTCGATCGGCCAGCCGGACTTCCAGACCCCGGCGCATATCGTCGAAGCGGCGATCAAGGCCCTGCGGGATGGCCATCACGGCTATACCCCGGCCAACGGGATTCCCCAGGTGCGCGAGGCGGTGGCCAACGATCTCAACCGCCGCCATGGCGTCACTGTCGATCCCGCCAACGTGCTGATCGTGCCCGGCGGCAAGGTCACCATGTACTTCGCCATCATCATGTTCGGCGAGCCGGGCGCGGAGATCATCTATCCCAATCCGGGCTTCCCGATCTATGAATCGGCGATCAAGTTCACCGGCGCCACCCCGGTGCCGCTGCCGCTGCTGGAGGAGAACGGCTTCGGCTTCAAAGCCGACGACGTGCTGTCGCGGATCACCCCGAAGACCCGCCTCATCATCATCAATTCGCCGGCCAACCCGACCGGCGGCATCGCCGCCAAGGCCGAGATCGAGAAGCTGGTCGCCGGTCTCGAGAAGCACCCGAACGTCGCGCTGATGTCGGACGAGATCTATTCCGAGATGCTCTACGACGGCAACGTGCACACCAGCCTGCTGAAATACCCGCAGCTCGCCGATCGCCTGATCATGCTGGACGGCTGGTCGAAGACCTATGCGATGACCGGCTGGCGGATGGGCTACTCGGTCTGGCCGAAGCAGCTGATCGAGCACGCGACACGGCTCTGCATCAACGTGCATTCCTGCGTCAACGCCGCCGCGCAATGGGCCGGCGTCGCCGCCCTCACCGGCCCGAAGGACGATGTCGCGAAAATGATGAAGGCCTTCGACGAGCGGCGCCGCTTCGTCGTCGGCGAGTTGAACAAGCTGCCGGGCGTCTCCTGCATCACCCCGCTCGGCGCCTTCTACGCCTTCCCCAACGTCAAGGGCACCGGCTTCAAGTCGAAGGCCCTGGAAGTGGCGCTGCTCGACGAGGCCGGCGTCGCCTCGATCGCCGGCACCAGCTTCGGCGCCTATGGCGAGGGCTACCTGCGGATCTCCTATGCCAATTCGATCGAGAACATCGGCGAGGCGATGAAGCGCATCGGCACCTTCCTCGCCAAGCGCAAGGCCGCCTGAACCGCAGCGCCGTCGGATACCCCAAGGCCCGGGAGCACTCCCGGGCCTTTTCTATTTCTACAATTATCGAAATATGGCTTGACCTGCGGCACTCGGCCGCCTAGCTTCGTGGCATGAAACTCGAAGCCGCCGCACGACAGCTGGAATCCCTCGGCAACCCGACGCGCCTCAAGCTCTATCGCGCTCTGGTGCGCGCCGGACAGGACGGATTGCCGGTCGGCCGGCTGCAGGACAAGCTGGCGATCGCCGCCTCGACCCTGTCGCATCATCTCGCCAAGCTGATTGCGACCGGGCTGGTCAACCAGGAGCGGCAGGGCACGACGCTGATCTGCCGGGCGCATTACCCGGCGATGAACGGCCTGGTCGGCTTCCTGGTCAACGAATGCTGCCTGGACACGGCCTGCCGGGCCGACGATCGGGCCGGCGACCGGGCCGCCTGACGGAGTTTTTTTGCCTGCTTATTTCTAATGTTCTGGAATTAACGAAGGAGATGGGAACCATGAATCGGAGCGGGAACCTGCCGGTGGCGATCATCGGCGCGGGGCCGGTCGGCCTGGCCGCCGCCGCGCATCTGGCCGCGCGCGGCATCGATTTCCGGGTCTATGAATCCGGCGCGGAGGTCGGCGCCAACATCGCCGACTGGGGCCACGTCCGGATCTTCACCACCTGGGCGCAGAGCGTCGATCCGGTGGCGCGCCAGCTGCTTGAAGGCCACGGCTGGACGTTGCCGCCCGCCGAGGCGCTGCCGACCGGCGCCGAGCTGCGGCGGGACTATCTGCTCCCCCTGGCCGCCGTGCCGGACCTCGCCGGCCGGATCGAGACCGATGCCCGGGTCGCGGCGATCGCGCGCCAGGGCATCGACAAGGTGGCCAGTACGGATCGCGGCGCGCACCCCTTCCTGCTGCAGATCCAGCGCGGCGACGGCACGGTGCGGATCGACCACGCCGGCATCGTCATCGACGCCTCGGGCACCTGGCAGAACCCGAATCCGCTGGGCGCCGCCGGATGGCCGGCGGCCGGCGAGGCGGACTGCGCGGCGCAGCTCGCCTATGGCATGCCCGACGTGCTGGGCGCGGCGCGCGCCATCTATGCCGGCAAGCGCGTGGCGGTGGTCGGCGGCGGCTATTCGGCGATCAACGTATTGCTCGACCTTGCCAAGCTCGCCGAGGCGGTACCGGAGACGGCGATCACCTGGCTGGTCCGCGGCAGCAATCTCGGCCGCATCTATGGCGGCGGCGAGAGTGACCAGCTGCCGGCCCGCGGCGCCCTGGGCTGGCGCCTCAAGCAGCTGGTCGATGCCGGCCGCATCACCCTCGTCACCGGCTTTGCCACCCGCGCGATCCTGGGTGGCGACAGCGGGCTGATCCTGACCCCGGAGACGCCTGGCGGGACGGCCGGCGGCGACAGTGCCGGGGCCGAAACCCGCAGCGGCCCCTTCGACCGCGTCGTGGTGGCGACCGGGCAGCGACCCGATCTTGCGCTGACGCGGGAGCTGCGGGTCGATCTCGACCCCTGGCTGGAAAGCGTGAAGGCGCTGGGCCCGCTGATCGATCCCAATCTGCATTCCTGCGGCTCGGTGCCGCCGCACGGCCATCGCGAGACCTCGCATCCGGAGCCCGGCTTCTACACGATCGGGGTGAAGAGCTACGGCCGCGCCCCCACCTTCCTGCTGCTCACCGGCTACGAACAGGCGCGCTCGGTGGCGGCGGCGATCGCCGGCGATCTGGCAGCGGCGGATGACGTGCGGCTGGTCCTGCCGGAAACCGGGATCTGCCTGGCCAATGATCCGGAGGCAGCCAATTCCGGCGCAACCGCCGCCGGCGCCTGTTGCGGCGGACCGGCACCGTCCGCCGTCGCCGCCTGCTGCGTCGCCGACGCGGCGGCGAAGGCCGAGGGGAAATCCGGCTGCGGCTGCGGGCCGGCGGCTTGAGATCGCCGGGCCCGCGGATCGTCGTCAGCGCCCTGGGCATCACCCAGATCCTCGCCTGGGGCTCGTCCTATTATCTCCCGGCGGTGCTGGCCCAGCCGGTCGCGCGCGACACCGGCTGGTCCCTGCCCTGGGTGGTGGGCGGGCTGTCGCTGGGCCTGCTGGTCGCCGGGCTGGTCTCGCCCCTGGTCGGGCGCCAGATCCACGGCCGCGGCGGCCGGCCGGTCCTGGCGGCAAGCGCCGTGCTGCTGGCAGCCGGCCAGTTCAGCCTCGCGGCAGCGCCCCAGCTTGCGGCCTTCATCGCCGCCTGGGCGGTGATCGGCCTCGGCATGGGAGCCGGTCTCTACGATGCCGCCTTCTCCACCCTCGGCCGGCTCTATGGCCCCGCCGCGCATCGGCGGATCGCGGCGCTCACCCTGTTCGGCGGGCTCGCGAGCACCGCCTGCTGGCCGCTCTCCGCCGCCATGGTCGAGGCCTTCGGCTGGCGCGGCACCTGCATCGCCTATGGGCTGATCCAGCTCTGCATCTCGCTGCCGGTGCATCTCTTCCTGCTGCCGCGGGAGACCGCACCGCCGGATCCGGAGCCCGACCGTACCGCGCCGGCCGGCCCCGTGGCGGGTCGCAAAGTGGGCGCGCCGGCTGCCGGCGGCGTCTTCCTGCTGCTGGCGGCGACGATCACCATCGGCGCGGTGATCTCGACGGTGATCTCGGTGCATCTCCTCACCCTCCTGCAGTCGCGCGGCCTCGCCCTCTCGGCGGCGGTCGCCCTCGGCGCCTGCGTCGGCCCCTCCCAGGTCGGCGCGCGTTTCATCGAGCTGCTGATCGGCCGCCATCACCACCCGGTCTGGACCCTGCTCGCCTCGGCGATCTTCGTGGCGCTGGGCCTCGGCCTGCTCTGGCTCGATGTGCCCATCCTGCTGCCGGCGCTGGTCCTCTACGGTGCCGGCATCGGCATCGAATCCATCGCCCGCGCGACGCTGCCGCTCACCCTCTTCGGGCCGGCGCATTACGCGCCGATCATGGGTCGATTGGCGCGGCCGAGCCTGATCGCCCAGGCCGCGGCGCCGGCGCTTGCCGCGCTGCTGCTGCAGGCGCTCGGCATCGAGCCGATGCTCGCCGTCGTGGTCGGCGTCGCCGTGCTGAATGCGGTCCTCGCGCTGCTGCTGTTCCCGCTGGCGCGCGGCCGCCACCCTGCCTAGCCGCGCGGCGTTCCGACATGCTAGGCTGCGGCCAGGCTTTTCGGATCGAAGTTCCTCCATGTCCGTCCTCTCCTCCTATACCGGCCGTCCGCTGCCGGCCGCGGCCGATGCCGTCATCATCGGCGCCGGCATCCAGGGCTGTGCCGCCGCCTATTACCTCGCCAAGCGCGGCCTGAAGCCGGTCCTCCTCGACAAGTCGACCGTCGCCGGCCAGCAATCGGGCCGTGCCTGGGGCTTCGTGCGGATCATGGACCGCGAAGAGGTCGAGGTGCCGCTGATGATCGAGGCGATGCGGCTCTGGCCGGGATTGCAGGCCGAGCTGCAGGCCGATCTCGAATGGCGCCAGGACGGCAACCTGTTCCTGGCCGATTCCGATCGCGAGCTCGCGCATTACGAGGACTGGCTGAAGATCGCGCGGGCCCATGGGCTCGATACCCGGATGGTCGGGACCAAGGAGGTGGCGCAGCTGCTGCCGGGCCTGACCGATCCCGGCAAGGGCGGGCTCTTCGGACCCAGCGAGGGCCAGGCCGAGCCGCGCAAGGTCGCCGCCGCCTTCGCCCGGCGTGCCGCAGATCTCGGCGGGCTGGTCTTCGAAGGCTGCGGCGCGATCGGCCTCGAGACCGCGGGCGGCGCCGTCGCCGGCGTGGTCACCGAGGCCGGCACCATCCGCACCCGGGTGGCCGTGGTCTGCGCCGGGGTCTCGTCCTTCCGCATCCTTCGGACCCTCGGCCTCGATCTGCCGCAGCAGCATGTGCGCGCCACCTGCGCGCGCACCGACCCGATCGCGCCGCTGACCGGCATCGCCTTCTTCGGCCATCGCATGGGCTTTCGCCAGCGCCCCGACGGCAGCCTCAACCTCGCCGACGAGACTTCGCTGGACATCGACCTCAGCCTCGGCCGCCTGCGCGCGCTCTCCTGGTTCCTGCCGGCCTGGATCCGCAGCCGCGAGCCGATGTCGGTCGCGGTGAATGCCGCCACCGTCAAGGATCTGCTGCACCGTCTGCCCTGGCGGCCGGAAGCGCGGCGCCCCTGGATCCACGACCGCGACCCGCAGGTCGCGCCGAATGCCCGGCGGGTGCGGGACTCGGTCGACAAGCTGCGCCGGTATTTCCCGGCCGCCGGACATGCCCGCATCGTCGAGAGCTGGGCCGGCAATATCGACGTGCTGCCGGATGCCATCCCGGTGATCGGCCCCGCGCCGCAGACGCAGGGCCTCATCCTTGCCACCGGCTATAGCGGGCATGGTTTCGCCATGGGGCCGATCAGCGGCCGGCTGATCGCCGAGATCGCCGCCGACGGCAAGCCGTCGCTCGATCTGCGCGCCTTCCGTTTCGAGCGCTTTGCCGGGGGCCGGGTGAAACTGCCGAACCACAGCCGCTGACGGCTGCCCAATAAATAGGCAGAGGCGCCCAAGAATCCGGCACCGGCCGCGAGCCTTGCCGATTTTCTTGCGTTATTTCAGCCTGTTGGCAGCTGGCACAGGCCTTGCTGACTAGGGGCGTCAAGCAACGCCCCCGGATCCCGTCACCGTGAGCCTCTCAGGACATAGCGCATGAAAAAAATCGAAGCGATCATCAAGCCGTTCAAGCTGGACGAAGTCAAAGACGCCCTGCACGAGGTCGGAATCCAGGGGATCACCGTCACCGAAGCCAAGGGCTTCGGCCGGCAAAAGGGCCATACCGAGCTCTATCGCGGCGCCGAATACGTCGTCGACTTCCTGCCCAAGATGAAGCTTGAGGTCGTGCTCGAGGACCATCTGGTCGAGCGCGCCATCGAGGCCATTCGCCAGGCGGCCGCCACCGGCCGGATCGGCGACGGCAAGATCTTCGTGATCAATGTCGAGGAAGCGATCCGCATCCGCACCGGCGAACGCGGCGCCGACGCCATCTGATCCGGATACCCGGGATTACACCACCCATCATCAACAGCAAACTGTCGGATACCGAAACATGTCGAACGTGAAGAAGATTCTCGATCTGATCAAAGAACACGACGTGAAATACGTCGATTTCCGCTTCACCGATCCGCTCGGTCAGTGGCACCACCTGGCGCACCATGTCAGTACGGTCGACGAGGACCTGCTGACCGAGGGCGTGATGTTCGACGGCTCCTCGATCGCCGGCTGGAAGGCGATCAACGAGAGCGACATGATCCTGGTGCCGGACATGGCGACCGCGGTGCTCGATCCCTTCGCCGCCCAGACCTCGCTGATCATCAACTGCGACATCCTCGAGCCGCTGACCGGTCAGAACTATGCCCGCGACCCGCGCTCGATCGCCAAGCGCGCCGAAGCCTATGTGAAGAGCTCGGGCGTCGGCGACACCGTCTATGTCGGTCCGGAGGCCGAGTTCTTCGTCTTCGACGACGTGCGCTACGACGTGACCATGAACAAGACCTTCGTCGAATTCACCTCGGAGGAAGCGCCCTATGTCACCGGCAAGCGCTTCGAGGAAGGCAATCACGGCCATCGGATGAAGGTGAAGGGCGGCTACTTCCCGGTGGCGCCGCTGGATTCCGCCGGCGACCTGCGCGCCGAGATGCTGACCACCCTCGCCGCGATGGGCGTCGAGGTCGAGAAGCACCACCACGAGGTGGCGCCGGCCCAGCATGAGCTCGGCGTCAAGTTCGGCACCCTGGTGAACTGCGCCGATGCCATGCAGAAGTACAAGTACTGCGTCAAGAACGTGGCCCATGCCTATGGCAAGACCGCGACCTTCATGCCGAAGCCGGTGAAGGGCGACAACGGCTCGGGCATGCACGTGCACCAGTCGATCTGGAAGAACGGCCAGCCGCTCTTCGCCGGCAACGGCTATGCCGATCTTTCCGAGATGGCGCTGTTCTACATCGGCGGCATCATCAAGCACGCCAAGGCGCTGAACGCCTTCACCAACCCCTCGACCAACAGCTACAAGCGCCTGATCCCCGGCTTCGAGGCGCCGGTGCTGCTGGCCTATTCCTCGCGCAACCGCTCGGCCTCCTGCCGCATCCCCTTCGTCGCCAGCCCCAAGGGCAAGCGCGTCGAGGTGCGGTTCCCGGATCCGACCGCCAATCCCTATCTCGCCTTCGCGGCGATGGTGATGGCCGGCCTCGACGGCATCGCCAACAAGATCCATCCGGGCGATCCGATGGACAAGAACCTCTACGACCTGCCGCCCGAGGAACTGAAGAACGTGCCGACGGTCTGCGGCTCGCTGCGCGAGGCGCTGCAGTCGCTGGAAGCCGACAAGAACTTCCTGCTGAAGGGTGACGTCTTCACCGAGGACTTCATCTCCTCCTACATCGAACTGAAGTGGGAAGAGGTCTACGCCCTCGAGCACACGCCGCACCCGATCGAATACAAGATGTACTACTCGGCCTGATCCTTCCCCTGCCTTGCGACCCCTGCGACGGCCGGAGCCCCCGCTCCGGCCGTTTTCTTATTTTGCAAAAACGCCCGGAATTTGGATTATTGTCCTTGAACAGCCGCGATTTGCCGCCCGGAAAGCCGCCTCGACTGCGATCCGTCCGGGAATTTTTTCGCCTCTCATTAGCCATGATTTAACACTGCGCCCGTAGTCTCCCAGCCAGCAACTCGGCTTTGCGCCCGGCGCGCCGGCCCGCTTCGAACCCAGGGGGACTGAATGTCGATCAAACAGCGTCTTACTTTCTCCGGCGTCGCCGCCATCCTGCTGATCGCCCTTGTCGGCGTCATGGGGATCTGGGGCATGATCGCCAGCGACCGCGGCGCAGCGCGGATCAACACCCTCGCCACGGCGATCCGCAACCAGATGCAGGCCGACATGATGCACGACGCCCTGCGCGCCGACGCGCTGATGGCACTGCGCGAGGGCCGCAACGGCAGCCAGGCGGCGGCAGACGTCATCAAGGAAACCGAGGATCACGCCAAGGACTTCCGCGACAACGTCGAGGCCAACAAGGCACTGGACCTGCCGCCGGATGTGCGCGCGGTGCTCGAGGACATCGGGCCGGCGCTCGCCGCCTACATCGAATCCGCGGAAACCCTGGTGCATGACGCCTTCTCCGACAACTACAAGGCGAATGCCGCCTTCCCGGCCTTCATCGACACCTTCCACGTGCTGGAGGGCAAGATGGAGAAGACCAGCGACACGCTGGAGGCGGATGCGGCGCGGGTTCAGGCCGAGACCGCTTCCTTCACCAATTTCATGCTGACCTTCACCATCGTCGTCGTCGTCGCGGCGGGGATCGGGCTGCTGATCCTGCAGATCGTGGCCGGGCGGTCGATCGTCGTCCCGCTGTCGGGCATGACCGGCGCGATGTCGGAACTGGCCAAGGGCATCACCGACACCGAGATCCCCGGCGCCGCCCGCAGCGACGAGATCGGGGCCATGGCCGCCGCCGTCCAGGTCTTCAAGGACAATGCCATCAAGAACGCCCGCATGACCGCGCAGGAAGCCGAGGCCCGCGAGCAGCGCGAGCGCCGCACCATGGCGATGGAGAAGCTCTGCCACGAATTCGACCGGGCGGTCTCCAACGTGCTGCAGACGGTGATCGGCTCGGTCACCAGCATGCAGGATACCGCGCGCTCGATGTCGCGCATGGCGGAGCAGACGGCGACCGAGGCCTCGCATGTCAGCAGCGCCTCGGGCTCGGCCGCCAGCAACGTCAATTCGGTTGCCGCCGCCACCGAGGAACTGGCCGGCTCGGTCACCGAAATCAGCCGGCAGATGGCCCGCAGCACCGAGATCACCACCCAGGCCTCGCAGCAGGCGACCAGGACCAACGACCAGATCCGGGGCCTCTCGGAAGCCGCCCAGAAGGTCGGCGACGTCGTGCAGCTCATCACCGACATCGCCAACCAGACCAACCTGCTGGCGCTGAACGCGACGATCGAGGCGGCGCGCGCCGGCGATGCCGGCAAGGGCTTCGCCGTGGTCGCCAGCGAGGTGAAGAACCTCGCCACCCAGACCGCCCGCGCCACCGACGAGATCTCGCAGCAGATCAACACCATCCAGACCGAGACCGGCCAGGCCGTCGCCGCCATCCATGCCATCGGCGGCACCATCGGCGAGATCAACCAGATCACCGCGGCGGTTGCCGCGGCGGTCGAGGAACAGGGCGCCGCCACCCAGGAGATCGCCCGCAGCGTCGAACAGGCGGCCAGCGGCACGCGCGAAGTGACCACCAGCATCGACACGGTGACCACGGCGGCGAGCGAGACCGGCGCCGCCGCCGCCCAGATGCTGTCGGCCAGCGAGGAGCTCGGCCGCCAGTCGAGCACCCTGAAGACGCAGGTCGAGAGCTTCCTGAACTCGGTGCGGGCGCTCTAGCTCCCGACGCCGACAGGAGACCCCAACCGGCATTGATTCGGCTTGGCGAGAGGCGATGGCCTCTCGCTTCGGCTGGCAACTGCGGGCCGGAACCGGTTGGATGCGGATTGAAGCCTGCAATGCGATGGCCGCTGACGTGAAGCTGAGCGCAAGCAAGAACAGTATCCTCTACCACTATGCAGCCTACCTGCTGGTGGTCCTGCTTTGCCTGGCGAGCCTCGGCTTCCTGTGGCAGCAGCGGCTCGACAACAGATTGGCCGATATTGAAATCGGCGCGCATCGCGCCCTGCTCACGCTGAACGGCCGGATCAGGCCCGCCATCGACAGCATCAACCTCATCCGGGTATCCGCCGACGCCCTGCTTGGCGCCGGCCTGAACCAGCCGGTATCGCCGATCTACGCGGCCATTCGACCGTCGGAGCTGTTCCCCGGGTTCGCGTTGGACCCGTTGCCGTCGGGCATTGCGCCGGACCGCGTGCCGACGGTTGTCGGCCGCGGCGACCTCCCCGCCCGGGAGAGCGCGCGGGGTCGCGAACTGGATTTCATCCTGTCGATCAGCCCGATCCTGCTTCAGGCCAAGAAGCAGGTCGCCGGCGCCGCCGGGGTCTACTACCTGTCGGCTCACGATTTCGCCGTCCTGTTCCCCTGGGTTTCGACGGAAGCGCTGTTGAAGTTCTTCGGCAAGGACGGCCTGGGCTTCAGCCGGCCCGAGAGATCCTCCTTCAGTCTGGGAACGCCGGCGGTGAATCCGGACCGGCAGAGGTATTGGACGCAGCCCTATGTCGACCTGATCGGCAAGGGCCTGATGTGCACCCTGGGCACGCCGGTCTATGACGCGGACGGGGGCTTTCTTGGCGTCGTCACGATCGACATCACGCTGCAGCAGATCAGCGATGTCCTGCGACAGGAGAGCCAGAGCGTCGGCACACTTGCCGTCATCGACCAGGATCTGCACCTGATCGGCCACCCGACCGCCCTGCTTCCGGACGACAAGGACGTCAAGCTGCTGTCCTCGGTTCTCGGCCCCTCAAGCCAGGACGATCTCAAGCGGCTGGTGAGCCGGGCATCGGACCGCTTCGCCAGCGACGGCGACCATTTCCTCTGGACGACCGGGATCGGCGACACGCCCTGGCGTCTGGCCTATTACGTCGGTCAGAGCACGATCTACGTCGCTGTGGCGCAGCAGATGTGGCCGGAATTCCTCGCCTTCCTGCTCATCATGGCGGCACTCTTCCTGTTCGAACGCCGGCGGCAGGCGATGGTCGCACTCACCAGCATGGCATCCCAGATCGAGCACGCGCGCAAGAGTTTGGAGACGCGGAACCTGGAATTGAACAGTGCAAAGGAACAGGCCGAGCGTGCGAACGAATCCCTGACCGATTCGATTCGATCGGCGACACGGGAGGCCCGTCGCGCCGAGGAGCTTGCCCAGCTCTATTCCCAGCAGAGGGAAGCCGCTGAATTGGCGAACCGAGCCAAGTCGCAGTTTCTCGCCAATATGAGCCACGAGCTCAGAACGCCGCTGAACGCCATCATCGGATTCTCGGACGTCATCGCCGGCCAGACCTTCGGCGACGATCAGGCACGCTATCGGGGCTATGCGCAGGACATCAATGCTGCCGGGCGCCACCTGTTGACGATCATCGATGATCTCCTCGATCTTTCGCGCATCGACGTCGGCGCCCTGACGCTCAACGAAGCGGCCATCGATGTCGGGCAGGTCCTCGAGACCAGCTATCGAATGGTACAGCATCTGGCCAGAGAGAAGGGTGTATCGCTCGACCTCGAGGCGCCGGATTGGCCGGCGGAGTGCTGGTCCGACAGTCGTGCCCTGAAGCAGGTCCTGGTCAATCTCCTTTCCAATGCCATCAAGTTCACTGAGACCGGTGGCCAGGTGCGGCTGGGCGTCGAGAGGCTGGAAGCAGATCTGGCGCACATCTATGTCCGCGACTTCGGCATCGGCATGACCCCGGAGCAGCTGCAGAACGCCTTCGATCCCTTCTGGCGCGGGGAAGCCGTGCTTACGCGGCGCAATGAAGGCGTCGGGCTGGGCCTGTCAATCGTGCACCGCCTGGTGAACCTGATGACCGACGTCCGCCTCTCGATCGACAGCAAGCCGGGCGCCGGCACCGTGGTTTTCGTGCAGTTCCGCATTCATGCGCTGCCGACCGGCAGCTGATCCGGAGCGCGATGGAGGCTGGCGCCGCGATGACGTCGCGCGCCGGGTCTGCCTGCCCTGTATCGGGCGGCGGGCATTTCACCAGCCGGGGTTGATGGTCTCGCCCCCGAGATAGCCGGCCGCCAGTTCGCAGTAGTGCACCGAGGAATAGGCGAAGTACGCCATCTCCTTGTCGCTCAGCTGGCGCATCAGCTTCGCCGGGCTGCCGGCCCAGAGCTCGCCGCGCCGCACGCGCTTGCCCGGCGTCAGCAGCGCCCCCGCCGCCACCATGCCGCCGCTTTCCACCACCGCGCCGTCCATGATGCAGGCCTTCATGCCGATGAAGCAGCCGTCTTCCAGGGTGCAGGCATGCAGCAGGGCCATGTGCCCGACGGTGATATCGGCGCCGATCGTGGTCTTGGTGCCGGCGGCGCCGTCGCGCTCGTGATTGACGTGGATGATGGTGCCGTCCTGGATGTTGGTCCGCGGTCCGATCCGGATGCTGTTGCCGTCGCCGCGGAGGACGCAGCCGAACCAGATGCTGGCACCCTCGGCGATCTCGACATCGCCGATCAGCACCGCGGTATCGGCGACGAAGACGCCCGTGGCAATCTTCGGCGCGATCCCGTGATGGGGCATGATGAGCGCGGGCATCTATCGCGCCCTAGCCCAGTCCCAGCATCAGCTTGATGTTCTGCACCGCCGCCCCGGAGGCGCCCTTGCCGAGATTGTCCAGCCGCGCCACCAGCACCGCCTGATGCCGCTTCTCGTTGGCGAAGACGCGCAGTTCCAGGTTGTCGGTATCGTTGAGCGCTTCCGGCTCGAGCTTGCCGTCGCTCTCGGATTCCATCACCCGCACCAGGGCGGCATCGGCGTAATAGTCGCCGAGCAGCGCACGGAGGTCGGCGCCGGTCGCATGTTTCGCCAGGGTGTCGAGATGCAGCGGGATCGAGACCAGCATGCCCTGGCGGAAATGCCCGACCGAGGGCACGAAGATCGGCCGCCGCGTCAGCTTGGCATAGTGCATCAGCTCCGGAACATGCTTGTGCTCCAGGCCGAGCGCGTAGAGTTCGAAGGCCGGTCCGTAATCTCGTTCATGCGCCTCGATCATCGCCTTGCCGCCGCCGGAATAGCCGCTGACCGCATTGACGGTGACCGGATGGTCGGCGGCGAGGAACCCGCCGTCGATCAGCGGCCGCAGCAGGGCGACGGCGCCGGTCGGGTAGCAGCCGGGATTGGCAACCTGCTTCGCCCCGGCGATGCGCTGGGCCTGGCCGGGCTCGAGTTCGGCGAAGCCGTAGACCCAGCCGGGTGCCACGCGATGCGCGGTGCTGGCATCGAGGAGCTTCGGCGCCTTGGCGCCGAGCTCGCCTGCCAGCGCCGTCGATTCCTTCGCCGCGTCGTCCGGCAGGCAGAGCACCACCAGGTCGACCTCGGCCATGAGGGCGCGCCGGGCGGCGGGATCCTTGCGCTTCTCCCCGGCGAGGCTCTTCAACTCGACGCCGGGGACCTTCAGCAGCCGCTCGCGGATGCCCAGCCCCGTCGTCCCCGCCTCGCCGTCGATGAAGATCCTGGCCTTGGCCACGCTTTTCCCCTTCCCGGAAACCCTATCCTAGTTTGCTAGCGGAGACGACACCGGCGATCAAGCGACGATATCGATACGCGCACCAACGCGAAGGGCCGCGGGTTGCCCCGCGGCCCTCCTGCCGAACGTGATGTCGGGGCGTTTAGCGCTTCGAGAACTGGAAGCTGCGGCGGGCTTTCGCGCGGCCGTACTTCTTGCGCTCGACGGTACGGCTGTCGCGGGTCAGGAAGCCTTCCTGCTTCAGGGCGCCGCGCAGGTCGGGCTCGAAGTAGGTCAGCGCCTTGCTGATGCCGTGACGCACCGCGCCGGCCTGGCCGGAGAGGCCGCCACCGGTGACCGAGCAGACGACGTCGAACTGGCCGGCCCGGTTGACGATGCCGAAGGGCTGGTTGATGACCATGCGGAGCACGGGGCGGGCGAAATAGACCGTGATGTCGCGGCCGTTCACCGTCACCTTGCCGCTGCCCGGCTTCAGCCAGACGCGGGCGATGGCGTTCTTGCGCTTGCCGGTGGCATAGGCGCGGCCCTGGGCGTCGACCTTGCGCTCGTGCTTGGGCGCGGCTTCGGCCGAGGCGCCGGCCGGACCGACCGCCTTGGTCGCGGTGCCGAGATCCTTCAGATCGGTGATGCGCTGGTTTTCCGTAGCCATGATTACGCGACCCTCTTGTTCTTCGGATTCATCTTCGCGACGTCGAGCACGACCGGCTGCTGCGCCTCATGCGGATGCTGGGTGCCGGCATAGACGCGGAGGTTCTTCATCTGCGCCCGGCCGAGCGGACCGCGCGGGACCATGCGCTCCACCGCCTTCTCGATCAGCCGCTCCGGATGCGCGCCGCCGAGGATCTTGCCCCAGGTGCGCTCCTTGATGCCGCCGGGATGGCCGGTGTGGTAGTAGAATACCTTGTCGGCGAGCTTGTTGCCGGTCACCTGCACCTTGTCGGCGTTGATGACGATGACATTGTCGCCGCAATCCATATGCGGGGTGAAGGTGGGCTTGTGCTTGCCGCGCAGATGATTGGCGATGATGGACGCCAGTCGGCCGAGAACGACGCCTTCGGCATCGATCAGGACCCACTTCTTGACGATATCTGCCGGCTTGGCGGAATAGGTCTTCATGGCTCTCACTCAAGCTTTCGGTTACGCACGGGAACGGCTTCCCGCGGGTCGGTGCGGTGTATAGTGGGCGCCGCCGGTGGTGTCAACCGGTTTGTGCCGAATGCTCGTGGTAAATACAAGCAATTTCAATAGCTTAATGTTTCGGTATCCTGATACCGTCCGATTAATGCCCGGATTTCTGGACTTTTCCGGCCACCTCCGCAATCATGCAGAAAATCAATGAGTTATTGGCAGGTCTCCGATGCCCGAGGGCGGTTACGAGCGGCTTTCCGATGCGGAAATGACCCAGCATTTCATGCCGCGCCTCGCCGTGCCCGACCACGAAACCTGGCTGTCCGAGGACGAACGGCTCAGCGCCGCCGTCCGCGCCCGTCTCCCCCATCGCCGCGACCAGCGCTATGGACCGGGGCCGCGGCAGGTCCTGGATGTCTTTCCGGCGGCAAGGCCCGGCAGCCCGGTCCTGGTCTTTTTTCACGGCGGCTACTGGCGGGGGCTGTCCAAGGACCATTACAGCTTCATCGCCGAACCCCTCGTTGCCGCGGGTTTCGCCGTCGTCCTGGTGGAATACGACCTCTGCCCGACCGTGACCCTGCCGGTCCTGGTCCGGGAAATCCGCGAGTCCGTCCGGTGGATCCACGGTGAATCCACCGCGTTCAACGGCGATTCCGCCCGGATCGTCCTGGCTGGAAACTCCGCCGGCGCCCATCTCGCGGCGCTGATGCTGACCCATGACTGGCCGGGCGACAGCCTTCCCGCCGGCTTCATCGCCGGCGCGGTGCTGGTCACCGGCATCTATGACCTCGCGCCGATCCCGCGCATCCAGGTGCGCGACGACGTGCATCTCAGCCCGGCGGAAATCGCCGCCCTCAGCCCGCAGAACTTGGCTATACAGGTGAAGGCACCTTGCCTCGTCGCGGTCGGCGGCAGCGAGCCGGAACTCTGGATCGAGCAGTCCCGCCGGTTCCACGCGAAACTGCTCAAGGAAGGCGTCACCTCGCAGCTCATGGTCCTCCCCCGCCAGCACCATTTCTCCATCACCCGCGGCCTCGGCGAAGCCAACAGCCTGCTGTTCCGCGCGACCCTGCAGCTCATCGGCCGATGACCGACCCGACCAAGAGCCTGTTCCGGCAGATCGGCCGGAGCTATGACGGCACGCGGCGCGCGGATGCCGGGATCACCGATACGCTGGTCCGCCTGCTGGGACCGGTCGGGGACAAGCCGGTCCTCGATCTCGGCTGCGGCACCGGCAACTATGCGATCGCCTTCGCCGCCCGCGGCATCCCGGTGCTGGGCCTCGACCGCACCGCGCTGATGCTGCGCCGGGCCACGGCCAAGGCGCAGCAGCTGCCCTGGATCGCCGCCCTGGCCGAGCAGCAGCCGTTCCGCGCCGGCGCCTTCGGCGGCGCCATCTGCGTCATGGCCCTGCATCATTTCACCGACCTCGCGGCGGTGTTCCGCGACCTCGCCCGGGTCCTGGCCGCGGGCAGCCGGGTCGTCATCTTCACCGCGCTGCCGGAGCAGATGCGGGCCTATTGGCTGAACGCCTATTTCCCGGAACTGATGCGCCGGGCGACGCTGCAGATGCCGGACCTCGACCGCATCGCGGCGGCTCTCGCGGCCGGCGGATTGCGCATCGTCGCCCAGGAGGCCTTCGACGTGCCGGAGGACCCGGTCGACCTGATGCTCTATTGCGGCAAGCGGCGCCCGGATCTCTATTTCGATGCCAGGGTGCGGGCGAACATCTCCAGCTTCGCCGCCTATGACCTGGCCGAGGAAGTCGGCACCGGTCTGGCGCGGCTGACCGAGGATATCGAGCAGGGCCGCTTTGCCGGGATCGCCGCCGCGACCGACGGTTCCCGCGGCGATTACATCTTCATCGCCGCGGAAAAATAGCCCATCCTGCAGCCAGGATTTCCGGAGGCGCGATGACCAGCGAGACCAATGCCCCCAGCCTGCTCCGCGACGACGAGGCGGGCATCTGCCGCCTCACCCTGAATCGGCCGGCCCAGCGCAACGCGCTCTCGATCGACCTCCTCGAGGCGCTGACGGCCGAGCTTGGCCGCATCGCCGGGGACCGCACGGTGAAGGCGGTGATCCTCGCCGGCGCCGGCCCCGCCTTCTGCGCCGGCCATGATCTCAAGGAACTGCGCGCCAATCCCACCCGCGACTTCTACGACCGGGTCTTTACCCGCTGCAGCGAGGTCATGCTGGCCCTTACCCGTCTGCCGCAGCCGGTCATCGCCCAGGTCCATGGCATCGCCACCGCCGCCGGCTGCCAGCTGGTGGCGACGGCGGATCTTGCGGTGGCGAGCACCGATGCCCGTTTCGCGACGCCCGGAGTCAATATCGGGCTCTTTTGTTCCACCCCGATGGTGGCCCTCACCCGTGCCGTGCCGCGCAAGCAGGCGATGGCGATGCTGCTGACCGGCGAGATGGTGGATGCGGCGACGGCCGTGACGATCGGGCTGATCAACCGCGCGGTGCCGGGCGAGACGCTGGTAGCCGAGACCCGGGCCCTCGCGGCCACGATCGCCGACAAGTCGCCGCTGACCCTGAAGATCGGCAAGGGGGCCTTCTACCGCCAGGCCGAACTCGACCTCGACCGGGCCTATGCCTATGCCAGCGAGGTGATGGCCGAGAACATGATGGCCCTGGATGCCGCGGAAGGGATCGACGCCTTCCTGGGCAAGCGGGCGCCGTCCTGGAAGGGCTGCTAGGTCTGGCGGCGACGAACCGGGTCAACAGATGGATGGAAAGATGGACGAGCATTACGACGACGCATTCCTGCGCGGCATCCTGAACGAGACCAAGGTCATCGCCCTGGTCGGGGCCAGTCCGAAGCCGGAGCGGCCGAGCCATGGGGTGATGAAGTTCCTCCAGCGCCGGGGCTACAAGGTGATCCCGGTCAATCCCGGCCTCGCCGGGCAGAAGCTGAACGGCGAGACGGTCTATGCCTCGCTGACGGCGATCCCCCAGGCGGTTACCGGCAAGATCGACATGGTCGACATCTTCCGCAATTCGGCCGATGCCGGGGCTCCGGCCGAAGAGGCCATCGAGATCGGGGCCAAGACCGTCTGGATGCAGCTGGGGGTCGAGCATATCCCGGCCGCCACCAAAGCCAGAGCTGCCGGGCTCAAGGTGGTGATGAACCGGTGCCCTGCCATCGAGATACCTCGCCTATTTTCGTAGCTTCATCCAATAACTATTGGCTTTTGAAAGAAATTTATGTATTATCCTCCCATCATACATCGAGGGGAACGATGTCACGGGGAATGACCTTAGCTGCGACGACGGAGCAGCCCACCGAAGCCCAGCTGGCCTGGCTGGCGCGCGGACTTGACCAGCCCGGCGGCAAGCTGCCGCTGTTCGATAAATGGGGACAGAAGATCAGCGAGCGCACGATCCGCTCCTGCATCGACCACGGCTGGGCCGAGCCCTGGTTCACCAACCCGCTGAAGCCGGACTGGCTGGTCTGCAAGCTGACCGAGACCGGCCGCCAGCTGATCGCCCAGGTCAACCACTAGCCGATCCGCGCCGGCTCCCGGCGCAATTCAGCGGCACGATCCCTTGCGGACGACCTAGGCTGGGACCCGGTTCGAGGTCCGGCCCGGGGGATGGCTGCCAATGCCCGCGACCAAAGCGATTGCCGCCGACAATGTGAAGCTGGGCATCGCCGTCATCATCGGGACGGACCTAGCCTTGTCGCTCGGCGATGCGGCCATCAAGCTCCTCAGCGCCAGCTTCGTGCTCTGGCAGATCTTCATCCTCCGCTCGCTGATCGCGATACCGGTCCTCGTCGCTATCATCCGGCTGCGGGGAAAAGGCGAGCTTCGCCTGCCCCGGCAGCCGGGCTGGACGGCCTTGCGCAGCCTTCTCCTCACCCTGATGTGGGTGGCTTTCTATGCCGGATTGACTCATCTCGCCCTGGGCATTGCCGCAGCGGTCTATTACACGCTGCCGATCTTCATCACCCTCTTTGCCGCGCTGTTCATCGGCGACCGGATCGACCTGCAGGGCTGGGGCGCGATCTTCCTCGGCTTCGTCGGCGTGCTGCTGGTGCTGAACCCGGATGCCAGTTCCTTCAACGCCTATGCCCTGCTGCCGCTGCTGTCGGCCATCCTCTATGCCCTGGCAATGATTCTCACCCGGACCAAATGCCGGGAGGAGCACCCGCTCATCCTGTCGCTGAGCCTCAACTGCGCCTTCGTCCTGGTCGGCACCGTGGCGACCCTGATCCTGGCCGTGGCCGGGCCGATGGGCGACGGCAGCCCCGCCGCAACCTTCCTGTTCGGCGCCTGGTCCGCCATGGGTTCTACCGAATGGCTGTCCATGGCGCTGCTGAGCGTCGCCACGATCATTGGCAGCATCGGCGCCGCGATCGCCTATCAGGTGGCGCCGCCGGCGACCGTCGCCACCTTCGATTTCTCCTATGTGGCCCTGGCCAGCCTCTGGGGCATCCTGATCTTCGGTGAAAGACCGGGTGCCATTGCGGTTGCCGGAATGGTCATGATCGTCGTCGCCGGCATCCTGGCGGTGCGCCGGAAGGCCTAGCCGGCGCCGGCCAACCTCAGCGGAACAGGCCGATCCTCTTCACCACGCCGAGCATGAACTGGATGGTGGGGCCGATCCCGAGGGCAAAGACCAGGGTGCCGATGCCCACGGTCCCGCCCAGCCACCACCCGAAGCCCAGGGCGCAGAGCTCGACCACCGTCCGCGCCAGGCGGATCGAAAGCTTGTACCGGCGGTGAAGCCCCATCATCAGCCCGTCGCGCGGCCCCGCCCCCAGCCTGGTCGGCAGATAGAGGGCGCTGCCGATCGCGGTCAGGACGACGCCGCCCAGCAGCATCGCCCAGCGCAATGCCAGCCCCTCGCCGTCCGGGATGAACAGCAGGCAGAGATCGCAGACCGGGCCGATGGTGAGGACGTTCAGCACCGTGCCGAATCCGGGCTTTTCCCGGAGCGGGATCCAGCCCAGCAGGATGACGGCGCCGGTCAGGACGCCGGCGGTGCCGATGGTGATGCCGGTGCGGAAGCCCAGGCCCTGGTGGAAGACATCCCAGGGACCGAGGCCGAGATTGGCACGCACCATCAGCGCGATGCCGAGGCCGAAACAGCCGAAGCCGGCAAAGAGGCAGATCCAGTTCTTCAGGGATTTCATGGTGCTCGACCGCGGAGAGGGCAGCGCCTTCTACTGCCTGGCGGGCGATCCGGCAAGGACATCAGCCCGGGCCATTTCCAGCTTCAACTTCCTTCAGAATCCAGTCGCGGAAGGCTCTGATTTTTTTCGATTTCTTTCGCTCGTCGGCATAGGCAAGCCAATAGCCGGTGCCGTCCGTGGCAACCAGGCCGAACAGCTGGACGAGGCGCCCGGCGGCGATATCCGGAGCGAACAGGGCCGGCGTCAGGATGGCGACGCCCTGGCCCGACACCGCCGCCGAGCCCAGCATCGCCTGGACGTCGAGGCTGATATTGGGGATTGCCGGGCGCGCCGGCTCCGGCAGGCCGGCGGCGGCGAACCAGATCGGCCACCAGGCATCGTGGGTGTCGAGGCGGGTCACCCGCATCAGGTCGGAGGGCTGCTCGATGGGACCGTGGCGGGCCAGGAAATCCGGACTGCAGAGGGGGGTGAACTGCATCGGGATCAACCGGTGGGACACCACCCCCGGCCAGACGCCCCGCCCGCCCCGGATGCCGATATCGTAGTCCTCGCGGTGGAGATCGACGGTCCGGGTCGAGACCTCGAGCCGGACGGCGATGTCCGGATGCGCCATCTGGAAGGCGCCGAGACGGGGCACCAGCCAGTTGCTGGCAAAGGTGTGGACCGCCGTGATCGTCAGCACGCTCTCCGAGGTCTCGCGCAGGCTGGCAAAGGCGCCCTCGAGCCGCTGGAAGGCCTCGGCGACCGGCGGCGCCAGACGCCTCCCCGTCTCGGACAGCACCACCTTGCGCGCCTGGCGCAGGAACAGGGGCATTCCCAGCCGGTCCTCCAGCAACTTCACCTGATAGCTGACCGCCGCCTGGGTCATTCCCAGTTCGGCGGCCGCCTTGGTGAAGCTGCCATGGCGGGCGGCGGCCTCGAAGGCGCGGATGGCGGCGAGAGGGGGCAAATTCGGCATCGTATATCCATAAGGCCTACTTATGTATATCCTCTGACAATCGCTTTGTCTTGCTTCGTTGTCGAGACCAAATTCATCGCATCAGCATCAATGACCCTTGGTCTTTCACCGGAGGAACGGAAATGGACAAAGCGATGGAATGCCGGCCCCTGACCCAGTTTCCACGGTCCGCCGGCACCACCTGGCTGCAAACCCTGGTCAACCGCCTGCTGGACCGGGCGGCCGGCCGGCCGACGCCGCTGCGGCCGGAGACGGTCTCGGGCTATCTGCTGCGGGACATCGGCCTGGACAGCAGCGATTCGGGGCCGCAACGCAGCCGCTCGGCGATGGACTGGCCGCTGCGCTAGCCGCGCCTCAGCCGGCGTCGAGTTCGCTGTCCCAGTAAAGAAAATCCCGCCAACTCTGGTGGAGATAGTTTGGCGGGAAGGCTCGGCCGTTTTCCTGGAGTTCGAAGGTCGTCGGTTGGAACGGCCTCCGCCTGGGATGCATATGGACCTGATGTGGCAACCTGTTTCCCTTGCGGAGATTGCAAGTCTGGCAGGCGGTGACGACGTTCTGCCAGGTGGTGCGGCCGCCCTTGGAGCGCGGCACCACGTGATCGAACGTCAGGTCGTGGGTCGGGTGATGGTGGCCGCAATACTGGCAGCGGAAACGATCGCGCAGGAAGACATTGAACCGGGTGAAGGCCGGGCGGCGCTCCTGCGGCACGAACTCCTTCAGCGAGATCACCGAAGGCAGCCGCATGCTGAAGCTCGGACTGTGGATCACGTGCTCGTATTGGGAGACCACCTGGACGCGATCGAGGAAGACCGCTTTCACCGCTTCCTGCCAGGACCAGAGGGACAACGGGAAATAACTCAACGGCCGGAAATCGGCGTTGAGCACCAAAGCGGGGCAGGTTTCAGGCGAAGCCATCATTCAGCCGCACTCCCGCGACCGGCCCGCGCATCCGCGGTTTCCCGTCGCTTTGCACCCTTAACAAATAGTCGGCTTCGCCAAAAAACACAAGATCTGGGCGGTCTGGGCAAATCCGTTTCACGATCTTGTCATGGCTGCGCGAGGCCGCAAATCCGGGTCTCGACACCGCGCGGCGTGACACGCGGGGCTAGGCCGTGACCTTGGCGAAACGGTCGCGCAGGAAGGCGCCGCCCTTCTGCAGGCCGACCGGATCGATCGAATGGACGAGACCCGGCCGGGCCTCGGTGACGACCGGGATCTTCGCCGCCTGCAGGGCCGCTTCCGCCTCGCCCAGGGAGGTGAAGGGCACCACCGGATCGTAGGTGCCGTGGACCAGCAGCACCGGCGGCTTGGACCGCGCCTCGGCGGCAAGCGTATCCGGCGCGATCAGCGAGCCGGAATAGCCGACGATGGCGGCGGGCGCAGCGGCGCGACGCGGGCCGACATGCAGCGACATCATCGTCCCCTGGGAGAATCCGACCAATGCGAGCGCCCGGTCGGCGAGGTCGCGCTCGCGCAGCGCCGCATCGAGAAAGGCATCGAGAATCCCGGCGGCCGTCCGCGCCGCGCCCAGCAGCATGTCCGGGGCGCGGTCCTCGAAGCCGAACCACTGGTAGCCATAGGGATTGATCTCGCAGGGGAACGGCGCATTCGGCGAGAGAAATTCGGTGTCGGGCAGGATCTCGGCCCAATAGGGCGCCAGCGAGATCAGATCCGACCCGCTGGACCCGTAGCCGTGCAGGAAGACCACCAGATTCTTCGCCTTGCCGCCGGAGGCCGGCGGGCGTGATGGTCCTTCAAGATTGAGCATCGTGCTTCCCTTTTGCAGTCAGTGGCAGTGGTGCGCCGTTGCGATAATAGTGCCAGAGCATGCGGGCGCCATAGGAACGATAGGGCCGCCAGGTCTCGGCGATCTTCAGCAGCTGCTTGGGCGTCGGACGCGCCTTGAGGCGCTTCAGCCGCTGGGCCGCCACCATCAGCGCGAGATCCTGGGCCGGCATCACGTCGGGGCGCTGCAGGCTGAACAGCAGGAAGACCTCGGCCGACCAGCGGCCGATGCCCTTGACCGCCGACAGGGCGGCGATCGCCGCTTCGTCGTCGAGGCGCCGGAGCCTGGGAATCGCCAGGCGCCCGTCGGCGAAGGCGGCGGCGAGGTCGCGGCCATAAATCACCTTCTGGCGCGAGAAGCCGACGGCGCGCAGGTCGTCGTCGCCGAGGGCGAGGAAACTGTCCGGCAGCAGGGTCCCCACGCGATCGGTCAGGCGCTGGGAAATCGCGCGGGCGGCATGGGTCGAGACCTGCTGCGCGACGATCACATGCATCAGGGTGGCAAAGCTGGCCGGCTGGGCGCGCGGCGGCGGCGGACCGATCTCGGCCAGGGCGCGGGCCATATGCCGGTCGACCCCCGCCAGATGGTCGAGGGCCAGTTGCAGCCGGGTCTGATCTTCTCTAACAGTTTTCGCCATGTCCGCACGCCATGCCCCGCCGATTGTTACCCGATTTGCACCCAGCCCGACAGGCCTGCTGCATCTCGGCCATGCGCATTCGGCGCTGATCGGCTGGCAGGCGGCCCGCGCCGCCGGCGGGCGGTTCCTGCTGCGGATCGAGGACATCGACACCGGGCGCTGCCGGCCGGAATTCGAGGCCGCGATCTACGAGGACCTGGCCTGGCTGGGCCTCGATTGGGAAAGTCCCGTGCGCCGGCAATCGGCGCATTTCGACGACTATCGCCGCGCCCTGGCCCGCCTCGATGCGCTGGGCGTGCTCTATCCCTGCTTCTGTTCGCGCAAGGACATCGCCGAAGCGGCGAGTGCGCCGCAGGGAAATTCGCCCGGCCCGGATGGGCCGCTCTATCCCGGCACCTGCCGGACCCTGCCGAGGGACCTGGCCGAGGCCCGCCGCGGGCATGGCGATCCCTATGCCCTGCGGCTCGATGTCGCCAAGGCGCAAGCGCTGACCGGGCCGCTGCATTTTTGCGATGCCGAACGCGGCCGGGTCGAGGCCCGGCCCGACCTCCTGGGCGACGTCGTCCTGGCGCGGCGCGACATTCCGGCGAGCTATCACCTCTGCGTCACCCATGACGATGATCTCCAAGGTGTGACATTGGTCACACGCGGGCTCGATCTGTTCCCGGCCACCCACATTCACCGACTGATTTAAGGGCTATTGGGTCTTGCAACCCCGGACTACAGGCACCACCTGCTCTTGACCAACGCCGTGGGCGAGCGGCTGTCGAAACGCGATGGAGCCGTCGGGATTCGAGCATTGCGCGCCCAGGGCAGGACCTCGGGGGAGGTCCGGAGACTTGCGGGTTTTGCCGATTAGGGCGCCAGGACACGGTACCCGGCTGGGCTTTTCACCTGCTGCTGGTGTAAACAGGGGGGCTCGAGTCTCAAGCGCGATTCATGTTCGATTTTCATAGTCTCATCCCAGAATTGGTCGCGCTCAGCCAGGTCATCATGATCGATCTGGTCCTGGCCGGCGACAATGCCATCGTCGTCGGCCTGGCGGCTGCCGGCCTGCCGCGCCATCAGCGCGGCAAGGTCATTCTCATCGGCATCATCGCCGCGACGGTCCTGCGCATCATGTTCGCGCTGATCACCAGCGTGCTGCTGTCTTTCGGCGGCGCCCTGGTGCTGGGCGGCGGCCTGCTGCTGCTCTGGGTCTGCTGGAAATTCTGGCGCGAGCTCGCGCAGATGCGGCGCGAGCGCCTGCAGGAGGCGGCCCACCGGCAGACGCTGAGCCGCAAGGAACAGCTTGAGCTGGCCGAACCGCTCGAGGCCCTGCCGGGCGCAGCACCCGGCAAGACCATGCGCCAGGCGATCGTCCAGATCGTCATCGCCGACGTCTCGATGTCGCTGGACAACGTGCTCGCCGTCGCCGGCGCGGCGCAGCATCATCAATGGGTGCTGATCGTCGGCCTCACCCTCTCGGTCGGCCTGATGGGCATCGCCGCCAGCGCCATCGCCCATATGCTGAAGCGCTATCCCTGGGTCGCCTATCTCGGCCTCGTGGTCATCCTCTGGGTCGCCGTCAGCATGATCTATCACGGCTCGACAAAGATGATCGAACAGGCCGGCATCTTCGACCCGCCGGTCAGCAGCGCCACCGCCGAGGCGAACTAGCGCGCCTTGCCGTTCGCCAGAGCGAGGGCCAAATCGCAGTAATCGGCCCGCTCCGGCGCGATATGGCCGTGCCGGATCATGAAATCGACGACCACCAAACCGACGTTGAACTTGAAGGCGTCGGTGGTGGCGATGATGGTCTCGACCTCCTCCAGCGGCAGCAGGCGGAAATCGGCGATCTCGCCGTCATGGTTGCGCGGCTGGAAATCGGCCGGCAGTTCCAGGTCGTAGACGAAGATCGTATCGTCGCGCAGATGGCCGTTCAGCTCCATGCGATAGCCGAGGGCGCCGGCGGCCCGGGCGCGGCGTGCCAGCTCCTTGGGGATGCCCGCCTCCTCGGCCGCCTCCTTGATCAGGTTGTCGAAGGGCGACATCAGGCTGGGCAGGCCGCCGGCGACCAGATGATCGAGCTTGCCGGGCTCGATCGGCCGGTCGGCGGACCGGCGCCCGACCCAGAGCTTCAGCCGGTCGCCGTCGCGCACATAGCCGTTGAGATGCACGCCATAGGCCTTGACGCCGAAGAACGGCACGGCGGCGCGTTCGAGGTCGAACAGCGGCTGCTTGCCATAGGCCGGGGCGACCGGGAAGATCTCGTTGCGCCAGCCGGCGATGACGCCGCGGGCGAACAGTTCCCTAACCACGGTGTCGATCGCGGCGGTGCGCAGATCGAAGGTGGCGAGATGGTCCTTCACCTTCACCGCGTTCGCCTCGACGGTGAAGACGCTGGGGAATTTGGCGCATTCCAGCGCCAGGTCGTGGCGGACGAAGCCCAGGCGCTCGCCGCCGACCCGGAACGCCCGGAAGCGGCCGAGATCGTGGCGGTGGCAGGCCTCGATGCGCTCCAGGAGGCTCATGCGGCGAAGGGCGTGGGTTGGCGGAGGTTGCGGATGAGGTTGAGATAGTCCGGATCCTCCGGACCGACCAGCCCGTGACGCACCAGGAAATCGATATTCGCCACGGCGGCATCGAACATGAACTCGTCCTTCGATTTCAAACTCTCGATCAGCTCGCTCACCGGCACCAGCTGGAAGCCCGCGACCTCGCCGTCGGTGTTCGTCGGCGCGAAATCCCTCGGCAGCGCGATATCGTAGTTGAACTGCAGGCCGATGCGCAGCCCCTCGGCGGCGGGAAACATCAGGGTGATCAGGCTGGCCGGCCGCGCCTGGCGGGCGAGATCCGGCGGCATGCCCGCCTCCTCCCGGCATTCCTTCATCAGGTTGTCCCAGGGGGTCATGCCGGCCGGCTGGCCGCCGCCGACGATCATGTCGAGCATGCCGGGGTCGATCTGCTTGCTGGCCGCGCGCCTGGCGATCCAGATGCTCATGGCGTAGCCGCGCCCGACATAGCCGTTGAGATTGACGCCATAGGTCAGCAGGCCGAAGAGCGGCGAGGCGGCGCGCTCCATCCGCATCAGCACCGGCGCATGGAACCCCTGCCCCACCGGGTAGAGCTCGTCGCGCCAGCCCGGCACCCGGCCGCGCCGGCGCAGGATCTCCAGCACCTCGGCCACCGCCGCGCTGCGGGACTCGCCGTCGTCGAGGCGCGGCTGCACCGCAACGACCGCCTCGTCGACCGCGAAGACATGGGGAAATTCCGCCAGCTCCAGGGCGAAATCCGGGGCGATCCAGCCGACATGGCTATCCGCGACGACGAACTGCCGGTAGGCGGCAAAATCGACCGGGGCATAGCGGTGGAACTGGCGCATCAGCGACATGGCGGCGGGCCCAACCTCTAGAGCGGCGCGAAAATCTCGACCGGATCGGCGACGCCGCGCAGGACATGCCGCCCCAGCGAGCGCAGCCGCCGTCCGGCCGCTGCGGCGAAGGTAGCCGAGGTGACGATCGGTGTCCGCAAAATCTTGGTCTGGTCCTGGAGCCGGCTGGCCTGATTGACCGCCGGCCCGATGACGGTGAAGTCGATCCGCCGCGCCGCGCCGATATTGCCGAATTCCACGTCGCCGAGATGCAGCGCCTGGCCGAAGCGCAGGGGCGCAATCCCCTCCGCGGCGAGCTCGGCATTCAGGCGGTCGGTCCCCGCCAACGCGGCCAAAGCGGCGTCGAGCGCCCGGTCGCAGACGGCGCCGGCATCCTCCCCCACCGGGAAGACGGCCAGCAGCCCGTCGCCCATGAATTTCAGGATGTCGCCGCCATGGATCTCGATCTCGCTGCCGAGCACGGCAAACCAGCGATCGAGCAGCGAGACCATCGCCCGGCGGTCCATGCGATCGGACAAGGCGGTGAAGTCGCGCAGATCGGAGACGAGGATCGCGGCGCGGATCGTCTGCAGGTCGCCGCGCTCGATCTGGCCGCTATAGGCGCGCTGTGCCGCGGTCGGCCCCAGATAGGCCGCCAGCGCGTCGAGGGCCACGCGCCTGAGGGCGATGCGCTCGGCCAGCGGCGACAGCAGGGTGGTGGCGGCGGTGAGCTCCGCGATCATCGCCGTGCTGAATCCGCCGGGCGCCCGGGTCGCGAAGGACAGCGCGGCGGACCGCACCGTGTCCAGGAAGGGCAGCGGCAGCATGACATAGCCGGTCATCCCCTCCGCCCGCAGATTGACCAGGACCTCCATGCCGCGGTCGTCCTCGCCGAGCTGCCAGCGGAAGGGCCGGTTGGTCTCGTCGACGATGCGGGCCGGGCTGTTCAGGTAGTCGGTGCTGGTCAGGATGCCCGGCCGGGCCCGGGAGCGCTCCGTGAGCTCGCCGTCCAGCCAGACGAAGGAAAAACCGATATCGGCCGGATGCAGCGTCTCCAGGCCGATATTGACGCGCCAGATCGGCAGGCCCTGACGCGCCAGCTTCTTGCAGAAGCCGTTGAACAGGACGTCCAACGCCGGCTTGCGGGTGATCTGCTCGATCAGCCAGGCCTGAAGATCGGAATTCGGCATCTGCGATCCACGATATCGCCTTGATCCTGCCGCATTCCAGCCATCGCGGCGCCTTGCCGGCGGATCAAGTCTCGTTGCTGCGGGACTTCAGGACTTTTAGAGAAGGGGAAGGCAAATGAAAAGAGTGGATCTGTTCGGCGTCGCCATCGCCGCCGGCTTCCTGGTCGTCGGCTGCGAACGCTATCAGGCGGCGGAGAAGACGGCGGCCAATACCAACCAGCCCATGCAGTCGCAGACCATCGTCGGGCTCGAAGACAAGCTGAAGAAGGACGAGGGCGACGGGCCCGTCAGCATCGGCACGGCGGTCCCGGCGGCACCGCCCGCCGGCGCGAAGGTGAAACCCGTCGCCCAGATGGATCAGGTCTATGCCCCGGTGCCGGTCACCCAGGCGCCGGACAGCGTCGAGACCTATCGGGGGATCAGCGACAGTCCGGTGAAGCAGGTCGCCGAGGCCCCGGTCTCCACCTTCTCGATCGATGTCGATTCCGGCTCCTACGCCAATATCCGCCGCTTCCTGATGAACGGCCAGCGTCCGCCGAAGGACGCCGTCCGGGTCGAGGAGATGATCAACTACTTCAGCTACGACTATCCGGCGCCGCGACAGCCCGACATCCCGTTCAAGACCACCACGCATGTGGTGAAGTCGCCCTGGAATGCGGATACCTATCTGCTCGAGATCGGCATCAAGGGCTATGAACCGCCAAAGGCGCAGCGCCCGGCGGCGAACCTGGTCTTCCTCATCGACGTCTCCGGCTCGATGGCGGATCCGGACAAGCTGCCGCTGCTGAAGGCCGGCATGAAGCTGCTCAGCGATCAGCTCACCGAGCAGGACCGGGTGTCGATCGTGGTCTATGCCGGATCCGCCGGCGTCGTCCTCGAACCGACCCCGGGCAAGGACAAGGACCAGATCGCCGACGCCCTGGAGCGCCTGGAGGCGGGCGGCAGCACGGCCGGCGGCGAAGGCATCCAGCTTGCCTACGATCTCGCGAAAAAGGCCCGCATCGAGGGCGGCATCAACCGCATCATCCTGGCCACCGACGGCGACTTCAATGTCGGCGTCACCGATATCGACCAGCTGAAGGGGATGATCGAGGACAGCCGCAAGTCCGGCATCTCGCTGACCACCCTGGGCTTCGGCGAGGGCAACTACAATGACGCGCTGATGGAGCAGCTGGCCGATGTCGGCAACGGCAACTACGGCTACATCGACAACCTGAAGGAAGCCAAGCGCCTGCTGGTCGATCAGCTCGGCGCCACGATCCAGACCATCGCCAAGGACGTGAAGATCCAGGTCGAGTTCAATCCGGCGGTGGTCGCGCAATACCGGCTGATCGGCTATGAGAACCGGGCATTGCAGCGCGAGGACTTCAACAACGACCGGAAGGATGCGGGCGAGATCGGTGCCGGCCATACGGTGACGGCGATCTACGAGATCGCCCTGGTGGGTTCCAAGGGCCTGGCGGTCGATCCGCTGCGCTACGGCGCCGAGCCGCCGGCCGAGACCGGCACGGCGCCGATCCGGCCCGCCGAATTCGCCTTCCTGCGGCTGCGCTACAAGGAGCCCGAGGGCGATGCCTCGAAGCTGATCGAGACGCCGCTCCGCACCGAGCAGCTGAACGATCCGACGCCGACGGCGACCGACCTCGATTTCGCCGCGGCGGTCGCCGCCTTCGGGCAGCTGCTGCGCGGCGGCACCTATCTCGGGAATTTCGGCTACGACCAGATCGCCGACCTGGCGCGCCAGTCCCGCGGGACCGACGACGGCGGCTATCGCGCCGAGTTCATCGACCTGGTGGAACTGGCGAAGTCGCTGGGAGACTCCTGACCCAACCAGTCACCGCCGTCTCCCGCGCTCCGGTATCCGTCAGGTCAGGTATTCGGCCGGGTTGGCGGTGAAGCGGCTGGCCGGTTGGCCCTTGTCCCACAGGCTGTTGTTGGACCGGGCGGTACCGTTGCCGTCATCCTCGCGGCCGATCGGCAGGGCGGCCAGGGTCACCATCAGGAAGGGCGAGAGGACGCCGCCCGGACGGGTGAAGCCATGCAGGGTCTGGCCGACCGCGCCGGCGCCGCCGACGATGCCGAGATCGGCCATCTGGGTCGGGTCCGCCGCGCCGCTCCTGGTTTCCAATCCGGCATAGAGCGCGGTATCGGTATCCATCTTGGCGTCGAAGCTGGCGTAGATCTGCTTCAGGGTCTTGGCGGCTCCCGTGCCGTCATAGAAGATCGCGCTGTTGGCAGCGGCGGCCTTGGGGAACAGGGCGGCGCCGGTGGTCTCCGGCGAGCTCTCGGCGTTGCGCAGGAACTTCAGCGCCCCGGCAAGACCCAGGAAATGCGCGAGATAGAGATCGGTCGCCGATGCCGGGCGGCCCAGCTTGGCCTCGATCTTCTGCTTGTTGTCGGCGGCGTGCTCCGCCGCCATCGCCGCGGCCAGTTCCGGGTTGCGCCGCAGCCCGAGGATCTCCTTGCGGGTGGCGGCGTTGGCGATGGTGTAGCGGCCGTCAGCGCCGTGCTTCACCTGGTCGGCCAGCTGTCCGTAGCCGTAATCCGCGCCATGCTTCTTGAAGACGGCAAGCCAGGTCTGCTCGACGAACTGATAGAGCCCCTTGGCGCTGCTGGTGGTGGCCGCCGCCGTCGGATCGAAGCTGCTCTCGCGTGCCGCCTGGGCCATCAGGTAGGAGAAATCGACACCGGTATTGAGGCTCGCCTTCTGGATGCTGGCGAGGACTTCCGGCCGGATATCGATGCCGGCAGCGGTGCCGCCGGCGGGACCGGACAGGATCGTCGAGGTCACCATGACGGGACCTCCGGTGCCGATGCGGCGGCCGGGAACGGCGTCCTACCGGCAGAAATTGCCGGTCGCGTTCCCGTTTCAGCCCGGAAATCCGGCAGGAATGACATGGTCCGCAGCCTCTCCACTTGAACTCAGGCTTAATGTCGCAAGCGCCATGCCAGTTGCGCCCGCCGGGGCATCGGGCCTTCCGCCCCCAGCGCCAATCGGTAAGAATGGCCGCGAGATCCCGAGTCCAGCCCTCCGGAGCGCCCGAGTGGAACAGGATGCCATCTATCGTCTCATCTTCGACCGGGCGGAAATCGGCATCTTCCATACCGTGCTGGGCGGACGGGCGGTTTCCTTCAATTCCGCCCTGGCCACGATGTTCGGCTACGCCTCGCCCGAGCAGATGCTCGCGGAAGTCGGCGCCCGGCTGGAGACCACGATCGTCGACCCCACCCACCGCGCCCGGCTGTCGGAGCAGCTGAAGGCCACCGGCCGCGTCTCCAACCTGATCGCCGAGATGCGCCGGCGCGACGGGTCGCGCTTCTGGGTCTCGGAATCCGCCTCGATCTTCAACAGCTCGGCCGGCGAGATCCAGATCGTCGGCACCATGATCGACGTCACCGCCCTGGTTCAGTCGCAGCAGGCGCTGACCGACGCGGAGTCGCGGTTCCGCAGCATCTTCGACAACGCCTTCGAGGGCATCTACATCTCCTCCCTGGACGGCAAGATGCTGAGCGCCAATGTCGCCCTGGCCCGCATCAACGGCTACGAAACCACCCAGGAGCTGATCGCCTCGGTCGGCGACATCGCGCAGGAATGGTATGTCGACCCGACACGGCGCGCGGCCTTCAAGGAACTGGTCGCCCGCGACGGCCGGGTGACGAATTTCGAATCCGAGATCTATCGCCACAAGACCCGCGAGCGGATCTGGATCTCGGAGAACGCCCGCCTGGTGCGCGATGCCGCCGACCAGCCGCTGTATTACGAGGGCACGGTCCAGGACATCACCCAGCGCAAGAACTTCCAGTCGCAGTTGATGCAGGCGCGCCAGGTCGCGGAGAAGTCGAACCGCGCGAAATCGGAATTCCTCGCCAATATGAGCCATGACCTGCGCACGCCGCTGAACGCGATCATGGGCTTCTCCGAGCTGATCGGCATCGCCACCCAGCCGCAGCCGGAACTGCGCAAGATCAACGAGTACGCCAACGACATCCTGTACAGTGCCCGCATTCTCTACGATCTCATCACCGAGATCCTGGACTATTCGAAGATCGAATCCGGCACCGTGAAGCTCGACGAGCGGCCGGTCGACGTCGCCGCCCTGTGCCGTCAATGCACTCATATCCTGTCCGACCGCGCCAACCGCGGCGCGGTGACCCTGCGGGTTGCGGTGGATCAGCAGCTGCCCCTGCTGCGCGCCGACGAACGGCGGCTGAAGCAGGTCCTCCTCAACCTGATCACCAATGCGGTGAAGTTCACCCAGCCCGGCGGCACCGTCCGGGTGGGGATCGACCGCGCCCAGGACGGCGGCATGGTGATCATCGTCGACGATACCGGCATCGGCATCTCGGCGAAGGATGTGGAGCGGATCTTCGAGCCCTTCGTGCAGATCAACCGCAGCGCCGTGCAGCAGGGCGAAGGCACCGGCCTCGGCCTGTCGATCTGCAAGGACCTGGTCGAGATGCATCAGGGCCGGATCGAGGTGTCGAGCAGTCCCGGACGCGGCACCACGGTGCGCGTGGTCATGCCGCGCGAGCGCATCGAGACGCCGGCCTGAGCCGGCGCCCGCCGCGCCGATCAGGCATTGACGATGTAGTCGCGCAGCGAGGTCGCCTCGCTTTCCGCATCCTCGACCCGGCGCTTCACCACGTCGCCGATCGAGATCATGCCGATGATCTTGCCGTCCTTGCGCACCGGCAGGTGGCGGAACCGGCGTGCCGTCATCAGCGCCATGGTGCTGGCGACCGAATCCTCCGGCGCGCAGCAGGTGACGTCCTTGGTCATCAGGCTGGCGACCGGCTGCTCGACGATGCCGGCACCGCGGGCGGCCAGGGCGCGCACGATGTCGCGTTCCGACACGATGCCGATCATGTCGCCGCCGGCGGCGGTCACCAGGACGGCGCCGATGTTTTCCTTGGCGAGAAGCTGGGCGGCTTCGGTAACGGATTGCGTCTCCCGCAGCCCGATCACGCGCTGCGGCTTGCCCCGGAGAATGCTAGCGACGGTCATCGCCTGGCCCTCCTCTGATTGCCGTGTTGGTAGGAGTGTGGGAGCCTCCCGCGACAAAGGCAAGGGGCTTCTGTCAGCAACCTAACGGCGAGCCTCCCGCGGCAATCGTCGCAATTGCCGGGATGCAAGCGTAAGTTAACCCGCGACCTGTCAGGAGAATGACAGGAAACTCGGTGACACCAGGACCTGGTGGGACCGATCCGCCACCGGAATCGTGCAAGTGGGAGAGTCGAGTTGGGATTGCGGCGGATCTACCGGAAACACCTGTCCTATTGGCTGTGGCGGCTGCGGCATCCCCGGCTGCCCTTCGAGCAGTTCTATGTCGCCAAGGTCCTGGGCAATATCGCTGCCGGCCGCGGCAATCCGGCCCTCGGGCCCGCGGCCCGCGCCGTCCGCAGCCGCTCCGAGGTGCTGGACGTCCTGCGGCGCCACGGCCTGAAGCCGGATGACGTGGTGGTGGATTACGGCTGCGGCAGCCTGCGCCTCGGCCTGCCGCTGATCGAGCACCTGGATCTCGGGCGCTACTGGGGCCTCGACGTCACCGATGCCTTCTACCTGGCCGGGGTCAAGGCCGCCCCCGAGGCGCTGCTGCGCGGCAAGCGTCCCAACCTGCGGGTGATCAGCGAGACCTCGCTCAACGAGGCGCGCTTCCAGCATCCGCGCTTCGTCGTCTCCTGGCATGTCTGTTCGAAGGTGCCGGACGGGCGCCTGGCGGACTATCTCGGCAAGATCTTCGGCCTGCTCGGCCCCGGCGCCCAGGCGCTGATCCATTTCCCCGAGACCGCGACCCGCAAGCGCCTGTCCCGCTTCTCCCTGTCGCTGCCGCGGGCGCAGTTCATCGCCGCCGCCCATGCCATCGATCCGGCCCTGGAGATCACCTTCGCGCCGCTGACCGCGGCGCCGTCGAAGGGGGTGTCGCAGACCCTGGCGGTGGTGACCCGGCCGGCGCTGGCCGCCGGCGCCGACCTGACGCTTCAACCGGCGGCGGCCTAGGCCGGCTTCACCCAGCGCCGCTCGTCGGCGGACTGCAGCACCGCATCCAGCACCCGGCCGATCCGCGCCGCCTCGGCGAGATCGGGATAGGCCGGGGCACCCGCGCCGACCGCCTGCATCAGCTCGTAGGCCTCGATCACCTTGTGGTCGTTGAAGCCGAGGCCATGGGCGGCCCCGGGCACGAAATTGCCGTAGGGCGGATGCGCCGGCCCGGCATAGACCGTGCGGAAGCCGCGCCGGTCCTCGGGATCGCGGTCGGAATAGACCCGGATCTCGTTCATCCGCTCGCCGTCGAACTGGATCGCCCCATGGGTGCCGGTGATCTCGTAGGTGATGTCCATGTGGCTGCCGGTGGCGATCCGGCTGCACTCGATATGGCCGGTGGCGCCGCCGGCGAATTCGATCAGGAACTGCGCCTGGTCGTCGTTGCCGACCCGGCGCCGCTCCCCCGCCTCAGCCCCGGCCCCGGTGCTCACCGCGCGCTCCTGGATCACCGTCGTCGCCTGGCCCGAGACCGCGGCGATCTCGCCGACCAGCAGCCGGGCGATGCTGATGATATGGCTGCCGAGATCGCCGAGCGACCCGGCCCGGCCGGCGATCGCCGGATCGCAGCGCCAGATGAAGGGATGCGCCGGATCCGCCATGTAGTCCTCGTTATGGGCGCCGCGGAAATGCACCACCTCGCCGATCGCCCCTTCGGCGATCAGCTTCCGGGCGAGGCCGACCAGCGGATTGCGCAGGTAGCTGTAGCCGACCAGGCTCTTCACCCCGGCCCGCGCGGCGGCCGCGGCGATCTCGCTCGCCTCGGTGCCGTTCAGCGCCACCGGCTTCTCGCAATAGACATGCTTGCCGGCGGCGATCGCCGCCAGGGCGATCTCGCGATGCAGGTTGCTGGGGACGCAGATGTCGACGATGTCCACCGCCGGATCGGCGACCAGCGCCCGCCAGTCGGCGGTGTGGCGGCGGAAGCCGAAGCGCTCCGCCGCCGACCGCGCGAGTTCCGGCGTCAGCTCGGCGACGATCTCGAAGTCCGGAAACGCCGCGGCCTCGGGAAACACCGAGACCATCGTGCGATAGCCGTAGACGTGGCAGCGGGCGATGAAGCCGCTGCCGATGAGACCGATGCGGAGCCGCTTCGCCATCCTAGGCCGCCACCTTCAGCTTCGCCGCCTGGCAGAGCCGGGCCAGATGGGCACGGCCCAGTTCGGCATAGGTATAGGGATGCGCCACCCGCGGATCCTGCTCGGCCTCCTGGACCAGCCAGCCCTTGTAGCCGGCCTTGGCGAGGATCCTGAACAGCGCCGGGTAGTCGACGATGCCGTCGCCCGGCGCGGTGAACAGGCCGGCCAGGACCGCCGCCGAGAAGCTGACGTCGCGCCGGATGCAGGCCGCCAGCGCATAGCGCCGGATGTCCTTGCAGTGCACATGCACGATGCGCTTGGCATGGCGCCTGGCGACCTTCACCGGATCGCCGCCGGCGAAGGTCATGTGGCCGGTATCGAGCAGCAGCCCGACCGCGGCGCCGGTATTCTCCATCAGCCGGTCGACGTCGCCGGCGGTCTCGATGACCGTGCCCATGTGGTGATGCACCGCCATCCGCACGCCCTGGTCGGCCATGTAGTCGGCGACCGCGGTGAAGCGGCGGCCGAGCTCCTTCCACTCCGCGGCACCCTTCAACTTCGGCCGCGCACTGGCCGGGGCGCCGACATTGTTGATGATCTCGCCGGTGGTCTCGGCGAAGACCATCACCGGCGAGCCCAGCGCCTTCAGCAGCTTCAGGTGATCCTGCATCGCCGCGATCTCGTCCTTGACGTCGCGGTGCATCAGCTCGGCGGAATACCAGCCGGAGACCAGCTTCACCCCGGCCCGGTCCAGGATCGGCCGCAGCTTCTTCGCGTCGCGCGGGAACTTCCGGCCCAGCTCGACGCCGGTGAACCCGGCCTGGCGGACCTCCTTGACGCAGGTCTCGAGCGAAATGAAGTCGCCGAGCCAGTGCATGCAGTCGTTGGTCCAGCCGATGGGATTGATGCCAAGTTGAACGGTCATAGCGGGTTCTCGATCTCTGTTGCGGGGATGATGGATTCCGTTGCGCGTGTTATGCCGCAGCCCGGGCGCCGCGCCAAGCCTCGATCAGGCGGCCATAGCTGGCGGCGATCCGGTCGACGGCCGCGGTATCGTCGATACCGCCGGCGAACCAGTCCTCGGCGGTCTTGAAGAAGATGCTGCGCCCGATGGCAAAGCCCTTGCAGATCGGCTGGCGCCCGGCCAGCGCGAAGGTGGCGGAGAGATCGGCCTCCGGCGCATCGAGGCCGAGCAGGACCACGCCGCGGCACTGCGGATCGCCGTCCCGGATCGTTTCGGAGATCATCCGCCAGCCCTCGGCGGTCTCCGGCGCCGCCAGTTTCCACCAGTCCGGGCGCAGGCCAAGCTCGTAGTAGCGCCGCATGATCGCGGTGACCGCCGTCGCATCGCCGGGCCGCCGCTTGTCCGGGATCACCTCCAGCAGCAGCTCCCGCCCGGCCGCCTTGCAGGCGTCGAGGAGCAGGCCGAGCTGGCGCTCCTGGGCCAGCTGCACGGCCTCGGAATCGTCCGGATGCTGGTAGACCAGGCATTTCGCCACCTGCTCGATCGGCCATCGCCGCAGGGTCGCGGCGATATCCGGACCGTGCTCGAATTCCAGCGGCTGGCGCTCGGGCAGCTCGACCGGACGGGCCACCCAATGCCCCTGCCCGGCCGCGGCATCCAGGACCTCGCCGCCATAGCGGTCGTCGAGCAGGATGCCGAAGGCACGGTCATGGCCAAAGGCCCGGCGGCCGGCGCGGTAGATCAGCGACTTGAACGCCGGGATGCGCGCGCGGGGCTGGCCGAGGCGATCCGCCAGCCGCTCCAGCTGCACCCGATGGTCGAAGGCGATGGCACAGAGCTCGGGATAATCCGCGCGCCGCCCGGCCAGGCCTTGCGGCTTCCTAGGCAAGGTTGACCGCCACCTTGCGCAGCAGCTCGACCGATTTGCGCATCCCCTCCATCGGCGACATCATCATGTCCTCGTGCTCGATCGAGAGCACGTCGTCGTAGCCCGCCAGCTTGAGAGCGGTGCAGAACTGCCGCCACCAGGTCTCGCCGTGGCCGTAGCCGAGGGTGATGTAGTTCCAACTGCGCTCTGCGATCCGCGTGCCCTCGCGCGCCTCCAGGGTGCCGTCGATGCCGGCCGGCACCGGCTCCACCCGGGTATCCTTGGCATGGACGTAGTAGATGGCATCGCCCAGCGCCCGCACGGCGGCGAGCGGGTCGGCATTCATCCACATCGGATGGCTGGGATCGTAGTTCGCCCCGACCGTCGCGCCGACGACGTCGCGCAGGCGCTTCAGCGTATAGACGTTGTAGACCGCCTGATGCCCGTGCAGCTCCAGGCACAGCCTGCGGATGCCGAGGTTGTTGCTGTAGGCGACGAGATCGCGCCAGTACGGGAAGATCTTCTCGTCCCACTGGTAGCGCTGGATCTCGAGGCATTCCGGCGGCCAGTCGGTCACGATCCAGTTCGGATTGGCATCGCCCGGGCCGCCCGGCAGCCCCGACATCATCACCACCCGATCGATGCCCATGATGCTCGCCAGCTTGATCGTGCCCAGGGTGACGCGGTGATGCGCCGCCCCCTTCTCGCCCGGATGCAGCGGATTGCCCGAGCAGTTCAGGGCGGCGATGGTCAGGCCGTGGTCCTTGACCTTGGCGACGAATTCCCGCCGCACGCTCGCGCTCTCGAGCATCGCCTCAAGATTGATGTGCGGCGCCGAAGACCAGTTGCCGCAGGCGAATTCCAGCGTCTCCAGCCCGAGCTCCGCCGACGCCGCCAGCATCTCGTCGAAGGACAGCATGCCGAGGCTGTCGGTGATCATCCCAATCTTCATGGCCTGTGGTTTCCTCTATGTCTCAAAAACGGATCGGCTCGAAGCGGCCCGACTTGGCCGAGGCGAGTGCGGCCTCGCACAGGATCATCGCCTTGCGCCCGTCCTCGGCCCCGACATCCGGACGCCGGCCCTGCTCGATGCAGTCGATGAAATGGTCGAGTTCGGCCGCATAGGAGTCCGCATAGCGCTCGACGAAGAAATACAGCGGCTTGTCACGCGATACCGCCCGGCCGTCCGAGAGCTCGACCGAGGTCGGCATGCGGTTGCCGGCCCGCAGCATGCCGTTCGCGCCATGCACCTCGATGCGCTGGTCATAGCCGTAGGCGGCGCGGACGCTGTTGTTGATGTGGCACTGCCGCCCCGATGCCGTGCGCAGCACGAACATCGCCGTGTCGTAGTCGCCGAGCTTGGCATAGGCCGGGGAGACCAGGCAGGAGCCGGTCGCGAACATCTCCGTCGGCTCCTCGCCGAGCAGGTTGCGAGCCATGTCGAAGTCGTGAATCGTCATCTCGCGGAACACGCCGCCGCCGGCCGCGAGCGCCTCCTCGCTCTCGGCCTCCGGATCCCGGCTGGTAATGATGACCTGCTCGACGGCGCCGATCTCATTGGCGTCCAGCCGGCGCTTCAGGGCGCGGAAGCTCGGATCGAAGCGACGGTTGAACCCGATCTGGAACAGGACGCCGGCCTTCTGCACCGCCGCCAGGCAGGCATCGGTGCGCCGGAGATCGAGGTCGATCGGCTTCTCGCAGAAGATCGCCTTGCCCTGCGCCGCGGCAGCCATCGCGATATCGGCATGGGTCTTCGTTGCCGAGGCGATCATCACGCCATGCAAACCGGGATCGGCAAGCGCCGTCGCGGTATCGACGGGCTCCGCGCCGTACTGCGCGGCGACCCGTGCCGCGACTTCCGGCCGCGGATCGACGATGTAGCGGAACCGCGCACGGGGGTTCCGGGCGAGGTTCCCGGCATGGACCGAACCGATCAGTCCGGCGCCGAACAGGCATAAGTCAATCATCGCAAGCTTTCCCAATCAAAATCGATCTGCTGAAATTCCGCTCCGGTTCCGGCCGCTGCCGCAGCCTGGCGGCAGGCGCGGCGCCGCGCCTGCAGGGCACGGCCAGCCTATTTGACGGCCCCCATGGTCAGCCCGCGCACGAGATGCCGCTGCACCAGCAGCGCGAAGACCACGATCGGCAGCGCGCCGATGACCCCGGCCGCCGACATCGAGGCCCAGTCGGTGTCGATGCGGCCGATCAGGGTTGCCGTGCCGCGCGGCATGGTCATGGCATTCGGCGTCGCCGTCAGCGCCAGCGCGAACAGGAATTCGTTGAAGGTGACGATGACCGCGAAGATCGCCGTCGCCGCCAGGCCGGGCGCGGCCAGGGGCAGCGCGATCCGGCGGAAGGCGGTGAAGCGCGAATCGCCGTCCACCATGGCGGCCTCCTCGAGATCGACCGGGATCTCGCGGAAGAAGCTCTCCATCATCCAGACGCAGAAGGTGATGTTGAACGCCGTATAGGTGATGACCAGGCCCAGCCAGCTGTCGAGCAGCTTCAGGTCCAGCATCAGCAGATAGACCGGGATCAGGATCACCACCGGCGGCACGATGCGCAGGGTCAGCAGCGAGAGCCCGATCTTGTGCTCGAGCCGGTATTTCAGGTGGAACCGCGCGATCGCATAGGCGCCGAGCGAGCCCGCCACCAGGGCCAGCACGACCGACAGCACGGTGACCACCACGGAATTGGTGAGATAGGCGCCGAACTCCTTCTGCGAGAACAGGTGCAGGTAGTTGTCGAAGGTCCATTCGTGCGGATAGAGGGTCCCGTCCTGGGTGATCTCCATGTTCGACTTGAACGAGGCGGCGACCATCCAGTAGATCGGCAGGAGCACGATCGCCAGCAGCAGCGCCATGACCGCGCCGCGCGCCACCGGGATCTTCCAGCCGCCGTTCACCGCGCCCTCCTCATTCCGGACCTGCCCGTTTCAGCATCCGCACCGCGAACATGGCGAAAGCCAGGATGAGCAGGCCGATGGTCGCGAACAGCGCCGCGGCATAGCCGGTCTGCTGGAACTTGAACGACGTGTCGTAGCCGTAGATCGAGACCAGACGCGTCGCCTCGCCCGGGCCGCCATGGGTCAGGACGAAGACCTGGTCGAAGGTCCCGAAGGCGTCGATGGTGCGGAGCACGATAGCGATCGCCAGGACCGGCCGCAGCATCGGCAAGGTATGGTCGACGAAGGTGCGCCAGGGGCCGGCGCCGTCGACCCGCGCCGCCTCGAACGGCTCCTGCGGCAGGGACTGCAGCCCGGCGAGCAGGATCAGGAACATCAGCGGCGTCCATTCCCAGACGTCGAGGACCACCAGGCCGATGAAGGCCTTCAGCGGGTTGCCGAGGATCTGCACCTGGCCACCGCCCAGCGCCTCGGAGAATGCCGTCAGCATGCCGGCATCGCTCGCATAGATCAGCCGGAAGACGATCGCCACCACCACCGGCGTGATCACCATCGGCACGATCAGGATGGTGCGCAGCAGCCGGATGCCGCGGAACTCGCGCAGGCAGAACAGCGCCAGGGCCAGGCCCAGAACCGTCTCGATGGCGACCGAGAAGCCGACGAAGCGGACGGTCACCCAGAGCGAATTGAGGAACTGCGGATCGCTCCACAGCTGGATGTAGTTGTCGAAGCCGACATCCGCGATCGGCTTGCCGTAGCGATAGAGCATCGTGCTGGCGCGCAGGCCGTTCCACAGGGGATAGACCAGCACGCCGAGCACGATCATCACGCAAGGCGCCAGCAGCAGGTAGGGCAGGGCCAGATCGAGCCCCGCCCCCTGCAGCCGGTCCTTGCGCCTGACGCGGCCTTCCAGTTTGGCCGTTTCCGCCATCTGCCGCCCTTCGACCCGCGGCCGCTACTTGTAGTAGCCGGCCTGGGTCAGGTAGGCGGTGACCTGCGTCGCCGCATTGTCGAGCGCCGCACCGCCGCCGGAGCCGGCCTGCAGCGCCTTGTTGAGCTCGATGCCGAGCAGTTCCTCGACCTTCGCCCAGTCCGGCGTGCGCGGCCGCGGCAGCGACCCCGCGTCGAGCTGCTTCAGTGCCACCGGAATCAGCCGATTGCCCGGATCCGAGACCGCGAACCCGCTGCGCTTCACCGGGATCGATCCCGCCTCGGCCAGCTTCGCCTGGGTCGCCGGGCTGGTGTACCACTTCAGGAACTCGATCGCGTTCGCCTTGTTGGGCGCCGACTTCGGCACGCCGGCGATGAAGATGCCCATCTGCGAGATCGCCTTCGCCTGACTTCGGCACCACGCCGAAATCGAGCTTGCCCGCGACCTTGGTCTGCTTCGGATCGTCCGCCTTCAGGGCATTGCCGGAATACTGGATGATCGCCCCGGCATCGCCGCCGAGGATGGCGGCACCCTCCTGGTCGGAATCGAACTCGACGACGCCTTCCGGCGCATTCGCTTTCATCGTGCCGACGAAGAACTCGGCCGAGGCCTTGCCGGCGTCCGAGTTGAAGGTGACGTTCCACTTGTCGTCGAAGAACTGGCCGCCGAACGACAGGAAGACCGGGTACCAGCTGGTGACGATCGGATTGCCGGAAACGCCGCGGAACACCACCGGGTATTTGATCTTGCCGGCGGCAACGCCTTCCTTGCCCTTGGCGATCAGCTCGTCCCAGGTCGCCGGCGCGCTGTCGCCGTAGACGTCGTTGCGGTAGGTCAGGGTCTGCAGGTCGCCGACGAAGGGAACGCAGATCAGTTTCGGATCGGCGGATTCGAAGCCCTTCACCCGCGGGCCTTCGCGCGGCGGCCAGAAGCCCATGTCGACCATGGAGCCGATCCAGTCCTTGTCCCCGCCGTCGATGCCGCCGGCGCCGAGGTCCTCGAGCACGTCGGCCGCGCCGAACTGCGGCACCCAGGGATCGTCAAGGAGATAGAGGTCATACTGCCCGGCGCTGTTCTGCGCATCGGCAAACCACTTCTCCAGGGTCACGCCGTATTCGTCCTCCAGGAACTGGACGTCGAACCCGCCTTCCGCCTTGGCGAGCGGGATGATCTTCTCCTTGAACGGCGTCAGGCCGCCATCGGCGAAGGCGCCGATGATCACCTTGCCGCCGGCCGCCCTGGCCGGACCGGCTCCGGCGAAGGACGTCAACAGCGTCGAGCTGATCGCCAGGCCGGCGCCGCTCTTCAACACGTTCCGGCGGCTCATCCCCCGCCGTGATTTACCAATGCCAGTCATCGTTCACCTCCCTTGTTTCGGGCCCGATGCACTCTTGTGGTGCCCGCTGAATTCGAAGAAACACGCGTCCGCCGCATCGAAGGTCACGCCAACGGCCGAGCCGATCGATGCGGTGAACCCGCGGCTCGCGCGCAGAGTAAGGCGCTGGTCGCCGACGCGCACGTCGACCAGCGTCTCATTGCCCATCGGCTCGACGACATAGACTTCGCCGTTGAGCGCGCCGGATCGCCCGGCTTCCACCAGGCCGATATCCTCCGGCCGGATCCCGATCTCGATGATTTTCGCCGCCATGCAGGCATCCCGCCGCGCGGCATCCAGCGCAATCGTCGCGCCGCCGACATGCAGGCCGGAGGCGTCCACCGTCGCCCGCAGCACGTTGGTCGCCGGGCTGCCGACGAAGAGCGCCACGAAGCGGTTGGCGGGGCGTTCGTAGATCTCGGCGGGCGATGCCAGCTGCTGCAGCTCGCCGGCGCTCATCACGGCGATCAGGTCGGCCATGGTCAGCGCCTCGGCCTGGTCATGCGTCACATAGAGCGTCGTCGCGCCGAGCCGGTGGCACAGGCGCTTGATCTCGCCGCGCATCGACAGCCGGAGCCGCGCATCAAGGTTCGACAGCGGCTCGTCCATCAGGAAGGCGGCGGGGTCGCGCACGATCGCCCGGGCCAGGGCCACGCGCTGGCGCTGGCCGCCCGAAAGCTGGCGCGGATAACGGTCGAGCAGCGGATCGATCTCCAGCGCCGCCGCGACCTCGGCGATCTTCCTGGCGCGTTCTGCCGGACCGACCTGGCGGATCCGCAGCGGATAGCCGATGTTTTCCGCGATCGTCATGTGCGGATAGAGCGCGTAGCTCTGGAACACCATGGCGACGTCGCGGTCGCGCGGCTGCAATCGCGTGACGTCCCGGTCGCCGATCAGGATGCGCCCGGCGGTCGGCAGTTCCAGGCCGGCCAGCATGCGCAGCGCCGTCGTCTTGCCGCAGCCGGAGGGCCCGAGCAGCGCCAGGAACGTCCGGTCCGGCACGGCAAGGTCGAGCGACCGGATCGCCGTGAAGCTGCCGAAGCTCTTGCCAACCGCCTGATAGGTAACCCCGCTCATCGTCCCTGCCCCGCCGGGGCCGAACGCGACGCAACGCGAGGTCCCTGTCGAGCCGATCCCCGACCGACCGGCCGCGCCAGTGGATTGACGCCGTTCTTCAAGTTTTGCGCTCTCCCTCGCGTTTTGTAGCTAGGCGTTCTGTTTTCTTTTGATTATAGAACAAACATTCCATCTTGCAATGGGGATGAATCAGGTGGCGTTATTGCCGCCAGCGATATTTCCCGCGTTTCGACGGTTCGAGGATCTACCATGACCCAGCTGAAGGTCGGCGTGTTCGGCGCCGGCATGATCGCCCAGATCGAGCACATCCCCAATCTGCTGCATCTCAAGGAGAAATTCGCCATCTCCCGGGTGGCGGATCCCTCGGCCATGGCGCGCAGCTTCGTCGAGGAGCGGTTCGGCCTGGCGACCTGCGCCTCGCTGGAGGACCTGCTCGGCGAGAAGCTGGACGTCCTGCTGGTGGCGGCGCCGGATTTCGCCCATTACGGCGCCATCCGCCGCGGCCTGGAGGCCGGCCTGCACGTCTTCACCGAGAAGCCGCTGTGCTACGGCCGCAATCAGGCCGATGCGCTGATCGCCACCCGCGACCGGGCGCAACGGGTCTGCCAGGTCGGCTACATGAAGCGCTTCGATCCGAGCTACGAGGCCGCCCTCGATGCCCTGCCGGCGGATCCGGCGAAATTGCGCTTCATCTCGGTCGAGGTGAACGAGCCCGAGGCGGAATACCAGATGGCCCAGCACCCCTACCGCCGGAGCGAGGACGTGCCGGCCGAGATGATCGCCGCCGGCCGCGAGGAGACCCGGCTGCAGGTGCGCGGCGCCCTGGGGGCCGAGGTCGACGAGCTCACCTTCCGCGGCTTCGTCGGCGCCTATTCCTCCAGCCTGGTGCACGACGTCAATGCGGTGCACGGGATCATGGAGAAGCTCGGCATCGCCGACCTCACCCCGACCAATGCCGAGATCTTCGCCGGCGGCGAGGGCGGTGCCGCCACCGTGCGGTTCAACCAGGGCCGGTCGCTCTGGCAGATGATGCACCTCATGGTGCCAAAACTGGCGGATTACCGCGAACGGATCGGCCTCTATTTCGACGACCAGGTGATCGAGCTGATCTTCCCCTCGCCCTATCTCGACCACCAGCAGACCGAGCTCGTCATCCAGCGCTCGACCGGGCACCGCTACGAGCGGGTGCTGCAGCGCAACGGCTACCAGGAATCCTATATCCGCGAGTTGGAGGGCTTCTGGGCGTCGGTGGTCGAGGGGACGCCGGTGCGCAACACCCTGGAGCAGGCGAAGCGCGACATGAGCCTGCTCTGCGATTTCGCGCGGATGGCCGGCAAGGTGCGCTGAGGCTGCTCAGGCCGGGGTCGCGGCGACGATGATCTCCGGGCTGTCCGGCCGATAGGGCGCCCGGTCCCAGTCGCCGTACCAGGCGGTGGCCCGCAGCCCGGCCGTCGCCAGCGCCGCCGCCAGGTCCGCCTGGCCGAGAAAGCGCAGCCGGCTCTGGGTCGTCACGGTCTCGCCGCTGTCCAGGAAGCGGTAATGCGAGGCGAAATCGACGCAGCCGGCGGCTTCCCCGGTGATCTCGTAGCGCACCTCGACCGCGCCGATCCCGGGAACCTCGACCCGGTCGGCCGGGCCCGGCGCTCCCCAACTATCCCATTCCCGCACCAGCGGATTCCGGCTCTCGAAGGCGAGGCAGCCGCCCGGCGCCAGGTGCAGGCGCAGGGTGGCGAGGGCGGCGGCGATATCGGCATCTGCCAGGAAGACCTGGAAGGCATGGCCGGTGAGGACGATGAAATCGAAGGATTCGCCCAGCCGGAACCGGCGCGCATCGCCGTCCAGCCAGCGCACCGACCGGCCGTCCGGCCGGTTCCTGCCGTGATTCAGCATGGCCGGCGCCGGATCGATGCCGGTGACAACGTGGCCGCGCGCGGCGAAGGCGCAGGCCAGGGCGCCGGTCCCGCAGCCGACATCCAGCACCCGTTTCGGCGCCGCGCCGGCCAGGGCCAGGTAGAACGCGTCCCCCGCCCCCAGCGGGTTCAGGTGGTCGTAGAGCGCCGCCAGGCGCGGGTCGAGGTAATGGAGATCCGGCATCCGCCCTGGCTCAGCGCGGCGGCGCGGCCTGCCGGCGTGCGGTGCCCGCCGGCTGCGCTGCGCGGCTCTCCAGCCGCTGGCCGAGGGCGATCACCAGGGATGCGGCGAGGCAGGTAGCGGCGGTCAGCGAGCGGATGCCCTGGATCTGCGCCTCCTGCACCTCGAAACGAACATTTGCCAAGGGAACCAAGGGGCTGAGCGCGGTATCGGTGATCGCGATCACCCGCGCGCCCTGGGCCTGGGCGGCATTGATCACCGCCAGCGTCTCCGAGGCATAGGGCTTGAAGCTGATGGCGATCAGGGCGTCGCGCGGGGTCAGCAGCCGGGTCTGCTCGCCGGCGAGGCCGCCGATCGCGTCCACCAGCAGTGTGCGGCGCCCGAGATGGCTGACGCCATAGGCGAGATAGGCGGCGATCGGGAAGGAGCGCCGGTGGGCGGTGATGCCGACGATGTCGCACTCCGCCAGCAGGTTGACCGCCGCCTGCAGGTCGCCCTGGCGGATCTCGCGCTTCAGGTGCTCCAGGGCCTCGATATCGGCGGAAATGAAGCTCTGCAGCACGCTGGCCGGGGAGTCCGCGACCTTGGCGGGGCCGTGGGATTCGCGGATCCGCTGGCTGTAGCTGGAGGCCCGGTCGATCAGGCGGGAGCGGAACACCCGCTGCATGTCGCTGAAGCCCTCATAGCCGAACTGCTTGGCGAAGCGGATCAGGCTGGAGGGCTGGACATGGGCGCGGGTGGCGATCGCCGCCACGGTTTCCAGCGCCATCTGGTCCGGCTCGGCGATGGCGAATTCGGCGATCTGGCGCAGTCTCTTCGACAGCTTGTTGTGCTGGGCGGAGATCTCGAGCTTCAACTCGTCGAAGGTCTGCTTGGGTGGCATGTTCCGGAATCCGAGCCTGGGAAGACGGTGGCCCATTCTCCGCCGCAACGTAAATTCCCACAAGATAGAATGTTTGGAACGCCGCTAGCCGCCGGCCACCAGGTGCCCCTCCACCAGATGCTGGGCCACCAGCTGCTGCAGCCGCCACAGGCCGGCGTCGCGGATCCCGAGTTCCTCGCAGCGGGCCACCGTCTCCAGGAGGTATTCGGCGCTGGGCCCGCTCTGGCCGCAGGCCTGGGCGATGTAGCGGGCGATCTCGGCCTCGGCGAGCCGGCCGGCATAGCGCTCGCCGCTGCGATTGGCGACGAAGGCCAGGGCCTTCACCGGTCCCGCCTCGGTGGCGGCGCTGACGGTGCGGGCCAGATAGCCGCGGGCCCGCATCTCGCGGCGCCAGACGCCGGCGAGCTTGCCGTGCATGTCCGGTCCCTCGACCCGGTAGGCGATGCCCCGGCAGGCCCCGCCCTGGTCCAGGGCCAGCATCAGGCCGGGCCGCTCGCGGGTGCCGCGATAGCGCCATTGCCACAGGCAGAAGCGCCGGTGCCAGCCGCGGATGGTGGCGAGACGCCGCTCGGCGATGTCGAGTTCCGGCTTCCACATCAGCGAACCGTAGGCAAAGACCCAGAGCGGCCGGCCGTCGGCGGCATGATCGCCGAGAAACGCCCGCAGCGAGCCGTCGAGGGTGGCGTCGTCCAGCAGGGGGATCGCCGTCGGGTCGTCCATCAAGGAAGCCGGGAAGGCGCGTGCGATCATCTCGCGGGTGAGGTCGAGCGGACGCGGCCTAGGCGGCATGCGAACCGTCGCCGCCGGCCTGGATGCGCTCGGCAACCATCTGCTGCAGCTTCCAGAGATAGCGGTCATGGATGCCGAGCTGCTCCAGGTGGAGCACCGTCTGCATCAGGTATTCGGCGCCGGTTCCCCAATGGCCCACGGCGCGCGCCAGGACCTCGGCCGTCGCCGCGTGGGACTCCTCCCGGACATAGTTGCGGCGGGCGCGGTCGGCGGTGAAGGCGATGGCGCGCAGCCGCTCGCCGTCGGCCTCGACGGTCACCCAGCGCGGCCGGTTGGTCGGCGGCTTGACCGAGATCTCCCGGCGCAGCAGTTGATCAAGGCGCAATCGCTTGACCGCCGCCGGCAGGCGCTGGGCGACCCCGACACAGGTGCCGCCCCGGTCGAGGGCCATCATCAGGCCCGGATAATCCACGGTGCCGCGGAACCTAGTGAGGCGCATGCAGAAGGAGCGCCGCCAGCCGCGCAGCATGGCGCGACGCTGGCCATCGACATCGCAGGCGGGTTTCCAGATCAGCGAGCCATAGGCGAACAGCCAAAGGTCGGCATCGGCGGGATGGTCGGCCAGCAGGTCCGCGACCAGCTGCTCGTAATCCGCCTCCTGCATCGGCTCCAGGCCCGGCATCGAACCCGGATCGGGCAGGTCGCGATGGATGCGGGCGACCAGGTCCGGGGTCAGGGACATCCGGCGTTCGGCAGACAGGGCAGTTTCTCCGCCATTCGTTGCGACCCGCCATAGAAACATATTCCACCCCGGTGACAAGCCGTCCCGAAGCCGCGGCAAGGCATCCTTGCCATGCCCCAGTCGCAGGGGTCCCCCGCGGACGGCCGATCGGCCGGTCCCATATCGCCGTGGGATGGGGCAGCTTCCGATTTCCGGCAACCCGGTCTATCCTCCGCGACAGATCCGAGCTCGCGCAGGCGGCAGTCAGGAAGGGTCATTCGGACTGGGGGCAGCAACCACATGGCGTCGACCGACCGGCCGGAAAACCCGCGCTTCGTGACGACGGATCCCGGCCTGATCAAGTCGCCGATGGTGACGGCGATGCACGAGCGGTGGCTGGCGTCGCGCAGGGACGACCTGATCCCCGGATTCTGGGACCTGCAGATGTGGGAGCGGCCGGCGCTATTGCCCTTCGTGTCCGTCGTCACCATCAACCGCCATGCCTTCCGCGTCCGCTACCGCTTCGTCGGCGAGGCGGTGAAGCAGTTCTGCCACAAGGACCTTGCGGGCGTATATCTGGACGAGTGGAATTTCACCAGCGCGCGCTGGTCGGAGGACATCTACCGGCAGGTGAGCGCGAGCGGACAACCGCTGTTCGGCCACGACAGCTGGATCCTCCATGACGGGACACCGGCGAGCAGCATCTTCGGCGTGTTCCCGCTGTCCGACACCGGGCCGGAGACGACCAGCTGCGTCGCCATCGACGACTATACCGGAAACCCAACCGAAACCGCGCCCGACTTCCTGGCGATCGGCCAGGTCCCGCCGGCGCCGAGTGCCTATCCGCGCACCACGTCGCTGGACTTCCTCGGCTACTGCCGGGAATCGACCGCCGCGGTCTACGCCTACTGGAACGACAGGCGCGGCGCGCGCTTTGCGCCGAGCCGCAGGGATATCGATCTGGCGGAGCTGGCGCCCTGGCAGGCGGGGCTGATGTTCGTTGCGGTCGATCGGGCGGCGGGGCGGCTGACCTATCAATGGGCGGGCGAGCGACCGCGCGCCGTCCGCGGCTACGACCCGACCGGCATGACGGTCGAGGCCGCCTATGTCGGCAGGAGCGCCGCGGCAGCGCTGGAGAACTATCGCCTGGTCATCGAGGAACACGCCGTGGTCTACGACTGGGACCACGCGCAGGCGAGCCCCGGCGGGAAGCGCGAAGAGGAAGCCCTGGGCCTGCCGCTGTCGAGCGACGGCAGGTCGGTCGACATGGTGATGGTCTACGTCGAATTCGAGGACCGCGACTGACCTAGCCGACGGCCTGTTCCCCTGCCGCGGCGACGCGCAACCCGGCGCGCGGCTTGCCGATCCGGGGCGGAAAGATCCTCTGGCGGATCACCTGCGCCGCGGCCACGCCGAGGGCGACGACCAGCACCCACCAGGCCGGACGCAGGCCGTGCATGACGTGGAAGTTGGCCAGGAACACCCGCGTCGAGTCGACATTGGTCGCCAGCCCATACCAGGCGAATTCAAGCGCCGCCGTGGTCAGCGTCGCGAAAGCGGCAAGGACGGCCAGCGACCGCCATTCCACCTTCACCTCCCGCGCGACCATGACCCGATAGGCCAGGAGCCAGGCGAGGAAGCCCGCCATCAAGGTCGGCTCGTAGACGTTCAGCTTCGCCTGCATGAAGAAATGCAGGGTACCGAGAACGGCGATGCCGTAGACGATGCGATGCAGGCGCTGCCAGGCCTTGCCGCCGAGACGGCGCACGGCACCGTCGGTCGAGGTCGCGCCAAGCACAAGGAGGCCGAGGATGGCGATCATCCCGATCGTCAGGTAGATGCGCAGAACGATTTCGCTCGCGGCGCGCAGCAGGTCGAACTTGAGATCGACAACGTAGAGCCCCAGATGCAGCAGCGCATAGGCCAAGGCGGCAAGGCCGAGCATCCGGCGGATGGTGATCAGCTGCGGCCAGCGCAGGATCAGGCGCAGCGGCGTGATCGCCAGGGAGAGAAAGAGCAGGCGGATGGTCCAGAAGCCCAGCTGATGCAGCCCTTCGGTCATCGGCCGCGGTCCGAGCTGGTGCAGCACCGCCTGTGCCGCAATCCAGACGGCAGGCAGCAGCACGGCGAGGAATACCGCCATCTTGAAGGGGGAGAACCGCCCCGCCCGGTCATTCCAGGGAATCATCACGTCGGCAGCTCCATCTCATCGGATAGCCTGCAATCTGATATCCTGCGGGGCATTCGGGAAATAACGAGTTCGTATGCGATCCATGCCGGCCGGGCATCGATCAATCCGCAGGATGGAAGTTGTTCAGTTTTTCTGGATGGCTTTGTTCCCACCGGTCATTCTGGAATTGCGGAGAAACCCATAAGAATGCGATAGATATCGCCAAAGCATCGCCCTTCCCCGCAGATAAACTCTACCCAGAGTATAGAAATACTAAATGACCGATTCCGCCCAGAATGTCACGCGCGGCCTGGTCCTGGCGGCAAGCGCCTATCTGATCTTCACCCTGCAAGACGTGGCGGTGCGATGGCTGGTGGCGAATGCCGGCATCACCGTCTGGCAGGTGCTGATGACCCGCAGCGTCACCATCGTGCTGATCTGCCTGGGGGCGAGCGGCCCGAAGGTGATCGGCCAGGCGGCGCGGTCGCGGCACAAGTTCAATCTTCTGCTGCGCGGCTTCTTCATCCTCGGCGCCTGGCTCTGCTACTACAACGCCGCCAAGCACCTGCTCTACGGCCAGCTGGTGACGATCTATTACGCCTCGCCGATCATCATCACGCTGCTGTCGATCCCGCTGCTCGGCGAGCGCGTCGGCATCGCCCGGTGGATGGCCGTGGTGCTTGGCTTCGTCGGCGTGGTGATCGCCTGCGATCCGGGCGATCTCAAGATCGAGCTGCCGGTCTGGATGACCCTGGGCGCCGCCTTCATGTGGGCGATGTCCAGCATCCTCCTGCGCAAGACCAGCGGCAGCGAATCCACCCTGCTGCAGATGTTCATGTCGAACCTGATCTTCGCCACCGGCTGCATCGCGCCCACCATCTGGTTCTGGCAGCAGCCGACCGGCTTCGAATGGCTGCTGCTGCTGTCGGTGGGCGTGCTCGGCGGCATCGCCCAGCACCTGCTGTTCGACAGCTTCAAGCATGCCCCCGCCTCGGCGATCGCGCCGATGGAATATTCGGCGCTGATCTGGGCCTTCGTCGCGGGCTTCGCGGTCTGGGGCGAGGTGCCCGGCCGCGGCGTCGTCCTCGGCGCCCTGCTGATCGCCGCGAGCGGTCTCGGCGCCTTCATCGCCGAACGCCGGCTGCAGCGCCGCGGCCCGACGCCGTCCTAGGAGCGGCCGGCCGGACGGTCCGTTGCCAGCCGGCGCCAGGCGGCGACGAAATCCGCCGCGTTGCGCTGCAGCGCTGCAGCTGCGATCCCCGGCTTGTAGAGTGCCGAGCCGATGCCGAAGCCGGCGGCGCCCGCCGCGACGTATTCCGCCATGTTGCCCGGAGCGATCCCGCCCACCGGCAGGAGCAGCGTGCCGGTGGGCAGGACCGCACGCCAGGCCTTGACCGCCGCCGGCGGCAGGCTCTCGCCGGGGAACATCTTCAAGCCGTCGGCGCCGGCGGCGAGCGCCGCAAAGGCCTCGCTTGGCGTGGCGACCCCGGGCAGGGTCGCCAGTCCCAGCGCCCTGGCGGCCCGGATCACCGTCGGATCGCAATTCGGCGCGACCACCAGCATGCCGCCGGCCGCCGCCACCTGCTTCACCTGGGCGGTGTCGAGGACCGTGCCGGCACCGATCAGCATGTCGGGGCCGGCGCGCTCGACCAGCCGCGCGATGCTCTCGAAGGGGCGCGGGCTGTTCAGCGGCACCTCGATGATCCGGAACCCCGCCGTCGACAGGGCCTCGAGGGCGGCCGGCACTTCCTCCGGGGTGATGCCGCGCAGGATCGCGACCAAGGGCAGATCCGCCATGCAACGCCGCAACCGATCCATCCTCATTCCCTTCCCTTGTCCTGAAGCAGGCCGCCCGCCTGCGCGATGGAGAACAGCGCCCCCGGCAGGAGCCCGGCGCTGTCGAGGCCGGTCAATTCCAGGTCGACGCATGCGGCCGCGGTCCGATAGGCCGCGAGCAGTGCGGGCGTGCCGATGCCGGTCACCTTCGCGGCGACACCCCTGCCCCGCAGCCATGCCGCGGCGTCGCGCATTTCGCTACCGATCAGCAGGCCCGAGAGATAGCCGGGCAAGGCCGCCGGCGGCAAGCGGTCGAACAGGCCCAGGGTCCGCACGCTGAACAGGCTGTGCAACAGGTGCCCCGAATCCGCTGCCATGGCGCGCGCCAGACCGCGCCGGAAGGCCTCGGGATCGACGGCCTCGCCCGCCATCAACTGGCTGAGCGTGCCGGTCCTGCGCAGCAACCCGAACACCTCGCCGGTCATGTAGGTGCGGAAATCGACCAGCCGCCCCGCCGAGACGATGACCCATTTGGTATGGGTCCCCGGCAGCAGGAATGTGCCGTCGCTGCCGCCGCCGGCCCGGAGCGCGCCGAGGATCTCGCATTCCTCGCCGCGCATGACCTCGGGCTGGTCGGCATCGTCGCGGCAGATGCCGGGAACGATCCAGACCGCGGCGGGGCCGACCGGGCCGATGCGGCACAGGCCGTCGGCGAGACGGGCCAAGGTCACCGGCGTCGGCAGATAGGGGGCTTCCTTCCAGCCGAGCTTGCTGCCGACCATGCCACTCATGATCACCGGCACCGCGCGACCGCCGGCCAGCCAGTCGGCGCAGAAGGCGAGAAAGGAATCGGCAAATCGGCCGCCTTCGACCGCGAGCAGTCCGCAGGCATCCTTGCGGCGATCGAGGATCTCGCCGCTCGGCCCCAGGGCCCAGGCACGCCGGTTGGTCGTCCCCCAGTCGGTGGCGATGCAGGCAAGGTTCCGAATGTGCGCCACCTGGAGTCAGAGCGCCGCGACGCCGCCATAGGCGAAGCCGGATTTGACGGGTGCGAGGCGATTGCGCAAGGGCGCGCCGAAGTCCGCCATCTCGACCTCGAAGACATCGCCGGGCTGGGTGCGGATCCCGTCGGCGAAGCTCAGGGTCGCGGTGCCGAAATAATGCACATGCACGTCGCCGGGATGGCGGAACAGCGGATACTTGAAATGGTGGTATTCGAGGTTGGCGACGAGATGCGACATGTTGGCCTCGCCGCTCATGAAGGGCTTGCGCCAGATCACCGCGTCGTTGCGCAGGATGCGGCTCTCGCCAGTCAGGCTCTCCGGCAGCGGCCCGGCCAGCAGTTCCGGCCCGACGGCGCAGGCCCGCAGCTTGGAATGCGCCAGATAGAGATAGTTCTGCCGTTCCATCACGTGATCGGAATACTCGTTGCCGAGCGCGAAGCCGAGGCGCCAGGGCCTGCCGTCGGCGCCGATCAAATAGAGGCCGGCGATCTCCGGCTCCTCGCTGCCGTCGAGGGCGAAATCCGGCAGCGGCAGGTCGCCGCCCGGGCGCACCAGGCTGGAGCCGTCGCCCTTGTAGAACCATTCCGGCTGCACGCCGGCGCGGCCGTCCCTGGGCTTGCCGCCTTCGAGGCCCATCTTGAACATCTTGATGGAGTCGGTGAGGTTGTCGGGATCGCCCGACAGCTTCTGATGCATCTTGTCTCGGGCGGCGGCGCTGCCGAGATGGGTGAGCCCGGTTCCGGTCACCAGGCAATGGGCGGGATCCGGATGATCGACCGGCGGCAGCACGCGGCCGGCCTTGAGCAGCGCGGGATAATCGAGACTGTCGCCGGCGCCGAGCGCAGCCACCGTCGCCGCCAGATCCCTGCCATCGGCGATGGCGCGCTGGGCGAGATCGCGCATTGTGGCGACGCCGGGAACAACCGCCGCCCTGCCGGCGAGGATCTGCGCCACGCCGCGGCCACTGTCACCGTCGAACTGAATGAGGCGCATCTCGGCTCCCGTTCTCTCGCCTGCCCAGGGGTGTCGGTCGCGGGTATCCGCCGCGAATTTCCGCCGCCGCGGTCAGGCCTTGTTCTTGTTGTAGACGTCGACGCAGACCGCGACCAGCAGCACCAGGCCCTTGATCACCTGCTGCAGATCGATGCCGATGCCGAGGATCGACATGCCGTTGTTCATCACGCCCATGATGAAGGCGCCGATCACCGCGCCGATCACCTTGCCGACACCGCCGGCCGGCGAGGCGCCGCCGATGAAGCAGGCGGCGATGACGTCGAGCTCGAAGCCGAGGCCCGCCTTCGGCGTCGCGGTGTTCAGCCGGGCGGCGAAGATCAGGCCGGCCAGCGCCGCCAGCACGCCCATGTTGAGGAAGGTGTAGAAGGTCAGCCGCTCGGTCTTGATGCCGGACAGCCGGGCCGCCTTCTCGTTGCCGCCCAGGGCATAGATGCGCCGGCCGATCACCGTGCTCGAGGTGACGAAGACGTAGAGCACGATCAGCGCGAACATCACGACCAGCACGTTGGGCAGGCCGCGATAGGAGGCCAGCAGGAAGCTGAACAGCAGGATGACCGGCGCCGATCAGCAGGTTGCGGCCGATGAAGAGCGGCATCGGCTCCTCGGCCATGGCCGTGCTTCTCCTGGTTGCGCGCGGTCGCGGACATTGGCATAGATCAGCAGCGCGGTGACCACCAAGCCGATCAGCAGCGAGGTCAGGTGCAGGGTGGCGAAGGCCGGGTCGACGGCGGCGAAGATCTCGCCCAGCGGCGGGATCAGGAAATCCGGCATGAAGCCCGTGCTCAGCTGCTGGAAGCTCGGCGGGAACGGCCCGACCGACTGGCCTTGCCAGCATGCTAGCGGCAGAGCCCGCGGAACACCAGCATGCCGGCCAGCGTGACGATGAAGGCCGGGATCTTGCAGATAGGCGACGAAGCAGCCCTGCGCCGCGCCGATGGCGGCGCCGACCAGCAGGCAGATGATCGAGACCGGCGATGAAATCGCCATGTGGAAGCGGACCATCAGCACCGCCGCGACGCGCGCCGACGAAGCCGACGACGGAGCCGACCGAGAGGTCGATGTGGCCGGCGACGATGACCAGCAGCATGCCGAGCGCCATGATGACGATGTAGCTGTTCTGCAGCACCAGGTTGGTGAGGTTCAGCGGCTTGCAACAGCGTGCCGTCGGTCATGACCTGGAAGAACACCATGATCGCGATCAGCGAGATCAGCATGCCGTAGTCGCGCATGTTGCTGCTGGATGAATGCGGTCAGCTTGCCCTGGGATTGCGGCGTCTTGTCGCCGCCGCCTGCTGTGCCATCTCAGTTTTCCCACGACTTCATGATGGCGCGCATGATCTTCTCCTGCGTGGCGTCCTGCGCCGGCATCTCGCCGACGAAGCGGCCGTCGTTCATCACGTAGATGCGGTCGCACATGCCGAGCAGCTCGGGCATCTCCGAGGAGATCACGATGACGCCCTTGCCCTCGTCGGCGAGGCGGTTGATGATCGCGTAGATCTCGTATTTCGCGCCGACGTCGATGCCGCGCGTCGGCTCGTCGAGGATCAGGATCTCCGGCTCGGCGAACAGCCACTTGACTGAGCACCACCTTCTGCTGGTTGCCGCCCGACAGGTTCACCGTCTGCTGGAAGACGCTGGAGCAGCGGATGTTGAGGTCCTTGCGGTACTCGTTGGCGACCTTGCAGCTCGCGGTTGTCGTCGATCACGCCGTGGCTGGCGATCCCGGCGAGGTTGGCCAGCGTGATGTTGTGCTGGATGTCGTCGATCAGGACCAGGCCGTAGCTCTTGCGGTCCTCGGTGACGTAGGCGATGCCGTTGTCCATCGCCTTCTGCACCGTGCCGACGTCGATCTCGCTTGCCGTGCATGAAGACCTGGCCGCTGATGTTGCGGCCGTAGGAGCGGCCGAAGATGCTCATCGCGAGCTCGGTGCGGCCGGCGCCCATCAGCCCGGCGATGCCGACGACCTCGCCCCTGCGGACCTGCAGGTCGACGCCCTTGATGACCTTGCGGTCGGCGTGCTGCTCGGGTGGAAGACCTGCCAGTTCTTGCACCTCGAACACCGGCTCGCCGATCTGCGGCGTGCGCTGCGGGTAGCGGTCGGTCAGCTCGCGGCCGACCATGTTCTTGATGATGCGGTCCTCGCTGATCTGCTCGCGCGCGGCAGTCGAGGGTGTCGACGGTGGCGCCGTCGCGCAGGATGGTGATCGAGTCGGCCACCTTCGGGATCTCGTTCAGCTTGTGCGAGATCAGGATCGAGGCGATGCCCTGGGCGCTTGAACTCCAGCAGCAGGCTCGAGCAGCGCGTCGCTGTCGCTCTCGTTGAGGCTGGCGGTCGGCTCGTCGAGGATCAGCAGCTTGACCTCCTTCGACAGCGCCTTGGCGATCTCGACCAGCTGCTGCTTGCCGACGCCGATGTTGGTGATCAGCGTCGTGCGGCGATTCGCTTCAGCCCGACCTTGCGCAGCAGCTCGCGGGTGCGGGCGAAGGCCGCGGCCCAGTCGATGACGCCGTGGCGCGCCTGCTCGTTGCCGAGGAAGATGTTCTCGGCGATCGACAGCAGCGGCACCAGCGCCAGCTCCTGGTGGATGATGATGATGCCGAGCTTCTCGCTGTCGCGAGATGTCGCGGAAGCGCCGCTCCTCGCCCTGGTAGCGGATCTCGCCGCTCGTAGGTGCCGTGCGGGTAGACGCCGCTCAGCACCTTCATCAGCGTCGACTTGCCGGCGCCGTTCTCGCCGACGATGGCGTGGATCTCGCCGGCGCGGACTGCGAGATTGACGTTGTCCAGCGCCTTGACGCCGGGAAACGTCTTGGTGATGCCCCGCATCTCGAGAATGCTGTCCATCGCGCCCCTCGGAAGCCGGTCGCCGGACCGGTCCCCTCGTCCTTACACCAATTGAAAAGGCCGGCCAATACGCTTGGCCGACCTTGCCAAATCCGCCGCCGCCTGCCAAGCCGGCATCGCGGCATGCGGGTCCCGCGCCGCGGCGCGGAACCCGAGGCCTCGCACCTTACTTGATCTGCTCTTCCTTGTAGTAGCCGCTGTCGACCAGGATCTGCTTCCAGTTGCTGCGCGTCGACCTCGACCGGCTTCAGCAGGTAGGACGGGACGACCTTGACGCCGTTGTTGTAGGTCTTGGTGTCGTTGACCTCGACCTCCTTGCCCGAGAGCAGGGCGTCGACCATGTTGGCGGTGACCTTGGCGAGCTCGCGCGTGTCCTTGAAGATGCGTGGAATACTGCTCGCCGCGCCAGGATCGACTTGACCGACGGGATCTCGCGTCCTGGCCGGTCACGAACGGCATCGGCATGTCGCCGCTGCCGTAGCCGACGCCCTTCAGCGAGGACAGGATGCCGATGGACAGGCCGTCATAGGGCGACAGCACCGCGTCGACATGCTTGTCGGTGTAGTAGGCGCTGAGCAGGTTGTCCATGCGGGCCTGGGCGACGGCGCCGTCCCAGCGCAGGGTGCCGACCTTGTCCATGCCGGTCTGGCCGCTCTGCACCACCAGCTTGCCGCTGTCGATGTAGGGCTGGAGCACCGACATCGCGCCGTCGTAGAAGAAGAAGGCGTTGTTGTCGTCCGGCGAGCCGCCGAACAGCTCGATGTTGAACGGGACCCTTGCCGTCCTTCAGGCCGAGGGCCTTCTCGATCGAGCCGGCCTGCAGCACGCCGACCTGGAAGTTGTCGAAGGTCGCGTAGTAGTCGACATTCGGCGAGTCGCGGATCAGCCGGTCATAGGCGATGACCTTGATGCCGCCGTCATGCGCCTTCTGCAGCACGTCCGACAGCGTGGTGCCGTCGATCGCGGCGATGACCAGCACCTTGGCGCCCTTGGTCACCATGTTCTCGATCTGCGCCAGCTGGTTCGGGATGTCGTCGTCGGCATATTGCAGGTCGGTGGCATAGCCCATCTCGGTGAAGGTCTTGACCATGTTGTTGCCGTCGTCGATCCAGCGCGCCGAAGACTTCGTCGGCATCGAGATGCCGATCGTGCCCTTGTCCTCGGCCATTGCCTGGGACGTCAGCGCAAAGAAGCCTAACGTCACCGCGGTCAACAGAGACTTGAGTGCTTTCACTTAGTTCCTCCCATGGTTTCTGAAAGACGTTTCAGAACGGTTTGATCCAGAAGCGGCCACCGGCACGGCCGGCCCAGGCGGGTCGGCCAGCCCCGGAACCCACGCTGCGGGAATTTATGCCGCAGAGCCTCGTCCAGACTAAATCCCAGCACAAAGGCGGCGGATGATCCACCGCAATCGGGCCGGGGCATCGCAAAAAAGCGTGATGGCGCGGATGTCGAGGCGCCAAACCGGCGCCGCGGATGCCGCTGACAAAGTTTCCTCCCGCCGTTTCTTCCGGCTCGGCGCTTGCGGCCCGGGCCTTGATCTGCAACATCATGTTTTTATCATACAAAAGAGGCGCCAGCAACGCCCTTCTATATTACAATGGGCAAAATGTTGTGCTAGCTTCCGCGCGGGTCAGGCCAGGCATGCGACAGAACGTGCAAAAGAAGCAGAAAATCCCCCGGACCGCCGCACCGCGGCGCGCGAGCCTGCACCACAGCGTGGCGCAGGATATCGGTGCCCGGATCCTGAAGGGCGAATTCGCGCCCGGCTCGCTGCTGCCGAACGAGGCGGAATGGTGCGTCGCCTACGGCGTCAGCCGCACCGCGGTCCGCGAGGCGATCAAGATGCTGATGGCCAAGGGCCTGATCCTGTCGCGCCCGAAGATCGGCTCGCGGGTGCAGCCGCGCGGCAACTGGAACCTGCTGGACCGCGACGTCCTGGTCTGGTACTGCGCCGCCGCCGACCAGCGGCATTTCCTCACCAACATGCAGCAGGTCCGCCACATCCTCGAGCCGGAGGCGGCGGCGCTGGCCGCGCACAACCGCAGCGCCGACCAGTTGGCGGCGATCGAGGCGGCGCTGGCCGGCATGCGCGACGCCGGCTCCCTGACCGAGTGGAACGTGCACGACGTCCGCTTCCATCTGGCGGTGCTGACGGCGACCGGCAACGAGCTGCTGGTGCCGCTCGGCTTCCTGATCGAATCCGCTCTCGGCAACATGTTCGACTACACCGCGCGCCACAACGACAACTTCCGCAAGGCGCTGCCGCTGCACGAGGACATCTCGAACGCCATCCGCCGCCGCAATCCGGAGGCCGCCCGGCGCGCGGTGCGCCGGCTGCTGGACGACACCAACAGCGTCATCGGCCTGGCCAAGAACGGATCCCGGCCGTCATCCACCGCCCGCAAGCCGAAGGACAGGAAGCGTCATGTCTGACAAGAAGCGCAAGCTCCGCTCGCAACACTGGTATGGCGGCGTCTCCAAGGATGTCTTCATCCACCGCAGCTGGATGAAGAACCAGGGCCTGTCCGACGACAGCTTCGGCGGATCAAACCTGCGTCCGACGGCAATGCTGTTCCGCAATCTCGCCAGCATGGACGTCGAGGAGTCGATCCGCGCCAACTCGATGGACGGCGTGGTCCTGCTGGCCGGATGCGACAAGACCACCCCTGCCCTGCTGATGGGCGCCTCGGGCTGCGACCTCGACTTCCTGGTCGGCTCACGCGGGGCCGAGGTGCCGCGCGAGTCGCACTAGGCGACCGCCGATGGACCTCTCCAGCCTGGCGCGCTATCCCGGCCTTGCAGGCCGGGCCGTCTTCGTCACCGGTGGCGGCTCGGGGATCGGCGCCGCCATCGTCGAAAGCTTCCTCGACCAGGGCAGCAAGGTCGCTTTCGTCGACATCGACGCGGCCGCCAGTACCGCGCTCTGCGCGGCATTGCTGGCGCAATACGGTCGTGCCCCGCTGTTCATCCCCTGCGATCTGCGCGACATCGCCGCGTTGCAGGCGGCGATCGCCGCCGCGCAACGTGCACTGGGCGATATCGCAGTGCTGGTCAACAATGCCGCCAACGACATGCGTCACAAGTGGCAGGACGTGACTCCCGACTATTGGGATGAGCGCATGGCGATCAACGAGCGGCCGATGTTCTTCGCCGCCCAGGCGGTGGCGCCGATGATGCAGCGCCTCGGCGGCGGCAGCATCGTCAATTTCGGATCGATCAGCTGGAAGATTGCCACCGGCGGCATGCCGGCCTATACCATGGCGAAGGCCGGCGTCCATGGCCTCACCCGCGGCCTGGCGCGCGATCTCGGCCAGAGCGGAATTCGGGTCAATACGGTGCTGCCCGGCTGGGTGATGACCGAACGCCAGCTCAGCCTGTGGGTCGACGAGGCGGGCAGCAAGCTGATCGATCAGCAGCAATGTTTGAAGGGACGCGTCATGCCGGTCGATCTCGCCCGCATGGTGTTGTTTCTCGCCTCCGACGACGCCAGAATGTGCTCGGCACAGGAATTCACCGTTGATGGCGGCTGGGCGTGACGGGGGCAGGATGAGAGACGCGAAACTGATCTGGGACGCGAAGGCGCCCCTCGGCGAGGGCCCCTTGTGGTCGGCCCGCGACAATGCCGTCTACTGGACGGACATCAAGGGCCACAAGCTCAGGCGCTACCGTCTCGGCGATGGCGGTACCGACCAGTGGGACGTGCCCGAGGATTTCGGCTGGGTGGTCGAACGGCGCAGCCGGCCGGGCTTCATCGCCGGCTTTCGCAGCGGGGTTGCGGAGTTGAGCCTCGACCCGCTGAAGATCACGCCGCGCCTGGCCCCGGAAGCCGATCTGCCCGGCAATCGCCTGAACGATGCCAAAGCGGATGCCCAGGGCCGGATCTGGTTCGGCTCGATGGACGATTCCGAACGCGCCCATAGCGGCAACTTCTATCGGCTGGATCCGGATTTCAGCCTCCACCGCGTGGACCAGGGGTATATCTGCGCCAATGGCCCGACCCTCGGCCGCGACGGAAAGACCATCTATCACACCGACAGCAGCGAGCGTCGCATCTACCGGTTCGACATCGCCGCCGATGGTAGCCTCGTGAACAAGCAGGTCTTCATCGAGTTCGCCGTGGCGGACGGCTATCCCGACGGCATGACGACCGATGCCGAAGGCTGCCTCTGGGTGGCGCAGTGGCAGGGTTGGGGCATCACCCGGTTCCGCCCGGATGGCAGCCGCGACAGGTTCATTCCGCTGCCGGTATCGCAGGTCACCAGCTGCTGCTTCGCCGGCCCCGGGCTGGACCGGATGTTCGTCACCTCGGCACGGATCGGGCTCACCCCGCAGCAGCTCGAGACGGAGCCCCTGGCCGGCGGCTTCTTCGAAGTGACCCCGGGCGTCGTCGGCTTGCCGACCGAACAGTTCGGCGGTTAGGCATCGCCACCCGCCAGCCCCCTTGGCCCCTGGCGGGTGGGCTCTTAACAAAAACACAAGAAATCGGCCGCATGATCGTCAGGCCGCAGCTGGCCTCGCCTGCCCGGCGCCGTCGTGCGGTTGCGTCGGCCGACGAAGAGGATCGCCGAAATAGCCTCCATGCTGCAGATAATACTGGCTTTTCTATGCGGCGGCGGGACCGTCCTTGCTTTGCTTCTGGGCTGCAGCCGGCTGCGGCGCCTGCTGCTGCCGCCGGTCCGGCAGGACGCCTTCGTCGACCTCGTGCTCAATTCCGTCGACGCCGCCATCACCGTCTACGATGCGCATGGCAATCTGCTGAAGGCCAGCCGCGGCGCCCAGCTCCTGTCCGGCTACAGCGAGGCCGAACTCAAGGATCCGGAGATCTGGCGCAGGATCATCCCTGCCGACGAATGGGATCAGGTCTCCAAGATCCTGGCCAACCGCGATCCCAAGGATTTCCCGATCGTCAATCTGAACCACTGGCTGCAGCGGGATGGCCGGACGCGCTATATGCGCTGGTCCAATGTCGCGCTGACCGATGCCGCCGGCAAGCTCAGCCTTATCGTCTGCATCGGCTTCGACATCACGGAGCAGCAGAAATTCGAGGCGGCGCTGATCGAGGCCCGCAACCAGGCCGAGATGGCGAGCCGGGCAAAGTCGAGCTTCCTGGCGAACATGAGCCACGAGCTCCGAACGCCGCTGAACGCGATCATCGGCTTCTCGCAGATCATCCGCGACCGGCTGTTCGGCGATTCGCTCGACCGCTATACCGGCTATGCAAAGGACATCCATGACAGCGGCGTCGACCTGCTGCAGCTCATCAACGGCATTCTCGACATGTCGAAGCTGGAAGCGGGCAAGCATGAGCTTCGCGAACAATGGATCGACCTCGGCGAGCTGATCGACAGCAGTGCCCGCATGATCGAGCACCGCACCAGGCCCGGCGAGATTACGCTTGTGGAATCGGTCCCCGCCTCCCTGCCCCGGTTGAAGGGCGATCCCTTCGCGATCAAGCGTATCCTGGTGAACCTGCTGTCGAACGCCGCGAAATTCACCGAACCCGGCGGAAGGGTCGAGGTCTCCGCCACCTGCCGTTCGGACGACCGCATCGAAGTCCGGATCAGCGATACCGGCATCGGCATCCCCGCGCATGCGATCGACCAGGTCTACCAGCCGTTCTTCCAGGTCGAGAGCGTCGCGTCCCGCCGCTTCGAGGGCACCGGCCTCGGCCTCGCCATCACCAAGCGTCTCGCGGACCTTCACGATGCGACGATCGAGATCGCCAGCACGGAGAATGTCGGGACCACGGTCACCGTGACCTTCCCGGCGGAGCGCACCGCCGCCCAGCCAGGCGAAGCCCGTACGCCCCTGCGCAACGCCGGCCGCTAGCCTCAAGGCCTGGCGGTGACCCGATCGGTCCGTGCCGCCTCGCGGCTGCCCTCCCGCCATTCCTCCAGCGGCCGATCGAGCGGATCGGTATCCGGCAGGTTCGTCGGCAGGTCCAGCGGATTGGCGAGGCCCAGCGCCTGGCGCTCGAACAGCCGGCGATAGATCCCGCCCTCCCGCTGCACAAGACTCTGATGATCGCCCTCCTCCACCACCCGGCCGCGTTCGAAGATCAGGATCCGACCGAGGGCACGCACCGTCGAGAGACGGTGGGCGATGACGATCGCCGTGCGGCCGACCATCAGCCGCTCGGTCGCATCCTGGATCAGGGCCTCGGATTCGGAATCCAGGCTGGAGGTCGCCTCGTCGAGGATCAGGATCGGCGCGTCGGCCAAGAACGCCCGTGCCAGGGCGATGCGCTGTCTTTCCCCGCCCGACAGCTTCACCCCGCGTTCGCCCACCAGCGTGCCATACCCGCCGGGGAGCTTGGCGATGAAATCATGGGCATTGGCGAGCCGCGCCGCCCGCTCGATCTCGGCCGGCGACGCTGCCGGCCGGGCATAGGCGATGTTCTCCGCCAGCGAGCGATGGAACAGGACCGGTTCCTGCTGCACGATGGCGATCTGCGAGCGGAGCGAAGCCTGTTGGCAGGCGGCAATGTCCTGGCCGTCGATCAGAATGCGACCGCGGTTGATGTCGTAGAGACGCTGGATCAGTTTCACGAAGGTGGTCTTGCCGGAACCCGAGAGTCCGACCAGACCGACCTTTGCGCCGGCCTCGATGGCGATCGAGAAATCCCGGTAGAGTGGCGTCGGATGTCCGGCATAGTGGAATGTCACCCGGTCGAAGACGATCCGTCCCGCGCTGATATTGATCGACGGTGCCTGTGGCCGGTCGGCGACACCCAGCGGCTCGCGATGGATCGCCACGAGTTCTTCCATCTCGTTCACCGCATATTGCAGATTGCGGATATGCATGCCGACGTCCTGCAGATAGCCGTGAATGACGAAATAGGACGTAAGCACATAGGTGACGTCGCCCGCCGTTGCCTCGCCATGCCACCACAGCCAGAGCGCCGCTGCGATGATGGCGGCGCGCAGCACCAGCAGCGCGATCAGCTGCAGCGTGCCGTTGATTGTCGACCGGATCCAGGTCCGCGCCGTTCGGCGCCGCCATTTGTCGACGATTCGCATCAGCCGAGCATCCTCGCGCCCCTCGGCGCCGAAGGCCTTTACGACGGCATTGCAGCTGACCGCGTCAGCCAGCGCGCCGCCAGTCCGGGTATCCCAGGCATTCGACAATTGCGCCGCAGGGCCGACATAGGCGACCGAAAGCAGGGCCGTCATCGTCACATAGGTCGCCGCGCCGACGACGATGACCAGCCCCATCAGGGGCCAGCGCATCCCGAGCAGCACGGTCGAGCCCGCCAGCACGACGAACGACGGCAGCAGCGCCATCAGCAGCGTGTCGTTCAGGAGGTCGATCGCCCACATGCCGCGGGTGACCTTGCGGACGACGGAGCCGGCGAAGGTATTGGCATGCCAATCGGTGGCAAAGCGCTGCACGCGCCAGAACGCCTCCTGCGCCACATCGGACATGATGCGCAGGGTCAATCGCACGATCCCGAGATAGGCCAGAAGCCGCGATACCAGCATCAGCGCACCGAGTGCGATCATCGCGCCCAGTGCCGTCAGGGCGTCGCTCAGCGCCGGCTCCCGCGCATCACCGATGCCCGAGGCCAGGGCGTCGATCAGGCGGCCGGCGAAGACCGGCACCCAGACATCGGCAAGCGTCGAGAGCACGACCGCGATCGCAAGGCCCCAGGTGACCGCCCTGTGGCGCCGCCAATGCCGGAAGGTGAAAGCGAAGACGTCGCGAAAGGGCTGCGCGCGCCTCTTGAGTTCCAATAAATTCATGACACCGCTACGATGCCGCAGAGCGACATCGCTCCAGTTGCAAAACGAAAACACCGAGACCGCTGGACGCTTTGCATCCGCGGCAACCGGCACTGGCCAGGAAATTGAAGACGCTGGGCCGTGACCGGCCCGCGCTACGGTCTACCTAATGGGCAGACCAGCCGGGATCTTGCGGCAGGTAAATCGGACGCATGCTGACCTCCCGGCTTGAGTGGTGGCGACGAAAGAAAAATCATAGCGCCAAAGTCAGGATTTGGCAACCGCTGCGCGAGTGATCGATACCGGGGAACCACTTTCGGCGCGTTCGAATTCCGGGATCCGCGACAGCTTCTCTTGGCGCGACAGGCGCTTGAAGGCGGATTCCGCGCGCGTTGCAGCGCCCCGATCCGGGAAGGCCAGGCGTCCGATCAGGCGCCGCGGTCTGTTGGCGCGCGTATATTTCGCGCCCTTGCCGGCAAGGTGCTGGGCGTAACGCGCGTCGACATCGAGCGCGATGCCTGTATAGAGCGAGCCGCCCTCGCATTCGATCAGATAGAGATACCAGCAGCGCAAGCGCGAGCCCCATTTCCTGTGCTGCCGATTCCGTTTCGGCAGGACCGATGTGTAGCATGCGCCATCCAGCCTGCGAGCGCGATCGGTCGGGGACGGATCAGGGTCGCGTGTTCAGTGCTTCGGGCGCCCGTTGCGCGGAAAGGCACTCAGGTTGCGCACGAAGGCAGCAATGGCCTCGGCCCGCAATTTGCCCGCATGTTTCGCATGCCAGGCGATCCGGTCGGCAAGTCCAGGATCTGGTACGCGTAAATTGGGGGACACCGGCTCCTGCCGCAACGGGCGAAGCCATTCATTTTCTTCGGTGGAATAGGGCCACATGGAAGATCTCCAAAACGACGGATAATCTTCCTCCCGGGATCTAAGGTTATGCTCCTTAGTGACCGCGCCACAGGTCGCTTTCTGCTGCAACGCACAACGCCATATTAGGCGCAAACCATGTCTTTTCAACGTGAATGTTGCAGTGCACAAGCGCCTGGGGGCCCTGCACGGAATGCAGGGCCATGCACTCAGGCGTACGGATTGCCCTGGTCGATTCCGCCGAAGAACGCCAATTCGATCGAGAACCACAGCCCGACCAGGGGAATGAGGAGCGCCAGGGCCCACCAGCCGGATTTGCCGCGGTCGTGGAAGCGCCGCACCGTGACCGCGATGGCGATCCAGACCACCAGGAACAGGGTGAAGATGGCAAAGAAAAGCGAGACCATGCTGATATCGCCGGATTCGATCTTGGCCTCAGGCAGAGCCAACTCGATGCCGAACACCACCAGGGCACAGATCAACGAGATCGCCCAATAGATGAGCCGGCCGGCGCGACCGGAAAATCCGAACAACTGCCCCATGAGTTCCCCGCGATGCCCCCATGCTAGGCATCCCGGAGTTAACAAATCGATTATCTGTCAGCCCTTCGGCACCAGATGCAGATAGGGCGCTGCCTCCGCCAATGCCCGGGCAAAGGACGGACGCCGGACCAGGCGCTCGAGATAGGCGGCGGCGTTTCGGTGACTCTCGGCCAGCGGCAGGATCATGTTGGCGTAGTACATCGCCGGTGCGGCGGCGCAATCCGCCTGGGTGAAGTCGTCACCCATGGCCCAAGTCCGGCCCGCCATATCCGCATCGATCATCTCGACCGCCGTCCGCAGCAGCCCCCGCGCCTGCTCGACGCCGAAGGCATCCCGCTGCCCCTCGGGCCGCAACCGGTCGGTGATGATCTTCTGCATCGGCACGTTCACATAAAGGTCGAAGAAGCGGTCGCGCAGCCGCGTCTGCCGGGCACTGTCGGCATCTGCCGGCACCAGGCGCGATGGGCCCGGGAAAAACCGGTCCAGGTATTCGATGATGATGCTGGATTCGGGAATGGTCCGGTCCGCCGCGGTATCGCGCAGGACCGGGAACCGGCCGATCGGCCAGATCCTGCGGAAGGCCGCGCTCGAGGCCGGATCGCCGAGGTCGACGATCTGCCGCTCAAAGGGGACGTCATTCTCGTAGAGCGCCGTCAGCACCTTCATGCAGAACGAGGACAAGGGATGAAAATAGAGAATGAGGGCCATGGTCACCGACTCCCGGATGCAGGTTCGTCCATTTCCTTCCAAAACGCGCCCCGCCGGCCCAGGTGCTGCCGTGCGATCTCCGCGAATCTACCGCGCCCGCACCGGGACTTCACCGGCGATTCACCGTGGGCAGGATGGCGCTGGGACGGTCCAGAAACACCGAACCGGGGACGGCGCATGCCCCAGCGCCCGATTTCTTCAGTCGCCGCTCTCAAACGAATACCAATATGTAGGCTTTGGCGCCGACATCAAAGACATGGGCGAAGTGCAATTCTAATCAAACGGGAAATTCAGCATCGGCCATGAACTTTTTCCGACCGGCACTCAGGCGAGGGCGCGGAAATAGTCGATGGTCCGGACCAGGCCCTCGGCCAGCGGCACCGTCGGCCCCCATTGGAGATGTCGCCGGGCAAGGCCGATATCGGGACGGCGGCGCAGCGGGTCATCCTCCGGCAGCGGCTTGAACTCGATCGCCGAATTCGACCCGCTGAGGCCGACGATCTGCTCGGCCAGTTCCAGCATGCTCGATTCCTGCGGGTTGCCGAGGTTGATCGGGCCGGTGAGCTCGTCGGGGGTGTTCATCAGTCGGATCAATCCGTCGACCAGATCGTCCACGTAGCAGAAGGAACGCGTCTGCTTGCCGTCACCATATATCGTCAGCGGCGCGTTCTCCAGCGCCTGGATGACGAAATTGGACACCACGCGCCCGTCATTCGGATGCATGCGCGGGCCGTAGGTATTGAAGATGCGCGCCACCTTGATCCGCAGCTGATGCTGCCGGAAGTAGTCGAAGAACAGGGTCTCCGCACAGCGCTTGCCCTCGTCGTAGCAGGCCCGCGGCCCGGTCGGATTGACATGGCCCCAATAGTCCTCGGTCTGAGGGTGGACATGGGGGTCGCCATAGACCTCGCTGGTCGACGCCTGGAGGATCTTGGCACCTGTCCGCTTGGCCAATCCCAGCATGTTGATGACGCCATGGACGTTGGTCTTGGTCGTCTGCACCGGATCGCGCTGATAATGGATCGGCGAGGCGGGGCAAGCCAGATTGTAGATCTCGTCGACCTCTATATAGAGCGGAAAGGTGATGTCGTGCCGCATCACCTCGAAATTCGGCCGGCCCAGCAGGTGCGCGATATTGCGCCGTTGGCCGGTATAGTAGTTGTCGACGCAGATCACCTCATGCTGCATCGCCAGCAACCGTTCGCAGAGGAAGCTGCCGAGAAAACCGGCGCCGCCGGTGACGAGAATCCGCTTCGGTAAATCCAGTGTCATGCGGGTTCCAAATGAGTGGTTACAAGGAATCAATTCTCGGGCCGGCGCTTCGGTGCCGCCGCAAATATGCAACACCCTCTAAGACTAGAAATATTCAGGGGCCGGATGTTACGGCGCAGGCGTAGCCCGTGCAATGCAATCCGCGGCCCTTTCACCAAGACGTCATGACCAAGCCCCATTCCCGCCATTCGATTGGCGCAGGAGCCGATTTCCCCAAGGGCGTGGTCAATAGCCAGTGCTCTTTTCTCCAGGCAAATGCCGGGAGATCAAGCGTCTCCCTCCAGAATCACCCTACGCGTTTGGCCTATCCTTCCGGCAGATTATGGTAAACGGCGGGACAACACTTCGAATATGATTCCATGTCTAATAAGTTGAGCAGTCTTTCAAGTTTAATTCTAATTTATCTCGACTCACCAACTCTGCGTTGCTATCTTCCGGCTAGAAAAATTGCCGTGTGAGGTTGTCTGGCGAGCGGGCGCATTATTTCCCGCAAAGTCGAGATTGAATAAGCGCGGGATTGGATCAGCTGGTGTCGAGATTGGTGGACGGCTAGGCGTTCAGCAGGTTCCGAGAAAAGTGTGACAAAAAAAACGGACTCGCATTTGGGATGCGAGGTTGGGGGCGGTGTGAGTGTGCCTTGTGCTTGTCCGGATACGCGGGTATCCGGCCCAAGCGGGAGCAAGGTATTTGGGGAATTCAGATGGCCCAGACCGATGTCCTCCTGTCAGCCCGCCAATCAGATCGGGTGCGCGTTTATCTAGGCGTCAAGCGAGTGATGGATTACCTCGTTTGCGTGCCATTGTTGATTTTCTCGCTGCCGCTGATGCTGTTCGTCGCGGCGGCGATCTATGCCTGCAGCCCCGGACCGGCACTGTTCAGGCAGGAGCGCGACGGCCACCTCGGGCGCAAATTCCGTGTGCTGAAATTCCGCACCATGCATCTCGATGCGGACAAGCGCCTGGAGACCTGCCTGGCGGAAAACCCGGAAATGGCCCAGGAATGGGCGCGGTGCTTCAAGCTCCGCAATGACCCGCGCCTCATCGGCTTTCTGGGGAAATTTCTCAGATCGAGCTGCCTTGACGAGCTGCCGCAGTTGTTCAACGTGCTCGCCGGCGATATGACCCTGGTGGGCCCCCGCCCCTTCCCGAGCTACCATCTCACGGCATTTGACCCGGCATTCCGTCGCCTGCGCAGCAGCGTGATGCCCGGCCTGACTGGCCTGTGGCAGGTCGAGCGTCGCGACAACGACCTGGACAACCAGATCCGTCTTGACAGCTACTACATCAACAATCTGTCGCTGAAGCTTGACGCCTATATCCTGTATCGGACGGCGCTGACCGTTGTGACGCTGCGCAATGGCTAATCCGCCGGTTGCGAGTCGTCTGGTCGTCAGCCAACGATGAGGGAAACGAAAAGGATCACCGTCGCCCAGGCCAGGGTCCCGGAAACGGCGAAGGTGAGCAGGCGTGCCATGGGATGCCAGCGCAATTCGGCGCATGCCGGTTGAGTAGCCCGGTCCACGCGCATATCCTTCCGGAAAGTGCTGGCTTCTGCCGGGTAGGGCGGCTGGAAAAGTCCGTGCATTTCGGCAAACCCACACATTTGGACGCTTGCGACGGTATCATTTATGCAATCCGACTGTTTAAGGATTGCTTAATAAAAGGATCACATCGTGCAAGGCCGGCGGCAGCTTGAAGTATAACATGAACCGACCCGAGATGTTCCCGATCCACCTGCCCGCCATCCGTGAATCCAGGCCCATGGCCAAAAGATGCTCCGCCTGCGCCTCTTCGAAGCCGGCGGCCGGTTAATGGCCCAGCCCGTGCCATCGCGCGACATCGCAGCCAACTCCAAGCCGCCCCTGGCCGTTGTCCGCCGCCCCTGGCCGGCCGACGCCGAACTGGCGCAGGCATGGCGGCGCCTGCGAGCGGCGCAGCCCGAGGCAACCGTCTTCTCCAGCCACGGGTTTACCCGGGCATTGTGGCGAAGCTTTGCCGGGAGTTCCCAGATCGAGATCCATGCCGTCGAGGCGGCCGGGGAGGTGCTGGGACTTCTTCCTTTGACCCGGCGGCAGGTCCGGCAGTCCGGCGTCGCCTTTACCGAGATCGGCTTCTTCCGGAACCACCATACCCTCCGCAACACCCTGCTCATGACCCCAGTTCGCCGGGAGGAGATCCTGTCCGCGCTCCTCGGCGCATTGGCCGGGAATGGCGATTGGCAGGTCCTCTTTCTCGAGAACCTTCCGCATGACGCGCCCGTCGTCGCGGAACTTGCCGCGGCGGCGTCGCGCCAGGCCCTTGGCTGCGATCCCTGGGAGGCCGGGCGCCGGCTTTGCTACCTGCCCGTCACCGGGAGCTGGGACGACTATCGCGCCTCCCTGTCCGGGAACATGCGCTGGCAATTGAAGAAGTTCCGGCGGCGCGCCGGCGAAATCGGCGCGGTTGAATTCCTGCGCCTCGCGACGCGACGCGAGATTGCCGAGGCCCTGCCCGAAGTGTTCGAATTGCAGGCCAAGAGCTGGCAGGGACTCGAGCGGGGCGATGCAGCGGCAACTGCCGCGGACCACGCCTTCGAGTTCGCGCTGCTGGAAGAGCTCGACGACGACGAGATCGGCGACCTCTGGCTGATGAAGATCGGCGGGCGCCTGGTTGCATCGCTGCGCATGCTGGGCGATCCCGGAAAACGCTACGTCCATACCATGCACTTCGATCCCGCCGTCAAGGACGTGACTCCGGGAACGCTGCTGTTCGAACAGATGCTGGAAGCGGCTTGGGCCGATCGACTGTCGGAGGTGGATTTCCACGGCGACAGCACGTTCTTCCGCCGCTGGACATCACTGCACCGCGAACATGTCACGACCCGAGTCTATGCGGCCTCCGTCTTCGGCCGGGTCCTCCGCATCGGGCGGCGCATACGATACCAATGGCGCGAGTCGGTGGCGCGCAATGCCGATTGAAAGTGCGTTTGTCGTCGATCCGGATGCCATAGTCCGTCTCGCGCCGGACTGGGATGCGCTCTCGGCGCGCCTGCCGTCGCATCTGCTGAGCCTTTCCTACCAGTATTTCATGTCCTGGCGCCAGGCTTTCGGCGGCAACGTACAATGCGGTGTCATTACATTGCGCGACGCAGGGGCCCTCCGGGCGGTCATGCCGGTCATGCTGGCGCGATGCTGGCGGGGCCCCCTTCTCTCGGTCCGCTTCGACTATTATCCCGGCGACAGCAGGTTCGTCCGGGCAAATTCAAAATGGCGATGCCTTCCAGTCGTCCAACTCAGCCCGCCGCTCAGCATGGAGAGCGGCAATCTCCGCGGCGGCCAGCTGTTCGATCCGGCGGGCGACGAGGCGCAGCTCAGGCGACATCTGGCCGTCGCACTCATGGCTATTCCGGGCTGGACCTACGGACTCTTCCCGATCCCGATGAGCGAACGGGATACCTGGCTGGAGCTTGTCCAGGATCGGGTATTGGACGGCATGGTGCGCCCGGGGGATCGGCGGTTCTACAAATGCCTCCATGTTCTCCCCTGGGACGCTGCGGTCCAGAAGATGTCGCGCAACGCGCGCAAGAGCGCCGGCCGCGCAGTCGCGCGCGCGGAAGAGGCCGGCCTGCGCTGCGTCGTCTTCGACCGGGGCGATAACATCGGCGAAGGCATGCGGCATTTGGCAACAATTGCCGAAATGAGCTGGAAGGAAGCCGGACGGGACAATTCTCCGGTTCACCTCCCCTTCACCGACCGGCAGAAATCGTTCTACGAGGCACTCGCCCGTTCCACGTCCGACGCAATGCAGGCCATCGTGTTTGGATTCTTCGTCGGCCCGCAATGCCGCGCCGCCGCACTCGTGATACGCAGCGGCAGAAGCCTCACCGGATGCATCACTTGCTATGACCCCGGAATTGCCTCACTTTATCCAGGACGCTTGGTGATCAAGGCGATGACGAACTGGGCAGCGGCAAACGGGATCAAGCGCATGGACTTCAACGCGACCGACCCCTGGGTCGAGCCCTTCAGCGACGAGATCGAGGAGTATGGCCAGCTGGTGATCTTCAACCGCAGCCCCTATGCCCGGATGCTCGGCGCGGCAGCCCGGCTGCTCTCGAAACCGTCCTAGACCCGCCCGCAGCCGGATCGACGCATGGCAAACGTGCTGGCGTGCAGTTTCCTGGAATCGGATACCGAGGTCGCCGGATTGCGCTCGGAATGGGATGCCCTTCTCGCGGCGACCGGCAGCTCCGACCTGCTGCTCAGTTTCGCCTGGTACCGGGCATGGCGATCGACCTTCGGCCGGCGATTGCGCAACGGTGTCCTGGCCATTCGCCGCAACGCCACGCTGATCGGCGTCATGCCCTTGATGCTGGGGCGGACGTTGCGCGCGCCGTCCATGATCGTGCGCCATGACTATCTGCCCGGCGACGAGAAGTTCCTGACCCGCCACCCGCGCGCGCGATTCATCCCCGTCCGGCAGTTGAGCCCCGTTCTCGGGCTCGAAGCCACCCTGTGGCGCGGTGGCCCGCTCGCAGCGCCCGGCGAAGAAATCGCCTGCTACGAGGCACTGCCGCGGTTTCTGCGGGAGCTCCCCGGCTGGGACTTGGCGGTGTTGCCCCTGCCCGATTCCGCCGCGCGTTTGCTTGAGACCCGGTGTCATGAGATCGGCATCGCGGCGCGGATCGACTTCCTCGACCGGCCGATGTACCGGCGCCTGGACCTGCCGCCTTGGGCCAGTTTCCTTGGGGAGAAGCAACGGCATTTCCGGCGCCGCTACGACGAGGCGACCAAGCGTGCCCAGAAGGAAAGCCTCGCCTTCAGGAACTTCTCCGGGCCGGCCGAGATCGGTTCCGGCCTTGCCGTCCTTGCCGACGTCGCAGCCCGCAGCTGGAAGGCCGAGGGGCGCGAGGAGCAGGCGGTCAACGTGCCCTACACGCCCGACAGCCGCGCCTTCTTCGAAACGCTCTGCCTTGCCGCGGACAGTGCCGCCACCCCGGTCGTGCTGGCCATCCATCAAGGGCAGGACCCGAAGGGGGCCATGCTCGCCATGCAGTTCGGCCGGCGGCTTGTCCTGCTGCTTACCTTTTTCGACCCAAAGATGCGGCACGTATCCCTGGGCCGGCTCCTGATCAAGATGGCCTATGAATGGGCGGTTGATCATGGCGTTGCGGAAATCGACTTCAACTCGAACAGTCCATTCGCGGCGATCTACGCGGATCATCACGAGACCTATCAGAACCTGACGCTGTTCAGCCCTGCACCCTATGGCCGCCTCGTTCATGCCCTGTCGAGCTGCGCCGGTCGCGGCCGGAAGGCGGTGGCTCCTGCACAACCCAGCGAAGAACCCGATTCATGCCAGACCGCGAAGCCTTGAGCGTTGTCGTCCTGCCGGTCGAGGAGGCCCTCGGCTGGCTGCGACGGGATCGGCAGGCAGGCAGTCCCGGTGGATCCGACGACCCCACACTGGCGCCGGAATGGCTGGAGCTGTGGTGGCGGCATTTCGGAACACCGGGGACCGACCGGGTCCTGGCGTTGATCTCGCCTGCCGGGGACACCGTCGGGGTCCTGTTCACCCGCCTGGAGACCGAGCGGTACAGCCGCCTGCCGGTGCGGACGATCCGCTCCTGGGTCAACAGCCACGCCCAGCGTGCCAGCCTTATCCTGCGCTGCGACGAGAATGCGGCAGCACGGGCTGTCATGCTGCATTGGATCAGGACCGGTTCACAATGGGACTTCCTGCGCCTGCAAGGCCTGCCGGACGGAACCTTCGCCCGCGCGTTGCTGGACCAGGCCCGTATCCTGCGCTGCTGCGGCAATGTCGCGCGTGAATGGGGCCATTCACGGCTCGTCCTCGACCGGTCCTGGGACGACTACTATTTCCACGTCGTTTCACCCGATACCCGGCGGGAGGTCGAGCGTCAGGGGCGGCGGCTGGACCAGCTCGGAGTTGTCAGCTGGGCCCTCCATGAATCCCCGGAGGCGGTCGCCGCCGGCTATGACGACTTCATCAGCGTCGAGGCGCAGAGCTGGAAGCGGTCGGCCGGGGAAGTCGTGGCCGGCAATCCGGCGGTTGCCGGGTTCTACCGTGATGTTACGCGGACCTTCGCAGCCACCGGCCAGGCAACCGTGGCCGTCCTCCGTCTCGACGATGCACCGATTTGCGCCGCCCTGGTCCTCACCACGCCACGCCGCATCCTGACCCTTAAAACCAGCTTCGACGAGCGATTTGCCAAGTATTCGCCGGGATCCCAGGCATTCAAACGCCTGATCGCCCGGGCCGTCGACCAGGGGTTCAAGGAGTTCGACTTCTATGGCAAGATGGCGTTTTCGCAGCGATGGACAAAGGACGAGCGGTGCTTTATCGATCTGGACATACAGGGCCGCACGATCCGATCGCGTCTCGTCGCATGCGCCAGAGACCTGCGGCGGCGATGGTCGGCGCGACGACAGGATGGGAAGGCAAGGCACACGTGACCCGCAGGTCGGCAATCTGTTTGACAGGTGCAGAAGACGGATCGCCGCGGCGGCGGGAACGCTCTTCCGGCTCGATGCACCTCGGACCGTCCGTCACCGCTCCGGCCGGACAAGGATAAAGACGTGTCAGCGACGCTCTACGACTATTGGCAGGACCTTTACGAACGCAAATCCCTGGTCCTGATCGTTGCGTTTTCGGCGGCGATCTTCGGCTGCCTGATCAGCCTCGTGCTGTCCCCGGTCTACGAGGCCAAGGTCACCTTCTACACGCCGACGAACCTCAACCTGCCTTCCTATACCCGCTCCGAGACCGCAGGGCATTTCGCGCAGGCGCCCTTCCTGCCGACGGCGGACGAAAAGGCTGCCGCCGTCGATATCGGCATCCTGCTCAGCCAGGACGTTTTCCGCATCCTCCACGAGCGATTCCCTCAGCGTGACGCCGACGCGCTGCGCAAGAATGTCGATGTCAACGTCAGCGACGAATTCATGATCGACATTCATGTCCGCGACACCGATCCGGAACTCGCCGCGGATATCGCCAACGAGCTGCCAAAGCTCTATCGGGAATTCCATGTCCGGGCGTTGCGCGAACGCCTGGCGGCCGAGGTCGACACGCTGAGTCAGCAGCTGAGCCGGCTCGATGGCAAGCCGCAGCAGTCCGCTTCTGCCCCGTCCGACCCTGATCCCAACGCGCAGCGGGTCAAGGACCTCATGCTGCAGCTCGATCAGTTCCGCGTCGGCCAATCGGTCCGTGACGAGATGACCCGCAATCTGATGGAGGCGAAGCTGCAGTTGCAGGATCCGCCGGTTGCGGTGGTGGTGGTGCAGACCGGTGTCCCGCCGACGCGGCCGGTCTTTCCCCTGCCCGCCCTGAATACCGTGGTTGCCGGCCTGACCGGTGCCGCGGCCGGTGCCTACTATGCCCTGCTGATGGGGTATCTCGCCCGGCTGAAGTCGGCCCGGATCCGCCGGGAGATGGACTGGTCGCCGTTCCTCGACGGCAGCTTCATCGAGTTCGCCAAGGCGCAGTCTGCGCCCGCCAACGATCCGGCGGCGGAAAGATGACGACGGAAATGCGCGAACCCGATGCCCGGATCGATCAAGGCCTGCTGGAGAGCTGGGTCGTGGATGCCTATGCCTCGATCGAAGCCGAACTCGAGGCGGAATTTAGCGAGCGCCGGGCGCCGACAATCCTCGAACGCCATGCCCGCCTGCTGCAGATCTTGGGCGCCGTGCAGCTCGGGCTGCTGGTGGCAACCGGCTCCATCTTCGTCCTCTTCATCGTGCTCAACCTGATCTTCCACATGCAGCCATGACATCCGACCTGCCCGCCCTCGCCAAGGCCCTGGGTCCGCGCGCAACCATCCGGAGCTATCTCGCGCGGCTCGCCGCACGCCGCCGCCAGGCAGGGCTGGTACCGATGAACGGCCGGTGGGTCTCGCTGGAAAAGCGCACGGCCGAGCTCGGGAAGGCACAAGCCTCGAGCAGGATCATCCTGATCGAGATCATCGTCCTGCTGGGGTTTCTGGCCGGCACCTCGCTGCTGCTGCTGCTGCTCACCTGCTACCTGGCATACTGAGCGCGGACCCGCGCCGCAGCGCAATCAGCAGGGCGCATTCGGCGAGGCCGAGGACCAGCCAGGTATTGTTGTGGTCCATCATCGGCTCGCTCATCATCAGCATCATCAACGCCAGCAGCGAGATGAGGCTGGCGCGTACTTGGCCCGTCATGTGATTCCGCGCCATCGCCCCGGTGAAGAGCAGTTGGGTGGCCAGCAGCAGCAGCATGCCGATCAGCACCCAGCCCCCGAACATGCCGATCTCGGTAATGGTCTGCAGATAGGCGTTGTGGACCGGGCGCCCCCAGAAATTGCCGGAGTAGTCCGCCATGCCGTGCGCGCCCTCGCCGATCCAGGGGTCGCGATAGAGCTTGGTGAGGCCCAGTTCCATCAGCGTCTTGCGCTGGCTGACGCCCTTGGCGACGCCGCTGTCGCCGAAGGAAAGATCATAGATCAGTTCCATCAAGCCGGTGAAATAGGCAACACCTGCCGCCAACGCATATCCCAGCACGATCTGGATGCTGAGCTGCGGCCAGCGGAAGAACGGGAACACGGCGAAGATCGCCGCGGCAACGAAGATCGCGCCGAAATTCCAGCTCGCCAGGATCCCGGCAAGGACGACGCCGAGGGCGGCAGCCATGGCGATGCGTGACCTGAGGCTGCCCTGGGTCATGGCGAACAGGATGAAGGGCAGCGTCAGCGTGAGAAAGCCGGAATAGTGCTGCGCGGTGATGCAGAGGGCCGAGGCGCGCATTACCATGCCCAGCGGGGTCGGCTTGAATGCCGTCTCCGGCGGATCGATCAGGGTGAAATAGGCGCCGAACAGGTAGCCTGCAGCGAACTGCAGGATGCCCACGACCGCGCTCGCCACCGCGACGGCGATGAGCGCGCGCACGGCGAAATCGTACAACCGGGCCGAGGTGACGAGATTGAGGACCAGGACGACGACCAGCACGCAGCGGACCAGCCCGACGGTGCCGCCGAGGAAGGTCACAGGGCTCTCATGGAGAATGTTGGGCAGGTTGAGGATGGTCAGCGCCAGCGACGCCCAGACCACCAGACCGCTGACGACAGGCGCCGCCGGATCGGCGATCCGCGAGGCGAGCCAGAGCAGGGAGACGCCGAGCAGTGTCAAGTCAAGGAGATCGAGTGGCCCCAGATGGATGCCGTTGGTCTGCCCGGCGACCAGCAGCAGCAGCAGGGCGGCCGCGGGCAGGCTTCCCGTGCGCCGGAGCCCCCACGACGCAGTTGCTGCCGCCGCGGCAAGGATCGGCAGCAGCGGGGTGATCTTATAAGGCGACTCCTCGAGAAACAGCAGCCGCCACCAGGTCCGCGGCACGAAGCTGCTGAGATACGGATCCATCGTCACCACCGACGCGACGAAGATCGCGGTCGCCGCTGCGGCGAGCGTCGCCGGCGACAGGCGGCGGCTCCCGAGCCAGGGATATTGCAAAATCCGGCCAGTCATCCCGATATCCGTCTATTCACCCGTTCCGACGAGGTCCAGGATAGCATTGCCCTCAGTCGCCGCCAAACATGCTCGCCCTGAAGCGGTTACGATGCTGCAGCAGGGCCGCCAAGGCCAGGCAACTCGTATGCTGGCTCGAAGGCTGCGGCCAGATCGAGCTCATCCGCCGCCAGCCGCCATCGGGCCGCTGCGCGCGTGCGAGGCGCCACAGCCATGCCGGGTCAACCTCATCGGGGCGGCCGGCCCATTGCAGAAAGGCGATGCGCTCGGCAAACAGGTCTCCGACGACATCGACCTTCTGGCGTCGGAGCATGCTGTTGATCGCGGACCCGAGCAGGGCATCGATCCTTGCGCGGTCGATGGTGCTGAATCGCCTGAGCAGAAGACAGCCCCAGACGATATGGGTCGTTCCATAGAAGCCACGGTCTTCCAAACGGGCCAGGTCCGCGAGGATGTCCGCATCCCGCCCCATGCGATCGGCATAGAGGCATCGCTCCATCAATACGTTAATCGGATGGTTGGGCGGTATGCGCGCCAGCCCGCCTGCCTCGCGCGCAACGGGATCGTAGCCATCCTCGAACAGGCGAAGGTCTGGATTGTTGAAGCGCGAGCGATAGTACTGCAGGGCGGGCACCAGAAACCGCAACCGCTCTTCGCCCCCATCCTGGAAGGCCGGCCACAGCGCGATCAGGCTCGTCAGCTCGAGGCCGGGAAGCCGCTGGAAATACTGCAGCCCGCGCGTGGCCGAGGCGTCCAGCAACTTCTCAAACTGCGCAGGTGCTGCCTCCAACTGTCGACGCAGGCGGGAGTTCAGGGCCGAGACTCAGGACCAGACCGGCATAGCGCCGGGCACGTCGAACGAGCCCATCGGCAATGAGCAACGGATGGCTATGCACCGAACGGCTCCCTAGCGGGGCAGAGCATTGCGAGCCTGCGCTGCAACCGTCTGCTCCGAAAGCACCAGGTCGGGGTCCCCGAAATAGACGTCACGCACAATCAGTAGGATGACTGAAGCGCTGACGATCACCTTCGAAACGATTTCAGCGAGCGCCACGCCAATTGCACCGTAAATTGGGATCAGAAGGAAATTCAACGCAATCCTCAGGGCCAGTTGCAGAATATTCGTTGTCGCAAGGGTCCGTGTTCTTCGCAGCGGAAACAATAGCAATCCGATCGGGTTCATCGTCAGCGAAATGAAGGCGGAAATGGCCAAGAGGTCGAATGAACTGACAGCAGGCGCATACCTCTGACCCAGCAGAAGCGGAAGCAGATACCCAGATATGACCAGCAATACGGGCAGCGGCATCAAAATTGCAGGAATCATCAGGAGCGCCCGGCGTATATGAACTCGCATCTCACGGCGAGTCCGGTAGGCCACGATCTTCGGGAAAAGATAGTTGCTCCAGGATTGGCTAAAGATCGTAATGACCGTAACGAGCTGAAACGCCGACGCATAAATTCCGACCTGCACCGACGTGCTCAGCGACGAGAGCATGAAGATGTCGATCCTGGTGCCGAGCATCGCAATACCTGCAACCGCCGCCCATTTATTGATCGATACAACCTCGCGCGCAATTGAAGAATCCCAAACCCCGAAATCGCCAGAAATGTAGGGGGCGCGAAGATCAGCGAGATCAACGCGCTCGCCAGAGCGGCCCCGGCATAGGCCCAGACGGCCGAACTGACTGACAGCAGGCCACTCAGCATGAGCCCGCCGATCAGGAGAACGCGAAGGCCATTCTTCAGCACCGTGGCAACGGCAAGTTTGCCATACATTTGCCGGGTGAGCAGTACCGACATCGCCGACAGATACACGGCGACGAGATTGATTGCGAACAGGATTGCCAAAAGCTCGATGAACCACTGTTGTCCGTGCAACAGCGATCCAAGTATCCACGGTGAAACGATTAGCCCACTGAAAAAAAGAGCCAACCCCACCGCGCATCGCATAACAAAACCGATCTTGAAAGCCATTTGCGCTCGAGCCGGATCGGTTTCGAGATACTGCGCCGCGACTTGAACTGCCCCCGCGACTACACTGGTCTCGATCACCACCTGGCCGATCTCAAGCAAGCTGATAATTGGTGCAAGAACGCCGAACTCAGCAGGGCCAAGAGTTTTCGTCAGGAGCAGGAGGATGGCAAATCCGAGGCCGGCGCTGACAATGTTGCCGGCCAACACAGCACTGAGACCCGCAGCACCACCGGCATATCTCCGGAGTTCTCGTTAGCAATGACATCGCGAACTTCCAAGACAGCGGATGCCGCGCAGTGCTTCGCCGTATTCGACGCCATTGCCTAGATTCAACTCCTCCGTCATTCGTATTCCGACCTTCAACCCCAGAACCTGTTCAGCCAGATCCCGAGGCTCACCGCCCGCCAGGTCGAGCGCCGCAGGCGGTTGCGCAAGGAAACGTCGTCGGTCGAAAGATACAACGCGTGCTCGCGTCGGACATTGTCGGCATCCAGATACTGCGTCCAGGTCCCGTCGGTCCGGATCACCGCATCGACCGGCGCGCGATACGCCTCGCGCAGCCAGTGATCATGCACGGTCGGTATCAGGGTCTTCTTGGTCTGCTTCCATACCTGCGGCGGCACCAGGGTCTTGAGCGCCTCGCGATGATGGATCTTGTACAGGCCGTCGGAACTGCGCTCGTGCCAGGGCAGGTGTGCCGCATAGGTCACGATGCGCTCGTCGATATAAGGGAACCTGTTCTCGATCCCCCAGGCGGTCGCATTGTGGGTCTCATAATGAAGGAAGGACGGCGTAAACGTCTCCGTCAGCAGGGTGCATACCCGGGCGTCGAACTGACTGACGCCGCGCCGCACCGGCCAGTCCCAATGCCGGTCGGCGAGATGAAACTCGTCGACCAGATCCTTGCGGATCCAGTTCGGGATCGGCCGCTGGCGCCGCACCCATCGCATCGGATCGAAGACCTGATCGCGGAACAGCGAAAGCGGCGAGAGCCGCAGGCGCAGGCTGTCGACCGACTGGTAGGCGCGCATCTCGTGGGCGAAGCGCAGCCAGCGGCCCTGGAAGAAGAGGTCCGCGAGATAGCCGAGATTGAGACCGCCGAGAAGCTCGTCGGCGCCGAGGCCGCTGAACAGGGTGGTCACGCCGGTCTCCGCCGCCGCCTTCTTCAGCAGGTAGAAAACCGCCGGCGACGGGCTGAAGGTCGGGCATTCCTGGAACCAATGGCTGTCGCCGATGACGTCGAACATGTTGTAGTCGTCGGGACGGATCCAGGTCGGCCTGCAGTTGACGCCCTCGAGCACCGCCAGGATGTTGGCACTCTCGCTGACGCCTTCGCCGAGTTCCCCGAGCGAGATCGTGGGAATCACCCGTTTCGGATCGGCTTTCGCCAGCATCTTCAGGATGGCCGGCGAATCGAGACCGCCGCTCAGCGCACTGCCGATGCCTTCGGTTGTCCCGGTCTGCTCACTCACCACGCGTTCGAACAGGCGCAGATATTCGGCCGGATCGGGATGCGCCGTTTTCGGCTCGCGAAACGGCTGCGCAATATCCCAATAGGACTGCTGCTCGACCTTTCCGTTCGCATAGGTCAGGCAATGCCCGGCCATGACCTGCTTGATATCAGCGAAGAAGGTGTTCTCCTTGGAGAACGCGGAGCTGCGCAGGATATCGTCAACGAGGTAATTTGCGATCATGCCGCGATCGGGGCCGGATTTCCTGCCGTCGAGGTCAAGCAGCTGCTTTGCCGTGCTGGCAAAGACGATGCCGTCCTTGCTCCGCCGATGATAGAGCGAAATGATGCCGAGCCGGTCGCGCAGGGCGGTGACCCGGCGCAAGATCGGATCCCATAGGACGATCGCGAACTGGCCACGAAGCCGCGCCGGCCAATGCGGATCGCCGCCTGCCTGGAGGTCGGCGACGATCCGCGCCGACGTCCGTTCCAGCGGCGGAACGCCACCGGCGGCGAGCTCGGGGAGATTGAAGATCCGCCCATAGACGAAGGCGATCCGGCCGGTCTGCGGGTCACGATAGCTGGTCATCAGGCCGGCACGGTCGCGACCGCCCGCGGGCACCGCAGCAGCCCAGCTCAGACCGTCGTCCGGGCTGTGGATGATCTCCGGGACGAAGGCGGTGGCCCGCGGCGGGAACAGGGCGTCGAGCGCCGGCGTCCCCACCTTGCCGGCGGCGGCGATCACGCCGATCATCGGGCGTCCCCCCGGCGGCGGCAACGCGATCCCGGTCCGCTCCGGCCGAAGGCCGGATGGCGTTTCGGGTTTTCAGGCAATGCGGGTTCTTGGACAATACGTGCGGCAGGCATCTTTCGATCGCAATCCATTCCAGGTTAAATGACGGTGGTCGGCGAATTCACTTGTCGAGGACGAGATAGTGCAGCGCGATCCCGTCGCTCTGTATTTCGATGGTTGAACCCTGGACGGCCAGGGGTTGGATGTCCAGTTTCTTCAGGCTTTCCTTGTCCATGGCGGCCAACTTCCCGGCGAAATCCCCGGTCATGGCCTGGTCGGCCCGCATCAGCACGGCCTGGCTCGACGGGTCGGCGGCACCCACGACCGCCCGGGTATCGAAGGTATCCTTTAGCGCCTGCAGGTACTGCTGCTTCACCTCGGGCTGCAGCGCGCCATCGTTGAGCTCCTTCTGGGCCCGCTCCAGCCCGCTTTTCAGGGTGTTCTGCAGATCGCGCGACTGCCGATCGACCGTGGCGGCGTCGGGCGCGTGGCCACGATCGAACACCGCGCGTTGCGCATTGGTCCGGATCCCCAGGGCGGGATCGAGGGTGACATGCAGCTTGACGCCGTTCTTCCAGCTGTCGCGCTCCTGCCTGGCGGCGATGAACTGGTCGCGCCCCTGCTGCAGGGCCGCCGCCAGATCCGGGGACAGGCCGCCGGGCATGGCGCCGTTCTTCAGGAGGAATCCCTGCAGCGCCTCCTTCGGGATGCGGCCCATTTCCTTATAGAGGGCGAAGTTCTCGACCGGCATCGATTCGAAGATACCGCGCACCAGCATGTAGTCGGACGGCGGCGCGACCGCGATCACCAGATAGAGATGCTTCTCGTCGGCGAAGGCCACCGATCGCACCCATTTCTGCGAGCTGCGCACCGTCAGCTGCTTGCCGCGCAGCCAGGCGAACATCCGGAAGGCATTGAAGTTCGGACGGGCGACGCCGGCCGGCGAGAACGCGCCGCCGCTGTATCCCTGCGATCCGGGATCGACCATCATCTGGAACGTCTGGCGATCGATCCCCGCCTCGTTCATCGCCATCATCGCCGCGGCGACATAGGCGGCGCCCGCATAGCCGCCGTTGATGTCGCCCTCGGGATAGGGCGGTTCCGCCGAGGCGATGTTCCATTCGTCCAGGATCAGCATGGTCCGCGCCGGATAGCCCGCGGCCTTCAGCCAGGACCGGATCTGCGGCGCCGCCAGGCCATAGGAGACTGTGTGATCGCGATAGAAGGAATGCCAGGTCACGGCATCGATCGGCAGGCGCTCGAGGCCGACCTCGGGCGCCGGCGTGCGGGCGGCATAGTCGAAGAAGGATTGCAGGAAGAACTGCGCGCCCTTGGCGCCGGGCGAGGTCCAGTCGGACAGCGCCGGCCCGGCGATGCGGGCCTGCGCATCGGCGCGCCGCGCCCCGACGACGCTCCAGCGATAGAGATCGAGATACTGCTCGATCGATCCGCGCAGCGACCAGTCCGGCTCGTTCCAGACCTCGTAGAGGGCATTGAGACCGAGCTCGCCGTTGAAATGCGCCACCACTGCCTGGACCACGTCGGCCCACTGCGCGCCCGTGGCCGGGACGGATTTCGCCCAGGCCGGGCCGTCGGCCATGGTCTTGTCGGATTTGTCCGCGGCCAGCCATTTCGGCATGCCGTCCAGCGAGATGATGACCTCGCCGCCCTTCGCCTTGACCTGCTTCAGGAAATCGTTGAGGCGATAGCCGGCCAGCTTGGCCCGCAGATCCTCGGGGCTCTGGGAGGCCGCCAGCACCTCCCAGGACAGCGCTGCCCGATAGGTCCCGCCGCCGCTGCGCAGGCCCATGATGCTCGGCGTCACCCAGGTCATGACCTTGGGGATGCGCCAGACGCCACCGCCGAACTGGAACACCGGCGGCACACCGCCGCCGACGGACGCCTTGCTGACATCGACAGTGACGTCCTGCGCCGCAGCCACCGTCGCCAGCCCGCAGCCGAGCACAGCGAATACCCATGAGATCAGAAGTTTGCGCATGAGTTCCTCATCGGGTTCACTGGGTTCCGTCGGGCGCCCGGCGCAGCCGGGCCGCGGCCGGCGCTTCCGCAACCCTATCGTAAATGACGGACGCCGCGAGAGTAAAGGAGCGCAGCAGCAGGAACGCCGTCGCCCAGAGGCCGGCCAGCAGCGGCGGCATCGGCCTGAGGGCGGCCACCGCGGTACGGATGACCCGCCAGCCCGGGACCACGGCGAGGGCCAGCAGTGCGGGCACTGCCGGCCAGAGGGCCGGCATGATCGTCAACGCCAGCACGGCCGGCGGCAGCAGACAGGCGGCCAGCATCTGCAGCTTCAGCGATTGCGGCGTCCAGTCGTCCCGCAGCAGCTTCTTCGGGTAGAGCCGATAGAGCCGCATCCGCCAGACGCCGCGCCAGAACTTGGCCCGCACATAGTCGGACCAACGCACCTGATGCGCATGGGTGACGGGCGCATCCTGGACGAAGCGGATGCCGAACCCAGCCGCATTCAGGCGATAGGCCAGTTCGACGTCCTCGTTGAAGCGAAAGGCCTCGTTGAAGCCGCCGATGCGGCGGAAACAGTCGCGCCGCACCGCGCAGGATGGCGCCGCGATGAAATCCACCAGATCGCGCATGCGCATGCGGCCGTAGCGCTCTTCGATCTCCATCTGGATCAGCACCGGCAGCACCCCTCGGGTCGAGGGCAGGATGGTGCCGACGGCGGCGTCGGCATCCGTGCCGTCGAGCGCCGCCGTCATCGCCCGCGCCCAGCCCGGCGGCGCGACGCAGTCCGAATCCAGGAACAGCACGATCGCACCCTGCGCCGCCGCGGCGCCGCTGTTGCGTGCCGCCGCCGGGCCCTTGTTCGCCTGGCGGATGACGGTGACGGGAAAGGCCGCGGCGCGGGTCGCGCTGTCGTCGCGCGATCCGTCATCGACGACGATGATCTCGAGATCGCCCCGCATATCCTGGCGCTCGAGCGAGTTCAGGCAATCGGCAATCGTCGCCGCATTGTTGTAGCTCGGCACGACGACGGTCGCCCGGATCATGCGGCCCGCCCCCCGGCGGCGTCGAACAGGCGGCGGGTCTGACGGGCCGCCTCGATCCATGAAAACTGCTTCAGCCGCGTATAGCCGCGCTGCTGCAGGGTGCGGCACAGCTCCGGATCCCCGGCGAGTCGCTCCATGGCCCGGCGAATGCCGCCGGCCTCCGACGGCTCGACCAGGATCCCGGCATCGCCGACCACCTCCGGGATCGCCGAGGTGTTCATCGCCACCAGCGGCGCACCCCGTGCCATCGCCTCCAGCAACACCAGGCCGAAGCCCTCGACCAGCGAGGGGAAGACCATCGCTGTGCAGGTCCGGTAGCAGGCCTCCAGTTCCGCCTCGCTGACGAACCCCTTCAGGTGCAGGCGCGCATCCTTGCGCGCGGCAACCAGCTGCTCGACCCGAGCCGCGGCATTACCCGGCCGGCCGACGATCCACAGTTCGTACTGCATCCGGCGCAGCACTTCGCTGTCGCTGAACTCGACGACCAGCTGTTCGACATTCTTGCTGCGCTCGATGACGCCGACATAGAGGAAGAATTTCCGGTCGCCGGCGGCCGGCGCATCGCGGATCTGCGGCGCCGGCCCGCCTTCGTGAATGACCGTGACCCGGCCGGCCGGATAGCCGGCAAATCGCCCCATGTCCGCGCGCGTGTAGTCCGATACCGCGATGGCGAAATCGCAGGCCCGCAGCGCCGCGCGGATGAGGCCGCGCTGCAGCCTGCCGCGGATAGGACCGAATTTCTCGGGGAACCGGAAATGCGCCAGATCGTGCACGGTCATGACGACGGGGCAGCCGAGCCAGGGTGCGAAGATGATGTTGGGCAGATGCACCACGTCCGGTTTCAGCCGCCGTACCCAGCGCGGGAACACGACCGCATGCCAGGCGACACGCGCGATGCGATGGCGCGGCGGCTGCAGGCAGACCGTCTCGAAATTGCCGGGCAGCGCCACGGCGGCAAACGCCTTCTGCCAGGGCGCATGACAGATGGTATAGCGGGTGGTGCGGTCGATCTCCGCGAGCCCCTCGAGAAGGCCGAGCAGATACCGGTCCGGTCCGCGAATTTCCGCGTTGTCGTTGATGGCATCGATCAGGACGTGCATCTGATGATTCCATGACCCCATTCGTCGGAGATGGCCGGCCTGCTTGGCGGTGACTGGATTTGGGCGGCGTTCAATTTACTGCAGAAAATACGGGCCTGAATGAAAGTTTTATTTCGCGGCATGCCCGCGATACTGGGTGCTTGTCATAATACCATATTCATCCGCCATCAAGCGCGACCAGTCATATTTCACGGATGCGCGCTGTGCATTCGCCGCCAGGCGGAGGTATCCGGCCCGGTCGCGCACCAGGCCGATGACGGCTGCGGCGAAGGCATCGCGATCGAAGGGTATACCAACCCCGGAACCCTCCCGGTCGACAAGATCGGCGGCCTCGGATGGGCTCATGGCGATCGTCGGCAACCCCGCCGCCATGTATTCCAGCACCTTGAGCGGCGCCGCATACTGGCGGAGTTCGGTCGGCCGGAACACCGCAAGGCCGATCCCCGCTTCCGCCAGGAAGGACTGCACGCGATCATAGGGCACTTCGCCGACGAACTGCACCACCGCGCGCACCCCCAGGGCATCCGCCATCGCCTCGAGGTCGGCGCGAAACTGCGGCTGCCCCGACCCCACGAAGACGCACCGGACGTCCGGAACGCTCTCCCGGATGCGCGGCAGGGCCTGCAGGACAAGATCCAGCCCGCACCAGGGAGCCATGTTCCCGGCATAGATCAGGATGGGGCGGGGTTCGACCCGTTCGGGCGCGGCGAACCTTGCGGCATCGACCCCCGTCGATACGACCTCGACCGCGCAGCCGGTCTGGCTGCGGCGCAGTGCGGCAAGGCGCTCGCCGATCGCGATGATCCGATCGGCGCGCCGCATGGCGAAGCGCTCGAGCAGGCTCGCCCAGCGCCGGCGCAGGGCCGTATGGATGAATCCCGGCTCGTAATCGCGGTCCTCGTAGATCAGGCAGCCGATCCGCTGCATCCGGCGCAGGCAGAGACCGGCGATCGCCCCCCAGGGCCCGAGCCCGGTCGCGATGTCGAAGCGTCCGGGGCAGCGCCGCCAGGTGAAATAGGCGAGGAAGAACATCGTCGAGATGTCCTTCAGGATGCCAAGGCCACTGATCAGCTCGAACAGCAGCCGGCGCAGCCGCTGACGCAAGGTCGCCGGGCGGTCGTCGAACTCCCGGTACCCCGTGGCCTCGCTCGCCATGCCCTCGAAATGATTGAACAGCGGATTGACCTCGAGATATTTGACCGCGCCGCGTTCGACCAGCCGCGCCTGCGGCACGAAGGCGTCGAACAGCACCTGCCGGAGCGAGCCGCGCGGACAGCGCCGCCGGAAGACCACCCAGGTCTCCTCGAATCGCGGCGCCAGATGCGCGATCATCTGGTGCTCCCGGTTGTTGCTGCGGGAGAGCACGTCGACCGTCGTCAGCATGAGGTAGCGGCGCATCATCGCTGCGGGCTTTCCTGCCAGAGGTCGATCGCCTCCGCATAGACGGCGAGGATGTCCGCGAGGAAACGCTGCGGCGAGAAGCGCTCGCGCACCCGGGCCTGCGCCGCCTGCCCCAGCCGGACGGCCAGGGCCGGATCGTCGAGCAGCCTGCGAACTGCGCCGGCAAGCGCGCCGACGGACCAGGCCGTGGCGGCAAGGCCGGTTTCGCCGTCGACCAGCCATTCGCCGACGCCGCCCAGATCGAACCCGACGGCCGGCTTGCCGTGGCCCATCGCTTCGACGCCGACCAGGCCGAAGGATTCAGGGATGGTCGAGGCATGCACCAGCAGGCTGCTGCGCCGGTAGAGGCCATCGAGTTCTTTCCGATCGAGCATGCCCGGAAGCTCGACCCGGTCGCCAAGCCCGAGGCGCCGAACTTGCGCCTCCAGGGCACCCCGCTCCGGTCCCTCCCCGACGATGGCGGCCTGCCACGGCCGGTCGGCGACCAGCGCCAGGGCATCCAGGGCCAGATGCGCCCCTTTCGTGCGCAGCAGGCTGCCGACGACGAGGATCAGCGGTGGCGATGATGCCGCGCCCGCGCCCGGCGGAGCCGGAACGCAGATATTGGCGACCACCCGCAGCCGGTCCGGTGCAAAACCATGCGTCGCAGCAACGTTCCGCAGGTAGCGGCTCGGCGTGACGATGCGCGGGAGGTGGCGCCAGGCTGCCAGCAGATCGGCCTTGATCGCGGATTGCGCCGCGCCGCGCAGCAGCGATGCCAGGCCGGAGGGCCGGTAGCAGCCTGTGGTCCAGCATCCGAGGCCGACGCGCCGGCCGCAGAGCGCATCCCCCGACATGAACCGCCGGGTCCCGTGGTAGCAGAAGCTTCCGACGTCGTGATACTGGCCTACCGTCGGATAGCGCGCCGCGAGGTCGCGCAGCAGGGGGGCGCTCAATGCGGTGAAACCGGCATGCACATGGATGAGGCGCGGCGCGATGCCGGCAAGCACGCGGCGGAACGCCGCCCGTCGGCGCCAGCCCGTCAGGGGATCGAAGGTACGGGGAAACACCAGGTCGTCGCCGCCGGTCGCGGCCTCGCCGGGGGACGTCAGCCGCAGCAGCCTGACGCGATGGCCGGCCGCCCGCAGGATCTCTGCCGAGTCATCGACGTGGCGGCGAATCCCGCCGCCGGCCGCCGGCTTGTCATGGAGCATGAGAATATCGATGGTGCAGTCCCCTTCCCGACCGCCGGCTACGCGCCCAGCGCCATATAGGTTCCGGCCGGCGCGATGAAGAAGGCCTCGGCGTGACTACCCGCGATGACATTGCTGACGGCGCGATAGCGATTGAGCGACAGGGCGCCGTCGAGGTAGTTGGTGTCGCGCAGCTGGCTCCGATAGACGCCGATCGCCGCTTTCTTGCGGTCGACCCAGGCCGAAATGTCGATGATCGTGTTGGCCTGGATGGGCGACCATACTTCATAGCCGGCACAGCTCAGCTCCGCGAGCTGCTGCGATCCCAGCTGCTTCAATGCGGCGATGAGGCAGATCCCGGCGGCGACATGGTCCGGGTGGCGGTCGGTCAGGAACGGCAGCATGACGACGTCGGGCCGGTAGTCGCGGATGGCCTCGGCGATGATCTTCGCCCCGGGCTCGACATGGGACCACAGCTCGCCGTCGGGAATGTCGCCGAAGGTGAAGGCGTCGATGCCGAGCGCCTGGAGTGCCAGCAAGGCTTCCTGCTGGCGCGTGACGATCAGCGCCGTCTCCGCTTCCAGCCGCCCGGGATCGCCCTCGGGCAATTGCCGCAAGGCCCGGCTTCCCTGGCGCCCATCGGTCAGGAACACGACCTTCACCGACCTGCCGGCATCGCGCCATTTCGCCAAGGTACCGCCGCAGCCGATGCTTTCGTCATCGGGATGCGGCGCCAGCACCAGCAGCCGGCTGCCGGCCGGCAGGTCGATCAGCACGGGGGCGGCAACGATCTGCAGGTTGCGCAGGCGCTGCGCCAGGGCATTCAGTGTCCGCTGGAAACGGAACCGGCGCAGGACCTTGCGCGCTAGTCGTTTCATTCTGCCGCTCTCCCCATGGTCCAATGGCCCGCCCGCGAAACGGATCCGCCCGATTTCGCCTGCGACCCTACAATGGGATGCTTTGCCGCTCAATTACGAGCGCTAATTGCGGCTGGACACCGTCATCGGACCGCGATGAGTCCTGGCCGCATGGCCGTGCATCATGGTGTTTCGCCGCTGTGATCTGCGGCCGGTTGGGCGATGCCAAATCCGCCCGATCGCAGGGCCGTCCCGCCGCCCCGCATCGGCGGCAGAGGCGGCATTGTCCGGTACCACGCGCGGCCGGTTTTCTGCTACGATCCCGCGCGACCCCGGGTTTCCGCGCTTCGGCCGGAGGATGGCATCCGGGGCTGCCGATTTGGGACGGAAAGGAAGCGTTCAACGTGCCGAAAGTGACTGGTGGTGGGCCGAAGGCCGCCAAGATAGCGCCCGCCGAAGGCCCGCGCCGATTCCACCCGGCCCTTTGCCGCATGGCCCTCCGCCGCATGGCCGGTCTGTTCCGCGCCGTCGTGCTTGCCGCACTGACGCTGACCGGCGCCGGCTTGGCATGGCCGCAGGAAACCCGGGCCGCGGATGAGGGTGCCCAGGAATACCGGCTGGGTGCCGGCGACCGGCTGCAGATCCGCACCTTCGGTCGCGACGACCTGTCGGGGGTGTTCGAGGTGCGCGCACCGGGCACCATCGCCTTTCCGATCCTCGGCACGCTCGATGTGCGGCGGCTGACGCCGACGGAGCTCGAGAAGCGGATCGGCGAGCGGCTGGTCAACGACTACCAGATCAGCGCCTCGGTGAATGTCGAGATCACCGCCTATCGCCCCTTCTACATCGTCGGCGACGTGATGAGCCCGGGGAAATACCCCTATGTACCGGGGATCACCGTGCTGCAGGCCGTCGCCATTGCCGGCGGCTACTACACCTTCCGCCCCTCGGCGACCGCGGTGCAGATGGATGCCATCCGGGCGCAGGAGGATTTCAACGTCTATACCATCCAGCAGCGCGCCGCCCTCATCCGCCGCGCGCGGCTGATCGCCGAGCGGGAGGGCCAGCCCGAGCTCGCCGTTCCCGGCGAATTGCGCGCCATCGAGAACGTGCCCGACATCCAGGTCGTCCTCTCCGCCGAACGCCAGCTGTTCACCGCGCGGCGCGAGGGCCTGAAGGCCGAACTGGCGCAGCTGGAGGGCCAGAAGGCGAGCTTCCAGAAGGAGATCGCCGCCCTGAAGGTCGCCGTATCCGCCTCCGCCGAGCAGCACCGGCTTCTCGACCTGGAACTCCAGGATGCGCAGAAGCTGCTGGACAAGGGCCTGACCCAGCGGCCCCGGGTCCTCGAACTGCAGCGCCTGGTCGCCGGCCTCACCGCGGAGGAGAGCCAGAACCGCGCCTTCCTCGCCCGCGCCGAGCAGAATATCGGCAAGGTCGACGAGCAGGCCACCCAGCGCCAGTCTTCCTTCCGCGAGGAGGTCGAGCAGCAGATCTCCGAGATCGAGACCCAGCTCGAGGAACTTGCCCAGCACAAGGCGGCCGCCCAGGACCTGGTGGCCGCCACCGCCCATGGCGCCGCGATGCAGTCCGGATCCGACATCCCGGCAACGCGCGGCAAGTTCGTCATCCGCCGGCCCGATGCCGCCACGGAGCAGAAACTCGAGGCCGACGAGACCACCCTGGTCATGCCCGACGACACCATCGAGGTGCCGCCCCTGGTGACCGAGTTCTCGACGGATGGTGCAGCCGCGCCGGCGACCGGCACGACGAACTGATCGGGCCGGCTAGCCGGTTCGCCTATTCGACCGTGATCAGCGTCCACATGCCGGACATATAGTGGCCGGCGATGTTGCAGAACAGGATGTAGGTTCCCGGCGTCAGAGCGATGGTGAGCGATCCAGACTTGCCGGGATCGAGTTCAGATACTTCGCCGAGATCCTTCGACGCCTCCTCGTCGACGCGCAAGTCCTTGTCGACGAAGGGCAGCGGCTTGGCCGGATTGGCGGGTGCCACCAGCATTTCGTGGATGGATTCCTTGGAGTTGTTCGTCACGTTAAAGGTGACATCGCCGGCTTTCACCGTGGTCCTGTCGACCACGACGGACATGGTCGCCTTGGACATGTCGCCACCCATGCCCATGCCGAGATCCTTCGGCATTTCCATCGCTGCGCCCTTGTCCACAAGTGACACATTGACGACCTCCGCCGCCGTGGACGGATGCGAAAGAACGGCGAGGAACCCGGTGGCCAACAGTGCAGAAGACAGTGAATGGGAGATGAGACGCATGGCGAAGCTCCTTCCCTTGTAAGGTTGCAGCAAGCCCGCCTAGCGACGCCCGAACGGACCGCAGGTGAAGCCGTTTGACTCCAATTTTAATTTTTACCGGAACTACAAGGCCGCAACCTTGATGCAGGTCAATGGCGGCAAATCAAGTATACCGGCTCGGCAGAGCCTGCATCGCCCTGCCGATCTCAGTCGATTTGGATGCTACCGAGGCGTCGTCAATCGCCTCGACCCTCTACCGCACTTTCGCCTCGGCGCGAGCCTGAGCTTCCTCTCTGGTCACAAGTACCCCCATCGGCTCGGAGATGAGTTTGGCGGTTTTTAGGTGCGGCAGATCCTCGGCGACGGGGTTCCTTACGGCTGAAGCGGTAAGACTACCGACCTGCAGTCTCCAGCCCTCGCACCTACCACCGCACTACCGGGTCCACTTTCTCCTGCCCATGCCGGATTGAGGCGCGCCCGGTTGACGAGAACAAGGAGGGAGCAAGTTCCTGGTCACTGGCCAGAACGTATCCACGCCTCCGACGATAGGGCGTAATTGTATCTAACTAATGAGATTAATTGGCGTCCCCAAGGGGATTCGAACCCCTGTTACCGCCGTGAAAGGGCGATGTCCTAGGCCTCTAGACGATGGGGACGCAGGACGCCAAGGCGGGCGTCGAACGCTGGACCAAGGCCGCCCGTTGCGGGGAGCGCTTTGGCCCGCGCCTTTTAGCTTCTGGGGGGCTCGAAATCAACCCTTGTTCTCGGCGGTCGGGCGGGCTACGCAGGTCCTGCCCCGGCGCCGGCCCAACTTGAATCAGGCCCGCCAACCATCTGATTTTTCAATATAGAGGTACTCATGACCATCAAACGCCTCGGCGATGCAACCACCATCGCGGACGCCGTCATCCACGGCGACACCGTCTATCTGGCCGGCCAGGTGGCGGAAGACCCGACTCCGGCCTCGGTCTACGACCAGACGAAGAAGATTCTGGCCCAGATCGACGCCGTCCTGGCCGAAGCCGGGACCGATAAGACCAAGATTTCTAAAAACCAATATCTGGCTGGCCGACATCTCGACCTTCGCCGAGATGAACAAGGCCTGGAGCGAGTGGGTGCCCAAGGGCCAGGCCCCGGCGCGCGCCACCGTCGAGGCCAAGCTGGCTTTGCCGCAGTGGAAGGTCGAGATCATGGTGACCGCGGCGCGCTGATCCGCGGCAGCTGCACATTGCAACGCGGCTGACATAATCCCGTCAGGTTCCCGACAGCCGGCCGCTGTGTAAATGGCGGCCGGAATCCGGACGCCCCGACTCCGATTGGCGGCGGCGCCCGGGCGCAAGAGCGGGAGCTTCCAGATGAAGGCCTTGGTGACCGGCGCGAACGGCTTCGTCGGTTCTGCGGTGGTGCAGGCGTTGCTGGCGCGCTGCGACACCGTGCGGGCCCTGGTCCGCGGCCGCAGCGATTGCCGCAATCTCGATGCCCTGCCCGTCGAGATCCTGGTGGGCGACCTTCTCGACCGGGCCTCGATCGACCGGGCGATGGCGGGATGCGACGCCGCCTTCCATGTCGCGGCGGATTACCGCCTCTGGGTGCCGGAACCCCGGCGCATGTTCGCGGTCAATGTCGACGGCACCCGCAACGTCATGGAGGCCGCGCTCGCCGCCGGAATCGACCGGGTCGTCTATACCAGCAGCGTCGCCACCCTCGGCATCCTGAAGGACGGGACCCCGGCCGACGAGGCGACCCCCTCCGCCTACGACGACATGGTCGGGCCCTATAAGCGCTCGAAATTCCTGGCGGAAATGCTGGTCGGCGACCTGGTGAGAACCCGCGGCCTGCCCGCCGTCATCGTCAATCCCTCGACGCCGATGGGCCCCCGCGACATCCGCCCGACCCCGACCGGCAAGATCATCGTCGAGGCCGCCGAGGGGCGGATGCCGGCCTTCGTCGATACCGGCCTCAACGTGGTGCACGTCGACGATGTCGCCGCCGGGCATCTGCTGGCCTTCGACCGCGGCGCGATCGGTGCCCGCTACATCCTGGGCGGCGAGAATCTCACCCTGGCCGAGATCCTGCGCCGGATCGCCGTCATGACCGGGCGCCGGGCGCCGACCGTGAAGATCCCCCACGACGTGGTGCTGCCCCTGGCGGCCGGCGCGGAGTTTCTCGCCCGCTTCACCGGCCGCGAGCCCTTCGCCACCCGCGACGGGATCAATCTCGCCCGCAAGCGCATGTTCTTCAGCAGCGCCAAGGCCGAGCGGGACCTCGGCTACCGGCCGCGACCCGCCGCGAACGCCCTGGCGGACGCCCTTGCTTGGTTCCGCGACAACGGCTATCTCCGCTAGTTCATTCTGGACGGAGTTTCCCATTCGGATTTCCCGGCGGGCGCAGCGCGCACTGGTCGTCGGCGCCTTCGGCGGCGCCCTCGCTATCGCTTTGTTTTTGAAACATGATCTTGGTGCGATCGGCCAGTCCGTCCAGGCCATTGGCTGGGGCATCGCCGTGGTCGCGCTGTGGCGCTTCGTCTCCATCGCCCTGGCGGCGGAAGCCTGGCGGCGGCTGATGCCCGCCGGGCACCGCCCCGGCCCCCTCGCCTTGTTTCCGGCGCGCTGGGTGAGCGAGGCGGTGAATTCCCTCCTGCCGGTCGCCCAGGTCGGCGGCGAGGTGGCACGGGCGCGGCTGGCCCGACGGTTGCCGACGGCCTCCGGTGGCCCGGAAACCGCCGCCCTCGTGGTCGGCGACATGACCGTCACCATGGCGGCCCAGATCGCCTTCACCGCCTATGCCATGTTCCTGCTGCAGCGCCTCGGCGCCCTGGCCTGGTGGTCGGCTTCGGCGGCGCTGCTGCTGTCCGCGCTGCCGCTGGTCCTGTTCATCGGCGCCCAGGCCTTCGGCGCCTTCGGCGGCCTCGGCGGGCTGTTCGCCCGGCTCGGCTTCGACCGGTCGGACAGCGATTTCAGGCGCCTCATCCAGCGGTTCCACGACCGGCTGGGCAATACCTACCGGCGCCTCGACCGGCTGGCCCTGGCCTTCCTCGGGCAGTCGCTCGCTTGGCTGTGCCGCAGCCTGGAGATCTGGATCAGCCTGAAATTCCTCGGCCAGGACATCGGCTTCGGGCCGGCTCTGGCCCTCGAAAGCGCGATCTCGGCGGCGCGGACCCTGGGCTTTGCGGTGCCCGGCGGCCTCGGCATCCAGGAGGGCACGACCCTCCTGGTCGGCGGCTGGTTCGGCCTGGCGCCGGAGACCGCCCTCGCCCTCGCGGTGGTCAAGCGCGCCCGCGAACTGCTGGTGGGACTGCCGGGGCTGCTGCTCTGGGCGGCGCTGGAACGCCGCAACCTATTGAAGGCCCACGTCTAACGGACGGGCCGGCCACGCGCCGCCGCGGCCGCCTGCCAGACCGGCAGCAGGTCCTCGCGCAGCACATCGAGCCAGCTCGGCCAGCGCGTCTCGGCCCAGTCGCGGGCGGCTGCGCCCATCGCCCGCCGGCCGGCATCGTCGGCCAGCAGCGCGCCCACCGCCGCCGCCCAGTCCGCCGGGTCCTGGCCGGCGATGACGATGCCGTCCCGGCCGGATTCCGCCACGAACTGGCCGCCGCCATGATCGGCGGCGACCACGACCGGCAGGCCGCTGGCCTTGGCCTCGAGCACGACGTTCGGCGAGACCTCGGTTTCCGAGGGAAAGACGAAGACGTCGGCGCCGGCATAGATCCGGCCGAGATCGCTCTGCGGCAGGTTGCCGGGCAGGGTCGCCCGCGGACCGAGCAGGGCCGCAATCGCCTTGCGCTGCTCGCCCTCGCCGACCGCAAGGACCTGCAGGTCGATGCCGCGGTCCAGCAGCTGCCGCGCCGCCAGGGCCAGGGTCATCGGGCGCTTGGTGCCGTCGATCCGGCCGACGAAGAGCAGCACCGGCCGGTCCGCGGGAATGCCGAAGTCGCGGGCCAGGCGGTCCCGGTCCCGCTGCGCCGGGTTGAACCTCAGGCGATCGATGCCGCGGCGCAGGAAGGACACCCGTCCGTCCGGCATCAGCGCCGAGAGCCGGGCGCGATCCTCCATTTTCGATACCAGGACCCGGTCGCAGCCGGCCAGACGCCGGTCGATGCCCCGGCCGATCATGGTGGCGAGCCGGTCCTGGACCCGGAACCGCGCGGTCATGTGCCGGGCCAGCGCCGGACCGCAGATCTGGGCCAGGACGTCGCCGGCATAGATCCCGACGAAGCGCGGCACGTCGGTATGGACCGAAGCGGTGACCGGCAGGTTCCGGGCCCGGCCGACGCCGAGCGCGGTGCGGCCGAAACTGAAGAAATCCGTGGCATGCAGCAGATCGGCCGCCGGCAGCTCGCGCCGCAGGCGGCGATGCCAGGGGGCGAGATCGGTATCGCCGCCGCCCTGGCGCAGAAACGGCACGGATTTGGTGCCGAAGGCCGGAGGGTGATGGCGGAACCGCACATTGGGCGCCGCGGCGACGGTTTCGTCCCGGTCGCCGAGGAAATGCAGCGTGAGATCCAGCGCCTCCGGCAGTGTCGCGGCGGCCTCGGCGAAGCGCTCCCAGCACTTGACGTGGCCGCCGGCCGTCTGGCCGCGCTCCAGGGTCACCAGGACGGCGACCTTCAGCGGCGCGGCCTCAGCTGGCGGCGGGCCGGGCGGCATCCTCGATCACCAGCTGGGTTTCGTTGCGGCCCTGCCAGGTATCCCGGCGCAAGTGCCCGGCCAGATGCAGGACCGCACCGCGGCTGGCCAGCAGCGCGCGGCCGACCTCGGTCTCTGCGGACCGGAAGGCGATCGCCTTGATCCGCACGCCGTCGCCGCCTTCGACGAAGCAGCGGACATGGGCGCCGCCGACGATCTCGGCAAAGCCGATGCGGGCATTGGGCAGGACGAAACGCGGTTCGGCATTGCCGGAGCCGAACGGCGCCAGGCGCTCGAGCTGGCTGGCGAAATCGGCGGAAGCGGCGCGCGGCTGCAGCGCCCCGTCGACATCGAGCAGCGGGGTCAGCGGCATGCCGCCGAGATGATCCTTCAGCCGGGTCGCGAGGAACGTCCGCAGATCCTCGACCCGGGCGGAGTCGACCTCGAATCCCGCCGCCATCGCATGGCCGCCGCCTTTGGCGATGATGCCGGCCTCGCGGGCGGCGATGACCGCATTGCCGAGATGGAGACCGCTGACCGAACGGCCGGAGCCCTTGCCGAGCCCGCCATCCAGGGCCACCACGCAGGCCGGCCGCTCGAAGCGGTCCTTCAGCCGGCTGGCGACGATGCCGATCACGCCCGGATGCCAGCCCTCCCGGGCGACGAAGATCAGATGCGGGTTGTCGGCCGCCTGGCCCTCGGCCAGGGCGATCGCCTGCTCCAGCACGCCGGCCTCGATCTCGCGGCGTTCGGCATTGAGCGCGTCCAGCTGCTGGGCGATGTCCTTCGCCTCGACCGGGTCTTCGGTCGAGAGCAGCCGGGCGCCGAGGTCCGACCGCCCGACCCGCCCGCCGGCATTGACCCGCGGCCCCAGCAGGAATCCGGCATGATAGGCGGTCGGCCGCTCGTTGACGCCGGCAGCGTCGGCGAGCGCCGCGAGGCCGATATTGCGCCGCTGGGCCATGACCTTCAGCCCCTGGGTCACCAGCGCGCGGTTGACCCCGGTCAGGGGCACCACGTCGCAGACCGTTCCGAGGGCGACGATGTCCAGCCATTGCATGAGATCGGGCTCGGGCCGCGCCGGGCCGTACCATCCCTTCGCCCGCAGGGCGCGGTTGAGGGCCACCACCAGCAGGAAGGCGACGCCGACCGCCGCCAGCTGGCCGTGGCCGGCGGTTTCGTCCAGGCGGTTCGGATTGACCACCGCCGCCGCCGCCGGCAGCTTCGGCTCCGCCACATGGTGATCGACGACGACGACGTCGAGACCGGTCGATGCGGCGGCTTCCAGCGGCGCGAAGGCGGTGATGCCGCAATCGACGGTGATGACGACCGCGACCCCCTCCGCCCGCAATCTGGCCAAGGCCGGCGCATTCGGTCCGTAGCCCTCGATCAGCCGGTCCGGCACATAGAGCCGCAGCTTCGTCGCGCCGACGCTGCGCAGGAACCGCAGCAGCAGGGCGGCCGAGGTGGCGCCGTCGACGTCGTAGTCGCCGAACACCGCGATCGTCTCCCCGCCCTCGATCGCCGCCATCAGGCGCGCGACGGCGCGATCCATGTCGCGAAACGCCGCCGGGTCGGGCAGCTGGTCCTTCAGGCGCGGCGTCAGATACTGCTCGGCGGATTCGAGATCCTGGCCGCGCGCGGCCAGCAGGCGACCGACCAGTTCCGGCAGCTGCAGGCGCTGGGCGATGGCAAGGCCCATGCGCTCGTCCTGCGCACGGAGCCGCCAGAACTTCCCGCCGATCGACCGGACGATGCCGAGAAAGGCCGGTGTCGCCGCGTCGGTCATCTGGCGCGCGGCGTCAGCCACGCTTGTCGAACGGCGTCTTGATGTCCCAGTTGTGATGGGCCTCGACCAGGCGGACGGTACCGGTCTTCGAGCGCATCACCATGGAATGCGTGGTCGCGGTGGTGGTCGACCGGCGCACGCCGCGCAGCATCGCCCCGTCGGTCACGCCGGTCGCCGCGAACATGACGTCGCCCTTGGCGAGTTCGTCCAGCTTGTATTTCCGGGCGAGATCGGTGATGCCGAGACGGCGGGCGCGGCCGCGCTCGTCGTCGTTGCGGAAGACCAGCCGGCCCTGCATCTGGCCGCCGATGCAGCGCAGGGCCGAGGCCGCCAGCACGCCCTCGGGGGCGCCGCCGCTGCCGATATAGATGTCGACGCCGCTGCCGGGCGTGGCCGTGGCGATCACGCCGGAAACGTCGCCGTCGGAAATCAGCATGATGCGCGCACCGGTGGCCCGGACGCGGGAAATCAGCTCGCTGTGGCGCGGGCGGTCGAGGATGCAGGCGACGAGATCGCGGATATCCATGCCGCGTGCCTTGGCCAGGGCCTTCAGGTTCTCCTCCGGCGTCGCGTCGAGGTCGACGACGCCGTCCGGCAGGCCGGGGCCGATCGCGATCTTGTCCATGTAGGTGTCGGGGGCGTTCAGGAAACCGCCGGCCTCGGCCATCGCCACCACGGCCAGCGCATTCGGCCCGCCCTTCGCCGTGATCGTCGTCCCTTCGAGCGGGTCGAGGGCGATGTCGATCTGGGCTGGCCGCCGGCACCGACCTTCTCGCCGATGAACAGCATCGGCGCCTCGTCGCGCTCGCCCTCGCCGATCACCACGGTGCCGTCGATCGGCAGGCTGTTGAGGGCCGTCCGCATGGCGTCGACCGCCGCCTGGTCGGCCGCCTTCTCGTCGCCGCGTCCCATCAGGCGCGAGGCGGCCAGGGCCGCCGCTTCGGTCACGCGCACCGCTTCGAGGGCGAGATTGCGATCCATGATTAGCTACTCCCATTCATCCCGCGACGCTGCTTCGGCCGCGGGTCGTTTCAGGTGTCTATGACAGCATCTCGATCGGCAGAACATGCGCCGGTTCGAGGATGGTGTCGATCCGCGCCAGCCGGTCGGCGACGCGGGCGATCGCCGCCTCGCTGGTCTCGTGGGTGGTGAGCACCACCGGCACGGCATCGCCCGGCGAACGGGCCCGCTGGATCATCGCTTCCATCGAGACGCTCTCGTCGCGCATGGCGCCGGCGATGTCGGCGATGACGCCGGGACGATCGACGCACCATCAGGCGCAGGTAGAACGTGCCGACCCGACGTCCCACCGGTGCCGCCGGGATCCGCCGCAGCGTCTCGGCGGGCGCGGAAAAGGCCGGCAGGATGCGGTCGCGCGCGATATCCATCAGATCGGCGACCACCGCCGAGGCCGTCGGCCCCTGGCCGGCGCCGCGGCCGATCGCGACATTCTGGCCGACATAGTTGCCGCTCGTCACCACCGCGTTGAAGACCCCATCGACCTTGGCGATGACCGCATTCCGCGGCACCATGCAGGCATGAACCCGCTGCTCGACGCCGTGTTCGGTCAGGCGCGCCAGCCCCAACAGCTTGATCCGGTAGCCGAGTTCGTCGGCATAGGCGATATCCATCGCCGAGACGTTGCGGATGCCGGAAATGCGGATCCCGAGGAAATCGACGGCGCAGCCAAAGGCGACGCTGGTCAGGATCGAAAGCTTGTGCGCGGCGTCGACGCCGTCGACGTCGAAGCTCGGATCGGCTTCGGCATAGCCCAGCTTCTGCGCCTCGGCGAGCACATCGGCGAATTCGCGGCCGGTCTCGCGCATCTGGGTCAGGATGTAGTTGCAGGTGCCGTTGAGGATGCCATAGACCTGTTCGATCCGGTTCGCCGCGAGGCCCTCGCGCATCGACTTGATGACCGGAATGCCGCCGGCCACCGCGGCTTCATAGGCGAGCGCCACGCCGGCCCGCTCGGCGGCGATCGCGAGCGCCGTGCCGTGATGCGCCAGCAGCGCCTTGTTCGCCGTCACCACATGCCGCTTGTTGGCGAAAGCAGCCTCGATCAGCGCCTTGGCCGGACCTTCCGACCCGCCGATCACCTCGACCACGGCATCGACCTTGGGATGATCGGCAAGCTTCACCGGATCGTCGCACCAGTCGACACCGCGCAGATCGAGACCGCGGTCGCGCTTCCGGTCGCGAGCCGAAACCGCGGTGACGACGATCGGTCGCGGGCAATGCTGCAGCAGGATTTCCTGATTCTCGGCGATCAGCTTGACGACGCCGGCACCGACGGTTCCCAGGCCCGCGACACCGATGCGCAGCGGTGCGGCCTTCGCCGGTTTTCCGTCAGCGGCCATTTTTCCACTCCAGAGGATTCCAGGCGCCAGGGCCCGCGCCATATGCGGCAGTGCCGGGCTGCAGCCCTTCCAGGGATTTCGGCATGATCGACGCTGGCCGGATCAATCGGCGGCGAAATCGGCCGCGACCGGTGACGCATCGCCACCGGGCGAGAAAGCCATGGCGACCTGCGGCTGCATCGCCGCGGCGCCCGGGACCGGCGCCTGGTCGATCCGGGACTGCGGGGCCGGCGCTTCCGGGGCCGGCGCTTCCGTGGCTGGCACTTCAGTAGCTGGCGCTTCTGGGGCCGGTTCCGCCGGGGCGGCAGCCGGTGCAGGGTCCTCAGGTGCCGGGCTCGCCGGCGTCGAGCCGTCCGCGGCCGGGGTTTCGGTGGACGCCGGGGCTTCGGCAGCCGGCGGGGCCTCGACCGGCGGCGGCGGCGGAACCGGGCGCGGCGCCTGGATGTTCGGCATGGTCAATTCGTCGCCATATTGCGCATTGGCGCTGTCCGAGCTTAGCCCCTGCGGCGCCTGATCGACCTTGGATACCGGCGGCGTCGCGGGCGCGGCCGGAGTTCCGCCGCTGGTATCGGTTCCCGTTGAATTGATGGTAACGGGGGCCGCCGGCTCCGTCGGCTCGTCGCTGAACCAGCTGCAGCCGCCGAGGACGGCGATCGCCACCACGGCCAGCCATTTTCCCTGCGCGCCCGCGGCGGCCAGGCGCCGGCGGCGGCCGATGGATTCCTGAAGCGGGCTCACAATCACACCAAGACCGCGCTTCGGACGCGAAGCGGCGAAGAAATCCAGCATTTCAGATAGCCTCCCAGAGCCTCTTGCCCCGCCCGGAAAGACCCGCGCCACCCGCTATCCGTGGCGGCGACCTGGAGCCTAATTCGGCAAAGGGGCTTCGAATCCTTAACCTATCGGACTATAACAGACAAATGTAACCGTCGACCGGTAAAATACGCAGTTAACAGTCGGTCTCAAGCGGCGCAAGCCAAGCCGTTGACCGATCAAGCTTTTAGGGATTGAGCATGGCCGAAGGCAAAACCGAAGAGACGAAGACCCCGGATCCGATGGAACTCGCCAAGACCATGGCCGAGATCGGCGAGCAGTCGCAGCGGCTGGTCAGCGACTTTCTGACGCGGAACGCCGGGACCTTTCACAGCCCCAGCGCCGACACCATGAGCCTCGGCCGGGCGTTCTTCGAGATGACCACCCGGATGATGGCCGACCCGCAGAAGCTGATGCAGGCGCATATGTCGCTCTGGCAGGACTACATGAACCTGTGGCAGAGCACGGCCCAGCGCATGATGGGCCAGGAGCAGGAGCCGGTGATCGCCCCGGCGAAGGACGACCGGCGCTTCAAGGACGCCGCCTGGCAGGACAACCAGCTGTTCGACTACATCAAGCAGTCCTACCTGCTGACCGCGCGCTGGATGCAGAACACCGTGCGCGAGGTCGAGGGGCTCGACGACAAGACGGCGAAGAAGATCGACTTCTACACCCGCCAGTTCGTCGATGCGATGGCACCGAGCAACTTCGCGATGACCAATCCCGAGGTCCTGCGGGCGACGCTGGACAGCAAGGGCGAGAACCTGGTGAAGGGGCTGCAGAACCTGCTCGGCGACCTCGAGCGCGGCAAGGGCAAGCTCTCGATCAGCATGACCGACTACGAGGCCTTCGAGGTCGGCAAGAACATCGCCGTCAGCCCCGGCAAGGTGGTGTTCCAGAACGATCTCATCCAGCTGATCCAGTACGACCCGAGCACCGCGACGGTCGCCAAGCGGCCGCTGCTGATCATGCCGCCCTGGATCAACAAGTTCTACATCCTCGACCTGAAGCCGCAGAACTCCTTCGTCAAATGGGCGGTCGACCAGGGCCACACGGTCTTCGTCATCTCCTGGGTCAATCCCGACGCGAAGCTGGCCGCCAAGAGTTTCGAGGACTACATGCTGGACGGGCCGCTGGCGGCGCTCGATGCCATCGAGAAGGCGACCGGCGAGAAGTCCGCCAACGTCATCGGCTATTGCCTGGGCGGCACGCTGCTCGCCTGCACCCTCGCCTATCTGGCGGCGAAGAAGCAGAGCGACCGCATCGCCAGCGCCACCTTCTTCGTCACCATGGTGGATTTCGCCGAGGCCGGCGAGCTCAGCGTCTTCATCGACGAGGAGCAGCTCGACGCGCTGGAAACCAAGATGAACGAGCGCGGCTATCTCGAGGGCTCGGAGATGGCGAGCACCTTCAACATGCTGCGCGCCAACGACCTGATCTGGTCCTTCGTGATCAACAACTACCTGCTGGGCAAGGAGCCCTTCCCCTTCGACCTGCTCTACTGGAATTCGGATTCGACGCGGATGCCGGCGGCGATGCACAGCTTCTACCTGCGCAACATGTACCAGAAGAACCTGCTCGCCAAGCCGGGCGGCATCACCCTGGCCGGCACGCCGATCGACCTCGGCAAGGTGAAGACGCCGGCCTTCCTGCTCTCCACCCGCGAGGACCATATCGCGCCCTGGAAGACCACCTATGCGGCGACCCAGATCTATTCCGGGCCGGTGCAGTTCGTGCTGGCGGCCAGCGGCCATATCGCCGGCGTGGTCAACCCGCCGGCGTCGAACAAGTACGGCCACTGGATCGGCGACGGGAAGGCCTATCCGAAGGACCCGGAAGCCTGGCTGGCCAAGGCCGAGCATCTCCCCGGCTCCTGGTGGCCGGAATGGCAGAAATGGGTCAATGCCTTCGCCGACGGTCAGGTACCGGCGCGCAAGCCCGGCGCCGGCAAGCTGAAGGCGATCGAGAACGCCCCCGGCTCATACGTGCAGGTGAAGGCGCACTAGGCGGCTACATCAGCCGCTTCGCTGCCCATTTGTGGAAGCAGTGGGTGGGGACGTCCATGATCGGCGAGAGGACGCCGCCGTCGAAGGCGGGTGACGCGCGGCCGCGCTGCATCGCCTCGACCGCGCCGACATCCTCGGCGAAGACCAGCTTCCAGGCGCGCAGGTTGGCCTGGCGGATCTCGCGGAACTCGTCCGAGAGCGCCGTATCGCCGACGTAATAGAGTTCGAGATGCTCCAGGCTGCGATCGACGCCTACAGGCTCGATGCGGATCGCCATGAAATGATCCTGGTGCACGCCGAGGAGCACGTTCGGGAAGAGGGCGGCATATTCCGCCCCGCCGCGGAACCGGGCGGGGAGAGCGGGGAATTCGGGGAGCGATTTCCCGGTGTCGGTCAGGCTCGGATTATAGATTTCCGTCCCCTGGCCGGCGAAGGAATCCGCCTCGACAATATTGAAATGGTGTTCAAGTTTTGAATAGGTGTTCAAAGCCGGATGCACCCAAGGGAGGTGGTAGGCCTCGCAGTAGTTCTCCACCGCGAGCTTCCAGTTGCAGTGGACGTCGAAGGTCGCCGAGGCGTCCTCGCCGCCGTGGCGGATGAGGGCGCCGTCGAACATCGACCAGCGGGTGGCCAGGGGCTTGATGTAGTCGGCGAAGTCCTGGGCGGTGCCGCCGATATTGACGAAGACCAGGTCGAACCAGACGGCGACGCGGACCGGCTTCAGGCCGTGCTGCGACTTGTCGAAGCCCGGGCATTCGTTGGAATGCGGGCCGCCGATGAACGGTGTCGCCCGCAGTCTTCCCTCGAAATCATAGGCCCAGGAATGATAGGGGCAGCGGATCGGGCCGTTCAGGTGGCAGGGCTTGGAGACCAGTTCCAGGCCGCGATGGCTGCAGACATTGTGGAAGACGCGGAGTTCGCGCTTCTGGTCGCGCAGCAGGATCAGCGGCAGCCCCAGCAGCGAACGCGGCACCACGTCGCCGGGATTGGGCACGTCCTTGCCGAAGCCGATGCAGGCCCAGCCGGCCTCGAACAGCCGTTCCCGCTCGAAGGCCTGGAAGCCGGGATCGGTGTAGCAGAGATTGGGCAGCGCCTTGGCCTTGCCGGTCTCGGCCATGACGGCACCGAGCCTGTCCTTCAGGCGTTCGCCGGAAAATACAATCGAATCCATAGCTTACAGGCTCCCAGCCACGATGCCGCGTCAGCCGGATGATGCGGCCAAGCCGGGCTGCTGTAAATAGCCCGTTCAGGCCGCGGCGTGCGGGGCCTGGCGGGCCTCGATCACCTTGTCGGCGAGGCGCCCGCTCAGTTCCTGCAGGTGGTCGAAGCGGTGGGCGAAGCTGCCGACGCCCATGGTCAGCGAGCGCAGTTCGATGATCATGTCGTGGATCTCCGACTGCGGCAGCAGCGCCTCCATCACGTCCCAGCCGGCCCAGTCCTCCTTGGCGTGGAAGTTGAGGATCTGGCCGCGCCGCCCGGTGATCAGGTGATGCACCTTGGCGGTGTATTCGTTGGGCGCCGAGATGTCGACGGCGAAGATCGGCTCCAGCAGCACCGGCTGGCACTTCGGCATCGCCTCCTGCATCGCCATGCGCGCCGCGGTCTTGAAGGCCTGGTCGGAGCTGTCGACCGCGTGATACTGGCCGTCGGTCAGGGCGACGGCGACGTCGACCACGGGAAAGCCCAGCGGCCCGCGGGCGAGATAGTCGCGCGCGCCGTCCTCCACCGAGCCGATGAACTGCCGCGGCACCGCGCCGCCCACCACCTTGTCGTGGAAGACGAAGCCCTGGCCGCGCTCCAGCGGCCAGACCTCGATATGCACGTCGCCGAACTGGCCGTGGCCGCCGGACTGCCGCTTGAAGCGGGCGTGCTGCGCCGTCTTGCCGCGGATCGTCTCCTTGTAGCTGACCTGCGGGCGGCGATGCTTGACCGGCAGGTTGAAGCGGGTCTTCAGGCGATCGAAGGCGATCTGCAGATGGATCTCGCCCTGGCCGTGCAGCAGCAGCTCGTGCTGCTCGGCGTTGTTCTCGAAGGCGAGCGAGGGGTCCTCCTCCACCAGCTTGGCGAGGGCGGCGGTGAGCTTCACCTCGTCGTTGCGGTTCTCGACGTCGATGGCGAGCGCGAAGAGCGGCTTCAGCGGCTCCGGCCAGGCGAAGGCCTGCGGCACCTTGCCGGTCGCGGTCAGCAGCTGGCCGGTCTGCGCCTGCTCCAGCCGGCCCAACGCCACCACGTCGCCGAGCCCGGCCGCCGGCTGCTTGTCGAAGCCGTTGCCCTTCGGCCGGAACAGGCCGGCGACGCGCTGGCCGCTCAGGGTCATGCCGTCGGTGAGCTTGCCGCCCAGCACCCGGACCAGGGACAGCTTGCCGGCATGCTGCTGGTTATAGGTCTTGAACACCACCGCCGCCGGCTCGTCGCCGATGACGCCGAGGCGCTTCGCCAGCACCTGCGGTCCCGGCGTCTCATGGCGCAGGGCCTTGAGGAGCCGCCGCACCCCGGCATCGGTCTCCGCGGCGCCGAGCAGCACCGGCACGATGAGATCGTCGGCCAGGTCCTTGGCGAGCTGCTGGTAGATCTCCTCCTTCGAGGGTACGGCATCGCTCAGCAGCTGCTCCAGCAGGTGATCGTCGAAATCGGAGAGCCGCTCCAGCATGCCGTTGCGCGCTTCCTGTTCGCGCGGCAGCACCTCCTGCGGCATCTTGATGAGATCGGAACCCTGGCCGGGATGATACTTGTAGGCCCGCTCGCTCACCAGATCGACATAGCCGGTGACCTCGTCGCCGTCCTTGCCGGCGGTGCGGATCGGGACCTGGCGCAGCACCAGCGGCCGGCTGGAAACGGCCTGCAGCGATTCCAGCATCTCGGCGACACGGTAGTTCGCCTGGTCCATCTTGTTGATGAACACGAAGTGCGGAATCTTGTGGTCGTCGAGGAACTTCAGGACCGGCGCCAGGGTCAGCGCCTTGTCGACCAGCGGTTCCGCCACGACGATCGCGACGTCGCAGACCATCAGGGCATTGCGGGTATCCTGGGCCAGCTCGACGGAGCCCGGGCAGTCGATGAAGGTCCAGCGCTCGCCGAGGAATTCCGCCGTCGCCGCCACGGTCTCCACCGACATCTTGCGGGCGCGGGCCTCGGGCGCGGAATCGCCGACGGTGGTTCCTTCCTTGGCGGTTCCCTTGCGATGGATGGCGCCCGTTGCGAAGAGCAGGCTTTCGAAGAGTGCCGTCTTGCCGCTCAGATAGGGACCGACAATGGCTGCGCAACGTGGCGCCGAGGGTGCTCTGCCAGGCATATGGACCTCCCATGCGCCGACCGATCGACCATGAAGCGCCGCCGGGTCGGCAATGGCCCCCTTGCAGGGCGTGGGGACACGTGCGACGGGCCTCCGCTTTCGCCCATGTTTCGCTCATCCGCGTCCGGTAGCAAGAGCAAACTGGACAGCGAGGCGGCGATGCGCAAATCTATCGCAGGTCGGGGTGGAACGGCGCGCGCGGCGCGGCGTTAACCTCGCGTTACGGCCTGCAGGTGGCGGCCGAATTCGCTCTGTCCCATCAAGCGCTTGCAGCGCTCGAAGCGGTTGACCGCATAGGCCCAGAAATCATCCGCCGGATTCCGGTTCACGTGCTGGATGATGCCCCACAGCGTCCACAGCAGATCGCACATCGCCTTGTAGAGCACCATGCGGCCGCGCTCGGCCTCGGGAATCTTGCCGCCGAAATAGGCCTCGAGCAGCGCCTCGTCCTGTTCGGGGCCGAAGGCGGCCTCGACCGACATGTCGCCGAGATCCCACATCGGATCGTTGTTGCCGGCATATTCCCAGTCGATCACATAGACGCGGCTGCCGGTGTCGAGGAAGTTCTCCGCCAGGGGATCGCAATGGCAGGGCAGGTTCGGCAGGGTCCGGACGTTGAGGGCCCGGCGCACCGCCTCCGCCTCCTTCTTCACGTCGTGATAGCCATCCGGCAGCGGCGCGCTCTTCTTCGCCAGGATGTCCAGATATTCGTCGATCATCTGGAAGAGCTCGAAGCGGTTGAGGAACGGCCGGCCGCAATCATGCATCCGGCGCAGGCTCTGCGCCGAGCGCCGCACCGAGCCCAGATCCCTGAACCGCTCGACATTCAGCGTCATGCCGCCCTCGATGAAGCCGCAGAGCTGGATGCCGTCCGCCGCATCGAAATACACCAGGGGGGCGCCGACGCCGATATCCGAGGCGACCCGGGCGGCATGCGCCTCGTTGCCGCGGCTGATGTATTCGCTGGTTCCGGCGCCCGGGATGCGCAGGACGAACCTGCCGCCTGGCGTGTCCAGCCGATAGTTGCGGTTGGTGAGACCGCCGAGGCGCTCGACCCTGATGTCCGAGGCGGACAGGCCCGTCAGCGCCGGTATCCGCGCCAGCGCAATCTGCAGATCATCCGCTTCGGTATCCATGCCCCTACCCCTTCAGGCGTTCGTTTCCCGGATCGTAGAGCGCGCCGTCATGGCGTCGCGCCTTGCTGGTCTTGCCGAAGGCCTCGACCTTGAACTCGCTCTCTCCCGCCAGCGCGATCGGCAGATAGGCGTAGACGATGGATTTGCCGATGGTATGGCCGAAATTGCCGCTGGTGGTGACGCCGATGACCTTGCCGCGGTGGATCACCGCCTCGCCGCCATAGACCGGCAGCGGCCTCTCCAGCACCAGACAGCAGAGCTTCTGCCGGACACCGTCGCGCCGCTGCGTCTCCAGCGCCTCGCGTCCGATGAAGTCGGGTTTCTTCAGGTTGACCCGGAAACCCAGCCCCGCCTCGTAGGGCGTGTAGTCCGGCGTGATGTCGCTCGACCAGTAGAGATAGTTCTTCTCCATGCGAAGACGGTCGATGGCGCGGTAGCCGACGTCGAGGATGCCATGGGTCTCGCCCGCCGCCCGCAGCACCTCGTAGACATGGCCGGCATACTCGGTCGGGATATGGAGTTCCCAGCCGAGCTCGCCGACATAGCCGATGCGGATCGCCAGGGCCGGTGCCGCGCCGACCGTGATCTGCCGGTTGCTGGAGAAGGGGAAGGCGGCATTGGAGACGTCCTCCTCGACCACCGCCTCCAGGACCTCCCGCGCCTTCGGTCCGCAGATGTTGATCACCGCGCGCGCCGAGGTGACGTCGATGATCTGCACGCTGCCGTCGTGCCGCAGATGGCTCTCGATCCAGTGCCGGTCATGGCCGCCGAAGGCGCTGCCGGTGACGAAGTACGAAGCGGTCGGGGGCGATGCGGGAGATGGTGAGATCGCATTCGATCCCGCCCTTCTCGTTGCAGAGCTGGGTATAGATCGTGCTGCCGACCGGGCGGTCCATGTCGGAGACGGTCAGGCGCTGCAGCGCGGTGACCGCATTGCGGCCGGCGATCTCGAACTTGGCGAAGGAGGTCTGGTCGATCAGCGCCACACCTTCGCGCACGGCCCGGTGCTCGGCCGCGACGTGCTTGAACCAGTTGGTCCTGGCGCGGTCGAAGGCCGGCCGGTCGACCGGCTTCACGCCCTTGGGCGCGAACCAGTTCGGCCGTTCCCAGCCGCCGCGCGAGCCGTAGACCGCGCCCCTTGCCTTCAGCGTGTCGTGAGCGGCGAGCGGCGGATGCCGCGCAGTCGACTCATGCTCGTCGCCCGGCCGGTGCAGCTTGTAGTGGTGGCCGTAGAGTTCGACCGCACGCGGATACATGAAATGCCGGGTGTTGTGATGGAAAGTGAAGCGCCGGACATCGAGCGGCCAGAGATCGAGGCTGGGCGCGCCGTTGACCATCCACTCGGCCATCATCTTGCCGGCGCCGCCGCCGGCGGCAATGCCATAGAGGAAGCCGGTCGAGACGTAGAAATTGTCCAGCTCCGGCGCCTTGCCCATGACGAAATCGGCATCGGCCGAATAGGGGATCGGACCGTTGAGCAGCTGGCGGATGCCCGCCGTGTCGATGCACGGCGTGCGCTTGGCGGCATTGCGCGCCAGGGGCTCGAAGCGGTCGAAGTTGTCCTTGAGGAGCTGCCTGGCAACGGACCGGGGGATGCCGTTCGGGGCAAAAGGAACGGTGTCGGGCTCGTAGCCGCCGACCACGAGGCCGCGCACCTCCGGCTTGTAGTAGACGAGGTGATCCGGATCCCGCATCGTCGGCACTGCCGCTTCGGGTATATCCGCGAATGGGATCGCTGATCAGGTACTGGTGCTCGACCGCGAAGCTCGGCACCCTGACGCCCGCCAGCTTGCCGACCTCGTGACCCCACATGCCGGCGCAGTTGACCACCAGGTCGCAGGCCCATTTCGCCCTTGTCGGTCTCGATTCCGGCGACCCGGCGGTTCTCGATGGCGAAGCCGGTGACCCTCTCGCCGACGACGATCCTGGCGCCCTTGTCCTTGGCGCCCTTGGCCAGGGCCTGGCAGACGCTGGCCGGGTCGATATAGCCGTCGGACGGGATATAGACCGCGGATCGCACGTCGGCGAGGCTCATGATCGGGAAGAGGTCCTGGGCCTCCTTCGGGCTCAGCCACTGCATCGCCAGGCCGAAGCTCTTCGCCATGGTGAGCGAGCGACGAGTTCTCCATCTCGCGCTCGGGCGAGCAGGCGAGGCGCAGGCTGCCGATTTCTTGCCAGTCGACCGCCTGGCCGGTCTCGGCCTCGAGCTTGTCGTAGAGTCTCGACGGAATGGTCGAGCATCCGGGTGGTGTTGCGCGAGGTGCGCAGCTGTCCGACCAGGCCGGCGGCGTGCCAGGTGGCGCCGTGGGTGAGCTGCTCTTCTCCAGCAGGACCACGTCGGTCTTCCCGAGGCGCGTCAGATGGTAGGCGATCGAGCAGCCGAGGATGCCGCCGCCGATGATGACGATTTCCGCGTGACGCGCTGGGTTCATGGTCCTGCTCTCAGATCTTGATGCGTTCCATCCTGGGATCGTAGAGCGGCTGCAGGCTTACCTTCGCCGGATAGCGCCGGCAGGCGATCTCCAGTTCGTAGCTGCCGGCGAGCACGTCCTCGGCGGTCACGCCGTCCTTGGGATTCCGCACGTAGCCGATGCCGATATTGGTCTTCAGCGTATAGCCGTAGCCGCCCGAGGACAGCCAGCCGACCTGCTTGCCGTCGCGGAAGATGGTCTCGCGACCGAGCAACACGATCGCGGGGTCGTCGACGGTGAAGCAGGCCAGCAGCTTCGGCAGCTTTTTCGCCGCAAGCGCCGAAAGCGCCTCGCGGCCGAGGAACGGCATGTTCTTCTTCAGCTTCACCGCCCAGCCCAGGCCGGCCTCGAGCGGCGAGTGGTCCGGCGTGATGTCGCTGGACCAGGCGCGGTAGAACTTCTCCAGCCGCAGGCTCTCGATGGCACGATAGCCGGCATTGGCGATGCCATGGGCTTTGCCGGCCGACATCAGCGCGTCATAGACCGCCACCGCACATTCGACCGGGAAATGCAGCTCCCAGCCGAGTTCGCCGACATAGGTGACACGCAACGCCCGAACCGGCGTACCGGCGACCATGATCTCCTGCCAGGTCCCGAAGGGGAAGGCCTGGTTCGAGAGATCGCTGAGAGTCGCCGCCTGCAGCACCTCCCGCGACTTCGGGCCCATGAGCGCGAAGGTCGCATAGGCCGAGGTGACGTCGATCAGCCGCGCATCCAACCCGTCCGGAATATGGCTGCGAATCCAGTGGAAATCGTGGGTCGCAAATCCGGTGCCGGTGACGATGTAGTAGCTGTCGTCGTCAAGCCGGGTGACCGTAAGGTCGCATTCGATCCCGCCCCGTTGGTTCAGCATCTGGGTGTAGGTCAGCGCACCCGGCTTCCGGGCGACATCGTTGGCGCAGATCCAGGAAAGCGCCGCTTCCGCGTCCTTTCCGACCATGAGGAATTTCGCGAAGGACGTCTGGTCGAACAGCGCCACACGTTCGCGGCAGGCCTCGTGCTCGCGCCCGACATGCTCGAACCAGTTCTGGCGGCCATAGCTGTAGACATCCTTGGCTTCGACGCCCGGTGGCGCGAACCAGTTCGGCCGCTCCCAGCCCAGCTTCGAGCCGAAGACCGCGCCCTGCTCCTTCAGCTTCTGGTAGAGCGGCGACACCCGCAACGGCCGCGCCGATTCCAGCTCCTCATAGGGCCAGGCCATCGAATAGTGATGGGCATAGGCCTCGAGCGTCCGGGTCAGCACCCATCTGCGGTCGCGGTGCAGGTTGCCGAAGCGCCGGATATCGACCGGCCAGAGATCCATCGGCTGCTCGCCGGCGGCCACCCATTCGGCCAGAGCGCGACCGGCGCCGCCGCCGGAAGCGATGCCGAACGCATTGAACCCGGCGCCGACATAGAAATTCCTCACCTCCGGCGCCTCGCCGAGGATGAAGTTGCCGTCCGGCGTGAAGCTTTCCGGGCCGTTGATGATCTGCTTGATGCCGGCGGTGGCGAGCCCGGGCACCCGCGCCAGGGCCTGCTGCAGCAGCGGCTCGAAGTGGTCGAAATTGGTATCGAGCAGCTGGAAGGCGAAATCCCGCGGCAGGTTTCCGGCGGCGCCGTTCGGCTCCCAGGCGATCGGATTGGGTTCGTAGCCGCCCATCACCAGCCCGCCGACCTCCTCCTTGAAATAGATCAGGCGGTCGGGATCGCGCAGGGTCGGCAGGTTCTTCGGCGCGCCCATGGCCTCGGTCACGATGTACTGGTGCTGGACCGATTGCAGCGGCACCGAGACGCCCGCCAGCGCGCCGACTTCCCGCGCCCATTGACCGGCGCAATTCACCACGGCCTCGCAGCGGATCGTCCCCTTGTCGGTGACGACGCCGACGGCCCGCCCCTTCTCGATGACGAAGCCGGTGACCAGCGTGTCCTCGATGATCTTCACGCCGCGGCTGCGCGCGCCCTTGGCCAGGGACTGGGCGATGTCGGCCGGATTGGCCTGGCCGTCGGTCGGCAGGAAGGCAGCGCCGACCAGGTCGGAGACGTCCATCAGCGGCCAGAGGTCCAGTGCTTCCTTCGGCGTGAGCAGCGACATCTCGAGGCCGAAGGAATGCGCCGTCGTCGCCTGACGCTGGATCTCGGTCATCCGCTCGTTGTTGCAGGCCAGGCGCAGCCCGCCGTTCATCTTCCAGCCGGTCGCCAGACCGGTTTCGGCCTCCAGCGTGTTGTAGAGCTCGACCGAATATTTCAGCAGCTGGGTGATGTTGGCCGAGGTGCGCAGCTGACCGACCAGTCCCGCCGCATGCCAGGTCGACCCGCTGGTCAGTTTGGCGCGCTCGACCAGCACCACGTCCGACCATCCGAGCTTGGCCAGGTGATAGGCGGTCGAGCAGCCGATGATGCCGCCGCCGACGATGACCGCGCGCGCCTGCGCAGGAAAACTGGCCATTCTCAATGCCTCAAAGCTGTTGGAACTCGGCGTAGATCTTCTCGAACCGCGTCAGGTAGTCGGCGGTATAGGCCCGGTAGTCGAAATCCAGGGTGGAATGAATCTCCGAAATCATGCTCCACATCGTCTCGCGCAGCAGCGAGGCGCATTTCATCGCCTGATAGCGGCGATGGAGTTCAGCCGACACCGGCCGCTCGAAATAGGATTCCAGCAGCCTGCCCTCGTCGACCGGCGGCACCTCGTTGTTGGAGCAGAGGTTGGCGAGGTCGAACAGCGGGCTGTTGAAACCGGCATAGTCCCAGTCGATCAGCCAGAGCCGGCTCCCGTCGTCCATGATGTTGGTCGGCAGCAGATCGTTGTGCCCGTAGACGACGTCGATCGGTCCCACCGCCTTCTCCAGATCGGCGGCGATGGTCATCAGCCGCGGCAGGATCGGCAGGTGCCGGCTGCCGCCATCGTCCAGGCTATGGGCATAGTCGCGCAGCACATGGAAGACCCAGAACATGATGACGGGCCCGCGCACGTGCTTGGGCATTTCCCGGTGGCAGATCTTCACCAGATCGAGGATGCGCCCGAGGTTCTCCGGCTTGCGCACGTCTTCGGGGGCAAAGGTCTTCGCCTCGATGAAATCGAAGACCAGCGCGCCCTTCTCGAAATGCTGGACGTCGGGCGAGAGGCCGCAGATCGCCGCCGCCCGGCTCGCCGCCAGTTCGTTGAAGCGGACCACGCCATGCACGGGGATGTCGTCGCCGATGCGGACGAAGTACTTGCGGCCGCGATGCGAGACCAGGAAATTGGCATTGGTGATGCCGCCCTTGATCTGCACCGGATGCACCGGGTCGGCCCAGAAGGTGAGCCGCTTGACCTTCTCCGTTGCCGCCTTCACCGCCCCCTCCCCGATCGGATCGCTTACAGGGATCTGCTGCGATCTTTCGGGCAAGCTGTCATAGGCGGCGGGTTAACGCAACATTAAATCTATTATAAATGTGGAAATGATGTTGTTTTGAGATCAATCAGCAGGCCTGGCTGGCCTCCGGGCAGGCTGCCGCGGCGGGGGCAGGTGCCGGGGCAGGCTCGGGCGCTGGGGCCGGTTGAGGTGCGGCTTGCGGTTCCGGCTGGGGCATGGCCTGCGGCACCGGTTCCGGCATGGCGGGGGCCTCGACCGCTGCCGGGGCAGGCGTCGGCTCGGGCGTCGGCTCGGGCGTCGGCTCGGGAGCAGCCGCCGGAATCGGCTCCGGTGACGTCTCTGGCACTGGCTGCGGCATGGGCTGGGGCACGGGCTGCGGCTCCGGCAGGGCAGCCGGACCGGCCGGCACGCCACTATTGTCGGGGGCGGAGGTCGACATGTCCGGCGGCGGCGCCTCGGCGGGAACCGCCGGGGCCGGCAGGGCTGCATCGGGCAGGCTTTCCGGTGCGCCCGTCGCCGCGACCGGGTTCACCGGCGGCGCGGCCAGGGTCGGCACGTTCTGCCCCAGCTGGTTGGCAAGATCGGTGGCGGCGGCGCGGCCGTAATAGAGCTGGGTCAGGTCGACATCGGGCTTGCCGCTCTTGCTGCAAACCAGGGTTGCCTTGATGCAGACGACACCGGCGCGCGGGGCGAAGGTGTCGGCATTCTGCCAGCGCCGGACGATGCTCGAATCGTCGTCGCCGAAGACCTTGTCGGTATAGGCGACGCTGAGGCCGTTGCCGTCGGAGCAGGAATCGGTGCGCCGGTCGCAGGTGATGCCGAGCTTCGGCGTGAACAGGTAGGACTGGGCGCCATAATGCTTGTAGGTATGCTCGGCGGCATCATCACCGAGATATTTCCCCGTGGATTCGAAGTCGATGCCATAGCGGTCATAGCAGTAGCCGCGCGACCGGTCGCAGGTCGTGCCATGGGTCGGCGAGAAGGTCCGCTGGCCGTAGCCGTAGCCGTAGCCGCTGCCGCCATAGCCGAAGCCCCCGCCATAGCCGGAGGTATAGGGCGAGCTGTAGCTGTAGGGCGGCGCATAGCCGCCGGTGACCGGCTGGGTCGTCGTCTGCATGCAGCCGGTCAGCGCCAGTAGCAGGCCGAGGGTCGCGTAGCGGTAGATGGTCATGGGTCGGTTGGCTCTCGTTCGGGCCCGGATCGCGGTCGCGCAAGCCCTGATATTTCATGGCGGCCCGGCGACTGCAAACCGGTAAAGGCGGGAAATCGTTCAATTCTTCGGGAGTTGCCGCGGCTCGCCCGCCAGCGCCACGCAGTCGATCTCGATCCGGGCGCCCAGGGCCAGTCCCTTGACCTCGACGCCGCTCCGCGCCGGCAGATGGGCGGAGAAATAGCCGCGGTAGATCCGGTTGAACTCCTGGAAATCCGCCATGTCGGCGAAATAGACGGTGCATTTCACCACCCGGTCGAGGGACGACCCCGCCGCCGCCAGGGCGTCCCGGAGATGATCGAGCGCCTGCCGGGCCTCGGCCGCGAGGCCACCGGGAACCAGCCGCATTTCACCCGGCACATTGCCGATCTGGCCGGACACATAGACCCAGTCCCCGGCGCGCACCGCGGCGGAAAACGGCAGGCTCTCCGGCAGGGCTGGGGTGCGGATGGATGCAATTGGTGTGGAGGTCATGTGTGGCGGCCTTTCAGGCTTCGTTCGCGATGGGCAATCATAGATCGGATCGGGGCCGGGCTTGACAACGCAGTTGATAACGTGCATATACACGTTATGTCACGGAACGCAGATATTTTTCCCCTGGCGCAGAGCCTCCTTGACACCTGCATGTGCCACAAGGCGCGCATGGCCGCGCGCACGGTGACCCGCGCCTATGACGAGGCCTTGCGCGCGACCGGTTTGCGAGCGACCCAGGTCTCGGTTCTGGCGGCGGTAGGGGCCAGCGGCGCGCTGTCGATAAAGTCGCTCGCCGATTCACTGGGCATGGACCGGACGACGCTGACGCGCAACCTGCGGCCGCTGGAGGACCGGGGCTACGTGTTCCTCGCGGTCGAACGGCGCCACCGGAGCCGCATGCTGACGCTGACGGCCGCGGGCCGGACGGCGCTGCTCGAGGCCCTGCCCCTTTGGGAGGCCGCGCAGCGCGCCATCAGGCGTCGCCTGGGCGCACAACGCTGGCCGGCGGTGCAGTCCGCGCTGGCCGACCTTACCTTGGATTCTCACCTCGAACTCGACGCCTAGGGGAAAGCCGCGGCACCGGCCGAAGCCGTCTCCAGGCATATTATGTGCATATACACGAAACTTGGAGGAGCCAGATGGGTAAATTCGACAAGTATGCCTTCAGCGCCAATCCGTCGTTCGACGAGGCAGAAACGCGACGGTTGTTCTCCCAGGCCGTCCCGCTGAAAACCGTGGTGGTCTATTGCTATGATCCGCGGGCGGCGGACATTCCGAATGCCGTCGCGGCACGGTTCGACGGCGAGGTGTTCCCGGGCCAGATCATCCGCGATCCGGCGGGGAACCGCATTGCGTCGTCGACGACCCTCTTCCCGGTCATCGTCGCCGGCGGGCGGGCGATCGACGCGCTCAGATCCGTCACCGTCGCGCAGCACCTATTCGGCATCGAGAACATCGTGATCGTGCACCACTCGCATTGCGGCGCCACGACCTTCACCGCGGACGGGATCATCGATGCCTACCGCCACGAGCATGGCGCCGATATCTCGGGGCTCTACGATCGCGGCAGCATCTGCATCGAGGACTACGAGGCCGCGCTGAAACGCGATGTTGCGCTGGTAAGATCAAGTCCCGGCACGCCGGGTCACGTCACGATCTTCGGCCTGTTCTATGACATCGACGGCGGCACACTCACCGAAGTCGTCCGGGATGTTCCGGGAAACACCTGCCCGACCTGAGCGGCGGCCCAGCCCGTTCGGCCGCGCGCTATTTTCCCTTGAGCGCCAGCCACACTCCGAACAGCACCAGTCCGGAGGCGACCAGGAAGCTCAGGTTGACGCCCTCGCCGAGCAGGACTGCAGCGAGGGCGACGCCGGAGACCGGCTGCAGAAACTGGAGGACGCCCACGCGGGCGATGCCGCCCTGCCCCAGCGCCCAGTACCAGAGGATATAGCCGACGATGGTAACGAAGACGGCGAGATAGCCGATGCCAAGCCAAGCGGCGGGCGGCGCCAGCGCCAGCTCGGCACCGAGATCGCCGAACGCAAACAGGCATGCCAGGACCGGCAGCAGCAGGACCGCTGCCGCCGCCGCACCCCAGAACGTGGTGCCGGTCGAGGGATAGCCCGCCTGCTGCAGGCGGCCACCGGCGACATAGCCCAGCGAGGCGAAGAGATTGGAGGCCAGCACCAGCGCATCGCCGAGAAGACTGCTCGCACCGCCGCCCGCGGCACTTCGGCCGGTGATCAACACGACCTCGCCGACCAGGGCGATCAGGCTGCCCAATAGCCAGATCGGCTTTGGCGCCTGCCGGTCCCAGATCTTGGCGATGGCGCCGGTGAAGATCGGCAGGGCGGCCAGGATCATCGAGGCATGGTTGGCCGAGGTATGGGCGACGCCGAAGGTGAAGATCACCGGAAAGCCGATGAAGCCGCAGAAGCCGGAGAGCAGGAGGATTCCCCGCAGCCGCGCCGTCGCCGGCACCGGGATGCGCAGCAGCAGCGCCACCGGAATGGCAAGACCGCCACCGATGGCCGTGCGCAAGGCCGCCACCGCCAGCGCCGAGATACCGGCAACCGCGATCTTGGAGGCGACCGGCGAGGCACCCCAGACGATGACGGCCGCCAGCGCCGCGAGAATGACCGTTGAAGACATGCAGGGACGAATCCGGACAGCGTTGCGGGAAGGGCTTGCGGCCCGGCCGGTTATGGCTTGGCGACGGGCGGCTTCGCTCCGGCGGGCGCGCGCCGGCGGCGGCGCGGCTTCGGTTTCGCCTCGGCTTCGGGCTCGACCACGGCCTCGGGCTTCAGGCGGACCTTGAGGCGCCGCCCCTCGGTGTGATCGATCTCGAAGGCGCCGGTCTTGGTGACGAGATCGCTGAGCTTGCGGAAGCCGTAGGTGCGCGGATCGAAATCCGGCGCGAAATTCGCGAGCCGGCTGCCCAGGGTGCCGAGGCCGATCCAGCCGTCCTCGCCTTCCATCTGGGCGATCGCCTTTTTCAGGATCGGCAGCGCCGCGCTCGGCGACTGCTGCAGCGGCTTGGCGCCGGGCGTCCGGTCCTGCGCCGCCGCCGGGGCATCGACCAGCAGGTTCTCGGTATAGATGAAGCGCCGGCAGGCCTGGCGGAAGCTTTCCGGCGTCTTGCGCTCGCCGAAGCCGAAGACATCGAGGCCCTGCTCGCGGATGCGTGCGGCGAGCCGGGTGAAGTCGCTGTCCGACGAGACCAGGCAGAAACCCTCGAAGCGGCCGCTATGCATCAGGTCCATGGCATCGATCACCAGGGTGATGTCGGAGGCGTTCTTGCCGGTGGTATAGGCGAACTGCTGCTGCGGGATGATCGCATGCTTGGCCAGCACCGCCGCCCAGCTGTTCATCCGCGAACTGGAGAAGTCGCCGTAGATGCGCCGCACGCTGGCCTCGCCCAGCTGCGCCACCTCCTCGAACAGCCGGTCGGCGATCCGCGCCGAGGCATTGTCGGCATCGATGAGAACGGCGAGGCGCGGCGAGCGAGGTTCGAGGGCCATGTTGCTTTCCTTTGAGCCGATGGTGTCGTCCGTGGTGCCCGCTGCCGGACTCGAACCGGCACGACGCTTTCGCATCTCAGGATTTTAAGTCCTGTGTGTCTACCAGTTCCACCAAGCGGGCGGCCGAGTTCTGGGAGGATCAGGGCTGGCGGGTGGTTAGTAGCATTGGCCGGTCCGGGCCGACAATCGCCTTCGCGGGCGGGCGACGTCCTGGCGCGCGGGTAACCCGGCCTTAACCGGTCTTCGCCGACCATCTCCCGACGTCCTGGTTTTCGCGGGGAACAGCATGACCGGCATCCTGATCCTGGGCCTGATCGGCTTCGGCCTCTGGCTGCAATACCTGGCCGTCACCACCTGGCGGGGCTGGTGGCGCTGGCTGGCTTTGGCGCCCTTCGCCGTGGTCGGCGCCGATGCCCTCTGGGTCGCCGTCGACGTCATCCGCGATCCGACCGCCCGCAACCTCTGGCCGCTCGAACTGCTGCTGGTCGATCTCGCCTGCCTGCCGGTCCTCGGCCTCGGCTGGGTGGCGAGGCTGCTCACCCGCGCCTGATTCCGCCCCGTCTTGTCGCCCCGTCTTGTCGATCCACCGCCGGGCTCCTAGTCTGGCCGCGCGGCTGCGTGCAAGCGAGGTCCGGGCAATGACGAAATGGATCCATCTGGCCCTGGCGGCCGCCCTGCTGGCCGGGCCTCGGCGGCTGCGCCGGCGGCAAGTCCTCGGGCGGAGCGCCCTCGGCCGCAGTGCAGTTCCGCAATCCGCTGGCCGGCACCGCCTGGAGCCTGGTCACCCAGACGCCGCCCCCGACCAACATCATGAACGCGCTGCCGCCCTGGACGCCGAAGATGCCGGTCGAGATCGTCTTCGATGCCAATGGCCAGACCCTGACCGGCCGGTCGCTCTGCCACGAGATCGCCGGCACCGTGCGGGTGAAGGAGACGACGATCGTCCTCGGCCTGCAGACCAGCCAGAAGGCCGGCGCCCATCGCTGCCTCGGCGAGGAGATCGCCCGCGAGCAGGGCTTCCTCGCCGCCCTGCAGAGCGCCACCCGCTACGCGAAGAGCCGCAACCGCCTCGATCTCGTCGCCCTCGACAAGACGGTGCTGACCTTCAGGTCGCAGCCCTGATCAGAGGGCGGCCTCGCCCTCGATCGGCTCGGCGCCCAGCCTCACGATGATGCCGCGGAGTTCCTCGGCGGCGGCGGCGATCTTCGCCGCCTCGGTGCCGCGCAGCACGAAGCTGGCGCCGAACTTCCCCTGGCGGAAGAACGGATAGGAGCCGATCTCCAGCATCGGATAGCGGTCCTGCAGCGCGCCCAAATCCTTGGCGATGACGCCCTCGCCGATATAGGCGCCGACGGTCTTCGAATGCACCGGGTCGCCGCCATGGAGCCGCCCCTTGAGGCCGGCGAACATCGCCTGGGCGATCGCCGGCACCCCGGCCAGCACGAAGACGTTGCCGAGCTGGAAGCCCGGCGCCGTCGAGATCGGGTTGTCGATCAGCCGCGCGCCTTCCGGGATATGCGCCATGCGCAGCCGCGCCTCGGTCAGGTTGGCGGCGCCGTAGTGATCGGTCAGCAGCTTCACCGCCCGCGGGTCCTTCAGCAGCGGCACGCCGAAGGCCCTGGCGACGCAGGCCGAGGTGATGTCGTCATGGGTGGGGCCGATCCCGCCGGTGGTGAAGACGTAGTCGAACCTCGCGCGGAGCTCGTTGACGGTCTCGACGATCCGCGCCTCGACGTCGGGAATGACCCGCGCCTCGGTCAGGCGGATGCCGATCGCGGTCAGCTGTTCCGCGAGGTAGTGCAGGTTCGCGTCCTTGGTGCGGCCCGAGAGGATCTCGTTGCCGATCACCAGGACTGCGGCGGTGACGATCTTCGCTTCCGGCATGATGGTCCTATTTCACCCGCGCATAGCCGAGCTCGGTCATGCAGGTGCCGAGAATGTCGTTGTAGTCCCGGCGGGTCTGGAAGCCCTGCATGTCGGGCGTCGCCGGAACCCCGCTGCCGGCACCGCCCGACGCGGCATCGATGTCGTGGCTGATGTCGGCGTCCTTCTTGGTCTCCTCGTGGGCCAGCGCCTTGCAGGTCTCGAGATCGGCCTGGGCCTCCTCGGCGGGGGTATTCGCCTTGGTCCAGGAGGAGCCGTTCGACAGGTAGGAGCAGCCGCCGACGGACAGGCAGAGTCCGGCGCCGGCGAGGCCGGCGGCGGCGAGGCGGCAGAGCAGGCGAAGGCGCGGTTTCATCGACCCATTCCGTGACAGGCTGCGGATTGCGGGCTAACTTGCCCGGATCCGCCCCCGGTTGCAATCATCGCGCGACGCCCGACCCCCATGCAGTTCGACACAACCCTGATCGAGGCCCGCCTGGTCCGGCGCTACAAGCGCTTCCTCGGCGAGATGGAACTCGCCGACGGCAGCCGGATCACCGCCCATTGCCCCAATCCCGGCTCGATGCTCGGCCTCGCCGAACCCGGCAGCCGCTGCTGGCTGTCGCACCGGCCGGATCCGCGCCGCAAGCTCGCTTATGGCTGGGAACTGGTCGAAGCCGGCGGAACCCTGGTCGGCATTCATACCGGGCGGGCCAATGCCGTCGTCGCCGAGGGGCTATGCGCCGGCCGCATTCCAGGGCTGCCGAGCGCCGTAATCGAGCGCGAGATCAGGGTCGGCACGCAGTCGCGCCTGGACTTCCGCCTGACCGGACCCGACGGCCGTTTCTGCTATGTCGAGGTGAAGAGCGTCACACTGTCGCGGCAGCCGGGCCTTGCGGAATTTCCCGATGCGACCACCGCCCGCGGCGCCAAGCACTTGACGGAACTGGCCGAACTCGCCGCAGCCGGGCATCGCGCGGTGCTCCTGTTCCTGGTGCAGCGCGGCGACTGCAACCGGCTGGCGCCGGCGGCGGACATCGACCCCCGCTATGCGGCCGGACTCGCCCGGGTGCGGCAACAGGGCGTCGAGGTCCTCGCCATGGCCTGCCGAACTCTCGCCCCAGGCGATCGAACTCGACCGGCCGATTCCCTTGATTTGACGCGAAAGCCGGCCAGATTCACTCCGGGACGCGCCGGTCCCAGGCTTGCACCGGACGCGTTCCCGGCGTATCAAACCCCGGTAATCTTCTAGGATTTTGGGCCGATCATGCAGAAGAAGAATGTCGACGCCGACGAGGACTGGATCTACGAGGCGCGGCGCATCAAGATTCACGATGCCGCCGGCTTCGAGGCCATGCGCCGCGCCGGACGCCTGGGGGCCGAAACCCTGGACTACATCACGCCCTTCGTCGTTCCCGGCGTCACCACCGAGGAACTCGACCGGCTGTGCCACAATTTCATCGTCGAGCGCAATGCGATCCCGGCGCCGCTGAACTATCGCGGCTTCCCGAAGTCGATCTGCACCTCGATCAACCACGTGGTCTGCCACGGCATTCCCGGGCCGAAGAAGCTTGCCGACGGCGACATCGTCAACATCGACGTCACCGTCATCGTCGACGGCTGGCACGGCGACACCAGCCGCATGTTCCTGGTCGGCAATGTCGGCGTCCAGGCCCGCCGCCTGGTCGACGTCACCTACGAGGCGACGATGCGCGGCATCGAGCAGGTGAAGCCGGGCGCCACGGTCGGCGATATCGGCCATGCCATCCAGAGCTTCGCCGAGAGCAACCGCTTCTCGGTGGTACGCGATTTCTGCGGCCACGGCATCGGCAAGGTGTTCCACGACACGCCCTCGATCCTGCATTTCGGCAAGCCCGGCGCCGGCCCGACCCTGAAGCCGGGCATGTTCTTCACCATCGAGCCGATGATCAATGCCGGGCGCTGGGAAGTGAAGATCCTGGACGACGGCTGGACCGCGGTCACCCGCGACAAGAAGCTCTCCGCCCAGTTCGAGCACACGATCGGCGTGACGGAGACCGGCTACGAGATCTTCACCGCCTCGCCGAAGGGGCTGGACCGGCCGCCTTACGCCGCCTGATCTGCGGGGGCCGGTCGTGGTCAGCCAAGGGGTCGCCGAAAAGCCGCACTACCTCGGCCACCGCGACAGGTTGCGCGAGCGCTTCCTGAACGCCGGACCCCAGGCCCTGGCCGATTACGAGCTCCTGGAACTGCTCCTGTTCCAGGCCAAGCCGCGGGGCGACGTGAAGCCGCTGGCCAAGGCCCTGATCCACCGCTTCGGCAGCTTCGCCGGCGTCATGGCCGCCGGCCCCGCCGCCCTCGCCGAGATCGAGGGCGTCGGCGATGCCACGATCGTGGTGATCAAGACGGTACAGGCGGCGGCGCATCTGATGCAGCGCGAGGAGATCCTGGAGAAGCCGATCCTCTCCTCCTGGAAATCGGTGCTGGCCTACTGCCATTCGGTGATGGCGCATGAGCCGATCGAGCAGTTCCGCCTGCTGTTCCTCGACGGCAAGAACGCCCTGGTGGCGGACGAGGTGCAGAGCCGGGGCACGGTGAACCATACCGCGGTCTATGTGCGCGAGGTGGTGAAACGGGCGCTGGAGCTCGGCGCGACCGCGCTCATCATGGCGCACAACCATCCGACCGGCGATCCCACCCCGTCGCGCGACGACATCGAGATGACCCGGGCAATCAAGCTTGCCCTGGACAAGGTGGCGATCCAGCTGCACGACCACATCATCATCGGCCGCAAGGGCCATGCCAGCCTGCGCAGCCTTGGCTATATCGACGGCAACTAGCCGCAACTGAAAGCGAGACAGACGATGGACCTGCACAAGAACTATATCGGCGGCCAGTGGCTGGACGGCGCAACCGCGCGCGTCGACGAGAACCCGTCCGACGCGGCGGATCCCGTCGGCAGCTATGCCGCGGCGACACCGCAGCAGGTCGATGACGCCGTCGCCGCTGCCAAGGCCGCGGCGCCCGCCTGGGGACGCAGCTCGCCGCAGATGCGGGCCGAGATCCTGGACCGGATCGGCAACGAGCTGATCGCCCGCAAGGACGAGCTCGGCCGCCAGCTGTCGCGCGAGGAAGGCAAGACCCTGCCCGAGGGCATCGGCGAGGTCACCCGCGCCGGCCAGGTCTTCAAGTGGTTCGGCGGCGAGGCCCTGCGCCTGCACGGCGACAAGATGCCCGGCCTGCGCCCCGGCACCGAGACCGAGACCACCCGCGAACCGGTGGGCGTGGTGGGGATCATCACCCCGTGGAACTTCCCGATCGCCATTCCGGCCTGGAAGGTCGCCCCCGCCCTCGCCTTCGGCAACTGCGTGGTGCTGAAACCCGCCGACATCGTCCCGGCCAGCGCCTGGTCCCTGGCCGAGATCATCGCCAAGGCGGGCCTGCCCGAGGGCGTCTTCAATCTGGTGATGGGTGCCGGATCGGTGGTGGGCAACGGCATGACCCGGCACAAGGACGTGAGCGCCGTCACCTTCACCGGCTCGACCAAGGTCGGGCTCGGCGTCGCCGAGGCCTGCGTCAAGCGCCTCGCCCGGGTGCAGCTGGAAATGGGCGGCAAGAATCCGCTGGTGGTCCTGGACGATGCCGATCTCGACATCGCCGTCGACTGCGCCTACCAGGGCGCCTTCGTCGCCACCGGCCAGCGCTGCACCGCCTCCTCGCGCCTCATCGTGCAGCAGGGCATCCACGACAGGTTCGTCGCCGCGCTCACCGAGAGGCTGAAGCGCACCAAGGTCGATCACGCCCTGGAGCCCGGCGCCGAGATCGGGCCGGTGGTCGATCAGCGCCAGCTCGACCAGGATATTTCCTATATCGACATCGGCAAGAAGGAAGGCGCCAGGCTCGCCTTCGGCGGCGAGCTGCTGAACCGCAAGACCCAGGGCCACTACCTCAGCCCGGCCCTGTTCACCGAGACCGAGAACGGCCAGCGCATCAACCGCGAGGAGATCTTCGGACCGGTCGCCAGCGTCATCCGGGTGAAGACCTATGACGAGGCCCTGAGCGTCGCCAACGACACCGAGTTCGGCCTGGTGGGCGGCATCTGCACCACGTCGCTGAAGCACGCCAGCCACTTCAAGCGCAACATCGAGGCGGGCATGGCGATGGTCAATCTGCCGACCGCGGGCGTCGACTACAACGTTCCCTTCGGCGGCCGCAAGAACTCGAGCTTCGGGCCGCGCGAACAGGGCGAGACCGCCCGCGAGTTCTTCACCATCTGGAAGACGGCCTATACCCGGCCGTGATGTACATTTCTTCGGTCATGGCCGGGCTTGGCCCGGCCATGACGTCGATGTGAGCGAGGTACCCATTTTGACCGCCAACACCACCATGCCCGTCGTCTTCCTGTCCCATGGCAGCCCGACGCTTCCCTTCGACGAGATTCCGGCGCGGAGTTTCATGGTGGGCCTCGGCGCGAAACTGCCGCGGCCCAAGGCGATCCTTTGCATCTCCGCCCATTGGGAGGCCGAGGTTGCCAGCCTCACCGGAGCGGAAGTACCGGAGACCATCCACGACTTCTACGGCTTCCCCAAGGCGCTCTACGAGCTGAAATGCGACGCGCCCGGCTCGCCGGAACTGGCCTCGCGCGTCGCCGGCCTCCTGAAGGAAGCCGGGATCGCGGCCCGGATCGATCCGCAGCGCGGCTTCGATCACGGCGTCTGGAATCCGCTGATGCTGCTCTATCCCCAGTCCGGCATCCCGGTGGTGCAGCTTTCGCTGCTCGGCGGCCAGTCGACGGCGGCCCATGTCGCCCTCGGCCGCGCGCTGGCGCCGCTGCGCGAGGAAGGCGTGCTGATCCTCGCCTCGGGCGGTGCCGTTCACAACCTCCGCTGGCTGGACTGGTCGAACAAGGGCGGCGTCACCGATTGGGCGCGGGATTTCGACCGCTGGGTCGGCGCCAGGGTCGAAGCCGGCGATGAGGCCGCCTTGATCGACTACCGCGCGGATGCCCCCAACGCGCCCCTCGCCCATCCCAGCGAGGAGCATTTCCTGCCGCTCTTCGTGGCAATGGGCGCCGCCGAGGCCAAATCGCCGAAAGGCAAGCGGCTCCACGACAGCTTCGTCTTCGGCAGCCTCAGCATGGCGGCCTATGGCTGGGGGATGTAGAGAGCGCTTTCAAATCCATCGTCATGCCCGGGCTCGGCCCGGGCACCCACGAGTTACTATGCGGGCAACGGAATTCATCGGCGGCCGGGCCAGGCCCGGCCATGACGATGGAAGTTCGTCATAGAGCATCGCCCAAACTCTCCGTCATCCCCGGGCTTGGCCCGGGGACCCATGAGTCTGTCAGCTATGGAATGAATTCGTGGGTGGCCGGGCCAAGCCCGGCCATGACGTCCAAGATCGGCCAGCGACTACGCCGCCTGCGTCACCGACACGCCCTTGGCCTTCAGCATTTCCTGCAGCTCGCCTGTCTCGTACATCTCGCGGACGATGTCGCAGCCGCCGACGAACTCGCCCTTGACGTAGAGCTGGGGGATGGTCGGCCAGTTGGAGAATTCCTTGATCCCCTGGCGCAGGCCGGGATCGGCGAGGATGTCGATGCCCTTGAACTTCACGCCGACATGGCTCAGCACCTGCACCACCGCGGCCGAGAAGCCGCATTGCGGGAAGACCGGGGTACCCTTCATGTAGAGCACGACGTCGTTGCTGGAGATGTCGTCCTTGATGCGCTCATGGACCGAGTTGTCGCTCATCTGAATATCCTTTCGTCATTTCCCGCCGCCCGGGTCCGGGACCCCTGGTCGGCTGCTGTTACTTCGGTGCCGAGGTCTGCAAGGCCAGGGCATGGAGGGCATCGCCCATCCGGCCCTGCAGCGCCTGGTAGACCATCTGGTGCTGCTGCACCCTGCTCTTGCCTGCAAAGGCCGAGCTGGTCACCTGGGCCGCGTAATGGTCGCCGTCCCCGCGCAGATCCTCGATCACGATCTCCGCATCGGGAAAGGCCTGCTTGATCAACCGTTGAATCTCGCTCGCTTCCATCGCCATCGGATCAGCATCCCATCACTTGCCGGCCATCAGGCGCGGGAAGAAGGCCTCGTTGGCCGCCTTCAAGTCTTTAACAGATATCGACCCGGCCTGGGACAGTGTCAATGTGTCGCCCGCCGTTTCCCCTAGAGTAAATAGGGGTACTCCAGCCACCTTGGCTGCCGCCTGGACCGCGGCCAGTTCGCCCTTGGCCACGGTGATGACGTAGCGCGCCTGATCCTCGCCGAACCAGAAGCCATGGGCCGGGATCCTGATCTCCGCCGGCTGGGCCAAGCTTGCGCCGATACCCGAGGCCATGGCCATTTCCGCCACGGCCACCAGCAGGCCGCCATCGGAGAGATCGTGGGCGGCCGTCACCCTGCCCGCCGCGATCTGCGCCCGCAGGAAATCGCCGTGGCGCCGCTCGGCCTTCAGGTCCACCGGCGGCGGCGCGCCCTCTTCCCGCCCGTCGATCTCGCGCAGATAGATCGACTGGCCGAGCCAGCCGCGGGTCTCGCCGACCAGCAGGATGCTCTCACCCGCCGCCTTGAACGGCAGCGAGCAGGACTTCGCCGCGTCCTTGATGACGCCGACGCCGCCGATCACCGGCGTCGGCAGGATGCCCTTGCCGTTGGTCTCGTTGTAGAGCGAGACGTTGCCGGAGATCACCGGATAGTCGAGGGCGATGCAGGCCTCCGCCATGCCTTCGATCGCCAGGGCAAACTGGCCCATGATCTCGGGACGCTGGGGATTGCCGAAGTTCATGTTGTCGGTGACGGCCAGCGGCAGGGCTCCCACCGCGGTCAGGTTGCGCCAGGACTCCGCCACCGCCTGCGCCCCGCCCTGCTTCGGATCCGCCAGGCAATAGCGCGGCGTGCAATCGGACGTCATGGCGAGCGCCTTGCCCTTGCCTTCGGGAATCAGCACCACCGCCGCATCGCCGCCGGGGCGTTGCGCGGTTCGGCCCATCACCAGGTGGTCGTATTGCTCCCAGACCCAGCGGCGCGAGGCGAGATCGGCGGAACCGACCAGCTGCTTCAGCGCCAGCAGGATATCCTTCGGCGCCGCCACGCTCTCGGCGGCGATCACGGCCTGGGCCGGTGTCGGCACCCAGGGACGCTGATAGACCGGCGCCTTGTCGACCAGAGGCGCCACCGGCATGTCGGCCTCGACCTTGCCGTTCTTCTTCAGCACCAGATGGCCGGTATCGGTGAGGCGGCCGATCTCGGCGAAGTCCAGTTCCCATTTCTCGAAGATCGCGCGGGCCTTGGCCATCGCCTGGGGCTTCAGCACCATCAGCATGCGTTCCTGCGATTCCGAGAGCATGATCTCGTAGGCCGTCATCCCGGTCTCGCGCACCGGCACCTTGTCGAGATCGAGCTCCAGCCCGAGCCCGCCCTTCGACGACATCTCGACGGAGGACGAGGTCAGTCCGGCAGCGCCCATGTCCTGGATGGCGACGATCGCATCGGTCGCCATCAGTTCGAGACAGGCCTCCAGCAGCAGCTTCTCGGTGAAGGGATCGCCGACCTGCACCGTCGGGCGCTTCTCCTCGGAATCCTCGGTGAATTCCGCCGAGGCCATGGTGGCGCCGTGGATGCCGTCGCGTCCGGTCTTGGCCCCGACATAGATCACCGGATTGCCGAGGCCGGCAGCCGCCGAATAGAAGATCTTGTCGGTGTCGGCGATGCCCACGGTCATCGCATTGACCAGGATGTTGCCGTTGTAGCTGGCGTGGAAATTGACCTCGCCGCCCACCGTCGGCACGCCCATGCAGTTGCCGTAGCCGCCGATGCCGGCGACGACGCCGGAGATCAGGTGCCGGGTCTTGGCGTCGTCGGGGGCGCCGAAACGCAGCGCGTTCAGGTTCGCGATCGGCCGCGCGCCCATGGTGAAGACGTCGCGCATGATGCCGCCGACGCCGGTCGCCGCTCCCTGGTAGGGCTCGATGAAGCTCGGATGGTTGTGGCTTTCCATCTTGAAGATCGCCGCCTGGCCATCGCCGATGTCGATGACCCCGGCATTCTCGCCCGGACCCTGGATCACCCAGGGCGCCTTGGTCGGCAGCTTCTTCAGGTGCACCCGGGAGGACTTGTAGGAGCAGTGCTCCGACCACATCACCGAGAAGATGCCGAGCTCGGTCAGGCTCGGCTCGCGGCCCATGATCTCGAGCACCAGCTTGTATTCGTCCGCGGTGAGGCCGTGCTCGGCGACCAGTTCCGGCGTGATCTTCGGTTGCATCGCGCTCACGCCAGGGCCTCCACCATCGCCCGGAACAGCGGCCTGCCGTCGGTCGAGTTCTGATAGCCTTCGATGGCGTTTTCCGGATGCGGCATCATGCCCAGCACGTTCTTGGTCCGATTGAAGATGCCGGCGATGCTGCGTGCCGAGCCGTTGGGATTGTGCGCCGGCAGGAGGCTGCCGTCAGGGGCGCAGTAGCGGAAAGCGATCTGGTCGCGCGCCTCCAGCTCGTCCAGCGTCCTGTCGTCGGCGAAGTAGTTGCCGTCGTGATGTGCCACCGGCACCGAGAGCACCTGGCCCTTCTCGTATTGCGAGGTGAACAGCGACTGCGACGTCTCGACCCGCAGGCCGACATTGCGGCAGACGAATTGCAGATTGGCATTGCGCAGCAGCACGCCCGGCAGCAGGCCGGCCTCGGTGATGATCTGGAAGCCGTTGCAGACGCCGATCACCGCCATGCCCTTGTCGGCGCGGGCCTTCACCTCGCGCAGCACCGGCGAATGCGCGGCGATGGCGCCGCAGCGCAGGTAATCGCCGTAAGAGAAGCCGCCGGGAACCAGCACGAGGTCGACCTTGGGAAGCTCGCTGTCGCGGTGCCAGACCAGAAGTGGTTTCCTGCCCATCGCCTGTTCGAGGGCGGCCTCCGCGTCCTTCTCCCGGTTCGAGCCTGGGAAGACGATGATCGCTGCTTGCATCTCGGCGCCCCGTCAGTCGACCAGATCGATGGCGTAGTTCTCGATCACCGTGTTGGCCAGCAGCCTGGCACACATCTGGTCGACCGCGGACTTGGCCTTGGCCTTGTCCTTTTCCTTGAGATCGATCTCGATGAACTTGCCCTGGCGGACATCGCCGACGTCGCCGAAACCGAGGGCATGCAGAGCATTGGCAATGGCGCGACCCTGGGGGTCGAGGACGCCGTTCTTGAGGGTGATGTGCACGCGGGCTTTCATGGGTCTCCTGTAGGGCTGCGTCTTGCGTCCCGCCGATGCCTCACTGCATCGTGGCGGGACCTTTCATGTCCCGGGGGCCGCCTTCCGGCAGGATGCCGAGCCGGCGCGCCACTTCCTGATAGGCCTCCTCGACATTGCCGAGGTCGCGGCGGAAGCGGTCCTTGTCCAGCTTCTCGCCGGTCTTGGTGTCCCAGAGCCGGCAGTTGTCGGGGCTGATCTCGTCGGCGAGGACGATATGCATCTCCTCGTTCTCGTAGAGCCGGCCGAATTCCAGCTTGAAGTCCACCAGCCGCAGGCCGACGCCGAGGAACAGGCCGAGCAGGAAATCGTTGACCCGGAGCGACATCGCCAGGATCTCGTCGAGATCCTGCGGCGTCGCCCAGCCGAAGGCGGTGATATGCTCTTCCGAGCACATCGGGTCGCCGAGTTCGTCGGACTTGTAGTAATATTCGACGATCGAGCGCGGCAACTGGGTGCCCTCGGGCATGCCGAAGCGCTTCGACAGCGATCCCGCCACCACGTTGCGGATGACGATCTCCAGCGGAATGATCTCGACCTCGCGCACCAGCTGCTCGCGCATGTTGAGGCGGCGCACGAAATGCGTCGGCACGCCGATCTCGCCCAGGCGCAGCATCAGGTATTCGGAGATGCGGTTGTTCAGCACCCCCTTGCCGGTGATGGTGCCTTTTTTCTGGTTGTTGAAGGCGCTCGCGTCGTCCTTGAAATACTGCACCAGGGTTCCCGGCTCGGGTCCCTCGAACAGGACCTTGGCCTTGCCCTCGTAGATGCGGCGGCGGCGCGTCATCCGGGTTCTCCAACTCGCTCATGCCCCGATCGGCGGCAGATTTCGGGCTTTCTTCTAGCAGGTGCGCCCCGGCAACACAATGCAAGCCGATTGCAGCGCACACAGAAGAAAATCGCCTTGAAATCAAAAGGTTAAATCATCGCTCCGGGTCAGCGCAGCTGCGTCAGCAGGGTGGCGACATTGGACCGGAACAGCGCCAGATAATCGGCCGCCGGACCGTCGGGGCCGGACAGCGCGTCGGCATAGAGTTCGCCGCCGACCGGGACCCCGGTTTCCCCGGAGATGGTCCGGGCGAGTGCCGGATTCGACATGTTTTCCAGGAAGATGGCCTTCACGCCCAGGCGTTTCACCTGGTCGCTGAGCCGGCCGAGATCGGCGGCGCTGGGCTCGGATTCGGTGTTCACGCCCTGGATCGCCAGGAACTGGATGCCATAGGCCCGGGCGAAATACTGGAAGGCGTCGTGCGAGGTGAGAATCCGGCGGTTTGCCGGCGGAACAGCCGCGATTTCACCGGCGATCTCCCGGTGGAGATCCAGGATCTCGCCGGTGAAGCGCCGGGCATTTTCCCGGTATTGCGCGGCATGGGCCGGGTCCGCCGCGGTCAGCGCCTGGAGGATGTTGGCGACATAGACGGCGCCGTTGGCCAGGTCCTGGAAGGCATGGGGGTCGGGATAGGCCTGGCCCGGCGCCGTCAGCGGCACGATGCCGGCCGTGGCCGCGACGGCAACCCCCTGGAATCCCGCGGCTTCCTCCAGGCGCCCGAGCCAGGGCTCGAAGCCGAGCCCGTTGGCGATCAGCACCGCCGCCGCCGCCACCGCCCGCTGGTCGTCCGGGGTCGGCTCGTAGGTATGCGCGTCGCCATCCGGCCCGACCAGGACCGTGAGATCGATGGCGCCGCCGCCGACCCTGGCCGTGAGATCCCCCAGGATGCTGAACGTCGCCACCACCTTGAGCCTGTCGGCCCTCGCCGGGGCACCGAAGGCGGCGAAGATGACCATGGCGAGCGCCAGGGCGGCTGGAAAACGTCCCGGATTCGGCATCCGACGACCTCAAGTGGAATGTTATACTGTATCATTTTATACAATCCGGAGCGCAACGACGCAACCGGAACCTGCCCGGGCTAGAGCGGGATGTCCTGCCAGGGCGCGCGGTCGGGCCGGCCGGGGGTGAAGCGCCAGATCGGCCGGGTCTCGGCCAGATGGGTGCCGGGCAAGGCGATGAGCGAGGAGGAACTGGTGCCGAAGCCGGTATTGGAGACGATGTTCATGGCATCGAAGACGTCGCCGTCCGGGGCGAAGTCGCGGGAATTCAGCAATTCCTCCCATTCACCCCAGGCGCCGGTGCCCGGATCGGGAATCTCTGCGGTTTCCCAGAGCGGGAGGAAATGGCGGATCCGCTTGCTCGCCGGATCGTTGCGGTCCATGGCGGTGATCATCGAATAGCCGGCCGGCAGCGGTTCCGCCTCGACCTCGGTGCCGGCATTCCGCAGCCAGAAGGCCTGGGTGTTGTCGGCCAGCACCATGTTGAACGGCCGGTAGGCATGGGCGTCGAGGCCGAGCAGCATGTCGACGGCATCGGAGGCGTCGAACAGGTCGAGCGCGTCCAGCACCAGTTCGCCGCGGCTGCGCTTGCCCGGCAGCGGGCCCAGCGTGTCGCGGCGGTTGAGCACGCCGGCGACCAGCCCCGCATCGTTGACGCCGAGCCAGGTGCCGCCGGCAAGCTCGTCGCGCCCGGCGGTGACCTCCGGCCTATCGGGCCAGTGGCGTGCCGGCGGCGACCAGGGCCGATCCGCCATCTCATCGCGGTTGCTGGCCCAGAGGATCGGCCAGTCGTGGCCCGGGCGGTAAAGAATGATGACGCTGCACATGGCTTTTCACGGTGGACTCGGCCATCTATTAGACTTGACGTGACCTAGCTCGCCAACCATTTTCGGGGGAGCAGACAACAGGGTTTCAGAAGGACCTTCGGGCATGACCACTTTCAACGACCGCGAAGCCGGCTTCGAGAACAAATTCAAGCATGACAAGGAGTTGCAGTTCAAAGTCATGAACCGGCGCAACAAGCTGCTGGGGCTCTGGGCGGCCAATCTCCTGGGCATCCACGGCGTCGAAGCGGAAAACTACGCCAAGACCGTCGTCATGTCGGATTTCAACAAGCCCGGCGACCAGGACGTGCTGGTCAAGGTGCTGGCGGATTTCCAGGCCAAGGGCGTCGACATGAGCGAGCACCGCCTGCGCAAGTTCATGGACGAGCTCATGCACACCGCCAACGAGCAGATCCGCACCGGAGACTGAACCAGGCACGCGTCGTCGCGCATGCCGGGGCCGGCCGCCGCGGCGACGCAAAGGCGGTTTTCCCGGCGGTTTTCCGGCGGCTTTACCCGAAGCGGCGGATCAGTGCCGGCAGGTTGATCGTGGTCCGGAAGCCGTGTCGTTCATAGAGCGACAACGCCGGCTGGTTCGAATCCACCACATTCAGGTAAAGCGGGCGGCCGGGCATCCGGCGGCGCGCTTCGTCGAGGGCGAGGCGCCCGAGGCCGCGGCCCTTGAACCCCGGATCGCGGGCAACGGCATGGATGATGCCTTCATCCAGATTGAGACGCAGAATGGCAAAGCCGCGCCGTCCGTCATTCAGGATCCGCCCGGCCGCACCCGCCTTTGCCAGCGTGCGGCGCATCTCCGCTTCCGAAGGCATGAAGAATCCGGGAATGCCGACGAAGGCATCTCGCTGCACGCGAAAATAATCCGAGATCCATCGGTCGCCGACGTCGGACCATTGCCAGCCGTCGGGGATCGCAGCATCCGGACCCCAGGCTTCCGGCGCCGCGCATTCCATGTCGAGATCGCCATAGGCAAAGACAAAGCCGAGGTCCTCGAGCATCTCCCGATGCGGCGCCCAGTGCGGCCGCAACAGGAATTCGAGACCGGGCAGGCCGAGGGCTTGCGCGCGGCGCAGGGAATCCTCGACCAGGCGCCTGGCAGTCGCCGGTGGAATCGTGTCGCCCCGGAGGCCGACGAGTTCCAGCGGCGGGCAAGCCGTGGCCGACTTCACCAGATCGATGATGACCGCAACCAGGCCTTCGTCGCGCATATCGACCATCGCCTCCGGTCCGCTCGCCAGGCGGCGCAGGAAGCGCTCGGGATCGCTGTCGGGCGCGGGATGGGCCCGGCAGAAGGCGACCAGTCCCTCGAGGTCAGCCGAAGACGCGCTGGAAGATCGCATCGACGTGCTTGAAGTGGTAGCCGAGATCGAAACATTCCTCGAGCGCAGCGACGGGAATGCGTTTCGCGACCTCGGGATCCTGTTTCAACTCGGTGAGGAAATCCTTGCCTTCCAGCCAGACCTTCATCGCGTTGCGCTGCACCGCCTGGTAGGAATCCTCGCGGCTCATTCCGGCCTGGGTCAGCGCCAGCAGGACGCGCTGCGAATGCACCAGACCGCCATAGCGATCGAGATTGGCCTGCATCGCCGGTGGATAGACGATCAGCTTGTCGACGAGGCCGGTGAGGCGCGCCAGCGCGAAATCGAGGGCGATGGTGGCGTCGGGCGCGAAGACCCGTTCGACCGCCGAATGCGAGATGTCGCGCTCGTGCCAGAGCGCCACGTTCTCCAGGGCCGGGGTCACGGCGGCGCGGACGATGCGGGCAAGCCCGGTCAGGTTCTCCGACAGAACCGGGTTGCGCTTGTGCGGCATCGCCGAGGAGCCCTTCTGCCCCGGAGAAAAATACTCCTCGGCCTCGCGGACTTCCGAACGCTGCAGGTGGCGGACCTCGATCGCGAGGTTCTCGATCGAACTGGCGATGACCCCCAGCACGGCGAAGAACATGGCATGTCGGTCGCGCGGGATGACCTGGGTGGAGACCGGTTCGATCTTCAGGCCCAGCTTGGCGGCGACATGCGCCTCGACCTTGGGATCGATGTTCGCAAAGGTGCCGACGGCGCCGGAGATCGCGCAGGTCGCCACTTCGTCGCGCGCCGCGATCAGCCGGTGCTTCGCCCGGTCGAAGGCCGCATAATGCCCGGCGAGCTTCAGGCCGAAGGTGGTGGGCTCGGCATGGATGCCATGGCTGCGCCCCATGCTGGGGGTGAACTTGTGCTCGACGGCGCGTCGCTTGATCGCCGCCAGCACGCCATCGAGATCCTGGAGCAGCAGGTCGCTCGCCTGCTTCAACTGCACGGCGAGGCAGGTGTCGAGGACGTCGGAGGAGGTCATGCCCTGGTGCACGAAGCGCGCCGCAGGCCCGACATGCTCGGCGAGATTGGTCAGGAAGGCGATGACGTCGTGCTTGGTCTCGCGCTCGATCTCGTCGATCCGGTCGATCTCCCATTTGCCCTTGGCCCAGACCTCCTTGGCGGATTCATGGGGAATGACCCCCAGGGCCGCCTGGGCGTCGCAGGCATGGGCCTCGATCTCGAACCAGATGCGAAACCGGTTCTCCGGCTCCCAGATGCGCGCCATTTCCGGGCGCGAATAACGCGGAATCATGCCTACCTCGATGCTGCAACCGAGCCGGTAAAGCAGCGGCAAAGCGGTCGAATGTCAACCGGATTCCGGCGGGAACGCAAGGGCGGCTGCCGAGGACGAGGACTCCATCCTGCCGCTCGCCACGCAAGACCATATCCCCCACGGCACGACGATGGTGGTAGGCTTGTTGCCCGGCGTCCCCGATTGGGGCGCCCAGCCTAGCAATGGAGGTTCTCTTGAGCGAGACCGACAGGGTATTCGCGGGTTCGATTCCCGCACTCTATGACCGATACCTCGGCCCCCTGCTCTTCGAGCCCTACGCCGAAGAAACGGCGCGCAGGATATCCGGGCTTCGAGCCAACCGTCTTCTGGAGACCGCCGCGGGAACCGGCGCGGTCACGCGCGCCCTGGACCGGACGCTTCCGGCCAGCGTCCAGATCCTCGCCACCGACCTCAACCAGTCGATGATCGATCATGGTGCGGCACGACTGACCTCGGAGCGGGTGAAGTGGCAGCAGGCGGATGCGCTTGCCTTGCCGTTCGAGAACGCTGGATTCGATGTCGCCGTCTGCCAATTCGGGGTGATGTTCTTTCCCGACAAGGTCAAGGCCTTTGGCGAGATGCGGCGGGTTCTGCATCCGGACGGGGTCTTCTTCGTCACGGTCTGGGACAGGATCGAGGAAAACGAACTTGCCAACGTTGTCACCGAAGCGCTCAAGGGGATGTTTCCCGAGGATCCGCCGATGTTCCTGGCCCGCACGCCCCATGGGCATCACGACCCGGACAAGATCGAGCGGGACCTGCACCTTGCCGGCTTCTCGAAGGTGACCCGCAGCACCGTCGCCCAACGCAGCCGGGCCGGCACGGCGCGCGATCCGGCCATCGGCTATTGCCAGGGAACGCCGTTGCGCAACGAGATCGAGGCGCGCGGTGCCGGACGGCTCGCGGAAGCCACCGATGTCGCGGCCGCAGCCATTGCCGCGCGATTCGGCACCGGGCCGATCGACGGCAAGATCCAGGCCCATTTCTTCACGGCGGCTGGCTGAGGCCGGATTGGCCGCCGCTTGCGCGGCCGACCCGTCAGATCAGCGAGGGCGTGCAGGCGCAGACGACGACGGCGGTCGTCCGACCGATGTTCACCAGGCGATAGGGCTGCTTGCCGATCAACTGGAAGCCGCCGCCGGCATTGATGCGGCGGCGCTGGCCGCCGACCTCGACCTCGACGGAGCCCTGCACCACGACGGCGGCGGTCTCGCCCTCATGCACGATCAGCTCGTCGCCGGTGCTGGCGCCGGGGGCGTAGCGCTCGAAGAACAGCTGCAGCTTCTTGTCGCGCCGCTCGCCGCCCAGCACCCGGAGATCGGCACCGCCGCGCGTGACGACGGCGAGGTCCGCATGCTCGTAGAACAGCACGTCCTGGCGCGACACCGGCAGGGCGAAGAACTCGGCCATCGAGATCGGGATCGCGTTCAGGATCCGGTGCAGGGACGCCAGAGACGGGGCATGGCTCTCCTGCTCGATCAGGGAAATCGTCACGTTGGTGACCCCCGCCCGCTTGGCGAGCTCGCGCTGCGACATGCCGGCCGATTCGCGGACCGCCTTCAGGCGCGCACCGACCGCCAGGGCAATCGCCTGGTTCTCCGCCTTCTTCGCGCTACGCGCCCGCAGGGCCGCCGCCGCTTCCTTGGCCGGTTTGGTCTTCTTCGCCATGCGAGTCCTGCCAGTCACGTCAATCCATCCGCCGCAAATCCATCGGCAGGGTAGCTAACACACGGCGCCGGACGGCAGAAGCGGTTTTCCGCCGGGGCCAAATGATTCCCCTTGCGCATTAAAAAAATAATGGCGTAGATTTAAAAAAAATTAAACACCTAATCGACACCCCGGACGCAGGCTGCCGTGCGCGCGGGGCGCAAGGGAGGACGACCGAATGACCGCCTTGGACGATTTCAAACGCCTATCCGGCAAGCTGTTCGTTGACGGCGCCTGGGTCGCCAGCAAGAGCACCCTCGCCATCGACGTCATCGATCCGGCGACCGAGGACCGTCTGGGTCATATCGCCGACGCCACGGATGCCGAGGTCGACCAGGCGATCGAGATCGCCAATGCAGCGCGGCGGGTCTGGTGCAAGCAGGATCCCCGCAGCCGCGCGGTCCTGCTGCACGACATCGCAGCGGTCATCCGGCGCGACAAGGCCCTTTACGGCGAATACCTGACCCGCGAGGAAGGCAAGCCGTTCAAGGAAGCGGTCGACGAGGTCTCCTGGTGCGCCACCGCCATCGACTATTACGCCGAGCTCGCGCGCCATGAATCCGGGCGGATCGCCGGCGCCACGGTGCCCGGCCAATTCCATTTCAGCGTCAAGGAACCCCTGGGGACGATCGTCATCGTGCTCCCCTTCAACTACCCGCTGGTGCTGCTGTGCTGGGAAGCGTCGGCGGCGCTGGCGGCCGGCAATGCGGTGATCGTGAAGCCGCACGAGCAGACCAGCCTGACCACATTGAAGTTCGTGGAACTGTTCACCACCCTGCCCAAGGGGCTGGTGCAGGTGCTGACCGGCGGCGCCCGCGTCGGGCAGCGGCTGATCGCCAGTTCCGGGACCCACGGCGTTGCCTATACGGGCTCGGTCGCCGTCGGCCAGGCGGTGGCGAAGACCTGTGCCGAGAGCTTCAAGCCCTGCCTGATCGAGGCCTCGGGCAACGATCCGATGATCATCATGCCCTCGGCACCGATGGACATGGCGGTGCGCGGCGCCGCCTTTGCCGCCTATCTCAACTGCGGCCAGGTCTGCACCTCGGCGGAACGCTTCTACGTGCACGAGGCGATCTACGATGAATTCGCCGGGCGCCTCGCGGAAGAGGCGAAGAAGCTGCGCATCGGCAACGGCCTCGGCCAGGTGGACATGGGCCCCCTGGCCACCCGGAAACAGCGCGACCGCTTCGAGGGCCTGCTGGCCAATGCGCGCAAACAGGGCGCAAAAACCGCGACCGGCGGCGGCCGGCCGGCCGACCTCAACCGCGGCTGGTTCGTCGAGCCGACGGTGCTCACCGAGGTCACGCCGGACATGGAGATCCTGAACGAGGAGCCCTTCGGCCCGGTGGCCCCGCTCTGCCGGGTGAAGGACTTCGACGAGGCGATCCGCCTAGCCAACCGTTCGCGCTACGGCCTCGGCTCCAATCTCTACACGCTCGACATGGACGAGGCGTTCCGCGCGGTGAGCGAGATCGAGAGCGGCATCCTGTGGATCAACGCACCGCTGCTCGACAACGATGCGCTGGCCTTCGGCGGGCGCAAATTGTCCGGCACCGGGCGGCAGCTCGGCCCCGAGGGCCTGGCGCAGTTCCAGAACACCAAGTTCGTGATGATCGATCCCAAGGCGACGAACCAGGATTTCTGGTGGTTCCCGTACAAGTCGGACGAAGCCTTCAAGCAAGGCTGAACCTGCAATTCAGCCGCGGGGAAGCGGCGGAACCGAGAGCGACACCCGGCAAGGGTGCGTCATCAAAATGGGAGGGTGGAAATGTCAACCAATGCGCTGCATCCGGAACTCGAGCGACGCATCAAGGCGCTCGAGCAGGAAAGCAATCAAGGCGAGGGCTTTAGCGGTTCGGATTGGCTGTGGCTGGCGATCCTCGGCGTCGTCGGCCCGGCGCTGCTGCTTATCTGGGGGTGGATGTGATGGCAACGAACGGCGAAACGACCGGCGCGCCCGTTGATGAGACGGGCTGGCCGCTGCTGAAGGGCGACCGCAAATGGGGCCAGCGCGACCTGTTCGTCGTGCTGCTCGTCGCTGCGGCCGCGACCTGGTGCTACATCATCGGCGAGTATGTCGGCTACTACTTGAACCTGCGGATGGGCTTTGCCGCCATGACGGCCGGCAGCATGATCGGCATGTTGCTGGTGACGCTGTCGGTGGTGCCGACGGCAACCCGATACGGCATCGATTCCATCGCCGCGGCCAAACCGCAATTCGGCAACCGCGGCTGGCTGATCACGGTGTTCCTGCAATACGTGTCGATCATCGGCTGGAATTCGCTGCTGCTGATCTTCTTCGGCAAGTCGGTAAGCCAGCTGCTCGCCACCCTGGGATGGGTCGGCGCGGACAACAGCGGCCTGGTTGTACGGCTGATCTCCGCCGCCGCCTGCTTTGCCGTGTTCATCGCGCTGACCAATGGCGCCACCGGGCTGGAAAAGGTCTCGAAGGTGTTGTTCCTGTTCATCGTCGGGGTAGGCGCCTGGATGATCTACATGCTGCTGACCAACCAAAGCGATGCCATCGCTGCGGCCAAGCCCGCCTATGCTTCCGGCGACCCGGTATGGGATTACACCACCGGCATCGAATTGGGGATCGTCAGCTTGCTCAGCTGGTGGCCCTATATCGGCGCCATGGTCCGGGAATCGCCAAACGCACATACCGCGACGCTGCCCTCGATGCTGGGAATGGGCCTGCCCGTGCCGCTGCTCAGCGTCATCGGCCTGGCGGCAATCCTCGCGCTGCAGGCCTCCGACCCTTCGGCGTGGCTGATCCAGCTCGGCGGGCCGCTCTATGGCTGCATCGCCCTGCTGTTCATCATCGCCGCCAATTTCGGCACGGCGGTGGCGGGCGTCTATGCAACCGCCGTCGGGCTGAAGCAGGTGCCGGCCCTTGCCGGCTCCAGCTGGCGCACGATGCTGTTGATGGGACTGATTCCCGTCACCATCGTCGGGGTCTTCCTGCCGGACCTGTTCTTCGACAACTTCGGCGTCTTCCTGGCCTTCATCGGTGTCTTCTTCGCGCCGCTCTGCGCGATCCAGATCGTCGACTTCCTGCTGCTGCGCCGGCAAAGGATCAATATCCGCGGCATCTACCAGGACGGGCCCGGAACACCCTACCAGTATTGGGGCGGGTTCAATCCGGCGGCGATCCTCGGCATGGCGGCGGGGTTCTTCACCTACCTCTACCTACTCGATCCGATCAGCTATGTGAGTCATCCACCCTACCAGTACCTGACTGCGTCCCTACCGACGGCCTTCGTCGGGGGGCTGGTCTACTGGCTGGCGACGGCAATCATCGTTCGGCCGGCCAAGCTGGGGGACTACTAGGGACGGTTCAGGCGGCGGCATGGCCGGCTGCCGCCTGAACCCGGTTTGTCGCAGGAATGGCTGACGCCGGCCCTGCCAGAGGCTAGACTGCGGAACGTAGGATGGGGGATCCGCAGGCGATGCCGGGCGACGGAATTGTGAAACAGGCCGAGCCGATTCCGCTCGGCAATCTGCGCGGCCTGGCGGCGGTCATCGCCAGCGTCGCCGCGGTCGCCATCATCTACAGCGTGGCGGCGCCGCTGATCGCGCTCAACCTGGAACGGCGCGGCGTCAGCTCGACGATCAACGGCTTCCTCGCGGCCATGCCGTCGGTCGCCGTGCTGACGGCGGGCGTCTTCATCCCCCGCGTGGTCCAACGCATCGGCGCAGTGAACAGCATCTACCTGGGGACCGCGCTGGCGGTCCTGGCACTGCTGCTGTTTCCCGTGCTGGACAATCTCGCCGCCTGGTTTGTCCTGCGCTTCGTCATGGGGGCTTCGATCGGCCTCATCTGGATCGTCAGCGAGACCTGGGTCAACGGGCTGGCGCCGGAGCAGAGCCGGGGCCGGATCATGGGAATCTACGTGGCGGTGCTGAGCGCCGGCTCGGCGAGCGGTCCGCTGATGGTCGGGCTGATCGGCAGCCAGGGCAGCCTGCCCTTCGTCCTGAGCGCCGCGGTGCTGGCGCTGGCGGTGCTGCCGATCCCCTTCGCCAGGCGCAACGGCGGCGCACCCGCGTTCCATCGCCATACGGCGATGCCGCTCGGCGATGCGGTCCGGCGGGCGCCGGTGGCGATGACCGCCGCCTTGCTGCACGCCGCAATGTGGCTGTGCAGCATGACCCTGCTGCCGATCTACGGCGTGCGGGCGCAGCTGACGGAGGAGCAGGCCCTGCTCCTGCTCTCCGCGCTCATCGTCGGCGGCATGATCGGGCAGGTGCCGATCGGCCACCTGCTGGACAAATGGAGCGCCGGCAAACTGCTGATGCTGGCGGGCCTGGCGCAGACCGCCTTCGCCGTCGCCCTGCCCGTCATCCGGGAGCAGGACCTCATCCTCTGGCCGGCCGCCCTGGTGGCCGGCGCCTTCGGCGGCGGGATCTACACCATCGCCCTCACCATCCTCGGCCGCGCCTTCACCACCGACGAGCTGCCCAGCGCCAATACCGCCTTCACCATGATCTGGGAGCTGGGGGCGTTCTGCGGACCGATCCTCGGCGGCATCGCCATGCAGGTCTGGAATCCCCATGGCATGCTGGCGGTGAGCGCCCTGGGCGGCCTCGCCTTGGTGCTGCTCGGCAGCCGCGCCGGTTTGGGCGACCGGACCCTGGGCGACCGGACCCTGGGCGCCCAAGAGCCGGGAGCCAAAAAGCCGGGCGACGCTGCCGGCTGAGGCCTTGCCGCCCCGCCGGATACGTCGCAAACTCCGCCTGCCAGACAGAGGAAGATCGATGCCAGCCAGCCCCCTGAAGCACCTGTTCTCGCCGCTGCGGATCCGCGGCAGGACCATCAAGAACCGCATCCTCTCGACCGGCCACGACACCACCCTGATCACCACCGGCGTGCCGAACGACGCGCTGGTAGCCTATCACCAGGCCCGGGCCAAGGGCGGCGTCGGGCTGATCATCGTCCAGGCCTCGGGCGTGCACGATTCGGCGCGCTATACCTCCCATGTGCTGATGGCGACCGACGATGCCTGCATTCCAGGCTTCCGGCGGATCGCCGAGGTCTGCCATGCCGAGGGCTGCACCGTCTTCGGCCAGCTGTTCCACCCGGGCCGCGAGATCATGGAGAGCCAGGACGGCTCGGCGCCGGTGGCCTATGCGCCCTCCGCCGTTCCCAACGAGCGCTTCCACGTGATGCCGAAGCCGATGTCGCAGCGGATGATCAAGGAGGTGATTGCCGGCTACGGCCAGGCGGCGCTGCGCCTGAAGACCGCCGGCCTCGATGGGGTCGAGGTGGTGGCGAGCCACGCCTACCTGCCGGCGCAATTCCTCAACCCGCGCGTCAACCTGCGGACCGACGCGTACGGCGGCTCGTTCGAAAACCGCATCCGCTTCCTGCGCGAGGTCCTGGCCGAGGTGCGCCGGGTCGCCGGCGAGGACCTCATCATCGGCCTGCGGATCAGCGGCGACGAGAAGGATGCCGACGGCCTGCAGGAGACGGAATCGCTGGAGGCGATCGCCGCGCTGGAGGGATCGATCGACTACGTGAATGTCATCGCCGGGTCCTCGGCGACGTTCGGCGGCGCGGTGCATATCGCCCCGCCGATGGCGATCGAGAACGCCTACGTGGCGCCTTATGCGGCGCTGGTGAAGGCGCGGGTGAAGACGCCGGTCTTCGTCGCCGGCCGCATCAACCAGCCGCAGGACGGCGAGAAGGTGATCGCCGGCGGCCAGGCCGACATGGTGGGCATGACCCGGGCGATGATTTGCGACCCGCGCATGCCGATGAAGGCCGAGGCCGGCAAGCTCGAGGACATCCGCGCCTGCATCGCCTGCAACCAGGCCTGTATCGGCCATTTCCACCTCGGCTATCCGATCTCCTGCATCCAGCATCCGGAGACCGGCCGCGAGCTGGTCTACGGCCGGAAGCTGCCGGCGGTGCGGCGCAAGCGGATCCTGGTCGCCGGCGGCGGGCCGGGCGGCATGAAGGCCGCGGCGGTGGCGGCCGAGCGCGGCCATGACGTGACCCTGCTCGAGGCCGGCGAGCGCCTCGGCGGCCAGGCGCTGCTGGCGCAGCTGCTGCCGGGGCGGATGGAGTTCGGCGGCATCGTCACCAATCTCGCCCACGAGATGGATCTGGCCGGCGTCGCGGTGAAGACCAGGACCCCGGTGACCCGGGGGCTGGTCGAGGAGATGCGGCCCGATGCGGTGATCCTGGCGACCGGTGCCCGGCCGCGCATGCCGGCGATCGAGGGCGCCGAAACCGGCCATGTGGTGAACGCCTGGCAGGTCATCCGCAACGAGGTCAATGTCGGGCAGTCGGTGGTGATCGCCGACTGGCGCTGCGACTGGATCGGGATGGGCCTGGCCGAGAAGCTGGCCCGGGCAGGTTGCCGGGTGCGGCTGGCAGTCGACGGCTACATGGCCGGGCAGCGCATCCATCAGTACGTGCGCGACCACTGGGTCGGCGTGCTGCACAAGCTGAATGTCGAGATCATCCCCTATGCCCGGCTCTATGGCGTCGACGGCGACACGGTCTACATGCAGCACGCAACGAGCGGCGAGCCGATCGTCTTCGAGGACGTCAACACGCTGGTGGCCTCGCTCGGCCACGAGCGGGTGGCGACGCTGGAAGACGAACTCGACGGCTTTGCGGGCGAGGTGCATGCCATCGGCGACTGCGTCACCCCGCGGACGGCGGAGGAGGCCGTGCTGGAGGGATTGAAGGTCGCGGCAGCAATCTGAGGGAGACCGCAATGGCGCTAAATCCTGACGAGATCGCCCAATTCCGCCGCGACGGCTTCCTCACCGTCGCCGAGGCGGTGACGCCGGCGCAGCTTGCGGCCCTGCAGGCCGAGGTTGCGCGCTGGGTCGAGGAAAGCCGCGCCCACGACACGCCCTTCGGTCCGCCGACGATCGACGGGCGGCCGCGTTTCGACATGGGCCAGGAGCACACGCCAAGCCATCCGGCGCTGCGCCGGGTGAACAATCCGAGCGACATCTCGCCGGCCTTCGACGACGTCATGCAGCGGAGCCGGATGGTCGACATGGTGACCGACCTGATCGGTCCCGACCTCAAATTTCATCACTGCAAGATCAATCTGAAGCTGCCCGGCTCGGCGACCGAAGTCGCCTATCACCAGGACTTCGCCTATACCCCGCACACCAATGACGACATCGTCACCGCGCTGCTGATGCTTGACGACATGACACTGGAGAATGGCTGCCTGACCGTGGTCCCGGGCTCGCATCTCGGACCGATTTATTCTCTGTTCGCGGATGGCGCCTTCGTCGGCTACATCGATCACGCGATTTCGTCGGAATTGCGCAAGCGCGAGATCCCGGTGACGGGTTCCGCCGGCAGCGTATGTCTCATGCATACCCGCCTCGTGCATGGATCGGATGCCAACCGGTCGAACCGATCTCGCGGCCTCTACATCTGCGTCTATGCCGCCGCGGATGCCGTTCCGATCGCCGCAAATCCCATGCCGAATCGCAACGAGGGCCGGATCCTGCGCGGCCGCAAGGCCAGGCGCGCGCGACTGATGCCGGGCTATGTGGAACTGCCCGAGCAGCCGAAATCGGCTTCGTTCTTCACCGTGCAGGGACAGAAATCCAAGGGCGGCGGCTAGACGGCGGGCGTCGCATCCTGCGCCAGCAGAGCCTTGATCTCGGACTCGGCAAGGGTTTCCTTCTCCAGAAGTATTCCTGCCATCCTTTCGAGAAGCGAACGCTTCGCGCTCAGAATGACGACGGCTGCCTGCAGGGATTTCGCCAGGATCTCGCGGACCTCGCAGTCGATCTCGCGGGCGGTCTGCTCGCTGTACTTTCTCTCGATCATCAATGTCGGTTGCGGTGTACCCAGGAAATTGTGCGGCGATTCCTCCAGCGAGACCTGGCCCAGCTTCTCCGTCATGCCGAATTTGGTCACGATGCTCCGGGCGATGTCGGTTGCCTTTGCCAGATCATCGGCGGCACCAGTTGAGACCTCCCTGAAGACAAGAACTCAGCTGCGCGCCCGGCCAGCAGCACGGCCATCCGGTTTTCCAGCTCGCGTCTCGTCATCAGATACCGATCCTCCGTCGGTCTCTGGATCGTGTACCCTAGCGACCCGATGCCCCGCGGTATGATCGAGATCTTCTGGACGACATCCGAACCGGGCAGCGACAGAGCCACTAGCGCATGCCCGCTCTCGTGAAAGGCCACGACCTTGCGCTCCAGCGGATTCAGGAGGCGGTTGCGCTTCTCAAGGCCGGCAACGATGCGCTCGATCGCGGCGATGAAGTCTTCCATTGCCACGGACTCGGCATCGCGCCGGGTTGCCAGCAGCGCTGCTTCGTTCACCAGATTGGCAAGATCGGCACCGCTGAAACCGGCAGTCAGCGCAGCGATCTGCTCGGGCTCGACATTCGAGCCGAGCTTCGCCTTTCTCAGGTGGACCTGTAGTATCTGTATCCGTCCGATCTTGTCCGGGCGGTCCAGCAGAACCTGCCGGTCGAACCTCCCGGCACGCAAGAGTGCCGGGTCGAGGATTTCCGGGCGATTTGTGGCTGCGAGTAGGACCAGGCCGGCACTGGTGTCGAATCCGTCGAGCTCGGCCAGGAGCTGGTTAAGCGTCTGCTCCTTCTCGTCGTTGGCACCGGCGAGCGGATAGGCGCCGCGCGCGCGGCCCAGGGCATCGAGTTCGTCGATGAAGATGATCGCGGGGGCCTTCGACCGGGCCTGCTCGAACAAATCCCGCACCCGCGCGGCACCGACACCGACGAATAGCTCGACGAATTCCGAGCCACTGATCGAAAAGAATGGAACCCCAGCCTCGCCGGCGACCGCCCTTGCCAGTAGGGTCTTGCCGGTGCCGGGTGGTCCGACCAGAAGGATGCCCTTCGGGATCCGAGCACCCAGCCGCCCATAGCGCTTGGGCTCTTTCAGGAAATTGACGATTTCGATCAGTTCCGCCTTGGCCTCGTCGACGCCCGCCACGTCATCAAAGGTGACCTTGGTGTCGGTCTCGACGAAGATCTTCGCCTTGCTGCGGCCGACCGTCATGAAGCCGCCACCCAGGCCTTGCTTCTCGGCGAATTTTCGGAAGACGAACATCCAGAGGCCGAAGAAGACCAGAGCGGGCACGACCCAGGAGAAGATATCCCGCAGCAACGTATTCTCGGTGGCTCCGGTATAGCCGATGCCTGCCTTGTCGAGTTCGGCGGCAACAACGGGATCGACGCGCGGAGTCACAAAGCGCTTGCCCGAACCATCCTTCAACTCGCCGCTGATCATCGTCTGGGAGATCACGACATTGTCGACCTGGCCGGCGCGCAGCAGGGTCTGGAACTGGCTGTAGGTGATGGATTCGACCTGGGTATAGGTGGCGATCAGATTTTGCAGCAACAGAATCGCGAACATCGCCGCGACGAAGTACCAGATGTGGAACTGCGCCTTCTTGTCCATTGGCCCCCCTGCCCCACCCGCGCCGCCGGATGCGACCTTAGCCCGAAATGCCTCGGCAAACTTGATCTAGATCAAAGATTATGGCGCTTGCGCCAGTCGACGGGATAGAGCGCATAGCACACCACCGCCTTTTCACCCTCGTAGGTGATCGGCGTCTTCTCCGGAATCCAGATGATGTCACCGGGCCCAGCTTCAATGACGCCTTCTGGATGTTTCAGCCGGAACCAGCCTTCGAGGACGATGACCATTTCGTCGTAGAGTACCGTCCAGTCGATCGAGCAGCCGTCGAAGGTGGCGATGCCTGCACCCATCGTGCTTGAGATGTCCGGCCCGACCAGACGGCTAATGGTGGCGATTCCCGGTGGCCCTCCATACTTGTCGAAGATCATCTCCGAGCGTTTGAAGTGCAAGGTTTTCGACATTTCCTCCACCCTTCCTATGAATGCGCCGGCTCGGCCATCTCCCCGGGCATTCGCGATTTCATCATACGCAATTCGGCGAACAGGATTCCTGCGATCACCAATACACCACCCGTCCCCTGCTGCCAGTTCGGAGTCACGCCACCCCATATAGCCAAGATTGCGACGGCCACGATAGGCGTCAGGTTGAGATAGAGGCTGGCAACGACGACGCCGCTTCGTTTTACGCCGTAATTCCAGAGAAAGACACCGGCCGCGACGAGAACAAGCGTCAACCAGAGCATTAACAGGATGTCGGCAGGCGATGTCGGCGCGGGTGGTGGAAAGCTGGCAGCTCCAAAGGCTGCCGCGACCAGGTAAACGATGCTCAGGCCGAGCCCGCCGATCGACATGGTAACCGCGGAAATCCGAATCTGCGACCAGCCGTGCAGCCAGCGTTGAGCAGCGCTGGAATACCAGGACCAGCAGGTGAAAGCGCCAATTATCAGGATCTCACCGCCGCGCAGATCGAAGATGCTGCCCGTGGCACTCATGTCGACCGTTGCCAGGATGCAGCCGCTGATCGCCAAGATGAGACCAGGCACCACGCGGCGATCGAGCGTCCGGCCGAATACCGCCCAATCGGTCAAAGTGGCGACAGCCGGGCTGGCGGCGCTTAGAATTGCTGCCGTAACCAGATGAGCGTGGTTGACCCCGATGGTATAGAGGGCCGCGTAGCCGCCGATGCCGACGAATCCCAACAGCCAAGCCTTCCATGGTGCAGGCCGGGCCGAAATCGCGTTAGGCCGCTCTTTGAGCCACAATAGCGGAAGCAGGACGGGGGCGGTCCCCAGATACCGGAAGGCCGCCAAGAACAGCGGATCCCACGTCTGCAGCAGATGGCCGATTGTCGGCACCATGGTGCCCCAGAGCATGGCCAGCGTCAGCAGGCCGATATTTCCCGACCAACGGCCCATCGATGCCTCAGTCCCCCAGATGCGGCCGGCACTCTGGCAGAGGCGACCGCCCGCCGTCAAAGACCTCGGCAGCAGGTCTCGGTCGCGCCGCCTGCATGGCGCTGTGGAGGTAGATTTGCTATCGGGGTTGGGCTAGGAAAGCTGAACAAGAAGCCCATAGGAGCAGATGGCATGACCGAGAACCCGAAAGGCGACAGCGCATTCCGCCGCAAAGGCGTCTACGGTACAATGACCGAGAATACCTATTCCGGCGTGCTGAGTTTCATGCGGCGCACCTATACCCGGGATCTTGCCGGCGTCGATTTGGCTGTTACCGGCGTGCCCCTCGATCTCGCCACGACCTTTCGCCCCGGGGCGCGGCTGGGACCAGCCGGTGTGCGCGCCGCTTCGGTGCAGTTGAGCGAGCTCAAGGCCTTCCCCTGGGGCCTCGACCCCTTCGAGGACCTGGCAGTGGTCGATTTCGGCGACTGCTGGTTCGATGCCCACAACCCACTCACCATACCCAACTCGATCATCGCCCATGCCCGCGAAATCATCTCGTCTGGCGCCATGATGTTGACCCTCGGTGGTGACCACTACATCACATATCCGCTGCTGAAGGCACATGTGGAGAAATACGGCAAGAAGCTGTCGATGATCCATTTCGACGCGCATTGCGATACCTGGGCCGACGACAACCAGGATTCGATGAATCACGGCACCATGTTCTACAAGGCCGTGAACGAGGGCCTGATAGATCCGGAGCATTCAGTCCAGATCGGCATCCGCACCTGGAATGATGACTTCATGGGCATCAAGATCCTGGATGCGCCCTGGGTGCATGCCAACGGGGTCGAGAAGACCCTGGCCGAGGCCAAGCGGATCGTCGGCAACCGGCCGACCTATCTCACCTTCGATATCGACTGTCTCGATCCGGCTTTTGCACCAGGTACCGGGACTCCGGTGGCCGGCGGCCTGTCGTCGGCCCAGGCATTGGCAATCGTCCGCGGCCTCGGCGACGTCAATATCGTCGGCATGGACGTCGTCGAGGTGGCGCCGCCATTTGACCAGTCTGAAGTAACGGCACTGGCCGCCGCCCATATCGCCGCCGACTTGGTCTGCCTGCTGCGCAACCGCAAGGTCGCGGGAACCTGGAAGCGCGGCTAGGCGCATCGGACCCGAAACGGAAAGGGCCGGTCCAATGGACCGGCCCTAGCCTTGTGAAGGCGTCGGATCGACGATTAACGCGAGTAGTATTCGACCACGAGATGCGGTTCCATGCTGACCGGATAGGGAATGTCGGCAAGAACCGGCGTGCGGACGAATTTTGCCGACATCTTCTTGTGATCCGCCTCGATGTAATCGGGGACGTCGCGCTCGTTCGACTGGGTCCCGGTGAGAACCAGCGCGAGGTCACGCGACTTCTCGCGCACTTCCACAACATCGCCGTCCTTCAGCAGATACGACCCGATGTTGACTCGCTTGCCGTTCACTTTCACATGGCCATGGTTCACGAACTGGCGGGCGGCGAAAACGGTCGGCACGAACTTGGCGCGGTAGACCACAGTCTCCAGGCGGCGCTCGAGCAGGCCGACCAGGTTCTCCGAAGTGTCACCGCGGCGACGTGAGGCTTCCTGATAGAGACGACGGAACTGGCGCTCGCCGATCGAGCCGTAATAGCCCTTCAGGCGCTGCTTCGCCATCAGCTGGATGCCGTAATCGGTCGGCTTCTTGCGCCGCTGGCCGTGCTGGCCCGGGCCGTAATCGCGATCGTTGAGCGGGCTCTTCGGCCGGCCCCAGAGGTTGACGCCCAAGCGACGATCGATCTTGTGCTTGGACTCTGCGCGCTTAGTCATGCGCTGTCCTTTCCCGTTTGTTGCGATGTTGTTCGTGTCCCGGCTGTCCGACCCGAAACCGGGAAACCCGGGAACGGCGGCTGGGTCGATTCCTAACGAACCTACCCGGCGCGGGAGCCGGCGGAATATAGCGGGGGTTTCCGGGGTGTCAAGGCAAGCGCCTGATAGCGAGGAATAGATACGTAACGCATTATTATAACGATCTATTTTCCGTCATCTGGCTTCTTCCGCGCCTGCCGGATGGTGGCCAGTTCCTTGACCACGCCATGCATCGTCCGGACTTCCTGCTCGGTGAGCCCGGCCCGGGCCCACATGTTCCGGAGGTTCCGCACCATGGTCGGGCGCGCTTCCTCGTTGCGCAGGAAGCCGCAGGCATCGAGTTCGCGCTCGAAATGCGAGAAAAACGCGTAGAGCTGATCCTTCGTCGCGGGCAAACCATTGTTCATCTCCAGCCGGGCCGGCGGTGTCGCATCCCCCGACTGGTACCATTCGTAGCCTATCAGCAGTACCGCCTGGGCCAGGTTGAGCGAGGTGAAGGCCGGATTGAGGGGTACGGTAACTAGGGCATTGGCCAGCGATACGTCGTCGTTAAGAAGGCCCATCCGCTCGGCGCCAAACATAAAACCGACCTTGCCGCCGGTCGAAACATGCTCCCGCGCCTCTTCCGCCGCGCGGCGGGCGGTGACCACCGGCTTCACCATGTCGCGATCCCGGGCCGTCGTTGCATAGACATAGGTGAGATCGGCCAAGGCCTCGCCCGTTGTCGCAAAGACCCTGACCGGCGGCATCATTTCAAATGCGCCGACCGCAGCCCGCTCGGCCTTGAGGTTCGGCCAGCCGTCCCGCGGGTCCACCAGCCGCAGATCGGTAAGGCCGCAATTCAGCATGGCCCGGGCGGCGGCACCGATGTTCTCCCCCATCTGCGAGGAGACCAGAATGACGGCTGGCGCGGTCACGGCTGCAGTCACGACCCCCGATGCGTCACGGCTTTGCGCTCGTCGCGCCCGCCTTCAGCAGTTTCCAGGTGATGGCGTCGTTCAGCGCCTCGTAGGAAGCGTCGATGATGTTCGGCGACACGCCAACGGTGCTCCAGCGGTCGCCATTCGCGTCGGCACTCTCGATCATCACCCGGGTGATCGCCTCGGTGCCGGCCTGCGGCGTCAGGATACGCACCTTGAAATCCACCAGGCGCATGTCGTGCAAGCCCGGATAGAGAGGTGTAAGTGCCTTCCGCAGCGCCGTGTCGAGGGCGTTCACCGGGCCATTGCCGGTCGCCACCGTCATCAAATGCTCGCCATGGACGTCCAGCGTCACCGTCGCCTCGGATTCAGTGATGAGATCGCCACGCAGGTTCCAGCGCCGTTCGTCCATGACCCGGAACCGCGAAAGCTTGAAGTAGTCCGGCACGAACCCGAGCGCCCGGCGCGCCAGAAGCTCGAAACTCGCCTCCGCCCCGTCATAGGCATAGCCGTCGTATTCGCGGAGCTTTACCGTCTCGACCAGGGCACCTACCTTGGGATCGTCGGCATCGATCTCCAGTCCGATCTCGCGGAAACGGGCCAGGATATTGGCGCGGCCAGACTGGTCCGAAACCACGATGTGCCGACGATTGCCGACCAGCCGCGGCTCGATATGCTCGTAGGTGCGCGGATCCTTCTCGACCGCCGAGACATGCAATCCACCCTTGTGGGCGAAGGCCGACTCGCCGACATAGGCGGCGCTGCGACTGGGTGCGCGATTTAGGCGCTCGTCCAGCAGGCGTGATACATGGGTGATCTGCGCCAGAGCCTGTGCGTCGATTCCGGTGGAAAAATCCGTCTTCAGCATCAGCGAGGGGATGAGCGAGATCAGATTCGCATTGCCGCAACGCTCCCCCAGGCCGTTCAGGGTGCCTTGGATTTGCCGGACGCCGGCATGCACGGCGGCCAGGGAGTTCGCCACGGCATTCTCGGTATCGTTATGGGCGTGGATGCCAAGATGGGATCCGGGGATCTTTGCGGCAACCGCGCCGACGATCCGCGCGATCTCGTGGGGCAGCGTGCCGCCATTGGTGTCGCAGAGCACGATCCAGCGGGCCCCCGCCTGGTAGGCGGCGAGAGCACAATCCAGGGCGTATTGCGGATTGGCCTTGAAACCGTCGAAGAAATGCTCGGCATCGAACATGACCTCGGCAACGCGCTCCTTGGCATGTGCGACGCTCTCGCCGATCATGTCGACGTTCTCGGTCCGCGGGATGGCCAAGGCAACGTCGACATGGAAGTCCCAGGACTTCCCCACCATGCAGACCGCCGGGGTCTTGGCATTGAGCAGGGCGTTGAGGCCGGGATCGTTGGCAGCGCTACGGCCAGGCCGGCGGGTCATTCCGAAGGCGACCAACGACGCGTGCCGGAAACCCGGAGGTGCCCCAAAGAATGCATCGTCCGTCGGGTTGGCGCCCGGCCAGCCGCCCTCGATGTAATCTACCCCCAGCCGATCGAGGGCGACGGCGATCGCCGTCTTGTCGCCGACGTTGAAATCGACCCCTTGGGTCTGCGCCCCGTCCCGGAGCGTCGTATCGAACAGGTAGATTCGCTTGTCGTCGGTCATAGGGCATCCTGGGAGGCAGTCAGGAGGTCAATCCCGGGACGATCCCGGTGCCGCCTCAGCATCATGTTCCCTCGTTGACGGGGTTTTCAGCATATGGAAGCTTGGACCGTCAAGTTGGTGAGGTGAAAATGCCTGATTTTTCTCTGCTTGGGCCGTTTATTATCGCCTGCCTGGCGCTGAATCTGACGCCGGGGGCGGATATGACCTATGTCATTGCCCGGTCGGCCACCCAGGGGCGGGCCTCCGGTATAGCCGCCAGTTTCGGCATTGCCGCCGGTTCAGTGGTCCACAGTCTGCTGGCGGCCTTCGGCGTTTCGGCGCTGCTGGCCCATTCCGAAGCGGCATTCCTGACGGTGAAAATCGCCGGTGCCGCGTACCTCCTCTATCTCGCCTGGAAGGCCCTGAAGGCCGGGGCCACCGTGGCAATCCGTCGCGACCTGCCCCCGGTCCCGGCCGGGCGGATCTTCCTGGAAGGTGCACTCACCAACCTGCTCAATCCCAAGGTAGCCCTGTTCATCCTGGCTTTCCTGCCGCAATTCGTCGATCCGAGCCGCGGGTCGGTCGCGGTGCAGATCCTGGTGCTGGGGGCGATCTTCAATGTCGGAGGAACGACGATCAACTGCATCGTCGCCGCCTCGACCAGCGCTGCGGCCGGAATGATCAAGGGATCGGCCACCCTTGGACGCTGGCTGAACCGGCTTTCTGCCCTGGTATTCGTCGGCCTGGCTATCCGGATGGCGCTGACCGAGCGGCGGTAGCATCCGCCGAACGCCGTCCCAACTCAGGTGTGAATGCTGGCGGAATCCGAAATGGTGAGTGTCACGTTGGTCAGGGTGACGAGGGTGACAGCCCCGCCGCCGCCAGCCAACCCGTCGGCGTCGAACTGTACGACGGTGTCCTTGCCGGCAGACAAGAGATTCAGATAGCCGTCGCCGAACGCGTCGCTGCCCCCATAGCCGACACTTCCCAGCAAATCCTCGAAGTCCAGCACATCGCCGGCAGTGCCCTTGACGAAATCGGTGATCCTGTCGCCGGCGGTCCCGGCATCGGCGGCGTCGTTGTAGTCGAAGACGTCGCTCCCGGCGCCCCCGGTCATCACATCATCGCCCGCATCTCCCGACAGTGTATCGTTGCCCGTTCCGCCCAGCAGCGCATCGTTGCCGATGCCGCCCAGCAATGTATCGTTGCCGGCTCCGCCATCCAGCTTGTTCCCACCGTCATTACCTTCGATCAGATTCCCGAGCGCATTGCCGGTACCATCGATGGCGGCATTGCCGCCGGTCAGGTGCAGTTCCTCGACATTGGCGAATTTCGACAGGCTGAAGGTGACGCTGCTCTCGACGAGATCGTTGCCTTCCTTCGCCGCCTCGGTGATCTTGTCGGTCGTCGAGTTCGACGATATAGGTATCGTCGCCCTTGCCGCCGACCAGCGTATCGATCCCGGAGCCGCCGTCCAGCGTGTCGCCACCACCCCCGCCGATCAGCGTATCGTTGCCGCCGGCCCCTTCGAGGAGATTCTCGCCGGCATTGCCGGTGATGATGTTGTTGAGATCGTTGCCATGGCCATTGGTATCATCGGCGCCGGTCAGAAGCAGATTCTCGACATCTGCCGCACCCTTGGAAGAAAGGTCGAAATTGACCTCCGATTTCACCTGATCGAAGCCTTCGCCGGCATTCTCGCTGACCGTATCGCCGATGTCGTCGACGATGAAGGTGTCGTTGCCCTTGCCGCCGTTCAACGCATCAGATCCGGCACCGCCATCGAGGGTGTCGTTGCCGTCGCCGCCGTCCAGCGCGTTGTCGTCGTCATTGCCGGTAATGTAATTGTTAAGCTGGTTGCCGGTACCGCTGAACTTTCCCGACCCGGCAAGCGTCAGATTCTCGATATTGAGGTTCAGCAAGGCCGCCAGGGTGAAATCGTTGTCGGCAACGATGGTGTCGATTCCGGCATTCTTGAATTCCGTGACGGTACCGTCACCCGCATCCAGGACGTAGGTATCATTGCCGGTACCGCCGATCAGCGTATCACCGGCGGCGCCGAAGAGGGTGTCGTTGCCGGCGCCGCCATCCAGCGCGTTGATGCCGCTGTTGCCCTTGATGACGTTGCTCAGCGCATTGCCGGTGCCGTCGATATTGTCGCCTCCGGTCAGGGTCAGGTTCTCGACATTGGCAATCTTGGCAAGCGAAAAGGTAACCGAGGACCGGACCTCATCGGTCCCCTTGTTCGTCAGTTCGACGATCTTGTCCGTTGTGGCATTGACGATGTAGACATCGTTACCTTTGCCGCCGTTCAGCGTGTTGACGCCGAGAGCATCATCGAAGACGTCGTTCCCATCCCCGCCGTTCAGCACGTCATTGCCGACTTCGCCGTCCAGCACGTCATTGCCATTGCCGCCGGTGATGACATTGGCCAGGCCGTTGCCCCCACCCTTGAAATCACCACCGCCGATGAAGTACAGGTTCTCGATATCGGCGGCGATGGCGTCGAGGTCAAAATCGAGGACCGTGCGGATCACGTCGATTCCCTCGCCCTTGTTCTCGATCACCTCGTCGCCGGCATCGTCGATATCATAGGTGTCGTTGCCCTTGCCGCCGGTCATCTTGTCGGCGCCGCTCCCACCCGACAGGATATTGGCCCCGGAATTTCCGGTCAGGACGTTGCCGTTGCCGTCGCCAATGGCATTCAGCGCCGCAACGCCGAGCAGCAGGACGCGCTCGATCTCGCCGTATTTCCCCGAGGTCAGGTCGATCGACACCGTGGCTTCGATCCCGTCGTCCGTGTTCTTGCCGGTCTCGACGACGAGATCATTGATGTTGTCGACGACATAGGTGTCGTTGCCGTCACCGCCGATCATCGTGTCGTTCCCGGCCCCGCCATCCAGCCGGTCGCCGCCGTCGTCACCGGTCAGGACGTCGTCGCCGGTATTGCCGGAGATCTGGTCGTCGCCGGCCTTGCCGTCGAGCGTGTCGTTACCGGATCCGCCTTTCAGGATGTTGCCCCCCGCTCCACCGTCGAATGCCCAGGCAAGCTTCCCGGTATAGGTGTAATGCTCGATCCCGGCAATTGCCTTGTCCATGACCGCGCTGGAGATCACGGTATCATCGGTATCGGCATTGCCCTCCTCGTCGAGCTCGGTGACATCGTCGATGACATAGGTATCGTTGCCGGCGCCGCCATGCAGGGTGTCGAAGCCGGTACCGCCGTCCAGTACGTCGTCGCCGTCGAGGCCCAGGAGCGTGTCGCCGCCGCCACGCCCTTGCAGCTTGTTGTCGACTTCGTTGCCGGTGATCTTGTCGGCCCCGTTGCCACCGATCGCGTTCTCGATCGTGACGCCGAAGGCGATAGCGATATTGTTGACGTTGCCGGTGCCGATCGAACTGAACTCGCCGGCATGCAGATCGATGGTGACGCCCTTCGCCTGATTTGAGGCATCGAAGGTATCCTCGCCGCCGGCATCCCAGATGGCGCGAAGATCGGCGGCACCGAACTTGTAGACATCGTCGCCGGTGCGCGTCGTCATGTTCGCGCCGTACATGTACTGGATCACCAGGATGTCATAGAGCATCGGCCCCTGGGCATAGCCGGAGGAGAAGCTGTTGTATTCGGTGATGATCCCGCCGGTCTTTATGTCGTAATCGGTATACGACATGATCGTGTATTGGGTCGTGTCTTCGGTCGGGTTTATCAGGAAATGGGTGTCGGGAAACCCTAAACCATCGGATTCGTCGAATGAATGGCTAAGGCCAAGTGCATGGCCCAATTCATGAACCAGAACCTCGAAGCCGAAGCCGCCGACATTCGGACTTTTGTTCGGTCCGTATGAGGGATCTACCCAGACGTCACCTGATGGTGGGTCATCCGGGAAGGGCGTGTAGGCCCAGGCGGCAGCGTCCGTATTACTCAGCACCGAAGAATTCGCAGCGCGGATATCACCGACATCCGTCTTGGATTCGGGAACCTGGGTGAAGGTGATGTTGGCGACATCGGCCCAGCTTTGCAGCGCCGCCTTGAACCCCTTCTGCTGGGCCGCGCTGAAGGCGATCAGGGCCGAGGGCTCATCGTCGCCAGCACCATAGTCCGCCTGCCAATTGGTCTTGCTGGTCGGAAACGAATAAGTGATCGTGACGCCGGTGCCGAGCGCGCCACCCCATTTGTAGCGATCCTGCTCATCCAGCATGCCGTCGATGCGATAATCGCCGCTAAAGTCGACGGTCGTGACCGGTGCCGAAGCGTTGGGGGACGTCATTGACCTCTTCCTGATTTGCGCCGGTCGATCCCAATCTGGCATTTTTTACATCGGGGTCTAGCACCAGACCGTAGGCAAAAAATCTAACGTCGAGCCAACGCGAATGCAACCCACAGTGGATCCCAGAGATCACACGGAATGGTAATTATTTGATGAATTTTCTGTTGATTTTGCCGCAACCGGCAGCGCAGCCATTCGCCCAGCGGCCCAAAATATCTAGTCGAAGTTGTGGAAACAACTACAGCCGGCGGACGTCAGACTCGCTTCCACGACGTTCCCTTTGGGCCGTCTTCGAGAACAATCCCCTTCCCTGCCAGCACATCCCGTATCCGATCCGCCTCGCCAAAATCCTTCGCCTTGCGGGCCGCGAGACGGGCCGCAATCTGCTGCTCGATCTCGATGGAATCGCCGCCTTCCACCGCCTGCAGCCAGTCAGCCGGTCTCTGCTCTATCAGTCCGAGCAACCCACCTGCGCCTAGAAGCGCCGCTTTGGCGCCACGCCTTTCTTCATCCGTTCCAGCCTTGTTGAGCTTAGAGAGCAGTTCGTGCAATTCCGAGATTGCGAGAGGCGTATTCAGGTCGTCGGCAATCGCCGCCAGGACGTGGTTAGTTAGACGCGGGTCGACCGGCAGATGATCGACCTTGGCCAAGGCTGAATAGAAGCGGTCGAGCTGCGACTTCGCCTCCCTCAGGCTCTCCCGGGTGATGTCGGTCGGCTGTCGATAATGCGCCGAAAGCAGGGCCAAGCGGATGGCCTCGCCACGATGTCCCTCTTCCAGCAGTTCGTGGACGGTAAAGAAGTTGCCCAGTGACTTGGACATCTTCTGACCGTTCACCTGGACAAAACCGTTATGCATCCAATAGCGCGCCATCACCGGCGTCCCGTGGGCGCAGCGGCTCTGGGCGATCTCGTTCTCGTGATGCGGAAAGATGAGGTCGATACCACCGGCATGAATGTCAAACACGTCGCCGAGCAGGTCGCCGGCCATCGCAGAGCATTCGATATGCCAGCCCGGGCGACCACGCCCCCAGGGACTGTCCCAGCCCGGCTGGCCTTCGGCGCTGGGTTTCCAGAGGACGAAATCGGCTGGCGACTTCTTGTAGGGCGCCACGTCGATCCGAGCACCGGCAATCATGTCATCGAGGCTGCGTCGCGACAACTGCCCGTAATCCGCCATTGCCGGAACATTGAACAGAACATGCCCCTCAGCCAGATAGGCAAAGCGCTTCTCGATCAGGCTTTGGATCAGCTTAATCATCTGCGGCACGAAATCAGTGGCCCGGGGCTCCCGGGTCGGCGACAGGGCATTCAGCGCAGCCATATCCCGATGATACCAGCCGGTCGTTCGCCGGGTGATGGACTCGATCGGCTCCGCCGTTCTTGCAGATTCGTCCATGATCTTGTCGTCGATATCGGTGATGTTGCGGACATAGGTAACCTTCCCGACACCATAGGTGTGGCGTAACAACCGAAACAGTACGTCAAAGGCGACGACCGGTCGCGCATTGCCTATGTGGGCAAAGTCGTAGACCGTCGGCCCGCAGACATACATCCGCACGTTCTGCGAATCCAGCGGTTCGAACACCTGCTTATCGCGCACTAGAGTGTTGTACAGATGGATTGTCACGACGTCGTTCCCCCTTACGCCGTTTCGCCACTCAGCCGCTTGATGGCGCGATCGCGACCGATCAGCGGAAGCAAAACCTTCAATTCCGGGCCATGATCAAGGCTGGTCAGCGCCAGCCGCAGCGGCATGAACAGGTCCTTGCCCTTGCGCCCGGTTGCCGACTTGACCGTATCGGTCCAGCGCTTCCAGGTCTCAACATCCCAGGGTTCTGGCGGCAAGAGCGCTGCCGCCTGTGTGGCAAAGCCCACATCCAAGATTTTCGGTATGATCTCCGAACGGCAAATTCGATGCCAATCCGCCACATCCTGCAGCTTCTCGACATTGCCGCGCGCCGCGTCCCAGATCGCTGCATCGACATGTTCCAGGCCGGCGGCCAGGAGGTGCCCACGCGCCTGCTCGTAGGGCAGAAGATGCAACAACCGCGCATTGAGATGCCTGAGTTCGGCCGGATCGAACCGGGGAGAGGTCTTCCCGAATTTTCCAAGATCGTGGTTCGCCAACAAGTCCGGCAGGACCTGCTTTGGTTCGACCGGATCACCGCTGCCAATGCAGGCCAGATATGCATTGATCGCCATCGGCTCCAAGCCTTCGTCGCGCAGTTGGCCGATGGCGAGGGAGCCCAGTCTTTTGGACAATCCTTCGCCCGAAGCGTCAACCAGCAGCGGCAGATGCGCGAAGCCCGGAACATCGGCACCCAATGCTTCGAAGATCTGGATCTGCGTCGCGGTATTGGTTACGTGGTCGTTGCCGCGAATCACATGGCTGATACCGAGGTCGATGTCATCCACTACCGACGGTAGGGTATAGAGATAGGTACCGTCTTCGCGGATCAATACCGGATCGGACTGGCTGGATTCATCGATGTGCTGACGGCCACGCACAAGATCATCCCATTCTACCCGCCGCGCCTCCAACTTGAAGCGCCAATGCGGACGCTGCCCCGTGGCCTCGAGCAGTGTTCGCTGCGCCGGGTCAAGCTTCAAAGCGGCACGGTCATAGACAGGTGGCTTTCCCTGCCCCAACTGGATCTTGCGCTTCAGGGCCAGTTCCTCGGCGCTCTCGTAGCATGGGTAGAGCCTGCCGCCGGCCTTCAGCCTGGCAGCAGCAGCATCATAGGCGCCAAGGCGCTTCGACTGGCTGGCATACTCGTCCCAGGCAAGACCGAGCCAAGTTAGGTCGTCGCGGATGCCCTGCGCGAAGGCTTCGGTTGAACGTGCGGTGTCGGTATCGTCAAGGCGCAGCAGGAAACGGCCATTTGCCCGCTTGGCGAACAGCCAGTTATTGAGGGCAATATAGATGTTGCCCACATGCAGCCGGCCCGTCGGGCTGGGGGCGAAGCGAACACGGACCATAACAACCAGCTTCCATCAGCTTGGGGCCTTGAACCCGTTCGTAATAGGATAGCGACGATCCCGTCCAAAGGCACGGCGCGATATCTTGACGCCTGGCGGCGCCTGCCGGCGCTTGTATTCCGCCAAATCAAGCATCCGCCAAACCTTCAGAATCGTAGCTTTTTCATAGCCTTTGGCGGAAATCTCGTCCACCGTCATTTCCCGCTCGACCAGACATTCCAGGATGCCGTCCAGCACCTCGTAGGGCGGCAAGGTGTCCTGGTCGGTCTGATTGGGCTTCAACTCCGCCGACGGCGGCTTGGTAATGACCCGCTCCGGCATGACTGGGCCGGCGGGGCCCATGGCGCCTTTCGGCCAGTTTGCGTTCCGCCACTGACACAGCCTGAAAACTGTGACCTTGTAGATGTCCTTCAAGACCGAGAACCCGCCGCACATATCGCCATACAAAGTGGCGTAGCCAACCGACATCTCCGATTTGTTGCCGGTGGTGAGTACCATGGCACCCAGCTTGTTGGACAAGGCCATCAATGTCAGGCCACGGGCACGACTCTGGATATTCTCCTCAGTGGTGTCGGCTGGCCGCCCGGCGAAGGCACCCCGAAGCATATCAGTGAAAGCCCGCATCGCCGGTTCGATCGAGATCGAACTCATAGGAGATGCCCAGCAGCCGGGCGCAAGCCTCCGCATCCTCCAGGCTTTCCCGGCTGGTATAGGGCGACGGCAGCATGTAGGCCTTCACCTTGTCCCTCCCGAGAGCGTCAACCGCGACCGCCGCCGACAATGCCGAATCAATTCCGCCGGAGAGGCCCAGCAACACACCGGGGAAACGGTTCTTGGTGACGTAATCCCTTAGACCAAGGATCATGGCCTGGTAGATCGTTTCCAGGTTTTCCAACGCCTCCGCAATCTCGGCAGGCCGGCAGTGCCAGCCGTCATTGCCCCGATGCCATTCCGTCGTAACGACCTTTGATTCGAAGACTGGCAGCAGGCAACGCAATTGCCGACCCTTATCCAGGACGAAGGAGCCCCCGTCGAACACCAACTCGTCCTGCCCTCCGACCTGATTGACATAGACGATCGGGAGGTCGTTTTCCGCCTGGCGAGCGAACGCGATATTCATGCGTTGATCGAGCTTGTCATGTTCGTAGGGGCTGCCGTTCGGCACCATCAGGATCTCCGCCCCGGATTCCGCCAGGCACTCGCTGACCTCGGGGAACCAGAGATCCTCGCAGATCATCGCACCGAGTTCGCACGCCCTTGAAACTGATCGGACCCTGCAGCGGGGCGGCATCGAATACCCGTTTCTCGTCGAAGACGCCGTAGTTCGGCAGGTCATGCTTGAACCTTTCTGCCGCTATCCGCCCATCCGCCAGCAGAAGAAGGCCGTTGTAGAGCTTGTCGTCGATCTTCCATGGCGACCCTACCAGCATGGCCGGACCGCCATCAGCGGTTTCCCTGGCCAGACCGTCCACCGCCTCGCGGCAGGCCCTTTGAAAGGCTGGTTTCAATACCAGATCCTCCGGCGGGTAGCCCGAAACCGCGAGTTCGCCGTAGAATACCAGATCGGCACCATCGGCAGCGGCCATGGCGCGCGCCTCTCGGATCAACTTCGCGTTGCCGGTGATATCACCCAGAATCGGATTCAACTGGGCCAGAGAAATCTTCAATTTGTCGATCATGGACAAGACCTTAACCATAGATAGGCCCAAGTCAACTTGGCCGGAAGTTTGCTATGATATTAGGTTGGAGCGCCAAAGGAGAACCGCGTCATGAGTACGATACATATGCACCGCTTGGCCGTTATCTTCCTCTTGGTCGGCTCTGTCGCCCGATCCGCCAGCGCCCAGACTTACGCCAACGAACTGACCCAAACACCGGTGATTGCCGAGGCTAGTCAACGCTATATCCTGATGGTGCTGGACCAAGCGGACCGGAACCTGAATATTGGCAGTTCCAAGATCAATGTGCTGGTTGATACCAGGACCGGCAAGACCTGGGTCCTTGACTACGCGGTGAAGCCAAACAGCAATGAAAGGGGCTTCATCTGGTCGGAAATCCCCTTTGCCAAGGCACCTCAATAGACACTATTTCCGGAACAGGAACTCGCGCCCGACCTTGACCCGCTTGACACCGTTATACTCGATGATGTCGGCGGTGGCATAGGTCTCCGTCCAGCGCTGCGGAAGAAAAGAACCGGTGCCAATGATGTCGATCGGGGCCTGGGCCTCGGCCATCACCTTGCATTTCGCCGGATCGAAGCCGGAGGACGCAACGATCTTCACCTTGTGGAAGCCTTCGCGGTCGAGGGCGTCACGTAGATGCCAGACTGCGGCGGCTGAAACGCCCGCCCCAACGATGTGCCTGAGCTCCGCCTCGCTGCGGTAGCCGCGGATCACCTTCGGGACATGCCTTTCCAGCACCGCATAAGATGCAGCCGGATCAAGACCTTCGATGAAACGGCTGCCCGGCGTGTCGAGGCGCACAGAGAGCTTGCCTTCGGCAACCAGATGCGCGAAACGGCGGGCAACCGTAAGTGAATCAGTCACTTCGCGGCCGAAATAGTCGACCAGGACCGTCATCGGATGATCCGGGAAGGTCTCGTGGAACATCTCCGCGGCACGCAATGTCGACCCCGCATATCCGATCAGGGCATGCGGCATTGTACCCATCGCGCCGCCGTTGCCGAAATAGTGCGCCGTCGCCGCCGTGGCATTGCCGATGAATCCCTTGGCATTCACTTTGCGTTTGGCGCGCGCCGAACCAACGCTGGCGGCATAGGCCATGATTTCGGCCATCTCCAGGCCGGCGCAGTGGCGCGCATCCATTGCCAGAAAGGCGATGCTCGGCAGATCAGCACACATGGTGAAGGCGTTGAAGGCGGCAACACAGGCCGGGCCAAGCTTCATCAGCAGGATCGTCTCTAGGTCCGAGAGATGGACCAGGGAACCGGAAAGATACATGATCGGCTCGCCGGCGCCGACCCATCTGCCCTCGTCATAGACCAAATCGATCTTGAATGCGGTATGGCGTTCTGCCGCCATTCGATTCAGCCAATTTATCGCCAGCTTGGGTGCCGAGACGACGGGTCGGCGCATGAAGACCGCGTAAGTCACTTGGCAGTCGCCAAAGCGCTCGACCGCCGCCTTGGTCTTCAGGAAATAGTGATCTGACCAGGCCGCAACCTCGGCCTCGCCAGGACCCGAGGCCGGGGACGCGGGCTCAGGAGGCTTCGGCAATCCGGTGTCCATGGCCAATGCGCTCGGCTTTCAATTGCTCCGCCACCAGGAAGGCAAGTTCCAACGCCTGAGTTGCATTGAGGCGCGGATCGCAATGGGTATGATACCGGTCCGCCAGCGCTTCCTCGGTCACTGCCTTGGCGCCGCCAGTGCACTCCGTCACGTCTTGCCCGGTCATTTCGAAATGCACACCGCCTGGGTGCGTGCCTTCCGCGCGATGGACTGCAAAGAAGCCCTTCACTTCAGCGAGAATGCGGTCGAACGGCCGCGTCTTGTAGCCGGTCGAAGACTTGATGGTGTTGCCGTGCATCGGGTCACAGGACCAAACCACTTTCGCACCAGCTCGCTGCACCGCGCGAATCAGCTTCGGCAGATTGGCCTCGACCTTGTCATGCCCCATGCGGGCAATCAGCGTGAGGCGACCGGGTACATTCTGCGGGTTCAGGGCATCGATCAGGCGCAGCAGATCGTCAGGATCCATCGACGGCCCGCACTTCATCCCGATCGGATTCTGGATGCCACGCATATATTCGACATGTGCACCATCGAGGTTGCGCGTTCGGTCGCCGATCCAGAGCATATGGGCCGAACAGCCATACCATTTGCCTGTGAGGCTGTCTGTACGGGTCAATGCCTGCTCGTAGTTCAGCAGCAGCGCCTCGTGGCTGGTGAAGAACTCCGTCTCGCGGATATGCGGCACGGTTTCCGACGTCAGGCCGCAAGCTGCCATGAAATCCAAGGTTTCCGACAGGCGATCGGCCAGTTCCTTGTAGCGATGCCCGAGCGGACTATCGGCCACGAAGTCGAGGTTCCAGCGATGCACCTTGTGCAGATCAGCGAAACCGCCTTGCGCGAAAGCGCGCAGCAGGTTCAGCGTCGCGGCCGACTGGTTGTAGCTCTGCACCAGGCGTTCGGGATCGGGGATACGCGCAGCCGACGTGAAATCGATGCCGTTGATTATGTCGCCACGATAGCTTGGCAATTCGACGCCGTTGATGACCTCCGTCGGCGCCGAACGTGGCTTGGCGAATTGGCCGGCCATCCGACCAACTTTCACCACTGGCGATGCAGCCCCAAAGGTCAACACCACCGCCATCTGCAGCAGGACACGGAAGGTATCGCGAATATTGTTGGCGGAAAACTCGGCAAAGCTCTCGGCGCAATCACCGCCCTGCAGCAGGAACGCCTTGCCCTCGGCGACCTCACCCAATGCCTCGGTCAGGCGTCGCGCCTCCCCGGCAAAGACCAGCGGCGGGTAGGAACGCAGCCGTTGTTCGACATCGGATACCTTCTTCGCATCGGGATATTCCGGCACCTGGCTGATCGGTTTCGCCCGCCAGCTGTCCGGTGCCCACTTCGCCGTCATTTTCACCAACCTCGGACTGTGGATAAATCAGGGGTTGGTTTTACGACTTATGCCTAGCGGATGCAAACCACCCGTCTAGGCGACCCGCGCCTACGCTCAGGAGTCCATTTTCTTATGTCATTATAATATGTTAGAAGGTTTCTCGTAAAATCGCGAAACTCGGCGGCATCGTATGTTGCACGCTTGCACGGCTGTCCGTGCGACCTTGCCAAGCTTGAATATTCGAGAAATGCAGCAGGCCGTAGTTTCGGTCCATCGAAGGCCCGTTCGACGAAACGGATGATCGCAAGCGATTCCGCCAAAACAAAATCCCCCAACGCATGAACGGGATTCTCCCGAAGGGGTGGCGTGCCACTCCGTCTGTCGCGCCGGGAGCGACTGGGACGAGATGATAAGCGACGGCCATCTGAACATCGAATTCGCCGCCGACTTTCGCATCCACCCTGCAGGCGCAAACCGTGAAACCCTTCGGCCCAAACCAGCGGGCCAAATGCACTGGATCGGTCAGTACCATGAAGACTAAAGCCGAGGACGCCTTGAGACGGCGAGAAATCTCCAAGATCTGCGCATCTGCCACGAAGCGCGATGTAATGCCCCCAAATACATCTGGCAGAATCTCCCTTTCGAGAAAACGGCCTGCGACTTGGCAAGCGCAACTCGATACGCAGCAAAGTTACCCTGTAATTAACCTTTTATTAATTTATCCATTTGGTTAAATATTTTATGAAGGAGCTTTAGTCAAGAGCCGCCGCAGAAACATATCGCACTGCCCTCTACATCGGCTCCGGCTCGGCAGTCCGCATGGTGACAAATTCCTCTGCCGCCGTCGGGTGCACGGCCACCGTCTCGTCGAACTGCTGCTTGGTCGCCCCCATCTTCACCGCTATGGCGATGGCTTGAATGATTTCCGGCGAATCCAGACCAACCATGTGGGCACCCAAGACCACCTGCGTCGCCTTGTCGACCACCAGTTTCATCAGTGTCCGCTCGTTGCTGCCGGACAGGGTATGCTTCAGCGGCTTGAAATTTGCCTTGTAGATTGCGACCGCCCGCCCGCCGACCCGCGCTTGGGCCTCCGTCAAGCCGACCGTGCCGACCGGGGGCTGGCTGAATACCGCCGATGCTACCGTTGCATGATCCATGGTCCAGGGCTTGCCACCGAAAGCCGTGTCGGCAAAGGCATGCCCTTCCTTGATTGCGACCGGCGTCAGGTTCAGCCTGTTGGTGCAATCGCCGATGGCATAGATATTCTCAATCGCGGATCGCGAATTCAGCATCAACCCGGACCGCGCCGATACTGTCAAGTTCCACGCCGACCTCGGTAAGGCCCATATCGCTGGTATTCGGCGTTCGGCCGGTCGCATACATGACACAATCCGCGTCGATTGCTCCTCCGCCAACGAGATGCACACGACGGGTTTCGCCCAGAGCCTCGATCCTCTCGACATGAGCCTGCACCCGCAGGTCAATTCCCTTCTTGACGAGCTCTTCTGCCAGGAAATTCCGGACGTCGCTGTCGAACCCGCGCAAGATCTGCTCGCCGCGATAGACGAGACTCGTCTTTGCCCCAAGTGCGTTAAAGATGCCTGCGAACTCCACCGCGATGTAACCTCCACCGACGATAACGACCCGCTTCGGCAGCAGCGGCAAGTGAAACGCCTCATTTGACGTAATGGTATGTTCAATGCCGATCAGCGGTGGTCGCTCCGGCTTCGCCCCGGTCGCGATGAGGATTGTCCTCGCGGTAATTCGCTTTCCACCGACTTCGACGGTGTGAGCGTCGCCAAGGCGTGCACGGGATTCGAATAGGGCGACCTTCGAGCCATCGAGGAGTTTCTTATAAACTCCATTCAAACGATCGATTTCCCTGTCCTTGTTGGCGATCAGGACCGGCCAACTGAATTGCGCCGTCGGTATCGTCCAGCCAAAGCCCTTGGCGTCGCAAATTTCATCGTGAAAATGCGCCGCATAGGCGAGCAGTTTCTTCGGTACACACCCGCGGATGACACAGGTCCCGCCAACGCGGTAATCCTCGGCGATGGCAACCTTGGCCCCGTAGCCAGCTGCGATACGCGCCGCGCGCACGCCGCCCGAACCAGCGCCGATGACGAAGAGGTCCAAATCGTATTCCGCCATGACTTCAGCTCCTGCAGGTCAGGCTGACAAGATGGCGCAGTCGGGATTTTCTGGCTAGGTCGAAATGACCATCGGGAACAGGCGTGTTTAGAGAATCCGGCAGTGCTCAGGGGCGATTGCAAGTCCAATGGCCTCACCGGAGGTATGGGCATGCTCCCGCAAGGAGGCAAGAGCCCTTAGCTTCTGGCCACCAGCGAGATCAATATCGTAACGCGCCAATGCCCCGAGGTAGTCGACGTCAGTAATCACTCCCGACAAGGACTTACCGTGTCGCGGGCCGAGAGCGATCTTCTCAGCACGAATGACCACACGCACGGAATCACCGACGGCAACCGCCCGGGCTGCACCACCCCGCACCAGCATGCCGGTCCCATCTGCCAGCGCGACCCGTATACCGTCTTCGGCAATACTCCGCACTTCAGCGTCGAGAAAGTTCGCGTTGCCAAGGAAATTTGCGACAAACTCGCTCTGAGGATGCTCATATACCTCGGCCGGCGCGCCAAGCTGCTCGATCCGCCCCTTGTTCATCACGACGACCAAATCGGACATCGCCAATGCCTCACCCTGGTCATGCGTTACGAACACCGTCGCGATGCCGACGCGGCGTTGTATGTTCTTGATCTCGCCACGCATCTCGTCGCGAAGATTGGCATCGAGTGCCGACAAGGGTTCGTCAAGCAGCAAGACATCGGGCTCGATCACCAATGCCCGCGCCAGAGCAATTCGTTGCTGTTGGCCGCCCGAGAGCTGCGCCGGAAACCGATCCTCGACGCCGGGCAGACGAACCATGTCCAAAGCCCTCCGCACCCGAGCGACGATGTCTGGCTTAGGAACACTGCGGTATTTCAGGCCGAAGGCGACGTTGTCGAAGATCGATTTATGCGGGAACAGGGCGTAATTCTGGAATACGAGTCCAAGGTTTCGTCGGTGGATCGGCGTGTCGTTGACCCGCTGACCCTTGATGCGAATATCCCCGCCGTCAGACTGCTCCAGTCCTGCAATCATGCGCAATGTCGTTGTCTTGCCGCAACCGGACGGTCCAAGCAGCGTGACGAATGACCCAGCCGGAACGTCGAGATCGATAGCATCGACGGCGACCACGTTGTCGCCAAACCGCTTGGTCACCTTGGCTAATTCGACGGCATTCATTTCGCAAATATCCGGACGCTCAATCATCAGTCAAAAATTCGACCCGGTCGCATTGCGACCGGGTCGAATTCACATCACGCACCCTTGGAGATGCGCGACCATTCCTTCTTGAACTCGTCCTGGTTGTCATACCAGTACTGAGCCTTCTCCCAGACGTAGCCTTCGAACTTGCCGGTATCATCATATGCCGGCAATTTCTTGACCGTGTCGGGCATGGGGACCTTGGTCGGATCCAGTGCCGTTGGGTAATTCTGCCCCTCGGCAATGGCAATGGATACCTTCGGCTCGATACAGAAGTTGAGCAGTTGTTCGGCCGCTTCCATCGGGCTGCCCTTCAGGACGTAGAGGCCTTCGAGCCAAGCGAAGCCCACGTTGCTGAGGAACCCAATGTCATGCCCGTCTTTCTGCAGGGCGGCGACACGACCCGACCATCCGTCAGAGAGGATGATCTCCTCCTTTGACATTAGATCGATGAACTCCTGGCCTGAACCCCAGTATTTGACCACAAGGTCGCGCTGCTTTCGCAACGCATCCCAGATCGCCGGCATATCAGTGGCACCTTGCGGATCCTGGCCGAGGAAGAGGCTGGCCATCCAGACGCGTGTCTGCACGCTGTCATAGAGAGCCATCTTGCCCTTGTATTTCTCATCGAACTGCATCTTCACGCCCTGGGCTTTGGCCTCATCATCTGAGATGTACTTGCGATTGTAGGCGAGGCCCGTCACGCCGTAGTCGAATGGCACCGCTGAAAGCTTGCCGCCCGACTCACTGCGAAAAGCCTCCAAAGTCGCGGGAAGCACGTTTGCGAGATTTGGGATGTTGGCCTCGTTGATGACGTCGCCGAACCCCGCCTTGCAGAAACGCGCATAGTCGTAGACGCCGCTTACCAGGAAGATATTGTAATCACCCGGCTGCGCGGCCTTGACCAGCGACAGGAACTCGTCGGTATCGCCGAACTCGCCTTCAACCACCTTGATGCCCGTCTTTTCGGTGAATGGCGGAAAGGCGAAATTGTGGAAGGCCTCGGACACGATTCCGCCCCAGCCGTCGAAGCGAATGCTCGCAACGTCAGCGGCAAGAGCCTTGCGGCTCAGTCCCGCCAGCGGCACCCCGACGACGCCAACCGCAGCGGCCGCAGCACCGATAATCTTCAACAGTGACCGGCGGTCGATATCACCGGAATGGAATGCCTCGAGCAGGCGTTCGTATCTCTTTGGATCGTCGAGTTTCATTCTTCCTCTCCCAAGTTGGCCGGCGCACCTGCGCCGGTCGTGACAGTCATCTTCCCCGTGACAGCCTGCGCACCAGATAGCCGCCGAGCAATGGCAGGGCTATGGTGATGACAATCATCACGGCGCCAAGCGCATTGATCTCCGGGCTGATCGAGGTTCTCAGCATGGCGAAGATCTTCGTCGGCACCGTCTCGATGCCGGGCTTCTTCCAGAACAGCGTAGCGGTAATGTTGTCAAACGACAATGTGGCCGAGAAAAGAAAGCCGCCGACGATCGCCGGCGAGAGCAGGGGCAGGGTGATTTCGAAGAAGGTCTGAAGGCGGTTGGCACCTAGGCTCTGCGCCGCCTCCTCATAGCTTGCCTTCAATCCGACCAGTCGCGCCTGGACCACCAGGATTACATAAGGTAGCGACAGAACTGCATGCCCGAGCAGAAGCAGGAGGAAGCTGCGAGGCTGCTGCAGCACCTTCAGGAACATCAGCAGGGCGACCCCGAGCACCACCTCGGGCATCAGCAGCGGCAGACTGAGGATGGTGCTCATCGCCTCCTTGCCACGAAAACTGTAGCGCACCAGGGCAATGGCCGCCATCACGCCGATGACCGTCGCGATCACCGATGAAGTTGCCGCCAGCACTAAGGACGTCTTAAAGGCGTCGACGATGGATGCGTTCGAGAACAGCTTCCCGAACCAGGCGAGGCTTACGCCCTCCATCGGAAAACTGCCGCTGCGGGCCGAATTGAACGCCAGCAGGACGACAACCACGATCGGCGCAAACATGAAAATGTAGACGGCGAAGGACAGAACTTTCAGACCTTGCCAACCGACGGTCGATTCGCCTGGCCAACTCACCGCGCGAGACTTCGATAGAGATCGCTCAGGCTCATGAAGCGATTGTACACCGCGATGACAATGCCTAGTGCGATCAGCATGACGACGGAAAGGACGGCGCCGAACGGCCAATCGAGTTCCGAGATTATGGCTTCGTAGATCAACGCCGGAAAGAACAGCGTATCAGGCCCACCGAGGAGCCGTGGGGTTACGTAGGAGCCGGCAGCCAGTACAAAGCACAGGAGACTGCCGGCGCCGAGGCCCGGGAGGGACAGCGGCAATGTCACCTCGCGGAAGGTTTGCCAGGGAGTACAGCCGAGAGTACGGGCCGCAGGCTCCAGATTCCGGTCGATCCCGTCAAGACAGACATAGACATTGATGATCATGTAGGGAAGCTGAAAATAGGTGAGCCCCATGATCACCGAGAAGTCGTTGTATAGCATCTTGAATGGTTCATCTATGACCCCCGCACCCATCAATACGGCATTGACGAAGCCGTTCTTGCCGAGGACGTTGATCCAGGCCAACGTTCGGATGATGAAGGATATCCAGAACGGCAGAAATATGAGGAACAGCAGCAGCCCGCGATTGCCGATTTGCGCCCGCGCGAGAAAATAGGCGGTGGGATACCCCAATGCGATGCAGGCAAACGTGGTGATGAGAGCGAAGCGGAAAGTGCTGATCAGCGCCCGCCAGTAGAACGGATCGGTGGCAAATTCGATCCAGTTGCCCAACTGAAAGGCCGGCACGTCGAGGCCCTCCGGCAACCGCAGCCAGAAGGAGTAGGCGACGATGAAGCCGACCGGAGCCAGCATCAGCAGCGCCAAGGTCAGCAATGCCGGCGCCAAGAGAATGTACGGTCGAGCCTCGACCCTGGTCACATCCGGTCCCCTGCCATCCCTGCCGATGCTGCCGGCCCAGTTCCTGGCCCGGCTTTTGGTCTGGAGGTTTTCTCCAATTATTGCTGTAATATTGCATCGACGCGCCGCGATGTCCAACATGCACGGGCCTAGCGGCGGCGTCGTTCGGGAGAGCCTAATAGGACAATGGCCGGACTGTCTTTCACCCGAATGCATGGCTGCGGCAATGATTTCGTGGTCATTGACGACCGCGCCGGCCATTGGCATGGGCGCCGCGCCAAGCTGGCCCGCGCTCTGTGCGACCGTCGCCAGGGTCTGGGCGGCGACGGCTTGGTCCTGATCGACGGGGGACAAGCGACCGGGAGCGACAATCCCGCCGATTCTCACCCTGCAGCTGACATCCGTATGACCTATGTCAACGCGGACGGCATGGACGGCGAAATGTGCGGGAACGGAGCCCGCTGCGCGATCCACCGGGCCTCTGGCCTTGGGATGATCGGCCCACGAGCCTCGATGGCGACGCCCGCAGGCCTGATTCACGCCGCAATCGATGGCGCACTCATCACCCTGGAAATGACCCCGCCGACCGATGAGAAGCCGATGCAGAGGATGGAAATCCTCGGGCGAAGTTTCGACTTCTCCTACATCGATACCGGGGTACCGCATGTTGTCACTTTTGTAGAAGATCTCGGGACCCTTGATTTGGCACGGTTTGGGCCGCTGATCCGCCATCACGCGGCCTTCCAGCCGCGTGGGGTCAACGTCAATTTTGCCATGCGGACCGGGCCAAATCGCTTCCGCCTTCGAACCTATGAGCGGGGCGTCGAAGCGGAAACTCTGGCTTGCGGGACGGGCTCAGTCGCTGTCGCCCTGATCGCCCATCGCCGGTTCGCCGTCACCGCCCCCGTCACCATCGTGCCGTCAGGCAGCGGCCTGCTCCAAATCGGCTTCGACGTCGCGCCCGATGGCAGCTTCCGGAACGTCACGCTGGGAGGACCGGCGGAGATCATCGGAGAAGGCACCGTGCCAGAGGCATGGCTGGAAGCCAGAGGGCTCGCAGGCGTCGAAACGGAATTGGCACAGCAACGCACCGACTAGTATTTCCTTCCCAACCGGGTTGCTGCCTGCCAGCGCCCATACAGCATGAAGCCGATGGCCGCCACCTCAATAACGATTGGAATGAAGTCGAATGCAGTGCCAGACACGGCCGCTGGGATGACCAAGGGCAGGAAGGTCTTGCCCGCGCCCAGCCCCAGCAGAATGGCGGCAAGGGGCACATAGGCAATCACCAGGAAGACCAGGCCGGACACGTCCGCCCGCTGGCGCTTCGACCCTGAACTCAGCCAGAGCACAACGAGGATGTCCCGCAGCATGAAGAGCAGCATCAGGACGACAGAGGCCTGCAGCTGACCTACGTTGAACATGCCGAGCAGCCGGCCAAGCTCCATGCCGCCGGCGACCAGGCCTTCCGTGCCCGGGAGCTTGAGTATCACGGCAACAGCCACCCCGATTGTCGCCAAGAAGCTGATCAACCACCACGGTGTCGAGTAGAGTGCTTGGCCAAGGTCGCCCGATCGGATGGCGCGCAATGCCCAGCGGTATCGCACTGGATCGCGTACATCTCCGAACAGCGAAGCATAGGTGAGGAAAACCGCCATCAACACCGGGCCGATCAGCCAGCCGACCGTGCCCAACGATACGTCCAGCTTCAAACCGGCGGCAAAGAGCAGCATGAAGCCGACGAACGCCGTCCAGGCCCAAGGCCAATTGCGATACTGCAGTTCCAGTCGCATAAGCCGGTAGATGCCGAGGACGGTCCAGGCGCCGAATACCGTGATTGCGAAAGCCCGAAGAAAATCTGCCTGTACTTCATTCCCGAGCAGACCGGGTTCCTGGCCGAGAAGTCCCTGCACATCCTGATAAGGGTTGCCGACGCCGGTGACCGATCCGCCGCCATAGGCGAATGAGAGGAAAGCGACGAATCCGCAGGTCTGCGCCAGGGTGATCGTCAGGCGCCGATAGCTGAGGGTCTTGCGCAACAGGATGATAGCCACAGCGAAGGCGACGCAATGCGCCAGCAGTCCGCCCATCACCAGATTGTACACTGTCAACAGCAGGGGCTCTTCCTGCGGAAATGCGGCAGCCATTTGCAGACGGGTACCGATCAAAACCAAAATCGCAAAGGCCGCACAATACCAAACATAGGCTGTCCCGCCGATCAGCTTGCCCCAAGCCATCTGCCAGGCACCAAGGCCAGACATGCGCTGGCTTTCCCAGGTGCCGCCGCTGACCTCCTCGGACAGTGAATCCGCGGCTCGGCGCGTGCCCCAGAGTCCCAACACCACCGAGCAGGCGAGCCCGGCTGCCTTGTAGAGCCATTCCGGATGCTGTGACGCGGCGAAAGCGCCGACGACAAGTGCCGTCACCGTCGGTGCGGCGAAAAGGCGCTGCCAGCTGACATGCAGCCAGAGATTGCGGCGGAATTCTGGATTGATGCTCATTTGCCGCGCTCCGCGGCAAGCTTCATGCGCGCCATATAGGCTTCCTGCAGGCGATGCTTCTCCGCCGCGAACCCGACAACCGGCAGGTCGATCTTGAGTAAAGCCCGCAGCAGCAGGTGTCGCGCCTCAAGTGCGGATGACATGGCGATCGTGGCGCGCACGCCATCGAGCAGAAGAATATCGACTTCGGGAAATTCCGAAAGCACATCGTCGAGACGTGGATCCGGGCGTGCCAGCTCGATTACCACGTTGATTCGATCTCCGATTGGCTTGCCGATCTCGCCGATCGGAGCATGCTCGACAATCTCGCCGCCGCGGATCATCAGGATGTGGCTCGAATAATCCTCCAACTCAGCAAGTATGTGCGATGAGACCACGATCGTCATGCCCTCGCCCTGCAATGTCCGTAACACGGCTGCGAGGCCTATGCGAGCCTCCGGATCGAGACCGGAAGCCGGCTCATCCAGAAGCAGGAAGGTCGGATCATGAATTGTCGCCTGGGCGATCGCCAGCCGCTGCTTCAGGCCGCGCGACAGTTCCCCCGCTTTCTGATCAAGCCGATTGGCAATCTCCAGCCTTTCGGCGGAACGGCGAATGGCTGCGGCACGATTGGGCCGAGACACGCCTTGTGCGCTGGCGCGGTATTCGAGGCATTGCGCAACGGTCAGTTCGTCATAGAGCCCATAGAAGTCGGGCAGAAATCCCATTCGGCGATGTGCTTCTCGCGGATCCGAATGGATGTCCAGGTCCTGGAGATGGACGCTGCCGGCGAAAGGCCGATCCAGCGCGGCGCAGACTTTCATCAGTGTCGACTTGCCTGCACCGTTCGGACCCACGAGTGCCGTAATCGTTCGCGGTGCAATCTCGAAGGAGACATGATCCAGGGCGCGATGACCCGGATAATCATAGACCAGGTCACGAACGGTGAGCATTCAGCGGGCTCAATCTCTCTGCCGTACTGGCTTCCGGAAAAACGGACCCCTCTCCTAGCACGTCCCGGTTAAGGAAGCGTTAGGGAGGGGCCACGGGGCGTTGGCGGACGGTTCGGCCTAGATACCGCCCATGCACATGTATTTGACTTCGAGAAAGTCCTCGATGCCGTATTTCGAGCCTTCTCGGCCGATGCCCGATTCCTTCACCCCGCCGAAGGGAGCGACCTCAGTCGAAATAATGCCGGTGTTGATGCCAACGATGCCGTATTCCACCTGTTCGGCGACGCGCCAGACCCGGCCGAGATCGCGACTGTAGAAATACGCCGCCAATCCGAACTCGGTATCGTTCGCCATCTGGACAGCCTCCGCCTCGGTCTTGAAGCGGAACAGCGGCGCAACGGGCCCGAATGTCTCCTCCTTCGCCACCGCCATCTTCGGCGTCACATCGGCAAGGATGGTCGGCTCGAAGAACGAGCCGCCCAGACTATGCCGTTTGCCTCCGGCAATGATGCGGGCGCCCTTTGACGTCGCATCGTGGATATGCTCCTCGACCTTGGCAACCGCCTTCATGTCGATCAGCGGGCCCTGCTGGGTCTCTCCCTTCAGTCCATCGCCGACCTTCAGCTTGGCCACGGCTGAGGCGAGCTTTGCCGCGAAGACATCGTAGACACCGTCCTGCACCAGCAGTCGATTGGCGCATACGCAGGTCTGGCCGGTATTGCGGAACTTGGAGGCGATCGCACCCTCGACCGCTGCATCGAGATCGGCATCGTCGAAGACGATGAACGGCGCATTGCCGCCGAGCTCCATCGATACCTTCTTTACCGTTCCCGCGCATTGCTGCATCAGGATCTTGCCGATCTCGGTCGAACCGGTGAAGGTCAACTTGCGGACAATCGGGTTTCCGGTCATCTCGCCGCCGATGGCGCTGGCAGCTCCGGTGACGACGTTGAAAATGCCGGCCGGGATCCCGGCGCGATGCGCAAGCTCAGCCAGAGCCAGCGCGGAGAATGGCGTCTGGGTCGCCGGTTTCAGAACGATCGGGCAGCCGGCCGCCAGGGCGGGCCCGGCCTTGCGTGTAATCATGGCACTCGGGAAGTTCCAAGGGGTAATGGCCGCGACGACGCCGATCGGCTCCTTGGTCACGACGATGCGCTTATCCGGCTGGTGCGCGGGAATGACGTCGCCATAGATCCGCTTACCTTCTTCGGCAAACCACTCGACGAACGAAGCCGAATAGGCGATCTCGCCCTTGCTCTCCGCCAACGGCTTACCCTGCTCGGCAGTCATCAGGATTGCCAGATCGTCCTGGTTCTCCATCATCAAATTGAACCATTTGCGCAGGATGTTGGCACGCTCCTTCGCGGTCTTTTTGCGCCACGCACCCCACGCGGCGTTCGCGGCCTCAATCGCGCGCCGGGTCTCGGCAGCACCCATCAGCGGAATGGTGCCAAGAAGTTCGCCGGTCGCTGGATTGGTCACGTCAACGGTCTTGCCTGAATCGGCGCCCGTCCATTGACCGTTGATGTAGCACTGTTGGCGGAGCAGGTTCTTGTCCTTCAAAGGCAAGGACTGGACCGTCGCCTTCACTGCTGCCTGAGACATGATAACCTCGTGACTGTTGGTAAAAAAGATGGCGGAGTATACGCTCCGACCTTGCAATTGGAAAGCATGGCAGGAATACGATTTTTTTATTATATTTCAATTCGTTATTCTGAATTTGACGCACCCTAACTTGGCCATCGACGAGGTTCGGTCCCGCCCCTTCATTGCTGGTCCGCACGGCCGCGTTCTCAGAGCTGGCAGCGGGAAATGCAGAGCCAATTCCCGTCGAATCGAGTGCAGCCAGAAGAGCCCGACCGCCCTTACCCCGTCGCAGCCGCTGCAGCAAAGCCCGATCGGATGGCGCCTTCAATCGTCGCGGGCCATCCCGTATCGGTCCAGTCTCCTGCCAACATCAAATTGCGCCACCGCGTCTCCGGCCCCGGACGCCGCAATAGTTGGATTGGCGTCGCGGCAAAGGTGGCCCGCTTCTCCTTCACCACCCTCCAAACCGGTGGCAGACGGGAATCCAATCGATGGGCGCGCGCGATATCATGCCAGATTGCCTGCGCCAGCTCTTCTGCCGACCTTTCAATCAGGCGGTCGGCCGCGCTGGTTGTCGTCGAAATGATCCCGGGCTTGAGAAAAATCCACTCCGCCGTGCCGTTGATCACGCCAAGATAGCGATATGGGGGCCCGGGTAGCGCGGTGCGAAAATGCGCATTTATGATGGCACGAAACTCGGTCGGCGCCTGAAGGTCCGGAACGACGTCGGCAGCAACGGTCGCGGTCACCGCGAGTACAACCTGGTCGCCCGCCGCGACATCGACCTGCATCTTGCCGAAGTCAAGGTGGGTCACCCGATTCTCCGCAAATGAAATGCCGCGCAGTCTATGCCCGAGGAGCAGCGCGCCGCCTTGCGCCAGGATCCTCGCAATCGCCGGATCCACGAGGCTTTCCGAAAGCCCGTCACGCGGGAACAGAGCGTGCAGGCCGGCGCCGCCGCGACCGAAGGTCTCGCCGAAAATCCTGCCCAGAAGCCGCGCGGAAGCCGCTTCCGGCTCAGTGTTGAGCGCCGCGATGCAGAGCGGCGCCCACAGTCGCTTGAAGATCGGCCGATTGACGTCGACAACTTCCGTCAGCGTCGCCTCGGCGGGAGCGCGCTGAAGCTTCAACGCATCGAGATAATCGAACGGCCCAGTGGCGGCAACCCGCCGCCCTCTCACGAACAGCCACCAGGGCAGCAGTCCCTCGGTTGGACGAACCGACCACCGCTCCCCGGAATTCAGGTCGACAAAAGGGAATTCAGCGTGGTCAAGGCCGGTAAACGTCGCCTCGGCGCCGATCTCTGACACATATGCCATTGCCGCCGCGTTGCCACTCACCAGCAGGTGATTGCCGTTGTCGATGCGACAGCCCAGAGTATCGTCAAAGTAGGATCGGCAGCGCCCTCCCGCCTGCTGCGCGGCCTCATAGAGGACGACATGTCGCCCGGCTCTGCTCAGACGCTCGGCCGCAGCCAAGCCGGCGAGGCCGGCACCGACGACATGCACGGTCCGGGAAGTCATGCCGTCGGATCAGAGAAAGCCATGTCGGACCGCCAGCCAGACCTTGCGCCATTTCGGTACCGAAATCGGCCGGTAGATGTCCCGCCAATCCTCGGCGACCAGGCGATCGAGTAGCGCCCTATAGATCGATCCCATGATCGCCGCAGGACGCATGGTCTGCTTGGCGCATTTCCTCATCGCGGCCTGCGCGGCGTCGAAGTGCTCGCGCGCGGTCAGGGCGAGGTCCCTGCAGACAGCCGGCAGGTTCGGGCTGTCCAGCACCGTCTCGGGATCTGTCGCCTGGATCCCATGCTTCAGCAGCAGGTCGCGCGGCAAATAGAGCCGGTTCCGGTCGGCATCTTCGGCCAGGTCGCGCAGAATGTTCGTCAGCTGCAATGCACGTCCTAAGTGATGGGCAACGTCATCGGCCGCGGGCTCCTGCGCACCGAAGGCTCGCACGGACAAATGTCCAACGGCGCTGGCAACCCGCGCACAATACTGATCCAGAATTGCCATGCTCGGTGCCTGGATGTCGCCGACGGCATCCATCTCCATGCCGTCGATCACGTCTAGAAAATCCTGCCGGCGGAGCTTGAATTCCCGTACTGGCTCAAGCAAGGCACGAGCGATTGGCTTTGTCGGCTCACCGGCAAAGATTCTGTCGATTTCGGTACGCCACTCGCTGAGCTGCCGACGCTTGGTCTCCAAGGGACGGTCCTCGTCGGCGATATCGTCCACCTCACGACAGAAAGCGTAGATCGCGAACATCGCGTTGCGCCGTTTGGGCGGCAACAGGCGCATGGCCGAGTAGAACGACGTCCCGCTTGCCTGCACTCGCGCGGCGATTTCCGCCTGCAGATTGCCGGCCGTCACATCTGCCATTCTACCCTCGTTCAATGCCGGTCACCACGGTGACCGGCGAAACATGCCCAGCCAATGCCCTGCAAAGCCGCCAGAGCGAATGCCGACTTCGTTGGCTTGACCCGCGTTGCCAATGGATCGTTCCTCCGCAACTCGGCAATCATCCCCAAGGCAAGCCGGACAATGGTGGCACATTCGCACCGAAGCCGGAAGTTCCTGACGTTTGCAGGCAGGCGCCGCGCATCGCACATCAGCAACTCGGTCTCGTCCAGCAGCCGGTCAAGCGTCTTGCGCAAGCCAATGCTCGTCACCTTGCCCTTCAGATGATCGAGGCCAACGTTGTTGGCGGCCATATGATCCTGCGGCACATAGATCCGATCCATCTCCAGATAGTCGACACCGCAATCCTGCAGATGATTGATCACCTGAAGTGCGTTGCACAAGGCGTCTGAAGGCCCTCGCGCTGCTGGCGCTTCGCCATGCAGATCAAGCAGCTGTCGGCCAACTGGCGATGCCGAGTAGCGGCAATAGGTCATCAGTTCATTCCAGTCGGCATACCGCTGTTTGGTTGCATCCATGCGGAACGCGATCAGCAGGTCAGTGCAATTGGTGGCGGCAAGCCCTGTTGCCAGAAGGCTTCGGCGCATATCGGCGGCAACCGGGACGTCTTCACGGGCGGCGTCCAGAAGGATCGCCTCCATCAGGTCCAACCGCCGAACCTTGTCTTCGGCGTCGAGCGCCGGATTGTCGGCGATGTCGTCTGCCATGCGGGCAAAACGGTAGAATGCATGGACATGTACGCGCAGGTCCGGCCTGATCAGAATCGAACCGACGGGAAAATTCTCGTTGCCCGCATTCTTCCCGGACGGCGTGGCAATATCCAATATCTGCTCGCTCATGCCGTGGAATTCCCGGCCGGGCGACGACGGGATCTTTGTGCCTGCGCCCTTCCCTTCCACGGCCCGCCCTTTCCAAGCCAGTAGCGGCGCGCGGAATCGAGTGTTGCCAAGATATAGAAGAGCGCAATCAATGGCAGGAGTGGAGCCCAAATCGGCGCGCTTCGATAGTACTGGAGCGTCGGCAAATAGGCAAAAGACATGGCCGCCCAGGCGATATACCCGAATGGACGGATCCCAGGATCCGGACTGAGGCAAATCAGCGGCGGCGCGATGTAGGTCACCACCATTCCAAGCGTCGCTATCAGCAGGAATGCCACGGAATGGTCCAGCTGGGTAAACGCCGACCGCGCGATCAGCATCCAGATTTCGCCCCAGCGCGGATAGCCGCGCAGGCTGCCCACGCTGTCGGCAAGGCCCAGCCAGATCGGCCCCTGGCGCTTCACCGCTTTGGCAAGGGCGCAATCGTCGATCAATGCATCCTTGATCGCGGGAATACCGCCTGCAGCCTTCAACGACTGCTTGTTCACCAGCATGCAGCCGCCGGCGGCGGCGGCAACCCTCCGTTTCGGATCGTTCACCCAAGCAAACGGATAAAGCTTCTGGAAGAAGAACACATAGGCAGGGATCAGGGCCTTTTCCGCGAAGGTCGCGGTCTTCAGCCTCGCCATCAGGGAAACCAGCGCGAACTTGCCCTGCTCTGCACGCGCTACCAGACCGCGCAGGCTGTCCGGTCCATGCAGGATATCGGCATCGGTCAACAGCACGTAGCGCGCTCCAGGCGCGAGTCTCTCGGCCTCGAGCAACCCCTGATTGACCGCCCAGAGCTTACCGGTCCAGCCAGCCTGCAGAGGTCGGCCGGCGACGACCTTCAGCCGATGTCCGGACTTGTTGGCGCGGCCGGCCGTCTGCGCAAGCTGGGCAGTCGCATCTTCGCTGTTGTCATCCACCAGCACCACGGTGAAGCGTCCGGGGTAGTCCTGGCCAAGCAGTCCGGCCAGGGCCTGCTCCACGACTTCCGCTTCGTTTCGTGCCGGCACCACGGCGGCGACCTCAGGCCAAACCGCCAACTGCGCGGCCGGCGTTAGCTGCGGCCGTGCCCGCCAGAAGCCGCCCCGGAAAGCCAGGAGGTAGGCCCAAATGCCGACCGGCAGGCCGCAGAGGATGATCCAGAATTCCATCATGGCGGGTTCCTATATCCGGAACAGGCCCACCCCACCACCCGAAATTTTCCCGGTTCGCCCGACGGGGATCGGGCTTGCGAGGTGTAGGTCGACCTACTAAGCTGTTTCACACAACTATAACGTAGAACTATCCAGGCAATGACAATAGAAATCCGCGGCTTTTTTCATGAATCGACCTTCTCCGTTTCCTACCTGCTGATCGATTCCGCGACCCGGAGCGCAGCCGTCATCGATGGCGTGCTGGATTACGATGCCAAGGCCGGCAGAACCGGCACCGCTCATGCCGACGCGATTCTGGCCGCTGCGGCACTCGACGGACTTACCGTCACACTGATTCTCGAGACCCATGTCCATGCCGATCATGTCTCGGCAGCCAGCTACCTGAAACAACGCACCGGCGCACGTATCGGCATCGGCGCCAAGGTCAGCGAAGTCCAGGCAACCTTCGAGAAGATGTTCAACCTCCCGGCGCCGGTCGCCGAGAGTCGCCCTTTCGACCTCCTGTTCCGCGACGGTGACCGCATCCCTCTCGGTGCAACCAATATCTCCATCTGGGAAACACCGGGGCATACCCCGGCTTGCGTCAGCTACCTCGCCGGCGACGCGGCTTTCGTCGGCGACACCCTGTTCATGCCGGATTACGGCACCGCGCGCTGCGATTTTCCCGGCGGCAACGCGGCGACGCTCTATCGCTCCATCCAGCGCCTGCTCGCCCTTCCGCCGGGGACGCGCATTTTCCTGTGCCATGACTACAAGGCACCGGGCCGCGATTCGTATTGCTGGGAGACGACGGTGGCGGCACAGCGCGCCGGAAATCTGCACATCAAGACGGGTACCGGCGAGTCGGAATTCGTCGCCATGCGGGAGACGCGCGACAAGACCTTGTCCCTGCCAGTCCTGATCATCCCGGCGGTGCAGTTCAACATCCGCGGCGGGGCCGTCCCACCGGCCAAATCCAACGGCATCAGCTATCTGAAGGTGCCGATTAACATATTGTAATAATGTATTTTTCTGAAACGGCCCGCTGCGCCTAAATCCCTTACAGTTGATTAACCTTTGGGTCGTAGGATCCTCTGCAAGCTGCAAATAGGCAGCATCCGGATTCGCCACCGAAATGACGGCGCGACACGGGAAGACCCAGGGAAAGCCATGGCCGGAACCCTTCTGCCCTCTACGGACTCAGCCGGCCTGTTTTCCGAGGCACTCGCGGCATCCGAACTTCCGGAACCCGAAACTGGCGCCGTCCATCCGGCGCCGACGCCCGAAATCCTGCAGGCGGCGGCGACCGGCGCCGTCAGCGACGCGATCATGACGCTTTCGAGCGACGGGACCATCGTCAGTGCCAATCCCGGTGCCGCGCGGATGTTCGTTTGCCACGAGCGCCTGCTGATCGGCGCCCATATCGGCGCCTTTCTCCAGGGCCTGAAAGAGCATGCCGGCAGCGAGCCCTCGGTCGAGTTGCTGCTTTCCCGTCTGCAGCACAGTGACGGCCACGCGTTGGATACCGTTGGGTTCAGCCTGACCGGAGCTGGCGGCTTCGCGGTGGAGATTACCGCCAGGCCGTTCCATCTCGACGAGAGACTCTACCTCGCCTGCGTGATCCGCGACGTCACCGACCGCAAGAAAAGCGAAGTCGATCTGCTCCACGCCAAGGAGACGGCGGAGCGGGCGAACCGGGCCAAGTCGCAGTTCCTCTCTGAACTCAGCCACGAACTGCGGACGCCGCTGTCGACCATCATTGGCTTTGCCGACGTCATGAAGAACGAGATGTTCGGTCCCCTGGGCGTGAAGCTCTACCTGACTTATGCCCATGACATTCTGCACAGTGGCCAGCAGATGCTGGATGTCGTCGACCGGATCCTGGAGGTGACGCGCCTGGAGCGCGGCACCGCCACTGCCGCGGCGCAGATCGTCGACATCGGCCTGGTCACGGACAAGGTGCTGGGCGGCTTTGCCCAGCAGGCAGGCGACGGCAACCTGCGTCTGACCAGTCATATCCGGCGCGGTGCGGCCTTGGCCTTCCTCGATGTCGATGCCCTGGAGAAGATGCTCCGCCATCTGGTGGGCAATGCCGTGAAGTACAACCGGCCGGGCGGCGCCGTCGAGGTCGCCGTGGCGGCGGCGCCCGACGACGCGAAGGAAATCACCATATCGGTCAACGATACCGGCCTCGGCATGAATCCCGTGCAGCTGGAGCGGACCCGCCGCAAGATCGAAGCCGACGAAGAGATGCTGATGATGGCCGGCGGCGGCCTCGCCCTCTGCGCTTCCTATCTCCGCCTGATCGGCGGCCGCATCTCCATCGAGAGCCGGCTCGGCATGGGCACGACCGTCGAGCTGGTCCTGCCGCAGCAGGGCACCGGCACCGCATACTAGGTTCACGCAAAGAAAAACCCCGCCGGCCGGAGCCGACGGGGTTTACCCTGTTGTCCTGACTCCGACGGCCTATGCGACTTCCGCCTTGGGCGTCTGGTCGGGCAGTGCGGTGGTCTTCTGTGCCTGCAACTCGCGGTCGCGCTTGGCGGCCTCGAGCTTGAAGCGTGCCATCACCGAACCGGTACCTGCCGGGATCAGTCGGCCGACGATCACATTCTCCTTGAGACCGATCAGCGAGTCGACGCGGCCGGAAACGGCCGCCTCGGTCAGCACGCGCGTCGTCTCTTGGAACGAGGCCGCGGAGATGAAGGACCGCGTCTGCAGGCTGGCCTTGGTGATGCCGAGCAGCACCGGTTGGCCTTGCGCCAGACGGCCGCCGTCCTTCAGGGCCTTGCGGTTCTCTTCCTCGAACTCGGTCCGGTCGGTTTGCTCCCCGGCCAGGAACGTGGTGTCGCCCGGATCGGTGATCTCGACCTTCTGCAGCATCTGGCGGACGATCACCTCAATGTGCTTGTCGTTGATCTTCACGCCCTGGAGACGATAGACCTCCTGGATCTCGTTGATCAGGTATTGCGCCAGCGCCTCGACCCCGAGCACGTTCAGGATGTCGTGCGGCACCGGGCTGCCGTCCATCAGCAGGTCGCCCTTCTGGACGTAGTCGCCTTCCTGCACAGAGATGTGCTTGCCCTTCGGAATCAGGTATTCGAAGGATTCCGCGTTCTGGTCTTCCGGCACCACGACGATGCGGCGCTTCGCCTTGTAGTCCTTGCCGAATTCGACGCGACCGGCGATGTCGCTGATGATCGCATAGTCCTTCGGCTTGCGCGCCTCGAACAGCTCAGCCACTCGCGGCAGACCACCGGTGATGTCTCGGGTTTTGGTGCCTTCGCGCGGCACGCGGGCCAGGACGTCGCCGGCCTTCACATGCGCGCCGTTCTCGACCGACAGGATGGCGTCGACCGAGAGGAAGTAGCGCGCCTCGAGCCCGTTCGGCAGCAAGATCAGGTTGCCCTTGTTGTCGCGCAGCATGATGCGCGGCTTGAGATCGTTACCGCGGGGCTGCTGCTTCCAGTCGATGACGACGCGGTTCGAGATGCCGGTGGTGTCGTCGACCACTTCGCGGACCGACAGGCCCTCGACCAGGTCGATGTAGTTCACCACGCCTTCGCGCTCGGTGATGATCGGCAGGGTATAAGGATCCCACTCGGCCAGCTTCTGGCCCTTGGTCACCTTTGCCCCGTGATCGATCAGCACCTTGGCGCCGTAAGGAACGCGATGCCGGGCGCGCTCGCGCCCCTGGCTGTCGATCAGGACCATCTCGCAATTGCGGCCCATGACCACCGGGACGCCTTCGCTGTTGATGACGACGTTGCGGTTCTTGATCTGCAGCTCGGCATCATAGGATGCCTCGATCGCCGACTGCTCGGCGCCGCGCTGGGCGGCACCGCCAATATGGAAGGTGCGCATGGTGAGCTGGGTGCCCGGCTCGCCGATCGACTGCGCGGCAATGACGCCAATGGCCTCGCCGATATTGACCGAAGTGCCGCGGGCGAGATCCCGGCCATAGCACTTGCCGCAAACGCCGGTCTTTGTGGTGCAGGTCAGCACCGAGCGGATCTTCACTGTATCGATGCCGGCCCGATCAATCTCGTCAACCAGCGGCTCGTCGATGAGGGTTCCGGCCTTGGCTACCACCTTGCCGGTCAGCGGATCCTTCACGTCGACCGCTGCCGTGCGGCCGAGAATCCGCTCGGCCAGCGGCGAGATCACTTCGCCGCCCTCCACCACCGCCTTCACGGTGAGGCCGTCCTCGGTGCCGCAATCCTCCTCGGTAATGATGGCGTCCTGTGCCACATCGACCAGACGGCGGGTCAGGTAGCCCGAATTCGCCGTCTTCAAGGCGGTGTCGGCCAGGCCCTTGCGGGCGCCGTGGGTCGAGTTGAAGTACTCGAGCACGGTCAGGCCTTCCTTGAAGTTCGAGATGATCGGCGTCTCGATGATCTCGCCCGACGGCTTGGCCATCAGGCCGCGCATGCCGGCGAGCTGCTTGATCTGCGCCGCCGAGCCGCGGGCGCCGGAATGGGCCATCATGTAGACCGAGTTGATCTTTGAGCCGCTGGTGATCTTCGACATCACCTTCATCATCTCGTCAGCGACCTTCTCGGTGCAGTTCGACCAGACGTCGACCACCTTGTTGTACTTCTCGCCCTGAGTGATCAGGCCGTCCTGATACTGCTGCTCGTATTCCTTCACCTTGTCCTGGGCCTCGCCCACCAGCTTGGTTTTTGCCGGCGGTACGATCAGGTCGTCCTTGCCGAAGGAGATGCCGGCCTTGCAGGCCTGGCCGAAGCCGAGGCCCATCATGCGGTCAGCGAAGATCACCGTCTCCTTCTGGCCGCAGTGCCGATAGACGTTGTCGATCACGTTGGTGATCTCTTTCTTCGTCAGCACTCGGTTGATGATGTTGAACGGCAGGTTCGGATGCCGCGGCAGAATCTCCGACAGCAGCATGCGGCCCGGCGTGGTGTTCACCACCTTGGTGACCAGCTGACCGGTTTCGTCATAGGCCTTGAGGCGCGCCTTGATCTTGGTGTGCAGGTTGACGGCCTTGGCCTCCAGCGCGTGCTGGATCTCGCCGATGGTGCCGAAGGCCATGCCTTCACCCGGCTGCTTCTCGGCTTCCATGCTGAGATAGTACAGGCCGAGCACGATGTCCTGGCTCGGCACGATGATCGGCTTGCCATTGGCCGGGCTGAGGATGTTGTTGGTCGACATCATCAGCACGCGGGCCTCGAGTTGCGCTTCCAGCGAAAGCGGCACGTGGACCGCCATCTGGTCGCCGTCGAAGTCGGCATTGAACGCCGTGCAGACCAGCGGATGCAGCTGGATCGCCTTGCCTTCGATCAGCACCGGCTCGAAGGCCTGGATGCCGAGGCGATGCAGCGTCGGAGCGCGGTTCAGCATCACCGGATGCTCGCGGATCACCTCCTCGAGGATGTCCCAGACTTCCGGCCGCTCCTTCTCCACCATGCGCTTCGCCGCCTTGATGGTCGAGGCCATGCCGTAGATCTCGAGCTTCGAATAGATGAACGGCTTGAACAACTCGAGCGCCATCTTCTTCGGCAGGCCGCACTGGTGCAGCTTGAGCTCCGGTCCGACGACGATCACCGAACGGCCGGAATAGTCGACGCGCTTGCCGAGCAGGTTCTGGCGGAACCGGCCCTGCTTGCCCTTCAGCATGTCGCTCAGCGACTTCAGCGGGCGCTTGTTGGCGCCGGTGATCACGCGGCCGCGGCGGCCGTTGTCGAACAGGGCGTCAACCGCCTCCTGCAGCATGCGCTTTTCGTTGCGCACGATGATATCCGGCGCCTTCAGCTCGATCAGACGCTTCAGGCGGTTGTTGCGGTTGATGACGCGGCGATAGAGGTCGTTGAGATCCGAGGTGGCGAACCGGCCGCCGTCGAGCGGCACCAGCGGGCGCAACTCGGGCGGGATGACCGGGATCACGTCCATGATCATCCATTCCGGCTTGGAGCCGGATTCCAGGAACGAATCGACCAGCTTCAGCCGCTTCACCAGCTTCTTGCGCTTGGCTTCCGAGCTGGTTTCGCGCAGGTCGACCTTCATCTGGTCGCGCTCCTGCGTCAGGTCGATCGCCACCAGCATGTTCTTGATCGCCTCGGCGCCGATGCCGCACTGGAAGGCGTCCTGGCCGTATTCGTCCTGGGCGTCGAGGAACTGCTCCTCGGAGAGCAGCTGGTGCAGCTTCAGCGGTGTCAGGCCGGGCTCGACCACGACGTAGTTCTCGAAATACAGGATGCGCTCAAGATCCTTCAGCGTCATGTCGAGCAGCAGGCCGATGCGGCTCGGCAGCGACTTCAGGAACCAGATATGCGCCACCGGCGAGGCCAGCTCGATGTGGCCCATGCGCTCGCGCCGCACCTTCGACAGCGTGACTTCGACGCCGCACTTCTCGCAGATGATGCCGCGATACTTCATCCGCTTGTACTTGCCGCACAGGCACTCGTAATCCTTGATCGGACCGAAGATGCGGGCGCAGAACAGGCCGTCGCGCTCCGGCTTGAAGGTCCGGTAGTTGATGGTCTCCGGCTTCTTGATCTCGCCGAACGACCACGACCGGATGCGTTCCGGGCTCGCGATCGAGATGCGGATCTGGTCGAAGGCCTGCGTACCGGCAGGCTGCCCGAACACGTTCATCAGCTCTTGATTCATCGCCATGTCGTCTCCTCAAGTCGCCGGCCCGACGGGGTTTCCCGCCGGGCCTCGCAACGATCCGATTTAGTAAGGGGTCTGCTTCAGCTCGACATTGAGGCCCAGCGAGCGGAGTTCCTTCACCAGCACGTTGAAGGATTCCGGGATGCCGGCCTCGAAGTTGTCGTCGCCGCGGACGATCGCCTCGTAGGTCTTGGTGCGACCCGACACGTCGTCCGACTTCACCGTCAGCATTTCCTGCAGCGTATAGGCGGCGCCGTAGGCCTCGAGCGCCCAGACCTCCATTTCGCCGAAGCGCTGGCCGCCGAACTGCGCCTTGCCGCCCAGCGGCTGCTGGGTGACGAGGCTGTAGGGCCCGATCGAACGTGCGTGGATCTTGTCGTCGACCAGGTGGTGCAGCTTCAGCATGTAGATGTAGCCGACGGTAACCTGGCGATCGAACTTTTCGCCCGTACGCCCGTCGGTCAGTATCACCTGGCCCGAGGTATGCAGGCCGGCGCGCTCCAGCATCTGCACGATGTCGTCCTCGCGGGCGCCGTCGAAGACCGGCGAAGCCACCGGCACGCCGCCGCGCAGGTTGTCGGCCAGCTCCATCAGCTGCTCGTCCGGCAGATCCATGATCTCCGCCTTGTAGGTGCGGTCGCCGTAGATCTCCTTGACCTGCTTGCGGAGCTCGGCATGCTTGCCGTTCTCGCGCACCCGGTCGATCATCTCGCCGATCTGGCGGCCGAGGCTGGCACAGGCCCATCCGAGATGGGTCTCCAGGATCTGCCCGACGTTCATGCGCGACGGCACGCCCAGCGGGTTCAGCACGATGTCAACCGGGGTGCCGTCCTCGAGATAGGGCATGTCCTCGCAGGTGACGATCTTCGAGACCACGCCCTTGTTGCCGTGACGGCCGGCCATCTTGTCGCCCGGCTGCAGCTTGCGCTTCACCGCGACGAACACCTTGACCATCTTCATCACGCCGGGCGGCAGTTCGTCGCCGCGCTGCAGCTTCTCGACCTTGTTCTCGAAGCGCTTCTCGAGTGCGCCGATGCCCTCGTTGAACTGCTTCTTCAGGCCCTCGATCTCGGCCATCCGCTTGTCGTTCTTGACACCGATCTGCGCCACTGGCCGGGAGTGAACTCCGCCAGCACCTTGTCGGTGATCTTGACGTCGGCCTTCAGGGTCTTCGGGCCGCCGGCGGTCACCTGGTTGAGCAGCAGCTCCTTCAGGCGGCTGTAGAAGTTGCGCTCGAGGATCGCCTTCTCGTCGTCGCGGTCCTTGGCCAGGCGCTCGATCTCGGCGCGCTCGATCGCCATCGCGCGCTCGTCCTTGTCGACGCCGCGGCGCGAGAACACCCGCACCTCGACGATGGTGCCGGAAACGCCCGGCGGCAGGCGCAGCGAGGTGTCGCGCACGTCCGAGGCCTTCTCGCCGAAGATCGCGCGCAGCAGCTTCTCTTCCGGCGTCATCGGGCTCTCGCCCTTCGGCGTGACCTTGCCGACCAGGATGTCGCCCGGCTTCACTTCGGCGCCGATATAGACGATGCCCGCCTCGTCGAGGTTCTTCAGCGCTTCCTCGCCGACATTCGGGATGTCGCGGGTGATTTCCTCCTGGCCGAGCTTGGTGTCGCGGGCCATCACCTCGAACTCCTCGATGTGGATCGAGGTGAACACGTCGTCGCGACACGATCCGCTCGGAGATCAGGATCGAATCTTCGAAGTTGTAGCCCTGCCACGGCATGAAGGCGACCAGCACGTTGCGGCCGAGCGCGAGCTCGCCCAGGTCGCGTCGACGGGCCGTCGGCGATGATGTCGCCCTTTTCCACCACGTCGCCGACCTTCACCAGCGGGCGCTGGTTGATGCAGGTGTTCTGGTTGGAGCGCTGGAACTTCAGCAGGTTGTAGATGTCGACGCCCGGCGTCGCCGTATCCGCATCGTCGGTGGCGCGGATGACGATGCGGGTGGCATCGACCTGGTCGACCACGCCGCCGCGCTTGGCACCGATCGCGACGCCGGAATCGCGCGCCACGGTCTCCTCCATGCCGGTGCCGACCAGCGGCGCCTCGGCGCGCAGCAGCGGCACCGCCTGGCGCTGCATGTTCGAGCCCATCAGCGCGCGGTTGGCGTCGTCGTTCTCGAGGAACGGGATCAGCGCCGCCGCCACCGATACCAGCTGCTTCGGGCGAGACGTCGATGTAGTCGATGTCGTCCGGACGGGCCATCACGAAGTCGCCGCCGCGCCGGCAGCTGATCAGGTCGTCGGTCAGCTTGCTTGCGCGGATCGACCTCGGCGTTCGCCTGGGCGATCGTGTACTTGCCCTCTTCCATCGCCGAGAGATAGACGACCTCGTCGGTTACCATGCCCTTGTCGACCTTGCGGTAGGGGCTCTCGATGAAGCCGTACTGGTTCACCCGCGCGATAGGTGGCGAGCGAGTTGATCAGGCCGATATTCGGGCCTTCCGGCGTCTCGATCGGGCAGATCCGGCCGTAATGGGTCGGATGCACGTCGCGCACCTCGAAGCCGGCGCGCTCGCGGGTCAGGCCGCCCGGCCCCAGCGCCGAGAGGCGGCGCTTGTGGGTGATTTCCGAGAGCGGATTGGTCTGGTCCATGAACTGCGAGAGCTGCGACGAGCCGAAGAACTCGCGCACTGCGGCCGCCGCCGGCTTGGCGTTGATCAGGTCGTGCGGCATCACCGTGTCGATCTCGACCGAGCTCATGCGCTCGCGGATCGCCCGCTCCATGCGCAGCAGGCCGAGGCGGTACTGGTTCTCCATCAGCTCGCCGACCGAGCGCACGCGGCGGTTGCCGAGATGGTCGATGTCGTCGATTTCGCCGCGCCCGTCCTTCAGGTCGGTCATCACCATGAGGATGGCGAGAATGTCCTCCTTGCGCAGCACCCGCACCTGATCGCTGGCGCCGGCCGGATCGAACCGGTCCGCCGGCAGTACCGACAGGCGCGAATTCATCTTCACCCGGCCGACCGAGGAAAGGTCATAGCGCTCGAGATCGAAGAACAGGCCGTTGAACAGGGCTTCCGCGGTGTCCAGGGTCGGCGGCTCGCCGGGACGCATGACGCGGTAGATGTCGATCAGCGCTTCCTCGCGGCTGGAGTTCTTGTCGATCGCCAGCGTGTTGCGGATATAGGGCCCGACATTGACGTGGTCGACGTTGAGCGTGGAGATCTCCTTGATCCCCGCGCCTTCCAGCTGCTCGATCAGCGCGGCGGTGAGTTCGTCGCCCGCCTCGATGAAGATCTCGCCCGTCTACTCGTTGATGATGTCGGCGGCGGCATAGCGGCCGACCAGTTCCTCGACCTGCACCAGCAGCTCCTTGAGGCCGCCTTCCTGCAGCTTCTTGGAGAGGCGCGGCGTCATCTTGGTGCCCACCTCGGCCACCACCTTGCCGGTCTTCGCGTCGACCAGGTCGGCCGTGGTCTTCAAGCCCTTCAGGCGCAGCGGATCGAACGGCGTGGTCCAGCCCTTCTTGGTCTTGGTGAACACCACCTGCTTGTAGAAGAAGCCCAGGATCTCCTCGGCCGACATGCCGCCGAACCGCCGCTCTTCCTCGGTCAGCGCCTCGCCCTTGGCGATCTTCGCCGCCGCGCTCTTGTTCCACAGCGCCAGCAGCAGGGTGGTCGCCGGCAGCTTGCGCCGGCGGTCGATGCGCACATAGGCCAGATCCTTGGCGTCGAACTCGAAATCGAGCCACGAACCGCGATAGGGGATGACGCGGGCGGCGAACAGGTATTTGCCCGAGGAATGGGTCTTGCCCTTGTCGTGGTCGAAGAAGACGCCGGGCGACCGGTGCATCTGCGAGACCACCACGCGCTCGGTGCCGTTCACCACGAAGGTGCCGGAGCGGGTCATCAGCGGCATGTCGCCCATGTAGACATCCTGCTCCTTGATGTCGCGGATCGACCGCGCGCCGGTTTCCTCGTCGATGTCCCAGACGACCAGGCGCAAGGTCACCTTCAGGGGCGCCGCGAAGGTCATGCCGCGCTGCTGGCATTCCTCGACGTCGTATTTCGGTTCCTCGAGCTCGTAGCGGACGAATTGCAGCTCGGACTTTTCCGAGAAGTCGCGGATCGGGAACACCGAGCGGAAGACTTCCTGGAGGCCGCTGTTCTGGCGGTTCTCCGCCAACACGCCGACCTGGAGAAACTGGTCATAGGAGCTTTTCTGCACCTCGATCAGGTTCGGCATGGTGGTGATCTCGGCGATACGGCCGAAACTCTTGCGGATGCGCTTACGGCCGGTAAAGGATTTCGTCATCACTATCCTCGTCTCAAGCAACTGGCTCGATCTGGAACGCCATATGCCGTGCCTGCTTTAGATGGCCACGGCTGCCATCCCGATCCCGTTTCAAGCGCCGGGCCCGTGTTCGGGGCCGGGGTCGGAGGCGCTGATCGCCGGATTTCAGAGGCGGGGAAGCGCCGAGCCTTGCGGCCGGCGCTTCCACATCTCCGAACCGACGGGGCCGAGCTTACTTCAGCTCGACCTTGGCGCCGGCTTCTTCCAGCTTCTTCTTCAGGTCGGCGGCTTCGGCCTTGCCGACGCCTTCCTTCACTGCCTTCGGCGCGCCTTCGACCAGATCCTTGGCTTCCTTCAGGCCAAGGCCGGTGATCGCACGCACTTCCTTGATCACGTTGATCTTCTTCTCGCCGGCATCGACGAGGACCAAGGTGAACTCGGTCTGCTCGACCGCCGCGGCAGCACCGGCACCGGCGCCCGCAGCCGCAGCCACCGCAACCGGCGCCGCAGCCGACACGCCCCAAGCCTCTTCGAGCTTCTTCGACAGCTCGGCGGCCTCGAGGACGGTGAGCTTCGAGAGCTCGTCGACCAACTTCTGTAGATCAGCCATTTCTCTTCTCCTGGTTTAGGCCCGGCGGGGTTGCACCCGATGGGGCCAGACTCTTTGGGTTTGAACTTCTGGTACTGTTGTTCGGATCGGCCAGTTAGGCTTCGCCCTTCTTGGCATACGCGCCAAACACGCGCGCCAGCTGAGCAGCCGGCGCCTGCACGACCGTGGCGACGCGTGTCGCCGGGGTCTGCAGCAAGGCGATCAGCTTCGAACGCAGCTCATTGATCGACGGCAGGGTGGCCAGGGCCTTGACCTTCGCGGTGTCAAGAACCTCGGTTCCCATGGAACCGCCCATGATCGTGAGCTTGTCGTTGCTGTTGGCGTAAGTCACGGCGACCTTGGCGGCCGCGATCGGGTCCGTCGAGAAGGCGATTGCCGTCGGTCCCTTGAGCAGCTTTTCGAGGCCTTCGTACTTGGTGCCCTTCAGAGCGAGCTGTGCCAGCCGATTCTTGGCGACTTTGAAACCGGCACCCGCCGCCCGCATCTTGCGACGCAGATCGGTCACCTCGGCGACAGTCAGCCCGTTTTGATTGGTGACGACCACCAATTGCGCGTCGCTGAGCATCTCCTGCAGCTCGGTCACCAGCTTTTCTTTGCCAGATCGGTCCACTGTTCGTCTCCGATACTAAGGTCCGGTTGCCCCCGAAGGGGCCGCCGAACCGGTTACGATTGGACCTTCCAGAACCAACCTCGAAAGGCAGCCCGGAAAGCCCGGTTGCCTGTCCCAGAAGTTCAAGCCGCGTTTCGTCCAGTCACCTTGCAACCAAGGAGCAATGCACGAATTCGCTTCAACTCCCGTCTATTGCGGGCCAGTCGCCGCCGGATCTCCTGCCGGGTCGCCCCGATCGGATGTCCCTTGGCCGCCAATTATCCCCCTGAGTTCAGGGAGACCCGCAGTCTCGGACAGGGTGACCAGGTCCGCTTCCCGTTGCCGGGTCGCCGACCTCGCCAATCCGCCGCCGTCCGCCGGCTCGCGCCGGCAGGCGACGGTGGAATCTCAGTCGCTCAGGCGCCGCCCACGATCGAGGAGACGTCGAGCTTCATGCCGGGGCCCATGGTCGAGCTCAGCGACACTTTCTTGATATAGGTGCCCTTGGCACCGGCCGGCTTGGCGCGGCTGATCGCGCCGACGAAGGCCTTGACGTTCTCCACCAGGGCCTTCTCGCTGAAGCTTGCCTTGCCGACGCCGGCATGGACGATGCCGGCCTTCTCGGCGCGGAACTCGACCTGGCCGCCCTTGGCGGCCTTCACCGCTTCGGCGACGTCGTTGGTGACGGTGCCGAGCTTCGGGTTCGGCATCAGGCCGCGCGGACCCAGCACCTTGCCCAGCTTGCCGACCACCACCATCATGTCCGGCGTGGCAATGCACGCGGTCGAAATCCATCTGCCCGGCATTCACCTTCTCGGCCAGATCATCGGCGCCGACGATGTCGGCTCCCGCCTTCTTCGCCGCCTCGGCCTTGTCGCCCTTGGCGAACACCGCGACCCGCAGGGTCTTGCCGGTGCCGTTCGGCAGCGAGACGACGCCGCGGACGTTCTGGTCGGCGTGCTTCGGGTCGATGCCGAGATTCATCGCCACTTCGATGGTCTCGTCGAACTTCGCCTTGGCGCGATCCTTGATCGCCTTCACGGCTTCTTCGACGGTATAGAACTTGTTGCGGTCGAGGCCCTGAGCGGCCGCCTTCATGCGCTTGCCGGTCATTTTATCAGCCCTCCACCACTTGCAGGCCCATCGAACGGGCCGAACCCTTGATCATCTCGGCCGCCGCGTCGATGTCGTGCGCATTGAGATCGGCCATCTTCTGCTTGGCGATCTCGCGGCACTGCGCCATCGTCACCTTGCCGACGAAGCCGATGCCGGTGGTCTTCGAGCCCTTGTCGATCTTCGCGGCCTTCTTCAGGAAATAGCTGGCCGGCGGCGTCTTGGTGACGAAGGTGAACGAGCGATCCGAGAACGCGGTGATCACCACCGGGATCGGCATGCCCGCTTCCAGCTGCTGGGTGGCGGCGTTGAACTCCTTGCAGAACTGCATGATGTTCAGGCCGCGCTGGCCGAGCGCCGGGCCGATCGGCGGCGACGGATTCGCCTTGCCTGCCGGGATCTGCAACTTGATATAGCCTTCGATCTTCTTTGCCATGATCCAACCTCATCTGGGGGACCCCTATCGGGTTCCCCTCGGGTTTTGCGGTCAAAGGCCTGGCGGGCCTCCCGCATGCATTCCGGCGAAACCGTCGCCGGGCGGCAGCAGCGCAGCGTGACGGTCGTCAGACCTTCTCGACCTGCGCGTATTCCAGCTCGACCGGGGTGGCGCGGCCGAAGATCGACACCGCCACCTTGATCCGGCCCTTTTCCTCGTCGACTTCCTCCACCATGCCGTTGAAGGAGGTGAACGGACCGTCGTTGACCCGGACCTGCTCGCCGACCTCGAACATGATCGCGCGCTTCGGCCGCTCGATGCCTTCCTGCACCTGGGTCTGGATGCGCATCGCCTCGGCCTCGGAGATCGGCGTCGGCTTGCCCTTGCCGCCGAGGAAACCGGTCACCTTCGGCGTGTTCATGACGAGGTGCCAGCTCTCGTCGGTCAGCTCCATCTTCACCAGCACGTAGCCGGGGAAGAACTTGCGTTCCGCATTCACCTTCGCGCCGCGGCGCATCTCGACCACTTCCTCGGTCGGCACCAGCACGTCGGTGATCAGGTGCGACATGCCCTTCTGCGCGGCCTGCTCGCGGATCGACTGGGCGATCTTCCTCTCGAAGCCCGAATACACGTGAATGACGTACCAGCGGTGCGCCATCGTCCTCAGCTCCCGAGATTCAGAATGAACCCGATGCCCTGGGACAGAACCAGGTCCACCAGCAGGAAGAACACCGACGCGAACGCCACCATGACGAAGACCATGGTCGTCGTGACCGTGGTCTCCTTGCGGCTCGGCCAGGTGACCTTCTTCCATTCGATTACCGACTGCCGCCAGAACTCGACGGGATTTACCTTGGCCATCACTGTCAAACCTTACCCGTCATCCAATCGACTTCGTTACGGCGCTTTGGCAGGGGCGGAGGGGCTCGAACCCGCAACCTTCGGTTTTGGAGACCGACGCTCTACCAGTTGAGCTACACTCCTAAAAGCACCCTTTACAACTTACACCGGCCTGCTAACGCCGATCCGGCGACCGCTTGTGGCGGCCACCGGAACCGGGACTTCAGATCCTGGCGGCGGATTCGCGCCGACAGGACTACTCGATGATACTGGCGACGACGCCGGCGCCGACGGTGCGGCCGCCCTCGCGGATGGCGAAGCGCAGGCCGTCATCCATCGCGATGGGGGCGATCAGGTGGACTTCCATCGAGATGTTGTCGCCCGGCATCACCATCTCCGTGCCGGCCGGCAGGACCACGGTCCCGGTCACGTCGGTGGTGCGGAAATAGAACTGCGGGCGGTAGTTGGAGAAGAACGGCGTATGCCGCCCGCCCTCTTCCTTGGTCAGGATGTAGGCCTCGGCCTTGAACTTGGTGTGCGGGGTGATCGAGCCGGGCTTGGCCAGCACCTGGCCGCGCTCGACTTCCTCGCGCTTGGTGCCGCGCAGCAGCGCGCCGATGTTGTCGCCCGCCTCGCCGCTGTCCAGCAGCTTGCGGAACATCTCGACCCCGGTCACCACCGTCTTCACCGTCGGCTTCAGCCCGATGATCTCCACTTCCTCGCCGACCTTCACGATGCCGCGCTCGACCCGGCCCGTCACCACCGTGCCGCGCCCCGAGATCGAGAACACGTCCTCGATCGGCATCAGGAACGGACGGTCCTTCGGGCGCTCCGGCTGCGGGATCAACTCGTCAACCGCCGCCATCAGCTTCAGGATCGCCTGCTTGCCCAGCTCCGGGTTCTTGTCCTCCAGCGCGCACAGCGCCGAACCGCGGATCACCGGGATCTTGTCGCCCGGGAACTTGTACGAGGTCAGCAGTTCGCGGACCTCCAGCTCGACCAGGTCCAGGAGCTCCGGATCGTCGACCATGTCGCACTTGTTCATGAACACCACCAGCGCCGGAACGCCGACCTGGCGCGCCAGCAGGATGTGCTCCCGGGTCTGCGGCATCGGGCCGTCCGCCGCCGAAACCACCAGGATCGCACCGTCCATCTGCGCCGCGCCGGTGATCATGTTCTTCACGTAGTCGGCATGGCCCGGGCAATCGACATGCGCGTAGTGCCGCGCCTTGGTCTCGTACTCGACATGCGCCGTCGAAATCGTGATCCCGCGCGCCCGCTCTTCCGGCGCCTTGTCGATCTGGTCGTACGCCGTGTAGGTCGCCCCGCCGGTCTCCGCCAGAACCTTGGTGATCGCCGCCGTCAGCGACGTCTTGCCGTGGTCAACGTGACCGATCGTCCCGACATTGCAATGCGGCTTGTTCCGCTCAAACTTCGCCTTCGCCATGACTGCCCAATCCTATCCATCAATCGCTTTTCGTCTTGCCGATATCGCCCGGCCCTTGGCGTAACCTGTTCCGTCCACCGCGCAGCTTTTGGAGCGGGTGACGGGAATCGAACCCGCATAGCCAGCTTGGAAGGCTGGAGCTCTACCATTGAGCTACACCCGCCCGCTGCGACCTCAGCGGTACCTCCCGGCGGCCCGATCCGGCCGCCGCGAGCGCGCCAGCTGCCCGCCGCCTCCGCACCGCCACGCCGGGAGACCCGGACGGGGAAGCTAAGGCTTTGGTGGAAGGGGTAGGATTCGAACCTACGTAGGCCGAAGCCAACAGGTTTACAGCCTGCCCCCTTTAGCCACTCGGGCACCCTTCCTTAACAGCAACTCCGCTCGCCACGGAGATGCGGACTTATGAGCATTTGTCGCGTGCTGTCAACTTGAAATCACACGAAAAACTCCCACCCGCGCCGATTTAGGTTCCGGCACGGAGGGAGTTACTGTAATGCTCTTTGTCGAGCGGATATTAGGGCCCAAAATGACCAAACGCAAGCCATCCAAAACCCACATGCCCTTCAAGGGTAAATCCCCGGCTGAAGGGTCGCGCAATCAATCGGCCTCCCGGTCCGGCGATCGGGACAGAAAATTTCGCGGCAAGCCGGACATATCCCCCGACCATGTGTCCGCGGCCCGACCCGCCGACCGGAAGGCGGAGCGCCCGCACGGCGGCAAGCGCGAGAACCGCGCCGGGTCCGGGGCGAGCCAAAGGTTAACCGGCCGCGACCCGGAAAACCGCCCCCAGGGCGTCGGGTACTGGCTGTTCGGCCATCACGCGGTAGCAGCTGCGATCGCCAACCCGGAGCGGCGGATCCATCGCCTGGTCCAGGTCGGGTCGGCGGGCGAGAGCCTGGCCGGCGTCAATGTGCCGCGCCCGGGATCCGGCGCCAGCCTGCCCGCCCCGCTCCCGGCCTGGGAAAACATCGACCGCGAGGCCCTGGACCACATCCTCGGCCGCGATGCCGTCCACCAGGGCATCGCCGCCCGGGTCTCGCCCCTGCCCGAGCATCACATCGAGGAGGTCGGCGATCTGGCCGGCGGCAGGCCGACGGCCGTGGTCCTGATCCTCGACCAGGTGACCGACCCCCATAATGTCGGCGCCATCCTGCGCTCGGCCGCCGCCTTCGGCGCCATCGCCGTGGTGCTGACCGAGCGCCATGCCGCTCCGGAAACCGGCGTCCTCGCCAAGGCCGCCTCGGGCGCCCTGGAACATGTGCCGGTGATCCGGGTCACCAACCTGGTCCGCGCCATGGAGGACCTGAAGCAGTCCGGCTTCTGGTGCGTCGGCCTCGCCGCCGAGGCCGAGCGGACCCTGGCCGAGAACAAGCTGAGCGGCCGCGTCGCCCTCTGTCTCGGCGCCGAGGGACCCGGCCTGCGCCGCCTCACCCGGGAACATTGCGACCTCCTCGCCAAGCTCCCGACCGAGGGCCCGATCGACCATCTCAACGTCTCCAACGCCGCCGCCGTCTCGCTCTATGAACTGATGCGGCGATGACCGCGATGCTCGACTGACCGGCAACGCAGAGGAAGAGACAACATGCGCTCCCTCGCCTTCGGCCTCGCCGCCCTGCTCCCGGTCCTGTCCGCCGCGGCACCCGCCGTCGCCCAGCAGAGCGATACCGAGTACTACACCGCCTATTTCTACCGCCTCGACCAGGACAAGGATGGCGGCTTCACCCTGGTCGACCTGCAGCGCATCTCGGCCAAGGAGTTCAGGCGCACCGACGAAGACGGAGACGGCACGCTGTCCCTCGCGGAATATCTCTACGGCATCCCGGTCGAGCGCCAGGATGTGCTGGCGCGCTTCACCGGACGCTTCCGGGCCAGCGACACAGACGGCGACGGCGCGGTGACGCCCGAGGAGGATGCGGCCTTCTGCCAGCGCCTCGTCGCCGCTGCCGACGCCAATCACGACGGCGTCGTCAGCCTCGACGAATACCTGGCGGTCGGCGGCGGCGAACGGTAATCCGGCAGCAGTTATCCGGCAGGGGGACAGCGCCGATCGACAGCGGGGACAGATACGCTCATCTCGACGGCCTCCGCGGCATCGCGGCGCTGATGGTCCTGTTCGGCCATCTCATCATGCTGTTCTGGCCGCATGTGGTGGCACCCGAGATCTATCCGGCCCGCGTCACCGCCCAGGAGACCTACCTCGCCTTCTCGCCCTTGAGCCTGCTCTGGGACGGGCGCCTCGCCGTGCCCATCTTTTTCGTCCTCTCCGGCTACGTGCTGACCGCCTCGGTGACGGGCGCCCGCCGGCCGCTGGTCTTTCCCGCGCTGGTCGCCAAACGCTACCTGCGCCTGGCCCTGCCGGTGCTGGCCAGTTCAGTCCTGGCGCTGCTGCTGATCCCGGCCGGCCTCTACTACCTGCCCGAGGTGGCGCTGGTCACCGGCTCGCGCTGGCTCGAAACCACCCTGCCGCCGGATTTCCAGCCGACGGTTGCCGCCTGGCTCGGGGAGTCCCTCTGGTCGACCTTCTTCGCCTATCGCGAATCCTATTTCAACCCGGCGCTCTGGACGCTGCATTACGAGTTCGAGGGCTCACTGCTCTGCTATCTGCTCTGCCGCCTGCTGCCCGATCCGCGGCGCCGCGCCCTGGCAACCCTCCTCCTGCTGGCCGGCTGCGGCCTCGCGGAACGGGCACTGCCCTTGCATCTCTTCATGGCCGGCACCCTCCTCCATGACGCGCCGCAGCTCATCGCCTGGCGCCCGTCGCCCAGGCTCGGCAATGCCGCCGGCCTGCTGCTGATCCTCGGCGGCGTCGTCCTGCCGCGCCTCCTCGCCATCCTGCCCGGCACCGTCGCCTGGCCCTTCCTGCTGCGCGCCTGGCTGGCCGCGGCCCTGCCCTTCTGGCGCGGCGATCGCTTCACCACCGCGGCGGCGATGACCGTGGCCGGGCTCTGCCTCGCCCCGCTGCTGCGCAGCCTGCTCGCGCGCCCGGTCTTCCGCTTCCTCGGCGCCATCTCCTTTCCGCTCTATCTCACCCATCTCCCGGTGCAGTTCTCCGCCGCCTGCTTCGCCTTTCTCTGGCTGGCCGGGCGGATGGCCGAGACCCCGGCCGCCCTGGCGACCATGGCGGTCGGCGCGACCCTCGCCCTCGCCGTCGCCACCCTGGCCACGCGCCTGATCGAGCAGCCCAGCCTTGCTGCATCGCGCCGGGCCGGCATCTGGCTGGACCGGCTCTGGCGCGGCCGGATCGGGTCATCGAGCGCCGGGTCTTGATTTTTGTACCAATTTGAATGAAAATATTCCGGAGTCGGAACCGAACTCGGATATTATTATGCAAAATGGTATATAAATCGCCGCCGCGCCGGACCCGCCCCGAAACCGGGCTGCAGCCATCCGCGCCCGGGCAGCGCGGGCGTCCGCGCGCCTATGACCCGGAAACCGCCTTGCGCCGCGCCACCGACGCCTTCCGCCAGGCCGGTTTCGCCGCCACCTCCCTCGACGACCTGAGCGCCGCCACCGGCATGAACCGGCCGAGCCTCTACGCCGCCTTCGGCGACAAGCGGGCTCTCTATGGCGAGATCCTCGCCCGCTACCGCCAGGACCTGCGCGACCGCCTGGAGGCGGCGCTGGAAGCGGAATCGGCCTGCCGCCTGGCCCTCGCCGGGGCCTATCGGGCGGCACTCGACATCTTCTGCGCGGAGCCGGGCGGCTGCCTCGTCCTGGCGACCGCGCTGACCGGGGCGCCGGACGATGCCGACCTCCGTGCCGCCGTCGCCGCCGAACTCGCCGGCTGGGACGCGGCCTTCGCGCGGCGCCTGCGCGTCGGCAAGGACCGCGGCGAACTCGCACCCCGCGCCGATCCGGCGGATCTGGGCCGGCTGGCTGCAGCCATCCTGCAGTCCCTTGCCATCCGCGCCCGTGCCGGCGAGGCGCGGGCGGCGCTCGATGGCCTCGCCGCGGCCGGCGCCGCGCTCATCTGCGAGACCGGCCGGGAGGTGAAGCCCGTCGCCCTGTTCGGCGGCACCTACTAGGCCGAGGCAATCCCTAATCCCGGACGGATCCTGGGGTAGAAGACCGGCCCCGGCATGCGCCGAATTGCCAAAGCCCGGTCGCCTCTATAGCAATTGTTAACCCGTCGGCGCAGACGCTGGATCCTTGATCGCCGCGGTGAATCCACCGACACCGAAAGGCCGCATCGATGACCATGCTTCCCATCGCCGATCGCTGGTTCGAGATCGAGCGCATCGGCGACGACATCACCCGCCTCATCGAGCCGCATGTGGTGCCGCTCATGCGCTGCAACATCTGGCATGTGCGCGGGCGCGACCGCGATCTGATCATCGACACCGGCATGGGCGTGGTCAGCCTGCGCGACGCCGTCGATCACCTGATCGACAAGCCGGTGACCGCCGTCGCCACCCATACCCATGACGACCATATCGGTGCGCACCACGAATTCGAGCACACCCTGGTCCACGAGATCGAGGCCGAGACCCTGCGGGCGCCGGGCGCCGGGACCCTGCTCGCCTCGGTGATGGGCGCCGAGGAGATCCGCAGCCTCGCCGCCGCCGGCTATCCCTTCGACGGCGACCTCATCACCGCCCTGCCGCATGCGGATTACGACCTCGCCAGCTACCGCCTGACGCCGGCGCCGGTCACCGAGACCGTCGTCGAGGGCGACATCGTCGATCTCGGCAACCGGCATTTCGAGGTGCTGCATCTGCCCGGCCACTCGCCCGGCAGCATCGGCCTCTGGGAGGCGGCGACCGGCACGCTGTTCTCCGGCGATGCGATCTATGACGGCCCGCTGCTCGACGAGATCCACGGCGCCCATATCCCGACCTATATCCACACCATGCGGCGCCTGCGCGAGCTCCCGGTCACCGTGGTCCATGCCGGCCACGATCCGAGCTTCGGACGCGACCGCCTCGTCGAGCTGGTCGACGCCTATCTCGACCGGCGCGCCTGATGCCGGCGGCCGGGGGCGACGCGGATTTCATCCTGCACCCGGCCCTGGCCGAGCTCTTCGGCTACTGGCGCAGCCTTAGCACCGACGGCAGCGTGCCGCGCCGCCTCGACATCGATCCCGTCCCGCTCGGCAGGATCCTGCCGCACCTCCAGCTGCTCGACCTCGGCGCCACGCCGGACGACCTGCGCTATCGCCTGGTCGGCGACACCATCGTCGAGGCCTTCGGCTTCGAGCCCGCCCGCCGCAGCCGCGGCGAGATCCGGCGCCAGCACGTGAAGCCGGAGAACCAGGCCGGTTTCGACGAGACCTCGCGCCAGACCGACAGCGTCGGGCGGCAAGGCCTGGTCGCCTATACCCACGACCACATGACCTCCTATTCCCGCGGTCATCTCGCCTATGCCCGCCTGCTCCTGCCGGTCTCCGAGGACGGCAGGCGCATCACCGGCGTCTTCGGCGCCATCTACCATTCCGGCGACCGCGCCGCCTTCTGGCAGGACTTCACCGAACTGCATGTGGAAAGACCGCTGGCGGATTTCGGCATCCGCCTGACCTGAAAGAGGCTGGTCCCGCACCACCACAAACCGCGCCTTCATCGGCGGCAGTGGACCTGCAGATCATCGCGGTCGCATGCCGGCTCCCGCATTTGTTCCTAGAGGCATGAGACCGGAAGTGATGTGTCGGCCGCCCCATCCTCGACCGCCGCGGCCGGCCATTTGACCTGCGGCGCGTTTAACTGCACTGTCACCAGGGAAAATGTGAATTCAGATATGCGGGGAGTTGGGATCATGGGCGTCAAGGTCGCTTTTGTGCCGGCACTTGCATTTCTGTTCGCGAGTTGGGCTGGAGCCGCAGCGCAGGACGTGACGGGCACGCCCGGCACACCCAGCGCCACGACGACGATCGACGGACGGCAGATTCCGCCGCCGCCCGGCCAATTCGGCGGCGTCATCAATCTCGATGCACCCAGCTCAACGCCCTATTGGCAGCCGCAGGTGGTGCCGCCCAAGGGGGCTCCCAACGTCCTCCTGATTCTCACCGACGACGTCGGCTTTGCCGCGCCCAGCACTTTCGGCGGCGTCATTCCCACCCCGACCCTCGACCGCATCGCCGACATGGGCTTGCGCTATACGCAGTTTCATACGACGTCGCTGTGCTCGCCCACGCGCGCCGCTCTGATCACCGGGCGCAACCACCATTCGGTTGGGTTCGGCGTGATCAGCGAGGCGTCCACCGGCTACCCGGGCTACGACAGCATCATCACCGCAGACAATGCGACCATCGGCAGAATTCTCAAGGCCAACGGCTATGCGACCTCGTGGTTCGGCAAGGACCACAACACGCCGTCTTTCCAGACCAGCCAGGCAGGACCTTTCGATCAATGGCCGATCGGGATGGGCTTCGAGTATTTCTACGGCTTCGTCAGCGGCGAGACCAATCAGTGGCAGCCCGACCTCTACCGCAACACGACGCGGGTCTATCCCTATGTCGGCAATCCGAAATACAATTTGACCACAGACATGGCTGATGACGCCATCGGCTATCTCAATCAGCTCAACCAGATTGACCCGAAGAAGCCTTTCTTCCTCTATTATGCGCCGGGCGGCACCCATGCGCCGCACCATCCGACCCCGGAGTGGATCGATAAGTTCAAGGGCAAGTTCAGCATGGGCTGGAATGCTTTGCGCGAGCAGATCTTCGCCAACCAGAAGAAGCTTGGCATCATCCCCGCCGATGCACAGCTCACGCCCTGGCCCGATATGCTGAAGAAGTGGGACGCTCTGTCGGCGGATGAGAAGAAGCTCTTCGAGCGCCAGATGGAGGTCTATGCGGCCTACCTTGCCTATACCGACCACGAGATCGGCCGTGTCGTCCAGGCGGTCGAGGACATGGGCAAGCTCGACAACACCTTGATCATCTATATCAGCGGTGACAATGGCCCCAGCGCCGAGGGCTCGCCGGCGGGCACGCCGAACGAGATGACGTTTTTCAACGGCGTCGAAGTGCCGGTCGTGGACCAGCTGAAATTCTACGACGTCTGGGGATCGCAATTCACCTATCCGCACTTTGCCGTCGGCTGGGCCTGGGCGATGAGCACGCCCTACAAATGGACCAAGCAAGTTCCGTCCTATTTCGGCGGGATCCGCAATGGCATGGCCATCGCGTGGCCGGGCCATATCACCGATGCGGGCGGCATCCGCACCCAGTTCCATCACGTGATTGACATCGTGCCGACCCTGCTCGAAGCCACCGGAATTCGCGCGCCGGAGACGGTGGACGGCATCACCCAGAAGCCCATCGAGGGCGTGAGCATGGCCTATACCTTCGACAAGGCCAACGCCACGGCGCCGTCGCGGCACCGGACCCAGTATTTCGAGATGTTCGGCAATCGCGCGCTCTACCACGATGGTTGGATCGCATCGACGGTACCCTATCGCGAGCCGTGGAATGGCACCGCGCCCCTTCCAAAGGACATCGTCAACGGCATCAAGTGGGAGCTGTTCGACCTCAGCAAGGACTGGACGCAGAACAATGACGTCTCCGCCCAATTTCCCGACAAGCTGAGCGAACTGCAGGACCTGTTCTGGATCGAGGCGGCGAAATACAATGTGCTGCCTTTGGATGCTTCCGCTTTGACGCGGTTTATCCTTCCGCGCCCGAGCATCGTCGCAGGCCGCGACGAATTCACCTACACGCAGCCGATCATCGGCGTGCCCTTGGGCACCGCGCCAAGTGTCCTCAACAAGTCCTTTGCCATCACTGCCGACATCGAAGTGCCGGCAGACGGCGGCAACGGCATGCTGGTCACCCAAGGCGGGCGTTTCGGCGGATGGGCTCTCTATCTTCTCAAAGGCAAGCCCGTCTTCGTCTATGACCTGCTCGACCTCGCGCGCCCGAGGGTCGAAGGCGCAACGGCGCTTTCTCCCGGCCGGCATGTCGTGGAATTCGCCTTCAAGGCCGATGGGCCGGGCCTCGGGAAGGGCGGCACCGGAACCATCACGGTCGATGGCGTCGCGGCGGGAAGCGGAACTTTTCCCCACACGATTCCCTTCGCGCTGGAAGCCAGCGAAACCTTCGACATCGGGTCCGACACCGGAACCGGCGTCAACGACACGGACTACCAGACACCCTTCGGTTTCACCGGCACGTTGAACAAGCTGACGATCAAGCTCGAGCCGCAGGGCTAGGCGACCTGGGGTCGTCGCCGGTGAAGGATGCGGGGCGCAGCCAGACGCTCCGCATCTTCGCGGGCCTTGAAGGCGCAACCGGCCTGGGTCTGCTTCTGGAGCCGGGCATCGTCATCCGCCTGCTGTTCGGCCAGACCCAGCCGGTGCTGGAAACGCTGCTGTTGGCTAGGCTGGGAGGAGCGGCACTGCTTGCCATCGGTGCCATCAGCTGGGGTGCTCGGACGCTCCACGGCCCCCAAAGCAATCGCGGCCTGCTCATCGGCATCCTCCTCTACAATGGCCTTGCGACCGCGGTCCTGGCCTATGCCGCCCTTGGCCTGAACATGCAGGGCGTGCTGATATGGCCGGCAACGCTCTGTCATGCGGCACTGCTTTGGTGGTGTCTGGTCATCGCGTTGAGGATGCTGCACCAGCGTTGAGTATTGGGCGGTGTGCCAACACAGGCGACATCCAGATCCCGGAATGCCCAAATCGGCGGCTGTTGCGATGTCTTGGTTGAGGGGACGTTCACGTTGACGCGCAGACGACGAAAGCCGCCCGCCGGAGACCAATCCAGGCAACAACGCGTCAATAGCGGCTCCGACCGGGATGCAGGGCTGGCGGAATCCGATGATGCCGGCGCGAGTCGCGTTCCCAAGCGCCTCATATGGTTCCTGGCATTGGCGGTATCGGCGGCCGTCGTCCTCGGCGGCCTCGCCTTCGAGTATGCAACCGGCGGACACGACTCCGCCCCTCCCGGCGGCCCTTCGGCAGGATCGGCAACATCGGCCGTCTTCGTCGGCAGCGAGACCTGTGCCCAATGTCATCGCGCCGAGGCGGGGCTGTGGCAGGCGTCGCAGCACAGGCACGCCATGGACCACGCGACCGATGCGACCGTGCTTGGGGACTTCGACGACGCGGGTTTTGACTATGGCAGCGTCCATTCGCGCTTCTTCCGCCGGAACGGGAAGTTCCTGGTCGAGACCGATGGCACGGACGGCCAACTCGCCACTTTCGAGGTCAAATACACCTTCGGCGTCGATCCGCTGCAGCAGTACCTGGTGGCATTCCCGGACGGCCGGCTGCAGGCGCTGTCGATTGCCTGGGACAGCCGCCCGAAGGCGGCGGGCGGCCAGCGCTGGTTCCACCTCTACCCCGGGGAGAATATCGGACATGCCGATGTCCTGCATTGGACGCGGCTGAACCAGAACTGGAACTTCATGTGCGCGGAATGCCACTCGACCGGCATTCGCAAGAATTACGATGCGGAAAAGGATCGCTTTGCGACGACCTGGGCGGAGATCAGCGTCGGGTGCGAGGCCTGTCACGGCCGAGGTTCGCGGCACGTCGATTGGGCGCGGGATCAATCGGACTGGTGGCGGTTCGGTCGGGCCGAAGACCCGACCAGGGGCCTGCAGGTCCTGTTCGACGAGCGGAAAGGCGTGACCTGGCAGATCGATCCGGCGACCAGCAACCCGCATCGCAGCGCCGCACCCGCGACATTGCGCAAGGAAGTCGAGACCTGCGGCCTGTGCCATGCCCGGCGCGGCGCATTGTCCGAGGACTGGGTTCCCGGCCAATGGCTCTCGGACACGCATTCCATCGCGCCGCTGGCCCAGGGGCTTTATACGGCCGATGGGCAGATGCAGGACGAGGTCTACAACTATGGCGCCTTCAGGCAGAGCAGGATGTTCGCCGCCGGCGTGACCTGCGCCGACTGCCACGAGCCGCATGGCGCGCAGCTCCGGGCATCCGGCGACGGCGTCTGCCTGCAGTGCCATGTCGCCGGCAAATACGAAGTCGCCGCGCATCGCCGGCACGAGGCCGCCAGCCCGCCGCTTGCCTGTGCGTCATGCCACATGCCATCGCGCACCTATATGACCATCGATCTGCGTCACGACCACAGCTTCCGGATCCCGAGGCCGGATCTGTCGGCGAAATTCGGCACGCCCAATGCCTGCAACGACTGTCACGCCGACAGATCCGCGGACTGGGCGGCGGCGGCGATCGATGCCTGGCATGGACCCGGACGCAAGGGATTCCAGACCTACACCGGGGCGTTCCAGGCAGCCTGGGCGGACCGGCCGGACGCCGAGGCGCTGCTGGCGGCGGTAATCGCGGATCGCGACACCCCTGCCTTCGCGCGGGCCGGCGCGCTTGCGCAACTCGCTCCGGCGGCGACGCCGCAGACGATCGGCCTGGCGCGGGCCGCCCTGTCGGACCCCGATCCCATGGTGCGCATCGGCGCCCTCGATGCGCTGGAGGACGCGCCCGCGGACCAGCTCTGGCAGGCGACGTCGCCGCTTCTCGCCGATCCGGTCCGCGGTGTGCGCATCCGCGCGGCATCCCTGCTGGCCGGGATGGTGCCGGACGGCCTCGCCGCCGCGGAGCGCGACGATTTCGAGCGGGCGGCCGCGGAGTTCGTTGCCGCCCAGCGTCTCAATGCCGATCGGCCCGAGGCCCGCAGCGCCTTGGGCAGCTTCTTCGCCCGCCTCGGCCGCTTCAATTCCGCCGAGGCCGAGCTCAGGGCGGCGCTGCGGCTGAGCCCGCAATACGTCGCCGCCGCGGTCAATCTCGCCGACGTCTATCGGGCGCTCGGGCGGGATCGCGAGGGCGAGAGCGTGCTGCGCGCCGCATCCCTCAGCCTGCCCGGCGACGCGGGCGTCCATCACGCTCTCGGCTTGACCTTGGTGCGATTGCAGCAGGTGGAACCGGCGCTCGACGAGTTCCGCCAGGCGGCCGCACTCGCCCCCGACCAGGCGCGCTATGCCTATGTCTATGCGGTCGCGTTGAACTCGGTCGGCCGCGGCGGCGAGGCAATCGAGGTTCTCAAGGAGAACCTGGCGCGGCATCCCCTGGATCGCGACACACTGTCGGCGCTGATCGGTCTCAGTCGCGACGCCGGCGATATCGCTTCCGCCCTGCATTATGCCGAGCGGCTGGCGCAGATCGGCCCGCCGGACCCGGACCTGGCAGGGCTCATCCAGCAGCTGCGCCAGCAACTGCCCGCGCCGAACTCGCCATGAATGCCGATCTTGTCGCCTCGCGCCGGCCTCCGAGGACGGCGCCCGCATCACCGGCGTCTTCGGCACCATCTGCCATTCCGGCGCCGGCGACATGAGGCGCCAAGGGCTTTGAGGCATTATTCCTAGCCATGCTTCTTGGCCTGGAGGCGATCGTAGGAAAGAAGGAAAACATGCCACTTGTGGAACTCGCATTTAGCACCTTGATTCTGATGTGCATCCTGTTTGTCCATGGATCGGGTACGCGGAAAGTCAATTACCACTTCGCCTCATCCTGGATTCACATACGCGCCCAGGCGTCACAAGGGCGGGCGAATGCCTTGCTTGCCGTTACCATCTTCTTCCTGATTAGCCTGCACCTCGTTGAGACGCTCTTGTGGGCCGTTCCGATCTGGGCCTTAGGCCTGATCCCAAATCCTCGCGACAGCTACTACTACGTGCTCGAGAGCTACACGACGCTTGGCGAGGGCGCCGTTAGCCTGCCCTACAGCTGGCGGCTGGTCGGACCGATGATAGCGATGTCCGGGATATTCACCATCGGCTGGACGACCGGCATACTCGTGGGCATCATGAGCGACCTCAGAAGACTCGATGCGGATCAGGCCCGGGAGACAAAAGACCGTTGACGTCTTCCGATGTGGCCGCCGGCGGCGCAGCCAGGACAGCAAACGCCCCGGGCTTGGCGTTTGCCTGTCGCGGCGTTACAGTAGTCGGAGGAACTGACGGATGATTGCGGGGCAAGGGGCGGTTGCATGAAAATCTCGATCAGAAACGTCGCGGTGGCGCTGGCGCTGTCATTGCTTGCGGTGGCTTCGGCTTCCGCAGAGCAAATCGACGATGCCATCGTTGCCTATGAGGCCGGCGACTTTGCGACTGCACTGAAACTGCTGCGTCCCTTGGCGGAAAGCGGCGGAGCCGAGGCCCAATACCGCCTGGGCCTCATGTATGCCAACGGCATGGGCGTGCCCACCGACCAGGCCGAGGCGGCACGGCTGTATCGCCTGGCGGCCGACCAGGGCGTTGGAAAAGCGCAATTCAGCCTCGGCGAGTTTTACCGCGATGGCGATGGGGTGGCACAGGACCTCGTCCAGGCATACATGTGGTTCAGCGTGGCGGCGGCGGCTGGCGATCAGGCGGCATTCGACCACCGCGGTTTTCTTGTCGCCGAGATGGCGCCTGATCAGATTGCCGAGGCGGAGAAGCTGGCCAAAGAGTGGAAGCCGAAAGCCCCCTGATGGATGAGGTCGCGGTATTCGCCGATGCCGCGTTCATGTCGCCATTAAGTCGGGCCCCGGCGTTGGGACAGTCAGGCAGCGATCCCGGACCGCCCTGCCGCGATGTCGTCCGGCCCGCGCTGTGTCCGATATTGCCATTTGCGGCCCTGCCCGGTGATCTTCTGCCAAGTTGTCCGGTCCGTTTTGGATAGGCATAATCGAGCGGTACGCTTGTTCGACCGCCGCTGACCCTCACGCCTGCCCGGCGTCCGCCTCGAAGAACACCCGGTCGTATTTCAGCGGATTGTCGGTATCGACCTCCTCGTCCAGTTCGCGGGCGTAGCGATGCCCGGCAAAGACCGCCGCCGCGATGATGGCAGGAGCATCGCAGTCGCCGATGCGCTTCAGGGTCTTCGGCGCACCTTTGGCTCCGCCCGCCGCCATGACAGCCTGCAGGTCCCGGTAGAGCGCATCGTCAGGATTGCGCGATGTCACCAGCACCAGCGCCGACCCCGCGATCTTCTTCGGCCGGCCGGTATAGGCACAGGCCAGGGTTGCGACTTGGCCGTCATAGGCGGTGACGCCATGCGCGGCGATGATCTCCACCCCCGCTTCGATCAGGCGGCGCTGCGTGCGGACCTGCTCCGCCGTATAGCTGCCCCATGACGCGACGCGGTCGTCCGGCGTGACGAAGACGACTTCGCAACCCACCTGGACCAGGCGCTCGGCAATCACGCTCCCCAGGTAGTAGCTGTCGTCGTCGAACAGGACCACGCGCCCGGCCGGCATGTTCCCCGCCATGATGTCGTCGGGGGTGAACACCGCGGTCATGGGCGCGGTGATCGTCATTGGCTTGAAGGTGAACCGTCCGACCCCGTCCCGGCGCCATGCGGAGCCCGTCGCCACCACCACATGATCCGCTGCCACATCGAGGACATCGGCAACACTCAGGCGGCTCTCGCGGAAAACCTCGACATTGTCCATCTTCGCGATCTGGGTCGTGCGATAGTCGCGCACCCGGGCCCATTCGGAGAGGCCGGGCAGGGCTGCCTCCCTGGTCACCCGCCCGCCCAGTTCGCGCGCGGCTTCGGCCAGCATCACGGCATAGCCGCGCTGGCCCAGCGCGCGTGCCGCCTCCAGTCCGGCGGGACCGGCGCCGACCACCAGGACCCGGCTGTCGGATTTCCGTCGGCCGATGTTCTCCGGGTGCCAGCCGCGGCGCCATTCCTCGCTCATTGTCGGATTCTGGGTGCAGCGGATCGGCACGCTCTTGCCGTCGCCCGTGTAGCAGATGTTGCAGCCGATGCATTCGCGGATGTCCTCGGGGCGGCCTTCCTCGATCTTCCTGGGCAGGAACGGATCGGCGATGGACGGCCGCGCCGCGCCGATGAAGTCGACGATGCCCCGCCTGATCTGCGAGGCCATGGTATCGGGCGAGGTGAAGCGCCCGACGGTGACCACGGGCTTGGTCGTGACGGATTTCACGTAGGACATGTAAGGCTCGAGCGAGGCCTCCTTCACGAAGCGCGAGACGCCCATTTCCAGCGAATAGTCGTTGATGTTGATGTCCCACAGGTCCGGCGCCTCGGCCAACAGTCCGATCATGTCGCGATGCTCGCCGGTGACGGGATTGCCGTCGCCGCCGCCGCCCTGCTCGGCCGAGAAGCGCAGCGCCACGGCGCATCTGTCGCCCACGGCGTCCCTGGTTTCCTCGATGAGTTCGCGCACCAGCCGCACACGGTTGGCCAGGCTGCCGCCGTATTCGTCAGACCGCGTGTTGGTCGCGCCCGACAGGAACTGCGACAGCAGGTAGCCGTGGGTGGCATAGATATAGACGATATCGAACCCGGCTTCCCTGGCGCGCAGGGCGGCATTGCGATGCCAGCGCCGCACATCGCGGATGTCGTCCCGGTCCATGGCGCGGGTCTGATAGGGATCGCCCGCCAGGTTGGGCATGCTGGTCACGCCCAGGGGGACTTCGCGGGTATGCAGGTTGGCCATGCGCGCGCCGCCGATGCACAGCTCCACACCGGCCAGGGCGCCGTGCGCATGCACTTTCGCGGTCATCAGGGCATGGGCCCTGATATCGCCCGTATCCCACAACGACGCCGATGGATAGGGCAGATCGTCCGACGACGGGTGGATGGAGCAGTACTCGGTGCAGACGACGCCCCAGCCGCCTTCGGCCTTGGTGGCGCGCAGATCCGCCAGCATCCGGGGCCGGAGCCACCCCAGGCCGGTGCAGTGCGGTACCTGGTAGAATCTGTTCTTGGCGGTAACCGGGCCGATCTTGATCGGCTCGAACAGGATATCGTGGCGTGGATCGCGGGTCATGGGGGGTCCGGATGTTGGAGAAAATGACGGCGGCGAAGATCAGCCCCGCCGATGCGGCTTTGGTTCACCGGCCGCCGCCAGGTTCCTCCATCGCCGCGGCCAGCGCCTCGCCTTCCGCCTGCAATCCCTCGCGCATCCCGGCGAAGTCGGCGGCCGAGCGGTTCTGCCCCAGCTTCCATTTGCCGTCGAGCCGCGCGATCGGCAGCTCGAAGCCGATGATCGCCTTCAGCATCGCCTCGATGTAGTCCGCCGGCGCGTCGCTCACCGCCCAGGGCTCGGCGCGGCTGCCCTCGTGGCGCAGTGTCAGGCGGGTGACGATGTCGCGCAGGCGCTCGCGGTCCTCGAAGAAGGTCACCGGTCCCTGGGCCTGCACCGCCAGATAGTTCCAGGTCGGCACCACCTTGCCGGTCTCGCGCTTGGCCGCGTACCAGGAGGGGGTGATATAGGCGTTGGGGCCGAGGAAGATGGCGAGCGCCGGGGCCGCGGTCACCGGCACCTTCCCCGCCGCGCCGCCGCGCCATTGCGGATTGGCCCGGGCGACATGGCCGCGCAGGGTGCCGAAGCGGCCCGGTCCGGGATCGATCAGCATCGGCACATGGCTGGCCTCGAAGCCGCCGTCGCCCGTGGTCACCAGCGTGCCGATGGCCGTCTCGCGCATCATGGCGTGCAGCACGTCGATGCGGTCTTCCTTGAAATGCGCGGGCACATACATGGGCGGTCTCGATCGGTTTTTCGTTGGCGGGATCACGGGTTAGCGGCTGATTATGCCCGCCTGCGTCGGATGATCGCAATGCCGTGATCCGCAGTCGCGCCCCCTTGCCCCGGCCGCGGCACCGGCCTATATATGCAATTGCGACTTGTTCTCAGTACTACCGTCAGGAATCCCGATGGCCTTCCCGCATCTCCGCCGCCTCGTCGCGGTCGCCGCCTTCGCCCTGCTCGCCGCCTGCGGCCAGGAGAAGAGCCAGCAATCCTCGGCCGACGATGCCGCCCCCACCGGCAGCGCCCAGGCGGCGGAAACCGCGGCGACGCCGGTCGCCGGGGCCGGCGAGGTCAACATCTATTCGGCCCGCCACTATCCGGCGGACGACGAGCTCTTCGGCCTCTTCACCCGGCAGACCGGGATCAAGGTCAACATCATCCAGGGCAAGGCCGAGGAGCTGATGCAGCGCCTGAAGCTCGAGGGCGACGCCTCGCCCGCCGACGTGCTGATCACCGTCGATGCCGGCAATGTCTGGCGCGCCGAGGACGAGGGCCTGTTCCAGCCGATCCAGTCCGACGTGCTGAATGCCGAGATCCCCGCCAACCTGCGCGATCCGCAGGGCCGCTGGTATGCCTTCTCCACCCGCGCCCGGGTCATCGTCTACGACAAGTCCCGGGTGAAGCCGGAGGAGCTCTCGACCTACGAGGATCTCGCCGACCCGAAATGGAAGGGCCGCATCCTGATCCGCTCGTCGAACAACATCTACAACCAGTCGCTGCTCGCCTCGATCATCGCCCATGACGGCGCCGAGAAGGCCGAGGCCTGGGCCAGGGGCATCGTCGCCAACATGGCGCGCCAGCCGGAAGGCGGCGACATCGAGCAGATCCAGGCCCTGGTCGCCGGCGAGGGCGACATCGCCGTCAGCAACACCTACTACTTCGCGCGGCTGCTGGCCGGCGACGACACGGCGCTGAAGCAGAAGCTGGCCAATGTCGGCGTCTTCTTCCCCAACCAGGACGACCGCGGCACGCATGTGAACATCTCCGGCGCCGGCGTCGCCCTGCATGCGCCGAACCGGGCGAATGCGGTGAAGCTGCTGGAATTCCTGATCAGCCCGGAGGCGCAGGAGATCTTCGCCCGCGCCAATTACGAGTTCCCGGTGCGCCCCGACGCCAGGCCCGACCCGATCGTCGCCGCCTGGGGTCCGTTCAAGGCCGATACGCTGAACGTCGCCGCCCTCGGCCAGCACAATGCCGAGGCGGTGATGATGATGGACCGCGCCGGCTGGCGCTGAGCCGCCGCGACATCACCGGCGCACCACCTCCCGCGGCCCGGCCGCGGCACCATCCGCAACCGGCGCGGGCTTGACTTGATATTGAATGATCGTTCAAATATTGAACGATCATTCAAGAAACAGGCCCCGCCGATGCCCCGCGATCCCCGCTTCGATCTGCTGTTCCAGCCGGTGAAACTCGGCCCGGTCACCGCCCCGAACCGGTTCTACCAGGTGCCGCATTGCAGCGGCATGGGCTATCAGCGGCCGCAGACCCTGGCGGCGATGCGCGCGATCAAGGCCGAGGGCGGCTGGGGCGTGGTCTGCACCGAATACTGCTCGATCGATCCCACCTCCGACGACGGCTTCTACCCCTATGCCAGCCTGTGGGACGACGGCGACATCCGCAACCAGGCGGCGATGACCGAGGCGGTGCACAGGCACGGCGCCTTGGCCGGGGTCGAGCTCTGGCACGGCGGCGGCTATATCGGCAACATGCTGTCGCGCCTGCCGCCGATGGGACTGCAGAGCCTGCCGGTCGGCCAGCAGAACGACCCGACCCAGGCGCGGGTGATGGACCGTGCCGACATCCGCGCGCTGCGCCGCTGGCATGTCGCGGCGGCGCAGCGCGCGAAGCAGGCGGATTTCGACATCGTCTACGTCTATCCCTGCCATCACTACCTGCTGCACAGCTTCCTCGATGCCGAGACCAACCAGCGCAGCGACGAATACGGCGGCAGCGTCGCCAACCGCGTGCGCATCGTGCGCGAGCTGCTGGCCGAGGTGAAGGATGCGGTCGGCGACCGCTGCGCCGTCGCCATGCGCTGGTCGATCAATTCCGGACACGAGGCCGCCGGCACGGTCGATCCCGAGATGCTGGAGATGGCGGCACTGCTGAACGGCCTCCCCGACCTCTGGGACCTGACGATCTCCGATTACGGCGTCGAGATGGGCACCTCGCGCTTCACCCGCGAGGGTGCGCTCGAGCACTACGTGGCCCAGGTCCGCGGGCAGATCGACGCCCCGGTGGTGACGGTTGGACGCTACACCTCGCCGGACTCCATGCTCCGCCTGGTCAAGTCCGGCACCGCGGATTTCATCGGCGCCGCGCGGCCCTCGATCGCCGATCCCTTCCTGCCGCAGAAGATCGCCGAGGGCCGGCCCGAGGACATCCGCGAATGCATCGGCTGCAACATCTGCTATGCGCACAACTCCCGCGGCGTGCCGATCCGCTGCACCCAGAACCCGACCATGGGCGAGGAATGGCGCAAGGGCTGGCATCCCGAACGCATCGCCGGTAGGGCCTCGGACGCGAAGATCCTGGTGGTCGGCGGCGGCCCGGCGGGGCTGGAAGCGGCGCGCGCTCTGGGCGAACGCGGCTACCGGGTCGCCCTGGCCGAGGCGACGCGGCAGCTGGGCGGTCGGGTGAACGGCGAGAGCAGCCTGCCCGGGCTTGCCGAATGGGCCCGGGTGCGTGACTGGCGCCGCCACCAGATCGAGAAGCTGGCGCAGGTCGAGGTGTTCCTGGAGAGCCCGATGAGCGCCGCCGACGTCGCCGCCTTCGACGCCGACCACGTGGTGATCGCCACCGGCAGCCGCTGGCGCCGCGACGGTCGCGGCCGCGGCCAGCCGACACCGCTCTTCGCCGCCGGCCAGCCGGGCATCCACGCCATCGAGGCGATCATCGCCGGCGATTTGCCGCCGGGACCGGTCGCGGTCTTCGACAACGAGCTCTATTACATGGCGAGCGCCATCGCCGAGAAGCTGCTGGATGCCGGGCGCCGGGTGGTCTTCATCAGCTCCAGCGGCGTCGTCGCCCGCTGGACCGAGGTCACCAACGAGCAGCCGCAGATCCAGGCCCGCCTGATCGAGAAGGGCGCCGAGATCATCGTCAGCCGGAAGGTGGTGGATTTCGCCCCCGGGCGGCTGTGCCTCGCCTGCGCCTATACCGGCCGGATCACCGAGCTTGCCGTCGACGCCTTGGTGCCGGTGACCTCGCGCGAGCCCGAACGCGGGCTGTTCGACGCCATCGCCGAACTGCAGGCGGCGGGCGGCGCGCCGCGGATCAGGTCGCTGCGCCTGATCGGCGATGCCGAGGCGCCGGGCACCATCGCCCATGCGGTCTATTCGGGCCACCTTTATGCCCGCGAGCTGGAGGTCGAGGTCGTGCCGAGCCGCCGCGACCGCGTGGTGGTGGCGGGCCAGCCCGCCGGCGGCACATCGGTTCAACCCGGATAGCGTCGCACGGATGACAGCTGACCGAGGATGAGCGGGCGCCCAAGGATCGAGGAGCATCGCATCGCTTCGATCGGCTTTGGCGGGGACCGCAGCACCCGTCAACGCAGAATGCGCGGATGGGTGACGCTTAATGGCGACCGGATGTTGCCGCGCAGGTCACAGGTGAACCTGGGTCTCCGCCCATAGACGCTTGACGATGTCCGCAGCGGGAGCAATGTCGTCGATGTATTGCGCGCCTTTTCCCGCATAGAGACAGCATGCGCCGACGTCGCCGGTCGCGTTCGATTGAGGTGGCGTGTCGCAATAGCGGATGATCGGCACTCCGCCATGATAGGCGACGACCTCGCCTTCACCGGGGCGATGGCTTGGGGCAGGACAACCGGCAGCCTCCCACATTTCCAGCGTCGAATTGCGCAGAACACCATGCATCGCATGAGGCCAATCGACATCGAAACAATTGGTGAAGGCCCAATCGGCGGCACCGGCGGCCACGATCGCCTGCTTGTGAAAATCATGGGCGTCGGCTTCACGCGATGCCAGGAACCGAGTGCCCATCAAGACTGCGTGGGCACCCGCTCTGAGTGCTGCCGCGATGTCTTCTGCCCGGACAATGCCACCGGCGGCAATGACAGGCGTGCTGCCGGCGACACGCAAGACCCGTGGCAGAAGCTGCGCAAGCGGTGTGGTTGACTGCACGTGGCCGCCGGCCTCCAAGCCTTGCGCGATGATGAAGTCGGCACCGGCAGCGATGGCGTCCATAGCGCCGACGGAGGACCCGACTTGAACACCAACCTTGATGCCCATGCCCCTGGCCATTTCGATGACCTTCCGGTCAACGCCCCAGGAAAGGGTAATGGCCGGAAGTCCCGGCCGCAAAAACCGCCTGACACCTTCCGTTCCAAATCGCAGGACAAAGTTCAGGAAGAAGGGAACGCGAGACGCTTCCAGAGCGGCAATATGTGACTTGCCAATGGCTTCTTCTGTCCAAGTCATGGCCAGTGAACCCATGCCGCCCGCCTGACCCACGGCCTTCGCCAGCGAAACCGTTGCCGCGCCTCCAATCGGTGCCTGCAGGATCGGAACGCTGAGGTCGAACCAATTCATGAAGCTATTCTTCACCTTGGCCCCCTTGCGCGGCGATCTGCTGGCACGCGTCGGCCAGTCGTGCGACGGACGCTGCACCCGGGGCAATCCGGCAAGCCAGGCGCAACGCATTCGGAAGCCCGGAACGCCCGATTGGTGCTTTGAACGCGCGGCGCCGAAAAACGGGGATTGACCGACTTCCCCCGGCCGACATTCTCCATGTGCCCCCCGATTTCCGGCAACAGCGTAGCCATATCAGTCGCCCCTGACAACTTTGGGCGTGTTGCGGGACGGGATTCGCCGACGTCAAGACAGTGCAGGCCCGTTGCGGCGGTGCGCGGGTCAACCGGATCATTGCCCAGATCCGCGTGCGTCATCGCGTTCGCGGCAGGCGGGCAACCCGACGCCGGTGGCGATCCCGGAGCCTTGAGATGCGAGCTTCAGGCGGCGCTCGAAGGCTTTTCCCGGTGTCCCAGGGACCACAAGATACAGAACAGGCGGTTTCCCGCTGATCCTTACGATCCGCGCTCTACCCACGGTAGGCGATCGGTTCTCATCCGCGGCGCAGTCGGGCAACGCACTGGATGTCCGATTCACATCTCAAGCGGATGAAGCTAGAAGGCGGTGCCACTTCCGAGAAGTGCCAAACTGAGGTATCGAAGGTAGAGCTTGCGATGTCAGATCCTTGTCCAACAGCGGACCTCTTCCGTCGAGGCAGGATCGCCAGAAGAGTGCGATATGTGGAATCTCTGCAGATTACAAGATCGCAGATCAAGACAATGGGCCCGCAAGATCGTTACACGTGATAAGCTACCGGTTTCACCCAACTGCTCACTCAAATGGAGAGAGTTGTGACCCAGGACTTAGCGATTGTCCGCAAGTGGACGGCCAGGATCCGCACCGCTGACGAGGCGGCATTCATTGACTATCTCCGCGTCACCGGAATTGGGGATGCAAAGAAGACGCCGGGAAATCTCGGAGAGCAGATTTTGATGCGAAAGCTCGGAGACGGCACAAGTGAGGTGACCACCTTAAGTTGGTGGACTGACTACAATGCCATCAGGGCCTATGCTGGCGACAATCCCGAGCTGGCGCTGTATTACCCCGAAGACGATCGTTTCCTGCTCACAAGACCTGCCGAAGTAGAGCATCACCACGTTGTGTCGGGTTGGTTGCCAGTCGCGTAACAATCCCGCCTCAGGCCATCCGCTTGCGCGGCAGGCCTGAGCTGTAGCGCGAAATACGCTGCGATACCCGCAACGGGTCAAACTCAGCCAATCACCGAGACTTGCAATTAGTCCGTTTTGCCTCCGACAGCGGACCTCTTTTGCAGAGGCGGGTCAGACGGATCAGGCCGGCCGCCGTCGTTCACAATTTTCTATCGTAAGGCGCGAGTCGCATGCAGCAATCGAGGTACTAAATATGGTGGTTACCTGGGACAGCGGGATAAGCGTTGGCGGTCGAAATCAACGCCACCCCAGGTTCACCCGCTGGGGCCACCCTAGATCTCGCCTCGCGGGCCGTGCAAGATATTGATTTTCATGACGGAATCTACTCAAGCCCGCAGCAATCGGCCACCCCACCCGGGAAATGCCGGTTCAATATGGCGCCGTCATGAACTAGCATCGGTCCCCGCGTCACATTACAGGACCTCAGCCATGGGCGACATTCTGCAATCCCGCCGGACCAAACCCGTTGCGACCGGGCTTCTCGCCGCGATGATGAGCTTTGCCGCCGCCGCCGCCCTGGCCCAGGATCAGGATGCGGTTGTGGCGATCGTCGCCGACCAGGTGCGAAGCCAGGGTTTCGCCTGCGAGAACCCGAGCGCGGCCGAGCGCCTCGAGGCCGAGTCGAAACCCGACGAGCCGGTCTACCTGCTGAAATGCAAGGACGCGGAGTACCGCGTCCATATCATTCCGGATCAGGCCGCCGAGGTGACGAAGGTCAAGTGAAGCGCGGGCAGCCGAAGCGCTGTTCCAACACGATACTGCGATCCGGCCGGATTCCGACGACCCCTATTGATGCAGCCGCCACTTCGAGGGCCGGTTGTCGTGCAGGATGCCGATGGCGGTCACGAGCTCGGCAATGCCCTGGGTGAACCGGCCGTTGTTGCAGTCGTCGACGCCCTGCTTGGCCGTGTCCTTGGCATAGTCGAGATCGGGGTCGCTGTTGTTCGCCACATAGCCGTCGAAGGCCTCCGCCAGACCCGCACAGTTTGCCTGCTGGTCGCTGTCCTGGGCCGCGGCGGGGGCGAGGATGAGAATGGCGAGCAGGCCACCAAGAACGACGCTATTTCGAAGCATGCGCTTCCTCCCGGATTGCACCTGAATTCCTATTTCCGTCCCGCCGGCTTGCGGATGAAAGTCGGCCGGACGACCTGCGACAGTCCATCGGGTTCGAATCCCGCTGTGGTGGAATCTTAGCCAGCCGCACCCGCCCTGGCAATGCCAGGCACCGCGCCGGTCCGATCGGCTTCGTCACGGTGCAAGCCCATCGCCACCCTCCCTCGGTTGCATGGCGCATCGAAGGATGACATCCTCGGAGCGCGATTTTGCCTCCATAAGTCCGCCGGTGGGGCAGATCGAAAACCTTCGGGGGAAACAATCATGCAGCCATTCATCAGTCGCGCCGCACGCGCCGTCGCGGCGGCGCTCGCCGCGATGATTTTCCTGCTTGCCGGCGCATTCCAACCGGCACGCGCCCAGGAGCCGATCACCGAGCAGGAGGCGCATGCCATTGGCGTCGACGCCTATCTCTATCTCTATTCCCTGGTGACCATGGACATCACGCGCCGGCAGCTCACCAATGTGGCGGCGAACACCGTCCCGCTGCGCAATCCGATGAACCTGTTTGCCAATGTCCCGGCCTATCCCTCGGCCGATACGCGGGTGGTGGTCCGGCCCAATTTCGACACGCTCTATTCCAGCGGCTGGCTCGATCTCACCAAGGAGCCGATGATCGTCTCGGTCCCCGATACGCAAGGCCGCTACTACCTGCTGCCGATGCTGGACATGTGGACCGACGTCTTCGCCTCGCCGGGCAAGCGCACGACGGGGACGGCAGCCGCCGACTTCGCCGTGGTGCCGCCGGGCTGGAGCGGCACGCTGCCGGACGGTGTCGCGCGCATCGATGCGCCGACCCCCTATGTCTGGATCATCGGGCGCACCAAGACCGACGGGCCGCCGGACTACGACGCGGTGCACAAGATCCAGGCCGGCTACAAGATCACGCCGCTGTCGCAATGGGGCAAGACGCTCGAGCCGGTGGCCGGGACGATCGATCCGAGCGTGGACATGAAGACTCCGCCGAAGACCCAGGTCGACACCATGCCGGCCGCGGCATTCTTCGCCTACGCGGCCGAGCTGCTGAAGCTGCATCCGCCGCATGTCACCGACCAGCCGATCATCGCGCAGATGAAGCGGATCGGCATCGAGCCGGGCAAGAGCTTCGACATCAGCAAGGCCGATCCGGCGGTCCAGAAGGGCCTGGAGAGCGCCCCCGAGGAAGCCTTGAAGCTGATGGCCTGGAAGATCGCGTCCATGGCCCGCGTCGCCAACGGATGGTCGATGAACACCGACACCATGGGCGTCTATGGCAACTACTACCTGAAGCGGGCCATCGTCACCCAGTTCGGCCTCGGCGCCAACCTGCCGGAGGACGCGATCTATCCGCTCAATCTCGCCGACGAATCCGGCAAGCCGCTCGACGGCGCCAGCAACTACACCCTGCATTTCGACAAGGCAAACCTGCCGCCAGTCGACGCCTTCTGGTCGATCACGCTCTACGACAAGGACGGCTTCCAGGTCGCCAACGGCCTGAACCGCTTCGCCGTCAGCAGCTGGATGCCGTTCAAGTACAATGCCGACGGGTCGCTGGATCTCTATTTCCAGAACGCCAGCCCCGGCGCGGGCAAGGAAGCGAACTGGCTGCCGGCACCGGCGGGACCGTTCAACCTGACCATGCGGCTCTACGCGCCGCAGAGCGCCGCCCTCACCGGCAAATGGAATCCGCCGGCGGTGACGAAGGCCGCCGAACCTTCGGCCCTGCAGATCCAGTAGGAAGACGGCCTGCAGTTTGCGGCTGCGGGGCCCGGGTCAAGCAAAGGCCCGCAGCGAAGGCTGCGGGCCCGGGGACGAAAACAAAAGGCCCGCAGCCGAGGCTGCGGGCCGGGAATTCCTCTCGGGAGAAGAAGCGCTAGACGCGGATATCGAGGCGGCGCTCACCGGCGGCACTGGGCGCCGTCTTGCTGTCGCTCTCCTCGACGACCTCGGTCTTCTTCAACTCGAGCTCGTCGGCTTCACGTGCACTCTGCTTCTGGACGGCCGTCGCATTCGCCGAAGCGTTCGCCTGCTGGACGCCGGCGGTGCGGGCGCCTTCAAAGGCAGCGGCAACGCCGCTCACTGCGGAGATGTTCATGGCTGCACTCGCATCCTCATATCATCTGCCTAGCACAATGGGAGTTTTCCACAGGGTCTTCAAGGTCTATCGATTCCAGCTTTAATCGAATTTTAGGTAATTTTCGCAATGCCGGCGCCATGGCCGAGTCCGCAAGCACCGGTTTTCGCATATGGGACAAGGAGATAGGGACCGGGCTTCGATGCGTTCCGGCGCCCGGCGCGGGCCCGTTCCGCCGCCGCGGCGCGACCTTTGGGCCCGGCCCAAGCGGGTGGCGGTGCAGACGGATAATCACTGCCTTAGTGACCAATATCACAGCGGCCCGCCCCCCAATTCATGCGGCCCTCATCCCGACAGCCGCACCCTCAATCGACATAGGCCAGAGAGGGCGCCCGGCCGCGTTCCAGGAAGACGATGGCGTTCTGGTCGAAGGTGCGGGCGAGATCGAGGCCCTCCGCCAGGCTGGTGCCGAAGACGATGCATTCGGCCTCCGGGATCCAGTCGCCGGTGGTGTCGCGCCCCTCGCCCAGCAGGAAGCGCAGGTTGCGCGCGCGCAGGAGTTCGAGCAGCGCCCGGTGCCGGGCCGCGTTCTCCGCCGGCGGCAGCAGCACGCTGCGCGGATTCCAGGCGGAGACCACGCTGGCGCTGGCGACGCCGAAGCGGTCCAGCATCGCATCGACGGCGTCCGAGTGCCGGCCGACCTTGATCACCCACGCGCCGGCCTCGTCGAAGACGACGAAATCGGTGGCGGCATAGAGCGCGTGGAGATCGGGATCGACCGGCATCGGGAAAGGTCCGCGGGCTGGGTGGGCGTGCCGGAAACCGCCGCCGCTTTCAGACCTTGCGGGCGGCGGCCTTGCGCCGCCGGAAGGCGGCGCCGCCGAAGGCCAGCGCGCTGGCGAAGAGCGGCAGGGCGGCGGGGATCGGCACCGCGGTGAGTTGCAGATCGTCGAACACGATCTGGCTGAGGCCGGTGCGGTTGAAGCGCAGGCGGTCGACGGCGATGTCGGTCAGGTTCACCCCGTTCAGGATGAAATTGCTGGTGCCGAGCAGGGTCGGGCCGGTGGTGGTGATGGCGAGATAGAAGTCGTAGACCAACACGTCGTGGAGATAGCCGCGGATCCGCACGTTCATGTCGACATAGGCGGCGGTGAAGGCGCCGCCGTCGAGGGTGAAGGGCGTCGCGTTGGTGATCTGCGAGAAATTGCCGAAGCCGTTATAGGCGATGTTGTTTTCCGAGACGATGCCGGTGTGATAGCCGTCCCCGGCATGCGGCTGGGTCCCGTCGAGGACGTAGAAGTTCTCCCAGCTGTATCCCTGATAGGGACTGGCGATCAGGCTGCCGTCATGGCCGCTGCCGTTGAGATCGTCGAAGTTGATCGTCGTCGCGCCTGCCGTGGTCTGCAGGGCAAGTGTCGCGAGGATCGCGAAAGCCAGCGAAAGAGCGGAATGCCTCAGGAGCGCTGCAAACTTCATGATCGTCATGCTCTCGTCAAAAATCGTTGCCCGGTCGCCGGCTCAGGCTAAATCCGCCAGGCGGCTACGTCCAAAATCGAAAACAAAAAAATGAGCCGTCCCACAGCTCGCGTCCCAACACCTATTGTTAACGGATTTTTCATCCTTTTGCACCTGGAAAGTGCCCGGCCGGTCCGGCGGCAAGACGCCTTTACCGGGCCCTGCGACCCGGTCCCGCCGGTTCCCGGTAAGGCCGTCGATTCAACATGCTAAATGGTGAATTTTGCAGACCCGCCGGCGGCCGGCGGGGCGGCTCACGCCGGCAGGGTGCGCTCCTGCGGCAGGCGAATGACGGCACGGGTGCCGGTGGCGGGGCGGCTGTGCAGTTCGAACCGGCCGCCATGCAGCTCGGCCAGGGACTTCACCATGGGCAGCCCCAGCCCGGTGCCGCCATGCCGGCGCTGATAGGCACCGTCCAGCTGCACGAAGGGTTCCATGACGCGCTCCAGGTCCTTCTCGGCGATGCCGATCCCGGTATCCTCGACCTCGAACTCGTAGCCGCCTTCCGGCGCCAGCCGGACGCGCAGGGTGACGGCACCGCCTTTCGGGGTGAACTTGATCGCGTTCGACAGCAGGTTGATCAGCATGCGCTTCACCGCCAGGGCGTCGGCCTGCAGTCCCGGCAGCGCCGCCGGCAGGGCGACGGACAGCGTGACGCCGGCGGCACCGGCGCGCTCTTCGACAATGCGGACCGTCGCGGCGACGAGTTCGGCCACGTCGACCCGGGAATCGTTGATGGTGTACTTGCCGACCTCGATCTTGGAAAGGTCGAGGATGTCGTTGACGATCTCCAGCAGGTGCCCGCCGGCTTCGTGGATCGCCATGGCGGAGTCGCGGTATCTCTCCGGCACCGGCCCGAACAGCTGGTCGCGGATGACCTCGGAATAGCCGAGCACCGCGTTCAGCGGCGTCCGCAGCTCGTGGCTCATGTTGGCGAGGAACTCGTTCTTCGAGATGCCGGCCGCGAGCGCCGCCTGGGTCGCGGTATGCAGCATCCGGGTGCCGGCGTCGATGCGCCGCAGGACCAGGACGCCGAACAGGGCGATGCCGAGCGCCAGGATGGAGATCGGCGGCAGCAGGTTGAACAGGAAGCGCCGGCCGGGCCGATCCTGCTGCCAGGTCAGCAGGCCGGCCGGGGTGCCGTCGGCCGCGGCGATCCGCAGGGCGCTGTCCTGCCGGATCTCCGTCGAGGTCGCCGCACCCGCCGGCCACTGGTGCAGATTCTTCAGCAGGTACGAGCCGGAAAGTTCGGCGACCCAGTCGTCATTCATCGCCCGGCCGAAGACCAGCACCGCGCCGCGGCGCCGGTCCATCACCGCCTGCCATTCCTGCTTGCCGCTCTGGGTGACCGGCTGCAGCAGGGCCACCGCCACCTCGTACATCTCGCCGCCGAACACCACGATGCCGGTCGCCGCGGCATTGCCGCCGAGCGGCAGCCGCCGGGCCCTGGCGATGAGCGCCAGCAGCGCGGGATCGTCGGTCCGCAACCCGACCAGCGAGACCCGCCCGCCGTAGCGGTAGATGATCCGGTCGGCCTCGTCGAGCACCAGCGTGAGCGCGATGCCGAGGCTGTCCTGCACGAAGGGGCCGATGTTCTCGTTGGCCCAGTCGATGTCGAAATCCACCAGCAGATTCCTGTAGGCGTCGTCCCACAGCACGTAGTCGCCGGTGGTCTTGCCGATATCGGTGAGGCTGGACGACAGCGCCTGCCCGGCCAGCTGCAGCGTCTGGCGGCTGGCGACGTCGTCGATCTGCCGCGCGGTATAGAACAGCAGCATGCCGGTCATCCCGAGACTGGCGAGCAGCACCAGTCCGATCAGCTTGATCTGGCGTGCCAGGTGATCGAGCATGCCGGGCCTGATGGCGATGCGCTCGCGCGCCGTCGGGCCATCGACCGGGTGCCGCGTCGTCCTGCTGCCAGCTTCCATCTTGGTCCCGAAACCCGGTGCTGCAGGCCAGCCGTCCGGGCCTGCACAGGCGAGGATGCAGCCTGCGAATTAACATCCGATGAACCGGATTGCCGCGCAGAATCCGCCGGTTAGATCGAATTCCTAGACCCGCCCCGGCGCGGCCGCTGCGAGATCAATTGCGGCCCCGGGCGCCCCGGCGTTTTTTGCCCTGCCAAACCGGCGGCGTCCCCTGTGTCGTGCCTCTGGTCAAAGCGCCGATAAGGCTGCATAGCTATCGCGAATCGCGGCCCCGCTCCGACCGCCGCGGCAACCCGAAATCACGAGTGCCCCATGTCCTTCCCCGCTGCCCAGATGTCGCAACTCTATTCCGCCGTGCTGTCGGACGTGCTCGACGAGCTCGGCTACATGAACCAGGCGATGCCGCCCTTCATGCGCCCGATCGACGAGGCGCTGGTGTTCCACGGCCGGGCGCGGACCGGGCTCTACATGCCGACCTATGCGCTGCGCGCCGACGAGAATCCCTACGAGGTCGAGATCCGGCTGATCGACGACCTGAAGCCGGGCGACGTGCCGGTGCTGGCCTGCAACGGGCCGACGACGCGGATCGCGCCCTGGGGCGAGCTGCTGACCACCGCCTCGATGGCGCGCGGCGCCGTCGGCTGCGTCACCGACGGGCTGATCCGGGACGTGAAGCACATCCGGGCGAAGAAATTCCCGGTGTTCCATGGCGGCATCGGCCCGCTCGACAGCAAGGGCCGGGCGCGGATGGTGGACATGGACGTGCCGGTGGAATGCGCCGGGGTGAAGGTGGAGACCGGCGACCTGATCTTCGGCGACGTCGACGGGCTGATCGCGGTGCCGCAGAAGATCGCCGCCGAAGCGGTCGCCCGCGCCCACAAGAAGGTGATCAGCGAGAACCGTACCCGGGAGGAGCTGGAGAACGGCGTCCTGCTCGGCGAGGTCTTCAAGAAATACGGCGTGCTCTAGGGAGTCTGCGGCTAGAAACTGGGCGGCTAGAAGCTGGGCGGCGAGTTGGCGGTGACGACCTCGCATTCCTCGCCGCCGACATTGCGGAAGCGGTGCGGGATGCGGCTGTCGAAGTAATAGGCGTCGCCGGCGCCGAGCACCCGCACCTGGTCGCCGACGGTGACCTCGAGGCGGCCGCGGACGATGACGCCGCCCTCCTCCGCCTCATGGGTCAGCATCTGCTCGCCGGTATCGGCGCCGGGCTGGTAGTGCTCGTGCAGGATCTGCATCGCCTTGCCGCTCATGTCGCGGCCGACCTGGCGGTAGGAGACCGCGCCGCCGGCCAGTTCCACCAGCTCGCCGGCATTGAAGAAGATCTGCGGCCGCGGCTTGAGATCGGCGGCGAAGAATTCGGCCAGCGAGATCTGGAAGCCGTCGAGCAGCTTCTTCAGCAGGCCAACCGAGGGCGACGAGCGGTTCTGCTCGATCATCGAGATGATGGCATTGGAGACCCCGGCGCGCTTGGCCAGTTCCCGCTGCGACAGGCCATGCGCCTCGCGCAGGCTTTTCAGCCGCGCACCGAGGTCGAATCCGACGGAAGCTTCCATGGCGCCCTTAACACCTGCTGTTCAGTGCGCTAAGTATATTTAGCGATTATGCCAGAAATCAAGGGGTTTTGGGGCCAGATTGGCCATTCCAGAATCAACTTGTTTGGTTTTTTGAGCGTGATAAAGTCCGGAACACCCTCACCAGAGACAGGATCAGCCATGTCCGCGACATCCGCTGCGAAGACGTTCGAGGCGACGCAATTCAAGCCGACGCCGAACAATCTCGAAGCCTTCTTCATGCCCTTCACCTCGAACCGGCAGTTCAAGGCGAAGCCGCGCCTGTTCGTCAAGGCCGAGGGCATGCACTACACCACCATCGAGGGCCGCAAGGTGATCGACGCCTCGGCCGGCCTCTGGTGCATGAACTGCGGCCACGGCCGCAAGGAGATCGCCGAGGCGGTGTCGCGCCAGATCGCCGAGATGGACTACGCGCCGCCGTTCAACATGGCGCATCCGGCCTCCTTCGAGCTCGCCTCGCGCGTCGCCGCTTTGACGCCGGCCGGGCTCGACCACGTCTTCTTCACCAATTCCGGCTCGGAATCGGTCGACACCGCGCTGAAGATGGCGCTTGCCTATCACCGCGCCAAGGGCCAGGGCACCCGCCAGAAGCTGATCGGCCGCGAGCGCGGCTATCACGGCGTCGGCTTCGGCGGCATCTCGGTCGGCGGCATGGTCAACAACCGCAAATGGTTCGGCAACGCGCTGAACGGCGTCGACCACCTGCCGCATACCTACAACATCAAGGAAATGGCATACAGCAAGGGCATGCCGACCTGGGGCGCGCATCTCGCCGACGACCTGGAGCGTCTGGTGGCGCTGCACGACGCCAGCAACATCGCCGCCGTCATCGTCGAGCCGGTGGCCTGCTCGACCGGCGTGCTGGTGCCGCCGCAGGGCTACCTGCAGAAGCTGCGCGAGATCTGCACCAAGCACGGCATCCTGCTGATCTTCGACGAGGTCATCACCGGCTTCGGCCGCCTCGGCGCCAATTTTGGCACCGATTATTTCGGCGTCACCCCCGACCTCATCACCTGCGCCAAGGGCCTGACCAACGGCTCGATCCCGATGGGCGCCGTGATCGTCTCGAAGGACATCTACGAGACCTTCATGAACTCGGCGGCGGAGAACGCCATCGAGCTGTTCCACGGCTACACCTATTCCGCCCATCCGGTGGCCTGCGCCGCCGGCCTGGCGGCGCTCGACATCTACAAGAACGACCAGCTGTTCGAGCGGGTCCGCGACCTGGCGCCCTATTGGGAGAACGCCATCCACAGCCTGAAGGGCACGCGCCACGTCATCGATTTGCGCAACATCGGCCTGATCGGCGCCATCGAGCTCGAGCCGCGGCCGGGCAAGCCGGGTGCGCGCACCTTCGACGCCTTCCTGAAGGCCTACGAGGCCGGCGTGCTGACCCGGGTCACCGGCGACGTCATCGCCCTCTCGCCGCCCTTCATCGTCGAGAAGGCGCAGATCGACCAGATCGTTTCCATCCTGGCCGACGTCCTCAAAAGCGTCGACTGATCAACAGCCACCACCACGGCGGCCGGCCCAGTCGGATGGGCCGGCCGTTATTCGTTCAGAAGACAGCATCTGTCGGGGAGTCCTAAAATGCTTATCGGTGTTCCGAAGGAAATCAAGAACCACGAGTATCGCGTCGGCATGGTGCCCTCGAGCGTGCGCGAGATGATCCATCACGGCCACAAGGTGGTGGTGGAGACCAATTGCGGCGGCGGCATCGGCTTCAGCGACAAGGACTACAAGGCGGCCGGCGCGACCATCGCGAAATCCGCCGAGGACATCTTCGCCAGGGCCGACATGATCGTGAAGGTGAAGGAGCCGCAGGCCAAGGAATGCAAGATGCTGCGCCGGGGCCAGCTGCTCTACACCTACCTGCACCTGGCGCCGGATCCGGCCCAGACCGAGGGGCTGATCAAGTCCGGCTGCACCGCCATCGCCTATGAGACGGTGACCGGCGCGCGCGGCGGCCTGCCGCTGCTGGCGCCGATGTCGGAAGTGGCCGGACGCATGTCGGTGCAGGTCGGCGCGCATTACCTGGAGAAGGAGCCCGGCGGCGCCGGCATCCTGCTGGGCGGCGTTCCCGGCGTGCGCGCGGCGCATGTGACGGTGATCGGCGGCGGCGTCTCCGGCACCCATGCGATCCGCATGGCGATGGGCATGGAGGCGCAGGTGACGGTGATCGACCGCTCGCTCGACCGGCTGCGCGAACTCGACGAGATCTTCGGCTCGAAGCTGAACACCATCTACTCGACGGTCGACGCCATCGAGCACTATGTCCGCGAATCCGACCTGGTGATCGGCGCGGTGCTGGTGCCCGGCGCCGCCGCCCCGAAGCTGGTGACCCGCAGGATGATCAAGTCGATGCGGCCGGGCTCGGTGGTGGTGGATATCGCCATCGACCAGGGCGGCTGCTTCGAGACCAGCCACGCCACCACCCATGCCGATCCGGTCTATACGGTGGACGGCATCACCCATTACTGCGTCGCCAACATGCCGGGCGCGGTCGCCCGCACCTCGACCTTCGCCCTCAACAACGCCACCCTGCCCTTCGGCCTGGCGCTGGCAGACAAGGGCGTGGTGAAGGCCTGCGCGCAGGATCCGCATCTGATGAACGGCCTCAACATCCACGACGGCAAGATCACCTACAAGGCGGTCGCCGAGGCCCTCGGCAAGAAGTACGTCCCGGCGGCCCAGGCCCTGGGGCTCTGATCTCCGGGCTGCACCAGCAATCCCCGCGGCGGGACGACGAAGGTCCCGCCGCGGCTCTTCCGGCGCAGGCCTTGCGCCCGTTCCGGGGATGACGGCCGGCGGCATCGCCGGCGACAGCGTCGCCGGCCGCCTCCTCGCCTTGGCATTGGTCGTCCTGCTGCTGCTCTGCGCGGTGATCTGGATCGTGACCCGGATCGCCCGGCTGGTGCTGCGCAAGGGCCCGCCCACGCTGGCGCTCCTGCGCGGCACGCTCCACGCCTGGGCAGACCGGCGCCACGGCTGGCTCGCGCGGCAGATGCTGTCCCTGCTCGATCCAACCCGCAGCGAGATGCCCGGCCTGGCGCTCGCCGCCCTCGCTTTGGCCGGATCCGTCTGGGCCTTCCTCGGCATTCTCGAGGATGTCGTCACCGGCGACCCGCTGGTGCGCGCGGATACGGCGGTCTATGCGCTGCTGCAGAACCTGCGCTCGCCGGTCGGCGATGCGATCATGATCACCGTCACCGAGCTCGGCGATTCGGCGGTCGTCATCCCCGTCGCCGCCGTCGCCACTGCGTGGTTCCTCTGGCGCCGGGCCTGGCACGCGGCCGCCTACTGGCTCGGTGCGGTCGTCCTCGCCTCGCTGTTCAACAGCCTGGTCAAGTTCGCGCTCTCCCGCCCGCGCCCGCTGGACGAACTCTATGCCGGCGTCGGCGCCTTTTCCTTTCCCAGCGGCCACGCCACGGTCAATACCGCGATGTACGGCTTTCTCGGCATCCTCGTGGTGCGGGAACTCGGCTTGAAACGCGGCCTGGCGGCGGCGGCGGCGATCGCCGGCTTCGTGGCGATGATCGCCTTTTCCCAACTCTATCTCGGGGCGCACTGGTTTTCCGACGCCGCGGCCGGGCTCGCCTTCGGCATGGCCTGGGTCAGCCTGCTCGGTGTCGCCTATCATCGGCACCGGCAGAAGGACATCGCGGCGGGCGGATTGCTGATCGCGGTCGGCCTCGCTTTGGCGCTCGCCGGCGCGACCAACATCTATCGCCAGCACGCAATCGACCTCCAGCGCTATGCGCCCAACGCGAAGACCGCGTCGCTGCCGGTGGCGGCATGGCTTGAGGCCGGCTGGCAGACGCAACCGGCGCGCCGTACCGACCTGTTCGGCGAGTTCGAAGAGCCGCTGACCGTGCAATGGGCCGGCGCACCCGCCGCGATCGAAGCCCGGCTGCTGGCGGATGGCTGGCAGCGCCCGCCGGCCCTGACCCCGGGCAGCGCGCTGGCCTGGATCTCGCCGGGCGGCGATGTCGGAAAGATGCCGCTGACGCCGCTGCTGCAGGACGGCCTGGCGCCGGCGCTGACCTTCATCCGGCTGCGCCCCGGCAGTGTCCGCCTGGCGCTGCGCCTCTGGGCCACGCGCACGATGATCGAAACCGGCCCCTCGGCCGCACTGCCGCTGTTCCTGGGCGCGGTCAGCGAAGAGCGGCTGGAGAACCCGTTCTGGCCGTTCGCCATCGCCGCCACGCAGCCCGACTGGAACGGGCCGCGCGACGCCCTTGCCGATGACCTTGATGATGACCTCGGGGATGTCCGGCTCGCGGCCAGGCCCGCGGCGATGGCCGGTGCGGCCTGGGACGGGCGCGTCCTGCTGCTGCAGACGCCGGCGCCCTGAACCGAAAACGGCGATGGGCCGGGAACCGGCCAGCCAAAATGGAAGCCGCAAAATGTTTCACATGAAACAATTTTGCGTAAATCCTCTTGGATCATGCTCTTATGCCGGCAGGATGAGGCCGCCGGCGGCGTCCATCGGGAAGAAGGGGTTCCAGGCGATTTCCCAGGGATGGCCGTCGGGATCGGCGAAGTAGCCGGAATAGCCGCCCCAGAAGACGTCCGCGGCCGCCTTCAGCAGGGTGCCGCCGGCCCGGACCGCGGCGGCGAGGACGGCATCGACCTCGGCCTTGCTGCGCTGGTTCTGGGCGATGGTGATGCCGCCGAAACCGCCGCCGGTATCCGCGAGATGCGCATCCTCGGCCAGGGCGGCGCGGCCGAAGAGGCCGAGCGCCAGACCGCCGCTCAGCTGGAAGAAGGCGACATGCGCGTTGCCGGCGCTGGATTCCGTCCAGCCCAGGCCCTGGCGGTAGAAGGCACGCGCCGCCTTCAGGTCCTTGACGCCAAGCGTGATGAGCGTGATGCGCGGGTCCATGCTGCCGGCCCTCCAAAAGCGTCATGCGCGGGCCTGATCCGCGCATCCATCCATCAAAGCCAGCATGGATTGCCGGGTCAGGCCCGGCAATGACGATTCAGGGCGATGCTTCAGCCTTCCGCCCGATGCACGTCATGGGTGACCACCGACTGGCTTGTCGAGGGGCGGGCCAGCCATTCCGGATGCTTCAGGGTGCGGCGGATGTCGTCGAGCCCCTCGGTCCAGTGCTCCTGCATGGTGACCGGGCTGAACTCGTAGTCCTTGTTGTGGCTCTCGAACTGCTTGTCGCGATAGATCAGGTGCACGATGTTGTAGACCTTGGAGCAGGACAGGTCGCGCAGCTGGGCGACCTCGGCATCCTGCTGCAGCGCCTCGGGCAGCTTGGCGATCGCCTGGCGAAGGGCGTTGCGCAACCGCTGCATCTCGCCGGCGACCGAGGTCACCAGGCGGGTGCGGCTGGAGAACTGGATGTCCTTCTGCCGCTCGGCGACGTCGAGCAGGGTCTTCGGCAGCGGACCGGTGGCTGACCACAGGTCGACCTGGAAGGCCAGAGTATCGCGCCGGGGCGGATGGCTCAGCACCTCCATCAGCGGGGTGTTGGAGACCAGGCCGCCGTCCCAGTAGAACCGCCCGTCGATTTCCACCGCGGGGAAGCCGGGCGGCAGGGCGCCGGAAGCCATGAAATGCTCGGGCTTCAGCACCCGGTTGGCATTGTCGAAATACTCGAAGTTGCCGGTCTCGACGTCGACCGCGCCGACCGAGACGCGGACCTCGCGGCTGTTGATGCGGTCGAAATCCACCAGCCGCTCCAGGGTCTCCTTCAGCGGCGCGGTATCGTAGAAGCTGGTCGCGGCCGGGCCGCTGAAGGGGGAGAGGAAGGGCGGCGGCAGGCGCGGTGTGAAGAAGCCGCGCTGGCCCTCGGTCATGGTGCGGGCCGCCGACCAGGCGCTGGCCCAGCCGCGGATGTCGCCCTGGCCGAGCACGGTCGCCAGGTTGCCGATCACCGGCAGGGCCGGCACCAGTGCCGACTGGCAGATGGTCTCCCAGAATTCCCGCAGGCGCTCCAGCCGCGTCTCCGGCGGGTTGCCGCCGAGGATCGCGGCGTTGAGCGCGCCGATCGAGACGCCGGCGAACCAGTTCGGCCGGATGCCCGCCTCGTGCAGGCCCTGGTAGACGCCGGCCTGGTAGCTGCCCAGGGCGCCGCCGCCCTGCAGCACCAGGGCCACGGTCTCGTAGGGCGGCAGGGCGATCGGCGCGGTCATCGGGGCGTCACTGCATGTGCCAGCCGTGGCTGACGGTGATCGACTGGCCGGTCAATGCCGCCGAGGGGAAGGCGGCAAGGAACAGGGCCAGCTGCGACACGTCCTCCACCGTGGTGAAGACGCCGTCCACGGTTTCCTTCAGCATCACGGTCTTGATCACCTGCTCCTCGGTGAGGCCGAGTTCCTTGGCCTGTTCCGGGATCTGCTTGTCGACCAGCGGCGTGCGCACGAAGCCCGGGCAGATGACGTTGGCCCGCACGTTGTACTCGGCGCCTTCCTTGGCGACGACGCGGGCGAGGCCAAGGAGGCCGTGCTTGGCCGCGACATAGGGCGCCTTCAGCTTCGAGGCCTCGTGGGAATGCACCGATCCCATGTAGATGATCGCGCCGCCGCGCTTGTCCTTGTACATGTGCCGCATCGCCGCGCGGGTGGTGAGGAAGGCGCCGTCGAGATGGATCGCCAGCATCTTCTTCCAGTCGGCGAAGGGGAACTCGTTGAGCGGCTTGACGATCTGGATGCCGGCATTGGAGATCATGATGTCGAGGCCGCCGAGCTTCGCCACCGCGAGATCGGTGCCGGCATCGACCGCGGCCTCGCTGGTGACATCCATGGCGATGCCGATCGCCTTGCCGCCCTTGGCGACGATCTCCGCCGCCACGGCATCGGCGCCGGACTGGTTGAGATCGGCGATGGCGATGGCGGCGCCGGCCGCCGCATAGGTTTCGGCGATCGACTTGCCGATGCCGCTGGCCGCACCGGTGATGAGGGCTACCTTGCCGTCGAGACGCATTTCAAACTCCTGTCGCATGATCCATCTTTGGGTCCAGCCTAGACCCTTGTGAGCAGTTGCAGCAACCGTCCTAAAGCCCTTGTATTTCAGTTGTTTGACACAGGGTGGCGAAAACCCCGCGAAAGCCCGCGTTAACCCGGCGCCTTTGGACAAAGAAGGGGCGTTCGGCTAGTCTCCGGCCCGGTTCGCTGCCGGCATGGGGCCGGCACTGCCCAAAGGATATTTTCGGTTTTTCATCATGAAGTACTTGGAAGAATGGCTTACTGAACGCAAGGTCGACGAGGTCGAGTGCCTGGTTCCCGACATGAACGGCATTCCCCGCGGCAAGATCCTGCCTGCGACAAAATTCATGAAGAGCTCGCGGGAGGGCAGCCTGCGGCTGCCGACCAGCGTGTTCCTGCAGACGGTCACCGGCGAATACCCGGATGTCGACGACGACAACGTCGGTTCCTACGAGGACCCCGACATCTACCTGCGCCCCGACCCCGACACCATCCGCATGGTGCCCTGGTACAACGACCCGACCGCCCAGGTCATCCACGACGCCTTCGATGCCGACGACAAGCCGGTGGAGACCGCCTCGCGCTACGTGCTGAAGCGGGTGCTGGAGCTCTATGACGACAAGGGCTGGAAGCCGGTGGTGGCGCCGGAGCTGGAATTCTACCTGGTGCAGGTCAATCCGGATCCCGATCTGCCGCTGCTGCCGCCGGTCGGCAAGAACGGCCGCCCGGAAACCGGCAGCCAGGCCTACGGCATCGACGCCGCCAACGAGTTCGACAACATCTTCGAGGATGTCTACGACTACTGCGAAAAGTCGGACATCGACATCGACACGCTGGTGCATGAATCCGGCGCGGCGCAGATGGAGATCAACTTCAACCACGGCAACCCGCTGGAGCTCGCCGACCAGGCCTTCCTGTTCAAGCGCACGGTCCGCCAGGCGGCGCTGAAGCACAACGTCTATGCCACCTTCATGGCCAAGCCGCTGGCCAATCAGCCGGGCAGCTCGATGCACATCCACCAGTCGGTGGTGGAGAAGCGCACCGGCAAGAATCTGTTCGCCGATTCCAAGGGGCGCGACACCGCGCTGTTCCGCAGCCATGTCGCGGGACTGCAGCGCTACCTGCCGAACGTCATCCCGATGCTGGCGCCGAACGTCAATTCCTATCGCCGCCTGCGCCCGCAATTCGACGCGCCGATCAACGTGCAATGGGGCATCGACAACCGCTCCTGCGGGCTGCGGGTGCCGGTCTCCGGCGCCTCGGCGCGGCGGATCGAGAACCGCCTCGCCGGCGCCGACGCCAATCCCTATCTCGCCATGGCGGCGTCGCTGCTCTGCGGCTATCTCGGCATGACCGAGCGGCTGAAGCCGGCCGACCAGATCGAGGGTAGCGCCTATCGCATGGCGCATACGCTGCCGAAGACCGCCTACGAGGCGCTGCAGAAGTTCATGGCCTGCCGGCCGATCAAGCCGCTGCTCGGCGAGAAGTTCATGAACGCCCTCAGGGTGGTGAAGACCGCCGAGCTCGAGGCCTACCAGAATGTCATCAGCTCCTGGGAGCGCGAGCACCTGTTGCTGAACGTCTGATCCCGTCCTAGACTGGAAGCCATGACCCCACGCGACCGCATGACCGCGACCATGCCGCCCGCCGGAATCCGGCCCCGGGACGTTTCCTGGGGCTGCGGCCGGCGGTCGCTGCGGGCCGAGATCCTGATCCTGACCGCGCGGATCAATTTCAATCCCTGACGGCACCCGGCGAAGCCCCCATTGCCGCCGGACGGCCTTGCCGCCGGCGCCTCGTCAGATCCGTCAGCCGAAAGGAATTCCCCGATGACCGCTCAACCGCTGCGCAATTCCACCCGCGAGTGGCAGGCCCAGGACCGCCATCACATGCATCCCTTCACCGATCACGACCAGCTGCACAAGATCGGCAGCCGGGTGATCGCCAAGGCGGAGGGCACCTACCTGTTCGATTCCGAGGGCCAGAAGCTGCTCGACGGCTTCGCCGGATTGTGGTGCGTCAATGTCGGCTACGGCCGCAAGTCGATCGCCGACGTCGCCTACAAGCAGCTGATGGAGCTGCCCTACTACAACACCTTCTTCAAGACCACGCATCCGCCGGTGGCCGAGCTTTCCAAGCTGCTGGTCGACATGACGCCGAAGCAGTTCAACCACGTATTCTACGGCCAGTCGGGATCGGATGCGAACGACACCATCGTGCGCATGGTCCGCACCTACTGGAACGTGAAAAAGCAGCCGAAGAAGAAGACCATCATCAGCCGGGTCAACGGGTATCACGGCTCGACCATGGTGGCGGCCTCGCTCGGCGGCATGAACTACATGCATGCCCTGGCCGACCTGCCGCTGCCCGGCTTCGTCCACATCCGCCAGCCCTATTGGTTCGGCGAGGGCGGCGACAGCACGCCGGAGGATTTCGGCCGGCTCTGCGCCAAGGCGCTGGAGGACAAGATCCTGGAACTGGGGGCGGAGAACGTCGCCGCCTTCATCGGCGAACCGATCCAGGGCGCCGGCGGCGTCATCGTGCCGCCCAGCACCTACTGGCCGGAGATCCAGAAGATCTGCCGGAAGTACGACCTGCTGCTGATCGCCGACGAGGTGATCTGCGGCTTCGGCCGCACCGGCCACTGGTTCGCCTCGGAACACTACAACATCGAGGCGGATTTCATGACCCTGGCCAAGGGCATCACCTCGGGCTACCAGCCGCTCTCCGCCATCATGATGGCCGACCGCGTCGCCGAGGTGCTGAACTCGATGGGCGACTTCAACCACGGCTACACCTATTCCGGCCATCCGGTCTCCTGCGCGGTGGCGATCGAGAACATCCGCATCCTGCGCGAGGAGAAGCTGATCGAGCGGGTGAAGACCGAGACCGGGCCCTATCTGACGAAGCGGCTCGCCGAGTTCCTCGACCATCCCCTGGTCGGCGAGGTGCGCAATGTCGGCCTGATGGGCGCCATCGAGCTGGTCAAGGACAAGAAGACCCGCAAGACCTTCGAGCCGCTCGGCGATACCGGCACGATCTGCCGCGACCATTGCTTCCGGCTCGGCCTGGTGATGCGGGCGACCCGCGACACCATGCTGCTCTCGCCGCCGCTGACCTGGACCAAGGCGCATGTCGACGAGTTCATGACCATCGCCAAGCAGGCCCTCGACCTGACGGCGAAGGACATCGCCGGCAGGAAGTAGCTGCACGGCCCGGCCGAGGTGACGGAGCCGGGGTTGCGAAGCGGGGCGGCGAAGCGGCGGGTCCGACCTGGAGGAGAAATCGACATGGCGTTCCCTGTCTATTTCGGCACCAACCGGAACCCGATCGCCAGCCCCGTGCCGAACAATTTCGGCACCGATTTCAGCCCGGACGGCGCGGTCACCTTCGGCCGCGCCGTTCTCGCCTCCGTGGCCGACGAGAGCGAGATCGGCAATTCCAACCTGAGCATCGATGCGCTCTCCCCCGGCACCTTCCGCCCTGCCTTGCAGGCGGAGATCGTCGGCGGCGCGCCGGATCATCTGCTGATCTACCTGCACGGCTTCGACTATCGCTTCCGCGAGGTGGCGATGCGCGCCGGCATGCTGGGCAAGTGGTTCAATTCCGGGCCGAAGAAGGTCGCCTCGACCGTGCTCGCCTTCACCTGGCCGTCGCAGGGCAGCCTCACCGTCGACGCCTATCGCAGCGACTACCGCAATTCCGGCGCCTCGGGCGGCGGCTTCCGCAGCTTCCTGCAGGCGCTACTGCCGATCCTCGCCGATTTCAAGCGCGCCCGCGCCGGCCGGCGGATCAGCCTGATGGCCCACAGCATGGGCAACCACTTCCTGCGCACCGGCCTGCAATCGGCGATCGGCACCGCGCCGGGGCAGATCCCGCCGCGCCGGCTGGCGGAGCTGATCGACCGGGTCTTCCTGCTGGCCTCCGACGAGGATGCCGATGCGCTGTCGCGCCCGGACGGCCTCGCACCCGCCCTCGCCATCGCCGACCGGGTCTATCTCTACTACAACAACATGGACATCCCGCTGACCACGATCAGCCGGGCGGTGCATGGCGTCGGGCGTCTCGGCGTCGACGGACCGCCGGACAAGACCAGCTTCGCTGCCAGCAACATCACCTTCGTCAACTGCTCGGCCGCCAACCGCAAGCTGAAGAACGGCGCGCGGCAGGACGAGCAGTGGCACCAGTACTACCGCCTGGTGCCGGAGGTGCGCGACGACATCTGCGGCGCCATCCGCGGCCTGCCGGATGCGGACTTCCCCAACCGCGTCTTCCGGCGGGCCCAGAACTACTACCGGCTCAACCTGAAATAGCTAGTCCGCCGGGCGGATCCGATAGGCGCAGCGCCTGGCGCCGGCGACGATGTGCTCGCCGCGCTCGACCGCGACCCCGGGGCCGAGGGCGTCGCGGAAGAGCTGCAGCTCCGAGCGGCAGAAGCCCTGGCAGGCCTTGGCGGCGACGCAGATCGGGCAGTGGTTCTCGACCAGCAGGAACCCCGTCCGGTCGCGTTGCAGCTCGGCCATGTAGCCCTCGTCGCTGCGCAGGTCGGCGAGGCGCTTCACCTTGTCCCGCAGCGTGTCGGCACCGGCCAGCCTGGCGCGATAGGCCTTCAGCGCCTGGCGCTCGCGCGCCGCGATGATCCGCTCCAGGCCCGCCTCGCCCAGGGTGGCGCGGATGGCGTCGATGAGGTCCAGGGTGAGGCCGGCATGATTGTCGGGGAAGCGCCGGTCCCCGGCCTCGGTGATCGACCAGACCCGCTTCGGCCGGCCGACCGATTCCCGGTGTTCCGCGAAGGCGACCAGGCCCGCCGCCAGCAGCCGCGCCAGATGCTGGCGGGCACCGACCGCGGTCATGCCGAGGCGCCGCCCGAGCGCCGCGGCGGTCTGCGGTCCGGCGGATTTCAGCGCGTAGAGCAGACGGGTGGCGGCGCGGTCTTCCATGCCGCCTGCTTAGCACGGGTCCGGTAATTTGAAAAGCGATTGCTTTCTTTTTTAGCGGCAGATATAACGGCTTGCCCTTGCCGATGCGCCGGCACCCCGCCTGCCCGTCGACCGCCGGAAGACCCGAGCATGACCGACACCGCCGTCCTCCTGCGCCGGCACAACCTGGCGCCCCTGATCCTGGTCAATCTCGGCGTCGGGCTGCATGCGACGATCTGGTACATGGCGAGCACCGCCATGCCGAGCGCCGTCAAGGAGCTCGACGCGGCGGCCTATCTCAGCTGGGCGACCAGCCTCTATCTCGTCACCTCGATCCTCGGCGGCGCCATGCTGGCGCCGGTGAAGGCGCGCTTCGGCGCCCGCACGGCGATGATGGGCGCCGGGCTGACCGTGGTCCTCGGCGGGCTGATCGCCGCGGCGGCGCCGGCGGTGGGCTGGATCCTGCTCGGACGCGCCATCCAGGGCGTTGCCGAGGGCTTCCTGGTGGCGCTCAGCTATGCCCTGGTGCGCGAGCTGTTCGACAATGCGCTGGTCCCCCGGGTCGCCGGCGTCGAGGCGATCACCTGGGCGCTGGCGGTGATGCTCGGCCCGCTGTTCGGCGGCTGGCTGACCGAGGCCTTCACCTGGCGCGGCGCCTTCCTCGGCTCGGCGCTGCTGCCGCTGCCGATGATGCTGCTCGGCTGGATCATCCTGCGCGACCGCAAGCATGTCGAGGCGGAGCGCCACAAGGCGCCGCTGCTGCGCCTCGGCCTGCTCGCCGCGGGCGTCATGGCGATCGCCGTCGTCGACCGGCTGGGCAGCGACATCCTCGGCGTGGCGGCGGTGATCCTCGGCATCGGGCTGATCGCCGTGACCTTCGCCATCGACCGCCGCAGCCTGCCGCGGCTCTTTCCCACCGCATTCCCCGGCTATCACCGGCCGGTGGCGCTCGGCCTCTGGGTGATGCTGCTGATGCCGCTCTCGGAATCCGCGGTCTATGTCTACGGACCCTATCTGCTGCAGGTGCATCGCGGCCTGGAGCCGATCGTGGCCGGGTATTTCGGCGCCATCCATGCCCTGGCCTGGTCGCTCTCGGCGATGCTGGTGGCGCCGCTGGCGGCGCGCTGGCACGGCGCCGCCATCCTGGCCGGGCCGGCCTTCCTGACCATCGGCCTGGCCGGCCTCGCCGTCACCATCGCCGCCCAGCCACTGCCGATCATCGCCGTCGCCATGGTCTTCATCGGCCTCGGCTTCGGCATCTCCTTCGCCTTCCTGACCCAGCGGATCATGGCCGCCACCGATCCCGGCGAGGAGGACGCGACCTCGGCCGCGATCCCGACCCTGGGCGGGCTCGGCGGGGCGGTCAGCGCCGCCCTGGCCGGGCTGATCGGCAACAGCGTCGGCCTCGACAAGCCGCTGACGGTGGAGGTGGTGGCCGATGCCTCGCTGATCCTGTTCGGCGGCGGCGCGGTCCTGGCGGCGGCGGCCCTGCTGCTGGCCTGGCGCCTGCTGCGCGCCCTCGACGGCAACCGGCCAGGCCGGGCCTAGCATCGGATTTTCCTTTGCAGTATTTACATTAATACGATTTTCCGGATGCTACGCCGTCCTGCATTCTGCGCCCGCGCCATTGATCCGACCGGAAAATCCACCATGCTCAAGGCCGCCAATACCTCAACCGTCCGCGGGCCGGCAGCCGCGCCGGCCGACCTGACCTGAAGGACCGACATATCTTGGGACGCGATCCGCGCTACGACATCCTCTTCGAACCGGTGAAGATCGGTCCGGTCACCACCCGGAACCGCTTCTTCCAGGTGCCGCATTGCAACGGCCAGGGATACCGCGACCCTTCCGCCGCGGCGAAGATGCGCGGCAACAAGGCGGCCGGCGGCTGGGGCGTGGTCTGCACCGAGCAGGCGGAGATCCACTACAGCTCCGAGATCACCCCCTTCATCGAGCTGCGCCTCTGGGACGACCGCGACATCCCCGCCCTCGCCAAGATGAGTGCAGCCGCCCAGGCCAACGGCGCCTTGGCCGGGATCGAGCTGGTCTTCAGCGGCCCCAACGGCGCGAATTTCTACAGCCGCGAGACGCCGCTGGCGCCGAGCGCCCTGCCGATCGCCAGCTTCACCTACGATCCGGTGCAGGCGCGCGCGATGGACAAGTCCGACATCCGCAATCTCATCAAGTGGTATCGCGCCGGCGCCCTCCGCGCGAAGCAGGCCGGCTTCGACCTCGCCGTCATCTATGCGGCACACGGCTTCAGCATCCTGCAGTACTTCCTCTCCCGGCGGTACAACCAGCGCAGTGACGAATACGGCGGCAGCATCGAGAACCGCATGCGCCTGCTGCGCGAGGTCACCGAGGAGGTGAAGTCGGCGATCGGCGACCGCTGCGCCGTCTCGGTGCGCCTGGCGATGGACGAGCTGATCGGCCCCGACGGCATCCACAAGGCCGAGATGGAGGAGGTGGTCGGGCGCATGGCGGAGGTGCCGGACCTCTGGGACCTCACCCTCGGGTCCTGGGAAAACGACTCCCGCACCTCGCGCTTCGTCGACGAGGCGGCCGAGGAGGAATTCGTCAGGGGCGTGAAGCAGCTCACCTCCCGGCCGGTGGTCGGCGTCGGCCGCTTCACCTCGCCGGACCAGATGGTGCGCCAGGTGAAACAGGGCATCCTCGACCTGATCGGCGCGGCACGGCCCTCGATCGCCGATCCGTTCCTGCCGCTGAAGATCGACGAGGGGCGGATCGACGACATCCGCGAATGCATCGGCTGCAACATCTGCGTCTCCGGCGACATGACCATGTCGCCCAGCCGCTGCACGCAGAATCCCGCCATGGGCGAGGAATGGCGGCGCGGCTGGCACCCGGAATACATCCGGGCGAAGGAATCCGCGGCCAAGGTGCTGGTCGTCGGTGCCGGGCCGGCCGGGCTCGAGGCCGCCCGCGCCCTCGGCCAGCGCGGCTATGCGGTCGCCCTCGCCGAGGCGACCACCGAACTCGGCGGGCGCGTCGCCCGGGAGGCGAAACTCCCCGGCCTCTCCGCCTGGGGCCGGGTGCGGGACTATCGCGCCTACCAGCTTTCCAAGATGCCGAATGTCGAGACCTATTTCGACAGCCGGCTGGATGCCGATCAGGTGCTGGAATTCGGTTTCGACCATGTGCTGGTGGCGACCGGCGCCGCCTGGCGCCGCGACGGCGTTTCGCATTTCCACCTGCTGCCGATGCCGATCGCACCCGGGGTCGAGGTGCTGACGCCGGACGACCTGATGGCGGGCAAGCGGCCGCATGGCCGCCAGGTCCTGCTCTATGATGACGACCACTATTACATGGGCGGCGTGCTGGCCGAACTGCTGGTCCGGGACGGCCGCCAGGTCACCCTGGTGACGCCGGCCTCCGAGGCCTCGACCTGGACCCGCGCCACCCTGGAACAGGCGAAGATCCAGGCACGGCTGATCGAGCTCGGCGTCGAGATCGTGGTCAGCAAGGCAGTGGCCGGCGTCGCTCCGGGCAGCGCCGAGCTGGCCTGCGTCTACACCGACCGCCGCAGCCGGATCGCCTGCGAAAGCCTGGTCGCGGTGACCGCGCGCCTGCCCGAGGACGGGCTCTACCGCGACCTGCTGGCGCGGCAGGCGGCCTGGGCCGATGCCGGCATCGCCTCGGTCACCTGCGCCGGCGATGCCTGGGGACCCTCCACCATCGCCGCCGCGGTCTATGCCGGGCGGAAGTTCGCCGAGGAGCTCGACGCCCCGGCGATCGGCGAGGCCGTCCCCTTCCGCCGCGAGATCACCGCGCTGCTGCCGGATTGACCGCGCCGCCGCGCCGTGACAATCAAGGCGCATGATCCACGCCGGCATTCCCGATCTCGTCGCCGCCCTGCCGCGCCACGCGCGCCTGGCCGGGCTCGATCTCGGCGCGAAGACCATCGGCATCGCCATCGGCGATCCCGGCCATATGGTGGCCTCGCCGCTCACCACCATCCGCCGGACGAAATTCCAGCCCGATGCCAAGGCACTGCTGGCCGTGATGGCCGAACGCCAGATCGGCGGCCTGGTGATCGGCCTGCCGCTGAACATGGACGGCAGCGAGGGACCGCGCTGCCAGTCGGTCCGGCAGTTCGCCGCCAATCTCCTGCTGCTGCGCGATCTCCCGATCGCCTTTTGGGACGAGAGGCTCTCCACCATGGCGGTGACCCGCGGCATGATCGAGGCCGACCTCACCCGGGCAAAACGCGCGAAGATCGTCGACCAGAGCGCCGCCGCCTTCATCCTGCAGGGCGCGCTGGATCGGCTTGCCGCGAGCCGATAGGCGAAGTGGCCCTTCCTCGCCCTGCGATCCGGCTCTTGCCGGCCGCCGCCGCCCCGCCGATGATGGCGCCTTCCCTGCAACCGATTGAGCCCTCGATGCCCAGCACACAAACCCTGCTCATCTTCACCCTGGCCGCCCTGGCGATGAACATCTCGCCCGGCCCCTCCAACCTCTATGTCATGTCGCGCAGCATCGCCCAGGGCATCTCGGCCGGGCTGACGGCGACGGCGGGCCTGGCGACCGGCAGCCTGTTCCATGTGGTGGTGACCTCGCTGGGCCTGGCGGTCGTCCTGCGCTATTCGCCCTTCGCCTTCGCCGCACTGAAACTGACCGGCGCCGCCTATCTGGTCTATCTCGGGGCAAAGCATTTCCTCACCCGGCCGCAGCCGATCGGCGACGGTATCGGCTTTCCGCGGAAGCCGCTGCGCCGGATCTATGCCGAGAGCTGCCTGGTCGAGATCCTCAATCCGAAGACGGCCCTGTTCTTCCTCGCCTTCCTGCCGCAATTCGTTGCGCCGGCGGCGGGACCGGTCGCGCCACAACTGCTGCTGCTCGGCGCCATCGTCACCCTGACCGCCATTCCTTGCGATGCCCTGGTCGCGCTGGCCAGCGGCAAGGCGGCCAGCTTGATGCGCCGCCGGCCGATCTTCCTGAAGCTGCAGAACTGGGTCTCGGGCTCGGTTCTGGTTGGCCTCGGCGCCTATGTTGCCTTGGCGCGCCGGGACTGACGGCACCGCCACGGGCACCGGCACGGGCACCGCGCCGCCAATGCCCGCTTGATTTTGCCGTGACGCCCGACGACAGTGGCAGCCAGCCACTGTCCCAGGGAGATTCCATGTCAGGACCGCTCACCGGCCTTCGCGTCTTCGATCTCTCGCGCATCCTGGCCGGTCCGACCGCGACACAGCTGCTCGGCGATCTCGGTGCGGATGTCATCAAGATCGAGCGGCCGGGCCAGGGCGACGACACCCGCAAATGGGGCCCCCCCTTCCTGAAGGACGCCGCCGGCGCCGATACCAGCGAGAGCAGCTACTACCTGGCGATCAACCGCAACAAGCGCTCGGTGACGCTGGATGTCGCCAAGCCCGAGGGCCAGGAACTGGCGAAGCGGCTGATCGCGCGCTGCGACATCTTCGTCGAGAATTTCAAGGTCGGCGACATGGCGAAATACGGCCTCAGCTACGAGGACCTGAAGTTCGACTTCCCGCGGCTGATCTACTGCTCGATCACCGGCTTCGGCCAGACCGGCCCCTATGCGCCGCGCGCCGGCTACGATTTCCTCGCCCAGGGCATGGGCGGCATCATGAGCGTCACCGGCACCCCGGACGGGCCGCCGGTGAAGGTCGGCGTCGCCGTCACCGACATCGTCTGCGGCATCTACTCCACCACCGCGATCCTCGCCGCCCTGCATCACCGCTCGCTGACCGGCCAGGGCCAGTATATCGACATGAGCCTGCTGGATTCCCAGGTCGGCTGGCTGGCCAATATCGGCCTGCAATACCTGATCTCGGGCCAGGTGCCGCCGCGCACCGGCAACGAGCACCCGACCATCGTGCCCTATTCGGTGGTGCCGAGTTCCGACGGCTTCTTCATCCTCGCCGTCGGAAATGACGGTCAGTTCGAGAAGTTCTGCGAATTCGCCGGCGTCGCCGACTGGGCACGGGACGAGAAGTTCAAAACCAACCCGGCCCGGGTGCGGAACCGGGTGGAACTCTACAAGATGCTCAACGCCGTCACGGCGAAGCAGACGCAGAAATACTGGATCGACGGGCTGTCGAAGCTGGGCGTGCCGGTGGGCCCGGTCAACAACATCGACCAGGTCTTCGCCGATCCCCAGGTGCTGCACCGGCAGATGAAGATCTCGATGCCGCATCCTTCGGCCAGTTCCGGCCATGTCGACCTCATCGGCTGCCCGATCAAGCTGTCCGAGACCCCGGTCGACTACCGCCTGCCGCCGCCGACCTGCGGCCAGCACACCGTGGAGGTGCTGCAGGAACTGCTGCATCTCCAGGATCCGGAGATCGAGACCCTGAAGGCGAAGAAAATCATCTGACCAGCCGGGAATCCCGGCGCGAATCGTTGACGCGGGGGCTGCGGGGAATATGATGCGCGCTCGATGAGCACCCCAGCCCACCGCCCGACCGCCTTCTTCCCGCACCGGCACCTGCTGGGAATCGAAGGGCTTTCGGCGGAAGAGATCACCAGGCTGCTCGATCTTTCAGATACTTACGCCGATCTTTCGAAGGATGACGAGCGCACCCGGGGACTGCTGCGCGGCCGGACGGTGATGAACCTGTTCTTCGAGGACTCGACGCGCACCCGCACCTCCTTCGAGCTCGCCGGCCAAGCGGCTCGGCGCCGACGTCATCAACATGTCGGTCGGCACCAGCTCGATCAAGAAGGGCGAGACGCTGCTCGACACGGCGATGACGCTGAACGCCATGCGGCCCGACGTGCTGATCGTGCGGCATCCGGAATCCGGCGCCGTCAAGCTGCTGTCCGCAGAAGGTCAACTGCGCGGTGATCAATGCCGGCGACGGCCGCCACGAGCATCCGACCCAGGCGCTGCTCGACGCGCTCACCATCCGCCGCCGCCGCGGCAGGCTGCAGGGGCTGCTGGTGGCGATCTGCGGCGACATCCTGCACAGCCGCGTCGCGCGCTCGAACATCCATCTGCTGACCACGCATGGGCGCCCGGGTGCGGGTCATCGCACCGCCGACCCTGATGCCGTCCAGCATCGACCGCATGGGCGTCGAGGTCTTCACGGATATGCGCAAGGGGCTGAAGGACGTCGACATCGTGATGATGCTGCGCCTGCAGACTCGAGCGCATGCAGGGCGCCTATGTGCCCTCGATCCGCGAGTATTTCCGCTATTTCGGCCTCGACTACGAGAAGCTCTCGGTCGCCAAGCCGAACGCCCTGATCATGCATCCCGGGCCGATGAACCGCGGCGTCGAGATCGACTCCGAGGTCGCCGACGACATCAACCGCTCGGTGATCCGCGAGCAGGTCGAGATGGGCGTCGCCGTGCGCATGGCCTGCCTCGATGCGCTCACCCGCAGCCTGACGGCGGCGAACCAATGAGCCCGCACGCAGGCCACCGGGAAACCGCCGAAGAACGCAGCTGCGTCCGCTGGTCCTGCGTCAATGCGCGGCTGGTCGATCCCAGCTGCCAATCGCGACGAGAAGGGCGGCCTGCTGATCGAGGACGGGCGTGATCCGCGATCTCGGACCACAGGTCACCCGGCGCCGGCGCGCCGGAGGATGCCGAGATCGTCGACTGCGCCGGCCACGTCCTGGCGCCCGGCCTGGTCGATATGCGCGTCCAGCTGCGCGAGCCCGGCGAGGAACACAAGGAGACGCTCGCAGACCGGCAGCCTCGCCGCCGCGGCCGGCGGCATCACCACCATGGTCACGCTGCCCAACACCCATCCGGTGATCGACGACGTGGCCGGCGTCGAGTTCATCGCCCGGCGCGCCCGCGAGAACCGGCGCAGCAAGATCTACTGCTACGGCGCGCTGACCCGCGGCTTCGGCGGCAAGGAGCTGGTGGAGATGGCCTGCTGGCGGAAAGCGGCGCGCTGGGCTTCACCGATGCGCTGAAGGCGGTGGCCGATGCGCCAGGTGATGCGCCGCGCGCTCTATTACGCCAAGGACTTCGATCTGCTGATCGTGCAGCATCCCGAGGAGCCGCGCCTTGCCGCAGGCGGCGCGATGAACAACGGCGAACTCGTCGACCCGCCTCGGCCTCCCCGGCATTCCCGCCTGCGCCGAGGTGATGATGATCGAGCGCGACCTGCATCTGGTGCGAGATGTCGGGCGCGCGCTATCACGCCGCCCATGTCTCCACCGCCGCCGCCGTCGAGGCGATCCGCCGGGCGAAGCAGGAGCGGGCTGCGCGTCACCTGCGATACCGCGCCGCCGTATTTCTCGCTGAACGAGAACGAGGTCGGCGACTACCGCACCTTCGCCAAGCTCTCGCCGCCTTTGCGCAGCGAGACCGATCGACGCGCCGTCGCCGCCGCGGTGGCCGACGGTACGATCGACTGCATCGCCAGCGACCACGCGCCGCACGATGTCGAGAGCAAGCGCGTGCCCTTCGCCCAGGCGGCGGCGGGCATCATCGGCCTCGAGACCCTGCTGCCGATCAGCCTCGAGCTCTACCACAAGGGCTCGGTCTCGCTGCTCGAACCTGCTGAAGACGCCTGACCATCCGCCCGGCCGAGATCCTTGGGCTGCCCCAGGGCCGCCTCGCCAAGGGGGCGCCCGCCGACCTGGTGCTGTTCGACCCCGACCGGCCGCACCGCATCGACGTGGCGAAGTTCACGCAGCAAGTCGAAGAACTCGCCCTATGACGGCCGGCCGGTCCAGGGCCTGGCCCTGAAGACCTTCGTCGATGGCCGCCTGGTCTTCAGCCATGAGGGGGGCGCCTGATGTCGGATATCGGCATCGGCTTCGGCGGTCCCCTGCCGGTCGCCGCCGCCCTGATCCTCGGCTACCTGCTGGGCTCCATCCCTTTCGGCCTGGTGCTGACGCGGATGGCAGGGCTGGGCGACATCCGGAAGATCGGGTCCGGCAATATCGGCGCCACCAACGTGCTGCGCACCGGGAACAAGGGCCTGGCCCTGGCCACCCTGCTGCTGGACGGCGGCAAGGGCGGTGTCGCCGTGCTGATCGCACAATATGTCGATCCCGGCCTTGGGATCTTCGCCGGGGCCGGGGCGATGCTCGGCCACCTCTTTCCGGTCTGGCTGAAGTTCAAGGGCGGCAAGGGGGTGGCGACCAGCCTCGGTACCCTGCTGGCGGTGAACTGGATGGTGGGGCTCGCGGCCTGCCTGACCTGGCTGCTGGTCGCCGTACTGTTCCGCTATTCCTCGCTCTCAGCCCTGCTCGCCCTCGCCCTGTCACCCATCTTTGCCCTGGCCTTCGGCGATCCCCGGCAGGCGGTTTTCGCCGGCTTCCTCGCCGTCCTGGTCTGGATCCGCCATCACCAGAACATCCGACGCCTGCTGAAGGGCGAAGAGCCGAAGATCGGCAAGAAGAAGCCGACTACCTGAAGTTGTAGTTTTATATATATTTCCCCTATTGATGATCCTCTGGCGACGCCCTAGATTTGCGCCATGATCCGCCGCGACCCGCCCTTCACCGACCGCGACCGCCTCGACTGGCTCCGTCTCGCCCGCACCGAGGGCGTGGGTCCGGTGACCTTCCGCGAGCTGCTGCGGCGCTTTGGCAGCGCCGGCCGGGCCCTGGAGGCCCTGCCCGACCTTGCCAGACGGGCGGGGCGGCGCCGTCCGCTGAAGCCCTGCCCGGCCGGCATCGCCGCCGGCGAACTTGCCGCCTGGGCAAAAGCGGGTGCGCGGCTGCTGGCCCTGATCGAGCCGGACTATCCCGGAAGCCTCGCCGCCACCGAGGATGCCCCGCCGCTGATCGGCATTCTCGGCCATATGGATTTACTGCAAAATCCGATGGTTGGTGTCGTCGGCGCGCGCAATGCCTCAGCCAATGGCCGGCGCATTGCCGAAGACATGGCCCGGGGCCTCACCGAACATGGATGCACGGTGGTGAGCGGGATGGCGCGGGGCATCGACACCGCCGCGCATCACGGCGCACTCAACGCCGCCATCGGTCCGAATGGCGCTTCAGGCGGCACACTCGCCGTTGTGGCCGGCGGGATCGACGTCCTCTACCCGCCGGAGAATGCCGGCCTGTTCGCCCGCCTGGCCGCGGAAGGGGCGATCCTGGCCGAATTGCCGCCCGGCACCGTGCCGCAATCCCGGCATTTCCCGCGGCGCAACCGCATCATTTCCGGACTGTCCACGGGCGTGGTCGTCGTCGAGGCGGCACTGAAGTCCGGCTCCCTGATCACCGCCCGATTCGCCCTCGACCAGGGCCGCGAGGTGATGGCGGTGCCAGGCTCGCCGCTCGACCCGCGCTGCCAGGGCACCAACCGGCTGATCCGCGAAGGCGCCCTCCTGGTCGAGGACTTTGGTCATATCCTGGATCATCTGGGCCAGGCCAGGAGCCCTCTATCCGGCTTCGACAAAAAAATTGAAATCCATGGTCAAGATATTGATTTTAAAACAACTAATGAGACCGATCAAACCCGCGCCGAGGTCGTCTCCCTGCTCGGCCCCAGCCCGGTGGCTGTTGACGAACTCCTCCGGCAGTGTCATTGCTCTGCGCCCATTATGGGTATGGTGCTGCTGGAATTGGATCTGGCAGGTCGCCTGGAACGCCATCCCGGCAACCGGGTTTCCCTGTTGATGCAAGCCGCCTAGGGCTTTCCTTCCCTTGCCCGCGTCCTCGTTTTCGCCAGGGCCGCGGGGGTTCCGACGCCCCTTATATAGAGTGCGAGCAGCGTAGATCTCATGAAGGTCGTCGTCGTCGAGTCACCAGCCAAAGCCAAGACCATCAACAAATACCTGGGCAGCGACTATCACGTCCTGGCCAGCTTCGGCCATGTCCGCGACCTGCCGTCGAAGGACGGCTCGGTCCGCCCCGACGAGGGCTTCGAGATGAGCTGGGAGGTCGAGGGCCGCGGCGCCCAGAAGCTGAAGGAGATCGCCGCCGCCGCCCAGGGCGCCGAGAAGCTGATCCTCGCCACCGACCCCGATCGCGAAGGCGAGGCCATCTCCTGGCACATCGTCGAGGAACTGCGGGCGAAAAAAGGCCTGCAGAAGCTCCCGATGGAGCGGGTCGCCTTCAACGAGGTCACCAAGCGGGCGGTCCTCGACGCCATCGCCCATCCGCGCAAGATCGACCAGGAACTGGTCGACGCCTATCTCGCCCGCCGGGCCCTGGACTATCTCGTCGGCTTCACCCTCTCGCCGGTCCTCTGGCGCAAGCTGCCGGGCAGCCGCTCGGCCGGCCGCGTCCAGTCCGTGGCGCTCCGCATCATCTGCGAGCGCGAGGCCGAGATCGAGGCCTTCAAGGCACGGGAATTCTGGACCATCGAGGCGGTGCTGACCACCGCCGACGGCGCCAGCTTCACCGCCCGGCTCACCCATCTCGACGGCAAGAAGCTCGACAAGTTCGACCTGCCGACCCAGGCCCTGGCCGAAGCCGCCGCCGCCAAGGTGAAGGCCGGCGCGCCTTTCGCCATTTCCAGCGTCGAGCGCAAGACGGTGAAGCGCAACCCCTTCCCGCCCTTCACCACCTCGACGCTGCAGCAGGAGGCCTCGCGCAAGCTCGGCTTCGGCGCCGCCCAGACCATGAAGATCGCCCAGCGCCTCTATGAGGGCGTCGACCTCGGCGGCGAGACGGTCGGCGTCATCAGCTACATGCGCACCGACGGCGTCGCCCTCAGCCAGGACGCCATCGATTCCGGGCGCAAGCTGATCGGCGAGCAATACGGCAAGAACTACCTGCCGGACGTGCCGCGGGTCTACAAGTCCACCGCCAAGAACGCCCAGGAAGCCCATGAGGCGATCCGGCCGACCGATCTCTTCCGCCGGCCCGAGCACATCAAGAAGTACCTGCGCGACGATGAATTCAAGCTCTACGACCTGATCTGGAAGCGCACCCTCGCGTCGCAGATGGAAAGCGCCGAGCTCGACCAGGTGGCGATCGACATCGCCAGCGCCGACAAGCAGCAGGTGCTGCGGGCCACCGGCTCGGTGATCAAGTTCGACGGCTTCCTCACCCTCTACCAGGAGGATCGCGACGACCCGCAGGAAGACGACGACAGCGGCCGCCGCCTGCCCAATCTGAAGGAGGGCGACAAGGTCGCCGCCCAGGACGTCAAGGCCGACCAGCATTTCACCCAGCCGCCGCCGCGCTTCAGCGAGGCCTCGCTGATCAAGCGCCTGGAGGAACTCGGCATCGGCCGGCCCTCGACCTATACCTCGATCCTGCAGACCCTCGAGGACCGCGCCTATGTGAAGCTGGAGAAGCGGCGCCTGATCCCGGAGGATCGCGGGCGCATCGTCACCACCTTCCTCACCAGCTTCTTCGACCGCTATGTGCAATACGGCTTCACCGCCGATCTCGAGGAGAAGCTCGACGACATTTCCGGCGGCCGCGCCGACTGGAAGCAGGTGCTGGCGGAATTCTGGAAGGACTTCAGCCAGCTCCACAGCGAGGATTCCGGCACCGGCAAGCTGCTCTCGATGAGCGAGGCGGTCAGCTTCCTCGATAAGGGCATCGGCAAGCGCTCGGTCGTCATCGACGTGCTGAACGACACCCTGGCGCCGCATTTCTTCCCCGACCTCGGCGATGGCAAGGAGCCGCGCCTCTGCCCGGCCTGCACCGCCGGCCAGCTCGGCATCAAGCTCGCCAAGAACGGCGCCTTCATCGGCTGCAGCAACTATCCGGAATGCCGCTTCACCAAGCCGCTGGCGGTGCAGACCGCCGAGGAGATCGCCAACGGCTCGGCCGGCCCGCAATCCCTGGGCGACAACGGCCAGGGCCAGGACGTGACCCTGCGCAAGGGTCCCTACGGCTTCTATGTGCAACTCGGCGAAGCCGATGCCGAGGCCGGCACCAAGCCGAAGCGGGTCTCGCTGCCGAAGGCGATCACCCCCGACCAGGTCAATCTCGATACCGCCCTGAAGCTGCTGGCCCTGCCGCGGACCGTCGGCGAGCATCCCGAGACCAAGAAGCCGATCCTCGCCGGCATCGGCCGTTTCGGCCCCTATCTGCAGCATGACGGCAAGTACAAGTCGATCCCCAAGGACGACGACGTGCTGGCGATCGGCATGAACCGCGCGGTCGAGATCCTCGCCCAGGAAAGCAAGGGGCGCGGCCGCAACGCCGCCCCGCCGGGCAAGGAGATCGGCAAGCATCCGCAATCCGGCGAGACCATCTCGCTGCACGAGGGCCGCTATGGCCCCTATGTGAAGATGGGCGCCATCAACGCCACCCTGCCGAAGTCGATCGAACCTTCCGCCGTCACCGTCGAACAGGCGATGGATCTGATCGCCGCCCGGGTCGAAGCCGGGGCGACCGGCAAGAAGGGCAAGAAGGTTGCGGCAAAGAAGGCGACCGAGAAGCCCGCCGCAAAAAAGGCCGCCAAGAAGGCTGCGGCCAAGGACGCCGGCACCACCGCCCCGGCACAAAAGATGCCGGCGGAAAAGGCAGCGGCAAAGAGTACTGCCGCACCGAAATCGGCGCCCAAGAAGGTCGCGGCGAAAAAGGCCGCCGCCAAGAAGCCGGCGACAAAGAAGACTGCCGCCTAGGACCCGGCCAGGGAGGCCGACCTTTCGGAGGAGCTGGGCCGCGTCCGCGCCGGCCCGGCCGTCCGCTTCCGCATCGATTTCGCGACCCGCGGCCAAACCATGCTAGTCTGGCCTCTCAACCATCGAATTGAGCACAGATCCAATGTCCAACCGCCCCAAGGCAATTCCCACGGTCCAGGTCGACAACGACCGGGTGCTGGTCACCGAATGGCGCTTTCCGGTCGCCGGCGAAACCACCTGGCACCGGCACAGCTACGACTATGTCGTGGTGCCGATGAAGACCGGGCGGCTGCAGCTGGATGACGGCAAGGAAACCCGCATCGCCGAACTCACCGCCGGCAAATCCTACTACCGGCCGGTCGGCGTCGAGCACAATGTCATCAACGCCAACGATTACGAGTTCGTCTTTGTCGAAATCGAATTCAAAGCCTCCTAGGAAGCCGCACCGCAAGGGCCAGGTCAGAAGCGACGACGCCGCGCCGCGCGCCAGGGCCGTCCCCTTCCCGACCCGGGAACAGGTCCTCGCCTTCATCCGCGAAAGCGAAACCCCGGTCGGCAAGCGCGAGATCGCCCGCGCTTTTCACCTCAAGGGCAATGACCGGATCGCCCTAAAAGCCCTGCTGAAGGATCTCGAGCGTGGCGGCGACGTCGATCGCGGCAAGCATCGCCGGATGAGCGTCGCCGGCGCATTGCCGGAAGTCACCGTGGTGCAGGTGATCGGACCGGATGCCGACGGCGACATCTGGGCGCGACCGGTCGACGTCAGGCCCGACGACGACGAGCCCCGCATCCTGGTGATCGAGAACCGGAAACTGGACAAGCCGCTCGGCGCCGGCGACCGGGTGCTGGTTCGCCTCGAGCGCACCGATGCGGATATCTACGAGGCGCGGCCGATCCGGCGCCTGGAGAGCCGGACGCAGCGCGTCGTCGGGCTCTACCAGAAGCCGGCGGGTCAGGCCGGCCATCACGCCGCGCACGGCCGCATTGTCCCCACCGACAAGCGGGTGAAGACCGAATTCGGCGTCGACGCGCGGGACAGCAACGGTGCCGTGCACGGCGAGATCGTCGTGGCCGAGGTGGAGCCGGCGCGGCACAAGCATCTCGGCCTGCCCAAGGCGCGGGTGATCGAGCGCCTGGGCACGCTGGGTTCCGCAAAGTCGGTCAGCATGATCTCGATCGCCGAGCATCGCATTCCGTTCCAGTTCCCGCCCGCTGCCGTCGACCAGGCGGAGGCGGCGAAGTCCGCGCCGCTCGGCCAGCGCACGGATCTGCGCAAGGTGCCGCTGGTCACCATCGACGGCGACGATGCCCGCGATTTCGACGATGCGGTGCATGCGATCGCCGACGACGATCCCGCCAATCCCGGCGGCTGGAAGATCCTGGTCGCCATCGCCGACGTGGCGCATTACGTGCGCAACGACGACGACCTCGACCGCTCGGCACGGGAGCGCGGCAATTCGGTCTATTTCCCGGATCGCGTCGTGCCGATGCTGCCCGAGGCCCTGTCGAACGGCTGGTGCTCGCTCCGCCCGCACGAGGAGCGGCCGGTGCTCGCGGTCGAGATGGTGATCGACGCCGCGGGCAACAAGAAGCGGCACCACTTCATGCGCGGGCTGATGCGCTCGGCGGCCCGCCTGACCTACGAGCAGGCGCAGGCCGCGCAGGATGGGCACCCCGACGACACCACCGCGCCGCTCATCGACCTGGTGATCAAGCCGCTCTACGGCGCCTTCCGGGCCCTGCTGAAGGCCCGCGAGGCCAGGGGCACGCTGGAGATCGACATCGCCGAGCGCCGCGTCCACATCAACGAGGCGGGCGAGGTTGCGAAGATCGAGGCCCGCCAACGGCTGGATTCGCACCGGCTGATCGAGGAATTCATGATCGCCGCCAATGTCGCCGCGGCGGAGGCCCTGGAGAAGAAGCACTGGCCCTGCATGTACCGGATCCACGACCAGCCGGATCCGGCGCGGATCGAGGCCCTGCGCGAGTTCCTCGACGGGCTCGAGTTCAAGCTCGCCAAGGGCCAGGTGATCCGGCCGAAGCATTTCACCCAGCTTCTGCTGAAGGCTGCCGGCACGCCCTACGCCGCGATGATCAACAGCCTGGTCCTGCGCTCGCAATCCCAGGCGCAGTATGCGCCGGAGAATATCGGCCATTTCGGCCTCGCTTTGCAGCGCTATGCGCATTTCACCTCGCCGATCCGCCGCTATGCCGATCTCCTGGTGCATCGCGCGCTGGTCGGCGCCTATGATTTTGGCGAGGGCGCGCTGGAGAAGGCGCAGGGCACCGACTTTGCCGAGATCGGCGCCCATATCAGCGCCACCGAACGCCGCGCCGCCGCCGCCGAGCGCGAGGCGGTCGACCGCTATACGGCCGCCTACCTGTCCAACCGCGTGGGCGAGATCTTCGGCGGGCGGATCTCCGGCGTCATCCGCTTCGGGCTGTTTGTCGTGCTCGACGACAGCGGCGCCGACGGCATCATCCCGATCTCCACCCTGCCCAGCGACTTCTACGATCATGACGAACGCCGTCATGCCCTGGTCGGGCGGCGCTGGGGCCGGGTCTATCAGCTCGGCGAGCGGGTCTCCGTCCGGCTGGTGGCGGCGACGCCGCTCACCGGCGGTATCACCCTGGAGCTGATCGAGGGCGGCAGCGAGGCCGGTACCGGCCTTGCCGCAGGTGGCCGGCGCGAGGGCCGGACCTCCGGACGTGCAACCGGCCGGCCGCAGGGCCCGGCGAAGAGCCGCCGCCCGAAGGCCGGCGGCTCGAAGGGACCCGGCGGGGCAGGAAAGGGCCGCAAACGCGGTCGGTAGAGGATAATTTTCCCGCAGATTGCGCCAAAAGTCACCCGACACGCCACCCGACAAGCCACTGGCGGCGCATCACGTTTCTGCTAATGTTTATCTAATCTTAATTGGGCCTGCCTGACCGTAAGGCGATCTAGGTAGATTGCGTCGCCGGGACTGGGCCGACAGGATTGGATATGTCTGGGATTGCGGAACACGAGCGGAACGGGGCCGGACTTGGCAAGAGTCCGGCATGCCGGCGCTGGATTGCCGCGCTCGCCTTGCCGACACTGCTCTGGCTCGGCGCCTGCGCCTCAACCGACGGCACCTCGCCCGGCGACACGGAAGCCGCGCTCGACCGCGACATGTTCGTCACCGGTTTCGAGGACATCCAGGCGGTCTACATCACGCCGCCGGACATCCCGGCAATGGCGGTGGCCGGCCTGCAGCAGCTCTCCGCAATCGACCCCGACCTCTCGGCCAAGCGCGTCGGCAACAAGATCGAGTTGCTGGTGAAGGACCAGCCGGTCGACTCGATCGACGTCACGGACGGCATGGATGCCAAGGATTGGGGCGAGACCACGGCGGAGATGCTGGACGATGCCCGCTCTGAATCCGTGAAGCTGCGCGCCGCGTCGGACGAGAAGATCTATGCCTCGATGTTCAGCGGCGTCATCGGCAAGCTCGACGCCTTCTCGCGCTATGCCAGCGCCGAGGTCGCCAAGGAGAATCGCGCGACCCGCGACGGCTTCGGCGGCATCGGCGTGCGCATTTCGGTCGAGGACAATACCGTTCGGGTGATCTCGGTGATGCACTACACGCCGGCCGAGCGGCTGGGCGTCAAGCGCGACGACGTCATCACCGCGATCGACGGCAGCTCGACCGAGGGACTGACCCAGCAGGACGTGGTGAACAAGCTACGCGGCCCGGTCGACAGCCGCGTGACCCTGACCCTGAAGCGCGAGAATGTCGCGGCACCGATCGACGTCACTTTGAGCCGCGCCCATGTGGTGCCGGAGACCGTGTCCTATCGACGGGAAGGCCAGATCGCCTATTTCCGCATCTACAGCTTCAATTCGGAGACCACCGAGAGCCTGAAGCGCGAGATCACCGATGCGCAGACCGAGATCGGCCCGCGCCTCACGGGGTACATCATCGATCTGCGGCAGAATCCCGGCGGCCTGCTGAACCAGGCGGTATCCGTGTCGAACCTGTTCCTCGACGAGGGCCGCATCGTCTCCACCCATGGCCGGCATCCCGACAGCCATCAGTATTTCGAGGCCAGCGACGGCGACATCACCAAGGGCAAGCCGATCGTCGCCCTGGTGGACGGCAATTCGGCCTCGGCGGCGGAGATCGTCGCGGCGGCGCTGCAGGATAACGGCCGCGCCGTGGTGGTGGGGAGCAACTCCTACGGCAAGGGCACGGTCCAGACCGTGCTGCCGATGCCGAACCAGGGCGAGATCACCCTCACTTGGGCGCGGTTCCATGCCCCCTCCGGCTATACCCTGCATCATCTGGGCGTGCTGCCGTCGGTCTGCACCGTCGGCGAGGAAGACGCCGACCAGCTGGTCCACGACCTGATGGACGGCCGCATGGCGCAGGTGCCGACCGCCAAGCGCAACGCCACCAAGCCCGACGACACCAAAGCGCTCGATGCGCTGCGCAACATCTGCCCGGCGCGGCAGACCGAGGAGGCCATCGACATGGAAGTGGCGATGAAGATCCTCGACAAGCCGGACCTCTTCGCCGAGGCGATCCATCTGGCGCAACCGCCGCAGGTCTCCGCCAGCGACCAGCCGAGCGATTCCCAGATTCCCCTGCAGCCTTGAGCGGCCCCGACGCGACGGCCCGGACGAGGCCGGTGAAGCCGGTCGATGCCGCCGGACTCGTTCTCATCCGCCAGGGCCGCGGCGAGGCCGAAGTGCTGCTCGGCCGGCGCCACGGCAAGTCCGGGTTCCTGCCGGACATCTACGTTGCCCCGGGCGGCAGGGTCGATCCCGGCGACCACCGGCCATCGGGTTTCCCGGAAGCGCTGCATCCCAACGTCACCGCCGAGCTCGCCAGCGGCGGCAGCCGGCGTCCGCCCCTCGCCTTTCCCCGCGCCGCCTTGCGCGAGACCTTCGAGGAGACCGGGCTGCTGGTCGGACGGCCCGGCGGCAGCGGCAAGCCAAACGCTGCGGATCAGCCGGTCTGGCTGGCCTATCACGCCCAGCATCTGGCGCCGGATTTCGGCGGAATCGACTTCCTCTGCCGGGCCATCACGCCGGTCTATTCCCGGCGCCGCTTCAACACCCGGTTCTTCCTCGCGGATGGTGCGCTTTGCTGCGGCGAGCTACGCAGCAACGGAGAACTGGAGGATCTGGCCTGGCGCGGCGAAAGCGCCCTCCGGCACCTCAACATCGTCGACGTCACCCAATACGTGCTGGCCGAGGCCCTGCGCCGCTGGCGGGGCCAACACCAGATCGGCAGCCAGCCCCCGCGCCTCTTGAATTATCGCAAGGATATCATGACGTTAAGCCGGCAGAGGCGGCTTGCGCGCTAGGCCGGCGGGAGGCCGATTCCAAGCCTCCCGGCCTTGACATCGGGCGCTTTCCGAGTATTTTGCGCCATCCTTTTGAACCCAGAGAATTTTGAGAGACCGTTATGGCCAAGTCGGCAACCCTTCTGGTTAAGCTGGTGAGCACCGCAGATACCGGATACTACTACGTGACCAAGAAGAACCCGCGCACCACCACCGAGAAGCTGGAATTCCGGAAGTACGATCCGGTGGTGAAGAAGCATGTGGCCTTCAAGGAATCCAAGATCAAGTAAGGCCGCTGCAACGGCATCGCAGACGAGGGGCGTACGCGAAGCTAGCGGCGCCCCTTTCGATTTCCGGAGGCCATCAACCGCCTCCCCCCAGCGCCCACTTCTCCAGTCGGTCCCCATGACCCAGCCGGTCGCCCTTGAATTGACCCCGCTCCGCCTCACGCGGGCAGAGGTCGATGCGGCCTTCATGCCGTTTGCGGCGCCGCAGGAAGCTGCCTGGGACCGCCAGTACCGCAAGCGCAACCGACGCATCTGGCGCCAGTACCTGCGCCGCCTCGCCTTCGGCTGGCGCACCAAGTCGCAGCGCAATCGCGAAGCGGTCGCCCATGAATACGGCAACGAGTGGCTGAGCATCGACTACCGGAGCTACAGCCTCGATCAGGCGCCGCCGCCGAGCAGTCTCTGGGAATGGGGCGGCAAACATCTCCTGGCCAGCAACCGCGGCGCCACCCGGGTGCGGCAGCTGCTGCTGATTCGGGCAATCGAGGCGGTGCGGCCGCAACGCGTGTTGGAAGTCGGCTGCGGCAACGGCATCAATCTGTTGCTGCTGGCCGGGCGGTTCCCCGGCATCGAATTCACCGGGGTCGACCTGACGCCGGAAGGCATCGCAGCCGCCAGCCGGCTGCAGGAACAGCCGATCCTGCCGGACTACCTGCAGGCCTTCGCGCCGACGCCGCTGGAAGACGCCACCGCCTTCCGCCGCATCCGGTTCCAGCAGGGCGACGCCTCCCGCCTGCCGTTTCGCGACGGCGAGTTCGATCTGGTCTTCACCTCGCTGGCGCTGGAACAGATGGAGCGCATCCGCGACCAGGCCCTGGGCGAAATCGCCCGCGTTGCCGGTGCCAATGTGTTCATGATCGAGCCGTTCCGCGACACCAACGCGACGGGCCTGGCGCGCCGCTACATCGTCGCCCGTGACTACTTCCAGGCACGGATCGGCGATCTCGCCCGCTACGGCCTGCAGCCGCAATGGGCGACCGCCGACATGCCGCAGGAAGCGTTCCTGAAGGCCTGCGCGGTGATGACCGAGAAGCGGCGCTAGAGCAGGGCCGCGGGGTCGGCGGCGGCCTGGTTGCGGCCGCCCTGCTTGGCGCGATAGAGCGCCGCATCGGCGAGCTTGATGACGTCTTCGCCGGCCATCTCATGCGATGCGGCGGCGACGCCGACCGAGACGGTCACCGTGAGCCCGCCCTCGGGCGCGCCCTCGAACAGCATCGGCGTCTCGCCGACCTTCTTGATCAGGCGCTCGGCAACCTTCAGGGACGTGGGACCGTCGGTATCCGGCAGCAGGACCATGAATTCCTCGCCGCCCATGCGCGCCACCATGTCGATGTTGCGCATGCAGGCGATGGCGCGCTGGGAGAACTGCTTCAGCACCTCGTCGCCGGCGGCATGGCCATAGGTGTCGTTCACCGACTTGAAGCGATCAAGGTCGCAGACCAGGACGCCGAGCGACTTTCCCGACTGCCCCACCCGCTTCATCAACCCGTCGATATGGCGCATCGCATAGCGCCGATTGTAGAGTCCGGTCAGGCTGTCGGTCAGCGCCAGCGACAGGCTGCGCTCGTAATTGGCGCGCAGCCGGTCCTGGAAGCGCCGGCGGCGGATCTGGATGCGGACCCGGGCCAGCAGCTCGTTGGGATCGATCGGCTTCATCAGGTAGTCGCTGGCGCCGATGTCGAGGCCCTTGATCAGCCGCGGCATGTCGAAATCCTCGACGATGAGCAGGATCGGCACCTGCCGCGTCTCCTCCTGGGAGCGCAGCTGCGAGCACAGGCGGAGCCCGTCCTCGCCCGCCACCTGGATATTGGTGATGATGAGATCGTGCCGCGCCTTGGCGGCGGCCTCGATGCCCTTGGCGATGCTGTCGGCGATTTCGACCTTGTTGTTGTCCGCGGCGAGGACATTGACGATCCGCTGCGCCGCCGGCTGGAAACTTTCGACCAGGAGGATCGCCGCGTTCTTGTCGTCCTCCTCGCTCGGCTCATTCTCCTCGCCCAGGATGTCGAACTGGCCTGAGGTCTGCTCGCGCATCCGCCACTCGTCCATCATCATCTTCAGGCGGACGAGGGAGCGCACCCGCGCGAACAGGGCGAGATCGTTGACCGGCTTGGTCAGGAAATCGTCGGCCCCGGCTTCGAGCCCCTTCACCCGGTCGCTGGGATCGCTGAGCGCGGTGACCATGACAACCGGCAGGAAGCGGGTCTTCGGATTGGCGCGGATCCGGGCGCAGACCTCGAAACCGTCCATCTCCGGCATCATCACGTCGAGCAGGATGATGTCCGGCGTCTGGCGCTCGATCAGCTCAAGCGCGTCCTTGCCGCTGGATGCGGTCATCACCTCGAAATATTCCGCGGCGAGCTTCGCCTCCAATAGCCGCACATTTGCGGCTATGTCGTCGACCACCAGAATTCGTGCCGACATGGTCCTCTACTGCAGGAAGCGATCGACGGTTTCCAGGAATTGCACCACGGAGATCGGCTTGGCGATATACGCCTCGCAGCCACCCTCGCGGATCTTTTCCTCATCCCCCTTCATGGCGAAAGCGGTAACCGCAATGATCGGAATTGACTTCAGATTGTCGTCTTCCTTGATCCACTTGGTAACTTCCAGCCCGGAGACTTCCGGCAGCTGGATGTCCATCAGGATCAAGTCGGGCTTGTGCTGGCGCGCCAGCTTCAGCGCTTCCATGCCGTCCTTGGTCTGCAGGATCTTATAGCCATGGGCCTGAATCAGATCGTGAAAAAGCTTCATATTGAGCTCGTTGTCTTCCACGATCAGGATGGTCTTTTCGGCGGCGCGTCTGCGCTTTTCCTCGGGCGACAATTGAACGTTACTAGCCATGACCCCTCCAAATCATCGCCCCAGATGTCGCCTCCTGTGTTGCGGCCCGCGGATTGACGGCGGCAGACCTTATAGCGAGGCATCATAATGAAAGCGTCGGCGCTTAGCCAAGCCTCAATTTACCAAGATGAATGTTATGAAATCATTGATATGTCGGAGATAATGGCAAATAAAGCCGCCGGCAGCCGCAGAACGCTAACCATTCCGCTTTTGTCGTCCGGACCAGGTCCCGGCTGCGGTCCGGTGGTCGGGAGCGCCAGGCAGGCCATCGCCCGATCTAGCCGCGGTCGAGTGCGGAAGCGGGCAAACAGTCACTTGATCCATAACGATTATTTGGAACAATGAGCGTCACGGGCTTCTGCCGCGATTGCGGTGCCGATGTGCCGCCGGACACCCGGCGCTGTCCGTCCTGCCGGTCACCGCGGCTGTTCCGTCATGCCGAACTCGACCAGCTCTCGATCGGGCATATCGATTGCGACGCCTTCTACGCGGCCATCGAGAAGCGCGACGACCCGTCCCTGCGCGACAAACCCCTGATCATCGGCGGCGGCCACCGTGGCGTGGTCTCGACCTGCTGCTATATAGCCCGGATCTCCGGTGTAAGGTCGGCGATGCCGATGTTCACCGCCCGGAAGCTCTGTCCCCAGGCCGTCATCCTGCCCCCCGACATGGCGAAATACCGGCAAGTCGGCGAAGAGGTGCGCCAACTGATGCAGGAAGTGACGCCGCTGGTCGAGCCTCTTTCGATCGACGAGGCCTTCCTGGACCTCACCGGCACCGCGGCGCTGCACAAGATGAGCCCGGCCCGCGCCCTCAATCGCCTGGCACTGAAAATCGAGGATACCCTGGGAATCACCGTCTCGGTCGGTCTCAGCCACAACAAGTTCCTGGCAAAGATCGCCTCCGACCTGGACAAGCCCCGCGGATTCTCGGTGATCGGCCGGGCGGAGACCCTGGATTTCCTGGCGGCGCGGCCGGTTTCGCTGATCTGGGGCGTCGGCAAGGTTATGCGGGAGCGCCTCGCCAAGGACGGCATCACGCTGATCGGCGAGCTGCAGCAGATGCAACTCGCCGATCTCGCCCGGCGCTACGGCCAGATGGGAGAGCACCTCTATCGCCTGGCGCGGGGCGAAGACAGCCGGCGGGTCGAGATCGACGCGCCGGCGAAGACCATCTCGGCCGAGACCACCTTCGATACGGATATCGCGGATTTCGACACCCTGGCTCACGAATTGTGGCCGCTCTGCGAGCGGGTCTCGGCCCGGCTGAAACATGCAGGCCTTTCCGGCCGGGTGGTGCATCTGAAGCTGAAGACCGCCGGCTTCCGGTTGATTTCGCGCCAGGCGCGTCTGGGATCGCCGACGCAGCTGGCCGATCAGCTCTACCGCGTCGGTGCGCAACTCCTCAGGAAGGAGGCGACCGGCGACTGGTTCCGCCTGATCGGCATCGGCGCCGACGACCTGCAGGCCGCCGAGGGAGCCGATCCGATCGACCTTGCCGATCCGGACCAGGCCCGCCGGCGCAAAGTGGAGGAGGCGATCGACCGGGTCCGAGCCAAGCTGGGCACGGATGCGATCGTCAAGGGGCGCAGCCTGCGGCCAAAGAAGTGAGTCTCAGCAGGCCCCGCCGGGCAGCATCTCCAGCTGGTCGAGCACACCCTTGATTTGGATGCCGCCGAAGTCGAAGGTGATCTCGCCCACCACGCCGTTCTCGTAGAGGCGCAGCGACTGCTCTGCGTCCGGCGTGCCGTCCGGCCGCTCGGCGAAGAAATAGGCGAGCCCCATCGGATAGGAGGCGAGTCCCTTCAGCACCGGGAAATCGTGCTTCAATCCGGCCCAGTCCTTGGTTCCGGCGCCCAGCACCGCGCTGACATCCATGGGCTCGGTCTGCACCGTGCCGTCGAACAGCTTCGCCACCACCACCTGATCGCCGGCCGCGGCATGCTGCAGCAGGAGGCTGGTATGTCCGCTGGGGAACAGGGTTCCCGCCGGCAGGTCGGTCTCGACCTTTGCGGGCAGGTCGGCGACCAGCGCACCCTTGCCGGCGGCGGCATCGTAGGTCGCCTCGCCGCGGGTCTGCTCCACCGCGTCGCCGTGGATCTGCTTGGTCAGGTAGCGGAATTTGGACCCGTCCTTGGCCTCCCAGGTCACCTGCGAGAGATCGACAGTATCGGAATCGCCGCTCTCCAGGTTGAGGACGATCCGACCCTTCAGGTTCAGGGCCCAACCGTCGCAGGCATCGGTCCATTCGAAGACCATTACGCCATCGACCGCCAGGACCTGGCTCGCCCCGGCACTGGTCGCTAGGCTGAGGGCATAGGTGGCGCGATGCGGCGCGAAGGGCATCGCCCGGGCCGAGGCGCCGCCGAGCAGGATCGCCGCTGCGATCGCCATGGCAAAGGCTTTTCCGAGCCGCCCGCGCGAACTCCAAAGCATCATCCCGCCCCTCTGTCGTTTGCGTGCCAGTTAAAGCCGCTCCCAGGCAGTATCGCATGACCTGAAACCGCAAGATAAGGGCCTTCTGGCGGCCGCCGGCCGACGATATCGCTTTTGGGGGAACAGGATGACCGCTCGGCCGAAGATCTTCGTCACGCGCAGACTGCCGGAGGCAGTGACCAAGCGCCTGACCGCCAGCTACGACGCCACCCTGAACGCCGACGATCATGTGATGCAGGCGGCCGAAATCCTGCAGGGGGCCCAAGGCAAGGATGCGCTGCTGGTGACCCCGGCGGACAAGATTACCGCCGACCTCATCGGGCAGCTTCCGGCCTCGATCCGGATGATCGCCACCTTCTCGGTCGGCCACGAACATATCAACCTCGATGCCTGCAGGCAGCGCGGCCTCCCGGTTTCGAACACACCCGACGTGCTGACCGATGCCACAGCGGACATCGCCCTGCTGCTGATGCTGGGCGCCGCGCGCCGCGCCTATGAGGGCGAGCGGGCCGTGCGCGAGGCGAGCTGGAAATCGTGGTCGACGGTCTACATGCTGGGCGTCCATATGACCGGCAAGCGCCTCGGTATCTTCGGCATGGGCCGGATCGGCCAGGCAGTGGCAAAACGCGCCCGCGCCTTCGACATGACGATCCATTATTCCAACCGCAGCCGCCTGAAGCCGGACCTGGAACAGGGCGCCGTGTTCCACGCCAAGCCGGAAGACATGCTGCCGCATTGCGACTTTCTGTCGATCAACGCCCCCGGCGGACCGGAAACGCATCACTGGCTGAATGCCGAGCGTATCGCCAAGCTGCCGGACGGTGCCATCGTGGTGAATACCGCCCGCGGACCGCTGGTCGACGATGCGGCGCTGATCGCCGCCCTGAAATCCGGCAAGCTGTTCGCGGCCGGGCTTGACGTCTTCGAGAACGAGCCCAATCTCAACCCGGCCTATCGCGATCTCGCCAATGCCTTCCTGCTGCCGCACCTGGGCAGCGCCACGATCGAGACCCGCAACGCCATGGGCTACAAGGCTCTCGACAATCTCGACGCCTTCTTCGCCGGGCGGCCGATCCCCGACCGGGTAGCCTAGTCGGCGGGAATCGGCAGACTACTTCCGGCCCAGGGCACGCAGCAGATCGGCCCGCGGCACGGCGCCCGTGACGATGACCAGGACCAGATAGACCGCGCCGCCGCCGCCCACCAGCAAGGCCAAAGCCGCGGCCCGGGTGATCTCGCCGTCTGCGAAATAGGCGGCCAGCGGCCGCATGCCGAAATAGAGTGCCGCGGCAAGGCCAAGGCTGCTGACAATCAGGCGCGGAAAGCAGCGCTTCAGCCGGGCGTCGAACTTCAGATAGCCGCGCCGGCGCAGGGTGAAATACAGCAGTGCCGTGTTGATCCAGGCGGCGCCTGCCGTGCCCAGGGCGATGCCGATATAGTGGATGAATGGAAACAGGCTAAGGGCAATGGCGATGTCGCCAGCCACCGAGATCATGGCATAGCGAAAAGGCGTCATCGTATCCTCGCGGGCCAGGAAGCCCGGCGACAGGGCCTTGTTGAGGATGTAGGCCGGCAGGCCCAGGGCCAGTGCCCCCAGGGCCTGGGAGACATGGAAGGAATCGTCCGTCGAGAAGACGCCGCGCTGATAGAGGACGGTGATGATCGGGCCGGCCGCAACCAGCAGCGCCACGGTCGCTGGCAGCGACAGGAATAGCCCGAACTCGATCGCCCGGTTGAAGATCCGCATTGCCTCCTCGTCGCGCTTGCCACGCAGTGCCCGGGTCAGCGAGGGGAGCAGAACCACGCCGATTGCCGAGCCGATCAAGGCCAAAGGCAACTGATAGAGACGGTCCGCGTAATAGAGATAGCCGACCGCCTGGGCCTGGAGCGTGGCCAGGATCGTCGCAATGGTGAGATTGATCTGGTTGACGCCGCCGCCGATGATGCCCGGCACCATCAACTTCGCCATGCGCTTGACCTCGGGCGTGAGGCGCGGCCGCAGCAGCCGAAGCCCCATGCCGGCGCGGGCGCAGGAGATCGCCAGCCAGAGGAACTGCATCAGCCCGGCTACCACCACGGCCCAGCTCAGCACCTCGCCCTGCTCGGCGAAACGCGGCACCACGAACAGCAGGGCAATGATCAGAACCACGTTGAGCAGGATCGGCGCCGCCGCCGCATTGGCGAAGCGATGCAGCGCATTGAGGATGCCGCCCTGCAAGGCGCAGAGCGACATGAACAGCAGATAGGGGAAGGTGATCTGGGTGAACAGCACCGCATAGGCGTATTTCTGCGGATAGGCATAGAAGCCCGGGGCGAAGACCCGGATCAGCCAGGGCATGGTCAGTTCGGCGATCAAGGTCATCGCCAGCAAGGCGAGCAACAGCACGGCCAGGACCTGTTCGGCGAAGCGCCTGGCCCCGGCCTCGCCGGTTTCCTCCAGGTGGCGCGAGAACATCGGGACGAAGGCCGAGTTGAAGGCACCCTCGGCGAACATCTGGCGGAACAGGTTCGGCAGGCGCATGGCGACGAAGAACGCTTCCGCCACCGGGCCGGTGCCGAGCAGCCGCGCCAGCATCATTTCCCGGAGGAAGCCGAGCGCCCGGCTGGCCAGCGTCAGGCCACCCACCGTCATGACCGACTTCAGCGAAAACATCTGCAAATCTTCAAGGCAATCCCCACTCGGCAGGTCCTGGCGCTTGTTAACCCTCTATCGCGCGGCCAGCAAGGCGATATGCGTTACGGGCATTGCTCCCCGGATTTGTGCCCGGGCAAGGTTTCGTGTCCGCGTCTTGACTTGCCTGCCCGATCATATATTGTCCACTGAATTAGTAGAGATAATAGAGATGCTGTCCCAAAAGGCCAAATACGCGATACGGGCCCTGCTCTATCTCGCCAGGGCCGAGCCGGAGCGACCGGTGCTGATATCCGAGATCTCCGAGCGCCAGGTGGTGCCGCGCAAGTTCCTGGAGATGATCCTCCTGGAACTGAAGCGCCATGGAGTGGTTCACAGCTATCGCGGCAAGCATGGTGGCTATGCCCTCGCCAAACGGCCGGACGACATCTTTTTCGGTCAGGTCATTCGCCTCATCGACGGTCCCTTGGCGCAGCTACCCTGTGCCAGCAAAACGGCCTATCGCCGCTGCGAAGACTGCGAGGACGAGGAAACCTGCGCCATCCGCCGCATCTTGGGCGAGGTCCGGGACTCGACCGCCCGGATCCTCGATCACACCAGTCTCGCCGATGTCCTGGGCGGAAATGCGGCGGAATTTGTCCAAGGTGCAGGCATTTAACTGAAATTGACTGTTAAACATAGTAATCACGTAGAACTGACCCCGGATATCTGATAGGGAACGCGGCGGTAAATCTGGCGGCATATCCGGCTGCCAGGCCGTCGACCCTGGCAAAACCGGCTCGAAGAAGGCGTAATCCCGTGACGATGGCCTATGCAAACCCGATAGCCGCCTGGAAGCGGCCGAGCGTCTTGCCGGGTTTCGGCCTGACCCTCGGCTATGCGCTGGTCTATCTCGGGATCGTCGTGCTGCTGCCGCTGGCGGCGCTGCTGCTGCGACCGGTCGAACTCGGCTGGGGCGGGTTCTGGGATGCCGTCACCACGCCGCGGGTGCTGGCCTCCCTCCGCCTCAGCTTCGGTGCCGCCTTCATCGCCGCCCTGGTCAACGGCGTGTTCGGGCTGATCGTCGCCTGGGTTCTCGCCCGCTACCAGTTCCCGCTGAAACGCGTGGTCGACGCCTTCGTCGATCTGCCTTTTGCCTTGCCGACCGCGGTCGCCGGCGTCGCCCTGACCGCGCTCTACGCCCCGAACGGCTGGATCGGCCAGTTCTTCGCCGAGATCGGCGTCAAGATCGCCTTCACTCCCAGCGGCATCGTCGTGGCGCTGATCTTCATCGGCCTGCCTTTCGTCGTGCGCACGGTGCAACCCGTGCTGATGGATCTCGACCTCGAGGTCGAGGAAGCGGCGGCAAGCCTCGGCGCCAGCCGGGCGCAGATCTTCCTGTTCGTCATCCTGCCCTCGATCCTGCCGGCACTGCTGACCGGCTTCGCCCTGGCTTTCGCCCGCGCAGTCGGCGAATACGGATCCGTCATCTTCATCGCCGGCAACATGCCGATGGTGTCGGAGATCGCGCCGCTGCTGATCATCACCAAGCTCGAGCAATACGACTATGCCGGTGCCGCGGCAATCGCGGTGGTGATGCTGGCCGCCTCCTTCGTGCTGCTGCTGGTCATCAACCTGCTGCAACGCTGGTCGCGCCGCCACGAGGAGCGCGGCCTTTGACCCCGCCCCGCCCCGCCTCGATCGCCAAATCCGCCGTCGTCACCGAACCGCAGGTGCTGCGTTGGATATTGATCGCCATCGCTCTCGCCTTCATCGGGCTCATGCTGGTTCTGCCCCTGCTCACCGTCTTCATCGAGGCGCTGCGTCAAGGCATCGGCCGCTATTTCGCGGCGATCGTCGACCGGGACGCGCTGTCGGCGATTCGTCTGACGCTGCTGGTCGCCGCCATCGCGGTGCCGCTCAATCTCGCCTTCGGCCTGGCCGCCGCCTGGGCGATCGCCAAGTTCGAGTTTCGCGGCAAGAGCCTGCTGATCACGCTGATCGACCTGCCGTTCTCGGTCTCGCCGGTGATCTCCGGGCTGATCTATGTGCTGCTCTACAGCACCCATGGCTGGTTCGGCCCGGTCCTGGACCAGTTCGGCATCAAGCTGATCTTCAACGTCTCCGGACTGGTGCTCGCCACCATCTTCGTGACCTTCCCCTTCATCGCCCGCGAGCTCATCCCGCTGATGCAGGAGCAGGGTACGGAAGAGGAAGAAGCGGCGATCTCCCTCGGCGCCAGCGGGCTGCAGACCTTCTTCCGCGTGACCCTGCCCAATGTCGCCTGGGGTCTGCTCTACGGCGTGCTGCTGTGCAACGCCCGTGCGATGGGCGAATTCGGCGCCGTTTCCGTGGTTTCCGGACACATCCGCGGCCTCACCAATACGCTGCCGCTGCATGTGGAGATTCTCTACAACGAGTATGACTTCGTCGGCGCCTTCGCCGTCGCCTCGCTGCTGGCCCTCCTGGCGCTGGTGACGCTGACGGCCAAGAGTCTGCTGGAATGGAAGTTCGGCGAGCGCCTCTCCGGCGGCCGGGCCCACTGATCGGAAAGGTGCAGAGATGAGCATCCATGCAGCCGGCATCGTGAAATCCTTCGGCAATTTCACCGCCTTGCGCGACGTCTCGCTGGAGGTGCAGCGCGGCGAGTTCGTTGCCTTGCTCGGTCCCTCCGGTTCCGGCAAGACCACGCTGCTGCGCATTCTCTCCGGCCTGGAAACCCAGGATTCCGGCGAGATCCGTTTCGACAACGAGGAGGTGACCGGGCACAGCCTGCGCGACCGGCGGGTGGGTTTCGTCTTCCAGCACTACGCCTTGTTCCGCCACATGACGGTGGCGGAGAATGTCGGCTTCGGGCTGAAGGTCCGCCCCCGGGTCACCCGGCCGACGCCGGAGGAGATCCGCCGCCGGGTCGACCGCCTGCTGCAGCTGGTGCAGCTTGAACGGCTGGGCAACCGCTATCCCGGCCAGCTTTCCGGCGGCCAGCGCCAGCGCGTGGCATTGGCGCGAGCCCTCGCCATCGAGCCATCGGTGCTGCTGCTCGACGAACCCTTCGGCGCCCTCGACGCCAAGGTCCGCAAGGAACTGCGGCGCTGGCTGCGCCGGCTGCATGACGAGATGCATCTCACCAGCATCTTCGTCACCCACGACCAGGAAGAGGCCCTGGAACTGGCCGATCGCGTCGCGGTGATGAACGAGGGAAGGATCGAACAGATCGGCGCGCCGGACGAGGTCTATCACCGTCCCGGCACCGCCTTCGTCTACGAATTCATGGGCAATGTGAATCGCGTCGACTGCCGGATCGAGCGCGGCCGCGCCAGGATCGGCGCCCTCACCATCCCCGCCCCGGAATTCGTCGACGCCGCGGACCAGGCCGGACGTGCCTATGTCCGGCCGCACGACATCGCCATTCGCGCCGCCGACGAGCCCGGCCTGCCGGCCGTCATCCGCCAGGTCTTCACCGCCGGCCCGAGCATCCGCGTCGAGCTCGAACGCAAGGATACCAGCACCCATCTCGAGGCCGACGTGCCGCACGACGCCAGCCGACAGATCCTGCTCAGCCCCGGCACCGACGTTTCCCTGACCTTCTCGACCGCCAAGGTCTTCGCCCTCGACCGGGGCTTCGCGATCAGCCATGGAACCGTGGCGCAGCATGCCGGCAGCATGCACGGTTTCGATCCGCATATCTGAGGACCGGTGGCGACGTCCGGCTAGGCGACGACCGCTTTCACCGGGTCTCCGGCGGGTTGCGGCAGGCAGGCGGAGTGGATGCCGCCGCCGCCATAGGCGAGCTCGATGGCGGGGACCTGCACGACTTCGCGCTTCGGGAAGAGGCGCGTCATGATATCGAAGGCGCGCTTGTCCGCCGCGCCGTCCTCGAAGGCCGGCAGCACGATGCCGCCGTTCGGCATGTAGAAATTCACGTAGGACAGGGCCAGCCGCCGGCCGTCGGCGTCGTATTGCGGCCGGGGCTGTTCGATCTCGACGATTTCCAGCTCGCGGCCATTGGCATCGTGCGCCGCCTTGAGGCGTGCGAGATTGTCCTGGAGGACCTTGTGGTTGGGGTCGGCCGGATCGGTCGAGGTCAGCGCCAGCACCACGCCCGGCCGCACGAAACGCGCCAGGTTCTCGACATGGCCGCCGGCAAAATCGTCCTGCAGGCCTTCACCGAGCCAGATCACCTGGCGGATGCCGAGCATCTGGATGAGGATCTCCTCGATCACCTCGCGGCTCTTGCCGGGATTGCGGTTGGCGTTCAGCATCACCAACTCGCTGGTCAGCAGCGTGCCCTCGCCGTCGACATGGATGGCGCCGCCCTCCACCACCAGGTCGGCAGGGTAGCGCCGCATCTCCAGGCGCTCGAGAATGGTTCCGCCGACGGCGGCGTCGCGGCTGAAATCGTCGTAGCGATGGCCCCAGGCGTTCCACAGCCAGTGGATGCCAGCGACCTGGTTCGTCGCGTTCACCACGAAACTCGGACCCATGTCGCGGATCCAGGAATCGTCATGCGCCATGGAGATCTGGTTGACCCCCTGCCCGGTCAGCAGCGAGACCTCGGCCACGTTCTTCGGCTTGGCGATCATGGTGACGGGTTCGAACTGGGCCACCGTCTTGGCGATTTCCGCCACGGCCTCGCGGGCGGCATCGAGATGCTCGCCCCAGGTCTCGGCGCGCGTCGGCCACGCCATCCAGCAGCGATTGTGTAGCATCCAATCGGCCGGCATCGAGAAGCCGTCGTCGTAGGGATTAGTCATGAACCCCCTGGCTCGTCTTCTTGTCGGTCGTCCCGCCGCGCGGCTCCGGCATGTCGATCCTCAGGCGATCGACGTCGAAGGCGCGGCACTTCTCCCTGCTGCCGCCGGACATCTTTGCGTCGCGTTCGGCAAGTGGGCAATTGTCTCTCACTTTTTGGCCAAAGGCAAATCCAGCCGGATCGACAGTTCCTTCAGCCGCGCCGGCGGCACCTCGGCCGGAGCCTGCATCAGCAGATCCTCGGCCTGCTGGTTCATCGGGAAGGCAATGACTTCGCGGATGTTCGGCTCGTCGGCCAGCAGCATGACGATGCGGTCGACGCCCGGCGCCGAGCCGCCATGCGGCGGCGCGCCGAACTTGAAGGCGTTGAGCATGCCGCCGAAACGTGCTCTCGACTTCGTCTGTTCGGATAGCCGGCGATCTCGAACGCCTTGTACATGATCTCCGGCCGATGGTTGCGGATGGCGCCCGAGGACAGCTCGACGCCGTTGCAGACGATGTCGTACTGGTACGCCTTGATGGTCAGCGGGTCCTGCTTCTCCAGCGCCTCCAGGCCGCCCTGCGGCATCGAGAACGGGTTGTGGCTGAACTCGATCTTACCGGTGTCCTCGTCGAACTCGAACATCGGGAAATCGACGATCCAGCAGAATTTGAAGCGCGTTCTGCTCGATCAGGCCCAGTTCCTCGCCGAGCTTGCTGCGCACGGTGCCGGCGAACTTCGCCGCGGCGCAGCGCCTTGTCGGCAGGACGAAGAACACGGCATCGCCGTCCTCGACGCCGGCAGCGTCCCGCAGCTGCGCGATCCGCGCCGTCGTCGAGGATTCTTGGCGATCGGGCCCTTGCCGCCGCCGGCCTCGAAGACCGATATAGCCGAGCCCGGCCGCGCCCTGCTCTTGCGCCCAGTCGTTCAGCTTGTCGAAGAAGCTGCGCGGCTTCTGGCCGGCGCCCGGCGCCGGGATCGCGCGCACCACGCCGCCCGTCTCGACCGCCTTGGCGAAGACGCCGAAATTCGAGCCGCGGAAGATCTCGGTGACGTCGCTGATGCACGATCGGGTTGCGCAGGTCCGGCTTGTCGATGCCGTACTTCAGCATCGCCTCGTCGATAGGCGATGCGCGGGAACGGCGGCGCCGTGACCTTGCGGTCGCCGGCGAATTCCTCGAACACGCCGTGCAGCACCGGCTCGATCGCGGCGAACACGTCGTCCTGGGTGACGAAGCACATCTCGAAATCGAGCTGGTAGAACTCGCCCGGCGAGCGGTCGGCGCGGCGCGTCCTCGTCGCGGAAGCACGGCGCGATCTGGAAGTAGCGGTCGAAGCCCGGCCACCATCAGCAGCTGCTTGAACTGCTGCGGCGCCTGCGGCAGCGCGTAGAACTTGCCGGGATGCATGCGCGCTGGGCACCAGGAAGTCGCGCGCGCCTTCCGGGCTGGACGACGGTCAGGATCGGCGTCTGGAACTCGGTGAAGCCCTGGTCGATCATCCGGCGGCGCAGGCTGGCGATCACCTGCGAGCGCAGCACGATGTTGGCGTGCAGCCTTCTCGCGGCGCAGGTCGAGGAAGCGGTACTTCAGGCGGATCTCCTCGCGGGTAGTCGCTCGTCGCTGTTGACCTGGCAGCGGCAGCATGTCGGCGGCGGACTGCACGGTGAACTCGCTGGACCGCGACCTCGATCTCGCCGGTCGGCAGCTTGGCGTTGGTGGTCTCCGGCGTCGCGGGCGACCACCTTGCCGGTGACGGTGACCACGCTCTCCACCCGGGCCTGCTCGAGCCGCCTTGAACAGCGGGCTCGAGGTATCGAGCACGCATTGGGTCAGGCCGTAATGATCGCGCAGATCGACGAACAGCAGGTTGCCGTGGTCGCGCTTGCGATGGACCCAGCCCGACAGGCGGACGGTCTTGCCCGACATCGGCGGCACGCAGCGCGCCGCAGCTATGGGTGCGATAGATATGCATCTGGATGGTCCCTGGAAACCCGGTAAATCTGCCGGCAAAAGGCATGGAAAAGCCCGGTTTGTCAAGGGTTTCGGGTTAACCGGCCGGGCCGGCGTCTGGTCGCTTTATCGGACGCTGGAAACCGGCTATAGCTTCGCCCATGAATGCACATCCACCTGCCAGTACCACCGCCCCCGCCAACCTGCTGATCGCCGATACCCCGACCCTGACCCGGTTCTGCGAGCGGCTGGCTGGCGAGCCCTATGTCACCATCGACACCGAGTTCCTGCGCGACAAGACCTACTGGCCGCAGCTCTGCCTGGTGCAGCTGGCCGGGCCGCACGAGGCCGCGGCGATCGATTCCCTGGCCGAGGGACTGGATCTCGCCCCGCTCTTCGCCCTCCTGAAGAACCCCAATGTCATCAAGGTCTTCCACGCCGCGCGGCAGGATATCGAGATCTTCAACCTGCTGATGGGCGAGGTCCCGAGCCCGATCGTCGACACCCAGGTGATGGCGATGGCCTGCGGCTTCGGCGACGCCGCCAGCTACGAGACCCTGGCCAACAAGCTGGCCAATGCCCGGCTGGACAAATTGTCGCGCTTCACCGACTGGGCGCAGCGGCCGCTGACCGAGCGCCAGCTCACCTATGCCCTCTCCGACGTCATTCATCTCCGGGTCGTCTACGAGAAGCTGCAGCGCAAGCTGGAGAAGGCCGGGCGCCTGGAATGGCTGGCCGACGAGATGGCGATCCTGACCGATCCCGCCACCTATCGCGCCTCGCCGGAACTGGCCTGGCAGCGACTGAAGACCCGTTCCGACAAGCCGCGCTTCCTGGCGGTGCTGAAGGAACTCGCCGCCTGGCGCGAGCGCGAGGCGCAGTCGCGCGACGTGCCGCGCAACCGGCTGATCAAGGACGAATCCCTGGTCGAGATCGCCGCGCATCCGCCGAAGGATGCCGACGGCCTGGCGCGCTGTCGCGGCCTGACCAAGAACTTCGCCGAGGGCAAGATGGGCGATGCCATCCTGGAAGCGGTGCGCCGCGGCCTGGCGATGCCGGAGTCCGAATGCCCGAAGCTGGAGCCGCGGCCGGAGATCCCGCCGGGCCTCGGTCCGGTGATCGAGCTCTTGCGCGTGCTCTTGAAGACCCGCTGCGATCACCACGAGGTGGCACAGAAGCTGATCGCCAGCGGCGGCGATCTCGAACTCATCGCTGCCGACGATGCGGCCCCGGTACCCGCCCTCAACGGCTGGCGCCTGGAGATGTTCGGCGCCGATGCCCTGAAGCTGAAGCACGGCAAGCTCGCGCTGACCGCGGTCGGCAAGCGGGTGAAGGTGATCGAGATCTAGGCGATCGCCGTCGGCAGGTCGAAGGCGCGCCCGGCGGCGTCGAGGCGCCGCTGCACCGCTTCCCCGAACAGGCTCTCGCCGCCCTTCGGCAGGTGCAGAACCAGCTTGCCGCCGGCCTTGCCGATCGAGGTCAGGCTGAGCATGTGCTGGGCCCCGCCGCTCAGCGAATAGGCCAAGCGGATCGTCGTGCCGACCCGAGCGGCAAAGGCGGCGTTCTCCTCGCCCAGCAGCGATCGAACCGGATCGATGAAGGCCGCCTCGGATGACTCGCCGTACCGGATCGCCAGGATCAGGGCCAGGGTGACCCGCTCGGGATGGGTGATGCCGGCGACCGGCAGGCGCAGCGCCCGGGTGAAGGCCTGTTCGGCGCGATAATCCGGATGCTCGCGCCAGGCGATGTCGGAGAGCAGGCAGGCGGCCTCGCGCAGCCGCGCCCGCTCATGGCCCTCGCCGCGGAACAGCGGCGCGATCCAGTCGTCGAGCTGATCGCTGACCGAGCCGAAGCGGCCGTCGGCCCCGGCGAGATCGGCGCAGCCCACCAGCAGCGGATCGGCGGCCTGCGCGGCCTCGTCCAGCGTGCCGAACAGGAAGCCCTCCCTGAGGCCATAGGCGGAGAAGAACACCCGGTCGGGCTTGGCGGCACGCAGCAGGCGCTCCAGGACCAGCGAGCCCAGGGGCAGGGTCTCCATGCGCCGGCGCGACACGCCCGGCATGGTCCCCAGCGAGCGCTTGCCGAGACGGCTCAGCACCTTGGCGAGGTCCTCGGCCTGGCGGCGCCCGATCCGGTATTCGTGGATCACGTGCAGCGGATAGCCGACCTGTTCCATATGGATCCGCGCCAGCGTGCGCCAGGCCCCGCCGACCGGATAGAGCATGCGGCCCTTGATCGCCTGCAGCCAGTCGAGCTTTTCAAGCTGCCTGTCGATCAGCTTCTGCGCCTCGTCGAGATCGCCGCCGGTGGCTTCCGCCAGACGCAGCGGTCCCAGCGGCAGCGTCACATGCTGGCCGAGCTTGCCCTTGTTGAGGGTCACCAGTTCCAGGCTGCCGCCGCCGAGATCGCCCATCAGGCCGTCGGCTTCCGGCACGCCGGCAATGACGCCGAGGGCGGAGAGCTGTGCCTCCTCGGCGCCCGAGATGATGCGCACCTTCTTCCCGGTCTTGCGTTCGATCTCGCCGGCAAAGGCCTTGCCGTCGTCGGCATCGCGCACAGCGGCGGTGGCCAGCAGATCGACGCTCTCGACCCCCATCGCCTCGGCCATGGTGACGAAGCGCGTGATGTTGACCAGCGCCGCCTTGACGCCGTCGGGGTTGAGCTTGCCGGTCTTTTCCAGGCCGCGACCCAAGCCGGGCAGCGCCTTCTCGTTGAAGACCGGCACCGGGCAGCGCGAGCGCTTGTCGAAGACGACCAGGCGGACGGAGTTCGAACCGATGTCGATCACCGCCACGCGACCGGGTCGCGCCGCCTTCGCCGCGGCCGCGGATTTTCGCAGGGATGCGGTCAAGCGTCAGGCCTTCTGCAGATCGAGCTTCAGGGCTTTCTTGTGCTTCTTAAGCGCGGAACCGCGGCCTGACAAGCTGGGATTCGTCATGAAATAGGTATGGGCACTGAACCCGACGCCTTCGCCCGGTTTCAGCCGCGTGTAGTTTCCGTCGGCGTCAAGCTGCCAGCTCTGCAGGTTGTCCTTCAGGTTGGCGACCATGATCTGGTCCAGGATCTGCTGGTGCACCGTCGGGTTCTCGATCGGCACCAGCAGCTCCAGCCGCCGGTCCATGTTGCGCGGCATCCAGTCGGCGGAGGAAATGAAGATCTTGGCGTTGCGCGACGGCAGGGCGTGACCGCCGCCGAAGCAGACGATCCGCGAATGCTCGAGGAAACGGCCGACGATGCTCTTCGCCCGGATGTTCTCCGACAGACCCTTGACGCCCGGCCGGAGGCAGCAGACGCCGCGCACCACCAGGTCGATCTTCACCCCGGCATTGCTGGCGCGGTAGAGGGCATCGATCAGGCCGGGATCGACCAGGGAATTCACCTTCACCCAGATGTGCCCCACGCGCCCCGCCTTCACATGCTCGATCTCGTCGTCGATCAGCTTCAGGATCGTCGGTCGCAGGGTGAGCGGCGCGAAGGCAACCTTCTCCGTGCCTTCGGGCTTGGCATAGCCGGTCATGTAGTTGAACAGCCGCGCGGCGTCGTGGCACAGGCCGGGATCGCAGGTGAAGAAGCTGAGATCCGTGTAGATCTTCGCGGTGATCGGATGGTAGTTGCCGGTGCCGAAATGCACATAGGTCCGCAGCGCGTTGCCTTCGCGCCGCATCACCATCGAGACCTTGGCATGGGTCTTCAACTGCACGAAGCCGTAGACCACTTGCACCCCGACCCGCTCCAGGTCGCGCGCCCAGCGGATGTTCGCCGCCTCGTCGAAGCGCGCCTTCAGCTCGACCAGGGCGGTAACGGATTTCCCCGCTTCCGCCGCCTCGATCAGCGCCTTGACGATCGGCGAGCCCTCGCTGGTGCGATAGAGGGTCTGCTTGATCGCGACGACATTGGGGTCGCGCGCCGCCTGCAGGATAAACTGCACGACGACGTCGAAACTCTCGTACGGATGATGGACGACGATGTCCTTCTGCCGGATCGCCGCAAAGCACTCGCCGCCGGCATCGCGGATGCGCTCCGGGAAGCGCGGATTGAATGGCTGGAATTTCAGGTCCGGTCGCTCGTCGACGATCAGCTTCGAGGTGGCGGCGAGGCCGATGAGGCCGTCGAGCACGAAGACGTCCTCGCGGCTGGCGTCCAGCTCGTCGATCACCGAACTGAGCAGGTCCTCCGGCATGTCGGCATTGACCTTGAGGCGGATGACGCTGCCGAGGCGGCGCTGCTTAAGGGCGGATTCGAAATGCCGCACCAGATCCTCGGCCTCCTCCATGATCTCGATTTCGCTGTCGCGGATGACCCGGAAATAGCCCTTGCCGATGACTTCGAAGGACGGGAACAGGCGGTCGAGATAGAGGCCGACCACCGATTCCAGGGTCAGGAAGCGGATGTTGTAGGGGTCGCGTCCCGGCAGCCGGATGAATCGCGGCAGCTGGCTCGGCAGCGGGATCAGGGCCCGCATCGACTTGCCGTCGCCCGGCTGGCGCAGCTCCAGCGCCATGGCGAAGCCGCCGTTAGGAATGAAGGGGAACGGATGCGCCGGATCGATCGCCATCGGCGTCAGCACCGGATAGATCTGGTCGAGGAAATGCCCGTCGAGCCATTCCTTCTCGCTGGCGGTCACGTCGGAGGGGTCCAGAACCGCCAAGCCCGCCTCGCGGAGCTCCTGGCGAAGGGATCGCCAATGCGCCTGCTGGCTACGCATCAGCTCGCCGCTGCGCTGATTGATCGCAGCCAATTGCTGGGCGGGAGTGAGGCCGTCTGCGCTGATGATGGCAATCCCGGCCTTCACCTGCCCGCGCAGGCCAGCCACCCGCACCATGTAGAATTCGTCGAGATTGTTGGCCGAGATCGACAGGAAGCGCAGGCGCTCCAGCAGCGGATGGGTTTTATTTCCCGCCTCCTCGAGCACCCGTTCATTGAAGGCGAGCCAGGAAGTTTCCCGGTTTATGAACCGGTTGAGCGACCCGAGGTCGTATTTCGGCTGGTCCATCAGCGGCACGTCATCCACGGCATTAACTCCCTGCACCGGCCGGCCAGCCGGTAAATTCGAGCAATTCTAGGCCATTCGATTTCAAGATTCACCCCTGGTCTGGGTGAAGTTTTCGGTCGGCTGCCGATCAATCCTTGCCAAACCGGGCAGCCGGGCCGATATACGACCCGGACTCATGACGCCCTGGCACTGAACCCGCAGCCGGATTCTTTGCTTCAGGGCGTTTATTTCTTCTTACTGAATTGTGACAAAATGAAGACAGTCATATTGATGCGCCATGCCAAATCCGCCTGGGACAGCCCGGAACTGGCGGACATCGACCGGCGGGTGGCACCCCAGGGTGAGAAGGCCGGGGCCAGGATGGCCGCCTGGCTGAAAAAGGCGAAGATCAGCCCGCAGCTGATCCTCTGCTCCACCGCGAGGCGGGCGCGGGATACCCTGGACCTGATCCGCCCGGCGCTGCCGAAGACCGTCAAGACCCGGCTGATCCGGGAACTCTATATGGCGCTGCCGCGCGAGCTGCTGACCTGCCTCGCGCGGGCCCCGGACGAGCTCGACGAGGTCATGGTGATCGGCCACAACCCGGGACTGCACGATTTCGCCAGCTGGGTCATCGGCACCGGCGACAAGAAAGCCGTCGCCGACCTGAGGAAGAAGTTTCCCACCGCGGCGGTGGCCGTCATCACCTTCGATGCCGCCAAATGGTCGAAGCTCGACGGCGAATCCGGGACGCTGCAGATCTTCGTCACCCCGAAATCCCTCGACTAGACTTCGGACGTCAGGGCTCAGACGGGCTGGCGTTTGCGACGCCGCGCGAATTCCGTCTCTATGTTCGGCAGCAGCACGGTGACGATGCCGAGCGCCGGAAGGAACGCGCAGATCCGGTAGACGAAATCGATGCTGGTCTGGTCTGCCAGTTCGCCCAGGACCGCGGCACCGATGCCGCCCATGCCGAAGGCGAAGCCGAAGAACAGGCCGGCGATCATGCCGACGCGGCCGGGCACCAGTTCCTGGGCATAGACCAGGATGGCAGAGAAGGCCGACGAGATGATCAGGCCGACGACGACGCTGAGGATGCAGGTCCAAAACAGGTCGACATAGGGCAGCATCAGGGTGAACGGAAGCGCCCCCAGGATCGATGCCCAGATCACCCATTTCCGGCCGATGCGGTCGCCCAGCGGCCCGCCGACGATGGTGCCGAGGGCGCTGGCGCCGAGAAAGGCGAAGAGATAGAGCTGGGCCGCCTTCACCGAGATCGAGAACTTGCTGATCAGATAGAAGGTCAGATAGTTCGACAGGCTGGCGACGTAGAAATATTTCGAGAAGATCAGCAGCAGCAATACCGTGATCGCGATGCCGATCTGCCGGCGCGACAGGTCGGGCCGGTGCAGGTGGACGGTCGCACGCGATGCGGCGCGTTCCCGGCGATGGTTCTTGTGCCAGGCACTGACGCGCGCCAGGACCATGATCCCCAGCATCGCCCCGAAGCAGAACCAGGCGACGCTGGTCTGGCCCCGCGGCAGGATGATGAAGGCCGCCGCCAGCGGTCCCACCGCCGTCCCGATATTGCCGCCGACCTGGAAGACCGATTGCGCCAGCCCGTGCCGTCCGCCCGAGGCCGCCCGCGCGACCCGCGAGGATTCCGGGTGGAACACCGAGGAGCCGGTACCGATCAGCGCCGCCGCGAGCAGCAGCAGAGGATAGCTGCCGGCCAAGGCCAGCAGGAGCAGGCCGCAGAGGGTGAAGCTCATTCCGACGCAGAGGGCATAGGTCTGCGGCCGTCGATCGGTGAACAGGCCGACCAGCGGCTGCAGCAATGAGGCCGTCACCTGGAACACCAGGGTGATCAGGCCGATCTGACCGAAATCAAGGCTATAGGAGGCCTTCAGCATGGGATAGAGCGCCGCCAGCAGCGACTGCATCATGTCGTTCATCAGGTGGCAGAAGCTGATCGCCACCAGGACCAGGAGGGCGGTGCGCTCCGCCATGTGGTGGCCGGCGGCCAGGGTTTCCTTCGTTAAAGCGGCTTCGGTCACGACCAGCTCCAGATATCCGCCCGGGTCCAATCCCGGATTCCGGACAATCTGAGAATCACGCGACGGTCGTGGGTTAGCCTAATCGCGAATGGGTTGTATGCAGGAATGTAAGCCCGACCGGGACAGGCCGGCTACCGCGCGGACCAGAATCGCCGGCACTTGGCGAATTCGTGCCAGGCGACGGGGAAACCCGCGAGATCGCGCTCGATGCGGGCGGTCTGCCAGCCCAGGACGGTGCCGCGCAGGAGGGCGGCATCGACCGCCGGCATCTGGCCCTCGCGGACCAGTCGCTGCACGAGATCGATCAGGACTTGGCGGCTCACGAAGGCATCGTTGAGCGATCCCAGGCGATCCTGGATGGCGGCGAGCGCCATCACGTATTTGCGCGCCGCCTTGGGCTTGTAGAGCGAACAGAAGGCCTCGGCCCCGTAGCGCATCTTCTTGCCCATCAGGCGCACGCGATGCAGCTCGTTCTCCGGCAGGTCGATGCCGCGGCTCCCGAGCCGGACCAGGCGCTTGTGGCGGAGCTGGAGCAGTGTGGAGGCGAAATTGCGGGCCGGCGCGCCCAGGCGCGCGCCCGCCGAGAGCCGCTGCCAATCCGACGTATGCAGCCGGCGATAGATCTCAAGGAGCATGGCCGCGTAGCGCGGATTCTCCAGCGCGAGATGCGCCTCGCGCCGGGCCTCGTTCCGCGCCGCCTCGGCGGCGGCGATCAAGGGCTCCAGCGACAGCTGGCGCTGCAGGCGATGGTTGAGCGGCGTCAGGGTCTCCGCGATCAGCACATCCAGGTCGCGTGCCGCACCGAACTGCCGCTGCAGCCACCTGAGATCGATCGACCACATGGCATGCACGTCGTCGTCGATCAGGTCGCGATAGGCCCCGACGATGGCGCGCAGGCGCCGGGTCGCCACCCGGAACTGATGTATGGCCTCGTCGTCCTCGATGGCCAGCACCGCGGCCTCGTTGGCCCGCAATTGGGTCAGGCAGTTGCGGGCGACGACGACAAAGGCTTCCGCCGTGGTCGCATCCGGATCGAGGATGATCGGCATCGCCTTATGGGGTTTCGGCGTCGCGCCCTCGGCCAGGGCGAAGCCTCGTGCCGCCTTGGTCTCATGGCCGAGCCGGATCGGAAAGTCCTCGGCCAGTTCGACGGTCAGGTCGGAAGCGAGGTCGAAAAGCGTGCCTGCATCGCCGGATTTCAGCTCGAGTTCGACCTCAGCGATCGGCCTGCGCTTGGCTTCGGACAGGATTTCGCCGTGATCGACCGCGACCTCGATCGACGAGCCGTCCCGTTCCACCAGGAAGGTTGAGCGGTCGAAACAGGTGCTGAAAACCGGCTTCAACCGGTCCCAGACCTTGGCGCGATCCAGCCGACGCCGCAGACCCACGTCGTCGACCGCGGTCAGCAGCGGCTTGTCGCCGGTGATCTGGGCTTCATATTCGCGAAAGGACTGCAGTCCGTCCGGACCCGCCAACGGCGCCTTCAGGGTCTGGATGCGTTTCTTGCCGATCCGCCGCACGCGCAGTGCCATGCCGCGATCGGCCAGCCACTTGTCGGCAGTATCGAAATAGACGGAATCAAGCCGCTTTCGTTGCACGCGATCAGATGGTTGCCGTCCGATCAGACGCTTGAACGCCGGCTGGCGCGTGACGCTGCCCGCACTACCCGGGGGCAGCATCAGCTTGAGCTCGATCTCGTCTGCCATTCCTATGTCCGATTGACCTTCCCCGCGCGGACCCTAGCTATTTGGCCGCATTCGACAAAGTTACAGTTAGGTGACAGTTTCGTTATGAGAAACGCTGTTCTCACAAGATCGTGAAGTCAAGGGATCTCGGCTGCGGCAGTTTGGCAGCCCCGACATAATCGACCGGTTGGGATGAACCGCAATCGAGGGAATAACAATGAACAAGATCGCCAAGAACACTTGGATCGGGGGGGCCGCGGCAGCCCTAATTCTCTGCAGCCTGGGCGCCGTCGCCCTGGCCGAGGTTGATGCCGTCAAGACCCGGCAGGAAGCCATGAAGTCGAATGGCGCCTCGATGAAGGCGATCAAGGCCATTGTCGAGGCCAACGGCGCGGCGGCGGATGTCGTGGCGCCAGCCGAGAAAATCGCCTCGGTTGCGGGCATGATCCCGGATCTGTTCCCGCAGGGTTCGGACCAGGGGGATACCGCCGCGAAGCCGGAAATCTGGCAGAACTGGGATGATTTCAAGGCCAAGGCCGGCGACCTGAAGATGCAGGCCGACATGCTGGTTTCCGCCGCCCAGGGCGGGGACTTGGCGACGGTGCGCGCGCAGTTCGAGAAGGTCGGCGCTGCCTGCGGCGCCTGCCACAAGGCCTATAAGATGGCGAAGTAGGCCGTTCGCGATCCGATCCGGCCGGGCTCAGGCCCGTGCCGGATCGGGACAGCGTTCCCAGGGCTGGTCGCGCCCGAAGCGCGCGAGCAGCAGGTCGATGAAGACCCTGACCTTTGGCGACTGATGCCGGTTCTGCGGATAGACGACGTAGAGCTGATGGGCCTCGGTCGGGAACTTGCCCAGGATCGGCACCAGGCGCCCGGCCGCCAGGTCCGGCCCGACGATGAAGACCGGCAGGCGGGCGATGCCGATCCCCTCCAGCAGCGAGGTCAGCAGCACATTGGCATTGTTGGCCTGGGCGGTGCCCCGCACCTTGATCACCCGGCGCCCCTGGGGCGTCTGGAAATCCCAGTCGAAGGGCGCCGGCGAAAGGGTATTGATCAGGCAGTTATGGGCCTTCAGGTCGTCCGGCGTCTTCGGCGTGCCATGCGTCTTGAGATAGGCGGGAGCCGCACAGACGACGCGCTGGATATCGCAGATCCGTCGCGCCACCAGGCTGGAATCCGGCAGGCCGGTGCGGATCCGCACCGCCGCATCCGCTCCCTCCTCGATCAGATCGACGAACCGGTCGGAGAGCTGATAGACGACGGTGAGCTTCGGGTAGAGCCGGGCCATTTCCGCCACGATCGGCCCCAGATGGGCCTGGCCGAAGACGTCCGGGGCGCTGATCCGCAAGGTGCCGCTGGGCTCGGCCTGGAGGTGCCGTACCGCGGATTCCGCCGCATCGATCTCGTCCAGCAGGCGCACACAGCTCTCGAAATAGGCGCTGCCGGCCTCGGTGGCGCTCAGGCGCCGGGTCGTGCGGTTGAGCAGGGCCGCGCCCAGATAGGCCTCCAGATCGCTGATCTGCTTGCTGACCGCGGCTTTCGACAGGGTGAGCTGGCGGGCGGCGGCGGTGAAGCTGCCGGCCTCGACCACCCGCCTGAATGTCCGCATTGCCGCCAGCTGATCCATGACGTCGATCCGTCACTGTTTCCAATACCTGAACAATCTTATCAGGATGCGACAGGTTAACACAGGGGTGGCGCAGGGCTTATCTACTCCGCACCCGGCAAGAAACCGAAATCCACTGCCCTGCAAGGAGAGGCGTCATGACCAAGGTCCTGGTTCTTTACTATTCCAGCTACGGCCATATCGAAACCATGGCCCAGGCCGTCGCCGAAGGCGCCCGCAAGGTCGCCGGTACCGAGGTTGACGATCAAGCGCGTGCCGGAACTGGTGCCGCCCGAGGTCGCCAAGGCCTCGCATTTCAAGACCGATCAGGCGGCGCCGATCGCCACCGTCGACGAACTGCCGAACTACGACGCCATCATCATCGGCACGCCGACCCGGTTCGGCAACATGACCGCGCAGATGAAGAACTTTCTCGACCAGACCGGCGGCCTGTGGTTCAAGGGCGCCCTGATCGGCAAGGTCGGCAGCGTCTTCACCTCGACCGCCACCCAGCACGGCGGCCAGGAATCCACCATCCTGTCCACCCATACGGTCCTGCTGCACCACGGCCTGGTCGTCGTCGGCCTGCCCTATTCCTGCGCCGACCAGATGGGCGTCGAGGAGATCAAGGGCGGCTCGCCCTACGGCGCCTCGACCATCGCCGGCGCCGATGGCAGCCGCCAGCCGAGTGCCAAGGAACTCGGCATGGCGCGTTTCCAGGGCGAGCACGTCGCCAAGATCGCGGCGAAGCTGAAGGCCTGAGCTAGTTCCGGACCCGGCTCCCTCGCCGCCGCGCCAAGGCGGCGAGGCGCTCGGCCGGGAATTCGCCGACGACCTCCAGCAGCCGCAGCAGGCGCCGGGACAAGGTGCAATGCGGATGGTCCTGCTGGTAGGCCAGCACCGATTTGGCGGCGATCGCCGGATCGAGACCCGCCGGCAAACCCATTACCCATTGCAGCAGCTGCATTTCCACCGATGGTTCGCTGCCGCGCTCGAGCGCGAGCAGCACCGCGAACAGGCCGGCCCGGTCGGGCGATGTCGGAGAGGCAAGGGCTAGATCCGTCATTCCGTCCTCCATCGGGCCCACCGCCCGATCGCGAGAGTTGCAGGATGATGGCAGGTCTCCTGGCTCGCGGGTCGTCGCCCATCCTGCCGCACCTTCCCGGCGCCGTCGGCGGCGCCAGTGGTGATGATTTGGCAGGGGGCTCGCCGCTTACAGTTGCGGGGGCAGCCGCGGCATTGGCCCGGGATCGGGCCGCACCGCATTCCCTTTTCATCCCGGCGTCACCGCCCATCCGGGGCGACGGCGCAGGAACCATCGCCTTGAGAAATAGGCGATTCTCCCCCGCTTCGTCCAGCGCCACGCGACCCGAATTGCCCGCGGAGCGACAGACGCGGTTGACAGCCCGGTCGAAATCACCATGATCTGCGGCGGGCCACGCTCCCCCACCGGAGCGCTTCGTTCTGGAAGGGACGATCGATGAAGCCGACCTGCCGAACGGCCGAGACGGCCGTATTTTTCGTCCGGTCCCTGCGCCAAACGGCCCGGCTGGACCCCCGAAATCCTCAAGGACGCGGCCCTTGGCCGCTCGCACCGGTCGAAGATCGGCAAGGCGAAGCTGAACGAGGTGATCACGCGATCCCGCGCCATCCTCGGCCTGCCGGCGGCGTACCGCCTTGGCATCGTGCCGGCCTCGGATACCGGCGCGGTCGAGATGGCGCTCTGGTCGCTGCTGGGGCCGCGGCCGGTGACGGTGCTGGCTTTCGAGAGCTTCAGCCAGGAATGGGCCGCGGATATCGCCGGCGAATTGCGGTTGGAACCGCGCATCGTCCAGGCGGATTACGGCAGATTGCCGGACGTTGCCACGGTGGATTGGGCGCAGGACGTGGTGTTCGCCTGGAACGGCACGACCTCCGGCGTGCGGTTTCCCGACGGCGACTGGATCCCCGCCGGCCGCCAGGGCCTGACCATCTGCGACGCGACCTCGGCCGCCTTCGCCATGGATCTGCCCTGGGAGCGGCTGGATGTCGTCACCTGGTCCTGGCAGAAGGTGCTGGGCGGCGAGGCGGCGCATGGCATGCTGGCGCTCTCGCCCCGCGCGGTCGAGCGGCTGGAAACCCACAAACCCTTGTGGCCGTTGCCGAAAATCTTCCGGCTGGCCAAGGGCGGCAAGCTGATAGAGGGCGTCTTCCAGGGCGAAACCATCAATACGCCCTCGATGCTCTGCGTCGAGGATCAGCTGGACGCGCTGCGCTGGGCCGAGGGGCTGGGCGGACTGCCGGCCCTGATCGCCCGCACCGAGGGCAATCTGAAGATCGTCGCCAACTGGGTCGCCGTCACCCCCTGGGTGGACTTCCTGGCCGATGACCCCGCCACCCGTTCCTCCACCAGCATTTGCCTGCGGATCGTCGATCCCTGGTTCACCGCCCTCCCCGCCGCCAGCCGCGAGGCCATGGCCAAGGCGGTGGCCGCGACGCTGGAGCACGAGACGGCGGCGCTCGATGCCGGCAGCTATCGCGATGCGCCACCCGGCCTGCGGATCTGGTGCGGCGCCACCGTCGAGGCGGCGGACCTGCGGGCCCTGCTGCCCTGGCTGGACTGGGCCTATGCGGACGCGAAATCCAAGCAGCAGAAGGCGGCCTGATCATGGCACGGGTACTCATTTCCGACGACCTCGCTCCGGCGGCGGTGAAGATCTTCAAGGACCGTGGCATCGAGGTCGTCGAGCAGGTCGGCCTGAAGCCGAAGGAACTGATCAGGATCATCGACGGCTTCGACGGCCTCGCCGTCCGCTCGGCCACCAAGGCGACGGCCGAGGTCATCGCCGCGGCGCGGAGCTTGAAGGTGATCGGCCGCGCCGGCATCGGCGTCGACAACATCGACGTCAAGGCCGCCACCGCCCGCGGCATCTGCGTGATGAACACGCCCTTCGGCAACAACATCACCACCGCCGAGCACAGCCTGGCGATGATCATGGCGCTGGCCCGGCACATCCCACAGGCCGACAGGTCGACCCATGCGGGCAAGTGGGAGAAGGCGAAGTTCGTCGGCGTCGAGCTCTATGCCAAGACCCTGGGCATCGTCGGCTGCGGCAACATCGGCTCGATCGTTGCGGACCGCGCCCAGGGGCTGAAGATGAAGGTCATCGCCTTCGATCCCTTCCTGTCGCCGGAACGGGCGGTCGACCTCGGTGTCGAGAAGGTCGATCTCGACACCCTGCTGAAACGCGCCGATGTCATCAGCCTGCATACGCCGCTGACCGACCAGACCCGCGGCCTGATCGACAGTGCAGCCCTGGCGAAATGCAAGCCGGGCGTGCGCATCGTCAACTGCGCCCGCGGCGGCCTGATCGTCGAAGCGGACCTGAAGGCGGCACTGGATTCCGGCCGGGTTGCCGGTGCCGCGCTCGACGTGTTCTCCACCGAACCGGCGACGGAGAACATCCTGTTCAATCATCCGGGGGTCATCTGCACGCCGCATCTCGGCGCCTCCTCGACCGAGGCGCAGCTGAATGTGGCGTTGCAGGTCGCCGAGCAGATGTCGGACTTCCTGCTGCACGGCGCCGTCGCCAACGCGATCAACATGCCGTCGGTGACGGTCGAAGAGGCGCCGAAGCTGCGCCCCTACATGAAACTCGCCGAACAGCTCGGCGGCTTCGCCGGCCAGGCGACGGAGACCGGCATCCGCCAGGTGATCGTCGAATACGAGGGCCATGTCGCCGGCCTGAACACCCGGCCGCTGACCGCGATCCTGCTCCAGGGCCTGCTGAAGCCGCTGCTGGATTCGGTCAACATGGTGAACGCGCCGCTGGTCGCCAAGGACCGCAACATCGAGATCACCGAGATCAAGCACGATCGCGAGGGCGACTACCACACCCTGATCCGTCTCGGTGTGGTCAGCGAGCGCTGGCGGCGCGACATCGCCGGCACGCTGTTCGCCGATCACCGGCCGCGGGTGGTGGAGATCAAGGGCATCAAGATCGATGCCGAGCTCGGGCCGCATATGCTCTACGTCACCAACGAGGACAAGCCCGGCTTCATCGGCCGCCTCGGGACCCTGCTCGGCGACAACAAGATCAACATCGCCACCTTCGCACTCGGCCGGTCCGCCCCGGGCGAGGATGCGATCGCGCTGGTGGAGATCGACGGGCCGATGCCGGCAGCGGTGCTCGACCAGGTCCACAAGCTGCCCAACGTCCGGCAGGCCAAGGCCCTGGATTTCTAGCCTGCGGGTTCCCGGCGCGCCGGACGCTGCGACAAAGCGGCATCCGGTGTCACCGTCGATTGCGCCGCTCCCGGCCGCAAGCTAGTCTTGCGGCCGGTCGATCGAGAGCGAGGCGGCAATATCATGTCGAGGACTCCAAGGGTTCGCCTGGCGAAGCTGCGCGGCGCCACGAAGCGTCCGGACTCCGCCTACGACAAGGATCTCCTCGCCCAGCAGCAGATCCTGGAGCGCATCCAGCATGCCTACCTGTTTTCCGGCGACCGCGCCGTGGTCGTCTTCGAAGGCATGGATGCGGCAGGCAAGGGCGGCACCATCCGGCGCATCGCCTGGGCGCTCGATCCGCGCAGCCTGAAGGTCTGGCCCATCGGCGCCCCCAACGAGATCGAGAAGCGCCAGCATTACCTGCAACGCTTCTGGAGCAAGCTGCCCGAGAAGGGGCAGTTCTCGGTCTTCGACCGCTCCTGGTACGGCCGCCTCCTGGTCGAGCGGGTCGAGGGCTTCGCCGAGCGCCCGGCGTGGAAGCGCGCCTATGGCGAGATCAACGACTTCGAGAAGCAGCTGACCGATGACGGCATCAGGGTGGTCAAGCTCTTCCTGCACGTCAGCAAGCAGGAGCAGCTGCGCCGCTTCGAGGAACGTCTCAGCAATCCGCTGAAGCGGTGGAAGCTGTCATACGAGGATTTCCGCAACCGCGCGAAATGGGACCAGTACATCGAGGCGGCCGAGGATATGTTCGCAATGACCTCGACCCGCCACGCGGCCTGGCACGTGATCCAGTCGGACAACAAGCCGGCGGCGCGCGTGGCCGCGCTCAAGATCATTACCGATCAGCTTTCGAAGGGCATCGATCTGACGGAGATGCGGATCGATCCAAAGGTGGTGACCCTGGCCAGGCGCGTTCTCGGCCAGTCGGTTCCGAGGGCTCGCAAGCGCCGCTAGCGCGCCGGCGGGACCAGCGCCATAGTTCCTTCCCAGAGCATTGTGAATCCCGCCAGGCGCTTCAAGGCAGCGCAGCGGGAGCGTATGGGGTGATGCGCGGCTGCGGGGCTTAAGGCTTTTGATGCACCCGCTTGCGCCAGCGATCGACGGTGGAGGCAACCGCCTCGACACTCGAATTGTCGACCGACCAGGCATCGTAATAGGATTTCGCCTTGCTCTTCGGCCGCGCCGCCGCCGGCAGTTCGTCGATCGTGACCCGTGTCGGGAAGGCGACGCCCTGCCCGAAGATCACCGCTTCGCGGTTGTTCAGCGACTTGAGGACGCCGACCAGGCTGGTGGCCGAGTCCGGCAGGGCGTTGCGGACGAATTGCAGGTCGCGCTCGTTGCCGAGCCGCAACGACAGGATGGTGCCGCATTGCGACACGATGGAGGGTGAGACTTCCGACGGCCGCTGCGAGACGATGCCAATCGAGACGCCGTATTTGCGGCCTTCCTTGGCGACCTGGGAGGCGGCGCCCATCGCCAGGCGGATGCTGGTGCCGGTGCGGTCGTCCCACAGGTAGCGGTGCGCCTCCTCGCAGACGATCAGCGTCGGCACGGCACTGCCCTCGCCGGCCCAGACCGCGAAGGTGAAGATGATGCGGAAGACCACGGCGACGACGACGTCGACGATCTCTTCCGGGATATCCGAGAGATCGATCGTGGTCATCGGCTTGCCGGCGACCGGAATGCGGGTGATCTGGCAGATCACCTCGGTCATCACGTCGCGGACGAATTGCGGCCCGAACATGAAGCTGTAGCGGTCGTCCGAGGTCAGCTCCTCGAGCCGGTTCAGGATTTGCAGATAGCTCTGGATGGCGTCGGGATTGTCGAGCTTGCCCATCGACTCATTGACCAGGCGGCGCAGGTCGCTGAGCCGGAACGGCGAGGGATTGTCGACGCTGATGTTCGGCGTGCCTGGCTTCTTGTCCGGCATGTACATGGTCTTTGCCTGCGACACCGCCTCGCGCAGGATCTTGATCTCGGAGGGATACTGGTTCTCCGGCAAGATCTTGAACACCGAGCAGAGCTCGTAGAAATTCAGCATCCAATAGGGCAGCTTCAGGGTCGAAAGCGTCAGTCGCTCGACCAGGTCCCCGAAGGCACCATCATACTCGTTGTGCGGATCAAGCAGGACGATGTGGGCATGCGGCAGGCGCTGCAGGATCGCGCGCAGGATCACCGCCGTCGATGAAGTCTTGCCCGAGCCGGTCGCCCCGAAAATGGCGAAATGGCTGCGCAGCATGCCGTCGACGTCGATCTGGATTTCCTGGGTGGCGCCGACCTTGGTCTCTCCGATCCGCACCGCGCCGCGCGATTTCATTCCCAGCACGGCGCCGACATCGGCATCGCTGATGGTGCGCACTTCAGTTCCGACGCCCGGCCAGCGCCCGACGCCACGGCTGAATTCCACCTTGTCGCCGCTGGTGAGCTCTCCGACGAGATCAAGGGAGACGACCGCGCCCGAGCCGGCCTTGCCGTCCGGACTCTGCACCGCGCTGATGATACCCAGGACGCGCGTGGCACCGGAATGAATTTCGACCATGGTGCCGACCGTCACCGAACCGTCGGTATCCTCAAGATGCACCGGCTCGATATAGGCGCGCACGCCGGTGCTGTTGACCTCCGTCACTCGGCCGATCGTCTTGGTCATGAAGTTTCCCCAAATTCCCCGCGCCGGGCGCAACGAGAGCCGAAGCTGAGCCCGGCGACAACCTTACGATGTAAAGGAACAGGGTAAAGAAGTTATGAACGTTGCCCAGCAGCCAGGATCCGGATGGTCGCGGCGGCCAGCACGACATGGGCATCGTCCAGCATCAGTCGAACCTCGTAAGCGCCTGCCGCCAAAGGCCGTTCCGGGGTCAATGTCATCTCCCCGTCAACCTGCGCATCGGTGTAGCGGTAGGCGATGAAGCCCTGCAGATCGGCAATGCCCGCCGGGTAGACCGCGATCCAGTCGAAGCGGTTGCCGGGTGCGGCACGCCAGCCGGCGCGGATCGATCCGTCGACCACGGCGGCGTGCACCGCCGGCGCCTCGTCGCGACCGACGACCCTGACGGTGGTCGTTGCCAGGATCCGATCGGTTGTGGAAATCAGGGATATCCGATAGCACCCGGGTTGCAGCAGGCCTGTTCCGAAGGCGACCGCCCGGCGATCGGTCCCGCCCGCCACCGACATGGCCATGAGCGGCGCGGCGATCGGATCGTCCGCCAGTCCGGCGATGGCGATCCGTGCCGCCATGCCATCTGCCGCGTGGACGCGGACCGTGAACACGCCGCCCGCCGCAACGGCGCGGCGGTCGACGGCGATCATCGGCGGCTGCGTGCCGGGCTGCAGATGGAACGTGGAGAGGACAGCGCGGTGGTCGCTCGGCCAAGGCGTGACGGCGATCTCGACCTCGGGGCCGCCGGCCTCGCCGATCAACAGGCTGTCGGTGGCGGTCGCCGGGCCGGCGGCATAGATGAAATCGATCCGGTCCAGAGGCTCTTCGGGCTTCACCCGCGGACTGGGATATCCGGGAGTCCAGGTGATGCCTGGCCGGGCCAGGGGATCCCGATGCACGCTCCGATAGGAATCCACAAATCCCGCATCGGCAATCGCCCGGCTGACCGGCCAGTCGAGCGGGTATCGGATCTGCGGGCGTGCACCCACCGTTGCCGCCGTCCAATCCAGATGCGACGGCGCGTTGAAGTCGCCCAGCAGGAAGACGGGAAGGCCCTCGCCCGCCAGCCGCTGCAGGATGGCGAGCTTCGGCGTCACCTGCACCAGGCGCGCCGCGCGTTCCAGGGCGATCACATCGGCCGGCGCCGCACCGGCAAGGGCCGCCGCCGTGCCGGACGGATCGGAGTTGAGATGGAGATTGGCAACCGCGACGAACCCGCCGGGCCGCACTTCGACCAGCACATAGCCGGCCGCAGCGTCGCCGGGCGAGAATATCGGATGGCGCGACAGCAGATGGTGCGCCGGATCTGCATGGGCCCATCCCAGGGCCTCGGCGAGGGCGGCGGTACGGCCTTCGGACTCCTGCAGGCCGACGATGTCGGCACCGGAAAGCCGGATCGCCTCGACCGCTCGGGAGATGTCAACCTGAATGCCGCCCCGCCAGAGATTGAAGGACAGGACCCGGAGGGTGACAGGAGCCATCAGCGTCACGGTCAGGACTTTCCAAATCGACGGAACTCGCCGGAAATCGCCGGGCCGATGCGGTGATTTTCCCATCTCGATGCGGCGGATTCCACCGATTCTCTGGCATTTTCCCTGGCGGTGCGGGATAACGTCCGAAAGGAGCAGGATCGGGCATGGATGAGCTGACCGCCAAAATCGAGAGCCCCACCCTGCGCCGCTTCTATGCCTATTGGCTGTCCAAGCATCATGGCGACCTGCTGCCGGGCCGCCGGGATATCGACCCCCTGGATTTCGGCTATGCCCTGGGCGACGTCGCGCTGGTCGACGTGAAGCACGATCCCCTGCGCTTCCGGTTTCGCCTCGACGGAACGCGCCATGTCGAACGCTTCGGCTTCGACATGACCGGCAAGTGGCTGGAGGATTTCCCCGAGCCGGAAATGCGCCAGGTGATCTTCGACAGTTATCGCGAGGTCGTCGAGGACCGCAAGCCGCGCCGCCGCTTCCGCGACCTCAGCACCGACGGCCGGATGTTCCGCTACGAGGCGCTGCTGCTGCCGCTTGCGGCCGACGGGAGAACCGTCGACATGCTGGTTTCGGTCATTTCCTTCCTCGACATGCAGATCCCGCTCGCGGGACGGCCGGCGGCGGCGAAGCCGGCCGGCTAGCCCGCAATCGGTGCCGGTCGGGTGGTGACCTTCAGGCGGCGACCGTCTTCTGCCGTTGCTCGCCCAGGCCGGCGATGCCGAGACGCATCTCCTGCCCCGGCCTCAGATAGATCGGCTCGGGCTTCTGGCCCATGCCGACGCCCGGCGGCGTCCCGGTCGAAATCACGTCGCCCGGCTGCAGGCTCATGAACTGGCTGAGATAGGAGACCAGGAACGGCACCTTGTAGACCATGGTCCGGGTATTGCCGTTTTGGTATTTCTTGCCGTCGACTGACAGCCACATGTCCAGGTTGTTCGGATCCGCCACATCGTCCCTGGTCACCAGCCAGGGTCCGATCGGGCCGAAGGTGTCGCAGCCCTTGCCCTTGTCCCATTGGCCGGCGCGCTCGATCTGGAATTCCCGCTCGGAAACGTCGTTGACCACACAATAGCCTGCGACATGGGTCATGGCGTCGGCTTCGCTGACATATTTTGCATGCTCGCCGATGACCACGCCGAGTTCCACTTCCCAGTCGGTCTTGCGCGACTTGCGGGGGATTTCCACGTCGTCGTCGGGGCCGATGATGGCGCTGGTCGCTTTCATGAAGACGACCGGCTCCGGCGGCACCGCGAGGCCGGATTCGGCCGCGTGATCGGCATAATTGAGGCCGATGCAGATGAATTTCCCGACCCCGCCGACACAGGGGCCGAGGCGGGGCTGGCCGGCGACCTTGGGCAGGCCGTTGAGGTCGAGCGCCGCGATGCGCTTGAGCGCTGCTGCCGAGAGGGTGTCGCCGGCGATGTCTCTGACGACACCGGAAAGATCGCGGATCTGTCCGGCGGCATCGAGGATGCCGGGCTTTTCCTGGCCCGCCGGGCCGTAACGCAGAAGTTTCATGGGTTTTCTCTCAAAGCTGGACGCGGATTGAAGATGCCGGAGGGCCGTCGCCGCTAGCCGGCCCAGCCACCGTCCACGACATGGGTCGTGCCGGTGGTGAAGGCGGACTCGTCGGAGGCCAGATAAACGGCGAGGTGGGCGATTTCCTCCGGTTTGCCGAGGCGGCCCATGGGCTGGCGCGCCATGAAGCTCCTGCGCACCTCGTCGAGATCGCCGCCGAGGGCCCGCATCCGGCCTTCCAGCGACGGGCTCTCGACCGTGCCGGGGCAGATCGCATTGCAGCGGATGCCGCGGGCGACGAAATCCGCGGCGACCGATTTGGTGAGGCCGATCACTGCGGCCTTGCTCGCACCATAGGCGAAACGGTTGGCGACGCCCTTCAGGCTGGATGCCACGGAGGCCACGTTGACGATGGAGCCGCGGCCCTGGGCCAGCATCGCCGGCAGGAAGGCGCGGATCGTTCGGTACATGGATTTCACATTGAGATCGAAGGAAAAATCCCAGTCCTTCTCGGCACACTCCAGGATCGAGCCGTGATGCACGTAGCCGGCGCAGTTGAACAGGATGTCGGCGGTGCCGAATTCGGCGGCCAGGGCCTCGACATCGCCACCGTCGGTCACGTCGAGGCGGCGCAAGGTGGCGCCCTTCAGGTCGGCCAGCGCCTTCTCGTTGACATCTGTCGCAATCACCCGGGCACCCTCGCGGATGAAGGCCTCGGCCACGGCGCGGCCGATGCCCTGCGCCGATGCGGTCAAGACCGCCGTTTTACCGCTCAACCGTCCCAATTCCCACCCCTCCACTTTGCCCTGCGGTGCCTCAGGCGGTCCCGAGACCGTAGAACCGCTCGGCCGTCGCCCCCAGGATCGAAGAGCGTTCTTCTTGGCTGAATTGGGAGAGATAGTCCAGGGAGGTTCGACGCCAGCGATCGTAGCCGCCGGCGAGGTCGACGACCGGCCAGTCGCTGCCCCACATCAGGCGCCGCGGACCGAAGGCCTCGAGGAGGACATCCATGTAGGGCCGCAGATCCGCCGGCTGCCAGCTGGGTCCTGCCTCATTGGCGAGGCCGGAAAGCTTGCAGAATACCCTGGGATCGCCGGCGATTTCCCGCATCTCGCCGGCCCAGGCCTGGTAATTCCCGGCGGCAATCCCGGGTTTCGCCCCGTGATCGACCACGATCGGCAAGTCCGGGTAAAGCCGCAGGAACCTGCGGAACGGCCCGAGGTGGCGCGGCGTCAGCAGCGCGTCGAAACGCAGGCCCAGCCGGCTCAGTGCCACGATGCCGGGCCGCAGGTCCGGGCGCAGCATCCAGTCCGGATCGGCGATGTCCTGGATCATCGGCCGGATGCCCTTGAAGACCGGATTGCGCGCCAGGCGCTCGATCGCCGCCGGCGCGGCCGGCGATTGCAGATCGACCCAGCCGACCACGCCTTTCACGAAATCCGCCGCAGACGCCACGGAGAGCATGTCGTCGGTTTCGGCGATGGTGGCCGCGGCCTGGACCAGAACCGTCCCCTGGATGCCATGGCGGGCGAGAAAAGGCGCCAGATCGGCCGGTGCGAAATCGCGATAGATCGAAGCCAGATCAGGCGTGAGCCAGCCGTAATCGCCGCGGTCGAGGCGCCAGAAATGCTGATGGCTGTCGATGATCATGTGTGTGCCGCCGAATTCGAGGAACTAGAGCATCATCCTACGTGCCGCCGCCGGCTCCGGGCTGCAGCAGTCCGCCAAGGACGAGATCGACCGCGGCCTCGGCCAGCCGGTCCCGGCCGACCCGTTCCGCCCCCATCAGCCCGCCGCGCACCATGCCGACGAGCATCGCCGGCACCGCCTCCAGATCCACCGGACGGAACGCCCCCTCGGCAATGCCGCGCTCGATGGCGCTGCGGAAGGCGTCCATGATGGGCCGGCGGCGCTGGCGGAACTCGCTGCGCCAGCGGAGGATCAGGTCCGGATGGTCGCCGGTCAGCAGGCGCAGGGCCCCGACCTGGCCGCCCAGCACCGATACAGCGGCACGGATTATCCGCGCCAGCAACCGGGGCGGCGACGTCTCCTCGGCCAGGGCCAGTTGGACCTGGCGCTCGAGGTCGCGCAGCGCCTCCTTGAAAACCGCCAGGAAAAGTTCGTCTTTCGAGGGAAAATAGCGGTAAAGCGTCGGCTTGCCGATGCCCGCCGCCCGGGCGACCGCGTCCATCGCCACGGAATCGTAAGCTGCCTGGGAAAACAATTCCTTAGCCGCCGCCAGGATGCGATGACGGCGTTCGCTTCGCCAGCCCGAGGTGGTATCATGGATCATTGAAAATAGAACCCCATAGTTCTATTTTAGCCGCGGCTGCCGTGCAGGATCAAGACCACCCGGCCGTTATACCTACAGGTTCCGGGTTTCCGGATGGCCGGACCGTCGCATTGGAAGGCTTTGATGAGGCCGAGACTTATCCTGATCGCCGGACTCGTGATCGTCGGCGCGGCGGCTTTTGCGTTTCGCCATTTTGACGAGGTCGATGCCGCGCAGAAGCCGGCCCAGCGCGCGGCCGGCGCCGTTCCGGTGACCGCCGCCACCGCCGCCATCCAGCCGGTTCCGGTGGAGATCGTGACCATCGGACGGGTGCAGACGGTCGCCAGCGTGGTGATCCGCTCCAGAATCGACGGCGTCGTGGATGCGGTCAACGTGGCGGACGGACAGGACGTCAAGGCCGGCGACGTGCTCTTTCACCTCGACGACCGCGAGGCCCAGGCGATCCTGCGGGAGACCGAAGCGAATCTCGCCCGCGACCGTGCCCAATTGGCCAATGCCAAGCGCGAGGTCGAACGGCTGATGCCGCTGGCCGAAAAGAGCTTTGCGTCGAAGCAGAGCCTCGACCAACTGCAGACCAATGTCGCCGCTCTGGAATCCTCGGTCGCGGCGGATGTCGCGCTGGCCGAACAGAGCCGGGTCCGCCTCTCCTACACGGTGATCACCGCGCCGATCGACGGTCGCATCGGCACCGTCAGCTCGAAGCTCGGCAGCTCGGTGCGCCAGGGGGATGCCACGCCGCTGCTCACGATCAATCAGCTTACACCCATATATGTGGCCTTCACGGTACCGCAGCGCGACCTCCTGGGCCTGCAGTCGGCGATGAAGACCGGACCGGTTCGGGTCGCCGCGAGCATCGCCGGCACCGAAGCCGCGCCGGGCCCGCCGGCGATCGGCGAGGTGGCGTTTTTCGAGAACAGCGTCGACATGGCGACCAACACCCTGCTGGTCAAGGCGACCTTCCCGAATGCCGACAGGAGCCTGTGGCCCGGCCAGTTCGTCAACGTCGTGCTGACGCTGCGGGTCGACCGGGATGCGCTGGTCGTGCCGGTCAACGCCATCCAGATCAACCAAGAGGGTACCTATGTCTGGGTGATCGGCGCGGACATGACGGTCAGCCAGCATCCGGTGGCCGTCCTGCGCCAGCAGAACGGGATGGCGACGATCAAGGAGGGCATCGCGGCGGGCGATCGCGTCGTCACCAACGGCCAGCTACGTCTCACCCCCGGCGCCCTCGTCGCGATCCAGCCGGATGCCGATCCGGGGATCGCCGGCACCAAGGCCACCGCGCCGTGACCCTGCCGGAACTCTGCATCCGCCGGCCGGTGATGACGACCCTGCTGATGGCGACCTTCGTCGTCATCGGCCTGTTCGCCTATCGCCTGCTGCCGGTGGCGGCCCTGCCGCGGGTCGACTTTCCGACGATCCAGGTCTCCGCCTCGCTTCCCGGCGCCAGTCCCGAGACCATGGCGGCCTCGGTCGCGACGCCCCTGGAGCGGCAGTTCTCGACGATCTCCGGCATCTCCTCGATGACCTCGACCAGCGCCCAGGGACAGACGCAGATCTCGCTGCAGTTCCAGCTGGACCGGGACATCGACGGCGCCGCGCTCGACGTCCAGGCGGCATTGACCGCCGCCGCCCGGCGCCTGCCGGAGGAGATGACCACGCCACCGAGCTTCCGGAAGGTCAATCCCGCCGACCAGCCGATCCTGTTCCTGGCGCTGACCGGCAACACGCTGCCGCTCTCGGCGATCGACGAGTTCGGCGAGACGATGATCGCGCAGCGGATTTCCACCCTGCCGGGCGTCGCCCAGGTCAATGTGTTCGGCGCCCAGAAGCATGCGGTGCGCGTCCAGGTCGATCCCAACAGCCTGGCGGCGATGGGCGTCGGATTCGACGAGGTACGCGACGCCATCGCCGGCGCCAATTCGAACAAGCCCGTCGGCTCGCTCAGCGGCGCCGACCGCAGCGTCGTCCTACAGGCAACCGACCAGATGACGGAGGCCGCGCAATACCGACCGCTGATCATCGCCTATCGCAACGGCATGCCGATCCGTCTCGGCGACGTGGCGCAGATCGTCGACGGCGTGGAAAACGACAAGACGGCAAGCTGGTTCAATGGCGAGCGGTCGATTCTCCTGGCGCTGCAGCGCCAGCCCGACGCAAACACGGTGGCGGTGGTCGATGCGGTGAAGGCCCTGCTGCCGAACCTGCAGGCGCAGCTGCCGGCGTCGGTCAAGCTGTCGATCATGCTCGACCGCTCGGAATCGATCCGCAATTCGGTCAAGGACGTGCAGTTCACCCTCGGCTTGACCGTCGCACTGGTCATTCTGGTGATCTTCCTCTTCCTCCGCAGCGTCACCGCGACGATCATTCCCGCACTGGTTCTCCCGGTATCCCTGATCGGCACCTTCGCCGGCATGCACCTGCTCGGCTATTCGATCGACAATCTTTCCCTCCTGGCGCTCACCCTCTCCGTCGGATTCGTCGTGGACGATGCCATCGTCATGCTGGAGAACATCTCCCGCCATGTCGAACGCGGCGAACGGCCGTGGGATGCGGCGCTGCGCGGTTCGCGCGAAATCGCCTTCACCATCATGTCGATCACGCTGTCCCTGGTGGCGGTCTTCATCCCAGTGATCTTCATGGGCGGCGTGGTCGGCAGACTGTTCCGGGAATTCGCCATCACCATCAGCATGACCATCCTGATCTCCGGATTCGTCTCGCTAACCCTGACGCCGATGATGTGCAGCCGCCTGCTGCGCCCGTCGGTCGAACCCATCCGGCACGGCCGGGCCTATCGCTGGTCGGAGGCCGCCTACAACGCGGTGTTCAACCTCTATCGGTCTTCCCTCACCCAGGCGCTGCGGTTCCGTCCGGTGGTCCTCGCCCTCACGATCCTGTCGCTGGCGGCAACGGCCTATCTCGCCATGGTGGTTCCGAAGGGTTTCTTCCCGACCGAGGATACCGGCCTCATCTCGGTAACGACCGAAGGCGCCGAAGACATCTCCTTCGCCGCGATGTCCGCGGCACAACAGAAGGCGGCGGCCATCATTGCCGCCGATCCCGCGGTTGAGACGCTCAATTCATCGGTTGGATCCGGGGGCAGCGCCGGTGCCGAGAATGCCGGGCGGATGTTCATCGGGCTGAAGCCCCTGCGTGAGCGCGGCCTGTCGGGTGCCGCCGTCATCCAGCGCCTGCGGCCGAAGCTCGCGGAAATCCCCGAGATCAACGTATACATGCAACCGATCCAGAACCTCCAGATCGGCGGACGCTCGTCGCGCAGCGAGTACCAGGTTACCATGCAGGGCACCGATCTTGCGGAACTGCAGCGCCTGGCGCCGGAATTCGAGAAATCGCTCCGCGCCCTGCCTATCCTGCAGGACGTGACCAGCGATCTCGAGGTCAGCAGCCCGCAAATCCTGGTCGATATCGACCGCGACCGTGCCGCGGCTCTGGGCATCGACGCCGACAGGATTCGGGACACGCTCTACGCCGCCTATGGATCACGGCAGGTCGCCACGATCTACGAGCCGAGCAACGACTATGCGGTCATCCTCGAAATCGATCCGAGATACCGCCAGGATGCGGAGGCCCTGACCCAACTCTATGTGCGGGCCGGCAACGGAAATCTGGCCCCACTCGACTCCGTGGCGACGTTCCGGCACCAGGCCGGGCCGCTGAGCGTGAACCATCAGATGCAATTGCCGGCGGTGACCTTCGCCTTCAATCTCGCGCCCGGCATCTCGCTGGGCGAGGCTGTCGATGCGATCGAGGCCCTGAAGCAGGCGATGAACCTGCCGGCCAGCATCAGCACCAGTTTCCAGGGCACCGCCCAGGTGTTTCAGGATGCCGTCAAGGGCCAGGGATTGCTGCTGCTGGCGGCGGTGTTCGTCATCTACGTCGTCCTCGGCATCCTCTACGAGAGCTACATCCATCCCATCACCATCCTGTCGGGCTTGCCGGCCGCCGGTCTCGGCGCGCTCGTCACGCTGATCCTGTTCCAGGTCGAGCTCAACGTCATCGCGATCATCGGCATCGTGATGCTGATCGGCATCGTGAAGAAGAATGCGATCATGATGGTGGATGTCGCCATCGAACGGCGCGCGGCGGGAGAGTCGCCGGAAAGCGCGATCTACGAGGCCTGTTTGTTGCGGTTCCGGCCGATCATGATGACGACGATGGCGGCGATCATGGGCACCCTGCCGATCGCGCTCGGCCACGGGGCCGGTGCGGAACTCCGGCAACCCCTGGGCTTGGCCGTCGTTGGCGGCCTCATCGTCTCACAGTTGCTGACGCTGTATATAACGCCGGTCGTCTATCTCTATTTCGAGCAGCTGAATGCGCGACTGCGGCGCGGCGGCGAGAACCGGGCCTATTTGGGGTAGATGGAGCGGAAGCGTGGCGTGATCTTGGCGCGCACCGGCACCAGGGCAGGACGCGGACCCGCCGACACGGCGGCTGCCAGGCGCAAGGCATGCAGCGCCTTCGCCGCGATCAGCTTCTTGAATTCAATCGTTTTCATCAAAGACCTCTTAGTCCAGCTGAACGATCTTCCGCCAAGCCCGATGCTCGACATGAAAATTATAAATGGGCATTCGTTAACAAGATTGCATCTTTTGCAGCTGCGGCATGCCGCCGCGCCGCTTGGTGAAGGCCAGGCTAATTGCCTGAAATGACGCAGTTTTCTGCCCGTGCACAGCAGGGCAGCTAGGGCGACATGGCGGCGATCCGACAGATGACCCGCCCCGCCCCCTCGGGGGCGGCGCATTGCGCCGCGATCAGATCGATCCGGGTCGAGCGGGCCGGCGACAGATCGAGCAGTCCGCGACTGTCGTGCCGATTTACCGTCCTGTCGCAAGTCAGGTTCTCGATCATCATCTGCCGCGCGCCATCATAGCGTTCGATATAGAGCGCGCCATCGCGGGCGGCCTGGGTGACGGCGATGTCGCGGGTCTCGCCGGGGGCGAGAATGTCGAGCTCGCGATAGACCCAATGCCCGAAGACGATGCTGCATTGCAGGGCCTCGGCGCCGCTATTGGTCAGTTCCAAGGCGACCGGACGATCGGCGCTCCCGCCCGTTTCCCCGCCCGATTTCTCGGCACAGCCCGCGCCAGACAGGGAAGCTGCCATCAGCAGGATGAGCCATTTGCTTTGCCGCCTGCCGGACCTGTGGACGCAGTCTCCGTTCATCATGCGATCGGCGCCAATGGCCGGCGTCCGAGCAGCAGGTCGCTGGCGCGCTCGGCGATGGCGACGATGGCGGCGTTCACGGGACCGGTCGTGATCCGCGGGATGACCGAGGCATCGCAGACATAGAGGCCATCGACGCCCCGCACCTTCAGATCCGGACCGACGACGGCGCTGGCATCCACCCCCATGCGACATGTACCGACCGGATGGTGATGGGTGAAAGCGGCGCGTTCGAGGAATGTCAGGCGATCGGCCCTGGCGGTGCAGCCGGGGCCGGGCAGGATCTCGTGATCCCGCCAATCGGCAAGTGCCTTGGTGCCGCCGACATCCTGGGCGAGATCGAGTGCCGCGAGGTAGACATTGCGATCATATTCCTCGGCGAGGTAGTTCGGATCGATCAGCGGCGGAATTGCCGGGTCGGCCGCGGCCAGACGCAGGCTGCCGCGACTGCGCGGATGAGTAAAACCGAACATGATCGTATAGGCGCTGCCCATCGGCGGCGGCGTGAACTGCTCCGTCGTCACCGGTGCGAGAACGCAGGCCAGCACGAGTTCCGGCACTCCGCCACTGCCGCCGCGATCGACATACATCAGGGATTCGGAATTCTGGTACTTCGACGGCGGTACCGGCTGCCGGGCGGCATAGAGGTTGCCGCCGGAGAGAAGATGGTCGTGGAGATTGCGGCCGACGGGCGGCAGGTCGCAGACCGTCCGGATGCCAAGGCCCGCCAGTTCGTCCGCCGGCCCGACTCCCGAGCGCAGCAACAGGACCGGCGAACCGATGGCCCCGGCAGCCAGGACGACACCGCTTTCCGCAAGGAGCTCGCGGCTGCCGCTGCGGTCCCGGATACGAACACCCCGGCACCTGCCGTGCTCCAGCAGCAGCGCCAGGACCTCGGTCTCGGCCAGGATGGTGAGATTCGCCGGTCGTCCCGCCGCCGGCAGATAGGCATCGGCGATGGTCTGGCGCCGCCCATCCTTGATGGTCAGGGTATTGGTTGTGGGTCCCGCCAGGCGCGGACCGTTATGGTCATCGGTGGGGGCAATGCCGATCTCGATTCCGGCCCGCATATAGGCCTGGGTCAGCGGATGGGGTTCGGCGGGACGAATGAGGTGCAGCGGCCCATCGGCGCCGTGGCACGCGGAGGCGCCAGGCTGGTAGTTTTCCGAGCGCAGGAAGTAGGGAAGAAGATCAGCATGGCCCCAGCCGACGCAGCCTTCGGCCACCCAGGCATCGAAATCCAGCGGATGGCCGCGGACATGCGCCATGGCATTGATCGCGGTGGAGCCGCCGAGCACCTTGCCGCGCGGCCAGTCATGGACGCGTCCGGCGGTGTGGCGCTGCGGCACCGTGCGGTAGCGCCAATCCACATCGCTGCCCTGCAGCAGCGGCCACTTCCGGGGATCGGCAATCAGGGGATTGGTCGCCTGCCCGCCGGCCTCCACCAGCGCCACCCGGAGGGACGGCTCCGCGGCGAGCCGTGCCGCGAGGACGGCACCGGCGGTCCCCGAACCAATGATCAGGAAATCGAACCAATTGTCGCGGGCGGGGATCATAATCCGAGGACCAATCAGCGGGTGCGATGGATATTGTTTTCACTTTTCCGGCTGCAAGTCTATCATGGAGTGAACCAAAAGATTCAATGCGAACCAGGCTGGGGAGGCTGCAAATCATGTGCGCAATGTCGTTGAAGGAACCGGTGATCACCCTCTCCGCCGGGCCGGTCGCCGCCTATCCGCGGGTTCTCCGCGCCATGTCGCGACCGGTTCCCTACGACTACGATCCATTCTTCCAGCAGTTCTACGAGAGCGTGACCATTAAGGCGGCCAAGGCGCTGCGGGTGAAGGCGCCGGCGCTGCTCCTGCACTATGAGCCGGCCGCCGCCATCGAGGCCGCTGCCGCCTCGCTGATCGCCCCGACCGACGTGGTGCTCAACCTGGCCTCGGGCGTCTACGGCAAGGGTTTCGGCTACTGGTCGGCGCGCTACAACAAGGAACTGGTCGAGATCGAGGTTCCCTACAACGAAGCGATCGATCCGCAGCAGGTCGCCGCCGCCTTCAAGCAGCGACCGGATATCAAGATCGTCTCCCTGGTGCATCACGACACGCCCTCCGGCACGATCAATCCGGCGCGTGAGATCGGCAGGATCGTGCGCGATCACGACGCCCTGCTGCTGGTGGACGCGGTCTCCTCCTTCGGCGGCATGGACATCCATCCCGAGGACTGTTGCGCCGACATCTTCATCACCGGTCCGGGCAAATGCCTCGGCGGCGCTCCCGGCGTCACCATCGTCTCGGTCACCGATCGCGCCTGGAAGCATATCGAGGCCAACCCGAAGACGCCGCGCGCCTCGGTCCTGAGCTATCTCGACTGGAAGGACGCCTGGAGCAAGGCCAATGCCTTTCCCTTCACGCCGTCGGTCTCCGAGGTGAACGGCCTCGATGCCGTCCTCGACCAGTATCTCGAAGAGGGGCCGGAGAACGTCTGGCGGCGCCATGCCCTGACCGCCAGGGCCTGCCGCGCCGGAATCAAGGCCATGGGCCTGTCGCTCTGGGCGAAGACCGAGGCGATCGCCTCGCCGACCACCACCGCGGTGCGGATCCCCGACGGGCTGGTCGATGCCGACATCATCCGGACCGCGCGGGCGCAGTTCGGCGTCGCCTTCTCGACCGGCCGCGGCGAGACCCTGGGCAAGCTGCTGCGGATCGGCCACATGGGACTGGTGGCGGAGCCGATCTATGCGGTGGTGGCCCTGACCGCCCTGGGCGGCGCGATCCGGAAACTCGGCGGCAAGGCCGATGTCGCCGCGGCCATCGAGGCGGCGATGCGGATCATCGAAGACGGCCAGAAATAGGCCGGGAAAACGGCAGAAAGAGGGAGCGTTCAATGCGTAGATTCGAGGGTCGCGTGGCGGTGGTATCCGGTGCCGCGCAGGGTATGGGCAAGGCAGTTGCCGACCGGCTGGGTCAGGAGGGCGCCACGGTGATCGCGGTCGACATCAACGGCGACGGCGCAGCCAAGACGGCGAAGGCGATCGGCGGCAAGTCCTTCGCCGTGCAATGCGATATCGGCGATCCGGCCGCGGTCACCAAGCTGTTCGGCGAGGTCGGCGCCAAGGCCGGCAAGCTCGACGTCCTGGTGAACGTCGCCGCCATCGTGCCTTTCGTCAAATGGGACGATCTCGCCTTCGACGAATGGCGCCGAGTGCTGCGGGTCAACCTGGACGGGCTCTTCCTGATGTGCCGCGCCGGCTCGGACTTGATGCGCAAGGGCGGCTACGGCCGCATCGTCAACTTCAGCTCCAACTCGATCTTCGCCGGCACCCCGAACATGGCGCATTATGTCGCTTCCAAGGGCGGCGTGCTCACCTTCACCCGGGCGCTCGCCACCGAACTCGGCGCCTACAAGATCACGGTCAATTCGGTCTGCCCGGGCCTAACCGATACCGAAGGCGTGCAGCAGACGCCGCACAAGGACGCCTTCGGCTTCGTCGACATGCTGCAGGCGATCAAGGGCCGCGGCGTGCCTGCGGACATCGTCCCGGCGGTCGCCTTCCTGGCGTCGGAGGAGGCGCACTGGATCACCGGCCAGGCGCTCAACGTCGATGCCGGCATGGTACGCTGGTAAGCGCAGCGTCACAGCGATGAAGAATGGGGCCCGCGCCGGGGATCGGCAGCGGGCCCCTTGCCCTGAGCGGCCAGGCCGGATCAGGAATAGAAGTTCGCGCCCGTCTGGTAGCCCTTGAAGCTCTCCATGTCGTGCGAATAGAACATCTCGGCATCGTGCTGCTCGGCCAGCTGCTTCAGCCGCTTCAGTGAATTCAGGCTGCCGACCGGATCGAGGTGAAAGCTCGAGATGCACATCATGTCCATGTTCTTCTTGCTGTAGCAGGCATCGGCGGTGAACAGCATCGGCCGGCGGTTCTTCAGCTCCACCATCAGGCTGTAGTGACCGGCGGTATGGCCCGGGGTCTCGAACAGCCACAGGCCCTTGGCAATCTCCTGGTCGCCGGTGAGGGTCTGGAAGGTCGGCGTGAACATGTCGAGCGCCGGGTCAGGCGGCAGCTGAACGCCCTTCCTGGCGGCGATCTCCGGCGCGAAGGTGAGATCGGAATAGCCGAGGTGCTCGAAGGGCTGGCAGTTGCCGCTCTGCTCCAATTCCTTGGCGTGACAGATGGTGCAGGCGGTGTGCAGGTGCTTGTTGCCGCCGCAGTGATCGAAGTGGTAGTGCGAATTGATGACGTAGTTGATGTCACTGGTTTTCAGCCCGATCTTCGCCAGCTGCCCGGGCAGCGTCTGGTCCTTTTCCTGGATCGGCTTCTCGAACGGCAGCACCCGCATGACATGGTCGAAATCGTAGCCGGTGTCGAACATGTACCGGCCGTCCGCGTGCTCGATCACGACCGAGTAGCAGGGAAACCGCAACTCGCCGCCGGGACCGCGGTTCCAGAAGGCGTGAAACCCGTCGATGACCAGGCTGCCGCCGTCCAACAGATAGACTTTCGTATCAGGCATTGCTCGACCCTCCCGCTGTCAGTATATCCGAAAATCCGAAATTTTCACCGGTCACCGCGGACATAGGGCAGCCCCAGGGCCGGCGGCAGGACGCTGTGCCGCGCGAAGATCACCAGGACCGCCATGACCATGGCGAAAGGCAGCATCTGCACGACATCGGTGGGGATGTTGATCCCCGCCACCTGCAGTGCCGTCGTCATCGACAGGCTGGCGCCGAACAGCGCCGCGCCCAGGATCACCCAGACCGGCCGGCCCCGCGCCAGCATCGCCAGGACGATGCCGATGAAGCCGGCGCCACCGGTCATGAACGGCACGAACAGGCCGGCGCCGACATTCGCCAGATAGGCGCCGCCGACCCCGGCCAGAAACCCGGTGCTCAGCACCGCGAGTGCCCGGGTCTTGATGACGCTGACCCCCGCCGCATCCAGCGCCGCCGGCTTGCTGCCCGCCGCCTCGAGGTTGATGCCGACATAAGTCGAGCGGAAGACCCAGGTGAGCACGCCGACGAAGATCGCCGCTAGATAGGCGATGGCGTTCTGATTGAACAGGCCGGGGCCGATGACCGGTATGGCGCTCAAGCCAGGTATCGCCAGGACCGGCGCCGCCGATAGCCGCGGATAGGTCTTGCTGAACTGGAAAAAATGCAGCAAGGCCGTCAGGCCTTCAAAACCAATGGTCACGGCGATGCCGATCACGATCTGGTTGAGCCCGAACCGGATGCAGAGCAGCACGACGATCAGCGCCACCGCCATCCCGCCCAATCCCCCGGCGAGGAAGCCGATGCCGAAGGAATCGGTGTAATAGGCCGCAACGAAGCCGGTATAGGCGCCGAACAGCATCATGCCCTCGATGCCGATGTTGAGAACGCCGGCTTTCTCCGATATCTGTTCGCCGAGGCCCGCCAGCAGCAGCGGCACGCCGGCGGTCACGGCACCCAGCAGCAGCGCGGTCAGGAACGGTTCGGTGAGCAGGTTTCCCATGGTTTCTGCCGGCTCCTCATACCGTCCGCTTGCGGCGCAGGTGATCGAGATATTCGACGACGGCGAGGAAGATCAACAGCAGAGCCACCAGCACCAGGACGAAATGCTGCGGAACGCCGACACGGCGCGCCGCACTCTCGCCACCGATCATCAGGGCCGAGAAGAACAGGGTGAAGCCGATGACACCGTAGCCGTTGAACCGCGCGAGGAAAACCAGCGGTACCACCAGCAGGCCGAAGGCCGGGTTCCAGTCGGCGCGCACCGTGCCCCAGACGCCGAGGATCTCGACCGAGCCCGCAAGGCCGATCAGTCCGGCACTGATGGCGAACGTGGCCATGGTGAGCCGGCCGACATTCAGGCCGGCGTGGACCGCCGCCGCAGGGTTGGCACCCACCACCTGCAGCTTCAGCCCGAAGGCGGTGCGGGTCATCATCAGATGCACAAGCACGATGACGACAAGGGCAATCAGGATTCCGCAGTGGATCGTCGTGCCGTAGATTCGCGGCAGCCGATCCTCGACCGGCAGGGTTCGAGTCTGCGGCACCGTGGTACCCGGGTCCCAGAACAGCAGCTTGATCAAGACATTGGCGAAGCTGGTGCCGAGAAAACTCATCATCATCGAGGTGATGATCTCGTTCACGCCGTAACGCGCCTTCAGAATCGCCGGAATCACCGACCAGGCCGCGCCGGCCAGGATCGAGACGATCATGCACAGAACGAGAATGAGAACGGGCGGCAGGGTTTCCGCCAGGGCCGGCCCCAGCGCCGCACTGATCACCGCCGCCAGCAGAAACTGGCCGTCGCCGCCGAGATTCCAGATGCCGGCCCGAAAGGCGACGATCAGCCCCGCTGCGATCAACAGCAGCGGCGCCATGCGCGTAAGCGTCTCCTGCAGCCCGCCCCAGGTCAACAGGCCGCGTTTCAGCACATAGCCGTAGTAGGCGAACGGATCCTTCCCCAGGACGAGCAGAATGATGCCGCCCATGACCAGCGCGAGCAACACCGGAACCAGAACGCGCAGGACAGTGGCGCGAATTTCTCGCAGCCGCTCGCCGCCGAAGTAACCTCCAGACACCGCACCGATTTCCAACTCGGCGCTCATGCCGCCACGTCCCCGGGCAGTTGTGCCCCCGTCATCAGCAGCCCCACCTTGCGCTCGACCTCGGGGCCGTTCTCGACAATCCCGACGAGGCGCCCCTGGAACATGACGGCGATTCGGTCGCAGATCTCCAGCAGTTCGTCGAGATCTGTCGAGATCACGACGATGGCCATGCCACTCTGGGCGCTGGCCAGAATGCGATCGTGGGCGAGACGGGTATTCTGAAGATCGAGCCCGTAGGTAGGCTTGTTGAACACGACGACGCTCGCCTCGGCATCGAGCTCGCGCGCCAGGAGAACCTTCTGAATATTGCCCCCCGAGAGCCGTCCGATCGGAGTCCTTTCGGAGGGTGTCCGGATATCGTTGCGCCGGATCAGGCCGCGCGCATGGTCGTGGATCCGGTTCCAGTCGCTGATGCCCCGTCGCCAGAACGGCTCCCCGCCGATCTCCTTCAGCAGCAGATTTGTCGCGACCGAAAAGCCACCGACCGTGCCCTCGCCGAGGCGCTCATCAGTGATGTAGCGCACGCCATGCCGCCGCCGTTGTGGCACGCCATCGGCCGTGGCGTCTGCGCCGGAAATCTCGATGCTTCCAGCGCTGGTGGAACGCTGGCCCGCCAGGACCTCGGCCAGATGCTTCTGGCCATTGCCGTCGACGCCGGCGACACCAAGCACCTCGCCCGACCAGAGGTCGAAACTCACATGTCGCACCGGACAGGCGCCGCGCTCGGCTTCGGTGCCGATGTCGCGGACCCGCAAACGGGGCGCACCGCTGCGATCGATGACGCGATCACGATGTGCTGTCCGGCCACGACCAATCAGGATCTCGGCATCGCGGGCGTGATCGGCAGTGGTCCCGAACATCATCTGAATGACGGTATCGGTGACTTCCCCCTCGGTCATCGACTTGAGCTTCTCCGGGGCGATCTCCCCGACGACGCGGCCGAGGCGCAGCACGGAAATCCGGTCGCCGAACTCATATGCTTCGGCCAGCTTGTGGGTGATGAGGATGAGGGTAACGCCCTTGTTGCGCAGGCGCCGCATCACTTCGCCGAGGTCGTGGACGCCCTGGGGCGTCAGCATCGACGTTGGCTCGTCCAGAATCAGTACTTTTTCGCCACGCCAGAGCGACCGCATGATCTCGACCTGCTGCTGCTCGCCCAAGGACAGGCGCCCGACCTGGACGTCGGGATCGATCGTCACGCCCAGCAATGCGGAGAGTTCGCCGAATCGCATCAGCGCCGGGGCGCGCCCGAGGCGCTGCCACCAATTGCCGCCGAGCATCATGTTCTCGATCACCGTGAGGCTCGGCACCAGCAGGACATGCTGGAACACCGTGCCGATGCCCAGCTGCAGGCTTTCCCGCGGCGATCCGATCCTGACCGGCTTGCCCGCGACCAGGATCTCGCCGGCATCCGGCTGCTGCATTCCCGCCAGCATGCCGATCAGCGTCGACTTGCCTGCACCATTTTCGCCCAGCAAGACGTGCACCTCGCCCGCATGAAAATCGAGCGAGACGTCGTCATTGGCAATGACGCCGGGAAATTTCTTGGTGACGTTTCGGACCGCTAATACTGGATTCATGCTTCACTGCCGCGTCAGGCCACGCCGCAAATTGACTCACGGCGTGGCCCTTGCACAGATGATCTGCGGCGCCTGTTACTGCGGCGCAGCAGTCACTTCGGTCATCAAGGCATGCACCTTCTCGGCGTCCTCGATACGGTCGACCTTCAGGCTGCCGTCGACGATCTTGCCGCGAATTGCCTCCAGCTCCGCCCAGAGGTCATCCGAAATGTTCTTGGTATGGAGCAGCTTGATCGAGCCGTCCTTCAGCGCAAGCGAGTACTCATGCGTGCCAAACTTGTCGGATTTCAGATCCTCGACCATTTCGGTGTACAAAGGCACGAGGTCCCAGACGACCGAAGAGAGCAAGCTATTCTGCTTGTCGATCGAAGTCTTGTCGCCGATCACGTCGATGAACCAGACCTTGCCGCCGCCGGTTGACTTCGCATTGTCGACCGCCTGCAGCATGCCCATGCTGGCGCCATCGCCTTGGCCAAAGATCACGTCGGCGCCGGCACCAATCAGCTGTTCGGTGACGCGCTTGCCACCCGCTGCATCCGAATAGGCGGCCGGCCCGATGACGGCATAGTGGATCTTGGTCGCCGGGTCGGTCGCCTTGACGCCCAGGGCAAAGGCCGCCGACTGCGAGTTCCATGACGGTGGCTCGCCCGAGACGACGATGCCGACCGCCTTGGTCTTGGTGGTCCTGGCAGCCAGGACGCCGGCAAGATAGGCGCCTTCATGGCCGCTCACCGTATAGTCCGCCAGGACACCTGGAACGCCCTGGCCTTCCTTGTCGACGATCGCCACGGCGACCTTCTTCTCGGCTCCGACTTCGGGTACTGCCGTGTTGTAGCCGCTGGCATGGGCGATGATCAAGCTGGCGCCGTCATCGGCCAATTCGCGCGCCTGCGGGTGCACGTCGCCGTAGCCGAGGCCGCTCGCCGGCATAAACTCCAAGCCGTACTTCTCCGCCACCGCCTTCGCGGCGTCGAAGCCCTGCTGATTCCAGCCGTAATCGTTGGGCTCTTCCGGAATCATGATGGCGATCTTCTTGACGTCACCGGCCTCCGCCGGACCCGCCGCAAGAACGCCCAAGGTGCCGCCGAGTGCCACCGCCAGCAGCGATACCTGGGCAAGCCTAGCTAGTCTTGATTTGGTCATGGTGTGATCCCTCTCCTGCTCTTTTCGTTGTTGGTCATGCTCGTCTGATAGTCAGTTCGAAAGTCTTCCGTCGCATTGTCCTCGTCTCAACTCTCCAACGCCCTGCGAACCGCGACCAGGCGTTTGGCACGTAGTTGCTGGAGCTGGCCGATCTTCTCCGGAGTATAGTCGAAAACGCCGCCGCCCGCTTTCATCCCGAGTTTCCCCCTGGCGGCGCGGTCCGTCACGTAGGCACTGACGTCGCCACGTGTGCACAATTCCTTGTTTAGATAACTGCCAACCGCCTGGTAGATGTCGAGCCCTGCCATATCGAGCAGTGCCATCGGACCAACGACCGAGAGCTTGTACCCGATACCCCATGAAACGCAGGTATCCAGCGCCTCGGGGTCGATCACGCCCTGATCGACCAGATCAATGCATTCGCGCAATAGGGCATAGAGCACCCGGTTCTCAACAAAGCCCGGGACGTCCTTCTTCACCACGACCGGGCGCAAGCCGAGCCCCTTGATGGCCTCCACCATCCACGCAACGGTCGCCGGCAGCGTCTTGCTGCCGGCAATGACTTCGATCATGGGAATAATATGCGGTGGATTGGACCAGTGCATGCCGACCACCCGTCCGGGCTGGACCACATGCTCCTGCAGCTTGCTGATGGGTATGCCGGATGTGTCGCTGGCGACAATGCAGCTTGGCGAGACAAGGCCGCCGATCTCGCGCAGCACCTGGGCTTTGATCTCGAGCCTCTCGGGAACATTTTCGATCACCAGATCGACGTCCCGAACGCAATCCGCCAGGGTGTCCGCGAGCCGGACCGTCCTGTCGCCGCTGCGATCCGCCGCGCCGAGGCCAGCCAATACCGCATCTGCCGCCTGGAAGGCTGCCGGCGCTTTCAGCCGCTGATCCGCGCTCGCATCATAGGCGGCAACCTGCATGCCGCCGCGCAGCAACGTCTGGGCAATCCCCGGCCCCATCGTTCCCAGACCTATCAGCGCCGCTTTCGTCATGAACCCGCCTTGTTGCCGACCGGTACCGACCGCCATGCCTCGACCCGCGCCACCTGCGCGGCATTCATCGTCTAGAGCCCGGCTGCCTTCCTGAAGGCCGGCCGCTGCACCACCTTGTCGCGCCAAGCCCGCAGCTTCGGCAGAGCCGGCAGCTCCACGGGGAAGTCCAGGCACCGATGCACCACCGGGGCCAGCGCGATATCGGCCAGCGAGAACACCGCACCGGCTGCCCATGGGTTGCCCGCCATGCCGCGGTCCAGGATCCCGAGCTGCGCCCTCAACTCATTGGCGTCGGCATCCCAGCTCGGCGCCCGTTCGGCGGGCGTCTTCTTCGCCTCCTTGAAGATGCCGAGATAGGGGGGATTGAGCGAGGCCAGCATCCAGTCCATCCAGCGCTCGACCTGGCTCCGCGCCGCCGGATCGGCGGGATAGAGGTCGGTATTCTTCTGCTTGTTGCAGAGATATCGCAGAATTGTATTGGATTCCCAAATCACGTTGTCGCCATCGACCAGGGTCGGCACCTTGCCGTTGGGATTGAGTTTCAGGTAGGTTTCGTCCTGGGTATTGTTGAATTGGCGGCCATAGTCCTCGCGGCCATATGCGAGCCTCATCTCCTCGAGCAGAAACAGCACTTTCTGGACATTGCCCGAGGTCGCCCGACCGAGAACCCTCAACATCGTCTTCTCCTCCCGTCGCCCGGCGATTGCGCCATGGCCCCTGTTTGTCGGCTGCCCAAGCTTCAGTCCGCTTGCGGCCCTGTTACGATTGCGGCTTATAGGCGATGGCGTCAATCTCGATCTTGCATTCGATCACTGCCCGCGCCTCGACCGTCGTCCGTGCGAGAATACCCTCCGGAAAGAACTCGGCAAATACGCGGTTGTAGCGTCCAAAATTCCGCGCGTCTTCGAGGAACACCGTCACCTTGACCACATCCGACAGCGCCGCGCCCTCCAAGGCGAGGATCCGGCGCAGGCCCTCAAGCGTGCAGCGCGTCTCCTCCTCGATGTTGCCGACGCACATGTTGCCCTTCTCGTCCTTGGCAACCTGGCCGGACACGAAAATATAGTCGCCTGCACGGACCGCCGGATGAAACGGCAGGTTCGGGTTCTTCGTACCGATCGGCTTGATCTTGCTGCCCATTGTATGCCTGCAATCCCGTTCCCTAGAGCACCGTCGTTTCTATTATATCGACGCCGCGCTGCCGGTCGATGAGATAGACGATGCCGCGCTGGTCGATCGTGACGTCGTTCGACGACGACATTTCGAAGCCTTTCGGCGGATCGGGCTCGTAGAACCCGACCTCTTTGGGCGCAAAAGGATCGGCGATGTCAAGGATCCGCAGGCCCTGGGCGAACCAGGCAAAGGGTATGACCGTGCCTCTGAAGCGCTCCGAGGGCTGGTGGCAGCCCATCATCGGCGGCTGCGGCGAACCATCCCTGTCGAGTCCCTCGACCTGGAAGGTCGAGATCGGGACCGGGCAATGCTCGTTGGTGATGTCGTATATCCAGGTAAAGGCCGGGGCCGAGGGCCAGAGCTTTGCCACATCCTCGTCCGCCACCACCATGATCTTGCGACCCTTCAGGGGCTGGGGAATCGGCAGACAGGTATGGGTCGGGTGCGGCCAGGTTGGCGAGGTATTCTGCGCCGAGATCAGCTTGGGCCGGGACATGTCGGCAATGTCGAGAATGAAAAAGCCGTGATGCCAGTAGCTGACATAGAGCCGGTCACCCATCCGCATCGGGTGGTGACAGCGCGGCGGCGTCCAGTTGTCCCAGGGATACGCCTCGCCGCCTGCCTTCCACTGACCCGGAATCCACCAGCGCCCGACCTCCTCCGGTCTCGCCGGATCCTTGAGGTCAAGAATCATTGCGATATTGCCGATGTACCCTTCCGCCGTCGGCGAGATATAGGCATAGCGCCCGTCGAAATCGTAACGATGCACGCCTTTTCCGTGGGTGCGCCATTTGGTGATCAGTTTCGGTTCGGCCGGCTTGGAGACGTCGTAGATACCGAGTCCGCCACCGAACTCCGTGTCGCCGGCGGTTCCTTGACGCTCATGATTGACGACCATGATATCGTTCGCCACCCGGACCTTGTGCGAATGCCAGCCTTCCGGCATCTCGATCCGCGCCACTGTCCGCGGGTTTCGCGGATCGGACACGTCGACGATCGTCGTTCCCGTGGGCTGACGCATGTGGCCGACATAGAGCATGTGGCCCTCGACCCACACCTGGCCGCCGCCGGGGCAGTCGAAATTCGCAAGCAGCTTGGTGTTCTTTGCGCGGGCCATGTCGGCGGTTCAATCATCCATTGCCTAGGTTGGCGGCCGGTCAGAAAAGTTTGACGATGTCGCCGGCCGCGGTCTTGCCATGCTTCTGGTAGAAAGCCAGAGCCTTCAGGGCCGGCTCATCGCTGGCCACGAACAGGATTGCCGGCTGCTTGTCGGACGCGTTTACGTGCTCGCACCAGCTGCCTCCGGGAATGACCACGCTGTCGAACGGGTTCCAGTCGATTCGCTTCTCTCCGACGATGCTGTAGCCATGACCTTCGAACGGCGCACAGATCAGGCTGGCGCTCTGCTTCAGCGGCAGCGTGCGCTCGCCGGGGCGCAGCATCTGCATGAAAAAGGTGATGGTCTTGTAGACCGGCTGGCCGTTGGTCGGGTCGACATACTCGATCATCAGCGCCTCGTGCGGGTCGCCGTCCCAGTCCCGGAATTTCTCCAGCAGCTCCCGCATCATCTCATAGCGGTAGACATACATCGGCGATGCCGCGCCGGCACCGCGGTTATGCGATACGAATCGCGGCATCAGGCCACCATGACCGTAAACGCGCTGCGAATAGTCGGGCGGGAAGCGTTCGGACTGCATCTTCCGTGCGACCCGCTTGCCCTGCTCTTCCTCCGTGTAGTCATGCTCGAAATACATCGAGTTCATCGTCTCGGCCAGCGGCAGATCGAGCACGCTCAGGTTGATCGCGTTCTCGTCCCCCTGATTACCGTGGTTGTGCCAGGTATCGTGCGGCGTCAAGACCAGGTCGCCCGGGCCGAAGGTGATGTTCTCGCCTTCGACACCCGTGAAGTTCATCTTTCCGGTCAGACCAAGCCGGATCGCGTTCGGCGAATGCCGGTGCGGCGGCATGATTTCCCGGGGATCATTGAGCCGATAGGAAACATACATGTTCGTCGACGTCGCGCGCTTCGGCGCCAGCCCTGGATTGACCAGCACCAGGGAGCGTCGCTCCGAGGTCTCCGTGGTGATCAGTTCGGCCGAGCGGTGCAGCAGTGGCTCAATGTCGGTCTTGTACTTCCATATGAACGGAATCGCCTTGCGCGTATCCATCACCTGGCGGTCTTCGTCGTGCTTGACGCTGCGGTCGACCACCCAATAGGGCGCCATGTTCGCCTTGGCGACATCGGCGTGAAGCTTATCCAACGCGGCCTGCAGATTACTGCCGTCCTGTTGCGCGCCCTTGGCCATCCCGTCTCTCCGCTTGCAATCGACCCCGGCCGGTCGCCTGGCTCCCAGATCCTGGCTCCCGCGGAACGGTTTGAACCAATAATGATACATTGGTTCAACGTCCTCGCGCCTCCAAATGAAGCGTAACCAATACACGGAGCGAGCGTCAACTCCGATCCAATGCATGCACCATTATTCCAGGAGGCTTCGCCAGGGTGTGCGGGCTCCCGCAGCCAGCGCCGTACCGACTGAGACCATCTGGACCATCTGGCATTAGATCATCTGTATTCTTTGACTTTACCCTCGTTCCCGCGCATCATTTAAACTAACTGGTACACTCCGCAACGGAACCACGTTTGAACCATGAGCCGCGCAGGATGAACGAGATGCTGCAACACACGGATCAAACCCTCACCAAGCTACGCAAATTGATCCTCGATGGTGCGGTCGGCACCGACGGACGGATGCCTCCCGAGCGAACACTGGCGGACGAATTGGGCGTCGGGCGGCGTTCCCTGCGTCGGGCCCTTGATGTCCTGGAACGGGAAGGCCGCATCACCCGACACCAAGGCCGTGGCACCTTCATCCACCGTGACGGCGCGCCAAGCAATGCGAACGGGTTGGCCGCCCGCAACGGCAGCGGCCGGGCGCCGGATCAGGGGCTGCCCAGCGCCACCGGCGGGATTTCGTTCGACCATATCCTGGAAATCACCAACCCCCTGGAAGTCAGCGAGGCCCGGCTCGCCATCGAGCCGGTCATGGCACGTCTCGCCGCCCTGCGTGCCTCCCAGGCCGACCTGCGGCGGTTGCACGCGGCGGTCATGGAGACCAAGAACGCCGCCGACCCGCTGATCTACGAACAGGCCGACGAGAAGTTCCACCGCACGGTGGCCGAAGCGGCCCGCAATTCCCTTTTCCTCACGCTGATCGATGCGTTCAGTGCCAGCCGACGTGATGCCGCATGGCGCCGACTCAGCGAGAACGCGCATTGCTTCAAGCGCCAGGCCGTTCATGCTGCGTCGCATCAGGAAATCTACGACGCGATCGCCGCGCGCAACAGCGAGCGTGCGTATGAGTGCATGTATCGCCATCTCAGCGATATTCAGCAGCACATCTACACCTTCGCCTTTCCCCAGGAGCAGCCGCGCCAGGCCTCCTGACGGCGGATGCGGGACACCGATGGACAGGCTGAAGTCGTTGCCTTTCTTTCGGATCCGCGCAGCTATCCCGGCGGTTTAGATCATGTAGACGTCATAGGCACGCATGCTTCCGTCGTCTTCCTGGCCGGCGATCGCGCCTACAAACTGAAGCGCGCCGTCAAGTTCTCCTACCTCGATTATTCGACCCCGCAGCTTCGTCATGCGGCCTGCCTGGCGGAACTGTCCTTGAACCGACGCACGGCGCCGTCGCTCTACCTCTCGGTCCAGCCGATTGGACGCGATTCCCAGGGCGCCTTGCGGCTGGGTGCCGAACCACCCGCGGTCGACTGGCTGGTCGTCATGAGGCGTTTTCCGCAGGATGCACTTTTCAGTCACCTGGCGTCCAAAGGCGGCCTGACCCAGACAATCGCCACGCGAACTGCAAATCAGATCGCGGCCTTTCATGCCGCGGCGGAACCGACACCGGCATTCGGCGGCAGTGCTGGGATCGCCGATGTCATCGAGATCAATGACCAGAATCTCCGCCGGACTCCCCCGCCGGGCGTCTCCGCGAGGGCGGTGGACGATCTCCTTACCACCTCCCGCGCCGCCCTGGCGCACCTCGCCGGGACCCTGGATGCGCGGCGATCCGCCGGCAGGACCCGCCATTGCCACGGCGACCTCCACCTCGGGAACATCTGCCTCGTCGATGACCAGCCGACCCTGTTCGACTGCATCGAGTTCAGTGCCTCCATTGCCTGTATCGACGTGCTCTATGACCTGGCCTTCCTGTTGATGGATCTGGATTTTCGCGGGTTGCGGCATGAGGCTTCGATGATCTTCAATCGGTATATCGACGTCACCGCCGACGAAGACGGCTTGCCGACCTTGCCGTTCTTCATGTCATTGCGGGCCGCGGTGCGTGCACATGTGACCGCCGCGGCAGCCGCGACGCTGGAAGCAGCGCAAAGGGACGTTCGGCTTGACGAGGCCAGACGCTATTTTGCCTTTGCCGGAGACATGCTGCGGCCGCGCGCCGTAAGGCTCGTCGCTGTCGGCGGATTCAGCGGTACCGGCAAATCGACCATCGCTGCCGGCCTGGCCGGTGATCTGGGCCCGGCTCCCGGAGCGCGGGTGCTGCGCAGCGATGTCATACGAAAGCAGCAATTCAACCTCCCGCCCGAATCCCGGCTGCCGCTCGAGGCCTATTCCGAGGCGGTCAATCGCAGGGTCTATGCCGACATCAAAGCACGGGCCAGCAGGGCCTTGGCCGGCGGCTTCAGCGTCATCGTCGATGCGGTCTCCGCCAGGCCCGATGAACGGGACGGCCTCGCGGAAACCGCCCGCCAGGCCGGCGCCGATTTCGCCGGCATCTGGCTCGACGCGGATCCCGCCGTCTTGATCCGGCGCTTGGCCGCCCGCGTCAACGATGCCTCGGACGCAACGCCGGACGTGCTCCGTCGCCAGCTCGCCTATGATCTCGGAGACATGACCTGGCCCAGGCTTGAGTCAGGATTGCCACCCGACGCCGTGTCTGCCGCAGCGCGGCGGTTACTGGGTCTTCCGTCGGCCTGGCGTACCGCGGGGAAGGCGTGAGAGCCGGACACTCCAATTGCGACCTTCTTCATCCCTGGCGTGCCAGCATCGTCCGGAACCGCGCCAAGGCGATGATCAGGAAGAGACTGCCCAGGCCAATCATGACAGCCATCTGCGGCCAGACGATCTCCGGTCCGGCACCGCGATAGAGCACAGACTGGGCAAGGCGGACGAAATGGGTCGATGGCGAGACCTGCATCGCCAATCGCAGCCAGTCCGGCATTGCCTCCTGCGGCGTTGCGGCCCCGGACAGCAGGTTCATCACGACGAAGACCGGAATCGACAACAAGCCGAATTGCGGCATCGTATTGGCGATAGTTGCCAGCATGACGCCCAGCGCCGTCGACGCAAAGAGGTAGATCGCAGTGCCGGTAAGAAATAGCGGGATCGAACCGGCGATCGGCACTCCGAGTATGCCCTCCACCACGAACAAAAGGGACAGCCCCGCGGCGATCAGCACGACCAGACCATTCGCCCAGATCTTCGCCAGCGCGATCTCGCTGGCGGTCACCGGCATCACCAGGAGATGTTCGATGGTCCCGCGCTCGCGCTCGCGGATCACGGCGGCCCCCACCAGGATCATGGACAGAATCGTGATATTCTCCAGGATCTGCATGACCGAGTTGAACCAGAAGGATTCAAGGTTCGGGTTGAAGTAGATCCTCGGGATGATCTGGGCCGGCAGGCGATCCGTGGCGCCACGGCTCTGGAGGAAGTCCAGGGTTTCCGCCGCCACGATGTTCTGGATATAGGTGGTTCCGACTCCAGCCTGGGTCATCGCCGTGGCATCGACCAGCAACTGGATGACCGGCTTGCGCCCCGCAAGCAGATCGGCCTCCAGGTGTGGCGGCAGATCGAGCACGAAGGTGATCTCGCCGTCATCCATCGTCTGGTCCACGGTACTGCGATCGATCCGCAGCGGACGCTTGAAATAAGGCTCCTGGAGGGCATCGCGCAGGCGCTGGGAGAGTTCGGAATCGTCGCCGTCCACGACGGCAACCGCCGCATTGGTGACCTCGGTACGGATCCCAGTCGCGACCGTATATATCGCCACGGTGAAGGTGTAGCAGATCAGCACCATCATCACGACGTCGCGCGACAGGCTGGACAGCTCCTTCAGACCCAGCCGGAAGACATTGGATATCCACCCAGACAAGACCTAGCTCTCCTGCTTGCGGACGGCGATCCGGGCCGCCACAAAAAATATGGCGGCACAGGCGGCCAGCGCCGCGTATTGCGGAGCGAAACCCGCGAATTCCAGACCCTTGGTGAATACGCCGAGACTCACGGTTTGGAACCAGGAAGCGGGAAACAGCAGGCCAATCCAGCGCGCGCTGCCCTGCAGCGTGGCGGTGGGATACAGCAAGCCGGAGAAATTGACCGCAGGTGTCACGCTGAGGATCGCTGCCGCGAAGATCGCTGCGACCTGGGTCCGCACGAAGGCAGAGATCAGCAACCCGAAGCCGGTGGCGGCCCAGACGTAGAGCAGCGCGCCCAGGGCAAGAGCCGGAATGCTGCCTCTGGGCCAGAGATCGAAGACCGAGCCAGCGAGACCCGCAAGGGTGACAAAACTGATGAATCCGAGCGCGATATAGGGCAGTTGCTTGCCGATGAGGAATTCGCCAATTCCCGCGGGCGACGCATAGAGATTTGCAATCGAGCCCAGTTCCTTCTCGCGCACGACGCCGACGGCCGTCAGCATAGCGGGGATCATCACCAGCAGAAGCATGATGACGCCGGGGACGATAGCGAATACGCTGCGAAAATCCTGATTGTAACGGAAGCGGACTGCGATGTTGAGTGGCAGTGAATCGGCCTGCTTGCCTTGCGACCTGCGAAGTCGATCCTGCGCATAACTGAGCGCGATTCCCTCAACGTAGCCGCGCGCCGTCTCCGCACGGAATGGCATGCTGCCATCGAAAAACACGCCGACCTCGGGACGACGCCCGGCCAGCAGTTCTTCCCCGAAACCCGCCGGTACCTCTATCGCCAGCCGGAGTTCGCCCGACCGCAGGCGACGGTCGATATCCTGGCTGCTGGCAAGAGGTGGACGCAGGACGAAGTACCGGGAGCCGGAGAAATTCTCCAGCATCGCACGGCTCTCGATCGACTGGTCGCGATCGAGCACCGCGTAGGACAGGTTCTCGACATCGAAGGACATGCCAAAACCGAAGGTAATCATCAGAAGTATCGGCCCGAAGATCGCGAAAGCAAGACGAACATGATCGCGCGCCAGTTCCAACGTCTCGCGCTTTGCGAATGCCAGAATCCTGGACGGCGATATCATGGCACCATCGCCCCGAACGTCGGCCTCGGCGCCGTTCCGTGGCTCCGGTACAGCTGTCGGCACAGGCCCTGAATGATGCGCAGATATTTCCCCCTCAGCTGCGACAATCAGTTCGATAAATGCCTCCTCCAGGCTGCCGTTGCCATGAAGGTCGGCCAATTCGCTCGGCCTCCCGATGGCGAGCGTCCTGCCGGCATGCATCAGGGATATCCGATCGCATCTTTCCGCCTCGTTCATGAAGTGAGTCGAGACGAAGATCGTCACGGCCTCTTGGCGCGACAGGTCGATCAGCAGTCGCCAGAACGCGTCGCGCGCCTCGGGATCGACGCCCGACGTGGGTTCGTCCAGGATTAGCACCTCCGGGCGATGCAGACAGGCAGCAGCCAGCTGCAGGCGCTGCCTGAGGCCCAGCGGCAGTTTCCCCGGTAGCTGATCGGCGACATCCCTCAGACCGAAGCGCTCCAGAGACCCGGCAACCCGCGCCTCGATTTCAGGCGCCGGCACACGGTAGAGCCGCGCGTGCAGCCGCAGATTGGCGATAATTGTCAGCTCTTCGTAAAGCGAGAAGCCCTGCGACATGTAGCCGATGCGCATCCGGGTCGACAGATCATGGGCTTCGATCGGCTGGCCGAGCAGTTCCGCACTTCCGGCGCTGGCCGGCAGCAATCCGGTCAGCATCTTCATGGTTGTCGTCTTGCCGCACCCGTTCGACCCCAGGAACCCGAAGATCTCGCCGCGCTCGATCCGGAAGCTTGCCTGGTCGACCGCAACGAAGTCGCCGAACCGCCGGCTCAGGCCATTGGCCATGATCGCCGGCGGGCCCTCCACCGCTTGCCGCGGCGGGATCCGGAGCGGCGCGGGCGGCGTCCAATCGCCGCCCTTATGTCGCAGGCGCACATAGGCCTGCTCGAGATCCGTCGCACCGGTTGCAGCAACGATGTCCATGGTCCTGCCCTGCGCAAGCACCTTCCCCGCATCTATCGCCACCAGACGGTCGAACCGCTCGGCCTCTTCCATGTAGGCGGTCGCCACCAGCAGGCTCATGCTCGGGCGAGACACTCGGATCCGATCAATGAGCTCCCAGAACTGGCGCCGGGACAGCGGATCGACACCTGTCGTCGGCTCGTCCAGGATCAACAGGTCCGGATCATGGATCAGGGCGCAGCACAGGCCAAGTTTCTGCTTCATGCCACCCGACAGCTTGCCGGCCGGCCGATCGGCAAATGCGAGAAGCCCGGTCGCTTCCAGCAGCTGTCGGCGGTGCAGCGCGAGATCCTGGCCGCCCATCCCGAATAGCCCGGCAAAGAAGCCGATATTCTCGGCGACCGTCAGCGACTGATAAAGGTTGCGTCCGAGTCCCTGCGGCAGGTAGGCCAGCCGCGCGGCGATGCGGCGCCGATGGCGCGCATCGCCCTGGTCGCCGCCCAGCACCATGATCTTGCCGCTCTGGATCCGTTTTGCCCCGGCAATCAGTGCCAGCAGCGTCGACTTGCCGACCCCGTCGGGTCCGACCAGCGCGGTACTTGTCCCGGTCGGGATCGCGAGCGAAACATTGTCGAGGGCGACATGCTTGCCGTAGCGATGGGTAATATTGGCGATCTCGACCGCTGCGCCGCCCGTTGACAGCGGCACATCACTGGCCATTTGACGGCTTGGGCGGCAGTCTGGCGGCCAGAAACTCGGGCCAGGCCGCGTTGGCGACAGTCTTCAAATAGGCATCGCCGGTGAGCCCGGCCTTCACGTAGTCGCGGTAGGTGTCGAGCAGCGCCGGATCGATCCGCAGCTTCACCCGGTACATCAGCTTCTCGCGTTCGGTCTGGGTCTCGACGAATTTTGGCGTGAACTGCGCCTCACCGGCAACGAAGGACACCGTTGCCGGAATGACGAATTCAGGGGCGGCATCGAGAACGATGCGGGCTTCGGAACCGATGCCCACCCGCCCGGCGGCGCCGGTCGGGAGAAAGACCGTCATGTAGACGTCGCTGAAATCCAGCAGGGTCACGACCTGGCCGCCGGCACCGATGACCTCTCCGGGTTGCGCCAGCTTGTACTCAACACGCCCGCGCACCGGTGCAGAGAGGGTCATATCGGCGAGGATTGCATCCAACCGTTGCGCTTCCGCCTCGGCCACCGCCTTGGCGGCCTCGGCGTCGCCCACCGACGCTCTGCTGCCGGCCAGTGCCGCGATCGCCACGTCGCGCAACGCGCGGCGCCGATCGAGTTCCGCCGTCGGCTCCACGCTCTTGCGTTCGAGCTCGATGCCACGCTTCAGGTCCAACTCGGCCAATTTCAAGTTTGCCTGCTTCATCATGATATCGGCCTGGGCCTTGCCGATCTCCTGTTCGGCCCGGCGGACCTGTGCCTTGGCGCCGGCGATCTCCGCCAGCAGCTCGGCAGTGTCCATCCGCGCCACGACGGCATCCTTTTCGACGAAATCGCCCTCCTTGACGGCCAGTTCGGCAATCCGGCCGGCATATTTGCTGGCGATGGCAACCCGCTCGACCTCGATGCGGCCGTTGGCCTTGGCCAGTCCGGCGGGAACGCCATTATGGTGCTCGGATTGCCAATAGGCGTAGCCGGCCCCGGCAGCCAGCACGACCAGAGCGGCGAGGAGTGGAAGCGTTCGCATCATACCTCTCATGACCGGGCCGGGACTCCGTCCGCCGGGACCGCATCGGCAGGCTGGAATTAGATCGATCCAATGGCAAGCCGCATTGATGTATATCATTTCAGCAGTACTGACCCAATATCGGCAGGGTTGCGCGGATCCGGCCTTTTCCGGTTGATCTAGGTCACGGCGGTATCGTCGCCTGAGGTCTAAACTTCAATTAGGTTCGCTTGATGCCGGAAGAATGCGATCCTGCCGGCTAGGGCCAAGCCCGAGATACCAACTGGAAGGAACCGGATATGGCGAAATCAGATGCCGCCCCTCTCCTCAAGGCCGTCAGCGCGCGAAATCCTCGAACCTGGATCGTCGTCGCCGACGGCGCCCATGCGCGAATCCTTGAGAGCGATCAGCCCCATTCCGGGGTCGTCCTGGCCCTCGCGGCCGAGTCCCCGGGCCGGCAGCAGGCGTCCAAGCTGGTATCCGATCGCCTGCCGCGGGGACAGGAGAGTGCCAATTCCGCCCGACATGCCATCGTGCCGCGGATGAACCCGAAAAAGCACGAGACGGAACTGTTTCTTGCCCGCCTCGCCACCTATTTGAAGGGCAATGCCGGCCGGTTCGATCAGTTGGTTCTTGTCGCGCCGACCCGGGTCATCGGGTTCCTCAAATCGGCCCTGCCTGCCGCCGTGACCCGTAAGATCGGGGCAACCCACGCGAAAGATCTCACCTGGATGCCCGTGGCCGAGGTCCTGGAGCGGCTTGGCCAGATCGGACAGCAGGTCCGCCGAACCCGGGTGCGCTGAACCCGCGTCCTGCCGGAGATCGGTTGGTGCTGCGTAGCCGGATTTGCGGGAGCGGGGGAAGTGGTAGCACCGGAGGGATTTGAACCCCCGACCAAGGGATTATGATTCCCCTGCTCTACCGCTGAGCTACGGTGCCATCCTGTCGTCGGGCCGGGCGCGGATTTGGGTCGGCGCGGCGGCGGGGATGCGTATAAGGCCCTCGCCGCACCCTGTCAAGGCATCGGGGTGCGACGGAATAAGACAAGCTATTGAACGGCTTAGCTAATCCAAATTCCGCCTAATCGGCAAACATCGAGGTGAGCTTCAGGGCGACGCCCATGCTGCCTTCGACCTTCAGCTTGCCGGTCATGTAGGCGAGGGTCGGGTCGAGGTTGCCGGCCATCAGCTTCTGCAGATTCTCCGGCGTGATGTTGATGGTCGTATTGGCCTCGCCCTTGTCCTCGTTGCCGATTTCGGGCGGATGCTCGGTGCCGTCCCAGTAGATGATCCCGTCCTCCATGACGAACTTCACCTTGTAGCCGAGTTTCACGTTCTGTCCGGCGCGGCGGCGCATTTCCTCGGTGAGTTCCGCGAGATCCATGGTTCAGTCCCCTCGATCCAAAAACCTACTCGGCCGCGACGCTTGCCGTCACCGGCGCCGCGCGGCAGATCCAACCGCCGCCCAGCACCCGCTCGCCCTGATAGAACACGCAGGCCTGGCCCGGCGCCACGCCAAATTGCGGCGCGTCGAGCATGACCGTGGCCGATCCGTCGCCCTGCAGCGAAAGGCGTGCCGCCGCCGGCTGCGACATCGAGCGGAGCTTCACCGCGACCGGCACATCCTGCTGCGGCTCGCCATCGCGCCCCAGCCAGTTCACGTCCTTGATCCGCAGGTACGACGTCGCGAGAGCGGCCTTTGGGCCGACGACCACGCGCTTCGCCGCCGGGTCCAGCCGCACCACGTAGAGCGGCTCGGTATCGCTGCCGTGCCCGCTCAGGTGATCGCTGATGCCAATCCCGCGTCGCTGGCCCACTGTGTAGTTGATCACGCCGTCGTGCCGTCCGAGAACGCGCCCGTCGACATGGACGATTTCCCCGGGCTCGACCGACCCGGGGCGCAGCCGCTCGACCACCGCGGCATAGCCGCCGCTGGGCACGAAACAGATGTCCTGGCTGTCCGGCTTCTCGGCGACCGCCAGGCCCAGGCGGTGGGCGATGGCCCGGGTCTCGCTCTTCGGCAGGTCGCCCAGCGGAAAACGCAGGAAGTCGAGTTGGGCGGCCGTCGTCGCGAACAGGAAATAGCTCTGATCGCGCGCCGGGTCGGCGCCGCGCAGAAGTTCCGGTCCGTGCCGGCCGAGTTCGCGGCGCACGTAGTGGCCGGTCGCCATGCAGTCCGCGCCGAGTTCGCGCGCCTGTGCCAGCAGGTCCCGGAACTTGACCCGCTGATTGCAGCGGACACAGGGGATCGGCGTTTCGCCGGCCAGGTAGGAATCGGCGAAATCCTGCATGACGGCATCGGAAAACTTGTTCTCGTAGTCCAGCACGTAATGCGGGATGGCCAGCCGGTCGGCCACCTGGCGCGCGTCGTAGATATCCTGTCCGGCGCAGCAGGCACCCTTTTTGCCAACGGTGAGGCCATGATCGTAGAGCTGCAGGGTGACCCCGACCACGTCGTAGCCCTGCTCCTTCAGCAGCGCGGCCGCAACCGAACTGTCGACGCCGCCGGACATGGCGACGACGACACGTGTGGCTTGCGGGTCTTTGTCGAAACCGAGCGTATTCATGGGGCAGGCTTATATCAGAGGCCGGGAAACGCCGCAAATTACCTGGAATATCAGCGCGTTAGAATCTCTACCGCGCGTCGGATCGGGGCCGGGTCCGAGCCGAGGCCGAGGGCGGCAGAGAAATGTCCCTGATCCCGCACGAAGAGGTTCTGCGCCGGCAGCCGCCAGAGATCCGCCAGCCGCCGACCACCCGCAAACGGGGTCACATTATCCCGTGCACCGATCATCAGCACGATGTTGTCCGGATCCAGCGGCGCCTCCCCACTCGCGTCGGCGATACGGGCCAATGCCTGGAAATGCTCGGTCCGCCAGCCTTTGCCGGCCGCCGCCGTGTCCAGTTGCGCCGCGACGGCGATCGCGGAATCGAACGCCAATGTGCTGACCCGATCGGTGGTGGTCAGGAGCAGCAGGCCGTCGGGCCTTGCCGCCGCCGGCCAGGTGCCCATCCGGCAGGCGGTGACCTGGGCCGTCAGGGCGCCAAGGCTGATGCCGCCGAGGCATATCCGCCCAGGTCCCTGGCTGCGGCACCAGTCGATGATGACACCGAGCTCCTGGGCCGCCTGCTTCAGACAATGGAGACCCGAACGCGGCGGCGCGGCAATGAAACTCTCGCCGCCGTATCGTCCGGCCGCGACCCGGCGATTATGGCCCGGCGCGTCGGGCAGGATGATGCGCAGGCCCCGCTCCGCCAGCCCGACATAGCTACGCCCGTCCGAGCGCAACATCTCGGTCTCCATGGCAAGACCGTGGCCGAAGATCAGGGTCGGCAGCTTGCCGTCACGCCGATGCTTGGCCTCGTAGACATGGGCCCAGGCCGTATCGCCGGCCGAATGACTTGGAAACCGGATCCAGTATTCGATGGTCTCGCCATGGTCGATCGCGTCGCTGCGCTCCACCGGCGGCAGCTCCGGCGGCAGCATGAACAGCCGATCCGGATCGGCGAAGAACGGCTGGAACTCGGCGATCACCTCGTCCGGGCCTGGGACCGCCAGGCGCGCCGCGGCGAGCTTGTGGCGTCGGGCGAACAGCACATAGGAGACGCGATGGCCGATATAGTCCTGTGCGGCTGCCCGTCGCGCCGTCTCGGCGAGCTGCAGATCGCCCCGCGCCGCAAAACCGGCGCGGATCCATGCCGCCTCTGCGTCTTCCGATGCTCGCCGAAGGACCCGGGTTCTTGCCAGGCGGGATTTCACCCCCAGAGGCGGGCGCGCAAGGCCGAGATCGGCGGCGAACCGTTCCGGAGATCCCTCGGCGACGCCAGCCGCCGCCCAGGCCCGCGATGCCGGCAGGAGTTGCTTCAGGCCCCAGAGGCAGAGCGGATCGATCCAGGGTCGGGCAAAGACGCTTCCGACCGCCGCCGAGGCCAGCAGGCGCTGCAGCGGATCACCGCCGCGTGGATTGGCATTCCGGGTGGGCCGCTCGCCTGGCTTGGGCGCCTGGGCAATGTCCGCGCTCATGCGGCGCTCAGTCGCGCTCTTCGAGCCAGGCCGCCTGGATGGCCTCGAGGATCTTCTCGTTGGACTTGTTGGGATCGTCGTCGAAATCCGGCAGCTGCTGAACCCATTTCCAGAGGTCCGTGAAGCGCAGATTGACGACATCGGTCTCGGGGCGGCTCTCTTCCAGCTCGATGGCAATGTCGCGCACGTCGGTCCAGCGCAGCTTCTTGCCCACCGGACAGCCCTACTTGTCGATCATCATGTTGCGGGTGGCGCTGGGCAGGCTGACCGTCAATCCGTCCAGTTCCTCGGTCATCTTGATCTGGCAGCCGAGACGCGACGTATGGGTCAGGGCGAAAGCAAGATCGAGCATGTCCTCCTCGTCCTCGCTGGCGGCCTCCAGCACGTCATACCATTCCGGATCGATGACCACGTGACAGGTCGAACAGGCCAGGGAACCCTCGCAGGCTCCCTCGAGATCGATGTTGTTCCGATGGGCAATTTCAAGCACCGAGAGACCGATCGGAGCGTCGACTTCCTTACGGGACCCGTCCGGATTAACGAAAGTCATCTTAGGCATCTATTCGGTCTCCGTTGCCGAAATGGTTTTCCACGTCTGGCCGGGGCGCTTAGCGGCCGGATGCGGCGTCTGGTGACATACTCGCCTCGACCTCGTCAAGGCTGTGGCCCTTCAGGGCCATTTGCACGGCCCGGTCCATCCGCCGCTGGGCGAAGGGATGGGTCACCTGGTCTAGGGCTTCGACGGCGGCGTTGATCAGGTCCCTGTCGGTACCGGAAATGGCGGTTTTCAGCCGCTCCGCCGCCCGGTCGACGACAGCGCGCTCGGCTGCGGGCAGCAGGCCGCCATCGGCCCTGAGGGCCGCCGCCAGGGCCAGCAGGACCCGCTCGGCCTCGACCCGGACCTCGATCAGCAGCCGGCGTTCCATGTCTTCCCGGGCGAAAACCAGGCTGTCGCGCAGCATGTTGGCCATCTCCTCCTCGCTGAGCCCGTAGCTCGGCTTGACGGCGATTTCGGCCTTGACGCCGGTCGTCTTCTCCTCGGCGCTCACGGTCACCAGCCCATCAGCATCGACGGCGAAGATCACCCGGATCCGCGCCGCACCGGCAACCATCGGCGGAATGCCCTTGAGTTCGAACCGGCCCAGCGACCGGCAGGCATCGACCGTCTCGCGCTCGCCCTGCAGCACGTGGATCAGCATGCCGGTCTGGCCATCCTGATAGGTGGTGAAGTCCTGCGCCCGGGTCACCGGGATCGGCGTATTGCGTTCGATCACTTTCTCGACGATACCACCCATGGTTTCGATGCCGAGCGAGAGCGGAATGACGTCGAGCAGCAGGGTATCGCTGCCTTGGGTCAGGGCCTTCGCCTGCAAGGCGGCGCCGACGGCCACGACCTCGTCGGGATTGATATCGGCCAGGGGTTCGCGCCCGAAGAACTGCCGCACCTTGGCGCGCACCGACGGTACACGGGTCGATCCGCCGACCAGTACTACGCCCTTGATATCGGCGATCCTGACCTTGGCATCCTCGACCACCTGTCGGCAGGCCTTCAAGGTACGCACCAGCATCGGTTCGATCAGCCGTTCGAAGGTCGCGAGATCCACCGTCCGGCGAATCTCCCGCCCCTCGACCTTGGCGACGAACGCCGCCGAAGCGGCCGTGGTCAAGGCTTCCTTGGTTTTCCGCGCCACCATCAGCAGGGTCTTCGCCGCCGCGCTGGATATATGCTCCAGGCCCTCCTGTCCGAGGATCCACTCCGCCAGGACATGATCGAAATCGTCGCCGCCAAGGGCGGCATCGCCGCCAGTGGCGAGAACCTGGAACACGCCGGTCTGCAGGCGCAGCAAGGAGATGTCGAAGGTGCCGCCGCCGAGATCGTAGACCGCATAGAGGCCTTCGGCGGCGTGATCGAGGCCATAGGCCAGGGCCGCAGCCGTCGGCTCGTTCACCAGGCGCAGCACCTCGAGGCCGGCCAGTTTCGCTGCGTCCTTGGTGGCGGTCCGTGCCGCATCGTCGAAATAGGCAGGAACGGTGACGACCGCGCGGTCCACCTTGCGATCGAGGGCGGATTCGGCGCGCTGCTTGATCGCGCGCAGGATGTCCGCCGAAATTTCGACCGGACTCAGCACCCGCTCGCCGACGGTCAGGCGGACCATGCCGATCTGCTGGTCGCCGTGGATCTGATAGGGCAATGCCCCGGCGAGCGCCTTGATGTCGCCGGATCCGCGGCCCATGAGGCGCTTCACCGAGCTTATCACCCGGTCCGGATTCTCCAGGGCGGCATCCTGCGCCGCGCGACCGACCAGCGGGGTCTCGCCGATATAGGCGACGACCGACGGGATGAGGCCGTCGCCGTGCTCGTCGCGCAGCACTTCCGGGTGCTCGCCGGCGACGATCGCCACCACGGAATTCGTCGTGCCCAGATCGATGCCGACCGCAAGACCCTTGTCGCCGACATGCGGTTCCGGCGTCTCGCCCGGTTCGTGAATTTGCAGCAGCATCATGATCAGAACGTCTCCAGCGCGACCCGGCGGGCGCGGGTGTCTTCCAGGAATTTGCGCAGATATTTGAGGCGGGTCGTCAGGCGATTTGCCGCATCGAGATCGTTGCCGGCGAAGGCACGTGAGATGTCGGCCAGCAGGCCGATCGCCTGCGCACCGGCCTCGACCTGGAGCGCCTCCACGGCATCGACGGATTCGGCCGCGGCCAGCTTCTCGCGCGCCTCCAGCGCTTCCATCAGCAGCGTCGGATCGTTGACCGTCTGGTCTTTGGCGACCGAGGCGACACACCCCTTCAGGTCCAGCATGTATGCGGCCCGACGCAGCGGATCCTGCAACGTCTCATAGGCCTGGTTCAGGCTGACGGCCTGGGATTCCGCGATCATGCGTTCCTTGGCCGGCTTGCCGACGAAGCGATCCGGATGGATCAGCCGCTGGAAACCCAGATACTGCTTCTCCAGGCGGTCGATATCGAGATCGAAGCCGACCGCAAGGCCCAGTCGCGCGAAATGGTCGAGGTTGCCCGGGGGTTGCACCGCACCGCAGGTATGGCAGAACAGCGCCACCTCGGCCAGCGGGCCCTTGCAGGACCAGCAGGCTATCAATCGGGGCGGCTGCGGCCGCTCGCGCTCGATCTCCCCGCTGGTCGCCATCTCAAGTCCTTTGGTAGGTCCCGCGGTTGGCGGGACTAGACGTGGAAGGATTCGCCGCAGCCGCAGCGACCCTTTTCATTGGGGTTGCGGAAGACGAAACCGGATTGCAGCTTCTCTTCCACGTAATCCATTTCGGTGCCGAAGATGAACATCGCCGCCTTGGGATCGATCAGCACGGTGACGCCACCCTGCTCGACCGCCTCGTCCATCGGCCCCTTCTCCTCGGCGAATTCCAGCGTATAGGACAGCCCGGAACAGCCCTTGGTGCGCACGCCGATGCGGATTCCCGCTGCCGGCTTGCCGCGCTTGTCCAGCAGCGCCTTGACTCGTTCCACCGCGGCATCCGTCAGCTTCATCGCCGCCGGCCGCACCCGTGCCGGCTTCTTCGCCGGCGCGGCCGTGGGCACTTCGTGGGTCGTTCCGTCACTCATCATTCAGCAGCCTTGCCGCCCTTGCTTGCGTGCTTTTCCCGATAATCCTGCGATCGCCGCCTTGATCGCATCCTCGGCCAGGACCGAACAGTGGATCTTCACCGGCGGCAGAGACAGGTGCTGCGCGATCTCGGTGTTCTTGATCTTCTCGGCCTCGTCGAGGGTCTTGCCCTTGACCCATTCCGTCGCCAGCGAGCTCGAAGCGATCGCCGAGCCACAGCCAAAGGTCTTGAACTTCGCGTCCTCGATCCGGCCGTCCGGGCCGACCTTGATCTGCAGCTTCATCACGTCGCCGCAGGCCGGCGCGCCGACCAGCCCGGTGCCGACATCGCCGGCGCCCTTGTCGAGCGTGCCCACGTTGCGCGGGTTCTCGTAATGATCGATCAGTTCGTTGCTATAGGCCATCTCGATACTCCTTCAATCCGCTTCCAGGCCAGCTTCCGCGTCAGTGACCGGACCACTGGATGGACTTGATGTCGATGCCGTCCTGGGCCATCTCCCAGAGCGGACTCATCTGCCGCAGGCGGTTCACCGCCTCGACGATATGCTCGATCGCGTAGTCGACGTCCTGCTCGGTGGTAAACCGGCCGATGCCGAGACGCAGCGAGGTATGCGCGAGCTCCTCCTCGACGCCGAGCGCGCGGAGCACGTAGGACGGCTCCAGCGAGGCCGAGGTGCAGGCCGAACCGGAGGAGACGCAGAGATCCTTGATGCCCATCATCAGTCCCTCGCCTTCGACATAGGCGAAAGAGATGTTGAGGTTGCCGGGAATGCGCTTCTCCAGGTCGCCGTTCAGGAAGACTTCCGGCAGCCGGCTCTTGATGCCGTTGTACAGGCGGTCGCGCAGATAGGTCAGGCGCTCCGTCTCGGCGCCCATCTCCTTCTGGGCGATGGCGCAGGCCTCGCCGAGGCCGACGCAGAGCGGTGTCGGCAGGGTGCCGGAGCGGAAGCCGCGCTCCTGGCCGCCGCCATGGATCAGGGCCTCGAGGCGGACCCGCGGCTTGCGGCGGACGTAGAGCGCGCCGATCCCCTTGGGCCCGTACAGCTTGTGGCCGGAGATCGACAGCAGATCGATGTTCATCGCGTTGACGTCGAGCGGGATCTTGCCGGCCGCCTGGGCCGCGTCGGTATGGAAATAGACGCCGCGCTCGCGGCAGATCTTGCCGATTTCCGCCAGCGGCTGGATCACGCCGATCTCGTTGTTAACCGCCATCACCGAGACGATCGCCGTCTTGTCGGTGATCGCGGCGCGCAGCTGGTCGAGATCGATCAGCCCGTTCTGCTTGACCGGCAGGTAGGTGACGTTGAAACCCTCGAGTTCCAGATGCCGGCAGGAATCCAGCACGCATTTGTGCTCGGTGACCACGGTGATCAGGTGGTTCTTCCGGTCCTTGTGGAAATGCGCGACGCCCTTCATCGCCAGGTTGTTGGATTCGGTGGCGCCCGAAGTGAAGACGATCTCCTTCTCGTCGGCGCCGATCAGCGCCGCCACCTGGGCACGGGCCTTCTCCACCGCCTCCTCCGCCTTCCAGCCATAGGCATGGTTGCGCGAATGCGGGTTGCCGAAATGCTCGGTGAAATACGGCAGCATCGCCTGGACGACCCGCGGGTCGCAGGGCGTCGTCGCCTGATAGTCGAGATAGATCGGCATCTTCGGACGGTTCTTGCCGTCATCCGTCTTGGCGATGCTGGTTACACTGCTCATCATCAATTCCCTATCTGCCCTTCACGCCGCCGGCTGCACGCTGCCGGTGGAAATCACCTCTGCGCCCGGCGCCGTCTCGCGCCGCCGGATCTGGCTCCAGGCCGCGACGAAGGCCTCGAGATCGGCCGGCGTGCTGGCCCAGCCGAAGCTGACCCTGATCGCCGTGCCGGACGTCGCGGCGTCGAAGCCCATCGCCGAAATCACATGGCTCGGCCTGACCTTGCCCGAGGAACAGGCCGATCCCGCGCTCACCGCGACCCCGGCGAGATCGAGCGCCATCACCAGGGTTTCGCTGGTCTTGGTGCCGCAGGCGAAGCAGCTGGTATTGGGCAGCCGCCGCGCATGGCGCCCGAAAATCGTGATCGGCTGGCCCAGAGCCGCCAGGCGATCCTCCAGGGCGTCGCGCAGGGCGCCGGCCGCGTCGGCTTCCTGCCGGTCGCCAGCCAGGGCCGCGGCCGCACCGAAGCCGGCGATCGCCGCCACGTTCTCGGTGCCGGCCCGGCGGAAACGTTCCTGCCCGCCGCCCAGCAGCGCCGGCATCACCGTGCGCTCGCCGTTCAGCACCAGGGCGCCGATGCCCTGCGGCCCGCCGAACTTGTGCGCCGACAGGCTGATCATGTCGGCACCCAGCGTCGGCAGGTCGAAGGCGACCTTGCCCGCCGCCTGCACCGCATCGCAGTGCAGCAGCGCACCGTGCTCGTGGGCGATGCGCGTCGCCTCGACCACCGGCTGGATGACGCCGGTCTCGTTGTTCGCCAGCATCAGCGAGACGAAGGCCGGGCGCTCGTCCTTGCACAGGAGATGGCGCAGATGGTCGAGATCGATCTCGCCGTTGCGCTGCACGCGGATCAGCTCGGCGCCTTCGATCCGCGCCCGCTTCAGGATGGAATCGTGCTCGATCGCCGAGACGATCAGCCGGCGCTCGCCGCGGCTGGCCAGGGCGAGGTTGTTGGCCTCGGTGCCGCCGGAGGTGAAGATCACGTCCTCTACCCGGGCTCCCACCAGCGCCGCCACGTCCTGGCGCGCCTGATCGACGATGCGCCGGGCAAGCCGCCCATAGGCGTGCACCGACGAGGGATTCCCCGCCTCCTGCAGCGCCGCGGACATGGCCCGCAGCGCCGCCGGTTTCAGCGGCGCCGTCGCGTTGTAGTCCAGGTAGGTCATGCGCTGCATGGTGCGGGATCGCCCTTCGCTGTCCGGCCTATTCGGCCGCGACCGGCGTCGGCTCGGCCGGCCGGCCGGCCGGCGCGGCGCTGCCGTTGGCCGGTGCGCCCTCGGTCTTCTGGGCGGCATTGGTCGCGGTCCCCAGCACCCGGCGCTCGCAGACGTCGGCCAGCGACACCGAGTTCAGGAACAGGTGGATCTGGTGCGACAGCTCTTCCCAGAGATCGTGGGTCAGGCAGCGGCTCTTGTCGCTGTGGCAGCCGGTGCCGGAATTCGGCTTGCAGCGGGTGGCACGGATCGGCTCGTCGACCGCCAGGATGGCATCGGAGATCCGGGTGTCCTCGGCGCTGCGCGCCAGCAGGTAGCCGCCGCCTGGGCCGCGCACCGACTTCACCAGCCCGGCGCGCCGCAGCTTGGCGAACAGCTGCTCGAGATAGGAGAGCGAGATCTCCTGCCGCCCGGAAATGTCGGCCAGGGCCACCGGCCTGCCGTTGCTGTGGCTGGCGAGATCGACCAGGGCCATCACGGCGTAGCGTCCTTTAGTGCTCAGTCTCACGGTTCTTCTCCTTCAGCAGCGGCTCTGCGAGAGCGGGTTGTCGGCCCGCTGCGTCTCGTGCGCCGGTTCCATGCGCTCAGCGCCGAGAGTGATATCGTCCCCGTTTTCCGTCTTGCCGTTGTGCCCGTTCACCACGGCACCGTTCTGCGCCTCGGATTCGAGGACGGAGACGCGGGCCTGCAGCCGGGAAATCTGATCGAGCAGGCCGTCGATCGCCCGGGCGACCGGATCCGGCAGATCGTTGGTCGGAATGCCATAGGCCGCGAACTCGCTGCAGCCGTCCTTCGGCATCACCACCCGGCCGGGAATGCCGACCACGGCGACGCCCGGCGGCACGTCCTTCAGCACCACCGCATTGGCGCCGATCCGCGCCCCGCGCCCGACCGTGATGTCGCCGAGGATCTGCGCCCCGGCACCGACGATGACACCGTCTTCCAGGGTCGGATGGCGCTTCACGTTGATCTGGGCGGCGGAATCCACCGAGGGCGAGATGCCGCCCAGGGTGACGTCCTGATAGAGGGTCACATCGTCGCCCAGCACCGCCGTCTCGCCGATCACCACGCCCATGCCGTGGTCGATGAACAGGCGGCGGCCGATCCTGGCGCCCGGATGGATCTCGATACCGGTGGTGAACCTCGCGAATTGCGAAATCATCCGCGCCAGGGTCGGGAATCCCGCCTCATGCACCGGCTTCGCCAAAAGGTGGAAAACCATGGCATGGAAGCACGGATAGGTCAGCACGACCATCAGGCGGGAACGGGCCGCCGGGTCGCGGGCGATCATTGCATCCAGTTCTTCGCCAAGGCGCTTGAAAATCATGACCGCCATCGTGTTTACTAGCGCGCCGCGGACGGGACCAAAAGTTGACCTGATTTCTCAAACTCTTGACCGGGGTAGAGGCGCTCCGTCACCCTGACCGGTGATATAGTATCCCCGACTAGCACGGTCAAGTATTACCGCCATAAGCAGACTGAACAAAGGCGCATGACACCCCCGTACGGAAGTCAGGTATTCGTTTCCCCTCACGCCACCCTGGATCGGATCAACTCCTTGAAACATAATAAAAAAACGCTGAAATCATGCCCGAAGTGATCATGAACGGCCCGGAGGGCCGCCTGGAAGGCCGCTACCAGCAGGCCAGCGGCACCAACGCGCCGATCGCCCTCCTCCTGCATCCGCATCCGCAGCATGGCGGAACCATGAACAACAAGGTGGTCTACACCCTGTACCAGGCCTTCCAGCGCCAGGGATTCTCGGTTCTGCGCTTCAATTTCCGCGGCGTCGGCCGCTCCCAGGGGAAATTCGACCGCGGCGAAGGCGAACTAAGCGACGCCGCAGCGGCGCTGGACTGGCTGCAGTCCTGGAACCAGAACGCCACCCAGTGCTGGATCGCCGGATTCTCCTTCGGCGCCTGGATCGGCATGCAGCTGCTGATGCGCCGGCCGGAGATCAGCGGCTTCATCTCGGTGGCGCCGCCGGCCAACATCTACGATTTCAGCTTCCTTGCCCCCTGCCCCTCCTCGGGCCTGGTGGTGCAGGGCGACCAGGACACCGTGGTGCCGCAGGAATCGGTCACCAAGCTGGTGCAGAAGCTCAGCCACCAGCGCGGCATCAAGATCGACTACAAGACGATCCCCGGCGCCACGCATTTCTTCAACGAGCACCTGGACCAGCTCGGCGCCATCATCGACACCTATCTGGTCGACGCCATCCCGGAAGCCGCCGCCAAGATCCGCGCCTCGCGCTAGCGCGCAGCCGGCCTCACGCCGCCGGCCGGTGGAGTTTTCCGCCGGTCATCGGCCGGGGCACGCCGGTGGTGGTCGGGAAGCTGAGCGGCAGGCCGCGCACCGAGCGCACCGCGAGATAGGCGAAGGCCTGGGCCTCCAGGGCATCACCGTTCCAGCCCACCGCCTCGACCGGATCGACCGGCGCCGCCAGCCGCTGCCGGAGTGCCGCCATCAGCGTCGGGTTGAGCCGCCCGCCCCCGGTCACCAGCCAGCGCCTGGCGGGCTGCGGGAAATGCCGGCGCGCCGCGGCGATGGCGGCAGCGGTGATCGCAGTCAATGTCGCCGCGCCGTCGGCGGCGCTCAGGCCGGCCAGCGGAAAGGCACGGAAATCGTCGCGGTCGAGCGACTTCGGCGCCGGCAGCGCGAAATAGCGGTGCTCCAGGAACCGCGCCACCGCCGCCGCATCGACGCGGCCGGTCTGCGCCAGGGCGCCGTCGAGATCGACCGGCCGGCCGGTATGGCGCAGCACCCAGTCGTCGATCAACGCATTGCCCGGCCCGGTGTCGAAGGCGAGGATCTGGTCCGCGCCGGGGCCGATCCAGGTCACGTTGGCGACGCCGCCGATATTGAGCACCGCCAGGGGCTTTTCCAGGCCCTCGGCTAAAGCGCGGTGGAAAGCCGGCACGAAAGGCGCGCCCTGTCCACCCGCCGCCACATCCGCCGTGCGGAAATCGTTCACCACCGGAATGCCGGTGAGCTGCGCCAGCAGCGGCCCCTCGCCGATCTGCCAGGTGCGGCGCTGGTCCGGCGCATGCAGCACGGTCTGGCCGTGGAAGCCGAGATAGGCGATCTCCCGGGGCTGCATGCCGGCCGTCTCCAGCAGCTGGCGCACCGCCGCCGCATGGCGCTCGGTGAGGTCGCGTTCCACCGCGGCGATCGGCCCGCCGCCGCCGAGGCAGCTCCGCAGCCGGGCACGGAAGGCATCGTCATAGGCAACGGTCAGGGTCGGGCCGAAGGCCGCGACCGTCTCGCCGTCGGTCTTCAGCAGCGCCGCATCGATCCCGTCGCAGCTCGTCCCGCTCATCAGCCCGATGGTCCAGACCGCCTGGAATTCCGCCATTTTCGCCCGTTCCGCCGCGAATTGCTGCGCCGCAATCGATGTGTTAAACCTCGCCACCATTATTACCAGACCTGCGGTCGAGTGCCATGACGTTTCAAGCCAAGTCCCCCTTCCTGCAGAGCTTCGTGGCCCGGGGCTTCCTGCATCAGTGCACCGGCATCGAGGAGCTCGACCGCCTCGCCCAGAGCCGCGTGCTCACCGCCTATATCGGCTTCGACGCCACTGCGGATTCGCTGCATGTCGGCTCGCTGGTGCAGATCATGATCCTGCGCCAGCTGCAGAAGAACGGCGGCAAGCCGATCGTGCTGATGGGCGGCGGGACGACCAAGGTCGGCGATCCCACCGGCCGCGACGAGAGCAGGAAGCTGCTCTCCGACGCCGATATCGCCCGCAACATCGCCGGCATCAAGAAGGTGTTCGCCCAGTTCCTCACCTTCGGCGACGGTCCGACCGACGCGGTGATGGTGAACAATGCCGACTGGCTGCAGCGGCTGAACTACATCGACTTCCTGCGCGACTACGGCCGCCACTTCTCGGTCAACCGCATGCTGGCCTTCGATTCGGTGAAGCTCAGGCTCGAGCGCGAGCAGCCGCTCACCTTCCTGGAATTCAACTACATGATCCTCCAGGCCTACGACTTCCTGGAACTGGCGCGGCGCCACGACTGCCGGCTGCAGATGGGCGGCTCCGACCAGTGGGGCAACATCGTCAACGGCGTCGAGCTCGGCCGCCGCGTCGAGGACCGCGAACTCTTCGGCATGACCACGCCGCTGATCACCCTCGCCTCCGGCGCGAAGATGGGCAAGACCGCGGCCGGCGCCGTCTGGCTGAACGAGGAGAAGCTGCCGGCCTATGACTACTGGCAGTTCTGGCGCAATACCGAGGATGCCGATGTCGGCCGCTTCCTGCGCCTGTTCACCGATCTGCCGCTGGACGAGATCGCGCGGCTGGAGAAACTGCAGGGCGCCGAGATCAACCAGGCGAAGATCATCCTCGCCAACGAGGCGACCCGGATGTGCCACGGCGATGCCGCTGCCGCCGCCGCGGCCGCGACCGCGCAGAAGACCTTCGTCGATGGCGGCCTCGGCGGCGATCTCCCCTCGATCGATCTGCCGAAGGCCGAACTCCAAGCCGGCATCGCCGCCTTCGACCTCCTGCGCCGCGCCGGACTTGCCGCCTCGAACGGCGAGGCCCGCCGGCTGATCAAGGGCGCCGGCGCCCGGCTGAACGACGAGACCATCGCCGACGAGAACCGCAAGGTCACCCTCGCCGATCTCAACCCCGATGGCGTGATCAAGCTCTCCTCGGGCAAGAAGCGGCATGCGGTGGTGAAGGCGGTCTAGAAGCGACACCCGCCGGCGACATCGAGTTTCCGCCGATGTCGAGCAGTTCTCGGGTTTCCAGGACTCTCGATATCAGGTTGCGTGCGATCTCGCCCGTCGCGGGAAGGGCGCCGGGCAGCCGACCGGAAAGCGCTGGAGATAGCCCTGTTCCTCGGGGGCTTCCTCCCAGAAACGGCTGGCCTTGCTGACGCGGGTCACCACCTTGCCGGGCCAATGGCCGGACGCGTCGACGTCGCGGATGGTCTCCTCGGCGATGGCACGCTGCGCCTCGTTCACATGGAAGATCTCCGAGCGGTAGCCGATCCCGACGACATCCGCGCCGAGATCGGGTCGGTGAACCATGAAGAAGTATTCGAGCAGCGCTCGATAGGAGATGCGGTCCGGATCGAAGGTGACCTCGACTGCCTCGGCATGACCGACATTGTTCGCCTCGGTCGGATTTTCGTTCTCACCGCCGATCCAGCCCACGCGGGTGGAAATGACCCCGTCGCGGTCGCGCAGCAGCTGCTGCATGATCCAGAAGCAGCCGCCCGCGAGGACCGCTCTCTCCGCACTTTCGCCCATCTCGCGCTCCTTCCTTGGAGTTCCGCCAACTCTACTTCCGGAGGGGCCGTCGATCAATCACCCGCCGCCTCGAGCTGTCGAGGTTCGCGCAGCATCGGAAACATGGGCGGTGAATCACCCGATCGAATCTCTCCCAGCACCCGGAAGCCTTGGCGCTCATAGAATGCCCGGCTGGTGGCGCTGGTTGCTTCGAGATAGGCTGGCTGCTGATCGCGATCACAAGCCTCCAGGCCGTGTCGCATCAATCGCCCGCCATATCCCTGTCCCTGAAACATCGGGTCGACCCCGATCAAGGGAATGTACCAGTGGGGCTCATGGGGGTGAAAACTCGCCATCTGTTCAAACAGGAAAAGCAATTCGTCACGTTTTTGCCCGGACATGGTCCGCTCAAACAGGTCGACAATCGGCCCATCGTCCGGTTGAACTCCCGGGGGCAGCCACTGCGCGACCCCGACAAAGTCACCGATGACGTAAGCCGAGCCGTGGTCAAAGGCCTTTCCACCAAACAGGGTCACCAACGGCACAAACGTCTTGAAGTATTGGCGCGGGTCAGGCCAGGCCCAGCGCGCCGCCGGATCGGCGCTGAACGCCAATGTCATCGCCGCTTCAAACCGATCCTTGTCCGAACGGGTGACCGAACGAATGCCTGGTACATCACAGATAGGGGCGCCGGAAGATGATTGGGTCACGATGGAGATGGCAGTCATGGCGTCCTCCAGTAACGCCAAGGATGGCTTCCATTTCCCACTCAGGTCCTTGGCAAGAGCCTGAAAAGACCTGAACGGCCCTGAAATTCGCCTTCAGGGCCGTTTTGGACTAACATGCTTCACCCGAGAGGGGGGACCTCGGCAGATGGACTGGGAGTTCGGGAACTACCGCTTGAAGCGCGCCGAACGGCTGCTCATCGGGCCTGAGGGGCCGGTGGAGCTGTCGGCGCGATCATTCGACATTCTCGCGGCCCTCTTGGCCAAGCCGGATGATGTGGTCGGCAAGGGCGACCTGTTCGACACCGTCTGGCCAGGCCTGGTGGTGGAGGAGAACACCCTGCAGGTCCACATCTCGGCGCTGCGCAAGGCACTGCCCCCGGAAATGATCAAGACGGTGCACGGCCGGGGCTACAAATACGTTGGCCCCAAACCTTTCCTCGCCGCGGCGGACTCTCAGGAGAGGCGCCGGCCATCGATCGCCGTTCTCCCCTTCGACAACCTGAGCGGCGACCCGGAACAGGGCTATTTCAGCGACGGCATTACCGAAGACATCATCGCCGAGCTCAGCAGGTTCAGGGATTTTCTGGTCATTGCCCGGAACTCCTCCTTCCAGTTTCGCGGCAAGGCGAATGACCTGGCCAGGGTGGCAAGGAAGCTCGACGTCCAGTACATCGTCGAGGGCAGCGTGCGGAAGATCGGAAACCGGATCAGGGTCAGCGCCCAGCTGATCGACGCCTCTTCGACGGCCCATGTCTGGGCCGAGCATTACGACCGCGAGCTCGACGACATCTTCGCCATCCAGGACGAAATCACCCAGATGATTTCGGCGCGGCTGGCGCGGCAGGCAAGGACCGCGATCGCCTCCCGTGCAAGAGGTCGCCCGACCGGAAACATGTCCGCCTACGAAAGCTATCTTCGCGCACTGCAGTTGGCAGGGGCCTATGACACGGTGATACAGGCGGAGCCATACCTGCAGAAGGCCGTCGAACTGGACCCGGAATTTGCCGGCGCCCGCGCCATGCTCAGTTTCGTGGAGTCGATCAAGTTCTACTGGTCGAACGAACCCGCACATCTGGATTCCGGACTGCGGATGGCGAAAGTTGCGCTGCAGCTCGATTCCGAGGAGGCCTATGGGCATCTCGCCGGCGGCTTTGCCCTCATGTACATGCGCCGGTACCGGGAAGCCGAAGCATGCCTTGACCGCGCGGTCGCGTTGAACCCGAATGACCCATTCATCCTCAGCTTTCGGGCCCTTCTGCTTAGCTTCGTCGGTCGGTTCGATGCCGCACTTCTTGAACTGGACCAGGCGCAGCGACGGGACCCGTTCGCGGTGGGGTGGTTCGAGGATTTCCTTGGTATCATCCTGACGGGTGCCGGACGCTATCGGGAGGCGATCGCCAGCTACGCCAGGATGGCAAACGTACCGAGGTGGTCGCTTGTCTGCCTCACCGTCTGCCATGCCGAGTTGGGCGAGACGGGACAGGCCAAGGCTGCCCTCGCAAGACTGAAATCATCCTATTCCGACTCCCCCGGCATTGCGCTCGCCGACATTGTCAAGAAGGAGGTCTTCTACGAAGCCCCGGCCATCCCCGATCGCTACTGCGCGATCCTGCGGCGCATCGACAAGGAGGGTTGAGGTCGCCGCGGCCGACGCCGACGCCCGCCTCTAGCCCTGCGGCGCCTTCTTCTTCTCGTAGTGGCGGCGCTTTTCCTTGTACATCGAGGCATCGGCCTGGGAGAGCGCGTCGTCGGCGGATTGCTCGCTGACGAACTGGTGGATGCCGACGGCGCAGGAGAGATCGATCTGGTGGCCCTCCCAGATCAGCGGCGACTTGCCGATGATCTCGAGGAGTTGGTTGGCCTTCTCCTGGGCCTGGGCCATGTCGGCCTGGGCGAGGATCACCCCGAACTCGTCGCCGCCGAGGCGTCCCACCACGTCGGAATCACGGACGTTGTTGACCAGCACGGTGGCGAAATGCTGCAGGGTGGCATCGCCGGCCGGATGGCCGTAGCGGTCGTTGATCACCTTCATCCCATTGAGATCGAAATACAGCACCGATCCCGGCGAGCCGTAGCGTTCCGAGAAGGAGATCAGGCGGGTGAGTTCGCGCACGAAGGCCCGGCGGTTGGCGATGGGGAGCATCGCATCCTCGTCGGCCAGGCGCTCGAGATGGGCGATGCGCTTGCGGGTCCGGTCGAGCTCGTCGCGCAGCTTGGCGACCTCCTCGAGCAGGGTCTGCAGGGCATAGCGGACATTGGGCGAGAGCTCGGTTTCGGAGAGGCCGAGGAAGGAGGTCTGGTCGACCGGCCGGGCGAGGGCCGCGTCCTCGACCTTGGCGGCGGCGGCCGCAGCCGTGGTCCGTCCGGCCTTGGCGACGGCGCGCGGGCCGGCAACCTGGCCCGACCCCGAAACGACCTTGTCACGAACCTTCATCTCGCCGCCTCGTTGCGGGGTGGGCTGGAATTCTTGCCGGTCAAGCTCATGATCCGCAACAGGTTTCGCCCGATCCGCGGATCCCTCGGGCGGATCTTAGGGCGGCGTGGTTAACTCCCGGTTAAGGCGAGGGGAATTCCCGTCGCCGCACAACCGCTTAGGCCGCCGCCGGGGTTTGGGTCCGCCGCCCTCGATTGCTTGCGCTGGCGCCTTCGGCCCCTATAATCGCGCGGCATTTTGACGATATCTGGTTGGGGAAACGGGATTTTGCGGAAAAAAGCAGCAGCCGGGCCGCCACTGGTCGGCATCATCATGGGCAGCCAGTCGGACTGGCCGACCATGCGCCATGCCGCCGAGGTCCTGACCGAGCTCAGGATCCCCCACGAGGTGAAGATCGTCTCCGCCCATCGCACCCCGCACCGCATGGTGAAATACGCCGAAAAGGCGAAATCCCGCGGCCTCAAGGTGATCATCGCCGGTGCCGGCGGCGCGGCGCATCTTCCCGGCATGACCGCCTCGATCACCGAGCTTCCGGTCTTCGGGGTGCCGGTGGAGTCGGCGGCGCTGAAGGGCCAGGACAGCCTGCTCTCGATCGTGCAGATGCCGGGCGGCGTGCCGGTGGGCACGCTTGCCATCGGCAAGCCGGGCGCGCTCAATGCCGGCCTCCTGGCGGCCAGCGTGCTGGCCCTGATGGACGACGCCCTCGCCGCCCGCCTCGCCGCCTACCGCAAGCGCCAGACCGACGCGGTCGCCGACGAACCGACGCAGGACGCATGAGCGCCGACCGGCAACAGGTGATCGCCCCCGGCGGCGTCATCGGCATCCTCGGCGGCGGGCAGCTCGGGCGGATGACGGCGATGGCGGCGGCAAGGCTCGGCTATAGGGTCCATACCTATTGCCCGGATCATGACGGCCCGGCCTCGCAGGTCTCCTGGAAGACCACGGTCGCCGCCTATGATGATCACGCGGCGCTGCGCGCCTTCGCGGATTCGGTCGACGTCGTCACCTTCGAATTCGAGAACATCCCGGCCGAGACCACCGAGCTCCTGGCCGAGTTGAAGCCGACCCGCCCCCGGCCCCGGGTGCTCTACCTCACCCAGGAGCGCCTGCGGGAGAAGCATTTCCTCGCCACGATCAACGTGCCGACCACCAGGTTCCTGGAAGTCGCCCGGCCCGAGGCCCTGGCCCCGGCGGTGCAGGCGCTGGGCCGGCCGTCGATCCTGAAATCCGCCCGCTTCGGCTATGACGGCAAGGGCCAGGTGCGGATCGATGCCGATACGGATCTCGCCGAGGCCTGGAAGAGAATGGGCGGCGATCTCGGCATCCTCGAGGGCTTCGTCGATTTCGAGAAGGAAATCTCGGTGATGGTGGCGCGGGGGCCGGATGGCGGCGTTGCCCTCTATGTGCCGGTGGAAAACCAGCACCGGCACCACATCCTCGACGTCACCCTGGCGCCGGCGCGGGTCGAGGCCGCGGTGATCGCCCGGGCGGAAGCCATCGCCCGGCACATCGCCCAGGAGATCGAGCTCGTCGGCATCCTCGGCGTCGAGATGTTCGTGACCCGGTCCGGCGAGGTGCTGGTGAACGAGCTCGCGCCGCGGCCGCACAATTCCGGCCACTGGACGATCGATGCCTGCCTCACCAGCCAGTTCGAGCAGTTCGTCCGCGCCGTCTGCGGCCTGCCCCTGGGCTCGACCGAACGCCATTCCGACGCGCTGATGAAGAACCTGATCGGCGCCGACATCGACGCCTGGGCGGACCTGCTCGGGGATCCCGCCTTGAAGCTGCACCTCTACGGCAAGGCCGAGCCCCGCCCCGGCCGCAAGATGGGCCACACCACCCGCCTCAGCCCGCGATCGGATTAGGCGCTGCGGCCCCGTGCCTGGCGCGGGCGGAAGCGGCGGCGGAACAGCTTGGCGGGGTCGGGGAAGCGCTCGGCGAGCTTGCCGAGGCCGGCGATGGCCTTGGGGACCAGCATCACGTCCTGGATCCGGCGATCGAGGAAGGTCCAGGTGGCGGCGCAGTCCGGCGACTTGTCGTTCAGCCAGTAGAGCACGGTCGAGCCGTAGACCGCGGCCAGGAGCCCGCGCTTGGTGTAGAAGTTGAAATCCGTCGAGCGGTCGCCGATCGCATACCAGATCGCATCCACCGTGCGGTAGAGCAGCTTCGCCGCCAGCGGCGCATGCTGCGGCAGCATCAGGAAGCTGCAGCCGAAGCGCACCGCCTCGCGATGCGGGCGGTTCTGTTCCAGGCGGAGGCGGATCGCCGCGGCGATGCGGTCGCGGATCTTCATCTCGGCCAAGCGGTTCCTGCAGCAGCGCCTCGATCATCCAGCGATCGGCGCTCTCGTGATAGAAGGCGAGCACCTCGGCCATGCCGCCGGGGAATGCGTTCAGCGCCCGCTCCAGCGGGATTCCGGCATCGCCGGCGCCGATCTTGAAGGCGGATTCGCTCCATCCGTCAAAGGGTACGTGGGCAAGGACGGCCGCCAGCAAAGCCGCGCGGTCGGCGTCGCGGTCATAACTTCCGGTCATGGCCCGGTCCTTCTTTTCATCGCCAATCTTCCCGTCATCGCCTCAGTCCTCGGCATCGCCGCCGGCATAACGCCGCAATTCCTCGACGAAGGCCAGGCTCGACATGTCGCGCATCCGCATCGGATAGAGGATGCCGTCGAGATGGTCGCATTCGTGCTGCACCACCCGCGCATGGAACCCTTTGGCCTCGGTTTCGATCCTCTCGCCGGTCGGCGTCACCGCAGAATAGCGGATATGGCTCCAGCGCGGCACCATGCCGGCGAGGCCCGGCACCGACAGACAGGCCTCGAGTTCCTGGTTTTCCTCCGGCGACAGCGGCTCGATCACCGGGTTGATCAGCGCGGTGAGCGGGATTCCCACGGCCTCCGGATTGTCGTCCTCGGCCTGGATGCGCCGCGCCGGCACCTGGAAGATCACCACCCGGAGCGGCACATGCACCTGCGGCGCCGCCAGACCGGCCCCGCCGATATCCGCCAGGGTCTCGATCATATCTTTGATAAGATTGATAATTTCCTGGCTGCCCGGATCGGCGACCTCGGCCGCGCGGGTTTTCAGGACGGGGTGGCCCATGCGGGCGATTTTCAGGATGGCCATGGTCCAGTCTCGCAGCTTTTCTTGAATATGGCCGGAAATCAGCGGCTTAGAAAGATATACCGGCGCAGCGCGGGGCTTCACAAGCCCATCGAGTTGTGTTACTCAACCGCTCGAACGGGTAGGCCCTGGTCGCCCGAGTGGTTTTCTTGTTTCCAACACAACCCCTATCGGCGAAGGAGCCGTAGTCAACCGTGCAAGTGCTCGTCCGTGACAACAATGTCGATCAGGCCCTCCGCGCGCTCAAGAAGAAGATGCAACGCGAGGGGATCTTCCGCGAGATGAAGATGCGCCGCAACTACGAGAAGCCCTCCGAGCGCAAGGCGCGGGAAAAGGCCGAGGCGGTCCGCCGTCACCGGAAGCTGCTCAGGAAGCGCATGGAGCGCGAGGGCTACTAGCCTCCGCCCCGTTCCACTCGAACGGGATAATCCTTGAATTTCAACGGCCCGCCGCGGGAAACCCGGCGGGCCGTTGGCGTTTCCGCCTCATCCCGCATGTCGTCCCGCGACCCTGAATGCTCGGTCTTAACGGTCCATTAACCACAATATGTGATGGTGAGAGAACTGAGGCCGAGGAGGGAAACAATCGTCAGGAAACGCGCGGGGGCCCGGGCCAAGCCGAGGCATGACGATGAGACAGCCCGGCGGCTACTTCCAGACGTTGGCCTGCTGCTTGAACCTTGCGCGCTTGGCACCGACCACGCAGAACCGCTGGCCGGTCGGAGCCTCCAGCACCCACCAGGTGCCGATCTTCTTCACCTTCTTCGCGCCGAGCTTCATCAGGCGTGCGACCTCGGCCTTGATGTCGTCGGTCTCGATGTCGAGATGGACCCGGCTCGGATGATCGACCTTCTGCACCTCGACATCGAGGTCGTTGGCCCGGTGTTTCAGGTGCACGTATTTCTCCGGCGCGGGCTCGTCCCGCGGTGCCCTGACGCGCGGCATACCGAGGGCGGCGCTCCAGAAATCGGCCGCGGCGTCGAGGTCCCCGGTCTTGCAGTCGATGATGAGACCGCCAAGCTGGCTGCGGTGCATCGGTATCTGCGCCTCAATGGCCCAGCGACTTCACGATCTCCTCGGTGACCTTCTTGGCGTCGCCGAACAGCATCATGGTGTTGTCGCGGAAGAACAGCTCGTTGTCGACGCCGGCATAGCCCGAGGCCATGGAGCGCTTGATGAACAGCACGGTCTTCGCCGCCTCGACATCCAGGATCGGCATGCCGTAGATCGGGCTCTTGGGATCGGTCTTCGCCGCCGGGTTGGTGACGTCGTTGGCGCCGATCACGAAGGCGACGTCGGCCTGGTTGAACTCGCGGTTGATGTCCTCGAGCTCGAAGACCTCGTCATAGGGGACGTTGGCCTCGGCCAGCAGCACGTTCATGTGGCCCGGCATGCGGCCCGCCACCGGATGGATGGCGTATGAGACCTTGACGCCTTCCTTCTTCAGCAGGTCCGCCATCTCGCGCAGCGCATGCTGCGCCTGGGCGACCGCCATGCCGTAGCCGGGGACGATGATGACCGAGCTGGCGTTCTTCATGATGAAGGATGCATCCTCGGCGCTGCCCGACTTGACCGGGCGGTCGGTCGCCTTGGCGCCCGCCGCCGCACCGCCGGAATCGGTGCCGAAGCCGCCCAGGATCACGTTGAAGATCGAGCGGTTCATGCCCTTGCACATGATGTAGCTGAGGATGGCGCCCGAGGAGCCGACCAGGGCCCCGGTGACGATGAGCAGCGGGTTGGACAGGGTGAAGCCGATGCCGCAGGCCGCCCAGCCGGAATAGCTGTTCAGCATCGAGACCACGACCGGCATGTCGGCGCCGCCGATGGGCAGGATCAGCAGGAAGCCGAGCGCCATCGAGACCGCGACCAGGCCCCAGAACATCAGCGGGGCCTCGGTGGTGATCAGCAGCACGATGAGGGCGACGATCGCGACCCCGAGGGCCGCGTTCAGCACGTGCTGGCCGGGGAAGACCAGCGGCGCGCCGGAGACCAGGCCCTGCAGCTTGGAGAAGGCGACGATCGAGCCGGTGAAGGTGACGGCGCCGACGGCGACGCCGAGTCCCATCTCGATCAGGCTGCCGGTCTCGATGTCGGTCGCGGAGCCGATATGGAAGGCTTCCGGCGCATAGAAGGCGGCGGCGGCCACCGCCACCGCCGCCAGGCCGACCAGGCTGTGGAAGGCAGCCACCAGCTGCGGCAAGGCGGTCATCTGGATGCGCTGGGCGATCACCGCGCCGACCCCGCCGCCGACGGCGAGGGCCACCAGGATGCCGATATAGCTGGTGCCGGCGACACTCGGCAGCAGCAGCGTGGTGACGATGGCGATCACCATGCCGGCGATGCCGAAGCGCAGGCCGCCCTGCGACGTCACCGGGCTCGAAAGCCCGCGCAACGACATGATGAAGCAGACCGAGGCGATCAGGTAGAGGAAGGCGGCGAGATTGGGGCTCACGTCACTTGCCTCCCTTGGCGGAGTCTTTTTCTTGAACATCGAGAGCATGCGATGGGTGACCAGGAAGCCGCCGACGATGTTGACGGCGGCCAGCGCCACCGCCACCAGTCCCATGCCCTGGCTGAAGCCGAAGATCGAACCGCCGGCGGCGGTGCCGGCGGCGATCAGCGCGCCGACGATGATCACCGAGGAGATCGCATTGGTGACCGCCATCAGCGGCGAATGCAGCGCCGGCGTCACCCGCCAGACGACGTAGTAGCCGACGAAGCAGGCCAGGACGAAGACGGTGAAGAGCTGGACGAAGGGCGTATGGCCCGCCTGCTCGGCCGCCACCTGGGCGACCATCGAGGACAGGTCCTGGGAGAGCTTGCCGGCCTGGGCGGCCAGGTTCTGGGCGCCGTTGGCGAGGTCGATCGCCTGCTGCGAGAGTTGGTCGGGATTCATGACGGCCTCACCTGAGCTCTTAGGATTGCGGCTTGAAATTGGGGTGGATCACCTGGCCGTCGCGGGTCAACGCCACGCCCTGGACGATCTCATCCTCCCAGTTGATCTTCAGCGCCTTGGTCTCCTTGTCGATCAGGAGCTGGATGAAGTTCAGCAGGTTCTTGGCATAGAGACTGGTGGTATCCACCGCGATGCGGCTCGGCACGTTGGCATGGCCGACGATCTTCACACCGTGCTTCACCACCACCTGGCCGAGCTCGGCGATCGGGCAGTTGCCGCCCTGCTCGACCGCCAGATCGACGATCACCGAACCGGGCTTCATCGACTGCACCATCTCCTCGGTGACCAGCACCGGGGCCTTGCGGCCGGGAATGAGGGCCGTGGTGATCACCACGTCCTGCTTCTTGATGGTCTCGGCGATCAGGGCCGCCTGCTTGGCCTGGTATTCCGGGCTCATCGCCTTGGCATAGCCGGCGGCGGTTTCCGCCTGCTTGAATTCCTCGTCCTCGACCGCGACGAAGGTGGCGCCGAGACTGTTCACCTGTTCCTTGGCGGCGGGCCGCACGTCGGTGGCGCTGACGATGGCGCCGAGGCGCCGCGCGGTGGCGATGGCCTGGAGCCCGGCGACGCCGGCGCCCATCACCAGGACCCGGGCCGGCGCCACGGTGCCGGCGGCGGTCATCATCATCGGGAAGGCCCGGCCGAATTCGGCGGCGGCGTCGATCACCGCCCGGTAGCCGGCGAGATTGGCCTGCGAGGAGAGCACGTCCATCGACTGGGCGCGGCTGATCCGCGGGATGAGTTCCATCGCCATGGCATCGATGCCGTGCGCGGCATAGTCGGCGATCGCCTCCTTGGCGCCATGCGGATTGAGGATGGCGATGAGGACGGCGCCGCGCTTCATTCCGGCCAGTTCATCCGGACCGCCTTCGGCGGCGGTCAGGGGGCGCTGGACCTTCAGCACCAGATCGGCATCGGCGAGGGCCGCGGCGGCATCGGCGACGATCTCGGCGCCGGCCGCCTGGAAGGCGGCATCGGTGATCGCGGCGCCTGCGCCGGCCCCGGCTTCGATCGCCACCCTGGCGCCCAAGCCCACGTATTTCTTGACGGTATCCGGCGAGACGGCGCAGCGCTGCTCGTGGGCGCGCCGCTCCTTGACGATGCCGATTTTCATGCGGTCCCCGACCCTTCAACTGGGTTGCTGTTCGCTTTCCCCCGAGCTGGACCCTCAAGCGGGGCCTTTCCCGGCGGCCGGTACTTTGCCCGTTTTTGCAGGTGCGAACAAGTGGGGTGTTCGTGGCGGCGATGCCGGAAGCCGAGGCTCAGGCCTGGCGGTGGACGCCGGCCGCCTTCAGGGCAGCCTTCTGCCGCTTCTCCAGCGCCTTGATGTCGAAATCGCGGATCAGGTCGTGGAACAGTTCGTACCAGTTGATCTCCGCCTTCAGGTGCAGGAAGACCGAACCGAGACCGATCGCGGCGCGATCCATGAAGACGAATTCCTTCGGCGGCATCACCGGGCCGAGGCGCCGGAGATCGGCATGCACGCCCTCGGCGACCTCGCGGCCATAGATGCCGCTCTCGGATTCCTGGATCTTGCGCGCCCGGTCCTCCAGCAGCGGCCCGTAGACGAAATGGGCCCAGCGGTTGAGGACGTCGATCACCTCGCGGTTGAGACCCTTGAAGCCCCAGCTCTCATAGGCCTGGACCGCAAGCTCGCGATCGTCGTTCAGCAGGGCGAAATACAGGTCGATGACGCCCTTGACGAATTTCGGCTCGAAGATGCGGATGCAGCCGAAATCCATCAGGTTGACGTCGCCGTTGCGGCGCACCGTGTAGTTGCCGAGATGCGGGTCGCCGTGGATGACGCCGAACTCGTAGAACGGCACGTACCAGGCGCGGAACATGTTGAGCGCGACCTTGTTGCGCAGCGCGATGCCGGGCTTGCCGGCGAGAAACCGCATCAGCGGCTCGCCCTCGATCCAGGTCATGGTGAGAAGGCGCCGGGTGGTCAGATCGGCCAGGGGCTCGGGCAGATGCACATGGCTCTCGCGGCCCAGCATGTGGCGGTAGAGCGCCATGTGCCGGGCCTCCAGCTGGTAGTCCAGCTCCTCGCGCAGGCGGTCGGCGATCTCGCCGTGGATCTGGCCGGTGGCGATCGCCCGGTCGTAGCGCTCGTAGATGCGGAAGATCAGCTTCAGCTGCCTGAGGTCGGCCTCGACCGCCGAATTCATGTCCGGGTATTGCAGCTTGCAGGCGAGGTGCCGCCCGTCCGTCGCGACGGCACGGTGCACCTGGCCCAGGGACGCCGCCGCCGCCGCGGTGTGCTCGAAGCTCTTGAACCTCGCCTGCCAGCCGGCGCCGAGTTCCGCCGCCATCCGGCGCTTGACGAAAACCCAGCCCATCGGCGGCGCGTTCGCCTGCAACTCCTGCAGCTCGCGGACATATTCCTTGGGCAGCGCATCGGGAATGGTGGCCATGATCTGCGCCACCTTCATCAGCGGGCCCTTGAGGCCGCCCAAGGCCGCCTTCAGATCGGCAGCATCCTCGGCCCGGTCGATCTTCAGGCCGAGATAGCGCTGGCCCGCAACCCGTGCCGCCAGCCCGCCCACCGCCCGCCCGACCCGGGCATAGCGCCTGACCCGGCCGGATAAGGTGTTGCCCTCGCTGTCGTCGCTCACAGCCTCTCCAGCTCGTCGATGAAGCCGCTGACGACGCCGAGGCCCTTGGACCAGAATCCCGGGTCGCTGGCATCGAGCCCGAACGGCGCCAGCAATTCCTGGTGCCGCTTGGTGCCGCCGGCTTTCAGCATGTCGAGGTACTTCTGCGCGAAGCCGTCCTGGGCGTTCTGGTAGACGGCATAGAGCGAATTCACCAGGCAGTCGCCGAAGGCATAGGCATAGACGTAGAACGGCACGTGGATGAAATGCGGGATGTAGGCCCAGAAGATGCCGTAGTCCGACCCGTCGTCGAGCCGGATCGCCGGCCCCAGAGCCTCGCGCTGGGTCTCCAGCCAGATGGCGCCGATCTGCTCCGGCATCAGCTCGCCGCCGCGGCGGGCGTCATGCAGCTTGCGCTCGAATTCGTGCATCGCGATCTGCCGCACCACCGTGTTCAGCATGTCCTCGACTTTGCCGGCCAGCAGGATCCGGCGCTTCTCCTTGTCGGTCTCGCGCTTCAGCAGGGCCTGGAAGGTCAGCATCTCGCCGAAGACCGAGGCGGTTTCCGCCAGGGTCAGCGGCGTGTCGGAAAGGAGCTGCCCCTGCGGCCCGGCCAGGACCTGGTGCACGCCATGGCCGAGTTCATGGGCGAGGGTCATCACGTCGCGGGTGCGGCCGTGGTAGTTCAGCAGCAGATAGGGATGCGCGCTCGGCACCGTCGGATGGGCGAAGGCACCCGGCGCCTTGCCGGCGCGGACCGGCGCGTCGATCCAGTTCTTCTCGAAGAAGCGGCGCCCGACATCGGCCAGGTCCGGCGAGAAGGCGTTGTAGGCGTCGAGCACCAGCCGGGTGGCCTCGCTCCAGGGGATGAGGCTGTCGTTGTCGGAGGGCAGCGGCGCGTTGCGGTCCCAGAAATCCAGCGCCTCCTGGCCCATCCACCTGGCCTTCAGCTTGTAGTAGCGATGCGACAGCCGGGGATAGCTGGCCTTCACCGCGTCGACCAGGGCGTCGACCACCTGGTCCTCGACCTGGTTGGCGAGATTGCGCGAGGAGACCGGGCGGGCGAAGCCGCGCCACTTGTCCTCGATCTCCTTGTCCTTGGCGAGGGTATTGGTGACCAGGGCGAAGAGCCGCTGCTCGGCCTTGAAGCCGCCGGCGAGGGCGGCGGCGGCGGATTTCCGCTTGCCGCCATCGCGGTCGGTGAGCAGGTTCAGCGCCTCGTTGCTGGTCAGGCTGGCGCCGTCGACGTCGAAGCGCATCTCGGCCACGGTCTCGTCGAACATGCGCTGCCAGGCGGCGCGTCCGACCACGTATTTCTCGTGCAGCAGGCGCTCGATTTCGTCGGAGAGCTGGTGCGGACGAAACAGGCGTACGGCATCGAGCCAGGGCCTGAAGCGCTGCAGCGCGCCGTGGGTGAGCTTGGTGCGCAGGTTGCCGTCGTCGAGCTTGTTGAGTTCCAGCGTGAAGAACAGGGTGCCGACGGAGATGTCGCTCACCCGCTCGTTCAGGTTCTGCTGGAAGCGCGCAAGCTCCGGATCCGCCATGTTGCCGGCATAGGACAGCTGGGCATAGCTCATCAGCTTGCCGAGGAGTTCCTGCAGTACCTCATAGGCGAGGATCGCCTTCAGCAGCCCCGCCCCGTCCAGGTCCTTCAGCTTGCCTTCGTAGGAGCGGCGGAATTCCGCGGCCTGGGCGGCGGCGGCCTTCAGATCGCGCTCGATTTCCGGAGCTTCGGGGCTGGCATAGAGATCGGTCAGGTCCCAGGTCGGGAGCGGGCCCAGCTTGGCGGGTTCGGCGTTCATGGGGTGGGGATGCTCCTTGCAGATTGCGCGCGCCCCTTATATGGGAATGGAGGGGTTCTCGCCAAGCTCCAGACCTGACGCCGGTGGGCCGTTTGGCCCGAATTTACGGATAAATGCAATGAATTACGATGCCGTTCCCAGCCTGCCGCGGCTGTTCCTCGATCAGGCCGCAAAACTCGGCAAGCAGCCCTTCCTGTGGAGCAAGGCTTCGGGCGGCTGGACCGCGCGCGATTACGCCACGGTGGCGGCCGAGGTGCTGTCGGTCGCGGCCGGACTGGTCGAACTCGGGGTGAAACCGGGCGACCGGGTGGCCCTGGTCTCGGAGAACCGGCCGGAATGGCTGGTGGCGGATCTCGCCATCATGGCGGTCGGCGGCATCACCGTGCCGGCGTTCTCGACCAATACCGCGGAGGACCACCGGCACATCCTGATCCACAGCGCCGCCAAGGGCGCCATCATCTCCGGCGGCACCATCCCGAAGCGCTTCCTGCCGGCAGCGATCCAGGCCCAGGAGCTGGAATTCGTCATTTCGATGGAGGATCTCGCCCTCGGCCAGAGCCTCCGCTTCAAGCCGATCCTCTGGCAGGATGCCCAGGTCGGCATCAATGCCGAGGGGCGCCTCGCCAACCCGATCCTGGCGGCGGAGATCGAGGAGCGGATCCGGGCGCAGAAGCGCGACGATACCTGCTGCATCATCTATACGTCGGGCACCGGCGGGGTGCCGAAGGGGGTGATGCTGACCCACGGCTCGATCCTCTGCAACATCAAGGGCGCTCACAAGCTGGTGGAAGAGGTCGGCCTCGGCGACGACGTCTTCCTGTCCTTCCTGCCGCTGTCCCATTCCTACGAGCATACGGCGGGACAGTTCCTGCCGATCAGTCTGGGGGCGCAGATTTATTACGCCGAGAGCATCGACAAGCTGGTCGACAACATGGCCGAGGCCCGGCCGACGATCATGACCGCGGTGCCGCGGCTCTACGAGGCGATGCACCAGAAAATTCTGCGGGGCCTGGCCAAGGCGCCGAAATGGCGCCAGCGGCTGTTCGATCTCGCCTATCGGCTGGGGCGCAAGAGATACGAGACCCCGGCGGAGATGTCGCTGGTCGACCGCCTGCTCGACCGGATCTGCGACCGGCTGGTGCGCCGGAAGGTGCAGGAGCGGTTCGGCGGACGGCTGAAGGCCTTCGTCTCGGGCGGCGCGGCGCTGAACTACGAGATCGGCATCTTCTTCCTCGCCCTCGGCGTGCCGCTGCTCCAGGGCTACGGCCAGACCGAGGCCTCGCCGGTGATCAGCGCCAACCGCCCGAAGAAGATCAAGATCGAGACGGTGGGACCGATCTTCGACGGCCTCGAGGCCAGGATCGCCGCCGACGGCGAGATCCTGGTGCGCGGCGAAGCGGTGATGAAGGGCTACTGGCGCGACCCCGAAGCCACCGCCAAGGCCATCGAGGACGGCTGGCTGCATACCGGCGACATCGGCGAGTTCGACGACGACGGCTATCTGAAGATCACCGACCGGAAGAAGGACATCATCGTCCTTTCCGGCGGCGACAACGTGGCGCCGGCGCGGGTCGAGGGGTTCCTCATCCTGCAGCCGGAGATCGCCCAGGCCATGGTCCATGGCGACAAGCACCCGCATATCGTCGCCCTGATCGTGCCGGACCCGGATTTCGCCGCCGCCTGGGCGAAACAGCAGGGCGCACCCCTCGACATGGAGCGGCTGGCGCGGGATTCCGCCTTCCACAAGGCGATGGCGGCCGCGGTCGACCGGGTCAATGCCAGCATCTCGCCGATCGAGAAGATCCGCCGCTTCGCCATCGCCGCGGAAGGCTTCACCATCGACAATGCCATGCTGACCCCGTCGCTGAAGATCCGCCGGCACATCATCAAGGGCAGATACGGCGCGCTCCTGGCGAAGCTCTACGAGCGCGGCTAGAACAGATTGGCAGCGATGCTCACCGCCAGGGCCAGCACCGCGGTGTTGTAGACGAAGGCGATGATGCCGTGGGCGGTGGCGAGATGGCGCAGCTTGCGCGAGGTCACCTGGACGTCGGAAACCTGGAACGTCATCCCGAGCACGAAGGAGAAATACAGGAAATCCCAGTAGTCGGGATGGGGATCCTCGGGGAATGCAAGCCCGCCCGCGATGCCCTTGCCGGGCGCCCCGCCCTTCCCCTCGGCCGCATCGTAATAGAGATGCGCATAATGCGCCGCGAACAGGGTATGGATGAACAGCCAGGATACGAAGATGGTGCCGACGCCGATTGCTACGTGAATGCCCAGCGCCGGCTGCGGCAGGTCGCGGCTGCCCGCCAGCACCGTCGCCACAGCATAGAGGCTGAGCAGGGCGGCCGCGATGATCAGCAGGACGATCTCCGCCCACCCGTTATCCGCCAGTTCGGCGCGCCGCTTCATCCCCGCGACGTCGGCGCTCAGCATCATGGACATGGCAAGAACCAGGAAGCTCACGACCCCCGCATCCCAGGCCAAGGCCAGGCGCATGGGCGCGCCGCCGATGAACCAGGGCAGCAGGAAATAGGTGGCGATGCCCAGGGCGATGCTGCCGAGCAGGCGGGCATGGGCAGCAACTCGGCGGGGCAGGATGGAATGCTGGGCCATGGCGGCAGTCTAGTACGTTGGTCCGAGTCGGCGCATATCGGCCTGCCGCCCTCGGCGCGGAACCGGCCGAACCGGAAGGTGCAACGCCGCTGACGTTTTCATGATTCCTTCGTCAACTCCAATCAACTCCGGCTGTACCGGTGCTTCACCCCGGCCGGAAAATACGCCGGGTCGCCGCAGGGGTGAAGCGTCACCGCCGGGCGCTGCCGGTCGGCGGGCACATAGTTCGCGAACTCGCTGTTGAGGCGCTTCAGCTGCGTCAGTATCGCCAGTTCGATGGCGCCCGCGTCCACCGCGTCCGGGCCAAGGCCCTTCGCCAGTTCCACCGCGACGGTCAGGCGCGGGGCGGAATCCAGCCCCTCCTTCACTTCCATCACGAACTTGCCGGTGACCTGGCCGCGGATCTCCGGCTGCTCCAGGCCGAGGCTGACATTCTCCGGATAGACATTGGCACCGAAGAAGGAGACGGTGAAATTCGCCCGGCCGAAGACCCAGACGAATGGCTGGCGCCGCGGTTTGCGGCCGTTCCTCAAGGCGACGCCCGGGTCGAAACCGAGGTCGCGCAGCATCCGCAGCAGCGGCTCGAAGGCTATGATTCCGCCGCGGTCGGCGATGTGATAGCGGATGAGCGGCACGCCGTTGTCGCCGGAAAACAGCAGGGTCCCCGCCTGCGTCTCGAAGTAGCGCGAGGTGGGATCGTATTGGCATAGGGTCGGCAGCCGCTCGTCGCCGAACAGGGCCTTGGCCGCTTCCGGCCTTTCAGCCAGGAATCGGCGGATGGCGATCGAGAGCGGCGTCTCCTGGCCCAGCACGCCCGCATCCGCCGTGCCATAGAGCGAGGCGGAGAAGTGCAGCGGGTCCCTCGCCCCCACCCGCTCCGCCACCAGTTCGCGCCAGGTCTCGCTGAAGACCTCGCCGGCCATCACCAGTTTGACGTCATGACGGCTCCAATCCAACTCCTGCGCAAGCCCGGCATCGATCGCCTCCTTGAGGAAGGGCGGATAGCCGAGCAGTACCGTCTGCTCGAATTGCGGCGCCAGGCGCTGGACCACCCGGAGGATCTCGTCGACCTTGTTGCCCGGCGTCACCGTGACCAGCGGATAGCCTTTCTGCGCGATGCAGCGCAGGCAGGCGGTGGTGAACATGCCGCCGACCCAGCTGCCCAAGGCGAAGCAGACCACGGCCAGGGTGCGTTTGCGTTGCGCCCGGAAGGCGTCGTGCAGCACTTGTTCGAAGCGCGCGGCGATTGGCCATTCGTCGGCGGTGGCGCGGGGCCAGAAGGTCGGCTCTCCGGTCGACCCCGAGGAGACGGCGAAGAAATCGCAGCGCGTCAGGTCGCCGCCGCGCACCAGATCGTCGAGCGAGAACCGGCGCAGATAGTTCGCCTTGTCGAGCAGCGGCAGCCGGGCGAAATCCGCCGGTGTTGCTATCGTGCCCGGATCGATCCGATGCTCCTTCAGAAGGGCGCGGTAGGCGGGCACTTCCGCCGCCACGGCACGAAACAGGGCGAGCGTCTCGGGGAATCCGTCGCTGCTCTCGCCCGGCGTCAGCAGGCCGTCGAGCGGCGTTGCCAGAAACCGCACCGCCGCCGCATCGCTTGCCGCCGTGTAGATCGCCTCGTTCATCGTTGCGCCGTCACACCTGCATTGGCCGGGCCCGGTCAGCTCCGGTGGAATTTTCGATACCAGTCGGCGAACCGCAATACGCCTTCGGGCAGCGCGGTGCTGGGAGCGAAGCCGAGGAGGCGGCGGGCCAAGGTGATGTCGGCATAGGTCTCGTAGAGATCGCCCGGCTTGATCGGCTCGTTCTCGATGATCGCGCGCTTGCCCAGGGCATGCTCGATGTGGCCGATGAAATCGGCAAGCGAGTCTGCGTGGTCGTTGCCGATGTTGATGATCCGGTGCGGCGCGGCGCCGTCGCCCTCCGGATGCAGCTGCGGCTGGTCGAGAGCGGCGACGATGGCATGCACGGCATCGTCGACATAGGTGAAGTCGCGGCGGAAATCGCCGCTGTTGTAGACCTTGATCGGCCGGCCCTCCTGGATCGCCTTGGTAAAGGTGTAGTAGAACATGTCGGGACGCCCGCGGGGACCATAGATCGCGAACAGGCGCAGCCCGGTCATCGGCACCTGGGAGATATGGGCATAGGCAGCCGCCAGCAGCTCGTCGGCCCGCTTCGAGGCGGCATAGATCGAGCGCGGCTGGTCGGCGAGATCGGTCTCCGCGAAGGGCACCTTGCGGTTGCCGCCATAGACCGCCGACGAGCTGCCATAGACCACGTGTTTCAGGCGCCGCAGCTTGCGGCATTCCTCCAGCAGCACGAACATCCCGGCGATGTTGGTGGCGAGGAAGGCCTGCGGATTGGCAAGGCTGTGGCCGACGCCGACCTGGGCCGCCAGATGCACCACGCCCTCGATCTCGGGATGGAGCGCGAAGACCGCCGCGGTCGCCTGGGGATCGCCGATGTCCAGGTAGTGGAACTGGAAATTGCGATGCTCCTCGAGCTCGGCGAGGCGCGCCTCCTTCAGTTCCAGCGAATAGTATTCGTCGAGATTGTCCACGCCGATCACGCGGTCGCCGCGTTTCAGGAGTCGCAGCGCCACGTGCATGCCGAGAAAGCCGGCGGCGCCGGTAACGAGAATGGTCATTTCGTCCATCCGCTCGGAAACGCAAGATTAGACTAGCATGACCCTGAGGCCCGACAAAATCGTTTAACTTGGAAGGTTTGGCGGGAAGCGTCTGGACAAGCTGGAGGATTCGTCACATCGTTCCGGCCAGGACCCGAGAGGAAGAACGCGGCATTCTGCCTGCAGCCGCGCACCGATCCTGGCCAGTTTTCCTGGGGAGACGCCTGTGCCGCTTGCCGCCGTCAGTCTGGACGACAAATACGCGCTGGAGCGCGGCCGGATCTATCTGAACGGCATCCAGGCCCTGGTCCGGCTCCCGATGATGCAGCGCCGCCGCGACGCCGCGGCCGGCCTCAATACCGCCAGCTATATCACCGGCTATCGCGGCTCGCCCCTGGGGGCGATCGACCAGGCGATGTGGCAGGCGAAGAAGTTTCTCGGCAAGCATCACATCCATTTCCAGCCGGGCGTCAACGAGGACCTGGCCGCGACGGCGGTCTGGGGCAGCCAGCAGCTCGATCTGTTCGGCGACAGCAAATACGACGGCGTCTTCTCCATGTGGTACGGCAAGGGCCCCGGCATCGACCGCAGCGGCGATGTCCTGCGCCACGCCAATCTCGCCGGTACGGCCAGGCATGGCGGCGTCCTGGTCCTCGCCGGCGACGACCATACCTGCAAGTCCTCGACCACCGCGCATCAGACGGAATATGCCTTCATGGACGCCGGCATCCCGGTGCTCAATCCCTCGGGGGTGCAGGAATTCCTCGACATGGGCCTGCTTGGCTGGGCGATGTCGCGCTATTCCGGCTGCTGGGTGGCGATGAAGGTGGTGGCCGACACCGCCGATTCCTCCGCTTCGGTCTATGTCGATCCGGACCGGGTGAAGGTGATCATCCCCGAGGATTTCCCCATGCCCGAGGGCGGGCTCAACATCCGCCTGCCCTCCTCGCCCTTCGCCACGACCCAGGCGCTGGAGCAGGAAATGCTGCTCCACAAGCACAAGCTCTATGCCGCCCTTGCCTTCGGCCGCGCCAACCATCTCAACAAGGTGGTGATCGACGGCCCGGCGCGGCGCTTCGGCATCGTCACCTGCGGCAAGTCCTACCTCGACGTCATGCAGGCGATGGACGACCTCGGCATCGACGAGGCCTATGCGCGCAACATCGGCCTGTCGATCTACAAGATCGGCATGACCTGGCCGCTGGAACGCAACGGCGTGAGGCAGTTCGCCGAAGGGCTGGAAGAGATCCTGGTGGTCGAGGAGAAACGCGCCCTCATCGAGAACCAGTTGAAGGAGCAGCTCTATAACTGGAACGAGAACGTCCGTCCCCGGGTCATCGGGAAGTTCGACGAGACCGGCGAGTGGATCCTGCCGTCCGCCGACGAGCTCACCCCTGCCCGCATTGCCCGGGTCATCGCCCGGCGCATCGCCCGCTTCCATACCAGCCCGCAGATCGAGGAGCGGCTGAAGTTCCTCGAGCAGAAGGAACTGGCGCTGAAGGATTTCAAGCCGCCGGTCCGCCGGGTCGCCTATTTCTGCTCGGGCTGCCCGCACAATACCTCGACCAAGGTGCCGGAGGGCAGCCGTGCCCTGGCCGGCATCGGCTGCCACTTCATGTCGCAATGGATGGACCGCAACACCCAGACCTTCACCCAGATGGGCGGCGAGGGCGCCACCTGGCTGGGCCAGGCGCCGTTCTCCAAGACCCCCCATGTCTTCCAGAACCTGGGCGACGGCACCTACTACCATTCCGGCCTGCTGGCGATCCGCGCCGCGGTCGCTGCCGGCGTCAACATCACCTACAAGATCCTGTACAACGACGCCGTCGCGATGACCGGCGGCCAGCCGATGGACGGGCCGCTCACCGTGCCGATGATCGTCGCCCAGGTCGCGGCGGAAGGCGTGAAGCGCATTACCGTCGTGACTGACGAGACCGAGAAATACCCGGAGGCCGACCTGCCCGGCGCCGTCAGCGTCCATCACCGCGACGAGCTGGACCGGGTGCAGCGGGAGTTCCGCGAGATCGCCGGCTGCACCGTCATCATCTACGACCAGACCTGCGCCGCGGAGAAGCGCCGCCGCCGCAAGCGCGGCCTGATGATCGACCCGCCGAAACGCGCCTTCATCAACGAGGCGGTGTGCGAGGGCTGCGGCGATTGCAGCGACAAGTCGAATTGCCTCAGCGTCGTGCCGCTGGAGACGGCGATGGGCCGCAAGCGGCAGATCGACCAGTCGACCTGCAACAAGGACTTCTCCTGCGTCAACGGCTTCTGTCCCAGCTTCGTCACCGTGCATGGCGGATCGCTCCGCAAGCCGCAGCCGCGCGCGGTTGCGGACGCCGGGCCTCGGGAAGTGCTGCCCGAACCGCGCCTGCCGGAGATCGATCACCCCTACGGCATCCTGGTGACCGGGATCGGCGGCACCGGCGTCATCACCATCGGCGCCCTCATCGGCATGGCGGCGCATCTCGAAGGCAAGGGCTGTTCGGTCATGGACATGACCGGCCTCGCCCAGAAGGGCGGCGCCGTCTACAGCCATATCCGCATTGCGCGCAGGCCGGAGGATCTGCACGCGGTGCGGGTCGCTGCCGGCGGCGCCGATCTCCTGCTCGGCTGCGATATCGTTGTCTCCGGCAGTTTCGATGCCCTGGCCAAGGTTGCCCAGGGCCATACGACGGCCATCATCAATGACCATGAGGCGATCACCGGCGACTTCACCCGGGATCCCGACTGGCAGTTCCCGGCCGTCAAGCTGAAGGACCTGATCGCCCAGACCGCCGGCCGCGACGCGACGACATTCCTCGACGCGACCCGGATCGCCACGGCGCTGCTCGGCGATTCGATCGCCACCAACCTCTTCATGCTGGGCTTCGCCTATCAGCGGGGCCATATCCCCGTCTCCGCCGCGGCCCTGATCCGCGCCATCGAACTCAACGGCGTCGCCGCCGCGCAGAACCAGCAGGCCTTCGCCTGGGGGCGCCGGGCGGCTCTGGACCTCGCAGGCGTCGAGCGCGCGGCGGCACCGGCCCATCCCGTAGCCAGGATCCCGCAGACCCTGGACGAGATCACCGCCCATCGCATGGAACACCTGACCGGCTACCAGAATGCCGCCTATGCCGGGCGGTACAAGGCCCTGGTCGACCGCGCCTTCGCCGCGGAACGGGCCCGGACACCGGGCCAGGACGGCTTCGCCATGGCGGTGGCGAAATATTACGCCAAGCTGCTCGCCTACAAGGATGAGTACGAGGTGGCGCGGCTCTATACCGACGGCCGGTTCATGGACAAGGTGCAGGAACAGTTCGAGGGCGACTACCGGCTGGAATTCCACCTGGCGCCGCCGCTGGCCGCTGCCCGCGATCCGGAGACCGGGCACCTGCAGAAGCGCAGCTTCGGCCCCTGGATGCTGCGCGCCTTCCGCCTGTTGGCCGGCCTCAAGGGCCTGCGCGGCACCGCCTTCGACATCTTCGGCCGCAGCGAGGAGCGCCGGGTCGAGCGCGGCCTGATCCTCGCCTATGAGGCGCTGATCGAGGAGTTGATCCGCGGCCTCACCGCGGACAACCATCGCCTCGCCGTGGCGCTGGCGGCGATTCCGGAGCAGATCCGCGGCTATGGCCACGTAAAGGACCGGCATCTTGCTGATGCGAAGCGGCGCGAGGCCGAACTCCTCGCCACCTTCCGCAATCCGGCGCCGCAGAGCCGCGCCGCCGAATGAGGCCTTGCGCGGCTTGATTCGCCCGGCGCCGAAACGCCGCTCCCGACGCATCGTCGGCGGACCGGCGAAACGCCACGATCGACGCCTCCGAGGCGAATTTCCCGCACACAAGCCTAGGAGCCCGTTTTCTTTCCGGTTGGGCCGCAACGGCGACATTTTGTGATGCCCAAAGGGAACAAAACGCGGCCCGGGACGACTATCCGGATTCCGCCGGTCGCGGCAAAGTTGAGAAATAGCTGAAATATTGTTGAAATCACCTGCGTCTATGAACCAAGATTTGAGTCTCGCTGGGTGGCTGAAAGGCGCCTGGGGCTCAAAGGCGGCAGCCAAGCCGCCAAGCGTCTCCGCCCAGCACGGACGTTTAAAGGGAGGCATTTCAATGCGTATCGCGTTCCGGAGACTCGTGCTCCCGGCGCTGGCAGCGGCTACGATTTTCGCTGGCTCAGTGACCGCACAAGCCGAGATGGTTCTGCACCGTGGCAACGGCGCCGAGCCGGAGACCCTCGACCCGGCGAAATCGACCGGCGTCACCGAATCCAACATCCAGTACGAGCTGTTCGAAGGCCTGACGACCTATACCGCCGACGGCCAGGTCGCGCCCGGCGTCGCCAAGAGCTGGGACATCAGCGACGACGGCACCACCTATACCTTCCACCTGCGCGAAGACGACAAGTGGTCGAACGGTGATCCGGTCACCGCCGGCGACTTCGTCTACAGCATCCAGCGCCTGATCGATCCGGCGACGGCCTCCGACTACGCCCCGATCGCTGACGTCATCGCCGGCGTCGAGGACATCCGCAAGGCCACCGGCGCGCCCGACATGAGCAAGCTCGGCGTGGTCGCGGTCGACGACCACACGCTGAAGATCACGCTGCGCAAGGCGACTCCGTATTTCCTCTCGCTGCTCCGCCACTCCAGCTTCCTGCCGGTGAACAAGGCGACCATCGACAAGTTCGGTGCCGACTGGACCAAGCCGGGCAACCTGGTCGGCAACGGCGCCTTCACCCTGGCCGAGTGGACGCCTCAGTCCTCGCTCACCATGGTCAAGAACCCGAACTTCTATGATGCGGCCAACGTGAAGCTCGACAAGCAGATCTACTATCCGACCGAGGACATCGCCGAGGAATTCAAGCGCTACCGCGCCGGCGAGCTCGACGTCACCTACGAGGTTCCTTCCGAACAGATCAAGTTCATCGAAGCGAACATGAAGGACGAGTACGAGGCGAAGCCGTATCTCGGCACCTACTACTACGTCATCAACCTGACCCGCGAGCCGCTCGGCAAGCAAAAGGACATCCGTCGGGCCCTGGCGCTGGCCATCGACCGCAACACCATCGCCGAGAAGGTGACCCAGGGCAGCTTCCTGCCGGCCTGGTCATGGGTTCCGCCGGGAACCGGCGAATACGAGAACACCTATGTCGACTTCAAGGACATGAAGCAGAAGGCGCGAACCGCCGAGGCGCTGGCGCTCCTGACCAAGGCCGGCTACGGGCCGCTGAATCCGCTGAAGCTGGAGATCCTCTATAACACCAGCGAGAACCACAAGAAGATCGCCATCGCGATCCAGAGCATGTGGAAGAAGGTCGGCGTCGAAGCGACCCTGAACAACCAGGAATGGCAGGTCTATCTCGATACCCGTGACAACAAGGCCTACGACGTCGCGCGGGCTGCCTGGATCGGCGACTATGCCGACCCGATGACCTTCCTCGACCTCTTCCTCTCCGATGCTGGCGTCCGCAACGACGCCGGCTACAACAACCCGAAGTATGACGAGCTGGTGAAGGCATCCGCCGGCATCGCCGATCCGAAGGAGCGGATGAAGACGCTGCAGGAGGCCGAGAAGATCTTCCTCGACGACCTGCCGATCATTCCGATCCTGTACTACAAGACGAAGCACATGGTGTCCAAGAAGGTGCAAGGCTGGGCTTACAACAACCTGGACTTCCACCTCGCGCGCTACATGTCGATCCAGTAGCTGACCTCGGCATCGAGGCTGCCGGCATTTCCCCGCCGGCAGCCTCGGGCCATTTCGAATTGGATAGATAGTCCGTGCTCCAGTATTTCCTGCGACGATTGGCCGGCGCCGTTCCGACGCTGTTCGTCATCATCGCCATCTCCTTCTTCCTGATCCGTCTCGCGCCGGGCGGCCCGTTCGCCCGCGAACGCAAGGTGCCGCCCGAAGTCGAGGCGGCCCTGCTGAAGGCCTATCACATGGACGAGCCGCTGTGGCGGCAGTTCCTGCGCTATCTCGGCGATCTCGCCCAGGGCGATTTCGGCCCGTCGTTCAAGTACAAGGATTTCCGCGTCGCCGACCTGATCCTGCAGGGCTTCCCGACCTCGCTGCAGCTCGGCACGATCGCGATCGTCCTGGCCCTGGCCATCGGCCTCGGCCTCGGCATCTGGGCGGCACTCCGGCAGAATTCGGTGATCGACTACGCCACCATGGGTACCGCCATGCTGGGGATCGCCGTGCCCAATTTCGTGGTGGCGCCGGTGCTCACCCTGGTCTTCGGCCTGATGCTGCATTGGCTGCCGGTCGGCGGCTGGGGACATCCGGCGAACTACGTCCTGCCGGTCGTCGCGCTCTGCCTGTCGCAGATCGCCGCCATTGCGCGGCTGATGCGCGCCAGCATGATCGAGGTGCTGAACAGCAACTACGTGCGCACCGCACGCGCCAAGGGCCTGCCCGAGCGCGTCACGCTGAGCCGGCACGCGATCCGCGCCGCCCTGCTCCCAGTCGTCTCGTTCCTCGGCCCGGCCATCGCCAACATCATCACCGGATCGGTGGTGATCGAGCAGATCTTCAGCATTCCCGGCATCGGCCGGTATTTCGTGCAGGGCTCGCTCAACCGCGACTACACGATGGTCATGGGCGTCACCATCTTCTACGGCGCGCTGATCATCCTCTGCAATCTGCTGGCCGATCTTGCCTATGGTCTGCTCGACCCCAAGGTCCGCTATGACTGAGGCCCCGATGTCGCACGCTCCCGCCATCGGCCAGGCCCCCATCGTCGCCGAGATCAAGGGGCGCAGCCTCTGGGCCGACGCCCGCCGCCGGTTCATGCACAACAGGGCGGCGGTCGCCAGCATGGTGATCCTCTGCTTCATCACCCTGCTCTGCTTCAGCGCTCCCTATCTCGGACTGCGCAGTCCGGAAGACGTGAACTGGGACCTCGATCCCCTGGCATCGCCGCCGAACTGGGCCGACGGCTATTATTTCGGTACCGACGCCAACGGCCGCGATCTTTTCGTCCGCACCCTGTTCGGCGGGCAGGTCTCGCTCACCGTCGGCTTCGTCGCCACCCTGGTCAGCCTGATCATCGGCATCCTCTGGGGCGCCACGGCGGGCTTCCTCGGCGGTCGCATCGACGGGGTGATGATGCGGGTGGTCGACATCCTCTATTCGATGCCCTTCATCTTCTTCGTGATCCTGCTGACCATCGTCTTCGGCCGCAACATCGTGCTGATCTATCTGGCGATCGGCGCGGTCTCCTGGCTCGACATGGCCCGCATCGTCCGCGGCCAGACGATCAGCATCAAGCGCAAGGAATTCATCGAGGCGGCGCATGCCAGCGGCGTCTCCAGCTGGCGCATCATCACCCGCCACATCATCCCGAACTGCCTCGGGCCGGTGGTGGTCTACGTGACGCTGACCGTGCCCAATGTCATGCTGACCGAAAGCTTCATCAGCTTCCTCGGCATGGGCGTGCAGGAGCCGGATTCGAGCTGGGGCACCCTGGTCAGCGAGGGCGCCTCGGTGATGGAGATCGCTCCCTGGCAGGTGCTCGGGCCGGGCCTGGTCCTCGCGGTCACCCTGTTCTGCTTCAACTTCATCGGCGACGGACTGCGCGATGCCCTCGATCCCAAGGACCGGTGACCGGATCATGTCGGCGGTTCTCGAAGTCACCGATCTCAATACCAGTTTCGCGACGCCGGACGGCGAGGTCCATGCCGTCAACGGCGTCTCGTTCCGGATCAACAAGGGCGAGACCCTGGGCGTCGTCGGCGAGTCCGGCTCCGGCAAGAGCCAGATCTTCATGTCCATCATGGGCCTGCTGGCGAAGAACGGTCGCGCCACGCGGCAGCGTCAGGTTCCAGGGCCAGGAGATCCTCGGGCTCGACCCGGCGGCACTCAATTCCGATCCGCGGCGCCAAGATGTCGATGATCTTCCAGGACCCGATGACCTCGCTCAATCCCTACCTCACGGTCCGCCGCCAGATGACCGAGGTCCTGATGACCCATCGCGGCCTCTCGGAAGATGCCGCGACCAAGGATTCGATCGAGATGCTCGACCGGGTGCAGATCCCCGAGGCGGCGCGGCGCATCCACATGTATCCGCACGAATTCTCCGGCGGCATGCGCCAGCGCGTGATGATCGCCATGGCCCTGCTCTGCGGTCCCGAGCTGCTGATCGCCGACGAGCCGACGACGGCGCTCGACGTCACCGTGCAGGCGCAGATCCTCGATCTCCTGTCCAAGCTGCAGCGCGACGTCGGCATGGCGATCGCGCTGATCACCCACGATCTCGGCGTCATCGCCGGCCTCGCCGACCGGGTGATGGTGATGTATGCCGGCAATATCATCGAGCGCGGCCCGGTGCGGAACCTGTTCAAGGACCCGCAGCACCCCTATACCCAGGGCCTGCTGCGCTCGATGCCGCGGCTCGACGAGATCGGCACCGGGCGCCTGCAGACCATCGGCGGCCAGCCGCCCAACCTGCAGAACCTGCCGTCAGGCTGCGCCTTCCGCGACCGCTGCGATTTCGCGTTCGAGACCTGCGCAGTCGACCAGCCGATGCTGAAGGACTTCGCCGAAGGGAGGAGCAAGGCATGCCATCTTCCCAGCCTTTGAGCCAGCCCGGGCCGCAGGGCCCGATGGCCGGCGCGCCGCTGCTGTCGGTGCAGGATCTCAAGGTGCATTTCACCATCGGCGGCAGCAAGCTGTTCGGCCGGGCGCCGGGTGTGGTCAAGGCGGTCGACGGGGTTTCCTTCGACCTGCGCCCCGGCGAGACCCTCGGCCTGGTCGGCGAATCGGGCTGCGGGAAATCCACCCTGGGCCGCGCGGTTCTCCGCCTGCTGCCGGCGCGCGGCGGCCGGGTGGTCTGGCTGGGCGAGGACCTGGCGCGCCTGGACGACGAGGCCATGCGCGAAAAGCGGCGCAACATGCAGATCATCTTCCAGGATCCGCTCGCCAGCCTCAATCCGCGGATGACGGTCGGGCAGATCATCGCCGAGCCGATGACCACCTTCCAGCCCAATCTCTCCAACGACCAGGTGAAGGCCAAGGTCAAGGCGATGATGGCCAAGGTCGGACTGCTGCCGAACCAGATCAACCGCTATCCGCACGAATTCTCCGGCGGCCAGTGCCAGCGCATCGGCATCGCCCGGGCGATCATCAACGAACCGCGGCTGATCGTCTGCGACGAGCCGGTCTCCGCGCTCGACGTCTCGATCCAGGCGCAGATCGTCAATCTGCTGATGGATCTGCAGCGCGAAATGGGCATGTCGCTGATCTTCATCTCGCACAACCTGTCGGTCGTGCGGCATATCAGTCACCGGATCATGGTGCTCTATCTCGGCAAGGTGATGGAGATCGCCGACCGGGATTCGCTCTACGCAAACCCGCTGCATCCCTATACCCAGGCGCTGAATTCCGCGGTGCCGCTGCCCGATCCGGATCTCGAGCGCCAGAAGGTGCGCATCGTGCTGACCGGCGACCTGCCCTCGCCGCTCAACCCGCCGTCGGGCTGTCCGTTCCGCACCCGCTGTCCGCGGGCGACCGAGATCTGCGCTCAGGCCATGCCGGAACTGCTGCCGGCCGGGCCGAGCCACATGGTGGCCTGCCACCATGCCGACCTGAAGCGCTGACCCGCCGCCGGACTATCTGCTGGCGGCGACGATCTCGCGCGCGAAATCCGGCAGCAGCGCGTCGTTTTCCGCCTGCCTGCGTCCTTCGGTGAAGACCACCAGGGTGAAGGCCCTGCCGTTCGGCAGTTCGACATAGGCGGCATCGTGGCGGCGCCAGCTCGCCGGGGCATGGCCGGTCCACAGCGTCCGGCCGCATTTCGACCAGAGGCGGGCTCCGGCCGGCAGGCCCTCGCCGAAGAAGCCGCCGACCTGGTGCAGCGGATCGGCCTGCCAGATCTCAGGCCGGTGATCGCGGGCCATGAAGTCCCGCATCCGCTGGCTGCGCAGCGGGCTGATGCAGGTGCCGGCGCAGATATCATGGATCAGCCGCGCCGTACCGCCGGTGGTCAGGCGGTTGTGGTTGTGGCCCTCGGCACCGGCAAACTGCCGTTCCCGGCCGTAGCGGTCGTCGTCCATCGTCTTCTGGCAGACATTGACGCCCTTCAGCTCCGGCCAGCGCCAGGAGCGGATGTAGCGGTTGACGGCATTGCGCTTTTCCGCCCAGTCGGCGAAGGCCGCATCGCCCAGTTCCGGGCCGCTGGTCGTGCCGGTCAGCAGGTCGATCAGGTAGTTCGTCGCCTCGTTGGAGGAAACCGCGATCATGTCGGTCAGGGCGCGGGCGATATGGGCATCGAGCTGAAGGCGCCCGTCCTCCAGCCACTGCTCCACCGCCGCCATGTAGACCAGCTTGACCACGCTCGCCGGATAGATCGGCACCTCACCGCGATGGCCGGCACCGCGCACCGGCGCGCCGCCGTCGGCAGCCTTCAGCGGTCGGTCATGGGCAAGCCAGGTGGCGGCGATTTCCTCCGGCGCAACGCCGTGCCGCGCCGAGACCCGGGCGACGATGCCGTCCAACGCCGCCTGCAGCTCCGGGTCCGGCGTCAGCAGGCTGCTCACGCTTCCAGGCCGACGGCGCGCTTGTAGAGATCGAGCAGGTGCTGTTGCTCCTCGCGGTCCTGCGGCTCCATCTTCCGCAGCTTGACGATCTGCCGCATGATCTTCACCTCGAAGCCGGTGGACTTGGCCTCGGCATAGACCTCCTTGATATCGCCGGAAATTCCGGCCTTTTCCTCCTCCAGGCGCTCGATGCGCTCGATGAAGGACTTCAGTCGGTCTGCGGCAATCCCGCCCGCATCGGCCATGGTCGTACTCCGCGATTTTCCGTGTTGGATCCGGTCGTCAGCCCGTCGATCGGAGTGCCGATTCTCGGGCCGCGGACTCTAGCCTCGGGCCCGCCTTTCCGCAACGAAACCCGCCCTGTGGATAATGTGGATAACGGGTGTCGTTGCGGACCGCGCGATTTCCGGGCAGAGTTGCGCGCTTTTCGCGGATTCCGCTTTGCAAGACGGGGGCAAGATGCCGGCGCGCCACATAGCGCTTGCGGTTCTCATCCAGGTGCTCTGGGGGCCGATCTTCACCCTGTGCAAGCCCGCCATGGACTGGTTCCCGCCCCTGATGCTGGTGGCGATGATCTATCTGACCATCGCCCTGCTGTTCACCCCGCTGATGCCGCGCAGCAGGACGCCGCGCCTCACCCTCTGCCTGCTGGCGCTGTTCGGCTGCACGATCCAGACCAGCATGGTCTTCTATGCGCTGAAGCTGCTGCCGGCCTCGACCGCCATCCTGGCGATGCAGCTGCAGCTGCCGATCGCGGTGATCGCCTCCTGGTTCATGGGCCGGGACAAGCCGAACCTGAAGAACGCCCTGGGCGCGGCGATCTGCCTGGTCGGCGTCGCCATCGTGGTTGGCCGTCCGGCCGCGACCGACGCCTATATCGGCCTCGGCGCCATGGTGCTCGGCGTCATCTCCTGGTCGGTGGTGCAGGCGGTGATCCCGGTCGTCGCCAGGGACCAGGGGATGGCGCTCTACACCGGCATGGCGCGCTACGCGGCGCCGCAGCTGGTCCTGGTGACTCTCCTGCTCGACAGCGGCCATCTCGCCGTCATCCAGACCGTTCCCGCCTGGGCCTGGCTCGCCGCCTTCGGCATCGCCATGGGCGGGTTCGCCCTGCCCTATTCGATCTGGTACTGGCTGCTGATGCGCCACCGGGTCGACGAACTGACGCCCTTCCTGCTGCTGATGCCGGTCTTCGGCGTCGCCACCGCGGCCTGGCAATTGGGCGAACCCTTGCCTGCCAGCCTGCTCCTGGGCGGCGCCGTCATCGTTGCGGGCCTGGGCGTCATCGTCTTTCGGCGGCGCAACGGACAGCCCTCGGTCGCCCATCGGGGGTGAAGGAAACCTGCAGCCGCCGCCAGCCTCAGTGCTTGTGCGATTTCTCGAAGCCGGCCTTCTGGTCGGCGCTGGCTTCCTTCTGGTATTTCGCCTTCCAGTCGTCATAGGACATGCCGTAGACGATCTCGCGCGCCTGCGGATCGCTGAGCGCAACGCCCTTCTCCTCCGCCGCCGCCCGGTACCATTTCGACAGGCAGTTGCGGCAGAAGCCGGCGAGATTCATCAGGTCGATGTTCTGCACGTCGGTCCGCTCGCGCAGGTGCTGGACCAGCCGGCGAAACGCCGCGGCCTCCAGCTCGGTTCGGGTCTTGTCGTCCATCTTCAGCCTCACCTCGTATCGCCGGTTTCGCGCATCAGCTGGTCGACCACCTCGATCAGTGCCTGATGCGCGTCGCGGCCCTGGGCCAGGGCCGCGTAATAGGTCCGCAACTGCCGATGCGCGCTGGTGCCGCGGGTCAGGATGGTCCGGGCATGGCGCAGCTCGGCCTCGCATCCGAAGAACTGGGCATCCGGCGCCAGGAGTTCAATCATCTCCTCGACCAGCGCCGGGACCGGCACGATCTCGCCCTTGCCGAAATCGACCAGCCCCTCGTCGAGGCCGTAGCGCTGCGCCCGCCAGCGGTTCTCGTTGACCAGCATCGCGGAATAGCGCCGCCAGCGCTGGTTCGAGCGGCGCAGGCGGTAGAGCATGCGCAGGATGCAGCGATAGAGGGCGGCAATGCAGAGCGTATCCTCCAGCAGGGTGCAGGCATCCGGAATCCGCAATTCCAGTGTGGGGAAGCGGGCGCTGGGGCGCAGATCCCACCAGATCTTGGAACCGTCCTCGATCAGCCCGGCGCGGACCAGCACGTTCAGGTGGCGCTGGTATTCCCCCCAGGAATCGAAGATCTCCGGCAGGCCGGTGCGCGGCAATTCGTTGAACACCGCCAGGCGGTAGGACTTCAGCCCGGTATCCTCGCTGCGCCAGAACGGCGAGGAGGTGCTGAGCGCCAGGAGATGCGGCAGGAAGTAGGCGGCCTGGCTCATCAGGTCGATCCGCAGTTCCGGATCCTCCAGCCCGACATGGACATGCATGCCGCAGATCAGCAGGCGGCGCACCGGCCCGGCGATTTCCCGGGCCAGGGTGTTGTAGCGCTCCTTGTCGGTATGGCGCTGCTCCTCCCAGTCGGCGAAGGGATGGGTCGAGGCGGCGACCGGCGCAAGACCGTGCCGGCCGGCGACCTCGATCACCGTGGTCCGCAGATGGCGCAGCTGCTGGCGCGCCTCGTCCAGCGACCGGCAGATGCCGGTGCCGACCTCGATCTGCGAGCGCATGAACTCGGTGCTGACCCGCCCGCCGAGCGCCGCCTGGGCCTCGGCGAACAGGGCCTGCGGCGGATCCACCGCGAGGTCCCGCGTGGCCTTGTCGACCAGCAGGTATTCCTCCTCGATTCCGAGGGTGAAGGCGGGTTCGGTCATGACGGAAGCACCCGGTACGTCAACTCGCCACCCGTCGGTAGAGGTCGTCATCGGCAAGTACGTCGCGAAAGACGCGCTCCAGGACGCCGGCCCAATGGGCGACCCCGGCATCTTCGGCGATCAGGTCCTGGCGGACCTCGATCAGCGCATGCGGCAGGCCGAGCAATTCCGCATGGGCAATCACCGAATAGCCGTGCTCGTCGCGGCCGGAATACGGCTCGTTGTCGCCGACGCAGAGTCCCGGCTCCCGGGTCAGCCGGGCCATCAGCGGCACCGGGATGCGGGGGTCCCGGTTCCACAGCACGCCGATATGCCAGGGCCGGTGGAATGCGTTCATCACCGGGGTGAAGCTGTGCAGCGAGATCACCGCCGGCACGATGCCGCCGTCCAGCTTGCGCCGGATCATCGCAGCGACCGCTTCGTGATAGGGCTGGAAGATCTCGCGCGCCCGGTCGGCACGGTCCTGCGTCGTCAGCCCGCGATTGCCGGCGACCGCGATCCGGTCGCTTTCCTGGGGAATCGAGGTCGGATCGTTGAGCCTTCGGTTGCAGTCGATGACCAGCCGGGAATAGCTGGCCACGGCCGTCGGTGCGTCCAGGGCGACCGCCAGCCGCCGGGCGAGCCTGGCGATGCCGATGTCCCAGGCGATGTGCTGCTCGAGCGCGGCATCGGGCAGCCCGAGACGGCCCAGTCGCTGCGGAAACGCCCGCCCGGCATGATCGCAGAAGAAAACCAGGCGCGCGCTGCCGCCCGGGTTGATCAGCTCGAAGGGCGGCGGATCTTCCGGTCCCAACAATCTCTTAGGTTCTGGCTGCATTGCGCCGTCGTCAATTGACCTGCAGGGACCGCCAGCATAAGAGAACACGCAGTCTTTGTCACCCGACCCCCGATCCGCAGTCCCGCTCCTTCATCCCCCGAAAGCCGACGCGATGGCCCGCCCGAAGAAATCCGATGCCGCCGCCGCGCGCTTCGCCCTTGCCGTCCTCGTCTTCGCCGCGATCCTGATCTCCTTCTCCGGCATCTTCGTGAAGCTGTCGGAACTGGGGCCGACCACCACCGGCGTCTATCGCATGGGCCTGTCGCTGCCGGTCTTCGGCATCTGGATGTGGAACGATCTGCGCCGCGCCGCCGCCGCCGGATCGCGCCCGGCATCGCTGATCCCCGCCGATCGCAAGGCGCTGCTCTACGTCATACTGGCGGGCCTGGCGCTCGGCACCGATCTGGTCGCCTGGCACTGGTGCCTGCACATGACCACCGTCGCGGCCGCGACCATGATGGGCAACACCGCGCCGATCTGGGTGACGTTGATCGGCTTCCTGTTCTTCCGCGAGCGCTTCGCCCCGGCCTTCCTGATCGGCATGACGGTGGCGATGGGTGGCGTCTGGCTGCTGCTCACCGGCAACGGCAAGCCGCTGGAGATCAACGACGGTATCATCTTCGCCCTGGGCATGGTGACCGCCATCACCTATGCCGGCTATCTGCGCGGCAGCAAGGAGGCACGGCGTGCGCTGTCGACCGCGCAGGTGATGTTCTGGGGCTCGCTTGCGGCGACGCTCCTGCTGATCCCGATCGCCCTGCTGACCGAGCGGCAGTTCCTGCCCGACGATCTCCGCGGCTGGGCGGTGGTGATCGGGCTCTCGATGCTGAGCCAGGTGCTCGGCCAGACGCTGATCAACTGGGCGCTGGCGCATCTGCCGGCCGCCTTCTCCTCGGTCACACTGCTGATCAACCCGGTCTCCTCGGCTTTTTTCGCCTGGATCCTGCTCGACGAGGCCCTGGCGCCCTTGCAGATCCTGGGCGGCGGCATCGTGCTGGCCGGCATCTGGTGGTCGAAGCCGCGCAACCTGGCGGCGGCGGAATAGGCCGGCGGCTTTCCGCCCGATCCGGCCCGATCTGGCGCGCCGGGGGAAAAAGGCGTCGCCCGCTTGCTTGACCCCTCCCGGAGCCGCTCCCTAGAGTGCGGCTGCACACCAGGACCGGGGACCCGCTTGAGCCAGAATCCGCAAGACCTCCTGAACCGCATGTTCGCGGCGGCGATCGGCGCCGTCGACCCGCTGAAGATCCTGGCCCCGCATCTGCCGCCGCGCCCCGCGGGCCGCATCGTCGTCGTCGGCGCCGGCAAGGCCGCGGCCTCGATGGCCAAGGCAGTGGAAGACGCCTGGAACGGCCCGATCGACGGCCTGGTGGTGACGCGCTACGGCCACGGCCTGCCCTGCCGCCGGATCGAGGTGGTCGAGGCGGCGCATCCGGTTCCCGACGAGCGCGGCCAGCAGGCGGCACGGCGCATCCTGGAAAAAGTTCAGGGCCTCGCCGCGGCCGACCTCGTGCTCTGCCTGGTCTCCGGCGGCAGTTCGGCGCTGCTCACGATTCCCGCCGCCGGGTTGAGCCTCGCCGACAAGCAGGCGGTCAACAAGGCACTGCTGAAATCCGGCGCCAACATCGCCGAGATGAACTGTCTGCGGAAGCATCTGAGCGCCATCAAGGGCGGCCGCCTCGCCGCCGCCGCCCATCCCGCCCGGGTCGTCACCCTGCTGATCTCCGACGTGCCGGGCGACGATCCGGCGGTGATCGGCTCGGGACCCAGCGTCGCCGATCCCTCGACCCGCGACGACGCCCTGGCGGTGATCCGGAAATACGGCATCACGCCGTCGGAGGCGGTGCTCCGGCATCTGCAATCGCCGGCCAGCGAAAGCCCGAAGCCGGGCGATCCGCGCCTTGCCGGCACGACGACGCATGTCATCGGCACGCCGCAGGCGGCGCTGAATGCCGCCGCCGCGGTGGCGCAGGCGGCGGGGCTGCAGCCGATCGTGCTCGGCGATCTCGAGGGCGAGGCGCGCGATGTCGCCCTGGTCCATGCCGGCATCGCGCGCCAGGTCGCGCGTCACGGCCAGCCCGGCCGGGCGCCGGCGGTGCTGATCTCCGGCGGCGAGACCACGGTGACGGTGCGCGGCAGCGGCCGCGGCGGGCGCAACGCCGAGTTCCTGCTGGCCCTGGCGGTGGCGCTGGACGGTCAGGCGGGTATCCATGCCCTCGCCGGCGATACCGACGGGATCGACGGCACCGAGGACAATGCCGGCGCCCTGCTCGGCCCCGACAGCCTCGCCCGTGCCGCGGCCAAGGGCATCGACGCCAAGGCGATGCTGGCCAACAACGACGGCTACGGGTTCTTCGCCGCCCTCGGCGACCTCATCGTCACCGGCCCGACGCGCACCAACGTTAATGATTTTCGTGCTATCCTGATCCGCTGAAGGCACCAGAGATAACCCGAGGGAAAGCTGCACATCGCATGAGACGCCAGCGCAAGGCCAAGATCGTCGCCACCCTGGGGCCGTCCACCACCACCCGGAAGCAGATCGAGGATCTGTTCAAGGCCGGGGCCGACGTCTTTCGCCTGAATCTCTCCCACGGCACGCACGAGGACCACAAGGCGCGCTACGACATCATCCGCGCGATCGAGGACAAGGCCGACCGGCCGATCGGCGTGCTGGTCGACCTGCAGGGGCCGAAACTGCGCGTCGGCGCCTTCAAGGACGGCGCGGTCGATCTGGCGGCGGGCGAGAAATTCCGCCTCGATCTCGATACCGCCCTGGGCGACGCCAGGCGGGCACCGCTGCCGCATCCGGAGATCCTCGCCGCCCTGAAGCCGGGCACCAACCTGCTGCTCGACGACGGCAAGCTCCGCCTCATCGTCAAGAAATGCGCCAGGGATTTCGCCGAATGCGAGATCGTCACCGGCGGCCGGCTCTCCGACCGCAAGGGCGTCAACGTGCCGGACGTCATCCTGCCGCTGTCGCCGCTGACCAAGAAGGACCGCAAGGACCTGCGCTTCGGCCTGGAACTGGGCTGCGACTGGGTGGCCCTCTCCTTCGTCCAGCGCCCCGACGACATCGCCGAGGCGCGCAAGCTGATCGGCAGCAATGCCCGGATCATCGCCAAGCTGGAGAAGCCGGCGGCGATCGAGCATCTCGACCAGATTGTCGACATGGCGGATGCGGTCATGGTGGCCCGCGGCGATCTCGGCGTCGAGATGGCGCCGGAGGAAGTGCCCAGCCTGCAGAAGCGCATCATCGGCGCCGGCCGGCGCGCCGGCAAGCCGGTGGTGGTGGCGACCCAGATGCTGGATTCCATGGTGAACGCCCCCGCCCCGACCCGCGCCGAGGCCTCGGACGTGGCGACCGCAGTCTATGACGGCGCCGATGCGGTGATGCTTTCCGCCGAGACCGCCTCCGGGAAGTATCCGCTGGAATCCGTCGCAATGATGAACCGGATCATCGAGCGTGTGGAAGCCGATCCGATGTACCGCAAGCTGGTCGAGGCGCAGCGGCCGGAGCCGGAGGCGACCGGCAACGACGCGATCAGCGCCGCCGCCGCCCAGGTGGCGCATACCCTCTCGGTCGCCGCCATCGTCACCTATACCACCTCGGGCTCGACCGTCATGCGCGTCGCCCGCGAGCGGCCGGAGACGCCGATCCTCTGCCTCACCTCGCAGATCGAGACGGCGCGCTACCTGTCCCTGGTCTGGGGCACCCACTGCGTCATCGGCACCGACCTGAAGCGCTTCTCCGAGATGGCGGACAAGGCCTGCCGCATCGCCTTGCGCGACGAGTTCGCCAAGCCCGGCCAGCGGGTGGTGATCACCGCCGGCGTCCCACTGGGCACGCCGGGCTCGACCAACATCCTGCGGGTCGCCTGGGTTGAGGCCTAGCTGCGCTTGAACAGCAGCCGCTGATAGAGATAGCCGATGCCGATCAGGCTGAGGCCGAGGCCGAGGAACGAGGCCACGCGATAGAGGCCGGTCAGGTCCGAGGCGTCGATCAGGAACACCTTGAACACCGTCAGCAGCACCACCACCGCCGAGGCGTAGCGCAGCACCTGCGAGCGGGCGAAGGTGCCGAGGCCGAGCAGCGCCAGCCCGTAGATCGTCCAGGCTGCCGAATAGCCGTATTGCTCCGCATCCTCGACCCCGCCGCCATAGAGGATCGGGCCGTGGAACAGCTGGCGTATCTCGTAGGAGAACCAGAGGAAGCCGCTGATCAGCGCGATGATGCCGACGATGGCGCTCGGCCAGCGGTGGAAGCGCTGCAGCCTGGCCACATGCTGCAGTTCCCGCGCACTCCAGAACAGCAGCAGCGTCGGCAGGCCGTAGACCAGGACCAGGCGGTTGAAGATCCGCGTCGATCCGACATGGATCCGCTCGAAGAGCGGGTTGTAGATCACGAAGCCGCCGACCACCAGGACCAGCAGGGCCGCGGCGATGAAGGCGAGGCCGGCCCAGAGCGTCGCCCGGCGCGGCCGCGCCCGCTGGCGGAACAGCAGCCCGGCGCCGAGTGCGGCGAAGGCAATGGTCGCGGTGCCGACCTTGAGGAAGTCGGCGCCGCCCGCGGGGACGCCGATGTGGCGGAAGAGGTGATCGATCTCCAGCGCGATCAGCAGCCCGCCCAGGGCGGCGCCGCCAAGCTCCAGCGCCAGCACCAGCTGGTCGTCGGCCTGCCGCTTCAGGATCTGCGCGGTGAGGATGAAGCCGGCGCAGGGCGTGCCGATGCCGTAGAGCAGCCAGTTGAAGATCGGCCGCTCGCCGGCGGGAAAGCCGGAGAACCACAGCGCCGCCAGCACCAGCCCGCCGCCCAGCCAGATGCTCCGGCGCAGCCACGGCACGTCAAGCCGTCCGGCGACGAAGGCGACGACCGGCAGTTCCAGCGCCCAGGCCACCGCCACCCAGTCCTTCTCCAGCCGCATCGGGATGGCGATGGCGATGAAGCCGGAGACCGCCAGGCAATGCAGGGCGAAGGCGCCGACATAGTGCCGGTCGACGAGGCGGAGCCGGTTCAGCCGCTCGGCGGCGATCATGTGCAGGCCGGCCAGCAGGATGGCGACCACGGGCCAGGACAGCAGCAGGTCGTCCTCGTTGAGATTGAGATAGGCGCCGCCGAACATGAAGGCGCCGCCGAGACAGGACAGCCCCGACCAGCGCGCCGGCCGCTGCGCGCCCTGGGCGAACCAGTAGCCGCCGAAGGTGAGCGCCGCGCCGAACACCAGGCCGATCAGGATCATCTCGTTCTGCCGGTCGATGGCGGCACCGCTGGCGAAATCGACGCCGATCGGCGACCAGCCGATATAGGCGATCACCGCCAGCGCCGCGCCGACCAGCGCCGGCAGCTCCTCGGCCGGGAAGCGCCGCGCCGCCGCCAGATGCGACAGCGCCAGCGCGATCAGGAAGGCCCAGTCGTCGAGACGGTAGCCGCCCTGGGCCAGCCACAGGATCATCAGCAGATAGCAGGCGGCGCTGGTGGCCCGCGCGGTCCAGGCCATCTCCCGCGACACCGGCACGCCGCCCTGGCCGTAGAGCGACCAGAGCTGGGTCAGCTGGGTGGCGAGCAGGAACAGTGGCACCCAGACCTGGCCGAGACGCATCCCGTCCGGCGCCGGCACGCCGACGAAGAAGCACCAGATCACCACCCAGAGCAGGCCGCCGCCGATCCCGGTGCCGGCGAGATACCACCAGCCGCGCTTGTGTTGCAGCACCAGGGCGCCGAGCTGGATGAAGAACAGGTAGCTGAACAGGGCCCAGGCCCGTGGATCGTCGGTCTGCACGATCGCCGGGGTGAGGAACCCGCCCGCCAGCCCGACCAGCCCGACGAAGGGCCCCTCGCGCAAGGCGAGGCCGATCGCCGCCGCGGTCAGCGCCGCCAGCAGGACGAAGCCGACGCCCGGCGAGACCAGATGATAGAGCGAGATCGCCGCGAACAGGCTGGCGAAGAGATCGGCGACCGCCGCCGCCGCCAGGGCCTGGGCGATATTTGCCGTGCGCGCCCGCAGCCTGCGGCCGGCGACCAGCAGGGCGATGCCGAGCGCGATGCCGAGGCCAACCCGCATCACCGGCGACAGCAGGCCCTCGTCGATCGAGTACTTCACCAGGAAGATGCCGGCCAGGGCCAGCATGACGCCGCCGATCCAGACGAAGAGCCGGCCGCCGACCTTCTGCTCGAGATCGCGCGAGGCCGGCGTCGTGTCGGGCTCGTTGGTCGCCGGTTCGATGAAGGGGAAATGCGCCGCGCCGGCGCCGGATGACACGGATGCGGGATCGGCGGCGCTGGCTTCAGCGGCAGCGGCTTCCGCCGCCATCGGAACCGCCACCTCCGGAACGGGCGCGGGTTCGGCTGGCGGCGGCGCAGCGGCGGCGGCCGGCGGCGCCGTGCGCAGCAGCGCGACTTCCGCCTGCAGCATCGCGAGATCGCGCTGCAGCCGGCCGATCTTGCGATTGGCGCTGATGGCAAGGCCGGGCACCACCAGGACGAGGAAGATCCCTGCCGCGACGACCAGCAATCCGAATACGAATCCGGCAGGATCGTACAACCCGCGTCCCCCTCATCCCCAGCGGTCGACCCCAGCGGTCGACCCCCGCGGCCGACCCCCGCGGCCGACCCTTCGGCCCGCCGGGAGCGTCCCTAAAGCTGCGGCACGATCGGCTTCCAGGCCACGATCAGCGCCTCGGCCTGGTTGAGCTCGGCCGGCGTCAGCTGGCCCTGGAGATAGCCGACCAGGGCCTCGCCCTCTTCGCTGTGCTTGATCGCCGCCAGCCCGGCATAGAGATAGGCCTTGACCTTGTCCTGGGCCACGCCGACGCCCTGGTAGTACATGCCGGAGATCCGCACCTGGGACGAGACCACGCCCCGGTCGGCGGCCAGCTGCAGCCACTTTGCCGCCTGCGCCACATCCTGCTGGACGCCGACGCCCATCAGATAGAGATGGCCCAGGCGGTCCTGGGCCGCGGCGACGCCGGATTCCGCCGCCGGGGTCAGCCATTTCACCGCCTCGACCGGATCCTTCGGCACGCCCTGGCCTTCGAGATACATGACGCCGACCGCGTATTGCGCGGCATGGTGCCCGCCGGCCGCCATCGGCATGAACTCCTTCATCGCCGTGACATAGTCGCCGTTCTCATAGGCGGCGAAGCCGGCATTGCCGTCGGCACGCGCGGCGCCGGAAAAACCGGCGCCAGCGAGGCCGGCCGCGACGCATGCAGCGGCCAGCAGGCTTGAATTGCGGCGCGGCATCAGCGGTTGCTCCCGAGATTGGCTTGCTGGGTGGCGACGGCCGGCGCCGCGGTGGCGGGCGCCCGCAGGCCCTCGGGGATGTCGGCGTACCTGTCGTAGCCGTACATGTCCTTGCGGAACTGCATCACCCCGTCCTCGTCCGCCCAGGCCGTCATGTAGACGATATGCACCGGCATCGGCGTCTTCAGCGTGACATAGGTGGTCTTGCCGCCGGCGATCACCTCGTCGATGCGCGCGCGCGGCCAGTCCTGGTTGTCGCGCAGCAGGAACTCGGCGAGGTCGACCGGCTGCTGCAGCCGCACGCAGCCCGAGGAGAAGAACCGGTCCTGCTTGGCGAAGAGCTGCCGCTGGTTGGTGCCGTGCAGATAGACCGCGTAGTCGTTGGGGAAGTCGAGCTTCACCGGGCCCAGCGCATTCTCCGGCCCCGGCTCCTGGCGCAGGGTATAGGGGAAGTTGCCCGGCCCGACTTCGTGCCAGTCGATCGAGGTGATGCTGACCTCGTTGCCGCTCTGGTCGAAGACGTGGAAGCCGTGCGATTGCAGGAAGTTCGGATCGGCGCGCTGGCGGCGCACCTCGTCGGCGGCGGCGATCTTCACCGGCGCCGTCCAGTCGGGATTGAGCTTGGCGGTGTGGATGACGCTGCTCAGCGTCGGCGTCTTGCGCGCCACCTTGCCGACGATCGCCTTGGAAAAGAACTCCACCTTGCCGTCGCCGATCACCTTGGCTTCCTGCGAGGGGATGTTGACGACGATATGCCGGGGCTCGAACTTCGGTCCCTCGGCGCGCATCCGCTGCAGGTTGAGCATGATCATCAGCAGGCGCTTTTCCGCCGGGACGTTCATCTCCTCGATGGTGCGGGCGCCGATGACGCCGTCGTCGTTCAGGCCGTGATTGCGCTGGAAGGTCGCCACCGCCGCCGCCAGGGCCGGGTCATAGACCAGGGCGCTGCCGGTGTCGCTGCCGGCCACGCCTGTACCCGCCGCCACACCCGCCGCACCGGCAGCCTGCGGCTGCAGTTCGCCGGTCGCCAGCAGGCGCCGCCGGATCGCCGGAATGGCGGAACTCGATTTGCCCGGCTCGATCTTGTCGACCTTGGGCACGCTGCCCCAGCCGCCATTTTCGTAATAGGCGATGTAGACCGGCAGATACCGCATCAGGCCCCAGAACCGGTAATAGTCGGGCAATTGCAGGGCCATGAACTTCGCCGGATCCTTGGCCTCCTCGGCGTCGATCAGGATGCCGGCGCCGCGGGATTCATCGGGCCCGAGGAAAGTGGCGGAATCGATCGCCATGCCGGTGAAGACCGCCGACAGCAGCGCCTCGGCCCGCGCCTGGCCGGCGGCGTCGGTGGCCGGGGTCAGCGGCGCGACGGCGGCAAGCAGCGGCTGCGGCGCCGTCATTCCGGCATGGGCGGCCTTCGGCAGCTGGGCGATCAGGGCCTGGCCCAGGGGGGTATAGCCGCCGGGTACCGTCCAGATCGGTTTGCTGCCGTTGGCGGCATAGAAACTCAGGATGCCGACCCAATCGACCGGATAGCCGCCGAAGACCGGATCCTTCTGCAGGTCCGCCACGGCCGCGTCGATCCCGTCGAGGGCTATCGCCGATGTGGCAGGTGCGGCAGCGCCGGCGGCCGGGGACGGCGCCTGGAGCGGTTTCTCTTCGCCGACCTTGCTTTCGCCGAATGCGGCCGGAATGAAGCCCAGAACCAGGCTGGCCGCCAAAACTAGTCGCTTCATCATTCACCAGTTAATTGCTGATTGCCGCAGGGTTTTTCGCTCCGGCCGCATTCGTTAACCTACCAAAACCGCCTGTCGCTGTCACGGAGACAGTCTGCCATCCCCCGCTACCCTCAGGCGGCGAGGCCGGGGCGCCCGAAGGCCGTCGTCGCGACCTGGGACTCCATGAAAATCCGCAGCCCATTCGGCTCTTCGAAGATTTTGTCGTTCCGCTCGTGGAAAAGTTCGATATCGACCGCCCCCGCCCGTTTGGCAAGGCCTAACGCCTCCGCCGTGGCGATTTCCCGGACATGGGCCACGGCCTCGTCCAGCGACAGGAAATCCTTGATGCCCGCCAGGAGGTGGGCGCGGTAGATGCCGTCGGTCGGCGCCGTGATGGTCAGTTCGACCCGCTGCATGATGCCACCGGCCACCGCACCCACCGCGTTGGAGACGTCGGCATGGGGCGGGATCACCAGCCGCGTCCCCAGGCGCCTGGCGATTTCCGGGTAATAGCTGCCGACCGGGGCGCCGATGGCGACCAGCGGGAAGTTCAGCCTGATCGCCGCCTGGAACAGGTCCCCGGCCGCCGCCGCCGGCTGGATGGTCCGCTGCACCAGGTATTTGCCCAGCGATCCCCAATGATGATCGTCGATCTTCGCCTGGTCGCTGATCACCGCATCCAGGATCACCCGGCCGGATTGCACCACCACCTGCTCGACGATCTGCCGGCACAGGGTCTCGGCATCGGCCGGCGGCACCCATCCGGCATGCGGCGCCCGGCGCAGGAACAGGCGTGCGCCGATTTCCGCCGCCTTGCGGTTCCAGGCGTCCTGCTGGCCCAGGGCATGCGCGGCATCGCTCGGCGTCAAGCCGGCGATGATGACCAAGCCGCGGTCGACCAGCCGTGCCAGGTTGCGCGCGATCGCCGGGCTGGCCACCAGATCCGCCAGCGCCACCGGGCCGTCCGCCAGGCGGTCCCAGACCCGCTGGTGCCCGTCGCTGAGGCCCTCCTGGCCGGTATCCAGCGGCCGCTGGCGCAGGGCGAATTGACCGCGATAGGCCATCATGTCGTCGCTCGCCGCCTGCGCCTCCAGGGTCTGCAGGACCTGGGGATAAAGATGGGCCAGCAGGCTGAGCGGCACCACGCGCCGCGGTCCGACGACGAATCCGTGATGCTCGTCGATCCGCACCTCGCTGTCGCCGCCGAGGCCGTAGGTATGGACCGCCACCGCCTCGACCATGGTCTTCCAGCCGCCGACCGTGGCGCCGTCCTTGTTCAGCACCGGCCGACCGTCGCGCAGCATGGCGATATCCGTGGTGGTGCCGCCCATGTCCGAGACGATGACGGTGGTCTCGCCGCAGAGATGCCGGGCGCCGACCAGGCTGGCGGCAGGTCCGGAGAGGATGGTTTCCACCGGGCAGTTGAGCGCCATGGCGGCGTCCATCAGCGACCCGTCTCCCTTCACCACCATCAGCGGCGCGGTGATGCCGCGCGCCTTCAGCAGCCCGTCGACGGCGCGGATCAGCTGCTGCAGTTGGGGGATGAGGCGCGCGTTCAGGGCGCAGGTCAGGGCCCGGCGCGGCGCATCCAGTTTCGAGGTGAGTTCGTGGCCGCAGGTCACCGGCCGGTCGGTGAGCTCGCGGATCAGCTGGCGCACCGCGATCTCATGCGAGGGGTTGCGCACCGAGAAATAGCCGCTGACCGCGAAGGCCGCGACCTTCGGCGCATATTCCAGCACCGCGTCCCGCACCGCCGCGAGATCCAGCGGCCCCTGCTCGTCGCCGGTCGCCTTGTGGCCCCCGGCCACGAAGATCACCGGATCGGTGCCGAGGGCCTGCTTCAGCCCGGCCCGTTCCAGGGCCTTGGCGTCGTAGCCCAGCAGGATGAGGCAGATCGGCGCGCCGTGGCCTTCGACGATGGCGTTGGTCGCCAGGGTCGTCGACATCGAGACCAGCGCGATCTGCGTCGCCGCGACACCGGCGGGCAGGTGCGGCAGCACCGCGGCAATGGCACCTTGCAGGCCGATCGCCAGATCGTGCTTAGTGGTCAGGGACTTGGCCGTCGCGATGACGCCGGCCTTGGGATCGTAGAGCACGGCATCGGTGTAGGTGCCGCCGGTATCCAGGCCAAGCAAGATGGGCAAGTGCAGATCCTTCCTAGATCCAGGGACGGCGCGCGAAAACCGCCCGGATTTGCCGTGAAACCCGGTCCCCGGTCAAGCCGGCATGGCGGAACCCGGGGCCGCGGAGGGGCATTGACCCCGACCGGCATCGGCCCGCGGTTAGGGAATGGTTAACGAATTTGGGCGATTTTGTTTTGCAATTGCGGTGATGCTATGGCAACGTCCCCTCTTAACCACCTGAGTCATTGGGGGTTAACTGCATTTCGAGAGTGAGGTTGAGCCTGGGGAACCGGGCGGTGGCGTGGATTCTGTGGGGACAGTTCGCGTCAGTCTTACCTAGCAACGGCCAATACGCCCCGGCGCATCCGGGTGCATAGGGAGATTGGATTAATGAAGACACGCCACGACGAGCCGACCGCGATCGGTTCCAGTCTCTTGGGTCGCCGCCGCGCACTTGGTCTTGGCCTGGGCGCCGCCCTCGTCGGCATGATGCCCGCTTCAGCTTTCGCCACCCTGGCGCCGACCGGCAACCGCAGCGTCGGCTTCTTCAACACCCATACCAACGAAGTCCTGAAGGCCACCTATTGGCGCGACGGCAGATACGACACCGGCGCCCTCAAGGACATCAACTACATCCTGCGGGATTTCCGCACCGGCGACATCTTTCGCATGGACACCAAGCTGCTGGACCTGCTGGTCGAACTGCATCGCCGCACCGGCAGCCGCAAGCCCTTCGAGATCATCTCCGGCTACCGCAGCCCGAAAACCAATGCCATCCTGGCCTCGGAGAGCGGCGCGGTCGCCAAGCACAGCATGCACATGCAGGGCAAGGCCATCGACATCCGCCTGATGGATGTGGCTCTCAGCGAACTGCGTACGACGGCGATGGGCATGAAGGCCGGCGGCGTCGGCTATTACACGCGATCGAACTTCGTCCATGTCGATACCGGGCGGGTGCGTTACTGGTAACGGATCGGCGTCGCGCGGGTTTCATGGTATATTAACCATTCCGCGCGAAACTCCGACCCGAACTGAAAGAGGTCGGGTCGAGCCATGGAAGATATTTCCCAATTGCGGTCCCGGGTCGCAGCTGCCCAGCAGCGGATGACCAAAGCTGCCGAAGAACAGCAGAAATACGGGCTGCGCCTCAACGACGTGGTGCGCATCGTCGAAGGCGCCCTGTCCCGCCAGCATGCTGAACTCGAGGCCACCCGGCAGAAGGCCGCGACCTACCAGGCCGACCTCGAAGCCGCGGAAAACCGCCTGTCCGAGATCGAGCTCCGCTCGACCGCCCTGGCTGCCCAGTCGACCCAGCTGGCGGCGCAGAACGAGCAGCTGCGCGGCATGGTGATGACCTTGCTGCAGCTGATCGAGAGCCGCAATGGCGCCCCGATGGGCGATGCCCTGCAGCGTATCGAACTCGGCCTGCGCGGTTTCCTCGAAGAACAGGCCGCCGCCACCGCGCCGAAGGCCGTGGCGGTCGATGATGACCTCCTCATCGACATCAACGCCGAGCCCGAATCCGACGTCGACGACCTGGTGGCCGAGCCGGCCGGGGAAACCTCGCCGGTGGCCGAGCTCATCCGGCGGATTTCCGAGGAAACCGAGGAAATCTCGCCCCCGGCGCAGCGCAAGGCCTAGCGCGCCGCCGCAACGCCCCGCGGCGATCACACTAAGTCTTTATTATTCCACGGGTATTCATGATTTGTTAAGGCCGCGCGCCTTATCAATCCTACATGCGTAAGGTTCGTTCGGCCCTCGGCCTGAAAACCAAGGTGGTGCTGGCGCTTGCGATCGTCATCCTGGCGATCCAGACGGTCTTCGTCGTTCTGGAGCGGCGCAGTTTCGATCAGGACCAGATGGCCGGGCTGAAGACCCGGACGCAACTCCTCGCCAATCTCTACGCCGGCGTCATCGCCAGCTCCGTCTGGGAATACGACAAGGAGGAATCCCGCACCCAGCTGGAATCGATGCAACACTCGATCTCCGAGTTCCAGAGCGCCATCGTCTATGAATCCTCGGGCGCCGAATTCGTCTCGGTCGGCACCGCGCCGGTCAAGGGCGATGCCGTCGTCGGACGCGCCAACATCCTCAACCAGGAACATGAGATCGCCTGGATCGAGGTCCGCCTGTCGACGAGCCAGGTCTATGCCGCAAGCGCCGACCATTTCAAGCGGCTGATGCTCACCGCCGTCTCCCTGGCCGTCGCGCTGCTCGGCTGCGCCCTGCTGGCGCTGCACCTGGTGACCCGCCCGCTCGGGCGCATGACCCTGCTGATGCTGCGCTTCTCCCAGGGCGAACTCACCGGCACCGTGCCCTATACCGACCGGCGCGACGAGGTCGGCCGCATGGCGCGGGCCCTGGAGGTGTTCCGCGGCCACGCCCTGGAACGGCGCACGGCGGAGACCGCCCTGCAGCGCCGCAGCGAGGAGCTCGCCGCCCTCAACCAGGACCTGCGCCAGGCCCGGGATGCGGCGGAATCCGCCAATCGCATCAAATCGGAATTCCTGGCGGCGATGAGCCACGAGATCCGGACGCCGATGAACGGCGTCATCGGCATGGTGCATCTGCTGATGAACACGCCGCTCAGCGCCGACCAGCGGACCAAGCTGGCGACGCTGGCGGAATCCGCCAAGGGCCTGCTGGCAATCCTCAACGACGTTCTCGACATCTCCAAGATCGAGGCCGGCCGGCTGGACCTGCACCTGGCGCCGTTCGCGCCCCGCGATCTCATCGGCAATCTCGCCACCCTGTGGCGGCCCTCCGCCATCGCCAAGGGCCTGGTCCTCACCTACGACATCAGCGCCGATACGCCGGCGGCCCTGCTCGGCGACGTCAACCGCATCTCGCAGGTGGTCTCGAACTTCCTCGGCAACGCGGTGAAATTCACCGAGCGCGGCGGGATCCATCTCGGCATGGCGGCGACGGCGGCCGGCGCGGGCCAATGCGACCTGACGATCTCGGTCAAGGACACCGGTATCGGCATCTCGCCCGAGGTGCAGGAGCGGCTGTTCCAGAAATTCAGCCAGGCCGACACCTCGATGACGCGCCGCTATGGCGGCACCGGTCTCGGCCTCGCCATCTGCAAGGAACTGACCCAGCTGCTCGGCGGCGAGGTCGGCGTCACCAGCAAGCTCGACGAGGGCGCCACCTTCTGGATGCGGATCCGCTGCGCCATCGTCGACGCCAATGCCATCCGCCGGCCCGAGGAGCATCGCCCGGTCGAGGCGTCGAAGGCCCCGGCCGGCAAGCGCAAGATCAAGGTGCTGGTGGTCGAGGACAACGAAGTGAACCAGCGCGTCGTCTGCGCCATGCTGGAACAGGCCGGCCATCGCTTCGCCGTGGCGGCCGACGGCATCGAGGCGGTGGCGGCGGTGCAGCGAAGCCAGTTCGATGCCGTGCTGATGGATATCCAGATGCCGAAGATGGACGGCCCGACGGCGACCGGCGCCATCCGCTCGCTGGGCGGCCGCTTCTCGACCCTGCCGATCATCGCCCTGACGGCGAATGCCATGGCCGGCGACCGCGAACGCTATCTGGCGGCGGGCATGGATGACTATGTCTCGAAGCCGATCGATCCGGCGGATCTCTCCGCCGCCTTGCGCGCCACCGTCGGCGAGGACGTGGCGCCGATCCCGACCGGCACCGCCGGGGCTGCGGCCCAGCCGGCCGCCACCAGCGAGCAGGAACAGGCCCTCGAGCAGCTGCTGCGGTCGCTCTAGAGGTCCTGCAGCCGCAGCCGCGCGATCTCGTTCACCTGCGCCACGGCGATCTGCAGTTCCGCCGCCCGCCCGTTGCCGCCGCGCTTCTCGAAGGCCGCCAGGATCTCGCCGCGGCTCCGCCCCTTCACCGCCATGATGAAGGGAAAGCCGAATTTCAGCTTGTAGGCCTCGTTCAGCTGGCTGAAGCGCTGGAATTCCGCCGGCGTGCATTTGTCGAGACCGGCGCTGGCCTGCTCGCCGGTCAATTCGGCGGTGATCTCGCCGCGCATCGCCAGCTTGCCGGCGAGATCGGGATGGGCGCAGAGCAGGGCCAGCTGCCGCGGCTCCGGCGCCCGCAGGACGGTCTCCGCCATCGCCCGATGCAGGCCGGCCACCGTGTCGTGCTCGGGCGCCAGACCGGCATCGAACACCGCCTCGGCGATCCAGGGCGAATGCTCGTAGATCCGGCCGAAGACCTCGACGAAACGCCTGCGGTCCATCGTGCTCGGCAGGACCTTGAATTGCTGCTCCGCCATCGCCGTCCCCCTCAGTCCTGATGCGCGCCGTTGATCCAGGCGCCGAGGATCGCCCGCTCCTGGTCGGTCATGCCGGTGCGGTTGCCCAGCGGCATCATCCGCGAGGCCACCGCCACCCGCAGGATCTGCGGCGCCAGCCGGGCGATCTGCTCGTTGCTGTCGAGGACGATGCCCTTCGGCGGCGCCTTGAAGAAGGCATCGGTCGGCGTGGCGGAATGACAGGCGACGCAGCGCTGCTGGATGATCGGCGCCACCTCGGCGAGGGTGATCGGCTCGCCGGTGAGGGCAATGTCAGTCTGCTGGCGCACGGTCGAGAGCGCGATCAGTCCGAGGCCGAGGCCGATCGCCAGGACCAGCAGGTGATCGACCGCGGCGCTCGGCCTGCCGGCATTGCGCTGGTTGGCGTAGTGCCGCACCAGGCCGCCGACCACCAGGGCGCCGACCACGAAGCCCCAGCGGTACGGGCTCTCGTAGAGCATCGGGTAGTGGTTGCTGATCATCATCAGCACCACCGGCAGGGTGAGATAGTTGTTGTGCAGCGAGCGTTGCTTCGCCTGCTTGCCGTATTTCGGGTCCGGTTCGGCGCCGGCGAGCAGCGCGGCGACGGCCTTCTTCTGGTTGGGGATGATCACCAGGAAGACGTTGGCCGCCATGATGGTGCCGAGGAAGGCGCCGGCATGCACATAGGCGGCGCGGCCGCTGAAGAAGTGGCAGAACACGTAGGCCGAGACGCAGGCCAGGGCGAAGACCAGGGCGGCGAGTATCCCGGTATGCCGTCCGAGCGGCGAGCGGCAGATCAGGTCGTAGAGGATCCAGCCGCCGGCCAGCATGGCGATGCTCAGCCCGACCGCCGCCGGCGCGGAGATGTCGTAGACCGTCGGATCGACCAGGAACTGGCTGGCGCCGAAATAGTAGACCAGGACCAGCAGCAGGAATCCGGTGATCCAGGTGAAATAGGCCTCGTACTTGAACCAGTGCAGCCCCTCCGGCATCCGGCCGGGCGCCACGGTGAACTTCTCCACCGCATAGAAGCCGCCGCCATGCACCATCCAGGATTCGCCGGCGACGCCGGGCTTGCGCTCGGCGCCCGGCCGCAGGCTGGCATCGAGCCAGATGAAATGGAACGAGGTGCCGATCCACATGATGCCGACCATCACATGCACCCAGCGGACGATCAGACTGAGCCAGTCGGCGATGATCGGGTCCACGACGCTTTCCACCCCGAGAAAATTGAACCGACATTCAACTTTTGAGCGGGCATTCAAGAATTGCCCGGGTCCTGCCGGGGCGATTTTACCAGAACTCCCGCGGCCGGACCGGCCTTGCTTCTCCCGGCCGAATAGGAAATGATTTTCAAGAATTCGGGGAAAATGACGATGCCGCATACCGAGGACATGGCGATCTTCGTCAGGGTGGTGGAGTTGGGCAGCCTGTCCGCCGCCGGGCGGGACATGCGCATGTCGCCGGCGGTGGTCAGCAACCGGATCGCCCGGCTGGAGGGCGATCTCGGCATCCGCCTGCTCCACCGCACCACGCGCCGGGTCAATCCGACCGAGGAGGGCACCACCTTCTACGAGCATTGCGTGGCGATCCTGAACGAGCTGGAGCAGGTCGAGAGCCTGCTCACCGCCCGCACCGACGAGCCGCGCGGGCCGATCAAGGTGACGGCGCCGGCGGTCTTCGGGCGGCTGCATGTGGCGCCCTTCGTGCCGGAATTCCTGGCGAAATACCCGAACATGCAGATCCGCCTGCACCTGACCGACAGCCTGGTCGACCTGGTGCAGGAACGGATCGATCTCGCGATCCGCATCGCGCAGCTGGAGGATTCGACGGCGATCGTCCGCAAGCTGGCGCCCAACACCCGGGTCATCGTCGCCGCCCCGGCCTATCTCGAACGCCACCCGGCGCCGCGGGAACCGGCGGACCTGCTGGCGCACAACTGCCTGCTGCTGCGATTTGCGGGCTCGAAGCAGTATCGCTGGACCTTGCAGGCGGCCGAGGGGCCGGTGACGCTGCGGGTCGGCGGCAGCATGGACAGCAACAACGGCGAGGTGCTGCGCGACTGGTGCCTGGCGGGCCAGGGCCTGGCGCTGAAATCGCTCTGGGAGGTCGGCGCGGACATCGCGGCCGGGCGGCTCCAGGTGGTGCTGCCGGATCACCCGCCGCTCGGCTACGGCATCTATGCCCTCTATCCCCACAGCCGCTTCGTCCCGGCGCGGGTGCGGGTGTTCATCGATTTCCTGGCGGCGAAATACGGCCCGATGCCCTATTGGGAAAAGCCGCTCAGGACGCAGGCGAAATAGACTCCGCCGCGGCGATCATCCGCGCCGCCGCCAGGTCGACCTCCGTCGCGGTGGTGAAGCGGCCGAGGCCGATCCGCAGCGAACCGCGGATCTCCTCCGGCGACCGGCCGATGGCGCGGAGCACATGCGAGGGCTCCTGGCTGGCGCTGGCACAGGCGGCGCCGGTCGAGAGCGCCAGCTCCGGCATCGCCGCCAGCCAGTCCTCGGCATCGATGCCCGGCAGAGCGATGCTGAGATTTCCGGGCAGGCGCCGTGCGAGATCGCCGTTGACCAGCAGTCCCGGCAGTCCCGCCAGCAGCCTGCCGAGCATCCCGTCGCGCAGCCGGCCGAGCCGCTCGGCGTCCGTGGCCATCTCCCGCTGGGCGATCTCGGCCGCGGCGCCGAAGCCGACGACCAGCGGCAGCGGCAGGGTTCCCGGCCGGAGGCCGCCCTGCTGGCCGCCGCCGAAGAACAGCGGATCGACGGCGACGCCGCGCCGGACATAGAGCGCGCCGATGCCAGGCGGACCGTGGAACTTGTGGGCGGTCAGGCTCATGAGATCGACGCCGAGGCGCCGCACCTCGACCGGGATCCGGCCCGCCGCCTGGGCCGCATCGACATGCAGCAGCGCGCCGGCCGCGCGACACCTGAGCGCGAGGTCCGCGATCGGCTGGATCGTGCCGATCTCGTTGCTGGCGAGCAGCGCCGAGACCAGCCCGGTGCCGGGTGCGAATTCCGCCGCCGCCAGATCCAGGATGCCCTGGCGGTCGACCGCAAGCCAGCGGACGTTCCGGCCGGCCTGCGCCATCGCCAGGGCGATCCCGCGCACCGAGGCATGCTCGATGGCGCTCGCCGCCAGCCCCGCTCCGCCGCCGCGCGCGGCCAGCGCGCCCTGGATCGCCAGGTTGTTGGATTCGGTCGCACCCGAGGTGAAGACGATCTCGGCCGGATCGGCGCCGATCAGGGCGGCGACCTGCGCCCGCGCGCGATCGACCGCCGCCGCCGCGCGGCGGCCGGGACCATGATCGCGGGAATGCGGATTGCCGAAGGCATCGGCCCAATGCGGCGCCATCGCCGCGGCGACCCGCGGGTCGAGCGGCGTCGTGGCCTGGTGGTCGAGATAGAGGATCGCGGCCATCGCGCGATGATGCGGCATCGCTGCGCCCGGCGCCACCGCCATGCCGGAAGCCGGTCCCGGCACGGCGGTGCGGCTGGGCGGCTACTTCGGCAGCTGGCCTTCGACGCCCTCGGCCAGCCAGTCCATGCCGGCAATGGCGCCGTCGTCCAGGACCTCGCCGTCCTTCACCTTGGCGCTGCCGTCCTGCAGATTGATCGGACCCTTGAAGATCACGATATTGCCGCTCTTGATGCCGTCCTCGGCTGCCTTCGCCGCCGCCAGGACATCGTCCGGCATGTTGGCATAGGGCGCCATCTGCAGCATGCCCGAGGCGAGGCCGCCCCAGGTGTCGCCGGTCTTCCAGGAACCGTCCATCGCCGCCTTCACCCGTTCGACGTAATAGTCGTCCCAATGGTCGATCGAGGAGGTGAGCTGGGCCTGGGGCGCGAACTTGATCATGTCGGAGGCCTGGCCGAAGCCCTTGATGCCGCGCTCCTGCGCCACCTGCAGCGGCGCCGCGGAATCGGTATGCTGGGCGATGATGTCGGCGCCCTGGTCGATCAGCGCCTTGGCGGCGTCGGATTCCTTGCCCGGATTATACCACTCGTTGATCATCACCATCTTGATCTTGCCGGCCGGATTGACCGAGCGCATTCCCGCGATGAAGGCGTTCATGCCCATGATGACTTCCGGGATCGGGATCGAGCCGATATAGCCGACGACGCCCGCCTTCGACATCTTGCCGGCGATCACGCCCTGGATGTAGCGGCCCTCGTAGAAGCGGATGTTGTAGGTGGCGACATTGTCCGCGCGCTTGTAGCCGGTGGCATGCTCGAACTTCACGTCGGGAAACTGCTTGGCGACCTTCAGGGTCGCCTGCCAGAAGCCGAAGGAGGTGGTGAAGATGATGCCGTGGCCGCTGCTCGCCAGCTCGCGCACCACGCGCTCGGCATCGGCGCCCTCCGGCACCTTCTCGACATAGGTGGTCTTCACCTTGTCGCCGAGCGCCTTGTCGACCGCGAGGCGGCCCTGGTCGTGCTGATAGCTGTAGCCGAAATCGCCGATCGGACCGACATAGACGAAGCCGGCCTTGAACGGGTCGGCAGCCCGCGCGCCGCGGATCACATAGGGCATGGCACTCGCGGCCAGGCCGGTGCCGATGATCTTGGTAAAGGTCCTGCGTTTCATATCCATTCCCGCCTCCATTTTGGGTTCTTGTTTGTCCGGTTGGTCAGAATTTTGCCTCGATTCGCCGTCGCATTGCCATCCACTTTCGCGTGAGTCGCTAGCCCGCCGCATGGAACGGCCGGCCGAGGCAGGCCGGCGCATTCAGCCGGATCTTCGAGCGGTCCCGCGAGATCGCCACCAGGACGACGATCGTCGCCAGATAGGGCAGCATCGAGATCAGCTGCGAGGGGATGGGAATGCCATGGCTCTGCAGGTGCAGCTGCAGGATGGTGATGCCGCCGAAGAGATAGGCCCCCAGCAGCAGGCGCGCCGGACGCCAGGTGGCGAAGACCACCAGGGCCAGCGCGATCCAGCCGCGGCCGCTGGACATGTTTTCCGCCCACATCGGCGTATAGGCCAGGGAGAGATAGGCGCCGGCGATGCCGCTCATGGCCCCGCCGAACGCGGCTGCCGCATAGCGGATGGCAAGGACCGGATAGCCGATGGCATGGGCGGCGTCGTGGGAATCGCCCACCGCGCGCAGCACCAGGCCGGCATGGCTGCGATAGAGGAACCAGGAGACCCCGAACAGCGCGGCGAAGGAGAAATAGACCAGGCCGTCCTGGCCGAACAGGATCGGCCCGAGGATCGGCAGGCCGGTCAGCGCCGGGATCGCCAGCTTCGGCAAAGCCGGCAGCGGCGTGCCGACGAAGCCGGCCCCCATCAGCGCCGAGAGGCCGATGCCGAAGATGGTGAGCGCCAGGCCGGTCGCCACCTGGTTGGCCAGCAGCGAGAGGGTGAGCAGCGCGAAGATGAGGGCCATGCCGGCACCGGCGAGGGCGGCACAGAGAATGCCGAGCATGGCGCTGCCGGTGGTCAGGGTCACCGCAAAGCCGATGACCGCGCCGACCAGCATCATGCCCTCGACGCCGAGATTGAGCACGCCGGACTTCTCCGTCACCAGTTCACCGGTGGCGGCCAGGAGCAGGGGCGTCGAGGCGCTGATCACCGACAGCACGACCGGAACGATGAGATCGACCCAGGTCATGCCGCACCGCCCGTTATCCTGGCGCGGCCGAGCCTGATCCGGTGGTTGATCAGCACGTCGCAGGCGAGCAGGAAGAACAGCAGGACGCCCTGATAGATGCCGGTCACCGCCGCCGGCATGCCGAGATCGATCTGCGCCTTCTCGCCGCCGAGATAGGAGAGTGCCAGGACCAGCCCGCCGAACAGCACGCCGAGGGGATGCAGCCGACCGAGAAAGGCGACGATGATGGCGGTGAAGCCGTAGCCCGGCGAGATCGACGGGGTGAGCTGGCCGATCGGGCCGGAAACCTCGAAGACACCGGCGAGGCCGGCAAGGCCGCCGCCCAGCAGCATCGACAGCCAGGTCAGCGACTTGCCGCTGAACCCGGCATAGGCCGCGGCCCGCGGCGCCTGGCCGACGACGCGCAGCTGGAATCCCAGCATGGATTTCGACAGCATCAGCCAGCCGAGGCCGACGGCCACGAAGGCGAAGAGGACGCCGAGATGGATGCGGGTGCCGGCGATCAGGACCGGCGAGGACGAGGCCTCGGTGAACAGGCGGGTCTGCGGAAAGCCGTAGCCCTCCGGATCCTTCCAGGGCCCCACCACCAGGTAGATCAGCAGCAGCTGCGCGACATAGGTCAGCATCAGGCTGGTCAGGATCTCGTTGGCGTTGAAGCGGGTCTTCAGCAAGGCCGGGATCGCCGCCCAGGCCATGCCGCCGATGGCGCCGGCCAGGATCATGCCCGGCAGCAGCAAGACGCTGTCGCTGTCGTAGAAGGCCAGCGCCAGGCCGCCGCCGAAGATCGCCCCCATGGTGAACTGGCCCTCGGCGCCGATGTTCCAGACATTGGCGCGAAAGCCGAGCGACAGGCCGACGCCCATCAGGATCAGCGGCGCCGCCTTGACGAAGAGTTCGGCGACGCCGTTCTGCGTGGTCAAGGGCGAGATCATGAAGGTGTAGAGCGCGGCACCGGGTCCCTGGCCGAGGGCGGCGAAGATGATGGTCGAGACGATCAGCGTCAGGACGACGGCGAGGACCGGCGAGAGATAGGTCCAGCGCCTGGACCGCTGGCCGCGCGGTTCCAGCCTAATGAGCATGGCCGGCTCCGGGCAAAATGCCGGTTTCCGGCGCCCCGCCGGTCATGCCGCCGGTCATGCCGCCGGTCATGCCATGGGTTCCGCCCATCATCAGGCCGATCTCCTCGACCGTTACCTCGCCGACCGGCCGCGGCGCCGACAGGCGGCCGGCGGCGATGACGGCGATGCGGTCGGCCAGGACCATGATCTCGTCGAGATCCTGGGAGATCACCACGACGGCGGCGCCCTTCTCCGCCAGATCCAGCAGCGCCTGGTGGATCGCCGCCGCCGCGCCGGCATCGACGCCCCAGGTGGGCTGGGAGACGACGAGGACGCCGGGATTCTGCAGGATCTCGCGGCCGACGATGAATTTCTGCAGATTGCCGCCGGAGAGCGATCGTGCTTCCGCCGCCGGGCCGGTGGTGCGCACGTCGAAATTCCGGATCACCTCGCCGGCGAAGGAGGTGGTCCGGCTATCGTCGATCAACCCGTGCTGGACCAGCCCCTTGCGGCGATAGCCGGAGAGCAGCGCATTCTCGCTCAGGGTCATGTAGCCGACGGCACCATGGCCGTTGCGCTCCTCCGGCACGAAACAGGCACCGCTCAGGCGTCGCGCCGATGGCCCGAGCTTGCCGACCGGAACGGCGTCGATCCGGATGGCTTCCGCGCGCTCGGCGAGGACCTCGCCGGACAGCGCCGCCATCAGCTCGTTCTGGCCGTTCCCGGCGATGCCGCCGATGCCGAGGATCTCGCCGGGGCTGACGCTGAAGGCGACCTCCTTCAGATCGGTGCCGAAGGGCTGGGTCGATTTCAGCGACAGGCCGGCGACGACCAGCCGGGCGGCGTCGGGCTGCCCGGCGCGGCGGCCATGCTGCGCCTGCTTCAGCTCGGCGCCGATCATCAGCTCGGCGAGGCGCCGCGAGGATTCCCGGCGCGGGTCGCATTCCGCCACCACCTTGCCGAGGCGCATGATCGTGGCGCGCTCGCAGAGGGCGCGGATCTCGTCCAGCTTGTGGCTGATATAGAGGATCGCGCAGCCCTCCTTGGCCAGGCGGCGCAGGGTCTCGAACAGCTTCTCGACCTCCTGCGGCGTGAGGACCGAGGTCGGCTCGTCCATGATCAGCAGTTTCGGGTTCTGCAGCAGGCAGCGCACGATCTCGATGCGCTGCCGCTCGCCGACCGAGAGGTCGTGCACCGCACGGTCGGGATCGAGCGGCAGGCCGTAGGAGCGGGAGACGGCGACGATGCGGTCGCGCAGCCCCTTGCGCTGCGCCGGGTCGTTGATGCCGAGCGCGATGTTCTCGGCGACGGTCAGCGCCTCGAACAGCGAGAAATGCTGGAACACCATGCCGATCCCGAGGCTGCGGGCATGGGCCGGGCTGTGCACCTGGATCGACCGGCCCTGCCAGCGGATGTCGCCGGCATCGGGCTTCAGCACGCCGTAGATAATCTTCACCAGGGTGGATTTTCCGGCGCCGTTCTCGCCGAGCAGCGCGTGGATCTCGCCGGGCCGGATCGCGAGATCGACGCCGGCATTGGCGAGGCAGCCGGGGAACTGCTTGACGATCCCGCCGAGATGCAGCAACGGCGCGCCAGAACCGGCGCCATCCCGCAGTGCCTCAGCCGTCGTTTCCTGCATCTCCGTCCCCAGTTGCGGCGCCGGTCCAGTCCCCTGCCGCGGTTCCTCGTTGTCCGGCCGGCCCATTCCCTTTAGGCGATTTTCAGCCGGCGCGCAGCATTCATTTCGCTTGCCTGCAGCAGCTGCGCCGCCAGCCCCACGGCGATCGCCGCGGGCAGCTTGCTGCGGATGCCGCCGATGCCGATCGGACAGACCAGGCGCTGCAGCAGGGGCTCGGGAATCCCGCGCCCGCCCAGCCGTTTCACGAAGCGGGCCCGCTTCGTCGCGCTGCCGATCAGCCCGAGAAAGGCGAAGTCGCCGCGCCGCAGCACCCGCTCGCAGATCTCCAGGTCGAGCGCATGGCTGTGGGTCATCACCACATAGAATGCGCCGTCCGCCGCCGAATCCACCTCCAGCGCCGGCTCGCGCGCGACGGTCAGGGGCTGGCCGATGGCGGCCGCGGCGCCGGCCGTCTCGGGGCGGCCGTCGATCCAGTGCAGGCGATAGGGCAAGGCCGCGACGATCCCGGCAACCGCCGTCCCGACATGGCCGGCGCCGAACAGATAGAGATGCTGGCTCGGAAGCGCGCGGTCGTGCCAGTCGGCCCATCGGGCCAAGATCGCGGGATTGCCGTCCGCCAGGACCTCGATCGCCAGATCGACGCTGCCGCCGCAGCATTGGCCGAGTTCCGGCCCGAGGGCGAAGTGCAGCGGCTGCGGCTCCGGAACCGGATCAGCGAGCCGCCTGCGCGCCTCGGCGATGGCCTGCAGTTCGAGCTGACCGCCGCCGATGGTGCCGGCGATGCCCTCCGCCGTCACCAGCATCCGCGCACCGGCCTCGCGCGGCGCCGAACCCCGGACGCCGGCGACGGTGACCAGCGCGCAGGGCCGCCCCGCCGCGGCACAGGTCCGGGCCAGGTCCAGCCAGTCGGCGGCGACCCCGCTCATGCCGGCCCCCGCAGCCTGTCGATCGCGGCCAGGACGCGCTCCGGCGTCGCCGGCGCATCCAGATCCGGCAGGATCCGGTAGTCCGCCAGGCTGGCGACGGCATCCGACAGGGCGCGATGCACCGAGATCGCGAGCATCAGCGGCGGTTCGCCGACCGCCTTCGAGCGGTGGATGGTGTCCTCGGGGTTCTCCGCAAAGGTCTGCAGGGCGATGCGGAAATCCGCCGGCCGGTCGCCGGCGGTGGGGATCTTGTAGGTGCTCGGGGCATGGGTGCGCAGCCGCCCCTCGGCATCGAACCACAACTCCTCCGAGGTCAGCCAGCCCATGCCCTGGACGAAGCCGCCCTCGATCTGGCCGAGATCGATCGCCGGATTGAGCGAGCGCCCGACGTCGTGCAGGATGTCCACGCGGGTCACCCGGTATTCGCCGGTCAGCGTGTCGACGATCACCTCGCTGACCGCGGCACCATAGGAGAAATAGAAGAACGGCCGGCCGGAGGCGGTGGCGCGGTCGTAGTGGATCTTCGGCGTCCGATAATAGCCGGTGGCCGAGAGCGAGATCCGGTGGTGATAGGCGAGATCGATCAGGTCGTCGAAGGCGAGATCGGTGTCGCCGACCTGCACCCGGTTGGCCCGGAACAGGATCCGCCCGGGCGGCACATCGAAATGCGCCGCGGCGAAGTCGGTCAGCCGCTGCTTGAGCGTCGCGGCCGCCGCCTGGGCCGCCTTGCCGTTCATGTCCGAGCCGGAGGACGCCGCCGTCGCCGAGGTGTTCGGCACCTTGCCGGTATTGGTGGCGGTGATCTTGATGCGGCCGATATCGACCTGCAGCTCCTCGGCGACGACCTGGGCGACCTTGACGAAAAGCCCCTGCCCCATCTCGGTGCCGCCGTGATTGAGATGCAGGCTGCCATCGGCATAGATGTGCAGCAGCGCGCCGGCCTGGTTCAGGAAGCTGGTGGTGAAGGAGATGCCGAACTTGACCGGGGTCAGCGCCAGGCCCTTCTTCAGATAGGGACTGGCGGCGTTGTAGCGCCGGATCTCCGTCCGCCGCTGCGCATAGCCGGCACTCGCCTCGAGCTCCGCGATCAGCTCCGGCAGGATGTTGTCCTCGACCGTCATGTGATAGGGCGTCACGTTGCGGTCGGTCCTGCCGTAGAGGTTGCGCTTGCGGATCTCCAGCGGGTCCATCCCGAGATGGCGGGCGATGGCGTCGATGACCTGCTCGATGCCGATCATCCCCTGCGGCCCGCCGAAGCCGCGAAACGCCGTGTTGGAGACGGTGTTGGTCCTGCAGCGGTGCGAGAGGATGCGGACGTTCTCGAGATAGTAGCCGTTGTCGGCATGGAACATCGCCCGGTCGGCGATGGCGCCGGAGAGATCGGCGGAGAAGCCGCAGCGCACCAGATGCGCGAAGTCGATGCCCTGGATGCGCCCGGAGGCATCGAAGCCGACCGCATAGTCGATGACGAAATCGTGCCGCTTGCCGGTCATGATCATGTCGTCGTCGCGGTCGAGGCGGAACTTCGCCGGACGTCCGGTCTTCACCGCCGCCACCGCCGCCAGCGCCGCCCATTGCGAGGCCTGGGTCTCCTTGCCGCCGAAGCCGCCGCCCATGCGCCGCACCTCGACGGTGACCGCATGGTCGGCGCGGCCGAGCACCCTGGCGACGTTGTGCTGCACCTCGGAGGGATGCTGGGTCGAGCAGTAGATCAGCACGTCGCCGTCCTCGGTCGGCACCGCCAGGGAGACCTGGCCCTCGAGGTAGAAGTGGTCCTGGCCGCCGACGGTGAAACGCCCGGAAAGCCGGTGCGGCGCGGCCGCGATCGCGCCGGCGGCATCGCCGCGGCGCATCTCGTGCGGCGCGAGGACGAAGCTGCCCTGGGCCAGGGCGGCTTCCGCGGTCAGGATCGCCGGGAGGTCCTCGTAGTCGACCTCGGCCAGCGCCGCCGCCGCGCGGGCCTGGTCGAGGGTCTCGGCGGCAACGGCAAAGAGCGGCTGGCCGTGGAACAGCACCTCGCCTGCGGCCAGGACCGGATCGTCGCCGCAATGGATCGGCGAGACGTCGTTGACGCCCGGGATGTCGGCGACGGTGACGACGCAGGCGACGCCCGGCGCGGCGCCGACCCTGGAGAGGTCCAGCCGGGTGATCCGCGCATGGGCCCGCCTTGCGGGATAGGCATAGAGCTGCAGGGTGCCGCGCGGCTCCGGCAGGTCGTCGACATAGAGCGCGTTGCCGTTGGCATGCTTTGCGGCACTGTCATGGGCGAGCGCCTGGCTGACGCCGCCCTGCACCGTCAGCGATCCGGCGCCGCTCTCAGCCATGGGCCCGCCTTCCGCCGCGTCCGACCCGGGTCTCGGCCTCCGGCGCGGTCAATTCGACATAAAGCTTGCGGAGCAGGTTCTGCGCCACGCGCAGCCGGTAGGCGGCACTCGCCCGCATGTCGTCGATCGGCTGGAAATCCGCGGCCAGGGCGGCTGCGGCGCGCTCGATGGCGACCGGCGACCAGGCCTCGCCGCGCAGGGCATCCTCGGCACGGATCGCACGCTTCGGCGTCGCCGCCATGCCGCCGAAGCAGAGCCGGAGATCGCGGCACCGGCCGTCCTCGATCCTGACATGGAAGGCGCCGAGGCAGGCGGTGATGTCCTGGTCGAAGCGCTTGGAGATCTTGTAGGCGAAGAACCGCCAGCCCGGCTGCGGCAGCGGCAGGCGGATCCGCTCGACGAATTCGCCCGGCGCGCGGTCCTGCCGGCCGTAGGCGATGAAGAAATCCTCCAGCGGGATCTCGCGCCGCCGGTCGCCCCGGCGCAGGACCAGCCGCGCCCCCAGGGCGATCAGCGCCGGCGGGCCGTCGCCGATCGGCGAGCCGTTGGCGATGTTGCCGCCCATGGTCCCGACATTGCGGACCTGCACCGCGCCCAGGCGCCGGACAAGCGCGCCGAAATCCGGCCAGTGCCGCTCGAGTTGCGGCAGCAGGTCGGCATAGGGAACGGCGGCGCCGATCTCGAGCATGCCCTCGGCCACGCGCACTTGCTGCAGGTCGGCGACGTCGCCGAGATAGATGACGGCATCGAGCCGCTTGTGCTGCTTGGTCACCCAGAGCCCGACATCGGTGCCGCCGGCGAGCAAGGTCGCCGCGGGCTCGGCGAGCAGCAGCGCGGCCAGCGCGTCGGCGCTGCGCGGGGCGAAATAGCGGCTCCCGGCGCCGGCGACCGCGATCGCCGCGGTGCCGCGCAGGGACCGCAGGGTCTCCAGCGTTTCCGCCGCCGCCGCGGTGAAGCGGTCGTCCACCGGCGCCGCGCCCAGCCGCATCGCCGCCTCGATGATCGGCCCATAGCCGGTGCAGCGGCAGAGATTGCCCGCCAGCGCCTCGGCGATGCCATCGCGGTCGGGCGGTGCATCGCCATGGCAGAGCGCGAACAGCGTCATGACGAAGCCGGGCGTGCAGAAGCCGCATTGGCTGCCATGGCTGTCGACCAGCTGCTGCTGGCAGGGGTGCAGCCTTCCGCCCGCCTCCGCCAGATGCTCGACGGCGAGCAGCTGCTTGCCGTGCAGGCTGGGCACGAACTGGATGCAGGAATTCACCGCCCGGTAGCGCAGCCGGTCGCCGCTGGGTTCCGCCAGCACCACGGTGCAGGCGCCGCAATCGCCTTCCGCGCAGCCCTCCTTGGTGCCGCAGAGGCGCTCGACGCCGCGCAGATAGTCCAGCACCGTCATCGTCGGATCGATCTCGGCGATTTCCCGAGGCGCGTCGCCCAACAGAAACCTGATCGGGGTCCCGGCCATCAGCTGCCGCGATAGGTCGCGTAGCCGTAGGGCGAGAGCAGCAGCGGCACGTGATAATGCTCGTCCGGCGTCGCCACGCCGAAGCGGATGACGATCTCGTCGAGGAAGGGCGGCGCCGGGAGCCTGGCGCCCCGCCGCCCAGATAGGCGCCGGCGAAGAACACCAATTCGTAGCGGCCGGCCTGGAAGGCGTCGCCCTCCAGCAGCGGCTGCGGGCAGCGGCCGTCGGCATTGGTGACGGCGCCGGCGGCGAGGACCCGGCCGGCATCGAGGCGATAGAGCTCGAGCCGGATGCCGGCACCCGGCTTGCCGAGCGCGGTATCGAGGACGTGGGTCGTCAATCTGCCCATAGCCTGACTTCTCCCTGCCGCGGCTTCTCTCCGGCCGCTTGGCTTTGCTGACCATCTCACGGGCGCTGCCGCGGGCGCAGGACGATGCGCCTGCAAACACTATCAAAGATTCATAGAAAATACACCTGCCGGGGCGGGGCGGCGTCGGCTAAACCCATGATTATCAATCGTTCTGCCGGCATTTGACAGGTTAACGTCGGGGCGCCTAGACTTTCCCCATGGTTATGGAACTGCCGAAGCAGGAACTGGGGCGAATTATCGGCCGGGCGCTCTGACGAGCGTCCGGAGATAGCTGTTCGCCGCGTCCTTTTCAGCTTCGGAGTATTTCGTCATGACCGTATCCGCCGCATTGAGCGGCCCGAACGCCGCCTACTGCCAGCCGACCTATTGCCTGACCGTGAAGACCGTTGCCGAGCCCGGCATCCTGCCGCGCCTGCTCGAGGTCTTCGCCAAGCGCGACATGGTGCCCTCGAAACTGTTCAGCGTGCTGACCGGCCCCGATGAACTCACCGTCGATATGCAGGTGGCCGGGCTGGAGCAGGATCTCGGCGACCAGATCGCACAGTTCCTGCGCGCCCAGGTCGGCATCGAGACGGTGCTGACCAGCGTGAAGGCCTTCGGCTAGGCCGGCAAGGCGCCGAGGGTCGCGTCGAGCTTCTCCAGGAACTCGTCGCAGTTCGCGGCGGAGAAGACGATCGGCGGCTTGATCTTCAAGACGTTGTGGTACGGGCCTTCGCTGCTGAGCAGCACCTGGCGCGCCTTCATCGCCTCGATCACGGCGGCAAGCTCGGTGTCGGCGGGTTCCAGCGTCGCCCGGTCGCGCACCAACTCGACGCCGAGGAAGAGGCCAAGGCCCCGCACGTCGCCGATGATGGCGTGGCGCTGCGCCAGGGCATGCAATCCGGAGACCATCCGGGCGCCGACGGTGGCCGCATTGTGCATCAGCCGCTCGTCGCGGATGACGTCGAGGACCGCAAGACCGACGGCCGCCGAGACCGGATTGCCGCCGAAGGTGTTGAAATACTCCATGCCGTTGGCGAAGGCCGCGGCGATCGCCGGACGGGTGACGACGGCAGCCATCGGATGACCGTTGCCGATCGGCTTGCCCATGGTGACGATGTCCGGCACGACACCCTGGGTCTCGAAGGCCCACATATGGGTGCCGACGCGGCCGAAGCCGATTTGCACCTCGTCGGCGATGCAGATGCCGCCGGCGGCGCGGACATGTCCGTAGGCCGCCTCCAGATAGCGATCCGGCAGGGCCAGCTGGCCGCCGGTGCCAAGGATGCCTTCGCTGAAGAACGCGGCCGGCTTCCGCCCGAGGCCGCCCATGTCCCGGATCAGCGTGGCGACCTTCTCGGCATAGCGCGGCCCCGCCTCGGGATCCTCGTAGCGGAAGCGACCGCGATAGAGATCCGGCATCTCGGTGACCCAGACATGATCCTTGCGTCCTTCGCCGCCCCTGCCGGCGAACTTGTAGGGGCTGATCTCGATCAGCGAGGTCAGGTGCCCGTGATAGGCATGATCCACGGTGATGACGTCGGTATTGCCGGTATAGGCCCGCGCCAGACGGAGGGCAAGGTCGTTGGCTTCGCTGCCGGAATTGACCAGATAGACGACGGACAAGTCCGGCGGCAGCGTCGCCGCCAGGCGCCGGCTATACGCGACGAGATTGTCGTGCAGGTAGCGCGAATTGGTGTTGAGGTCCGCCATCTGGCGCTGCGCCGCCGCGACCACGCGCGGGTGGCAGTGGCCGACATGACTGACGTTGTTGACCATGTCGAGATGGCTCCGGCCCCGGTCGTCGATCAGATGCACGCCGGATCCGCGCACGATCTTCAGCGGCTCGGCATAGGCCAGGCTGAGCGAGCGGCCGAGCAGATAGCGCCGCTCGCGCCGCAGCCAGGCGGGATCGCGCGCGACAACGGAGCTGCAGGCGATCGGCAGGCCGAGAATCACGTTCGGATTGGGCGACACGCTTTCCCAGACCTCCCATTCGTCGCGCGGCGCGATGCCGATGATGTCGTCGATCGACCGGGCATAGAGATCGGTGAGCAGCTGGAAATGCAGATGCGGCGGCCATCCGCCGTTGACCGACGCATCGCCGATGCGGCCGATCTCGGCGCCCGTCTTGATTGCCGTCCCGGCGAGATGTCGCGCGATGCTGTCCGGCGCCAGATGTCCGTAGAGAATCCAGAAAGGCGTCCCGTCGTCGGTCGCGTGTTCCACGACCAGCGTGCCGCCGAAACCCCAGGGGGAACTGTCGATGCCGGCGAGCGCCACGGTCCCGGGAAAAGGCGCCAACACCGATTCGCCGGCCGGCGCGAAAAGATCGATCGCCATGTGGATGCTGCGGGACGGCGTCTGCGATCCATCGCCATAGCGCGCACGGTCCTCGCCATAGGGGCCGACGGCGACGCCGCCCCGCAGCGTTCCCAGCGCCGCCTGCCAATGCTGGCAGATCGCCAGATTGAGATCGGCAGAAGGCGACGGCAGGTCGACGACCGGCTCGATGACGCTGAGGGTCTTCGCCGTCAGTTCACGGTCAAGGACCGGCTGGAACCGATGGCCGTTGCGCTCCAGCCAAGTCTCGATCCGCCGGCGGTTCGGCACGGCATCGAAACGGCAGGCGGCGCGGATCCGCATGATCGCGACCCGGCGATTGAGGCCCGACAGGCGCAGCAGCATCTCCGAGGCGTCGCTCCGGCCGATCGACGGACATCGGCCAGGCGGATTCTCTCGGGCCTGCCTGGCTGCCATGCAGATGCCGACAGCGTGTCGGGTGAGGATGAGATCGAACAGCAGGTCGGCCTCGGTCGCATCGAGCGGAAATTCGTCATGATAGGCGGCAATGAGCGGCAGGGCGGCGCCGACCGGGTCCGTCGAACCGATCATCGCGCAGGCGCAGGCCACCGCGACCTCGTTGACCCGCCAGGATTCCACCATCTCGCCAAAGTCCAGCAGCCCGACGACCGCGCCGTGCGGATCGAGCAGGACGTTGCATGCGCTGGCGCCGTTGTGAATGGCCTGTTTCGGCCGCGCGGCGAGGCGCGGTGCAACGGCATCGACGAATTGCGCAAGGATCCGCGCAACGGCCTCGCGTATTGCCGCTTCGTCGATCATGGGCAGATGGGCAATATGCTCGCCGGCCCGGGCCAGATCCCACAGGGTGTGACGCCGGGCGGCGGGGTGATGGAAGACCGACAGGCTTCGATCGAGGCGACCGAGCAGCCTGCCGAGGGACGCGGCTTCCGGCTGCCCTTGCCGCTGTGCCGTCGCCCAAGTCTCGCCGCCTATGTAGGTGGTGAGGCACAGCCGCCGAAGACGCGCATCCGGCGCGACGACGACCGGCGATATCTCTCCGTTCAGGCCGAGAAAGAGCCGCTGGATCGGCAGCTCCGGCGCATGCAGCTCGAGATGCCGCAGCGCGGCCGCCTGCATGGCCAATTCGGAAGGGTCGAGATCCGCCGGATACAGCTTGAAGAGATAGATCTGCCCATCGGGCGCCGTGACCTTGAAGCTGGCATCAGGCGCGCCCGGCAGCGCTTCCAGCCGCCCGTCCAGGCCGTAATGCGCGTTCAGGGCCGCCGCAGCTTGGGCGATCAGCGAGATTGGTTCCTGTTCGTCAGTCGGCTGGCGCATCTGGGGCTCCCGGTCCGGCAAGTATCTCAATTCGACCCGACCGCGGCAAGTTCAGCCGATCCGACATGGACTCAGGTGAGTTCGGCATGGATATCCGGTGCCTTCGCGCCGAACAGGACATAGAGCCCCGCACCGACAATGAGCACCGCACCGATCAACGTGGTCCAGGCCGGAACCTCTCCAAACACCGTGAACCCCCAGAGGGTGGCCCAGATCAGGCCGGTATACTCGAAAGGCGTGACGAAATTCACCTCGGACATCCGATAGGCCTCGGTGAGCAGCATCATGCCGACGGCCGCGATCGGCCCGCACAGCCCGAGGAGCAGCAGATCCGTCGTCGTGGGCATCGACCAGTCCCTGAGCAGAAAGGCGAGACTGCCCGCGCCGTGAGGATCGAAGCCGCGGAATGCCACGGCCATCGCCATGGCACCCAGGAAATAGACCACGTTCTGGAAGAAGGACATGACCGGCGCGGATTCGGTTGCGCCGAACCGCCGCGCCATCAATTGCGCGGCCGCGTAGGCAAGGGCGGCGACAATCGGCAGGAGCGACGCGATATCGAACACGTCCAGGCCGGGTCGCTGGATGACGACGACGCCGGCAAAGCCGATGACGGTCGCCGCCCAGCGCCTGAGTCCGATGCGCTCGCCCAGCAGCGGGCCGGCAAGCGCGGTGACGAAGAGCGGTGCGGTAAAGAAGAGCGCGACCACCTTGGCCAGAGGCATGATCGGAAACGAAAGGTAGTAACAGGTGTAGGACACCATCATCACGCCGCCCCGCAGCGCCAGCCAGCCCGACTGGGCGGAGATCAGTCGTGCCAGTCCGCCACGAAAATGCACCATCGCCAGCAGGATCGGCAGGGCCGTAAGGCAGCGGATGGCGATGGCTTCATGGACGGGATAGACGCCGCTGACGCCCTTGATGATCACATCCTGCAGCGCGAATACGAACACTCCGGCGCAGAGGACGGCGACGGCGGTCAGGGAGGGGCTGCGAGGCATCGGGACAGGTCAATTCCAGAGGGATGGATGGGCATAGAGCATTGGTCCCTACTGGTAGCATAGCGGTGCACCTGTCAGCCGACAAAAAACGGCGACGGCGCCTCGGCGGCTGGCGGCGGCGTTTTTCGCTTTCGCTGTCGCAGCACATTCGATATATTCTTATAAACATATCGAATCCAAGGGACATCCCATGACCCGTCACTTCTGCCGCCGGACTTTCGCCGCCGTTGTGACCGCCGTGCTCCTGATGGCCGGCGGACAGGTTCCGCCGGCATCCGCCGCCAATGCGAAAGTACTGGTGTTTGCTGCTGCCAGCCTGAAGACAGCGCTCGATCAGGCGGTCGCGGATTTTGCGGCAGAGACCAATGGCCAGGTCACCGTCTCCTATGCCGGCAGTTCCGCCTTGGCCAAGCAGATCGAAGCGGGGGCGCCGGCGGACATATTCATTTCCGCCGATCTGGACTGGATGGACCATGTGGCGAAGGCCAACCTGATCAAGCCGGAAACACGGACCAATCTCCTGGGTAATACCCTGGTGCTGGTGGCACCGAAAGACAGCAGCATTGCCGTTGATCTCAAGCCCGATGTCGATCTGGCCGCCGCGCTCGGCGACGGCAAGCTGGCGATGGCGGATGTCAAAGCGGTTCCTGCCGGCAAGTACGGCAAGGCGGCCCTGGAGCACCTGGGGGCCTGGCAGACGGTGGAAGGCAAAGTCGCCCAGGCGGAAAACGTGCGGGTTGCCCTGGCCTTGGTGGCCAGTGGCGAAGCCCCGCTGGGGATCGTCTATCAGACCGACGCCGTCGCCGAACCGAAAGTCAGGGTGGTCGCAACTTTCCCGGCAAACTCGCACCCGCCAATTATCTATCCTGTCGCCCTGATTGCGACCTCGACAAATCCTGCGGCGGCCGATTTCCTGCAATATCTCGAGTCCTCGGCGGCACTTGGCATTTTCGAGCAGCAAGGGTTCATAATCTTGAAGCATTAGGCCAAGTGTTCGATTTCAGCCCGGATGAACTCACCGCAATCCGTCTAAGCCTGAAGATCGGCATTTGGGCGACCGCCGCCAGCTTGCCGATCGGCATCGCTTTCGCATTCCTCCTCGCCCGCTGCACGTTCTGGGGCAAATCTGCGGTCAATGGGATCGTGCATCTGCCGCTGATCCTGCCGCCGGTGGTCACCGGCTACATCCTGCTCCTGCTGTTCGGCCGGCAGGGTCCGATCGGGCACGTCCTCGAACAGGTCTTCGGCATCGTCCTGGCGTTCCGCTGGACGGGCGCCGCGGTCGCAGCCGCCGTCATGGGATTTCCCCTGATGGTGCGGGCGATCCGCCTTTCCTTCGAGCTCGTCGACCGCCGCCTGGAGGCAGCGGCAAGCACTTTGGGAGCGAATCCCGCCTGGGTATTCGTCACCGTCACCCTGCCTCTGGCTCTGCCAGGCATCGTCGCCGGGACCATCCTTTCCTTCGGGAAGGCCCTTGGCGAGTTTGGCGCGACGATCACCTTCGTTTCCAACATTCCCGGGGAAACCCAGACGATTCCGACCGCCATCTATACCTATGCGAACGTCCCGGGCGGCGAACCCGGGGCGATGCGCCTGGCAGTCATTTCCGTCGCGATTTCGATGGTCGCCCTGATTCTGTCGGAGATCCTCGCCCGGCGAGTGGCGACGAGGGTGCGCGGCGATGAACGTTGAGGTTGCCCTCCGCAAGCGCATCGGGACGCTGGATCTCGACGTGAGCTTCACCAGCGGTGCGGGGATCGTCGCTCTCTTCGGACGATCCGGCGTCGGCAAGAGCACCATCGTCAACCTGATTGCGGGGCTGCTTGATCCGGATTCGGGCCGGATCAGGCTCGGTGAACGGCTGCTCTACGACGGCGCAACCGGGGTCAACTTGGCACCGCATCGCCGGGGCATCGGCTACGTCTTCCAGGAGGGCCGGCTTTTCCCGCATATGACGGTGCGGCAGAACCTGCTATACGGCGCGTGGTTTGCCCGCTTCCGGCCCGCAAGCACCGGGTTCGACCGGGTGGTGGCGCTGCTCGGCATCGAAGGCCTCCTGGCGCGCCATCCCGGAAACCTGTCCGGCGGCGAGAAGCAGCGGGTCGCCATCGGGCGGGCGCTACTGGCCAATCCGGGGATCCTGCTGATGGACGAGCCCCTGGCCGCACTGGATGAGGCGCGCAAATCCGAGTTGCTTCCCTATATCGAGCGCCTGCGCGACGAGGCCAGGATTCCGATCATCTATGTCAGCCATGCAGTCAACGAGGTCGTGCGGCTCGCCGCCTCCGTGGTGCTGATATCGGACGGGAAATCCGTCGCACAGGGCCCGGTCGCCGACATCCTCGGGCGTCTCGACCTGCTGCCGTTGACCGGCCAGGAGGAGGCAGGGGCCATCATCGACGCGACGATCGACGTCCAGGACAGCGGCAATCGCTTGACGCTGCTGCAATCTGCGATCGGACCGGTCACCGTGCCGGAGATCGACGCGGCACCCGGCACGCCGATTCGCGTGCAGATCAAGGCCCGCGACGTGATGATCAGCCTGCAGCAGCCACGGGATATCAGCGCGCTCAACGTGTTTGCCATGAAGATCTGTGAAATTCGCGATGCCGCCAACGGCATGATGGATATCAAGCTCATGCGCAACGATGTGGCGCTGAATGCGCGGGTAACCGGGAAATCCATGCACCTTCTTGGCCTGGAGGTCGGCAAGCCGGTCTATGCTGTCGTGAAATCCGTCACCTTCGATCGCCAGCGCATCGGCTCCTGGCATCTGCCCCCGGCCGGACGCAACTAGGGCTTGGCCGGCGGGCGCCTGACCAGATCGCGAAGGGCCCGGAGGTCCGGGTCCACCGTCTCGTTGCAAAGACGCTCCATGTTGCGATATCGCCCCAGGACTTCTTCCCCGGTCCCGGTCAGCGCCGCCCCGCCCCCGTGACTTCCGCCCTTCGCCGCTTGGACCAGCGGCGTGGCGAAATCATTGTTCATCTCATCGACCAGCAGCCAGGCCCGTCGGTAGCTCATCTTCAGCCTGCGCCCGGCGGCGGAGATGGAGCCGGTCTCGGCGATGGCTTCCAGCAGGTCGGCCTTGCCCGGCCCCAAGGCTACGCCCGGCTCGATGGCAATCCGCAGACGAGCCCCCAATCTGGTCGGTTTACGCATGGCCCAAATCCATACAAGGTCGCGAAATGCCCACGCCAATCCTAGGGCGTCAGGGGATCGGCGTCGATGCCAAGCATTCACTTGCAGCCGGCCTTGCAATCATTAAGCTGCGGCCCGACACCGTGGGCCGAGGCCCCGGACCAACCCCCTGCTGCGGAGTGGCGATATGGCGCATGAACTTGAATTCTACATCGACGGGAGATGGGTAACGCCGCTCGGGACGACGACGATGGAGGTCATCGACCCGTCGACGGAGGAGCCGTTTACCCGGATCGCCCTGGGCGACCGGCGCGATGTGGATCGTGCCGTCGCCGCCGCCAAGGCGGCTTTTCCCGCATTCTCGCAGACGACGCGGGCGGAACGCCTGGCAATGCTGCGCCGCCTGCTCGCGGCCTACGAGGCCAGGGTTGGCGATATCGCCACAGCCGTGTCGCGCGAGATGGGAGCCCCGATCAAGTTTGCCCGCGACGCCCAGGTGCCCTGCGGCTCGATTCATATCAGCAAGACCATCGAAGCGCTCGAAGGCTTCGAATTCGACCGGCGCAAGGGAACCACCCTGATCACGCACGAGCCGATCGGCGTCTGCGGCCTGATCACGCCCTGGAACTGGCCGCTGAACCAGATCGCCGCCAAGGTCGCGCCGGCGCTGGCCGCAGGCTGTTGCATGGTGCTGAAGCCGAGCGAGATCGCACCGATCAACGCCATCATCTTCGCCGAGATCGTCGACGCCGCGGGCCTGCCAAAGGGGGTCTTCAATCTGGTCCATGGCGACGGCGCCACCGTCGGCAGCGCGATCTCCAGCCATCCGGATGTCGATATGGTCTCCTTCACCGGCTCGACCCGTGCCGGGATCCTGGTCGCCAAGGCCGGCGCCGATACCGTGAAGCGGGTGCACCAGGAGTTGGGCGGCAAGTCCGCCAACATCATCCTGGCGGATGCGGAGCTCAAGCCCGCGGTCAGCCGCGGCGTGATGGCGGTGATGCGCAACAGCGGCCAATCCTGCAATGCCCCGACCCGGATGTTCGTGCCGGCGGAGCTTCACGATCAGGCCGCCGCCATCGCCAAGGATACGGTGGCCAAGATCCGTGTCGGCGCGCCGGCCAGCGAGGACAGCACGATCGGCCCCGTGGTCAGCGAGTTGCAGTTCAACAAGATCCAGGGGCTGATCGAATCCGGCATCCGGGAGGGTGCCCAGCTCGTCGCCGGCGGTCCGGGCCGTCCCGAGGGGCTCAACCGCGGCTACTATGTCCGCCCGACCGTTTTCGCCGGCGTGACGCCGGAGATGACGATCGCCCGCGAGGAGATCTTCGGACCGGTCCTGTCGATCCTGAGCTACCGCAGCGAGGAAGAGGCCGTCCGCCTCGCCAACGACACGGTCTACGGGCTCGCCGCCTACGTCCAGTCGGGGAATCAGGAGCGGGCCCAGCGCATTGCCCGCCTGATGCGCGCAGGCAATGTCCAGATCAACTATCCGGCCTGGGATCCGGGCGCCCCCTTCGGCGGCTACAAGCAGTCCGGCAATGGCCGGGAATACGCCGAATTCGGCCTGGTCGAGTTCATGGAAATCAAGGGGATCGTCGGCTACGAGGCGGCGTAATCTGCGCGGAGGCACCACGCGGATCGGCGAGACTGGGGAGCGCCTGGGGAAGAAAAATGCGGATCGTTGTTCTGGGCAGCGGCGTCATCGGCGTCACCACGGCCTACTACCTCGCGAAGGCCGGGCATGAGGTGACGGTGGTCGACCGCCAGCCCGGCCCGGCGCTGGAGACCAGCTTTGCCAATGCCGGCGAGATATCGCCGGGCTATTCCGCGCCCTGGGCAGCGCCGGGGATGATCCTGAAGGCCCTGAAGTGGCTGTTCATGATCCACCGTCCTCTGGTGATCTGGCCGCGGCCGGACCCGGCGATGCTGCTCTGGGGGCTGCGGCTGCTCGCCAATTGCACCGCCGAACGCTACGAGCTCAACAAGTCGCGGATGGTCCCGATCGCGGAATACAGCCGCGACGTTCTGCGCGCCTTGCGGGCAGAAACCGGCATTGCCTATGACGAGCGGTCGCAGGGCACCCTGCAGCTCTTCCGTACCCAGAAGCAGCTCGACGGCGCGGGCGGCGACACGGCGATCCTGGATCGGTTCGGCGTGCCCTATGAGCTTCTGGACAACGCCGGCTGCATCGGCGCCGAGCCAGCTTTGGCGCTGGTGAGGGAGAAATTCATCGGCGGGCTGCGCCTGCCTGGAGACGAGACTGGGGATTGCTACAAGTTCTCCGTCGCCATGCGGAAGCTGGCCGAAGGCCTCGGCGTGCAGTTCCGCTACGGCGTGACGATTACGGGTTTCGAGACGGCCGGCGACGTCATAACGGCGGTACGCACCGCGCAGGGGCCTATCCAGGCGGACATGCATGTGGCGGCGCTCGGCAGCTATGCGCCCCTGCTGCTGAAACGGCTGGGCATTGCGCTGCCGATCTATCCGGTGAAGGGCTATTCGATCACCCTGCCGGTGACCCGCGACGCGGCGGCCCCGGCTTCGACGATCATGGACGAGACCCACAAGGTGGCCATCACCCGGCTCGGCGACCGGATCCGCGTCGGCGGGACCGCCGAGCTCTGCGGCTACAACCAGGTATTGCGACCCGGCCGCCGGGCAACCTTGGAGCACGTCGTGTCGGACCTGTTTCCCGAGGGCGGTGACGTCTCCAAGCTGCAGTTCTGGTGCGGCCTGCGCCCGATGACTCCGGACGGTCCGCCGATCATCGGGCCCACGCGCTACCGGAACCTCTACCTGAACGGCGGCCACGGGACGCTGGGCTGGACGATGGCCTGCGGCTCCGCCCGGGTGGTCGCCGATGTCCTTTCCGGGCGCAGGCCCGAGATTGACGTGAGCGCGCTGAGCCTGGAGCGGTATCGCCACTGAACCGGCCTCAGATCACGCCGCGCCTGGCGAGATTCCGCATCAGCCGACCGACGCCATAGGTCCAGGGCGGTGCCCTGTCGCTGGTCGTCACCCGGTTTGTCAGCTTGCCCAGGGTCGGGGTCTCGATCGTCACGATATCGCCGATCTCGTGGGTGAACCCCTGCCCCGGGGCCCGGCGGTCCTCGACCGGGGCGAACATCGTCCCCAGGAACAGCACCGCCCCGTCGGGATACTGATGCGTCGCTCCGATCATCTGGTCGACGATCTCCTGCGGATCGCGGCTGATCTGGGCAAGCGAGGACTTCGCCGAGAGACTGAACCCGTCTTCGCCGGAGACCCGCAACCCGACATCCGCCCGCCGCACATCGTCCAGGGTATAGTCCGCATCGAACAGCCGCAGGAACGGGCCGAGCGCACAGGATGCGTTGTTGTCCTTGGCCTTGCCCAGCAACAGCGCCGAGCGCCCCTCGAAGTCCCGCAGGTTTACGTCATTGCCCAGCATCGCGCCGACAATCCTTCCATCGGAAGCCACCGCGAGAACGATCTCGGGCTCGGGATTGCTCCACTGCGAGCCTGGATGGATCCCGATGGCGCTGCCGTGCCCGACCGCCGACATCGGCTGCGACTTGGTGAAGATCTCGGCATCCGGTCCGATCCCGACTTCGAGATACTGCGACCACAGCCCCTTTTCGATCAGCAGCCGCTTCAGGGCCACGGCCGCCTGGGATCCGGGCTTCAGCGCACGCAGATCGCTGCCGATCGTCGCCATGATCTCCCCCCGCACGGCGTTGGCCTTCTGCGGATCGCCACGGGCCTGCTCCTCGATCACCCTTTCCAGCATCGAAACGACAAAGGTGACACCCGCGGCCTTGATCGCCTGCAGATCGATCGGCGCCAGGAGACTCGGTTTCTGCACTTCGGGCGGCGCCACCGAAGAGTTCCGCAGCAGGTCGGACAGATCGCAGATCGGCTTTCCGGCGGCCTGTCGCGCGGCGGCGGCCGGGACGTCGACTTCGCACAGGTCTCGCATCGTCGGGAAGGTTGCCGTGATGTCGACCAGGGTCTCGCCGTCGAGCCGGACGATTGCCGGCCCGTCAACCGCCGGCCACCATAGCCGGCCAACGAGGATGGCCCGAGCCGCATCGCTTGGCAGGGTATTCTCGGGCGTCAACCGCATCTTGTGGCCTTTCAGATCCGGGTTAGGTGACGCGAGCCGGCACCGATCGGCACCGCGCCGGAGCGGCTCCCCCTGACGACGGCTGGATCGGCAAGCATCCTCGAATATCCTTATCGCGTTCCCGAGCCCCGGGAAAGCCGGCTTCGCGCCGGGCTTGCCATGGGCCTTCGTCCCGGCTTAGGTTGCCGATGAGCGGGCGGGGCCCGTGCACATTGAACTTTGTGTGCGCTGCAGCGGAAGCCAGCCGCTGGTCGGATCGGTTTTCAATTTGGGCCATGCCAATCATGCAGATGGACGATCCGGAATGGCTGTCGCGGACCAGCGACCCGATACGGGCGATGTACATGTTCTGGCTGTCCAAATGCCGCGGCGACTCGCCGCCGCGTCGGTCGGACATCGATCCGCTGGAGATTCCGCGGGCATTTCTGCCGCATATCACCATTGTCGAAGTGGTGCCTGATGAGCGGCGCTACGTCTATCGCCTGGTCGGCACCCACGATGTCGAAATGCGCGGCAGGGATCCGACCGGCAAGTCCGTCATCGAGGCTTTCTTTGGGCCGTCGGTGGAAGACGCCTTGCACTGCTATGACACTGTCGTGGCGACGGGCCGGCCGTTCTACGACCACCTCCCCTTCGATTCGGTTGATGGGCGCTTCAGCGACGACGAGGACTTGTTCCTGCCGTTGTCCGATGACGGCAAGACGATAAATCGCATCGTTGTCTTCAGTACCGTCTCGCCGACGGCAGACAAGTAGCCGTCGCCCCGAACTCCCGCCCGGTCCGCTTCAGGTTACGGCATCTCCGATCAGCAGGAGCACCACTGCGACGTAATGAGTGCTGGATCCGGCAAGCACGCAGCCGTGCCAGACCGGATCGGTCCAGTTGCCGATGTCCCGGCCATAGATCACCGCACCGATGGTATAGGAAAGGCCGCCAATGCCGAGGAATACCAGTGACGGCAGGGGATTCAAGTGGATGAACTGGTCGACTGCCGAGAGAAACAGCCAGCCGAGACCAAGATAGAGCGCGACGAATGTGCGGTCGTGGCGGCCGCGCAGCAGGAGCTTCAGGAGAATACCGAGGATGGCCAGTCCCCAAACCCAAACCAGCAGGCCGATGCCGAACGGGCCCGCAACGCCGCGCCCCACGAAAGGTGTGTAGGTTCCGGCAATCAGCAGGAAGATTGCGCTGTGATCAAAATAGCGCAACAGCCAGCGGTACGGGGATGCCTCCCGCATGTTGTACAGGTAGGAACAGAGCGAACACAGCACCAGGGACGCGCCGTAGACAATCCCGGCAAGCGCGTAGGCGGGTGAATTGATGGCAAGCGCCAGAGCCACCAGGCCAATCAAGGCGGCCGCGCTGAACCCGATAGTCGTGGTGAGGATTGCGCGATTGACTCGGCGCGCCATCCCGGTTGGAAGTGTACTCGCCATCAGCTGACACCATCCATGATATGACCAAGCATAGCAAGGAAATCACCCTGCCGAGCAACAATTTTTGGATGCTAGGCCAAATTCGCTATGGGCCCGATTATCGAACACGCTGCATCGCAGACCTCTTCGCAGCCGCGGAAGGTGCTCATGCCACGGCCCCGAACAAGGCGCCCACGGCAGCGGTAATCACCATCGCAAGTGCACCCCAGAACGTGACCCGCATGACGCTCGGCCCCAAGGGTGCGGCGCCGGTACGCGCTGCCAGCCCGCCGAGCAACGCCAAGAAGATCAACGACGCCCCGGATACCGAAATGATCAGGCCGGTCCCCGACACCAGCGCCACGACAATCAATGGCAGTGCCGCGCCTACGGCAAAACTGGCTGCCGATGCGAGTGCAGCCTGCACCGGGCGGGCGCTGAGCGCCTCGGAAATTCCCAGTTCGTCGCGCGCATGTGCACCGAGTGCGTCATGTGCCATAAGCTGGTTGGCGACCTCCTTCGCAAGGTTTGGATCGAGGCCGCGTTGAACATAATTTGCCGCCAACTCCCGGTGCTCGCCTTTATCATCGGCCTTGAGCTCGGCGCTTTCGCGCAAGAGATCAGCCTTTTCAGTGTCTGCCTGGGAATGCACCGACACATATTCCCCAGCCGCCATCGACATGGCGCCGGCGACCAGCCCGGCCACGCCTGCTATCAGGATGTCGGCATGGCTCGCATTGGCCGCAGCAACCCCAAGCACGAGGCTAGCTGTCGAGACAATCCCGTCATTCGCCCCAAGGACGGCGGCGCGCAACCAACCGATATGCGCGGTGCGGTGTCCTTCCCGGAGGCGACCCAGCATGGAACCTGCTTCCTTAGCGATGACTCTTGGATACGCTTCGACCTAAACTACTATGGTAAGCCGCTATTTCAATGAAGTATCGGCCTGACGGGCGGATCCCACTGCCGCAAGGGCGTGGTATCATGGCTCCGAAGCAGGTTTTGGCACACAGAAAGCTATTCGTCAGGGCGTGCCGTGCCAAATGGCATGGCGCAATCCGACTTCGCCTCATTCACCGCGAACGCAGGGAAAATAGTCGATGAAATTGTTGACCTATAAGGTTGGTTGTCTTTGCCTGTGGGCGGCATCTACGACACTGGCTGCGGTGGGAGATGGCTGGGCCGAACAGCCGTCGACCCGCACGGTATCAATTGTAGGCAATTCGGGCACAAGCATCGGTAGCCTGATCATCAGCGGCGGACCGAAAGGTGTTGTTCTCCGCATTTCGGTTCTAGCGGGCTCCCTTGCTCCGGGATGGCATGGTATGCATCTTCATGCCGTTGGAGATTGCTCCGATCCTGCCAAGTTCGCTGCCGCCAAGGCGCACATAAATCATTCAGCCGCAAAGCATGGACTGCTCAATGCCAGCGGTCCGGAGGATGGCGACCTCCCGAATCTCTTCGCCGCCACGGATGGATCGGCGTCGGCGGAAATCTTCTCCGGATTGGTAACTTTGACCGGCTCCAACGACAGCCTTATCGATTCTGACGGCAGCACCCTCGTGATCCACCAAGCCGAGGACGATCATATGTCACAGCCAATCGGGAATTCCGGGGCCCGCGTCGCTTGCGCCGTCATCAAGTGATGATACTTGGCTGCCGTCGATGGAAATCCCTATGATTGGACAATCCGATGCCGTGTCCGAACGATTTCGCGATATCAGGACCTGGCGGTAAGGTGACCTTGTGGAATCAAACGGCGCTCCCTACGTTGCCGGCTGCCACTCTCGAACCCGCTTCTGTGCCTCTGCAATTTCCGTGGCACTCAAACGTTGGCCGATCCGGTCGCGGATCTTGATAAGATGCGGATCACCGCTGTTTGCGGCAAGGCTGGCCCAGAAATAGGCGTCACTGTCGCTCTGCGGAACCCCCTTGCCGGCCAGATACATCGAGCCCAGCAGCGATTGTGCATAGGCACCACCTTGGTCCGCGAGCGGCCGGGCCAGTTCCAGCGCCGTCGCGTGATCGCCGCGCATAAAGGCAAGGCCTGCATCGCCGAGCTTCCATTCCTGCGCCAGACGTTCCGCCTGTGCGATCTCCTCGGGAGTCATTTTGCTGGCGGCATTGTCGCGACTCTGGGTGGCTTCCTTGTCTCCGCCAGCAGCTGCCAGATTGAACCATTTATGGGCCTGCACCAAATCCTGCGGCACGCCCTTGCCGGAGGCATACATCGCGCCCAGGTTGCTTTGCGCCCGCGCATCGCTTCGCACCGCATCGCCCTGCCCTGCATCGTTCAAGCCAATGATGCTTTGGCCCGCCGTGTTTCGATCGATTTTCAACGCCTCAGACAGCGGCAAGGCGTCGACGAACTCCACACCAACCCAATTCGAATCCACGCGTCGAGGTTCGCAGACAAACAATCCCCCGTCGCAGATCCATAGCTTGAAGCGATTGGGCACCGGTGTGACCTCTGGGAAACGCACTTTGGCGCCCTTGTCGGAGATGTCCCACACTTGGCAGTCGTAGGCAGTGCCGTCGAAATGCAGGAAGGCCTTTGCCATCCAGAGCACTTTCTTGCGGGCATGGGCGCGCCGCTCCTGCCCACCTGCCTTTGGGGCGGCGCCCGGCTTTTTCATCACCTCTGCCTGTATCGAGGCCGAATCGTCTTTCGCCATTACCATTCTTTCAGCAAATCTTTCGAAATCATAGCACAGGGTTCCGCCTATCAGAATGTTCTGGAAATCCTCAAATAAGCGCTAATTTTCGTCGAAGAAGGATTTATCATTCACCATGAATGTCCATGTAATGTCTGCATTTCAGTGCCCGAGGGTGCCCCGTCTCCGGCTGTGGCCTCACTGGGCGCCTGAGCAACACAAACAGCAATCATAGAGTCGTATTTTGATATGTATGAATTATTTTTACGTGTATGAAAATCGTCATCGGGGAAGGCCCGTGCAGGCTTGGCCTGATCGACGGCCCCCGGATACACCTGCGAGGAGGAAACCATGGCTACCAATCTGAAAGACCTGCTTGCGGCGGCACGGGCGGTGGTCCCGGCCATCTCGCCGCAGGAAGCTGCCGGCCTTGTCGGCCGGGAAGATGTACTGATTGTCGATGTGCGGGATTCAGCGGAAGTTCAGGCCAGCGGCAAGATTGCCGGGGCGACGAACGTCGCACGGGGCATGCTCGAATTTCGCGCGGATCCGGAGTCCCCCTACCACGACCCTGCGTTCCGCAAGGATAAGACGCTTATCGTATATTGCGCGTCGGGCGGACGTTCGGCACTCGCGGGCAAGACCCTGCTTGACCTCGGTTTCACCAAGGTACGCAATCTCGGGGCCTTCAAGGATTGGCTCGATAGCGGCGGCAAGGTGGAAAGGATCTAGGTCGCCGGTCAATGGCTGCGGACCTTGAGGTCCGAGACGATTTGCAGGCTGCTCTGATTGCGTGCCAAACCGTACCAGGACCACGGCCCAGATAGAGGCAAGCCTGCTTGTCGCCGATACCTGCCGGCACCATTGCCACGGAGTGCGGAGGTCGCTAGGGTTCCGCTGGAAATGACGCTGCATCTGGGGGCCGCTGGGTGATTGCACGCTTGGGGAAAGGCGACAGGAATTCGGGTTTGTCGCGCCGAAGCCTTTTTGCCGCGGCTGCCGGCGGCTCGCTGTGGCTCGGAGGCATTCGGCCAAGCCGGGCGAGTTCGCGGCTCGAAATCCCCGCCGCCCCTACAAAGACCGAGTTTCGCATCGTCCGGAAGAAATCGGTTGTCGGGTATCATCGCGTGACCATCACGCCGAACGGCGATGGCATGACCGTGAAGACCACCGTCCGCATTGCCGTCAAAGTGGCCTTCGTGACTGCATTCACTTTCGATCATGATTGCAGCGAGGTTTGGGCCGGCGACCGCCTGCGAAACCTCGAGGCTGCAACCAACAACAACGGCGACCGGCTAAAGGTATCCGGCAAGGCAATTTCGTCCGGATTTGAAGTAAAGGGCCCAAGCGGACCCTTTACCGCCCCGGTTGACGCCTTGACCACCACCTGCATGTGGTCTCCGGCTTTCCTGGCGCAGAGCGAGGCCATCGATACGCAAAATGGTGGAATGATCGGTCTGGTCTCGAAGAAACTCGGAGCCGACAAGGTGAAACTGCTCGATGCCACGCTGCCGACCGAACGCTATGATCTGGTGACGCCGTATGTGACGGGCGAGCTCTGGTACAGTGCGGATGAGCGATGGGTGAAGGCCACTTTCGAATTGCAAGGGGAGCGGATCGGGTATGATCTCGAGGCCTAAGGCGCTGAAGCTGCTGGCGGCGCCGCTCCTCTGCATCGCCGCATTCTGCATTGGTGACGCGCATGCCGACGGGCCGGGCGAGATCCTGATCGCCACTGGGCCATATGGTGGCATCTATTACCCACTGGGTAATTCCATCTGCCGCCTTTTCAACCGGGACATCGCCCCGGATGCAGCGTTCTGTGATGCGCGAGATTCCCGGGGTTCGGTGGAGAATATCGCTGAGCTGCGTGCCGGCAAAGTGCAGTTCGCCATCGTGCAGTCAGATATCGTCGTCCAGGCCGCACAGGGTATCGGGGCCTTCGTCGGGGAACCGGCCTATGCCGGTCTGCGCGCGATCCTGTTGGGTCATGGCGAACCCTTCACCCTGATGACGCGGCCCGGCACCGGCATCAACGGCATAGAAGACCTGCCCGGGCACCGCGTCTCGGTCGGCCGCATCGGAACCGGCCAGCTCGCGACGGTGGAGACGCTCTTCGCCGACCTCGGCTGGACCAGGGCCGATTTTGCCGGCTTGCCGGAAATGACCCGAGAGAACCAGGTGGCGGCACTTTGCGACGGTCGCGTCGACGCAATTGCCATGTTGATCGGCCATCCCAATGGCTACGTCCAGAAGGCGGTCGAGGCCTGCGGCGCGAAACTGGTCCCGATCCAGGGACCGCAAATCGACCGGATCGTCGCTCAACACGTTGAGTTCAATCCGGCGGTCATTCCCGGCGGCATCTATCCCAATCACCCCGATCCGACGGCAAGTTTCGGTGTCGTCGCCGTCTTGGTCACCGATGCGCGGGTTCCCGACGAAGTGGTCAGTGGGATCGTTTCTGCTGCCATTCGCAACGTCGACGTCTTAAAACGCCTGCACGCGGCTTTTGCCGGATTCACCGCGGAGAACATGGTCCCGCGCGAATCCTGGGCAGAATTGCACCCGCGGCTCGGGCTTATTTCGTCGAGCATGGATTATTGCCGAAGCCCTGACCAGTCGGGCATCGCCCGGGCCGCGTGCTGATGGCGCCAACGCCGTATATTATCCTTCTATTTCAATATATTGAATGAATGCCCATGTTCTGTCACCGGTCCCGGCTCGCCGGTTGGCAATTCCGAACAACCGGCCAAGGCGCCGCCGGGTAATCCTGTCTTAAGGCAAAGCGAATTTAATGGACCCGAAAGCAGCTCCGAAACGTGCCTGAAGGACGGCACCGGCGCTGGGCTGCCGATTGGGGACATCGATGGATTACGAAGAGGCAAAGAAGCTGGCATCCAGCCCGGACCCCGAGGTCCGGTGTGGCATTGCAGGGCTGGTGGATGTCGAGCAAGAACTACTTTATTTCCTCTCGAAGGATAACTCCTCAGCGGTGCGCCTGGCCGTAGCCGGAAACCGCAATGCGCCACCGCAAGCCGATCTGGTGCTTGCGCGCGACGAGGACGATGCAGTGCGGTCTCGCGTTGCGGCTAAGCTCGGCGAAGCTCGCCTCCCAGATGCCAAACCACTCAGCCCGAAACGCCAAGCGATAACCGTCGAGGTGACCGAAACGCTGGCGCAGGATAATGCCGACCAGGTGCGCCAGGCCGTCGCCGAGGCGCTGAAGGATTCGACCGATGCGCCGGCCCACGTGGTCCGGCAGCTGGCACGGGATATCGAGATCCGGGTTGCCGGCCCAATCCTGCAGCACTCCCCGGTCCTGGCCGACGGCGATCTGATCGACATCATGGGCAGCGGCCCGATCAAGGGCGTGCTGAAAGCGATCGCCAAGCGCCGCAACGTCAGCCAGGGTGTTGCCGAGATCGTCGTAAACCGCGCGATTGCCTCGCCGGATGAGGCTTCGGCGGTCACCGACCTGCTGGCCAATGAGACAGCCCGCATTGCTGCCGGAACGATGAACCGGATCATCGACGTCGCCCCCAAACACGAAGACTGGCATGGGCCGCTGGCGGGCAGACGTGACCTGACCGCGGACAATCTCCGCCGCGTCGCCGAAATCCCCTCCAACTCCATCGCCGAAACCCTGTCGATGCGCGGCGATCTGGACCAGGCGGCCATGGCCGCCTTGTCGAAGATGATCTCCAAGCGGGTTGCCGAATTGACCCGGGACCGCGCTCAGGGGAGCACTCCCGCCAAGCCGGCAAACGACACATTCCTGAATGCCGCGATGACCGGCGGCAAGATCGGGCCGATATGCGCAGCGATCTCTCTCCGCGCCGGCATCTCGCCCGAGGTGACCATGCGCATGCTCACCTCGAAGAATGCCAAGGCCGTGACCTCCCTGGCCTGGAAAGCCGGCCTTTCGATGAACCAGGCGCAGCATCTGCAGGTCAGCATCGGCGGCATCTCCCAGCACAAGGCCCTGACTCCAAGATCCGACGGTGGATACCCCTTGGCGCCACCGGACATGGAGTGGCAACTCGGCCTCTACATCGGCAGCTGACGATTCCGCGCGATCTCCGGACCTGGCGACCCGTGGCCTTGCCGCAGAAATTGCGGTATCCATCCCAAACGCATATCGTGTCGACCGCAACCACGCCCGGAGCGCAGATACACCGGGTGACCCTGGCATCCTGACCAAAGGCTCAAATGCAATCCACGACATCGGCGCGGCACACCGCCGGCATCGCCTTTTATCTCCTGGGCGTCTTCCTGTTCGCCGCCAATGACGCACTCGGCAAATGGTTGGTTGTCGATTACAGCGTCGGCGAACTTCTGTTGGTTCGGTCAGTCGGCGGTGTGGCGATCCTGCTGGTGATCGCCCGATATACCGGACGCGGCCTGGCGTTGAATGGCCAGTGGGGATTGCAGGCAGCACGCATCCTGTTCCTGACCGGCGACACCTATTCCTTCTACTATGCCACGCGCGCCCTTCCATTGGCTGATGTCATGACGTTCTATATGGCTGCACCGCTGATCGTGACGGCGTTGTCCGGTCCAATCCTGGGGGAGAAGGTCGGCCCGTTTCGCTGGGGAGCTGTCCTCTTAGGTTTTGTCGGTGTGCTGATCGCTCTCGCCCCGACCAGTGCGGCGTTTTCGCCCTCGGCTCTCATCGCGCTGTTCGGCGCCACCATGTTCGCGCTTTCCCTGACCATCACCCGCAAACTTCGCGACAGCCATTGGCTGCCCCTGGTGATGTGGCAGTTTGTCGGCGCGGGCATGGTCGGAGCCGTGTCGAGCTCCTTCGCCTGGGAAGCGCCCGACGCGGTCGACACGATTCTGATGCTGGTGGTCGGTATCGTCTCGTCGTTCTGCTTCGTCTGCATTACACGGGCCCTCGCCCTGGCGCCGACCGCTCTTCTGGCGCCATTTCAGTATTCGGCCATTGTTTGGGCAGGTTTTCTCGGATGGTTGATCTGGCATGATGCGCCAACACCGCGCATTCTGGCCGGCAACGCGATCATCATCGGCAGCGGCTTGTTCGTGCTCTATCGCGAGCGCCGCAAGCGCGTTTCCGTCGGCGACGCGGTCGAGCCAATCCCGTAACTTCCTATTGTCCGAGCGCGAGCGCGCCAGCCGACCAGGAAAGGCTGCCCGCCGCAGGCCTGGAATCCGCGCTAGTCATTGACGTTGAACAGTTCGACCGGCCGCGCCTTCCGCGAGCCGTGCCGCCCGGTGCCGTCGCCCTGCTGCGCGCGGGAAAAGACGACGCGTGGCTGGTTGCGGACGAACAGCGCCAGGCAAGGCTTGCCGCTGATGCTCCGACACAGCTTTATGGCCGGCGTGGCATAGCTGACGGCGTCGCAGGACATCTCCTCGCACCAGAAGTAGTATGAGTCCTGCCCGTCCTCGGAAACCGCAAAGGCGCCCGGCCGCGTAACCTTGACTTTCCGCAGATACGCATCGAGCGCGCCTTGGGTCCCTGGGCTGATCGACAGAGGCGTCGCAGGTGTCACTGGCTCGCCGCCGGCGCATCCCGTCAGGATCAGCCCGACAAGGGTTACGCTCGCGGCAAAAGTTCTCCCGATCGGTTTCATGACCCTCGAAATCTCCCGCAGACAGTCGAATTCACCACTGACACTTCTGGCACGAGCGCTGCCCAGGACTCCAGCTGCCAGCAAGCGTCGGTTCGAACGACCCGGCGACCGCCCCCACGGGCTGCAGGCCATCACCGTCAGGAGGCCGGAATTCTCTATTCCGGCAAGCCGTTCAGTACATAGAGTGCCTTCAGCAGCTGGCTGGGCTTTCGATCCGGAAAGGCATTGTTGAACCGGTCCAGTATCGCTCGGGAGCGATAGAGGCGCGACAGCGTCAGATTGGCGATAAGCTTCAGGCGATAGTCGTTCTGACGAATGGCGAGGGCGTAGGGCTCGTTGGTAAGATACTCCTCGGCGACCAGCAGCGCCTCGGGAGCCTTGGACCGGGCCTTCATGCCGATCAGCAGTTCCCGATCGGCGAAATAGGCATCGATCGTCTTCTGCTCGAGCGCCGCCAACCCGGCATCGTGATCGTCAAACACGACGACATCCGCGGCAATTTTTCCCTGCTTCAATGTCCCGCGCAGGCCGTCCGCGGTCGTCGTATTCTTGAGAACGCCGATCTTCCTGCCCGCAAGGTCCTGGATGCCGGTAATCCGCTGATCCGCGCGCACCATCAGGCTCGCGCCCGACACGAAGGTCTGCATGGTAAAGTCCAATGTCTCCATGCGCTGGATCGTCTCCGATGTCCCCTCACAAAGAATGTCGATTTTCCCGGCCTTTAGGGTTTCGAACCTGTCCGCCGCAGTCACCGTCTGGAACATGATCTTGAGACCCTTGATCCCCTGGGTCTGCGCAACCGCCTTGGCGATGTCCATGCAAAGCGCCACGGAATAGCCGGTGGGCTTGCCATCGGCCCCCTGGCTTGAGAACGGCGCGGAATCCGCCCGATAACCAATCGTGATGGTGCCGGTCTTCTTGATCGTGTCGATCGTATCCGCCGCCGCCACCAGCGGCGGCATCAGAAAGATCATCGCCGCCGAGGCAACACGCAACACCGCAGGCCACGTCGTCATTCGACATCCCCCAATCAAGTTTCGAAAACTATAGGCCCCGCCCCGGTATCCAGCAAGCTAACAGACATTCCCGCTTGCGCCCGAGTCGGGGTTGCGTGGCCATTGCGGCGATTCCCGTCAGTCCTGATCCCGGACTGGCCGTGCCACCTATGGATAGCCAATCGCACCACTTGTTCCCTTGTGGCAGCGCCTTATCCGACCTAGGCTTCGCCGCGTGATCCCGCTGGAACGGTCGAGTGGCGGCGGCCCAGGACCGCCGGATCGTTCGTGACGGAAGGAATGAAATCGCCGAGATGACGGTTCAATGCTGACCAGAAATGACGGACACCCAGCCCTTGAAGTTCGAGACCTCTGCAAGTCGTTTCAGCGTCCGGCTGTCGACGGCCTATCGCTCCGTGTAAGCCAGGGCGAATTCTATGCCCTGCTCGGCCCCAATGGCGCGGGCAAGACGACGAGCCTCCGCATCATCGCCGGACTCTTGCGTCCAGACAATGGCAGCGTCTCGATCTACGGTATTGACGCGCTGGCCGATCCGATCGGCGCCAAGCAGGTCACTGCCTGGGTCAGTGACGAGCCGATGATCTACGACAAGCTGTCGCCGCTCGAATACCTGTCCTTCGTCGCCGGGTTATGGGGTGTCGAGGCGAAGGCGGCCGAGCAGAGATCGCTGGAACTCATGCGCTGGCTTGAACTCCTGCCGCACCAGGACGAGCCGTGCGAGGACTTCTCGAAAGGCATGCGGCAGAAAGTTGCTCTGGCCGGCGCGCTGGTCCACGATCCGAAGCTGATCGTCCTGGATGAGCCATTGACCGGTCTCGATGCGCGCGCCGCACGCCTGGTCAAGGATGTCCTGATCGGACGGGTCAATGCCGGCTGCACCGTCATCATGACGACGCACATTCTCGAAGTGGCCGAACGCATGGCGCAGCGGATCGGCGTCATTTCGCATGGCCGCCTGATCGCGGAGGGAACCCTCGAGGAGCTGCGACATCAAAGCGGCGCCGCCAACGTAAGCCTCGAAGACGTCTTCCTGGCGCTAGTCGCCCAGCCGGGTTCCGATCAGTGAACGATGCCGGGTCGGTGGGCTGGCTGGCGGCGCACGAGGCGCGGCTGGCATGGCGTGACCTGAAATATCTTCTCACCGCCGGGCAACGCTGGCGATTCTGGAAGGTCGGCACGGTCATCGCGATTGCGGTCATTGTCCTGCATGGTCTCGCCTACGTCATGGTGCGGCCATATGCCGGCATCCGCGACGCCTCGGATACCGCGGCCTTGGCGACGGTCACCGGCAGTTTGATGTTGAATTTCCTGCTGATGGTGTCCCAGGCCCTGGAACAGGTCACCCGGCTGTTCTACGGGCGCGGCGACATTGACCTCCTCAAATCCTCGCCAATATCCTTGCGGCGCGTGTTCACGGTGCGCATCGTGTCGATTTCACTATCGACGATCGCAATGACCCTGGTGGTTGTCTCGCCCTTCATCGATATGCTGATCTTCATCGATGGCGCCCGCTGGGCGATGGGATTCGGCGTGGCGGCGGCAACGGGGCTTGCGGCCTCAGGCCTGTCGGTGGCGATCACCGCGGTATTGTTTGACACGATGGGACCGCGGCGCACCCGTCTGGCGGCACAGGTGGCATCGGCCGTCGTCGGCTCGGCCTTCGTGATCGGCGTCCAGGTCGCCGCCATCCTGTCTCTCGGCACGATGACGCAGGGGATTTCCCTGTCGTCCGAGGTCTTCGTCGCAATCGCGCCGTCACCCGACAGCCTCGTCTGGATTCCGGCGCGTGCCCTGCTCGGCGACGGCCGCGCGCTCGCGATTCTCCTGGCCGCGGGTGCCACCGCCCTGGCGCTACCGCTCCTGCTGTTCTCCGGCCGCATGGGCGATTATGTCGTCGCCACGGCCGGCATGACGCTCAAGCGCCGCGGTGTCGCCCATTCCCTTCGGGCGTCGTCGCGGCGCCGGCTTCTCTGGCGCAAGGAGTGGGTGTTGCTGCTCCGGGACCCGTGGCTTGCCTCCCAGACTCTGATGCAGCTCCTGTATCTGCTTCCGCCGGCCCTGCTGCTGTGGCGCGCCTATGGCGCTAGCGTCGGATCGCTGGTCGTTCTCGCCCCGGTGCTGACGATGGCCGCCGGCCAGTTGGCGGGCGGGCTCGCCTGGCTCGCCGTTTCGGGCGAGGACGCGCCGGATCTGATGGCCTCGGCCCCAATCTCGACGACCACCGCCTTGACCATGAAGGCGGAAGCGGTCCTGATTGCCGTCTTCCTGGTCTTCGCGCCTTTTGTCGTGGCCCTGGTTGGACTGTCGCCGGTGACTGGACTCATTGTCGCTGCGGGCATATGTCTGGCCGCACTGGCGTCGACGCTGATCCAGATATGGTTTCGCAGCCAGGCAAAACGCCGGTACTTCCGGCGCCGCCAGACCTCGTCGCGCCTCGCCACCTTTGCCGAGGCCTTCTCCTCGGTGTCTTGGGCAATGACGACCGCCGTCGCGGCGAGCCAGTCCTGGCTCGCGATTGGGCCTGCTATCATCGCCGGGCTCATCCTGGCGGGCGCTTGGGCCTTGCGGCCAAAGTGAACTCGACCCCGTCATAATTACCAGTGCCGCACTTGACCCTTGCCAAGCACCAGCAACGGCAGCACTCTACAAAGAACATCCTGCCGTAGACTTGCGTATCCGAGCCAATGATACGCTGATGAACATCGGTGCAGGGAGGGGGATGGCAAGCATGTCAGTCAACGACCCGGCTCCCGGTGTAGCGAGCGGCAGGGAACGCAGTCCGTCATTGCTAGACGCGATGGTTCCCGCAGCTGCACTGATCGTGCTGCTTGGGCTTTCCTACCTGTTCTTTGGCAGCGCGTCCTCCACCGGTCCGAACCAAGTCGCTCTCCTGTTCTGCGCCATTATCACGGCCGGGATCGCCTATAAGAATGGCAAGAAATGGGATGGCATCGGCCAGGCGGCGATTGCCGGTATCTCGACCGGCCTCCCGGCGATCATGATTCTCCTGGCGGTCGGCGCACTCATCGGCACCTGGGCCATGAGTGGGACGATCGTGGCCATGGTCTATTATGGGTTGCAAATCCTGAGTCCAACCTATTTCTATGCCACAACGGCATTGATCTGCGCCGCTATCGGCTTCAGCATCGGCAGCTCCTGGACCGTCGCTGGCACCATAGGAATTGGCTTGATGGGAGTGGCAGCAAGCATGGGCCTCTCGCCCGAGATTGCTGCCGGAGCGGTCATTTCAGGCGCCTATTTCGGAGACAAGGCATCGCCGCTGTCGGATACGGCCAATCTCGCCACCGCCACGGCAGGATCCGGAATCTACGAGCATATTCGTGAGTCGCTGTTCACCTCGGTCCCCGCTCTTACCATTGCGGTCGCCCTTTTTGCCTTGCTAGGTTCGCCGGGTGATTTCGACGCTTCCGCCATGCTGGCCGGAATCGAGGGGAGATTTTCGGTTTCGCTTTGGGCCTTCATCCCCTTGCTGATCGTACTTGGGCTTTCAGTCGTGAAGTTCCCACCATTCGTGACGATCTTCGTCGGTGCGCTGTCTGGCGGCGTCCTGGCCGTCATCCAGGAGTCTGCCCGCGTCGTCGCCTTTGCCGCCACGCCCGAACTTCCGACGCCGCTGGCTGCACTCAAAGGCGTCTGGATGGCCCTCGCCAACGGCTACGTCTCCGAAAGTGGCGACGCGGCCATGGATGCGATCCTGACGCGCGGCGGCATGGCCAGCATGATGAGCACGGTATGGCTCATCATCACCGCCCTCGCATTTGGGGCGACAGTCGAGAAGGCCGGCCTGCTAAATCGGTTGATCGACCCTTTGGTCCATCGCATCAGATCCGTCGGTGGGCTCGTCACCACTGTGGTCGCCGTCTGCATCGGCGCCAATATTGTCACCTCCGATCAGTACATTTCCATTGCCCTGCCGGGCAGGTTGTTCCGACCGGAATTCCTCAAGCGGGGACTGGCGCCAGTTTTGTTATCACGCGTAGTCGGCGATTCGGCGACCGTCACATCGCCACTGATCCCCTGGAATAGTTGTGGCGCCTATATGGCGGCGGCACTCGGTGTATCGACGACCGGATTTGCCTTGTACTGCTTCTTCAACCTGCTCAACCCACTTTTGACAATCCTGTTCGCCATATTCGGCTTCCGGGTGCTTCGCCAGGCGATACCGGCAGGCCCACCGGCCTCCGCGGGCAAATAGCGCAGGCCCATATTTCGCCATGCGTTTCCAGCTTCCTCACGGATGCCAGGTGATCCCGGCCTGAGACTTGCTGATCAGAGTACCCTTCTCACCTCGAACGATGGCCGGGATGTCAGCGAGGGCCCCGATTGCGGCGACATGTCCTGTGGCCAAGGCAAATCTGCAGGCGGCCTCGACCTTCGGCCCCATCGATCCCGCCGGGAACGCATAGGGCTTCAGGGAGGCAGGGCTGGCCCGGTGGATTGCCTTCGCCTCAGGTGTGCCCCACCCGGCGAATACCGCGGCAGTATCCGTCGCCAGGATCAGCAGGTCCGCATCCAATTCCCGCGCCAGCAGTTCGGAGCACAGGTCCTTGTCGATGACGGCCTCGACCCCGATTAGCTTGCGGTCGACGCCCGTGGCATACATGGTCGGTATGCCGCCACCACCGGCGCAGGTGACGATGGTGCCGTGTTCAAGCAGCCACTTGATCGGCCGGATCTCGAAAATCCGCTTCGGCGCCGGTGACGGCACCACGCGCCGCCACTTGCCACCGTCCTGCTTGACGATCCAGCCCTTCTCGGCGGCGAGCCGGTCGGCATCCGCCTTTTCATACTGCGGCCCGACGAACTTGGTCGGGTCCTTGAACCCGGGATCGTTTGCATCCACCTCCACCATGGTGAGCAGGGTGGCAAACGGAACTTCCATCGGGAGAAGGTTTCCAAGCTCCTGTTCTATCATGTAGCCGATCATGCCCTCGGTCTCGGCACCAAGGACGTCCAACGGATAGGCTTCCTCCGGCTTGTAGGCGGCACCCTGCAACGCCAGGAGGCCAACCTGCGGACCGTTCCCATGGCTGATGACGAGCTGGTGCTCGGCTGCGACAGGCGCCAGTGCTTCGGCTGCAACCCGCACGTTTCTGCGCTGATTCTCCGCCGTCAATGCCTCCCCCCGCTTGAGGAGCGCATTTCCGCCGAGGGCGACGACGATTCGCATGACCTCAATCTCCCAGGGTCGCGACAAGCAGGGCCTTGATCGTGTGCATCCGGTTCTCCGCCTGCTCGAAGGCCACATTGGCTTCCGACTCGAAGACATCGTTGGTGACTTCGAGACCGTTCTTCAGTCCATAGGTTTCCGAAATCTGCTTGCCGAGGGTGGTTTCGGTATCGTGAAATGCCGGCAGGCAATGCATGAATTTTACCTGCGGGTTACCCGCCGCCTTCATCAATTCCGGATTTACCTGGTAGGGCAACAGAAGCTCGATCCGCTGCTTCCACACTTCCTTCGGCTCACCCATCGACACCCAGACGTCGGTATGGATGAAGTCAACCCCTTTCACCGCCGCCTTCACGTCATCGGTGATCGTCAGCTTTGCGCCATACCTGCTCTCGAGGTCGCGGGCAATCTTCTGGTATTCGTCGGACGGCCAGAGGGACTTGGGGCCGCAGATGCGGACGTCCATCCCCATCAGGCAGCCCACGATCATCAGCGAATGACCCATGTTGGACCGGGTGTCGCCGACATAGGCATACTTGATGTCGGTGATCGGCTTATCGCTGTGCTCGCGCATCGTCATCACGTCTGCCAGCATCTGCGTCGGGTGATACTCGTCGGTAAGGCCGTTATAGACCGGCACGCCGGCATATTGTGCAAGCTGCTCCACCCCATGCTGCGAGGACCCTCGGTACTCGATGGCGTCATACATCCGGCCGAGCACCCGCGCGGTATCCTTGAAGGACTCCTTGTGGCCGATCTGCGAGCCCGCCGGATCCAGATAGGTGACATTCGCGCCCTGGTCGTAGCAGGCAACCTCGAAAGCGCAGCGCGTGCGCGTCGAGGTCTTCTCGAAGATCAGGCATATCTCCTTGCCGTCAAGGTGCTTCTGTTCGGTTCGCGCATATTTCGCGCGCTTCAGGTCGCGAGCCAGATCCAGCAGATAGCGGAATTCCCGCTGCGTGTAGTCTTGCACCGTCAAGAGCGATCGGTTACGGAGATTCAGGCTCATATTGCAACTCCTCGAATGTCTTCCGTGCGGATTCAGGATTTCAGTAGGCCGGCTCACGCCAGATCGGACAGGTCATGCAATGACCGCCACCGCGACCGCGTCCCAACTCTGCGCCGCGTATCGTGATCACTTCGATCCCGGCCTTGCGCATCAAGGTATTGGTGTGGGTGTTCCGGTCGTAGGCAACGACAACGCCCGGTTCCAGGGCGACAACGTTGTTGCCGTCATCCCATTGCTCCCGCTCCGCCTCATAGGAGTTGCCGCCAGTCTCCACTACGCGCAGCTTGGGAAGTCCCAAGGCCTCGGCGACCACCGTCAGCAGCGGTTTCAATTCCTTGCGCACCTCGAACCCACCCTTGTCGTCGGTCGGATGTGCGCTGTAGCAGCGGATCTGGTCTGTGACCTCGCGGAAAACCGTGACCGCGTCGCGATCCAGGAAGCTGAAAACCGTATCAAGATGCATCGCCGCGCGGCTCTTAGGCATCAGGCATCCGATGACGCGCTTGGCAGCCTTGTGCTTGAAAAGCTGCTGCGCGACCTGCATGACGGCCTGCCGCGTGGTCCGCTCGCCCATACCGATCAGCACCACGCCCTTGCCGATCGGCATGACATCGCCACCCTCCATCGACGAGCCGGTGAAATCCTCGTCGGAGTCGCCCCACCAGATCTTGAAGGCGCCCCCTTTGAACATCGGATGGTACTTGTAGACGGCACGCTGCAGAAGTGTTTCGGGCTTTCGCGCCGGCCAGAACATGGGATTGCAGGTGACGCCGCCATAGATCCAGCAGGAGGGGTCGCGCTGGAACAACGTATTGGGAATCGGGGGGACGAGAAACTCGGCCGGCTCGAACGCCTCGCTGAGCAGAACCTTCACGGTATCCGCTGGCATCTCCGAGATCGCTATTCCGCCGATCAGATGCTGCGCCAGTTTGTCCGCCGGCATCGCATCGAGCCATGGGCGTACTACCGGTGCAGCACCGACCCCGATCGTATTGGCGGTGATCCGCCGGTCGAGAATGAACTTTCGCGCTTCCGGGTTCTCGACCGTCTTCTGCAACAGGTCATGGAGCTCGAGAACTTCGACGCCACGCTCCTGCATCTTGAGCACGAAGTCGTAATGATCTTTCTGCGCCTCATGCACCCAGACGACGTCGTCGAACAGCAGATCATGGCAGTTGGCCGGGGTAAGACGCTGATGCGCCAGGCCCGGCTTGCAGACCATGACGGTCTTCAGTTTTCCCACCTCAGAATGCACCCCGAATTCACGCATTTCCGACCTCCATCATTGGTGATGTCAGCATCACTCTCTGTGTGTTGTTTGCAACTTCACAACGGGCTTAGCGTTCCCGTCCAGATCAGCCAGGCCGCCAGTATCGCCAGTGCCGCGATGGCGAGGGCGATCGGCATTTCGATACCGGTGAAGACCTTTTCACCTCGTTCGCGCTTTGCCCAGGCATAGACGGCAATGCCGGGGAGGAAAAGGATTGCGCACATCAGCAGATAGTCGAAGCCGGCGGCATATATCAGCCAGATGCCGTAGACGGTGGCGATTGCACCGATGATCGCATCACGGCGCCGGTTCTCCCCGGGGCGGTAACCCTCGCCGCTCAGGGCAAGCTTCAACGCATAGGCGCCGGAGAAGACATAGGGCGGCAGGATCGCCACGGAAGCGATGAAGTAGAAGAACTGGTAGGCGCTCTGCGAGAAGAAGCTCAGAACCAGAAACAGCTGGATCAGGATATTCGTCGCCCAGAGCGCGTTGGCCGGCGAACCCTTGGCATTTTCCGCCGCGAACCACTTCGGAAAGGTTCCGTCTCGCCCACAGGTGAAGGGTATTTCGGCACACAGCAATGTCCAGGACAGGAACGCGCCACCTACCGAAACAATGAGGCCGATATTGATCAGGGCCGCACCCCAGGGTCCGACCAGGGATTCGAACACGCCGGCCATGGACGGCACTTTCAACCCGGCCAGTTCCGACTGGCTAAGAACACCGGTCGCCAGCATGGAGACGAGAATATAGAGGCCGAGCGCACCGAGAAACCCCAGGACCGTGGCCGTGCCGACGTCGGTACGTTTCAATGCCCGGCCGGAATAGACGCTGGCGCCTTCGATCCCGATGAAGACCCACAGCGTGACCAGCATGGTGCTCTTCACCTGATCCATGATGGATCCGAGGCCGCCTTCGCCGGTGGCGCCGCCCGCTCCCCAGAAATCGAACGTGAACTTGTCCCAGTTGAAAGCAATCACCGCGATCAGCGCGAAAAGCACGATCGGCACCAGTTTGGCTATGGTGGTGATGACATTGATGAAGGCCGCCTGGCTGATGCCGTTGAGCACCAGCGCATGCACCAGCCATAGGCAGATCGACGCCCCGACGATGGAGGCCAGATTGTTCCCGCCGCCGAACGCCGGGAAGAAATAGGAGAGCGCGGAGAAGATGGCGACGGCATAGGCGACATTGCCGAGGAATGCGCTCAGCCAGTATCCCCATGCACTGTTGAAGCCGACAAAGTCCCCGAAGCCGGCCTTGGCATAGGCATAGGGCCCGGCATTGAGCGCGGGCTTGCGCACCGCAAGGCGTTGGTAGACGAAGGCCAGCATCAGCATGCCGACGCCGGTGATCAGCCAGCCAATGAGAACGGCTCCGGGTGACGCGCCGCCGGAGATATCCGACGGCAGATTGAAGACGCCGCCGCCGATCATCGAGCCCACGACGAGCGCCGTCAAAGGCAGCAGCGTCAATTTGGGCGCCGTCGAACCCGCCGTGTCTTGCACCACTTCACTTGTCGCCATGTTGCTCTCCCGTCTTCACTGCCGGGCATTGCGCCCGCCTCGGAATTGGCCATCTGCCCCTAGGGGTAGAACTGCATATCGCCGACATGGAAGAAGCTCGAACTCGCCGGCGGAATTGCATAGACGTAGTGATGGTTGTCGGTGCAGCCATAGAGGCAGGCACGGTTCCTGTCGCCAATCGGCACATAGAGCGACCGCGCAGATCGCATGCCCTGCATGCTCGACATGTCGGCAGGCCGCAACGTGCATCCGCCGAACGCGCCGGCCAATACGGCCAGCAGAACAATGGAACGCGATGGAATTCGCATGTCAACCTCCCGTGGCGAGATAGGAATTCAGCCCCAGCGACAAAGGCTTATGCCCACGTCGCAGGGCATGCCGTCGAGGCGGCTGAAGACCTTGGCGGGCATTCTCTTCTCCGCTTAGCGGCGTGCCGGTCGCAAGTGCGGGTAGGCTTCGGAGCCAAAACTTGAACCCTTGAACCTTCGCCCTCTGCCCGCTCATTGGTGAATATGCAGTCGACCGTCATCGGCCGCACTGATCTGGATCAACGATCTGAGGCGACGCCACGTGGCCACCTTGCGCCCGCCGGGCCGGCCTGCGATCTTCGCGCGGGGATCAGAGGGGCGGTCGACATGGCGCGAATCATCCTGCTCAACGGCAACAGCAGTTCCGGGAAGAGCTCGATCGCCAAGGCCCTGCAGGGGCTGACGGCCGAACCCTTCCTGCATGTGGCCATGGATGCCTTTCTCGACATGATGCCGGCCTCGCTGTTCACCGGACCGGAGGGCATGGTCTTCGAGACGCAGCTGGACGACGGCAAGCCGTCGGTGGCGATCCGGACCGGGCCGGCAGCCGGGCGGGTCCTGCATGGCATGCGCCGGGCGATGGCGGCACTGGCAGATGCCGGCAACAACCTCATTGTCGATGATGCGATGCTTGAGGGCGACGCCGCGGCCTATGCCGAGGCATTGTCCGCCCATCGCCTGAGCTGGGTCGGGGTCTTTGCGCCGCTCGACGTTCTGGAGCGGCGCGAGCGCCAGCGCGGCGACCGCGATATCGGCATGGCGCGCGGACTGGCGAGCCGCCTGCATGCCGGCATCGCCTATGACCTGGAGGTCGATACCGCGCAGGCCAGCGCCGCGGAATGCGCCGCCAGGATCAAGCAGGTCCTCGGGCTATAGACGACCGGGGGCCGCGGTGCCGCCGGCTGGGCCGCCTTTCCCGGGTGCCCTGCCTTTCCGCAACGGGCCCGACAGGCGACCGTCCCGTTCAGCAAACCGTCATGCGATTTCCACCGATTCTCTTTGAAGGATTACAGGGACGCGACTATCCTGGCGTGAATAAGGACTGCATGTCCCAGCGCTTTCACCGTCCGGCCGAGGCAGGGAGCCCATGAGATCGATATCCGACGCCATCCTTGCCGCGGCATTGACCCTCGCCGCCTCCTCGTCCCTCGCACAGGCGACGACGATTACCTTCGACCATAGTGTCGCGGCAGTTCCTGGCGATCCGTTCTCCAATCTGCAGAACCATGATTCGCTCTATTCCGAGGCCGGGTACGGTTTTGCGAACAACGGCGGCATTCAGGCCCTGTTCTCCTGGGCCAACGGCAGTTCCTTCGATGCCGACGCCAGCGCGACGTCCGCCACGCTCGCCGTCGACTATCCGCAGACCACGACCACGCTCACAAGAGACGGCGGCGGTGCATTCAACCTCGACAGCATCGACATTGCCGATGTCTACAACAACGGCTCCTTCAGCGGCGTGCTGAACTATGCCTACAGCCTGTTCGGCGGCGGCGGCGGAAACGGCTCCTTCTCGGTGGACGCGCTGGTCGGCCTGCAGACCGCCAGCCTGGGTCTTTCGAACCTCCTGAGCTTCTCCTTCACGCCCACGGAGGATCTCCGCTGGGTGCAGATCGACAACGTCCAGGTCTCGGCGGTTCCGATCCCCGCCGCCCTCCCGCTCTTTGCCGTCGGCCTCGTGGCCCTCGGGGCCTTCGCCGGCAGCCGCGGCCGCAAGGCCCGGCGCTGAATCAGGACCCGGCCGGCGGGCGAGCCGGGATCCGGCGCCCGGACTTCCTGGACGGCCGGTCTCCCACGACGCCGCAGCACCGTCTCAATCCCGGCATTGGCTTCCACGATAGTCTTCGATTCGCCTATACTTCAATGCCCTGGTTTGCGCGCAGGCGTCCGCCGCGATCCGGTTCGCACCGGCACCGGGGAATCCGAATGGACCGGAATCCAGAATGGATACTGCTTCCATATCGATTGAAGACATCACACGCAGGATCAAGGCGACAGGCTTTTCCGGCGTCGTCTCGGTCGCGCCTCCGTCAGGCGCGCCATCGTTGAACTTGCCATTTGGACTTGCCGACCGCGGGCACCTGGTTCCCAATGCGATCGACACGCGATTTGCGATGGCCTCCGGCAGCAAGGCATTCACGGCGATCGCCATCGGTCTGCTCATCCAGGACGGCAGGATCGCGCTGGAGACCCGCCTTGCGGAATGCATAAGCTCGAGGCAATTCCACTTCGGCGCGGAGGTTACCGTCGGGCAACTGCTTAACCATACGTCCGGCATCCCGGACTATTTCAACGAGGAGGTCGAGGAGGACTTTGCGGCGCTCTGGCGGGCCCGCCCCTGCTACGCCATGACCTCGCCGCGGGATTTCCTGCCGCTCTTTGAGACAGGCGCGATGAAAGCGCCGCCGGGAGACGGCTTTCTCTACAGCAACGCCGGCTACATTCTGCTCGGTCTCGTGGTTGAGGAGGCAACCGGTCGGGATTTCCGGAGCGTCATCGCGGAACGCATCTTCTTGCCCTGCGGCATGTCACGGACGGGCTATTTCGCCATGGACGCGCTTCCGGCCAACACCGCGCTTGGCTATCTGGATCAGCGCGAAACCGACTGGCATACGAACATCTTCTCGGTTCCGTCGATCGGCGGGCCGGACGGCGGCGCCTTCACCACGACGGAAGACCTGTGCCGGTTCTGGACGTCCCTCTTGGCGGGACGACTTCTTGCCAGGGACCTGCTCTCGCTCTTCCTCTCACCCACCGTGCGGGTGACCGAGCGCGAGGACGGCTGGCACTTCGGTTACGGCTTTTGGCTGCGGCAAAAGCGCGGAATCTGGAGTGCGTCCATCGAAGGCCGCGACCCCGGCGTCTCGATGCTGTCCCAGGTCCGGTTGAGTGACGGCTCCGTCACGACGGTCCTGTCCAACCATCAGGATGGGGCCTGGGATGTCGTGCGCCTGCTGGGGGAAACCTTCGACGCGTGCTGAGGGATCGAACCGCTTGCCTTCTGCCGATCCTCGCGTACACGCTCGTGTACCCTGGCGCCCCCCGAGAGGCTTGCGCCGCCGGCGCCTCTAGTCGCTCCTGGCGGGATGGCGCCGGACCACATAGGTATGCCCCGGCCATAGTTTGACTGGCGCCGCCCTGTCCGGTCTTGCGTTGGCCGGTCTTGCGCTGGCCATCGCGTGGGATGGCAGACTGGGCCTCCGCGCCGATGGCAGGGGTCGCGGCACCGGCTGCGGCAGCTGAGCCGGTGGCGGATGGCCCATCCCCTGCTCGCGGCCGGGCGGTATCTTCGGATCCGCGGGGCGTCGTTCGGCGTGGTCCTCCGCCGCAGCCTCGGCGAAGCTGCGAAAGCCGGCGAGCAACCGCAGATGCGCATCCAGATCGGGGACGTTCCGCTGCAGGCTCCGGCCGAAGCGCAGGAAATCTTCCGCACGGGCGGCGCCGAGGAAACTGGACAGGAGGGGTGCAAGTGTCGGGTGGCCAAATCTCGACGATCGTATCGGATCGACGGCGAGGACCTGCGAGACCTTCAGCCAGGGACCGCGATGCGCCGCCAGGTCCCGTTCCAGGTCCGGCGAAGCGGCCAGTACCGCCGGCGTTGCCAGATACTGGATGACCACGGGATGGAGATCGCCTGCGACCGCGGCCCTGATCAGGAAATCCGGGATTTTATGCGTATCCGCGGCATCTGCAGGCACCTGTTTCATGCAGCTAAGGTCGCCGGAAACGATAAAGGAATCGTTGCGACAGGCGAAGATTCTCTGCAGCCGAACCTAGACTTTGCGGCAATTGCCGATGAAGTGGAGCCGGCGGTTGACCGGCGCTGCCGCCCGTCACGGTCACGCAGGCAGTCGCGCTTCAATGCAACAACGATTGCGCCGGCAGGTCGCCAGGTCGCCATGCTGGACAACGGCGCGGGCCGGCCAGCGGCTGACATCAGAACCCGACCGTGTGCTGGCCTGCGTGACGGTTCGATGAAATCGGAGCTAGGTTGATTTGGATCAACATTGCAGTGCACAATTCCGCGCTAGACTAATACATCAATTTCGATCCCTGGATCCGAAAAAGGCCTTGCCATGTCGAACGATTCCAATTCGCCCCGTCCCTGGTTTTCAGATTTTTCGCATTTGGCCGCATTCCAGGAATATTGTCTTGATGCCTGGGAGCGATCGGTGCTGACGCTCGACGTCCTGCGCGAAAGGGGCAACAACTACTCCGCGCGCGCAAAGCAGCTGGCACCGAACGTCCTGTCCTTCGACGCCGAAGTGCTGGTCGACGGCCGCGATCTCCCGCGTCCGGTCAATTATGCCCTGGTGCGCATCGTGCCCCCTGATGGCATGGCGATCGATCCAGCCAAGCGGCCATTCGTCGTTTTCGATCCGCGCGCCGGGCATGGTCCCGGCATCGGCGGCATGAAGCACGACAGCGAGATCGGCGTCGCGCTCAAGGCCGGCCATCCCTGCTATTTCGTCGGCTTCCTGCCGGAACCGGTTCCCGGACAGACCATCGCCGATGTCTGCGCCGCCGAAGCCCGGTTTCTCCAGGAGGTCATCGCCCGCCATCCCGACGCGCCCGGCAAACCGGCTCTCATCGGCAATTGCCAGGCTGGCTGGCAGATCATGATGATGGCGGCGCTGCGGCCGGATCTTCCCGGGCCGATCCTGCTCGCCGGCTCGCCGCTTTCCTATTGGGCGGGCGAGCGTGGCAAGGCACCGATGCGCTATCTTGGCGGCCTCCTGGGCGGCACCTGGCTCACCGCGCTCGCCGGCGATCTCGGCAACGGCATTTTCGACGGCGCCAACCTCGTCGCCAATTTCGAGAGCCTGCATCCGGCGAACTCCTGGTGGAAGAAACCCTACGACGTCTACGCGAAGATCGATACCGAGGCTGCGCGCTTTCTCGAATTCGAGAAATGGTGGGGCAGCCCGGTGCTCCTGAATGCCGGCGAGATGCAGTCTATTGCCGACGAACTCTTTGTCGGCAACAAGCTGACGGCCGGCGAGATCAGGACCCCGAACGGCGTGCGCGTCGATCTGCGCGAGATCCGCTCGCCGATCGTCGTCTTCTGCTCCTGGGGTGACGACATCACGCCGCCGCCCCAGGCCCTGCAATGGATCCTCGATCTCTACGACAGCGAGCAGGAAATCATCGCCGGCGGGCAGACGATCATCTATTGCCTGCATCAAACCGTCGGCCATCTCGGCATCTTCGTCTCCGGCAAGGTGGCGACGCGAGAGCATGGCGAGTTCGCCCAGTCCATGGACCTGATCGACGTGACGCCGCCTGGGCTCTATGAGGCGGTCATATCCGGACTCGACGGCGACGTCGCCAATCCGGATCTGGTCAGCGGCGACTACCTGTTCCACCTGGAGAAGCGCAGCGTCGCCGACCTTCGCACCATCTGCCGGCCCGATGCCGAAGACGAGCGCTGCTTCGAGGCTGCGGCGCATCTCTCCAAGGTCAACCTGGCGATGTATCGGACCGGCCTTGCCCCCATCGTCCGGGCGATGGTGACGGAATCCGACGCCGCTCTCCGTCGCCAGACACACCCCAATCGCCTGCGCTTCGGTGCCTTCGCGGATAGCAACCCTCTGATGCAGCCGGTGCCCAAGCTCGCCGCGGCGGCCCGCGCCAATCGTCATCCGACGGCCGCCGACAATCCCTTCACCCTGCTTGAGCGCAACATCTCGGCCTCGATCGTGGAAACGCTGGAAACCTTGACGAGGTGGCGCGATACTTGGCAGGAGGCTGCCTTCTTCGGAGTCTACGGGTCGCCCCTGCTCCAGGCGCTGGCCGGCATCGATCCTCAGCAGCGGGACTCCGGTCGCCGCGTGGCCCGCGACCTCGCGCGCGAGGCGCATGCGGCGCGCTTGGCGAGCGATCTCGCCGCAAAGATCGAAGTCGGCGGTTTCATCGAAGCCGCATTGCGGGCGATGATCTACGTTCGCATGGCCGAAGGCCAGGTCGACGAGCGCGCCTTCGCGGCGCTTAAGAAGATCGCCGCCGAGCGGAACATCGCACCAATCGGTTTTGCGCGCTTCAAGGAAATCCTGCGCAATCAGTACCTGATTCTGCATTATCACGAGGCCGCCGCCATCGCAGCCTTGCCGAAGCTGCTGCCGGCCGATCCCGGGCAGCGCGCCGCGATCTTGGATATTGTGCAGCGGGTCGTGACAGCACGCGGCGCCCTGCCGGAAGCGAGCCGGCAGCGCCTCGTCCAGATCGAACGAATTTTCGACACCAAGCATACCAAACGAAGCGCCGCCTAGATCGACTCCATCGAGAGAGAGCCAGCGTGCCCATGATCCCACCAAGCATCGACCGGCCGCACGAGAAATATGAACGCCTGCTGGAAGCGGCCAGGCACGCTCCTGCGATTGCCACGGCCGTCGTGCATCCCTGCGATGCGATGGCGCTGCAATCGGTGATCGATGCGGCGCGTGCCCAGCTCATCTCCCCCATCCTGGTGGGGCCGGCGGCCAAGATCCGGGCCGCCGCCGCCCAGGCCGGCCTCGATATCTCGGCCCTACCTCTGGTGGATGCCGCGCACAGCCATGACGCCGCGGCGCGTGCCGTAGCGCTGGTCCGCGAGGGTCGCGTCGAAGCGCTGATGAAAGGCAGCCTGCACACCGACGAACTGATGGGCGCGGTGGTGGCCCGTGACACCGGCATCCGTACCGCCCGGCGCATCAGCCACTGCTTCGTCATGGATATCCCGGGTCATCCGCAGCCCCTGATCATCACCGACGCCGCGGTCAATATCGCCCCCTCGCTGGAGGACAAGGTCGATATCGTGCAGAACGCGATCGATCTCGCCCATGCCCTGCAATTCGACGAGGTTCGGGTGGCGATCCTGAGCGCCATGGAGACGGTCAACCCGAAGGTCGCCTCGACGATCGAGGCGGCGGCCCTGTGCAAGATGGCCGATCGCGGCCAGATCACCGGCGGCCTGCTCGACGGGCCGCTGGCGCTGGACAACGCCATCAGCGCCGACGCGGCCGCGATCAAGGGCATCGTCTCTCCCGTCGCGGGACGCGCCAACGTGCTGGTGGTGCCGGACCTCGAGGCCGGCAACATGCTGGCAAAGAGCCTCTCCTTCCTGGCCGGGGCCGATGCAGCCGGCATCGTTCTCGGCGCCCGCGTGCCGATCATCCTCACCAGCCGGGCCGATTCCCTGCTGACCCGGCTCGCCTCCTGCGCGGTCGCGTCCCTGGTCGCAGCCGCGCGGCGGGCCGACGCCGCCCGGGCCATCGCTTGAAGGAAATGCCATGACCGATACCATCCGTCCGGTTCTCGCCGGCATGAAGGCGCTCGTCGTCGGCATCGCCAACGAGAACTCCATTGCCTACGGTTGCGCCAGCGCCTTCCGCACGGCGGGAGCCGACCTTGCCGTGACCTGGCTGAACGAAAAGGCGCGCCCCCATGTCGAGCCGCTGGCTCTTGAGCTGGGGGCCGAGATCACCTCGGGTCTCGACGTCGCTCAGCCGGGCCAGCTCGAGGCGGTTTTCGACCTCGTCGCCGCGCGCTGGGGCAAGCTCGACATCCTCGTCCATTCGATCGCCTTTGCACCCAAGGACGATCTCACCGGCGGACTCCTCAACTGCTCGGCCGAAGGCTTCGCCAAGGCCATGGACATCTCCTGCCATTCCTTCGTGCGCATGGCAAAGCTCGCCGCCCCCCTGATGCGCGACGGCGGGTCGATGTTCGCGATGAGCTATTACGGGGCCAATCGGGTGGTGCCCAACTACAACGTGATGGGTCCGGTCAAGGCGGCGCTGGAAGCCGCCTGCCGCTATCTCGCCTACGAGCTCGGGCCGCAGGGAATCCGCGTTCACGCCATCTCTCCCGGCCCCTTGAAGACGCGCGCTGCCTCGGGCCTCAAGGATTTCGAGATGCTGCTCAACAAGGCCGCCGGCTCTTCGCCGCTCGGCGAACTCGTCGACATCATGGATGTTGGCTATACCTGCGCCTATCTGGCGACGCCGTTCGCCCGGCGCGTCACCGGCGGCACCGTATACGTCGATGGCGGCGCGAACATCGTCGCCTGAGACCGGCCATGAGCGACTGCCTCGCCGTGCTGAACGCAGGCTCCTCCAGCATCAAGTTCGCCGTCTACGAAACGCCCGGCGAGGCCCGGCTGTTCCGCGGCCAGATCGAAGGCATCGGCCCGGCACCCCATCTGCGCGTCGTCGACGATTCCGGGATAGTACTGGCCGACCGGCACTGGGCCGCCGGCGAGCTCGACCACGCCGCCGCAACCCAGGAAATCTTTCGATCCGTGGCGCAATTCCTGGGCACCCGCCGCCTCCGCGCCGTCGGCCATCGCGTTGTCCATGGCGGCACCGCCTACGCCGCGCCCGTCCAGGTCGACGCGGCGGTGCTGCGGGATCTCGATGCCCTGGTGCCGCTGGCGCCGCTGCATCAGCCGCACAATCTTGCCCCGATCCGCGCCATTGCGGCGCAGCGCCCCGATCTGGCGCAGGTCGCCTGCTTCGATACCGCCTTCCATCGGACACAGGCGCCGGTGGTGCAGACCTTCGCCATTCCGCGCCGCTATTTTGCGGCTGGCGTGCGCCGCTACGGATTTCACGGCCTCTCCTATGAATTCGTCAGCACCGCGCTCGGCAATCTCGCACCCGGTATCGCCGCCGGACGCGTGATCGTCGCCCATCTCGGCAATGGCGCCAGCCTCTGCGCTATCCATCATGGCAAGAGCGTCGCCAGCACCATGGGATTTACCGCCGTCGACGGCCTGATGATGGGCACGCGCTGCGGCGCCATCGATGCCGGCGTCATCCTCTATCTCATGCAACAGGACGGTCTCGATGCGCGCGGCATTGAGGATCTCATCTACCGCCGGTCGGGACTGCTCGGGGTCTCCGGCATCTCCTCCGACATGCGAGCCCTCCGGGCGTCGCCGACGCCCGAGGCGGCCGAGGCCATCGCTCTTTTCGTGCATCGCATCGTCCGCGAAATCGGCTCGCTCGCCGCCGCCCTTGGCGGGCTGGACGCACTGGTCTTCACCGCCGGCATCGGCGAGAACGATCCCGCGACGCGGGAGGCGGTGATGCGGGGCTGCTCTTGGCTCGGCATCATTCCCGACCTGGAGCGCAACGCGATGGGCAGGGGACGCATCAGCAGCGACGGCGCGCCGGTCGAGGCCTGGGTGATAGCGACCGACGAGGAACGCATGATCGCCCGCCATACGACGGCCCTGCTGCGCGCCTAGACCGCCCGCGGGGCGACACACGGAGACAGCATCGGATGACGCGATCGCCATCATATTCATGACCTTGCCGGCGAATCCAATTTCGCCATTTTCCCCATTCGGAGGAGAGTTACAGGCCGGTTTCTCGGTTGGCACCGAGGCGCGCTCGGCGGAAGGCGCCCAAAAACGCCCGCCAGTTGCCTTTGAGACCGGCACGCAGAACCGTCGCGAAGGGGCGGTAGTTCTTGACGCGAAGGCCGGGTTCGCCGGCGCATCTGATGCCTAGATTGCGGGCTGGTTGGCCAAGCTTCCGGTCTAGGTGATCACCATGCATCGGATAGAGCTCGGCTACCGTAAATCGATCCAAGACGAGGTCACCGGCTGCAACGGCCCGTTCAATCAAGGCCGCTCCGGCTTTCGTCCTGGCAATTGCGATGTTGGTGCCGGGCGCTTCCTGATGCTGCGGCTCGCCATCCTTCATGATCCAGCCATCTGGCGCCGCGACGTCGGCGAGTTCGCCTATCGCATCCGGACAGATTTTGCAGCGGAACTGCATATCATACGTCCAGGTGGCCTTGGGGTTGTACCAGGCGTCGTCATAGCTTAGATCGAAGCTCCGCCCATCCTTGGTTTCCAGATGGGTCGTGCCCGGCCAGCCAAAGCCTCGCCAGCGGAACAGCGACAGCTCGTCGGGCGCCACGCCGAAATGGGTAGCGATATCCTTCGCCGTTCCGGTGTTCGGAACGCCACCACAGAAGAGGGTCAAGCAGAACTTCACCAGATCGCGCGCACGCGCATCCACCCGCGTCAGGTTCCGGACGGCGGCCACGTCGCAAGGTTTCGCGATAACGGCGATCCTCTGTCCTTTGTCCAGCAGAGCCTTGATATGAACCAGGGGCGCCGCCGGCCCGTAGCGCGACTGCGCTCCTTCGATCACCTCTTCCGGCGAATAGCTGACATGGGCGTCAGTCAAAATTGGCTCGGTGGCGGAAGCCTTCACGTGGATGACCGCGTCCACTTCCCCGCTGCGCAGCAAATAGCAGCCAAGCGCAGTCAGGGTGCCTCCAGCCGCGGCTCTGTACCGAATGGCGGGGTCCCCGGCCCATGACCGGTGTATGGAGACGATAGGTCCCCAGACCGGGTGTATGGCACCGTTCTCCGGATCCGTCGACGATGGGCCAACCGCATTCGCACCGGGGCATATGTCGAGAACCCTGGCCTCCGGCATTGCGCCGACGGCGCCCTTGAAATGCGGCCGGAGATGACCGTACGACGTCAGCCGCATTTCGACCCTGTCGCGGCCGAGCAGACTTTCGCAGATGCCGCAGCCTGCGCAAAGTCCATGTTCGACGACCGATTTGAGGCTGGTGAGCTTGCCCATTTTGCCCTTTCTCAAATTGAGGCTTTCAGGCGACCCTATCCATGTCGATCCGGACTCCGACATAGCCTCGCTCGGCGATTTCGGCGCAGGTGTTTGCCTGCCTGCAATGAGCGGTCCAACCGGCACGATCTCGTAGGCCCCGGAGAACGTTTGTTCCAGTTTTTGAAATGAAAGAATTGGCGGAGGAGGAGGGATTCGAACCCTCGATAGGGCTTTAGGGCCCTATAACGGTTTAGCAAACCGCCGCCTTCAGCCACTCGGCCACCCCTCCGCACAAGGAATGTCCCGAACAGGAATGTTCCGAACCGAAACAAAGTGACTTAAGCATTCACGGCGTATGCCGGGCCTTTACTAAAGGCCGGCCCGGGGATTGTCAAATACCGGCGGCCATGCGGGAAAAATCGCGGCGGCGGAAGGAGTTGCTAGCGGCGCTCGTATTGCTTGGCGCCGAACAGGATATCCCGTTCGTCATCGGAAAGCGGGTCCGTCCGCTTGAAATCGGCGAGGACGGCGCAGCCCCGCTGGACCGCCGGCCGGGCCCCGATCGCCTCGAACCAGGCCTTGACCCGGGGATAGTCGGCCAGCTGCACGCCCTGCTTCTCCCAGCCGCGGAGCCAGGGGAAGGTGGCGATGTCGGCGATGCCGTATTCCGCCCCGCCGAGATAGGCGCTCTCGGCCAGGCGCCCGTCGAGCAGGCCATAGAGGCGGTTGGCCTCCTTGCCGTATCGCTCCACCGCATAGGGCAGGCGCTCCGGGGCAAAGACGTTGAAGTGATGCGCCTGGCCCAGCATCGGCCCGACATTGGCCATCTGGAACATCAGCCATTGCAGGGTGACCGACCGGCCGCGGGGATCCATCGCCATCAGCCGGCCGGTCTTCTCCGCCAGGTAGAGCAGGATGGCGCCGGATTCGAAGAGCGCGATCTGCCGCCCCGCCGGACCCTCGGGATCGATGATTGCCGGGATCTTGTTGTTGGGACTGATCTTCAGGAAATCCGGGTTGAACTGGTCGCCCTTGGCGATGTCGACGGCATGCACGCGATAGGCGAGGCCGAGCTCCTCGAGCATGATGTGGACCTTGTGCCCGTTCGGCGTCGGCCAGGTGAAGACCTCGATCGGTTTTGCCATGGCGTCAGGCCGGGTCCAGCAGCTTCAGGCCGCGCTGCACCGCCGGACGCGCCTTGATGGCGGCGATCCAGCGCATCACGTTGGGGAAATCGTCCATGTTCTGTCCATAGCTGTGACCGCCCTTCACCCATGGGTAGGAGGCGATATCGGCGATGCTGTAGGCCTTGCCGGCCAGGTATTCGACCTCGCCCAGGCGGCGGTCGAGGACGCCGAGGATCCGCGTCACCTCGTGGGTATAGCGGTCGATCGCATAGGTCAGGCGCTCCGGCGCGGCGCTGCGGAAATGATAGGCCTGGCCGAACATCGGGCCGATATTGGCGACCTGGAACATCAGCCATTCCAGGGTGGCGTAATGCGCCGCCGGCTCCTCCGGCAGGAACTTGCCGGAGCGCTGCGCCAGATGCACCAGGATCGCCCCGGATTCGAACACCGCCAGGGGCTTGGCCCCCGGACCCTCGCCCGGTGCGCCGGCGTGATCGACGATGGCCGGGATCTTGGCATTGGGATTGATCTTCCTGAACACCGGGCCGTGCTGGGCGCCGGTGCCGATATCGACCCGGTGGATGCGGTGCGGCAGGCCGGTCTCCGCCAGCATGATATGGATCTTGTGCCCGTTGGGCGTGCTCCAGGTATAGAGGTCGATCATCCCCGCCCCCTCGCGGCGAACCAGGCACGGCGGCGCGCCTGCCGGTCAATGCGGCGGCAGTCTTGGCGATTTCCGCCGGGGTGGCAAGCCCCGCTGGACCACGCCGGCGGCATCGGGCAGTCTCGGCCGGAAATCAAATACTTGGACGTCGCGGGAGATCGAGGATGGCGGAACAGACAGGGCGGCCGCACAGCGCCTATGCCGACTACATCGGCTACGAACTGACCCGGCGCGAGACCGGCGGGGCCGAGGTGACTCTGGTGGTGGGACCACAGCATCTCAACCGCAGCGGCATCCCGCATGGCGGGCTCCTCGCCACCCTGCTCGACACCGCCGCAGGTTTCGCCATCGCCTTTGCCGAGGGGCCGGAAACCGCCAAGCCGGCGGTCACCCTTTCCCTCAGCATCCTCTATCTCGGCCAGGCCAAGCTGGGGGATACCCTGGTCGCCACCGGCCGGCATACCGGCGGCGGGCGGACGGTAGGTTTTGCCACGGCGGAAATCCGCACCCAGGACGGGATGCCGGTCGCCCGGGCCGAGGGCGTGTTCCGCTATCTCGGCGCCAAGGGCCTCGGGGAAAAGGGGAAAAAATGAAACCGGCGGGCTTGGGCGATCAGGCCGCCTTGGTGGCCCCGTCCCGCTTCACGGCGACGATCGGCGCCAGCTTCAGCCGGGCATATTCCGCCGCGAGGCCGCCGGTCAAGGCGAGCCAGCACATCTTCAGGTCCGCGACGGCGCCGAAGAACGGGTTGACCATGATCAATGGCTGGTTCTTCTCGATGAACCAATGGGACAGGACCGCCATTGCCACGGCGATCACAATGCCGATCGGGGCGAGCAGGAATTCGCCGAAAATCGCCGCCGCCACGCTGCCGGCCATGCCGAGCGCCGTGGCGGAATAGTGCATGCCCCGGGTTCCGGTGCGGCGATGCGCATCCAGATACAGCCGCCAGAAATCCCTGAACGGCATTTTCATGCCTTCGCTCAATCGCGACAAATCCGCCTCCGTCCCAGAACCACCCAAGGTTATCCTAGTTGCCCCACCTTACAGAAGTCTAACAAATTGATGGCCTTATATTGCCTCATCGACCGGTGAATCGCGGTTTGCGCCGTTCCAGGAAGGATTCGATGCCTTCCCGGTAGTCGGCGCTGTCGCAGGTCGCATAGGATTGGCGCAGTTCGGCCGGCGTCAGCGGCCGCGGATCCAGGCAGCGCAGGCTGAAGGCCTTGTGGCTGCGGTGGCTGACCGGCGAGCCGGAAACCACGCGTTCCACCAGCGTTTTCACCGTGGAGTCCAGGGATTCCACCGGTGCAATCCTGGTCACCAGCCCGGTTTTCACGGCCCAGTCCGCGGTGTAAACCCCGCCTTCGAGGAGCATTTCCAGGACCGCCGCCCGGCCGATCAGCCCGACGAAGGCCGCCAGTTCCGGATAGGGCATGCTCACCCCGATCCGCTGGATGGGAACGCCGAACCTGGCCGTCTCCGCCGCCACCCGGAGGTCGCACATCACCGCCACCTCCAGCCCCGCCCCCAGGCAATTGCCCTCGATCCAGGCAATGGTCGGGTGGCTGCAGTCGCGGATTTTATGCAATGTGGCGAGCATCAGCCGGCCATAGGCCTCGGCCTGGTCGGCATTGGCCCGCAGAGTGCCGAATTCGGCCAGATCGGCCCCGGCGGCGAAATTCCCGCCCGCACCGCGGAGCAGGACGCAGCGGACCGCCGGATCTGCCGCCACCCGGTCGATGGCAGTGGCCAGGTCGCCCCACATTTCCGCGTTGAGGGCGTTCATCTTGTCGGGTCGATCGAGGGTGATCAAGGCGACCGGGCCGTCGATCGCCAGCTGCACGGTGTTCAAATCGGGGTCTCCCGCCAGGTTGTATATACAACCTAGCAAGCGATCCGGCGGCGGGCCAGCGCGGGGCGTTAACTTGTATATACAACCTGGCACGCGGGACCGGCCTTGGCCCCGGCCAGGGACGCAGCCCCGATCGCCACGGCGATATCGCTGCCGGCGATGGCCCGGAAGGCGCCGCGCGACGCGATGGCATCGCCGGCCGCCAGCAACGCCTGGACGTTCCGGCGCCCGCGCGAGACGCGGCTCTTCACTGTGCCAATCGAGCATCGGCAGCGCCGCGCCACCTCGGCATAGCTGAGGCCGTCGACGCAGACCAGGATCATGGAGTCGCGCTGGACCGGGGGAAGCTGGGCGAAGGCTCGGCGAAAATCACAGAATTCCAGGCATTGCTCCTGGGTTGAAGGGGTCGCCGGCTCGTCGCTGGCAAGCTCGTGCAAGGGCACATGGGCGAGCCAGGTCCGGTGGAGCTCGTTGTAGAAGTGATTGCGCAGGATCATGTAGATCCAGGCACGGAAATTCGTCCCCGGGGTGAACTGGTCGGCGGCGGCCAGGGCCCGCAGGATGGCATCCTGCACCAGATCCTCGGCGCGATCCCGGTTGGCGGTCAGGCGCCGCGCGAAGATGCGCAGGCCGGCCATATGCTGGAGGATACCCGCCTGCACCGCGGATAGATGCTCAGCGGACGAGACCTGCTGCGCCTCGCCGGCGGACGGAATGCTTACCAGGATGCCCATCATGCGGCCTTTCGCTTGGGAGACATGCCGGCCGGCAGGCGCTCAGGCGACTGCCGGTATCGAGCCGAGGGCGGGCAGGTTCAGGGTTTCAACCCCTCCTTGATGGCGCCGATCAGGTTCTGCATCTTGCCTTCGACCTTGTCGGACTGGCCTTCGACGCGCAGCTTGGCGTCGCCGACGGCCTTGCCGACGGTTTCCTTGATGGCACCCTTGATCTGCTTCGCGGATCCGGCGATGCGGTCCTTGTCCATGGCTGGTCTCCAAACTGCGGTTGCGTTGACATAGTGGGGGACGGCTGGGAGCGCCCGACGGCATCAGGGCGTGTGGCGGACCGCGCTGTTCTCGATCGCCTTGCCGGTCTTCGAGATATCCTTGCCGGCACCCGCAACCGTGTGACAGGCGCCGAGCAGCGGGGTGGCGACAAGTGCCGCGAGCATTGCGACGATGAGCAGCGGCGATTTCGTGGACATGACAATTACCTTTGACTTGACGGTTTCGGCGCCCGAAGGACGCCGCAATCTGCGGCCCTAGATCCGCCCCATGAGCAGCAGGACGACGACGATTAGCAGCAGGAGTCCAATTCCGCCGCTCGGGTAATAGCCCCAGTTCGAACTATGCGGCCATCGCGGCAGCGCGCCGATCAGGAACAGCACGAGGATGATCAGCAGAATGGTGCCGAGCGACATGTCTTTGACTCCTTGAAGGGCGCGCTATACGCGGGGGACTGTCACGCGCCTTGCGGCCGCGCGTTGCCGACAGGGGCCGGCAATCCATTGCTGATTCCGGTATTTCGCCCGAGCGGCGCGACATCCGCCGATCCAGCCGGATACACGCCCATGTCAGCCCGCCATCAGAATGATCGGCCAAGCCTAGGCCTCGGGGGTCGGCGGCGGTAAATTCGGGAAGTACTCAGATCGTTCGATGCATGTGCAGAGCGGTCGGCGGCAGGGTTCTTGTGCAACCCTAGACGCGGCGAACCGCCGCATCCGGACTCGCCGAAGCGGCAGCCAGGGCCAGCCGGGCCAAGGCCGGAAGCGACTTCGAACCGGTCTTCTTCATGATCAGGGCCCGGTGGTTCTCGACCGTCCGCTGGCTGATGCCGAGATCGGCGGCGATGTTCTTGTTGGGATGGCCGGCCAGCACCATGTCCATGATCTGGCGCTGGCGTCCGGTGAGACCGGCGAGCTGAGTTGCCGCCGAGGCGTGCCAGGCCGACAGTTTGCTGGCATCCCCCGCCTGTTCAACCGCGCGATCGATGCTCGCCAGAAGTTCGGCGGCGCCAACCGGCTTCTCGATAAAGTCCGCCGCGCCCGCCTTCATGGCCTGGACGGCCATCGGCACGTCGCTGTCACCGGTAATCATGATGGAGGGTAGCGGACAGCCATCCTCGGCTAGGCGTTGCAGCAATTCCAGACCGTTCATCCCGGGCAAATAGGCGTCGATCAGCAGGCAGGCATCGCCGCCCGGACGATAGGCCTCGAGGAAGTCCTCGCAGTTGCCAAAATCTTCGACAACACGGCCGTCCGCTTCGAGAACGGCGCGGAGCGCCTGGCACAGTAGAGCATCGTCATCGACAACGTAGACCACACGCTTTTCACTGGCACCTTTCGCCTCGCCCGTTGGCGTCACACGGACGTGCCGGGTTGACTGGGCGGGCGGGAGCACCCGCTGAATGGCTTCCGTCAGCTCCTGCAATCTCACTGGCTTGTTCAGCTGCAGGCATTTCTGCCGGGCGACATCGCGCAAGGTGTCGGTCGAGATGTCGCCGGTCAGGATGATGACCGGCGTCTGGCGATGCAGCTTATCCCGAAGCTTCGCGGTGACCTCCAGGCCGTTCATGCCGTTCGGCAGGTTGTAGTCGGCCAGAATGACATCCGGTCGGACGCCACCGCGGGCCACCAGTTCCAGCGCGGCCGCACCGTCACGCACCATCTCCGTGCGATGGCCGACGTCCTTGAGCACCATGTCCAGCAATTCGCAGACCTCGGGGTCATCCTCGATGACCAATATGGTCGCGCTGAGATCGCCAGCCGCCGCAGGCACGCCAGCGGGCTTGTGCTCATCGGGTTGCTGCGTGGACGCGGCTCCGCTCGTCGGCAGGACCAGCTCGATGGAGAACTTGGAGCCCTTGCCGGGAACCGATTGAACGCTTACCCGGTGCCCCAGCAGGTCGCCCAGGCGCTGCACGATGGAAAGACCCAGGCCAAGGCCGCGGCTGCGCTCCCGCGCGGCATTGTCGATCTGGTGATACTCGTCGAAGATCGCCTTGAGTTCCCCCTCGGGAATGCCGACGCCGGTATCCCAGACCTCGATAGCCAGCGTGTTGGCGCGATGCCGGCAGCCGAGCAGCACCTTGCCGCGCTTGGTGTATTTGAGCGCGTTCGAAAGCAGGTTGCGGATCATCTGCTCGAGCAGGCGCGGGTCGCTGAAGACCTCGGTGCGGCAGGGCACCACCCGGAATTCGATACCCTGGACCTGGGCATGATAGGTGAATTCCGTCGTCAGCCGCTCCAGCAGGTCATTGACCGAGAAGCCGACCCGTTCGGGCCGGACATTGCCGGCATCGATCTGGTTGATGTCGAGCAGGGTGTTCAGCATGCCGGTCATCGCACCGAGAGTCTGCTCCAGGAGCTTCACCAGCTTCACCTTGGCGTCGCCCGCGACCTTCTTTGCCAGCAATCCCTGCACCAGGGCCAGCGTCTGTAGTGGCTGGCGAAGATCGTGACTGGCCGCTGCCAGAAAGCGCGACTTGGTGACATTCGCGCGTTCGGCCTGCCGCTTCGCGGCCAAAAGCGATTCCGCAGACTTTTTCCGCTCGGAGATATCGGCGAAGGTAATCACCACGCCCCCTATCCGACTGTCGTCGGCGCGATAGGGCAGGATCCGCCGGAGGTAGAAGGTACCGTTGCGGGTCTCGATTTCCCGCTCCATCGGCGCCGAACTCCGCAGGACCTCGGCGGCATCGACCAAAAGCGTCCCATCGACCGCCAGCGAGCTGAGATCGGCCAAAGGGCGGCCGATGTCGCCTGGAATGACATTGAACAGCGCCTTGGTTGCCGGCGTGAAGAAGCGGATATTGAGCTTCGAATCCAGAAACAGAGTCGCTACATCGGTACTGTAGAGGACGTTCTGCAGGTCGTTCGCGGTCGTGCGCTGGCGCTCCAGGGTCTCCTGAAGCTGGCTGTTCAGCACCGTGAGCTCCTCGTTGAGCGATTGCAGCTCCTCCTTCGAGGTCAGCAGTTCCTCGTTGGTCGACTGGAACTCCTCGTTGACCGACATGGCCTCTTCGTTGATCGCCTTCTGCTCCTCGGTCGACACTTCGAGATTGCGGATGGCGCCATGCAGCTCGGCGCGCGTGGCCTCGAGCTCCGCCTCCAACTCGGCGATGCGCGGCAATTCCCGCTGCGTCTCGCCTCGTCCCCGCTTCTGCGCCTGCGGCGCCTTCGGTTCGTCGATGAAGCAGACCAGCAGAAGGTCTTCGTCCTCATGCTTGACCGGGGTCACGTCGATGCTGAAGGACGGCGTATCGGCGGATCGATCGAGCCTTGCCCCCTGGACGACGACGCGCTTGTCGACCTGGGTCGCCTGCTGGATGGCCGAGCGCAGCTTGGTGCGCATGCCGGGTGGCGTCATCGATATCAAGTCATGGGTTGGATGACCGGGCGCGACACGCAGGTAGCGTTCCGCCGGTCCCAGCGAATAGAGGCATTCCAGCTTGCGATTGACCAGAATGGCGGCCGGCGCGAACATCTCCAATGTCAGCCGCCGGCACAGCGCAGCGAGTGCCGACTGGCGCGATGGTATCTGGCCGGCTTCCGGCCGTGCCCGGGCCTGCAGCAGGTCGCCCGCGCCGAGCGAGAAGCCAAGCTCGCCCGGCCGGCTGCGGCCAACATGCCGATAGAACTTCTCCGATTTGGCGACCAGTTGGAAGCGCCCGTCGACCCCGCTCAGGGTTTCGGCATTTCCCAGCAGCAGCACCCCGCCGTCCCGCAGCGCGAAATGGAAGATCGAGGTCACCTTCGCCTGCGCCTCGGGGCGCAAATAGATCATCAGATTCCGGCAGGATATCATGTCGAGTCGCGAGAACGGCGGGTCCGCCAGCACGTCCTGCACGGTAAAGACGACGACCGCACGGAGATCGGGATGCACCCGGTATTGCCGGTCTTCCTTGATGAAGAACTGCGCCAGCCGCGCCGGCGAGACATCCGCCTCGACGGCTTCGGGGTAGAAGCCCTCGCGGGCCGTGGCAATCGCCTCCGGGTCGATATCCGAGGCGAAGACCTGGAGCCTGATGTTGCGCTTTGCAGCTGCGATCGCCTCGAGAAACAGGATCGCCAAAGAATAGGCTTCCTCGCCGGTACTGCATCCGGGGACCCAGATGCGGATCGGCTGTTCCGCGGAGTGGCTGCGAACCACCTCCGCCGCGAAATTCTCGGCGAGATACTCGAAGACCTGCGGATCCCGGAAGAATGCCGTGACGTTGATGAGCAGGTCCTTGGCCAGACGGTCCACCTCGCCGTGGTCCCGCTGCAGCAGGTCGATATAGCGTTCCGCGTCGCCGGCTTTTATCGTCGCCAGGGCCATGCGGCGCTCGATCCGGCGCTGCAGCGTACCTTCCTTGTACAGCGTGAAATCATGCGGGGTCTTTTCGCGGAGCAGCGCGATGATTTTCGGCAGCCAGGCAGGCGTGGCCTCCTGGGCCGAGACATCGTCCCCAGCCTGGACGAGCACGATGTGCTGGACGAAATTGACCAGCGCAGCCGGGATCTTCGCCACCGGCAGTACCAGATCCACCGCCTTCGTCGCGATGGCGCTGCGCGGCATGCCGTCATAGCTGGCTTCGTCGGGATCCTGGGCGATGACGAGGCCGCCTTTTTCCTTCACGGCCTTCAATCCTAGAGTGCCATCGGTCCCGGTGCCGGAGAGAATGATGCAGGCGGCACGATCGCCATAGGCCTCGGCCAGGGAATGCAGCAGAAAATCGAAGGGCAGCCTGGCCCCATGACGCGCCTGCGGCTGGGTCAGGTGCAGCGTACCGCTTTTCGCCGACAGAAAGCTTCCGGGAGGGATGACATAGATGTGACCGCGCTCGATCGGCATGCCGTCGGTGGCCTGCCGCACCGGCATCGCCGTATGACCGCCCAGGAGATCAACCAGCATGCTTTCATGGTTGGGGTCGAGATGCTGGACGATGATGAAGGCCATGCCGCTGTCTGCGGGCAAGGCGTCGATGAGTTTCCGGCAGGCATCCAGGCCGCCGGCCGAAGCGCCGATGCCGACCACCAGGAAGTCGCCGGAGTCGCGGGCCATCTCCGCTGCAGGCTTGGCCTGCCTGACCGAATTCGGCCTTTCGTTCTTCGACCGGTGCGCGCGGCTTGACGACATCCTACTTGCGTTCCAATGCGAGTGTCCTGCATTAGTGAATGGAAATAGGCCATGCCACAGCTATCGGCGGCGATCTTTGCTCTGGATCGAGTTGCGCATAGAAATATGAACGTCGCGCCGGTCGCCGTCGGCGCAAGCCTGAAATCTACGCGCCGTCACGGTCGCACGCAATGCCCACCAACTGGCCGGGACGCCCGAATTTTCGCACTTTGCGTCGGCAATACGCCCTGCCGGCTCGCCCTTTGGCCGGATTTACCGTCGCCAGACCTACCTGTGTGCCAACCCCGCCGCGGAAAAAAAGAGCCACCGGTTCCAGGGTGGGAACCGGTGGCTATGGCGCCGGATGGGGGATCAAGCGCCATGTGGAGAGAAGCTGCCGGCTGGCCGGCCAAAGTAGAAGAATGGAGCCGACCAGTGGCAAACTCGAGGCCGGGGAGGACTCTCTCCGGTAATACATGTTCCGCAGAAAATTCCGCGTCGCGCAGGTTCAAAACCTGCACTTACATTGCCGTGCTATTCGTCATGTTCGCACTCGGGTTGGGGTTTGAAAGCTTCGCCGCCTTCAAGCCCTGCTGCAATCTTGGCAAACTGGTCGGCCAGATAGAGGTATTGCCGTCGAAGATCGATGCCCATCATATCTTCGGCAACCGCAGAGAACTCGGCAGCCCTGCCGCGATAGTAGCCTGATGTCTGGAATTCTTTGCGCATTGCAAATTCCTCTGACCAACAACCGCTTATGATAGAGTTGGATCCGGGCTATCCGATAGCATCGGAAAATACCTAGGACCTGGGATCGCCGCGAACGGGCACGGACCCGGATCTAAGGTCGCGCGACCGGGGGTAGCGGTCAGATTGGCAATTTACCGCGCCGATTCCCGTCTTTCACTCGGTTTCGCCGGAGACCGCGGCCATTTCCTTGGCCTGGAGCGGGGTCATTTCCGGCGGCGGGGCATCGGCGGAGGTATCGGGCGGCGGCGCATCCGCCCGGGCGGGGGCCCAGGCCAGGAGCTGGTCGCTGATGCTGCGCAGGACCGTGCGGTTGGCCTGCAGCATGTCCTCGCCGAGCAGCTTCAGCACCCGGAGATTGGTATTGCTGGCATCGTCCATGTCGTCATTGCCGACATCCAGCCGGGCCTGCAGGCGGTAGTACTGCTTCTGCCCGTCGCGCTCGGGCAGGAGCTGGCGGAGCTGGTAATCGACCACGTCGCAGATGCCGTCGCACATCAGGGCGAAGACCGGCTGCGCCCAGCGCGCCGCCCCCCAATCCTTGCATTCGGCATAGGGCAGGCGCCGGGTCAGCTCGCCGGTGCCCAGCGAGACCATGAGCACGGACTCGTATTGCGGAAAGCGCGACAGCGCCTCGACATAGGCGCACATGCCGGGGTTGTAGGCAAAGAGCGCGCCGTCGACCAGGGCGTAATAATCGTTCGGACTGTCGATCTGGATCTGCGCCGGCTCGAAATAGGTGGGTGCGGCGGTGGCGGCGCGGATCACCTGCTTCATCGGGTAGTCGTAATAGCCCTTGGCCTTGGCGGCCGCGGTCTTGAAGAAGAAGGGGAAGCGCCGCTCGATCTCGTAGGTCGGGACCACGACGTCGCAGAGCGCGTCCTTGAGCCGCGCCTCGCCGAAATAGTCCTGCAGCACGCCCTCGATGCCGGAGGTGGGGTATTTGCCGTCGGCGAGATTACCGACCGAGCGGATCTTGTGCCAGACCGAGCGGGAAAAGACGCGCTTCCCCTCGACGTCGTAGAGCCGCACGATGTCGCGGGCGGTATGGCGCGGCCGGCCCTTCTCGTCCGGGCAGGCGAGCGCCAGTCCCAGCAGTCCGCCGGTCGAGGTGCCGACGATCATGTCGAAGAGATCGATGATCGGCCGGTTGGTGCGGCGCTCGAGATCGGCCAGCACCATGGCGGGAAGGATGCCGCGGATGCCGCCGCCGTCGATCGACAGCAGGCGGAAGGGGCGCTTGCGGTTGCCCGGTGGTGCGCCGGCGGGACGCAGCGTCCCCGGCACGACCTCGGCAGCCAGCGGCCCCTGCCCTGACGCCGGCTTGCTGCCGAAGAGCCGCTTCAAGAAGGACACGGTCGGGACCCCCTGTTTGCGTCCGCCACGATTGCCGCCCACCCGCGATTGCTTCCAACGCCGGCACGGCCGAGGAACGGGCCGCGACGGCGCCAGTCTAGCGAAAGTTTGCGGCCCATAGGTTAACAACATCGGCCTCGTAAGGCCGGAAGAACCCACACCGCACCTCCAATGTCCCGGGCGGCGAAATGAAAGATGCGCATGCTCGCCAAGGACGTGCAGGTCTCGCGACGCGCACCGGCCGGTCCGCATGCTATGCCCGCATCCGCCTTGCCTGTCCCAGCGACAGCGCGCAAAGATTGGGCCTTGTCTCAGGAATCAGATCGAGTCGCGCCGATGACGTCCGAACCGCCAGCCACCGTCCAGTTCACCGCGCCGAAACCGGCCCAGCCGGCGAAGGGCGAGCATCCCTGGCTGACGCCGGGCGATCCGGCGCCGTGGTTCAAGGCACCGAGCAACGTCAATCCGAATTTCGACTTCGCCACCGCCGCCGGGCGCATCGTGGTGCTCTGCTTCTTCGGTTCGGGCAGCGATCCGGCGATGCGCCCGCTGATCGACGGGATTCTCGAGGACGCGGGATTCTTCGCCCATCCGGACTACTATTTCTTCGGCGTCAGCAGCGATCCCGCCGACCGCAATGACGGGCGGCTCACCCAGCAGCGCCCGGGCATGGACATCTTCTGGGATCTCGACGGCCGGATCGGGCGGCTCTACCGCGCCCTGCCCGATGCGCCCGGCGCATTGGCCAAGACTCCGGCGGCAATCAAGGCCGCCTACCGTCCGGTGACCTATGTGCTCGACTACAACCTGCGGGTGGTGGCGACGGTCGCGCATCCGGAGGCCGCCCAGCATGCGGCCGCGGTGCGCCAGCTGCTGAAGCGCCTGCCGAAGCTGCCGGCACCGCGCCCGGCGGTGCTGCAGGCGCCGGTGCTGGTGCTGCCCAGCATCCTCGAGCGCGACCTCTGCCGGCAGCTGGTCGACGGGTACCGGGCGAATGGCGGCAAGGAATCCGGCTTCATGCGCGACCGCGACGGCAAGACCGTGCTGGTGCTCGACCACAAGCACAAGCGCCGCTCGGACTGGGTGATCGAGGATGCGGGTCTGCGCAGCCAGCTGCAGGAGCGGATCAAACGCCGCCTGGTGCCGGAGATCGAGAAGGCCTTCCAGTTCAAGGTCTCGCGCATGGAGCGCTACATCGTCGCCTGCTATGACGCCGAGCCCGGTGGCTATTTCAAGGCGCATCGCGACAACACCACCAAGGGCACCGCGCATCGGCGCTTCGCCGTCACCGTCAACCTCAACAGCGAGGAATACGAGGGCGGCGACCTGATGTTCCCGGAATTCGGCCGCGCCGTCTACCGCGCGCCGACGGGCGGCGCGGTGGTGTTCTCCTGCTCGATGCTGCACGAGGCCCTGCCGGTGACCAAGGGCCAGCGCTTCGCCTTCCTGCCCTTCCTCTATGACGAGGCTGCGGCCAAGGTGCGCGAAGAGAACAACCAGTTTCTCAGCGACGACCTGAAGCCCTACCTGTTCGAGGAAGGCCAGCAGGTCGCGGCGGCGGCGAAACCCGCTTCGGCCGGGAAGGCCGCGGCGAAGGCCAAGCCGGCGGCGAAGCAGGGGACGCAAACCGGGGCGAAGGCGGCGAAATCCGGCGGCAAACCGGCGGCGAAGAAGCGCAAATAGCCGTCGACGGCAGGCAGGTGAAGATGTTGCGCGATTTCGAGCCCGAGCCGGCTTTGCATCAGGACTGCAGTGCGAGTTCCCCGGCGGATCGCGCGGATTCGGCCGCGTCGTCCGTCCCGTCCTGATACCAGACGCACATGTAGCCGTCGTCGTCGATCTCGACGCTGGTCGGAATGCGCCAGCTCGGATTCCACTGCTTGCGCTCCGCCGCCCGATAGCCCGAGCGCAGCAGGATCGTGTTGTCCGCCGGCCGACGATCGACGATCGCCCCTTCGGTGAGCACGATCTTGCCGATATCGGTCATCAGGCAGAAGCGCGGCTTGCCGCGGCCGGAGAATTCACCCGAGGCATTGAGCCGGAGCGCCAGCTCGGCGCCGCGCCGCACCGACGTCCGATGGTGGTGCATGCCCTGCATCGGGATCGCGTGGAACAGGTAGTGGGCCTCGACGTCGTTCGCGCGCAGTTTCGCATAGAGCTCGATCAGCACGTCGATGTCGTCGTTGACCCCTTTCAGCAGGGGATGCTGGTTGTAGAGCCGGGCGCCGGCCGCGCGCAGCTGCGCCAGGGCGTCGCGGGATTCCGGCCAGAATTCGATCGGGTGATTGACGTTGACGCCGATCTCCAGGCGAAGATGCGACGCCGCCGACAGCACGGAAAGCAGCTCGCGATTGATCCGCTCGGGCGCCTGGAAGGGCACGCGCGAGCCGATCCGGATGGTGCGGATCCGCGGAGCGTGGGTCTGCAGCGCCTCCAGCGCGCTGCGCAGCAGCCCGGTCGCCATCAGCGGATCGCCACCGGTGATCAGGACCTCGTCGACCTCGCGGCATTCCTCCGCCTCGCCGAAATACCGGGCGGCGGCGGCGATCTGATCGGCATCCAGTGTCTGCACCGGGTACTGGCCGCGCAGGCACCAGCGGCAATGGGCGGCGCAGACCGTCGTCGGTTCCAGCAGCACGGTGCGCCGGTAGAGCCGCTCCACCCCGGCCAGGGGCTGGCCGCGATGGCTGATGGTGAGTTCCGACTCGTAATGCCGCCGGCGCTCCTGGGGCGAGATCGCCGCCTCCAGCGGATTGCGCAGATACTGCAGGGCGAGCGCGCGCCATTCGGGACTGTCGGGTCCGTGGCGCTCCCGAAGCTCCGACATTTTGCGACGCAGGAATGGAGAAATCAGCTCGATGAACTCGCCGGTCTTGGTGCCAGCCATACCCCTGTCCTTATATGTAATCCCCCCGGATTGATCGAAATACTCGCATTATTAGGAATAGATGCAAAGTAGAGTTTGGTTAATAAATCCTTTCTTACGCGACTGGCCCGGTGCTTGCCGGTGTTCTTGGGCTGCGGGACGAACCACGGCGGCCGCCCCCAGGGGTCTTGCAGGGGCCTTGCCGGGGCCTTGCGGGGGCCGGAAGGTCTGTTAAAACTGGCGCCATCTCGCTCTTTTCGGAGTCCCTTCAGCATGGCGCTTCCCGTCTCCGCCGGCCCGTCCGGGCCGATCGTCGCCCGCATCCTCCTGGAAATCGCCGCGGTGCATTTCCGGCCGAACGATCCCTTCACCCTGACCTCGGGACGGATGAGCCCGGTCTATATCGACTGCCGCAAGATCATCTCCTTCCCGCGGGCGCGGCGGAAGGTGATCGACCTCGCCGCGGCGGTGGTCGAGCGGGAGATCGGCTTCGAAAGCCTGGATGCGGTGGCCGGCGGCGAGACCGCCGGCATCCCCTATGCGGCCTGGCTCAGCGAAAAGCTCTCGCTGCCGATGCTCTACATCCGCAAGAAGCCGAAGGGATTCGGCCGCGGCGCGCAGATCGAGGGCGAGATGCCGGTCGGCTGCCGGACTTTGCTGGTCGAGGACCTGGCGACCGACGGCGGGTCGAAGGTGAACTTCATCAACGCCATCCGCGCCGCCGAGGGCCAGGTCGCCCATGCCCTGGTGGTGTTCCATTACGGCATCTTCCCGCAATCGACCCGGACGCTCGCCGATCTCGGCGTGAAGCTGCACGGCCTCGCCACCTGGTGGGACGTGCTCGAGGCGGCACGGGAGACCGGCCGGATCGATGCGGACGAGCAGAAGAAGGTGCGCGCCTTCCTCGACGATCCGGAAGGCTGGTCGACCCTGCACGGCGGCAAGACCGCCATCGCCTAGGCCGCCGCCGCTTCAGTATCGCGGCAATCGCCCGCGGCCGATCTGGTCCCTGACGCAGTCGAACAGGGTCGCCATGGCCCGGTTCCGCTCGCTCGCCAGATGCGCCAGGTAGAAGGTGTCGACATAGGACATCTGATCCGCCAGCAGGCGTCGCATCCGGCCCTTGCGCACCCAGGCCTCGGCGAAATGCACCGGCAGGTAGCCGAGATACTTCCCGGAGAGGATCAGCATCGCCAGGCTCTCCATATGCGCCGTCATCGCCGCCGCCTGGAACACCACGTCGTCCGGGCCGACCCAGTTGCCCATGTAGGTGCGGGCAGCATAGGGCAGCGCGCTCAGCATCTTCGGGGTGATCCTCGCGGCCGGCACGCGGAACAGCGGATGCAACTCCCCGCAATAGAGCGACTGGGTCTCCTCGAAGACCGGAATCGCGCGGATCGAGGCATGCGGCGTCTGCAGCGGCGTCAGGATCAGGAAATAGCGCCCGTCCAGCAGCCGCTGCTGCAATTGCTGCGGCGAGGCGGTCTCGATGTTGAGCATCACCTTCGGCGCGAGGTCGTGGAACCGGCCGAGCGCGTCCTGCAGCCCGAGACGGGTATTGGTGTACATGGCATCGACGGTGCCGAAATGGACCTGGCCGGCCAGTTCGCCGCGGACCCAGCCGACGATGCCGCTGAAATTGTCGATCGAGCGGAACAGGCTGAGCGAGGCGTCGTGGATGCGGATGCCGTCCTCGGTCAGCGAGAAGCCGCGGCGCCCGCGTTCGCAGAGCCGCACCCCGAGGCGGCCCTCGAGCTTGGCGATGTGGTTGCTGACGGTGGCGGCCGAAAGACCGAGATCGGCCTGGGCCGCGGCGAAGCCCTGGTTGCGGACCACCGACTGCAGGACCCGCAGCAGCCGGATGTCGACATCGGCCAGGTTGAAGCTCCGCCCGCGGGACGCCGCCGCCGTCTGGACCATGGTTTCCGCCCAATTCCGCAATACACTGATAATCATCAAAGTATACGATGAAACAATAATATTTTTCAATGTTATGTCCAGGACGATGCTCGCCGTCGTTGCTCACAGGGCGGGCAGACCGGCATGGCGAATATCGCATTCGACTTCGGCCAGGAGACGGTGCTGGTCACCGGCGCCAGTCGCGGCATCGGCTACGCCGTCGCCGAGGCCTTCGCCCGGGCCGGCGCCGACCTGATCGTGCTGGCCGACGGCGACGACATCTTCGGCGCCGCCCACCGGCTGGACGACCTCGGCGCCGGGTCGGTGCGGCCGATCAAGTGCGACATCACCGAGGCCGCGGCGGTCGCCCGCGAGCTCGGCCGGGTCGATCGCATCGACGTGCTGGTGAACAATGCCGGCCTCGAACTCATCACCCCGCTGCTCGACGGCTCGCCGGCCGGCGAGGCCGCCTTCCGCCGCATCGTCGACGTCAACGTGCTCGGCACCTATCACGTGACCCGCGCCGCCGTGCCGAAGATGGCGCCGGGCGGGCGGATCATCTTCACCGCCTCGATCTGGAGCCGGGTGGCGGTGCCGGAATTCGCCGCCTATTGCGCCAGCAAGCACGCCACGCTCGGCTTCATGCGCTCGATGGCGCATGAACTCGGCCCGCGCGGCATCCGGGTGAACGCCGTCTGCCCCGGCTGGGTGCGCACCGAGGCCTCGATGCGCTCGCTGCAGGACATGGCGCTGCGCACCAATCGCAGCGAGGCCGACCTCCTGGCCGAGATCGTCGCCAACCAGGTGATCGACGGCCTGATGGAACCGGCCGACGTGGCGCCGCCCTATCTCTATCTGGCTTCGGCCGCCGCCGCCAACCTGACCGGCCAGGCGCTGATGACGGATCGCGGCGAGGTGATGGCCTAGGACGACGGCCGGCCGGGCGCCGGCCGGGATGACGCATCGACAGGCGAAGGCGTGAGGCCGGTTCATTCACGCCACAGGCAGATGGCCGAGCCGCGGGACGACCCGCCGGGCGACGCCGCAACGGGAGGAAGACATGCTGCAACGATCGATCAAGGCACTGCTGCTGGCCGCCGGCATGGCGCTGGCATTCAGCGGCGCGGCGGAGGCGAAGACCCTGAAGCTGGCGCATTCGACCTGGGTGGGCTACGGCCCGCTCTACATCGCGCGCGACAAGGGCTTCTTCAAGGAGGAAGGCGTCGACATCGAGCTCGTGGTCATGGAGGACACGCCGGCGAAGATGGGCGCCCTGATGGCCGGGCAGATCGATCTCGTCGCCTCGACGGTCGACGAATTCCCGATCTACATGACCCCCGGGAAGTCCCTGCACTACATCCTCGCCGTCGACAATTCCAAGGGCGGCGACGGCATCGTGGCGACCAAGGACATCAAGACCGTCGCCGATCTCAAGGGCAAGAAGGTCGCCTTCGAGACCGGTTCGGTCTCGCAGTTCTTCTTCAATGCCGTGCTGCGCGAGGCCGGCATGTCGGAGAGCGACGTCGAGGTCGTCAACATGACGGCGACCGATTCCGGCGTCGCCTTCGCCGCCCAGCAGGTCGACGCGGCGGTGACCTGGGAGCCGGCGCTCAGCCAGGGTGCGAACGCGGCGCACGGTCATCTGCTGCTCTCCAGCGCCGACAAGCCGGGCCTGATCACCGACGTGGTCGCGGTCAGCCCGGAAACCATCGCCGCGCATCAGGACGAGCTCAAGGCCTTCGTCCGCGCCTGGTACCGGGCCCTCGCCTTCATCAAGTCGAACCCCGAGGAGGCCAACCAGATCATGGCGACGGGCGTCGGCGGCTGGCTCGCTGATCCCAAGGTCTTCGACGAGACGCTGAAGGGCATCGAATACCTGGACAAGGACATGAACCAGGCCTTCTTCGGCTCCGCGGCGGCGCCGGGCCAGCTGACCAAGACCCTCGGCTACGCCCTGGAGATCTGGACGGAAAAGGGCCGCATCCAGGTGCAGGTGAAGCCGGAGGACATGATCGACTACAGCTTCATCGGAGGGTGACCGCGATGACCGCCACAGCCTCTTTCGTCAATCGCCTCCTGACGCCGCGCCGGCCAATTCCGCGTGGCATCCGCATCGGCGCCGGCGCGATGGTGAGTGGCGGCATCCTTCTCGGCTGGTGCATCGTGAGCTACGGGGGGCTGGCGGATCCGCTGTTCATGCCTGCCCCCCACCAGGTGGTGCTGGCCTTCTGGCAGGCGCTGATGGACGGGTCGTTGCTGCGCAACACCTGGTCCAGCCTCGTGGTCATCAATGTCGGCTTCTTCCTGTCCACCCTCGTCGCGGTGCCGCTGGGCATCCTGATGGGCAGCTTCCGCGTGGTGTCGGCGGCGCTGGAGCCGGTGGTGAATTTCACCCGCTACCTGCCGGTAACCTCGATGATCCCGCTGCTGATCCTCTGGATCGGCATCGGCCTCGAGGAAAAGGTCGCGGTCATCTTCATCGGCACCTTCTTCCAGCAGATCGTCATGGTCGCCGATGTCTCGGCGCAGGTGCCGATCGAACTGTTCAACGCCTCCTATACCCTCGGCGCCACCCGCCGGCAGATCGTCACCCGCGTGCTGCTGCCGGCGACCCTGCCCGGTGTCATGGATACGCTGCGGGTGACCATGGGCTGGGCCTGGACCTATCTGGTCGTCGCCGAGCTGGTCGCCTCGAGTTCCGGCCTCGGCTACATGAGCATGCAGGCGATGCGCGGATTGCATGCGGATTTCATCTTCGTCGCGATCCTGGTCATCGGCTTTCTCGGCCTGATCACCGACCAGATCTTCAAATGGCTGAAAGCCACACTTCTGCCCTGGGCAGAGCAGCGCTGAGGAGTCGTCGCCATGGGTGCTCTCGATATCGAAAACGTCGGGCTCCGGTTCAAGACCGCGCGCGCCGGCGAGGTGGTCGCCCTCAGCAACCTGCACATGCAGATCCCGGACAAGCAGTTCGCCGTCATCGTTGGCCCATCCGGCTGCGGGAAGTCGAGCCTGCTCGACCTGGTCGCCGGGCTGAAGGAGGCCTCGAACGGCACCTGCAAGGTGAACGGCAAGGCGGTCTTCGGACCCGGCGCCGAGCGCGGCATGGTGTTCCAGAACTATTCGCTGTTCCCCTGGCTGTCGGTCCAGAAGAACGTCGAGTTCGGCCTTGCCCTGCGCAAGGTGCCGGAGCGCGAGCGGGCCGAGCGGGCGCGACATTTCGTACATGCGGTCGGGCTGAAGGGGTTCGAGCAGGCCTATCCCAGCCATCTTTCGGGCGGCATGAAGCAGCGGGTGGCGATCGCCCGCGCCTTGGCCAACGACCCCGAGGTCCTGCTGATGGATGAGCCGTTCGGCGCCCTCGACAGCCAGACCCGGGCGGTGATGCAGGAACTCCTCATCGACATCTGGGAGACCCACCAGAAGACCGTGCTGTTCGTCACCCACGATATCGACGAGGCGATTTTTCTCGGCGACGTCGTCTATGTGATGTCGGCCCGGCCCGGCCGGATCATCGACACCATTCCGGTCGAGCTGCCGCGGCCGCGGAAGTACGAGCTGGTGACGTCTCCCGCCTTCATCGATCTCAAGCGCCGGATCCAGAAGAACCTGCACCAGGAAGTGCACAAGGCGATGGCTGCCGCGGCAGCAGACGCGTGAACCCGCACGCCGGTGCACGGGCACCGGCGCGATAGAAGAACTCCAGCAGGGAATTCCAGATGCGACGGTCCGAAACCAGGTTCGACTATGTCATCATCGGCGGCGGCTCGGCGGGGTGTGTCCTGGCCGGCCGGCTGAGCGAGAATGCGCGGAACCGCGTCCTGCTGATCGAGGCCGGTCCGCGCGACTGGCATCCGATGATCCACATGCCGACCGGCGAGATCTTCATGATCGGCAGCAAGGTCGACTGGCAGTTCAAGAGCGAGCCGGAGCCGGCGCTGGGCGGCTACCAGGTCCCGTTGCCGCGCGGTCGGGTGCTCGGTGGCAGCTCCTCGATCAACGGGCAGATCTATGTCCGGGGCCATCATCGCGACTACGACGAATGGCGGCAGCTTGGCAACGAGGGCTGGGACTGGGAGAGCGTCAAACCCTATTTCAGGAAGGCGGAGGCCTGGTCCGGCGGCGACGGCGATGAGCTGCGCGGATCCTCCGGCCCTCTGCAGACGGCGTTCGGACGCTACAAGAACCCGCTGTTCGACGCCTTTCTCGGCGCCGGCCGGCAGGCCGGCTATCCGTTCAACCCGGACTATAACGGCCGCGAGCAAGAGGGGTTCGTCTGGACGCAGTACACCCATACGCATTTCCGTCCGATGCGCTGTTCGACGGCGCGGGCCTATGTCTGGCCGGCGCTGAAGCGCCGCAACCTCACCGTCTGGACCGGGGCGCGGGTGCTGAAGCTCGCCCTCAGCGGCAAGAGATGCACCGGGGCCCTGGTCGCCCACAAGGGCCGGCAGGTCAATGTCGAGGCCGAAAACGAGGTTCTGCTCTCCGCCGGTGCCTACCACTCGCCGCAGATCCTGATGCTCTCCGGTATCGGCGATCCTGCCGAGCTAAAGCAGCAAGGGATTGCCTGCGAGCACGATCTTATCGGGGTCGGCAAGAATCTGCAGGACCATGTCGGCTCCTATGTCCAGCACCGCTGCAAGCTGCCGATCACCTATTTCAACATGCGCAATCCGGTGAAGGCCGCCCTGGCCTTCCTCAATTTCCTGGCGACAGGCGGTGGCCCGCTTTCGGTCTTCCCGATGAACTGCATGGCTTTCCTGAAGAGCGACCCACGTCTCGAACGCCCGGACCTGCAGTACTATCTGGTGCCGACCGCGGTGAATGCCAACGGTTCGCACGATCCCTGGCCGAAATACCACGGCTACAACATCCACTGGTGCGCCCTGCGCCCCGACAGCGTCGGTCATGTCGGGCTGCGTTCGGCCGATCCCTATGACGCGCCGCGCATCGTCAACAACTACCTCACCGACCGGCGCGACGTGGCGCTCAACCGCTATGCCTTCCGGCTGGCGCGCGAGCTGCACCGGCAACCGGCCTTCGACGCCTTCCGCGGCGACGAGGTCGATCCGGGCGCAGCCTGCCAGAGCGACACGGACATCGACGGGTTCATGGCGAAATTCGTCTCCTCCCACTACCACCCCGTCGGGACCTGCAAGATGGGGCAGGACGATTCCGCCGTCGTCGATGCCAGGCTTCGCGTCCACGGCCTCGAGGGCCTGCGGGTGATCGATGCCTCGATCATGCCGCGACTGGTCGGCGCCAATACCAACGCGCCGACCATCATGATCGGGGAGAAGGCGGCGGACATGGTGCTCGCCAGCGCCTAGGACGCCAATCAAGCCAGGTGATTGCTGCGGCATCCCGGGTCGACTAGACTGCCATATATGGAGGATTAGATGTCATCGCACGGATACGAAGCCGGTCGCCTGAACCTGCCTTTCGTCGGGCACTGCACCTTCGGCAAGCAGCCGATCTGCACCGACTGGGACAAGATCGCCGCCGACGTCGCGGTACTCGGCGTCCCCTACGACATGGGCACCCAGTACCGGTCCGGGGCCCGGTTCGGCCCGCGGGCGATCCGCGAGGCCTCGACCCTGTTCTCCTTCGGCCATAGCGGCGCCTACGACTTCGAGGACGACACCATCTACCTGCCGACCGACCGGGTGCGGATCGTCGACATGGGCGATGCCGACATCGTCCATACCGACACCATGAAAAGCCACGAAAACACCCGCTTTGCCGTGCGGAAGATCCTGCAATCCGGCGCCATGCCGGTGGTTCTGGGCGGTGATCACGCGGTGCATGCGCCGGTGATCGAGGCTTTTGCCGGGCAGAAGCCGGTCCATATCGTGCATTTCGACGCCCATCTGGACTTCGTCGACGAGCGTCACGGGGTGCGCTACGGGCACGGCAATCCGCTGCGCCGGGCCTCGGAGACCGGGCACGTGACCGGGATGACCCAGCTGGGGATCCGCAACGTCTCCTCCTCGAACCGCTCGGATTACGACGCCGCGCGGGATTTCGGCTCGAAGATCCTGTCGGTACGGCAGGTTAGGAAGCTCGGCGCCCAGGGCGTGCTCGATCTCATCCCGAAGGGCGTGCGCTATTACGTCACCATCGACATCGACGGCTTCGACCCTTCGATCGCCCCCGGCACCGGCACACCGAGCCATGGCGGGTTCCAGTATTATGAGGTGCTGGAGATCCTTCAGGGCATCGCCCGCCAGGGCGACGTGGTCGGCATGGACCTGGTCGAGGTGGCGCCGGTTTACGATCCCAGCGGCATCACCGGTTTTCTCGCCGCGCAGGTGCTGTTGAATTTCCTCGGCTTCATCTTCGAGGAGCGCTTCAAGCGCGGCCAGACCAAGACCTGATCCCGAACCCGTATCCCCAACCTGGAGCCATCATGTCCGCCAAGTCGCTCGACGTCGCCTTCGTTCGCCAGCAGTTTCCGCCGCTCAAGGACGGCTGGGTCTTCGTCGAGAATGCCGGCGGCTCCTATGTCCCGCACCATGTCATCGACCGGGTCACGGAGTACATGAGCGACAGCCAGGTCCAGCCGAACTGGGGCTTCGCCTCCTCGATCCGCGCCACCGAGCGCATCAAGCGCGGCAAGCAGGCGATGGCGGAGTTCATCAACGCCGATCCGGGCGAGATCGTCCTCGGGCCCTCGACCACGATGAACGTCTACCTGATGACCCAGGCGCTTCGGCCGTGGTGGAAAGCGGGCGACGAGATCATCGTCACCGAGCAGGACCACGAGGCCAATGTCGGCGCCTGGCGCCGGCTGGAAGAATTCGGCCTGGTGATCAAGGAATGGCCGGTCGACCGCAAGACCGGCGCCCTGCAATACGACGCCCTCGACCGGCTGCTGACCGACCGGACACGGCTGATCGCCCTCACCCATTGCTCGAACGTCTGCTCGATCGTCCACGACATCCCGGCGGTGGTGAAAAAGGCGCATGCCAAGGGCGCCCTGGTGTTCGTCGACGGCACCGCCTATGCCCCGCATTTTCCGATAGACGTCAAGGCCTTGGACGTCGATTTCTATGTCTTCAGCCTGTACAAGGTCTGCGGGCCGCACCAATCGGTGCTCTATGGCAAGCGTGCGCTGCTCGACAAGGCGGCGAACCTGAACCATTTCTTCATCGAGCCGGAAAACATCGGCTACAAGCTGCTGCCCGGCGGACCGAACCACGAATTCGCCGCCGGGTCCGTCGGCATGGCGGATTACTTCGACGCCCTCTACCGCCACCATTTTGACCAGCCGGAAAACAGCTTTCACTCGCGCCTGAAGCGAGTATTCGGCCTGATTGCCGCGCATGAATCGCGACTGGCCGACCGGATCGTCGCCCATCTGAAGGCGAAGCCGGGCCTGCATCTGATCGGCCGGATTCCCTCGGCCGACGGCCGGCTGGCGCCGGTGATCGGCTTCTGGGTCGACGGCCATAAATCCGCGGATATCGTCGGCGCCCTGAACAAGCGCCAGATCGCCATCGGGCACGGCGATTTCTGGGCCCATCGGGTGGTGAAGGCAATGGGCCTGAGCTCGGCGGATGGCGTGGTCCGGATTGGCCTGGCACATTACAACGACGACACCGATATCGATCGGCTGCTGGCGGCAATCGATCTGGCACTCGCATAGGAGTTGAAATATTGGCGAAGAGCCTGCGCCCGATCCTGCTGCTGGCGGTGCTGCTGGCGGCGGCCTGCGCAGCTCCGGCGCCGCAGGTCCCGGCCACCGCGGCCCCGGTCCTCCTGTCGCACGAGGTCGGGTCTGCGCTCGACGCCTATCTCGGCCGGATGGGCGCCACCGACCGTGGCGCCTTTGCCGTATCGCTGAACGGGGCGGATTTCGGCCAGCTGCTGTGCGATCACGGCAATTGCGGCGCCGCCATGCCCAGGTCGGAGGCCCTGTTCAACTGTGCGATCAAGGCCCAGGACGATTGCCGCCTCCTGGCCGCCAACGACGAGCTGCTGGTTCCCTATCGGTTGCGACCGCTCGGCTGGCGTCCCGAGCCGCCCCCGCCGCCCCCGCCGCCGCTGACCGGGGCCGAGATCCTGGTGCGCCTGGTCGGACACCAGATCAACGGCAAGATCGCCGGCTACGGGCCGTTCAGCGCGGATATCCTGCCGGATGGCGGGTTTGTCGGTGAAGGCCGCGGGAAGCTCAACGGGCGCTGGTCGATCTCCGTGGACCGGTTCTGCATCGACCGGCTGAACGCCCTGCGTTTCGGCCTTTGCGGCAGAGTGGCGATCCAGGACGGGAAAATGTGGCTGATCGGCCATGACGACCGCCTGCGCCAGTTCTATAAGTTGACCGTCAGTCCCTAGAGTTTCAGGCCAGCCATATGACCGATTCCCTTCCGCCGGTGCGCGCCCCGGAAATCGCGCTGCCAGGCGTTACCTGGTTCAATACCCCGGCGCCACTGTCGCTGGCCGACCTCGCCGGGCGCCTGGTCATTCTCGATTTCTGGACCTTCTGCTGCATCAACTGCATCCAGATCCTGCCCAGTCTTCGCCGGGTCGAAGAGGCATTTCCCGACGAAGTGACGGTGATCGGCGTGCATTCGCCGAAATATGCCGCCGAACGCGATCCGGCAAACGTGGCCCAGGCGATCGCCCGCTACGACATCCGCCACCCGGTCGCCCACGATCCGGATTTCAACATCTGGCGCGCCTATGCGGTCCGCGCATGGCCGACGCTGGTCTTCGTGGCGCCGGACGGGCGGGTCGTCGGTCAGCAATCCGGCGAGCCCAATCCCGAGACCCTGATGCAGGCGGTCGGCGACGTCCTGGAGGCCTATCGGGCCGAAGGCACGCTGCGGCCGGGCATCCTGCCATCGACGCCGGTCGCGGTGGAGGCCGGGAGTCTGAGATTTCCCGGCAAAATCAAGCCGCTGCCCAATCCCGGCGGTGCCAAGCTCTGGGCGGTGGCGGATTCCGGCCATCATCAGATCGCGGTGCTGGACGATAGCGGCGCCGAGCTGCTGCGCTACGGCAGCGGCGCGGCCGGGTTCGAGGACGGCATCCCGCGCAGCGCGCAGTTCGACAGCCCGCAGGGGCTGATCGCCGACGAATCCGCGATCTATGTCGCCGATACCGGCAACCACGCCATCCGCCGAATCGACCGCGCCAGCGGCCACGTGGCCACCCTGGCGGGCAACGGGACGCGCGGTCACGGCCTGACCGGGACCCTGGCCATCCAGACGGTCGAGCTGGCGTCGCCCTGGGATCTTGAACTGCGCGGCAACTTTCTCATTTTCGCCAATGCCGGCAGCCACCAGCTGGGCGTGGTCGATCTCGACGAGGCGACGGTCTCGCCCCTGGCCGGCAGCCTGCGCGAGGACATCACCGACGGCCCGGCGCAGAACGCCGACCTGGCCCAGCCCTCGGGCCTGGCCCTGGATCCCGACAAATCGCGCCTGTTCTTTGCCGATTCCGAGACGTCGTCCATCCGCTGCCTGGACCTGGCCGATGGGCATGTAAAGACCCTGGTGGGCAAGGGCCTATTCGAGTTCGGCCATGTCAACGGCGACTGGGACGAGGCACGGCTGCAGCATTGCCTGGGACTTACCTGGTTCGACGACGGCCCGGCGGGCTCGATCCTGGTGGCCGACAGCTACAACGGCACCATCCGCGTGCTGGACCTCGCCGAGGAAACCGCGCGGGACTTCGACGACGGGTTCCACTGCGAGGACGATGTCTGCCTGCCCTTGGCCGAGCCGGCCGGAATCGTCAGTGACGGGCCCGATCGCATCCTGGTCAGCGATACCAACAACCATCGCGTCCTGGAATACGATCTGGTCACCCAGCGCTATCGGACCTGGTCGAAATAGCCGCAGCGGCGGCGCTACATCGCCCCGAACAGCAGGTTGTCCAGGCCCCGGACCAGCCCTTTCATGGCGACCACCCGGCGTGCCGCCAGCAGAGTGCCGCCGACATAGGGTTCCGCCGAAGTCCCGGCATCGTGGCGGATGGTCAGCCGTTCGCCGTTCATGCCGAAGATCACCTCGACCGCGATCACGTAGCCGGGTAGCCGGACCGAATGCACGCGGCCGCCGCCGATATCGGCGCCGCGGGTTTCCTTCGGTCCCAGGATCTTGTCGATCGCCACGCCGGGGATGCTGGGCTGGATGGCCCCCATCCGCTCGGCGATTTCCCGCGCCGTTCCGGACGGCACGTCCGGCTTCGAATATTTCGCATAATCGATGATCTCGTAATCCGCCACATGGCTGGCGGCGTTCACGGCGAAACGGGTCAGCAAGGCGGCGGTCAGGGAGAAGTTGCCGCTGGCGACCACGCCTAGACCCTGCTTTTCCGCCCGGGCGGCGATCTCGGCATAGTCCTCGGCGCTCAACCCCGAGGTGCCGACGATGGCGGGCACGCCGAGATCGAGCGCGGTCAGCACATTGGCCTTCACTGCCGAGGGATGGGTGTAGTCGATATAGACGTCGGCCGGCTTTGCCTTCAGCGCCAGGGCGACGCTGGCCGCCACATTGACGCCGGCCGCCGGCCGGCCCAGAACCTCGCCGATGTCCCGCCCGGCGGATTTCGGCGCCACGGCGCCGCTCAACTCCAGGTCCTCGGCCGCCAGAACACCGGCGACGAGCGCACTTCCGGTCCAGCCGGTGGCGCCGCCGATGCAAATTCGTAAAGCCATAAAACTGCTCCATTTCAACGGGTTGTGGCAGAATGTCCGGAGACAATCCGGCCTTTGACTTCGGCTCGAGGCCAGAGGATATTACCGCCCGATCCAGAAGGCCAGCGCGCGGCCCGGTCCGGGCCCGGCGGCATACCGTATCTTACCCGGAAAGACGACCATGCCCCTCGATTCCAGTTCTCCCCGCCCGAACTCGCTCTCGGCGCGCGATGCAGCCTTCCATTTCCATGGCTACACCAATGCGAAAAAAAACGAGGCCGAGGGCGGCTTTGTCGTCACCCACGGGAAGGGGCCCTATGTCTATACCGAGGACGGCAAGGAATACCTGGATGGCCTGTCGGCCCTGTGGTGCGCGTCGCTGGGTTTCGGCAAGGAACAGCGGCTGATCGACGCCGCGGTGAAGCAGATGGAGGCCCTGCCCTTCTATCATACCTTCACCCAGAAGACCCCGGCAGTGACCGTCGAACTGGCGGAAAAGCTGGTGAAGCTGGCCCCCGTGCCGATGTCGAAGGCCTATTTCTGCAACTCGGGCTCCGAGGCCAACGACACCGTCGTCAAGATGATCTGGTACATGAACAATGCCCTGGGTCGCCCGGAGAAGAAGAAGATCATCGCCCGGGTGAAGGGCTATCACGGCGTCACCGTGGCATCGGGATCGCTGACCGGCCTGCCCGCCGTGCACCTGGATTTCGACCTGCCGATCAAGAACATCCTGCATGCCGACTGCCCGCACTACTATCGCTTCGCCCAGCCTGGCGAAAGCGAGGACGCATTCTCGACGCGGCTTGCCGCCAATCTCGAGGCCCTCATCCAGCGCGAGGGCCCGGAGACGATCGCGGCCTTCTTTGCCGAGCCGGTCCAGGGCGCCGGCGGCGTGCTGTTCCCCGCCAAGGGCTACTGGGAGAAGATCCAGCCCATCCTGAAGAAATACGACATCCTGCTGGTCGCCGACGAGGTCATCTGCGGATTTGCCCGCACCGGAAACTGGTGGGGCAGCGAGACCATGGGCATGAAGCCGGACATCATGACCATGGCCAAGCAGCTCTCGGCCGCCTATCTGCCGATCGCCGCCGTGCTGATCAACCAGCGGGTCTACGAGGCGCTGCGTGACAACAGCGCGAAGATCGGCGTCTTCGGCCACGGCATCACCTATTCCGGCCATCCGACCTGCGCCGCCGTCGCCCTGGAGACCATCAAGATCTACGAGGAACGGCGGATCGTCGACCAGGTGCGCGCCCTCTCGCCGGTGTTCCTGAAGGAGCTCAACAGCTTTGCCGACCACCCGCTGGTCGGCGAATGCCGCGGCATCGGCCTCATCGGCGCCATCGAACTGGTGAAGAACAAGGCGACCCACGAGAGCTTCGACCCGAAACTGGCGGTCGGCGCGACCCTGATCAAGTTCGGCCATGAGCACGGCGTGATTCTGCGCCCGGTGATCGATTCCATCTGCTTCTGCCCGCCGCTGATCTGCAGCGAGGCCGAGATCCGGGACATGTTCGCGCGCTTCCGCAAGGCGCTGGGCGATACCGAGACCTGGCTGAAGCGCGAAGGCCATATCGCCTGATGTCCCGGTTGCCGTCCGATTTCGACGCGCTGTTCGACGCGCGACTGGCCGCGCTCAAGGCGGAGGGACGCTACCGGGTCTTCGCCGACCTGGAGCGGCAGGCCGGGCGATTCCCGCGGGCGCTCTACCGTGCGCGGCCGGACGCGGTGCCGCGCGAGGTCACCATCTGGTGCAGCAACGACTATCTCGGCATGGGCCAGCATCCCGACGTGATCGCCGCGATGAAACAGGCCCTCGACCGGTCCGGCGCCGGTGCCGGCGGCACGCGCAACATCTCCGGCACCTCGCACGATCTGGTCCGGCTGGAGGCGGAACTGGCCGCATTTCACCGCAAGGATGCCGCACTCCTCTTCACCTCCGGATACATTTCCAACGAGGCGGCGCTCGGCACCCTGGCGCGGCAGATTCCCCAGGTCATCGTCTATTCGGATGCCGACAACCATGCCTCGATGATCGCCGGCATCCGCAACAGCCGCGCGGAATACCAGGTGTTCCGCCACAACGACCCGGCGCATCTGCGCGAGCTGATGGCACAAGCCGATCCCGCCCGGCCGAAGATCGTCGCCTTCGAATCCGTCTATTCGATGGACGGCGACATCGCGCCGATCGCGAAGATCTGCGACGTCGCCGACTCCTTCGGCGCCTTGACCTATCTCGATGAGGTCCACGCCGTCGGACTCTACGGCCGCACCGGCGCCGGCATCGCCGAGCGCGAGGGCATCGCCCATCGCCTGACGGTGATCGAAGGAACGCTGGGCAAGGCCTTCGGCCTGATCGGCGGCTATATCGCGGGCTCGGCCGGCCTGGTCGATTTCGTGCGCAGCTTCGCTCCCGGCTTCATCTTCACCACCGCCCTGCCGCCGATGATCGCCGCCGGCGCGCGCGCCAGCCTGCGCGCGATCCGCAATGCAGGCGAGCTGCGCAGCCGGCACCTTGCCGCCGCAGCGGCACTGAAGCGGCGCCTGGCCGCGGCCGGCCTGCCGGTGATGCCGAGCGAAAGCCATATCGTGCCGATCCGGATCGGCGATGCCGCGCTCTGCAAGCAGGCCGCGGGGCTGCTCCTCGAGCGCTACGACATCTACGTCCAGCCAATCAACTACCCGACGGTCCCGAGGGGCACCGAACGCCTGCGCCTGACGCCGACCCCGCTGCATGACGCCGCCATGACCGATGCCTTGATCGGGGCGCTGCAGGAGATCTGGCGCAGTTTCTCCCTGCGCCGGGCTGGCTAGTGGCGCCGCGGGCCCTGCGGCTGCGTGGACGCCGCGCCGCCTTCCGGGTAAAATGGCGGGATGTACAAGGATAACAGCCTGGTTCCCTCGGAAGCGGTGCGGCTGGCGGCCGTCGGCCTGCTGGCGCGGTCGCCGCGCAGCTACGCGGATCTGGCCCGCGACATCCGCCACATCACCTCGCGCATCGTCGGTCCGTCGCTCGACCTCCTCGGACCGTCGCTGGAGCTTCTGAAGGTCGAGGGCCTGATCGACACCGAAGACGCCCAGCTGCCGCATGACGAGCAGGTCATGCGTCTGACGGAGGCCGGGCGCGCCGAGCTGCATCGGCTGCTGACGACCCAGCTGCGCGGCCCGATGGGCGAGGTGAACAAGCTCATCGTCGCCCTCAAGCTGCATTTCTTCGATGCGCTTTCCGCCGAGGATCGCCGCGCGCAATGCGAGATGCTGGAGGAAGCCTGCGAGAAGGAACTGACCCGCCTCCTGGATCTTCGCCAGCACCAGAGCGGCTCGCTCGGGGCGAACCAGGGCGGCCACCTCATCTCCTGGCTCGACCACGACATCAGCGAGGTCGAGGCGCGACGGGACTGGTTCAGAAAGCTTCGCGCCTCGCTCTAGCCGTCACGCCACCCGCCGCCTAGAACAGGTGCTGCCCGCCGGTCAGAAAGATCTCGGTGCCGGTGACATAGCTGAAATCCGGCCCGCAAAGGCGGAACACGACGCCAGCGACCTCCTCGGGAGTCCCCATCCGCCCCATCGGGATGCGCGGGATGAGCGCCTCGTATTCCGGGCCGATCATTGCCGTCTCGATCTCGCCCGGTGCCACCGCATTGACCCGCACGCCCAGTGGCGCGTATTCGCCGGCAAGCTCGCGGGTCAGCGCCGACAGCGCGGCCTTCGAGGTCGAATAGGCCGAGCCGGCGAAGGGATGTATCGCATGGCCGGCGATCGAGGTGATGTTGACGATCGAGCCCTTGCCGAGGTGGAGCGACCGGGCGAAGCCGCGCGCCAGCTGCAGAGGAGCGAAAAGATTGAGCTCGTAGACCTCGCGCCAGGCCGCGACATCGCCATTCAGGCAGCCGAGGCGCTCCTTGAAGGAGGTCTTCGGACTGATCGCGGCGTTGTTGACCAGGGCGTGGACCGGCCGGCCCTGCAGCACCTGCAAGGCCTCGGTGACGAACTTGTCGGCCTCTTCCGGGCGCGCCAGATCGACGGTCACGTGATGTGTCCAGTTCGGATCGCGCTTGCAGTCGTCCGGTATGGCCTCGCGCGAACAGGTGATGACCCGCCAGCCCTCGTCGCTGAAGCGCTTGACCGTCGCATGGCCGATGCCACGGCTGGCACCGGTCAGGACCAGGGTCTTTCTGTCGTCGGTCGGCATGCGATGTCCTCTCAGCCGAAGCGGGCGCGCCGCTCGTCGACCCCATAGGGATCCTGATGGATGATGATCTCGGCATCCGGGAAGGCCCGGATCAGGTCGTCTTCCACCGCATCCGATATCCGATGGGCATCCTTCAGCGAGACCTCGGAATCCAGTTCCAGATGGAACTGGATGAACTTGGCCTGGCCGGCGATGCGGGTGCGCAGATCGTGCAGGCTGAGGACCTCGGGGTGGTTGCGCACGATCTCCTTGATGCGGTCGCGCTCGGAATCGCCCATCTCGCGATCCATCAGCATGTCCAGCGAATCGCGCCCGATCGAGATCGCGGTGAGGCCGATGAAACCGGCGACCAGCAGGCCGAAGGCCGGATCGATCCACCACCAGCCGAGATAGGTGGACAGCAGCAGGGCGGCAATGACGCTGATATTCACCAGGAAGTCGCTGCCGTAATGCGCCGCGTCGGCCTTGATCGCGACCGAGCCGGTTTCGCGCACCACGTAGCGCTGGAAGGCGATCAAGACGCCGGTCACCGCGATCGACAGGAGCATCACCCCGATACCCAGTCTGGCATTCGTGACCGGCTTTGGATGCAGGAAATGGTCCCAGACCTCGACCAGCAGCAGGACGCAGGAGCCGAGAATGAATGCCACCTGCACGAGGCCGGCCAGGGGTTCCGCCTTGCCGTGGCCGAAGCGATGCTCGGCATCCGCCGGGGTCAAGGCGTGGCGTACCGCCAACAGGTTCACGATCGAGGCACCGATATCGAGCAGCGAATCGAACAGGGTGGACAGGAGGCTGACCGATTGGGTCTCGAGATAGGCATAGAACTTGACGCCGATCATGGCAAAGGCCGCCGCCACCGAGGCGACGCTGGCGGCGCGCATCAACGTCGCCGCCCGCTCCGAGGTGATTCTCGCCGGCGCCGTCTGGGTCATGGGTAGAGCTTTTCCGAGGTCCAGCCGTCGCCGGACCGGGAATAGACCAGCCGGTCGTGCAGGCGGAACGGCCGATCTTCCCAGAATTCGATGCGCTGCGGCAGGATGCGGAATCCCGACCAATAGGTCGGGCGGGGTACCTCGCCAATGGCATATTTCGCGGTGAACTGCGCCACCCGCTTCTCCAGCTCGAAGCGGCTTTCCAGCGGCCGCGATTGCTTGGACGCCCAGGCCCCGATCTGGCTCGCCTTGGCGCGGCTGTGGAAATAGGCGTCGGCCTCGGCATCCGTCACCGTCTCGACCGCGCCCTCGACACGGACCTGGCGGTGCAGCGATTTCCAATGCAGGCAGATTGCCGCCTTCATGCTGCCCAGAAGCTGAGTGCCCTTGCGGCTCTCGTAGTTGGTATAGAACACGAAACCCTGGTCGTCATAGCCCTTCAGCAGCACCATCCGGACCGAAGGCATGCCGTCCGGCCCGACGGTCGCAAGGGCCATCGCATTGGGATCGTTGGGCTCCTTTTCCTCGGCTTCGGCAAACCACCTGGCGAAATGCGCGTAAGGCTCGCCGGCCGGGTGGCGCGCCGCGGCCGGGGTCAGGTTGCGATCTTCGGTCTGATTGGCCATCTCAATCCGCTTCGACTCAGTCTCTCTGGCCGTCGCCGGCCTGTCTCCGGGGTCGGTTTTAGCATATCCGCCCGGCCGGTCGGCGCGAAAATTCCGCCCGGTCCGGCGTCCGATCCTGCGAGCGCAAACCTCTTGTCGCTCCGTGGGCTAGTCCTTACCTTCTGTCCAGGGAGATAATGCCGCATGGCCGATCCGTACAAGGTGCTCGGGGTCGCGAAGACCGCGAGCGACGACGACATCAAGAAGGCCTATCGCCGCCTGGCGAAACGCCTGCATCCCGACCTCAATCCCGGCAACAAGAAGGTCGAGCCGCAGTTCCGGGAACTGACGGCGGCCTATGACTTCATTTCCGATCCGGAGAACCGCCGGCGCTACGACCGGGGTGAGATCGACGAGACCGGGACCCTGCGGCCGGCGTTCTGGGCGAGCCGCGGCGGCGACCCCCGTGGCGGCGACCCCCGTGGCGGCGACTCAAGGGGCGGCGGCGCGGGTCGCGGCGGGCGGCCGCACGATGCCGGGCTGGATCCGGACGAGGAGGACCTGTTCCGCGACTTTTTCGGCTTCGGCAAGGGCCGAACCACGGTCAAGATGCGCGGCGCCGACGTCACCTACAAGGCGGAAGTGGATTTCCTCGACGCGGTGCAGGGGGCAAAGAAACGCCTTACCCTTTCCGACGGCAAGACCCTGGACGTGAACATCCCGCCGGGCACCGAGGACGGACAGACCCTGCGGCTCAAGGGCCAGGGCCTGCCGGGACAGGGCGGCGCCGCCAATGGCGATGCCTTCGTCGAGATCTCGGTCCGGCCGCACGCCTTCTTCGAACGCGAAGGGCGGGACATCCTGCTGGAATGCCCGATTTCCCTCACCGAGGCGATCCTCGGCGGTACCATCACCGTCCCGACGGTCGACGGCAAGGTCGCGCTGAAGGTGCCCAAGCACAGCAATACCGGCACCCAGCTGCGCTTGAAGGGCAAGGGGGTGCAGGATGCCAAGGCCGGCAAGGCCGGCGACCTCTACATCCGATTTGTCGTCGTCCTGCCGAAGGAAATCGATCCCGAACTGGAACAGGCGGTCGAGCGCTGGACCAAATCGCATGGCTACGGCTACAGCGTCCGCGACAAGCTGATCAAGGAATAAGCTTCTGGAAAACCTGGATTTCTGCGTCACGACCGGCCCATGCCGTTTCTTTGACCGGCTCGGTTAATGGTGTAGGATGCTGCCATATCCACACCTGTTTTCAGCCTAATTTGAGGGAATGGAATGACGGAGAAGCTGGGGCTGATGGCCGGCAAGCGCGGCCTGATCATGGGCGTCGCGAATGACCGGTCGATCGCCTGGGGCATTGCCAAGGCGGCCGCGGAACATGGCGCGGAACTGGCCTTCACCTTCCAGGGCGAGGCGCTGGAAAAACGCGTGCGGCCGCTCGCCCAGTCGGTCGGATCGAAGATCGTGCTGCCCTGCGACGTCAGCGAGGACGGCAGCATCGACAGCGCCTTCTCGGCCATCGCCAAGGAATGGGGCAGCCTCGACTTCGTCGTCCACTGCATCGCCTATTCCGACAAGGACGAGCTGAAGGGCAAGTACGTCGATACCACGCGGCGGAATTTCGCCATGACCATGGACATCTCCTGCTTTTCCTTCACCGCGGTCTGCAACCGCGCCCAGGCGATGATGCCGAACGGCGGCAGCCTTCTGACCCTGACCTATTTCGGCGCCGAGCGCGTGATGCCGCATTACAACGTCATGGGCATCGCCAAGGCGGCGCTGGAGTGTTCGGTCCGCTACCTCGCCGCCGATCTCGGCGGCCAGGCGATTCGGGTCAACGCGATTTCCGCCGGGCCGATCAAGACCCTGGCGGCATCCGGCATCGGCGATTTCCGCTATATCCTGAAGTGGAACGAGCTCAATGCGCCGCTGAAGCGCAATGTCACCATCGACGATGTCGGCGGCGCCGGACTCTATCTCCTCAGCGATCTCTCGCGCGGCGTCACCGGCGAGCTGCATCACGTCGATTCCGGCTACAATGTCGTCGGCATGATGCGGACCGATGCGGCCGCCGAACTCGCCGAGATGCTGAAGAACTTCAGCGCCCGCGGCGACTGATCGCTCTGCCGCCGCCATGTCGCACAATACCTTCGGCCATCTCTTCCGTTTCACCACCTGGGGCGAAAGCCACGGGCCGGCGATCGGCTGCGTGGTCGACGGCACGCCGCCCGGCATCGCCCTGGAGCCGGCCGACATCCAGACCTGGCTCGACAAGCGCAAGCCCGGCCAGTCACGCTTCGTCACCCAGCGCCGCGAGCCCGACACGGTGGAGATCCTGTCGGGCGTGTTCGAGGGACGTACCACGGGAACGCCGATCTCCCTGCTGATCCGCAACGAGGATCAGCGCAGCAAGGACTATTCGAAGATCAAGGACCAGTTCCGCCCCGGCCACGCCGACTACACCTACTGGGCGAAGTACCAGGGCATTCGCGACTATCGCGGCGGCGGCCGTTCGTCGGCGCGCGAAACCGCCAGCCGGGTTGCCGCCGGCGCCGTCGCGCGCAAGGTCCTGGCGCACCTGCTGCCGGACCCGGTGGAGATCCGGGGCGCCCTGATCCAGATCGGGCCGCATGGCATCGACCGGAGCAAATGGGACTGGGCCGAGACGGGCAACAACGCCTTCTGGTGCCCGGATGCCGCGACGGCGCAGCGCTGGGAGGGGTTTCTCGACGAGGTGCGCAAGTCCGGCTCCTCGACCGGCGCCGTCATCGAGATCGTCGCCGCGCAGGTCCCGGTGGGGCTCGGCGCACCGCTCTATGGCAAGCTCGATGCGGATCTCGCCGCGGCGATGATGAGCATCAATGCGGTGAAGGGCGTCGAGATCGGCGCCGGATTCGCGGCGGCCGCCCTGTCCGGCGAGGAAAACGCCGACGAGATGCGGATGGAAAGCGGCAAGGTGAAGTTCCTCGGCAACATGGCCGGCGGGATCCTGGGCGGAATTTCCAGCGGCCAGGACGTCGTCGTTCGCTTTGCGGTGAAGCCGACCAGTTCGATCAACACGCCCCGCCGGAGCGTCACCACCGAAGGCACCGAGGTCGAGGTCTCGACCACCGGCCGTCATGATCCCTGCGTCGGGATCCGGGCGGTCCCGGTCGGCGAAGCCATGATGGCCGTGGTCCTCGCCGATCATCTGCTGCGGCAGCGGGCCCAGGTCGGCCTCTAGCGTTTCAGCACCTGCCGACAGATGGCTTGCCGCGCCTGCCAGCCGACGCGCTGCAGCTCCGGTTCCAGGCTCTCGGCGACCGGATATCCCAGGCAAAGATAGGCGACCAGCGACCAGCCCGCGGAGACGTCGAGACTTCGCTTCAGCGCCTCGGGATCGAGTATGGAGACCCAGCCGATGCCGACGCCGTGGGCCCGTGCCGCCAGCCAAAGGGAATGCACCGCCAGCACCGCGGAATAACGCAGGGTCTCCGGCATCGTCTTGCGGCCCAGGCCGGCGCCCTGTTCGGTCGCCTCGTCGCAGAACACGGCGAACTGCCGCGGCGCTTCCCGCAGCCCGGAGAGCTTCAGCCTGGCATAGAGCGCCGCGCGCTCCCCGCCATATCCGTCCAGCGCCTGGGCGTTGGCGGCGGTGAAGTTGGCGATGACCGCGGCACGGCTCTCCGGCCGGTCGACGCTGACGAAGCGCCAGGGCTGGGCATTGCCGACCGACGGCGCCAGGCAGGCGAGATCCAGCAGTTCCTCGACCAGGGCCTCGGGCAGCGGATCGGTGCGAAAGTGCCGGACGTCTCGGCGCCAGGCCAGCAGGTCGCCGAACTCGGCGCGAAAGCTGCGGCCGAATTCCCGCCCCTGCGGCGTCGGCGCTTCGCGATAGCGCGGATCGCTCATGCCGCCTTGGGGCGCGCGGAATCCACGAGATCGACGATCTCGCTCATGATCGCGTTGAGATCGTAGTCCTTCGGCGTGTAGACCCGGGCAACGCCAAATTCCTGCAGGCGCCTAGCATCGTCCGGCGGCACGATGCCGCCAACCACGACCGGAATATCGGCCAGCCCCGCCTTGCGCATCCGCTCCATGACCTCGCCGACCAGGGCGATATGCGATCCGGAGAGGATGGAGAGGCCGACCACGTGCACGCCCTCTTCCAGCGCTGCATTGACGATCTGTGCCGGCGTGAGGCGGATGCCCTCATAGACGACTTCCATCCCGGCATCCCGGGCGCGGACCGCGATCTGCTCCGCGCCGTTGGAATGGCCGTCCAGGCCGGGCTTGCCGACCAGGATCTTGATCCGGCGTCCGAGACGGGCCGAAACGTCTCCGACCCGCTCCTGCAGCCCGGCGATGTCGATCCTGCTGGCGTTCGACACCGCACGCGCGACGCCCGTCGGAGCGCGATACTCGCCGAAGCTGCGCCGCAGCACTTCGCCCCATTCGCCGGTGGTGACGCCGGCATGGGCGCAGGCGATCGAGGCCTCCATGATGTTCTGTCTGGTGCGGGACTCCTGTTCCAGGCGCTTCAGGGCCGCGGCAACGGCGGTGGCGTCGCGGGTCTCGCGCCACGCCTGCAGCCGGCCGATCTGTTCGGCCTCGGCTTTATCGTCGATCGCCAGGAAACCGCCATCCTCGCCGCCGACCAGGGGCGACGGCGCGCTCTCGACGAACTTGTTCACGCCGACGACGATCTGCTCGCCGGACTCGATGGCGGCGAGGCGGCGCGCATTCGATTCGACCAGGCGCTGCTTCATGTAGCTGGATTCGACGGCGGCGACGGCGCCGCCCATGGCATCGATGCGCGCCAACTCCTCCAGCGCTTCGCGCTTCAACTCGGCGACCTTGGCGGCGATCTCGCTCGACCCGTTGAAGATGTCGCCGTAGTCGAGGAGATCGGTTTCGTAGGCGACGATCTGCTGCAAGCGCAGCGACCATTGCTGGTCCCAGGGGCGCGGCAGGCCGAGCGCCTCGTTCCACGCCGGCAATTGCACGGCGCGGGCGCGGGCGTCCTTGCTGAGGGTGACCGCGAGCATCTCGAGGAGAATGCGATAGACGTTGTTCTCCGGCTGCTGCTCGGTGAGGCCGAGGCTGTTCACCTGCACGCCGTAGCGGAACCGCCGCAGTTTCGGGTCGGCGACATCGTAGCGGTCGCGCGCGATCTCGTCCCAGAGCTCGGTGAAGGCCCGCATCTTGCAGATCTCGGTAACGAATTTGACCCCGGCGTTGACGAAGAAGCTGATCCGCCCGACCACCTGGGCGAAATCGGCTGCCGGCACCTGGCCCGAGGCGCGGACGTGATCCAGCACGGCGACCGCCGTCGCCAGTGCATAGGCCAGTTCCTGCACCGCTGTCGCCCCGGCTTCCTGCAGATGATAGGAGCATACGTTGGTCGGGTTCCATTTGGGAACCTCGCGATAGGTGAAGCTGATGACATCGGTGATCAGCCGCAGCGACGGCTCAGGCGGGAAGATGTAGGTTCCGCGCGAGAGATATTCCTTGATGATGTCGTTCTGCACCGTGCCCTGCAGAGCGGCGCGGGGGATCCCCTGCTTTTCGGCCGCGGCAATGTACAGCGCCAGCAGCCAGGGTGCCGTGGCATTGATCGTCATCGAGGTGTTCATCTGGTCGAGCGGCAGACCGTCCATCAGGGTCAGCATGTCGCCGAGATGGCTGACCGGTACTCCGACCTTACCGACCTCGCCCTTGGCCAAGAGGATGGTCGGCGTCGTAGCCCGTCTGGGTCGGCAGATCGAAGGCGATCGATAGCCCCGTCTGGCCGCGCTGCAGATTGGTGCGGTACAACTCGTTCGAGGCCTTGGCCGAGCTGTGACCGGAATAGGTCCGAAACAGCCAGGGCTGGTCCCGCTTCACGCCGCCGCTCATTCAACCGCTCCCCGCCGCCTATTGTGCACCGCAATATAGCGATGTAACCCGGATGGCGGCAAGATACCGTGCGTCAATCACCGTTGATCGGCAATAATATTACGAAGCGTTGCCGAGGCAGAGCGGGCTGACCCGGTTATACCGCGTCGAGGGCCCGGTGCAGGTCCTCGCTGAGATCGGCAACGTCCTCCAGACCGACCGAAATCCGGATGAGCCCGTCATCGATGCCCTGTCCAAGCCGCTGTTCCCCGGTCAGGCGCTGGTGCGTCGTGGTCGCCGGATGGGTCGCCAGCGACTTCGAATCTCCGAGGTTATTGGAAATCAGCACCAGTTGCAGGGCATTCAGGAACCTGAAGGCGGCCGTCTTTCCGCCTTTCAGGGACAGGCTGACGACGCTGCCGCCGGCCTTCATCTGCCGCTTCGCCAGTTCGTATTGCGGGAAGCCGGGCAGCGTCGGATAGAGGACCTGCGCCACTTTCGCATGGCCAGTCAATTTCTCGGCGATCGCCAACGCCGTCGCGCAGGACTTGTCGAGGCGCAGTTCCAGTGTCTCCAGACCCTTCAGCAGGATCCAGGCGTTCATCGGGCTCAAGGAGGGGCCGGTATGGCGCAGGAAGGGCTGCAGCGTCTCGGTGACGAATTTCTGCGTCCCCAGGACGACGCCGCCCAGCGAGCGGCCCTGGCCGTCGATATGCTTGGTTGCCGAATAGACCACGACGTCGGCGCCCGCCTGCAGCGGCTGCTGCAACATCGGCGTGGCAAAGACATTGTCCACGACAACGCAAGCGCCGGCCTTGTGGCCAAGATCGCAGACCGCCTTCAAATCGACCAGGCGCAGGCTGGGATTGGACGGGGACTCCAGGAACACCACCTTGGTGGGCTTGGCCAGTGCCCGCTTCCAGGCCTCGAGATCGCGGCCATCGACGAATTCCGTGACGATCCCCCATTTCGGCAGGATCTCCGCCAGGATGAACTGGCAGGACCCGAACAGGGCATCGGAAGAGACAATTCGGTCGCCGGATTTCACCTGGCAGGCGAGCGAGGCAAAGACGGCCGCCATGCCGCTTGCGGTTGCGCGGGCGGCCTCGGCCCCTTCCAGCAAGGCCATGCGCTCTTCGAACATGGCGACGGTCGGATTGCCGAAGCGCGAATAGACGAAGCGCGGCTGCGAATTGTCGAAGGCGGCCTCGGCTTCCTCGGCCGAGGCATAGACATAGCCCGAGGTCATGTAGATCGCCTCGGCCGTCTCCTTGTATTGCGAACGCAGTTGGCCGCCATGCACCATGCGGGTGGCCGGTCGCCAATTCGGCTGGATTTCACGCTTGATCGTCATTTCAGAACCCTTTCGGACACAAAAAAACCTCGACCGGAGAAGGCCGAGGCGCGTTTGACGCGTGTCCCAAACCTTTTTAGCTGCTTGTTTAACGTGGCCGCAAGCCGGATCAAATCGCCACGAATACTGGCGCGAGTATCCATGCGGCACCAGGAAAGTCAATGCCCGATGCCGCCAAAATCTCCAACTTCCACTGGATTTCGCCCGCCTTGCCTACAAGGCCAGGTTGTTCATAAAGTAATCCGGATATCCATCGGGGGATCAAATGGCAAACGTGACCATCGATCGCGGCGGGGCCTCGCCGGCAGGCGTCGGGCAGGGTTTCGTCTATGACGGACGCCTCAGCGAGATCTACGTCATCTTCATCAAGAACCTGCTGCTCGCGATTGTCACCCTCGGCTTCTACCGGTTCTGGGGCAAGACGAACCTGCGCCGCTATATCTGGTCCCATGTCAGCCTGCAGGGCGATCGCTTCGAATATACCGGCACCGGCGGCGAACTTTTCAAGGGCTTCCTGATCGTCTTCGGATTCTTCTTCGTGGCCGGCATTGTCAAAGCGGCGATCGAGCTTGGCGGCGGCCCCGGTTCGCCACAGGCGACTTTGTCAAACCTCGTCTTCGGCCTGCTGATCTTCTATCTGATCTTCGTCGCCCACTATTCGGCACAGCGTTATCGTCTCACCCGGACCTCCTGGCGTGGCGTGCGCGGCGGCATGACGGGCTCTGCCTGGCTCTGGGGCATCAAGGCCATGTTCCTCACCGTTGTGGCCGGCCTGACACTCTGGCTGGCCGGGCCCTGGGTGCAGATGCGCCTGATCGATGACCGCTTGAACAACAGCTATTTCGGCGACGCCAAGGCCGCGATCCACAGCTCGTCGAAGCCGCTCTATCTCGCCTTCGTGCTGGGCATCCTGGTATTCGTCGTCGGCACCGCCGCGGTAATCGCCGCCATCTGGGGCGTATTGGCGGCGAACGGGACGATCGCAGAGGTCTCGGCAATCCTGTCTTCGGCCGCCGACCCCGAGACACGCCAGGCGCAGATCGAAGACATCGTCGCACACAATATCTGGGTCATCGTACTCGCCTATCTTGCGATGGTTATCCTGTCGTTGATCGCCTTTGCGCAATACTATGTCGCAACGGCCCGCGAAATCGCCGGCAAGCTCACCATGTCGGAATTGCACTTCGGGACCACGATCACCGTCGGCCGCTATATCAACCGCATGTTCTGGAACATCGTCATCATCATCATTACCGCCGGATTGGGACTGCCGGTCGCACTGCACAGGACCATCCGGTTCCTGGAGCGGAATATCCAGATCTACGGCCAGATCGACGGATCCAAGATCACGCAGTCCAACCTGCCGCGGCCGAAGTTCGGCGAAGGCCTCTTGGAAGCCTTCGATCCCGGCATCATATAGCCTGCCAGCAATGCCGGATTCCGCATGACCGATACCCCCAGCGCGACCGCCGCCACGCCCGACGAGATACCGCAGAGCCGCGACCGCTTCTTCGACGGGCGCCTGGCGGTGGCGCGCAATGTGGTCACGCAGTATGTCGGCCAAAGCCTGCGGATCGTCGAGCATGGCGGCCGGCAGATTGCGATCTGGCCGGCGCTGGCCATGAAGGTGGTCGACGAAAACAAGGTCAATGGCAGCCTCACGCTCGGGCTGATCGACGATCCCCTGCCGCGGCTCGTCCTGTTCGACGGCGCCGCGCGCCAGGCCCTGCTGGCCGGGGCGCCGCATCTCGGCCAGTGGCGGCGGCGGGCGCGGATGCATGGATTCCGGGTCGGGGCGATCTGGACACTGGTCGGACTCCTGATCGCCGCCGGGTTCTATTTCGGCTGGCGCGACGGCAGCATCTGGCTCGCCAACTACGTGCCGCGCAGCTGGGAGCACAAGCTCGGCGACAAGGTGCGCGAAGCCCTGCTGGACGGCCTCTATGTCTGCAAGGCGCCGCCGGGACAGACCGCGCTCGAGGATCTGATCAAGCGGCTGTCGCCGCCCGAAGTCGCCGATCTGCCGGTCACTGTCGATGTCGTGCGGATGAAGCAGGTCAACGCCTTTGCCATGCCGGGCAATCACATCTTCGTCTTCAGCGGCTTGATCGATCGTGCCCAGACGCCGGACCAGCTCGCCGGCGTGCTGGCCCACGAGATGGGACATCTGGAACTGCGCCACCCGACCCGCGGCATGATCCAGCAGCTCGGCCTCAGTGCCGCTTTGAGCCTGATGTTCGGCGGCAGCGTTGCCGGCGATGTCGCCCTGCTCGCCACCACGCTCTCCTATACCCGCGACATGGAGCGGGAAGCCGATGGCCGCGCCATCGTCCTGCTGGAGCGGGCGAAGATCCATGCCGACGGTCTCGCCAGCTTCTTCCGCGACCTCAAGAAGGACGAGAAATCCCTGGTGCCCGACTGGCTGTCGAACCATCCCGGCCTGGAGGAACGCGCCGCCGCCACCGAGCATGACCGCACCGGCGACCCGGCCATGAGCGATGCGGATTGGGAGAAGGTGAAGGAGATCTGCAACTCCCATTAACCGCGAGCACAGCGCAGTCTAAGTTGCCGTTCCTGGGCGGGGTTATTGCGCCGCCAACCTGTCCTTGAAATTTAATTGCTTATAATACTATTTGATTAGTTTATTAATTCAATAACTTAGCAATCATCGCACTAATATACCACTTCCCTATTGACCCTGTTGCATCTGCGAAGGCAGGATGATGGCCTATTGTGCAGGTGCTCAGAATCGGGCGCCGTGAACCAAGGTCGGGGGCATCATGAGCGAGACGGCGGCGATCATTCCATTGCACCAAAAGGCGTCCGATGGCGTTAAGACGGGCGACGTGAAGAAGGATCTTTACGAACTCGGCGAGATCCCCCCGCTCGGTCACCTGCCCCTCAAGATGTACGGCTGGGCGATCCGACGCGAGCGTCACGGCCCGCCCGATACCGCGATGCAGGTCGAGGTCCTCCCCACCCCGCAGCCGGAGGCCGATGAGGTCATCGTCATGGTGATGGCCGCGGGGGTCAACTACAACGGTGTATGGGCCGCGCTCGGCAAGCCGATCTCGCCCTTCGACGTGCACAAGGCCGAATGGCATATTGCCGGATCCGATGCCGCTGGCGTGGTCTGGGCAGTGGGTTCCAAGGTCAAGCGCTGGAAGGTCGGCGACGAGGTCGTGGTGCATTGCAACCAGGACGACGGCGACGACGAGGAATGCAACGGCGGCGATCCGATGTTCTCGCCCTCGCAGCGGATCTGGGGCTACGAGACGCCGGACGGCTCCTTCGCCCAGTTCTGCCGGGTCCAGGCGCGCCAGCTGATGGTGCGGCCGAAGCACCTGACCTGGGAGGAGAGCGCCTGCTACACGCTCACCCTGGCGACCGCCTATCGCATGCTGTTCGGCCATCGCCCGCATATCCTGCGGCCGGGCCACAACGTCCTGGTCTGGGGCGCCTCGGGCGGCCTGGGATCGATGGCGGTGCAGCTGATCGCCACTGCCGGCGCCAATGCGATCGGCATCATCTCCGACGAATCGAAGCGCGACTTCGTCATGCAGCTGGGCGCCAAGGGCGTCATCAACCGCAACGATTTCGACTGCTGGGGCCAGCTGCCCGACGTCGACGACACGGCCGCCTACGGCGACTACATGAAGCGCTGCCGGGCCTTCGGCAAGGCGATCTGGGAGGTGACCGGCAAGGGCATCGACGTCGATTTCGTCTTCGAGCATCCGGGCGAGGCGACCTTCCCGGTCTCCTGCTTCGTGGTGAAGCGCGGCGGCATGGTGGTGTTCTGCGCCGGCACCACCGGCTACAACATCACCTTCGACGCGCGTTTCGTCTGGATGCGGCAGAAGCGCATCCAGGGCAGCCATTTCGCCAACCTCCTGCAGGCGAGCCAGGCCAACCACCTGGTGGTGGAACGCCGCATCGATCCCTGCATGTCGGAGGTCTTCGCCTGGCAGGACATTCCGCTGGCGCACATGAAGATGTGGAAGAACCAGCACAAGCCGGGCAACATGGCGGTGCTGATCCAGGCCAAGCGTCCCGGCCGGCGGACCATCGAAGACTGCATGGAAGGCTGATCCGGCCCGCCCGCCGCCCTCGCCGCAACCCGCTTTCCCATCGGTGGCCATGACCGCGCAGGCTCTCATCGATTCGTGCCGCAATGGCCTGACGGCCGCAGATTCCGTGCTGGAAGCTGCGCGCGCCGCCGTGGCGAAACGGGTCACCGCCGGCGGCAAGCTCGATCCCAAGGCCCTGGACCGCGAACAGTTTGCCGCCCACGGCTTCGCCTGGCTCGCGACCTATGTGAACGCGCTGCGGCAGATCCTGGACTGGGCCGATCGCCTCGCGGCGACCGGGCGCTTCACCGAGCGCGAACAGCTGATCCTGCGGATGGCCTTCGGCGAATACCTGGCGCAGATCCGTGGCGGCTTCCCGATGAGCCAAGGCGAGATCGTCCGGCTCGTCGATCTGGGCCTGGATCCGGCGGCGTTCCGCGCCCTCGATGCCACCGACGACCTGATCGTCCAGGGCAATACCGCGGGCAACCGCACGCGTCTGGCCCTGCTGATCGCCGACGGCAATTTCGGCGAGGCGGCGCTCGACGACGAATCCCTCGGCATCATCCGCGACCAGTTCCATGCCTTCGCCGAAGACCATCGCGAAGCGGCGCATCAGTGGCACCTGAAGGACGAATTCATCCCGCTCGAGGTCATCGGGCAACTGGCCGAGATGGGCGTCTTCGGCCTGACCGTGCCGGAGGAGTTCGGCGGCGCCGGCATGGGCAAGCTCGCCATGTGCGTCGTCACCGAGGAGCTGTCCCGCGGCTATATCGGCCTGGGCTCGCTCGGCACCCGCTCCGAGATCGCCGCCGAGCTCATCCGCCTCGGCGGCACCGAGCAGCAGAAGCGCCACTGGCTGCCCCGCCTGGCCTCCGGCGAGATCCTGCCGACCGCCGTCTTCACCGAACCCAATACCGGCTCCGACCTGGGCAGCCTGCGGACACGCGCGATCCGGGACGGCGCTGTCTACCGGATCACCGGCAACAAGACCTGGATCACCCATGCGGCGCGCACCGACGTGATGACGCTGCTCGCCCGCACCGACCCGGACAGCAGCGACTATCGCGGCCTCTCGATGTTCCTCGCCGAGAAGCCGCGCGGCACCGACGCCAACCCCTTCCCCGCCACCGGCATGCGCGGCGGCGAGATTCCCGTCCTGGGCTATCGCGGCATGAAGGAATACGAACTCGCCTTCGACGGCTTCGAGGTGAAGGCGGAGAACCTGCTGGGCGGCCAGGAAGGGGAAGGCTTCAAGCAGCTGATGGCAACCTTCGAGAGCGCCCGCATCCAGACCGCGGCCAGGGCCGTCGGCGTGGCGCAATGCGCGCTTGAGCTCGGCCTCAAATATGCGCGCGAGCGCATCCAGTTCGGCCAGCCCATCGTCAACTTCCCGCGCATTTCCGGCAAGCTTGCCTGGATGGCGGTCGAGACCATGATCGCCCGCCAGCTCACCTATTTCGCCGCCCGCGAGAAGGACAGCGACCGGCGCTGCGACATCCCGGCCGGGATGGCAAAGCTGCTCGCCGCCCGCGTCGCCTGGTCGAATGCGGACAACGCCCTGCAGATCCACGGCGGCAATGGCTATGCGCAGGAATATCCGATCAGCCGCGTGCTGTGCGACGCGCGGATCCTCAACATTTTCGAGGGTGCCGCCGAGATCCAGGCCCAGGTCGTCGCCCGCGGACTGTTGAGCGGCCGGAACTAGCAGGAAAAGGCGGCCCGGGCGCGAAGCTGCGACACAGCGCCCGGGCTGCAGGGAGAGCAGGAGCCGGCGCCAAACATGGCGCCGGTGGACGTGCGGCTACTTGGCGATGCAGGTATCGACATTGGCCTGGGTGCATTCGTCGAGGCCGGTATAGAGCGTGCCTTCGACGGCCTTGCCTTCCACCAGGTCCTTCATCACGAAGGGCGCCTTGTAGCCCATCTCGAAGGGCCTTTGCCCGACCTGCACGTAGCTGCGGCCCTGCTTCAAGGCGTCGATCTGCGGCGGCAGCGTGTCGCCGGCGACGATCACCAGGTCGCCGCTCTTCAGTTTGTCCATGACCTGGTCGGTGACCTGGGCATAGGCCTGCGGCGCGAACTGCGCCCAGCCGCCCTCGAGCACGAAGGCGTCGAGATCGGGATGTGCGGTGAAGGTGTCCGACATCTGCTGGTTGGCGAGGTCCGCCTGGTCGTTGGTATAGACCGGGCAGCCGTCGACCTCGGTCCAGCCGTTCTGGCCGGTCAGGCGATCGGTCCCTTTGGCACCCGCCAGAGTATCGCGGGTACCGGCGGCGCGCGCGTTGATGTTGTCGGCCGCGGTATTGCCGAGCTGCAGGCAGATCGTCCCGCCCTTCGGCTTGGCCTTCTGCAGGTATTCGGCGAACTTGACGCCCATCAGGTAGTTGTCGGTTCCGAGATAGGTCTTGCGCAGCCCGGCGTCATCCTTGCCGAGATCGGCGTCGATGGTCATGATCGGGATCTGCGGCGCGCGCTGCTTCAGCAGGTTGGCCATCGCCGGCGCGTTGGAGGGTGAAATGGCGATCGCCGCCACGCCCTTGGTCAGCAGGTCGTCGACGATCTGCACCTCGCCGGCCTCGTCGGCGCTCGAGGCCGGACCGGTATAGAGGCATTGATAGCCGCTGCCCTTGAGTTCGGCATTGGCCTTCTCGCAGCCGAGATGAATCTGTTCGAAGAACGGGTTGTCGAGCCCCTTCACCACGATTGCGAGGATCTTGTCCTCCGCCGCCGCGGCTTGCGTCGACAGGGCGATTGCCGCCGTCGCAAGTAGACCGAGTGTGAACTTCATTGCTGTCCTCCCAATTGTCGTTTCATTGTTGAATACCGGTGGTCACGCAGGTTCATGCCGGCACTTTCTTCATCCCGCCGGTCACGCGATCAGCCCGGATACCAGACCCGACGCGGGTCATCCGGACGCCGTTCATAGGCCCAGGCGGCGTCGATCAGTTTCTCGACGTCGTATTCCGGGCGCCAGTCGAGCAGGTATTTCGCCTTGCTGTTGTCCATCCAATTCGAGTGATAGGAACTGGGGATCTCGATTCCGTCGAGGCCGCGGGTGCGCCGCAGATAGGCGGCGGCCTCGCCGTAGTCGACCGGCCGGTCGAGACTGACGTTGAAGAGCTGCTGCCGGGCCCGCGGATTGTCGAGCGCCGCCTGCATGGCGGACACCAGATCCTCGACATGCACGAAATTGCGTTTCAGCGGCCGCCGGTCGGCGTCCAGAAGAATGGGAACGGTACCCGACTCGCGAAAGCGTTTGGCATCCGCGGCCGGGACCATGTCCTTCCATACCGGGCCGCCGAAAACGTCGTCGCCGAAGGAGAGGCTGTATTTGAAATCATCCTTTTCCATGATCCACGGAGCCCGCAGGCAACAGCCGTTGATGTCGTACTGCACGAAATACTGCTGCAGCATCACCTCTTCCAGGACCTTGGACAGCGCATAGCAGCCCGGATAGGCCATATGCGGTGCGGCCTCGGTGATCGGCCCCGTGTGGCGATAGAAGAAATGGCCGATCGCCGCGTCGCCGCCGATCAGGATGAATTGCGTTGCGGTCGGGCTCTTGCGGAAGGCTTCCAGCAGCCAGAACATCCCCTTCACCGTCACGTCCATGACGTCGAGCGGCGTCTCCTTGCAGGTGGCCAGGTGAACGACATGGGTGACGTCGCGCATGGCGGCATCGACCACGGCGGGATCCGAGATGGAACCGCGCTGTACCGACAGGCGGTCGTCCTCGGGCAGCATGCGATTGTGGCAGAGGGCGCGGATATGGGCCTTCCGCCAGCGCGGATCGGCCCGCATCTTCCCGATGAAGGTCCGGCCGACCTTGCCCGCTGCTCCGGTAACAAGTATCAGCATCGTCTGGTCCCCAGATTGGCACCGGAGTTTCGCGTCGCTCGACCTTCGGGCCGATCCACACGCGCCGCCGATTCCGTCCCCCTCCCCAGGGGGTTGCCAAACTCTATTCTCCTATTATCATACATTTCAAACATTATTATCGTACATAAGGGAAATCGATTTCATTCCCTTCAGGTACCGTCGCGAAAAACGCCTGCTGGTGTCGGTCGGAGCAAACCGGCATATAGTGGCACAAGGCCTCGGCAATGAGTTTAAGGATCGGGGTCATCGGGAGGAAGACGAATGCCGGTGCTCGAGCTGCGCTCGATCTCGAAGAATTTCGGCGCCATCCAGGCGGTGTCCGACGTCTCCCTGAGCATCGAGCCGGGCGAGGTCGTCGGCTTGATGGGGGATAACGGCGCCGGGAAATCCACGCTGGTGAAGATGATCGCCGGCAATTTCCCGCCATCGCACGGCAAGATCGCGATCCAAGGCGAAGAGAGGCATTTTCATCGGCCGATCGAGGCGCGGCAATGCGGAATCGAGATCGTCTACCAGGATCTGGCCTTGTGCAGCAACCTCACGGCGGCGGCTAACGTATTCCTGGGGCGAGAAATTTTTGAGGGCTTCTGGCCCTTCAGAATCCTGAACTACGCAGCCATGTATCAGCGGGCAGGCGAGCTGTTCGCCGAACTCAAATCCGAAACCCGGCCGCGGGATCTGGTGCGCCAGATGTCGGGCGGTCAACGCCAGGCGGTTGCCATCGCCCGGACCCGTTTGGCCGACGCAAAGATCGTGCTGATGGACGAACCGACGGCCGCCATCTCCGTGCGCCAGATCGCTGAGGTGCTTAACCTCATTCATCAGCTGCGGGAACAGGGCATGGCAGTGGTTCTGATCAGCCACCGCATGCCCGACGTCTTTTCGGTCGCCGACCGCATTATCGTGCTGCGCCGCGGCAGGAAGGTTGCCGACAAGGCGGTCGCCGCCACCTCCCCCGAGGAGGTAACCGGCCTGATCACCGGCGCGATCGAAGCGGCGTGAGGCGAAGATGACCCTGCAGGAAATCATCAATACCCAGACCCATAGCCGCTTCAGCCGGCTGATCTCGCACCAGGCCTTCTGGGTCTTCGTCGCGGCGGTCATCGCCTGCATCGTCCTCAGCCTGACGGCGACCGCCTTTGCGACGCCGCAGAATCTGTTCAACGTGACCAGGAATTTCGCCTTCGTCGGCATCATCGCGCTCGGGATGACGGCGGTCATCATCACCGGCGGCATCGATCTTTCGGTCGGCTCGACGCTCTGCCTTTCCGCGATCATCCTCGGCGTGCTGATGAATGCCGGCTATTCGATCTGGATCGGTGCCGCCGCGGCTTTGGGTGCCGCCCTGGCGGTCGGGCTGACCAACGGCCTGCTGATCACCTATCTCGGGATGCCGCCCTTCGTCGTCACGCTCGGCATGCTCTCGGTCGCCCGCAGCTTGGCCATGGTGGCCTCGAACAACAAGATGGTCTACCAGTTCGGACCCGACCAGGCGAACCTGCTCTGGATCGGCGGCGGCATGACCTTCGGTCTCGCCAATCCGGTCATCGTGCTGGCGGTCATGGCCACAATCACCGGCTTCTGCCTGCGCTGGACGCAGTGGGGCGGCCATGTCTTCGCCATCGGCGGCAATGAACAGGCCGCGGTGCTGACCGGCGTCAACGTTCGGGGCGTCAAGATCAGCGTCTACATGTTCTCAGCCTTCACCGCCGGCATCGCCGGGATCCTCGAGGTCGGCTGGCTCGGTGGCGTCACCACCAATCTCGGCCAGTCGATGGAGCTTTCGGTCATTGCCGCCACCGTCATCGGCGGTGCCAACCTCATGGGCGGAAGCGGGACGGTGATCGGCGCCGTGGTCGGCGCGGCGCTCATCGAGGTGATCCGCAACAGCCTGATCCTGCTCGGCATCAGCACCTTCTGGCAGGGCAGCTTCGTCGGCAGCTTCATCATCATCGCGGTCATGTTCGACCGCTTGCGCGGCAGCCGGCGCACGGACTAGCCCGGCCCGTATTCCCGAATGGCGGGATCGCTTCTATGATGCAGAGAGACAATGGGAGGCCTGCCGGCATGCGCACGATCGATTTCTATTTTTCCATCGACAGCCGCTATTCCTACCTGGCGACGACCCAGTTGCCCGCGCTGGAGCGGGATTTCGGCGTCACGATCGCCTGGCGTCCGCTCGCCCTGTTCAAGCTGCTGGAGGCCCGCGGCAAGAACCCCTTCGCGGACGGGGGACAGTCGGGCCAGTACGACCCGGCCTACCGCGGCACCGACGTCACCCGCTGGGCGGACCTCTATGGCGTACCGCTGATCTCGCCGGATTGGGACAAGGGCGACTGGCTCCGGATCAATCTCTCGGCCGTGTCCGCGGCCGCGCTCGATTGCTGCCCCGCCTATGTTCGGGCCCTCTTTGACGCCGTCATGGTCAGGGGTGAAACCCCCGCGGACGATGCCGCGATCGCCCGCCTCGCCGACCGCGCCGGGCTGGATGGCAAGGCGATCGTTGCTGGGATCGATTCAGGGGCGGCCGCGGCGCTGCACCGGGCCAACATCGAGGCCGCGATCGCGGCCGGAGTCTTCGGTGTTCCGAGTTTCGTCGCCGGGAAAAAGATGTTTTGGGGCAACGACCGCATCGCCCTGCTGCGACACGAATTGCAGAAACGCCGCTAGCGCCTTAGGCCGTGATCGGTGCGGCAACGGCCCACCAGCCCGGACGCTTCTCCAGAACCATCTGTCGCGCCGCTTCCGCGGCCCGCGCCGAGGGGTAGAGACCGAAGCAGGTAGCCCCGCTTCCCGACAGCCGCGCCAACAGGCAATCCGGCGTCGCCGCGATCTCCGTCAGCACGTCGCGCACCACCGGCGCCACCTCGATGGCGGCCTGGGTCAGGTCGTTGCTGCAGGCAGCCAGGGCCGCGCCGAGCTCGGCGACCGTGGCGGGACCCTGCCGCCAGCGGGTCGGTGCGGAAAACCCGCCGCGGCGCGCCTTGAAGACCTGCGGCGTCGGCGTGGGTACGCGCGGATTGACCAGGAGCAGGTGGGCCGGAGGCAAGGATCCGGCGGCGGCGATATCCTCGCCGATCCCGCCGACAAGGCTCGGCCGTCCATCGAGACAGACCGGCACGTCGGCGCCGAGCCGCAGGGCCAGGGCATAGAGCTCCGCATGCGCCGGCGCCGCGCCCCAGAGATCGATCAGCGCCAGCAGGGTCGCCGCAGCGTCGGCCGATCCGCCGCCGATACCGGAAGCGAGCGGCAGGTTCTTGGTGAGACGGATCGCGGCGCCGCGTTTGATCCCGCAGAGTTCCCGCAGCCCCTGCGCTGCCCGCAGCACCAGGTTGTCGCCGGCGGCGCTCAATCCCGCCGCGAACGGGCCGTCGATCTGCAGCGACAGGTCGTCGGCAGGCGCCACAGCGATCTCGTCGCCGCATTCGGCGAAGACGATCAGCGAGTCCAGCAGGTGATAGCCGTCCGGCCGCTTGCCGACGACATGCAGGTAGAGATTGATCTTGGCGCGCGCCAGCATCGAGGATCGGCGGCTCAGCCGTCCTGCTGGGTCTTCTTGGCGTCGGCGCCGAGCCCGTCCTCGATCTTCTTCTGGATGATCGGCACCTGATCGTCTTCCGGCTTGAAGCTGAGGGCGCGGCTCCACTGGAAGCGGGCCTCGTTCTGCCGCCCGACCCGCCAGTAGGCGTCGCCGAGATGGTCGTTCAGCACCGGGTCTTCGGGCTGCAGTTCCACCGCGCGCTCGAGGTAGTTGACCGCCTTGTCGAACTGGCCGAGCTGGAAATAGGCCCAGCCCAGGCTGTCGACGATGAAGCCCTCCTCCGGCCGCTGCTCGACCGCGGCCTCCAGCATCTTCAGCGCCTTGTCGAGATTTTCCCGGCGCTCGACCCAGGTATAGGCAAGGTAGTTGAGCACGTAGGGCTGGTCCGGCGACAGCTCTAGGGACTTCACGAAATCCGGCTCCGCCTTGTCCCACTGTTTCGCCCGCTCGTAGGCGGTGCCGCGAAAATAGAACATCGACCAGTCGCCGGCACCGGGCTTCGGCGTGCGTTCGATGGCGACCGAATAGGCCGCAGCCGCCTCCTCGAACCGCTTCTCGTGGCGCAGCAGGTCGCCCAGCGCGATGGCCGCATCGGAGCGGGTCGGCTCTTCCTTCACCATATTGCCGAGCAGCGTCAGCGTCTCCTCGGTCCTGCCGAGCTCGCGCAGCGCATCGGAAATCGACAGCTCGGCGCTCCAGCGGTAGGGCGATTTGGCGCCGATGGTGCCGTAGAGCTCCACCGCCGCTTCGTAATGCTTGCCGTTCTCCAGCAGATTGGCGACCAGCAGCTTGGCGATGTCGAGATTGGGATTGAGATAGAGCGCCAGGCGACCGAACAGGACGGCCTGGCTGTCCAGGTTCTCCGAGCGCAGCAGGCTGGCGAGATCGAACAGGACCTCGGCGACGCCTTCGTCGACGCTGCCGACATAGGGCTGCTTCGTGACCGACGCGGCGAGATTGCGTTCGATACCGTCAGCCATGGCCGACCCGACCCCGGGCGCCTGTTCGCGGAACTTGGCGAGCAGGCCGCGCACGGCGTCGTCCTTCCCCTGGCGGTGCAGCAGATCGGCATAGACCTCGACCACGTGCGACGTCAGCCGGTCCTGGTCGGCCAGCGCCAGGAAGCGCTTCTCGGCCAGGTCCGGATGGCCGGCGAAATCTTCCATCAGCGCCGAATGGACCTCGACCACCGGTTTCAGGCCGTCGATCGCATCCAGCGGTTTCAGCGCCGCCATGGCCTTCGCGAGATCGTCGGTGCCGAGGGTCAGCCAGGCTTCGATCAGCGGCTGGCCGATCCGGCCGGCGCCGTCCTCGCCGATCCCCGCCAGATTGCGGCGGGCGACGGCATAGTCGTGCTGCTTGATCTCGGCGAGGACCAGGGTGATCGACAGCAGCGGCGCCTTGATGCCGCGCGCCTCGAGATCGCTGGCCAGCTTGACGCCCTCGTCGATCTGACCGCTGCTCAGCAGCGCGACCAGGGTCTGCTGTGCCAGGCGATCATTCTTCGGGTCGGCCTTCAGGGCCAAGGGCAGGAGTTCCGCGGCGGCCTTGGCGTCGCCGGATTCGATGGCGTGCTGTCCCGCCAGATAGGCGCCCGCCGCCGACCAGCTGATCGGGCCGCCGACCCCGCCCGGCGGCGTCGCAGGGGTTTCGGCCGCGGCCGGCAATCCGCCCTGGCAGGCGGCCAGCAACGCCGGCAGCAGGACCAGGGCTAAGGCTTTGGGATTAAATCTGGATTTCGGCTGCAGCCGGTGACGTTCGCGCAAGATGACGGTTTCCTTTCGCGGCCGGCAGGGCCGCCACCACCATTCTTAGCAGGAACCGAGCAATCTGAATAGCTTACCCGTCCCTGACCGACCCGCCTCAGGCATCACATATTCGGGTAGTTCGGCCCGCCGGCGCCTTCCGGCACGACCCAGTTGATGTTCTGGGTGGGATCCTTGATGTCGCAGGTTTTGCAGTGCACGCAGTTTTGCGCATTGATCTGCAGCCGCGGATTCTTGCCGTCGGCATCGCGCATGATCTCGTAGACCCCGGCCGGGCAGTAGCGCTGTTCCGGCGCATCGTAGAGCGCGAGGTTCACCTCGATCGGCACGCTCTTGTCTTTCAGCGTCAGATGCGCCGGCTGGTTCTCCTCGTGATTGGTGCCGGAGAGGAACACCGAGGACAGCCGGTCGAAGCTGACGGCATTGTCCGGCTTCGGATAGACGATCTTCGGCATCTCCGAGGCCTTCTTCAGCGAGGCGTTGTCCGGCTTGTGGTGGAAGGTCCATGGCGCCTTGCCGCGGAACAGGAACGTGTCCAGCGCGGAATAGATGAAGCCGAGATAGACGCCCCAGTGGAAGCTCGGGCGGATGTTGCGGACGCTGTGCAGCTCCTCCCAGATCCAGCTCTGCTTCAGCTTTTCCGGATAGGCGATGACCTCGCCGCCGGTCTCGCCGGCCTTTAGATGCGCGAAGATCGCCTCGGCCGCGGTCATGCCGGATTTCATCGCCCTATGGGTGCCCTTGATCTTCGGCACGTTGAGGAAGCCGGCGGTGCAGCCGATCAGCACGCCACCCGGGAAGGTGAGCTTCGGGATCGACTGGAATCCGCCCTCGTTGATCGCCCGCGCGCCATAGGCGATGCGCCGGCCACCCTCGAATGTCGGCCGGATCGCCGGATGCTGCTTGAAACGCTGGAACTCCTCGAAAGGCGAGAGGTGGGGGTTCTCGTAATCCAGCCCGACCACGTAGCCCACCGCCACCTGGTTGTTCTCCAGGTGATAGAGGAAGGAACCGCCATAGGTCTTCCAGTCCATCGGCCAGCCGGCGGTGTGGATGATCTTGCCCGCCTGGTGCTTGGCCGGTTCGATTTCCCACAGCTCCTTGATGCCGATGCCGAAGGTCTGCGGGTCGGCGCCGTCGCGCAGCTTGAACTTTTCGAACAGCCCCTTGGTCAGCGAGCCGCGGCAGCCTTCGGAGAAGACCGTCTGCTTGCCGTGGAGTTCGACCCCTCGCGTGTGATTGGCGGTCGGCTGGCCGTCCTTGCCGATCCCCATGTCGCCGGTGGCGACGCCCTTGACGTCGCCCTTCTCGTCATACAGCACCTCGGCGGCGGCGAAGCCCGGATAGATCTCGACCCCCAGCCCCTCCGCCTGCTGGCCCAGCCAGCGGGTGAAGTTCCCGAGCGAGATGATGTAGTTGCCGGCATTGTGCATCTGCGGCGGGGTCGGCAGGCGATAGGCCTTGGTTGCGGTCAGGAACAGGAAGTTGTCGTCCTGGGCCGGGGTATTGAGCGGCGCGCCCTTCGCCTTCCAATCGGGGATGAGCTCGTTGAGCGCCCGCGGCTCCAGCACCGCGCCCGACAATATATGTGCACCGATCTCGGCGCCCTTCTCGATGACGCAGACCGAGACCTCGTGGCCCTGCTCGACGGCGAGCTGCTTCAGGCGGATCGCGGCGCTCAGGCCGGAGGGCCCGCCCCCGACGATCACCACGTCGTACTCCATAATGTCGCGATCCATGCCGTCCTCCCGTGATCCCGCCCGTTCCGGCTGGCGAGCTTGTTACATCTCCGGCGGATCGGTGACAATGGCGCCCCGATCGCGATGCCCGAGCATTTGTCCTGCAGATTACCGCAATGCTAGTCTGCCGGAATGCATTCCGCCGACACCCCTCCCGATCCCGACCCGACCGCCCGGACTGCCGCCGGAGCCCTGGCGCTGCTGAAACTCTATATCGAGTGGGGTGCCGACGAAGCTATTGAAGAGACGGCACAAAGCCGCCTTGGCGCGACGGCTGTTCCGGGTCCGGGCGCAGCGGCGCAACCGGCGCCGCGCCAGGCTCCACCGGTGCCACGACCGGGCGAACCCGCGATGAAACCGCCGGAAAGCCCGGTCGCCGCCGCGCCGGCTGCGGCAAAACCCCTGGGTCCGCTGGACCAGGCCGCGGTGGATTCCGCCCGCAGCGCCGCCCGGGCCGCCCAGTCCTTGGAGGCCCTGCGGGAAGCTCTGGCGCAGTTCGACGGGGTTTCGCTGCGCAAGACCGCCACCAATCTGGTCTTCGCCGACGGCAATCCCAAGGCCCGGATCATGCTGGTCGGCGAAGCGCCCGGCGCCGACGAGGACCGCCAGGGCCTGCCCTTCGTCGGAGTTTCCGGCCAGCTGCTCGACCGGATGATGGCGGCGATCGGCCTCGACCGAACCACCTTCTATATAACGAATGTCTGTTTCTGGCGGCCGCCGGGCAACCGCAAGCCGACCGACGCCGAACTCGCCGCTCAGTTGCCCTTCGTCCTGCGCCACATAGAACTGGTAGCACCCAGGATCCTGGTCCTGGTCGGCGGATCGTCGGCCCAGATGCTGCTCGGGACCCATGAGGGCATCACCCGCCTGCGCGGCCGCTGGTTCGACTACCTATCCGACGGCATCGCCGCCCCGATCCCGACCCTGCCGATTTTCCATCCCGCCTATCTCCTCAGGCAGCCTGCCCTGAAGCGCGAAACCTGGCGCGACCTCCTCAAACTCCGGGAACGAATGACTGCGCTCGGGGTTTGATCAGCTGACCGGGAAAGGCACCGGTTGGGCGCTTCCAGACGGGCCCAAGGCGCCAAAAATTAACTAGAATAAGTCTAAGAATTTAGCCGCTTTGGACCGAGTGCAATCGCATAGGGATCGAGTTAACCCAAAACTTTTCTGTGACAAAATCAATATGTAGTAGTTAACGGTACCTTCGGCACCATATCTGTTGATCCTAAGGTGCCATTTTTTCTGGACAGGCCGGTTTCGATCGTCTACCCCTGACTCCAGAAAAAGGTCGAATAGTTAAGAAAGTATGACTCGCCGGACGGTCCGGCGGGCAAATTCAAGGGGGCGATACCTTGAAGCAGTACCGTGCTTATAACGGTTGGCGCCAGATGCTGGCTCTGACCGCTATCTCAGCGGCGCTCTTCGCAGCGACCGCTCCAAGCCTGGCTCAACCTAGCCTCGCCCAGGACACGACCGCTGCTTTGCCGGGCGATGACGTGCAGCTGGTGGGTATCGACCTGCCGCGCCCGCTCGACCAGGTGAATGCCGACCGCTACCGGTCGATCTTCCGCGACCAGGCCCAGGGCGACCTCCGGGGCGCCGACGCCTTGATCGGCGACCTGACCGATCAGTCGCTGCTTGGCCATGTCCTGGCCGCCCGCTACCTGTCCCCGCAATATAATTCCAAGCCCAAGGAACTGGCCGACTGGCTGCGGGCCTATTCGATGCTGCCGGATGCCGGGGCGATCTACAGTCTGGCCCTGGCCAAGGGCGCCACCTCCCTGACCAAGCCGAAGCAGGACATCACCCGCGTCGGTTCGCCGGACGAAAGCGTGTCGGATAGCGATGCCGATTGGCAGGCCGGGCTGGCCGCCTGGCGCAAGAAGGATTTCGGCACCGCCGCCAAGCATTTCTCGGCGGCAGCGGAGAAGACCGAAAGCTCGCCCTGGAACCGGTCGGCGGCGGCCTATTGGGCCTCCCGCGCCTTCCTCCGCAACAAGCAGCCGGAACAGGTCAGCAAGTGGCTGAAGGCGGCGAACCAGTATCCGCGGACCTTCTATGGCCAGCTGGCGCAGCGCGCCCTCGGTATCGAGGCCGACTACAACTGGGAAACGCCGGAGTTGACCACCGATCTCGGCCAGTTGCTGATGACATCCGGTGCCGGCAAGCGTGCCTTGGCGCTGATCCAGCTCGGGCAGCTGACCGCGGCGGAAAAGGAATTGCTCATCCTGCAGGACAGCGCCAAGGGCAATCCGGATCTGGCCCGGGCGCTGCTTGCCTTCTCGCAGGCCTACCGCATGCCCTCCCTCGCCCTCCGCATCGGCGCCAGCCATCGGGTGAAGGACGGCGAATACATCGACGCCGCCATGTATCCGGTGCCGTCCTGGAAGCCGAAGCTCGGCTTCTCCATCGATCGCGCCCTGCTCTACGCCATCATGCGCCAGGAATCAGGCTTCAACCCCTATGCCGTCAGCCCGGCAGGGGCCAAGGGCCTGATGCAGCTGATGCCGGGCACCGCCCGCATCGTCAGCAACAATGACGCGGCAAACCTCAAGGATCCGCTGGTCTCCATCGCCATCGGCCAGAAGTACATCCAGCGCCTGATGCGGGAATCCTCGGTCAAGGACGACCTTTTCATGCTGGCCGCCGCCTATAACGCCGGCCCCGGCAACCTGCAGAAATGGAAAGGCTCGATCGGCGCCAGCGCCAACGACGATCCGCTGCTGTTCATCGAGAGCCTGCCCTCGCACGAGACCCGGCTGTTCATCGAGCGGATCATGGCGAGCTACTGGATCTACCAGAACCGGCTTGGCCAGGAGACGACATCGCTCGACGCCGTCGCCACCGGCGCCTGGCCGACCTATAACAGCCAGGACAAGAACCAGACCGCGTCCAACTGACCGCTGGGCGCGGCGCGGGCTTCTTCGGCGCATTGCCGGCCGGCGCCGCGGCCGCTGCCACGAAGCGGTCCCTCTTCTCTATACAGCGTGGCGCAGTTCCTGCTCTAATCGCCCCCGCAAACAGCAGCTGATGGCGCCATGTCCCGCATCGACGATTCACGCCCCTTTCTCCCCGTCAACATCGCGGTGATGACGGTCTCCGACACGCGGACCGAGGCCGACGACAAATCCGGGCGCACGCTCGTCGAGCTGCTGCAGCGCGACGGCCACATGCTCGCGGCGCGCATCATCGTCAAGGACGAGCGCGCCGCCATCGTCGCCCAGCTCGGCAAATGGATCGGCGATCCGGAGATCGACGTGGTGATCTCGACCGGCGGCACCGGCGTTACCGGCCGCGACGTGACGCCGGAAGCCTTCGAGAGCGTCTTCGAAAAGAAGATCGACGGCTTCGGCGAGCTGTTCCGCTGGCTTTCCTACCAGAAGATCGGCACCTCGACGATCCAGTCCCGCGCCACTGCAGGCGTCGCCAACGGCACCTATCTCTTCGCGCTCCCGGGCTCGCCGGGAGCCTGCAGGGACGGCTGGGAGGACATCATCCGCCTGCAGCTCGACAACCGCCATCGGCCCTGCAATCTCGTCGAACTGATGCCCAGGCTGAACGAACACAGGAAATAGCCGGGCCGGGGATGTCCCGGCCGCGATCTAGGCCAGCGGCATCCGCCGTTCGATCAATCTGGCGAAGATGCTGGCACCGACCGGCAGGATATTGTCGTCGATGACGAAATTCGGATTGTGGATCGGCACATTGCCGCCATGGCCCAGCAGGAAATAGGCGCCCGGGACGGCATTCAGGAAATCGGCGAAATCCTCGCTGCCAAAGGTCGGATTGGGGTGGGTCAGGACCCGCTCGGCGCCGACGATCTCCCGCGCCGCGGCGGCCAGGTGATCGGTTTCGGCCGCATGGTTCACCAGCACCGAGAAGACGTCGTTGATCTCCACGCCGATCTTCACCTCGTAGGCTGCTGCCAGGCCGGCCGCGATATTCCGCAGGCGGTCGCGGACAAGGCCTCGCCCCGCCTCGGAAAATGCCCGGATGGTGCCGGCGAGGTGCGCCTCGCCCGGGATCACGTTATAGGCCGAGCCGGCATGGACCTGGGTCACCGAGAGCACGCCGGACTGCGCCGGGTCGATGTTGCGGCTGATGATCGACTGCAGCGACTGGACCAGCGCAGCGGCGACGACGATCGGGTCCTTGGCGAAATGCGGGTAGGCGCCGTGGCCGCCGGTCCCTTCGATCTTGATGTCGAAGAAATCGCAGGCCGCGGCGACCGGCCCCGGCCAGATGCCGACCTGTGCTGCCTCGAGTTCCGGCTCGTTGTGCAGCGCATAGATCTCCTCGAACGGGAAGCGCTCCAGGATCCGGTCGGCCAGCATCGCCCGCGCGCCGCCGCGCCCCTCTTCCGCCGGCTGGAAGACCAGGACCGCAGTGCCGTCGAAGTTCTGCGTCTCGGCGAGGTAGCGCGCCGTGCCGAGCAGGATCGTGGTATGGGCGTCGTGACCGCAGCCATGAAACTGCCCCGGCGTCCGCGAGGCATAGGCAAGCCCGGTCCTCTCCTCCATCGGCAGGGCATCCATGTCGGCGCGAAGTGCGATCCGCCGCGCGCTCCGGCCCCTGCCGCGCACCAGGCCGACCACCCCGGTGCCGCCGATGCCGGTATGGGTCTCGATGCCCCAGGCACGCAGTTTCTCGGCGACGATGGCCGCGGTGCGCGTTTCCTCGAAGCCCAGTTCCGGATGGGCATGGAGGTCATGCCGCAGCGCAGCCAACTCCGCGGCATAGGCTTCGATTTGCGCGATGACCGACATGCCGTCCCACTCCATCTGTTTCCACACCCAACGCGGCCCCGACTATCCCGCGCCGCCGCGCAGCGCGTCAATCGAACTCAGGCCTTCTCCGGCGCCGGCGCCTCTTCCACCGCACTCAGATCGTCCGCCTGGCGCAGCTTCGGGAACCAAAAGAACCAGAGCAATGCCACGACCAGGGTGCACAGGCCGCCGAGAACCGTGGCGGCGACCGGCCCGAACAGGCCCGCCGAGGACCCCGCGCGGAAGCTGCCGAGATCGTTCGAGGCGTTGATCAGCACGGCATTGACCGCGGTGACCCGTCCGCGCAGATGGTCCGGCGTCCAGAGCTGGATCAGGACCTCGCGGATATAGACGCTGATCATGTCGCTGGCGCCCATGAGGGCGAGGGCGGCAACCGACAGGACCAGCGATTTCGAGAGCCCGAAGGCCAGCGTGCCGAGGCCGAAAACGGCGACCGCCGCGAACATCAGGTGGCCAGCCCGACGGCGAATCGGGTAGAGACCGAGATAGAGCGCCATGCCGAGCGCGCCGACCCCGATCGCTGCCCGCAATACGCCGAGTTCCGTCGGTCCCGCCACCAGGATGTCGCGGGCATAGATCGGCAGCAGCACGACCGTGCTGCCGAGCAGGACGGCGAAGAGGTCGAGCGTGGTCGCCCCCAATACCGTCTTCTCCTTCAGCATGTAATGGAATCCGCCCATCAGCTGATCCATCAGCCTGGTCTCCTGCGCGCGCGCCTGCTCGCGATGCCGGATGCCGAGCGCGGCGAGGATGGCGATCCCCACCATGAACAGGGCCGTGCCATAGGCGAAGCCCGGCGAGATGCCGTAGAGCAGTCCGCCCAGGGCCGGTCCCGCGATCGCACCCAGCTGCCAGGCCGCAGTCGAGCAGCCGATCGCTGCCGCGATTTCCTCGCGCCGCACCAGATTGGGGGCGATGGCACTGGCAGCAGGATTCATGAAGGCGCGGCCGGTTGCCAGCACTGCCAGCAGGATCAGCACCTGCCAGATGCGCGTGTCGGCCTCGACGTCGGTCAGGAATATGCCGAGGATGCTGAGGAACTCGACGACCAGGCAGATGGCGATGATCCGCCGGCGCGGAAAGCGGTCGGCGAATGTCCCGGTCAGCATCACCAGAAGCAGCGTGGGCAGGAACTGCACCAGACCGACCAGACCCAGGTCGAAGGGATCGCGCGAGATGTCGTAGATCATCCAGCTCACCGAGACCGTCAGGATTTCCGCCGCCAGGGTGCTGAGAAAGGCGCTCAACTGGAAGCAGAAGAAGTCCCGGTTGCGCAGGACGGAAATCATGTTGGGCTGGGAGGACAAGGGGCGGCACGCCTGCAATCTTTGATGGGCGTGCAGTGATACCCCGGGTGGAACCGGGAGGCCAGCGCGTCAACAGCGTGCGCATGACCGGCGACTATTATCAAGCAATTCGTTCTTTATTTGTTCCTTCCCGCATGGCATAATTTCTCATGGCCGAGCCCCTGGATTACGACGCCCCGGACCCGACCCTGCCTGACCAGGCACGGAAGGGCCGCGGGGCCGTGAGCAATCGGCCGGGCCGCTATGAACCGGGCCTGCGGCCGCGGGAGGACGACGGCTGGGCAGCACCGGAAGAGGACGATGCGCCGCCGTTGCGCACCACGGTCGCGATCGATGCCAGCCGGTCGATCATCAGCCGCAACCAGTCGCCCGACATCCCTTTCGAACAGTCGATCAACCCCTATCGCGGCTGCGAGCACGGCTGTGTCTACTGTTTCGCCCGGCCGACCCACGCCTATCTCGGCCATTCGCCCGGCCTCGATTTCGAAAGCAAGCTCTACATGAAGCCCGAGGCGGCGCAGCTCCTGGAAAAGGAGCTGCGCAAGCCGGGCTACAAGCCCGGCATGATCGCCATGGGCACCAATACCGATCCCTATCAGCCGATCGAGCGCCGCTATCGGGTGACGCGCCAGGTGCTGGAGGTGCTGAGCCGGTTCAATCTGCCGGTCGGCATCACCACCAAGTCCGCCAATGTCGTGCGCGACATCGACATTCTTTCGGATATGGCGACGCGGAATCTCGCCAAGGTCTTCATCTCGGTGACGACGCTCGACCGCGATCTTGCCCGTACGCTGGAACCGCGCGCCTCGACGCCGGCACGCCGCATCGCGGCGATCGGCGCCCTGCATGCGGCGGGGATTCCGGTCGGCGTCTCGGTGGCACCGGTCATTCCGGTGCTCACCGACCCCGAAATCGAGCGGATCATCGAGGCGGCGGCGGAAGCCGGCGCCGACAGCGTCACCTGGGCGATCCTGCGCCTGCCGCTGGAGATCAAGGATCTCTTCATCGAATGGCTGCAGGCGCATGCGCCGTTGAAGGCCGAGCATGTCCTCAGCCTGGTGAAGGACACCCATGGCGGGCAGATCTACCGGTCGGAATTCGGCAAGCGGATGAAGGGCGACGGCGCCTATGCCGACCTCATCCGCCAGCGGGTCGGCAAGGCAGCCGCCCGGCTCGGCCTCAATCGCCATCGCTGGGACGTCGATCTCGGCCGGTTCCGCGTGCCGCCGGTGCCGCGCGCGCAGGGCGACCTGTTCGGCTAATTTGACTTTGCCCGGCGCGCTCTGCAGGATCGGCGGGCCAGAAATTCCTCCGCCAACTCCGGGGCCGATCGCCGTGAAACACCTTTCCCTGCTTGCCGTTCTGCTCTGCCTCGCGGCGACGCCCTGTATCGCCGCCGATACGGCCGCGATCGCCAAGGGTGCCGCGGACCAGGACCAGTGCTTCGGGCCGATGACCCAGACCGGCAACCTGAAGGCCTACGAGGCCTGCCTGAAACAGGTGGACGCCGCCTATGCCGGTCCGGCCGAGGCGAAGGGCAGCTATTCGGTCGGCCTCTATTTCCAGGGCTGGTCGATGGCCAATCTGGTGGCCGCCGGCGCCGACAAGGATCTTTTCCCCGAGATCAAGAAGCGCAGCAAGGCGAAGCCCGAGCGCCAGCTGGCGATGCGCCTCTTCGACAAGTTCCGCGGCCTGCAGAAGAAGCTGAAGATCAGCGACGACGACCTGGCGAAGAGTGCCGGCTACGAGCTCGCCGCGGTGCAGCCGCATCTCGACTACTACGACCAGCTGCCGAAGAAGTAGCCGGCGATGCCCGACTGGTCCTTCGAGATCGCCGCCGGCGCCGATCGGGGACGGGTCGTCTGCGGCATCGACGAGGTTGGCCGCGGCCCCCTGGCCGGACCGGTCCTGGCCTGCGCCGTGGTCCTGGATCTTGCCGGTTTCGACCGTGCCCTGGCCGCGAAAATCGACGATTCCAAGCGGCTTTCCGCCGGCCAGCGCCTGGATATCTGCACGGTGTTGCGCGGTTGCGCACGGTACGGATTGGGCCTGGCGACGGTGGCCGAGATCGACGAGATCAACATCCTGCAGGCCACCTACCTCGCCATGCGCCGCGCCGTCGCCAACTTGTATATACAAGTCGACCTGGCCCTGGTGGACGGCAACCGGGCGCCGCCCCTCGACTGCCCGGTCACCTGCGTGGTGAAGGGCGACCGGAAATCCCTCTCCATCGCCGCCGCCTCGATCATCGCCAAGGTCGAGCGCGACAAGATCATGCGGGACCTCAGCGAGCGGCATACCGGATATGGGTGGGAGCGCAATGCCGGCTATGGCACCGCCGCCCATCTTGCCGCCATCGCACGGCTGGGCATCACCCCCGAGCATCGACGCTCGTTTCGACCAATTTCTGAGAGTCTGGCCGTAACTTATTGACTCACATACGAATCTAGCTTGACATCCCGAGTCCCCTGACTCAGGATCGCGGCATCATGAAGAAAGCCCAGAAGCCCGATCCCGTCGCCCTCCCGCTGGATTCCATCCTCGCCGGAGATTGCATCCAGACCCTGAACGCGCTTCCGGCGCGCTCGGTCGACATGATCTTTGCCGACCCGCCCTACAACCTGCAGCTCAACGGGGATCTGCACCGGCCGAACAACAGCAAGGTCGATGCGGTGGACGACGACTGGGACAAGTTCGCCGATTTCGCCACGTATGACCGTTTCACCGAGGGCTGGCTGACCGCAGCGCGTCGGGTGCTGAAGGACGACGGGACGATCTGGGTGATCGGCTCCTACCACAACATCTTCCGGGTCGGCACCAAGCTGCAGGACCTCGGCTTCTGGATGCTGAACGACGTGATCTGGCGGAAATCCAACCCGATGCCGAATTTCCGCGGCCGCCGCTTCACCAATGCCCATGAGACGATGATCTGGTGCGCCAAGTCGAAGGACAGCCAGAACACCTTCAACTACGAGGCGATGAAATCGCTGAACGACGATCTGCAGATGCGTTCCGACTGGCTGTTGCCGATCTGCTCGGGCGGCGAGCGGATCAAGGGCGAGGACGGCAAGAAGGGCCATCCGACCCAGAAGCCGGAATCCCTGCTGCACCGGGTGATCATGGCCGCCACCAGGCCGGGCGACGTGGTGCTCGATCCCTTCTTCGGCAGCGGCACCACCGGCGCCGTCGCCAAGCGCCTGGGCCGGCGCTGGATCGGCATCGAGCGTGACCAGACCTATATCCAGCTGGCGCGGAAGCGCATCGCCAAGGTGCAGGCGTCGCAGGATTCCGACGTGGTCTCGATCATCGCCAAGCGCGAGGAGCCGCGCATCCCCTTCGGCTGGCTGGTGGAGCGCGGCCTGCTGGCGCCGGGCGCGGTGCTGGAAAGCTATAACGGCCGCTGGTCGGCGAAGGTGCGCGCCGACGGTACCCTGATTTCCGCGGATCATCGCGGCTCGATCCACCAGGTCGGCGCCGCGGTGCAGGGCGCGCCGGCCTGCAACGGCTGGCAGTTCTGGTGCATCCGGCGCGACAACGCCCTGGTGCCGATCGACTATCTCCGCCAGCAGGTCCGGGCCGAGCTGCATTAGCGTTCCGGCCGCATAATCCCCGTATGGATTGCCTGAGCTGTTTTCGCTAGTCTGCCCGCGAAGGGAGAGGATTGGCATGGAGCGCCGGCTTGTCGCCATACTGGTGGCCGATGTCGTCGGTTACAGCCGCCTGATGGAGGCGGATGAGGCCGGGACATTGACCGCCTTGAAGAATCGCCGAAGCCGGCTCCTCGAGCCCCTTGTCGCCGGGCATGGCGGCCGGATCATCAAGTTCATGGGCGACGGCGTCCTGGTGGAATTCAAGAGCGCTGTCAGCGCAGTGGGCTGCGCCGTGGCACTCCAGCGCGACATGGCCGCGGCCAACGCCGAGCCACAAGCTGCGCAGATTGCCCTGCGCATCGGCATCAATCTGGGCGATGTGATCGTCGAAGGCAGCGATCTTTACGGCGACGGAATCAATATCGCAGCCCGGTTGCAGGCCCTGGCCAGGCCCGGCGGCATCTGCATCTCCGACGTGGTACACCGCCAGGTCAGAGGAAAAATCGACCAGCGCTTCGACGATCTGGGCGAACAGCAACTCAAGAACATGGCGGAACCGATCCGCCTTTTTCATACCTCCGACGTGCAAGCCGCGGGCGCGAGCCACGCCGTGCCGGAAAGGTCCGACGCCGCTCCAAAACGCGGGCAGGGTCGGGCATCGATCGCCATTCTGCCCTTCGACAACATGAGCGACGACCCTGACCAGGGCTATTTCAGCGACGGAATCACCGAGGACATCATCACCGAACTCAGCAGATTCAAGACTCTCTTCGTCGTCGCGCGCAATTCCTCCTTCGCGCTGCGCGGGAAATCGCTCGACATGAAGGACCTTGGGCGGCAGCTGGGCGTTCAATACGCGGTTGAAGGAAGCGTCCGCAAGGCGGGGCGCCGGATTCGGATTACGGTCCAGCTGATCGAGACGGAAACCGGCAGTCACATGTGGGCTGAGCGCTATGACCGCGACCTCGAGGACATTTTTGCAATCCAGGACGAGATCTCCCGCACGATCGCCTCGACGCTCGGCGGCCGGATCGAGATTGCCGAAAAGAAACAGGCTCGACGCCTCTCACCAGACGGATTGCGGGCCTATGACCTCTGCCTGCAGGCGGCAGCAGCGAAGGATCGCAACACCAAGGCCGACTACCAACGGGCGCGCGAGCTGCTGAATCGAGCGCTAGAACTGGAGCCCGACTTTGCACCGGCGCATCATCATCTGTCGCTGGCAAGTTTCATCGAATGGATGGCGTATTGGGCGGACGATCGCGACAAAGCTTTCGCTGATTCCCTGGCGGCCGGGCGCCGTGCGCTCGCGCTCGACGACAGCAACGCCAGCCTGCATGCCCATATGGGCATGCTGCTGATGCATTGTGGCGAGTACGAGCAAGGCGAGGCGCATTTCAAGAAGGCGATGATCCTCAACGTCAACGATTCGAGGGCAATGACCCTTTACGGCTATTTCCTGACCGCGACCGGACGGATCGACGAAGCCCTGACCATGTTCGAAAAGGCCGCGCAATTCAATCCGTTTCAGCCTGAATGGACGAGCTGGTTGAAGGGCATCGCGTTGTTCACGGCGCATCGATATGGCGAGGCGGTCGGCGTATTTGAGACGATCAACGCGCCTTTGAATGAAGTGCGAGGTTGGCTGGCGGCCAGCTATGCACATGCCGGCGACCTGGGACGGGCCCGGACACATCTGGAGCACTTTCTGCGGACCGCCGAAGCGGAAATGACACATGTACCGGGACGCAGGCTCGAGGCGTGGAAGCCCTATTGGGATGGCGCCATTCCCTATCGGGACGCGGCCAATGCCTTGCATCTGCTCGCCGGGTTGCGCAAGGCCGGACTGCCGGACTAACATTGCCGACTGGCAATGACCGGGAGGAGCAGATGACGACATTCCCTGTCCAGGGCGGATGCCACTGCCGTGCGGTTCGGTATACGTTGCGGGCGCCGGCGATCAGCGTTCAGCATTGCCATTGCTCGCAGTGCCGCAAACTCTATGGGCAGCAATCGGGCACCGGCGCCATCGTCGACCGCGCGGATCTCGTGATCGATGGACAGGAAAACCTTTCCCGCTACCGATCTTCAGCGAGTTTCCAGGTTCAGTTCTGCAAGATCTGCGGCTGCCACTTGTTTGCCTATGAGGAAAGCGAGGAGCGCCTGATGTATTTCTCGCCAGGCACGCTCGACGGTGGCGTCCATCCCGGCCATCCTGCGGACAAGGAATGCCATATCTACGTCGGTTCAAAGGCGGAATGGGAACGGATATCCGACGACCTGCCGCAATACGACACGTCGAGTCCCGACGAGATCATGACGGCTCTCCAGCGCGAGGGCTGAGCCGGCATGGAGCGCCGCCTCGCCGCCATCGTCGTGGCCGACATCGTCGGCTACAGCCGGCTGAAGGCCGCCCTCCGGTAAGCAGTGAACTCGGACGGCGCAGCGACGGCCCCGGAACCTTTCGAGCAAATTCCCGTTACCTCATAGGGTTGCGGCCATTTCGACACAATTTGGCCACATTTCCCCCACCACATTCCCGCGGTTCGCACGGCGATTCCGTGCAGCCATTTCTCGGATCCCGTTTCAAAGAAAAGACCGATTGCATGACCCCTGCGCCTCGCCGCCTTTGCCATGTCGTCCTGGCGATCTGCCTTGAATTGTGCGGCCTCGTCGTCCTGGCCCTGCCCGGCACGGCCAGCGCCCAGGGCCATCCGGATGCGGCGCTACCGCCCGTCGCGGCATCGTCGGCGCCGGCGCAGATCGAAGCCCTGATCCGGACCCTGGACGATGCCGAGGCACGCGATGCCTTGAAGCGCCAGCTGCAACTGCTGCTGGACGCGCAGAAGCCGGCACCCCCGACGGCGAGGCCCGATGCCTTGGCGCAGGTCACCGATGCGGTCGGCACCGCGCCGGCGGATCCCGGCGCACCGGCGGCCGACAGCGTGGGCACCCAGATGCTGGCGACGCTGTCCGATCACGTCGAAAAGGTGAGCACCGCGCTGGTCAACCTGGTCGAGGCGGTGGCCGACCTGCCGCAGCGCGCCAAACAGGTTGCGATGCTTCTGGCCGACCCGCAGCGGCGCGCCTATTGGAGCGATACGGCCGTGGATCTCGCCGCCGTGCTCGGTGCGGCCTTTCTCGCCGGATGGCTGGCGCGGTGGCTGCTGGCCGGACCGCGGCGCCGTCTCGACGCGCGCCGCAGCGACCGGATCGCCATCCGGCTGCTGCTGCTGCCGGTCCGCTTCATCGCCGAGATCCTGCCGCTGGCCGCCTTCGGCCTCGTCGGCTACGTCGCCCTGCCCTTCTTCGAGCCCAACCAGGCGACCCGGCTGATCGCCCTTGCCGTCATCAATGCCCAGATCGGCGTCACCGCGGTCTCGGCTTTCGGTGCGGCGGTGCTGGCCCCGAACGCGCCGGGCTTGCGCCCCTGGCGCATGAGCAACGAGACGGCGGCCTATCTCCAGGTCTGGATCCGCCGCCTGGCGGTGGCGGCGATCTACGGCTTCGCGATCACCGAGCTTGCGGGCCTCCTTGGCCTCGATCCCACCCTGCGCGGCATCCTGCTGCGTGCCTTCGGGCTGGCGGTCGGCGCCATGGCCGTCGTCATCGTCATGCAGAACCGCGTCGCCGTCGCCCGCTGGATCGGCGGCGCGGCGCCGATCGGGGGCCCAATCCTCGGCCTGCGCAGGCCGGACGAGGGCGAAAGCGACTTCCCGCCGGCCGCGCTGCCGGGCGGTGACGCGCCGGTTTCGCGCCTCGCCTCGTTCCGGCGGCAGGCGGCGAAGTTCTGGCACGTTCTCGCCATCGCCTACATCGTCGCCGCCTATGCGGTCTGGAGCCTGCAGATCGCCGGCGGATTCGCCTATCTGCTGCGGGCCACGGCGCTGACCGCGATCCTGGCCGCGATCGTGCGCCTCGCCGATACCGGACTGCGGCGACTGTTCGACCGTAGCTTCGCCCTGAGCGACGAATTGCGGGGCATGCTGCCGGGATTGGAGGCCCGGGCCAACCGCTACCTGCCGCTGGTTCGCCAATCGATCCTGGCGGCACTCTATGTCAGTGCCGGACTCGCGCTGCTGCAGGTCTGGGGCCTCGACGTCTTCGGCTGGCTGAGCGACGGCACCGGGCGGAAGGTCGCGATCGGGGTGGTGAAGATCGGCATCATCCTGGCGCTGGCGCTGCTGCTGTCGGAAGTGGTCGGCGCCACCATCGAGCACTACCTTCGCGAGGTCGGTCCCGACGGTCGCACCGTGCATCGCAGCGGCCGGGCGCGCACGCTGCTGCCGCTGCTGCGCAATGTCTTCCGCTTGACCATCGGCATCCTGGTGACGCTGGTGACGCTGTCGGAAATCGGCATCGATATCGCGCCATTGCTGGCCGCCGCCGGCGTCGTCGGGCTTGCCGTGGGGTTCGGCGCACAGACGCTGATCAAGGACATCATCACCGGCGTCTTCATCCTGATCGAGGATACGATCGCCATCGGCGACGCGGTCGATCTCGGCGGGCACGCCGGCACGGTCGAGGCGATGACCATCCGCACCATCCGCCTGCGCGACGGCGACGGCACGGTGCATACCGTGCCGTTCAGCGCCGTATCTTCGATCATGAACCTGACGCGGGACTATTCCAACGCGATCTTCGACATCAACGTCGCCTACGATGCCGATGTCGATCAGGTGATCAGGATCGTCAAGGAGGTGGGCGACGGCATGCGCGAGGATCCGGGGCTGCGGCACTTGATCCTGCAGCCGATCGAAGTGCTGGGACTCGATTCGATGCAGAACGGCGCGATGGTGATAAAGGCGCAGATGCGGACGCGCCCGAGCGGCAAGGGCAATGTCATCCGCGCCTTCAACCTGCGCCTGAAGCGCGCCTTCGATGCCCGTGGCATCGCCATGCCCTTCCCGCAGCGCATGATGCAGGTGCTGCCGGCGGCCCCTGCCGCGGAAAGTTCCAGCGAGGTTGCGTCGGCACCGCAGGCCGCACGCACGGCGGCCCGGCGCTAGCCGATCCGGACGGACCGGCGGGCGCCAGGGACCTAGCGGTCGCCGCGCGCCGACAGCGCCGCGGCGACAACCTTGCGCATCACGCTCGGAAGGGCGAACTCGTCCAGGCGGTCGAGCGGCGCCCAGACGAATTCCGGGTCATGCCGGTCGATCCGCCCGATCAGCAGATCGAGTTCCAGGGCGAAATGGGTGAAGACATGGCGCACCTTGCCCTCATGCGGGCGCCATTTTGCGGCGATGGGCGCCTGGCGCTTCGCCTCCGCCGATATTCCAGATCTTGCCGCGCCACTCCGTCGACGGGATTTCCATCATGCCGCCGAGGAGGCCCTTCTCGGCGCGGCGGCGCAGTGCAACGGCACCCCGGCCGTCGGAGACCCAGAAGGCCACACCGTAGCGGGTCGGGCGATCGGCCTTCGCCTGGCGGCGCGGGAAATCCTCGGCGTCGCCGGCCTTGAAGGCGGCGCAGGCGGGGCGCCAGGGACAGAGCGCGCATTTCGGCCTGCGCGGCGTGCAGATCGTGGCACCGAGGTCCATGATCGCCTGGGCGTAATCGCCGGGACGCCGTTCCGGCGTCAGGCGGTCGGCCAAGGCATGCAGTTCGGGCTTGGCCTTCGGCAAAGGCGTGTCAACCCGATGGATCCGCGCGATCACCCGCTCGACATTGCCGTCCAGGATTGTCGCCCGCCGGTCGAAGGCGATGGCGGCGACGGCGGCCGCGGTATAGGGACCGATACCGGGCAGATCGAGGAGCGCCGCTTCGGTCTCCGGGAAGCGGCCGGCGAAATTCTCCGCCACTGCCAGCGCGCATTTGTGCAGGTTGCGGGCCCGGGCGTAATAGCCGAGTCCGGCCCAGGCGGTCAGCACCGCGTCGAGCGGCGCCGCGGCGAGATCCTGGACGCGCGGCCAGAGTGCAAGGAATTTCTCGAAATAGGGCCCGACCGCCGCCACCGTAGTCTGCTGCAGCATGATCTCGGACAGCCAGACATGATAGGGATCGGGGCGCCGCCCGGCGGCGGCGCGCCAGGGCATGACGCGGCGATGCCGATCGTACCAGGCAAGGAGCGCGGCGGGCATCTTCTCCGGAGCCGTCGGACGGGACTTCCTGGAGGGCGGGACAATGCGGGTCATGGGCGGCGGGTCATGTGCGGCCGGTCATCGGGCTTTGCGGTTCCTGGCCGGGCACCTTAGACTGAGCCTGCGATGAAAGCCAAAAACGAATCCGCCGCGCCGACCCTGCCCGGGGCTGCGCCACGCCGCGCCAGCCTCGGCCCGCTGAGCGCCGAGGTGCCGCGGCTGACCAAGGCCGCCTTGGGCAGCCGCGGCTTTGCCGAAGCCGGGCTGATGACCGACTGGGCCAGCATCGTCGGGGCCGAGATTGGCGGAACGACATGGCCGGTTTCCCTGAAATTCCCCATGAACCGGGCAGAAAGCGGCAGGGCCGGCGAACCGCGGCGTCAGGCGGGCGTGCTGACCGTGCAGGCCGGCGGCGGTGCGGCGCTGGAGCTTCAGCATCTGAAGCCGCAGATTCTGGAGCGGATCAACGCCTATTTCGGCTACTGCGCGGTGGCGGAGTTGAAGGTGCAGCAAGGATCCGCGAGGCCGGCGCGCCGCCGGCAGGCCGCCTCACCCCCGCCCAGCCCCGAGGACCGGATCGCCGTCGCGGCGGCTGTCGACGGCATTGCCGATGCCGAACTCAAGGCCACATTGACGCGACTCGGCATGGCGATCCGCAGCAAGCACCGGACGGTGAAATCCCGCTAGACGCGCGCGACTCGGCGGAATCCAAGGGCCTTGGCGGCGGCGGATTTCCGGCCCATGCGGCCATCTTGCGCTCCCCCCTGAATCCTGCCAAAACCGCGGAGAAATATGGGCGATTTGTCGCTCGGCTGGTTAATTTCCGCGTCGCGGATCCGCCAGCGGAAAGAGACCGAAATTGGAGTTCCAGGATTGTCCAAGACCGTGATCGGCGCCGTCATTGTCATCAGCCTTGCCGCGCTCGGCTTTTTCGGCTGGCAGAAGTACGCCGTGCCGCCGGCGGCAACCCCTGTAACGACCACGGATGCCTCGGTGCTCGCCGATCTCCCGAAACCGATCGACAGCCCGCTCACCAAGGCTCAGGACGGGGATCTGGTCGAGGGCGACGCCAATGCCCCCATCACGATGATCGAGTATTCCTCCCTTTCCTGTCCGCATTGCGCCAAGTTCCACAACGACGTGCTGCCGCAGATGAAGACGGACTTCATCGATACCGGCAAGGTGAAGCTGGTGATCCGCGATTTCCCGCTGAACAAGCAGGCGGCGGATGCCTCGCTGTTCGCGCATTGCGTCTCGCCGATGCGCTATTTCAGCATCGTCGACATCCTGTTCAAGACCCAGGACCAGTGGCTGGTTCAGGATCATATCGGCAAGCTGGCGGAGATTGCCGCCACTGCCGGGATGGACCGGCCGACCTTCGATGCCTGTCTCGCCGACAAGGCGGCACTGGAAAAGATCGTCGCCAGCCGCAAGCTGGCGCAGGACACCTTCGCCGTGGATTCGACGCCGACCTTCGTCGTCAACGGCATCAAGCTTTCCGGCGAACAGCAATACCCGAAACTGAAGGCGTTGTTCGACGAGCTGCTGAAGCCGGCCCAATGATTTCTGCAGACTGCTTGCTCGGGGGAGTGGCTTAACTTGGTTGAATTCACCAAACTTCGCCTGACCGGATTCAAGTCCTTCGTCGATTCCACCGAGCTGCTGATCCAGCCGGGCCTGACGGGCATCGTCGGCCCCAACGGCTGCGGCAAGTCGAACCTGGTCGAGGCCCTGCGCTGGGTGATGGGCGAGACCTCGGCCAAGCGCATGCGCGGCGGCGAGATGGACGACGTGATCTTCGGCGGCACCGGCGCCCGGCCGGCGCGCAATGTCGCCGAAGTGGCACTGATGCTGGACAACAGCGATCGCAAGGTTCCGGCGCAGTTCAACGACGCCGAGGAGATCCAGATCTCCCGTCGCATCGATCGCGGCGTCGGCTCGACCTACAAGGTGAACGGCCGCGAGGCCCGCGCCCGCGACGTGCAGACCCTGTTCGCCGACGTCTCGGCAGGGGCGCATTCGACGGCGCTGGTGAGCCAGGGCCGCATCGGCGCCATCATCAACGCCAAGCCGACCGACCGGCGCTCGTTGCTCGAGGAAGCCGCCGGCATCACCGGCCTGCATTCCCGGCGGCACGAGGCGGAGCTTCGGCTCAGGGCGGCGGAAACCAACCTGGCGCGCCTGGACGACGTGATCGTGACCCTGGAGAGCCAACTGGCGGCGCTGAAGAAGCAGGCGCGGCAGGCCTCGCGCTACCGCAACCTGCAGGATCATATCCGCCGGGCGGAAGCGGTGCTGTTCCACCTGCACTGGGTGGATGCCAAGCACCGCAAGGATGCGGCGGAAACCGCACTGATTGCGGCGGAAGCCGCCGTCGTCTCCCTGACCAGTGCCGCCGCCATCGCCGCCACCCAGCAGGGTGAAGCAGCCGCGGTCCTGCCGGCCCTGCGCCAGCACGAGGCGGAGGCGGCGGCGGAACTGCAGCGCCTTACCATCGCGCGCGCCAATCTCGACAAGGAAGAGGAGCGCATCGCCGCGGCCCGAGCCGATGCCGAGCGGCAGCTGCGCGAGAACGCTGCGGATTCCGAGCGCGAGACCGCACTGGCGGCGGACGCCACGGCGGCACAGGAACGGCTGTCGGCGGAAAGCGCCCAGCTCGAGGAGATCGCGGCCAGCGAGGCTGCGATCGCCGAGGAAGCGGCGCGGGCCGTCGAGGTGGCGCAGGCCGATGTCGACGAATGCGAGGCCGAGCTCGCCCAACTGACGCAGAGCGTCGCTTCGGGCGAGGCCAGACAATCGGCGCTGTCGCGCCGGCTCGGCGAAATCGCCCAGAGGCTGGAGCGCCTGAAGGCGCGCAGCGTCGAAGTCGAGGCCGAACGGGCGCGGATCCAGGACGAGATCGCCAATGACGCCGAGGCGCTGGCTGCCAGAGAAGCGGTGGCCGGCGCGGAAGCGGCGCTGGAATCCGCCCAGGGCCTGCTGAGTGAGATCGAGGCCGAGAGACAGGCGGCAGCGGCGCAGGAAGCGGCCTTGCGCGAAACGCTGCAGGGGGCCCAGGCGAAGCGCACCCAGGTGCGCGCCGAGGTGAACGCCCTCTCGGCGATCTTCGCCGATTCCGAATCCGACATGTGGCCGCCGCTGATCGACGCCCTGACCGTCGCGCCGGGCTATGAACAGGCCCTGGGCGCCGCCCTGGGCGAGGATCTGCAGGCCTCGACCGATGTCGGCGCCCCGGTCCATTGGCGCGACGTCGCGCCGGACGCCCAAGCCCTGCCGCTGCCGGCAGGCGTTGCCGCATTGGCCGATTTCGTCACCGGTTCGGCCGCCCTGCTGCGCCGCCTGTCGCAGATCGGCGTGGTGGCCGACGAGGCCGCCTGTCGCGGGCTCGCGCAGGACCTTCGCCAGGGCCAGCGCCTGGTGACCCGCGACGGCGCCATGTGGCGCTGGGACGGTTTCACCATGGTGACCGGCGCCGCCAGCGCCGCCGCCACCCGGCTGAAACAGCGCAACCGGCTCAAGGAGCTGACCGTCGATCTCGAGGCGGCCGAGGCCGCCCTTGCCGCGGCCCAGGCCGCGTTCGACCAGGCCAGGACCGTGCTCGGCGCGGTCACCAGCCGGGAACAGCAGGCCCGCCAGTCGGTACAAGGCGCCTATAGCGCGGCGCGCCAGGCCCGCGAGGCGGCAACCCGCGCCGAGCAGCGGGCGGCGCAGATGAATTCCCGGCTGGCCGGGCTGGAGCAGTCGGCAGCCGGGCTGGCCCACGATCTCGCCGAGGCCGAGGGCCAGCGGGACGCCGCCGAAACCGAGATCGCCGGCCTGCCCGACCTGAAGGCGGCCCAGGACCGGGTCGTGGAGCTGCGGCCGATCCTCGCCGAACGCCGGGGCCGGCTGATCGCGTGCCGCTCGACCGACGATCGGCTGACCCGGGAGGCCCAGGCACGCCAGCAGCGGCTGGCGGCGATCGCCGAGGAGCTGCGCTCCTGGGTGGGCCGCGCCGAGAAGGCGATGGCGCATCTTGGCGACCTCACCGAACGCAAGCTGCATATCGAGGCGGAAATCGAGCGCCTTGCCGCCCTGCCCGAGGAGATCGCCGCCCAGCGCATGCAGCTGCTGGACCTGATTGACGCCTCGGAGGCCAAGCGCCAGCAGGCGGCCGATGCGCTCGCCCAGGCGGAGACGGCGCTCCACAGTGCCGACAAGGCGCTGAAGGCCGAGGAATCGCGCCTGATCGAGGCGCGGGAGAACCGGGTCCGTACCGAATCCGCGGTTGCCCAGGCCAATGAAGCGGCAGAGACCCTGGTGGAGCGCATCCGGGAGAAGCTGGAATGTACCCCGGAAGAGGTGCTGACCCTGGCCGAGATCGAGCCCGGCGAGCCCCTGCCGGACCGCGAGGCGACCGATGTCCGGCTGCATAAGCTGTTGCGCGAGCGGGAGAATATCGGACCGGTCAATCTCCGGGCCGAGGTCGAATCCAACGAGCTCGACCAGCAGCTCGTCGGCATGCAGACGGAACGCTCCGACCTGATCAACGCCATCGCCCGGCTGCGCCAGGGCATCAACAGCCTGAACCGCGAGGGCCGGGAACGCCTGCTGGCCGCATTCGAGCTGGTGAACGGCCATTTCGAACAGCTGTTCACCCGGCTGTTCGGCGGCGGCAAGGCGATGCTGCGGCTGACCGAAGCGGAAGACCCGCTGGAGGCCGGCCTGGAGATCCTGGCGAGCCCGCCGGGCAAGAAGCTGCAGGTCATGTCGCTGCTCTCGGGCGGCGAACAGGCGCTGACCGCGCTGGCCCTGCTTTTCGCCGTCTTCATGGTCAATCCGGCCCCGATCTGCGTGCTGGACGAGGTCGACGCGCCGCTGGACGATGCCAATGTCGAGCGGTTCTGCAACCTGGTGGGCGAGCTTGCCCAGAGCACCGGAACGCGGTTCCTGGTGATTACCCACCACCGCCTGACCATGGCCCGGATGGACCGCCTGTTCGGTGTTACCATGGCCGAGCGCGGCATCTCGCAACTGGTCTCGGTCGACCTGCAGGAAGTCGGCGAATTGCGCGCCGCGTCGTAACCGCGCTGCGGCTAATTATGCCAATAATTACAATAACTTGACCTGCCGGGAATCGGCCAGGAATCGGCTTGACAGTTAACCACCCTTTACCTAAGTTGCGCGCGCTTGCGCCGGGACTCTCCCGGCGCGGGTGCCGGCTTGTTGCACAAGCAGTTGAACCTTGGGGGAAAATCTCGAGGATCGGTGGATGACCGAGAAGGACCCGGCGGATCTGGCCGCGCTGAACGCGAAGCTGAAAGCGGCGCGCGAGCGGAACCAGGGCCCGGGGGACAAGGCTGGATCGCAGGATGCGGGGCAATCCAGTTCTGGCTACGGCCTCCGCCTCTCGGTGGAGCTGATAGCGAGCCTTCTTGCGGGGTTGGGTCTGGGCTGGACCATCGACTGGTTTGCCGGCTCGCAGCCCTTGTTCATGCTGGTCTTCATGTTCCTGGGGCTTGGCGCGGGGGTCTATAACGTGATCCGCCTCTCCAAACAGCAGCAGCAGGCCGAGGAAGCCGCAGAAAAAAACCGGGGCCAGGCCGACTGACGGCGGCGCCCCGATAGACCGGGGACGAGAACGTGGCCGAAGGCAATCACTCACCGCTCGAGCAGTTCACCATCGAGACCATTGTCCCCCTGCACCCGTTCGGGATCGACGCCTCGTTCACAAACTCGTCGCTGTTCATGGTGCTGGCCGTCGCGGCCGTGACCCTGTTCATGGCCTTCGGCATGCGCCCCAAGGCCGTGGTGCCGGGCCGCTTCCAGGCCTCTGTCGAAATGTTCTACGATTTCGTCGCCGGACTCATCCAGGAGAACATCGGTTCCGAAGGCAAGCGCTACTTCCCGCTGGTCTTCTCGCTCTTCATGTTCGTGCTGTTCTGCAATATTTTCGGCCTGCTGCCGGTCGGACTGACCAAGAGCGGCTTCACCGTCACCAGCCACATCATCGTCACGTTCGCCATGGCGTTGTTCGTTTTCATCCTGGCGACCGCCGTTGGCTTCATGCATCACGGCATCCACTTCCTGTCCTTCTTCGTGCCGAAGGGCGTGCCGGCCGTGCTGCTGCCGCTGATGGTGCCGATCGAGGTGATGTCCTATTTCATCCGGCCGATCACGCTCTCCGTGCGTCTCTTCGCCAACATGGTGGCGGGCCACGTGATGCTGGCGGTGATTGGCGGCTTCGTCTTCAGCCTGGGCAGCATCTTCTTCCTGCTCGGCGGCATCCCACTTGCCGCCGTGGTCGCAATCTTCGCGCTGGAACTGCTGATCGCCTGCCTGCAGGCCTATGTCTTCGCCGTGCTCACCTGCATCTACCTGAACGACGCCATTCACATGGCGCATTGAGGCCGCAGGCGAAACGGCGGGTAAACGTCTAACTCTGAATTCACGCAAGAAAGGACTTAAGGTCATGGATCCGCAAGCTGCAAAACTGATTGGTGCCGGTCTCGCCACGCTGGCCCTTGCCGGTGCCGGTATCGGTCTCGGTGTCATGTTCGGCCACTTCATGGAAGGCGCGCTGCGCAATCCGGAAGCCCAGTCGAAGCTGAAGGTTCAGCCGATGGTCGCTTTCGCGCTGATCGAAGCCACCGGTCTGATCGGCTTCGTCGTCGCGATGATCCTGCTCTTCGTTCCGCTCTGATCGCTTGCAAGGTTTGATGGCGCAGCCCTCGCGGCTGCCGCCATCGGGGAGAACCTAGATGCCGCAGTTAGATCCCACCGGGTTTTCGCCCCAGCTCGTTTGGCTGGTGATCACCTTCGTGGCCCTGTTCCTGCTGATGTGGCGGGTGACGCTGCCGAAGGTGGCGGACGTCTTCGCGCTGCGGCAGGAGCGCATCGCCGGCAACCTCGACAAGGCCGAGAAACTGCGGGCCGAGGCCGAGGCGGTCATGGCCGGCTACCAGAAGGCCATTGCCGAAGCAAAGAGCCTGGCCCAGGGCGAATTGCAGCGGGCGGCAGCGGACGTGGCGAGCGAGACCGCAAAGCGTGAGGCCGTGTTCGGCCAGCGGCTTTCGGACCAGACCACCACCGCAGAAGGCAGGATCAAGGCAGCGAAGGCCGAGGCGCTGAACAGCGTCCGGACGATTGCCGGTGATCTCGCGCAGGCCATGACCGTAAAGCTGGTCGGCGCGCAGCCGGCGGCCGGCGCAGCCGCGGGGGCGGTGGATAGCGTGATCAAGGAGCGGGCATAATGGAACATGAAGCCAGCCTGCTCGCCGATCCGCATCTCTGGGTCAATATCGGCTTCCTGATCTTCCTCGGCATCGCCGGCCCGAAGATCTGGAAGGCACTCTCCGCGGTGCTCGACCAGCGGTCGATGCGGATCAAGGCGGATCTGGACGAAGCGCAGAAGCTGCGTGACGAGGCCCAGGCGCTGCTGAATGAATACCAGCGCAAGCAGCAGCAGGGCATGAAGGAGGCCGAAGAGATCGTGGCCGCCGCGAAATCCCTCGCTGCCAGCCAGAGCGCCGAGGCCCTAGCCAACCTCGAGGCGAGCATGGGGCGCCGCGAGAAGCTGGCGATGGAGAAGATCGGACAGGCGGAAGCCCAGGCCTTGGCCGAGGTGCGCCGCGAGGCCGTCGACGTTGCCACCGCCGCGACCGCCAAACTCCTGGGCCAGGTCATGGACCAGAACCGTGCGAACGCGCTGGTCGACCAGTCGATCAAGGAACTGGATCGCAAGCTGCACTAGTCGGGCAGCGAGACCGATCTTTCGCCTGAGAGAAGATTTCGGGGCCCGGACGGACAGTCCGGGCCCTTGTCGTTTCCGGAGCCGGGCCGGCCTGTGCTAATATCTGCGCCGGGGACGTTGGTGCAGACCCCAGGCAGCCGTCCGGGGCTGCCCTATGGGACTGCCGGAGCGACACTGCGATGCCTAGACACATCGGGTTCATCCTGGGTCTCGGAGCGGCCGCGGCCGTGGCGTCTCCTGCGGCGGCCGATCCCAAGGCCTGCCTCACCATGACGGCCTCGGACATTGCCAGCGCCATCCGGTTCACCGAGGACTTCGACGGGGCGATCAATACCGGCGTCTGGAACGCCGTGAAATTCCACGCCGACCGGGCGAGCTTCGTCACTGCGCCGGTGCGCTCGGGCAGCGAGAGCCTGCGGGCGGAAGTTGGCGGTGGCTACGGTTTCGAACCCGCCAGTGCTGCCGGTCCGAGTACCGAGCGCAATGAGCTGCGCGAGCGCGACGACCGTCGCCTGCCGATGGAAACCGAGATCTGGTACGGATTCTCGTTCCTGGTGCCCGCCGACATGGCTCCGATCGACCGACGGCTGGTCCTGGCCCAGATCAAGCAGCGGCTCATCCCGACCGCCTTCACCACCGCCTCGGAGTATGATCCGGAGCGAGACGACAAGCCGGTCATTGCCATCCGCCTCGCGCAATCCGGTACCACCGATCTCAGCGTCAATATTTCGGTGGAAAAGCAGCCCGCGGAACGCCGGGTCGACATCCTCTCCGCGGCAGTCCAAAAATCCACGCCTGGCGAGGCGAAATGGATCGATATCGTGTGGCGATTCAAGCTCTCGCCGCGCTGGGACGGCGCGCCGCCGGCGAACCTGCCTGCGTTGCTGCCCGGCGCCGATAAGCCTCCGGCCTACAAGGGCGACGGGTACGTCGAGGCCTGGCTTTTCCAGTCCGGGCGTTTCCTCACCCATGCATTCTACGACGGCCCCTTCGGCTATCCGAACCGGGTCAGCTGTCCCGAATTCAAGCTCGGCCCCTATCGCGATACCGGCGATCGCACCTGGACCATCTATTTCGACGCCGTGCGGCGCGGCACCAGCTTTGCCGATGTCGCCCCGCCGGGGCTCACCAAACCTGCCGCCGCGCCCTGACACCCGGGCGGTGCGATGCCATTCGAAGACCGGCACTTCACCAAATTCCTCCCGAATCACATCGCCAATCTGAGGGGAATCCCCTCAGATCGATTGAATTTCTGCGTGAGCCGACAACCGAGGCGCTTGCCAGCCGGGTTTCTCTTGCTATTTAGTATGACAAATAGAAAAGCGGTCCGGCGCAGCGTTTGCCGAGGCCGACCGACCGCAAACAGGGCTGCGCGCAGCGGGAAGGTGGCGCACGAGCAAGACCGAGATCAATGCCGCTCCACGACCGGCTGGGCCATCGAAGTCCGTCCGGGCCATACAAAAATATTGGGAGGAATCGATGAAACGCATTGTCACCACTGGATTGGCCGCAGCCGTCATCTTCGCGCTATCTGCCGGCGCGCAGGCCGAAGACAAGAAAACACTGGCCTTCGTCGTGAATGGCGCCTCTGATTTCTGGAAGGCCGCCGAGGCCGGCGTGAAGAAGGCGCAGGAGGAACTGCCGAACTACGAACTGGTCTTCAAATACCCGGAACAGTCCTCCGCCGCGATCCAGATCCGACTGATGGACGACCTCGTCGCCGCGGGGGTCTCCGGTATCATGGTGAGCGCCGTCGACCCGAAGACCTCGAGCGAGGCCTTGAACCGGATCGGCGGCCAGGTCGCCCTGTTTACCACCGACAGCGATGCACCGGAAACCAGCCGCGTCGCCTATATCGGCTCCAGCAATACGGATGCCGGCAAGCAGGCGGGCGAACTGGTGTTGAAGGCGCTACCCGACGGCGGAAAATGCATTGGCTTCGTTGGCCTGCTCGGCGCCGACAATGCCAAGGAGCGCATCCAGGGCGTCAAGGACTCCATCGCCGGCTCCAAGGTCGAACTGGTCGACGTGCGCGGCGACGACATCGACCAGACCCGCGCCAAGCGTAACGTGGAAGATGCCCTGGCCGCAAACCCCGATATCAATTGCATGATCGGGTTCTACTCCTACAACACGCCTCGAATCTACGAAGTGCTGAAGGACGCCGGCAAGCTCGGCGAGATCAAGATCATCGGATTCGACGAGGATCCGATCACCCTGGGCGGAGTCAAGGAAGGCACCATCATCGGCACTGTCGTGCAGCAGCCCTATGAATGGGGCTATCAAGGCATGAAGGACATGGCGAAGTATCTGGATGGCGACAAGTCGTTCATCCCGGAGAACAAGCTGATCATCGTGCCGACCAAAATCATTGACCAGACCAATGTCGACGATTTCTGGGCGGAGTTGAAGAAGCGCCAGGGCAAGAGTTAAGCCGCTGGATTGACCGCAGATTGACGGGTCGGCGCCAGGTCTCCGGGGCCGACCCGTTGTTGCATCATCCCCGCAACTCTGCTTCGATTGCCGGAAATTCCAGACGGTGGTTTGACAGCGGATAACTGCCCGGAGCAGCCGGCGTGGCCGAAGCATTCCTCGAACTCACGAGCATCAGCAAGTCCTATCCCGGGGTCACCGCGCTGGACGATGTCAGCCTTTCGGTGGCACCCGGGGAGGTGGTCGGGCTGATCGGCGAGAACGGTGCCGGGAAATCGACCTTGATGAAGGTGCTCGGCGGGGTGATAGCCCCCAGCGCCGGAACAATCCATGTCGACGGACGCGAGCATCGCGCCCTGACGGTATCGTGCGCCATCAACGGCGGCATCGCCTTCGTCCATCAGGAACTCAACCTCTTTGACAATCTGGATGTGGCCGGGAACGTTTTCATTGGCCGCGAACCTTTGCACTGGGGGCCACTCAAGCTGATTGACCGCCGGGCACTCGCCGGACAGGTTCAGCCATTGCTCAACCGTCTGGGCGCGGACTTCGGCCCCGACACCCAGGTGGCTGATCTGTCCCTGGCGCAGCGCCAGCTGGTGGAGATCGTCAAGGCCCTGTCGCTGGACGCGCGATTGGTAATCATGGACGAGCCGACCTCCAGCCTAACCATCACCGAGACCATGCGCCTGCTCGCGGTCATCGACGATCTGCGGGCACACGGAGTAAGCGTCATCTTCATTTCCCATCGACTCAACGAGGTGCAGAGTTGCGTCGACCGCGTTGTGGTCCTGCGCGATGGCAAGATCGCCGGCACGTTGGACCGCGCCGAGCCTGTCACCCGACGCCATGGTCCGGCTGATGATCGGCCGCGACCTGAAGTCGCTCTACATTCCACCCCGGCAGCCACCCGGCGACGTCGCCTTGAAAATCAACGGGTTTCGCACTGCCGCCTTTCCGAATCAGAGTGTCGATCTCGATCTCCGGCACGGCGAAATCCTCGGCTTGGCCGGGCTGGTCGGGTCTGGCCGCACCGAACTCGCCCGTGCCGTGTTCGGTATCGACCGCCCGCTCGGCGGTGCAATGGAGATTGATGGGGCGCCAGCCAGGATCAGCTCGCCGCGCGACGCGATTGCGCAAGGCATCTATCTGATCCCGGAGGACCGCAAACGGTCAGGCCTGCATCTCGACCTGTCGATCTGCGAAAACATTTCTTTGCCGGATCTCGCCGCCTATGCGCACGCCATGCTCGTCGATACCGCTGCCGAGGCCCGGAATGCGGAAGCGCAGCGGGTCAGATTGCGGATCAAGGCGGCCACGGTGCAAGCGGAAGCCCGGACGCTCTCGGGCGGCAATCAGCAAAAGATCGTGTTGGCAAAATGGCTGTCGATGAAACCCCGCATCCTCATCTTCGACGAACCGACACGCGGCATCGACGTCGGTGCGAAGGGCGAGATCTACGAGCTGATGCGCCAGCTGGCTGACGGCGGGGTCGCCGTCCTGATGATCTCCAGTGACATGGAAGAGGTCATCGGGATCAGCGACCGGATCGCCGTCATGCACGAGGGTGCAATCAGCGGCTTCCTGGATCGGAACCAGTTCAGCGAACACAACGTCATGCAGCTTGCCGTCGGGAAGCCTATCGCCGGCGACCCACCGCTCAACCGAGGTGCTATGGCATGCTGAAGAAGGATCTGGGGCTTTTCCTGCTCATTCTGGTGGTCGGTACTGCGGTTGCGTTGATCAACCCGCGCTTTCTGTCGCCGATCAACCTCTCCAATACCGCCAACCTCATCGGCCTTTTTGGCCTGTTTGCAATCGGCGAGGGGTTCGTCATCATAACCGCCGGCATCGACCTCGCGGTCGGCTCGGTATTCGCCCTGCTGGGGGTCATCTTCGTCGACCTGCTGGTGACGTATGAGCTGCACTGGGCAGTCGCCGCACTGATCATCGTTGCCGCCGGTACGCTGATCGGGGCCATCCATGGATTCCTGGTCACCCGCATGCGGATGCAGCCGTTCATCGTGACGCTTTGCGGCCTGCTGATCTATCGCGGTGCGGCGCGCTACTATACCGACGACGGCACCGCGGGCTTCGAGTTCGGGCAGAATTTCCCGACCCTGGAATGGCTGACCACCGGCCGCTCCCTTGGCGTGCCACACAGCTTCGTGGTCTTCATTCTGGTCGCCATCGTCATGGGTATCGTGCTGCATCGCTCGGTCTTCGGACGCTACCTGATGGCGGTCGGGAAGAACGAGGAAGCTGCACGCTATTCCGGCATCCGCACCCAGTGGGTGATCGCCACGGCCTATATCATATGCGGATGCCTCGCCGGGCTTTCGGCTATCTTCATCGCCATGTATACCCGCTCGATCTCGCCCGCCTCGCACGGCAACTTTTACGAACTCTATGCCATTGCCGCAGCGGTGCTCGGGGGGTGCTCGCTGCGCGGCGGCGAGGGTTCCGTTCTCGGCATCGTGCTGGGCGCCATCCTGCTGCAGGTCCTTCAGAACCTGGTGAACCTGCTCGGCATTCCGAGTTCCCTCAACTTCGCGGTGATGGGAACCGTCATTCTGATCGGCGTGCTGGCGGATCAGCAGCTCGTCCGCTACCGAGCCCGGCGAGCGAACCGAGCCGCACGACCAGCGGCGATGACGGTCCCGACGGCGGAAGGCATCACAGGAGACTGACGGCCGCGGTCAACGCGGCGATCTCCTCGCCGGTGTTGTAGTAGTGTACCGATGCGCGCACGACCTCCGTCAATCTACGGGCGGTCATGTCCAGCAGGGTGGATGAGGCGCCCGAGACCGATACGTTGATGCGCTTGATGCCGAGCGCCTTCTTGATTGCTTCGGCGCCCTGGCCTTCCCTGGTGAAGGTGACGATGCCGCCGGGATGTTCGCCAAGGTCGCGCACCACGACGCCGGGAATTTCCGCCAATGCCTGGCGTAGGGCCTTTGCCTTTGCGCGGATATCGGCCTCGATCGCCTTCATGCCGATTGCCATGGCATAGTCCGCCGCGGCACCCAGGCCAAGCCTGCCGGCGACATAGCTTTCCCAATTCTCAAATCGCCGCGCGTCGCCGCGGATCTCATAGCGATCCGCTGCCAACCAGGTTGCGGCATGGAGATCGATGAACGGCGGCTCCAACTTCTCGATCATCTCCTTCCGGACGTAGAGAAATCCGGTTCCGCGTGGCCCGCGGAGATACTTCCGGCCCGTTGCCGAGAGCATGTCGCAGCCGATTGCCGCGACGTCGATCTCGAGCTGACCCACCGACTGGCAGGCGTCGAGGAGATACGGAATGCCGTGCTTCCTGGCGACGGCACCGATTGCCGCCGCCGGATTGACGAGGCCGCCATTGGTCGGTACGTGGGTGACGGCAATCAGCTTAACCCGCCCGTCGATCATGGACTCGAGCGCGGCGACCGAGAGCTGTCCGTGCTCGTCGTTCGGAACCGGCTCGACGGTGACGCCGAAATGCCGGCCGGCCTGCAGGAAGGCAAGGTAGTTGCTGACGTATTCCGACCGGGCGGTGAGAATGCGGTCGCCCGGCTGGAAACGCAGGGAATAGAAGGCCATGTCCCAGGCGCGGGTCGCGTTTTCGATCAGGGCAATCTCGCCCGGATCGGCATTGATCAGCCTGGCAATCGAGGCATAGACGCCTTCCAGCCTTTCACCCGCCATGGCTGCCGCTTCATAACCGCCGACCGAAGCCTCGAGCTCAAGGTGATCGATCACGGTCCGCAGCACCGGCTGCGCCGGCAAGGCGGATCCGGCGTTGTTGAAATGCATGACGTTCTGGCAGCCCGGCGTCTCTCGGCGCAGGCGGTCAAGGTCGAGTGTCATGGACGTCAGTCTCCGAAATTGATGGAATGCGTCGGCAGGAAGCGGGCAAAGCGGTCCTTCAGAATGGCATTGGTGTGGGCGATGATCTGCGGCGCAGTCAGGAGTTGCGTATCGAAGGTCGAGTGCGCGTCCTCCGCGAGAGTGACTCCATATCCCAGGCTATGCGCCACCCGGCAGGCAGTGTCGATGCAGTAATCGGTCTGCAGACCGGCGACCACCAGATCGGTTATGCCGAGATCCTTCAGCTTCGCATCGAGGCCGGTATTCAGGAACGAGCTGCAGTGGGATTTTTCGATGCGATGCTCACCGGCGCGCGGCGCCACCGCGGGATGCGGATCCCAGCCCGGCGTGCCTTTTTCCAGGCTGTCGCCCTTTCCGCCGTCATGCTGCACGTGGATGACCGGTATTCCGGCCTGGCGCGCGCGCTCGAGCAGCAGGGCCGCGTTCCGCACGACTTCCTCGGCGCGATGGATTGGCCCTTCATCGAACAGGCCCTGCTGGATGTCGATCAGAAGTAGTGCCGTTGCCATGGCGTCACTCCGCCGCCTTCTTCGGTTCCTCGGGTCTCCATCTCAGGATCGGCTGGCGCGCCGCCAGGGTCTCGTCCAATCGCCGACGCGGCGTGTGATAGGGGCAACCCTGGAAGAAGGCGGTTTCGCCCGCCTTCGCCCGGCCGGCCAGGCCCTTCACCGTATCGATGTAGCGATCAAGTCCGTCCTTGCTCTCGGTCTCGGTCGGCTCCATCAACAGGGCACCGTGGACCACCAGCGGAAAATACATCGTCATCGGATGATAGCCTTCGTCGATCATCGCCTTGGCGAAATCCAGTGTGGTGACCCCGGTTTCGGCGAGAAAATCGTCGTTGAACAGCGCCTCGTGCATGCAGGTGCCGGGAAAGGCCGGCGTAAGATCCGCTTTCAGGCCGGCAAGTATGTAGTTGGCATTGAGGACCGCATCGCCCGAGGCCTGGCGCAGCCCATCGGCACCGTGACTCATCATATAGGCAAGCGCCCGGACAAACATGCCCATCTGACCATGAAACTCCTTCAGCCGCCCGAAGGCCTTGCCGGTGGCATCATGCTCGACGAGATCGAATCCGCCTGTACCGTGCACGACATAGGGCACGGGCGCATAAGGCGCCAGGGCAGCCGAAAGGACGACCGGCCCGGAACCGGGTCCGCCGCCGCCATGGGGCGTCGAGAAGGTCTTGTGCAAGTTGATATGCATGGCATCGACGCCGAGATCGCCGGGACGCACCCGGCCGACGATGGCATTGAAGTTCGCGCCGTCGCAGTAGAAGTAGCCTCCGACACCGTGTATTGCATCGGCGATATCGATGATCTCATTCTCGAACAGGCCGCAGGTATTCGGATTAGTGATCATGGTTCCGGCGACGTCCGGCCCCAGTTTTGCCTTGAAGGCGGCCAGATCGACCCGGCCGCGCTCGTCGGCCGGGACCGGATCCACCTCGTAGCCGCAGGCGGCCGCCGTTGCCGGATTGGTCCCATGGGCCGATTCCGGCACCAGAATGCGCCTGCGCGCATCGCCCTTGGCGAGCTGCGCCGCGCGGATCGTCAGGATACCGCAGAATTCACCGTGTGCGCCCGCGGCAGGCGACATGGCAACCGCCGGCATGCCGGTCAGGGTCTTCAGCCAATGCGCCAGCGTATCGATGAGTTCCAGCGCGCCCTGCACCGTCGAAACCGGCTGCAGGGGATGCAGATCGCCGAGACCCGGAAGCCGCACCACTTTTTCGTTGAGGCGCGGATTGTGCTTCATGGTGCAGGAGCCGAGCGGATAGACTCCCATATCGATCGCGTAGTTCTTCTGGCTGAGCTTGGTGTAGTGACGGATGGCCTGTGGCTCGGCCAGGCCCGGCAGGCCGACCGCATCACGGCGTTTCAGGCCGCCAAGGCGTTCCTGGTGGGCGGGCGGCTTCGGCAGGTCCACACCGGTGCGGCCCTCGGCACCCTGCTCGAAGATCAGCGGCTCCTCGATCTGCAGGCCCTTGTTGCCGGTGAAGGTATTGGTGACCGGATTTGGGGTTGCCATTAGAGCACCTCTTTCAGCGCCGCTTCGAGCGCCGCGGCATCGTCGTCGCCGACGGTTTCGGTCGCAGCGACGAGCAAAAGGTTGGCGAGTTTCGGCTCGGCGGGGAGGAGGCGGGAAACGGGAACGCCGCCGAGAATACGCCGCTTCGCCAGCGCCTCAACGACTTCGGCTGCGGGCTTCGGCAGGCGCAAGGTGAACTCGTTGAAATAGCTCTCGTTCAACACCTGCACACCGGGAATCCGGCCCAGCCGGTCGGCAAGACACGACGCTGCGGCGTGATTGAGCTCGGCCAATTGGCGCAATCCTGCCTCACCCAGCAACGTCAGGTGGATCGTGAACGCCAATGCGCAAAGGCCGGAATTGGTGCAGATATTGCTCGTCGCCTTCTCCCGCCGAATATGCTGTTCCCGCGTCGAGAGGGTCAGGACCCAGCCGCGCCGGCCGTCGACATCGACGGTCTGCCCGACCAGCCGGCCCGGCATCTGCCTCAGGAACTTCTCGCGGGCGGCGAATAGGCCGATATAGGGTCCACCAAAACCCAGCGAGTTGCCGATCGACTGGCCTTCGGCCGTCACCACATCGGCACCCATGTCACCCGGGGGGGTCACCAGGCCGAGCGACACGATTTCAGTCACCGCAACGATCAGCAATGCGCCGGCGGAATGAACCGCCTCAGCGAGCTTCGTCAGGTCGCGGAGGTTGCCGAAGAAACTCGGATACTGCACGACGACGCAGGCAGTATCCTTGTCGATCAACGGCGCGAGATCCTCCTTGCCCTCGACATCGACCGGCGCCGCCTTGACGTCAAATCCGGTGTGGCGACCATAGGTCTCGATGACTTCACGATAGTGTGGATGCAGGCCGCCCGAAAGAATCGTCTTCTTCCGCCGGGTGACCCGATTCGCCATCATCGCGGCTTCGACCGTTGCCGTGGCGCCGTCGTACATGGAGGCATTCGCCACATCCATGCCGGTCAGCAGAGCGACCTGGGTCTGGAACTCGAAGAGGTACTGCAAGGTGCCCTGGGTAACCTCGGGTTGGTAGGGCGTATAGGAGGTCAGGAACTCGCCGCGCTGGATCAGGTGATCGACGGCCGCCGGGACATGATGCCGGTAGGCACCAGCACCAAGAAAATTCGGGAATGCCCCGGTCCCGAGATTCTTCGCCGCCAGTTTGGCGATGCTGCGCTCGACCTCGAGTTCTCCCATGTGCATCGGCAGGTCGACCGGCGACTTCAGCAGCGCCTTCGCCGGGACGTCGCCATAGAGGCTGTCCACCGTCGGCGCGCCGATCTGGGCGAGCATCGTCCGGCGGTCTGCCTCGGTGAGCGGCAGGTAGCGCATCAATGCAGCCCCTCGCAATAGGTCTTGTACGCGGCCTCGTCCATGAGCCCATCAAGGTCGAGTTTGTCGGCGAGTTTCAACTTGGCAAACCAGCCTTTGCCAAGGGCGTCTTCGTTGACCGTCGCCGGCGCATCGCTTAGACCGGCGTTCACTTCGACCACCGTGCCGCCGACCGGCGCATAGACTTCACTGGCGGCTTTCACCGATTCGACCACCGCAAGCTCCTTGCCCTTGGCAACCGACTTGCCGACCTCCGGCAGTTCGACGAATACGACGTCGCCGAGCTGCTCCTGGGCATAGGGGCTGATGCCGACGGTGGCGATATCACCATCGACCTTCACCCATTCGTGTTCCTTGCTGTAACGAAAGCCGCTCATTTCGTTCTCCCAATCAAGCCCGCGACGTTTGCTGGGGTCGTCGCGTTTCTCCCCGGTTATCTTCATTCAAGTCCGTCAGCCGCGATGATAGCGATGGGGCGCAAACGGCATCCTGGCGACTCTTCCCGGCAGTGCCTTGCCGCGGACCATCAGGTTGACCGGCGTCCCGATGCCGGCATGAGTGATTGCCACATAACCCATGGCGACAGGTCCGTTCACGCTGGGACCGAAACCACCGGATGTGACCTCGCCGATGACATTGCCGGTGACATCGGCGATCTCAGTGTGCGCCCGTGCCGGTGCTTTGCCTTCCGGCAGGATGCCGACACGTGTCCGCGCCGGTCCATCCCGCCATTGGCGTTGCAGGATACCGGCGCCAGGAAACCCACCTTCCTGGCGGCGGCGCTTGGCGATCGCCCAGGAAAGACCGGCTTCGACCGGTGTCGTTTTCGTAGTGATATCATGACCATAAAGGCAAAGTCCGGCCTCCAGCCGAAGCGAATCGCGGGCCCCAAGGCCAATCGGCTTGACTTCCGGCTGGGCCAGGAGTTTGCGGCACAAGTCCACCGAGGCCGAATTCGGGACCGAGATCTCGAATCCGTCCTCGCCGGTATAGCCGGAGCGGGTCACGAAGCAATCGATACCCGCAACCATTACCGCCTTGCCGGACATGAAGGTCATTGCCGCAACCGCCGGTGCCAGGCGCGCCATAACCTGCACCGCCTGGGGTCCCTGCAGCGCCAGCAAGGCACGATCAGCAAGCTCCAATATTTCGCAGCGCTGATCCAAATTGGCGTGGAGGTGGGAGAGGTCGGACTCCTTGCAGTCCGCATTGACCACCATGAATAGATGATCGCCGTTATGAGTCACCATCAGGTCGTCGAGAATGCCGCCTTCAGCATTGGTGAAGAAACTGTAACGTTGCTGACTGGGCTGAAGGCCCTGGAATTCTGCCGGGCAAAGACGTTCCAGGGCCGCCGCGACCTGACCGACACTATCGCCCGAAAGCCTTACCTGCCCCATGTGGGAGACATCGAACAGCCCAGCAGCAGCCCGGGTATGCAGGTGTTCCGTCAGGATGCCGGCCGGATACTGCACCGGCATTTCGTAGCCGGCAAAGGGGACCATTTTGGCACCCAGTTCGACATGCAGATCGAACAACGGGGTGCGCTTCAGCGGGCTGGGAGTTTGCAAGAAATGCCTCCGACGGGATGCGGTCGCACAAGGCTGCCCTCCTGGCCTCCTTGCGACCCCCCTCTGTCTGAGGACCTGAGAGATTTGCCGAACCAGACACGGCCCATACCGGGGCCAAAGTTGCGTCAAGCCGGTCTACTCCGTCGGTGAGGCGATCCAGGTGTGGGTTCGCCCGCTTTCCAGAGTGTTGCGTCGCAGCGGTCCTTTTGCCTGAGAGTTTCCGGGGGCGGTTGCTCCTTCGGCGCCGAATCCAGTCACTCTGGCTGGATTCGATCTCTCCCGCTGGCGGCGTTGAGCCGTGCGAAAGATGGCCCCGCCCCTGCTATCCGTCAAGCGACAATTTATCTACCGCCAACGCCACGTCGGCACCCGATTTACTGCCGTGGATTGCGTCGATTGAATGCAAGTTCCTGCTCTGTGAGGATCAGCCCAACATAGATGCGAAAATAATCGCCGTTCTGCCCCTGCGGCAACGGGATCGTCGGCTCGATTTCGTCCTGGGTGACATTCTGCGGCTTGTCACTGGTCAGGGGGATTTCGACGTCGAAAACCTCGCGGTTGAGCAGTTGCCCGCCGGAACCTGTCACCGCAACGAAGTACTGGAATTTCGCCATGCCGTCGGGATTTTTCGGCCCACGGGAGGCGAGAAACTGGATCTTCAGGTCGGTCCGGATCGCTTTCTTGGTCTCGTTCTCGCTATAGAAACACTGCGAGTGGATCGCATCGACCTTCGACTCGAAGGAGGTATCGGTCAGATCCTCCGACGCGCCGTTAAATTTGGTCAGATAGGTCGCGTCCTTCACCGTTAGAACTGCCGGGCATGGCAAAGACTGTGGCGGCGGACCGGACGAACAGCCAGCCAGCGAGGTGAGGAGAACTACCGCCGCGGCGCGCACCACGGCAGCCGGTCGCGAAATGCCTGCAGGTGTCATTGCTGGGGTCGCCGTTCCATCAGAGCTTTTTATGGGAGCCGTCGCACATCGGTTTTCCCGCCGAGTGCTTGCAGCCGCAGAAGAAGACCGATTTGGTCTCCGTCGCCTCGAACTTGACCGGGTTGAATGTCGACCCCTTATGGGACCCGTCGCAAAAAGGCTGCTTTTGACTCTTGCCGCAGGCACACCAGAAATAGGCCTTTCCGGCCTCGACGTCGACCTTGAACGGTGATTTTTGTGCCACTACCGGTTCGGTCATCAGTCCCCCTCTTCGGATTCGCAGGCGAAATTAGCGGTAAAGGACTCTAGTTAACCGACCCTAATTCCACAAGCAGCTTTCCCAAGTGGCGGGCGGGGAAGGTATCGGGAGACACCCGCATTCTAGCCGCCCGATTTCCCGTTGCCCGAGGGGGGCAAAACCCTATATTTCAGGTGCCTGGAGGGTGCCGGACAGCTCATGGAAAAACGGCCATTGACGATATTACTGGCGGCGCCGCGCGGATTCTGCGCCGGTGTCGACCGCGCCATCCAAATCGTGGAGCGGGCACTGGAGCGCTATGGCGCGCCGGTTTACGTCCGCCACGAGATTGTCCACAACCGCCACGTGGTCGAGGAACTAGAGCGCAAGGGGGCCATCTTCGTCGAGGAACTGGCGGAGATTCCAGGCAAATTCCCCGTGGTCTTCTCGGCCCACGGGGTGCCGAAGGCGGTACCGGCCGAGGCCGAGCAGCGGGAACTGCTCTATCTCGATGCCACATGCCCCCTGGTCAGCAAGGTCCATCGCGAAGCCGAGGTCCATTTCGCCTCCGGCCGGCATATCATCCTGATCGGGCATGCCGGCCATCCGGAAGTCATCGGGACCATTGGGCAGTTGCCGGATGGCGCCGTCACCCTGGTGGAAACGGCCGAGGCGGCAGAGGGCATCACGGTCGGCGAGCCGCTAAGGCTCGCTTACATCACCCAGACAACTCTGTCGATCGACGACACGATCGGGATCATCAGCATCCTCAAGCGCCGCTTCCCGAACATCCACGGGCCGCGCAAGGAGGACATCTGCTACGCGACCACCAATCGCCAGCAGGCAGTCAAGGCGATCGCCGACCGCTGCGACCTGATGCTGGTGATCGGAGCGCCGAATTCGTCGAATTCGCGCCGCCTGGTCGAGGTCGCGCATGGGCTTGGATGCAGCAACGCCTATCTGGTACAGCGGGTCGAAGAGATCGAATGGTCGTGGTTCGACGGTGTCGCGACCGTCGGTATCAGCGCCGGCGCTTCGGCCCCCGAGGTGCTGGTCCAGGACGTGATCGGCGAGTTGCAGCACCGCTTCGCGGTCGAGATGGAAGAAATCTCAGTGACGGTCGAGACCACGCATTTCAAATTGCCGCGCGCCCTGACGGCCTGAATCATGGCGGTATATACGGAAGTTCCGGACGGCGATCTGGCCAGTTTCATCGCCGACTACGACATCGGGGTAGCGGTATCTTGCAAGGGAATTGCCGAAGGCGTCGAGAACAGTAACTTTCTGCTGCATACCGACCGCGGCAGCTACATTCTCACCTTGTATGAAAAGCGCGCCAAACCCGAGGACCTGCCGTTCTTCATCGGATTGATGGAGCATTTGGCTGCCAAGGGGCTCAGCTGTCCCACCCCGATCAAGGACCGACAGGGCCGTGCACTGAAATCCCTCTGCGGCAGGCCGGCGGCGATCATCAGTTTTCTTGAAGGCATGTGGCCACGCAAGCCCAACGAGCGGCATTGCCAGCTGCTCGGCGAGGCTCTGGCCGATCTCCACCTGAAGGGCCGCGACTTTCCGATGCGCAGGGCGAACGACCTGTCGCTCGACGGCTGGCGCAAGCTGGTGGAAGCGACGGCGCCACGTGCCGACGAGGTCCAGTCGGGCCTGCGGTCCCTGATTGAATTGGAAATCGAATTCCTGAACCGGAACTGGCCGAAGGATCTCGCGGTCGGAGTCATTCATGCGGACCTGTTCCCCGACAACGTGTTCTTTCTCGCCGATCGGTTGTCCGGACTGATTGATTTTTACTTCGCCTGCACCGATTTTCTCGCCTACGACCTCGCGGTCTGCCTCAATGCATGGTGCTTCGAGGCTGACGGCAGCTTCAACGTCACAAAGGCAAAGCTGCTGTTCCAGGGATATCACCAGCATCGCCCGATCCCGACGGCCGAACTTCAGGCCATGCCGATCCTCGCCCGCGGCAGCGCCTTGCGGTTCCTGCTGACGCGCCTCTACGATTGGCTCAATCATCCCGCGGGCGCCTTCGTCAAGCCGAAGGATCCGCTGGAATACGCCCGGAAACTGCGATTTCATCGGGCCACAAGGGATGTCGGCGCCTATGGCCTATGACAACCTTCGGACGGTGCAGGAATGACGGGTGACAGGAAGCTGGTCGAGGTATTTACCGACGGCGCCTGCAGCGGCAATCCCGGACCTGGCGGCTGGGGCGCCATACTCCGCTATGGCGAGACCGAACGGGAGCTTTCCGGCGGGGAGCCTGCCACGACCAACAATCGGATGGAGATGATGGCGGCGATTGCCGCCCTTGAGGCGCTGAAGCGGCCGTCGCACGTCAAGTTACATACCGACAGTCAATACGTGAAGAACGGCATCACCCAGTGGATCCACAATTGGAAACGATCCGGCTGGAAAACCGCCGACAAGAAGCCGGTGAAGAATGTCGAGCTGTGGCAGCGTTTGGAAGCAGCCTTGCATACGCATAGGGTGGAGTGGATATGGGTCAAGGGGCACGCAGGCCACGCGGAAAACGAACGGGCAGATGAATTGGCCAGACAGGCCATCCCCCGCTGATCGGCAGGCGACGGAAACGGAAACGGCAGCCCTTGCGGGCTGCCGTCCACCACGCAGAACTGGAGCGGTGGATCAGAGCGCCTTCATCACCGATTTCGGCGCTGGAAACTTCGAAGGCTCCCGGCGCCTCGACGTTCAGGGCCTTAACCACGCCATTATCGATCACCATCGCATAGCGGCTGGCGCGCAGGCCCATGCCATAGGCCGTACCGTCCATGGTCAGCCCGACTGCCTTCGAGAAGTCCCCGTTGCCGTCCGCCAGCATCAGCACCTTGTCGTCCGCATGCTGTGCCTTGCCCCAGGCATCCATCACGAAGGCATCGTTGACCGAGAGGCAGGCAATGGTATCGACGCCCTTTGCCTTGATTGCCTCGGCATGATTCACGAATCCCGGCAGATGCTTGGCAGAGCAAGTCGGCGTAAACGCGCCCGGGAGAGCGAAGAGCACGACCTTCTTGCCCTTGAACAGGTCGTCGGTGCTTGCCGTCTGCATGCCGTCCTTGTCCATGTATTTCAGTGAGACCGAGGGGATCTTGTCGCCAACCTTGATGGTCATATTGTGGTCCTTTCCGAAGCGAAATTGCCGGCGCCAAACATAGGTCCTGGCATCCGGCCTGCCAAGCGCGCAAAACCACTAAATTAATTGTGGACTAACTGCCGGATTCCGGCCGGCCGCGCGCCGCATCCAATGCGTCCAGCACCGCCTCGTCGGTCAGCAGTTCAGGCAGCGCAATGCCAAGCGGGGCGCCGGGGCCGTAGACCATGTTGAAGGGTATGCCATAGCGCCCATGGCGGCCAAGATACTCGACAATGGACTCGCTAGGCTGGGTCCAATCGGCCCGCTCCGCCACAATATCCGGGCCGGTAAGTCGGTCCCGGACCGGCGGTCGGTCAAGGACAAGCTTTTTGTTGGCTTGGCAGGTGAGGCACCAATCGGCCGTCACGTCGACGAAGACGACCTTGCCGCTTCCGACCAAGCCTGAAATACCCGATTTATCAAAGCTCTGCCAAGCGATCCCGGAATTGTCCTGCGCAGCACCCGCCATTGGCCGCATTAACAGGCCAGTCTGACCTGCCATGACCCAGAGAAGCCAGAGCGCGGTTGCAGTGAGGCTGAGACCAAGGACGCGCTTGAGGCCGATCATCCAGCGTCCTGGCCGTGGCAGTGCTGCGGCCAGCTGCGGTGCGGCTGCAATCACCAGATATGGTGCGGCAAGGCCCAGTCCCAAGACCGAGAAGATCAGGAAGATCTCAACAGCGCCGCGCGACAGGGCAAAGCCGATTGCGGTACCGACAAGCGGCGCCGAGCATGGTGTTGCCAGGATCGTCGCCAGCACGCCGGTAAGGAAGGCTCCGAGCCGCTTGTGCTTGAGTGACGCGCGATCGACGGCGAGCGCGAGATCACCTGCCAGCGCCGGCAGCGGAACTTCGAAGAAACCCCAGAGATTGGCGGCGAAAACCAGGCAGATCGCGGCAAGGGCGCCGAGGAAGACCGGCTGCTGGAACTGGATTCCCCAACCGATAGCATGGCCCGTGCCCTTCAAGGCGACCAGCACGCCTGCCAACACCAAGAAGGCACTGACGATACCGGCGGCGCTGGCCACGAAGCTCCGGCGGATCGCCGCCTGGGAACTCCCGCCGTGCTGCAGGACACCGGTCAGCTTCAGGACCAGGACAGGAAGCACGCAGGGCATGAAATTGAGAATGAATCCGCCCAGCAGGGCGATCCCGAGAATCGCCAGCAGCGAACGTGATACCGGCAGGGGCTGCGACAGGGCTGCGGCACCGACGGCGGCAAACTTGTTCGGGGTGACGCGCCGTTCAAGGCCGCGCTTGCCATCCAGCAGCGTCAGGGTCAGCTCGCTGGTGTCGGGATCCGGCGATTCGGCGTCTCGGAAGATCGGCAAAGTCAGCACGGCCCTGAACTGCTTCTCCTCAAACGACACCTCCGGCTTGCCGAAGCTGATGCCGGCCGGTGCCTCAACCAGAAGGTCCGGTGCCGTGAACGGGTCGCCGGCGCTGATCGCTGCAACCTGTAGCTGGTCACCGACGATCTTCAGGTCGGCAATATCGAGGCCGACCCTGCGGCCATCACCCGGTACCATTGAGTTGAATTCGTTGAACAGTGCCGCATCCGCACTCGGCTTGGCTGGACCTTGCGGAAGATCGAGCGCGAGATCCGCCTCATAGGGGATGCAAACCTGCTCACAGACCAGGTAGCGCAGGTGCGCCTTGATCGCGAGCGCCCCGCCAACTTCCTTCGGACGGACATCGATCGGAAATACGACCGCGTCGCCATAACCAAAGGTCTGCAGCCCGAAAAGCTCGAAGCGATGCGGCGCCGGAAAGGCCATTTTCGCCGTCTCCAGGTTCTGCGATCCGGCGAAAGCAACTTCGGGCGGAAATCCGGCGTCGCCGGGCGAGCGCCAATAGGTCTTCCAACCGGGCTTCAAACGCATCTCCAGGCCAAGGGGCACGGACTTGAGGTCGCCGGTTCCGGTGACGGCGGAGAAGAGGCGAATCTGGGTCTGGTCGGTGGCGATCCAGGTACCGGCAATGCCTTCGGCCCGAGCCGATCCGCTCGCAAACTGCAATGCAGCAAGAACAACAGCCAATAAACCCAGGCGCCTAGCGCTGCGCCGAGGGCATTCCGGGTCCGCTGATCCGATATTCATCATTTACCAACCTTCATGCGCGATTATATCGCTCTGGACGGGGTCGCTGGGTAACGACTTTGTGGCCGCAGACGATCTTGCCAGAAATCGGCGCCATAGCTATCTTAGGGCCATGAGCAAAGCGCTTTTACATCAAGGCTTTATGACCGGGCAACTGCTGGTCGCCATGCCTCAGATGCGAGACGCCCGATTCACGCGGACGGTCATTTATCTCTGCGCCCACACCAGCGACGGTGCCATGGGCCTGGTGATTAATCGCCTGGTCGGCTCCCTCACCTTCCCCGACCTGTTGACCCAGTTGAATATCGACCCGCAAGGTGGCGGCGAGCACATCCGGATTCGCAGCGGCGGACCGGTGGAAACCGGCCGGGGTTTCGTGCTGCATAGCGCCGACTATCTCGAAGATGCAACGCTCAAGGTCGGCGACACCGTCGGACTTACGGCGACCATCGACATTCTGCGAGATATCGCCGCCGGCGCCGGGCCACGCCACAGCCTGCTGGCGCTTGGCTACGCTGGATGGGGGCCCGGTCAGCTCGACGCCGAGATGCAGGCGAATTCCTGGCTCTGCGTGCCTGCCGACGAACAGCTGATTTTCGACGACAAGCTGAACGACAAATGGGAGCGTTCACTGGGCAAGATCGGCGTCGACTTCACCGCTTTGTCTGGCGACGCCGGCCACGCCTGAACCTGACCTAGCCGCGCATGCCCGGTGCGGCCCTGAGTTCGGCTTCCAGCAAGCAGTGCAGAATATGATCCCGCCACTCGCCGTTGATCTTCAGGTAGCCCTTGGCCTCGCCAACTTCGCGAAAGCCGAATTTCTGCAGTAGCCGGCGACTCGGCATATTGTCCGGGATGCAAGCAGCATCGACCCGGTGCAGGCCGAGGCCATCAAACACATAGGGCAGCAGCAGTCGAAGGGCGTCGGTCATCAGGCCCTGGTTGGCAAAACCGGAGCCCATCCAATAGCCGAGATTGCAGGCCTGCGCCGCGGCGCGACGCACGTTGCTGAGATTTATGCCCCCGAGCAGCTGATCGTCTGCGACGCGGAAGACATGGAACCCATAGCCGAAATCCTGGCGCCATTCCTTGGCTTGCCGATCGATCCGGTCACGATAGGCGTTACGCGTCAGGGCATCCTCAGCCCAGGTTGGCTCCCAGGGAACCAGGAAGCTGCGGCTGGCATCACGCAGCATCATCCAGGCCCGGTAGTCGCCAAAGACCGGGGGGCGAAGATAGACCCGCTCGCCCAGGAGCCGGGGCGGCGCCGGAATATAGCTAGGTCTGGAAAGCGGCCAAATCACGATCGGACTTCCGGCCTTAGCTCATCTGCCGCCTGAGCTCGGCGTAGTCCGGAACCCGGGATACCGGCCCAAGGCTGACCAGTGTCGGCGCCGACCCGAATACCTGGCGCGCGACCCGTTCCACGTCCGTCGGGCCGACGGCGTTCACCTTGGCCACGATCTCCTCCGGTGCAAGGGCGCGGCCGAACAGCAGCAGATGATTGGCCAAATGCTCGCAGCGGGCGCTGGTGCTTTCCCGCGACATCAGGATGCCGGCCTTGAGCTGAGCTGCGGACCGGCCGACCTCGGCCTCGTCGAGCAAATCCGCAAGCTTGGCGATCTCGCCACAGATCACCGGCATCATCTCCGCCACTTCCTGTTCGCCGGTGCCGGCATAGATGCCGAAGAGGCCAGAATCAGTGAAGGAGGAGCTGAAGCTGTGAATGCTGTACACGAGGCCGCGCTTCTCCCTCACCTCCTGAAACAACCGGGAAGACATGCCGCCGCCGAAGAGCTGCGAGAGAACCGCACCGGCATAGTAGTCAGGATGATCGAAACGGAGGCCGTCGAAACCCAACACGATATGCACCTGTTCGAGTTCGCGGTCCTCCCGCCGCTCTCCGCCCTGGTAGGCCGCCGGCTCGCTGGAAGGCAACACGCCCGTCGGCAACCGGTCGAAAGCCTGGCTGGCGAGCTCCACGAGCTGATCGTGATTTACCCTTCCGGCCGCCGCCAGCACCATGTTCGGCGCACGGTATCAACTCTGCAGATAGCCAGCGACGACGTCGCGCGACAGATCACGGACCACTTCAGCACGGCCGAGAGTCGGCCGCCCCATGGCCTGGCTGGGATAGGCCGCTTCCTGGAAATGATCGAAGATGATGTCGTCCGGGGTGTCTTCGGCCTGGCCAATCTCTTGCAGCACCACGGCGCGTTCGCGCTGCAGCTCCTCGGCATCGTAGATCGAGTGCTGCAGGATGTCGGCAAGGATATCAATCGCCAGCGGCGCATCGTCGGCTAGGACCTTGGCGTAATAGGCTGTCTGCTCGCGCCCGGTATAGGCATTGAGCAGCCCACCTACCGACTCTATCTCCTCGGCAATCTGCCGGGCAGAGCGCCGCTTCGTGCCCTTGAACACCATATGCTCGAGCAGATGCGCGACGCCATTGTGCTCGGCCGGTTCGTGGCGGGTGCCGATTCCGGTCCATATGCCCAGCGAAGCCGTCTCCACCGAGTCCATGCGGTCGGTCGCCACCCGAAGACCGTTCGCCAGGGTGGTGACCCGCACCGTGCTCGCAGCGGCGCCGGTCAATTCCTGGCCCCGCTGCGTCGATGGGCGATCACGTAGTCCTTGAGACGGGGCAGGTCATTTGGCAGCACCTCGAACCGCTCCTTCCGCTGATACAGGTCGGCGAGATGTGCCGGCAGGACCGGCCGAATGCCGGTGGCCTTTTCCACGGCATCGGGGAACTTGGCCGGATGCGCGGTCGCCAGTGCAACGACGGGAATGGAGATGTCGCGCCGCCTTGCCTGCGCGGCCGCAATGCCGATGGCGGTGTGCGGATCGATCAGCATGCCGGTGCGACGGTAGAGATCGCGCATCACCTTCAAGGTCCCGGCATCGTCCAGCCGGAAGCCCTGAAACAGCTTGCCGGCCTTCTTCCACTCGGCTCGCGGCGCGGTGAACTGGCCGGTCGCACGAAACTCCGTCATCGCCTCCGCCAGCTTCTTGCCCTTGCGCCGGTATAGATCGAACAGAAGGCGTTCCAGATTGCTGGACACCTGAATATCCATCGACGGACTCAGGCTGGGATTGACCTTCGCTAGCTTCATCACCCCGGTATCGAAGAACCGTGCCAGAACGTCATTCCGGTTCGAGCCGACAATCAGCTGGTCGATATCGACGCCCATCGACCGGGCCCCGTAGCCGGCAAAGACGTTGCCGAAATTCCCGCTGGGCACCGCAAAGGAGATGCGCCGCCCGGGAGCGCCGAGCGCGACGGCCGCCGTCACGTAGTAGACGATCTGGGCCATCACCCGGGCCCAGTTGATCGAGTTCACCGCCGACATCTGGATCTGGTCGCGGAAGGCGTGGTCGTTGAACATCGCCTTCACCAGATCCTGGCAATCGTCGAAGCTTCCGTCGATTGCGATGTTGGTGACGTTCCTGGAGTCGATGGTCGTCATCTGCCGCCGCTGGACCTCGGAAACCCGGCCTCTGGGATGCAGGATGAAGATGTCGACGGCATCCCGGTCGCGGCAGGCTTCAAGTGCGGCCGAACCGGTATCGCCCGAGGTCGCGCCGATGATCGTCACGCGCCGTCCGCGCTTCTTCAGGACGTGATCATAGAGGCGGCCGACCAGCTGCAGGGCGATATCCTTGAAGGCCAGGGTCGGGCCATGGAACAGTTCCTGCAGCCAGATGCCTTCGCCGATCTCCGTCAGCGGGGCCACCGCCTGGTGGCGGAATCCGGCATAGGTCTCGGCGACGATCTTGGCGAAAGCCGTTTTCGACATGGCCTTGCCGACAAAGGGCTGCATGACTTCGGCGGCGATGGCCGCATAGGGCCGGCCCGCCATGGCGGCGATCGCCTTCCTCTTCAGATGCGGCCACGCCTCGGGCACATAAAGGCCGCCATCCCTTGCCAGGCCGGTCAGCAGGACGTCCTCGAAGCCCAGCGCCGGCGCGGCGCCGCGCGAACTTACGTAGCGCAAAATCCATCCTCCATGTGCCAAAGCGGGGCTACACTAATCGGGCCGGCCGGGTATCGCAAGCCGGCCATTCACTGAAAAACCCCGGATTTCCGCGGATTTCCGGGAAATCCTAGGCCGCATCCGGCCGCTGGACGCGTGACGCGGGCAGGACCAGCGTGGCGACGGTCCCCTGCCCGACCCGGCTGGTCAGATCGATCGTTCCGCCATGGAGTTCGGCGAGGCGTATGGAAATGGCAAGACCGAGGCCCGTGCCCTCCCGCTTCTTGTTGACGTCCCGGTCGGACCCCTGGAAAAACGGCTGGAACAGTCGGTGCACCGTGTCTTCCGACATGCCGCAGCCGGTATCGGAGACCGCGATCAGCAGTCCCCGCTCGGCGATTTCGGCGGTCAGGGCGACCCGGCCGCCGGCCGGCGTGAACTTGACCGCGTTCGACAGCAGGTTGAGCACGATCTGCCGGATCGCCCGCGGGTCCCCGTAAAGCGTGGCACCGCCGAGCGCCGCCTCGGTTGTCAGGGTGATGCCGCCGTTCGCCGCCGTCTGCATCACCAGCCGCGCCGCGGCAAGGACCGTGGCGCCGATATCGCAGACCTCCTCGGTCAGTTCGAATTTTCCGGCCTCGATCTTCGACATGTCGAGAATGTCGTTGATCAGGTGCAGCAGGTGGCTGCCGGAATCGGCAATATCCTTCGCATATTCCCGCTGCTTGTCGTTCAGGTCCCCGGCGGTGCCCTCGAGCAGGACGTCGGCGAAGCCGATGATGGCGTTCATCGGCGTGCGGAGCTCATGGCTGATCGTGGCGAGGAAGCTGGATTTCGCCCGGCTGGCCGCCTCCGCCTGGCTCTTCGCCTTTTCCAGCAGGCGCTGGCTTTCCTCCAGCGCCAGTTCCCGGGTCTTCAGTGCCGTAATGTCGATCATCATGCCGCGCAGCTCCAGCGACCCGTCCGCCTTGCGGTCGACCCGGAACAGGTCGCGTACCCAGACGGCATGCCCATGGGCATGCCGCAGGCGGTATTCCCATTCGTAGTCCTGCTCCGGCTTGAGGTCCTGGCCGGTGATCCGCTCCATCACCATCCGATCCTCCGGCTCCATGATCTCGAACCAGGCCCGCGGCGTGTTCCAGCGCTCCTTGGCATAGCCGAAGACGGTCTGCACCCGATCGCTGATGAAGTTGTAGGCGACGAAATCCGGGCCCGGCATCGAATAGGTCACCACTTTCGCGCTCTCCACCAGCATGCGGAGCCGGGTCTCGCTCTCGGAGATCCGGTCCTGGTGACGATCCTGCTCGCTGCGGGCGATCGCCACCGCCAGCAGGCCGACCAGCACGACCGCCAGCAGGGCGATCAGCGCCGGCTGCCGGAACGCCGGGGACAGGTCCGGAAACGGCAGGATGCCGAATTTTGCCGCGCCGAGCAGCGCCGCCGCGATCAGGAGGGCCGCCAGGGTCGCCGCCCGGCGGCCATAATGCGTGGCGGTCCAGAAGGCGATAGGGAGGCCGATGAGGGCCAGGACCTCGACCGCGGGCATGACCTGTGGCGACGGCCAGGAGGTCGTCAGGACGAGCCAGAGCCCGGCCAGGATCAGCCAGGCGAGCTCGGCGCGATGGGGCGCCCGGTCCCGGCTCTGTGTGACCCAAATGAGCGCCAGCGGCACGGTCATCAGGATTGCGGTCGCGTCCGAAGCCGCCCAGGCAAACCAATGGGGGATCGAAGCTCCGGCGCCCAAGGCCCAGGTGGTCGCCATGCCGCAGGCCGCAGAGACCGCCGGAATGGCCAAGACGACCACCAGGATGAAGCGCAGCAGGTCGCCCTGCCGGCGAAACCGCGGATCGAAGGGGGTAAATCTGCGAATGGCAAAAACCGCTGCGGCACCCTCCCCGACGTCGCCGAGGCTGGCCAGGGCCGCCAAGGCCGGATCGCGCCTGGCCAGGAATTCGACGAATGCGGCCAGCAGGATGGCGGCGGGAAGCGCCCGCCAGCCGAACAGCAGCAAAGGTGCCATGGCCACGGCGCCGGACCAGAACAGCGCCTGGCCCTGGCCGTCCGGCCCTCCCAGCAGGCTTCCTGAAGCCAGCTGGCTGGCCAATGCGCCCAGGACGCAGATCGCCGAGGCATAGACCAGCCACAGCCGACCTTCCCGCGTCGCGAGATCGATGGCGAGTACAGGCATTCTGGCAATCCCTTCCTAGCGCATGGTGCCAAGCGTCCCCGGCTCCGGCAAGGCCGAATTGCCGGGGCCCGGCGGCGCCGGGCTAGGCGAGATAACGCCGCGCCAGATGCTCCTTGAAGACCGCGATATCGAGGGGGCGGCCGGTCGCACGAGAGATGATCTCGTGGCCGGGCAGACTCGAGGCGAGGCCATGCACGTTGGCCCGCAGCCAGGCCATCAGCGGCACGAAATCGCCGCCGGCAATGGCGGCCGGAATGCCCGGATTGGCGGCACAGGCGGCGCCATAGAGCTGCGCCGCCGTCATCGCCCCGAGGCTGTAGCAGGGAAAGTAGCCGAAGATGCCCTCGTACCAGTGGATATCCTGCAGGCAACCCTCGCGATCGCTGGGCGGCGTCAGGCCGAGCAGCCGCTTCAGGCCATCGTTCCAGGCACCCGGCAGATCGGCGATGGCCAGGTCGCCGGCGATCATCGCCTGCTCCAGGCGGTACCGCAGGATGACATGGGCCGGATAGGTGATCTCATCGGCATCGACCCGGATGTAGCCCGGTTCGACGCGGCTGTAGAGCCGGCGCAGGTTGTCCGGCGCGAAGGCCGCCGCATTGCCGGGAAAGGTTTCGTTCAGCAGCGGCGACAGGAAGCTGCAGAATTCGGCGCTGCGCGACGCCTGCATCTCTACCAGCAGGGACTGGCTCTCGTGCAGCGTCATGCCGCGGGCCTGGCCCACCGGCTGCAGCCGCCAGTCGACCGGCAGGCCGCGCTCGTACATCGCGTGGCCGGTCTCGTGAATGACGCCCATCAGCGCCGAGGTGAATTGCGTCTCGGCATAGCGGGTGGTAATCCGGACGTCGTCCGGTACGCCGCCGCAGAACGGGTGCAGGCTGGTATCGAGGCGGCCATGGGCGAAATCGAAGCCGATCGCCTTCATGACGCGCTCGCCCAATGCCTTCTGGGTGGCGACCGGGAACGGCCCCTGCGGCTCGGTCGGCCGCGGTCGGCGGGCCTGGTGCTCCAGCACGCGCGGCAGGAACTCCGGCAGGAAGGCGGCATAGTCGGCGAAGACCGCGTCGATCTCCGCCGTCCGCGCACCGGGCTCGTATTCGTCCATCAAGGCTTCGTAGGGCGACAGGCCGAGCTTTTCCGCTTTTGCCGCCGCCGCGACGCGGACCAGACGCAGCATCTCCTCGAGTTGCGGCCGCACCAGGGCGAAATCGGCCTGCGGCCGGGCCTGGCGCCAGACACTTTCGCAGGCGCTGGCGGCCTTGGACAAGGACTCCACCAGATCGCCGTCGAGGGCCGTCGCATGGATATAGAGCCGTCGCATCTCCGCAAGGTTGGCGCGCTGCCAGGAATTCAGGGTCCCGGCCTGTTCCGGGGCCTCTGCCGCCGCCAGAAGATCGCCGGTTTCCGCAGCGGTGAGCATCTCATGGCTGACGACGCTGAGCGCCGCCACCTGCTCGGACCGCGCCGCACTGCCGCCTTCGGGCATCATCGACGACATATCCCAGAACAGCACACCGGACGCCTCCTTCAGCGCCGACCAGCGCCGGAAACGCTTCTCGAGTTTCTGATAGGCACTCATGGGAATTTCCGCTCCGACACCGGCTTCAGATGGTAGATGACGTAGACCGCTGCCAGCGCCAAGGCGAGCAGCGCCCAGGTGATGGCATATTGCAGGTGATCGTTCGGCAGGTTGATCCGCGTCTGGCCGCCGATCGGGAAACCACCGGGATTGGCTCCCGGATCCTGCGGCGTCCCGGCATCGAGATAGAGATCGTGGCGCATTGCCAGCCCGCCGGCCGTCGCCATTTGCGCCGGATCGATATAGAACCAGACGTTCTTGTCCGCTTCGTTCTCCGGCTGGAACCAGGTCTTCTGCTGCGGCAGGCGGATGATCCCGTCGAGCCTCACCGTGCCGGCGACCTGGCCTGCGGACCGGCTGGCCGGCGCCTTCATGTTTTCCGGTACCCAGCCGCGGTTGACCAGGAGGGTGTCGCCGCCGTCGAGATTGAACGGAGTGAGGATCCAATAGCCGACATTGCCGTTCTGCGAGCGCGCCGCAAGGTAGAATTCGTGGTCGTGCTGGAACGTCCCCGTTCCGGAAATGCGACGGAACTCTGCCGCCGCAAGATCGCCGCCGGCCGGCGGCAGCGCAATCGGTGCCGCGGTCGTCCGCGATACCCGCTCGGTGATCATCGCTTCCTTCCACTGCAGGCGCTGGACCTGCCAGACCGCGAGGCACAGCATGACGATGATGGCCGGTATGGTGAAGACTGTTGGCCAGAGGGTGGGGCGAAATGTCATCGGCCGCATCGGCGGTCCATCCTGTCGTGAGGAGAAATCAGCGGCGATCGCCGCTGGCCTTGTGGTGCAGTTGCAGGGCGACCATGACGCCCTTCAACGGCCGCAGCAGCAGAAGTGTAGCGCCCAGCACCACCGGCGGCCAGACCACCAAGTGCACCCAGAAGGGCGGTTCGAAATGGAATTCCACCCAAAGCACTAGCGGTACAGCGACGGCGCCCAGGATCAGCACCATGAACGCGGCCGGTCCGTCGCCGGTATCGCCGCCGGCGAAATCCATCCCGCAGGCCTCGCAATTTGCCGCGACCTTGATATAGCCACGAAAAAGCCTGCCCCGCCCGCAGCGCGGGCAACGGCAGGCTAGTCCGCTGGCGATCGGGGATCTGGAACCGGCCATTTCCCCTCATTCACCGTGCCGGTTGCTTACCCGGCATACGGTCCGGGGCCGCTGCCCCAGATGTAGACGAAGGCGAACAGGAACAGCCAGACCACGTCGACGAAATGCCAGTACCAGGCCGCCGCCTCGAAACCGAAATGATGGTCGGGCTTGAAATGGCCCTTGATCGCCCGGAACAGGCAGACCAGCAGGAAAGTCGTGCCGATGATGACATGGAAGCCGTGGAACCCGGTCGCCATGAAGAAGGTCGAGGTATAGATCCCGTCCTTGAAGCCGAAGGGGGCATGCGAGTACTCGAACGCCTGGAACGAGGTGAACAAGATGCCGAGTGCCACCGTCAGCGCCAGGCCCTGGATCATTCCCTTTCGATCGCCTTCCCGCAGGGCGTGATGCGCCCAGGTGACGGTGCAGCCGGAAGTCAGCAGGATCAAGGTGTTCAGCAGCGGGATCGCCAAGGGATCCAATGGCATGACGCCTTTCGGCGGCCACACACCGCCGGTCGCTTCGGTCGGGAACAGCGAGGAACTGAAGAATGCCCAGAAGAAGGCGGCGAAGAACATCACTTCCGAGGCGATGAACAGCGCCATGCCGTAGCGCATGCCGATCTGCACCACCGCCGTGTGATGACCCTGGTGTTCGGCTTCCTTGATCACGTCGCGCCACCAGCCGACCATGGTCGCGATAATCAGAAAGATGCCCGGGAGCACGCCCCAGAATCCCACCTTGCCGTGCATGTAGAAGACCATGCCGATGGTGAAGGCGCCGGCTGCCAGGGCGCCGACCACCGGCCATGGGCTCGGATCGACCAGGTGGTAGGGATGATTGGGCTTATGCGTCGTCGCTTGGCTCATGATCTCAACTCTCTTTCCCTCAACTCAGCGATCGGCCGCGCGGCCGGCCGCTCCCCGTGTCTAAGCCTAATTTACCGAACTCGTCGCGGCTCCGCCAGGAGCCGTGGTCTCTAGTCTTGCCGCCCCGACCTTGTCCTCGGTCGGAAGATCCTGGACCGCCGCCCGGAAGAACGTATAGGACAGCGTCACATCCGACATCCGATCCAGCTGCGGATCCTTGGCCAGGGCCGGATCCAGATAGAAGACCACCGGCATCTCGACCCGCTCGCCCGGCTTCAGGGTCTGCTGGGTGAAGCAAAAGCACTGGATCTTCACGAAATACGAACCATAGAGATCCGGCGACACGTTGAACGTGGCGGTGCCGGTAATCGGTGTATCGCCGGCGTTCTCGGCGATGAAGATCGCGGTATTGGGCTCGCCGAGCCTAGCTTCGATCTTGTTCTGCGCCGGATAGAACTTCCAGGGCAGGTCGCCGTTGACGTCGGCGGAGAAGCTGACCGTCACCGAACGATCGAGGATCTCGCCTGGCGCCGCTGCCGCGCGCTGGGTGGTGCCGTCGAATCCCGTCTTCTCGCAGAACAGGCGGTAGAGCGGCACCGAGGCATAGGCCATGCCGACCATGCCCGCCACCAGCCCGGCGAGGGTCATCAGGAGATTTGCGTTGCGGCGCTTCAAGCTGCTCATGCCGGTTCAGCCGCCCTTCATCTTCACGATGCTGACCACGTAGACCAGCACGACGAAGCCGACCAGCACCGCCAGCACCGCCCAGTTGCGGTGGCGCAGGCGCCTGGCGCGCTCCGCGGCGATGGCCCGCGGATCCGCCATCACAGCAGCACCTTCAGACTCGACACCAAGCCCGGCGCACGGTCGACGCAGAGCAGGGCGAAATGCAGAAATAGATAGAGCAGCGAGAAGCGGAACATCCGCCTTGCCGCCAGGAGATTGTCGCTCCGCAAGACGCTGACCGCATGACCGATGAAGCAGAGATTGAGCGCGATCGCAGCAGCGCCGTAGATCCAGCCGGCGACGCCGAAATAGACCGGCGCCAGGGCGACGGGAAACAGGATCAGCGTATAGACCAGCATCTGCAGCTTGGTCGAACGCGCGCCCACCACCACCGGCATCATCGGCACGCCGGCCTTGGCGTAGTCTCCCTCGCGATACAGCGACAGCGCCCAGAAATGCGGCGGCGTCCACATGAAGATCAGCAGGAACAGGGAAATCGACGCCAGGCTGACATCGCCGGTTACCGCCGCCCAGCCGATCATCGGCGGGAATGCGCCCGACGCGCCGCCGATCACGATGTTCTGCGGCGTCCGGCGCTTCAGCCACATCGTATAGACGACGACGTAGAAGAAAATGGTGAAAGCCAGCAGTGCGGCGGCCGTCCAGTTCAGCGCCAGTCCCATCAGCATGACGGCGAACACCGCCAGCACCATGCCGAAGGCCAGCGCCTGGTCCGGGGTCACGTAGCCGCGCGGCACCGGACGGTTCCGGGTCCGCGACATGATCGCGTCGATATCCCGGTCGTACCACATGTTCATCGCGCCCGAGGCGCCGGCGCCGACGGCGATGCAGAGCACGGCCACGGCACCCAGCAGCGGATGGATGTGATGCGGCGCCACGAACAGCCCGGCGAAGCCCGAGAACACCACCAGCGACATCACCCGCGGCTTCAGCAGCGCGACGAAGTCGCCGACCCGTGCGCCTGCGGCGACCAGATGCGCGTCGTTCTCCGCGGCGATGTTCAGGCTCGGCTCACTCATCAGGATACCTCAAGCAACTCGGCGGCGGGTCACCCCGCCGCCGGATCGCCTCAGTGGGGCTTTGCCGGCTCGATCACCGGCAGGTCTTCGAAGGTATGGAACGGCGGTGGCGACGAGAGCGTCCATTCCAGCGTCGTCGCGCCCACGCCCCAGGGATTGTTCACCGCCTTCTTGCCGGCGACCAGCGTGTAGAGGACCATGCCGACGAAGAACAGCGTGCTGGCATAGGAGATCAGCGCGCCGTAGGAGGAAATCTCGTTCCAGAAGGCGAAGGCGTCCGGATAGTCCGGGTAGCGCCGCGGCATCCCGGCGAGGCCGAGGAAGTGCTGCGGGAAGAAGGTCAGGTTGACGCCGATGAAGGTGGTCCAGAAATGGACCTTGCCGGCCCATTCCGGATAGTCGCGGCCCGACATCTTGCCGATCCAGTAGTAGAAGCCGCCGAAGATCGAGAACACCGCGCCGAGGCACAGCACGTAGTGGAAATGCGCCACCACGTAATAGGTGTCGTGCATCGCCTGGTCGATGCCGGCATTGGCCAGCACCACGCCGGTGACGCCGCCGACGGTGAACAGGAAGATGAAGCCGAACGCCCAGAGCATCGGCGTCTTGAACTCGATCGAGCCGCCCCACATCGTGGCGATCCAGGAGAAGATCTTCACGCCGGTCGGCACCGCGATCACCATGGTGGCGGCGGTGAAATAGGCCCGGGTGTCGACGTCGAGGCCCACGGTATACATGTGGTGCGCCCAGACCACGAAGCCGACGAAGCCGATCGCGACCATCGCATAGGCCATGCCGAGATAGCCGAAGACCGGCTTCTTCGAGAAGGTCGAGACGATCTGGCTGATCATGCCGAAGCCGGGGAGGATGAGGATGTAGACCTCGGGATGGCCGAAGAACCAGAACAGGTGCTGGAACAGGATCGGGTCGCCGCCGCCCTTCGGGTCGAAGAAATGCGTGCCGAAGTTGCGGTCGGTCAGCAGCATGGTGATGGCGCCGCCGAACACCGGCAGCGACAGCAGCAGCAGGAAGGCGGTGACCAGCACCGACCACACGAACAGCGGCATGCGGTGCAGCGTCATGCCCGGCGCCCGCATGTTGAAGATGGTGGTGATGAAATTGATGGCGCCGAGGATCGACGAGGCGCCGGCCAGATGCATGGAGAAGATCGCCATGTCGACCGACATGCCGTTCTGGAAGTCGCTGGTCGAGAGCGGCGGATAGAGCGTCCAGCCGGTGCCGGCGCCGTCGCCGACGAAGGCCGAGCCGATCAGCAGCGCGATCGACGGAATCAGCAGCCAGAAGCTGATGTTGTTCATGCGCGGGAAGGCCATGTCGGGCGCGCCGATCATCAGCGGCACGAACCAGTTGCCGAAGCCGCCGATCATCGCCGGCATGACGGTGAAGAAGATCATGAGCAGGCCATGCGCGGTGATCACCACGTTCCAGTGCTGGCCGTCGACCGCCGCATCGGTGCCGAAGTACTGGATGCCGGGATGCATCAGTTCCATGCGCATGTAGACGGAGAACAGTGCCGCCGATCAGTCCCGCGACGACCGCGAAGACCAGGTACATCGTGCCGATGTCCTTGTGGTTGGTCGAGAACAGGAAGCGGGCGAGGCCCCTCGGATGGTGATCATGATGGGCGTCTGCGTGATGCGTGCTGACAGGGCTCATGGTGTTTTAGTCCCTCAATCGACCGGTCGATCAGTTCGACGGCTGGAGTTGTGCATTGGTCTGGACGGCGTTGACCGCGACATCGGTCTTGGCCGGTGCCGGCGCCGGAAGGTTGGACGCGGCCGGCGCCTCGACCTTGTCGAACTTCGCCTGCGCTTCCGCCACCCATTTGTCGAAGTCCTCCGGCGAGACCGCGCGGACCTTGATCGGCATGTAAGCATGATCGTTGCCGCAGAGTTCCGAGCACTGGCCGTAATAGATCCCGGGCGTCTTGATGTTGAACCAGCTCTCGTTCACGCGTCCGGGGATGCCGTCGTGCTTGATGCCGAAGCTGGGGATCGTCCAGGAATGGATGACGTCGGTGGCGGTCACCTGGATGCGGATGTTCTTGCCGACCGGCAGGACCACCTCATTGTCGGTGTCCAGCAGGCGAATGACGTTCTTCTGGGCCGCCTCCTCGGCGCTCCGCGCCACGATCCGCGACTCGAAGGTGAAATTGCCGTTGTCGGGATACTCGTAGGACCAGTACCACTGATGACCGATCGCCTTGATGGTGAGGTCGGGCTTCGGGATCTCGAGCTGGTGATAGAGCAGTTTCACCGACGGGATCGAGATCATCAGCAGGATCAGGACCGGCACCACCGTCCACACCACCTCGAGCAGGGTGTGATGGGTGGTCTTGCTCGGCACCGGGTTCGCCTTCGAATTGTAGCGAACGATGATCCAGAGCAGCAGCCCCATGACGAACAGCGAGATGATGGTGATCAGCGGCATCAGGATCACGTTGTGGAAGTGATCCAGCTCCTCGGCCAGGACCGTCGCCGCCGGCTGCAGGCCGATCTGATCCGGCAGAGGCTGTCCGATGATTTCCTGGGCCAGCGCGGCCCCGCTCGCCGTGACCGCCGCCGCAAGACCCGCGGCGAGGGCAATAACCCGCTTCAACGACATTTCAATCCGTCCCGTCCTGCCGGAACACAGCGTCAGACGCTGGCTTCCCCCGGCGCATGCCTAAGACCAGTCGGGCGGACGCTTTTGACCGCCGAACCGGACCATGATGAACCCCAAATTGCCATCCCGCCGGCGCCGATCGCCCCGAATGCTGCGGCGGCCCCGGATTGGCTGGTCGAACCTACACGGGCCATTGTGATAACTCAAGCATATCGGGGGTTTGCAACCTGCTTTGGAACGGCGCGCAACCTCCTGGATGCGACGATCCGCCGCAATGCACCGGGGACGGCGCGCTTAGGCCGTTGGCGACGGCGGCCGATCGCCTATATTGCAGGGCAAGAGCCGCGTCCCGCTTTGCTGCCGTCCGGAGGAATCAATGTCCAATTTGGCCGAGACCGACACCCTGTTCTTCGACCGCGCCGGTCTGGACCGCGGGCGAGTCGAGAAGACCGTCGCCGGCGCGCTGAAGGGGGCCGAGGACGGCGAGCTGTTCCTCGAATACAGCCAGTCCGAGGCCCTGAGCTTCGACGACGGGCGAGCTGAAAAGCGCCAGCTTCGACACCACCCAGGGCTTCGGCCTGCGGGCGGTCGGCGGCGAGACGCCATGGCTATGCCCATGCCAGCGAGCTCTCCGAAGCCGCGATCAAGCGCGCTGCCGAGACGGTGAAGGCGGTGCATGCCGGGCGCGGCGGCAGGCTCGACGTCGGGCCGCAGGGCACCAACCGGCAGCTCTATGACCGACGGCCAACCCGCTCGCCCGCGTCGCCGTTCGAGACCAAGGTCAACGCTGCTGGCCGAGATCGACGCCTATGCCCGCGGCAAGGACAGCCGGGTGAAGCAGGTGATGGCCTCGCTCTCCGGCGACTGGCAGGCGGTGCAGATCCTGCGCGGCGACGGTGCGCGGGCCGCCGACATCCGCCCGCTGGTGCGGCTCAACGTCTCCGTCGTGGTCGAGGCGGACGGCCGGATGGAGACCGGCAGCCACGGCACCGGCGGGCGCATCGCCTACGACACGTTCCTCGACCCGGCCCACTGGCAGGCCAGCGTCGACGAGGCGCTGCGCCAGGCGCTGGTCAACCTCGACGTCGATGCCCGCCCCGGCCGGCGAGATGGAGGTGGTGCTGGGCCCGGGCTGGCCCGGCATCCTGCTGCACGAGGCGATCGGCCACGGGCTGGAAGGCGACTTCAACCGCAAGAAGACCTCGGCCTTCGCCGGCCTGATGGGCCAGCGCGTCGCCGCGCCGGGCGTGACCGTGGTCGACGACGGCACCATCGGCCGACCGCCGCGGCTCGCTCACCATCGACGACGAGGGCACGCCGACCCAGTCGCACCGACGCTGATCGAGGACGGCATCCTGGTCGGCTACCTGCAGGACCGCCAGAACGCCCGCCTGATGGGCATGAAGCCCACCGGCAACGGCCGGCGCCAGAGCTACGCCCATCATCCGATGCCGCGCATGACCAACACCATCATGCTGGCCGGCAGCCACGACCCGGAGGAGATCATCGGCTCGGTGAAGAAGGGCCTCTATGCGGTGAATTTCGGCGGCGGCCAGGTCGACATCACCTCCGGCAAGTTCGTCTTCTCCGCCACCGAGGCCTACCTGATCGAGGACGGCAAGATCGGCGCCGCCGGTGAAGGGCGCCACGCTGATCGGCAACGGGCCCGACGTGCTGACCAAGGTCGCCATGATCGGCAACGACATGGCGCTCGATCCCGGCGTCGGCACCTGCGGCAAGGACGGCCAGGGCGTGCCGGTCGGCGTCGGCCAGCCGACCCTGCGGATCGACGGACTCACCGTCGGCGGCACCGCAGCCTAGGCGCTGCCGGCCGGGAGCTTCGCCGCAATATGCTGTGGATGTGACCGGGGGCCCTGGGTAGACTGCGCCCGCCTCGACGCGGCGGCCCCGCATTTGGACAGACTGGATCATGGACGCGAGCAGAACACCGAGCCGGCCCGCCGGCGACGCGAAGACCTCCGGCAAGCTTTCCGTCGTCGTCCCGGTCTACAACGAGGAGAAGAACATCCCCGCCCTCTGCCGGCGCCTGCTGGCGGCGCTGGACGGGATCGGCCGCCCGTTCGAGGTGATCCTGGTGAACGACGGCAGCGCCGACCGCTCGCTGGAGATCCTGCGCGACGAGGCGCGGCAGCGGCGCGAGATCAAGGTGATCGCGCTGAAGCGCAATTCCGGGCAGACCGCGGCGCTGATGTGCGGCATCGACCATGCCGGCGGCGAGGTCATCATCGCGATCGACGCCGACCTGCAGAACGACCCGGCGGACATCCCCCTGCTGCTCGCCCAGATCGACAGCGGCTACGACGTGGTCTCGGGCTGGCGCAAGGACCGCAAGGACGCGAAGCTGCGCCGCAACCTGCCGAGCCGCATCGCCAACCGCATCATCTCGGTCGTCTCCGGCGTCGCCCTGCACGACTACGGCTGCACGCTGAAGGCCTATCGCCGCGACGTGCTGGACGGCGTCAAGCTCTATGGCGAGATGCACCGCTTCATCCCGATCTACGCCACCTGGATGGGCGCCAAGGTGACCGAGGTGGCCGTCGGCCATTCGCCGCGCGCGCACGGCGCCTCCAACTACGGCATGGAGCGCATCGTCAAGGTCGTGCTCGACCTGATCGTGGTGAAGTTCCTCGACCGCTACCTGATGAAGCCGATCTACATCTTCGGCGGCTTCGGCATCCTCTGCCTGCTGATCTCGGGCCTGGCGCTGCTCTGGGCGCTGATCCTGAAATACGCCGAGGGCGTGTCGCTGATCCAGACGCCGCTGCCGCTGCTCTCGGTGATGACCTTCATCACCGGCTTCATGTGCATCCTGATGGGACTGCTCTCCGAGATGGTGATGCGGACCTATTTCGAATCCCAGCACAAGACCCCCTACGCGGTCCGCGAGCGCCTGAATTTCGAGGACAGCGAGGAGCAGCGCTAGTGTGCGGCCTGGCGGGCTTCACCGGCGCGGGAAGCCACGACGACATCCGGCGCATGACGCGCGCCATCGCCCATCGCGGCCCCGACGGCGAGGGCTTCCTGCACGACCCCGACACCGCGCTCCATCTCGGCCACCGGCGGCTCGCCATCATCGATCTCGCCGGCGGCGTGCAGCCGCTGTTCAACGAGGACGGCCGGATCGCCGTCGTCTACAACGGCGAGATCTTCAATCACCTGGAGCTGCGCGCCGAGCTCGTCGCCGCCGGCCACCGGTTCCGCACCGATCATTCCGACACCGAGGTCCTGGTCCACGGCTACGAGGAGTGGGGCGAAGACCTGCCGCTGCGGCTCAACGGCCAGTTCGCCTTCGCGATCTACGACGCGCGGCGCCGGCGCCTGTTCCTGGCCCGCGACCGGTTCGGCGAGAAGCCGCTCTACTACACCCAGCAGAACGGGATCTTCGCCTTCGCCAGCGAAGCGGGCGCCCTCGCCGCCCACCCGCGGCTGCGCTTCTCGGTCGATCCGCTGGGCCTGCAGAAATTCTTCGCCCACGGCTTCGTGCCTGCGCCGGGCACGATCTATCGCGAGTGCCGGAAGCTGCCGGCCGGCCATGCGCTGACCTTCGACATGGCGGAGAGCCGGGTCCAGACCCGCTGCTACTGGCGCTTCACGCTGGAGCCCGATGCCGGTCTCGCCGCCGCCGACGAGCCGCGGCTCGCCGAGGAGGCGCGGAGCCTGCTGTTCGAGTCCGTCCGCCGGCGCCTGCTGAGCGACGTGCCGCTCGGCCTCTTCCTCAGCGGCGGCATCGATTCCACCGCCGCCGTCGCCGGCGCGGTGCGCTGCCGGCCGGCGGGCTCGCTCGACACCTTCACCATCGGCTTCAACGACGCCTCGTTCGACGAATCCGCCTTCGCACGCCGCGCCGCGGCGCATTTCGGCACGCGGCACCACGAAGACATCCTGGACTTCGGGACCGCGCGCGATCTCATGGCCTCGGTGCTGGCGCGGCTCGACGAGCCGCTGGGCGATGCCTCGATCCTGCCGACTTACCTGGTGTCGCGGTTCGCCCGCAAGAGCGTCACCGTCGCGCTCTCCGGCGACGGCGGCGACGAGATGTTCGGCGGCTACGATACCTTCAAGGCACTGCTGCCGGCGCGGCTCTATGCGGCGCTGGTCCCGGCCGGGCTGCATCGCGGTTTCCGGCGCCTTGCCGACCTGCTGCCGATCTCGCGCGGCAACATGGGCTTCGACTTCAAGGTGAAGCGCTTCCTGCGCGGGCTTTCCTATCCGGCGCCCTACTGGAACCCGGTCTGGCTGTCGCCGGTCGAGCCCAGGGACATGGCCGAACTCCTGGACCAGCCGGCGCGGATCGAGGAGATCTACAGCGAGGTCCTGGACTGCTGGGAGAGCCAGCCGGCCGCCGGGCTGGTCGACCGCACGCTGCAATTCTATACCCGCTTCTATCTGACCGACGACGTGCTGATGAAGGTCGACCGCGCCGCGATGATGAACAGCCTGGAGACCCGCGCGGTCTTCCTCGACAACGACCTGGTGGATTTCTGCCGTCGGCTGCCGGCGTCCTTCAAGTTCCACGGCGGCACCGGCAAGCACCTGCTGCGCCGGGCGCTGCGCGGCGTGGTGCCGGACGAGGTGCTCGACCGGCCGAAGAAGGGCTTCGGCGTGCCGACTTCGCGCTGGCTGCGGGAGATCGCGCCGCCCAACCTCGACGCCCTGCCCCATATGCGGCAGGGCGGCGTGGGCCGGCTCTGGCGGCGCCATGTCGACGGCAAGGCCGATGAACGTCTCGCCCTCTGGTGCTGCCTCAGCCTGCACCACCACATGCGGGGCCTGGAGCGGGCGGCCCCGGCGGCGGCGGCGGCGCAGGCGATGGCCATATGAATACCGCTAGCGGCCCCCGCAACGCGGCCCCGGAAGAGGGCGGGATCGGCGCTTTCCTCGACCTTCTGCGCTGTCCCGCGACCGGCGCGACGCTCGAGCTCCGCGACCGCGCCCTGGTCTCGGCCGAGGGCGCGCGGCGCTATCCGATCGACGCTGCCGGCATCGCCCAGTTCGCGATCGCGCCGGACTCCGCCGATGCGCAGGTGCAGCAGGCGCATTACGACCGGGTCGCCGACGCCTATGTCACCAATCTCTCCTATCCGCATACCCGCGAATACACCGCCTATCTCGACCGGGCGCTGCTGGCGCAGCTGCCGTCCGCCGGGCTCGGCGACGTCGCCGAAATCTGCTGCGGACGCGGCGAGGCGGTGGAACTGGTGGCCGGCCGGTTCGCGCGCGCGGTCGGCGTCGACATCTCGATCAACATGCTGCACGCCGCGCGCCGGGACCATCACGCGCCGAACCTCGCCTTCATCCAGGGCGATGCCACGCGATTGCCGCTGGCCGACGGCGCGTTCGACAGCGTCTTCATGCTGGGCGGCATCCATCACGTGAACGACCGCGCCACGCTATTTCGCGAGGTGGCGCGCATCCTGAAGCCCGGCGGTCGCTTCTATTTCCGCGAGCCGGTCAGCGATTTCTGGCCCTGGCTCATGCTGCGCGCGGTGATCTATCGCCTCTCGCCGAACCTGGACCACCTGACGGAACGGCCGCTCCGCTACGACGAGACCGCGCCGTACCTGACCGAGGCCCGGCTGCGGCTGACGTCCTGGCGGACCTACGGCTTCCTCGGCTTCTGCCTGCTGATGAACAGCGACGTGCTGATCTTCAACCGCCTGTTCCGCTTCATCCCCGGCATCCGCGGCATCACCCGGGCTTTCGCGCGCTTCGACGATTGGGTCACGTCGCGCCGCAACTGGACGCGGCGCGGCCTGCAGGTGGTCGGCGTCGCCGAGAAACCCTAGCGCGGCCGATCGCCATGCGGGTCGACCGCTGCACCGCGTCCCGTTCTGCCTGACGGCGCCACTGCATCGCCGACATGCGGCTGGACGCCTCCGGCGGCCCGGTCTATAAATCCGCCGTCTCGAGAGACCGCATATCAGGGAAACGCATGGCTGGGCCGATTGCATCGACCACGGAGTCCGCGCCGCACACGGAAAACGCCCGGACGTCGCTGCAGCTGGCCTTCTTCGCGATCTCACTGTCGCTTGCCCAGGCCGCCTTCATGGTGGCCTTCCGCACCGGTCTGCCGACGCCCGCTCTCGCCTACACGATCGGGCCCGCGATCCTGGCCTGCGCCGTTCTGGGGCCGAGCTTGTGGGCATTGCGTGCCCCCGGCCGCGTGAAATGGATCGGGCCGCTCGCCATGGCGGTCGTCCTCGCCAGTTTCGTCCTGGTCGCTTTCGGCATCGTGTTCCAGGGACTGGTCTTCGCCGCGGCCCTGTTCCTGCTCGCACGGGCGCTGGCGACGATCGGGCGGCCCGCTTTTTCGCCCGGGCGGCTCGCCCTCTGGCTCGCGCTGTTCCTCGCGGTTCTGGCCGTCAGCACGATCCAGATCGCCGGCATCAAGTATGTGAACTATGTCGCCGACCAGTTGATGCTTGCCGGCCGAACCGACGGCGACATGCTCATGCATGCGGCGATCGGCAACGCGATCCGCTACTTCCATTTCTCCAGCACCGGCATCGACGGCCTGCGCTTCAACCGCTACCACTTCGGCATCGACACGCTCACGGCCCTGCTCTCCCGCGGCACCGGCTTCGACATCGTGCTGTCGATGATCGCGATCAAGATCCCGCTGCTGATTCCGCTGATGACCTTCGGCGCGGGCTGGGGCGGGCTGGTGATCGGCCGGACGCTGATGCCGCAGGGCCGGTTCGGCGCGCTCGCGCTGGTCACCGGGGGCAGCGCCGTCGCCTTCCTGCTGCAGAGCACGCCGGTCGGCAACCTGGTGACCTACAGCGATCCGCTGCTGCTCAGCGGCGTGCTGATGGTGCTGCTTGCGCCGACCGTCATCCGCGTCCTGAACGATGCCGCGTCCGAGCCGGGCGTCATGCGCCGGGTTTGGTCGCTGGCGGTGCTCGGCATTCTCCTGCTCGGCATCGCCAAGATCTCGAACGGCTTCGTCTGGAGCGGACTGGTTGTGTTCTGGGCCTGGCGGCGCTACGGCCTCGGCGCCGGGTTCTGGGCGGTCTCGATCGCGGCGGCGATCTTCTTCATCCCCTCCTATTTCCTGACCGTCGACCAGAAGGGCGCCGGCGCGGTCCTGTTCGGGACGCCGTTCTTCGTCGAATTCGGGTTCTCCAGGGGGAACTACTTCGAGCCGCTGCGCATGCACTTCCAGGCGCTCGCCGCCATCCTCTGGCTGGCGCTGCTGACCCGCGAGGTGGCCCGCGGCACCCGGCGCTTCCTGATCGAATCGCTGGCGATCGGGATCTTCGTCGGCATGCTGCCCGGCCTGTTCATGCAGATCCCTGGCAAGGACGCCTTCTATTTCATGCAGGCGGTCGGCTGGTTCTCGCTGCCCATCCTGACGGCGCTGCTCGCCGCCCTGCCGGATCGCATGGCGACCGCGCCGACCGGCCAGCGGCGTCTGGCCTGGTCGGGTGCGGTGCTGGCCGCCGTCGCCTGCGCCGGGATCGGCGCGGCCGGCCTGCCGCTCAAGTTCAACATCTTCATGGCCTATAACGCGCTGCTGCACACCGGCGACCGCAGCTACTATGATGTGGACAAGCGGAAAGGCTGGCGCGAGGACGGCCGCCGCGCCTGGGCGACCTACGGGCTCGGGCTGTTCCGGCTGCCGCCGCCGCCGCAGGCCGGCAAGAGCCTCGCCGACGCCCTGCTGGCCTTCAAGGCCGAGACCGGCAATGCGGGTGCTGCCTACCTCGCGCCGCAGTCGGACTACTGGCCGCTGGTCTCCGACTGCGACGGCAAGGTGACCTATCCGATGTCGGTCGCCGGTGTGCCGGTGATTTACGGCTATCTCCCGGTACAGTCCGTCTGTCCGCAGCAGTTCTCGCTGCGCGGCTACGACGCCGCCCCCGAAACCCGCAGCGACATCGGCGACCAGGAGATCTGCAGCCACGCCCGCGAGGAGGGATTCCAGGTCGTGCTCCGCATCGAAAGCCTCGCCGATCGCAGCCGGGATCGAAAGATCGCCTGTCCTTGAGCGACCGGGACCGCACCGACCGCCCGACCGATGCGCGGCCCCGGTCGCGCCTTTTGGTCTGGCTTGGCCAAGCCGGGGGGCGCGAGATCCTGGCCTTCCTGTTCGTCGGGCTCTCGAACACGGCGCTGACCTATGCCACCTATCTCGGCCTGCTGCAGATACTGCATTACGCCTGGGCCTATACCGGTGCCTTCCTGGTCGGGCTGGTCTATACCGGGCTGCTCAATATCCGCGTGACCTTCGCCCGCCACCCGACCCTCGCCGCCTGGATCGCGTTCGCCGCCTATTACACGTTCTATTGGGTCTGCAGCCTCGCCTTGCTACGACTGCTCGTCGACGGCCTGGCGATCCCGGAAGTCTGGGCCCCGCTCGCCATGCTGCCCGTCGTCGTGCCGATCAACTTCGTGATGACGCGTCTCATCGTCCACCGTTTCGGCCGGGCCCGCTCGTGACGGCGCCCGGACGGAGGAGACGGGCGCGGCGCTTTGCCGGTTCCCTCCCCGGCCCGGATATGACAGCATCGGTCTTTCGCTGATTTAGAGCCAATCCATGACCTTCACCGTCGCCATCGTCGGCCGGCCCAACGTCGGCAAATCGACCCTGTTCAACCGTCTGGTGGGCAAGAAGCTCGCCATCGTCGACGATCAGCCGGGCGTCACCCGCGACCGGCGTTTCGGCGCGGCGCATCTCGGCGATCTCGAATTCGCCGTGGTCGACACCGCCGGGCTGGAGGACGTCGCCGACGAGAGCCTGGAGGCACGGATGCGCGAGCAGACCGAGGCCGCGGTCAAGGAAGCCGACGTCGCCCTGCTGCTGATCGACGCCCGCCAGGGCATCACCCCGCTCGACGAACATTTCGCCCGCCGCCTGCGCAAGACCCGGACGCCGGTCCTCCTGGTCGCCAACAAATGCGAAAGCAAGGTGGCGGAAGCCGGGGTCATGGAAGGCTTCCGCCTCGGCCTCGGCCATCCGATCCCGATCTCCGCGGAACACGGCCAGGGCCTGTCGGATCTCTATGACGCCCTCGAACCCTATGCCAAGAAGCCGAAGCCCAGGCTGGATGCCGACGGCGTGGCGATCGATGCCGAGCTCGAGGCCCTGCCCGACGATGAGGCCGAGGCGCCGAAGCATCTGCAGATGGCGATCATCGGCCGGCCGAATGTCGGCAAGTCGACCCTGGTCAACCGGCTGCTCGACGAGCAGCGCCTGCTGACCGGGCCCGAGGCCGGCATCACCCGGGATTCGATCGCCATCGACTGGGAATGGCAGGGGCGGCCAATCCGGCTCATCGACACCGCCGGCCTCCGTCGCCGTGCCAAGGTGGTGGACAAGCTCGAGCGCCTCTCCGGCGCCGATACCCGGCGGGCGATCCAGTATGCCCATGTCGTCGTGCTGGTGCTCGACGCCAACGACATGCTGGAGAAGCAGGACCTCACCATCGCCCGCCAGGTGATCGAGGAAGGCCGCGCTCTGGTGATCGCCGCCAACAAGTGGGATTCGGTCGAGGGCAAGGTCGATGCGGTGAAGAAGCTCCGCGACCGGATCGACTATTCCCTGCCGCAGGTGAAGGGCGTCCCCGTCGTCACCATTTCCGGCATGACCGGCCGCAATCTCGACAAGCTGATGGATGCGGTGTTCAAGATCTACGATCTCTGGAACAAGCGGGTCACCACCAGCCAGCTGAACCGCTGGCTGGAGGAGATCACCCAGATGCACCCGCCGCCGCTGATCAACGGCCGGCGCATCAAGATCCGCTACATGACCCAGATCAAGACGCGGCCGCCGACCTTCATCCTCTTCGCCGCCAAGGCCGAGGACCTGCCGGACAGCTATCACCGCTATCTGACCAACAGCATCCGCGAGACCTTTGGGCTCGAAGGCGTTCCGCTCCGCCTGACCGTCAGGCGGACCGACAATCCCTTCGACAAGAAGGACGATTAGGCGCCGACGCCGGCCTGGCAGGCGACGCCGGTCCCGCTGATGCCGCAATAGCCTCCCGGATTCTTGTGCAGGTATTGCTGGTGGTATTCCTCGGCGTAATAGAACGCGCCGGCTTCCTTGATCTCGGTGGTGATGGCGCCATAGCCGGCCTTGGCCAGGGCGGCCTGGAAGGCATCGCGGCTGGCCAGCGCGGCCTGCAGCTGCGCCGGCGTCGTGGTGTAGATCGCCGACCGGTACTGGCTGCCAACGTCGTTGCCCTGGCGCATGCCCTGGGTCGGATCATGGCCTTCCCAGAACAGCTTCAGCAGCGCTTCAAAGCTGACAATTTTCGGGTCGTAGACCACCAGCACCGCCTCGGTATGGCCGGTGGCGCCGGAACAGGCCTCCTGGTAGGTGGCATTCGGCGTATAGCCGCCGGCATAGCCGACCGCCGTCACATGGACGCCCGGCATCTGCCAGAACTTGCGCTCGGCACCCCAGAAGCAGCCCATGGCGAATTGCGCCGTCGCCAGCCCCGCCGGGAAGGGCGGCAGCATGCGCTGGCCGTTGACGGCATGGACACCGCTGATCTTCACCGTCGTGGCCCTGCCGGGCAGGGCGCTGTCGGCACTGGGCAACTCGGTCTTCTTCCGGGCAAAGCTGAACATCGGCGTCCTCTCTGGAAGGGATGGCCCATTGATTTAGCCCTCGGCTCGCGGATTTCCAGGAAAACCGTCATGCCCTGCAGGCATCGATGCCATACCCATCACTAGATCATGGCCAAGGAACTGGGTTTCCTCGGGGCCGGAAAATCCTGGTCGATATCGCGGAGATCCTCCGGCGCGAGGACGATATCCGCCGCCCGCGCATTTTCCCGCACCCGGTCTGGATGGCTGGATTTCGGAATGGCGAAGACCGACGGATGGCGCAGGCACCACGCCAGCATGATCTGCGCCACGCTGGCCTGGTGCCGCCTGGCGACCCGCTCCAGGCCCGGCGACGTCCGCAACGCCGCCTGGGCCAGGGGCGAATAGGCCATGATCGTGATGCCCTGTGCCGCGCACGAGGGCAGCAGGTCGAAATCGATGCCGCGCTCGCCGACGTTATAGAGGACCTGGTTGGTCTGGGTCGCCGCGGTGCCGGCCAGGGCCGTCCATTCGGCCATGTCCTTGACGTCGAAATTGCTGACGCCAAAGCTGCGGATCTTGCCGGCCTGCACCAGGTCCTCGAATCCGGCCAGGGTTTCCGCCAGCGGCACACCGCCCCGCCAGTGCAGCAGATAGAGATCGATGCACGCGACCCCGAGGCGCTGCAGCGACCGCTCGCAGGCGGCGACCGTCTGCTTGCGCCCGGCATTGCTGGGCAACACCTTGGTGACCAGGAACACCGCGTCGCGCCGGCCCCGGATCGCCGCGCCGGTCACCTCCTCGGCGCCGCCATTGCCGTACATCTCCGCGGTGTCGATCAGGGTCATGCCGGCATCGATGCCGAGCTGCAGCGCCTTCACCTCCGCCGCGCGCGCCTTCGCCGCCTCGCCCATCCGCCAGGTGCCCTGGCCGAGAACCGGGATCTCGACCCCCATCGGCAATTTCAGCTTGCGCATGATCCGCCTTTTCAATGCTGCCGTACCGCTATAGAGAATCCCCTGTTTCCCGCCAACCGCAATCATTATAGTGACCGCCCATGCGCCTCTTCTTCTACATCATCGGCGGCGTCTTCATGCTCGCCACCCTGGCCACCCTGCTCGTCGGCGTCACCGCCATGGGCAAGGGCGGCGAGTACAACAAGCGCAACGCCAACAAGCTGATGCGCCTGCGCGTCATCCTGCAGGGCGCCGCCCTGCTCTGCTTCGCCCTGGGCTGGATGGCCGGCTGAGCCATGGTCCAGCTGACGCGGATCTACACCAAGGGCGGCGATACCGGCGACACCTCGCTGGGCTCCGGCGCCCGCGTCCCGAAGCACGATCCCCGGGTCGCCGCCTACGGCACCGTCGACGAGACCAATGCCGCCGTCGGCCTGGCGCGGCTGCACAGCCCGGCGCTGAAACTGCCGCTCGACGTCGATGCGATGCTGGCGCGGATCCAGCACGACCTCTTCGATCTCGGCGCCGATCTCTGCCGGCCCGAGACGCCCGGCGGGAAGCCGGCCCTGCGCATCGTCGAGGCGCAGGTCGAGCGGCTGGAGCGCGAGATCGACGCGATGAATGCGACGCTGAAGCCGCTGGATTCCTTCGTCCTGCCCGGCGGCAGCACGCTCGCCGCCCATCTGCATCTGGCCCGCACCGTCGCCCGGCGCGCCGAACGCGAGATCACCTTCCTGGCCGCGGCGGAACCGGTCAATCCGGCCGCCATCCGCTACATCAACCGGCTCTCCGACCATCTCTTCGTGGCCTCGCGCTACGCGAATGACGGTGGAAAGCTGGATGTGCTGTGGCTGCCGGGCCAGAATCGCGGCGGCTAGATCCGCCCGCCGCTCCCCCGCCTTAACCCGATGTTCACGCCTCGCGCCCAAAATGGGACAATGTTCCGTTAACTTGTATATACAAGTTAACGCCGAGGGCCGGAGGGCGTCATGATCGAGGGCCAGGGCCTGTTCCAGTTGGCGGCGCGCAGCCAGGCGGCGGCGCGGTTCCATGCCCTGCCCCGGCCGAAGGCCCAGCCGGCCGTCCATCTGTCCGCTGCCATGCAGCGCGACCCCCAGATGAAGGCCTTCTGGCAGGCTGCCGCCCGGAAGGCGGCCGAAACGGTCACCATCTCCGACGACACCCTGAAGCGCCTGGATACCGCGCGGAAATCCGACAACAAGGAGATCGCCGCCGAGAAGTTCCGCCAGGCCAAGGCCAAGCTGCAGGCCCTGCGCCTGCAGGCCCAGCTGGCGGCCGCGACCGGCGATGCGAAGTCCCTGCGCCGACTGGCCCAGGAGGCGGCCACGGCGGCCCGCGAGATCGCCACCGCCACCCGCGGTCTCGCCACCGGCATCGCCGCCACCGCCACCGCCACGGCGTACCGGCGCCGGACCGGGAAAACACCGGGCCGGAACCGGCGAAAACCGCCGGATCGGCCGGTGAATCGGCCGGTGAACCTCCGGTGGAGTCCACGGATTATGCCGGTCCGGTGCCGGCGGATGCGGATCCCGGCGCCTGGGGCAAGGACGCGCTGCGCAAGCTCGGCGACGACGCCCGCCAGGCGATCGCCCAGGCCCGTGGCATCATCGCCTTCCTCGCCAATGCCGCCCGGGCCCAGCGCAGGCACCAGAGCGATCCGGAAGAAGAGAAGTATTTCAACGAGCTGCAGCGCGCGGTCGGCGATGCCGAGCACGACCTCACCGCCGCCCTCGACGATGCCGGCCAGGCGATCGATGCCGGCCAGGCGATCGATGCCGGCGGCGCCGGATCGGACCCCGGAACGGTGGAATCCGCCACCCTCGACATCACCGTCAGCACCCTTGCAATCCAGACCACCGCGGTCGGCGCGAGCGCCAATTTCCTGGTGTGAAACCGGCCCGCCGGGACCCGACACAAAAGCTCGATCGCAGCCGCCCCTTAACCTCTAAACCTTTAAATCGACCGCGCTTAACCCGATCGCCCCGGCCTCCCGAAGGGTGCCCGGCGCGGCGTTGACACCGCCAGGGCACATCCCTATTGTGCACGTGCGAAATGGCGCCGGCAGCGCTGTGGCGCGGGGGATGTTGACGGGCCTCGGCCGGACCGTGCGCAACGCCGCCCGACGCCGATGCCGTCGGCAAGCTGAATCATAATCATCGAGACCCGGGAAACGAGATGAAAGTCCTTGTCGCCGTCAAGCGGGTGGTCGACGCCAACGTGAAGGTGCGCGTGAAAGCGGACAGCACCGGCGTCGAGACCGCCAATGTGAAGATGTCCATGAACCCGTTCTGCGAGATCGCCACCGAAGAGGCCGTGCGCCTCAAGGAAGCCGGCAAGGTGACCGAGATCATCGCCGTGTCGCTGGGCGGGGCGCAATGCGCCGAGACCATCCGCACCGCCTTGGCCATGGGCGCCGACCGCGGCATCCACGTGCAGACCGATGTCGAGCTGCAGCCCCTCGCCGTCGCCAAGCTGCTGAAGGCGGTGGTCGACAAGGAGCAGCCGGGCCTCTGCATCCTCGGCAAGCAGGCGATCGACGACGATTCCAACCAGACCGGCCAGATGCTGGCGGCGCTGCTGGGCTGGCCGCAGGCGACCTACGCCTCGAAGCTGGTGATCAACGGCGACAGCACCGCCAACGTCACCCGCGAGGTCGACGGCGGCCTGGAGACGGTCCAGGTCAAGATGCCCTTCGTGATGACCACCGACCTCCGGCTGAACGAGCCGCGCTACGCCTCGCTGCCGAACATCATGAAGGCGAAGAAGAAGCCGATCGACGCCCTGACGCCGGAGCAGCTCGGCGTCGACCCGACCCCGCGGCTGAAGACGCTGAAGGTGGTCGAGCCGCCGAAGCGCAAGTCCGGCGTCAAGGTCAAGACGGTGGCGGAGCTGGTCGACAAGCTCCGCAACGAAGCCAAAGTCATCTAGTTTTCGGGACCCCGAACATGAGCATCCTGATCCTCGCCGAGCATGACAACGCGTCGCTGAAATCCGCGACGCTGCATGCCGTCGCCGCCTGCCAGAAGATCGGCGGCGACATCCATATCCTGGTCGCCGGCGCGAAATGCGACGGGGCCGCAGCGGCCGCCGCCAAGGTGGCCGGCGTCGCCAAGGTGCTGGTCGCCGACGACGCGATCTACGAGCACGGCCTCGCCGAGAACGTCGCCAAGCTGATCGTCGGCCTCGCCGGCGGCTACAGCCACATCGCCGCCGCGGCGACGGTGAGCGGCAAGAACATCATGCCGCGCGCCGCCGCCCTGCTCGACGTGCAGCAGATCTCGGAGATCTCCGCGGTCGAGAGCGCCGACACCTTCGTCCGCCCGATGTATGCCGGCAACGCCATGGCGACCGTGCAGTCCGGCGACAAGATCAAGGTCCTCACCGTCCGCGCCACCGCCTTCGACGCGGCGGCGGAGACCGGCGGCTCGGCCGCGATCGAGAAGATCGCCAGCGCCGGCGATGCCGGGCTCTCGAAGTTCATGGGCCAGGAGCTGCAGAAGACCGAGCGGCCGGAACTCACCTCGGCGCGCATCGTCATCTCCGGCGGCCGCGGCATGCAGAACGGCGAGAACTTCAAGCTGCTGGAGGCCGTTGCCGACAAGCTGCACGCCGCCGTCGGCGCCAGCCGCGCCGCGGTCGATGCCGGCTTCGTGCCGAACGACTACCAGGTCGGCCAGACCGGCAAGATCGTCGCCCCCGAGCTCTATGTCGCGGTCGGCATCTCCGGCGCCATCCAGCATCTCGCCGGCATGAAGGACAGCAAGGTCATCGTCGCGATCAACAAGGACGAGGACGCCCCGATCTTCCAGGTAGCCGATTACGGGCTGGTCGGAGATCTCTTCCAGGCCATGCCGGAATTGGCGAATGAACTCGATCGCAAGTAAACCGAATGGAAACCCGCGGGGGTTCCGACGCGACCGGGACAGTCAAGAAAGAGGCGACAACGTGGTGATCGAGAAGATCGGCATTATCGGTGCAGGCCAGATGGGCAACGGCATCGCCCATGTGTGCTCGCTGGCCAAGCTCGACGTCAAACTGATCGACATCAACGAGGCGCAGATCAACAAGGCGCTCGAGACGATCAGCAAGAACATGGGCCGGCAGATCAAGAAGGGGACCATCTCCGAGGCCGACCGTACCGCCGCCCTGGCCCGGATCCATCCCTCGAAGTCCTATGCCGACCTGAAGGATTGCGACTTCGTGGTCGAAGCCGCGACCGAGAAGGAAGAGATCAAGAAGGAGATCATGAAGACGGTCAGCCCGGTGCTGAAGCCGGAAGCCATGATCGCCACCAACACCTCCTCGATCTCGATCACCCGCCTCGGCGCCGCCACCGACCGGCCGCAGAAGTTCATTGGCATGCACTTCATGAACCCGGTGCCGGTGATGCAGCTGGTGGAGCTGATCCGCGGCCTCGCCACCGACGACGACACCTTCAACGCCGTGCGCGACCTGGCCGAGAAGCTCGGCAAGACCACCGCGACCTCGGAGGATTTCCCCGCCTTCATCGTCAACCGGATCCTGCTGCCGATGATCAACGAGGCGGTCTACACCCTCTACGAGGGCGTCGGTTCGGTGGATTCGATCGACACCGCGATGCGCCTCGGCGCCAACCATCCGATGGGCCCGCTGGAGCTGGCGGATTTCATCGGGCTCGACGTCTGCCTGGCGGTGATGCAGGTGCTCTATGACGGCCTCGCCGACAGCAAGTACCGCCCCTGCCCGCTGCTGGTGAAGTATGTCGAGGCCGGCTGGTACGGCCGCAAGGCGGGCCGCGGCTTCTACGACTATTCGAGCGAGCCGCCGGTGCCGACCCGCTAGGTGCGGCGGAGAAGCGGATTGTGTCCAGGGGCGTCCATTGCGGCGCCCCTTTCCCGTTCCGGGCGAGAACGCCGGGAAGACCTGCAGTTAACAGAAAATTCAGCATGAGACGAGAAAATCGCGCCGATGAAGGCCACGGACGTATCGGGACTCGGGCGGAATGACTTCGGCGCATCAACGATTGCAGGCGGCAGCCATCCGGTGAAGCGGCGCGTCGGAAGTTTCTTCAGCCTGCTGCTTGCCGCCTGCCTGATGGCAGGCCTCGCCTCGGCCAGTCCGGCCGAGGATGCACAGGCGGCCTTCGACCAGGGCGACTTCAAGCGCGCCTTCGCGATCTGGTACCCGCTCGCCGAGCAGGGCCAGCCCGACGCCGAATACGGCCTGGGCCGGATCTACACCAACGGCTATGGCCGCGCACAGGACTACGGCGCGGCGCTGAAATGGTTTCGCAGCGCCCTGGCGCACGGCAATGTCGATGCGAACAACGGCATCGGCTTTCTCTACGTCGTCGGTGGTGGCGTCCCGCAGGACGATGCCCGGGCCGCGAAGTACTTCCGGGTTGCCGCCGAACACGGGATGGCGACGGCCCAGTTCAATCTCGCCTGGATGTATCAGAAGGGCTCCGGCGTCCCGAAGGATTACGCCGAGGCCTTCTATTGGTACAAGCTGGCGGCCGATCAGGGCCTGGCCGACGCCCAGTCCAATCTCGGCGACATGTACTACAAGGGCATCGGCATTGCGGCCGACTATCCCAAGGCCGCCGAGCTCTATCGCCTCGCCGCCGAGCAGGGACTAGCCCGCGCGGAGCAAAGCCTCGGCGCATTCTACGCCTATGGCCTGGGCGTGCCGCGGGACTATGTCCAGGCGCATAAATGGCTGAGCCTCAGCATCCTCCATACCGCCGAAGCATCGCGCCGAAACGCGATCAAGGCCGTCCGCGACCGGTGCGCCGCCAAGATGACGGCGGAGCAGATCGCCGAAGCGACGCGCCTGGCGGCGGAATGGCGACCGCGGGCCCCTTAGGGCCGGGCGGGTGGCGGCAAGCGCCCCGCCGTGCGAGGATGGACCATCCCGGAACGAGCGGCGGAGGCGGTCATGGCGAAATATCGGCTGGTCAGTTTCAAGGGCTGCCCCTGGGTACAGCGGGTGGCGATCGTGCTGCGGGAGAAGCGGATCGAATTCGACTTCCAGCATATCGAGCACGACAACCGGCCCGACTGGTTCGCCGCCCTGTCGCCGCACAACAAGGTGCCGGTCCTGCGCATCGACGAGTCCCGGGCGCTGTTCGAATCCGGCGCGATCTGCGAATACCTGGAGGAGACCGCCGAGCCGCGGCTGCATCCGGAGGATCCGGTGGCCCGCGCCGTAAACCGCGCCTGGATCGAATACATGCCGGCCTTCGTCGACATCACCTCGGCCCATGCCTATGCCGACAGCGAGGCCGGGTTCGACAAGGCGGCGGCGCTGGTTCCGGCCGCCTTCGGCAAGCTCGAGACGGCGCTCCTGCGCCAGGGCCGCGGGCCGTTCTTCAACGGCGGGCGCTATTCGCTGGTCGATGCCGCCTATGCGCCCTTCCTGCAGCGCCATCTCTTCCTGGAGCGGATCCGGAAGATCGGCCATATCGACCGGTTTCCGCGGCTGAAGGCCTGGGCGGAGGAGCTCGCCACGCGGCCTTCGACCCACAGCTTTCCCCCGGTCGAATACGAAGCGATGTATCGCGACATGGTGAAGAAGCGCAACGCCTGGATCTCGCAGTTCGTCGACGGAGCACAGGCCGCCGCGGAATAGCCGGCAAGATGGACGATGGGCGATGGACGACCCCCATGACCTGCAGCGTTTCGTGGCCGCCCAGGAGGCGACCTACGACACGGTATGTGCGGAGCTGCAGGCCGGACGCAAGCTCTCGCACTGGATGTGGTTCGTGTTTCCGCAGATCGCCGGACTTGGCCATAGCGCCATGGCGGTGAGGTTCGCGATTGCGTCGGCGGCGGAAGCGCGGGCCTACCTGGATCATCCGGTTTTGGGGCCGCGGCTGCGCAGCTGCACGGATCTGGTCAACCGGGTCGAGGGACGCAGCATCGGCGAGATATTCGGCACCCCCGACGACCTGAAATTCCGCTCATCGATGACTTTGTTCGCGCAAGCGGCGGCGGACAATCGGGTGTTCCTCGAGGCTTTGCGGAAATATTTCGGCGGCGAGATGGATCGCGCGACGCTGGAGCGATTGTAGGCGGTTCGACGGGCTCGCCGCTAGGGCCGCAGGATCGTGTTCTGCAGCAGGGCGAAGGCGAGGTCGCTGTACCAGTCCACCGGCGCATCGGCCCGGGCGACGGCAAAGCCGCGGCGGTCGATCAGGATGGAGACCGGGATGCTGCGGATCTTGAAGAAGCCGGCGAGCTCGTTCTTCGGGTCGAGATAGGGCGGCAGGTTGAGCCAGCCGCGATTGGCGAGGAAATTGCGCACCTTCTCGGGATCCGGCTCGTCGACGGCGACGGTGGCGACGGTGAGAAGGTCCTTGCCGATCTTCGCCTGCAGCCTGTCGAGCTTGGGAAGCTCGATGACGCAGGGCGCGCACCATTTCGCCCAGACGTTCAGCAGCACCGGCCTGCCGGCCAGATCGCCGAAGGTGACGCGCTTGCCGTCAGTGTCCTGGATCCCGAGATCGCGAACATCGGCCGGCGGCACGATGGCGACGAAGCCTTCCGGCAGGGCATCCTGCACCAAAGCGGGCGGCGGCGGCGCGACGTGGAAGACCAGGCGCCAGAGACCGAGCCCGGCCAGAATCGCCACCAGCAGGCCGAAGCCGAGGAAAAGCCGGGGCCGGATCTTCATGGCCGCGAGCCGCGCGTCACGAGGCCTTGGCGTCCAGGTAGTGGCGGATGAGCGAGACCGCGGCGTCGGAATCCCAGGCGGCGGCGCCGACCAGCTTGCCGACCACCCGGCCCTCGCGGTCCAGGATGAAGGTGGTGGGGAGGTTCTTGCCGTCCAACTCCTCGAAGAGCGAGCCGCGCCGGTCGGTGTAGAGGGTGAGGTTGGCGACGCCGGTCTGCCGGTAGAAGGGGGCCGCCTTCTTGATGCCCTCGCGATCGAGGGCGACGGCGACCACGGCAAGGTCCTTGCCGCCGAGCTTGCCCTGCAGACGGTCGAGGGTCGGCATCTCCAGCACGCAGGGACCGCACCAGGTCGCCCAGAAGTTCAGGATCACCACCTTGCCCTGGAAATCCTTCAGGAAAAGCTTGTCGCCGAGCTTGTCCTCGAAGCCGGCCTGGGGCATTTGCAGCGGTGGGTCTATCGGGCTAAAGTCGCCGCTGAATCCGGCGAATTTCGGGGGATCGGCGGCCAGGGCCGGGGCGGGAACGGATGCGCCCGCGGCCAGGCCGGAAAGACCCCAGAATACCAGCAGGACGGCGTAGCGACGCGAGCGGTTGAACCAAGAGATCATGACCAAGCACAGTCCTTTGCAACAGCCGGCCGATACCGGCAAGGCATCCGCGACGGCGAACCAGATGTGGGGCGGCCGCTTCGCCGCGGGCCCGGCCGCCATCATGCAGGAGATTAACGCGTCCATCGGCGTCGATAAACGGCTTTATGCCGAGGATATCGCCGGGTCCCTGGCCCATGCCGCCATGCTGACCAGGCAGGGTTTGCTGACGGAAGCGGACGGGGCGGCCATCGCCGGAGGCCTCACGGCCATCCTGGCCGAGATCGAGGCCGGCGGCTTCGAGTTCAAGATCGCCCTGGAAGACATCCACATGAATGTCGAGGCGCGGCTGGCCGAGCTGATCGGCGCGCCGGCCGGGCGGCTGCACACCGCCCGCTCGCGCAACGACCAGGTGGCGACGGATTTCCGCCTCTGGGTGCGCCGGGCGATCGACGAGGTCGGCGCCGGCCTGCGCGACCTGGTGGCGGCGCTGATCGACCGGGCCGAGGAACACGCGGCGACGGTGATGCCGGGCTATACCCATCTGCAGCCCGCCCAGCCGACCACCTTCGGCCACCACCTGATGGCCTATGTCGAGATGTTCGGCCGGGACCTGGGACGGCTGGCCGATTGCCGCAGGCGGCTGAACGAATGCCCGCTCGGTGCGGCGGCCCTCGCCGGCACGTCCTTTCCCATCGACCGCCAGGCGACGGCGGCGGCCCTGGGCTTCGACCGGCCGACGGCGAATTCGCTGGATTCGGTCGCCGACCGGGATTTCGCCCTGGAATACCTGGCGGCCCTGGCGCTGACCGCGACGCATCTCTCGCGCTTCGCCGAGGAAATCGTGCTCTGGATGAGCGACGGGTTCCGCTTCGTGAAGCTGAGCGATGCCTATACCACCGGCTCGTCGATCATGCCGCAGAAGAAGAACCCCGACGCCGCCGAACTGGTGCGGGCCAAGGCCGGCCAGGTGATCGGCGCCCTCACCCAGCTGCTGATCGTGATGAAGGGCCTGCCGCTGACCTACGGCAAGGACATGCAGGACGACAAGGCGCCGACCTTCGCCGCCACCGACACCGTCCTGCTGTCGCTCGCCGCCACCGCCGGCATGGTGCGCGACCTGACCGCCGATGCGGCGCGGATGCGGGCGGCCACGGAAGGCGGCTTCATCACCGCGACCGACCTCGCCGACTGGCTGGTCCGCGTGCTCAACCTGCCGTTCCGCGCCGCCCACCACGCCACCGGCGAACTGGTGCGCCGCGCCGAGGCGAAGGGCTGCGGCCTCGCCGATCTGACGCTGGCCGAGATGCAGGCGGTGGAACCCGGGGTGACCGACGACGTCTTCTCGGTACTGTCGGTCGACAATTCCGTCAACAGCCGCAAGAGTTTCGGCGGAACCGCCCCGGAGAATGTCCGGCGCGCCGCCGTCGCGGCCAGGGAGCGATTTCTATGAGTGGCAAGAAGACTGCGATCGCCGTGCTGCTGATACTGGGCCTCGCCGGGGCGATGGCCGGCTGCGGCAAGAAGGGCGATCCGACCCTGCCCGACGGGCAGAAGGACACCTACCCGACCGCCTATCCGCAGTCCAGCGACCCGCAGACCGGCGTCTTCAGCGGCTGATCGCAGATGAGTCATTTCCCGTATATCGCCGGCGAGCTCTGCGCCGAGGGCGTTCCGCTGCGCCGGATCGCCGCCGAGGTCGGCACCCCCTTCTACGTCTATTCGACGGCGGCCCTGACCGAGCGCTACCACGCCTATCAGCGCGCCCTGGGCGGAATGCAGGCGCGGCTCTACTACTCGGTGAAGGCGAATTCCAACCTGGCGGTCATCGCCACCCTGGCACGGCTCGGCGCCGGGGCGGACGTGGTCTCGGTGGGCGAGATGTACCGCGCCCTGAAGGCCGGCGTGCCGGCGCATGACATCGTCTTCGCCGGGGTCGGCAAGACCCGGGAGGAGATGGATGCGGCGCTTGCCGCCGACATCCACCAGTTCAACGTCGAATTGGTGGGCGAGCTGCGGGCGCTGAACGACGTCGCAGTGGCCCGGGGCAAGCGCGCACCGGTCGCCCTGCGCATCAATCCCGACGTCGATGCGAAGACCCATGCCAAGATCTCCACCGGCAAGTCGGAGAACAAGTTCGGCATCGATCTCGACCATGCGCCGGCGATCTATGCCGAGGCGGCGGTCCTGCCCGGCATCGACGTCAAGGGCATTGCCTGCCATATCGGCTCGCAGCTGACCGACATCGCCCCCTATCGCGCCGCCTTCGCCAAGCTGGCCGAGCTCACCCGGGCGCTGCGGGCGGCCGGCTTCACGGTCGAGCGCATCGACCTGGGCGGCGGCATCGGCATCGACTATCGCGGCGAGGCGACGATCAGCCTCGACGACTACACCCTGGCGGTGGCGGAGACCGTCGGCAATCTCGGCTGCGCGCTGGAGATCGAGCCGGGGCGCAGCATCGTCGGCAACAGCGGCCTGCTGGTCGCGCGGGTGATCAACGTCAAGGCCGGGGTCAGCCGCAAGTTCCTGATCGTCGATGCGGCGATGAACGACCTGATCCGGCCGGCAATGTACGACGCCTATCACGAGATCGTGCCGGTGCGGCAGCCGGAGAACGACGCCCCGGTCGAGCGCATGGACGTGGTCGGGCCGATCTGCGAATCCGGCGACCGCTTCGCCGAGCTCCGGCCCCTGCCGCCGCTCGCCCCCGACGACCTCGTCGCCTTCTGCTCGGCCGGCGCCTATGGGGCGGTCATGGCGTCGAGCTACAACACCCGGCCGATCGCGCCGGAGGTGCTGGTAAAAGGCGATACCTATCAAATCGTTAGGCCGCGCCTTAGTTACGACGCAATGATCGGCCAAGACAGAATGCCGAGTTGGCTTTAAGATCGCAGGCCGACGATCCAGCCTGACGGAGGAGCCTTGGCCGGAGAACGCCAATCCGTCCTGGCGAGATCCCAGACCGGGAAATCGCCGAGCGGGAAATCGCCCGCCGCGCCGCCTGCCTCCCTGGGCCTGTCCGGGGCCGGGCTGCCGTGGCGCGTCAGGGCCTTTGTCGCCCTGGCCTGGCTCGCCCTGCTCTGGGAACGGACGCTGCCGGCGGTGTTCCCCGCCCTGCTGGTGGCCGGTACCTTCGCCGCCTTCGCCTTCTTCGGCCTCGCCCGCTTCCTGCCGCCCTGGGCGCATCTGGCGCTGCTGGTCGCCTGGGCCGGTGCCTTCGGCTTCGCCGCCTGGCGCGGCGGGCGGGGCTTCCGCCTGCCCGGGATCGCCGAAGCGATCCGCCGGGTGGAGCGCGACAGCAAGCTCGACCACCGGCCGCTGACCCATCTCACCGACACCCAGGCCAGCAACCTGATCGATGCCGGCGCGGCCGGGCTCTGGCTGCGCTACCGGGAGCGCCTGCGCGCCTCGATCACCGGGCTCAGCCTGGACCTGCCCAATGCCGAGATCGCCCGGCGCGACCCCTGGGGCCTGCATGCCCTGGTCGTGCTGCTGGTGGTGTTGGCCGGATTCGCCGCCGGCGACAACTGGCAGCGCCGGCTCGGCCAGGCGCTGGTGCCGAACTTCGCCGGCTATGTCGAAAGCGACGCCACCACCGTCGAGGCCTGGCTGACGCCGCCGGATTATACCGGCCTGCCGCCGATCAGCCTCTCGACCGCGCTGAAGACGACCGCCGATGCCGCCGACGGCAAGCCGCTGGGCGTGCCGGCCGGGAGCAAGATCCTGGTCCAGGCCCAGGGCGTCGGCGCCAAGGCCAGCCTGGTCGCCAACGGCGCCAGCCGGGACTTCGAGATGCTCGACCCGCTGACCCAGCGGATCGAGGGCAAGATCACCTCCGGCACCGAGATCGCCATCCGCGCCAGCGGCGACACCCTGGCGCGCTGGCCGATCACGGTGATCCCGGACCTGGCACCCAGCGCCGCCTTCGCCGGCGATCCGGGCAAGACCGAGCGCGGCGTGCTGAAGCTCGACTACACCGCCAAGGACGACTACGGCGTCGCCGAGATCCGCGCCGTCATCCTGTACAAGGGCGAGAGCCTGGATCTCAACCTGCCGCTGCCGCAGCTCAATGCCAAGGCGCTGAAGGCCGCGAGCTTCCAGGACCTGACGGCGCATCCCTGGGCCGGGCTCGACGTCGAGATCCGCCTGGTGGCGCGCGACGCCCTCGGCCAGATCGGCGCCTCGGCGCCGCTCGCCGTCACCCTGCCCGAGCGCAAGTTCTACAATCCGGTGGCCCGCGCCATCATCGCCGAGCGCAAGAAGCTGGCGCAGGATCCCGACAAGCGCGAGAACGTCGCCCGGGCGCTGAACGGGATCGACGCGCAGCCGGAGGCCTTCGACGGCGACGTCACGGTGTTCCTGGCGCTGAATTTCGCCTGGCGCCGGCTGCTCGACGGCAAGATCGACAAGGCCGAGATCGACTCCATCCAGCAGCTGCTCTGGGACACCGCTTTGGCCCTCGAGGACGGCGGCGCCTCGCTGGCGATGCGCGAGATCCGGCGGCTGCAGCGCGAACTCGAGGAGGCGCTCAACCGCGGCGCCTCGCAGGAGGAGATCGAGAAGCTGATGAACCAGCTGCAGCAGGCGATGAACGACTACATGCGCAGCCTGCAGCAGCAGCTCGAACAGGCGATGAAGAACGGCGTGCCGCTGCGGCGGATGTCGCCCAATGCGCTGCGCCTGTCGCAGCAGGATCTCAACCAGATGCTGAACGACGCCCGCCGCATGGCGCAGAGCGGCGCCCGGGAGTCCGCCCGCCAGATGCTCGACCGGCTGCAGCAGATGCTGGAGAACCTGCAGGCCGGCGTGCCGACCCAGTCGGGCCGCGACGGCAACCAGGCGCAGCAGATGATGAACGACCTCGGCCGGATGATGCAGCGCCAGCAGGAGCTGCTGGAGCAGAGCTTCCAGGCGCAGCGCGGCCAGCAGTCCGGCCAGGGTCAGGGCCAGGGCGATGGTCAGGGCCAGGGCAACGGCTCCGCCATGGGCTCGACCAACGGCGCGGCGCAGGAGCAGCTGCGCCAGGATCTCGGCGCGCTGATGCGCCAGTTCGGCAACATGATGGGCGACCTGCCGCAGGGCATGGGCCAGGCCGAGCGCTCGATGCGCGATGCGGTCGAACTCGCTGAGCCAGCCGGATTTCGACCGCGCCGCCGAGGCGCAGAACCAGGCGCTCACCCAGATGCAGCAGAGCATGCAGTCGATGCAGCAGATGCTGCAGCGCCAGGCCGGCAGCAGCCGCGGCCCCGGCCAGCGCGACCCGATGGACCCCTTCGGCCGCGCCACCCAGGAAAACCGCGACGGCACCGGCAATGCGGTGGATACCAACCCGGAAAACGCCGACCTGTCCGGCGGCGGGCTGGAGCGCGCCCGCTCGATCTTCGAGGAGCTGCGCAAGCGCCGCAACGACCCGGGCCGCCCCAAGGAAGAGCGGGACTATCTCGACAGGCTACTGAAACAGTTCTGATTTTTCGCGAAACCCGCGCGTTTCAGGCCGATTGTGATCCGGCACACAGAACCTGCAATCAGCCGGATTTACCTTTATTAACCGTCTTGAAACCGGCTGGGCCGGGGCCAAATCACTCCGCATAAGTTATCGGAGGGACAGATCATGTTGACCATCGAATTATACCGGGACGTGCTGAGCGAGAATTCCGGCCGCGGCCGCGGGATCCGCAGTGCCTGGACGGTTCTTGGTTTCCTCGGCGTCATGCTGGTGGTGTTCGCCTGAGGGCGGAAGGAGTTCCGTGCAACCGGTCCCGGACCAGCGGCGTCAGTGCGCCTTGGTCCGCCGCGCGGAGAGGGCCTGATCGACCGCCGCACAGATGTCCTTCAGGCTGAACGGCTTGGCAATCACCTGATCGATCAGCGCCTCGAGATTGTGCGCCCGCTGCCCTTCATTGGCGAAGCCGGTCATCATTAGCACCGACATCTGCGGATCCGCCTTGGTCGCCTTCAGCGCCAGGGCGATCCCGTCGATGCCGGGCATCACGATATCCGTCAGCATCAAATCGAAGCGGCGTTCGGACAGCGCGGCCAGAGCCGCACCGCCATCGGGAACCACGGTGACCTGGTGGCCATAATAGGTGAGCGCGCGCGACACGAAGTCACGCACGGCCTGATCATCCTCGGCTATCAAGATCGACGCCACGTTGATGTTCCCGTTTTGCCTGGAGGCGTTTCCGCCGGAGATCTGTGCTAGCGCAGACATTAGCCCATCCGGCTCCTCGAATGATAGCGATCGGCCGCGCCCTGTATAGCGAAGCCTGCGCCTGCCGAAGACTTGAGTGCGCTCACCGACGTCTGCAAGGCCGTCACGATTTCTTTACTATGTTCGCCCATTTCCGCCGCATCTTGCTATGTCGTTGTTCCGGCGGACAACCGAAATGCCCGCGACCAAGAATAGGCCCCAGGCGTTAACATTTGATGAGTTCGGGTTGTGCGGCGGCGGCGGAAAACCGGCTAAAATTTGCCGAAGTTGACCGCGACGCTCTGGGTCCCGCCCGGCGGATCTTGATAAATTTTTCGGAAAGAAATCGTCTCGCCCGGCTCGATCCGCGCTTCCTGCAGGCGGAACGGCATGACGCCGATCTGCTTGCCCTCCTTGTCGGAGAGAATCACCATCATCGGCGGAATGTCCTGCGGATACTCGCTCGGATTGAACAGCTCGCCGCGGATCGACAGTACCGAGGTGCCGCGCATCTCGGTCTTCAGGTTGCCGAGCTGCAGGACGTCGGTGGGGTCGCTCGCCGAAAGTCCGATGAGCCGGTAGATCATGTCGGCGCCGGGAACGACGCGGGCGATGGCGCCGCTGAAGAAATAGCCGGCGGCCAGCAACCCGACCAGCACGCCCAGCATCAGCACCAGCGGGATGTAGCCGGTGCGCTTGCTGGGCGCCATCGGCCGGAGTTTCGGGGGCACGGTGATCGGTCCGGTGGGACGAAGGTCCGGCCGGGCCCGCGGCGGCGCCACGGTCTCGGGCGCCGTGGGCGCCGGCTCCTCCGGTGCCGCGGCGACCGCTGCGGTGGGGGCCGGGGGCATTGGCGGTGATTCGGCCGGCGGGGCGGCTTCCGGCACCGGCGGCGACTCGGCCGGCGACTCGGCCGGCGCCTCATCCGGCGGCGGGACCTGCTTCCATTTGTGGCTGCATTTCGCGCAACGCACCGTGCGCCCTTTTGTTCCCAAGAGGGCGGCATCGAGCGAGAAGCGCGTAGCGCAGGCGGGACAGCTGACGATCACGACTCGAAACATATCATGATTAATGTACAAAACCTTTATAGGTCGCCGGTTTTTGCGGCGCAAGGCAAGCACCGCCTGCGCCGGCGCCGCAGGCGGCGCCCGCGGGAAAGGGCGAATTCCTGTTAAGCTGGACTTGGGGGAATGCTGGACTTGGGGAAAGCTGGACTGGGGAAAGCCGGTGTGCCATTTTACCCCCGCCGCAATTCCAGGGGATGGGCAGCAGTGGTCTTGTTCGACAGGGTCACGGTGCAATACGGCGCCGGACCGCAAATTTTGCGCGACATCTCCTTCACCCTGGCGCCGGGTTCGTTCCACTTTCTTGTGGGGCGCAGCGGCGCCGGGAAGTCGTCGCTGCTGAAGGTCATGTATCTCGGCCTGCGCCCCAGCTTCGGCACGGTCAGCCTGTTCGGGCGCGACGTGATGAGCCTGAACGGCGCCGACATGCCGGGGATCCGCCGCCGCGTCGGCGTGGTGTTCCAGGATTTCCGGCTGATCGAGCATCTCTCGGCGATGGACAACGTGGCGCTGCCGCTGCGGGTGGCCGGGGTGCGGGAATCCGACGTCAAGAAGCATGTCGGCGAGCTGCTGTCCTGGGTCGGGCTCGCCGATCACCTCGATGCCCTGCCGGCGACCCTGTCCGGCGGCCAGCAGCAGCGGGTCGCCATCGCCCGCGCCGTGATCGGCCGGCCGAGCCTGCTGTTGGCCGACGAGCCGACCGGAAATGTCGATGACGTGATCGGGCTGCGCCTGATGTATCTCTTCGAGGAGCTGAACAAGCTCGGCACCACCGTCGTCGTCGCCACCCACAACGATACGCTGGTCGGCCGCTTCACCCACCGCCAGCTGCGCATCGAGCATGGATCGATCCGCGTCTTCGATCCCAATCCGATGAGCGGCCGGCCCGCGGCGGCGCCGGCGCCGGGACCGGCCGCCTGATGTTCCGCATGCGCAGCGACCTGCCGCTGAACCGCGATGCCTCGGCGCGGTTCCTGCCCTGGATCATCGGCTTCATGGTCTATCTCTGTGCGCTGGCGGTCGCCGCGGCGCTGCTCGTCGATCGCATGTCGGATCACTGGCGCCAGGGTCTGGTCGGCAACCTTACCGTCGAGCTGCCCTTCGCCCCGGATCTCGGCGTCGGCGCCCGCGCCGAAGCCCTCGACCGCGCCCTCGACGTCATCACCGCGACGCCCGGCGTCACCGGGGCGGCGGTGCTCGACGACGCGCAGATCGCCGACCTGCTGCGGCCCTGGCTCGGCGTCGACGCCGGCACCCTGGACATCCCGCTGCCGACGATGATCGCCGTCACCCGCCATCCCGAGGCGCCGATCGATCTCCCGGAACTGCAGCGGCGCCTGGAGGCGGTTGCCGCCGGTGCCCGGGTCGAAGACCACGGCGCCTGGATCGACGACGCGCTGGGTTTCCTGCGCTCGCTGCAGCTGCTGGCGGCGGCGCTCAGCGCGCTGGCGCTGGCGGTGGCCGCGCTCACCGTCGTCTTCGTGACCCGGACCGGCCTCGCGATCCATCGTAGCGTCATCGAGATCGTGCATGTGATCGGCGCGCCGGATGCCTATATCGCCCAGCAGTTCCAGGCCCAGTCGCTGCGACTCGGCATCGTCGGCGGACTGATCGGCGTCATCCTCGCGGCGCTGACCATTCTCGGGCTCGACCGCCTGATGGGCGCCGGCGGCGCGAGCGAGACCGGGATCGGCCTCGATTTCCGTCTGCTGCCCTGGCAATGGGTCCTGCTGGCGCTGCTGCCGCTGGCGGTGGCGCTGATCGCCATGATCACCGCGCGACTGACCGTGCTGCGCACCCTGGGGCGCCTGCTCTGAGGTGGGCGGCGCGGCCGCCCCGGCCCCTGTATTCCGAATCCCGAACCTGCTAGAAACCGGGGCCATGCAGGGCGCCTACCGAATCACCTTCCGCGACCCCTACCAGCGCCGCCACAGCTGGTGGCGCCGGCTGTTCAACCTCCTGATCCTCGCCGCCGCCTGCTGGGCGCTGGGCCTCCTGGTCTTCGCCGCCGCGATTCCCAATCCCAGGCAGGTGCGCGACAGCGACCGGCCGACCGACGCGATCATCGTCCTGACCGGTGGCGGCGACCGCCTGGCGGAGGGCTTTCGCCTGCTCGACCGCGGCCTGGCGAAGAAGCTGCTGATTTCCGGCGTCGCCCAGGGCGTCACCCTCGAACAGCTGATCGACGGGCTCGGTGCCGACAGGGCGGCGGCGCCCACGGCCGGCGAACTCGCCTGCTGCGTCACCCTGGGCTACGTCGCGGCGAGCACCGCCGGCAACGCCCTCGAGAGCGCGCATTGGATCGCGGAGAACGGCTTCCACTCGGTGCGGCTGGTCACCGCCAACTACCACATGATGCGCAGCCTGCTGGAATTCCGCCGCACCGCGCCGACCGTCGAGGTGATCCCGCATCCGGTGTTTCCGGCGGAGGTCAAGGACCCCTACTGGTTCGTCCACCCGAAGACCGTGGCGCTGATCGTCAACGAGTATCACAAGTATCTGGTGGCCCTCGGCCGGGCCGGGAGCGATTCGATCGGCCAGGCCGGTGCCGGGCTCGGGCATTATGCCGTCGATCTGCGCGCCTGGATCGCCACCTTCACCCTGCCCTGGTAGCGCATCGGCCATGCTGGGACTGCGCGCCGTCATCTTCAACCTGCTCTACCTCCTCTGGACGGTGGCGATGCATGTCGCCTGCCTGCCGCTGCTGCTCGGGCCGCGCTCCTGGATCCTGGCCTGCGGCCGGGTCTGGGTCGGCGTCACCCTCTGGCTGCTGCGCGTCGTGGTCGGGCTCGATCATCGCGTCGAGGGCGCCGCGCATCGGCCGCGGGGGCCGGCGATCTATGCGGTCAAGCACCAGTCGGCCTGGGAGACGCTGTTCCTGGCGCCGTATCTCGGCCACCCCGCCTTCGTGCTGAAGCGCGAGCTGCTCAGCATCCCGCTGTTCGGCTGGTACCTGCGCAAGGTCGGCATGATCGCGGTCGACCGCGGCGGCAAGGCGAGCGCCCTGAAGAAGATGGTGCGCGAGACCGAGGCGACCTTCGCCGCCGGACGTTCCATCGTGATCTTCCCGGAGGGCACCCGCACCGCCCCCGGGCAGCACAAGTCCTATCAGCCGGGCATCGCCGCGCTCTATACCCAGCTCAGCGTGCCGGTGGTGCCGGTGGCACTGAATTCCGGCCTGTTCTGGGGCCGCAAGGCCTTCCTGAAGAAGCCCGGCACCATCACCCTCCGGATCCTGCCCGCGATCCCGCCCGGTCTCGACCGCAAGACCTTCATGAAACGCCTCGAATCCGCCATCGAGGATGCCTCGGGGGCTTTGGCGAAGCTCTGATTTTCGGGGGTTTTCCTCCCGGTGGATAAAGTGGTCCACAGGCTGTGGATATTTGCGCACAATCAAGGAATTTCATTATTTTTCAATGATATTCATATAGGATTCTTGTGGATAATTCGGATAAAACAAAAGCGGAACTTAGCATTTGACGCTCCTCGGGGGCGGTGCTTACATGAGGCTCGATTACCGCGTCCAGAGGTCAGAATAGATGCCGCAAGTCGCTGCCATCTCCCAGCAGATCTGGGACATGAAATACCGTCTGAAAGGGATGGACGGCGCCCCGGTCGACAAGACCATCGAGGACAGCTGGCGGCGCGTGGCGGCGGCCGCTGGCCGAGGCGGAGGCGCCGGAGATCCGCGACGCCTGGGCCGAGCAATTCTACCGGGCGCTGAGCGACTTCAAGTTCCTGCCGGCGGGGCGGATCCTGGCCGGCGCCGGGACCGAGCGCAACGTCACGCTGTTCAACTGCTTCGTCATGGGCACCATCCCCGACGACATGGGCGGCATCTTCGAGCATCTGCGCGAAGCCGCGCTCACCATGCAGCAGGGCGGCGGCATCGGCTACGACTTCTCCACCCTGCGGCCGCAAGGGCGCGCCGGTGAAGGGCGTCGGCGCCGACGCCTCCGGCCCGCTGTCCTTCATGGATGTGTGGGACGCGATGTGCCGCACCATCATGTCGGCCGGCCCCGGCGCGGCGCGATGATGGCGACGCTGCGCTGCGATCATCCCGACATCGAGGCCTTCATCGAGGCCAAGCGCGAGCCCGGGCGGCTGCGCATGTTCAATCTCTCGGTGCTGGTCACCGACGCCTTCATGGCGGCGGTGAAGGAGGACGCGCCCTGGGAGCTGGTGTTCGGCGGCACGGTCTATCAGGACGGTGCAGGCGCGCGAGCTGTGGGACACGCATCATGCGCGTCGACCTATGCCTATCGCCGAGCCGGGCGTGATCTTCATCGACCGCATCAACCGCCGCAACAACCTGTATTACTGCGAGACGATCAACGCCACCAATCCCTGCGGCGAGCAGCCGCTGCCGCCCTATGGCGCCTGCCTGCTGGGCTCGATCAACCTGGCGACGCTGGTGCGACGACCCGTTCGAGGCCGAGGCCGCGCTCGACCTGGACGGCGCTGGATGCAGCTGGTGCCGCGTGGCGGTGCGCATGCTGGACAACGTGATCGACGTCTCGCACTTTCCGCTGCCGCAGCAGGAGCACGAGGCAAAGGCCAAGCGCCGCATCGGCCTCGGCGTCACCGGCCTCGCCGACGCGCTGATCATGTGCGGCGCGCGCTACGGCAGCCCGCAGCGCCATCGCAGCTGACCGAGACGCTGGATGCGCGCGATCCAGCGCGCCGCCTATCTCGCCTCGAGCGCGACTTGCGGCCGAGAAGGGCGCCTTCCCGCTGTTCGAACGCGACGCCTATCCTCGCCGGCGAGATCGGTGCAGGAGCTCGACGCCGACGTGCGCGCGGCGATCGCCGCGCACGGCATCCGCAACGCGCTGCTGACCTCGATCGCGCCGACCGGCACGATCTCGCTGCTTCGCCGACAATGTCTCCTCAGGGCTCGAGCCGGTCTTCAGCTTCAAGCTACACCCGCAACGTGCTGATGCCCGACGGCAGCGCAGGCGCGAGGAGGACGTCGACGACTACGCCTATCGCCTGTTCCGCCGGCTGAAGGGCGAGAACGCGCCGCTGCCGGACTATTTCGTCGACGCCCAGACCCTGGCGCCCGAGCGACCATCTGGCGATGCAGGCGGCGGTGCAGAAGTACGTCGACAGCTCGATCTCCAAGACCATCAACTGCCCGGCCGATCTGCCTTCGAGGCGTTCAAGGACATCTACCTGCAGGCCTATGAGCAGCGGCTGCAAGGGCTGCACCACCTACCGCCCGAACGAGGTCACCGGCGCGGTGCTCGAGGTCGAAGCCGAAGGCCGAGCAGAAGACCGATCAGCCGGAGCTGCCGCTGGCCGACCGCCGCGCCGAGCACCGGCCGCAGGACATGTACGAGGCCGGCGGCGTCGTCTACATGACCCAGCCGCTGGACCGGCCGGAGGCGCTGCCGGGCAGCACCTACAAGATGCGCTGGCCGGAAAGCGACCACGCGATCTACATCACCATCAACGACATCGATCGCAGGACGGCCGGCGCCGGCCCGTTCGAGATCTTCATCAACTCGAAGAACATGGAGCATTACGCCTGGACCGTCGGCGCTGACCCGCATGATCAGCGCGGTGTTCCGGCGCGGCGGCGACGTCTCCTTCGTGGTCGAGGAACTGAAGGCGGTGTTCGATCCGCGCGGCGGCCACTGGATGGACGGCCGCTACGTGCCCTCGCTGCTGGCCGCGATCGGCGAGGTGATCGAGCGCCACATGGTCGACATCGGCTTCCTGCCCGACCCGGCCAGGGACCGCGCCGAACTCGAGCACATGGCGGCGCGCAAGGTCGCCAACCTGGCCGACGGCCTGGGCAACGGCGATGCCGGCGGCCGCAAGCTGCCGCATTGCCCGAAATGCGGCTCGCCGAGCCTGATCCGCCAGGAAGGCTGCGATCTCTGCACCAGCTGCGGCTACAGCAAATGCGGCTGATCCCAGAAGCCTGAGAACTCGCCGGCGCGGCAGTTGTCGGTTCGGTCTCTCTCCTCTTCCCGAACCGGTGCCGCGCCGGCAACCCAACACCTCGACACCCCAATACCTCGACAGCCCGGGATACGCGGCGACCCGCAGGCGCGGCACCCGCAAGAGCCGCTAGCGCCGGCCGGCGGTCAGGGAACGGGAATGTCGCGCATCGCATTCCCGAACCAGGCCTGGGGCTGGGAATGCGGGAAGCCGAGCTCGCTCTCCTTCTGCCGGACGCAGGAGGCGGTGCGGTCGAACAGGGTCTCCCAGGTGCTGGAGAGCGGCCAGGCATCGAACAGGCAGGCATCGAAATAGGTGAACTCCTCGTCGGCCGAGCAGCCGAACGAGGTGTGGTCGCGCCGCGCCGCGGTCAGGATGATGTGGTTCGCGGTCTCGGTGAAGCGGCTGAGAAAGATGCCGGAGAAGCAGCCGGAGACGATGGCGACGGTCGGCGCCTGGCCGCAGGAGGCGTCGAGCATCTCGGCAAAACGCGACGGATTGAGGCGCTGGCCCGCGTCGAGGTCCTGCTTCAGCAGCAGGCCGTCGCGGGCGCCGTGCGAGGTGATGAAGACCAGGCAGGCCTCGCCGGGGCCCGGCTGCAGCGCATGCAGCCCGTCATCCAGCGCCGCCACCGTGGCGATCGGGCGATCGGGCGCGGCGCGGCGCGGGGTCGAGGTATAGCGCAGGACCTCGCGCACGTCGGGGCCGGACACCAGCTCGGCGAAACGGTCCACCGCATTGTCGAAGACCGGGATCGAATCGTCGCCGCTGGCGGCCAGCGCCTTCCATTGCAGCGGCGCGGCGGACGGCGCCGCCACCGGTTCCGGTGCAGGCTCTCCAGGTGCTGGCTCTCCAGGTGCTGCGGCAACGGGCGCTGGGGCGACGGGTGCCGGATTCGCAGGCGCCGGATTTGCAGGTGCCGGCACCGCGGCAACCGGTGCCGGGCCGGGCGCCGACCCGCAGCCGCCGATCAAAAGCAGCCCGCAGGCCGCCAGTGCCATCCACTTCATAGCCGCAGGACCTCTGCCATCCGTTGCAATCCGCGATCGATCATCGCATCGGGAACCGCAGCATAGCCCAGCATCAGACCGGCTGTCGCGGGGTCGCGCGCCGGGGATGCCCGGCCGTCGGTCGCCGCGGCATAATAGCTGCTGAGCGCCGGTGCGGAGATGCCGGCGGCGGCCAGCCGTGCGGCCAAAGCCGAATCCGCCGTTTCCGCCAGCTTGCCGCTCAGCCGCGCCACCAGATGCAGCCCGGCGGGATCCGGCTGCAGCGCCAGCGCCGGTCCCAGATGTCGTGCCGCACCCGCCAGGAGCAGCTGCTGGCGCTCGCGGTAGCGCTTGCGCATCCGCCGCACATGGGCGGCGAGATGGCCCTCGGCGAAGAAGGTGGCGAGTGCCGGCTGGGCGGCCATCGGCGGATGGTCGTCGATCGCCGCGCGGGCGCTGCGGAAGGCCTCGGCCAGGGGCTTCGGCGCCACCAGATAGCCGACCCGCAGCGAGGGGAAGAGCATCTTCGAGAGGGTGCCGACATAGATCACCCGACCGTCCTCGTCGAGGCTCTGCAGGGTGGCCAGCGGCCGCCCCTCGTAGCGGAACTCGCTGTCGTAATCGTCCTCCAGCAACCAGGCCCTGGCCTCGCGCGCCCAGGCCAGCAGCTGCAGGCGGCGCTGCAGGCTCAATGCCACGCCGAGCGGAAACTGGTGCGAAGGCGCGACGCAGGCCAGCCGTGCCCTGGCGGCCAGACCGATCCCGGCCGAGACCACCAGCCCCTCGCCATCGACCGGCACCTGCACCAGCCGCGCGCCCGACCCGGCGATGGCGGCGCGCAGCCCGGGATAGCCGGGATCCTCGACCCAGGCGGCATCGCCGGGATCCAGCAGCAGGCGGCAGGTCAGGTCGACCGCCTGGCGGATGCCGGAGAGGACGATGACCTGCTCGGGTGCGCAGTCGACGCCGCGCGCCTGGCGCAGATGATCGGCGATGGCGACGCGCAGGGCCGGATGCCCGGCGGGATCGCTGGCCTCGTAGAGCCCGGCATCCGGCCGGCGCCAGGCCCGCGCCAGAAGCCGCGCCCAGAGGTCGAAGGGAAAGTCGCTGCAATCCGGCACGCCGGGCGCGAAGCAGGGCCACCACGCCCCCTTGTCGCGGCTGACCGTGCGCAACGTCGCCGCCAGCATGCGGCCGCGGCGCGACAGGCTTGCGGCCTTCGGACTCGCTGCATCCGGGCTTTCTGCATCCAGGCGGCGCGGCGCCAGACGCTTCGACGGTGCCGGGAGCCGGGCCGGGCGGGCATCCGGCAGGGATTGCGCGACATAGCTGCCGGATCCCCGCCGCGCCTCGACATAGCCCTCCCCGATCAGCTGCTCGAGCGCGGCCAGCGAGGTGTTGCGCGAGACGCCGAGCTCCGCCGCCAGGACCCGGCTGGCCGGCAGCCGATCGCCGGCCCGCAGCCTGCCGTTCAGGATGGCGGCGCGCAGTTCGGCATAGAGCTGCTGCGACAGCGGCCGGCTGGACCCCGGCTCCAGCGCCAGGTCGAGCAGGCTGCCCTTGCCTTTCGCGCGCGGCATGGGACGGACCTCAAAGTGGTTCCATTCAATTTATCATTTCGGCGCTGCCGATGGAACCACTTTGATGATAGATCTACCCGCGATCCTGACCATGCCAAATGGAGCACCCGCCATGAACGCCTTCACCCCCACCGAAAGATCCCGCGTCAAGCGCCTGCACGAGCGGGGCGAATATGACGAGGCGGCGGTCTTCGCCATCCTCGATGCCGGGATGATCGCCCATATCGCCTATGTGCTTCCCGATGGCGCAAACGCCGGCCAGCCCTTCGTGACGCCGACCGCCTATTGGCGCCTGGGCCGCCGGCTCTACTGGCACGGCTCCGCCGCCAGCCGCATGCTGCGCGCCCAGGCCAGGGGCCTGCCGGTCTGCTTCACCGTCACCCATCTCGACGGCATGGTGATGGCGCGCTCCGGCTTCCACCATTCGATCAACTACCGCTCGGTGATGGCCTTCGGCACGGCCCAAATTGTCGACGATGCGGCGGAGAAGCTGCGGCATCTCGACCGCTTCGTCGAGCGGCTGTTCCCGGAGCGCACCGGCGACATCCGCGCCGCGACGGCGCAGGAACTGAAGGGCACGACGATGGTCTCGATGGAGATCGAGGAGGCCTCGGCCAAGCACCGGGTCGGCCCGCCCAAGGACGACGACGAGGATTACGGGCTCGACTGCTGGGCGGGCGTGATCCCGATCGCCCAGGTGATCGGCGCACCGGTCGACGACCCGAAGCTGAAAGCCGGCGTCGCCTTTCCCGGCGGCCTGCGCGGCTATGCCGAGGGCGCGCGCCTCGACACCGTGCTGAGCGCCCATGCGGCGCGGCAGCAGGCGCAGGAACCCTGAGCGCGCGGCCGGGAGGCCGGAACGCCCGCGGCCGCATTCTAGGGCGCGGACTAGCTGTGGAGCCTCAACAGGTTGTCCCGGTTAGGCCGAGTCTGCTGATGGGTGGCTTGGATTTTAGGCTGCCGTGGGGTCGGTGCCAGTTGTAGCGATGAAGCCAGGCGGGCAGCTCGGCGGCGCGCTGGTCTGAGGTCTCGATAGGCGCGCGCGTAGGCCCATTCGCGCAGCGCGGTCTGGATGAAGCGCTCGGCCTTGCCGTTGGTCTTGGGGGTGTAGGGCTTGGTGCGGATGTGCCTGAGGCCGAGCTCGCTGCAGGCGTCTGCGGAAGGCGTGGGAGCTGTAGCAGGAGCCGTTGTCGGTCATGACGCGCTCGACCGTGACGCCGAGGCTCGCGTAGTAGGCGACGGCGGCCTTGAGGAAGGCGACGGCGCTCGCCTTTCTCTCGTCGTGCATGACCTGGCTGAAGGCGACGCGGGAGGCATCGTCGATGCAGACATGGACGAACTCCCAGCCGACGCCGCGGCTGTTGCTCTGCCCCGTGCGGTCGCCGGTGATGCGGTGGCCGATCTGGTCGAAGCGGCCGAGCTTCTTGATGTCGATGTGGATCAGCTCGCCGGGTTCGTCGCGCTCGTAGCGGCGCACCGGCTCGGCCGGCTCCAGGGCGCGCAAGCTTGTTCAGCCCCAGCCGCTTCAGGACCCGGCTGACCGTCGCCGGCGAGACGCCGACCTCGGCGGCGATCTGCCTTGCCGGTCAAGCGCTGCCGGCGCAGGCGCTCGATCCGCTCGCCACCGGTTGCGGGCGTCGGCCGGTGCAGCCGGTGCGGCCGCGAGGAGCGATCCTGCAGGCCGGCACAGCCCTCCGCCTGGAACCGCTTCACCCATTTGCGCACCGTTCGCGGGCAGACGCCAAGGCGGTCGCGACGGCCTTCGGCGTCTGCCCGCTCATCAGCACACGATGCGACAGATTCGCGCTCGACTATGCGGCGTCAGACGGGCATTCTTATGGATGTTCATCCGGTCCCTCCCCTGGAATCACTGAAGTCTCGCAACCTCAGCTTCCCGGTCGGGGCCGGATGGACAACCTATTGAAAGCTCACATCTAGTCAGCGCGTAGCCGAATGTGGATCGGGAAGATCTAACGGCATGTCCCTTACTGGTCAGCCCGCCGCGTGAGCGGCCGATATGCTGTTTTCCGCTCCCCGCAGTAAAGGTGGCGGCGGGCGAGGCTGGGGCTTTGGTCGCCGTCCAAGGTGGTGAAGCTGAACCTTCGATCCATCACCATCCGGTTTTTCGCATGTGACTCCTGATCGTCGCGCGAAATTCCGAGTCATTTGACATGGGTCGCTCCGTCACTACTTCAATCCAGCCTTATGCAGTCCGTCGGTGATTGCTGCACGGTCGGACTGTCTGTAGAACTGGTACACGAATACATCCACGCTGAAGAACGGGTAGGCCGTCAGCGTTTCCTGCGCCGCTCTTGCGGCATCTTCCGTCCGGCCGAGTTGCGCGTACGTGGCGGCGAGCCCTGCATGGGTGAAATAGTCGTCGGGGTTTTTCGGGAGCGATCTCTCCATGACATGCGCGGCATCGGCGTATCGCCGCATGAGATAGTAGGCCCAGCCGATGAGATAGGCGTCTGTACTTTCCATGCTGGGATCGAGCCGCATGGCAACCTCGAGGGACTTGACAGCTTCCTCGGCTTCGCCCGAGAAAAGCAGAACGCCTCCACGCGCAGCATGACTGTGTGCGTCGTTCGGATTGAGGGCGATCGCCTCGTCGTCTTCTGCTCGCGCCAGATCATATTTTTCCCGGTTTAGATAGATATCTCCCAGAACAGCATGGGCCTGGGCGTTGTTGCTGTCGAGCTCCAGCGCCTTCCGCGCCAGGCCTTCGGCCTGATCGAGGGCTGCGCCCACCAGATCAACCCATCCCAACTCCGCCGCCGTGAGCCGTGTTTCGGCCAAAGCGGCGTATGCGGAGGCGTAGCCGGGGTCGAGGGCAATCGCCTGCTCGAACAGATTGCGCGCTTCGCGATTGTCGGCACGCGTATTGCGGCGAAGATAGTCTCGCCCGCGCATCAGGTAATCGTAGGCTTGCAACTTCTCCGGGGGCTTGGCCAGGGAGCGCTGCAGTTCGATATCGCTCAGCTTGATCGCCATCGCGCCGATGACTTTCTGCGTGACATCGTCCTGTACCGCGAAGACATCCTTCAGCTGTCCATCATACCGGTCCGACCACAATTGAACGCCACTGGTGGTGTCGCTGAGAATCGCTGTCACGCGAACCCGATCGCCGGACTTGCGCACGCTGCCTTGCAGGACATAGCGAATATTGAGCGTGCGGCTGAGTTCGCCGGGTTTCGGTGGAGACCCTTTGTATTTCTGGACCACATCGCGTCCGATGACGGCAAGGTCGGAGAACCGACCGAGGGCGAGGGTCATGTCCTCCGTCAAGCCGTCGGCAAAATAGTTCTGCGATGCATCGCCACTCAGATTCGAACGGTAGCACCGCGATGGAGGCATGACTCGATTGCCGCGGCGCGGATCCGGAGGCCAGATCCGGCGCGGGTGTCGAAATCCGTAGATGCGGATATCCGGCATAGAGTCCCGCTGCCAGCAGGCCGGCGACGGCGAAGACGGCCGCTAGATAGAACTTCGCGCGCTGCGGCTTCGGGTTGATTCGACGCGAGACCGCGCTGCCGGAAACCGCAGCCGTAGCGCCAACGCGATAGACCCGGATCGGATCGGCAATGTTCTTCACCGTGAGATTGCCGAGATCATCATAGATGAATCCCGACTTGTGCTTGACGAGCTCATGGACGGCCGCGGAGACGCAAATTTCACCGGGTTGTGCGAGTTCATGCAGTCGTGATGCAATGTTGACGCCGTCGCCGATCAGATCCGCGCCTTCGACAATTACATCTCCCAGGTTGATGCCAATGCGAAAATTCATGCGACTCGCCTCGGGCAAGTCGCCGGCTACCTTTTCGACGGCTGACTGGATGTCGACAGCGGCGCGGATCGCCTCGACCGGACTGCCAAATTCGGCAATGACGCTGTCGCCCGCCGTGCCGAAGATCCGACCTTGATGTTGCCCGATAGCCAGGTCGATCGCCTGCCTGAAAGTGCGGAGGGCGCGAAAGGTGCCGTCCTCGTCCGCATGCATCATACGAGAGTACTCCGCAGCGTCAGCGCAGAGAATGGTGGTCAGCTTGCGTGTCTGCTCGATTTCCGCCAAGACTGGCTCCAACGGGGTGCATCGGCAATTCCCGCCGTCCAAGACATCATTGCTGACCAACAGGTGTTGGACAAGCTCGGCAAAATCTATAACATTTCGCCATTGACCGCGTATTTGCCGACCGCTGGGCGTTGGTTTATATGCCGCGGCGGTTGGCCGGCCGCGATAGCGACACGCGCTGTGGAGGATGGCCCGTGAACCTAAAAATTACGCTACAGAAGGCGATTGTGCTCGGCGCCTGGAGCTTGCAGGCGGCATTGCTAGTTCTCGCATTAATTGCCCCGGCGGGGGCCGATGGCACGGACGTGAATGCCAGCACCGAGCCACCGCTGGCAATTCAAGGGTACGATCCGGTCGCCTATTTTACCGAGGGCAAGGCGGTCAAGGGCAGTAACGCGTATGAAATGCTGTTTGATGATACCCGCTGGCTCTTCACCAGTGCCTCGCACAAGGAGATGTTCGCGGCCGATCCCGATCGCTTTATGCCCCAGTATGGAGCCTTCTGCGCCGGTGCCATGGCGGCTGGAATAAGGGCTCCCGCGAATTCCGAGAATTGGGTAATTGTTAATGGCAAACTATACATGCTCGCCGGCGGCAAGCCGGACCTTGAGTATTGGATTAAGCATGCGGCGGACAATATCAAATCTGCTGACCAGAGCTGGGCTAGATTAACAAACCCATAGGTAGCCTTGCAAACTCAGAGCCTGGGTCTCTTCCTCGATTTACGATAGGGACACGGAGATTTTCGAGCTTGCGAAGTAATGAGTTCGCGTTCGCAGAGCGTTCTGTGCAATGCGGATCCTCGTCAGTCATCCGCGCAGGTACCTTTATACGTTCATGCTCCGGTGGGCGCCGGGAGGTACCAAGCGGTTGGAGCTTAAGGAGTTACAGCGCGACACGAATGACGCACGGTGGCAAGGTCGGCTGTTGGCACATCTGAAACATCACGATGGGCGCGAATGAAGGCCGCTTTCGGCCTGGGAGCGGGCTCCGCGTGCCGACCCGGCCCTGAAACGCGTACGGAACCTAGGCGGCGAAGTGGTTGTTGGGCTGGTGCAGCGGCGTGGGGATCGGTGTCGCCAGCTGGCGGTCGACATGGAAGCCCTGGAACAGGCCGAATTTCAGTTCGCGGCCGATCTGCAGGCCCTCCTCGTCGTCGACCCGGGCCAGCGCCAGCACCATGCTGCTCGCCCGCAGCCGGTCGAACACCGCCTGGCGGCGCATCAGTTCCGGCGCCATGCCGGGCTGCCAGAACAGTTTCGCCATGTTGGCCTGCAGCTGCGCCAGGTCGATGACGCCGATCACCTGCGGCGACAGGCCGTCGATCGCGACGGTGCCGCCGCGCGACTGGATGAGGTCGCGGGCCGAGCCGAACTCGGCGAAATTCTGCATGATGTCGCCGACCCGGAACTCGAAATTGAACTGCCGCAGCGAACTCAGCGAGCGCCGCTCGAAGGCCTCGAACTCGGCCGAGAACACGCTCTCGACATTGAGGTTGATCGAGCAGCGCTGGTCCGGCTTGCGCAGCCCGTCGATGCATTTCAGCAGCATGCGGTCGAGCGCCACGGTCATCTGGTTGAAGACGTTCTTGTTGTGCCGCATGTCGACGCCGACCAGCAGGTGCTGGCGGATCGCCGACATGCTGACGAAGAACTCGGTCATCACCGGCGTCAGCGGCCGCCCGGACTCCTGCAGCGCGACTTGCTGGCTGCGGATGAACAGGTCGGAGAAGCGCGCATCGCCCAGCTGCTTGTAGGCATTCTCGACCTTGGTGACATGCTCCATCACCAGCAGGTTCATGATGTTGGCGAGATTGGAGGCATCGGTGGCGGAGACCGCCAGCTGCTCGACCAGCTGCTGCGCCCGCGCCCGCTCGCGCCGCAGGTCGATCAGCTGCGAGAGCTTGTTGAGATCGACGACGCCGAAATAGTCCGGCAGCATCCGCCCGATCATCCGCAGCAGCAGCAGCTTGATGTCGGAGACGATGCCGGAAACGATCACCTCCTGGTCGGCGATCGTCAGGATCAGATTGCTCATCGACACGCGATAGAGCCGGCAGCCGCGCCCGGTCGTGGTCTCCTCGACGCGGTCGGCGAAGGCCTTGAGGAATTCCAGTCCCTCTTTCGAGCGGGTGAATTCCTCCAGCGAGAAGGCCAGCATGTAGGGCGCCGCGCCGCGATTGATCGGCGGATTGGCGATCCAATCCTTCAGCTGGGCAATATCGCTCATCGGCCTGATCCCAGTTGCCCGGACTCGTATGGTTGCCAAGAAGTTAAGGATTTAGCCTAGGACGCATACCTGGGGCCGTCAAGCCGACTCAGGCCGCTAATCGGCCGGTGCCGGCGGCAGGAGCAGTTGCGGATCGACTCGGACATCGCCCCAATTCATCGCCCAGTGCAGATGCGGACCGGTGGCCCGCCCCTTCCTGCCGACGTGACCGATGAGATCGCCCGGCTTCAGCGCCTGGCCGACGGTGACGGCGATGTCCTGCATGTGGATGAAGGTCGAGCTGACGGTGAAGCCGTGGTCGAGGATCACGGTGCCGCCGGTCAGATAGAAATCCGGCTCGGCCAGCCGCACCACGCCCGCGGCCGGGGCGATCACCGGGCTGCCCTCCGGCGCGGCGATGTCGAGGCCGAAATGCGGCTGGCGCGGCTCGCCGTTGAGGATCCGCTGCGAGCCGTAGACCCCGCTGACCGGGCCGCGGGCGGGCCAGAGGAAGGGGCCGAGAAAGCCGCGATCCGCCGTGGACACCGACCGGGCGGCATTGATCTTCGCCTGCTCGGCCTTGATCCGGGCCAGGGTATCGGCGTCCGGCGTCACCATGTTGCTGTCGAGCCGGTCGATCCGCTGGATGTCGTAGCGCCTTTGCGCGACGGCGAGATGCGCCTGTTCGACCTCGCCGCCCGGATGGATGACGGTCAATTGCGCCGAGGCCGCCTGGTCCCGGCCGAATCCGAAGACGAAGAGGCCGTCGGCGGCGACCTCGATCGCCCTGCCGCCGAGCAGGACCCGGGCACCCGGCTCCACCTGGCCGGTGACGAGGCCGCCCTGGACGAGCTCGCCATGAAGATCCAGCGCCGCGGCGGGCATCGCCAGCAGGCAGAGCGCCGCCGCGAGGCGGCCGATCACAGCAGCGATCCCTGCTTCGGTCCGCCGTCCGGCCCCTTGCGCTTCGGGCCGCCGGCGGCCGTCGCGTCGACGCCGCCGTCGTGGAACTGCAGCTGCAGGGCCTGGCCGGGCGTCACCTGGGCGGCGGCCAGGACTGGCGCTCCCGCCGCGTCGCGCACCAGCGCGAAGCCCCGCTTCAGCACCTGGTCGTAGGAATAGCTGTCGAGCAATTGCCCGAGCGACCTGAGGGCCTGGGTCTTGCGCTCGATCAGGGCATCGAGGTTGCGCCGGGTGAGGCCGGCGCTGCCGCGCTCCAGGGCGCGGTCCTGGCGCTCGACATAATGGCGCAAGGCGGCCGCGAGCTGGCTCGCCGAGAGGTCGATCTGGCTGCGCGCCGCCGCCAGCTGCTCGCCCGGCGTCTTCAGCTGCGCCTGCAGCCGCGCCACCAGCTCGCGCCGCCGGTCGAAGAAGCCGCGCCGCGCATTCAGCCAGCGCTCGAGCCACTGGTCGAGCTGCTGGGATTTCTCCTGCAGCAGCCGCATCGGTTCGGGCAGGCCGCGGGCCAGGCCATCGACCTCGAGCCGCCATTCGTTGAGCCGCCGCGCCATGCCGCTCAGCAGCCGCTGGCCGATCGTGCCGGTCTCGGTCAGCAGGTCCGCCCGCACCGGCACCGCCATTTCCGCCGCGGCCGTCGGCGTCGGCGCCCGGCGATCCGAAGCATGGTCGATGAGCGTCGTATCGGTCTCGTGGCCGACGGCGGAGATCAGCGGGATGGCGCTCTCGGCGGCGGCGCGGACCACGATCTCCTCGTTGAACGCCATCAGGTCCTCGATGCTGCCGCCGCCGCGCGCCACGATCAGCAGGTCGGGGCGCGGCACGGCGCCGCCGATGGCGAGGGAATTGAAACCGCGGATCGCCGCGGCGACCTGGGATGCCGCCCCCTCGCCCTGGACCAGGACCGGCCAGACCAGGACACGCCGGGGAAAGCGGTCCGCCAGGCGGTGCAGGATGTCGCGGATGACCGCGCCGGTCGGCGAGGTGACGACGCCGATCACCTCGGGCAGCAGCGGGATCGGCTTCTTGCGCCCGGCATCGAACAGGCCCTCGGCCGCCAGCTTCTTGCGCCGGTCCTCGATCAGCTTCAGGAGGGCGCCGATTCCTGCCACTTCCAGGCGCTCGATCACCAGCTGGTATTCCGAGCGTTCGGCATAGGAGGTGATCCGGCCGGTGGCGACGACCTCCATGCCGTCTTCCGGGGCGAGGCCGAGGCGGCCGGCGACGCCCTTCCAGCAGACCGCCTTCATCGCCGCGCCCTCGTCCTTCAGCATCATGTAGAGATGGCCCGAGGCCGCCCGCTTGAAGCCGGAGATCTCGCCCCGGACGCGGACGCGCTCGAAGCTGCCCTCGAGCGTGCGCTTGATGGCGAAGGAAAGCTCGCTGACGCTGAATTCGGCGGCGTTGTGGCCGAGGCTGGCGCCCGGAGTCTGATCGGAATCTGTCATGGGATGGCATTCTATGGTATCCCTCGGCGACGAATCACGCGATTTGTAGCCTCGGGCGGGGAACAAGCGGGACACGGGTGGGCATGAAGATTCTGGTGGTCGGCTCTGGCGGCCGCGAACACGCACTCTGCTGGAAAATCGCCGCCTCGCCGCTCTGCGACAAGCTCTATTGCGCCCCGGGCAATGCCGGCATCGCCGCCGAGGCGGAATGCGTCGACATCGCCGCCGACGACATCGACGATCTCGTCGCCTTCGCCCGCGCGGAAGAGATCGACCTTGTCGTGGTCGGGCCGGAGGCACCCCTGGTCAAGGGCCTGGTCGACCGGCTGGAGGCGGACGGGATCGCCGCCTTCGGCCCGACCGCCCTGGCTGCGGAGCTCGAGGGTTCCAAGGGCTTCATGAAGGACCTCTGCGCCAAGTACAAGATCCCGACCGCGCGCTACCGGCGCTTCACCGATGCCGCGGAGGCCAAGGCCTATGCCGCGGGCTTCGCCCCGCCGATCGTGGTCAAGGCCGACGGCCTCGCCGCTGGCAAGGGGGTGATCATCGCCGAGACCCTGGCCGCCGCCGAGGCCGCAATCGACGCGATCCTGCTCGGCGGGAAATTCGGCGCCGCCGGCGCCGCGCTGGTGATCGAGGAATTCATGGCCGGCGAGGAGCTCAGCTATTTCGCCCTGGTCGACGGCGTCCATGCATTGCCGCTGGTCTCGGCCCAGGACCACAAGCGCGTCGGCGACGGCGATACCGGGCCCAATACCGGCGGCATGGGCGCCTATTCCCCGGCGCCGGTCGCCACGCCGGCGATCGAGGCCGAGATCCTCGAGCGCATCATCCGCCCGACGGTGGAAGGCATGGCGGCCGAGGGGCGTCCGTTCAAGGGCGTGCTCTTCGCCGGCATCATGGCGACGCGGGACGGTCCGAAGCTGATCGAGTTCAACTGCCGCTTCGGCGACCCGGAATGCGAGGTCATCTGCCTCCGGATGATGTCGGACATCGTCCCCGCGCTGATGGCGGCGCGCGACGGCACGCTGAAGGCCTTCGACCTGCGCTGGTATCCGGAGACCGCGCTCAGCGTGGTGATGGCGGCCAAAGGCTATCCGGAAAAACCGGAGACCGGCACCGTCATCCGCAACCTTGAGGCCGCGGCGAAGCTGAAGGACGTCACCATCTTCCATGCCGGCACCCGCCGCACCGGCAAGGGCGAGATCGAGGCCGCCGGCGGCCGGGTGCTCGCCGTCAGCGCCCTGGGGAAGACCGCCCGCGCCGCCCAGGCGCTGGCCTATCGCGCGGTCGACCTGATCGACTGGCCCGGCGGCTTCTGCCGCCGCGACATCGGCCAGCGCGCGGTGGACCGGGAGTAGCTGCCGACCCTCCGGCTTGGACTCGCTGCCACCAACACCCCATCCGTCATGGCCGGGCTTGGCCCGGCCACCCACGAACGTCTTCAATCCCGCGCAAACCCATGGGCCCCCGGGCCAAGCCCGGGGATGACGATGGAGTTTAATCGGTGGGCGCTGCTCTGGGTTTCGGTATCGGTTTCAGTGTCATCGATCCGGCCATGTGGAATCGCTCGGGCAGGTGTGGCGCGCCGGATTTGCGGCCGGCGTGCCGGGGTCGATCGGTAGGCCGGTATTTCTCCGGCCCGGGTATCGGTTCTGCGCCGCGGGATATCCCTCCCGGAAGCGGCCTGCACCGACGGGCAGCCGAGCGATTCCAACAGAGGCCGGAGGGGCACGGCTGATCAGGCCGTTCCCCCGGTCATCCAGGCCGTTCCATGGCGTTATCGACCGCTCCCGGGGAGCAAGGTCGGCACCTGTCGCAAGCCTGGGCCGATATTCACCAATATATACGCTTTATGCGGATATGTCAAGAAAATAACGCAATTACACACGACGCGAAAGTGAAGTTCAGCTAGGCCTTTGAAAGGCAGAAGAATTCGCTGGCGGGCACTGGCGGCCCGCGGCGATCCAATTTCTCGGAAGCCCAGGTCGCCAGGAAGCTGGAGGATCGTCACGGTCGGAAACCCTGAGCGCGTTCCGTCGCGCGCGCGTTGCCGACGGCAGTATCCAATCGAGGGCAGCACGCCTGATGCCCATCGTCAGACCCATCGTTTGCGCGATGCGCTGCGGAGAGCTTGCGATCAGAGCACCTCGAAGACGTCGTATCCTGGACCGACGGAGGTTCTCCAGCCGGTACCGACGACAACCAGCGTGTTGAGGCGAGCCAATCTGGGCGATGCCGTCTCGAAAGAGCCTGACACGCGGTAATAGTAGCTGTCGGCATCGACGGTCTCTCCGCGCGAGACCTTCGCGAGCACTTCAGGCGGGCCGCTGCGGAAGCCTTGATAGGCCATGTTCAACAGGTCGCCGTCATGGGTGCGTAGCGGCACGCGCACGTTGATTTGGAACCATGAACCGGCAGCATCCTCCGTGATCCAGTCGGTGCCGCCGGGCAGTACGATTCCGGACAAGTGCGGCCCCTCAAAAGTGCCGCCTGCAATGGGCGCGACGCGACGGCTGCCAAAAGGTGTAGGACCCATCACATGGTGGGCACCAACATCCAGAGCAAGACGGAACAGGAACTTTGTGCTGATCTCAGGCATGAACTGGTCCTAGCTTTGCTGTCTCACGAAATTCGCCGGCAGCGAAGGCCTCCACCGGCTGCCCCGCCGGCATCTGCGGTGTTCGCGCGAAGAATTGCAGCGGCCGGCGCAGCTGTTCGGCGACCGCCGGAGACATCCTACCGCTTGTTCTCTCGCCGGTGTAGGCCGCCGACTTGGCACTCGCGAGCAACTCCGCAAATTCCTCTCGAGTTGTGCAGGTCTCCCGGTCCGCCTGCGCGAGCATCCCGACCGCCAGTCCGACGCGGCCGGCCTTTGGCACAACGCGGACATCCCGGAAGAGATCGGTATCATTCATCAACGCGTTTCGGCGGCCTCTTGTCCCGCCGCCAAAGTCTTGCAGAGAACGATATTGGAATGCCCCTCGGGCCAACCCGCAAACTCGGCCATTCTCTTGAAGCCGGCCTTTTCATACATTCCCGGCGCCTGGAAGTCGTAGCTTGCGACCCAGATCCGCCGAACGCCTCGATGCGCAGCTTCCTCGACAAAGGCGTTCAACAGCTTGCGCGCGTAGCCGCGCCCTCGATATGCCGCGTCGATCCACATCTGCTTGATTTCGGAAGTGCCCGCCCAGGAATATCCTGCGGCGACGCCGATCATGCGCCCCGCCTCGTCGCGGATGACAAAGCCAAGTCCGCGGCCGTCATCGCACCTTATGGCGCGATGATTGCTGTCGTAGAGGCGGTCTTCGACCGTTTCGATCTCCGCCGGCGAAAGATCGTGGCGAGACTGTATAAGGACGACCATGCTGCGTGCTCAATTCGTTGAGGGTTTGCCGTGCCTGGATTTGCAGAAAATGTCGAAGTCCAACCCGCGACTGGATTCGATGCAGCGATGGCCGCCAGTGGCACAAAGCGGACCTGGCGGTGCAACGATTTGGCGTCTACTGCTGACCCGCAGCGGTAGCGGCCGCCATGTGGATCATCACCATGCACTTTGCGTCCATCTAAATGAGTGTGTCGACGCCGTTGCGCTCTTCCGCTGGGACGCGCCCAGACGCATACAATCATACGCCTGTGTCAGCGCGGTGCTCTGGCCATCGGACGCAGGGCGATCCAGATCAGACCGGCTCCTGCCATCCCGATCACCACAAGCATCCCGTGCGGATCCCACAGGCCCATGGCAAATCCCGCCAATAGAGGTCCTGAGATTGCGCCGAGTTCAAAGGCGACGCTCGCCGCTGCATTGGCAGCGGACAACTGCTCTGTTTCGAAGGCGCGGCCAAGCATCGTCAGAGCGGTGGTGTAGACACCACCCAATGTTCCGCCCCAAACCAACAGAACTATCCATGCAAGCCCCGCTTCATGTACTATGAGAGGTATTGCCAGTGCTCCGAGCACCTGGGCAAAGCCACAACCGGCCAAGACCAGAGAGGCACTATATTTGTCGAGCAAGCGGCCAATGAAAACCTGAAAGGCCACATTGCCGATGGTATAGGCCGTAAGCAGGAACAATGCCTGGTCCTCGTTCAGCCCCGAACGCACCCCGTAAACGGATAGAAGCGCCAGGATCGCAAGCCAGATTGCTCCGTTGAGAAGGAGCACGGCCATCATGGCCGGGGCACGACGAAACGCCGCACGCAGTGGCATAACCGAATCCTCGCGCAGGGCAGGAGCACCACCCCTGCCTGCGAACGGGATTGGCAGGGTAGCAATGACAAGAACGATGGCAATGGCGATAAACGGCGAAGCTCCTTCGCTGCCGGTAAAGCTGATCAGAAGCGGCCCCATTGCAAGCCCAGCGCAAAGCAGTGAAACATAGATTCCCATGACGGAGCCGCGCTTCTCGGGCGGCGCCAAGGCATTGATCCAGGTTTCGCTCACGACGAAAGCGAGACCAATTCCCAGGGCCATCACAAAGCGCAGCAGGAACCAAGCCGGGACGGAGGTGATGAGCGGGAACAGCAGCAACATGGCGAAGGCGAGCCCGCTTCCTACATAGATACTGGGCGCAGCCCCCAGGCGCCGAATGATGGATGGAATGAACGCGCTGATCGAAATCATGGCAATAGATGGGGTTGCCCCCATCAGGCCGTTCCAGCTCGAATCCACCTTCAGGCGTTCCAGGTTGAGAGACAGCAATGGTGCGATGCCGCTCAGGATGATGCCAACGATCGAAGCCGTTGCGATCGCCGCTGCCAATGCCATCCAGCGTCTGTCAGGAACGGATGCACGTTCTTTTGCCATGAGGGATTTGGCATGACTGAGGTTGCGCAACCGGTGCAATTCTATCAGCTGTCCGGCAGCGGGTCCAAGACACCTCAGACCTGCATCAGCGGGAAGCAATCTGACCTTCCCAAAATGCAAACGAGACCTTATGCAGATGGAAGCAGGGTGCGATCAGCATGGCATGGCAAACTGGTGCTTCGCAGGAGCCTTGTTGTCATCATGACGCATTCTGCCTTGCATCCGATGGCCGACGGACGAAGGGCAAACCGAAACACGGCGATGTGTCCGGAAGCGGCACTCCTCGAAAATGGCGCTGCATCTCGTCCTTCTTTGCCAAAGGCTCCAGGTCCGGCTTCCGCGAAGCTCAGTCCACGCGACCTTAATTCGCGAACAAACTGCGCTGCCTTTGCTTTGTGTGTAATGGCGTATAATTACGTAATTGCCAGCTGAGACACCCTGGGCTGTGTCCCGGTCGGAACGGCCGTCATGCCCTGGCGGGTTTCCCGCCGCAGCTGCTGTTCCGACGCCGCGCCGCATGACGGCCAAGGCCAAGCGGCAATCCGGCGGGCTTTTCCCGCACGCCGGCCTCATCGTTACCAGCCTGGCGCAGCCGGGCTTGTGTCTTCCAGATAGTCTAGGCCACGGAGCCGCCGCGACCATGCGAACAGATTGTGTGGATGATTGACGCATGGCGACCGGGACCGGCGCTCTGATACTGTCAACGCCGATCCAGAGTTCATCTGGTGAATATCGGCCTAGAGCTGTCTGGAAGATGTCAAAGCAGATCGGCTGGATACGCTGGTTGCCGGGGTTGCTCACCCTGCGCCAGTACCAGAGAAACTGGCTGTTTCACGACGTCGTCGCCGGCGTGGTATTGGCGACAATGCTGGTGCCCGTCGGCATCGCCTATGCAGTGGCATCGGGCGTGCCCGGCATCTACGGTCTCTACGCGACGATCGTACCGCTGCTGGCCTATGCACTGTTCGGCCCCAGTCGCATCCTGGTCCTGGGACCAGACTCGTCGCTGGCCGCCGTCATCCTCGGCGTGGTCCTTCCGCTGTCCGGCGGTGATCCGCTTCGGGCCGTCGCCCTGGCCGGCACGATGGCAGTGGTCTCGGGGATCGTCTGCATCCTGGCGGGCGCCGCGCGGCTGGGCTTCGTCACCGAGCTTCTCTCCAAGCCGATCCGCTATGGCTACATGAACGGCATAGCACTGACGGTCCTGATCAGCCAGCTGCCGAAATTCTTCGGCTTCTCGATCGAGAGCGATGGGCCGCTGCGCAACCTCTGGGCCATCGTCGAGGCGATCATCGGCGGGAGAACGAACTGGGTTGCGTGCGCGATCGGCGCCGGCACCCTGGCGGTGATCCTGCTGCTGAAGAACAGCAAGCGCGTGCCCGGCATCCTGGTCGCGGTGGTCGGCGCGACCGCGATCGTCGGCGGTTTCGACCTGGGCGCGACCGCCGATGTCGCGGTCCTCGGTCCGCTCCCCCAGGGGCTGCCCGGCTTCGTGATTCCGTGGATCGGCTACGCCGACATCGTCCCGGTCCTGATCGGGGGCGTCGCCGTCGCCCTGGTCTCGTTCGCCGACACCAGCGTGCTTTCCCGGGCCTACGCCGCGCGAACCCGCACGACCGTCGATCCCAATCAGGAGATGATCGGACTCGGCGCCGCCAATCTGGCGGCAGGATTCTTTCAGGGCTTTCCGATCAGCAGCAGTTCGTCGCGCACGCCCGTCGCAGAGGCCGCGGGCGCCCGAACACAGTTGACCGGAGTCGTCGGCGCACTCGCCGTTGCCCTGCTGCTGCTGGTGGCGCCGACCCTGCTCCAGCACCTGCCCGCCACCGCCTTGGCTGCGGTCGTCATCGCCTCGGCCATCGGATTGTTCGAGGTCACTGATCTCGCGCGGATCTTTCGCATCCAGCGCTGGGAATTCTGGCTGTCGATCGCCTGTCTCGTCGGCGTCGCGGTTCTTGGGGCGATCCCGGGCATCGGCCTGGCCATCGTGATCGCCGTCATCGAGTTCCTGTGGGATGGCTGGCGCCCGCACTCCGCCGTGCTGGGCCGCGTCGACGGCATCAAGGGCTACCACGACATGACGCGCTATCCTGAGGCCCGCCAGATACCCGGCCTGGTCCTCTTTCGCTGGGATGCGCCGCTGTTCTTCGCCAATGCCGAGCTGTTCAAGGAGCGCGTTCTGGAGGCGGCGGCGACATCGCCCACGCCCGTGCGCTGGATGGTCGTCGCGGCGGAACCGGTCACCAGCGTGGACGTCACCGCCGCCGATGTCCTCGAGGAACTGGACAAGGCCCTGCACGAAGCGGGGATCGAACTGTGCTTCGCCGAACTCAAGGATCCGGTGAAGGACAAGCTCAAGCGGTTCGGGCTGCTTGCGCAGATCGGCGAGGCGTTCTTCTTTCCGACCGTCGGCGCCGCCGTCGGCGGCTACCTCGCGCGCCACCCGGTGGAGTGGGTGGACTGGGAGGACCGCGGCCCCAAGACCGGAAAGGGGACCGACCCAGCGTGAAGGACCGGCTTCCGCTGTTGGTCCGCGTCTCGATCGGCCGGCTCCGTCCCACGGCGAATTCCGCCGACGCCTGCACGCCATGGCCCGCCCCGGGGACGGGACCGGGGACGGGCCCAGGGACGGGCGCGGCCGAGAGTGCTTGCCATTCGGTGAACCAGTCCCCAGATTCGGTCGTATAGTTCCGCATTGGACCGATGGAAACCGCCCTCACCGCCCGCATTCTCGACCGGATCGACCAGGTGGCGCCCGCCGCCTGGGATGCCTGTGCCGGTGCCGAGAACCCGTTCGTCAGCCATGCCTTCCTGCGCGCCCTCGAGGTCTCCGGCTCGGTCGGCCGCAAGACCGGCTGGACACCGCAGCATCTCGTCATCGAAGGCGAAGCGGGAACCCTGCTGGCCGCCGCCCCGGTCTATGTGAAGAGCCATTCCCAGGGCGAATACGTCTTCGACCACGGCTGGGCCGAGGCCTACGAGCAGGCGGGCGGGCGCTACTATCCGAAGCTGCAGGTCGCGGTGCCGTTCTCCCCGGTGCCGGGCCCGCGCCTGCTGGTGCGGCCGGGCCCGCTCGCCGGCGCGGTGCGCGAGGCGCTGATCGGCGCCCTCATCGGTGCCACCGAACGCTCCGGCCTCTCCTCGCTGCACATCACCTTCTGCCAGGCCGAGGAGATGGCGGAGCTCGGCAGGGTCGGCTTCCTGCATCGCCTGGGCTGCCAGTATCACTGGCACAATGCCGGCTATCGCAGCTTCGACGACTTCCTCGCCGCGCTGAATTCCCGCAAGCGCAAGGCGATCCGCAAGGAGCGCGCCAGCGTCGCCGCCCAGGGCCTCGACATCCGCGCCCTCAGCGGCGACGAGATCGAGCCGCGGCACTGGGATGCCTTCTTCGCCTTCTACATGGATACCGGCAGCCGGAAATGGGGCTCACCCTATCTGACCCGCGGCTTCTTCGAGGAGCTCGGCGCCAGCCTGGGCGACAAGGTGGTGCTGGTGATGGCGGAGAGCGGCGGCCGGCCGGTCGCCGGCGCCCTCAACCTGCGCGGCGCCGACTGCCTCTACGGCCGCAACTGGGGCTGCCTTGCGGATTTCCGCTTCCTGCATTTCGAGGCCTGCTACTACCAGGCGATCGACTATGCGATCGCGCATGGCCTGGCGCGGGTCGAGGCCGGCGCCCAGGGCGAGCACAAGATCCAGCGCGGCTATCTCCCCGCCGCCACCCATTCGGCGCATTGGATCGTCGACCCGCGGTTCCGCGATGCGGTCGGCGACTTCCTGCAGCGCGAGCGCCGGGTGCTGGAGGCGGAGATGGCGGGGCTGGCGGACTATTCGCCCTTCCGCCAGGGAACCGAGACCGCCTAGGCCGCCTGGTCGTTGCTGCGCGGCTTGCGCGCCGCGCCCCCCTTACCAAGCCGTCGGAAGATCTGCAAACGGCGCGCCGGCCCTCACTTCCGCTTGTCGGCGGCCGCCTTGGCGAAGGCCGCAGCCAAGGCGCCGCCGCCGGCCGCCACGGGCCCGCCCGCCGGCGACTGCGGTGCCGCGGGTTTCGCCTGCAGGAACCTGCGCTCGCCCGCCGCCAGCGGCTGCGCGTTGCCATTGGCCGTCCCGCGCCCCGCTTCGCCCGCCTTTCCTTCACCAGCCTTTCCTTCACCTGGCCGGTCGGCGAGGCGCATGGTGAGGGCGATGCGCTTGCGCGGCAGGTCGACCTCCAGCACCTTCACCTTGACGATGTCGCCGGACTTCACCACCTCACGCGGATCGCGCACGAACTTGTCGGCCAGGGCCGAGACATGCACGAGCCCGTCCTGGTGCACGCCGATATCGACGAAGGCGCCGAAATTCGCCACGTTGGTGACGACGCCCTCCAGCAGCATGCCCGGCTTCAGGTCCTTCATCTCCTCGACGCCATCCTGGAAACGTGCGGTCTTGAATTCCGGCCGCGGATCGCGCCCCGGCTTCTCCAGCTCCTTCAGGATGTCGCCGACCGTGGGCAGGCCGAACGTCGCGTCGACGAAATCCGCCGGCCGCAGCGTCCTCAGCAGCGCAACGTCGCCGATCACCGCGCCCATCTCGCGCCGGGTGACGGCGAGGATGCGGCGCACCACCGGATAGGCCTCGGGATGCACCGCCGAGGCGTCGAGCGGATCGGCGCCGCCCATGATGCGCAGGAAGCCGGCCGCCTGCTCGAAGGCCTTCGGGCCCAGCCGCGGCACCGCGAGGAGATCCTGGCGCCGGCGGAACGGGCCCTTCTCGTCGCGGAAGGCGACGACGTTCTGCGCCAGCAACTCGCCGAGGCCGGAGACCCTGGCCAGCAGCTTCGCCGAGGCGGTGTTGAGGTCGACGCCGACCGCATTGACGCAATCCTCGATCACCGCGTCCAGCGCCCGCGACAGGCGGAACTCGCCGATATCGTGCTGGTACTGCCCGACGCCGATCGATTTCGGATCGATCTTCACCAGCTCGGCCAGCGGATCCTGCAGCCGCCGGGCGATGGAGACCGCGCCGCGCAGGGTGACGTCGAGCCCGGGCAGCTCCTGCGAGGCGTATTCCGAGGCGGAATAGACCGAGGCGCCGGCTTCCGAGACCACGATCTTGGTCAGCTTCAGCTCGGGATGGGTCTTGATGAGCTCGATCGCCAGGCGGTCGGTCTCGCGCGAGGCGGTGCCGTTGCCGATGGCGATCAGCTCGACCCGGTGCCGCGCCGCCAGCGCCGCCAGCACCGCCAGCGACTGCTCCCATTGCCGCTTCGGCTCGTGCGGATAGATGGCGACGGTCTCCAGCACCTTGCCGGTCGCGGCGATGACCGCGACCTTCACCCCGGTGCGCAGGCCGGGATCGAGGCCGATGGTCGCCCGCCCGCCGGCCGGCGCCGCCATCAGGATGTCCTTCAGGTTGGCGGCGAAGACCCGCACCGCCTCCTCCTCGGCCGCCTGGCGCAGCCGGGTCATCAGGTCGAGATCGATCTGCAGCTTCAGCTTCACCTTCCATGTCCAGCGCACGACCTCGGCCAGCCAGGTATCGGCGGCGCGGCCCCGGTTGGAGATGCCGAACTGCGCCGCGATCGAGTTCTCGCAGGCGTTGAAGACCTTGCGGTCCTCCGGTTCGGGAATGGCGAGGCTGAGCGAGAGGACATCCTCCTTCTGCCCGCGGAACATGGCGAGCGCCCGGTGCGACGGCACCTTGGCGACCGCCTCGGCGGCATCGAAATAGTCGCGGAACTTCGCCCCCGCCGCCTCCTTGCCCTCGATCACCCGGGAGACCAGCCGGGCATTGTCCCAGGCATAGAGGCGCAGGCGCCCGACCAGGTCGGCATTCTCCGCGAAGCGCTCCATCAGGATGTCGCGGGCGCCGTCGAGCGCCGCCTTGGCATCGGCGACGCCCTTCGCGGCATCGACGAAGGCCGCGGCCGCATCGCCCGGGACCCGGGCGGGATCGCCCAGCAGCAGGTCGGCCAGCGGCTCCAGCCCGGCCTCGCGGGCGATCTGCGCCTTGGTGCGGCGCTTCGGCTTGAAGGGAAGATAGAGATCCTCCAGTCGCGCCTTGGTATCGGCAAGACGGATCTGCCGCTCGAGATCCGGCGTCAGCTTCTCCTGCTCGCCGATGCTCTTCAGGATCGCCGCGCGCCGCTCCTCCAGCTCGCGCAGGTAGGCGAGGCGCTCCTCGAGCTTGCGCAGCTGGGTGTCGTCGAGCCCGCCGGTCGCCTCCTTGCGGTAGCGCGCGACGAAGGGCACGGTGGCGCCGCCGTCCAGGAGGCCGATGGCGGCCACGACCTGCGCCTCGCGCGCGTTGAGTTCCTCGGCAATCCGGGCTTCGATCGATGGCAAATTCACGGTCAACCTGATCTCCGATGCGGCGCGACTCTCGTGCGGTGGCGCGGTGGCGCGAGTTCTAGGCAAGCGGCCGCGGATTCACAAGCTTGACAAAGCCGGCGCGGGCGGGATCGCGAAAGGGAGTCCGGAAACGCCGGCTCAGCTGGCGAGATTCTGCTGCCGCCAGGCGCCGGGCGGAACCCCGAGATGGCGCTTGAAGGCACGGCTGAAGGCGGCTTCGGATTCGTAGCCGACATTGACGGCGATCTCCGCCAGGGCGCTGTTGCCGCTGCGCAGCATCGCGGTCGCCAGCTGCAGGCGCCAGGCGGCGATGTACTGCATCGGCGGCTGGCCGAGGATCGACTTGAAGCGGTCGGCGAGCACGCTGCGCGAGGCGCCGACGAGGCTGGCCAGGTCCTCCACCGTCCAGTCGCGCGTCGGATCGGCATGGATCGCCTGCAGCGTGCGGCTGACCATGGGGTCGGCGAGCGCGCCGAACCAGCCGGTGGTGCCGGCGGGCAGGCGATCGACATAGCGCCGCAGCATCTCGACGAACAGCATCTCCATCATCCGGCCCAGCATCTCGCGGCTGCCGGGGCGCAGGGCCTCGACCTCGGCCAAAAGCTGGCGCACCGTCGAAGCGAGCAGCGACGTCACCGGCTCGCCCTCGGTGCGCTCCACCAGCAGCGGCGGCATCTCGCGGAAGATCGGGTTGAGGAACAGGTCGCCCGACTGCACGTAGCCGCAGACGATCGTCGTGACCTCGCCACCGCCGCCATGCCGCATGGTGGTGACGACGCCCTCCTTCAGATGGGCATGGGTGAGGTCGTCGGCCGGCACCGGTTCCGCGTCGCCGCGCCAGAATATGTGCGGATCGCCGAAGGGAAGCAGCATCGCATCGCCGCGCTGCAGGTGCACGCAGTCGCTGCCCTGCACGTCGAGCCAGCAATGGCCGTCGGCGATCAGGTGGAAGATCGTGCCGTGCTGGCGGGACACCCGCTGGCCGGGCCCATGCGGCTGGCCCTCGCTGCGCACCGCGAAGGGCGCGCCGAACTCCGCCTTCCAGAAGATCGAACCGGTCAGGCGGACGATTCGCAGCAGATCCGACAGGACGTCGCCGGCGGCCGTGGCGGGGGTCGATTTCAGCGTTTCGGTCATGAGATCCGGTGCCCCGATCATTGTTGGAACCTGCCAAGTTTATCATAGTCCGCCGCCTCGCGCCGCCCTGACTCGCTTGAAAATTTCTCTTTTAAGTCATTGATTTTGATCAATTACGCAACTACCACAATTAGGAGATCGAGAATCATGCAGCAATCCGCCTCAGTCGTCAGCGCTCCAAATGTGACGGGTGCAACGGTCGACCTTGCGACCATCAAGAGTCGCCAGCAGACCGCCTGGGGGTCCGGCGACTACGCCATCGTCGGCACCACCTTGCAGATCGTCGGCGAAATGCTCTGCGAAGCCGTCGACCTGCGCAGCACCCAGCGGGTCCTCGATGTCGCCGCCGGCAACGGCAACGCGACCCTCGCCGCCGCCCGCCGCTTCGCCGAGGTCGTCTCCACCGATTATGTCGGCTCGCTTCTGGAGCGCGGCCGCGAGCGCGCCGCCGCCGACCGCCTGCCGGTCACCTTCCAGGAAGCCGATGCCGAGGCGCTGCCCTTCCCGGATGCGAGCTTCGATGTCGTGCTCTCGACCTTCGGCGTCATGTTCACGCCGAACCAGCAGCAGGCCGCCCGCGAGCTCGCCCGGGTCTGCCGTCCCGGCGGCAAGATCGGCCTCGCCAACTGGACGCCGGAAAGCCTGATCGGCCAGGTGTTCAAGACCATCGGCAAATACGTCCCGCCGGCGCCCGGCATCAAGTCGCCGGCGCTCTGGGGCACCAAGGCGCATCTCGAGACCCTGTTCGGCGCGAAGGCGAATATCGCGCTGCGGAGCAGCGAGTTCGTCTTCCGCTACAAGTCGCCCAAGCACTGGATGGAGATCTTCCGCAACTACTACGGCCCGATGGTGAAGGCCTTCGCGGCGATCGACGTCGAGGCCCGCAAGGGGCTCGAGGCGGATCTCCTGGCGCTGCTCGACCGGCACAACGACGCCGCCGACGGCACCCTGGTGGCTCCCAGCGAGTACCTGGAGGTTGTCGTCACCACCGCACGCTGATCCGGCGATCCCGGGCGCGGCTGCAAGGCCGCGTCCGCAGGTGCCGGGCAGCGCTCAACGCATAGGAAATCCCTTTGATTGGGTAAGATCATGACGCGATTCATCAGTTTTGTTTACGGACTTGCCGCCTACCTCGCCGCCATGGCCAGCATCGCCTATTCGGTCGGCTTCGTTTCCGGCCTGATCGTGCCGAAGACCATCGACACCGGCACAATCGTGCCGATGACCGAGGCCGTCGGCGTCGATCTTCTCCTGCTCGCGGTGTTCGCCATCCAGCACAGCGTGATGGCGCGCAAGGGCTTCAAGCTCTGGTGGACCCGGTTCGTGCCGAAATCGGTCGAGCGCAGCACCTTCGTGCTGGTCTCCGGCCTGGCGCTGACGCTGCTGCTCTGGCAGTGGCGCCCGATCCCGGCGGTGATCTGGAGCATCGAGGATCCCGCGATCGCCATGGCGGTCACCGGCCTCTCCTTCGTCGGCTGGCTGATCCTGCTGACCAGCACCTTCCTGATCAACCACTTCGAGCTCTTCGGTCTGCACCAGGTCGCCAACAACCTCACCGGCCGCAAGATGCCGACGCCGCAGTTCCGCACGCCGTTGTTCTACAAGATCGTGCGGCATCCGCTCTATCTCGGCTTCCTGATCGCCTTCTGGGCGGCACCGACGATGACGGTCGGCCACCTGCTGTTCGCGGTCGCCTGCACGGCCTACATCTTCATCGGCATCCTGCTGGAGGAGCGCGACCTGATCGACCTCTTCGGCGACGAGTACCGCAGCTATCGCAACCGCGTGTCGATGGTGCTGCCCTGGCGCAAATCGGCCTGACCGACCGCGCGGCCGCCCCGCGGCGCCGAGCCGAACCCCGCCCCGGCATCCCCTGCCGGGGCGGAACGGTCCGGCACCGGGCCGGAGACTTCACTTCGAGGAGATGTTTCGTGTCCAGCCATGTCAGCACCTTGGTCGCGATCGTCCTGCGCCTGCCCTGCGCCGGCCCGGACGCGACCCGATTGTCGGCCGCCGGCGCTCTGCGCCGGTGCCTCCACAGGCTCGTCGCCTGGCCGTTGCGGCCCAAGGACGCGCCGCCCTATCTCACCCGGGACATGATCTCGCTGCACCTGCGCCGCGACCTCGGTCTCGATCAGAACTGATCCGAACGGGACCCGCCGCGATCGCTAGCCCTGCCGGTCCTTGCGGACACGCACCGGCACCGCCTTCTTCTGCGCCCGCCGCAGGGTGAGGACCAGGGTGGCTGCAACCAGGACGGCGCCGATAGCCAGAGTAAGCATGGTCTTCTTCCCTTCTGCCTAGGCGTCGACCGGTTCGACGGTCTCTTCGCGCGGGCTGGATTTCGAGGCGACGACCTCGAAGGTGAGCTTGTCCTTCTCCTTGTCGAGATCGACGCGCACCGTGCCACCCTTCTCCAGCTTGCCGAACAGCAACTCCTCGGCCAGCGGCTTCTTGACGCTGTCCTGGATCGTGCGGCTGAGCGGCCGGGCGCCGTAGAGCGGGTCGAAGCCCTTGTCGCCGAGCCATTTCCGCGCCGCGTCGCTGAGCTCGATGGTGACGTGGCGGTCGGCCAGCTGGGTCTCCAGCTGGATGATGAACTTGTCGACGACCTGGGCGACGATCTCCGGCGGCAGGTTGGAGAACGGGATGACCGCATCCAGCCGGTTGCGGAATTCCGGCGCGAACAGCCGCTCGATCTCGGCCTGGTCCTCGCCCTCGCGCTTGTCGCGGCCGAAGCCGATCGAGGCCTTGGCCATCATCGCCGCGCCGGCATTGGTGGTCATGATCAGAATGACGTTGCGGAAGTCGACCGACTTGCCGTTGTGGTCGGTGAGCTTGCCGTGGTCCATCACCTGCAGCAGGATGTTGAACAGATCCGGATGCGCCTTCTCGATCTCGTCGAGCAGCAGCACCGCATGCGGATGCTGGTCGATGGCGTCGGTCAGCAGGCCGCCCTGGTCGAAGCCGACATAGCCCGGCGGCGCACCGATCAGGCGCGAGACGGTATGGCGCTCCATGTATTCCGACATGTCGAAGCGGATGAGCTCGATGCCCAGGCAGCGGGCCAGCTGCTTGGCGACCTCGGTCTTGCCGACGCCGGTGGGGCCGGAGAACAGGTAGCTGCCGATCGGCTTCTCCGGCTCGCGCAGGCCGGCCCGCGCCAGCTTGATCGCCGCGGTCAGCGCCTCGATCGCCGCATCCTGCCCGAAGACCATGGTCTTCAGGTCGCGCTGCAGGTTCTTCAGCTGCGCCTTGTCGTCCTTGCTGACGGTCTTCGCCGGGATGCGGGCGATCATCGCCACCACCGCCTCGACGTCCTTCACCGTGATCGTCTTCTTGCGCTTCGATTCCGGCAGCAGCATCTGCGCCGCGCCGACCTCGTCGATGATGTCGATCGCCTTGTCCGGCAGCTTGCGGTCGCCGATATAACGCGCCGACAGCTCGACCGCGGCGCGGATCGCCTCGGTGGTGTAGCGGATGTGGTGGTGCTTCTCGTAATAGGGCTTGAGTCCGCGCAGGATCTTCACCGAATCCTCAAGCGAGGGCTCGTTGACGTCGATCTTCTGGAACCGGCGCACCAGCGCCCGGTCCTTCTCGAAATGCTGGCGGTATTCCTTGTAGGTGGTCGAGCCCATACAGCGCAGCGTGCCCGACTGCAGCGCCGGCTTCAGCAGGTTGGAGGCATCCATCGAGCCGCCGGAGGTGGCGCCGGCGCCGATCACGGTGTGGATCTCGTCGATGAAGAGCACCGCGCCCTCCATGTTCTCGAGCTCCTTCACCACCGCCTTCAGCCGCTCCTCGAAATCGCCGCGATAGCGGGTCCCGGCGAGCAGCGCGCCCATGTCGAGCGAGAAGATCGTGGCATTGCGCAGCACCTCGGGCACCTCGCCCTGGACGATACGGCGGGCGAGGCCCTCGGCGATCGCGGTCTTGCCGACACCCGGATCGCCGACGTAGAGCGGGTTGTTCTTGGTGCGGCGGCAGAGCACCTGGATGGTGCGTGAGACTTCCTGCTCGCGGCCGATCAGGGGATCGACCTTGCCGTTCTTGGCCTTCTGGTTGAGGTTGACGCAATAGGCCTCCAGCGCCTCGGTGCCGGACTTGACCGGGGTCTCGCCGGTCTCCTGCTCGGCGGCGCCGCGCACCCGCTTGGCTTCCGAACGGCCGGGCACCTTGGCGATGCCGTGGCTGATGTAGTTGACCGCGTCGAGGCGCGACATCTCCTGCTCCTGCAGGAAGAAGACGGCATGGCTCTCCCGTTCCGAGAACAGGGCGACCAGCAGGTTGGCGCCGGTCACCTCCTCGCGGCCGGAGGACTGCACATGGATCGCCGCGCGCTGCAGCACCCGCTGGAAGCCGGCCGTCGGCTTGGCCTCGTTGTGGTGCTTGCCGACGATGTTGGAGAGCTGGTTGTCGACATAGTCGATCAGCTCGCGCTTCAGCCGCTCGATGTCGAGATTGCAGGCCCGCATCACGGCGATGGCGTCCTGGTCCTCGGTCAGCGCCAGCAGCAGATGCTCCAGGGTCGCGTAATCGTGCCGGCGCTCGTTGGCAAAGCTGAGCGCGCGATGCAGGGTCTGCTCTAGAGTGGGCGACAGCATCTGCCGGTTCTTCCTTTCATAGGATCTCGCAGGGCCTCCGATACTCCTTGCAGAGGCCGTGCCAGATCACTCCTTCTCCATCGTGCACTGCAGCGGATGCTGGTGGCGACGGGCGAATTCTATGGTCTGCGCGACCTTGGTCTCGGCGACTTCGTAAGTATAGATGCCGCAGACACCGACGCCGCGCTGGTGGACATGGAGCATGATCTCGGTCGCCGCCTCGCGGCTCTTGTTGAAGAAGCGCTCCAGGATATGGACGACGAACTCCATCGGCGTGTAGTCGTCGTTCAGCAGCAGCACCCGGTACATCGAGGGCTTCTTGGTTTTCGCCCGCGCCTTGACGACGGTGCCGGTGCCCGGACGCCCGTCGCCGGGCCCGCCGCCCTCGTCGTCGCCGTCGTTCTGGTCCGGGCCCAGGCGGGGGCGCGGTTCAGCCGGATCGGCGGTCCATGGGTCGTCACGCATCGTCATGAAGGATCCAAACTGCCGGGCTCTGTTCATCATCACTATAATATTGGAACCTAAGGCCAGGTTAAAAGGGGGTCGTTGCGGCGGAAACCGCGGGGCGGGCCGCGTTCCGCGCCGGTCTCAACAAGACGTGATACGTCAAAAGGCGTCGACTAGCCCACCCAGGCCCTCGCCGCGCACGGTCAGGGTGAAATAGCCCTCGTAATTGTCGTTGCCGCCCTGCTGGCGCGGCTGCCGGTCGATCAGATAGACCGGTATCGGCTGGCGGAAGGCGAGGCCGGTCTGGTCGTGCCTCAGCAGGAAGTCCTGGAAGACCGCATTCTCGAAGCGGCCTTTGCGCGCCAGCCAGGCGAAATAATGGAAGCTGCCGCCGACGCAGCCGGCCGCCACCCAGTAGAAATCCTGGGAATGCAGCCTGAGGCCCTGCGGCGCGCCGGTGCCGAAGCCGGATTTCGCCAGGAGGTCGCGGAAAGTCGCCATTTCCGCCGCGCTCAGCACCGTATCGGACCGCTGCCACTGCCAGGGCGCGAACGGCGACTCGAGTCGCAGCGCCGCCAGATTGGCGGATCCCCGCGCCCGCGCCGCCAGTTTCGCCGCGCCGTCGGGCAGGCCGGCAAAGATCTCGTAGCTCCGGGTCTGCTTGTAGTACTGGCCGTTATAGACCAGCCGGTAGCGCTCGGCGGCACCCTCGGTGCAGGTCTCGCGGATGTCGCCGCCGTCGAGATAGCTGAACCAGGCGACCTTGCGGACGCCGGGGTTGTCGATGCTCTGGCCGGCACCGCCGTGATAGGCACAGCCTGCCAGCAGCGCCAGAACGCCACAGGCCAGGCCGGCCAGTCCCCGGGACCGCTGCGGCAACCTTACCGAATTCATCATCTACCTCGATGAAAAACATGCATCTTTTTATACTTTACCACTTCTAAACCCTGCCCGCGCTATAGACAAGATTCGCCGGTCTGCGTAAAATTGCCGAGGATTTGGGAAATATGTCTCCGACTGCGGGGGAACTTTAGATGGCGGTTGAACGGGGCCTCGCAAGGGGGCGGAATCTCATTTCCGGAGTGACCCTTGCCCTGGCGGCCGTGCTGGCCATCGGCTGCAGCCTGATCCTCGCCCCCGCCGCCGCCCAGGCCGGTCCGGTCGCCGCCTCGATCGTGGTCGATGCCGAGACCGGCGACGTCCTCTCCGCCAGCAATGCCGATGCCAGCACCTATCCGGCGTCGCTGACCAAGATGATGACGCTCTACCTGCTGTTCGAGGCCCTGGACAAGGGCAAGATCAAGCTCGGCGACAAGCTGGTTTTCTCCGACTATTCCGCCTCCCGCGCCGCCACCAACCTGAACGTCGATGCCGGCGATGCGATCCGGGTCGAGACCGCGATCCTGGCGGTGGTGGTGCGCTCGGCCAACGACGTCGCCACCGCGATCGGCGAGCGGCTGGGCGGCAGCGAATGGAACTTCGCCAAGCAGATGACCGCCAAGGCGCGGGCGCTCGGCATGAGCAACACCACCTTCCGCAATGCCTGCGGCCTGCCCGATGCGGCGCAGCGCACCACGGCGCGGGACATGGCGATCCTCGGCGTCGCCCTGCTGCGCGATTTTCCGCAGTATTACGGCTATTTCTCCAGGAACAGCTTCAGCTACCGCGGCGTCAACTATACCGGCCATAACCGCGTGCTGAAGAAGTTCGCCGGCGCCGACGGCATCAAGACCGGCTATATCCGCGCCTCCGGCTTCAACCTGGTGACCTCCGCCGAGCGCGGCGGGCGCCGGCTGGTTGGCGTGGTCCTGGGCGGGATCAGCCCGACGGTGCGCGACAAGCAGATGATGGCGCTGATGACCAAGGGTTTCGGCGCCAAGACCGGCATCGGCCAGACCCTGGTCGCCAAGGCGCCGAACAGCGCCGGCGGGACGCCGAAGCCGGTCGAGGTCGCCACCGGTGCGGCCACCGCCATGGTTGCCGCCGCCGCGGTTCCGGCCAAGGTCGAGGTGATCGATGCCGCGGCCGAGGGCGACGATATCGAGGCCGATCCGATCGCCTCGGCGATCACCGGCGGCACCATCCTGCCGGTGCTGAAGCCCGGCAGCAGCGTCACCCTCACCACCGCCAACGGCCCGGACGAGCAGGCGATCGCCAATGTCTGGAGCCCGTCCAGCAACTCCTACGGCATCCAGGTCGGCGCCTATTCGCAGTTCCGCCCGGCCCAGAAGGCGGCGGCGCGCGCGGCCCAGGCGCTGCCGTCGCTGCTCGCCGATGGCCAGGTGCTGATCGACGAGGGCAAGACCGGCAATGGCGGCTCGCTCTACCGCGCCCGGGTGATCGGGCTGAGCAAGGCGGCGGCGGAGACGGCCTGCGCCAAGCTGAAGGCCCGCTCGTCGGATTGCATGGTGCTCGACGGCAACCAGAACGGCCTCGCCAAGGCGAACTGAAACCGGCGCTTTCGACCGGTTTTCGCCACCGGGTGTTTTGCACCGGCCGTTTCCCGATTTTCCCCGGTAAAACCACGGTTTTTCACCGCAGCTCCACGGTGGATTCGCCGGTGACTGCACGGTGCGTTGCGGTGGAGATCGCGGTGGATGCGCCGGCCCGGAGAGCCGAATCCGGCGCCGGCGGCGTTAACTTGTATATACAAGTTAACGGCCCCGCCCCAGCCCCACCCCGGCTCAGGTCTCGGCTCAGGTTTCGGGCGGGGGGAGATCGAGAATCCGGTCGGCAAATCTGAGGTGCTCGACGCCGAAAAGCGTATCGGTGCCGTCATTGCCGCCGGCGGATTTGAGGTCGACCACCGTGAAGCCCCCGGCGGTGGCGCCGATCCGGTAGTCGCCGGCGAGGCCGCGGAAAACCGCGGTGTCGTCGCCAGCACCGCCCTCCAGCAGATCGTTGCCGAGGCCGCCCTGGAGGAGGTCGTCGCCCCCGCCGCCCGCCAGGCGATCATTGCCGGCGCCGCCGTCGAGGAGATTGGCGGATTCGTTGCCCCGGATCAGGTTCGCCCGGGCATTCCCGGTCCCGGCGATGGCGCCCGCCCCGGCAACGAGGTCGAGATCCTCGACATTGGCGAGGGCGGCGAGGCTGAAGGCGATGGAACTTTCCACCCGGTCGATCCCGCCCGCCGCCGTGGCAAGATTTTCCACCACCCGGTCGCCGGCATTGTCGACGACGTAGATATCGTCGCCCTTGCCGCCGATCAGCCGGTCGGCCCCGCCGGCGCCGTCGAGCCGGTTGGCGCCGTCGGTGCCGGTGAGGGTGTTCGCGAGATCGTTCCCCCGCCCGTCGATGTCGCCGCCGCCGGCGAGGACGAGGTTCTCGACCCCGGCGGCCTCGCCGGCGAGATTGAAGCCGATCGCGGACCGGACGGTGTCGATGCCCTCCCCCGCCAGTTCCACCACCCGGTCGCCGGGATCGTCGACAACATAGGTGTCGTTGCCCCTGCCCCCGGCCATGAGATCGGCGCCGCCGCCGCCGTCGAGGAGATTGCCGGCGGCATTGCCGGTGAGGGCATTTTCCGCCGCATTGCCGATGCCGAAGCTGGCAGCGGTGCCGGTCAGGACCAGATCCTCGAGCCCGGAAGCGAGCGCAAAGCTCACGGTGGCCCGGACCAGGTCGCGGTCATCCGCGCCGGTATCCAGGATGAGGTCGCCGGCGCTGTCGACGACATAGACGTCGTTCCCCGCCCCGCCCTCCAGCCGGTCGATGCCGGCGCCGCCGTCGAGCCAGTCCGCGCCCGCGCCGCCCTGCAGCAGGTCCTTGCCGGCCCCGCCGAGGAGGACATCCGCCCCGCCGCCGCCCTCCAGCCGGTTCGCGGCCGCGTTGCCGGTGAGGCTGTTGTCTGCCGCGTCGCCGATGACGTCGCCGGCCAGCTTGCCGAGGAGGGCGAAATTCTCGATGCCGAGATAATCCGCGGCGAGATCGAAGGTGAGGCCGGGGAGGGTCGCCGTCATCCGGATGAGATCGGTCCCGCCGCCTTCCGCCTCCTCGATGGTGTCGGCATCATCGAGCCCGTAGATGTCGTCGCCGCTGCCGCCGGCGAGACGGTCGCGCCCCGCCCCGCCGATCAGCAGGTCGTTCCCGGCATCGCCCAGGAGGATGTCGTTGCCGGCGCCGCCGTCGAGCCGGTTGGCACCGGCATTGCCGGCGAGGACATTGCCCTGCGCATTGCCGGTGGCGTCGCCATCGCCTTCGCCCGTCAGCACCAAGTCCTCGACGTTGAGGAAGGCCGCGAGGCTGAAGCTGACCGAGGACCGGACGGTGTCGATGCCGCCTGCGTTGCCGCCCAGCACCTCCAGCACCCGGTCGGCGATGTCGTCGACGAGATAGAGATCGTTGCCGGCACCGCCTTCGAGGAGATCGGCGCCCGCCCCGCCATCCAGGCGATCGTCGCCGGCACCGCCGACGAGCCGGTCATTGCCGCCACGCCCGTCGAGCCGGTTGTCGCCGTCGTTGCCGAAGATGCCATTGGCCGCGTCATTGCCGGCACCGTCGATGGCGCCAGCGCCGGCGGCAAGGATCAGGTTCTCGACATTCCGGCCATAGGGCGAATCCAGATCGTAGTTGAAGGCGCAGAGGATGCCGTCGATCCCGGCGCCCGCCTCCTCGTTGACGCTGTCGGCATAGCTGTCGATCCGATAGAGATCGTTGCCGGCGCCGCCGAAGAGGATGTCGTCGCCGCTGCCGCCGTCGAGGCTGTCGTCGCCGGCGCCGCCGAAGAGCCAGTCGCTGCCGGCGCCGCCGTCGAGGCGGTTGGCGCCAGGATTTCCCGACAGCCGGTTGTCGGCATCGCTGCCGACGAGATCGAGGGCCGCCGTGCCGAGCAAGGCGGCATGCTCGATCCCGGCGAAGGCGCGGAGGTCGAGGGAGATCGTCGCCCGGATCAGATCGCCGGTATCGGCCGCATCGGTTTCCTGGATCCGGTCGCCGGGGCTGTCGACGAGATAGATGTCGTTGCCGGTGCCGCCGCGCAGGGTGTCGGCGCCGCTGCCGCCGTCGAGGAGATCGGCATCGTCGCCGCCCTCCAGGAAATCGTCGCCGCCGCCGCCCATGAGGACGTCCGATCCGCCGGCGCCGATCAGGAGGTCCTTGCCGGAATCCGCCTTGAGCACGTTGCCGGCGGCGCTGCCGATGAAGCGGAAGTCGCGGGAGCCGACATAGGTGTAGTTCTCGACATTCTCGAAGGGCGCGGCAAGCGCAACGGTGGTACGCACCTCGTCGGTCCCGCCATCCGCCGCCTCGACCGCCCGGTCGCCGACATCGTCGATGTAATAGAGATCGTTGCCGGCGCCGCCTTGCATTTCGTCGGCACCGGCGCCGCCCTTCAGCGTGTCGTCGCCGTCGGTGCCGCGGAGCCGGTCCGGACCGCTGCCGCCGGTGACAGTGGAGTTCGCGGCGGGCACCGGCGCAGCCAGATCCACCCTGTCCCATCTCGTGAAATCGAAATCCCGATCCGCCGTCATGACCATCCGCTCCGCTTCCGTCAGCGCGCACAATCCTCGGAGATGCTTGACCCGTCCTGCCTGCTCGTTTTATGTTTCTTGTTATATATGTTTTGCTACTTTGTCGTGTACCCGACCGAGACTAGCCCCTCGGGGATCGCTGGCCAAGAGGAAAATGCAGGAGGCGGCAACGGGAGGAACAGGAGCGCCAACAGGGTCGGGCGGCGCCAGATGCAGGCGGTTGTGTGGGGCGAGGCCATCGTGAATTATGGACCGCCATGTCCGCACGCTCTTATGACTGGATCGCGCACCACGCCGCCCGCCGGCCGGAGGCGCTTGCGGCCGTCGATCTGGAATCCGGACGCCGCTTCACCTATCGCGCCTTCGATCGGCGCATCGCCGCTTTGGCCGGGCATCTGCAGCAGGCATGCGGCGTGGCGCCGGGCGCGCGCGTTGCGCTGCTGGCGCAGAACTCGACCGACACCTTCGAACTGCAGTTCGCCTGCTTCCGGCTCGGCGCGATTTTCGTTCCGCTCAACTGGCGGCTCACCCTTCCCGAACTGGACGCCATCTGCGCCGACTGCACGCCCGCGGTGCTCGTCTACGACACCGAGTTTGCCGGTATCGCCGAGGAACTGGCGCGCCGCCACGCCATCGCCCATCGCCTGGCCCGCAGTCCGGAGGCGAGCCCCTACGAGCGCGCGATCGCAGCGGCGCATCCGCTGGCGACGCCATGCATGTCGACCCATGACGACGCCTGCGCGATCCTCTATACCTCCGGCACGACTGGCACTGCCAAGGGGTCCATCTCGACCCACGGGACGATTTTCTGGAACGCGGTGAACTGCATCGGTGTCGCCGCGCTCACGCCGCAGACGGTGCTGCTCTGCGTCCTGCCGCTGTTCCATGCCGCCGGTCTCAACATCTATGCCAATCCCACCTTCCATGCCGGCGGCACGGTCGTGGTCATGCGCCGCTTCGATGCCGGCGAGGCGCTGCGGCGGCTCGCCGATCCTGCCTCTGGCGTGACCCATCTGCATGGCGTGGCGGCGCTCTACCAGTCGATGGCGGCGCATGCGGAATTCGCCGCGGTCGACCTCTCCCGCTTCGTCGGCGCCTCCGTCGGCGCGGGGCCGGTTCCGGTGCCGCTGCTCGAAACCTGGCAGCGCAAGGGCGTCGCGATCCGGCAGAACTACGGCATGACCGAGGCGGGTCCGCTGATCCTCAATCTCGAGGCGGCGGATGCCGTGCGCAAATCGGGCTCGGCCGGCAAGCCCGTGATGCATGTCGAGGTGCGCGTGGTGGCCGAAGCGGCGGCGCAGGATGTCGCCCCGGGTGAGGTCGGCGAGCTGTGGGTCCGAGGCCCGGCCGTGACCCCGGGCTATTGGAACCGGCCGGAGGCGACGCAAACGGCCTTTGCCGCGGACGGCTGGCTGCGCACCGGCGATGCCGTGCGCGTCGACGACGAAGGGTTCTTCACCATCGTCGACCGCTGGAAGGACATGTATGTTTCGGGCGGCGAGAAAGTCTATCCGGCCGAGGTGGAGAACGTGCTCTACCGCCATCCGGCGGTGGCGGAAGCGGCCGTGATCGGCGTTCCCGATCCGCGCTGGGGCGAGGTGGGCTGCGCCGTTGTCGTGGCAAGGAGCGGCACGACGGTGAGCGAGGCCGAGCTGCTGGCACACTGCGCCGCCGCCCTGGCCCGCTACAAGATCCCGCGCTCGGTGATGATTGTCGAGGCCCTGCCCCGTAACGCCATCGGCAAGGTGCACAAGCCCACGCTGCGGCGCCAGTTCGGCGGTATCGTCCCGGAGGTTTCGAAGACATAGCAAGATCGTTCCGGCGATCCGGATCCGGCGAACCCTGCTCCGGGTCACGGACGGCTGCGCGTGGGAGACCGCAGCAGATCGGGATCGCTGCCGCCGGTGCGGCCAGTGTTCGCGGCAGTGTTCGCGCGCCAAGAGGAAAATGCGCGGCGGCTGGATCGAGAGGGACTCATGACGGAGGAACAGAGTATCTCAGCGACCAGAGCGCATTGAGGATCGGCATCGCGTAAATGGCGGCCATGCGGGCGCGAACCTTGGCGATCGCCCGGGGCACACGGGTGCCGCAGGCGAACGATCCAAAGGTCTGGTTCACGTCGATCGAATCCCTGGCGCAGGTCCTCTCGAGCCGCAACCAGGTGCTGCTTGAGATCATCCAGCGTTCGAAGCCCTCCTCGATGCGGGGATTGGCAAGAGTGTCAGGGCGCGCCGAGAGCAATCTCTCCCGGACGTTGCGCCGACTTGAGCGCTACCGGCTGGTGCGCCTTCGGGATGAAGACGGCAGGAAGATTCCGGAGGTCCCCTATCAGCGCCTTGAGTTTGCGATGCCGATCGCCGCACCTGAGCCGATGAAGGCAGCCTAGGGCCAGCCAACCTGCACAAGCTGCTTGGCCCATCCAGGCCGAACCGATGGAAGACCTTCCAAACACGCCGCGGCCTGGGAAAGCCGCGGGCCTAGACTTCCGCCAAGCCGGCTTGGGCCTGGCGCAGAATCTGCCGGCTCCGGAACAGCACCATCTCCTTCCAGTCTTCGGTATCGGGAAAGAAATGCTTGCGGATGCCAGCCTTGATGCGGCGCGTCTCGGCGGCGTTCCAGTCAACCGCGCCGCGCCCATGCAACCAGTAATCGGCCCGCATCGCAACGAGGCCATGGTCCAAGCTGTAGGTTCCGAACTCCAGTGTGATGAATACCAGCCGCTCCGCCAGGACTTTACCCCACGTCTCCCGCGAATGACCGGTCAGCGGAATTGATGATGACGTGCCGAGCTCGGGGTTGGTGAGCGAGTCACCATACCATGCCCGAGCCCGTCTCGAGGCAAGCGCATCTGGCGGGTGGCCGCAGATCGGCTCGCCGTAGCCGAACGGGCCCAGACCCGAATGGAAGTCGACGACGGCAATGGCATCGCGGCCGGCAAGTGCGTAGTCGGCGATGATCGCCTCGGTCGTAAGCCGCGACCACGTCGGTTTTTGTCCGCCATAGCAGTGGCCGCCTGGATGGGTGTATTGGCCGCCGCTGCGGGCGAACCGATATGCCCGCTCACCGTGCCTGGCGCGCCAGGCCGCGAGCTTCGCTTCTGCCGCCTCCAGGACCGGACCCGCGATCTCGCTTGGCACCAATACGTCGGCAAGGTCTTCGTAACCCGGATTCGCGGGGAGCGGCAGCGAGAAATCGACATGGTTGCGATTGAGATCCACTCCGTCCTCGGTCACGCGGCGGAGCCAGGCGAAGCCATAGGGATTGATGGCATGAATGAGCAGGGCCGCCGCACCGTCAGGCAGCCGGCCGGCACCGCCATGCGTCAGCCAATCGCTCTGCGCTGCCGAGCCGCAAAATCCTTCGACGCCATGGGTGGCGGAGATGGCAACAAGCACTCGCCGGGCATTGGTCGGCCCGACCCAGGCCACGTCGGTGACCAGATCTTCGGCCCTCGGGCCACTTGCAGGATTTGCATAGGCGCGGACAGTGGCGCCGGCGGTGTCGCACGCGACCAGGAATCGCGACCGAGCCTGAGCGTAGTCCACGGAAAAACACGCCGTAATGTCGGAGCTATGGACCATTGCGCGCTGCTCCAATTCGACCTTGGGCAACTCGTCACCTCGACACCTTAGCAACGATGAACGGCCAGGCCATAGTCCTTTTTCCACCTTGTGGTTCAGGGGAGCGGCTGATCCTGGGGAACCAAAGGGTGGATCCCTTTGGACAGGAAACCAAGCCCTTAAGAAATTTTCAGTCCAGCGCCTGCCCGGGACGCCTCCAATATCGAAATTGGTATTCCGGCGCAGCACGTCAATGAAGCGTTCCGAGCCCTGCCGTGACTCGCGTCCGGTCAGTATGGATTCATACAGGAACCAGGGGAGAGCTGCGCCTTGGTCAGGGTCATTTCGTCACTTTCCCTACGCGGCGCGCCAATACTGCCGACCGTTGGAGCACGTCGCCGGTCCTGGCAAGGGTTGGTCTTGCAAATACCATGGTCCGGCAGCAGTCTTGGGTAAGGAAGCTGGTCATCCGGTGGATGTCGGTTCATAAAGGGGAATGGCGGCCAAGCCGTGAACTAGACCCGGGAACGCCAGGAATTTCAATGACGCAGCTCGTTGAAAGACATCTGTCTGCCATCCTTGCTGGCGACGTCGTCGGCTATAGCCGCCTCATGGAGCAGGATGAGGCCGGCACGTTCACTCGACTGCGCGCGCACCGGAGAGAGCTGTTCGAGCCAAAGATCGACCAGCACCATGGTCGAATCTTCAAGCTGGTGGGCGACGGTTTCTTGGCCGAGTTTGGCAGCGTGGTCGACGCAGTCGAATGTGCGATCGATCTTCAGCGCAGCTTGGCGAAATACAACCAGAGCGCCATACAAACACAGGCTATCGAAATACGCATCGGCATTACGCTCGGCGACGTCATCGTCGAAGGCGATGATCGCCATGGCGAAGGCGTGAATGTCGCGGCCCGGCTGGAGGGGCTGTCCGATCCGGGAGGCATTCTAATATCGGGATCGGCGTTCGACCAAGTGGCGGGGAAGTTGGATTGCGAGTTCGAGGATCTGGGCGAGCAACAGTTAAAGAACATTGAAAAGAGAGTTCGCATCTATCGCGTGAAGCTCGGCGGAAGGCCTCTCGCGAAAGCGGCCGTAGCAGCGGGTAGACATCGCCGAACTCGGCTTTGGCGGGTCGTCGCGGCAGCAGCACTGGTTCTGGCAATTGGCGGCGGCCTCACTTGGGGCGTATTCCTTGCCGGGTGGAGGCCATCCGCCGAAGTGGCCGCCGTGGACAAGATGGCATTTCCGCTGCCGGGCAAGCCGTCGATTGCGGTGCTGCCCTTTACCAACATGTCAAGTGACCCAGGCCAGGAGCATTTTGCCGACGGCATGACCGACGATGTCATAACCGATCTTTCCAAGAGCTCCGCTTTGTTTGTCATCGCCCGGAATTCGACGTTTGCCTACAAAGGCAAGACGGTGAATATCAGCGAGGTCGCTGAGGCGCTCGGCGTCCAGTATGTGCTGGAAGGTAGCGTGCAGCGTGCCGGGGACGAGCTGCGCGTCAACGCGCAGCTGATCGATGCATTGACCGGCGGCCACGTATGGGCCGATAGATTCGACGGCAAGGTGGACGATATCTTCGCTGTCCAGGATGAATTCGTCCGCAAGATCGTTGGGGCCCTGGAGGTCCGCCTGACCGCGGGTGAGATGGCCGAGATCGCGCGCTCCAAGCCGAACAAGGTTTCCGCCAAAGAGGCATTCGACGAGGGTTGGAATCACTATTCCAACTTGAACGCGAAGGACAATGCAGCCGCCATCGGCCTCTTCGAGAAAGCAGTTGAACTCGACCCCGAATACGGCCGCGGATACGCGGCGCTTGCCTTGGCATACTATCGGATGGTCGACTATTATTGGTGTCAAGAACTCGGCATGAGCGCACAGGATGCCTATGCGAAGTTCCGGTCCTATTTGCAGCTCGCCGAGAAGTATCCCACGGCCCTCGCATTTGTGGTGAAGGCACATGATGACGTTGCCTATGGCCGCGCGGAGGACGCCGTCGGAGATGCCGGGCGGGCGATCGCCCTGGACCCCAATGACCCGGAAGCGCACATCATGATGGCGCTGGCCTTGACGATCTCTGGCAAGCCGCAGGAAGCCCTGAACTTTGTCGACACGGCCATTCGCCTCAATCCAAGTTACCCCGGCCATTATGTTCTGGCGCGCGGACTTGCGCTCATGACGGCGGGCGACTTGGCGCAAGCCGCAGCGGTCTTAGATGAGGGATTCAAGCGGAACCCTGAAGCAGTGTCGCTCCTCATACCGCTTACTTCCGTGCAGGCGCAGCTCGGTCGCATGGAGGAGGCAAGGCAGGCGCTGCGGACGTGGTGGCCGCAACCAAGCCAAACCATTCCCACTGATTATTGGGACAGCTTTGAGTTTCCGGTTCGAGGGAAATTCGAGTTCGCGAGAATGCGAGAGCGCCTGTATGACGGGCTGCGGGTCGCCAGCCTGCCGCCGAGCGTCACAGTATCGAGCCTCTTGACCGAACTTCAACAGGAGTCCCCCTTCCGCCGGCAGATTGCAGCAAAGCAATTGGGGTGGTTTGGATCCGCAGCGGTGGCGGCGGTGCCAGCACTTACTGGGGCCCTCGGAGATAAGTTGGTGCAAAATTACGCCGCGCGATCCCTTGGGAAAATCGGGCCGGCAGCCGCGGCGGCCATTCCAGCGCTTGAGGCGCTGCAAGACGAAGGTGTCGTCGGTGCCTATGCAAGAGACGCCTTGAGAGAGATCAGGGACAAGAACCCCTAGTCCGCGCTATCAGAGCGGCGAGGACCCGTTCACGGCCCAGTGCAACGACCTGCTTCCGGACGCCTAGGTCGCTGCGCTCCTCGCATCGCCCCGCCCCTCACCGCGTCGTATAGCCGCCGTCGATGGTCATGCACTGGCCGGTCATGAAGGCCGAGAGGTCGGAGGCGAGGTAGACGGCGGCGGCGCCGATCTCCTCGGGTTTTCCCGGGCGCGGGATCGCATGCATCATCCGCTTGTGGCGGAGGGCGGCTTCGGGATCGGCCTCGAGTTTGGCGACCTCGAGCGCGAGATCGGTCTCGACGAAGCCGGGGCAGATCGCGTTCACCCGCACCCCTTTGTCGGCAAGATCGAGAGCGGCGGCCTTGACGAAGCCGATGACGCCGGCCTTGGCGGTGCAATAGCCGATGCGCTCGCGCTGGCCGACGAGGCCGTACATCGAGGAGATGGCGATGATCGAGCCGGCGCCGGCGGCGACGAGATGCGCCGCGGCATAGCGCGCAGCGAGAAAGACCGGCCGGATGTTGTGGTCGACCATGTTCTGGAAGAGCTCGGGATCGGTGTCGAGGACCGAGGTCCGGCCGCCGGCGCCGGCGCTGATCACCACGGTGTCGAGCCCGCCCATGGCCGCCACCGCCTTAGCCGTCACCCGCTGGACATCGGCGACGACGGTGGCATCGCCCGCCTCGTATGCGGCGCTGCCCAGGGCGCGCAGTTTCGCGCAGGCCGCCTGCAGCACCGCCTCGCGCCGGCCGGAGATGAAGACGGCCGCACCTTCGCGGGCGAGTGCCTCGGCGCAGGCAAGGCCGAGGCCGGTGCCGCCGCCATAGATCAAAGCGCGCTTGCCGGCCAGAGCGGGGGATCCGGGTGCCATCACTTCCTCACGTCGAATTGCAGCAGGGTTGCGGCCTTGGTGGCCTGCCAGTCGATGCCGATCCCGAGGCCCGGGCCCGGCGGGGCGTGGACAAAGCCGTCCTTGTCGGTGCGGATGACGTCGAGCGAGCCGTATTCGAAGGCCTCGTAAGGCGAGGGTTGTTCGAAATAGGTGCAGTTCCGGTAGGCCAGCATGACGTGGAGATTGGCGGCCTGGGTCAGGGTATAGCCCCAGCACTGCACCTCGACGGTCATGCCGTTGGCCTCGGCCAGCGCCATGATCTTGCGGATCGGCGTGATGCCGCCGCAGATCGTGGCATCGACGCGAAGCGCGCTCCAGCAGTCCTGGCGCGTCATCTGCTGCAGCTGCTGGAGATCGAGCCAGGTATTGCCGGCGGCGATGATCGGCAGGCCGGTCTCGCGGCGCAGGATCCTGTAGCCCTCGATGTCGGTGTCGGGCAACGGCGCCTCGAACCAGTCGAAATCCAGCGCGGCGATGCGCTTGCCGACATGGAGCGCGGAGCGGAGATCGTAGCGCTGCTCGACATCCAGCATCAGGCGGAGGCCGCTGCCGGCGAAATGCTGGTGCACCGCCTCGCACATCGGCAGGTCGCGATCGGGGTTGCACCAGCAGTGGAACTTGATCGCCTTGTAGCCCTCCTCCAGGCGCTGGGCGATGTAGTCGATGTAGCCCTGGTCGGAACCGAGCAGCGGCGTGCTGGCATAGGACAGGATCTTCGAACGGGCGCCGCCGAGGAACTGGTAGAGCGGCATGTCCGCGGCGCGCGCCGCCATGTCCCAGAGGGCGATGTCGATCAGCGACATCGCCTGGGGAACCAGAGGCGTCCCCATGGTCTGCAGCCGGTACCAGATCGCCTCGCGCTCCAGGGCCGAGGTGCCGATGAGATCGGGGAGCAGCAGGCGCAGGGTCTCGGCCACCGCCCGGTCGAAGCCGTGCGACATGATCATCGCCGCGCCGGCGATGCCCTCCAGCCCGCCCCTGGTGGTGAGCTTCAGGATGATGTTGGTCATGTACTGGCCGCTCATGCCCTCGGCCCAGGTATAGCGCTCGACCTCGGGACCGACGACGAAGACCTCCGCCCGGTCGATCCGCATGTCCTTCACCGCCGCTTGCGCCATCTGACTTCCCCTTGCTGCTAGTGCTGATCGTCGCCGACGGCCGGCACGGCCTCGCCATGCCAGCCGAGATGGCTGAGAAAATCCCGGGTCCGCGGCACCGTCGCCGCATCGAAGATCTGCTGCGGCGGGCCCTCCTCGACCAGGCGCCCCTTGTCGAAGACCACGACCCAGTCCGCCACCCGCCGGGCGAAATCCATCTCGTGGGTGACCACCACCATGGTCATGCCCTCGTCGGCGAGGCGCTTCATGACGCTCAGCACCTCGCCGATGGTCTCGGGATCGAGCGCCGAGGTGGGCTCGTCGAACAGCATGAGGGCGGGCTGCATGGCCAGGGCGCGGGCGATCGCCACCCGCTGCTGCTGGCCGCCGGAGAGCTGCGCCGGATGCTTCGCCGCATGATCGGCGAGGCCGACCTTGCGCAGGAGATCCATCGCCTGGCGCTCGGCGACGTCGGGCAGCTCGTTCAGCACGGTGATCGGGCCGATGGCGACGTTGCGCAGGGCGGTCAGATGCGGGAAGAGCTCGAAGTTCTGGAACACCATGCCCATGCGCCGGCGGATCTGCCGCACGTCGCGGCCGTCGACGCGGACCTCCTCGCCGTCGAAGACGATCCGGCCGCCGTCGGGCACCTCGAGGGCGTTGGCGCAGCGCAGCAGGGTGGACTTTCCCGAGCCGCTGGGCCCGATCAGGCAGACCACCTCGCCGCGATGGACGTCGAGCGAGACGCCGTCGAGGGCGCGGACACCGCCATAGCTCTTGACGATCCCGGCGAAGGCGAGGATCGGCGGCTGGTCGGCGCCGACGCGGGGGGTTGCGGCAGGCGTGTTCATTCGGTGACCTTCCAGCGGCGGTGGATCCAGTCGACCAGCTTGGCCTGGGGATAGCCCATCAGCCAGTAGAGCACGGCCATGGCGGTCAGCACCTCGAGGATGCGGTAGGTGTCGGCGCGGAGCTTGAAGGCGACATAGGAGAGATCGGCGACGGCGATCACCGAGACCAGCGAGGTGTCCTTGAACAGCGAGACCCAGGTGCTGGCCAGGGCCGGCAGCACCCGGCGGATCGCCTGGGGCAGGACGATATGGCGCATGACCTGGACCTGGCTCATGCCGATGGCGAGGCCGGCATTCACCTGGCCGCGGCGGATCGAGACGATGCCGGCGCGGAAGGTCTCGGAATTGAAGGCGGAGATGTTGCAGACCAGGCCGATCAGGGCGGTGGCGAAGGCGGAGATGCGGATGTCGCTGACCACCGGCAGCACGTAATAGGCCCAGTAGATCTGCAGCACCAGCGGCGTGTTGCGGAAGAACTCGACGAAGGCGGTGGCGAGGATCTGCACCGGCCGCGAGGGGGCGAGGCGCAGGAAGGCGAGGAGCAGCCCGCCCGGGATGGCGAGGAGCATGGTGGCGACGGTGAGCAGGACGGTGATCTCCGCCCCCTCCAGCAGCTTCCAGCGCGCCTCCCAGACCACCGACCAGTCGAAGGTCATGACGCCCCCAGATGCGCGACGCGCTTGTAGAAACGGTCGATGCCGCGGGCGATCGGGTAGCAGATCAGGAAAAAGAGGACCATGGTGAAGCTGTAGAGCTGAAACGAGAGATAGGTGTTGCTGACCAGCACCTGGGTCTGGCGGATCAGCTCCGGCACCGCGATCACCGAGGCGACGGCGCTGTCCTTCACCGCGATCACCATCAGCGAGCCGAAGGGCGGCAGCATGCGGACCATCGCCTGGGGCAGGATGATGGTGCGGATCGCCTGCCAGCGCCCCATGCCGAGGGCGAGCGCCGCGCGCATCTGGCCGGGGCGGACCGAGGTCAGGCCGGCGCGCACCGTCTCGGCGACATAGGCGGCGAGATGCAGGCCGAGCGCCAGGGTGGCGGCGACGAAGGGGGTCATGGTGCGGCCGGTGAGGATGGGGAGCGCGAAGTAGCCCCAGATCATGATCACCAGGATCGGCACCGCGCGCATGGTGTCGACATAGACGCCGAGGACGAGATCGGCGATCCGCCCGGCATAGGTGCGCAGGACGGCGACGGCGATGCCGAGCAGGATGCCGAGCAGCATCGAAAGCCCGCTGAGCGCCAGCGTCGTCGCGCCGGCCATCAGCAGGAAACGCCAGTTCATTTCCAGAACCTGGAGGAACGCCCACATCGTCCCGGATCCGGAACGCTACGGGTGGCCGGGACCTGCTCGCCCCGGCCGCCCGCGTGCCGTCCTATTCCTTCATCACCCGCAGTTCCTCGGCGGAGATCTTGTCCTTCGACGGCGTCGTAGACCGCCTGCAGCCAGGCGAGGAATTCCGGCTGGTTCTTGTCGATCGCCATGCCGACCTCGGTCGGGAACTCGCCGTTGGTGAGGCAGGCGTCGCCCTTCGGGAAGGCGATCAGGCCGGGGATCTTCTTCGCCATGTCGACCCAGGCGGCGGTGTCGATCGGGGCGATATCCGCCCGGCCCGACATGATCTCGTCGGTCGGCGCGTTGGCGCCGGAGCCCTGCACGCCCTTGATCGTCGCCTTCGGCAGCCGGGTCGGCAGCCAGGCCTCCGGCGGCGTGCCGGTGAAATAGGCGATGGTGATGTCGGGGTTGTTCAGGTCGTCGACCGAGCCGACATTGGCGAGCTTGGGATTGTCGGCCTTGCCGAACAGGCAGAGCGTCGATTTCGAATAGACGATGAAGTCGACCACCTTCTTGCGCTCGTCGGTGACCGAGAGCGGCGCGATGCTGATGTCGACCTGGCCGGTGGCGAGGATCGGCACCTTGGTCTCGTGGCTGACCGGGACGGTCTCCAGCTTCACGCCCAGGCGATCGGCATATTCCTTGGCCAGCGCCCAGGCCGAGCCCTCGAAGGGCTCGCCGGAGCCGGAGGTCAGCTCCTTCAGCCAGGGGAACTCGCCGAGCACGCCGACCTTCAGGGTGCCGCGCGCCTTGATCTCGTCGATCCGCTTGCTGACGCCGGGCGCCGGCACCGCGGTATCGTCGGCGCGGGACTGCGCCGGCGCCATGGTCAGGCCGATCACCGCCGCCAGAGCCGCGGCCGTCACGAAGTTACGCCGTTTCATCTTTGCCTCCCCAGTGAGTTCCGGCCGCGCCGGATCGGTTGAACCGCACATCCGCGGCCGGGCGCCTCGCCTTGCTGCCGGAGGCGCGCTTGTTCCGGCCGACCGGGGGCGACCGTAGCAAATTGCATACTTGTATACAATCTGAAATCGGCGCACCTTTTCCGGCACCCCGCGGGCCGGGCCGGCGACGCCGCCGCTCGGCAGGCGGGCCTTGACCCGCGATCGGCTTTTAGGTCATGAACCGGCTATGACATCTGCCAGAGCGAAGTCCTCCCGTCCGGCCGCGGCCCCGAAGCCCGCTCCCGCCGCCTTCTCCACCCTGCAATCGATCCGCCCGGCGGCGGCGCCGCAGCTCGGCGAGGCGGTGGCCGACGCCATCGTCAACGCCATCGCCCAGGGCACCCTGGAGCCCGGCGCGCGCATCGTCGAGGAGGTGGTGGCGAGCCAGCTGCAGGTCAGCCGGGTGCCGATCCGCGAGGCGATCAAGATCCTGCAGGCGCAGGGCATCCTGCAGGTGCTGCCGAACCGCGGCGCCCGCGTCGCCGCCTTCGACGCCGACGTGATCGACAAGGTGAACGAGGCGCGCATCGCGCTGGAATGGATCGCCGCCCAGGGTGCGATGCGGACCTTCCGCGCCGACCCGCAGCGCGCCGCCGGGCTGCAGGACATCATCGCCCATATGGAGGCGGTGGCGCGGCGCTCCGACTGGGCGGGCCTGCGCCGCTGCGACATCGCCTTCCACCGCGAGATCTGCATCGCCTCCGACAACGACATCGTGCTGAAGCTCTGGGAGGCGCTGTCGCGGCACATCGTCATCATCTTCGGGCGCGAGATCGCCTCGGAGCGGAAGTTCGACGTGGTGATCGCCCAGCACCGCCGGCTGCTGGAGATGCTGCTCGCCGGCAGCCCGGCGGTGGCGCGCGAGCTCGAATCCCACATCCTGCGGCTGCGCCACAAGGCGTCGCGGCCGGCCGCCCGGGCCGCTGCCCGCAAGCCCTTGGCCGGCAACGGGAAAGCGCCGCGCGCCCGGGCCTGAGGACGGCCTTCCGGGGCGGCGCCTTCAGCTCTTCTAAACCATTCCTTGCCCATCATGCCGGCCGACGCCGATGCGGCGCCGCCGAGGAGACGGCATGGACAGGCCGGGAGCCGACGACAGCAGCCCTGAAATCGTGACCCCCGCGCCGCGGCCGCGCCGGACGGGGGTGAAGCATATCAGCCTCGCCCTGCAGGGCGGCGGCTCGCACGGCGCCTTCACCTGGGGCGTCATGCACCGGCTGATGAGCGACCCCCGGATCTATATCGACGGCATCAGCGGCACCAGCGCCGGGGCGATGAACGCCGTGGTCTTCGCCGACGGCTTCATCAAGGCCAGGCGCCAGGGCGCCATCGACGCGCTGGAGACCTTCTGGGGCCGGGTGGCCGAGGCCTGCAGCCTGCCGCGCAGCCCGTTCCGCAACCTGCCCGCCTTCGCCAATCCCTGGGCGGTCGACGCCGACCCGACCTTCATGATGCTGGATTTCATGACCCGCATCTGGTCGCCCGCGCAGCTCAACCCGCTGAAGCTCAATCCGCTGCGCGACCTCCTGGAGGAGCTGGTCGATTTCGAGGGCCTGCGGCAGCGGCCGGACGTCAAGCTCTTCGTCACCGCCTCCAACGTCCGCACCTGCAAGTCGCGGCTGTTCCGCACGCCGGAACTGACCGCGCAGACGCTGATGGCCTCCGCCTGCCTGCCGCTGATGTTCGAGGCGGTGGAGATCGACGGCGAGTTCTACTGGGACGGCGGCTATCTCGGCAACCCGGCGATCTACCCGCTGATCCACGAATGCGCCAGCAGCGACGTGGTCATCGTGCAGATCAACCCGCTGTCGCGCGCCGACGTGCCGGTCTCCTCGCGCGACATCCTGAACCGCATCAACGAGATGACCTTCAACGCCAGCCTGGTGCGGGAAATGGCCGGCATCGCCACCATCACCAGCCTGGTGGAAAGCGGCGAGCTCAACAACGACCGCTACACCGCGGTGCGCTTCCACCAGATCAGCGCCGAGGCCGAGCTGGCGCGCTACGGCGCGCTCAGCAAGATGAACACCGAGCGCGCCTTCCTCGAGCACCTGCACCGGCTCGGCTACGAGACCGCCGACAACTGGCTGTCGGAGAACTTCCAGCGCATCGGCTGGGAAAGCACCGTCGACGTGCTGGAGAAATACGTCTGAGCCTGCCGCGGCCACGCGAAGCTTGACTCCCCGCGCCTGTGTATACTTGTATACAAGAAGCGACCGTGCCACGACACGGCGCCGCGGGGCGCAGCCTTCGCGGTGCCGGCGATGGCGGCGGCACCCGGGCGGGACGGCACCCGGGCGGGACGGCATCCAGGGAGGCGGCATGAGCGGCGTGCTAGAGGGCCGGCGGGCCTATGTCACCGGCGGGTCGAGCGGAATCGGCGCGGCGATCGCCAGGGGCTTCGCGGCGGAAGGCGCCCGCGTCGCCATCGGCGCCTCGCGCCACGCCGCCCAGGCCGAGGCCCTCGCCAGGAGCCTGCCCGACCGGCACGGCGCCAGCATCGTCGTCCAGGCCGATCTCCTCGATCGCCAGCAGAGCGACCGCGCGGCGGATGCGGCGGTCGCCGGACTCGGCGGCCTCGACATCTTCGTGCATTGCGCCGGGATCGACGTCTCGCAGACCGCACCCACCCACGAGACCCCGGACGATACCTGGGACCGCATGCTCGGCCTGCACCTGACGGCCGCCTTCCGCCTGTCGAAACGGCTCATCCCGGCGCTGCTGAAGGGGCGAAACCCGTCGATCATCTTCATCGGCTCGGTCGCCGGCATCGTCGCCTGGGAAGGCGACGTCGCCTACAACGTCGCCAAGGCCGGCCTGCAGCACCTGGCGCGCTGCATCGCCGCCGACTATGCCAAGGCGGGCCTGCGCGCCAATGTCATCGCCCCCGGCGTCATCGACACGCCCCTCACCCGCGGCTATGCCGCCGGCATGCCCGGCGGCGAGGCGGAAGGCATGAAGGTCCTGGCCGGCCTGCATCCGCTCGGCCGCTATGCCACCCCGGAGGAGATCGCCGGCGCCGCGGTCTTCCTCAGTTCCGACAAGGCCTCCTTCATCACCGGTGTCGTGTTGCCGATCGACGGCGGCATGACCATGATCTGACGCGACGGAGACCGGCGATGGCCCGACTGACGATGACGGCAGCCGTATGCGACACCGGCGGCGAGGGCGACGTCCTCAGCCTGCGCCAGGTTCTCGTCGACGATCCGCACGAGATGGAGGTGCGGGTCAAGCTGCTGACCACCAGCATCTGCCGCAGCGACATCCACTACCTGCGCAACGTCTGGGTCCACCCGAAGCCGGCGATCTTCGGCCACGAGGCCTGCGGCATCATCGAGTTGGTCGGGCCCGGCGTGCCGAAGTCAAGGATCGGCGAGAAGGTGATCCTGACCTTCACCCCCTCCTGCGGGCAGTGCAAGTTCTGCGTCACCGGCCGCAGCGTCCTCTGCGAGGAGGTGGCCCGCGCCGCCGCCGCCGGAACGATGTGGGACGACACCACCCGGTTCTTCGAAATGAACGGGACCCCGATCCATCACCTCAGCCTGGTGTCGTCGTTCTGCGAATACACGGTCGTGCCGCATAACGGGGCGATCACCGTCGATCCCGCGACCTCGGTCGAACAGGCCTGCCTGCTCGGCTGCGGCGCGATGGCCGGCATCGGCGCCGCGCTGAACACCGCACAGATCCGCCCCGGCGAGAGCGTCGCCGTCTTCGGCTGCGGCGGCGTCGGGCTGAGCGTCATCCAGGGCGCCAAGCTGTGCAATGCCCTGCCCATCGTCGCCGTCGATCTGCGCCCCGAGAAGGAGGCGCAGGCGCTGCGCTTCGGCGCCACGCATTTCGTCAACGCCTCTCAGGGCGACCCGGTCGCCCGGGTGCGCGAAATCACCGAGGGCGGCGCCGACTACACCTTCGAGGCCACCGGCCAGGTCGAGATCGCCGAGCAGGCCTACAAGGCGACCTGCCGCGCCGGCACCACGGTGCTGATCGGCCAGCCGACGGAGAATGCCCTGGCCGGCTTCCCGCCCTACTGGATCGCCCAGGACGAGAACAAGGTCATCGGCTCGAGCTACGGCTCGACCCGCCCGATGATCGATTTCCCCAAGGTCCTGCGCCTGGTCCGGCACGGGCTGCTCAACCTGGAATCGCTGATCTCCGAGGTCTGGCCGCTGTCGCGCATCAACGAGGCGATCGCCCTGGTGGAATCGGGTACGGTCAACCGGATCGTGCTCCGCCTCGCCGAGGAACGCGCCTAGGACGGCGGACTCCAACGCAATCTAACGACAATCTGCAGCAGGGAGAAGAGAGATGACCAAGAAACAAGGATTTGATCGCCGCGGTTTCCTGATCGGGTCGGCGGCGGCCGGCGCCCTGATCGCGGCGCCGCGGGTGCTGCGGGCGGCGGCGAAAGAGCTGCGCGTGCTGACCTGGGAAGGCTATGCCGAGCCGGAATGGCTGGATCCGTTCAAGGCCAAGACCGGCGCCGAGGTGAAGGTCGTCTATGTCGGCTCGGCCGACGAGATGTTCGCCAAGATGCAGGGCTCGCAAGGGCGCCGACTTCGACGTCGTCACCTTCGACACCTCGATCTTCTCGCGCTACATCGACGCCAACCTGCTGTCGCCGCTCGACCTGTCGAAGATGCCGAATGCCGCCAACCTGGCACCGGAATTCCACAAGGTCGGATGCCATCGTGCGCGGCGAGAAGCAATTCGGCCTGCCCTTCGCCTGGGGCTCGCTGCCGATGGTCTACGATGCCGATGCCTTCCCGACCGCGCCGGATTGCTGGGCGGTCATGTGGGATCCGCAATATGCCCAGCAGCTGATCTCGATGGATGACGCGAACAACTCGCATCACCTGGGGTGCCCTGGCGGCGGGCCTGCCCAACCCCTACAACCTGTCCGACGCCGACTTCGAGACGGTGAAGCAGAAGCTGATTGCGCAGAAGAAGCTGCTGCTCAGCTACTATGCCGGCTTCGACGAGGGCGTCACCATGTTCGCCCAGAACAGCATCAAGGTGATGTTCTCGATGGGCGAGCCGCAGGTGCCGGCCCTGAAGAAGAAGGGCGTCAATGCCGCGCTGGCGATCCCGAAGGAAGGCGCCATCGGCTGGCTCGACTGCTGGGTGATGAGCGCCGGCGTCAAGGACGTCGACCTGGCGCATCAGTGGATCGACGGCTGCCTGGCCGGCGCCGTCGGCACCGTCCTCACCAACAAGGCCGGCTACGGCAACACGACCAATGTCGAGGTCAACAAGGCGGCGGGCTTCACCTACGGCGACAAGCTCTCCTGGCTGCAGCAGGCGGAGAACTACGAGAAGCGGGTCGCGGTCTGGAACGAGGTGAAGGCCGGCTGAGCGCAGCACCTCCCGATCCCGGGTCCGGCCGGCGACTCTCCGTCTCCGGCCGGATGATCCTCCTCATTTTGCGGGAATACCCATGCCCTTCGAAACCGTCTCGCCACGCCTGAACGGCGCGCCGCCGCGCCTGAAGATCACCGATGTCGAATGTCATGTGCTGCTGGCGCCGGACTACGACGCGAGCTTCACCTCCTCGGCCCAGGACAGCTTCGTCGTCGTCATCCGCACCGATGGCGGCGTCACCGGCGTCGGCGAGTGCGATGCCAATCCCTGGATGGCGAAGACCTGCATCGAGGCGCCCGGCACCCATACGATGGGCCTCTGCATCAAGGAGATGCTGATCGGCGCCGATCCATTCCAGATCGGCGAGATCTGGAAGAAGATGTACCTGGGCACCGCCATGAACGGCCGCCGCGGCATGGTGATCCACGCGATGAGCGCCATCGACGTGGCGCTGTGGGATCTCTGCGGCAAGGCGCTGGGGCAACCGGTGCATCAGCTGCTGGGCGGCGCGACCCGGCAGTTCATCACGCCCTATGCCTCGCTGCAGCCGGCGGGACACCGCTTCGAGGAATACCGCGACGCGCTCTGCGCCTCGGCGGAGAAGGCGAAGGGGCTCGGCTTCAAGGCGATGAAGACCGAGATCACCATGAACGGACCCTATGCCCATGGCGGCATGCGCGAGAGCTATGAACGGCACACCGAGGTCCTGGCGGCGGTGCGCAAGACGATCGGCCCCGAGATCACCCTGATGGTCGACGTCCAGTACCTGTGGAAGGACGCGGCCACCTGCCTCGAGACCGTCAGGGACTGGCGGGAGTTCAACGTCTATTTCCTGGAGACCCCGCTCTGGTCCGACAATGTCGGCGAGATGGCCAAGCTGACCGAGGCGGCGCCCATGCCGATCGCCTTCGGCGAATGGCTGGCGACCCGGTTCGAGTTCGCCGAGTTGCTGGACGTCGGACGGGTGCAGGTGGCGCAGCCGGATGTCGGCCGGGTCGGCGGGATCGGCGAGGCGAAGATCGTCTGCGACATGGCCAAGGCCCGCAACCGCAAGATCGTGCCGCATTGCTGGAAGACCGGCATCACCATCTCCGGTACCGCCCATCTGGCCTTCGTCACCGACCATTGCGCCTTCATCGAATACCTGCCGCCGCAGCTCTGCCACGAGCGGCTCCGGCGCGAGCTGGCGCAGGAGGAGCTCGTGCTGCTTCCCGACGGGACGATTCCGCTGCCCACCCGGCCTGGCCTCGGCGTCGAGGTGGATTGGGATGTCGTCAGGCGATATAAGGTCGCCTAGACGGAGGCAGGCATGAGTCTGGAACTGAGGGACGTCCGGAAGGTCTATGGCCAGATCGAGGTCCTGCCGGCGTTCTCGCTCGACATCGCCTATGGCGAGTTCCTGACCCTGCTCGGCCCCTCGGGCTCCGGCAAGACCACGGTCCTGCGCCTGATCGGCGGCTTTGCCGCGGCGGACGGCGGCGCCATCCTGTTTGAGGGCCAGGACATCACCCGGCTGCCGGCGAACCGGCGGCCCTTCAACACGGTATTCCAGGACTATGCGCTGTTCCCGCATATGACGGTGGCGCAGAATGCCGGCTACGGTCCGCTGGTGCAGCGGCGCGACCGCGCGCGGACCCGGACCCTGGTCGACGAGACGCTGGAGATCGTCGGGCTCACCGCCTTGCGCGACCGCTTTCCGGCGCAGCTCTCCGGCGGCCAGAAGCAGCGCGTCGCCCTGGCGCGGGCGATCGTCTGCGAGCCGAAGGTGATCCTGCTCGATGAACCGCTGGCGGCACTCGATGCCAGCCTGCGCCGGCAGATGCAGCTGTTCCTGAAGCGCATCCAGCGGCAGATCCGGACCACCTTCGTCTTCGTCACCCACGACCAGGACGAGGCCATCACCATGTCGGACCGCATCGTGGTGATGAACCAGGGGCGCATCGAGCAGCAGGGCTCGCCGAAGGAACTCTATTACCGGCCGCAGACGCGCTTCGTCGCGGGCTTCTTCGGCGACAACAACCTGATCGAGGGCCGGCTGTCGCCGTCGGCGGCCGAGGTGCAGACGGCACTCGGCCCCCTGCCCTGCGCCGCCACGACGCTGGCCCCGGGCCCCGTCCTGCTGGCGATCCGGCCGGAATCCCTGCGCCTTTCGGACACCGGCCCTTCGATCGACGCCATCGTCGAAGAAGTCGTCTTCGGCGGCGCCTCGACCCGCCTGCTGCTGCGCGCGGCGACGGCGACGGACATCCGGCTCGACATGCGTATCGCCGGCGACGGCGGCGCCCGCGTCCCCGAACCGGGCGACCGGGTGCCGGTCTCCTACGACCCGGCCGACGCCGTCGTCGTGCCGGCCTGATCATGCCGTCCCTGGGCCTTCGCTGGATCATCTTCGCCGCCGTCGCGGCGCTGCCCGTCCTGGTCATCGCCATGCCGATCGGGGCGTTCCTGGCGATGTCTTTCGCCCATGCCGAGAAGCACGAGATCATCTTCGACTGGACCCTGCTCAACTACGGCAACTTTCTCGGCAACTGGACCTATCTCAGCACCTTCCTCGGAACGCTGTGGCTCTGCCTGCAGGTGGTGCTGCTCTCTTTGCTGATCGGCTATCCGGTCGCCTGGTACATCTGGCGGCAGAAGGGCGTGCGGCGCTATGCGGTGCTGCAGCTGGCGGCCCTGCCGCTGTTCATGAGCTACATCGTGAAGCTCTATACCCTGCGCTCGATCCTGGGCCTGAACGGGCTGCTGAACCAGGGCCTGGTCACCCTGGGCGTCCTCGACCAGCCGAGCCAGGTCTTCCTGTTCAACCAGCGCGCCGTGCTGATCACCATGATGGTGATCTACCTGCCTTATGTGATCCTGCCGATCTTCCTGACCCTGGAGCGGATCCCGCGATCGCTGCTGCAGGCCTCGATCGATCTCGGCGCCGGCGGCTGGGACACGTTCCGGCGCATCGTCTTCCCGCTGTCGCTGCCCGGCACCATCGCCGGCGCGCTGTTCGCCTTCGTCCTGGCGCTCGGCGACTTCATCACGCCGCAGATGGTCGGCGGCACCACCGGCTTCACCATCGGGCGGGTGATCTTCTCGCAGTTCGGCCTCGCTTATGACTGGCCATTCGGCGCGGCGATGGCGGCGGTGCTGATGCTGGTCGCCCTGCTGCTGATCGCCGGCGCCGGTTTCGCCGCCAGCCGGAGGCGGGTATGAAGCTGCTGCGCCCCCGCGGCGAACGCGTTGCCGAGTTCCTCGCCATGCTGCTCACCCTGGCGACCTTCCTGGTGCTCTATGCGCCGGTGATCGTCAGCGCGGTGTTCTCCGTCGTCGAGATCCGCCGCGGCAAGATCCTGTGGGACACCTTCACCGTCAGCCATTACTGGACGCTGTGGTCGAATGCCAGCGTGATGGACGCCCTCACCAACACCGCCATCGTCGCCTTGTGCTCGGTGGTTATCGCCTCGGTACTCGCCGTCGTACTGGCCCTCTATACAGAATGGAACGGCGCCATCGCCCGCGGCCTGCTGATGACCCTGATCTACCTGCCGTTCCTGATGCCGCCCATCGTCACCGGACTGGCGCTGCTGGTTGCCTCGGCGCGCGCCGGCATGGACCGCGGCATCTATACCATCATCGTCGGCCATACCATCTTCGTGCTGGCGGTCGCCTACCGGCTCGTCCTCACCCGCCTGCAGGCGCTGCCGCCGTCGATGCTGGAAGCCTCCTTCGACCTTGGCGCCAGCCGCTGGCAGACCCTGCATCACGTGCTGCTGCCGCACCTGGCGTCCGCCATTCTCACCGGGGCGCTGCTGGCGCTGACCCTGTCCTTCGACGAGACGCTGATCAGCAGTCTTCCTCGCCGGCGACCAGATGACCCTGCCGCTCCGGCTCTGGGCGATGATGCGGGTGGGGTTCACGCCGGAGATCAACGCGCTGGTGACGCTGGTCTTGCTGGTATCCATTGCGCTGGCGCTGCTGGCGTCGCGCCTGCTGAAACCCAAGGGCGAAATCGAGGAGGATTGAGATGGCGGCGGATTCAAGTCGGCGGCTGCAGGACCGCGTCGCGGTGGTCACGGGAGGCGCCCAGGGCATCGGCTTCGGGATCGCCAGCCGCCTCGCCGCGGAGGGCGCCCGGATCGTCATCGCCGACATCAAGGAACAGGGCGCGCGCGACGCCGCGGCGCGCATCGCCGCCGCCGGCGGCAGTGCCGTCGCGATGACCGTCGATATCGGCAAGGATGCCAGCGTCGCCGCGCTGGCGGCCGCGGTCGAGGCGCAGTTCGGCCGCTGCGAGATCCTGGTGAACAATGCCGCGATCGTCGATACCACGGGCATCGAGAGGATGACCATGGCGCATTATCACGACGTGATCCGGATCAACCAGGACGGGGCCATCCGCATGACGCTGGCCTTCGTGCCGCTGCTGAAGAAGGGCGGCGAAGGGCGCCGCATCCTCAACATCGCCTCGATCATGGGCATGCGCGGCAGCGTCGATGCCATCCCCTATTCGACGGCGAAGGGCGCCATCGTGAATTTCACCCGGGCGCTCGCCTGCGACCTTGCCAAGGACGCCATCATGGTGAATGCGATCGCACCGGGCTTCGTCGATACCCGCATGTCGATCCTGCCCGACGGCAGCCACGAATACGATTCCGACTGGTTCCGCGACATCTACGTGAAATACGGCCGCATCCCGCTGCGGCGTTATGGCAATCCCGGCGACATGGCCGGACCGGCATACTTCCTCTGCTCCGACGACGCGCGCTACGTGACCGGCCAGATCCTGATGGTCGACGGCGGCGTCTCGGCAACCTTCTGACGGATGGCCCCGATGACCCCGACCGACATCAAGATCACCTCCATCGTCGCCGCGCCGCTGCTGGGCGAGAGCCCCAAGGGCGGCTGGTCGCACGAGATCCGGCCGGAGGATTCCGTCCACACCCTGGTGGCCGTCCATACCGATGCCGGCATCACCGGCTTCGGCAGCGTCTTCACCAATGGCGGCCTGGTCGAGGCGGCGCTGAAGGTGCTGGAGCCGTTCTACCGTGGGGAGAATGCGCTGGAGCCGGAGCGAGTCAGCGAAAAACTCAACCAGCATACGTTCTGGATGGGTCGCGGCGGCACGCCTCACCCATACGATCAGCGGCATCGACATCGCCCTCTGGGACATCCTCGGCAAGGCCCTGGGCCAGCCGGTCGGCCGCCTGCTGGGCGGCACCTACAGGACCCGGGTGAAGCCCTATTGCTCGCTGCTGATGGAGGAGCCGGCGCAGATGGCCGACAGTGTCGCCCGCTTCCGCGACCAGGGCTTCCGCGCCTTCAAGATCGGCTGGGGGCCCTTCGGGCGGCGGGACAACCCGGCGCTGGACGAGGCGATCGTGCGGGCGGCGCGCCAGGCGGCCGGGGCCGAGGCCCAGCTCTTCGTCGATGCCGGCGCCAGCGACGCCTACTGGCCCCAGGGGCTGAAATGGGCGATCCGCACCGCGCACATGCTGCAGGCCCACGCCATCGGCTGGTTCGAGGAGGCCCTGCGGCCGGATGCCATCGACGACCATTGCGAGCTCCGGCGCCAGAGCCCGGTGCCGCTTGCCGGCGGCGAGGTGCTGACCCGGCGGCAGACCTTCCTGCCCTGGTTCACCCGCGGCGCCCTCGACATCGTCCAGCCCGACGCCACCAAGGTCGGCGGCATCAGCGAGCAGCGGCGGATCGCCTGGATGGCCGACGAGTTCGGCATCAAGTATGTCGGCCACGGCTGGAACACCGCCCTCGGGGTCGCCGCCGACCTGCAGATGGCCGCCGCCATGCCCTTGACCGACCTGGTGGAATTCATCGGCGGCAGCCCCTATGTCGACGGTCTCCTCGAACATCCCTTCAAGCTCGATGCCGAGGGCTTCCTGGCGATCCCGCAGGGGCCGGGCCTCGGCGTCGCCCTCGATCCGGACAAGGTGGCCAGGTACGCGCCGGCGGCGAAACGGCTGTTCGCCGGACGATGACCGCGCCGCTCTCCTGGCGCCTCGACTGGTCACATGGCCGGGCGCTGGTGCTGGCGACCGGGGGCATCCTCTGGGATTGCGCCTTTCGCCTGGCCGACGGCCGGTGGTTCGCGCCGCTGGCCCAGGCGCCCTGGGGCGGGAAACTGGCGGAAGACCGCTTTCCCGGCCATATGCGCTGGCTCGGCGGCGAATTCCCCTGCCTGCCCTTCGGCGTCGGCGGGCCGCTGCGCGATCCGGTCCCGGCCTGGGCCGGCGTGCTCGACACGGCGGTCAACGACCCGGCCCATGGTCCTGCCGCGAACGACCCGTGGCGGGCGGTTTCCACCGGCGCGGACCATGTCGAGATCCAGCTGGATTACCCGGAAAACCACGATATCGCCCGGTTGACGCGGCGGATTCGCCCGGTGCCGGGACGGTCGCGGCTGGATCTCGAGCTGGTGGTGGAGGCGCGGCGCGACTGCCGCTATCCGCTCGGCCTGCACCCGATCCTGCAACTCCCCGAGCGCCCCGGCGCCTTGCGGATCGCGACCCGGTTCGCCCTCGGCCTGACCTATCCCGCCGTCGTCGAACCCGACCGGATGCTGGCGGCTCCCGGCCGGGAATTCCGCGATCTCGCGGCGGTTCCCGGGCGGGAGGGCGGCAGCGTCGATCTGTCCCGGATGCCGACCGGCGCGGAGGCCGAGGACGTGGTGCAGCTGCTCGGCGTTACCGGCCCCGTCCGGGCCGAATTCCTCGACGAAGCCGCGGTGCTGGAGCTGGCCTGGGACCAGGACCTCCTCCCCGCCTGCCAGATCTGGATCAGCGACCGCGCCCTGAAGACCGCGCCCTGGAACGGCAGCTTCCGCGGCCTGGGGATCGAGCCCACCGCCAGCGCCTTCGATTTCGCCCGCTCGGTCAGCCTGGCGCAGTCGCCGATCAACGATCGCGGCTATGCCACCAGCATCGCCTTCGCGCCCGGCCGGCCGGTCACCCTGCGCTACAGCCTGGAGGCGAAGGACCTCACCTAGGCTGCGGCAGGACCAGGGAGAACCGTCCGGCGAGCGCCGTCAGCCCGGCCAGGATGTCGGTCCGCAGCTCGAGACCGTCCCGCAAGGCCGCGCGCTTCCGGGCGAGGCCGGCCTCCCCGGGGAGACGGACCGGCGCACCGCCGGGAACCGGCCTGGCGGCGCGGCAGGCATCGGACAGGAACTGCACCTGGTCGAGAAAGCCTTCGAGGCCGCCGAAGGCCGCCGGATTGAAGGCGAGGACCAGGACCGCCGCCCCCCAGCCGCCGGGCTGGTCGCGCCGGCCATGGCCGCCCAGGCCCTGGGTCAGCGCCTCGACCAGCAGGCCCAGGGCATAGCCCTTGTGGCCGTGATCCGCGCCGCCGACCGGCAGCAGCGTGGTGCCCTTGCCGAGATCGGTCGGGTCGTCGGTCGGCCGGCCCGCCGCGTCCTGCAGCCACCTCCCCGGGAGTTTCGCGCCTTCGCGCCGCGCCCGGTTGCTCATACCCATGGTGGTGATCGAGGTGCTGATGTCGATCAGGATCGGATCCGGCCGGTCCGGAATGCCGGCGGCGATCGGATCCGGCATCAGCACCGGCGTCACCCCGCCGAACGGCACCACATGCGCCTCCCCGGGGTCGGAGGAAAAGACCAGGGTGAGGAATCCCCGCCGCGCCGGCGCCTCGAGAAAACTCGCCAGACAGGCGATATGATGCGACCGGCGGAGCGCAACTGCCCCCATGCCCAATGTACTCGCCAGGCGGGTCGCCTCCTCGATCGCCAACACCGTGGTCCAGACGCCCGGGAGCTTGCGCGCATCCCAGGTGGCGACGGCGCCCAGGCTCGAGACGACCTCCGGCCGGCCGGTGGCGGTCATGGTCCCGGCCTGGAGCTCGTCGACGTAGTCACCGAGCAGCGCCAGTCCATGGGTCGAATGGCCGAGAAGGTCGGCCTCCACCAGCCCCTCTGCCACCACCTCCGCCGGCTCCCGGGGCAGCCCCGCCTGCCGCAGGGCGGCGGTGGCGAAGAGCCGGAGCTCGCCGGCGTCGAATTGCGCTTGTGGCATGGCGGGCACCTATTTGTTGCGTCGCACCGAAATGTGCCAGGGGATCAGCAGCCGCTCGGCCAGGCGTGACCAGCGCCGAACAGCAGCAGGCCGAGCAGGGTCAGCAGGAAGATGCCGGCAAAGGCGAGGTCGGGCCGCATGTTGCCGGTGACGATCTGGATGTAGAAGCCGAGGCCCTGGTCGCTGCCGATGAATTCCGCGATCGTGGCGCCGACCGTGGCGTTGATCGCGCGCATATTTGAAGCCGACGAAGCATTGCGGCAGCGCCGCCGGCAGCCGCACCTTGATGAAGGCTGCGCCAGACGCCGGCGCCGGTCGAGCGCGCAGAAGCGCGTCAGCTCCTCGCTCAGCGAGCTGAAGGCGAGGATGGCGTTCAGCACGATCGGGAAGAAGCAGACCAGGAAGACGATGATGACCTTCGGCAGCAGGCCGAAGCCGAGCCAGGAGATGAACAGCGGCGCGAAGGCGATCTTCGGCGTCATCTCGATGCAGACGAAGAACGGATAGATGGTCCGGCGCAGGATGCGAGGAGAAGGCGATCGCCAGCCCGAGCGGCACCGCGAGGACGACGGCGACGGCATAGCCGAGCGATGGCCTCAACGCCGGTGACCCAGGTGTAGTCGAGCAGGCGGTCGATATCCGCCCAGCCCGTTGACGACGATCTCCGATGGGCTGGCGTGCAGGATGTAGCGCGGGATGTCGAAGCAGATCGATCGACGTACTCCCAGAACAGGAAGAAGCCGGCGAAGAAGGCGAGCGAACATCCAGGATTCGCCGCCCATCGCGCCAGGTGGCCGAACAGGCCAGCCGCTTCGCCGGCAGGCGGCCGTCGTCAGAGGACGCCGTAGCCATGGAAGATCTCCTGAATGCTCGCGGACATAGCCGACGAAGGCCGGGCTGCTCTTGACCTCGAGGTCGCGCGGCCAGGGCAGGTCGATCGTCGATGATCCGGTCGATGCGGCCGGGCCGCGGCGTGATCACGCAGACCCGGCTCGACAGCTGCACCGCCTCCTCGATCGCTGTGGGTGACGAAGACCACGGTCGGCCGCTTCTGCATCCAGAGTGCCTGCAGGTCGGTGCGGATGCTTTCGCGGGTCATGGCGTCGAGCTTGCCGAGCGGCTCGTCGAGCAGCACGGTCTGTGGATCGTGGACCAGGGCCTGGCAGAAGGCGGCGCGCTGCTGCATGCCGCCGGACAGCTCGTGCGGATAGCGATAGGCGAAATCCTCCAGCTGGACCTGGCGGAGCAGTTCGTCGACGCGCCCCGCGATGCGCCGCGGCGATCCAGCCCGCGCAACTCGAGCTGCAGGGCGATGTTGCCGCGACGTGCGCCAGGGCACCAGCGTATTGTCCTGGAACATGATGCCGATATCGGTCTGCGGCGCCGCCACGGTCTCGCCGTTCATCCGGATCTCGCCCTGCGACAGCGGCAGCAGCCCGGCGATCATCAGCATCAGGGTCGACTTGCCGCAGCCCGACGGACCGAGCAGGGACACGAATTCGCCGGCCTCGACCGCCAGGTCGGCCGGGCCGAAGGCGTGGACCGCGTCCGGCCCGGCACCGAAGATCTTGGCAACCGATCTGATGTCGACAGCGACACTCATCTGCGAACTCATGGAATCCCGAAAGCCGGCCGGCAACCAGTATCGCGGCTGCCGGCCGGGAACGAAAGGGCCGGGAAGAGAGGAAGCCGCGGGAAGGGGCGGGGGCCGGCGCATCTCATCCGGCCCCCGGGCAATCACCCCACGGTCATTTCGGCAGGAAGTCGTTGGTGTAGAAGGCGGTCGCCGGCTTGGTCGGTCTTCAGGTCATTGTACTTCTTCATCAGCTCCAGCATGTCGTTCCAGTCCTCGGGCACGTTGAGCCCGAGCACCTTGTCCTTGTTGGCCTTGGAATAGAGCACGCTCAGCGTCACATCCAGCACCTCGCGGGCCTGCGCCTTGCCGGCATCCTCCGCCATCGAGCCGCCGACGATGTCGGCCATCGAGGCGATCGCCGCATCCGGATTGGCCTCGGTCTCCTTGTAGGCCTTGATGGTCGCCGCCATGAAGCGCTTCACCAGGTCCGGATTCTTCTCCACGGTCTCCTTGGTGGCGACGATGCAGTAGCCGACCTGGTTCACGCCGTAGTCCGAATACGGGAAGGTCACCGGCTGCGCGCCGCCATTGGCCTTGATCTCGGCCGGCTTGTCGTCGAGCCCGCCGAGCATGCCGACCGCCCCGCCGCGCCTTCTGCAGATAGCTCGAGACCAGCGCGCCGTCCGGCACGTTGGTGATCTTCACGTCGGATTCCGGCAAGCCCGGCATTCTTCAGGACGAGCGGGAAAGAAGGTATTGACGCCGGCATTGGCCGTGGTCAGCAGGCTCTTGCCCTTCAGGTCCTTGATGTCCTTCACGCCGGCATCAGGCCGCACGATGATCGCCTCGGTGCCCATGGCATCGATCACGCCGATCGAGATCAGCGGCGCGCCCTGGGCGGCGAGATTGGTCATCGAGGCGCAGGAACCATAGGAGAAGGTGCTGTCGCCGTTGGCGACCAGCCGATGCGCCGACCCGGATCCGTTGCCCGAACGGATGTCGAGATCGATGCCGGCATCCTTGTAGTAGCCCTTGTCCTTGCCATAGGCGAAGCCGGCATGGGAGCCGTAATACATCCAGTTGAGACGCAGCCGAACCGAGTCCTCGGCGCGCGCGGTCTGCACCGCCACCAGGCCCAGCACGGCCACCGCCGCAGTCCAGGTGAAGAGCGTATTGATCCGTTTCATCTCAGTCCTCCCTCAAGGTTACAGGTGATGCCGCCGTTCCGCTGCGGTCGGCGGTAGGCTTGAATGCGGCGGCCGATGTCACTTGGCCACCAGGCGCGGCACGCCGATCTTGCGCATCATGGCAAGCGTGTCGGCGCGGTATTGCTGGCGGATGTCGCGGGTCGGCGGGCGGCAGCGGCTGCCCGGCAGCCCGACCAGCTCCATGCAGAGCTTGTCGAGGTAGCCGTCGCCGCTGGTGAATTCGCGCTCGATCCTGACCCAGAGCTTGTAGAAGGGCATCGCTTCCTGGACCAGCATGCGGGCGATTTCCGGATAGTTCCCGGCCGTCGACCTCGCCGATCAGCTTGGTGCCCCATTCCGGCCAGAAGTTGCAGAGATGCACCTCGAAGGCGCGGGCGCCCAGCGCCGGCATGGCGCTGTAGGCGAAGAACAGGTTGTTGTCGATCACCGTGAACCGGTCGGAGAAATGCGAGACGACGTCCTCGAACTCCATGGCATCGGTGCGCGGCGTCGCCCATTTCAGGCCGACGACATTCGGAATCTTCGCCAGTCTTTCGACCATGGCGAAGGAGACCGCCGTCGCCGTCCAGAAGGTGTTGTAGACGATGATGCCGATCCGCGGCGCCGCCTCCGCAGCGGCGCGGACGAATTCCTCGAAATCCGCCTCGACATGGTTGAAGTAGAAGGGACAGGACACCTGGATGAAATCGGCACCCATGGCCTGTGCCGCCTTGGCGAGGCGCACGAGTTCCAGGGTGCTGGTGGTCTGGGCACCCATTGCCACCGGAATCCGGCCGCCGACCTCGTCGAGCACCACCTCGGCGACCCGCAGCCGCTCGTCGAAGGTCATGGTGGAAAAATCCCCGGCGGCGCCGCCGGCGAGAAAGGTCGCGGTGCGGGCGGTCAGCCCGCCCTCGATCAGGAAGCGGGCATAGCGGCGCAGCACCGCCTCGTCGACGGGAAAGCCGGCCTCGTCCTTGAACGGGGTCGGGATCGTCACGTAGCAGCCTTCCAGGCGGGTTCGCAATTCCTCGGGACTCACCGTGACCTCATTCCTGTCGATCCCCGCCGCGCGGGCACGACTTCTTCCTGCGCGGAAATCCGGATTTCCGCGGCGAACGCGACAGCGCGTCGCTTCCTGTTTCGAGTTGGACGGAGGGACGGCCCGACGTCTTCGTCGTTCAGCCCGATCGCCTTCCGTCACGCTGGCATCATCCCCGGCGAATCCCGAAGAAGATTGACGCAGTATGACAATAATTTAACATTGCTGGACAATATTCCGGCGGGGCGCAGCAGGCGATGGCCAAGGACCAGATCAGCGGCAATGCCGCGCCGACCTTCAATTTCATCCTGCAGCCGGAATTCCCGCTGAACGCGCTGATTCTTGCCAGCGAGGCACTGCGGATCGCCAACCAGAACCGCGGGCGGGAACTGTTCCGCTGGCGCTACGTCTCGGAGACCGGACAGCCGATCCGCTCGAGCAGCGGCATGTGGATGTCGGTCGACGGCGATCTCAAATCCATGCCGCGCGCCGCCTACTACCTGCTGTTCGAGGGCAACCTGCCGACCCAGCGCAATTCCCCCCAGCTCCTGGCGCTGCTGCGCAGTGCCATCCGCTTCGGTGCCACGGTCGGCGGCATCGATACCGGCACCTTCGCCCTGGCGCAGGCGGGGCTGGTCGGCGATCGCAAGGTGGTCCTGCACTGGGAGGCGACGCCGACCTTCCGCGAACGCTTCCCGAAATCGGGGATCCGCGACCAGATCTACCTGATCGACGGGCAGCGCGCCTATTCGGCGGGCGGCGTCGCCACGCTGGACATGATGCTCGACATCATCGGCCGCCACTACGGCGCGGCGCTGGCCAGCGAGGTGGCCAATGCGCTGGTCCATACGCCGCGGCCGGCCGGCTCGCGCCAGCGCGCCGGGGAGAGATCCGAGCCGACGCAGCGGGCGCTGTCCGACCGGATCGTATCGCTGATGGAAGGCAACCTGGATTTCCCGCTGACGCTTGCCGACATGGCGGACGCGCTCGAGGTCTCGACCCGCACGGTGACGCGGGAATGCATCCGCCGGTTCAGCGAGACGCCGATGCGGCTCTATCTGCGCATCCGGCTGCAGGCGGCGCGGAACTTCCTGTTCTACGAGGAGTTCAGCATCAAGGATGTCGCCGTCGCCTGCGGCTTCTCCTACCCTTCGGTATTCTCCCGCGCCTTCAAGCAGCAGTTCGACCAGACGCCGCGCGCCTTCCGGGCCGACTGGCGCAGCCGGCAGGCCCAGGCCTTCCGGCCCGAGATCCGCCGCCTGACCATGACCCCGCCCGCCTAGAGCCGGATCGTCTCGGGTAAACTCGCCAAGCGCTTCCACCCGAGACGATCCGGCTCTATCGCAAGAATAGAGGGCGATTCACGCTTTGAACGGAAGCTTCGCTTCCATTCAATGCGATCGCGCTCTAGGGCCGGCCGAGGCTGGAATAGTCGAAGCCGAGCGCCCGCATCTCGTCGGCACGGTAGATATTGCGGAGATCGACCATCACCGGCGACTTCATCAGCTGCTTCATGCGGACCGGGTCGAGCGCGCGGAAGCTGTTCCATTCGGTCAGGATCACCAGGACATCGGCGCCCTCCATCGCGCGATAGGCGTCGTCGCAATAGGTGATGTCCGGCATCAGCCTGGCCGATTCCTTCATGCCGACCGGGTCGAAGGCGCGGATCCTGGCGCCCTCGGCCGCCAGAGCCGGCAGGATCACCAGGCTCGGCGCCTCGCGCATGTCGTCGGTATTCGGCTTGAAGGTGAGGCCGAGCACGGCGACGGTCTTGCCCTGCAGCGAGCCGCCGGCCGCCGTCCGGATGCGCGCCGCCATCGCCAGCTTGCGGCTGTCGTTGACCGCGACCGTCGCCTCGACCAGCGTGATCGGCGACCCGATCTCGCGCGCGGTCTTCACCAGGGCCAGCGTATCCTTGGGAAAGCAGGAACCGCCATAGCCCGGACCGGGATGCAGGAACTTGCTGCCGATGCGGCCGTCGAGGCCGATCCCCTTGGCGACATCGTGCACGTCCGCGCCGACCTTCTCGCAGAGATCCGCGACCTCGTTGATGTAGCTGATCTTCAGCGCCAGGAAGGCGTTCGCCGCATACTTGATCAGCTCGGCGGATTCGAGGCCGGTGAACAGGATCGGCGTCTCGATCAGGTAGAGCGGGCGGTAGAGCCGGCGCAGGATATCGCGCGCCGGCTCGCTCTCGGTGCCGATCACCACCCGGTCCGGACGCATGAAGTCGTTGATCGCCGAGCCTTCGCGCAGGAATTCCGGGTTGGAGGCGACGGCGAATTCCGCCTGCGGATTGGTGGCGCGGATGATGCGCTCGACCTCGCGGCCGGTGCCGACCGGGACGGTCGACTTGGTGACCACGACGGTAAACCGGGCGATCGCCGCGGCCACTTCCGCGGCGGCGGCAAAGACGTAGCTGAGATCGGCATGGCCGTCGCCGCGCCGGCTGGGCGTGCCGACGGCGATGAAGACCGCATCGGCATCGCGCACCGCGGCGGCCAGGTCGGTGGAGAACGACAGCCGCCCGGCGGCGACATTGCGGGCCATCACCTGGTCGAGGCCGGGCTCGTAGATCGGCACCTCACCGGCCTTCAGGCCGGCGATCTTCGCCGCGTCCTTGTCGATGCAGACGACGTCATGGCCGAACTCGGAGAAGCAGGCGCCGGAAACCAGGCCGACATAGCCACTGCCGATCATCGCGATCTTCATCGATCAGGTTCCTTTGCGGCGGGGCGCTATTTCTTCAGCTGCATGGCGAAGGCGAGGACGGTCTCGCGGACCGCGGCGCCGATCGACGGGTGCTGCAGGGCATAGGCGATGTTCGCCTCGATGAACCCCGCCTTGTCGCCGCAGTCGAAGCGCTGGCCTTCGAAGCGATAGCCGTGGAAACGCCCGCGGCCGGTCATCTTCGCCAGTGCGTCGGTCAGCTGGATCTCGCCGCCCGCGCCCGGCTTCTGGGCATCGAGATGCTCGAAGACCACCGGCTGCAGGATGTAGCGGCCGATGATCGACAGGGTCGACGGGGCCTCCGCCGGCTTCGGCTTCTCGACCAGGCCCTCGACCTCGACCAGCCGGCCGCTCTGCTTGCCGACCTTCAGCACGCCATAGCGGTTGGTGTGCTCGCGCGGCACATCCATCACCGCCACCACGTTGCCGCCGACCTCGTTGTAGATCTCGACCATCTGCTTCAGGCAGGGCGTGCCCGCCTGTACCAGGTCGTCGGCCAGCAGCACGGCGAAGGGATCGTTGCCGACCAGATTGCGCGCGCACCACACCGCATGGCCGAGGCCGCGCGGTTCCTGCTGGCGGATATAGGCGACCTGGCCCGGCAGCGGCACCACATTGGCGACCAGATCCATCTCTTCCTTCTTGGCCCGATGCTCGAGGGTGTCCTGCAATTCGTAGGAATAGTCGAAATGGTCCTCGATCGCGGTCTTGCCGCGACCGGTCACGAAGATCAGTTCCTCGATGCCGGCCGCGCGGGCCTCTTCCACCGCATACTGGATCAGCGGCTTGTCGACCACCGGCAGCATTTCCTTCGGCATCGCCTTGGTGGCGGGGAGGAAGCGCGTGCCCAATCCGCCGACCGGGAAAATGGCTTTTCGCAATGGCTTACGCATAATATTCGACCTCTAATATCGGGCCCGGGAAACCCGGCCTGTTGTGCCATAGGGCGCACCCGGCTTCAACCCCGCCGGCATGCCGCCGTGCCGCCGGCCCGGCTGCGGGCCGGCCTAGGATTGCGACGCTTTGACGCCGAGACCGACGGCCTCCAGCAGCGCCCTCACCTCCTGGCGCGCCGCCACATGCGACATGCGCCAGGTGACGCCGGTATCCTTGCGCGAGAGGTCGAGAAGGGTAAGCCCGCGCGGGAAGAGCTCGCGGAAGATCACGCGCTCGGTGAAGCCCGGGGCGATGCGGAAGCCGATCCGCTTCGCCAGCTGGCCGAGCAGCAGGCCGATGTCGCGCTTGTTGCGCGCATCCAGGCTGGACAGCCGGTTGCGCATGACGATCCAGTCGATCGGCCTGCCGCGGCGCATGGCGCGGACCTTGCGCTGCTCCCAGACCATCTCGCTATAGACGCTGAGCTTCAGGATCTTGACGCCGTCCCGGTCGACGCGGCCGAGGAGATCGAGATCCAGGAAGCTGTCGTTCAGCGGGGTGATCAGGGTATCCGCCAGGGAATGGCCGAGGCGCGACAGGCTGGTGTCGCTGCCCGGGGTATCGATGACGATGTAGCGGCAGTCGGCGAGCTCGGCCAGGGCGGCGGCGAGCCGTTCCGCCTCGTCGCGTGACGCTTCGGCCTGGCTGTCCAGCGGGCTGCGCTCGATCGCGCGATGCTCCGAGAGCGGCAGCGGGACCAGCATGGCGGCGGCGGTGGCGCGCCGGTTCTCGACATAGCGCGTCAGGCTGCCCTGGCGGGCATCGAGGTCGATCGAGCCGACGCGATGGCCCTCGTGCAGCAGCGAGACGATGAGGTGCATCGCCGTGGTCGATTTTCCCGACCCGCCCTTCTCGTTGCCGAGGACGATGATATGCGGATTGGCTGGCATGGGCTCTCGGCAGTCGGGTTCGGGACGTCTCGGCCAGACCTCTATCCGCCTTTGCGGCGCCTGTCACCCGCCATCTGAACGCCGGATCCAGACCGCGGTGTCGTGGAACACGGCGCCGCCATTGGGCAGGCCGGGATCGGCGCTGGTCAGCGCATTGACGCCGAGACCGCCCCTGAAGGCGGCGTTGGGCCAGATGCTCTCGATCACCACCACGCCGGGCAGCACGCCGTCGAACAGCCGGGCATGCAGGTGGATCGTCGCCTGCCGGTTGCCGACATCGACCTCGCCGCCGTCGTCGATCCGCAGCCGGGCGGCGTCGGCGGGATGGATGAGGAGCGTCGGCCGCCGCTCGCGCTGCTGCGAGCCCGGCGTCTCGGTGAAGGTGGTGTTGAGGAACTGCCGGGCCGGCGCCGCCACCAGGCGGAACGGATGCGCCGCATCGCCGGCATCGATGATCGGCGCGAAATCCGGCATCGCCGGCAGCCCGGCGGTGTCGGGGCCGATCTCGCCCCAGTTCGGCCGGAAGCGGAACCTGCCGTCGGGATGGCCGAAGCCGTTGAGGAAATGCCCGCTCTCGAAATCCAGCGCGCAGTCCAGCCAGTGGTCGGCATAGACGCCCTCGGCACCCGGCCAGCCGGATTTCTCCAGCGTCTCGTCGATGATCTCCCATTCGGTCATGGCGAAGCCGCGGTGCCTGGCGCCCAGGCGCTTCGCCAGCTCGCAGATGACGAAATGGTTGGACCTGGCTTCGGCATAAGGCTCGACCACCTTGCGGGTCACCTGCAGATGGGTATGCCCGCTCGCCCGGTAGATGTCGTCGTGCTCGAGGAAGGTGGTGGCCGGCAGCACGATGTCCGCCATCGCCGCGGTCTCGGTCATGAACTGCTCGTGCACGCAGACGAAGAGGTCGTCGCGCATGAACCCGGCCCTGACCCGGGTGGTGTCGGGGCAGACCGCCATCGGGTTGGTGTTCTGGATCAGCATGGCGGCGACCGGCGGGCCGTCGCCGATGTCGCGGCGGTCGCCGGCGAGGACGGCGCCGAGCCGCGACTGGTCGAGGGCGCGGATCCGCGGATCCTTCATCTCCAGCCCCATGATCAGCGAGTTGTCGATCCGGTAGATCGAGCGGTTGGAATAGAGCGCGCCGCCGCCCTTGTGGGCCCAGGCGCCGGTGACGGTCGGCAGGCAGCTCACCGCATGCAGGCTGGCGGCGCCGTTGCGCGAGCGCGAGAAGCCGTAGCCGACGCGGATGTAGCTGCGCTTGGTGCGGCCGTAGAGCAGGGCGAAGTCGCGGATCGTCTTCGCCGGCACGCCGGTGATCGCTTCCGCCCATTTCGGCGTCCGCCCGGCGACATGGCGCTGCAGGGCATCGGCGTCGTCGGCGTATTTCTCCATGTAGTCCCAGTCGGCCAGGCCCTCGGCGAACAGCACGTGGATCATCGCCGCCGCCAGGGCGCCGTCGGTGCCGGGCTTCAGCATGATGTGCTGGTCCGCCGCCTCGGCGGTGCCGGTGCGGTAGGGATCGACGACGACCAGCCTGGCGCCGCGCGCCTTCCGGGCGCGGGCGATATGGGTCATCACGTTGACCTGGGTCGAGACCGGGTTGCCGCCCCAGACGACGATCAGGTCGGCATCGGCGATCTCCCGCGAATCGACGCCGCGCATGACGCCGACCCCGGCCATCCAGCCGGCATCGGAGAGGGCGACGCAGATCGTCTCCTTCTCCAGGCTGTATTTCATCTCGTGGCGGAGGCGATGCATGCCGTCGCGCTGCACCAGCCCCATGGTCCCGGCATAGAAATACGGCCAGACCGCGGTGGAATCGTATTTCGCGGTCGCGCGCCGGAACTGGGCGGCGACCTCGTCCAGCGCATCCGCCCAGGAGATCGGCTCGAAGGCGGCGCGCCCGACGCCCTTGGCGCCGACCCGGCGCAGCGGCGTCGCCAGGCGATCGGGATGATGCTGCCGCTCGGCGTAGCGCGCGACCTTGGCGCAGATCACGCCGGCGGTGTAGGGATTGCCGGCCGCGCCGCGGATCCGGCCGATCCGGTCCGGCGCCAGGCGCTCGACCTCGAGGGCACAGGTGGACGGGCAATCATGCGGGCAGGCGGAATGGACGATTTCGGTCGGCATTGCTGCGGATATTTCTCGCATTCTCCGGCGCGGCATCTAGCCAATCGGCCGCACCCTGGTCATAATCCGCCGGACTTTACCCCCTCGGACGCAAGCGGGCAACGTGGCTCAAACGACGATCGACCAGTCTGGGCTGCGTCACCATCCGCGCATCGCCATCGGCTACATGCTCGGCCAGGCCCTGCTCCTGACCACGATGGATGCCTTCGTCAAATGGCTGACCACCGATTACAGCGTCGGCCAGATCGCCTTCATGCGCTATTTTCTCGGCCTCTTCATGGTCCTCGGCGTCACCGTCGCCTCCGGCCACGGCCTCGCCAGCCTGAAGACCCGGCGGCTGAAGGGGCATGTCCTGCGGTCGTGCTTCAATCTCCTCACCATGCTCACCTTCTACCTGGCCCTGCGGATGCTGCCGCTGCCGAATGCGGTCTGCATCGGCATGGCCTCGCCGATCTTCGTCACCGCCCTGTCGATCCCCATGCTGCGCGAGAAGGTCGGCCTGGGGCGGTGGATCGCCGTCGGCATCGGCTTCCTCGGCATCGTCCTGATCGTGCAGCCGAAGTCCGGCGGCATCGAATGGGGCGCGGTCTTTGCGCTGGTCTCGGCCATGGGCTGGGCGCTCACCCAGGTGGCCTCCCGCCAGCTCTCCAACAGCGAGCCGAGCCACCGCATCATCTTCTACTACGCCCTGATCGTGGTGATCGTCCTCGGCGCCGCCATGCCGTTCTACTGGGTCACGCCGAACCTGCGCGACCTCGGCCTGTTCGTCGGCGTGGCGATCATCGGCACCTCCGGGCAGTTCTGCCTGAACCAGGCCTTCCGCTACGGCCAGGCCTCGCTGATCGCGCCGTTCGACTATACCGGCCTGGTCTGGGCGACGCTGCTCGGAGCGTTCATCTGGGGCGACTATCCCAATGCCATGATGCTGGCCGGAGCCGCCATCGTCATCGCCTGCTGCCTCTATATCCTGCGGGCCGGCGCGCGCAGCCGGGCGGACGCGCCGATGGAGCCGTGAGCGGCGATGGAGCGCGCTGAGGTCGAGTGCGTCGTCGTCGGCGCAGGCGTCATCGGTCTCGCGGTGGCGCGGCATCTTGCAGCTGCCGGGCGGGAGGTGCTGATCCTCGAGGCGGCACAGGCGATCGGCACCGGCATCAGCGCCCGCAACAGCGAGGTCATCCATGCCGGGCTCTACTACCCGCCGGGCAGCCTGAAGGCGCAATGCTGCGTGCGCGGACGCCAGTTGCTCTATGCCTATTGCGCCGAGCATGGCGTCGAGCACCGCCGGCTCGGCAAGCTGGTGGTGGCCACCAGCGCCGCGCAGATCCCGGCGCTGGAAGCGCTGAAACGCCAGGCCGAGACCAACGGCGTCACGGATCTCGCCTGGATGGACGGCGCCCAGGCGCGCCGGCTGGAGCCGAACCTGTCCTGTGTCGCCGCCTTCCTGTCGCCGGATACCGGCATCGTCGACGCCCAGGGGCTGATGCTCAGCCTGCGCGGCGCGGCGGAAGGCCACGGCGCGATGCTGGCGCTGAACGCGCCGGTCGCCGCGGCCGCTTGCGTCGCCGGCGGCTTCGATGTCGCCGTTGCCGGCCCGTCGCCGATGCAGGTCGCCGCCCGGATCCTGGTCAATGCCGCGGGCCTCGGCGGCCCGGACCTGGCGCGCCGGCTGGACCGGCTCGCGCCGGCGCACGTTCCGTCGCAGGCCTTCGCCAAGGGGAACTATTTCGCACTTGCCGGCAAATCGCCCTTCATGCGCCTGATCTATCCGCTGCCCGAGGCCGCCGGCCTCGGCGTGCACGTCACCCTGGACCTCGGCGGCCAGGCGCAATTCGGCCCCGACGTCGAGTGGGTCGCGGCGCCGGAATACGCAGTCGATGCCGCGCGCGCCGCCGGCTTCTATCCCGCCATCCGGACCTACTACCCGGCTTTGGCCGAGGGCGCACTTCAGCCGGCCTATGCCGGCATCCGCCCGAAACTTTCCGGACCCGGCGAACCCGCCGCGGATTTCCGCATTGACGGTCCCGAGCGCCACGGCATCGCCGGCCTGGTCAATCTCTTCGGCATCGAGAGCCCCGGACTCACCGCGAGCCTGGCGATAGCCGAGCGGGTGGCGGAAATGCTCGGCGGCGTCTAGGGGTCGCCGGGCACGCCATAGGCCGGTGCGCTGGCCGGATTTAGCGCGCGGGCGACATAATCGTTCATCTGCGGCTGGAACGCCTCCCAGAGCCGCTTCAGGGGCGGGATCGGACTCTCCTCGTCCCAGTCGATGCGGAGATCGACCAGCGGCCAGTCCTGTTCATGCACCACGAGCAGCCCCGCGGAATGCACCGGGCCCATCTCGCCCCCGGCGACGATCCCGGCCTCGAGCCCGGCCAGCAGCCGGTCGGCGATATGCCGCTCGGCCGCCTGCTCGAAGGCCGCCGTCATCGCCTTCGGCACATCCGGGTTCTGCAGCAGGTTGCCGGCGGCGACGCAGTCATGCCCCTCCGACATCGCATGGGTGCCCAGCGTCTTCGACCCGCTCCAGGCGGCGACATGACCATGCGCGTCGATGATGGTAACCTGGCGGTAATGCGGATCCGGCGCCGCCGCCATCAGCCGGTTCAGCGCCTCGGTGGCGCTCAGGCCGGATTGCAGCAGATCGAGGCCCTGCCGGCCCAGGCGGGGATCGGTGATGTTCTGGGTCGATACCGCGCCGACCCTGGCGCGGGCCCACGCACAACGGCTCGCCACCGCGATCGAGGAGGTGGTGATGGCGATGCCGAACATGCCGGTCCGGGCGCAGCGCCCGGCAATGGAAAAGGTCATCTGGCGCGGGTCTTCCTTTTGGCGGCCGGGCGCTTCTTCTTCGCCGCCTTGCGCTTGACGGTCGCCCGCCATTGTAGATGCTCGGCAGGCGGCTGCAACGTCTTCATCCGTGCCTCGGGAATGACCGCCCAGGCATCGATCTCCATCACCCATTCCGGCCGCGCCAGGCCCTGGACGATGAGGCCGGTGGAAACCGGATAGACTCCCTTCAGCCACTTTCCGACCACCGCATAGACCGCCTCGCGATAGGCGCGATCGGTGATGAAGATGGTGATCTTGCAGATGTCCGCGAGCCTGGCGCCCTGCTCTTCCAGCAGCTGCTTCACGTTGCGCATCGCCTGCTCGGTCTGCGCCTTGGGATCGCCGATGCCCACGGAGTTGCCGTCCAGATCCTGGCCGACCTGGCCGCGCAGGAACACCATGTTGCCGGCGCGCACCGACATCGACAGGTCGTTGTCGAGCTTCTGCTCCGGATAGGTCACCTTGGTGTTGAATTTCCGCAGCCTGACGTGACTGTATGTCATGGGATGACGCTCACTTCCTCTTCCACTGTTCCATCGCGATATCCATCGGTCCGGCGGCGTTCTTCACGAAGCCACGGCCCGCGCCTCGAAACGATGATGGCTCCGATCCCGCAAGTCCGGCAGCCGCGTCGGCGCCGGGAAACCGCGCATCGCCTCAAGTGACAGGTTGACATCGGGCTTAGCACAGGGAAAATCTTTTTATTATTGGAATTGGATCGGAAAAGCCGATGTCCTTCACCCTGAAGCAGCTCCGCTATTTCGTCGCCGCCGCCGAAGCCGGCAGCGTCACCCAGGCCAGCCAGCGCCTGCACATCTCCCAGCCTTCGGTTTCGGCCGCCATCGCCGAACTGGAGGACCGGTTCGGCATCGACCTTTTCATACGCCACCACGCCCAGGGCCTGAGCCTGACCCCGGCCGGCCAGCGCATGCTGACCGATGCCCGCAGCCTGCTCGCCCATGCCGAAGAGCTGCGCCAGGGCGCCCGCGGCCTCGGCCAGGATCTGGCCGGCGAGCTGCATGTCGGCTGTTTCCTCACCTTCGCGCCGATGATCATGCCGCGGCTGATCGGCGCTTTCGCCGCCGCCTTTCCGGCGATTTCGGTGACCCTGCACGAAACCCATGTGCAGGGCCTGTTCGACGGCCTGCGCGGCGGCCAGTTCGAGCTGGCGCTGACCTACGACCTCAACCTGGAGGATGACCTGGAATTCGATGAACTCACCGAGGTGCCCCTCCATGTGGTGCTGGCCAAGGCGCATCCCCTGGCGAAGAAAGCGGAGGTCTCGCTGAAGGAACTGATCGACTGGCCGATGATCGTGCTCAGCCTGCCGCAGAGTCGGGACTATTTCCTGTCGCTGCTCTACGGCTTGCGGCTGCAACCTAGGATCGCCCACGAAACCCCGAGCTTCGAGATGGTCCGCGGCCTGGTCGCCAACAGCGACGCCTTTGCCCTGATGCATTCCCGGCCGGTCAGCGACTGGACCCTCGACGGGCGACGCGTTGTCTATCGCCCGATCAAGGAGAAACTGCGCCCGACCAGGCTCGGCCTGGCCCGGCTTGGGAAATTACGCCCAACCCAGAGGGCCGAGGCCTTCGCCAGAACGGCGCATGCCAGCCTGGGCGCCGCTGCCGACTGAACCCAATTGAAGCGGCTAAATGGGCGTGGATAACGTCAAGATGTTGGCACTATCTGACCGATCAAAGCGGGAATGGGCGCCAGGCAATCAGCATTATCGCCCGCCCACTTTCGGGCGATACTACCAACAACTGATTGTTTCAATTGAGTTTATCTCGATTCACCGTGCTGCGCTGCAGCAACTTTTCCGGTGGTCGCTCATCTTTACAATAATTTAACCTAGGCGCATACTCCGGCCCGTTTAGCGACAAAAATGTCGCTGGCGAGTCTATATGGGGCCCGATTGGGGGGGCCGGAGGGGCCAGGAGGACCGCGCAACACGCGCCTTCCAGCCGCATCCGGAAAGCCAGCCGGTGCAACCCCGATAGACCAAACCCAGGGGAGAATCATGGCACAAGACCAACATAGTGAGGACGTAAAGGTCCTCCACAGCATGGGCTACGCCCAGGAACTGTCCCGCCGCATGGGCGTGTTCCAGAACTTCGCGATTTCGTTCTCGATCATCTGCATCCTGGCCGGCGGCATCGGCGCCTATACCGTGGCGCTCGGCGCCGCGGGCGGCGCCTCGATCGGCATCGGCTGGATCGTCGGCGCCGTCTTCGCGCTGATCGTCGCCGCGGCCATGGGCCAGATCGCCTCCGCCTATCCGACGGCGGGCGGCATCTATCACTGGGCCTCGATCCTCGGCGGCAAGGGCTGGGGCTGGGGCGCTGCCTGGCTCAACCTCATCGGGCTGCTGTTCGTCGTTTCCTCGGTGAACTACGGCGTCTACCTGCTGCTGCGCGACCTGGTTCTGGTCGGCGTGTTCGGCATGGACCCGGCCAGCTTCACCGGAACCCACCTGCTGATCGCCGTCGCCTTGATCACGCTGACCCAGGCGATCCTGAACTACGTTGGCATCAAGGCCACCACGATCCTCACCGACTTCGCCGGCTACCTGATCTTCGTCGTGACGATCGTCATCATCGTCGGCCTGATCGCCGGCTCGCCGGTGCCGCTCGACTTCTCGCGTCTGGTCGAGTTCAAGAACTACACCGGCGATCCGGGCGCCGGCACATGGCCGCTCAGCACCAGCCTGTTCTACGCCTTCGTGATCGGCCTGCTGCACGTCTGCTACACCATCACCGGCTTCGACGCTTCGGGTCATACCTCGGAAGAAACCCGCGATGCGCAGCGTTCGGTGCCGAAGGGCATGATCACCTCGGTGTTCTGGTCCGGCCTGTTCGGCTGGGTCCTGGTGGTGGCGATCCTCCTGGCCATGCCGAGCGTCGATGAAGGCGCTTCGAAGGGCTGGTCGGTGTTCTACTACACCCTGGAATCCAGCACGATGCCGCAATGGCTGAAGAGCGCCATCTCGATCGGCATCGTCCTTTCGAACTACCTCTGCGCCCTCGCCGGCATGACCTCGCTCTCGCGCATGATCTATGCCTTCTCGCGCGACGGCGGCATCCCCGGCGCCTCCACGTTCCTGCGTCAGGTCAGCCCGAAGTACCGCACGCCCGGCAACGCGATCATCGTCGGTGCCGTGCTCTGCTTCGTTCTTGGCTGGGTCTGCGGTCAGGATGCCAACGCCTACATCATCCTGGCGTCGGGTTGCGCGGTGTTCCTCTATGTGTCCTACATCATGCCGATCGGCGCGGGCATCTTCGCCGAAGGCAAGAGCTGGACCAAGAAGGGTCCCTTCGACCTCGGCGGCGCGTCGAAGCTCGTCGCGTGCATGGCGGTGTTCGGCGGCGCGGTGCTGGCCTTCGTCGGCTTCCAGCCGCCGTACCAGCTGGTCGGCGAGTTCCTGGCGGGCGCGGTCGTCCTGCTGGTCGTCGTCTGGTTTGCCTTCGAGCGCAACCGCTTCGCCGGTCCGCCGTTGACGCCGGAAGCGGTGGCGGCCCGCCAGGCCGAGATCGCCCGCGAAGAAGCCGCTCTTGGCGGCGCCGGCTGATCCAGGCAAGTCGGGTAACCGATCCGGGGGAGGCGGCGCAAGCTGCCTCCCCTTCTTCTTGCCGGAAAATAGCGCCGGCCGCGGCGCAATGCCTATGGTCAGGGCCACGGGCTCTGGCTATCGTAATCCGAAATTCGACGCCGCCTGCCGGATATCCGCCGGCGATACGGCCGACGAGAGAAACTGAAACAGGGGCGATCCAATGCCGATGAAACCGGAACAAGTCAAAACCGTTGCCGATGCCAGGAAGATCGTCGAGGAGCGCGGCCTGACGCATATCAAGGTCGGCGTGTTCGACGGCGACGCCATCCTGCGCGGCAAGTACATGTCAAAGACGAAATTCTTCTCGGCCCTCGAGAACGGCTTCGGCTTCTGCGACGTGGTCCTGGGCTGGGACAGCCACGACCAGCTGTTCGACAACGTGAAATATACCGGATGGCACACCGCCTATCCCGATGCCTGGGTGCGCCTGCTGCCGAATACCTGCCGCGAACTGCCGATGGAGGATAACGGCCTCTTCTTCCTCGCCGAATTCATCAACAAGGCCGAGAACGTCTGCCCGCGCGGCACGCTCCGCCGGGTGCTCGATCGCGCCGCGAAGATGGGCTACGAGGCCTACAGCTCGCTGGAATTCGAATTCTTCATGTTCGACGAGACGCCGGAGAGCATCCGCGAGAAGAACTACAAGAACCTGACGCCGATGACGCCGGGCTGGTTCGGCTATTCCGTGATCCGCAATTCGGTCTGGTCCGAGCTCTACCAGGAGATCCTCGACATGTGCGAGAAGATGCGCATGCCGATCGAGGGCCTGCACACCGAGACCGGCCCCGGCGTGCTGGAAGCCGCCCTCGCCTATGACAAGGCGCTGGAAGCCGCCGATCGCGGTGCGCTCTTCAAGACCTTCATGAAGGTGCTGGCGCAGCGCCGCGGCTTGATGGCGACCTTCATGGCGAAATGGTCGAACAACTTTCCCGGCCAGTCCGGCCACATCCATATCTCCTTGAAGGACAAGAACGGCAAGAACGCCTTCTACGATCCGAAGAAGCCGCACAATATCTCGGACAAGATGCGCTGGTTCATCGGCGGGCAGCAGCAGCTGATGCCGGAAGTGCTGGCGATGATCGCCAGCACGGTGAATTCCTATTCCCGCCTCATCCCCGGCTTCTGGGCGCCGACCGACGCCACCTGGGGCGTCGAGAACCGGACCTGCGCCTTGCGCGTGATCCCGGGATCGGAAAAGTCGCAGCGCGTCGAGTACCGGATCGCCGCCGCCGACTGCAATCCCTACATCGCCCTGGCGGCCTCGATCGGTTCCGGCCTCTACGGCATCGAGCACAAGATCGAACCCACCGCGCCGATCGTCGGCAATTCCTACGACATGAAGCATCCGGCGAAGTTCGATTTGCCGCGCACCCTCTGGGACGCGGCGCAGCGCCTGAAGAAATCCAAGGCGGCGCATGACCTGTTCGGCACCGACTTCGTCGAACACCACGCCGCCACCCGCGAATGGGAGGAGCGCGAGTTCCGCAAGGCGATCACCGATTGGGAACTGGCGCGGTATTTCGAGATCATCTAGGAACAACTTAACCGTCATGGCCGGGCTTGGCCCAGCCACCCACGAGTTACTTTCTTTGGCTCTCAATGAACTCGTGGGTCCCCGGGCCAAGCCCGGGGATGACGAGAATATGTAACAACGCCACACCAAAAGGAGTGCCCCGCATCATGGGTGCCGTGCAGAAAACCATCACCCCGGTCGACAACTCGGTCTATGTCGAGCGGCCCTACAACACCGCGGTGGAGATCGCGGCGACCCTGAAGTCGGCCGTCGCCGCCCAGCGCGCCTGGAAGGCGACGCCGCTGGCCGAACGGGCCAGGATCCTCAACAAGGCCGTCGACGCCTTTCTCGCCAAGAAGGACGTCGAGGCCGAGGAGATCACCCGCCAGATGGGCCGCCCGATCGCACAGAGCCCGTTCGAGATGCGGGGCTTCGAGGAGCGCGCCCGCTACATGATCCAGATCGCGCCCGAGGCCCTGGCGGACATCGAAGCGAAGGACAAGCCGGGTTTCACCCGATTCATCCGGCGCGAGCCGCTGGGCGTGGTCTTCATCGTGGCGCCCTGGAACTATCCCTACCTCACCTCGGTCAACGGCGTCATCCCGGCGCTGATGGCCGGCAATGCGGTGGTGCTGAAGCACTCGGCCCAGACGCCGCTCTGCGCCGAGCGGTTCCAGGAGGCCTTCGACCAGGCCGGCCTGCCGAAGGGCCTGTTCCAGCACCTCGTCCTCACCCATGAGGATACCGCGAAGGTGATCGGCGCCGCGGAAGTCGCCTATGTGAACTTCACCGGTTCAGTCGCCGGCGGCCATGCCGTGCAGCAGGCGGCGCTCGGCAAGTTCATGGGCATGGGGCTGGAACTCGGCGGCAAGGACCCGGCCTATGTCCGCGCCGATGCCAATCTCGCCCATGCGATCGAGAACCTGGTCGACGGCGCGATGTTCAATTCCGGCCAGTGCTGCTGCGCCATCGAGCGCATCTATGTGCATGAAAGCCTCTACGACAAGTTTGTCGACGGCTTCGTCGATCTCACCAAGAAATATCAGCTCGGCAATCCCCTGGACCCGAAGACCAATCTGGGGCCGATGGTGCGTACCTCGGCCGCCGAATTCGTCCGCGGGCAGATCGATGCCGCGGTCCGGCAGGGAGCAAAGGCGCTGGTCGATCCCAAGCTGTTCCCGGCCAACAAGCCCGGGACGCCCTATCTCGCGCCCCAGGTCCTGGTCAATGTCGACCATTCGATGTCGGTGATGTCGGAGGAGAGCTTCGGGCCGGTGATCGGCATCATGAAGGTGAAGTCCGACGACGAGGCGGTGAAGCTGATGAACGACAGCAAGTTCGGCCTGACCGCGGCGCTCTGGACCTCGGACGAGACGGCGGCGCAGAAGATCGGCGAGCAAATCGACACCGGCACCGTCTACATGAACCGCTGCGACTATCTCGACCCGGCGCTGGCCTGGGTCGGGGTCAAGGATTCCGGCCGCGGCGCCACGCTCTCCCGCGTCGGCTACGAGATGCTCACCCGGCCGAAGTCGTTCCACCTCCGTACGATCTGACGCGGCCGCCCGGCGATGATCCCGGCGACCGGTGCCGACGATGCCTGAACTCGACCGTTCCGACATCGTCATCATCGGCGCCGGCGTCGTCGGCTGCGCCATCTTCCGGCGCCTAGCCATGGCCGGACTCCGGCCGCTGCTGCTGGAGGCCGGCGACGACATCCTCTCCGGCGCCAGCAAGGCCAACAGCGCCCTGCTCCATACCGGCTTCGACGCGCCCGCCGGCTCGCTGGAACTCGCCTGCATGCAGGCCGGCTACCGCGAATACATGGAGATCAAGGACCGGCTCAACCTGCATGTGGTGCGCTCCGGCGCCCTGGTCGTCGCCTGGAGCGACGAGCAGATGGAGAAGCTGCCCGGGATCGTCGCCAAGGCGCACCGGAACGGCGTGGCCGACGTGCGGGCGATCGACCGCGACGATCTCCGCCGCCGCGAGCCGCAGCTCTCGCACCAGGCGCTCGGCGCCGTCCTGGTCCCCGGCGAGCACATCATCGATCCCTGGTCGGCGCCGCTCGCCTATGTCCACCAGGGCATCGCCCATGGCGGGCGGGTGCGGCGCAACTGCCGGGTCACCGGCGGCCGCTACGACGGCATCTGGAGCCTCGCCTCCACCCAGGGCGAGATCGTCGCCGGGGTGGTGATCAACGCCGCCGGAAATCACGGCGACACGGTCGAGGCGATCGCCCGGCCGAGCCCCTTCCGGCTGCGGCCGCGCAAGGGCCAGTTCGTGGTCTTCGACAAGCCGGCGGCGAAGCTGCTGGACGCCATCATCCTGCCGGTACCGACCGAGCGCACCAAGGGCATCGTCATCTGCCGCACCGCCTTCGGCAACGTCCTGGTCGGCCCCACCGCCGAGGACCAGGAGGACCGCGACCTGGCCGAGGTCGACCGGGCGACGCTGGAGATGCTGATCGCGCGGGGGATCGAGATGCTGCCGGCCCTCGCCGGCATCGGCGTCAATGCTGCCTATGCCGGGCTGCGGCCGGCGACCCAGTTCAAGGACTACCAGATCGAGGCCGTCGCGGACCGGCACTGGGTGAGCGTGGCCGGCATCCGCTCGACCGGACTGACCGGTTCGCTCGGCATCGCCCAGCATGTCGCCGGCCTGGTCGAGCGGCATTTCGGGCGTCTCGCCTATGCGCCGCCGATCTGGACGCCGGTGCCCAATCTCTGCGAGGAGCTGCCGCGGCCCTATCTCTCCCCCCAGGGCGGCGAGATGGTCTGCCATTGCGAACTGGTCACCCGCGCCGAGATCGAGGCGGCGCTGACCGGGCCGCTGCCGGCCGGCGGCCTCGGCGGGCTGAAGCGCCGGACCCGCGCCACCCTCGGCCGCTGCCAGGGCTTCTACTGCGCCGCCCGGGTGGCGGCGATCGCCGCCGGCCAGCTGGCCCCCTCCCGGCCGGTGCCGCGGTGAAGGCCTGCGACGTCATCATCGTCGGCGGCGGCCCGGCCGGGCTGGCGGCAGCGGCGCGGCTGCGCCGGAACGGCGTCGATTTCCTGCTGCTGGAGCGCGAGCAGGAGGCCGGTGGCATCCCGCGCCATTGCGGCCATGGCGGCTATGGCCTGCACGAATTCCGCCGCCCGATGACCGGCCCCGCTTATGCGCGCCGCCTGGCCGAGGCCGTCCGGGACGCCGATATCCGCACCGGCATGACGGTGCTGCGCCTGCATCCGGGCGGCGTCGTCCAGGCCACCGGCCCGCAGGGACCGGAGAGCTTCCAGGGGAAGGCGGTGCTGCTGGCCACCGGCGCCCGGGAAACCCCGCGCAGCGCCCGGCTGGTGACCGGCGCCCGGCCGGCCGGCGTGATGAATACCGGCACCCTGCAGCAGGCGATCTATCTGCATGGCCAGACGCCGTTTCGCCGCCCGGTGGTCATCGGCAGCGAACTGGTGGCCTTTTCCACCCTGCTCACCCTCGGTCATGTCGGGGTGAGGCCGGTGGCGCTGGTCGAGGCCGGCCCGCGGATCGTCGCCCGCCGCCCGGCCGACTGGGTGACCCGCCTCGCCTTCGGCGTCCCGGTGCTCTGCCATACCCGGCTGGAGCGCATCCTGGGCCGCGAGCAGGTGGAGGGGGTCGAGATCGACCGCGGCTACGGTCCGGAGCGGCTGGACTGCGACGGCGTCATCTTCACCGGCCAGTTCCGCCCCGAAACCGCCCTCGTCATCCCCAGCCATCTCGAGCTCGACGCCGGCACCCGCGGCCCGGCCATCGACCAGTTCTGGCGCTGCTCCGACCCGGCTTTTTTCGCCGCCGGCAACCTGCTGCGGGGGATCGAGACCGCCGGACGCTGCTACCGCGAAGGCGCCGCCGCCGCCGACGCCATGCTGGCCGGGCTCGCCAGCCGGCTGCCGCCCCTCCGCCAGCAGATCCGCATCCAGGCCGAAGGCGAACTCAGCTATGTCTATCCCCAGCGGCTTGCGCCGGAGGAGCTGCGGGACGCTCCCGCCGGCGCCGGGCTGATGTTCCAGGCCCGGGTGAAGGCGCCGGTCCGGGGCATTCTCCGCGTCCTGGCCGACGGGCGCGAGATCTGGTCGAAGCGGGTCGACGCCCTGCCCGAACGCCGGATCGCCTGGCAGGTGCCGCGGCAGGGGCTCGGCGGCCAGCACGCCCTTACCGTCCGATTGGAGCGCACGTCATGACCGAGGCCTTCGTCATCGCGATCGACCAGGGCACCACCGGGACGGCGATCCACCGCCTTTCGGCTGCTGGGGCCTTCGAGTCCCTTGCCACCGCCCAGCACAAGCAGATCTATCGCCAGCCGGGCTGGGTCGAGCACAACCCCGAGGAGCTGATCGCCCAGGTCCAGGCCGGCCTCGACCAGGCGGCCGGCGCCGCCGCGATCGGCATCGCCAACCAGGGCGAGACCGTCGTCGCCTGGGACTACCAGACCAAGCAGCCGGTCTACAACGCCATCGTCTGGCAGGATGCGCGCACCCAGGGCCGGATCGAGGCGATGAAGGCGGCGGGCCATGAGGCGACCACCCTCGAGCGCGCCGGCCTGCCCCTCGATCCCTATTTCTCCGCCTCGAAGCTGCGCTGGATCCTCGACCATGTCTCGGAGGCCCGGGATCTCCGCAGCGAGGGCCGGCTCTGCCTGGGCACCAGCGACGCCTTCTTCCTCGATCGCCTGGCGGGTGCCTGCGTCACCGACGTCACCACCGCCTCGCGCACCAGCCTGATGAACCTGCAGACCCTGGACTGGGACCCGGTGCTCTGCGAGCTCTTCGGCGTGCCGATCGAATGCCTGCCGAAGATCGTCTCGACCACCGGCGCCATCGGCGAGATCCAGGCCGGCGCCGCCAAGGGCATCCCGGTCACCGCCAGCGCCGTCGACCAGCAGGCCGCCCTCTTCGGCCATGGCTGCCGCCAGCCCGGCGACCTGAAATTCACCTTCGGCACCGGCGCCTTCGCCCTCTGCGTGACCGGCGACAGGCCGCTGAAGGATCCGGGAAGCGGCCTGCTCCCCACGGTCGCCTGGCGGCTCGCCGGCGGGTCCGCGACCTATGCGGTGGACGGCGGCATCTACAACGCCGCCTCGGCCATCAACTGGGCGCGCGGGCTCGGCCTGTTCAGCGACTTCCGCGAGATCCAGGCCTTCGGCGAATGCGCCCTGCAGCGTGGCCTCGCCTTCGTGCCGGCGCTCTCCGGTCTCGGCTGTCCCTATTGGGATCGCAGCGCCGGCGGCCTCTGGCTCGGCCTCGGCCTCGAAACCGGCAAGGCGGACATGGTGCAGTCGATCCTCGAAGGCATCGCCTTCCGCGCCGGCCAGGTGATCACCGCGATGGAGAACCTGCTGCCGATCTCGCGCCGCCTGTCGATCGACGGCGGCCTCAGCAACAACGGCTATTTCTGCGAGTTCCTGGCCAAGGTGCTGAACCGGATCCTGAGCGTGCCGTCGACCGTCGAGCTGACCGGCTTCGGCATTGCGCAATTCGCCCTGATCGGCGCCGGCCTGGCCGGGCTGGAGACCCTGCCCGCCGGCCCGGCGCCGCGCCAGAAGATCGTTCCCGCCGAGGCCATCGATCCGCGCCTTCCCGAGAAATTCCGCCAGGCGGTGGATCGCAGCAGGAAATGGCGGTAATCCGCCGCATTTTCACCGGCCCAAGACCCCTTCCGCCGCCCCGGCAAAGGGCTAAAATGCGCTCACCTTTTTCAGCCTTCCTCCATGCCACCATCGACAAGGACCTCCGCACATGACCACCGATGCCAGCACCCTCAAAGGCAACTGGAACTACCCGACCTCGGTCAAATTCGGCTGCGGCCGGATCAAGGAACTGGCCGACCACTGCAAGGCCTTGGGGCTGAAGCGCCCGCTGCTGATCACCGACCCGGGCCTCGCCAACCTGCCGATGATCAAGGCGGCAATCGCCGCCAACAACGCGGCGGGCGTGCCGACCGGCCTGTTCTCCGAGGTCCAGGGCAACCCGACCTCGAAGAACGTGACCGACGGTCTGAAGGCCTACAAGGCCGGCAATCATGACGGCGTCATCGCCTTTGGCGGCGGCTCGGCGCTGGATGCCGCCAAGGCCGTGGCCTTCATGGTCGGACAGACCCGCCCGCTCTGGGATTTCGAGGATATCGGCGACTGGTGGACCCGGGCCGATCCCAACGGCATCGTGCCGATCATCGCCGTGCCGACCACCTCGGGCACCGGCTCGGAGGTCGGCCGCGCCTCGGTGATCACCGACGAGACCAATCACGTGAAGAAGATCATCTTCCACCCGAAGATGCTGCCCTCGATCGTGATCGACGATCCGGAACTCACCGTCGGCCTGCCACCCCATATCACCGCGGCCACCGGCATGGACGCGCTGTCGCATTGCCTCGAGGCCTATTGCGCCCCCGGCTACCATCCGCTTGCCGACGGCATCGCCCTCGAGGGCATGCGCCTGGTGCAGGAGAACCTGCCCGCCGCGGTGAAGGACGGCAAGAACCTGGTCGCCCGCGCCAACATGATGGCCGCCGCCAGCATGGGGGCGACCGCCTTCCAGAAGGGGCTCGGCGGCATGCATGCGATCAGCCATCCGCTGGGTGCCCTCTACAACACCCATCACGGCCTGACCAATGCCGTGGTCATGCCCTATGTGCTGGAATTCAACCGCGCCGCGATCGACGAGCGGATGACCCGCCTCGCCCGCTTCCTCGGCCTTGCCAATCCGGGATTCGTCGCGGTGCAGAACTGGGTGCTCGCCTTGCGCAAGGAGATCGGCATCCCGCATACGCTGAAGGACATCGGCGTCGACGACAAGCGGGTCGACGAGGTCGCCAAGATGGCGGCCGCCGATCCCTCCGCCGGCGGCAACCCGATCAAGGTCGGCGCCGCCGAGCTCGGCCGGATCTTCGTCGCCGGCCTGGAAGGCAAGCTGGCGGCATAGGTCGCCGCACCATCGTCATCCCCGGGCTTGGCCCGGGGACCCACGAGTTGCGTTGCAGGCGTCGTGCGAAAATTCGTGGGTGGCCGGGCCAAGCCCGGCCACCCACGATTGGTTTCGCCCGCTAAACCAATCGCTTGCCATTCCAATCCCGGCACCGGAAACTTTCCCGGCGCTCCCTGTCGATTTCCGCCCGGCCCGAACGTCGTTGTGCCGGCGGAACAGCCGTTCCGGCCCTGACGGAGAATGGAGATTGGAATGCAATACATCCTGCTGATCTACGGCAACGAGGCCGGCATGCAGACGGCAAGCAAGGCCGAGGCGGAGCAGATGCACGCGGCCTACGGTGCCTATACCGAGGCCCTGAAGAAGGCCGGCGTCATGGTCGGCGGCGACCGGCTGCAGACGTCTTCGACGGCGACCACCGTCCGGGTCGCCAACGGCAAGACCCAGGTGCTGAACGGCCCCTATGCGGAAACCAGGGAGCAGCTGGCCGGCTACTACATGATCGACGTGCCCGATCTCGACGCCGCTCTGGCCTGGGCGGCACGCTGCCCGGGCGCCAGCCACGGCGCCATGGAAGTGCGCCCGCTCTGGGCGATGTAGTCCACCCGCCCGGATGGATGGCCGCGCCCGGATGACCCCTGCCGACGACGCTGCTGCCCGCGCCACTGCCGAAACGGTGGCGCGGCGCAGCTACGGCAAGCTGGTCGCCTTCCTGGCCGCGCGCACCCGCGACGTCGCCGGTGCCGAGGATGCGCTGTCCGAGGCCTTCGCCGCAGCGATCGTCGACTGGTCGGCGCGCGGCGTCCCGGCCAATCCCGAGGCCTGGCTGACCACGGTCGCCCGGCGGAAATGGATCGACGGCAGCCGGAAACGGCGCAGCGGCAGCGCCGCGGCGGACGAGCTGCGGCTGCTCGCCGAGGAACTCGCCCCCGCGGCGGCCGGCGCCGCCGAAATTCCCGACCAGCGCCTCGCCTTGATGTTCGCCTGCGCCCATCCGGCCCTCGATCCGGCCGTCCATGCGCCGCTCATCCTGCAGACGGTGCTCGGCTTCGATGCCGCCACCGTCGCTTCGGCCTTCCTGGTCGCCCCGGCGACCATGAGCCAGCGCCTGGTCAGGGCGAAGAGCAAGATCCGCGACGCCGGCATCCCGTTTCGCATCCCCGAGCGCGACGATCTTGCCGAACGCCTGGACGGGGTGCTGGCGGCGATCTATGCCGCCTTCGCCGAAGGCTGGACCGATCCCGCCGGCGCCGACATCCGCCGGCGGGATCTCGCTGTGGAGGCGATCTGGCTGGGGCGGCTGGTGGCGGCGCTGCTGCCCGACGCCCCCGAGGCCCTCGGCCTGCTGGCCCTGATGCTGCACGCCGAGGCCCGGCGGGAGGCGCGGCGCGACGGCGCCGGCAACTACGTGCCGCTTGCCGAACAGGATACCCGGCGCTGGGACGGCGCGATGATCGCCGAGGCGGAAGACCTGCTGCGCCGCGCCAGCGCCACGGGCGTCAGCGGGCGCTATCAGCTGGAGGCGGCGCTGCAATCCGCCCATGCCATCCGCCGGGTCACCGGGCGGTCGGACTGGATGGCCATACTCGGCCTCTACGACCTGCTTCTGGCGCAGACCGGCTCGCCGGTGGTGGCGATCAACCGGGCGGTCGCCCTGGCGGAAACCGCCGGCCCCGGGGCCGGGCTGGCGGCGCTCGACGCCATCGCCGAGAGCCCGGCCCTGGTGGCCTACCAGCCCTATTGGGCGGCACGGGCCGGCCTGCTGTCCGGGGTGGGCGATGGCGATGCGGCCAACCGTGCCTACGAGCTTGCGATCGGCCTGGAGGCCGACCCGGCGGTGCGGTTTTTCCTGCAGCGGAAACGCGCGGCGCTCGCACGCTAGGCGAAGGGGTGCGGCCCGGACTAGGCCCTCAATCGCGGCGCAGGCTGGCGGTCTTCTCCATCATCTCGGCCAGATTCTTCGCCTCGGCGAGGCCGAGACCGGTGGCCTCGCGCAGGGCCTTGATCGCGTCGATCTTCTTTCCCGCCGCGACGAATTCGCGGATCTGCGCCATCACCTTGGGATCGACGTCGATCTTCTGGCCGTTCACCTCGAGTTCAAAGGTGCCCGGCGTCATCGTGCGCATGTCGATCTTGGTCATCGTCGACATGCGGTTGGAGAGGCCGCCGCCGATTTCGGTCTTCGGCCGTCCCGAGCGGACCAGGAGCGCCCCGATGACGACGCCGATCAGGATGCCGACGATGAGATAGCCATAAACGAGGTCGATGCCGATGAGATCGGCGAACAGCCGCGCGATCGTCTCCATGGGACATTCCTTCTGCCACTGCCCTAGTAATATCAATCGCTGGTGACAAGTTCGAGGATTTAATCCCAGTCCCACCCCCACCAAGCCCCTAGACCGGTGCGCGGCAGTCGACGTTTACAGTAATGCACAGCCGGAAAGCGCCATGGCACGCGTTAGTGCTGAAACGAGTTCCCGGGGGCTGAGATACGGCGTCTCAATTTGGAACTCGGCCATTTGCCGACTCCGGGGTAACCGAACCGGCTGGCCGAATGATTGGCCGATGGCGATCTTCGCGCGGTATCTGTAGCGCAGGCATCTCTCTGACCCGGATCACCTTGGCGATCACCGGCTGCGGGATGCCGCGCGTGGTTGGGATTTCCGCGATCCATGCGGTGTGTTCTGTATTTCGATACGCCGGGCGGCGCGTCCTCCGCCCGGTTGGTTCCTTCGGCATCGGCAGCCCCCTGATTTCAACCCGCATTCCCCGGATGGCTCGACTGATTGCAGTAGACTGACGCGTCTGTTAGCCGCAGACTGCACTCCATTCCCGAGCAACTCCACCCTTTTGCCTGGCAGGGAATCCGCCCGATGTTCGACTTCCGACGCAGCCAACTGAACAACATGTGGACCGCCTGATGTTCGAATTCATCCCTGACGCGACGCGGTTGGCCCAGATATTCTCGCAGGCGACCGCACCCACGTTCTTCCTTGGCGCCGTTGCCGCCTTTGTTTCACTCATGGCATCGCGGCTTTCGTCGACCATGGAGCGCATTCGCATCATCAACGCGATCGGCGACGATGACAGTTCGCGTGCCCACCTCAGGTCGGACATCACGCGGCTGAGGCGCCGTGTCCGCCTGCTCAACAGCGGGATCCTCGCGTCCCTGCGTGGCGGGCTTTGCGCCACGCTCCTTCTTGCCAACATCTTCATGTCGGAATTTGCCGGGTTGCACTATGCATATGGCGCCGGCCTGCTGTTCATCTTGGCCACGGCATTCCTCGGCTTTGCGCTCTTCCGCTTCTCGCAGGAGGCGCTCATCAGCCTCAGCGAGGCCGACGAATACCAGTAAGCCGCATCGGGCGGCGCGCCCAATAAAATCGATGGAGATGGGGAAGCGAGGGAGCGATCCAGACGATTGCGCGCACGCCTGCCGGCAAGAGCTCCATGAACTTGCGAAGGCGGGGGCCACTCTCCCCCTGTCGGCCGGCGGAATGCCGCGGGCCGGATCCCGAAAGGCGGCCGCCCCAGCCTACTTCTCCAGGAGAATTCCCGCCTCGACCGGCCAGCTTACCCAGACCTGCTCGCCGGCGGCATTGCCGGCGGCGACCTCGCGCCGGACATTCTGGGTGGCGACGGCAATCGGCTTCGGCATGCCCTCCGCCGCGACGTAATAGTGGCTGCGGTCGCCGAGATAGGCCTCGGCCTGGCGCCGGCCGGCGACGGCATTGGCCGTCGCGGGCTTGGCGACCGAGATCGTCAGCTTCTCCGGCCGCACCGCGACGCTGACCCGGGCCCCGGTCGCCGGCGGCGCGAACTCGCCGACCGGCACCTGCAGCTGGCCCAGCGTCTCGGTCGCCACCTTGGCGATGCCGTCGGCGATCGCCAGGATCCGGCCGTCGAAGAAATTCATCGTGCCGATGAAATCGGCGACCTCGCGGCAGTTCGGCTGCTCGTAGAGCCCGGCTGCGGTGTCGATCTGCAGGGCATGGCCCTTCGACATCACCGCGATCCGGTCCGACATGGTGAGGGCTTCTTCCTGGTCGTGGGTGACGAAGACGAAGGTGATGCCGACCGAGCGCTGGATCTGGCGCAGCTCGAGCTGCATCTCCTCGCGCAGCTTCTTGTCCAGCGCGCCCAGCGGTTCGTCGAGCAGCAGCACCTTCGGCTGGCAGACCAGGGCGCGGGCCAGGGCCACGCGCTGCCGCTGCCCGCCGGACAGCTGGTTGGTCATCCGCTCGCCGTAGCCCGGCAGCTTGATCAGCTCCAGGGCATGATCGACGATGGCATTGAGCTCCGCCTTCGGCAGCTTCTTCCGCACCAGGCCGTAGCCGATGTTCTCGCGCACGTTGAGATGCGGGAAGATCGCGTAGCTCTGGAACACCATGTTGGTGGGGCGCAGGTTGGGCGGCGTCATCGACATCGGCTGGCCGTCGATGAAGATCTCGCCGGCGGTCGGCGTCTCGAAGCCCGCCAGCATGCGCAGCAGCGTGGTCTTGCCGCAGCCCGAGGGCCCGAGCAGCGAGAAGAACTCGCCGCGCCGGATCTCGAAGCTGACGCCGTCCACCGCCCGGACCGCGCCGAAGGCCTTGGTCACGTTGCGGATCGAGATCATCGTCTCGCTGTCGTTCCCGGCGGAAGGTCCGCCGACTGCCTCGGCCAAGCTCATCTCACACAATACCCCCGTGCCCGGTCTGGATGCCGCGGCGGCGATACCACTCGGCAAAGACGATGATGATGATGGAACCCATCAGGATGCAGCTGCCCAGCGCCAGGACGCCCGGGACCTTCGACGGGAAGCGCAGGGTGCTGTAGATGAAGATCGGCAGGGTCGGGTCGGTGCCGCTGAGGAAGAAGGCGAGCACGAACTCGTCGAAGGAGGTGCTGAAGCAGAGCAGGAAGCTGGAGACGATGCCGGGCATCGCCAGCGGAAAGGTGACCCGCCAGAAGGTCCGCCAGGCGCCCTCGCCGAGATCGAGCGAGGCCTCCTCCAGGCTCTTGTCGAATCCCTCCATGCGCGCCATCAGCACCAGCATGGACAGCGGCACGCAGACCAGGACATGCGAGGCGCTGATCGTCCAGAGCGAGAGATCGATGTCGAGCGCCTGGCGCGCCAGCGACAGCAGCGACACGCCGAGGATGATATAGGGGATGACCAGGGGCACCATGATCACCGAGGTGATCGTCGCCTTGCCCGGGAAGCGGTAGCGGGTCATCGCCATCGCCGCCAGGATGCCGATCGCGGTCGAGACCACCGAGACCCAGAGCCCGACCTTGACGCTGGCCATGAAGGCATCGATTAGCGCCTGGTTGCCGAGCATGCCGGCGTACCATTTGGTGGTGAAGCCCTTCAGCGGGAAGGCGATATAGACGTTGTCGTTGAAGGAGAACAGCGGCAGCAGCAGCACCGGCACGTAGAGGAACGCCAGGTAGCAGAGGGCGAAGGTGAACAGGGCGCGGGAGATCCAGACCGAGCGCATCGCCTAGCCCCGCAGCCGCTTCAGCCGGCGCGGCCCGATCAGGGCGAGGAAGGCGCAGACCACCAGGGTGATGACCAGCATCATGGCAATCGAGATCGCAGCGCCGAGCGGCCCGTTGTTCGCCTTGCCGTAGAGCGAGGCGATGCTGTTGCCGATCATGATGCCCGAGGTGCCGCCGACCAGCGTCGGGGTCAGGTAGTCGCCGACGGTCGGGATGTAGACCAGCAGAGTGGCGGCGATCGTCCCGGGCAGCGACAGCGGCAGGGTCACCCGCAGGAAGCGCTGCAGCGGCCCGTCGCCGAGGTCGGTCGCGGCTTCGAGGAGCGAGCGGTCGATCTTCTCCAGCGACACGTAGATCGGCAGGATCGCATAGGCCGCCCAGGCATGGGCCAGCGTGATGGTGACGGCGGTCGGGTTGTAGAGCAGGAATTCCAGCGGTTCGGTGATCACCTGCAGCTGGATCAGCCCGGAATTGATCACGCCGTTGAAGCCGAGGATCACCTTCCAGGCGAAGACCCGCAGCAGGTAGCTGGTCCAGAACGGCACGGTGATCAGGATCACCCAGAGCAGCTTGTGGTGGGTCACCCGGAACGCCATGTAGTAGGCCATCGGATAGGCCAGCACGATGACGGCGACGGTCGCGGTGAAGGAGACCCACAGCGACTTCAGCATCAGCACGCGGTAGAGATGCCCCTCCGGCTGGAACAGGACGGCATAGTTCTTCAGGGTCGGCGTATGGTCGATCTTGAAGCCGGTCTGGGTCCAGAACGACAGGGCGATGGTGATCAGCAGCGGCGCCAGCATCATTGCCGCCATCACCAGCAGGGCCGGCGACATCAGCGTCAGCCCGCGCAGGCTCTCGTGGCCGAGCCACAGCCGGCGGAGGAAGCCGGGTCGGGCCCCGAGGCTCCTGCCGCTCAACCCGGCCGTCGTATCCAGAACCACCACCTGATCAACCTCGCTTGGCCCCCGCGATTCCGCCGTCCGGGCGGAACCGCGGGGTCGGTCTCAGGCGCCGGCCTTCACTTCCTCGAACATCTTCTGCACCTTGTCGGTGTTCGGGATGTACTGCTGGAAGACGCTGTTCTTGAAGAACACGCTCGGGTCCTTGGGCAGGTTGCGCTCCTTGAGGAGCGCGTCGCCGGCCAGCTCGAAGGACTTCATGTTCGAGTGGCCGTAGCCCTGCTTGTCGATCAGCCAGAGCCCGGCTTCCGGCGCCAGCATGGCGTCGATCAGGTCGTAGGCGGCGTCGATATGCGGCGCGTTCTTGGTCAGCACCAGGCCGCAGCAGTAGCTCTCGATGCCTTCCTTCGGGTTCATGAACTTCACCGGCACGCCCTGGCCGAGCAGCGTCACCACCGAGCTGTTCCAGCCGGTCGAGGCGACGAGCTCGCCCGAGGCCAGCGCCTGCTCGACGGCGGCGTTGCTGTCCCAGTAGAAGCGCAGCAGCGGCTTCTGCTTGATCAGCAGCTGCTTCACCGTCTCCAGTTCCTCGTCGGTCATGTTGAAGGGGTCCTTGACCCCGGCGACCACGCCGGCGATCGGCACGGTCTCGGTGCCGTCGGCGCCGATCGAGAGCTTGCCCTTGTAGCGCTCGTCCCAGAGCAGGGTCCAGGATTCCTCCTTGATGTCGACCAGGTCGGGCCGGTAGAGGATCGAGGTGTTGCCCCAGTCGATCGGGATGAAGAACTGCTTGTCGCCTTCGCTGATGTACTGCAGCGTCTTCAGCTGCGGGAACACGTCGCCCCAGTTCGACAGCCGCGAGGTGTCGATCGACTGGATCAGGTCGGCGTCGCGCCAGCGCTTGACGTCGGTGCTGCAGGGATGGTCGACGTCGACCACGAAGCCGCTCTGCACCTTGGTCCGCGCCTCTTCCGAATCGGCGAAGACCGGCATTTCCGGATTGGCGCCGTGCTTTTTCACGTAGGCCGGGAAGAAGCCCGGATCGTCATAGCCTGCCCAGGTGAAATAGATCGCCTGGTCCTCGGCGAAGGCCTTGCGGCCCATCGGCATCGTGGTCAAGGCGAGGCCGGCCGCCGCCAGGGCCCGGCTGAAATCCCGGCGCGAAAGTTTGTTGCTGTACAACCGGTCGATGAATTCCGATTTCCGCATGTTCGCTCTCCCTATGAAACACGTTCCCGTTCCGGTGTTTTTTCAGCATGGCATCAACGGGCATGCGCCGCAACCGGACCGCGGGGCATCCCCCGCCGGCCCGATCTCACTCGGAACGCCTCGCAATCACGCTAGGATAAGTGCCGGCCCGGCGTCAATATCGGAGCCGCAAATAATTGAACGATTATTCAAGTTTTGAATCCTCGTTCAAACTTAGCAGGCTGGCATTGCCGCCCGCGGCGGTGGTGTCGACGGTCAGGGCGCGCTCGGTGGCGAAGCGGTGGAGGTACCGGGGCCCCCCCGCCTTGGGACCGGTCCCCGACAGCCCCTCGCCGCCGAAGGGCTGCACCCCGACCACCGCCCCGATCATGTTGCGGTTGACATAGGCGTTGCCGACATTGAGCCGGTCGGTGATGTAGCCGACCTTGCCATCGATGCGGGAGTGGATGCCGAGAGTGAGCCCGTATCCCGTGCCGTTGACCGCGGCCAGCACCGCGTCGAGCCGGTCGGCGGCGTATTCGACGACATGCAGGATCGGCCCGAAGACCTCGCGCTCGAGGCGCTCCAGCCGGTCGATGCGGTAGGCGCGCGGCGCGGTGAAGAAGCCGGCGGCGCAGTCCGGGCCGGGCGCCACCTGGTGGATCAGCTCGCCCTCGCGCGCCATGCGCGCCGCGTGCGCCTCCAGCATGTCCCGGGCCTCGGCATCGATCACCGGACCGATGTCGGTGGCGAGCAGGGCCGGATCGCCGATCCGCAGCTCGGCCATGGCGCCGGCCAGCATCTCGGAGAGCTTGCCGGCGATGTCCGCCTGGACGAACAGCACGCGCAAGGCCGAGCAGCGCTGCCCGGCGCTCTGGAACGAGGAGATCAGCACGTCGCGCACCACCTGTTCCGGCAGGGCCGAGGAATCGACGATCATCACGTTCTGCCCGCCGGTCTCGGCGATCAGCGGCACGATCGGTCCGGTCTTCGCGGCCAGCGCCCGGTTGATCGCCCGGGCGGTGTCGGTCGAGCCGGTGAAGGCGATGCCGGCGATGCGCGGGTCGTTGACCAGCGGCACGCCGACCATCGGCCCGTCGCCGGGCAGCAAATGGAGGGCGTCGACCGGCACCCCGGCCCGATGCAGCAGCCGGACGGCCAGGGCGCCGATCAGCGGCGTCTGCTCGGCGGGCTTGGCGATCACCGTGTTGCCGGCGACCAGGGCCGCCGCGACCTGGCCGAGGAAGATCGCCAGCGGGAAGTTCCACGGGCTGATGCAGGCGAAGACGCCGCGGCCGTGCAGCGAGAGCTGGTTGCGCTCGCCGGTCGGTCCGGGCATCGCCATCGGCCGGGCGAAATCGGCCCGGGCGCGGGCGGCGTAGTAGCGGCAGAAGTCCACCGCCTCGCGGAGCTCGGCAACCGCATCGGGAATGGTCTTCCCGGCCTCGCGGATGCAGAGCGCGATGATCGCGCCGCGATCGGCCTCGAGGAGGTCGGCGGCGCGATCGAGACAGGCGGCGCGCTCGCCGGCCGGGGTCGCCGCCCAGGCGGGGAAGGCGCGCTGCGCCCTGGCCACCGCCGCGTCGACCTCCTTCGCCGTCGCCGTCGCCACCATGCCGACCTTCTGGCGGCGGTCGGCCGGCGAGAAGACCGCGGCCGCGGCGGCACTCGCCGTCGCCACCCCGCCGATCAGCGGCGCCGCCGACCAGTCGCGGGCGACGGCGGCCGCGATCTCGGCCTGCAGGGTCTTCAGCGCGTCGGTGTCGGTGAGGTCGATGCCGGCGGAATTCTTCCGCTCGGCGCCGAACATCCCGGCCGGCAGGGCGATGCCCGGATGCGGCTTCACGGCGAGCTTGCGGGTCCGGGCGACGGGATCGGCGACGATCTCGTCCAGTGGCGCCTTCTCGTCGACGATGCGGTTGACGAAGGAGGTGTTCGCCCCGTTCTCCAGCAGCCGGCGCACCAGATAGGCCAGCAGATCCTCGTGGCTGCCGACCGGCGCATAGATGCGGCAGGGAATGCCCATCGCCTCCGGTGGCGTCACCTGCTCGTAGAGCGGCTCGCCCATGCCGTGCAGGCGCTGGAACTCGAGGGCCTCCCGCGCCGCCGCCTCGCCCCCGGCCATCTCGACGATGGCAGCGAGGCTGTGGGCGTTGTGGGTGGCGAATTGCGGGAAGAAGGCGGTCCGGTCGCTCAGCAGGCGCCGGGCGCAGGCGAGATAGGAGACGTCGGTCGAGGCCTTGCGGGTGAAGACCGGATAGCCGGGGAGGCCGCGCTCCTGGCTCATCTTGATCTCGCTGTCCCAGTAGGCGCCCTTCACCAGCCGCACCATCAGCCGCCGGCGGTGGCGATGCGCCATGTCGGCCAGCCAGTCGACCAGCGGCAGGCAGCGCTTCTGGTAGGCCTGGATGGCGAGGCCGAAACCCTCCCAGCCCTGCAGCGCCGGATCGGCGGAGACCGCCTCGATCACGTCCAGCGACAGGTCGAGGCGCTCGGCCTCCTCGGCATCGATGGTGAAGCCGATGTCGTGGCGCTTCGCGTCCCTGGCGAGATCGACGATGCGCGGCACCATCTCCTTCATCGCCCGCTGCCGCTGGGCGAATTCGTAGCGCGGATGCAGCGCCGAGAGCTTGATCGAGATGCCGGGGGATTTCTGCGGCCCCCGCCCCGCCCCGGCCTTGCCGATGGCGGCGATGGCGCCGAGATAGGCCTCGAAATAGCGTTCGGCGTCGCGTTCGGTGCGCGCCGCCTCGCCCAGCATGTCGTAGGAATAGCGGTAGCCGCGCTTCTCCAGCGTCTCGGCGCGTTCCAGCGCCTCGGCGATGGTCCGGCCCATGACGAACTGCCGGCCCAGGATCTTCATCGCCTGGGTCACCGCCTGGCGGATGATCGGCTCGCCGCTGCGCGTCACCAGGCGCTTCAGCACGCCCGTCAGATCGCTGCCGCTCTGGTCGAGCTGCATCACCCGGCCGGTCAGCATCAGCGCCCAGGTCGAGGCATTGACGAACATCGAATCGGATTCGCCGAGATGCTGGCTGAAATCCGCCTCCTTCAGCTTGTCCTTGATCAGCATGTTGGCGGTTTCGGCATCGGGGATGCGCAGCAGCGCCTCGGCGAGGCACATCAGTACCACGCCCTCCTTGCTGGAAAGCTCGTAGGCATGCATGAAGGCATCGATGCCGCCGGCGCCGATGCGGTTCTCCCGCACCGTCTCGACCAGCCGGCGGGCGCGGGCGGCGACCCGGTCCTGGGTCTCGGCCGGGAGTTCGGCGGCGGCCAGCAGCAGCTCGACCACGGCTGTCTCGTCGGCGCGATAGCTCGCCCGCAGGCGGGCGCGCAAAGGTGACGGAGCGGCGAGCGGTTCCTGGAAGATCATGGGCATGATTGAGATGTGACCGTGCTGGGTTGCAATTGAGGCGGCGAAGCCCGTATTTTCTCCGCAGTTTAATCCGTTCCACCGGCGATGGAAGCCGAATTGGGGGCGGCGACAGTTTCGAGGGTGGCGCCATGGCGTGGTTCGAGGGCTTCGGCACCTGGCAGATCCGCTTCGCGGATGTCGACCTCCATGTGGTGAAGGGCGGCCAGGGTCCGGCCCTGCTGCTGCTGCACGGCTATCCGCAGACGCATCTGATCTGGCGGCACCTGGCGCCGCTCCTGGCCGCGCATTTCACCGTCTATTGCCCGGATCTGAAGGGCTACGGCGACAGTTCCGCCCCGCCGCCGACGGCCGACAGCGGCAACTACACCAAGCGGCAGCTGGCGGCGGAGATGGTGGAAATGATGCGCCTGCAGGGCCATCAGCGCTTCGCGGTGATGGGGCACGACCGGGGGGCGCGGGTCGCCTACCGGATGGCGCTGGATTTCCCGGAAACCGTCACCCGCCTGGTCTCGCTGGATATCGTGCCTACCGGCTCCTATTGGCAACAGGCCGACAAGCGCTTCGCCCTCGGCACCTTCCACTGGGGATTCCTGGCGCAAGGCGGCGGGTTGCCGGAGAAGCTGATCGGCGCCGACCCGGATTTCTGGCTCGACTGGATCGTCGGCCATTGGGCTGGCGACAAGTCGAAGTTCCCGGAAGCGGTGATGGCGGAATACCGGCGCTGCTTCCGGCGGCCCGAGGTGATCGCCGCCAGCTGCGCCGACTACCGCGCCGGCGCCACCCTGGACGACGCCCATGACACCGCCGACCTCCGCGCCGGGCGCAAGATCGAATGCCCGATCCATGCCTTCTGGTCCGGCACCTTCGTCGACGACCGGTCGGACGCGCTCCGCATCTGGCGGCAATGGGCCGACGACGTGCGTGGCGAGCGGGTGCAGTCGGGGCATTTCATCCCCGAGGAGATCCCGGAGAAGATCATCGGGCCGGTGACGGGGTTTTTGCGGGGGTAGGCGGCACAGGTCTCACTCACCCACCACGGCCTCGGCGCACACCTTCCAGACTCCCGCTTTGTCCCGTCTCAGGGCCAGCATCACCGATCCCTTTCCAGTGCTGCCTTCGACGACCTGCACCGCGTAGCCCGTATTGCCATCGGCTTCGGCCTCGAGGGTTGTCAGTCGGTCGAGGCGATAGCCTGCGCCACCGACCTCGGCCAAATGCGCAGCGATGGCAGCCGGCCCGGAAAAGCGCGCCGTACCGACGAGATAGAACGCGTCCTCAGCATAGACGTTGCCGCATCCAGCCCAGTCGCCGCGTTGAAAGGCGGCCACGAACGCATCCGAGAGCAAATCAACCGCTTCGCGAAAATCGACCAAATAGACCTCCTTCAACGCGTCCTCAGCATAGACGTTACCGCATCCAGCACAGTAGCCGCCTTGAAAGCGGCGACGAACGCATCCGAAGCGAATCAACCGCTTCGCGAAAACCGACCAAATAGATCTCCTTCACCACTCTGCCCAGGCGATGTCCCGCCCCGGATAGGCGACGCGCTTGAGCGGCCAGTCCTTGGCGATCCAGCGGCGCAGGGCGGCGCCGAGCACCGCGTCGAAGCCGGCCCGGTATTCGGTCTCGCGGACCCAGTAGAAGACCATCGCGTCATGGCCCGGGCGGTCGCTGGGATAGATGTAGCAGCAGCCGAGGCAGCGATCCTCGGCATCGTTCATCACGGTATAGGCGAAGGAATGGCCGAGGGTGAATTCGCGCTCGTGCCAGCCGAGATCGACCAGGTTCTCCTCGATGGTGAGGCCGGTGGGCCAGGCATCGGCGGGATCCATGAAGCCGACGAGGCGGGCGTTCGCTTTCCATCACCGCGGCGAAATCCTTCACCACATCCGCGGCGCCCAGGCGGCGCAGGTGGAAGCCGGGGCCGTCGAGCCGCGCCGGCGCGACGAAGCCGCCAGAAATTAGGGGGCGCTTGTACATGGCCTGCCTCGATCCCTCCGGTCGCAACCGCGACGGCGGCCATTCTGCCCGACGTCGCGATGCCGCTCAAGGCGGCCGATTGCAATGCCGCACGGATATGGCACTCTGCCGCTCCCGGCGGCTTCGCGGATCGAAAGCATGAGCTCTGCCACGGACCCGTTCGACGTCTTCATGATCGCCTATGACGAGCCGGATGCCGCGGCGAATTTCGCGCGGCTGCAGACGGTGCGGCCGGCGGCGCGGCTGATCGCGGGAGTGACCGGGATCCGCGCCGCCTACCGCGCCTGCGCCGATGTGGCGCAGACGCCGTTCTTCTTCGCGGTCGATGGCGACAATTTCATGCTCGACGGATTCGACTTCGGCCTGACATTCCAGCCCAAACCCTATGAGACCTGCATCTGGCATGCCCGCAATCCGGTGAACGGCCTGGTCTATGCCCATGGCGGCATCAAGCTCTACTCGACCGAAGTGCTGCGGCGCTCAAGCCGCGGCCAGAGTATCGACATCGTCACCTCCTGGGCACCCGTCACGCGCTACCTGACGCAAGTCGCCTCGGAACACCGATACAATTCCGGTCCCTTTACGACCTGGCGCACCGCATTCCGCGAAGCGGCGAAGCTGGTGCGCGACCTGGAGATCGGGAACGGCGGCCCGACGCTGCGGCATCGCCTCGACACCTGGTGCGGTGCCGGCGCCGATGCGCCCTTCGGACGCTGGTCGATTGCCGGGGCCCGCGACGGCCGTGCCTTCGCCGCGCCATTGGCGAAGAACCAGGAGGCATTGAAGCGGATCAACGCCTACGATTGGCTGCGCGAGGATTTCGTTCGGCGATACGGCGAGGCCGCGGCCGATCTGAGACCCGGGTCCGGCCCGGTCTCGGATGCCTAACGCCGCCGTGCACGTCGTCTCGGTACCAAAGAGATCTGCTTGATCGCGCCGCGCGCTTCCGGTGTGCAATGCGCACGGCGATTCCGCGTTCGCCACCTGGCTGCAGGCGCGCTGACCTAGCCGGCGCGGCCATCCCCGATCGGGATATCCGAGAAATCCAGCGGCGCCCGGTCCGGCGCCAGCCAGACCCGTCGCGCCGCAACCGACATCAGGCGTTCCCGCGTCCAGAAATCCAGCGGAAAGTCGCGGCGGCCGAAGCGGCTTTCGAGGAACAGCGCGATCGCCGCCGGCAGCGGCAATGCCTCGGGCAGACGCGCCAGGAAGGCGCGCGCGGCGCGGAGATAGAAGCGGGTGATGGTCTCGTGGTAGCCGTCATCGTCGACATTGGGCGTGCCGCTGGCGACGTTGTAGCGCCAGATGATCCCGGGCAATTCCAGATCGAGGTCGATATCGGGGCGCCGGCGCATGAGATAGAGACAGGCGATGCAATGCGCCGCATGCGTCCAGTCCGCCTTCGGCAGGCTGCAGTCGAGCAGCCCCTCGCCGATCCGGCGGATCTCGGGCTCGGCGAGCAGGGTCGGTCTGTCGGTCGGCATCGGCACCGGAGGCAATGGATTGCGACGGTGCGGTTATAGCCCGGAAGCCGCGACGCCAGCAGCCGTCAATTCGCCGCAAGCACCCAGGGGTTGTCCGGCCAAGGGCATGTCCGGCCGGGCGCCGTCAGGCGCGCTGCAGTTCCGGAAGGGCGCGCATGCCGGCGGCCATTTCGGTGTTGAGCCGCTGCACCTCGTTGCAGATCTCCAGCACGCTCTGGGCGATCTCGGACAGCGCCTGGTTGACCGGAAGGCGCCTGTACCGGGCCTCGGCAAGGTCGACGACCTGCTGCTCCCGGGCCTGGGTGGGGGCGCCGGCCACCGTGGCGCGGAGCTGGGCCAGCAGGGGCCCGGGCACCTCCCCCCGCGTCGTCGCCACGTCCAGCATCACCGTCAGCCGGTCCTGCAGGTCCCGGAGGACGCCGAAGGCCTGGACCTGAATGCCGTCGATCAGGTTCACCCGATCGCTCAGTACCGCGGTGAAGGCGCCGGCATCCCTGTCCGCCTCCGGCTCCACCAGCCAGAACATCTGTTTCGCCCAGAGGACGGAGGATTCCGAAAGCTTGGCCGTCACCTGCATCAGATGCAGCGCAATCTGGGACGCCACCGCGAGGCGCTTCAGGGTGGCCGGGGTCAAAGTCTCGCGTCTCGGGGTCATGAGTCACTTTCGACCGGTTTCCGGCGCCGGAATGCGCCGGGGGCATCACGCGAAGACTGAAACAGTTGCGTGATCATCAGTCGTATTACATCGCTATTACTGGAAATATTCGATATCGCATCGGTATATGTTGAGCCGCCTGAGGGATGCGTCCAGGATTATACGAAAGTATACTTACCAATACTTCAGGGCCGCAGGACCGGGCCGCATTTCTAGCCTGGCGGAGTCGCCCCTGCTTGGTGGGGAGTGCAAGCTTTGGGACTTGAGCGCCAAAAAAATGTTGGCGATCAAGCCGAAGCCGGGCAAAGGGACAGATGATTTCCTAATCCCTAACATTCTGGGATCATAGGCCTATGAAGCTGCGGCCTCTGATCCATTGGCTGTCGGAATAGCGAACGCTTATCCTGGTGTCCCAGTTTCTACTAGATTTGAAGATCTTTGAATGCGGCCTTGCCACTCCAGGCAGGGATTTTGCCGGCAATCGCAGCGCCTGACAGGCTCATTCCAATGACCCAGGTAGGCGACCGATGCCAGTCCGCGAAATGTCCGGTTCGCCTCTGGTCGCTGACCTCCCCGGCACACGTCACTTCGGCCGGGAAGAGCCGCTTCCGGACGTTCGCCTGATCACGCCTTGGACCCGCCCGAACCGGAATTCACAATCCGCCTCGCTCCAACAGTTTCTGATAGCGTGGATGATCTCGAATCGGGTCGAGATCGGAATCGTTCTGGAACCATCGCTTGAAATCGATTCCGGTCTGTCCAATCCAGACCTCCAGCAAATCGATGGCACGGTCGACCTCGCCCAGGTGCGCATAGACACATGCAGCATTGTATCGGGCGAGGTTGTCATCCGGATCGATCGCCAGTCCACGCGCCAGCCATTCCAGCGCTCTTTCACGTTCGCCGAGAGCCGCCAGCTCTATGGCGCCGACCATGGCAGGCTTGGAACTTTCTGGATGCAGCCGCAATGCCGCTTCAGCCCTCTTCAGCGCCAACCGCGCATATCGCTCCGCGTCGTCCTTGCGCTTGAGGGAACGAAGCACGCTGGTCAGCATCATTGCCGATTGATAGTCTTCGGGCTGAAGTTCCAGTGCGCGCATGTAATGCGCCAGGGCGCACTCATAGTCGCCAACGCCGCCGCAGAACCCGGCATAGAAATTGTGGGCCTGATAGCAGTTCGGATCAAGGGCGAGCGCCTGCTCGAAAGCGGAGGCAGCTTCGTCCCTGCGGTCACCACCCTCGCACGCTATGCCGCGGGCAGCATGGGCTTCGGCGAGATTGGGATCGATCTCCAGGGCCCGGTCAGCGGTAGCCAGGATATCGGCGACCGGGACCGCGACACCGTGTCGGGATTTGAGAAGGGAATCGCAAATCGCCAGGCCGGCATAGGCGCGCGCATAAAGCGGATCAAGTTCAATGGCCCTGGCGAAGTTCTGCTTGGCCATGACAAGGTTTGATCTTGTTGCGCTCCAGTAAAAGTCGCGGCCCCGGAGGTACTGGGCGTAAGCTTCGATACTTTCCGTCGGTGCCTGCTCGATCGCCTTCTTTTCCCCGGGCTGCAGCCTCACCCTCAATGCGCTAACGATGGTCTGTGTAATCTCATCCTGGATGGCAAATATGTCAGTGAGGTCGCGATCGTAGCGTTGGGCCCAGATGTGGCCGCCGGTCGAGCCCTCGACCAGCTGAGCATTGATGCGCACCCGGTTGCCGACCTTGCGGACGCTGCCCTCAACCACATAGGCGACGCCGAGATCCCTGGCGATCTGCTCCAAGTTCACCGCTTTGCCCTTGTAGGTGAAGACGGTATTGCGACCGAGAACGAATATGCCGGAAACATTTGACAGATCGGTGATGATGTCCTCGGTGATGCCGTCGCTGAAGAACTCCTGTTCCGGATCGTTGCTCATATTCACGAAGGGCAGGACGGCGATGGACGGCTTTTCCGTGCGCACGGCCTTGCTGCCGGCGACCGAGGCAGCACCGGCGGGCGCTGCCTGGCTGAGATTGATGAAAAAGACATGGACCGGCTGGGCGATATTCTTGACGGTCATCTCCCCCTGGTCGATGAACTCCAGTTCCAGCTTGTTGCCGACCTGGGTGCGCACGATCGCGGAACAGGCAATGCCGCCCGGACCTGCCAGGCCTTCGAGCCTTGATGCCAGGTTGACACCGTCGCCATAGAAATCGTCGCCGTCGACGATGATGTCGCCGAGGTTGATGCCGATGCGGAATTTGATGTGCCGATCCTCGGGCACGCCGGCATTGCGCTCGCGCATGCCGAGCTGAATATCGACGGCGCAACGCGCGGCGTTGATGACACTGCCGAACTCGACCAAAAACCCATCGCCCATGACCTTGAAGATGCGCCCGCCATGTTTGGCTACGGCGGGATCGAAGAACTCGCGGCGATGGTGCTTCAGGGCGCTCATCGTGCGCTCCTCATTGGCCTCCATCAGGCGACTGAAGCCAACGACATCGGCCGCCAGAATGGCGGCCAAGCGTCGTTCAACCGGTTCTTCGCCCATGCCCATCCCTTGATGTCGCCTGGATCACCCTACTCGGCCCACAGTTTTTGGACAACGTCGGGGCGCTGTCGGTCCGACTGGCATCCAACTCCGGAACTGCACCAGCGCTCAAAAGACCAAAGGTCGCGGACGTCGACTGGCGCGGACGGTGGGAGACCAGATTACGGCTGCCTTTCACCACACTGATCTCTCGTCCAACCGCCTAACCCAGGGCAGAGGGCTGGCCCGGCCAAGCGCCGACCCTGGCGAGTGCCCCAGATCTGGTCCCGGGACACCGGCAAAGGCGTCAGATTGCCTGTCCCTTCACAGATTTATCAATTCCCATTGCCTATATTTGCTATAGGGGTATTGCCGTATCCGGGCCGGGCAAGACCAGATGTTTTCGCAAATCGCACCCCTCGCAGCCAATCCGCTCTTCCAGGCGCGCACTATCGGCGGGCTGCTGAGTGCGGTCGAGGATCGCCTCGGGGCGCGGTTCCTGTCCCTGCCGGACTTCACCGACGGGGCCAGCGCGACCGCCAATTCCTGCGCCCTGCCCCGCAGCGATCTGTTCTTCTGCGACTACGGCATTCCGGTTCGCCTGAAATTCGCCGATGCCGATTATGTCCGGGTGCAATTCCGCCACGACGGCGCCGGCCTGGCGCGGTTCGGCAGGGATCGGGTGGAGGTCACGGCGGTCCAGGGCTGCATTTCCCCTGCGGCCGCGGAACTGGATTTCGGCGCCGGCTTCAAGCAGGTGGTCTGGCGGATCCGCAGCCCGCAGCTGACCCAGGCGCTGTCATCGCTGATCGGCGCGCCGGCGACGGCGGCGCTGACCTTCACGCCGCAGCTCGATCTGACCTCGGACCGGGGCAAGGCCTTGCATCGGCTGCTGGATTTCGTCCTCTGCAGCCTGCAGGACGGAACGGCGCATCCCGTGGTCCTGCGGGAACTGGAACAGGCCCTGGTCATGGCCTTCCTGCTCGCGGGCCGGCACAGCTACAGCCGGCAACTGGACTGCGCCGCCCCGGCGCCGGCCCCCTGGCAGGTGACGCGGGCAGAGGCCTATATCGAGGCGCACTGGAACCAGCCGATCTCGATCGAGGCGATCGCGGCCACCACCGGTGCCAGCGCCCGCAGCATCTTCCGCGCCTTCAAGCTCAGCCGCAGCTGCACGCCCTTCGAGTTCGTGCGGCGCCTGCGGCTGCAGAACGCCCGCCGGATGCTGGAAGCCGGCGATCCGGCAACCCGGGTGACCGACATCGCGATCGCCTGCGCCTTCAACGATCTCGGGCATTTCAGCCGCGAGTTCCGCCGGGCCTTCGGACTCCGGCCGTCGGACCTGCTGCGCGGCCGGGCCGGCCGGGCCGGGACACCGCCGTCGCGCGGAAAGTCCTAGCGTTCGAAGATGATGGTGGGTTCGCCGCGATAGGTGCCGCGCTCGCGCTCGCGATAGCCGCATTTCCGCGCCACGTGGATCGAGGCGAGATTGTCCGGCGCGACGATGCAGACGGTCGGCCGGGAACCCCATTGCGCATCGCCCCAGGCGACCACCGCCTGCACCGCTTCGGTCGCGTAGCCCCTGCCGTGCACCGCACTGGAGAGCACCCAGCCGATCTCCGGCGTGGAACCGAGGGCGGGCTCCATCTGGCGCCGGAAGTCGGCAAAGCCGGTCTCGCCGACATAGGCCGCGGAGGCGCGCTCCTCGATCGCCCAGAAGCCGAAGCCGTGCAGCGCCCAGTGGCCGACATAGCGCAGCAGCCGCGCCCAGGATTCCTCCGGGGTCGAGGGCTTGCCGGTAATGTGGCGGGTGACGGCGGGATCGGCCCAGAGCGCCGCCAGGCCGGCGAAATCGTCGCTGCGGTGACCGCGCAGCCGGAGCCGCGGCGTTTCGAGGACCGGGACGTCGGGTGGAGAGGGGTGCAGCACGGGCCCGTCCATCAATGGCAAAACCCTCCCCCAGGCGAGGGAGGGTTGCGCGCGGCCGCCGGGGATAGCCGGCGGCGCGGGCTCAGCAGCCCTTGCCGGCCGCCAGCTTGTTCAGTTCCGCGTTCCGCGCCTGGAAGGCCTTCATCTCGGTCTGCGGTGCGCCCTGGAAATCGAGCGCGACCAGGACCGGCGGGAAGAAGATGGCGTCCAGCGCGGCGGTTTCCACATTGTTGGCGCGGATATGCTGGTCCTCGGTCACCAGCTGCCGCATCCGGCGCTGGTTCAGCGATGCCTCGTGCAGGAGCTCATGGCAGCTGCGATCGATGTCGTCGACGCGGGTGGCGAGGACCGGTGCCGGCTGCCGCCCGGCGCAGCCGGCGACCAGGGTGGAAACCAGGGTCGCGGCCAGCAGGTTCAGGGCGGTCAGCCCGAGGCGGGTGGTGTTGGATCGCATGTGAGTATCCCCTCTCTTCGTCTGTCCCGGCGCCGCTCAGCAGCCGTTCTTCTTGGCGAGTTCCAGCAGATGCTGGCTGCGGGCGGCATAGGCCACGCCCTCGGCATGCTGCGGGCGCTCGTTCTGGTCCATGATCGTATGATCCAGGGCGAAGAAGCCGGTCGGCCACAGGGTGATCGGCATGAAGCCCAGGACCGGCACGTTGCCGTAATTCTTGTTGTATTCCTGCCGGCCCACCGATTCCTGGTTGAGCGCATTGATGTGGTCGTCATTGGCGGCGACCTCGGCGCGGATCTCCTTGCAGGAGAGATTGTGATCCAGGGCCGCCTCGGCGGCGACCGGATTGGCGATCCGCCCGGCGCAGCCCGCGGCCGCAACCGCCCACAAAATCAAGCAACCGGTCATCAGGTAACGCATGTCACTCCCCCACCGCAAAATCGATCCGGGCCCGGAGGCCCGACCTACCATCTCCAGGCAGCCATTTAAGCGCTTGCTCAAGCGGTTGTCCAGTTATCCACAACGAATATCTTAAGATAAATCATTGAGGATTTCCTAAAGTCTGGGATATTTGCTGCACTGCAGCATCGATTTTCATGGCCAGCAGCTTGCGGCCGATCTCGGCGGAAGCGCGGCTGGGATCGCCCTGGACCCCGGTGCGCTCGACGAACAGCCCGCCTTTGGCGGCGATCCGGTCGGCCCGGACGCCTTCGGGGTGGATGGCGAGCAGTTCCGAGGTGTCGCGGATCGCCGCATGGCCGTCGACCTCGGCGGCGCTGTAGCCCTGGGCCTTCAGCCAGTCGGCACCGCCGTTGCCGGCGTAATAGGCATCGACCTGCAGCACCCGCACGCCCTGCGGCTGCAGGGCCGCATCCAGCCGCCGGGCAACCTCGGCCTGGGGCGCCTGGTTGCCGCCGGAATCGCCCAGGAACACCACCGCCTTGAAGCCCTCGACGGCGAAGCTGCGGGCGGTGGCGTCGAGCAGGCCGGCATAGATGTCGTCCGGCAGGCTGATCGAGCCGGGAAACTGCATGTGGCCTTGCGGCGGGTCGATCCGGCCCTCGGGCACATAGGCGATGACCGGGGCCACCACCGCGTTGCCGAGCCGGCGGGCGATCGCCTCCGAGGTGTAGCGGACGATGTAGTCGTGCTTGCCCAGCACCATGTGCGGGCCGTTCTGCTCGACCCCGCCGGTCGGCACGATGATGGTGGTCTTGCCGGCCCGCATCAGGGTGCGGAGCTCGACCCAGGTCATGTCCTCGATCATCACCGTATCCGGCGGCACCGCCTTCAACTCCTGCGCCGGGATGGCGCGCCAGCCGAACAGGAACAGCAGGCAGAGCCCGATGGCGATCAGCAGGCGGCGCGTCACGCCGGCCTCGCCGCCTTCGCCACCCGCCGGGCGATGTTGGCGAAGGGCCGGAAGTAGAGCGCGCCGACGCTCTGGAACCGGGTGTGCTCGCCGTCGCTCAGGCCGAGCCCGTAGGTCTCGCCCAGCTTCGGGACGTAGAGCGTGCCGAACATCCAGTCCCAGAAGGCGAAGATGAAGCCCATGTTCTTGTCGATATGCCGCGCCTCCCGGCTGTGGTGGACCTGGTGCATCCAGGGGCTGACGAAGATGCGGCTGAGCCAGGGGCCGTAGCCGAGCGGGACATGGGAATGCCGCAGGTTGAAGCCGACGATGTAGAACAGGAACTGCACGACATTGACGTTGGCGATGGTCAGCATCGGCGGCGTCGCATCCATGCAATAGCCGAAGATGCCGAACAGGATGCCGGCGCCGAGCGCGGTCACGTTCATCGTCAGCACCACCTCGACCGGATGCATGCGGTAGGCCGAGATCGGCGTCAGCACCTCGGTGGAATGGTGCACCTTGTGGAACTCCCACAGGGTGGGCACCCGGTGGAACAGGTAGTGCACCACATAGAGCATGAAGTCGTTCAGCAGGATCTGCGCCAGGGTGCTCAGCAGCAGGGCGAAGATGCCCTTCTCCAGCAGCGGCTTGCCGATCGGGCCGAACAGCCCATAGAGGTAGTCGTCGGTGGCATGCGCCACCGGGCCGATATAGAGCAGCAGCGGCGGCAGCAGCAGGGCGAAGACCACCCGGTCGATCAGGTAGAACTTGTAGTCGGTCAGCGCCGAGCGGTGGAGATAGACGTCCCGGGGGAACAGGTAGCGCAGCAGGCTGGGCCCGACGGTCTCCGGGGCGCGGCGATAGAGGTCGCGATAGACCACCACCGCCATGGCAAGCGCGGTCAGCAGATAGACGACGAAAATGCGCTCGGACCAGTCGAAGGGATAGCGCAGCGGCTCCAGGAGGCCGTGCCAGATATGCTGCCAGGAATCCATCAACCAAGCCTCGTCCGCAGTCAATTCCGCGTCGCCTCAGGCGACGGCGCGACTATCGCATGTTTCCGCATACACCGCAGCGGTTAACCGGTCGTTAAGGGCGGCGCGCCGCCGATGTCGCAGTGGCGCCACATGTGCGGCGGCTGCGGCGGCGGGGAATTCCCGATCGACCGCACGACGGTCATCGATCGTCCGGATGAAGCTGCCGCCGCCGCGGAAGATCCGGCTTGCCTAATGAAATAACTCTGCATAATTTCAGAGGCTCCGGGCGCGGCAGTCGGCGCCTGTCGGCTCTCGGAAGGATGAGGTGCATGTCGGACCCGAAGGTCATTCGCTTTGATCGCCATGCCGGCCAGACCTTGCCGCCCTGGCCCGACATTCCGGCGGCGCAGGTGGAGAGCGGCACCCCGCGGCAGAGCGGCCTGACCTATTTCGAACGGCCCGAGATCGGGCTGAGCGCCGGGATCTGGGAATGCACCGCCTTCACCGGCAGGATGGAGCCCTATCCCGTCGACGAATTCATGCTGATCCTCGAGGGCGAAGTCACCATCGCCGAACCCGACGGCAGGCAGACGACCGTCAGGGCCGGCGAGAGCTTCGTCCTGCCGCGCGGGCTGCGATGCCAATGGCGGCAGTCCGGCAAGATGCGGAAATTCTTCGTCATCTACGAGGCGCCGGCGGGCGCGGCGACGGCACCGGCGGCGGCGCTGCAGGTGATCAAGCCCGACCACCGGCTGGTGCCGCAGGAGACCTCCCCTTCGCCGGCGGCGGAAACCCTGATCGGCCCTGTGCCCAGCCAGCGCAGCCACAGCTACTACACCGATCCCTCGGGTCAATTCACCGTCGGCATCTGGGACACCAGCTACTACCACCGCAAGGTCGTGCCGTTCCCGCGCTACGAACTGATGTGCTTTCTCGACGGCGCGGTCTCGATGACCGATGCCGCCGGCAACGGCGAGAAATTCGACGCCGGCGAGTCCGTGTTCGTCCCCATGGGCGCCATGGCGGATTTCAAGGTCGCCGGCGAATACCTGCGCAAGATCTACGTGATCTTCATGCCGCAAGGCCACGTGCGGTCGTGACCACGGCAGGTTCCGCATCGATCGACCGCGCCGCCCTGGCCGGCCTGAACCATCGCGAGATGGCGCATTTCCGGGAACGCACGCCGAAGTCGCGGGCCTGGCTGGAGCGCGCGCGGCACAGCATGCCGAACGGCGTTCCGGTCGCCTGGATGGCGGGGCTCTTCCGGCATCCGCCGGTGGTTGCGGTCGGCGGCGAAGGTCCGGCATTTCGTGATCTCGATGGCAACGTGTACTGCGACTTCAACGTCTGCGACCTGGCAATGACCATGGGCTACGGCCCGCAGCCGATCGTCGACGCCGTCAGCCGAGCGGTTAAGGACGGGGCGCATTTCCTGATGCCGGTCGAGGACGCGCTCTGGGTCAGCGAGGAGCTGGCCCGGCGCATCGGGCTGCCGGCCTGGCAATTCACGCTGTCCGCCTCGGCGGCGAATACCGAAGTCATCCGCATCGCCCGGTTCATGACCCGACGGTCGAAGATCCTGGTGTTCGACGGGCACTATCACGGCCATATCGACGAGACCCTGGTGACCGCGGCCACCGGCGAGACGGTACCGGTGCAATTGGGCCTGCCGCCTGCCGCCGCCCGGGATACGGTCATCGTGCCCTTCAACGATCTCGCCGCGGCGGAGGCGGTGCTGCGCGGCGGCGATGTCGCCCTGGTCATCACCGAGCCCGCCCTCACCAATTGCCTGCTGATCGAGCCGCAGCCGGGATTCCTGGCGGGCTTGCGAACCCTCACCAAGGCCCATGGCGCGCTGCTCTGTCTCGACGAGGCGCATACTTTCCAGTTCGCCTATGGCGGCCTGACCGGAAGCCGGAAACTGGCCAGCGATTTCGTCGTCCTGGGCAAGGGCCTCGGATCCGGGATCGCCTTCGCGCTCTATGGCATGAGCCGGGAGATCTCGGATGTCATGGAGAAATACCTGGATATCGATACCGGCCCGCGCGGGCTCGCGACCGGCGGCACGACCTACGGCAGCAATATCGCCATCGCCGCGGCGCGCGCCGCGCTGGAGAGCGTGCTGACGGAGCCCAACTATGCGCGGATCGAGAAGCTCGGCCGCCTTCTGGCCGATCGCCTGGAGTCCATCTTCCGGCGCCGCAATCTCGCCTGGCGGGCCTTTTGCCTCGGACCGCGCAGCGGCTACTGCATGCATCCCGACCTGCCGCGCAACGCCGCCGAGGCGATGCCGTCGATCGACGCGGAACTGATCGACGCGCGCCGCGTCTACATGGCCAATCGCGGCATCTGGGACGCGGTCGTCTCCGCCGGCCCGCAGGTCTCCTTCGCCCATGACAGCGCCGATATCGAGCGCTATGCCGCGACCGCCGAAAGCTTCCTCGCGGAGATCGTCGCCTAGGAAGCGCCCGCCGCCTCGAGCATGCCGGCGATTTCGGCGAAGCCGCGGGACTTCGCATGCTGCAGCGGCGTCACGCCATCCTTGTCGGCGAGATCGACGTCGGCGCCGGCCGCAATCAGGGCCGCCACGATCGCCTGATGCGGGGCCCCGCCTTTTCCGAGGATCACCGCCTCCAGCAGGGCGGTCCAGCCCAGCCGGTTGACGTGATCGACCGGCACGCCGGCCTTCAGCAGGACTTTCACGGCGTCGACATGGCCGCGTTCGGCGGCCGGGATGAGGGCAGAACCGCCGTAGCGGTTCACCTTGCCGAAATCCGGTCCCCCCGGGATCAGCAGCTGCAGGATCTCGACATTGCCGGTCGCGCCGGCCAGCAGGAAGGGCGAATCCTTGATGTTGTCCTGGGCGTTGATGTCGGACCCGGCCTGCATCAGGAGCCTGACGGCGACCGCATCGCCCTGGCGGACCGCGATCAGCAATGCGGTCCGCTGCCGCGGGTCACGGCTGGCGACCGGCGCGCCCGCCGCCAGGAGGCGCTCGATCGCCGCGTGATCGCCGGCCTCTGTGGCCGCGATCAGCTGCCTGCCGCGCTCGCTCTTCTTCACAGCGTCAGCCCGGCCGGCAGCGGGCGATTCAATCCGGAGCGGACCCGCTCCTCGACCTCGAGGTCGCGCAGCCATTCATAGTAGACGCCCTTCACCGACGTCACCATGACCCCGGCCGCCGCCATGCGGCCGATGCCATAGGCGTGGTGCGGCGGCGGCGAGCCGGTTGCGTCCTCGATCACCGCGACACGAAATCCCGCTTCGAGCAGGCCGATGGCGGATTGCGCCACGCAGACATCGGTCTCCAGGCCGATCAGCACGAAGTCGCGACGGCCGACCGCGGCGACCGCGGCGCGGATGTCCGGCTGGCCGCAGAGGCCGAAGACCCTCTTGTCGAAGACCTGGGCATCCGCCGCAAGTTCGCGGGCGAGATCGGGCACCAGCGGGCCGCTGGCGCCGATGTTCTCGGCCGTGGCGATGATCGGGATCTCGAGGAGGCGTGCGACCCGCATCAGCCAGGCCATCCGGGCGACCAGCGGCTCGCGCTGATCGAGCGGCAGCTTGTCGAGGAAATGCTGCTGCACGTCGATGACGACGAGGCAGCTCCGGTCGCGATCCAACAGTCCGTGCGGCGTCGCGGTGCCCATCGCCCTAACCCTGCAGTTTCGCTTTCAGGCGCTCATTCAGCATCGCCGGATTGGCCTTGCCGCCGGTCGCCTTCATGACCTGGCCGACGAAGAAGCCGAACAGTTTGTCCTTGCCGGAGCGGAATTCGGCGACCTTGTCGGCATTCTTCGCCAGGATGTCGTCGATCGCCGCGTCGATGGCGCCGGTATCGGTGACCTGGCGCAGCCCCTTCGCCTCGACGATGGCCGCCGCACCCTTGCCGGAGTCGAACATCTCGGCAAAGACGTCCTTGGCGATGCGCCCGGAGATCGTGTTGTCCTGGATGAGGCCGATGAGCTCTCCCAGCGCGGCCGCGGAGACCGGGCTCTGCGAGATGCTCTTGCCGGCCTTGTTCAGCTGCCCGAACAGTTCCGAACTGACCCAGTTTGCCGCCAGCTTCGGGTCGCGGCCCTTCGCCACCGCCTCGTAATATTCCGCCGTCTCCCGCTCCACGACCAGCACGCTGGCGTCGTAGTCGGAGAGGCCGTAGTCGCGGATGAACCGTTCGCGCTTCGGATCCGGGAGTTCGGGCAGGGTCTTGCGGATGCCCTCGACCCAGGCCGCATCGAGATTGAGCGGCAGCAGGTCGGGATCGGGGAAGTAGCGGTAGTCGTGCGCCTGCTCCTTGGAGCGCATCGACCGCGTGATGCCCTTGCCGGGATCCCAGAGCCGGGTCTCCTGCTTGATCGTGCCGCCCTCCTCCAGGACCTCGATCTGGCGCCGCGCCTCGTATTCGATCGCCTGCGCGACATAGCGGATCGAGTTCACGTTCTTGATCTCGTTGCGGGTGCCGAGCGGCCCGCCCGGCTTGCGCACCGAGACGTTGACGTCGCAGCGCATCGAGCCTTCGTCCATGTTGCCGTCGCAGGTGCCGAGATAGCGCAGGATCGAGCGCAGCTTCTTGAGATACGCCGCGGCCTCCTCCGACGAGCGCATGTCGGGTTCGGAGACGATCTCCATCAGCGCGACGCCGGCCCGGTTGAGATCGACATAGGTCTTGGTCGGGTGCTGATCGTGCAGGCTCTTGCCGGCATCCTGCTCGAGATGCAGGCGGGTGATGCCCACCTCGGCATGCCGGCCCTCGGCGAGATCGAGGATGATCGTGCCCTCGCCGACGATCGGCTGGGTGAACTGGCTGATCTGGTAGCCGGCCGGCAGGTCGGCGTAGAAGTAGTTCTTGCGGTCGAACACCGAGCGCAGGTTGATCCTGGCGTTGAGGCCTAGGCCGGTGCGCACCGCCTGCTCGACGCAGGTCTGGTTGATCACCGGCAGCATGCCCGGAAACGCCGCATCGACCAGGCTGACCTGGGTATTCGGTTCCGCGCCGAAGGTGGTCGAGGCGCCGGAGAACAGCTTCGATTTCGAGATGACCTGGGCATGGACCTCGAGGCCGAGGATCACCTCCCACTTGCCGGTCTTGCCCTCGATCAGGTTCTTCTCGTCAACGGGAATCGTCTTCATCTCAATAGCCTTCCGGCAGCGCTTTGAAATCGGCGCAGCGTTCCACCGCCTGGCCGACACGGAACAGGGTTTCCTCGTCGAAGGCGCGGCCGATCAATTGCAGGCCCAGCGGCAGGCCCTTGGAATCGCGGCCCGCCGGCACGGAGATGCCGGGGAGTCCGGCGAGGTTGACGGTGACGGTGAAGACGTCGTTCAGATACATCTGCACCGGATCGTCGAACCGCTCCTCGAGCCCGAAGGCCGCCGAGGGGGTCGACGGCGTCAGGATGCAGTCGACATCCTTGAAGGCCTCGGTGAAGTCGCGCAGGATCAGCGCGCGCAGGCGCTGGGCCTTCAGGTAGTAGGCGTCGTAGTAGCCGGCCGAGAGCACATAGGTGCCGATCAGGATCCGGCGCTTCACCTCGGTGCCGAAGCCGGCGGCGCGGGTCAGTTCGTACATCTCGTCCAGGCTGTTGCCGGGGACGCGCAGGCCGAAGCGCACGCCGTCGTAGCGCGCCAGGTTGGACGAGGCCTCGGCCGGGGCGATGATGTAGTAGGTGGGCAGCGCGTATTTGGTATGCGGCAGGGAGATCTCCTTGATCTCGGCGCCTTCGCGCTTCAGCCAGTCGGCGCCCTGGCTCCACAGCGCCTCGATCTCCTTCGACATCCCGTCCATGCGGTATTCCCTGGGAATGCCGATGCGGAGACCCTTGAGCTTGCCGTCGAGCGCCTTGCGGAAATCCGGCACCGGCAGGTCGACCGAGGTCGAATCCTTGGGATCGTGCCCGGCCATCGCGCCAAGCATGATGGCGCAATCCTCCACCGTGCGGGCCATCGGCCCCGCCTGGTCGAGCGAGGAGGCGAAGGCGACGATGCCCCAGCGCGAGCAGCGGCCATAGGTTGGCTTGATGCCGACGATGCCGGTAAAGGCGGCCGGCTGGCGGATCGATCCGCCGGTATCGGTCCCGGTCGCGGCCAGTGTCAGGCGGGCCGCCACCGCCGCGGCGGACCCGCCGGACGAGCCGCCCGGCACCAGCCGGGTGTTGTCGCCCTTGCGGTGCCAGGGATTGGTGACCGGCTTGAAGTACGACGTGCCGTTGCTGGAGCCCATGGCGAACTCGTCCATGTTGAGCTTGCCCAGCATGGCGGCGCCGGCCCTCCAGAGATTGGCGGTCACCGTCAATTCGTAGGTCGGCTTGAAGCCCTCGAGGATATGCGAGCCGGCGGTGGTCTGGACGCCCTCGGTGCAGAACAGGTCCTTGATCGCGATCGGGAGGCCCTCCATGGCGCCCGGCGTCTCGCCCCTGGCGCGCCGCGCATCCGAGGCCTCGGCCATGGCCAGGGCCTTTTCCGGCGTCTCGACGATGAAGGCGTTGAGATCGCGATGCTGCGCCATCTTGTCGAGATGCACCTGGGCCAGTTCCTTCGCCGAGAAGGTCTTCTTCGCGAGGCCGGCCAGGGCCTCGGCCATCGTCAGGTGGGTCAGGTCGCTCATCATTCCACCACTTTCGGGACGGTATAGAAGCCGTGGGCCGGTTCCGGCGCGTTGGCCAGCACCCTCTGCGGATCGCCGCCGTCATTGACGATGTCGGGCCGGCGCGGCAGGTCGCGGGCGAGGACCCCGGACATCGGCTCGACGCCGCTGGTATCCACCTCGTTCAATTGCTCGATCCAGGTCATGATGCCGTTCAATTCCTTGACCAGGCCCGGAAGCGCCTCCTCCGGGACCCGGATCCGGGCGAGCGTGGCGATATTGGCAACGGTCTTGGTATCGAGTGACATGAACGAACCCATCATTTCCGCGAAAACCCGGCGAATTCCCGGGCAGGACGCCTGTTAAACACCTGGACAACCGCCCCGCCGAAGGGCGGGCGAAACTAGCATCGGCCCCCCGCCCCTGCAACAGATTGGCCGGCCGCCGCGGGCGATCGGGCTAGCCCGTCTGGCCGACCACGAGATTGACCAGGGTATAGACGCCGAACACCACCAGGACGCCGCCGGCGAGCCGGTTCATCCAGATCATGGTGCGGTCGGAGATCATGTGCCGGATCATGCTGACCACGCCGCTGAGAGCCAGCCACCAGCCGGCCGAGCCGGCGAAGACGCCGATCACCAGCACCGGCACCAGGCCCAGCGGCACCCGTGCCGTGCCGGGAACGCCGGCAAATACCGCCATGAAGGAAATGATCGTCGACGGGTTGGCGAGGGTCAGCAGCAGGGTCTTCACGAAGTCGGCCCAGAGGCTGGTCGGAATCTCACCGCCGGCGGTCTGCGGCACCGGCCGCTTCAGGGCCAGGTGGATACCGAAGGCGACCAGAAAGACGCCGCCGCCCAGTTCCAGCCAGAAACGCTGGTGATCGATCAGGTCGCGGACCGCGGTCAGGCCGAGGACACCGACCAGGCCGAAGAACGTGTCGGCGACCGCCGCGCCCAGTCCGGCGCAGAAGCCGGCGATGCGGCCGCGTTCCAGCGTGGTGCGGATGCAGAGCAATCCGATCGGGCCGACCGGCGCGGCCACGGCGAAACCGATGCCGACGCCCTTGAGCAGCAGCCAGACATTGGCGGAGATCAGCTCAATCACGTCCTGTCACCGGTTCCGCGGGTCTCGATTCCGCGGGCCTCGATTTCGGTATTCAGCTCATGGGTTTCCTTGACCGACGACAGCGTGATCAGGCTGTGGGTGCGGCGGATGCCCTGCAGCGACTTGATGCCGTTGCTGAGGAAGCGCTCCAGATGCCCCATGCCGCTGAGCCTGACCTTCAGGATGTAGGAGTAGTCGCCGGCGACGTGATGGCATTCGAGGACCTCCGGCGCGGCACGCATCGCCGCCAGGAAATCGGGCTCGCATTTGAGGTCGCCGAGTTCGACCAGGACGAAGACCAGGCATCCGAGGTCGAGCGCCTCGGGCGCCACCTCGGCGGTGATCCGCTTCAAGGCGCCCTTGGCCTTCAGCCGTTTCAGCCGGTCGTTGATCGCCGAGGCGGACAGGCCGACGCTGGCGCCGAGCTCGGCATAGGGCGTGCTGCCGTCGCGCTGCAAAATACCCAATATCTTCCTGTCAATCTCGTCCATGACCGTTCAAATCATTGACAATATGTGAATGTACCGAAAATTATTCGACCTCAATAAGGAGAATCAAGGCATTTTTTGGGCAGATACCGGAACGCCTTGACCCCGTCTGGGTAAAGGACAATAGAGTGGGTCGGCGTTCCGCGGTATGACCGAGGTCAATTTGACCAAAAAATTCCTGCGTCGGCTGGTGACCGGTGGCGTGGCACTGGCCGTGCTGGCCGGCGAAGTGTCCCCCCTGGCGGCGGCCCTCTGCATTTCCCGCCCCGCCCGGGCCGACACGCCGGCGGCGGGGCCCGCGGAAACCCCCTCGGATGTTGCGCCCGATGCCGTCGCCGTCACCGATCCGGCGGCGATCCGCGCCAAGCTGGACGACACCACGGTCTATGGCCGGTATTACGACGGCGAGGACTGGATCGAATACCACATGCCCGACGGCCGCACCGCCTATTGGGAGAAGGGCTGCACCTATCCCGGCAAATGGTGGGAGGAGAACGGCCAGGTCTGCTACGCCTATCCGAACTACCGCGACGGCGCGCCCAACTGCTTCCTGCTCTTCGTCCGGCCGGATGGCGGCGTGCAATTCGTCGCCATTTCCGACGGCGGCGGTGCCTATCTGGCCTCGTTCAGCCTGAAGGTCGATCACGGCAATACCGCCAATCTGCCGATCGGGGGTCTCAGCCCCTGCGTCGGCGTGTAAGTCGCCGCCCATCCATAACTCGGCGCATCGCGACCGGCGCGGCCCTCCTGCTGGTCTTGGCCGGCAGCCCTGCCGCCGCCGAAGACGCGAGCTACGGCGCCCTGGTCAGCGATCCGGCGGCGATCCGGCAGCTCCTGGTCGGCAATACCCTCTCCGGCACGATGAAGGAGACCGGCAAGTACTGGGTCGAGTTCTATTGCGCCACCGGCAAGAGCATCTACTACTTCGATCACCAGATCACCCTCGGCAAATGGCGGATGCGCGACGACGGCCAGGTCTGCTTCCGCTACGACTGGGACGCCTATGGCTATGAAGGCTGCTACCAGCTGTTCGAGAACGGCAAGCGCGACCTGACCTGGGTGAAGACCAACGACCTTCCCGCCGACCCCGCCACCTTCATGAGCGGCCTGCCCAGGCCCGGCGATCCGCTGAAGCTGGAGAGCCAGGCCCATGACGGCTGCAGACCGGAGCCCAGCGTATGACCCAGGATCTCGCAGAGCATTTCCGCCATATGGCGCGCAACAACGCCTGGGCCAACCGGCGCCTGGCCAAGGCCTGCGCCGGGTTGTCCGCTGCCGATTTCCGGGCACCGCGCACCGGCTTCTTCCCCAGCCTCAGCCAGACCCTCAACCATATCCTGATCTGCGACCTCTATTACGTCGCCTCGCTGGAGGGCCGCAGCGATGCCCGGACCGCCTTCGATGACGAGGAGCCCTTCCCGGACCCGGCCGCCTATGCCGCGGCCCAGCAGGCGGTCGACCGCCGACTGGTGGCCTATTGCGACGGATTGACCCCCGCGCGGCTCGGCGACCCGGTCAATCTCGATCGCGGCGCGGACGGCATTCGCCAGGACCGCGCCGCCGACATCCTGGCACATCTCTTCCAGCACCAGATCCATCATCGCGGCCAGGCCCATGCCATGCTCTCCGCGACGGCGGTGAAGCCGCCACAGCTCGACGAGTATTTCCTGCGGGAAGACTGGGCACGGCGCGACGCGGAACTGGCGGAGATCGGCATTTCCTGAGGCCCGCCGCCAGTTTCAATAACGGTCGCCGCCGACGGACCTGTGACCGACCTGCCGGATCTGCTTCCAGTTCGCCAGCCGTGCCGGCCAGCGCATCCGCGGGACGCCAAAGGCGCGAAACGGCACCTCGGCAATGAAGTTGATGTAGCGGCGCGGATGATGGGCCGGACCGCGCGGCGATACGCCATGCGCCGCCTGCGGCGAGTTGACGAAACTGGCCAGGGCGTTTGCCGCGTAGTCAAGCCTGCGGCGTGGCTCGACATCCTGCGGCAGGATCATCCGGTGGCGGAGAAACCGCGGCGCGACCTTCCAGGCATAGAGATCGAGCGCGCCGCCCTCCGATACGTCCCGGGGATCGCGGAAATACAGCAGGGCGGAGAAGATGGTGTCGCATTTGTCGACATGGGGCGTCTTAACGGAACTCGCCCGCTGCCCCGGCGTGTTGACGACAAACTGGCAATCCAGCCGGATCTCGCCCTCCCTGGCACGCCCGCGCGGTCCGGCGCGCCACTCCGCCATCGGCAGGTTGAACCGGTCCTCGAGATCGGGAAATGCCGCGCGCAAGGCCGGACCGAAGACCCGGCTGATGTCCTGCCAGAACCGGTCCGACGTATGAAGGGCAAAGAACTCGCGCCAGGCGGGATCAATCGCCGGATTGTCGAGGACCTTCATCGCCGGCAGCCGGGCTGCGGCATTGCCGCGGGAATCCGACCGGCCGCCGAGGATCTGCGCCGCATCGGGAAAGCTGTCGGCAAGCCGGCAATAGAGATCGGCCGGCAGTGCCTGCGCGCGGGCGAGATGGGCGAAGGGCTCCAGCGCGACATCCAGGGGCGTCGAGCAGCCGAGAATGGAGGGCAATGTCATGACCGGTCTCCGGAACCTTTGCCCTTTTGCCACAGATCGCTAACGGATTCCTGTCGACGACCAGCCACCCGCCAGACCGATTCCCGACCCGCCGACGACTGTCGGGGACGGCTAAGGCGACGGCCGGGGTGGTGCTGCCGGCCTGTCGTCATAGGTGCCGCTGAGGCCGAATGCCAAGGTGGTGAAATCATGATGGTAGTGCAGCTTGCCATGATGCGTGCCGGCAACGTCGAGATCGAAGGTCCAGCCGTCGGGCGCCCTGCCGTCGCCGAGGGCGACGAACAGGCCAGTCCCGGTCACCCGCAGGCCCGGCCACCAGCTGCAGGCCTGAAAGAGAAACGCGGTGCCGGTTTCGCCGGCACTGATGGCGACCGACCCGCCGTGATCGCAGCCGACCGTCAGCGTGGTTTCGCCGTCCCAGCCATAGAGCTGGGGCGACTGTTCGATTTCGGTCTCGACCGCTCCGGCGAGATTCATCGGCTCGGCGGCATCGGCGGCAGCTGTCAGGGTGAGGGCAGTGTAACTGCCGAGAAAATCCTGCTGGCATGCCTGTTCCAGAGTTTCCGGCCGGCGGTGATCCAGCAGCAGGCCGAGGACGATCCGGTCGGGACAGGCGAGTCCCCAGCCCCAGATGACGTGCGGCCCGCCGTCCATCGTCACCATGGCGGCATTCTTCAGCCGATCGAAGACCGCATATCCGTTCGAGACCGGTGTCGCCGGATCGGAGGAACTGTTCAACACCAGCGTCGGGAACCTGCCGCCGGTGAAAGACCTCGGTCGATCCCGCCGGCCCTTGGCCGGCCAGAAGACGCAGGCAAGGCGCTCGGCGAAATAGGAGCGGATGAGCCGGGGATTGCCGGCACGCAGGGCCCTGGCGCGCTCGAGAATGCGCTGCACCTGCGCCTTGGGATCCGCGGCGCCCGCGTCGTCGTAGTCGGTGCAGGTGATCGCGAAATATGCGGCGCCGTACCAGGTCGGATCGGGAACAGGCGCCAGGGTCTCGGGATCGACGACGAGATTGCTGTAGGCCAGGCGCAGCATCGGCACCAGGTCGCCGCGCGACGCCGCCGCCAGCACCCGCAGCAGCTGGGCACGGCCTCCGGGGGTGTAGAGTGCATCGAAGGCATTCGCGTTCAGCATCCCGCCGGTCAAGGGACGCTTGACCGTCGTGCCGCCTGCCAGCGGGAAATCGACGTCGATCCGGCCGCCGGCAAGGCGGCGCTGGAGCGCGTCATAGACCGCCGCCGCCGACCCCACCATGTCGGCACGGCAGGCGGGTGAGTCCGCGCAGGCGTCGAAGGTCGACTGGAGCAGCCCCTCCACGGTGCGCAGGTCCTCGCTGTAGTAGGCGTCGGCGTCGAGATCAAGATCGACGACACCGTCGATGACCAGCCCATCGATGGCACCGGGATAGCGCGCGGCATACTGCTGGGCGAATTGCGTGCCATAGCTTTGGCCATAGAGCCAGATCCGGGGCGCCCCCAACTTCCGCCGGAAAGCCTCGAGATCGCGGATCGCCTGTTCGGTATCAAGATAGGGCAGCAGATCGGCATGCCCCATTTCGGCGACACAGGCGGCAGCGAAATCCTTCGCCGCCTGGACCGCCGCCTCGGGCCGATCCAGCGAAAGATCGGCCTGGTCGTACACCAGCTCTGCCTTGCTGCAATCCAGCCCGGAGAGCGGGCCGGTCCCCCGCTGGTCGAAGAAGACGATATCCATCTCGTCGGCCAGACGCCGGTCAAATGCCGCCAGAAAGTCGTCGGCGACCGCGATGCCGCTGCCGCCCGGGCCGCCGACGACGTAGACTAGGATCCCCTTGCTCTGCCGTGCCGCGAAATGCACGGCGAACTCCACCGTCATGCGCGTCCCGGGACGGAAATGATCGACCGGCACCTGGAGATCGACGCAGGTGAACCCGCCGGTGTAACAGGGATGCCCGCCCAATCGCGCCACGACCTGCTTCAGCAATGGCGTGTCGGGTCCCGCGGCAGCGCCATTGCCGACCAGGGCGAGCATGATTGCGCCTGCCCGGGCCAGCGCAGAGAATTTCCGGCTGGCCGCCTGCATGCGTCCCTCGGTATGGACGAACTGCCAGTGTAGTATTCTATTTTAAGTTGAAATCCGGGTTTGCGCAAGCGCCGCGCGAATGCGCCGTTTCAAGTCTTCGTGATCTCGCTGCTATTCCACCGTGACGCTTTTCGCGAGATTGCGGGGCTGATCGACATCGGTGCCCTTGGCAACTGCCGCATGATAGGCGAGCAACTGCACCGGAATCGCGTACAGGATCGGCGAAACAAACGGATCCACCTTCGGCAATTCCACCGTCGCCATCACCCCGTCGCCCAGTTTCCGGATGCCTTCGGCATCGGAGAGCAGGACGACCCGACCGCCGCGGGCCCGCACTTCCTGGACGTTCGATGCGGTCTTGTCGAACAGATCGTCGCTGGGCGCCGCGACGATCACCGGCACGTTCTCGTCGATCAGCGCGATCGGCCCGTGCTTCATCTCGCCGGCGGCGTAGCCCTCGGCGTGGATGTAGGAGATCTCCTTCAGCTTCAGCGCGCCTTCCAGGGCGATCGGATAGGAGGTGCCGCGGCCGAGGAAGAGGACGTCGCGGCATTCTGCGACCTGAAGCGCAATCGCCTTCAGCCGGGCATCGTGGTTCAGCACCTCCGCGGCGCGCGCCGGCACCTCGGTCAGCGCCGTCGACAGTTCCGCCTCGCGCCTGGCGTCGATCGTGCCGCGGGCCCGGGCGGCCGCCAGCGTGAGGCAGGCGAGCACGGTCAATTGAGTGGTGAAGGCCTTGGTCGAGGCGACGCCGATCTCCGGCCCGGCCAGGGTCTGCAACGTCACATCGGCCTCGCGGCTCATCGTGCTTTCCTGGGCGTTCAGGACGGCGATCACCTTCTGGTCCTGCGATTTGGCGTAGCGCAGCGCCGCCAGGGTATCCGCGGTCTCGCCCGACTGGGAGATGACGATGGTGACGCCCCCCGCGTCCATCGGTGCGGCGCGGTAGCGGAATTCGGAGGCGACATCGATCTCCACCGGCAGCCGGGCAATCTGCTCCAGCCAATATTTCGCAACGAATCCGGCAAGATAGGCGGTGCCGCAGGCAACGATCGTCACCTTGCTGACCTTGGCGAAATCCACCGGCATGGGTGGCAGTTCGATGCGCCGCTGCAGCGGGTTGAGGAAGGCCCGCAGGGTGTCGCCGATCACCGTCGGCTGCTCGGCGATCTCTTTCATCATGAAATGGCGATGATTGCCCTTGCCGATGACCGCCCCCGAGAGTGCCGTCTGTTTCACTTCGCGGTTCACCCGGAGGCCGTCATTGTAGATCGTCGCGGTATCCTTCGAGATCACCACCCAATCGTCTTCCTCGAGATAGCAGATGCGGTTGGTGAAGGGGGCGAGCGCCATGGCGTCCGACCCCAGATACATCTCGCCCTCGCCATAGCCGACCGCCAGCGGACTGCCGCGCCGGGCACCGATCATGATGTCCGGCCGGCCGGCGATAAGAATGGCGAGGCTGAAGGCGCCGTGCAGCCGCCCCATCGCCCGTTCCATGGCCTGTTCCGGCGACAGGCCCTGCTCGAGATAGTGGGTCAGCAGATGCGCCACCGTCTCGGTATCCGTATCGGTGACGAATTTCCGCCCGACCTTCTGCAACTCGTCGCGCAGTTCCTGGAAATTCTCGATGATGCCATTGTGCACCACCGCCACCTTCTCGGTGGCATGCGGATGGGCGTTGATCTCGTTCGGCCGGCCATGGGTCGCCCAGCGCGTATGGCCGATGCCGATGGTCCCGGACAGCGGCTGGCGGTTCAGCAGGTCGGCAAGATTGTTGAGCTTGCCGGGGGCCCGCCGCCGCTGGATATCGCCGTCCACCAGCGTGGCGATTCCGGCCGAATCATAGCCGCGATATTCCAGCCGCTTCAACCCGTCCAGCAGCAGTGGTGCCACCTCCGCCTTGCCGATAATGCCGACGATGCCGCACATGTCCTAGCTCACCCTCACTTCGACTTGTCCTTTGCCGCCGCCTTCGCGGCGCGGAAATTCGTCGCCCAGCCCGGCTTGTCGGTCTGCGCACCTCGGGCGACGGTGAGGGCATCGGCCGGGACGTCGCGGGTGATGACACTGCCCGCGCCGACGATCGCCCCCGGCCCGACCGTCACCGGCGCCACCAGCGCCGTGTTCGAGCCGATGAAGGCGCCGGCGCCGATCACCGTCTTCGCCTTGGTGAAGCCGTCGTAGTTGCAGGTGACGGTGCAGGCCCCGACATTCGACTTGGCGCCGACTTCGACATCCCCGAGGTAGGTCAGATGGTTGGCCTTGGCGCCCCGGCCGAGCTTGGCGTTCTTCGCCTCGACGAAATTGCCGATACGGGCGTCCTCGCCGATCTCGGTGCCGGGGCGCAGGCGCGCGAAGGGGCCGATGACGGCGCCGCTGCCGATCCGGGCGCCCTCGATATGGCAGAAGGCGCGAATCTCGACCGCATCCGCAATCTCCACGCCGGGACCGAAGACGACATTGGGACCGATCACCACGTCGCGTCCGATCCTGGTGTCTGCGCTGAAGAACACCGAGGCGGGATCGGTCAAGGTGGCACCGTCCTCCATCGCCGCCAAGCGGCGACGCTGCTGGAACAGAGCCTCGGCAACGGCGAGTTCGGCCCGGCTGTTGACGCCGATCAGCTCCTCGGCCGGTGCCTCGACCACGGCGCATCGCCGTCCCAGTCCGGCGGCGATCTCGACGATATCGGTCAGATAATACTCGGCCTTGGCATTCCTGTTGCCCAGCTTGCCGATCAGCGACCAGAGCAGCGCGCCGTCGATCGCCATGACCCCGGAATTGCAGAGATCGATCTTCCGTTCCGCCGTGCCCGCATCCTTGTGCTCGACGATCTTCAGCAGCTGCCCGTCGCTGCCGGTGACCAGGCGCCCGTAGCCGCTGGGTTCGCCCGGCCGCATGCCAAGGACCACGACCGCCGGATCGTCCGCGGCGGCGCGCCGGTCGGCGAGGCGCTGCAGGGTCGCCGTCGAGACGAAGGGGGAATCGCCATACAGCACCAGGACCGTGCTGGCGGCGGCGCCAAGCACGCCTTGCGCGGCGCCGACCGCGTGGCCGGTGCCGAGCTGCTCGGCCTGGACCGCGGTCGGATGCGGCGCCACTTCCCGGGCCACCGCCTCCATGCCGGGTGCCACCACGACCACAACCGGCGCCGCACCGAGCGGCGCGAGGTTGGCAAGCACATGTCCGACCATGCTGCGCCCGGCAATGCGATGCATCACCTTGGGCAGGGCCGATTTCATCCGGGTGCCCTTGCCGGCTGCGAGGACGATGGCGGCGATCTTACTCATTTGGGACCCGGTCGGTGGTGGGACGGCGATGAACTTGCGGTGGCTGCGAAAATGCCATATCCCCCGATCCGGTCCAAAGTGTTTTCTGCACCACGATACCCTGGCAGAATAGCCGTGAAAGCGGCGGAAATATGGCACGAATCAAGATTCTCGCCTTCGACCTGGACGGGACGCTGATCGACAGCGCGCCGGATATCGCGGATGCGGCCAACGCCACCCTGATGGCGCTGGGAGCTGCCCCTCTGGGCGAAGCCGAAATCCGCGGGATGATCGGGGACGGTGCGGTGATATTGCTGCAAAGGGCCCTGGCTGCTGCGAAAATCGACCTGCCGCTGGACCAGGTGATGCCCGGCTTTGCCGCGCGATATGCGGAGGCCGCGACCAACCGCACCCGCCTCTATCCCGCCGTTGCGGAGACGCTCGCAGCGCTCACCGCAGCCGGGTTCGAGCTTGGCATCTGCTCCAACAAGCCCTTCGCCCCCGCCTGCCAGGTGCTCGAGCACTTCGGCATTGCCCGCTTCTTCCGGTGTGTGATCGGCGGCGATTCCCTACCGCAGCGCAAGCCGGCGCCGGAGCCGCTCTGGGCGGTGGTCGCTGCCCTGGGCGGAACCGCCGCAGAGGCGGTGATGGTCGGCGACAGCGCCAATGACCTGCTCTGCGCCCGCGCCGCCTCGGTCAAGTCGATCATCATTCCTTCCGGCTACGGCAAGCCGGCGGAGACGGCCGACCTGACGCTGGCCCGGTTCGACGAGCTGCCCGCGGCCTTGGCCCGGCTCTAGATCCCGAGGCCGAGGGGAACGGTCGCGCTAATGCACCGCGATCAGGTCGAGCGTCATCGGCCCCAGCGCATTCTGCGCCTCGATGCGCACCGGAATGGCCGGCAGGCCCTGGATCGCGGGCGCCAGCCAGATCCGCGCCGATTGCGGATAGAACTGGGAGTTCTGCGCCATGTTGGAGAATCCCTGGATCAGTTCCGGCGTCGCCTGGCATTCGGTGGCGGCGCCGTCGTAATAGGACTGCTGCAGCGGTGCGAGGTCGACGAAGCCGGTCTGGGCCACCGCCACGTCGTAGCGGCGGACGCCGTCGAACAGCTTGAACTTGCCGGTGCAGGTCTGTCGGCTCGCAAAGGAGGCGACGACCGCGACGACCAGGCTGGCGGGATCGATGGTTCCATTGGCAACGCCGGTCTGGACCGCCTGCTGCGCCTGGCGGGTCAGCGGTGCGGCAATGATATCCACCCGGCCGTTCGGGCCATAGTTCAGGGTGACGCTCTCCTGCCGCTGGTAGATCCGTCCCACCGACCGGAACTGCTTCGGCTGGGTCCGGCTCTGCGCCAGCCGCCCCTGGGTGGCGATCGACATGTGATAGGGATAGAGCGCCGCGAAAGACCCGGTGGTGCCGACCTCGGCATTCACCGTATATCCGCCCTGGCTGGGCTTGAGACCGGCGGGGAGACTGATGGTCGCGGTCACCGTCATCACCGGCAGGCCGGCCAGATAGCCCACATAGGTGAGCGTCGTTCCGCCGGCGGCGGCCGGCAATGCATGCAAACCGAGGGCGACCGCCACGAGACCCGGCACCCATCCGCGCAACAGCCGACAAATCATTGAGATTCCTTTCGAAATCGCCGACATCCACAGTATCAAGTGGCGGGGTGACCGCAAGCTGTCAAGACGCCACGGCCGGCCTCACCGCGACGTGAGGACCGAAAACCGCCCCCGCCCGGGACATCGGCGCCGCTTGAGCGCCGGATCGGGCGAGACATAGGCGAATTGACAGGGGGGTGGGCCAAGGCTAAACAACCCGCCTCTGTTCCGGCCCCGGATTTCCGCAGGGTGCCGCAGGAATGGGTGCGTAGCTCAGCGGGAGAGCACTACCTTCACACGGTAGGGGTCACAGGTTCAATCCCTGTCGCACCCACCATTCAAAGCCGACCATCGCCCACGATATTTTGCCTTTGCAACCGGTGCCATCGCGGCCCCGCAACTCGCAAACGGCGCAAGCCGCGGCGGCGGAAATCTCTCCGCAACTCGCAAGATGCACCGATGCCGCAGGGCTTCCGCGGACCTCCGCAAGCCGCCGAATGCAGGTTATCCCCGGAAAATCTGCATAAAATCGCCTTATCGCTGCGTCGAACGCTTGCCGAATCGGCGCCGAGCCTGTTCAAGTGGGGTGGCCAGCTTCCGTCACGTGGCCTCGCGGCGGGAACTGGCGGCGGGATGCCGGCAGAGTGAACATGCCACCCGCCACCGGCGCAGCGGCCCAGACATTGTCGACTGCCGGTGAATTTCGACAGCGAGGCGAAAGTCGAAAGCGCCCACGAGATAATGGACGCGGATACTTGAGCGCAGACGGTTTCCGTGATTCTCTCACGGGGGATACCCACCTCTAGAACAGGAATCGATAAACATGGCAAAAGCAGCAGCAGCCGCGGCCCCCAAGGCCGCAAAGCCGGTCACCCTGAAACATCTCGCCGCCGAGATCGCCGACAAGCGTGGCGTCTCCAAGAAGGAGATCGAAGAGGTGCTCGCCGAGACGATCGCCCTCATCGGTAAGAACCTGAAGAAGGGCCAGAAGATCCGCCTCGTCGGCCTCGGCATCCTGCAGGTCCGCAAGCGCGCGGCACGCATGGGCCGCAACCCGGCGACCGGCGAAGCGATCAAGATCAAGGCGTCGAAGAAAATCGCCTTCCGCGCCGCCAAGGAGCTGAAGGAATCGATCTGATCTTTCGCCTCGGCGGCTGTCGGTGAAGCCGGGTCAACCGTCTTCCCGACAGCCGGCAGCGAAACCCCGCCAGTGCCGGCTGATCCCGGCGCTGGCGGGTTTCGTTTTTCCGGGCCCGGATCCGGCCGCCCGGCCCCGACCAAGCGGTGTTCCCGCCGGCCATTTGCCGCGCATTCCCCGGAGAAATGCGGCAGAATCCCCGGCTCAAACCGGTGCCGCGCCGGCAGATCCGCCGGCAGAGGATGGAGACCGCCGCTGACCCGAGAGGTGGACCCGCGATGATACGCAGCGAGAAAGTCGAGTTCCCCGGTGCCGCCGGCGACCTGTTGGCCGGCCGGCTGGACCGGCCGATGGGCAAACCCCGCGCCTTCGGCCTGTTTGCCCATTGCTTCACCTGCTCGAAGGACGTCTTTGCCGCCCAGCGGATCAGCTCCGGCTTGGCCGAGCGCGGCGTCGCGGTGCTGCGCTTCGATTTCACCGGTCTCGGCAATAGCGAGGGCGACTTCGCCAATACCAACTTCTCGTCCAACGTCGCCGACCTGGTCGCCGCCGCCGATTTCCTGCGCCGGACCCATGCCGCGCCGAAGCTGCTGATCGGCCACAGCCTGGGCGGCGCTGCGGTCCCCCTGGCGGCGCTGCAGATCCCGGAATGCGTCGGCGTCGCCACCGTCAATGCACCTTTCGACCCGGCGCATGTCCAGCACCTCCTGGCCGAGGCCATCGAGACCATCAAGACCCAGGGCGAGGCCAAGGTGACCCTGGCCGGCCGGACCTTCACCGTCCGCAAGGATTTTCTGGACGATCTGCAGAACCGGTCGCCGCGGGAAACCCTGCGCAACCTGCGGCGGGCCCTGCTGATCTTCCATGCCACCCAGGACAAGACGGTCGGGATCGAGAATGCGCGGCTGATCTATGATGCGGCACATCATCCCAAGAGCTTCATCGCCCTGGACGGGGCCGATCACTTCCTTTCCCGGCGCAGCGATGCCATCTACATCGCCGAGATGCTGGATGCCTGGAGCACCCGCTATCTCGAGGCCGAGGCCGTGCCGGCAGCCCTGGCGGACGCACCGCCCGATGCCGTGGTGGTGACCGGTGCCGGCGACGGGAAATACGCCCAGACCATCGTCGCCCATGGCCATCGGCTGAGGGCCGACGAGCCGGTCGAGGTCGGCGGCGACAACAGCGGTCCCGGCCCCTACGAGCTGCTGCAGAGCGCCCTTGGCGCCTGTACCGCGATCACCGTGCGGATGTATGCCGAACGCAAGCAATGGCCGCTGGAGAACGTGCGCGTCACCCTGCACCACAGCAAGATCGCCCCGGGGGATGCAGCCGGCGATCCCCGGCTCGATCGCTTCGAGCGGCGGGTCCGCCTCGAGGGGCCGCTGGACGCCGAGCAGCGGCAGCGCCTGCTGGAGATCGCCAACAAATGCCCGGTGCATCGCACACTGACCGCCGGCGCCCGCGTCGAGACCCTCGCGGAGGACGGCGGCTAGCGCGGCAATCGCCCACCTAGGCCTCCTGCCGCCCGGCCCGTTGGCGCCGCGCCCGAACCCAGGCGGGCGTAAAATACCGCTACTAACTGCAATAGTCCGGCCGTACATTTCCCGTCGCATTGAAAACCTGGGGATAGGCATGAAGATCAAGCGACTGGAAACCTTCTGCAATCAGTACGTGGGTTTCGTCCGCGTGACGACCGATGATGGCCGGGAAGGCTGGGGGCAGGTCTCGACCTACAATGCCGACATCACCTGTCAGATCTTTCACCGTCAGGTCGCGCGCTACGCCCTGGGCGCCGACGCTCTCGACATCGAGGCCCTGACCTCGAGCATTCCCGAGCGCGAGCACAAGTTCCCCGGCTCCTATCTGATGCGCGCCCTGACCGGTCTCGATACCGCCTTGTGGGACCTGCGCGGCAAGCTGGAAGGCAAGAGCGTCTGCGCCCTGCTCGGCGGCACGCCACGGCCCTTCCCGGTCTATGCCTCCAGCATGAAGCGCGGCGAGATCACGCCGAAGGAAGAGGCCGCGCGGTTCATCAAGCTCCGCGACCGGCACGGCTATGACGCCTTCAAGTTCCGGGTCGGCAAGGAATGCGGCCATGACGAGGACGAGTGGCCGGGCCGCACCGACGAGATCGTCCCCCTGATCCGCAAGACCCTGGGCCCGGATGTACGTCTCCTGGTCGACGGCAATAGCGGCTACACGCCGAAAAAGGCGATCGAAGTCGGCCGCATGCTGGAGGACAACGGCATCTGCCATTTCGAGGAGCCCTGCCCCTATTGGGAGTACCACTGGACCAAACAGGTGACCGATGCCCTCAAGCTCGACGTCACCGGCGGCGAGCAGGATTGCGACCTCGCCCTCTGGCGCTTCGCCATCGACATGCGGGCGGTGGACGTGGTGCAGCCCGACGTCTGCTACCTGGGCGGCATCAATCGCACGCTGAAGGTGGCCAATATGGCGAAGGCGGCGGGGCTGCCGGTAACGCCGCATTCGGCCAACCAGTCGCTGGTCACCGTATTCACGCTGCATCTGATGGGCGCCCTGGAGAATGCCGGCCCCTATGTCGAATATTCCATCGAGGGCCTCGACTACTATCCCTGGGAGCAGGATCTCTTCGCGCCGGCCCTGGTCGCCCGTGACGGGAAGGTGCAGATTCCGGAGGGACCGGGCTGGGGCGTCGAGATCAGCCGGAACTGGCTGGAGAAATCGACCTACCAGAAGAGCGAAGCCTAGGGTGGCGCCGGCGCCGGTCGGTACCGGCAAACCCGCTCCGGAACGGCAGGGGAACGGGGCGCCCGAACCAATTCGGCCGGCAGGCGATACCAACGCCCGAGGTGAAGATTTCTGAATTGATCGACCGCCAGGACGCCCATAAGGTATTCGCCAAGAACTCCTTAAAAGCAGGCAACGGCAGGCGGGTTGTGGGGACCACGATGACTGAATCGGCGCGGCGACATCCGACACCGGACGACGCCGCACGCATGGCCGCCTCGCCGGGTGTGGAGCGCCGGGCATGAAATCCGCGGCAACTCTGCGCAATCTCAGCCAGGAGCAGATCGTATTCGTCCTGGCGGTGCTGCTGTTTGCAGTGGCCGCTCTGGCCCTCCCCGGCTTCATTGCCACGGACAACCTGGTCTCGATCGTCCGCAGCGTCAGCGTGCTCGGCATCCTCGCCGTCGGCATGGCCATCATCATCATCGGCCGCGGCATTGATCTCTCCATGGTCGCGATCATGGCGATGTCGGTCGCCTGGTACCTGCAGATGCTGAACAACGGCGTCGGCAACTCGGCGGCCCTCGCCATCGTGCTGGGCGGCGTGGTCGCGGTCGGCCTGGCCAACGGGTTCATGGTGGCCTATGCCGACGTACCGGCGATCTTCGCCACCCTGGCCAGCGCCTCCTTCGTCTACGGCTTCGCCCGCTCGCAGCTGGTGAACCAGGATGCCACGCCGGTCCCGCCGGGCCATTGGGTCGAGGCCCTCGGCGCCATCCGCTTCCATCTCGGCAGCCTCGAGATACCGATCGAGATCTTCGTCTTCTCCGCCGCGGCGCTGCTCGCCTTTCTCTTCCTGCGCTTCGCCAAGTGGGGCCGCTACGTGTACCTGATGGGCGACAACTTCATGGCCGCACGCAACATGGGCATTCCGGTGCGGCCGATGATCGTCCTGCGCTACATCATCTCTGCCCTGATCGCCTTCAGCGCCGGCATCCTCACCGCCTCCAGCCTGCACAGCATCAACGTGCGCGTGGTCAATTCGACGCTGCTCTACGACATCATCCTGGTGGTGGTGATCGGCGGGATCGGCCTGTCCGGCGGCAAGGGCGGGATGCGCAACGTGATCGTCGGCGCGCTGCTCATCGGCATCATGCAGAATGCCATGACCATCATGGATATCTCCAACATCTATCAGAACCTCATCAAGTCGACGATCCTGCTGGTCGCCATCGTCGTCGACAGTCTGGTCAATCCACGCGACGAGCAGACGGCACAGCAGGGCGATATCTGATCCGAGACCAAACCGAGAGATACTTGACAGGAAAGGGAAGCCGAACATGAAACTCAAGGGAATGCTGACCGCCATCGCCGCCGTGGCGATGCTGGCAACCATCACCGTCAACTCTGCCGCCAGGGCACAGGACGATCCGGGCCCGGCCGCCTATGCCGAGGCGCTGAAAGGCAAGCGGGTCGTGCTGATTCCGCTGGCCATGGGGTTCGATCTGGCGCAGGGCTGGGCGGCCTATCTGAAGCGCGAAGTCGAGTCCTATGGCGGCGTCTTCGAGACCCGCGACCCGAACTGGAGCACCGAGGCGGGCGCCCAGGCGATCACCGAGGTCATCGCCTCGGATCCGAAGCCGAACGTGCTGGTGATCCATGCTCCGGACCTCAACTCCTATTCCAAGATCCTGAAGAAGGCGCAGAAGGAAGGGATCTACGTGATCCTGATCGACAACCCGATGAACTTCCCGGCGGATGCCTTCGTCGGCAGCGACTGGGATCGCCTGGGTCAGCTCGAGGCCGAAGCGGTGGTCAAGGGCTGCGGCGACAATTCATCGAAGAAGATCGGCCTGGTGCAGGGTGATGCCGCCAACGCCTCCAGCATCTACCAGTACAACGGCATCAAGAAGGTGCTCGCCAACCATCCCGACTTCAAGATCGTGGCCGAACCCTTCTCGAACTGGGATCCGACCACGTCGCGCACCGTGACCACGACGATGCTGCAGCAGAACCCGGATATCTGCGGCATCATCGACTTCTGGGACGGCGACGCCACCGGCGCCTCGGCGGCGATCCGCGACGCCAAGCTGGATGGCAAGGTGTTCCTGGTCACCACCGGCGGCGGCGAGACGGTCGACTGCAAGGCGCTCGAGGACGGTACCTTCGGCGCCGTGGTGATGACCGAGCTGGCGGGCCAATCGCGCGACATGAACGCGATCATCAAGTTCCTGCTGCAGAGCGGTCAGCCGGCGGGGACGTCGAAGACCTACATCTACACGCTGGAGAAGGCGACCACCAAGGCCGACCTCAAGCCGGGTACCTGCTGGGACGTCAAGGCCCTGCAGGCCGGCCAGTTCTAGCATCCTCCCGATGACGGCGACGGCCGGTCCTGGCGCCTCGGTGCCCGGGCCGGCCGCTCCGGCATCTCCAGCGGCTTACCGGCGGAACGGCAGATGACACTGAGGGAGCGGGCACTCCGCCTGCGCTACAATTTCATTCCCGATCACCTGATCGGCGAAATCCTGACCAAGCGCTGGACGGACAATGCCATACCGTTCCTGGCGCTGATCATCACCGTGGTGGGGTTCGGCACCGCCATCAACGGCTTCTTCAAGCCGCAATCGCTGAGCGATTCCACCCGGCAGCTCGGCGAATTCTCCATCGTGGTCACCGGATTGACCGTCGTCATGCTGGGCGGCGGCATCGATCTTTCCGTCGGCTCGATCTTCGCCCTGGCGAATTTCGCCGCGGTCGCCAGCTTCTTCATCTTCGAGCAGCCGGTCTGGGTCGCGTTCGTGTCGGCGCTGCTGACCGGCCTGGTCTTCGGCTGCGTCAACGGCTACCTCATCGGCTACATGCGGCTGCGCGCCTTCCTGACCACCCTGGTCACCTTCATCATCGGCCGTGCCGTGTTCGACATCCTCGTGGTCGACTACGCCACGCAGATCCAGTCTTCGATGGTGTCGTCGGATTTCTGGGACTTCATCGGCGACGGAACGATCGGCGGCTTCTCGATCAGCGTGCTCGCGGCCTTGGTCATTGCGGTGATCGCCCATATCGCCATCACCCGCTCGCGGCCGGGCTGGCACATCCTGGCGGTCGGCGGGTCGCGCCGCTCGGCCTTCAATTCCGGGATCCGCGTGAAGCAGACGGTATTCCTGACCTATGTGATTTCCGGACTGTGCTGCGGGCTTGCCGGCTTCCTCATCGCCTGCCGCCTGAGCGGCGCGGGGCCGGGAACCGGGGCCGGGCTGGAGATCATGGCTTTGACCGCCGCGGTGGTCGGCGGCAACAGCCTCGGCGGCGGCCGCGGTTCCATCGCCAAGGGAATCATGGGCGCGATCATCGTGCTGGTGATGACCAACGGCCTGATCCGCCTCGGCTTCGGCACGGGAACCAACCAGATGGTGCTCGGCCTCATGCTGGGCGCCGCGGTGACCCTCGACATACGCTGGCTGAAGAACCGCCACAAGGTGCTGGACGAGGTCTATGTGACGCCGATCCATCACCAGATGGGCGAGACGCAGTCGGCCCTGCCCGGTTCCGGCACGCCCTACGCACTGGATAACCGCCTGGCGCAGACCGAGTATATCGGCCTCGGCGAGCTCGAAGGGCCGGAGGATGTCGCCCTCGACCGCGAGGACAATCTCTACTGCGGCACCCGCCACGGCGAGATCATCCGCTTCTTCGCCCCCGATTACAAACGCTCGGAAGTCTTCGCCCATACCGGCGGCTTCCCGCTCGGACTCGCCTTCGACCGGGCGGGCAACCTGATCTCCTGTGTCGGTGCCATGGGGCTCTACTCGATCTCCAAGGCGGGTGAGGTGACCAAGCTTTCGGCCGAGACCAAGCGGTCCTGGACATCGATCGTCGACGACGCACGGCTGCGCGACCCCAACGACTGCGACGTCGCCCCGGACGGCAGGATCTTCTTCACCGATTCCACCACCCGCTACGACGCCCATGAATGGGCCCTGGATTCGATCGAGAGCCGGCCCACCGGCCGCCTGCTCTGCTACGATCCCAGGACCGGCAGGACCACGACCATCCTCAACAAGTACCGCTATGCCAACGGCGTCTGCATCGCCCATGATGGGAAGTCGCTGTTCATGGCGGAGTCCTGGGCCTGCCGCGTGCATCGCTACTGGTTCGAAGGACCGAAGGCCGGCCAGGTCGAATGCGTGATCAAGGACATGCCGGGCTATCCCGACAACATCAACCGCGCCTCCGACGGCACCTACTGGATGGCCTGGCTCGGCATGCGCACGCCGAGCTTCGATCTCGCCCTGCGCCACCCCGGCATGCGCAAGCGCATGACCCGGCGCCTGCCGCTGGACGAATGGCTGTTCCCCAACATCAACACCGGCGGCGTGGTGAAGTTCGACGAGAGCGGCCGGATCGTCGAGACCCTGGGCGATCTCACCGGCGTCTCGCATCCCATGGTCACCTCGATGCGCGAGCACAAGGGCTGGCTCTATGTCGGCGGCATCCTCAACAACCGGATCGGCCGCTATCGGATCCCCGGCGCCGACCCGGAATGGACCGGCCCGCGCGCCTATTGGGGACCGGATCCGGAGTCGGGCCGATGATCCTCGATCCGATCCTCGACATCTTCCGCGGCAGGACGGTCACCATCCCGCCGATGGACGGCGCGCTGAAACCGAATACCGCGCTGGAGGACGCCGACCTCCTGCTCGAGGCGGCATCGCCGGACAACCTGTGCAGCAACGGCACCTATCTCTTCTTCTCCTCCGGCAACCGGATCCTGGCGCTCGAAGCCGACGCCTCCGGCGCACCCGGCGAAGTCGCCGGTTTCGACCGGACGGTCACCGCCCTGGCGGCACTGCCCGCCGGTCCGCTGGCGATCGCCCTGGATGACGGCCGGCTGCAGCTCCTGGCGGAAGACGGCGCAACGCGGGACCTGACGGCCCCGGAGGGACTGGCCTGCCCGACCGCCCTTGCCTTTGATGCCGCCGGGACCAGCCTCTATGTCTGCCAGGGCTCCGCCCGCCACGGCGCGGGCGACTGGGCCGTCGATCTCATGGAGAAGAATGCCTCCGGCTCGGTCTGGCGCTTCGATCTGAACTCCGGACGGGCGACCTGCCTGGCGCGCAACCTCGCCTTTCCCAACGGCCTCCTGGTGCTGCCGGGCGGACCGGGCATCATCGTCTCCGAGAGCTGGCGCCACCGTCTGGTGGGCATCCCGGCTCATGGCGGCGGGCTGGAACCCCTGCTCAGCAAGCTCCCCGGCTATCCGGCGAGACTGACGCCGGCCGCCGACGGCGGCTCCTGGCTGGCGCTCTTTGCGCCGCGCAACCGGCTGATCGAATTCACCCTGCTCGAAGGCGCCTATCGCCGCGAGATGATGCGCGAGGTGCCGCGCGACTGCTGGATCGCCCCGGCCCTCGCATCGGAATCCAGCTTCCTCGAGCCGCTGCAATGCGGCGGCGTGAAGACCATGGGCATCCACAAGCCCTGGTCGCCCTCGCGCTCCTACGGTCTGGTGGTGAAGCTGGACGCCAAGCTGCGGCCGACCGCGAGCTTCCACAGCCGGGCCAACGGCAAGCGGCATGGCGTCACCTCGGTCGCGGAATTCGCCGGTCGCGTCCTGGTCGGCGCGAAAGGCGGCAACGTCATCCTCGATATCGGCACCACGTCCGGCGGAGCGGGCTGAACCATGGAAACCGTCATCGAGATGCGCAAGGTGACCAAGGCCTATCGCGGGGTGCCGGCGGTGCGCGAGGTCGATTTCGAGCTGCGCAAGGGCGAGATTCACGCCCTGCTCGGCGAGAACGGCGCCGGCAAGTCGACACTGACCAAGGTGATGGCGGGCGTCGTCGAGGCGACCGCGGGCACCATGCTGTATCGCGGCCAGCCGGTCAGCTTCGAATCGCCGTTCGAGGCGCTCAGCGCCGGCATCGCCATGGTGTTCCAGGAGACCAGCCTGGTGCCGTCGATGACGGTGGCGCAGAACCTCTATCTCGGCGAGGAGAAGTTCCTCAACCGGCTGCGCGGCATCTACATCTCGGCCCAGCAGTTCCTGCAGTCGCTGAACTTCCCGGTCGATCCGGCGGCCTCGGTTGCCAGCCTGGGCGCCGCCAAGCGGCAGATGGTCGAGATCGCCCGCGCCGTGCATCACAACGCCGAAGTCATCATCTTCGACGAGCCGACGGCCTCGCTGACGCCCGAGGAGAAGCGGCATTTCTTCGCCTTGATGCGGCGCCTGAAGGCGCGCGGCGTCTCGATCATCTTCATCAGCCACGCGCTGGAGGAGGCGCTGGCCCAGGCCGACCGCATCACCATCCTGCGCGACGGCGAGCTGGTGGTCACCGACGAGACCCGGAACTTCGACCGCGAGAAGATCGTCCGCGCCATGGTCGGCCGCACGCTCTCCGACGAGCTCTACCGCAATCGCCGCGGCGAAGGCAGCCAGCGGGTGCCCGGGGCCCGCGTGCTGTCGGTACAGGACATCTCGATGGGCAGCGTGGTGCGCAACAATTCCTTCTCGATCTACGAAGGCCAGATCACCGGCGTCTTCGGGCTGATCGGTTCCGGCCGCACCGAGACCTTCAAGGTGGTGTCCGGCATCTACAAGCGCGACTTCCTGCGCGGCGGCGATATCGAGCTCGACGGCCGGCCGGTGCGCTATCATGTGCCGCGCGAGGCGGTGCGCGACGGCATCGTCTACGTCACCGAGGATCGCAAGGTCGAGGGCTTCTTCGAGACCATGTCGATCGCCGAGAACCTCTATGCCGGCCTCCTGGCCGCCGGGCTCGAGCGCCGTCCCTACGTCAGCCTGCGCGAGATGCAGGAGCTGTCGAAGGAATGGACCGGAAAGCTGAATGTCAAGGCGATCAACGACAATGCCCGCGTGGTCGAGCTCTCCGGCGGCAATCAGCAGAAGGTGGTGATCGGCAAGGGCCTGGTGCAGAAGCCGAGGATCGTCATCTTCGACGAGCCGACCCGCGGCGTCGATGTCGGCGCCATCGCCGAGATCCACCAGCTGATCAACCGGCTGGCCGATGACGGGCTGGCGGTGGTGGTGATCTCCTCCTACCTGCCGGAGATCATGAATCTCTCGGACCGCATCCTGGTGTGCCGGCAGGGGCGCATGGTCGAGGAATTCTCGCCCGCCGAGGCGACGGAAGAGCGGATCATGTACGCCGCCGTGCACTAGGCGGGCATCGGCTGCGCCTCAGAAGAACGTCCGGATCGCCCCGGTCACGTCATAGGCCTCGTCGACCAGGTAGATCGTCTGCCACCGGTCGAAGGTCGTGCAGGGATGCGAGACGCCGCAGGCGATCAGATCACCGATCGCCACGTCCGCACCTTCCGGAAGCCGCAGATGGCCGTGCTGGTCGTTCATGCCGGAAATTGTCCAGTCCGCACCGACGGAGACCGGTGCGGTGCCGCCGCCCGGCCGGAAATGCAGGACCGGGGTCGGCAGGTCGACATCGAAGGAGACATCCCGCTTGCCCATGGTGACGATGGCAAGGCCGTGTTCCGGCCGCGACTGAACCATCGACCAGACGAAGAGCGCCGGCTTCAGCCGCCCGAGGCGGCGCCAGCTCTCGGGAATGCGGTGCAGGATGTCGTCGAGGGCCTGATCGTAGGACTTCGAATCATGGGTCAGATAGCAGCCGCTGCGGATCACGACGCGGGTCCTGCGGGACAGCCGGATCTCCGCGAGGCGACGCATGACGATATCGAAGAAGGTCGAACCGCCGGCGCTCAGCAGGATCTCGTCGACGGCAAAGGCGCCGAGACGATCCGCTGCCTGCGCCGCCTCAGCCAGGAAATCCAGCAGCTGTCCGACCTTCTGCGCGGCGGAACCGCGATCGTCTGGCTTGACCATGCCCTCGAAACAGGCGAGTCCCGCCAGGGCGAGGCGACCGTCCGAGGCGGTCACCGCGGCGACGGTAGCCGCGGCCTGGGCGGCGGTCCGGCATCCGGTCCGTCCGCCGTCATGCCCGATCTCGAGCAGCACGCGGATCGGACCCGCCGGCCCAACGTCCCTGGCCAGCCGTGCGAGGCGCTCGGCGCCGGCCACGGAATCGACGTAGCAGAGATACTCCAGCGTCGGATGGCGGGCCTGCAGCGCCTTCAAGGCCGCCATGTCGACGCGCGAGACCAGCTGATTGGCCATCAGGATCCGCCGGCAGCCCGCTTCCGCCGCGACGATGGCCTGATGCATCGTCGCCACCGTCAGCCCCCAGCAGCCGTTCTCCGCCTGCAGCGCGAAGAGGTGCGGGCTCATCGTCGTCTTGCCGTGCGGCGCCAGAGCGGCACCAGTGAAATCCAGGAACTCCCGCATCCACTTGCCGTTGTGCTCCAGCGCCGAGCGGTGGATCACGGCGACCGGGAATGGCGTGTCGCCGCGCAGGATGTTCAGGTCCAGGCCGCCGATATCGCCAAGGGCGGTAGGCGGAAGGTGGCCCGGAAATCCCTTGGTGAGGCCGTCGACGCGGAGGCCGTCGATTCGGGTCAGTGCTGCGGCCGTCGCCGCCGCATCGAAGCCGGGCCTGGCGCCATTGCCGACCGCAGCGGACCGGGATTCCGACATCTTCAGGCCTCGCTCTTCAGCGCCGCGCCGAGCGCGGCAATATAGTCGTCGCGCGGGGCAATGGCACCGCGATAACCGATCACGATCGCGGCGGAAATGTGACCGAACCGCGCGGCCGTTTCCGGCGGATCGCCGCGCAGCAGCGCCGCCAGGAATCCCGCATTGAAGGAATCGCCGGCCGCCGTTGCGTCGACCACCCGATCCACCTTGCAAACCGGTACCAGGGTCGCGCCGTCGCCGCGGGAAACCAGGCATCCCGCACCGCCCTGCTTGATCACCGCCATCGGCACGCCGCAGCCATGCAGCAGGTCCAGCGCCGCCGCGCCGTCGGCAACGCCGTGCAAGCCGGTCTCGTCGTCGATGCTCGAGAGCGCGAGGTCGGTCACCGCCAGCTGCCGGCGAAATTCCCGCCGCGCCTCCGTGATCGACGGCCAGCCCTGGTGGCGGAAATTGCTGTCGAAAGCGACCTTGCCGCCCTTTGCCCGGAATTCCCGCAACAGGCCGAACAGGCGATCCCGGCCCTCCCCGCCATAGAGCGACAGGCTGACTCCGGAGAGGTAGATCCAGTCGAATTCCAGCAGGCTGCGGCAGAGGGCCGGCGTCTGTGCATTGCTGAAGATCTCGCGCGCCGGCGCCCGGTCGCGCCAATAGGAGAAATGCCGTTCGCCGGTCGCATCGAGCTCGATCATGTAGAGGCCAGGCACCCGGCCGGGCAGACGCTGGACCAGATCCGTGCCGATGCCCTCGCGGCGCCAGCCGGCCAGCATGCGCGCGCTGTAGCCGTCGTCGCCGAGCGCGGTGACGTAGTCGACGGCGACACCGAGGCGGGCCAGATAGGTGGCGGTGTTCAGGGTGTCGCCGCCGAAACCGAGCCGCCGCAGATCGGGATTCTCAGCGGTCGCCGAGAGTTCGATCATGCATTCGCCGATCGAAGCGATACGGATCCCCGTGGCGCCGGCGGCTGTCATCGCGGCGGAACCGCCTTCGGTGGCACGCGGCGGACCGAGTGAGCACGGGTGGATGTCTGTTGTCGGCGAGCCGTCGGGGAAGGCATCTGGACATCTGTCTCTGGAGCGGAGATGTTCAGTACCCCGTAAGGCGCCGCCTGATCAAGCGCATATATGGCCGACCCGGGAACGGCAGTCGACCGGTCGCCGGCGCCGCCCCTCAGGCCGGCTCGAAGGTCATCGCAATGCCGTTCATGCAATAGCGCTGGCCGGTCGGTGCCGGCCCGTCCTCGAATACATGGCCGAGATGGCCGCCGCAGCGGCGGCAATGCACCTCGATGCGCTTGAAGAGCAAGCTGCGGTCGACCGAGGTCTCGACCGCCTCCGCCAGCGGCGCCCAGAAACTGGGCCAGCCGGTGCCGCTCTCGAACTTCGTCTCCGATCCATAGAGGGCGCTGCCGCATCCCGCGCATTTGAAGACGCCGGCGCGGTGCTCCTGTTCCAATGGGCTGGAATGCGGGCGCTCGGTGCCGTGCTTGCGCAGGACACGGTACTGTGCCTCGCTGAGCTGCGCCCGCCATTCCGCATCGCTGCGCTCGATCTTGCCGCTCATCTCGCCGCTCCGTTCAAAGAATCGAATTGACGACCCCGCCGTCCACCCGCAGGGCCGCACCATTGGTGGCCGCCGCCTCCTTCGAGCAGACATAGACGACCATATTGGCGACCTCCTCGACGCTTGCCAAGCGCCGGAGTAGCGAGGTCGGCCGATGCGTGGCGATGAATCCGGCCTCCAGCTCGGCGGTCGGCAGGCCTTTTTCCGCCGCAAGCTTCTCGAAATAGTCGGCAACGCCGTCAGACCGGGTCGGTCCGGGAAGCACGGCATTCACCGTGACACCGCTCCCCGCTGTCAACCGCGCAAGCCCGCTCGACAGGGCAAGCTGGGCCGTCTTGGTCATCCCGTAATGGATCATCTCGGCCGGGATCTGCACCCCGGACTCGCTGGAGATGAAGACGATCCGCCCCCAATTCGCCTTCAGCATGCGATCGAGATAATGCCGCGACAGGCGGATGCCGCTCATCACATTGGTTTCGAAGAGACGCGTCCAATCGGCATCGGAGATCTCGGCGAAGGGCTTCGGCTCATAGATCCCCATGTTGTTGACCAGGATATCCGCCGCGCCGGCGCCATCGATGAACGCGGCGGCGCCGGCCGCGGTCGCAAGATCGGCGGCAACGGCCGTCACTTTGGCGCCCGGCACATCGGCCGCCAGTCGTGCCGCGGCCTTGCGCGCCGCGGCGTCCTGGCGTCCGTTGAGAATGACCGCGGCACCAGCCGCCGCGAGGCCCCTTGCGATCGCATAGCCGATCCCGCCGGTCGAGCCGGTGACGATGGCACGCTTGCCCGTAAGATCGATTTTCATTCCTGTCTCCTCCTGAAACGCGCCTCCACATCTAGGCGTCTCCCGCCGGTTCTGCAACCGCGCTCGAGACCGCAATCGCCGCATGGACAAGCATGCCTGCCTTCGTATACTGCGTCGACGATCGGGGCGAACACCGCAAAAACATGGCCGAGCCCGGCATCGCGGGAGGATGGAATGGCACTTGAACCTGGGCAAGGCGGTGGCACCGGAAAGCTGGTGATCCGCAATATCGGACTGCTCCTCTCGGGCGACATCGACAATCCGATCCTGGCGGCGGATACGGTGGTCGTCGTCGACGGCCGCATTGCCGCGATCGGCCGGGAACGGGATCTCGACGCCGGCAATGCCAAGGTGCTGGTCGATGCCGCCGGTGCCGCCCTGGCGCCGGGCCTCATCGACAGCCACGTGCATCCGGTGGCCGGCGACTGGACGCCAAGGCAGAACCAGCTGGGCTGGATCGATTCCTGCCTGCATGGCGGCGTCACCACCATGATCTCCGCCGGCGAGGTCCACATGCCCGGCCGGCCGAAGGACATCGTCGGGCTGAAAGCGATGGCCATCGCCTCCCAGCGGATCTTCGCGAATGCACGGCCCAGCGGCGTCAAGGTTCATGCCGGAGCCCCGGTGATCGAGCAGGGCATGGTCGAGGACGATTTCAGAGAAATGGCGGCGGCGGGCGTGAAGCTGCTCGGCGAGGTCGGACTCGGCGGGGTGAAATCCGGCGAGGAGGCCAAGAAAATGGTGGCCTGGGCGCGGAAATACGGCATTCAGAGCACCATCCATACCGGCGGACCATCGATCCCCGGTTCGGGCCTGATCGACAAGGACGTCATCCTGGAAGCCGATCCCGACATCATCGGCCATATCAACGGCGGGCATACCGCCCTTCCCGATTCCCAGATCGTCTGCCTCTGCGAAAGCTGCAAGCGCGGCCTGGAGATCGTCCACAACGGCAACGAACGGGCGGCGCTGCTGACCCTGCGCACCGCCAAGGAGCTCGGAGAACTGCAGCGCGTCATCCTCGGCACCGACGCCCCGGCCGGTTCCGGCGTGCAGCCGCTCGGCATCCTGCGCATGGTCTCGATGCTGTCCAGCCTCGGCGACGTACCGGCGGAGATCGCCTTCTGCTTCGCCACCGGCAACACGGCGCGGATGCGCGATCTCGATGTCGGCCTGATCGAGGTCGGGCGCGCCGCCGATTTCGTGCTGATGGACAAGGCGCAGCATTCCGCCGGGCGCGATCTCCTGGACAGCGTGCGGCTGGGCGACCTGCCCGGCATCGGCATGACCGTCATCGACGGCGTCGTCCGTACCCAGCGCAGCCGGAACACGCCACCGGCGGCACGCATACCGGCGATCGTGCACGGCTAGACCGTCGCTAGCGCAGTTTCTTCAGGAGATCGAGGAACCGCCGCTGCTCCAGGGCCGAGAGCGGTGCCAGAGTTTCCGCGGTGACGCGGCGTCCGGCGGCGATCACCCGATCGGCCGCCGCCATGCCCTCGGGCGTCAGGGCAACGACCAGGCGCCGCCCGTCGCCGGGATCGGAGGCGGCCTGGGTGAAGCCGCGTTTGGTCAGCCGGTCGATGACCCCCTTGATGGTCGCCGCATCCATCGCCGTCAGGCGTCCCAGGCGATTCTGCGAACAGGGCCCCTCGCTTCTCAGCTTGACCAGGGCGGCGAACTGGGTCGGCGTCAGCTCGTCGGCCATTGCGGCGGCGAACAGGGCGGTATGGCGCTGCGTCGCCTGGCGCAGGATGAAGCCGACCTGCTCCTCGAGCACGTAGTCGGATGGCGAGGCGACCGTCTCCTCCCGGTCTGCATCGACTATCGGCCGGTTGCCGCTCATCGCAGACCGTCTTCGCCCTTGATCTGATCCTTGGTGAGGCCGCCGACCCGCGGCAGCGGCCGCCCGGAATCGGTGACCGCCACGGCGATCATGATCTCGTTGGCACGCGGCGCGTCGTTGATCCGCACCTCCATCCCGTCGAAATGGCTGCGCACGAAGGCCGCATCCTTGTGCCCCAATGGAATATCCAGTGCCACGCCCGGCCCGCCGCGCTTCTTCGAGGACGGGATGAGCGCCGCACCCTTGCCCAGGACCTTGCGCAAAGGCGCCCCGAGCTTCGGATGCAGCAGTGCCGCCGCATGCTCGAGTTCGCCGTTCTCGCCGACCGCCGCCGCCTTGCCGTAGCTCTCGGCCCTGGCGGGATCGATGCCCAGGGCCTCGACGGCGCGCTCGCCGAGCAGCTGGCCGAGTTCCTCGCCGATGTCGATGAGCTCGCTGAGATCCTCGGCGAAGCGGCCGGCGAAGGGGTTCTCGATGACGGCGATCGCCGCCGCGCGCCGCGTCGGCGGATTGACCGGCCGGCCCATCTCGCTGAGCGTGTCCTCGACCACCGTCACGATCTTGCGGATCTTCGCCTTCATCGCAAACCGTCCTCCCCCTTGATCTCCGATGCCTGCAGCCCGCCGACCCGGGCATGGACCCGCGGCCCGGTGGTCATCACCAGCACCACGACCATCTCATCCGCCCGCGGTGCATCGCTGACACCCACCTCCATCGCATCGAAATGGCTGCGCACATAGGAGGCATTGATGTGCGTCACCGGAATGTCGAGCCGGCAGCCGATGCCGCCGACCTTCTTCGTCGAGGCGACGATCGCCTTGGCGCCGCCGAGTACTTCCCGCATCGCGTAGCCGCCGGGCACGTGCCAGAGCGCGCCATGTTCGAGCTCGCCGGCCTCGCCGACGATGGCGCCCTTGCCGTAGCCCTCGACCGATCCGACCTCGCCGCCCAGCGCCGCCACCAGCTGCCGCGCCATCGCCAGCCCGAGCGGCTTCAGGTCCTCCATGAAGCCCTCGATCTGCGGCTCGTAGCGGCCGGCGAAGGGATTGCGGATCACCGCCAGGGCGGCGGCCCGGCGCGGCGGGTTCGTCGCCGGCGGCCCGCCCTCGTGCAGGATCTCCTCGACCAGGAGGACGCGCTTTCTCACCTCAACCGACGGCATGGAGCACCTCTTGCTTTGCTATCATGCGGCGGGTCCCGCCCGCCGCGACCACTTCCGTCCGCCCCTGCAGATGCAGGGCGGCGGCCACGATGAGACCGCTTGCGCGCAGCTCCCGTGCGGTTCCGGTGCCGCGCCGCAGCGCGCGCGCGATCTCCGCTTCCGATAGCGGCGCCACCGCGACCGTCACCAGCCGCCGACCCAGATCACTCTGCGGATCGAAATCCGCCGCCGCCCGGCGCGCGATTCCCGGATGGCCCGGCAGGTCGACCGCATTGGCGATCACTGTCGCCGCCGCATCGGCTGCGGCCGCGCTCCGCGCCAGCACGGTGACGGCATCGGCGATGCCCAGCGAGAAGCTGCGCCCGCGCCGGCCGCTGGTGGCGATGCCGCGCACCGCATCCGCAGCCGCGATCTCCGCCGTGCCGAACAGCGAGGGTCGGTCGGGCCGGTCGACCATGCCGACGGCAACCCGCGTGCCCGGAGACAGATGCAGGGCGATGTCGCCGCCGTTGTTGACATAGGCCCGCGGCAGCGTTGCCGCCGCTAGCATCGCACCCAGGATCTCCTCCGCCACCGCCCCGGCCACCGCCGCCATCGGCGTGATGAAGCCGGCGGCCGCAATGCGGCAGCACGGCATCCAGCATGCGCCGGGCGACGACGCCGCTCGGCCGGCCGGCGGTGCCCGCTTCGGCGCGCAGCAGGGCCAGCTCGCCGCAGAGCTCGTCGAGCACCATGGCGAACCGGCGTTCCGCCGCCCGGTAGGCCCGGGCGATGTCCGCAGCGCCGCCGAAGGCCGCGATGACGAGGTCGATCGGCCCGTCCTGCAGATGCAGGCGCCCGTCGGGGAGAGGCTGCGCGATTGCCCGGGTCATCGCCTAGTGCCGCGGCGCCGCGGGAGCGAGCGGCCAGGGATTGTCGCCGATCCGGTCGACCGCCCGCTTGCCCTGCTCCTTGAGCACGCTTTCCAGCGAGCGCACGTGATCCATGTGCCCGCCCAGCGCCGCGTAGTCCTCCAGCCGCAGGGTGAACTCGATCGGCGCCACCAAGGCCGGCGTCGGCACATAGCCGAAGGCCTTCTCCGGCAAGAGCGTGACGTCGACCATGAAAGTGATCCCGCCGCCCGGCCAGACATAGACCGGCGCCCCGCCCGCCGTCACCACGGTCAGCGCGTCCTTCACCGAGCGGGTGAGCCGGACCGGGTTCTCGGTGACGCCGGCCCGCAGCGAGCCGCCGGCGCCGCCGATGAACAGCACCGTCGAGAGCGCCGGCTCGCAGTTCTCGGCGATGCGCGCGACGGATTCGGCAAGGCTGGCCGGGAGCTCGCGCTCCACCGGCCGCAAAGCCGCGTCCAGCTCGTAATAGGCATGCTGCTCGCCGGTGGTGCTGACCATCAGCATCCGCAGGCCGGGCCAGGCGACCTTGGCGTTGAACCCCTCGATGATCTGCAGCGGGTCGGCGACATCGGTCCCGCCCCAGCCGCTGCCCGGCTCGGCGACATGGAAATAACGCCCCGGCGTCGACTTCCGCCCACGCAGCCGGATGCCGGTATCCCGGGCGCCGAGGACCTTGCCGGCCTGGTGCTCGGAGAGCACGCCGGTGATGTGGTCGTCGACCACCACCACCTCGTCGACCTTGCCGTACCACTGCTTGGCGAACATGCCGATCGTCGCCGAGCCGCAGCCGACCCGCATGCGCTCTTCCTGGTGGCCGTTGATGATCGGCGGCCTGCCCGCCTGGACGGTGAGGCTGGCGCCGCCATCGACCGCCATCTCCACCGCCTCGCCGTTGCACAGCCTGAGGAGCGCGTCGCAGGTGACCCGGCCCTCCTTCTTGCCGCCATGGGTGAGGTGGTTGACGCCGCCCAGCGAGAGCATCTGCGAGCCGTATTCGCCGGTGGTCACGTGGCCGATCGGCTCGCCCTCGACCCGCACTAGGTTGCGCTCGGGGCCGACATGGCGGTCGGTGTCGATCTTCACCTTGACGCCGCAATAGCTGAAGATGCCCTCGGTCACCACCGTCACCATGTCGACGCCGTCGACCTGGGAGGCGACGATGAAGGGCGCCGGCTTGTAGTCGGGATAGGTGGTGCCGGCGCCGATCGCGGTGACGAAGGCGGCCGGAACCGCCTCCGGTGTCTTCACGATGTCGCCGTCCCAGTCGGCGCTGCGGCCGTAGAACGAGACCAGCCGGCCGCCGCCCTCGACGGTGCGCTCCAGCACCACATGCGGATCGACCCGCACCAGCAATCCGTCCTGGTTGGCATAGCGGTCGCAGGCTCCCACCATGCCCGGCTTGATGTAGCACATCACCGGACAGGCATCGCAGCGGATGCGGCCGTCGCCGGCGGTGCCCAAAGCGGTTTCGCCCTCGCTCATGCGTCCCTCCCTCGTCCGGCGCGAAGCGCCGCGCAGACCCGGTCCGGCGTCGCCGGCAGCCGGGTGACGCGGATGCCGGCAGCATCATGCAGCGCATTCAGGATCGCCGGCGCGGTCGGGATCAGCGCCTGTTCGCCGATGCCCTTGGCGCCGAAGGGTCCGATCTCCGCCGCCGCCTCGATCAGGATCGATTCGACCGGCGGCATGTCGCCGATAGTCGGGATGAGATAATCGTGCAGGTTCTCGCCTCGCCCGGGGATGAACTCCTCCATCAGCGCAAGGCCCAGCCCCTGGGCCGCACCGCCCTCGATCTGGCCCTCGACCAGCGTCGGGTTGATCGCCCGCCCGACGTCATGGGCGCAAACCAGCTGCAGCACGCGAATCGTACCGAGCTCGAGATCGACCTCGATCTCCGCCAGATGCGCGCCGAAGCCGAAGACCGCATAGGGCTCGCCCTGGCCGTCGGCATCGAGCGCCGTGGTCGGCGGATCGAACACCGCCTCCGCCACCGCGACATAGCCCGCGGCATCGCGCGGCAGCCGCGCCGGATCGAGTTCCTGCCGCCGCCCGTTCTCGCTGATGGCAAGGCGCCCGCCGGCGAAGGCGATCGCCGCATCCTCCCCGGCATTGGCGAGGCGCAGGATCGACTGGCGCAGCTTCCGTCCCGCCAGCAAGGCCGCCTTGCCGGTGACGAAGGTCTGGCGCGAGGCCGAGGTCTTGCCGGCATCCGGCGTCTGGTCGGTATCGGCGGAGAGCAGGTCGAACAACCCGACCGGCGCTCCCAGCGCATCGGCGCAGATCTGCGTCACCACGGTGTTCGAGCCCTGGCCGATATCGACCGCGCCCTGGAACAGGGCGATCCGCCCGTCCGGCTTCAGCGCCACCCGGATGGTGGAGGGATTGGGCATCGAGGTGTTGCCGCAGCCATACCACATGCCGGCGACGCCGACGCCGCGGCGGCGGGTTCCGCCGGCAGCGTTGAACGCGGCGGCGCTGCGGCGCTTGGCCTGCCAGGCGGGGCGCAGGGCCTCCAGGCAGGCCCGGAAGCCGACGCCGCCGGCAAAGACCTGGCCGGTCACCGTCGGCTGCCCGTCGGTCAGCGCGTTCAGGATGCGGAACTCCAGGCGGTCCAGCCCCAGCTTGTCGGCCAGCTGGTCATAGAGCTGCTCCTGGGCGATCGCCGCCTGCGGCACGCCGAAGCCGCGGAAGGCGCCGGCCGGCACCAGATGGGTATGGATGGCCCGGGTCTGCGCCAGGTAATGCGGCACGACATAGGGACCCGAGGCATGCACCGGTACCCGGTTGGCGACCGTCGGCCCCCAGGAGGCATAGGCCCCGGTGTTGAAGTCCCCGGTGAACTCCACCGCGGTCAGGCGCCCGTCGCGCCTGGCGCCGACCCGCATGGTGATGCGCGAGGGATGCCGCTTGGTGGTGGTCATGATCGATTCGCTGCGGCTGTAGGTCATCCGCACCGGCCGGTCGAGCAGCCAGGCGGCGAGCGCGATGAAGGGCTGCAGCGAGAGATCGAGCTTGGCGCCGAAGCCGCCGCCGACCGCCGTCGGCAGGATCCGCACCTGGTCGCGGCCGATGCCGAGGATGACGGCGATATCGTCGCGGTCCATATGCGGCGACTGGGTGCAGGCCTGGATCTCGATGCGGTCGCCGACGCGCCGGGCGAAGCCGGCCTCGGGCTCGATATAGGCATGCTCGACGAAGCCGGTCTCGAAGCTGCCGGCGACCGTCGCCTCGGCCTCCGCGAGGCCCAGCGCGACGTCGCCCTTGGCGACCCGGCCGGTGGTGAGGATGTTGCGGGCCCGCGCCGGATGCAGGAGCGGGGCATCGTCGGCCATCGCCGCATCGATCTCCGTCAGCGCCGGCAGCTCTTCCCAGGCCACCGGAAAGCCCGCGGGATCGAGATCCGCCATCGCCGCGGCGCTGCCGACCACCGCCGCCACCGCCTCGCCGCGGAAGCGCACGACATCGGCGGCGAAGACCGGCTGATCGGCGAAGGCCGGGATGACGCCGAAGCGGTTGCGGCCCGGCACGTCCGCCGCGGTCAGCACCCGTTCGACGCCGGGATGGGCCGCCACCCAGGCGGCGATGTCGCCGAAGCCGAACCGGGCATGGGCATGGGGCGAGCGGATCGCGGTCAGCACCAGCGCCCCCTCCGGCCAGTCGTCGGCGCCGAAGATCTCGCTGCCGTCGATCTTGCGGGCGCCGTCGAGCCGTTCCAGCCGGGCGCCGACCGCGGCACCGGCCGCCGCCGCCAGCGGTGCCGCGGCGAAACGATGCGCCTCGGCCACCGCCGTCAGGATCTTGCGATAGCCGGTGCAGCGGCAGAGCACGCCGCCCAGGGCCTCACCCACGTCCGCCTCGCTGGGCGCCGGGTTCCGCCGCAGCAGGGCCGTCGCCGCCGTCAGCATCCCCGGCGTGCAGATGCCGCATTGCGCGGCGCCATGATGCAGGAAGGCCCGCTTCAGCCGGCCGACGATGCCGTCCGCGCCGAGGCCTTCGACGGTCTCGACGGCACTGCCCTCGACCTGGCCGAGGGCGGTCAGGCAGGCGCAGGCCGGCGCGCCGTCGATCAGCACCGTGCAGGCGCCGCAATCCCCGGCATCGCAGCCGACCTTGACGCCGCGGGTGCCGAGATCCTCGCGCAGGACCTCGGAGAGCCGCCGCGACGGCGCCGCCGCGGATTCGACCGCGCGGCCGTTGAGGGTGAAGCCGATCTTCGCCACGGCGTCGTACATCAGGCCATCCCCCCGGCCGCGCCCAGGACGCAGGCCTCGAGCGCCCGGCGCACCAGGACGAGGGCGGCCGCCCGCCGGTAATCGGCACCGGCGCGGAGATCGTCGATCGGCGTCAGGGCCGCCAGGTGTTCCGCGCGCACGGCATCGCCCAACCCGGCCGCGAACGGCCGGCCGGTCAGCGCCGCTTCCAGTGCCGGCAGCCTTTGCGCCACCGCCGAACAGGCCCCGACTGCGACCCGGGCAGCAGCGACGGTGCCGCCGTCGCCGACCACGATGGTCACCGCAATCATCGCGATCGAGATCACCAGGTAGCGCCGCGCACCCAGCTTGAGGAAGCTGCTCCGCCCCTCGGCCAGCGCCTCCGGCACCAGGATCGCCGTGACCAGCTCGTCGGGCCGCCGCTGCGTCTTGCGATTGCCGGTGATGAAGGCGCCGAGTGGCAGCACCCGAAGCCCGGCCGCCGACTGCAGCTCGACCGCAGCGTCGAGGGCCAGCAGCGGCGGCACGCCATCCGCCGCCGGCGAGGCGTTGCAGATGTTCCCGGCCAGGGTCCCGCGGTTCTGGATCTGCACCGAGCCCACTTCCCGCGCCGCCGCCTTCAGCCCGGCAAAACCCTGTGGCAGGTCGGCGGCAATGAGATCGGACCAGGTGGTGGCCCCGCCGATCCGGTAGAGGCCGTCGGCATGGGCGATACCGCGGATCGTCGTCAGGCGCGAGAGATCGAGGATCGGGCCGGACAGCGGCCGGCTGCCCAGGGCCGGGAAGACATCGGTGCCGCCGGCCAGAATTCGGCTCTCGCCGGCGGCCAGCAGGCCCAGCGCCTGGTCGAGGGTGGTCGGCCTCGCATAGTGCGGCCCTGCCTGCATCGTGTTTTCGCCACTCCGGTGAAATCGGTCGCCCGAAATCCACAGCCGAGATTGTTTGTATGCAAATAGTTTCGCCCCCGGCCTTCCTTGTCAAGCTTTCAGCTTTCCCGGCAACCGGACCAGGCCCGGGAGCGTTGCCTGAACGGCGGCATTGGGCCAGTATCCACGCCAAATTCTGTCCCGAACGGGGGCGGGACAAAGGAGCTGTGTATGAATATGGAAGCCTCGGCGGCCAGCCCCCTGGTCCGCCAATTGCGCGATGCCATGCCGATCAGACTGGAACCCCTGACGGTCGGCAAGCTTCGCACCGGTCTTGTCATCGTCGATGTGGTCAATGGCTTTGCCACCGTCGGGGCGGGCTATCTCGCTCCGATGGTTGAAAACCTCCAGATCTCACGGATGGTGGTGGAGATTGATCGCTTGGCCCGCGCCTTCACCGCCGGCGGGCGGCCGATCTTCGCCTTCCTCGACACCCACGTCCCGGGCAAGGCCGAGCCACCCTATCCGCCCCATTGCGAGTCCGGCACCGGCCAGGAGAACCTGGTGCCGCAGCTGGCCTGGCTGGAAGGCGACCGCAACGCCACCCTGGTGCGCAAGGACTGCATCAACGGCTTCGTCGGCGCGATCGGCCCGGACGGCCGCAATCGCCTGATCGACTGGACCAATGCCCACCGCCTTGAGGAAGTTCTGGTGGTCGGGATGTGCACCGACATCTGCGTCATGGATTTCGTGTTGACGTTTCTCTCCGCCCGCAACCACGACATGATGCCGAGCCTGAAGGAAATCCGGGTACTTGAGACCGCCTGCTCCACCTACGATCTCCCCCGCGCCACGGCTGAGAAGCTCGGCCTCCCCGCCACCGCCGGCCATCCCCAGGACGTCGCCCATTACATGGGCCTCTATTTCATGGCCTCCCGTGGCGCCAGACTGGTCGATGCGGTGACGGTGGAGGGGTAGCGGGGACAGAACCCTGCGGAAGGGCGTTGCAAGCAATTGTCGGCGTTGGAAGCCCGGTTTGTCGAATCTGGACATAGGATGGATATCGATCAAAACGGCTTCGCATTTGGGGCCAATGTCATGCTGAACGATCTTTCCTATCGGCTTGCCACGCAACAAGACTTCAATGTGCTCAAGATTCTGATGCTCGCTGCCATCACCGAGAATCAGAAGCTATTTCTGACGCCGGAGCAGATTATCTCTAGCCATGCCATCATGGGCCTCGATACCCAGCTCATCGATGACGGCACATATTTCGTTATCGAGCATGACGGAGAAATCGCTGGCTGCGGTGGCTGGAGCAGACGCGCCACGCTCTACGGTGGTAACCAGACGCCGGGCCGGGATGCCGCCCTTCTTGACCCCGCGAAGGACCCCGCCCGCATTCGCGCCATGTATACCCATCCCCGCCATACACGAAAGGGTGTTGGGCGGCTGATCATGAACTTGTGTGAGAACGCTGCTAAAGCTGAAGGCTACCGGGCGATGGAGTTGATGGCTACTATGTCCGGAAAGCCTCTATATGAAGCTTGCGGTTACCTCGCGGTCGAACCGGTTTACGATAGTCGCGGTGGTGCGCCGGTGCCGCTCTTGCGGATGCGCAAAGCATTTACATAGAGACTGCTCACAATCTTGCGCGGGCCTCTACTTCCATTCTTGCAGCTTGAATTGGTTGGGCGCTGTTGCTCGCCCTACGCACTTGATTATGAATTTAGCGGACTTGATCCGGGGATCCGCCCGAAAGGAACCCCTCAATGGGTGACTGAAATCCCCCCGGTGCCGAGCACGAAATCCAGGCCCTGGACGCTGTCGATGGCGCCGCCGGTCCAGCCGCTGATCGCCAGGGAATTGGCGCCGCCGTTCCAGGCGATGGTGAGGGTGCTGCCCGCCGCGGCGACGGTGACGCCCATGGCGACCAGGTCGTCGAGATCGCCGAGACCGCCCACATCGACCACGTCCTGGAACTTCAGCACATCCTCGCCGATCTTGAAGTCGCTGATCGTGTCCTTGCCGGCGGCGTCCAGCCGGCTGAAGACGAAGGTGTCGATGCCGGCGCCGCCGCTCAGCGCATCCGCCCCGCCGCCGCCGTTGATGCTGTCGTCGCCGCTGCCGCCGAGCAGGCTGTCGTTGCCGGTACCGCCGGCGAGGAGGTCGTTGCCGACGCCGCCGTCCAGCTTGTCGTTGCCGATGCCCCCGGTCAAAGTGTCGATGCCGCCGGCGCCGATCAGCGTGTCGTTGCCGTCGTCGCCGTTCAGCGTGTCGTTCTGGTCGCCGCCATCCAGCGTGTCGTTGCCCTTGCCGCCGGTCAGCACGTCGATGCCGAGCTGGCCGGTGATCTTGTCGTCGCCGTCGCCGCCGTCGATGGTGTCGTCGTTCAGCCCGCCATCGATGATGTCGTTGCCGAGGCCGCCGGTGATCGAATCGTTGCCGTCGCCGCCGAGGATCGAATCGTTGCCGTCGCCGCCGGCGATGACGTCGTTGCCGGTGCCGCCGTCGATGCTGTCGTTGCCGGCGCCGCCGTCGATGCCGACATCGTCGCCCTCGTTGCCGAAGATCTTGTCGTTGCCGTCGTTGCCGACCAGCGCCGTCTCGCTGCCCTCGCCGCCGTTCAGCACATCGTCGCCGCTGCCGCCGGTCAGGCTGTCGGCGCCCTTGCCGCCGTTGATCAGATCGTTGCCGCTGCCGCCGTCGATGGTATCGGCGCTGTCGTTGCCGGAGAGCTGGTCGTTGCCGCCGAGGCCGAACAGCGAGGTGACGACGGCGCTGCCGAGGATGACGTCGTTGAAATTGCTGCCGCGGATGATCTCGACCCCGGTGAAGACGTCGCCCAGGGCGTCGCCGGTATTCACCGTGGTGTCCAGCAGGTTGACGGTGACCGCGGCGCCCGCCGCCTCGTAGCTCCAGGTATCGGTGCCGCCGGCATCCGCCACCAGCTTGTCGGCGCCGGCGCCGCCGATATAGAGATCGGCCCCGGTGCCGCCGGTGAAGAGATCGTTGCCCGCCCCGCCGATATAGGTGTTGCTGCCGTTGCCGCCGTCGAAGCTGTCGTTGCCGGCGCCGCCGTCGAAGAGATCGGTGCCGGCGGTGCCGACGAAGCTGTCGTCGAACTTGCTGCCGCGATAGCCCTCGATCGCGGTATAGCTATCGTTGAGCGCATCGCCGGTATTGGTCGCCGAATTGCCGACGGTGATGGTGACGGCAGCGGTCGCGGTCTCGTAGCTCGCCCAGTCGGTGTCGGCGCCGCCGTCCAGGCTGTCGGCCCCGGCACCGCCGATCAGCACGTCGTCGCCGTTGCCGCCGTTCAGCGTATCGACATCGGCATCGCCGTCCAGCAGGTCGTTGCCGTTGCCGCCGCCCAGCACGTTGGGCCCGGCATTGCCGGTCAGGGTGTCGTTGAAGGCGCCGCCCAGCAGGTTCTCAATCGAGGTATAGGCATCGCCCTGGGCGTCGCCCTTGTTCAGCGCCGCGTTCAGCAGGCTGGCGGTGACCGCCGCCGCCGCATCCTGGTAGGAAGCGGTATCGGTATCGGCGCCGCCGTTGAGCTTGTCGGCCCCGGCGCCGCCGACCAGGAGATCGTTGTCGCCGCCGCCGGTCAGGATATCGTTGCCGACCTCGCCGAAGAGCTGATCCTCGCCGGCAAGGCCGGTCAGCGTGTCGTTGCCGCTGCCGCCATGGAAGACGTCGGCGGTGGCGTCGCCGGAGATCTTGTCGCTGGCATTGCTGCCGATGAAGATCTCGATCCCGGTCACCGTGTCGCCCTTGGCATCGCCGAGGTTGTTGCCGGGTGTTGCGAGGTCGAGGGTGATGCCGGCGGTGGCGCTCTTGTAGGTCAGGGTATCGCCGACCCCGGCGCCGCCGTCGATGCTGTCGGCCCCAGCCCCGCCGTCGATCAGGTCGCCGTCATCGCCGCCGCCGTCGAGGATGTCGTTGCCCGCCCCGCCGGTCAGGGTATCGGCGCCCAATCCGCCTTCCAGCTTGTCGTCGCCGAGCCCGCCGTCCAGCTTGTCGGCGCCGGCATTGCCGATCAGCCAGTCGTTGCCGACGCCGCCGGTCAGCATGTCGCCGCCGCCGCCGCCGCTGATCTTGTCGGCGCCGATGCCGCCGTCGACCAGCCCGACCAGGCCCGCGGCATCGATCGTCTCGTCATAGGCGGTGCCGACATAGGACTTCGTCGCCGCGTTATAGGTCGGCGTGATGCTGGGCAGCAGCTGGATGGTGATCGAAGACGATGCGGTGTTGCCCTTCGAATCTTTCGCGTCATAGGTGAAGACCTCGACGTCGCCGAGGACCGGCGCACCGCCGTCATAGATGTTGGTGCCGCCCAGGGAATAGGTGTAGCTGCCATCCGCCTTGATGGTGATCGAGCCGAAGGTGCCGGCCAGGGTCTCGCCGTCGGCATCGACCGCCACGCCGCCGATCTTGGTGACGATCACCGCGCCGTCGCCGACATCCTTGCCGAAACTGCCGGTCAGGGTATTGGCCCCGGACACCACATTGCCGGTCGCCGCGCCATGGGCGATGCGGTCCAGGTCTTTCGCCGCGGTCAGGGTGGTCATGACGGCCCTCATCTCGAATGGACGGGCCGGCGCAAGTGCCGGCTTTCCCCGGCAATATGGCGCAATTAGTTAAAATTATAGCTAATGCCGGAACCCGCATTAACCCGCTGTTTTCACATGCCTTTTGGCAGGAGCAGCGAGAGCCCGGCGCAGAGCAGGCAGAAGATCGAGGTGGCGACGAAAACCGAGGGCAGCGGGAAGAAGGTCAGCAACAGGGCATAGAAGGCCGGCGGCAGCAGGCCGGCGGCGTCGCGGTAGATGCAGAACACCATGGTCATCTGCGGCCGTTCCCAGGACCTGACCGCCCGCAGGAAGGTCACCACCACCACCGAATCCAGCGACACCGCCCCCAGGGCCGAGACGATGAGCGCGATGGCCGCGACGATCGGCTGGTCGCTGTACCAGGCGGCGAGGCTGGTGCCGGCCGCGGCCACCAGGAAGCCGCCGCAGACGAAGATCCGCAGGCCGAGCCTGCGCCCGATCCAGCCGAGACCGAGCGTCAGGAACAGCAGGGCGGTACAGGCCGAGAGCAAGTCGCCCGAGCGGGTCTCCGGCAGGCCCGCGGTGACGATGTAGATCGGCCCGTAGGTGAACAGCGTCACCCACCAGGTCTCGCGGCCGAAATTGAGGATCCAGGCCAGCCGCAGCCGGGGCTGTGCGGCGAAGCGGCGGATGTTCGCCAGCGGGTGCAGATGCACCAGGCCGGTCGGCGCCTCCAGCCGCAGCCAGAGGAAATAGACCAGCAGGGCCGCGCCGAACATCGCCGAGGACAGGAACACCGCCACCGGCCATTCGGCATAGAGCCTGACCCCCAGGGTCGGTCCGGCGACCCAGGCGCTGGCCGACATGAAGGTGCGGATCGGTTCGGAGATCGCCAGGTCCTTCTTGCGGATGAAGGAGGCGATGTAGATGTTCAGCAGCGTGAGCAGGCTGGCGGCGGCGGCCGTGCGCAGGAACCAGCCGATGGCAAAACTGGTGACCGTGCCGGCCAGCATCAGCAGCGAGGCCAAGGTGAGGAGCGCGATCGCCGCGGCATAGGTGCGGCGCGGCCGCCAGCGGTCGATCAGCGCCGGCAGGGCGAAATTCGCCAGCACGCCGCAGCACCCGGCCGCCGCCGCCATCAGGCTGACGTCGCGCGAGCTGCCGAAATACCGCAGGGCTTCCAGGGGGATGACCGCCGCCAGCAGGGAGCGGGCGAAGGAATCCAGCAGGAACAGGAAGGCGAACAGGATCGGGCCGGGCGTGGTCAGGGCGGCGCGGAGCTGCGCCGCAAAGGCCGGGCGGGACGCGAGGGAACGGGGGGTCATGAAGGATGGCTGCCAATCGGTGTCTGGCCGCCATCATAGCGTTTGCGTCGGATTTGGCGACTGCGCTATGTCAATATCGGGTCTTTCCAGGGGAATTCATGGCCATCACCATCGTCGATCCCGCCGCGCCCGGCGCCGACCACGTCGAGAGCTACTGGGCGGCGACGGCCGGGCCGGAGGTGGAGAACACCCCGCCCGTGGCCGGCGACATGGAGGTCGATATCGCCGTCATCGGCGGCGGCTATACCGGGCTTTCCACCGCGTATCACCTGGCCAAACACCATGGATTGACCGCGCATGTCCTGGAGGCGAACCGGATCGGCTGGGGCTGTTCCGGGCGCAATGGCGGGTTCTGCTCGGTCGGCATCGGCAAGGCCGGGCCCGCCGACTGGATTCGCCGCTACGGCCTCGACGAGGCGCGCCGCATCCTCGACCAGACCCGCGACGCCGTCCGCCTGGTCGCCGGCCTCATCGCCGCCGAGGGGATCGATGCCGAGGCGACCCCGGAAGGCGCCCTGGAGCTCGCCCATAAACCCAACCGGATCAAGGGCATCACCACCGGCGCGGCCTTCGCCCGGAACATCTTCGGCCTGGACTCGCGGCTCCTCGGCAAGGCCGAGCTCGAGCGCGACTACCTGGTCAGCACCGAGGCCCATGGCGCGGTCCTGCATGCCGAGGGCTTCGCTCTGCATGCGATGAAATATGCCCGCGGACTAGCCCGCGCCGCGCAGAAGCACGGCGCGGAACTGCATGCCGCCTCGCCGGTTTCCGAGTGGAGCCGCGACGGCAAGCGGCACCTCCTGCGGACGCCGGGCGGCACGGTGCGGGCGCGCCAGGTGGTGATCGCCGGCAACGGCTATACCGGCGACCGGCTGCATCGCCGGATCGCCGGCCGGCTCCTGCCGGTGCTCTCCAACATCATCGTCACCCGTCCGCTGGACGCCGCCGAACGGCAGGCGGTCAACTGGCAGACCCATCTGAAGATCTGGGATTCCCGCAACCTGCTGTTCTACTACCGCCTGCTCCCCGACAACCGCGTGCTGTTCGGCGCCCGCGGCGGCATCGAGAACACGCCGCAGAGCCGGGCCGAGCGGCGTGCCTGGCTGGAACGGCGCTTCCGCGAGATGTTTCCGCCTCTGGCCGGCGTCGGCACGGATTATTTCTGGAACGGCTGGGTCTGCGCCACCTACGACAAGAGCCCGCATCTCAATACGATCGAGGACGGCAGCGTGCATTTCGCCCTCGGCTATATCGGCAACGGTGTCGCCCTGTCGAACTACTGCGGTCTGCTGCTGGCCGATCGGCTGGCGGGCAAGGCCGAGACCCGGCCCTCGAAGCTGCTCGCGGAACCATTGCCGGGATTCCCCTTCCCGGCCTTCCGCCGACTGTACCAGCGGGCGATCTATCGCCTCTACGAATTCCAGGACGAGCGGCTCTAGGCCGCCGCCGCGGGGTTCAGTTGCAGAGGCTTAGCGGCGGGGGCTCAGTGGCAGGATTTCAGTGGCAGGGGAAGCCGTTGGAATGCCGCACGTCATGGGCGGCATTGTGCAGGATGTCCGCACCGGCGAAACCGACACCGTAGATCAGCCCCGCACCGAACAGCGCCAGGAACAAGGCGGCGGTCAGGGTCGAGGTACGGGTCGAAACCGCGGAGGTCCCGGTGACGGAAATGGCGCGCGACATGTCTGACATCTGCTTTCTTCCCCTGCGGCCGGCGCGCTGACGCTCAGGCTCCGGCGACGATCTGTAAATTGCCCGAATCCCGCTGGCGAGGCAAGGGTTTGCAACCCATCGCCGCGGTTTCAGGCGCTGTCCACAAGATGAAGGTAGGAGCCGAAGACACTTCCCTGCCGGCGACCGAAGCTGCCCAGATCGCGACCCATGGCATCGCTCGCCGTGAACAGGGGATCGCCGGCGCCCTCTTTGACCACGGTGGAGTAATGGAACTCGTGGCCCTTGAACCGCGCGCCCGCCGCGCCGAGCGGGCCCGCCGCCTGGACGGCGGCGATCCGGTAGCCGAGATGCAGCCTGCGTTTGGCGAAGCTGGTGACGACCGGCAGCAGGCCGGCCATGCGGTGGCGCCGGCCCTGCCCGTCGACCAGCCCCTCGCCGAGGACCATGTAGCCGCCGCATTCGCCGTAGATCGCCGCGCCGCGTGCCGCAGCCTCCGATAACCCATTGAGGAAATTTGCTATTTCCGGCAAGACCGCCGGCATGGAGCTCGGGATAGCCGCCGGGCAGGAAGACCGCATCGGCATCCGCCGGCGGACCCGCATCGGCGAGCGGCGAGAAGGGCAGGACCTCGGCGCCGGCGCGGCGCCAAGCCTCGAGCTGGAACGGATAGGCGAAGGCGAAGGCGATGTCCTGGGCGACGGCGATCCGCTGGCCCAGGGGCGGCACGGTCGGCAGCAGCGGTGCCGCGACCGGGCGGATCACCCCGGCCATCGCCATGAGCCGGTCGACGTCGAGCGTCGGCCGCAGCGCCTCCGCGGCCTTCCGCAGGAAGGCGGCGAGATCCGGCATCTCGCCGGCCTGCTTCAGCCCGAGATGGCGCTCGGGCACGATCAGCTCCTTGCTGCGCGGGATCGTGGCGAGGAGCGGGATGCCGAGCGGCGCCACCGCCTCGGCCAGGATCGCGCCATGGGCGGCGCTGCCGACATTGTTGAAGATGACGCCGGCGATGCGCAGACGCGGATCGAAGCCGGCAAGACCCTTCAGCACCGCGGCGGCGGTCGCCCCCTGACCCTTGGCGTTGAGCACCAGGATCACCGGCAGATCGAGCAACCGCGCCAGTTCCGCGGTCGAGCCGTCCGCCCCGCCGGCGGCGAACGGCACGCCGTCGAACAGGCCCATGACGCCCTCGACCACGACAAGATCCGCCGCCCGGCCGGCTTCGGCCAGGAGCGCCTGCAGGGTGGCCTGCCGCATCGCCCAGGAATCCAGGTTGAAGCAGGTGCGCCCGGTCGCCGCCTGGTGGAAGGCCGGGTCGATATAGTCCGGGCCGATCTTGCCGCTGGAAACCCGCAGGCCCTGCGAGCGGAGAAGCGCCAGCAGCGCCAGGGTGGCGACGGTCTTGCCGCTGCCCGAGGACGGCGCCGCAATGACGAAGCCGCGGACCGGACCGCTGGGCGTCATCGGCCCCTAGCTGCCGGTCTTGTGGCGGTGGCGGACGCCCAGGGGATCGGCGATCAGCTTGCGGCCGCCGATGGCACCCATCCAGTCCAGGGCCGCCCGCAGGCGGACCACCTCGCCGACCACGACCATGGCCGGCGGCTCGATGCCGCTGGCGGTCGCATCGGCGGCACAGGTGCCGAGCGTGGTCTCGACCACCATCTGCTGGGCCGTCGTCGCCTTGCTGACGATGGCGACCGGCTCGGCGGCGGAGCGGCCGGCGGCGATCAGCCGGGCGGCGATGTGCTCGATGTGCTTCAGCGCCATGTAGAGGACGATGACCGGCGACCCCTTGCCGAGGGACTCCCAGTCGACCGAATCCGGGACCGCGCCGGTGGCGTCATGGCCGGTGATGAAAGTCACCGCCGAGTTGCAGTCGCGATGGGTGACCGGAATGCCGGCATAGGCCATGCCGCCGATCCCGGCACTGACGCCGGGCACGATGCGGAACGGGATGCCGGCCTCGACCAGCGAGAGCGCCTCCTCGCCGCCGCGGCCGAAGACGAAGGGATCGCCGCCCTTGAGACGCAGCACTTTCTTCCCCTCGCGTGCGAGCTGGATCAGGCGCAGCGAGATATCGGGCTGCCGGGCCGAGGGCTTGCCGCCGCGCTTGCCGGCATATTCGAGCTGGGCCCCGGGCTTCGCCAGGCGCAGCACCGAGTTGTCGACCAGCGCGTCATAGACCACGCAATCGGCCGAGGCGAGCGCCTTCACCGCCAGCAGCGTCAGCAGCCCGGCGTCGCCCGGCCCGGCGCCGGTCAGCCAGACCCAGCCCGGTTCCATATCCGGCAATTGATCGAACAGCTTATTCATCCGGTGATTTTAGGGTTTGGCGGTCTCAAGACTAGTCAGTTTCGGACGCGAACGCCTAGAATAGCGTCATGACCGCTGACCCAGAAGGCCAGAAGCGCGAGCCCCCACGCAAGCCGGATGGCCCGTTACGGCATGGCTGGACCACCGGGGCCTGCGCCACGGCGGCCACCAAGGCCGCCTTCGAGGCCCTGCTGACCGGCGAATTTCCCGATCCGGTCACCATTACCCTGCCGAAGGGCCAGCAGCCGAGCTTCGCCCTGGCCCGGCGGGAACTGGGCGCCGGCCAGGCCATGGCCGGAATCGTCAAGGATGCCGGTGACGATCCCGACGTCACCCATCTCGCCCTGGTGCAGTCGACGGTGCGGCCCCTGGCGGCCGGACAGGGCATCCGTTTCAAGGCCGGCGCGGGCGTCGGCATGGTGACCAAGGCCGGCCTGCCGATTCCGCCCGGCGAGCCGGCGATCAATCCGGTGCCGCGCCGGATGATGGCCGAGGCCGTCGCCGAGGTGGCGGCGCGGTGCGGCGGCACCACCGATGTCGAGATTACCATCTCCATTCCGGGCGGGGCGGAGCTTGCCAGGCAGACCTGGAATCCGCGCCTCGGCATCCTCGGCGGCCTGTCGATCCTGGGCACGACCGGCATCGTCAATCCGTTCTCCTGCGCGGCCTGGATCGCCTCCATCCATCGCGGCATCGACGTGATCCGCGCCGCCGGCCTCGGCCATGCCGCGGCCTGCACCGGATCGACGACCGAGGCCGCCGTCGGCAGACGGTATGCCCTGCCGGATTTCGCCTTCATCGACATGGGCGATTTCGCCGGCGGCACGCTGAAATACCTCCGCCATCATCCGATCCCGCGCCTCACCCTGGCCGGCGGCTTCGGCAAGTTCGCGAAGCTGGCGGATGGCTGGCTGGATCTTCATTCCGGCCGCAGCCAGGTCAATCTCGATGCCCTGGCCGATGCGGTTCTCGCACTCGGCGGCCCGGCCGCCCTGGCCGAACAGGTGCGCCACGGCAATACCGCGATGGAGGCGCTCGATCTTGCGCAAGCGGCGGCCTTGCCGCTGGGCGACTGGGTCGCTAAGAAGGCGCAGGCGGTCGCGCGGAGCGAGTTCGACTCCAAGGTCGATATCGAGGTTCTGGTCTATGACCGTGCGGGGGAACTGGTAGGACATGCCGACTTCGCCACGCCACCGACTGCTGCTGCTGGGCGGCACGGGTGAGGCCCTGGCGCTGGCCGAGCGCCTGCAGACGGTTGCCGGAATTGAGAGCATCAGTTCGCTGGCGGGGCGCACCCGGCGCCCGGTCCTTCCCGCCGGCACGGTGCGCATCGGCGGCTTCGGCGGCATCGGCGGGCTGATCGACTACCTGACCGGCAACCGGATCGAGATGATCGTCAATGCCACGCATCCCTATGCGGCCGAGATGAGTTCTCAACGCCCTGCGCGCGCATCAGGTGACCGGCATTCCGCTGCTGCGCTTCATCCGCCCGGAATGGATCCGCGACCCGCTCGACGTCTGGATCCGCACCCCCCATGTCGCCGCCGCGGCCGATGTCTGCCGCTGGTACGGCAAGCGCATCCTGCTCAGCATCGGCTCGCAGGACGTGGCGGCCTTCGCCAAGGTCGAGACCGCGCATTTCCTGCTGCGGCTGGTCGATCCGCCGGAAACCCCGGTGCCGCTGAAGGACTGCGAATTGATCGAGGCGCGCGGCCCCTTCACCCTGGCCGGCGAGCGGCGGCTGATGCTGGAGAACCGCATCGACCTCATCGTCTCGAAGAACAGCGGCGGCGAGGCGACCTATGCCAAGATCCTGGCGGCGCGCGAGCTGTCGATTCCGGTGGTGATGATCGACCGGCCGGAGATCGCCCGGCGCACCGGCAGCCATACCGCCCATGACCTGGACGAGGCGCTGGACTGGGTGACGGCGCGGCTGGATCAGATCGAGGTCAGCGCCCGCGCCCTGGACCCCGACACCACCAGGAACGACAGGACATAGCCGCCGACGGCGATCCACAGCGCGGTGCCGAGACCGAAGGCCTCGGCGACCAGCCCGCCCAGAACCGCGCCGAGCAGGCCCGGCCCGATCGCCAGCATCAGCCAGGTCGAGTTGATCCGCCCCAGGAGCGCCGCCGGGGCGAGATGCAGGCGCAGGCTGCGTTCCAGCACCAGATAGAAGGTGAGGCTGAGATCGGCGAGGATCTGGTGCGCGACCAGCAGCACCGGTATCAGTCCCGGGACCAGCGCCGCCGGCGCCAGGGAAGCGGCCGGCAGGCAGGCGACGCCGAGCACGATCCCGAGCTGTGCCGCCACCAGCATCGGTCCCAGGGCGAAGCGTTTCGCCAGGACCGGCGCCACCGCCGCCCCCAGCAGCGACGCCATGCCGCCGCAGCCGATGATGAGGCCCATCCAGGCCGGGCTGATGCCGAGATGCTTCACCACATAGAGCACGTAGAAGGCATCGACGATGCCGCCGAACAGCGAGCGCAGGGTCTTGGCGATGACCATCGGCCGCAGCACGTCCTGGCGCCACAACGCCTGCAGCCCGTCGCGGATGTCGCGCAGATAGGGCGCATGGCGCCCCGCCACCGGCGCCGGCGCGTCCGGTTCCGGCCGCAGCTTCAGGAGCAGCCAGCCGGAGGCGACGAAGGAGAGCGCGTCGATCAGAATGGCGAAGGGCGCGGTCAGCAGCTGCACCAGGATGCCGCCGATCGAGGGCCCCACCACTTCGGCCGCCGAGGAGGTGGCGGCGCGCTTGCCGTTGGCCTCGACGAATGCGCCGCGGGCGACGATCGCGGGCAGCAGGCTCTGGTCGGCAACCTCGAACAGGAAGCCGAGCGCGGCGACGACGAAGGCCGCGACATAGAGCTGCCACAGGCCGAGGCTGCCGAGGACTGCCGCCAGCGGAATGGTGAGCAGGATGGCGGCGCGGCCGAAATCGGCGGCGATCATCACCGGCCGGCGGCGGCGGCGGTCGAGCCAGGCGCCGGCGAAGAGTCCGAGGACAAGCGCCGGCGCCGCCTGCGCCGCATTCAGCACGCCGAGTTGCAGCGGGCCGGCGCCGAGGGCGAGGACCGCGGCCAGCGGCAGGGCCTCGCGGCCGATCCGGCTGCCCAGGGCCGAGATCGACTGGGCCGACCAGAGCAGCATGAAATCCCGGTTGCGCCAGAGCGGCGTCATGATCCCGTCATCCGCACTCCCGCGCCGCGGCGCCCTACCCGGCCTTCGCGCGGGCCTTGGGCCGGAGGATATGCTTGTGGTCGGCGTGATAGAGCCGGCTGTCGGTGAAATCCGCGGTGTCGAAGACCCGGCCGACGAAGATCAGCGCGGTGCGGGTGATCTTGGTCGCCTTCACCTGTTCCTTGATCGTCGCCAGCGTTCCCTTGATCACATGCTGGTCCGGCCAGCCGACGCGATAGGCGACGACGACCGGGCAGTCGGCGCCGTAATGCGGCGTCAGCTCGCCGACCACCTTGTGGATGTTGCGGACCGAGAGATGGATCGCCATCGTCGCGCCGGATCTCCCCAGGGTCGCCAGGTCCTCGCCCGCCGGCATCGGCGAGGCGGCGCCGTCGGTGCGGGTGACGATCACCGTCTGGCTGACATCGGGGAGGGTCAGCTCGCTCTTCAGCAGCGCCGCCGCGGCGGCGAAGGCCGGCACGCCGGGGGTCACGTCGTAGGGAATGCCGAGCGCATCCAGGCGCCGCATCTGCTCGGCGATCGCGCCGTAGATCGAGGGGTCGCCGGAATGCACCCGCGCCACCTTCTTCCCCGCCGCCTGCGCCGCCACGATGTGGCCGATGATCTCGTCGAGATGCAGCGGCGCGGTGTCGATGACCAGGGTTCCCGGCTTCGCCAGGGCGACGATCCCCGGCGGCACCAGCGAGCCGGCATAGAGCATGACCGGGCATTCCTCGATCAGGCGCTTGCCCTTGACGGTGATGAGCTCGGGATCGCCGGGACCGGCGCCGATGAAATGCACGATGCTCACGACGCCTTCTCCATGTCCATTTTCTGGCCGTAGCCGCGCGGCGTATAGACCCACTGGCCGCCGTCCGGCCGCTCGACGCGGCGCGTCGCGCTGCTGCCGACGATGACCAGGGTCAGCATGTCGACTTCGTCCACCTCCAGCGCCGCCAGGGTGGTCGCCCGCACCGTCTCGCCGTCGCGCCCGAGGTTGCGCGCCAGCACCACCGGCGTCTCGGCCGGGCGCCGGGCAAGGAGGATGCGCTTCGCCGCCGCCAGCTGCGCGCGCCGGCGTTGCGATACCGGATTGTAGAAGGCGACGACGAAATCGCCCTCCGCGGCCGCTTGCAGGCGCTTCTCGATCGCCGCCCAGGGGGTGAGGAGATCGGAGAGCGAGATGGCGCAGAAATCGTGGCCGAGCGGGGCGCCGATCCGCGCCGCCGCCGCCTGCATCGCCGAGACGCCGGGCAGGCCGGTGATGGCGAGGCGCGCCCAGTCCGGCCGATCCTCGCGGTCGATCAGCTCGTAGACCAGGGTCGCCATGGCATAGATGCCGGCATCGCCGGAACAGACCAGGGCGACATGCTTCCCCTCGGCGGCGAGATCGAGCGCGATGCGGACGCGGGCCTCCTCGGCGCCGAGCTCATAGCCGTGGCGCTGCTTGCCGGCGGCGAGATCGCCAAGAAGATCGAGATAGAGGCTGTAGCCGACGAGATCGGTGGCCCGGCCGAGCGCGGCATCGACCTCGCGGGTGCGGCCGGCGGCGGCACCCGGCCCGATGCCGACGATGTCGAGCACGCCGCGCGGCCGGCCGAGGCGCGTGGCATCGAGCAGGCCGGGCGCCGCGCCGATGGCGCAGGTGGCGCGCTGCGAGCGGGTCTTGCCGACCCGCAAGGTGCCGCCGGCACCGATGGCGGCCAGCGCCGCCCCTTCGGCGACGCCGTGGCAGCCGGTCTCCTGGAAGACGATGTCGGAGGGATTTTGCAGGCGCGGGCGCTCGGCTTCGAGTTCCGCCGCGGAGAAGAACCGCGCCGGCACGCCGAGTTCGCCGGCCAAGGCGTGGATCGCCGGTTCCGCCGCCTTCAGCGCGATGGAGGCGACGCAGGCGACGGCCCACGGCGCCAGATTGGCATCCTTCAGGCAATGCCGCGCCAGGGCGATGACTTCCGCCGGATCGGCGTGGCGCTCGCAGCCGATGCCGAGGACCAGGGTCTGCGGGTGATAGACCAGATCCGCCGTCGCATCGGCGCGGGTCGAGATCAGGATCCGCCGGGCACCGTCCGGCGCCTGGGGCAAAGCCGCCAGCCAGCCGGCATCCGCCGCGGTCTCGTTGACGACATGCGCCTTCTCGCCGGCGAGCAATGCGGCGGCGACGGCCTTCACCTGCGCCGGATCCTGCAGCCGCCAGCCTTCCGGCGGTTCGTCGAGGGCAAGGCCGAGGCGGAGATCGCCCGCCGTGGTCACCGCGGCATGGCTGCCGAGGGCGGCCGCGATCCGCCGGGCGAGATCGTTGGCGCCGTGATGGCCGCCGAGCAGCGGCACCACGCTGGAACCGTCCTCGGCGACGGCGATCACCGGCGGCTCGGCGCGCTTGTCGGCGAGGAGCGGCGCCACGGCGCGGATCAGGATGCCGGCGGCGCAGATGCCGATCACCGGCCGGCCGGCGGCGAACAGGCCGGCGACATGCGCCGCCGTCGCCGCGAAGGTGACCGCGGCCTCCGGCAGGCGTGGGGCGAAGCCGTGGATCTCGGCCGGCGCCAGGGCGGCGCGGATGCGCTCGGCGACGGCGCTGCCGCCGGGACCGAGGACGAGGATGGCGGGAACGGCGTTCATGACCAGGCATCTCCCCGGCGATGCACCAGCAGCATGGAGAAATAAGGAATCTCGTCGCCGGTGACGTCGCGCAATTTCATGACCTTCTGATTGTCCAGGGTGGCGCGCTCGACATAGCGCGCATTGGCTTCGAGGCCGATCTCCCGCAGCACCCTGCGCACCTTCGGGAAATGCCGGCCGAGCTTGATGATGGCGGCGGCCTCGCAATCGGCGAGCCGGCGCTTCAGTTCCGCCTCGGGCAGCGGCGCCGGGATGACGGTGAGGACGTCGTTCTTGGCGGCGAGGGCGCCGCCCGAGGCTATGGCGCAGGCCATCAGCGAGGAGATGCCCGGCACCACCTCGACCCGGACCCGGCCGGCGAGCCGTGCATAGAGATACATGAAGGAGCCGTAGAAGAAGGGATCGCCCTCGCAGAGCACGACGACGGTCGCGCCCGCCGTCGCCGCCGCCGCCAGCGTCTCGGCTGCCTCGGCATAGACCTCGTCCTTCGGATACTGGCCCTCGCCGATCTTCATGCGGATGGCGAATTCGCGCTGGCCGCCGGTCAGGTGCGGCGCCACGATCTGACGGGCGAAACTGTCGCCGGTCTCCGGCGCCGGATAGGCGACGAGGTCGGCGGATTTCAGCAGCCGCAGCGCCTTCAGGGTGAGGAGCTCCGGATCGCCGGGGCCGACGCCGATGCCGTAGACGATGCCGCTCATGACTTCCGCACCGCCCATTGTGTGATCGGCATCAGCGGCTTCCAGCCGCGAAAGGGGCCGACCGGCTCCAGCCGCGCGACGTTGATCCGGCAGGCCTCGCCGCCGAGGCGGGCCTGGGCGGCGAGGATGACCGCCTCGCCTTCCGCCGTCACCGCATTGGCGACCAGGCGGCCGCCCGGCTTCAGCACAGTCCAGGCGAGGTCGAGCAGGCCCGGGGCCGAGACGCCGCCGCCGATGAAGACCGCATCCGGCGCCGCCAGCCCGGCCAGCGCCGCCGGCGCCGCGCCCTCGACCAGCTTCAGGTTGGGGACGCCGAGGGCGGCGGCATTGGCGCGGATCATCGCCGCGCGTTCGGGTGCGCGCTCGACGGCGATCGCCTGCAGGGTCCGGTTCTGCCGCAGCCATTCGATGGCGACCGAGCCGCAGCCGGCGCCGATGTCCCAGAGCAGATCGCCGGGCAGCGGCGCCAAAGCCGAGAGCGTGGCGGCGCGGATCTCGCGCTTGGTGAGCTGGCCGTCATGCAGGAAGGCGTCGTCGGGCAGGCCGAAGCCGCGGTGCAGGATCTTCGCCTTCGGCCCGGCGATGCAGTCGACGGCGATGGTGTTGAGATCGGCGACGTCGTCGGCAGCCCAGGCATCGGCGCGCGCGCTGCGCACCCGTTCCCGGGCGCCGCCCATGTGCTCGAGCACGGTGAAGGCGCTCTCGCCGTAGCCGAGGCCGGTCAGCCGCGCCGCGACCTCGGCCGGGGTGGTGCCGTCATGGGAGAGGATCATCAGCTTCTGGCGCGGCGCCACGGCGGCGGTCAGCAATTCGATCGGGCGGCCGTGGAAGGTCAGGCACTCGACCTCGGCCAGGGGCCAGGCCAGCCGCGCCGCCGCCAGGGTGAAGGCCGAGAGATGCGGATGGATGGCGATCTCGGCGCGCGTGACCCGTTTCGCCAGGGTGACGCCGATGCCGAAATGCATCGGATCGCCGGTGGCCAGGATCACCACCGGATGGCCGCGTCGCTCGAGCACCGCCTCGACGGTCAGGGAGAGCGGGCTCGCCCAGCTCCGGGTCTCGGCCTTGACCGCGCCCAGCATGGCGAGATGCCGCGCGCCGCCGACGATCAGCTCGGCCGCCTGCAGCATGGATTTCTGGATCGCCGGCAGCCCGTCGATCCCGTCCTCGCCGACGCCGATGATGTTCAGCCAGGGCGTCATGGTTCGCGCCCCGATGCATCGGCGGCGCGGGCATTCACGGCGAGGACGTTGATGGCCGCCGCGGCGATGGCGCTGCCGCCGCGCCGGCCGCGCAGGGTGAGATAGGGGATGCCGAGCCCGGCCGCGATCAGCGCCTCCTTGGATTCGACGGCGCCGACGAAGCCCACCGGCAGGCCGAGGATCACCGCCGGCCGGGGGCCGCCGCCGGCGAGGAGATCGATGAGGTGGAAGAGCGCCGTCGGCGCGTTGCCGATCGCCACCACCGCGCCGGCGAGATGCGGGCGCCAGAGCTCGACCGCGGCGGCAGAACGGGTGGTCGAAAGGCGCCTCGCCAGATCCGGCACCGCCGGGTCGTCGAGCGTGCAGATCACCGCGCTGGCGCCCAGGCGCTTGCGGATGATCCCGGCCGCCACCATCTGGACGTCGCAGAGGATCGGCGCGCCGCGGGCCAAGGCGGCCCGCGCCGCCGCCACCGGTTCGAGGTCCCAGGCGAGATCGGCGACGAGATCGGTCATGCCGCAGGCATGGATCATCCGCTCTGCCACCGGTTGCAGCGCGGCCGGCAGGCGCTCGAGCCCCGCCTCCGCCCGGATCGTGGCGAAGGACTGGCGGTAGATCGCCTCCGGGTCCCTGATGTAGTCGCGCGTCATCAGCACGTCATTCCCGCCTCAGAGCTTTTCCGGACTGCGCTTCCCCGGCCCATGCGGATGGTCGGCATGGGGATGCGGGAAATGCGTGTGGGTATGGCCGTGGTCATGGTCATGCTTGTGGCCTTGGTCATGAGCGTGGTCGTGGGCGTGATCGTGCCCGTGGGCGTGCCCGTGGTCGTCTCCATGGCCGTGCCCATGGTCGTGCCCATGGTCGTCCCCGTGCCCATGGGCGTGATCATGCCCGCCATTGGTGCCGATCCCCTCGACATGATGGTGATGGCTCTCCTGCTTGCGCCCGACCTCGGCCTCGAAGCCGAGGACCTGTTCGCGGTACTTGCAGAGCTGGCAGTTCATCTTGTTCTCGCCGACCAGGATCTCCTTCACCCGCTCGGCGAAGGCGTCCAGCACCAGCGGATGGTTGTTGAGATAGCCGGCCTTCAGGAACTCGATCTCCGGATGCCGCGCCGCCATCTCGTCGGTGATCGAGTAGATCCGCTTCACCAGGATGCCGGTGAAGAGGAAATACGGGAAGACGATGATGCGCTTGTAGCCCAGCTTCACCGCGTGCTCGAGCCCCGGCCCGACCAGCGGGAAGGTGACGCCGCTGTAGCAGACCTCGCCCCAGCCGAAGCCCATGCCCTCCCAGAGCATCCGCGCCACCTTGTTGATGTTGGAGTTGGCGTCGGGATCCGAGGTGCCGCGTCCGACCACCATCAGCATGGTCTCCGCCCGCGGGACCTTGCGGGCGACGGTCTTCTCCGCCGCCTCGATCCGCTCGCCGGCGGCGCGCAGCAGCTTCACGTCGACCGCCAGTTCCCGGCCGTATTCGATCTTCAGCCCGGGATGCGTCGCCTGGTAGGTGTTGAGCACCGAGGGGATGTCGTCCTTGGCATGGCCGGCGGCGAACAGCATGCCGGGAACGGCGAGCACCCGGCTGACGCCCTTCTCCCGCAGCCGGTCGAGCCCGTCGCGGATGATCGGCGTAGCGAATTCCAGGAAGCCGTAATCCGCCGGGTATTGCGGCAGGCGCTGGGCGATCCCCTCCGCCACCGCCTTGAACTCGGTGATCGCCTCGATGTCGCGGCTGCCGTGGCCGCAGACCATTACGCCGATCTTTTCCATTCTATGCTCGCTCCCGTGATGTCCATTGTCTTGACGCCGCTTGCCGTTCAGGCAGGATCGCGGTCGTATGATCGAAGATTCGCTCGCCCCGTTCTTCACGCTGAGCGCACCGGCATGCGTGCTGGTGGCGCTGGCCGTCGATGCCTGGATCGGCGACCCGGAACATCTCTATCGCCGCCTGCCGCATCCGGCGGCGCTCATCGGCCGGGTCATCGCATGGGCGGACGGCAGGCTCAATCGCGAAAGCGACGCGCCCGGTCGCCGGCGCCACAACGGTCTGGCCTTCGCCGCGGCCCTGGCCGTCGCCGCCTTCCTGCTCGGCTGGGCACTGCAGGCCCTGCTGCTGGCGCTGCCGCTGGGCTGGCTCTGGCTGGCGCTGGTCATGAGCACGCTGCTCGCCCAGAACAGCCTCTATCGCCATGTCGCCGACGTCGCGCAGGCGTTGCGGCTTTCCGGCATCGAGGGCGGAAGGATCGCGGTCGCCCGCATCGTCGGGCGCGATCCGCAGAACCTGGACGAGGCCGGCATCTGTCGCGCCGCCGTCGAGTCGCTGGCGGAGAATTTCGCCGATGCCGTGGTGGCGCCGGCGTTCTGGGGCGCCCTCTTCGGCCTGCCGGGCCTGCTCTGCTACAAGGCGATCAACACCGCCGACAGCATGATCGGCCACAAGACGCCGCGGCACCTGCAGTTCGGCTGGGCCGCGGCCCGGCTCGACGACCTGGTGAACCTGCCGGCGGCGCGCCTCGCCGGGCTGCTGCTGGCGGCGGCGGCGCTGATACTCCCCGGCGCCAATGCCGCGGCCGCGATCTCCGCCATGGGCCGCGACGCCCGGCGCCACCGCTCGCCCAATGCCGGCTGGCCGGAGGCGGCGATGGCAGGAGCGCTGGGCTTCGCCCTCGACGGTCCGCGCATCTATGGCGGCGTCCCGGTCGACGACGGCTGGATGAACGCCATAGGCCGCCGCACCCTGGGTGCGCCCGACATCTGGACGGCGCTGCGGCTCTATCTGCGGGCCTGCGGCCTCGGCGCGACGCTGATCGCGATCCTGGTGTTCATCGCCCATTAGCGATCTCCCAGATCCGGTCCAGCTTCGCATGCGATTCCAGATGCATGGCCAGCGCATCGAGGGTGGCCTCGATCCGCGCCTCATAGGCGATGCCGCTGGCTTCCCGGGTCTTGAGGCGGTTGAGGAAGGCGTGGCGGAAGCCGTCGCTGGCGAAGAGGCCGTGGACGTAGCAGCCCATCACCCGCCCGTCCGGCGAGACCGCGCCGTCCTTGCGGCCGTCGAGATCGAGCATCGGCCGGGCGCAGTCCGGCCCGTCGGTGACGCCGACATGCATCTCGTAGCCCTTGATCGCCGTCGCCGGTGGCGCGGTCGCGGCCCTTGACCTCGACCAGCGACTTCTCCGGTTCCAACCGGGTGGAGAAATTCGAGCAGGCCGAGCCCGGCGCAGGAACCGACGGCACCCTCGACGCCCTGCGGGTCGGCGATCCGCCGCCCCAGCATCTGATAGCCGCCGCAGAGGCCGAGCACATGCCCGCCGCGCCGCAGATGCGCCTGCGATGTCGATGTCCCAGCCCTGCGCGCGCAAGGCCTGCGAGATCGGCGATCGTCGCCTTGGAGCCGGAGCAGGATGACGCATCGGCATCGCCCGGCAGCGGCCGGCCCGGCCGGCACCAGCTCGAGCCGCGACATCGGGCTCGGCCCGCAGCGGATCGAGATCGTCGAAATTCGCGATGCGCGGCAGCAGCGGCACCGCGACCCTGATGGCGGCGCCGGCATGCGGGCGCGATAGCCGCCGCAGCGCCACGCGCGTCCTCGGCCGGCAGGCGCCGCGCACGGGCGAACCACGGCACCACGCCGAGCGGCCAGCCCGGTGCGCTGGCGATGATCTGCACGCCCTCGTCGAACAGGCGGAGGTCGCCGCGGAACTTGTTGATGATGAAGCCCCTTCATGCGCGGGCCGCCTCTTCCGGCTGCAGCAGCATCTGGGTGCCGACGATGCCGGCGATGACGCCGCCGCGATCGATGTCGCCGATCAGCACCACCGGCAGGTCGGCCGCCTCGGCGAAGCCCATGTTGGCGATGTCGCCCTGGCGCAGGTTGATCTCCGCCGGGCTGCCCGCGCCCTCGACCAGGACGAGATCGGCCTCGGCGCGCAGGTGCCCGAAGCTCTCCAGCACCTTCGGCATCAGCTGCGGCTTCAGCCGGTGATACTCCGCGGCCCGGGCATTGCCGAAGACCTGGCCCTGGACCACGACCTGCGCGCCGATCTCGGTCTGCGGCTTCAGCAGCACCGGGTTCATATGGACGCTGGGCGCCACGCCGCAGGCCCGCGCCTGCAGCGCCTGGGCGCGGCCGATCTCGCCGCCGTCGCCGGTCACCGCGGCGTTGTTCGACATGTTCTGCGGCTTGAACGGCCGCACCTTCAGGCCCCGGCGGGTGAAGGCCCGTGCCAGCCCGGCGACGATCAGCGACTTGCCGACATCGGAGCCGGTGCCCTGGAACATGATCGCGGCGGGACTGGCCATGCCTAGAACTCGATCCCCTTCTGAGCCTTCACGCCGTCGCGGAACGGATGCTTCACCATCTCCATCTCGGTGACCAGGTCGGCGAGCGCGACGATCTCCTCCTTGGCATTGCGGCCGGTCAGGCAGACATGCAGCTCCGGCCGCTTGGCCCGCAGCGCCTGGACCACCTCCTCGACCGGCAGATAGTCGTAGCGCAGCACGATGTTGAGCTCGTCCAGCAGCACGAAGGCGAAGCTCGGATCCGCCATCATCCGCCTGGCCTCGTCCCAGGCGGCGCGGGCGAAGGCGATGTCGCGGGCCCGGTCCTGGGTCTCCCAGGTGAAGCCCTCGCCCAGCGCCTTGATCTCGCAGAGCTCGGGGAATTTCTCCAGCACCCGGCGCTCGCCGGTCTCCCAGCCGCCCTTGATGAACTGCACGACGCCGACCTTCATGCCGTGGCCGATGCAGCGCATCACCATGCCGAAGGCCGCCGTCGACTTGCCCTTGCCCTTGCCGGTATGGACGACGATCAGGCCCTTCTCGCGGGTCTTCTCCGCCATCATCCGGTCGCGCGCCTCCTTGCGCTTCGCCGATTTCTCGTCGGCCCGGCGGTTGATGTCGTCCTGGTTCTGTGTTGGCTCGCTCATGCCGCGCTACTCCTGCCTGCCCAAGTCTGCAGCTTGCCGAATGCGGTGTTGGACCGCGATTTCCAGAGCCCGCGCTCCTGCGCCTCCAGCAGCCGGTCGGCGATCTCGCGCAGCGCCGCCGGGTTGCTGGATTCGATGAAGCCGCGGACCGCGTCGTCGCCGAGATAGGCGTCGAACACCGCCTCGAAATGATGATCGGCGACGCAATCCGCGGTCGCCGCGAAGGCGAACATGTAGTCGACCGTCGCCGCCATCTCGAAGGCGCCCTTGTAGCCGTGGCGCATCACCCCGGCGATCCATTTCGGATTGACCACCCGCGCCCGCACCACCCGTGCGATCTCCTCGTCGAGACTGCGGATTCTGGGGGTTTCCGGCCGCGAATGGTCGTTGTGCCAGACCTGCGGCTTGCGCCCGGTCAGGTGCTTCACCGTGGCGGCGAGGCCGCCCTCGAACTGGTAGTAGTCGTCGCTGTCGAGGAGATCGTGCTCGCGGTTGTCCTGGTTGTGCAGGATGGCGTCGACCTGGGTGAGGCGGGTCTCGAACAGCCGCCGCTCGGCCTTGCCCTCGGCCCCGGCGCCATAGGCGAAGGAGCCCCAGGCGAGATAGGCCTGGGCGAAATCCGCGGTTTCCGTCCAGCCCTTCTCGTCGATCAGGGCCTGCAGTCCGGCACCGTAGGCGCCCGGTTTCGAGCCGAACACCCGGTAGCCGGCGCGCCGTTCCGCCTCGCCCTGCGGGACGCCGGAGCGGATCATCTCGGCGCTTTCCCGGCGATAGCGCGCGGCGATCGGGTTCAGCGCCTCCGGCTCGTCCAGGTCCGCCACCGCCCGCACCGCGGAATCGAAGAGGTCGATCTGCGCCGGAAAGGCGTCGCGGAAGAAGCCGGAAATGCGCAGGGTGACGTCGACCCGGGGACGGTCGAGCACGCCCAGGGGCATGATCTCGAAACCGGCGACCCGGCCGGAGGCCCCGACGTCCCAGGTCGGCCGGACACCCATCAGCGCCAGGGCCTGGGCGATATCGTCGCCGCCGGTGCGCATGTTCGCGGTGCCCCAGGCCGAGAGCACCAGGGATTTCGGCCAGGCGCCGTGCTCCTGCCGGTGGCGCTCCAGCAGCAATGCCGCGGATTTCCAGCCCAGCGACCAGGCAGTCGGCGTCGGCACGGCGCGGGTATCGACCGAGAAGAAATTGCGGCCGGTCGGGATTGTATCCAATCGTCCCCGGGTCGGGGCGCCCGAGGGCCCCGGTAGAACGAATTTTCCATCGAGGCCGCGCAATAGACCGGATATTTCAGCCGGGCCGCAGCTTTCGACCGTCGGGCGGAGTTTCCCGGCGATGAAATCCAGCACCGCGGTGCTGTTCCGCCAGGATTCACCGGGCGATATCCGGGATTCCACCAGCATTTGCGCCAGGATTTCCAGCCGTTCCACGGTGTCGCCCACGGTCCGCCACGGGTCGCGCGTGGTGTTTTCCAGGATCTCCGGCCGGTTGCCGTGCCACGGATCGGCCAGGGTCGCCGCCAGCGGATCGAATTCGTCGCCGAGGTCGAGATCGCGGGCCAGCGCCCGGATCAGCGAGGCATCGGCGCCCTCGCCCTTGCCGCGCGGCAGGCGGGTCAGCGCCACCAGGAGATCCGCCAGCTGCCGGCCCGCCGGCGCCGTGCCGAAGACATGCAGCCCGTCGCGGATCTGCAGTTCCTTCAATTCGCAGAGATGATTGTCGAGCTTGCCGAGGGCGGTCTCGACATCGTCGGCCGGGGCGATGCCGCAATCGGCGCCGAGGCCGCTGGCCTTGGCGAGGTCGATGATCCGGTCGCGCAGGACGGCGCAGCGGCGGGGATCGACCTGGGCCGCCTCGTAATACTCGTCGACCAGCAGTTCGAGATCGCGCAGCGGCCCATAGGATTCCGCCCGGGTCAGCGGCGGCGTCAGGTGGTCGACGATGACGGCCGCCGTGCGCCGCTTCGCCTGGGTCCCCTCGCCCGGATCGTTGACGATGAAGGGATAGAGCTGCGGCATCGGCCCCAGAATCGCTTCGGGGAAGCATTCGGCGGACAGCGCCAGGGACTTTCCCGGCAGCCATTCGAGATTGCCGTGCTTGCCCATGTGGACGACCGCATCGACATCCGCCGTAACGCGGAGATAGGCGTAGAAGGCGAAATAGCCGTGTGGCGGGACGAGGTCCGGGTCGTGGTAGCTCCTCACCGGATCGATGTTGTAGCCGCGCGCCGGCTGGATGCCGACCAGCACCGATCCGAGCGGCAGCAGCGGCAGGCGGAAGGCGCCGGCGGCGAAGAACGGATCGCCCTCCGGCCCGCCCCAGCGCGCCTCGACCCGGGCGCGGAGCGCCGCCGGCAGGGTGGCAAAGAACGCCTGGTAGGCGGCGAGAGCCAGCGTCACCGGCGCCGCCCGAAGCCGGCTGTCGGCGGCATTGGTCGGACCTTCCAGCAGCCGGTCGATCAGCGCCGCGCCGTCGGCGGGCAGCGCCTCCAGGGCATAGCCCGCCGTCGCCATGGCGGCGAGCAGGTTCACCGTGCCGGCCGGGGTGTCCAGGCCGACGCCGTTGCCGATCCGCCCGTCCTTGTTGGGGTAGTTGGCAAGAACCAGCGCGATCCGCCGGTCGGCGGCCGGCTTCCGGCGCAGCCGCACCCAGCGCGCCGCCAGGTCCGCGACATGGGCGATGCGGTCCGCCACCGGCAGGGCGGCGACGATGTTGCATTGCGTCGCCGGATCGAACCTGGCCGCGGCCTTGAAGGCGACCGCGCCGCCGAGGATCCGGCCGTCGAGTTCGGGGAGCGCGACCTGCATGGCGAGATCGCGGGGGCTCAGCCCCTGGCTGCCGGCCCGCCAGGCGGATTCGGTGCCGCCGGAGAACACCACCTGCAGCACCGGCGCATCCGCCGCGTCGAACGGCGTCTTGAAGGTGGCCGCCCCCGGCTGCGATACGGCAAAACCGGTGCAGTTCAGGGTGATCGCCGGCCCGGTCGCGGCGTAGAGCTCGGCGATGAGCTGGGCGGCGCCCGCTTCCTTCAGGCTGTTCACATAGATCGGCAGGGGATTGAGCCCGCGCTGCGCCAGGGCGTCGATCAGGGCATCGACCGGCGCCAGGGTCCCCGCCTGCAGCAGCGCCCGGTAGAAGACCACGGCGGCGACGGGGCGATCCGGGTGCCAGTCGCGGCGGAGGTCGGCGAGCACGGCGGTTTCCCGCCCGGGCCAGTAGAGGCCGGCGCGCAGCAGCGGCCGCGGCTCCTGCCAGGACGTCCGGTCGCCGAGCAGGTCGGCACCGTAGAGCAGGAACTGGCGGGCATTCTCGATACCGCCCTGCACCAGATACTGCCAGAGCCGGTGCTGCGCGGCGCCGGCCAGGGTCGACTGGCCGAAGAGCTCGGTATCGGGCTGGTCGTCGCCCGGCAGGCAGGCCAGCAGGATGCCGCGCTGGCGGCAGATCGCCGCCACCTGCTCGACGCCATAGGGCCAGTAGCGCAGGCCGCCCAGGAGGCGCAGCACCACCAGCTTCGCCTCGCCGACGATCGCCTCGACATAGGCGTCGACCGAGAGGTTGTGGCCGAGCTGCAGCAGGTTGGCGAGGCGCAGGCTGCGGCCCGTCCCGCCCAGACGGCTCCCGCCCAGACCGTCCCCACCCAGGCTGGCCTGGGCGGCGGCAAGGCAGGCAAGCTCGGTATCGGCGGCCGAGAGGAAGACGATGTCGCCCGGCGTCTGGCCGAGGTCGATCGCCTCCGTTCCGTCCGAAACGACCCCGGGCTTGGCGGCCAGCAGATGCATCGGCGCCGGTCCGGCCTAGGCCAAGGCGGCTTCGATCGCGCGGCGATCGAGCCCTTTGAGCCCGATCACCACCAGGCGGCCGCGGCGATCCTCGGCGGCTTCCCAGGCGCGGTCGTAGTAATGCTGCAGGCGGTTGCCGACGCCCTGCAGCACCAGGCGCATGTCCTTGCCCTCGACGTCGAGGAAGCCCTTCACCCGCAGGATGTCGTGGCGCTCGATCGCCGGGACCAGCTTCCGCAGCAGGTCCTCCGGCGCCCGCAGCCGCGGCAAGGCGATGTGGAAGCTCTCGAAATCGTCGTGATCGTGGTCCTCGCCTTCGAGCTCGTGATGCGAATGGCGGCCGGCGAGATCGTCCTCGGCCGCGGCGTCGAGGCCGAGCAGGATCTTCGGATCGACGGCGCCGAAGCTGGCCGAGATCATCTTCGCCGGGCGCTTCAGCTCGTGATTGATCGCCGCCGCCGCCGCAACGTGGTCGGCCGGCGACATCTGGTCGGCCTTGTTGACGATGATGAGGTCGGCACAGTTGATCTGGTCCTCGAAGAGCTCGGCCAGCGGGCTGTCGTGGTCGAGCGACGGGTCGCCGCTGCGCTGGGCGTCGACCGCCGCCGGATTGTCGGCGAAGCGTCCCGCCGCCGCCGCCGGCCCGTCGACCACGGCGATGACGCCGTCGACGGTGACGCGGGTGCGCACTTCCGGCCAGTTGAAGGCCTTGATCAGTGGCTTGGGCAGGGCCAGTCCGGAGGTCTCGATGACGATATGGTCGGGCGGATTCGGGCGGTCGAGCAAGGCGGCGATGGTCGGCAGGAAATCGTCGGCGACGGTGCAGCAGATGCAGCCGTTCGCCAGCTCGACGATGTTCTCCTCGGGGCAGCCCTCGATCCTGCAGCCCTTGACGATCTCACCGTCGACGCCGAACTCGCCGAACTCGTTGATGATCAGCGCCAGGCGCTTGCCGTTGGCATTGCGCAGCAGGTTCTGGATCAGGCTGGTCTTGCCCGCCCCCAGGAATCCCGTCACCACCGTCGCCGGAATCTTCTCGGCCATGATCTTGTCCGCCCCTATGGTTCCTGAACTGTCGCTACTTGAGTCTCAGCGGCAAGCCGGCCGCCACGAAGAACACGCTTTCGGCCTTGGCGGCCAGCCGCTGGTGCAGCCGTCCGGCATGGTCGCGGAACGCCCGGGCCAGGGCATTGTCGGGAACGATGCCGAGGCCGACCTCGCTGGCGACGAAAATCACCGGGCCGCCAAACTGGCCGATCGCCGCCAGCAGGGCGTCGATCTCCGCCTCGACGTCGCGCGCCTTGCCCAGGAGATTGCCGAGCCAGAGGGTGAGGCAATCCACCAGGACCGCCGCACCCTTGGCGGTTTCCGCCACAATCGCCGCGGCGAGGGCCAGCGGCTCCTCGCGCGTCCGGCAGTCGGCGTCGCGGCGGGCGCGGTGCACCCGCACCCGCTCGGCCATCTCCGCGTCGAGGATTTCGGCGGTGGCGAGATAGACCCGCGCCCCCGGATGCTGGTCGAGCAGCTGTTCGGCGAACCGGCTCTTGCCCGAACGCGCGCCGCCCAGCACCAGGGTGACCGGCGGCAATGGGGTAATGATCCCGGAAATTCCGAGCGACATGAGCTGCGTTCCTCCCGCCGAGGCGCCTAAGCCATCAAGGTCGTCCGCCGAGGTTTCCTGGCTCGACCGCCGGTCACCGCGCCTTCCCGGCCCGATCCGGGGCCAGTGGCATGCTCGCGATGCCGTTGCGCCGGCCGGGGCCGACGCACGGTCCTACAGTTGCGGGGGCAGCACCGGAATTGCCGCGATCCGGCCATTCCTGGCGGATCTGGGCGCACCGGCTTCCCTCACTTCGGACGCCGCCACCCTAGCTAACTGGCTCCCGGAATGCCAGCGCCGTTCGCAGCCGCGGGCGGCCAGCAAAAAGCCCGGGATTTCAGCCCAAGTCCGGGCTGGGTTCGGGCGGATCGGACGCTTGTCCCGGTGTCCCAGGCGATCAATATACCTAGGAACTCGATACCGGCATGCAATTCGCGCCCTACGGCAGAAAATTGTGAGCGACGGCGGCCGGCATGATCCGCCTGACCTGCCCCTGCAAAAGAAGTCCGCCGTCGAGACAAAACGGACCAATTGGAAGTCTGGTGAATGGCCGAGATTGACCCAACTCGGACATGAGGCGTGATAAACTCGCGGACAGGGCGCTCTTACAATCCAGAAGAAATGTTTTTCGAGTGGTCACAGCATTGCATGGCCGAAAAGCGCGCCCAACGCCGTCTTGCTGCGATCCTGGCCGCCGACGTGGTTGGCTTCTCCAGACTGACGGAAGCCGATGAAGTCGGTACCCTGGCGGCACTAAAGGCCAGGCGCCGCGACGTGTTAGACCCGCTGGTTGCCAAGCATCAGGGCCGAGTATTCAAGACCACCGGCGACGGTGTGCTGGTGGAGTTCGCGAGCGCCGTCAATGCGGTGCAATGCGCCGTCGATTTGCAGCAGGCGATGGCCGCTGCCAATGAGGGGCAGCCGGTGGATCGGCAGATCGTGCTCCGCATTGGCGTGAACCTCGGCGATGTCTTGGTCGAAGGCAGCGACCTTTACGGCGACGGAGTCAATATCGCGGCGCGGCTGGAAGCGCTCGCGGAACCGGGTGGCGTCCTCATCTCCGGAACGGCCCACGATCACATCAAGAGCAAGGTCAGGGTCGGCTTCGAGGACACTGGCGTGCAAACCCTGAAGAACATCGCCGAACCGGTGAGGAGCTATCGTGTCACCGGCACGCCCGCCGTAAGCGTCGCCGCGCCAAAAGCATCCGCCGACAAGCCCTCCATCGCCGTGCTGCCCTTCGCCAACATGTCAGGCGACCCCGAGCAGGAGTATTTCTGCGACGGCATCACCGAGGACATCATCACCGAATTGTCGCGCTTCCGTTCGCTGTTCGTGATCGCCCGGAACTCGAGCTTCACTTACAAAGGCCGCGCCATCGACGTGAAGCAGGTCGGCCGCGAACTTGGCGTTCGCTATGCGTTGGAAGGCAGCGTGCGAAAATCGGCGAACCGCCTGCGCATCACCGGACAGCTCATTGATGCCGCGACTGGCAGGCACCTCTGGGCTGAGCGCTACGAAGGCACGCTTGAAGACGTCTTTGACTTGCAGGACCGCGTGGCTGCCCGGGTTGTCGGCGCCATTTCCCCCAAGCTTGAACAAGCGGAAATCGAATTGTCGAAGCGCAAGCCGACCACCAGCCTTGGCGCCTATGATTACTATCTGCGCGGCATGGCGGCGTTTAACCGGTGGACCGAAGCAGGCGCCAATGAAGCGCTTTCCCACTTCTATCGGGCCATTGAGCTCGATCCGGATTACGCAGCGGCCTATGGGCGCGCAGCCGGTTGTTTCTCGATTCGAAAGTCTGTCAGTTCCGCGACCATGGGCAAGAATGACCTGGCCGAAGCAGAGCGATTGGCAAGGCATGCAATAGAACTTGGCCGGACGGACGACATTGCCTTGGCCGACGCAGGGAATGTTCTGTGCTACGTCTTGGGCGACAACCGCAGTGGAATGGCCTTGATTGAGCGGGCGCTGACGTTGAATCCGAACGACGCGCTTTCGTGGAGAGCCGCGAGCTGGGGCAAGCAATGGGAGGGGCAGATCGATACGGCAATCGAATACTGTCTGCAGGCCATACAGCTCAGCCCGCAGGATACGTCCATGTTCCAGACGCAGACGGCGATGGCGTTTGCCCATTTTACGGCAGGTCGCTATGACGAAGCGCTGTCATGGGCTGAAAAAGCCCTGAGCGACCGGCCGAACCATCCGCCTGCGTTGCAGGCCGCCGCCGCGAGTTCTCGCCGTCCTCGGACGGCAACAGGACGCGGAAGAGGCCGCGCGCCGCAACATGGCGGCGGACCCGGCCTTCAAGATTAGTACGCTCAAGGAGACCCTGCCCTACGGCAATGCCGAGCATTTCGCGCGCTGGGTCGCGGCGTTTCGCAAGGCGGGCCTGCCCGAATAGGTCCGGATCTCCGCCGGGCAGCCATCCCGGCCGCCAATGCCGTCGGCATGTGCAGCCCCTCCCAGCTTCATCGGCCTGGAGCTGCGAATCGGACATCCAGTGCGTTGCCCGACTGCGCAGCCGACGAGAACCGATCGCCTATTGTAGATCGAGCGCGAATCGCAAGGATCAGCGGGAAACTGCCTGTCCTATATCCTGTGGTCCCTGGGATACGGGGACAAGCCGTGCGGGATCGATAAAACTTTAGACGATTTAGAGTAATATCCCGGTAAAATCCAAGTATTTATGAGCGTCCCCACACACCATGGTGGGCCGAAAACTTTCAATATTTACGGCGTGGCAACACATATAAAGTATTACAACGCGTGAGCTTTGCAGAACCGAAAGACGCGCGATGGACGGCACAGAGAACGGGCCGGGACGGACGGCCCGATACCGCCCCTGGAATCGTCAGGCGGGGCGGACCACATGACCGAGATCCGGAACTTCGTCCGGCGCGCGGTCGACAGATGGTCCGTAGAGCGGCAGGCAAATGACGAGACGATGATCGACCAGGACAATCCAGTTTCGCATCTGCCGCTGTCGGCCCTGGCACCGGTGCCGTTGATCATCAGCCATCGCACGGCGGCGCGGCCGCTCTATGCCAATGCCGCGGCCCTGGCGCTGTTCGAGGTGCCGGCCAACGACTATCGGCAGCTGCCGGCGCTGCAGTTCTACGTTCATCCCGAGGACCGCGCGGAAATCCTGCGCCAGCTCGCGCGCAGCGGCAGCGTCGGGAATTTCGAGACCGAGCTCTGCACCCTGACCGGGCGCCGGTTCTGGGCCCTGGTCGCCGCCAGCCTCGCCGACTACCAGGGCGATCCGGCGGTGGTGATGATCGTCACCGATATCAGCGTGCAGAAGCAGCGCGAGGCGCAGCTCGCCCAGGCCACCGAACTGCTGCGGGCGCAGACCGGCGATCTCGACAAGCTGACCACGGAACTGCGCGCCCAGCGCCATGCCGCCGACGTGGCGAACCGGGCCAAGAGCGACTTCCTGGCGCAGATGAGCCATGAACTCCGCTCGCCGCTGAATGCCATCATGGGCTTCTCCGAGGTCATCGCCAACCAGACCTTCGGTCCGGCGGTGATGGAGCGCTACTCGTCCTACGCCGCGAACATCCACACCGCCGGCGCCCATCTGCTGTCGCTGATCAACGACATCCTCGACCTCGCCAAGATCGAGTCCGGGAAGATGGACGTGAAGCTCGCCAAGGTGGAACTCGCGCCGGTCCTCGAGATCTGCATCGACCTGTCGCGCCAGCTGGCCGTGCGGCGCGGCGTCGATCTCCATCTGCGGATTCCCGATCGCACCTTCGTCGCGCAGGCCGATCGGCGCCGGCTGCAGCAGATGGTGCTGAACCTGATCACCAACGCCGTCAAGTTCACCCTGGCCGGCGGCAAGGTGACGGTCTCGGTCGAGGCGCGGCCGGACGGCACCACGGCGATCATCGTCGCCGATACCGGCATCGGCATGACGCCCCAGCAGCTGGAGACGGCGCTGGAGCACTTCGGCCAGATCGCGCCGAGTTCCGACGACGACGAGCGCGGCACCGGCCTCGGCCTGCCGATCGTCAAGCACCTGATCGAACTGCATGGCGGCCGCCTGGAGATCGACACGGCGCCGAACCGGGGCACCGTGGCGCGGCTGATCCTGCCGACCCCGAAGGCTCAGAAGGCGAGTTAGCCGGGGAACCCGACCTGGATCGCGTCGGTTAAATCCGGGCCGCGGCCCCCGGCCCTTCGCCGGTTCGGTCGAGAGAGCATGGCCGGACCTCGGCGTGGGGCCGTGAACTTGGGGCCGAATGCGGCGTGACGGCATCCCGTTGAACACGAGAAACGTTCAGGGAGATGGCCACCTCGCCCTGCTGTCCGTCGGCATCGCGCGATTGCGTTGACAAATTATTCCGCCAGCCTAGAAACTCCGTGCCAATGCGCCCAGCAGGTCCGCATTCGAACGCGAGGAGAAAACTGTGAGTATATACCTATGTCGCGCAGGAGCTTTCGTGCTCGCGCTCGTTGCGGCTGCTGCCGCTGCCGCGCCGTCCTGGGCCAAAGACTACAAGATGACAACGCAGATCGCGCCAGGTGTCGCCATCCCCGACCAGATCGACACATCGATCGGCACGCTCAGTCTCAAGGATGGCATTCCGACCCCCGAGACGAACCAGAAGATCTGGGACAACCTCGACCGTTCGCGCGCCTTGCAGGCATATCTGCTGGCCATTCCCATCGTCAATCAGGCCGGCATGCGCGACTCTCTCGCCAAGTTCGGCCCTGCCAACAAGACCGATGTGATCTGGGAGAACCTGGTCGATCCGCGCACCGTCGAGCTCACGGCGAACGACAACACCATTTACAGCTTCATCTGGCTCGACACCCATGATGGCCCGCTGGTGGTCGAGATGCCGCCGGCGGCCTTGGGCACGATCGATGATTTCTGGTACAAATGGGTTGTCGACGTGGGCATCACAGGGCCGGACAAGGGCAAGGGCGGAAAGTATCTGATCCTGCCGCCGGGCTACACCGGCGAAGTGCCCGATGGCTATTTCGTCGTGCGGCCTTCCACCTATGGCATGTGGATGCCCTTCCGCACGTTCCTCGTCGACGGCAAGACCGAACCCGGCGTCGCGCTGGTGAAGAACAATCTCAAGATCTATCCGCTCTCCGAGGCCGCCAATCCACAGCCGGCCAATCTGGTCAATGCATCGGGGATGCCTGCAAACTTCGTGATGCCGACCGACTACCAATTCTGGGAGTTGCTGGACAAGGTGATCCAGGAAGAGCCGTCTGCAGGCTCCGATCCGACGACGCTGGGCCTCTTCGCCTCGATCGGCATCGAGAAGGGGAAGCCCTTCAATCCCGATCCGCGCATGAAGGAAATCCTCAGCGATGCCGCGAACATCGGCGCGGTGACTGCGCGTGCGACCGCTTTCGCCATCCGCGAGCGTGATGCCTTCTTCTATCCTGACAGCCAGAGCGGCTGGCGCCTGCCGTTTTTCGGCGGCTACAAATTTGAGAATTCTCCCGGGGTTGCGAATCTCGATGGCGCGGCCTTCTACTATTTCTTCGCCACCGGAGTCACGCCGGCCATGGAAGAAAAGATGGTCGGCAAGGGTTCGCAGTATCCCTGGACATCCACCGATGCCGATGGAAAACCCTTCGACGGCAGCAAGACCTACAAGCTGCATCTGCCGCCAGACATTCCGGTGAAGGATTTCTGGTCGGTCATCGTATATGACAACCAGACCCGCTCGATGCTGCAGACCGACCAGAAGGGCCCGAGCGTTACAAGCCAGAACAAGGACGTAAAAATCAACGCCGATGGCTCGGTCGATGTCTGGTTCGGTCCTGAGGCACCGAAGGGCTTCGAGAACAACTGGGTCCAGACGATTCCGGACAAGGGTTGGTTCATGATCCTGCGGCTCTATGGTCCGCTGGAGCCGTGGTTCGACAAGAGCTGGCGGCCCGGTGAGATCGAGCTGCAGAAATAACCCGACGCTGCATTGGATAGCGAGTTGACCCCGGCATCACATGCCGGGGTCTCCAGTCCCTCGATCACGACAGCCATGTGGTCCGACAAGGCCGTCTCCAACGTTCTGCCTCGGCATCAGCGGCGTGTACCGGTCATGCCGCCGGGCGGTAGCAGGAAAGCACTGTCGATGGCCGGGGAGCCGACATCGACGCACTCGCCCGACGCCGTCCGTCACAGGTTCGTGCCCCGACCCTGTTTCCGCCGCGGGGAAAGATGGGCGACAGGGTACCGTCAAGCTGGATCGGGACGCTCACGGGCTAGACCACGTCCCAGACCTTCTCCGCCGGACGGCAGAGGACGGCGCCCTTGCCGCTGACCACGATCGGCCGCTCGATCAGCACCGGCGATGCGATCATCCGGGCGATCAGCGCATCGTCGCCGAGCCGCGCCGCGTCGCCCAGGGCCTCGTAGGCCTCGCCCTTGCGCCGCAGGATGTCCGCCGGCCGGGCGCCCATCTGCTTCAGGATACGCTTCAGGGTGGCGGCATCGGGCGGGGTCTTCAGATATTCGACCACCTTGGGCTCGATGCCCTTCTCCTTCAGCCAGCCCAGTACCTTGCGCGACGTGCTGCAATTCGGGTTGTGGTAGATGGTCACCGGCATGTCCCTGCGTCTCCTGCGGCTATGCGCCCATCGGCGCCGCCAATCTGGCGTCTTGCGACATTCTGGGCTAAAACCGGGCGCATGAAACTGCTTTATTTCGCCTGGGTCCGCAGCCGGATCGGCATCGCCGGGGAAGAGGCGGCGCCGCCGTCCGACGTCACCAATGTCGGCCAGCTGCTGGACTGGCTGGCCGGCCGCGGCGGCAACTACGCGGCGGCGCTGAAGGATCGCAAGCTGGTCAAGGTGGCGGTCAATCAGGACTATGTCGGTCCCGACCATCCGGTCCGTTCCGGCGACGAGGTGGCGCTGTTCCCGCCGGTCACCGGTGGATGACGTGAGGCGATCGCCATGATCCGCGTCCAGCACGAGGACTTCGACATCGGCGCGGAGCTCGCCGCCCTGAGCGCCGGCAATGGCAAGGTCGGCGGCGTCGCCAGCTTCGTCGGACTGGTGCGCGACGTCGCCGGCGAAGGCGAGATCAGCGCCATGACCCTGGAGCACTATCCCGGCATGACCGAGAAGCGCCTGGCCGAGATCGAGGCCGAGGCGCAGCGCCGCTGGCCGCTCGAGGCGACGCTGATCATCCATCGCTACGGACGCCTGGCGCCCGGCGACCGCATCGTCCTGGTCGCCACCGCCTCGGCCCATCGCCAGGCGGCGCTGGAATCCTGCGCCTTCCTGATCGACTGGCTGAAGACCAAGGCGCCGTTCTGGAAGCTGGAGGAAGGTGCCGGCGGCGCCAGCTGGGTCGAGGCCAAGGACAGCGACGATGCCCGCGCGGCGACGTGGAAGGCATAGGCCGGTCGGGACCTCCCCGGCGCCGCTGCCACGCCCTTGAAATCCGCCGGCCTTGAAATCCACGGGTCGCGGGCCAATCTGTCCGGTTCCTGTCACTGACCGGGTGCGATCCCAGCCATGCGATGATCGATCTGCTGACCGATCCCCAGCTCATCCTGAGCTTCCTCACCCTCGCCGCGCTCGAGATCGTGCTCGGCATCGACAATCTGCTCTTCGTCCAGATCGTCGCCGCGCGGGTCGCCCCGGAGCACCAGGCGCGCGCCCGGCGCGCCGGCCTGGCCATGGCCCTGATCATGCGCCTGGTGCTGCTGGCCTCGATCGCCTGGGTGGCCAGCCTGGTCGAGCCGGTCTGGACCCTGGATTGGCCGAGTCTCGAGTGGTCCTTCGCGCTGTCCTGGCGCGACATCATCCTGCTGGGCGGCGGGCTGTTCCTGCTGGCGAAGTCGACCACCGAGATCCACCATCACATCGAGGGGGCCGACGATGCGGCCGTCGGCGCCAGGACCTATCTGACGCTGCCTTCGGCCATCGTGCAGATCGCGCTGCTCGACATCGTCTTCTCCCTGGACAGCGTCATCACCGCGGTCGGCATGACCGATCATCTGCCGATCATGGTCGCGGCGGTGCTGGCGGCGATGGCGGTGATGATCCTGGCGGCCAATGCGGTCGGCGCCTTCGTCGATCGGCATCCCTCGGTGAAGATGCTCTGCCTCAGCTTCCTGCTGCTGATCGGCGTCGCCCTGCTCGGCGAGGGCCTGCATTTCCACATCCCGAAGGGCTATCTCTACTTCGCCATCGCCTTCTCGGCGCTGGTCGAAGGCCTGAACCTCTGGGCGCGGGCGCGGCGCCAGGCGGCGAAGAGCCAGTAAGCGTGGCCGAGTCCTGCCTTTGACTGACCCTCTCCCCAACCCTCCCCCGATTCGGGGGAGGGGATCAGGGGACAGGGATGGCGCGCTGCGCTACTCGGCGGCCTTGATCGACTTGTGCGCGCGGACTTCCTTCAGGTAGTCCTCGCGCAGCTGGCGGGTCACCGCGCCGACCTTGAACGTGTAGTCGCCGACCTGGCCGACCGGCGTCACCTCGGCGGCGGTGCCGACCAGGAAGACCTCGTCGGTCTTCGCCAGCTCGTCCGGCATGATCGCCCGCTCGACCACCTTCAGCTGCCGGCGCCGGGCGAGCTCCATGACGGTCTGGCGGGTGATGCCGTTCAGGAAGCAATCGGCCTTCGGCGTATGGACCTCGCCGTTCTGCACCAGGAAGACGTTGGCGCCGGTCGCCTCCGCCAGCTGGCCGCGGTAGTCCAGCATCATCGAATCGTTGTAGCCCTCGGATTCGGCATCGTGCTTGGAGATGGTGCAGATCATGTAGAGGCCGGCGGCCTTGCTGGCGGTCGGCGCGGTATCCGGCGCCGGGCGGCGGTACTTCGCCCATTTCAGCCGGATGCCCTTTTCCAGCAGCTCGGGCGAGAAATAGGCCGGCCACTGCCAGATCGCGATCGCGGTATGGATGGTGTTCTGCTGCGCCGAGACGCCCATCATCTCGCTGCCGCGCCAGGCCAGCGGCCGGACATAGCAGTCGGAGAGGTTCATGCGCTTGATCAGCTCGGCCTTGGCCTCGACCAGGGTGTCGACCGCATAAGGCACCTTGAAGCCGAGGATTTCCGCCGATTGGTGCAGGCGCTGGCTGTGCTCGCGGGACTTGAAGACGACCCCGTCATAGGCACGCTCGCCTTCGAAGACGCAGGAGGCATAATGCAGGCCGTGGGTGAGGACATGGACTTTGGCCTCGCGCCAGGGCACGAACTTGCCGTCGAACCAGATTTCACCATCGCGGTCGTCAAACGGGACCAGACTCATGAAATTCATCCTCCGTCGATCGAGATTCCTCGGGGAGGAAATCTCGGGTTATAAGTGATCCTAACTGGAACCGGTTTTAGAACATTCGGAAAATTAAGTCAACATGGCTGACATAAAATATGCCCGAGATGAAATCACCTGCTAACCCTTTGTTTTTGCGCGACGACGACCTGCGCCAGGGGATCGAACTGCTGTTTTTCGCCTATCGGGACTTCACCGCCAAGGCGGATGAGACCCTGGCGCAATACGGCTTCGGCCGGGCGCATCACCGGGTGATCTACTTCGTCGGGCGCAATCCCGACATGACGGTCTCCGACCTGCTCGACATCCTGAAGATCACCAAGCAGAGCCTGTCCCGGGTGCTCGGGCAGCTGGTGCGCCAGGGATTCATCGTGCAGAAACCCGGCGCCAGCGACCGGCGTCAGCGGCTGCTCAGCCTGACCGAGCTCGGCGCCGACCTGGAGCGCAAGCTGACCGAGGAGCAGCGGGCCCTGGTCGCCCGCGCCTACCGCGCCGCCGGGGCCGAGGCGGTCGAGGGCTTCCGCAAGGTGCTCACCGGGCTGATCAACGACGCCGATCGCGAGCGCTTCAAGCCGGCGCCGCCCAAGTGACCGAAGCCGCCGCGTGAGCGAGGAACAGCCGCATATCCTGGTCGTCGATGACGACAAGCGCCTGCGGGAACTGATCGGGCGCTTCCTCGCCGCCGAGGGCTTCCGGGTGACCACGGCGGTCGATGCCGCCGATGCCCGCGACAAGCTGAAGAGCCTCGCCTTCGACCTGCTGGTGCTCGACATCATGATGCCGGGCGAGACCGGGCTGCAGCTGACCGAGAGCCTGCGCACCGACAGCACCGTGCCGATCCTGCTGCTGACCGCCATGGCCGAGGCGCAGGACCGCATCAACGGACTCGAGGTCGGCGCCGACGACTACCTGCCGAAGCCGTTCGAGCCCAAGGAGCTGGTGCTGCGCATCCAGTCGATCCTGAAGCGCGCGCGCAGCGCCATCCGGCCGCCGGCGCCGGCGAAGATCCTGCGCTTCGGCAGCTTCCTGTTCGAGATCGACCGCCGCCGGCTGTTCAAGGGCGAGACGCCGGTCTATCTCACCGAAGCGGAGGGCGACCTGCTGGCCCAGCTGGCGCGCCGCGCCGGCACCCCGCTCGGCCGCGAGGAGCTCTCGCCCGAGGGCGCCGGGGCCGGCAGCAGCCGCCTGATCGACGTGCAGATGACCCGCCTCCGCAAGAAGATCGAGGCCGATCCCCGCTTCCCGCGCTACCTGCAGACGGTGCGCGGCCGCGGCTACGTGCTGCAGCCGGATTGAGCGCGATGCTGAACCGGATCGCCTTCCTGCCGGCGGCCATCGAGCGGATGCTGCCGCGTTCGCTGCTCGGCCGCTCGATCATCATCATCGTGACGCCGATCGTGCTGCTGCAGGTGGTGTCCGCCTGGGTGTTCTACACCAGCCACTGGGACACCGTGACCCGGCGCCTGGCGCAGAGCGTGGCCGGCGACATCGCCACGGTGATCCAGCTGCTCGACCGGCCGATCGATCCGGCGCGCGCCGCCGGCATCTTTGCCGTCGCCGACGACGCGATGGGCCTCAACCTGACCTTCAAGCCCGACGAGATCCTGCCCAACGATCCGACGGTAATGCGCCAGAACCTCGTCGACCGGGCGCTGGCACGGGCGCTGGAATCGCGGGTGCAGCGGCCGTTCCTGATCGACAGCCGCTCGCTGAAGAACTACATCGAGATCCACGTCCAGCTCGCCGACGGCGTGCTGCATGTGGTGGTGGCGCGGCGCCGGCTGTTCAGCTCGACCACCTATGTCTTCATCCTGTGGATGATCGGCACCTCGCTGGCGCTGCTCACCGTCGCCACCGTCTTCATGCGCAAGCAGGTGCGCCCGATCCGGCGCCTCGCCCAGGCGGCCGACGATTTCGGCAAGGGCCGCGACAGCGGCGACTTCCGCCCCGGCGGCGCCACCGAGGTGGAGATGGCGGGCTTCGCCTTCAACCTGATGCGCGACCGCATCCGCCGGCAGATCGCCCAGCGCACCGACATGCTCTCCGGCGTCAGCCACGATCTGCGCACGCCGCTGACCCGGATGAAACTGCAGCTCGCCATGATGGGATCGAAGCCGGAGATCGCCGACCTGAAGAAGGACGTCGCCGACATGGAGCGGATGATCGGCGCCTATCTCGCCTTCGCCCGCGGCGAGGGCGCCGAGCAGGCGGTGGCGACCGACCTCGTCGCCGTGGTCGGCGAGGTGGTCAGCGATGCCCGGCGCGAAGGCGCCCGCATCGGCCTGACGGCGCCGGCGTCCGGGCTGGTCCTCAACCTGCGGCCGGACGGCTTCCGCCGGGCGCTGGCCAATGTCATCGGCAACGCCCAGCGCTATGGCGGGGAGATCGAGGTCTCGCTGCAGATCCGCACCGGACATGTCGACGTGCTGGTCGACGACGACGGGCCGGGAATCGCGCCCGATCAGCGCGAGGAGGTGTTCCGCCCGTTCTTCCGCCTGGACGAATCGCGCAACCCGGAAACCGGCGGCACCGGCCTCGGCCTCACCATCGCCCGCGACATCATGCGCAGCCATGGCGGCGATCTCACGCTGGATTCGGCGCCGGCCGGCGGCCTCAGGGCGATCCTGCGGCTGCCGCTCTAGAGTGAATCACCCTCTATTTGTTAAAGTAGAGGCGGTCCGGCTCTAGAACAGCCGCCCGCCATTCGGCACCGGATGATCGACGCCGATCATCACCACCGCGCCGGCGGCATCGGGAAAGCCCAGCACCAGCACCTCGGACATGAACTTGCCGATCTGCTTCTTCGGGAAATTCACCACCGCCGCGACCTGGCGCCCGATCAGGGCTTCCGGGGCGTAATGCTCGGTGATCTGCGCCGAACTCCGCCGCTGGCCGAGCTCGGGTCCGAAGTCGACGGTCAGCTTCAAGGCCGGCTTGCGCGCCTCGGGGAAGGGCTCGGCGGCGACGATGGTGCCGACCCGGATGTCGACCTTGCGGAAGTCATCGTAGCCGATCGGCGCGGCGATCGGTTCGGCTGTCTGGCTGGCTGTCTGGCTCATGGCGGCTCCCGTTTCCGCCGGGGAAGCTACCAGCCGGCGGCGACTCCCGGCAACCGCACAAAGCAAAACCGCCCGTCCTTGCGGACGGGCGGCGCTGCATTCCGGCGATGAACCGGAATTTACTTCTTGGCGGCCTTGGTGATCGCCGACTTCACGTCGTCGAAGTTCGCGGCAACGCGCTTGGAGATCACGTCGATCGCCTGGACGTTGGCCTTCTGCACCATGTCGGTCAGTTCGCGGACGTTCGACAGGGCGTTCTCGAAACCGGCCTTGGCAACTTCGGCCTGCTTCGCCAGCTTCTCTTCCGGGCTGCCGACGGAGGTGAACTCCTTGGCGACCTTCGAGAATTCCGCAACCGCCTCGCGGGCGATCTCGGCCTGGCGCTGGGCAATCGCCTTGACGCCTTCGAAGGCGACCTGGTTGGCGGCGGTCAGCGCTTCGATGTTCTTGCGCTGCAGGGCGACGACGGCGTCGAAATCGACGACCGGGGTCTTGCCGTTGGCGAAAGTCTTGCTGAAATCGCCCATCCAGCGGCCGAAATCGGCCTGGAACTGGGTGAAGTCGGGCATCTTGAAGAAGTCGGTCTGCTCGGCGGCAGAGCTAGCGGTCTTGGCCATGGGGTGTCTCCTCAGCTGGATGATCCGTGCGTGATCTTATGTTGTGCGATGCACAATCTGTACAGATATATGGTGCAATGCAGCACAGAGGTCAAGGGGTTTTTGTGCAGCGCAACAATAACAAAAATTTATGATATAAATCTGACAGTTAGATGTATTTCGCCGGAACAATGCCCGGCTCGGCGCCGGTCAGGCGGCGCGGCGATGCAACATGCCGGAGAGACGCTCTGCCTGGCCGAGGCGTTTATCCAGTTCCGCCATGGTCTTGGCTAGATCCGAGCTGTCGTCCCGGGCCCAGACCCGGAGCGCGCTGGCATAGATCGCCATCAGCCCGTTGACCCGCAGCAGCCCCTTCAGGCCCGAGGCGCTGAGCCCAGCCGTCTCCAGCATCAGGCCGAGGGAGCGCCGGATCTGGCCGGTCATGCACCCGAATTCGATCGGCGTCGTCGGCAATTCGCGGGCCAGCACCAGATAGCCGCCCCGATGCCGGTTCAGCGCATCGAAGCGCCGCATCATCAGGTCGAACAGCCGGTCCTTGGCCGAGCCGTCCAGCGGTTCTGCCTCCAGGGCGCCGAGGATCTCCTCGTCCAGTTCCCGGACCAGGCCGACCAGGATCGCCGCCTTCGAGGGGTAGATCGCATGCGCCTCGGCGATCGGCAGGCCGGCCTCGGCCGCGATCTCGGCCAGCGACAGGTCGCGCCAGCCCTGGGTCTCCGCCAGCTTCAACAGCGCCGCGCGCAGGGCGCCGGCCGCATCGACCACCTGGGTCTTGGCGCCCGCCCCGGATCTGGCACGAGACTTGGGACGAGACTTGGCGCGGGCCTTTGCCTTGGCCGGCTTCTTCGCGGCTTTCGCCATGGGCGCCTCCTGTTGAATCAAGGATATAGGCTGGCCGGCGCCGATGGCAAGCGGGGGCAGGTCAAAGCTGCCTGAGGTCGGCCAGGATCCCGCCGGTCAGGCGCGGCAGATCCGCCGGACTGAGCCGGAAGACGGCATTGGGGGCGCCGGCGGCGGCCCAGATCTCGGCATGCTGGTTGAGGTCCTCGTCGATGAAGACGGCGACCCGGCCGTCATGTCCCACCGGCGAGACGCCGCCGATGGCATAGCCGGTCTCGGCCCGGACGAAATCGGCATCGGCCTTGCCGATCCGCTCGCCCAGCAGCGCTTCCAGCTTCTTCTCGTCGACGCGGTTGCTGCCGCTGGCGATCACCAGCACGGCGCGGCCCGAGGATTTCGCCCGGAACACCAGGGACTTGGCGATCTGGGCCACCGAACAGCCGATCGCCGCCGCGGCATCGGCCGAAGTGCGGGTCGAGGCATCGAACTCTTTGATCTCGGCATCGAGGCCGGCGGCCCGCAAGGCGGCGCGAACGCGATCGACGCTGCCTTTCCCGGCCGGTACCGGCGTCTGCAGGTCCGCCACGGCCGCCCTCAGCCCGCCAGTTCCCGCGAGCGCCGGGTGGCGGCGGCGATCGCCCGGGTGAGCAGCGGCTGCAATCCGTCCGGCGCCATCAGCACGTTGAGGGCCTCCAGGGTCGTCCCCTTGGGGCTGGTCACGTTCTGCCGGAGCTGGGCGGCGGACTCACCCGACTGGAAGCCGAGTTCGCCGCTGCCGCAGACGGTGACCCGGGCCAGCTTCATCGCCAGGTCGGCGGGCAGGCCGTTGGCCCGCCCCGCTTCCGCCAGGCATTCGATCAGCAGGAAGACATAGGCCGGCCCGCCGCCCGAAACCGCCGTCACCTGGTTGAGCAGGCCCTCGTCCTCGACCCATTCGACCTCGCCGACGGCGCCGAGCAGGGCGGCGCAGAGCGCCAGCCGGTCGGCTGGGACCAGGGGATCGCGGCAGATCACGGTCATGCCGCGGCCCACCGCCGCCGGCGTGTTCGGCATCGAGCGCACGATCTGCGCGCCGTCGCCGAGCTTCGCCTTGAAATAGGCCACCGTCTTGCCGGCGGCGATCGAGAGGAAGGTGGTGGAGGGCCGGACGAAGCGGCGGAAATCCGGCAGCGCGTCGTCCATGAACTGCGGCTTCACCGCCAGGAGCACGATGGCGGGGTCGAGACCGGCAGGGAGGTCCCGGGCGGCGGTCACCACGGTGACGCCCGCCGCCTGTACGTCTTCGAGACCGCTGGGATTGATGTCGACGGCAAAGACATCCTTGCCGGCAACGCCCCGTTTCAGCCAGCCGCGCAGCAGGGCCCCGCCCATCTTGCCGCAGCCGACCAGCAGCAGCTGCCCCGGCAGGTTGAGTTTCGCCGGGGCAGCGGATGTGGTTTGGGTCATGTCACCTCAGGCTTCGCCTACCGTCTCCAGCATGGCGGCTTCGATTGCTTCCTGAGGTTTCTTACCGCCCCAGACGACGAATTGGAAGGCGGGGTAGTAGCGTTCGCATTCGCAGACGGCGGCTTCCATCAGGTCTTCCATCTGCTCGACGGTGGCGCCGGCATGTCCGCGCAGCAGCGTGGTATGACGGAACATCGGTGAATTTTCCTCCGAACACAGGTCGAAATGTCCCAGCCAAAGGCGCTCGTTGAGCATCGCCAGGAGCTCGGCAACCTCCTTCTTCTTTTGCTGCGGAACCCGCATATCGAACAGGCAGGAGAAGTACATTGCACCCAGATCTTCTTGCCAGACGAAGAACATCCGGTATTCGCACCACTGGCCGGTGATCTCGACGATCATCTCCTGGTCGGTGGAACGGTCGTAGCGCCATTCATTGGCGGTCACGAGCTCTTCCATCACGTCGAGGGGGTTGGATGTCGGGATCGGGCTAGACTCGGTACGGGGTGTCGCCATTGCAGCGCCCTCCATGCGTCGGCCACCAGGGATCGCCTCGGGTGGGTCGGACGACCCCAGCGATAGATGGTTAAGTTCCTGATTCCCACCACATTTAGAGTCTCAAATTTAAAACTCTGGCGCAAGAGTCGATTTAACAATTTTTAATGAGACTCGCGTGAACGGGAAATTTTATTGCCCGCCGCCGGAAAAGCGGCGGCGCGGTCAGTCGCGCAGCATGTGCCGGATGAAGCGCGAGAACAGTTCCTGCTGGCTGGAGATGTTGAGCTTGGCATAGATGCTCTTGCGGTGATTCTTCACCGTCCCCTCGGCGATTGAGAGGCTGCGGGCGATCGAGTGGGCGGAGTGCCCGCGCAGGATCAGCTGCACCACCATCTGCTCGCGGGCCGAAAGCAAATCGACGCCGAAGCGTTCGAAGGCGAGCTCCATGGATTCGCCCTTGGTCGACCAGGCCGGCGTGGCGCTCGGCTTGGCGGCATGGCGCAGGTCGCGCCAGTGATGCGCGACGGCCTGGCGGATCACCGGCTCGACCAGGCGCAGCACGGCGAGATCCTCGGCGTCGAAGGCGACATTGTCGTTGTTGCGCATCAGCGAATAGGCCGCCATGAAACCGGCGGGCAGGCGGACCATGAAGCCGATCTCCTCGGCGAGCGATCCCGATTCCATCGAGATGCAGGGATGCACTTCCCAGGAGTTGAAATATTCGCCTTGGAAGAAGGCGTCGGGTGCCAGCTCGCGCATGCGATAGAGGCCGGGCACGATGCCCTGGACACAGGCGGTGAAGAAGGGATCCAGCAGATAGGCGCCCTTGAGATAGGCGTCGAGCGCCGCACCCGGCGCATGGCCGCGAAACCCGTCATGCAGATAGAGCGGCTCCGCCTGATCCGGATAGGCGAAAATCACCGAGATGTCGAACTGCACCAGGGCTTCCAGGCTGCGATCCAGGATCGTCGGCAGGTCAGGGTCGTCGATATGAGCAATGATCTCGGCGGAATGCCGGTGCCAGCCCGCAACGCGATCCGCGACCCGCCGGGCAAACTCATCTGAATCAACAGGTTGGACGGCCCGCATGGCCTCGCCCCCTTTCGGCCTAGCCCCTTCGGGATATTGGCATCGCCGGTCGCGGGTTGCAACGTAACAGCCTAAGCCATCCGCGACTCGAGATGGTTCATAAAGCATGGGGGACGAGGCATGAGTAGCGAGCAGAAGGCGGGCTACAGCGAGGCCGACAAGCACGAAGACGTCAAGGTGCTGCACGGCATGGGCTATGCGCAGGAACTGGAGCGGCGGATGAGCCGCTTCTCCAATTTCGCGATCAGCTTTTCCATCATTTGCATCCTCTCGGGCGGCATCAACTCCCTGGGCCAGGGCCTGAGCGGCGTCGGCGGCGCCGCCATCGGCATCGGCTGGCCCCTGGGCGTCCTGGTCTCCGGCGTCTTTGCGGTCGCCCTGGCGCAGATCTCCTCCGCCTATCCCACCGCCGGCGGCCTCTATCATTGGGGATCGATCCTCGGCAACAAGGGCTCGGGCTGGCTCACCGCCTGGCTGAACCTGATCGGCCTCGTCACCGTGCTGGGCGCGATCAATGTCGGCACCTGGACCTTCTTCTACGGCGCCTTCGGCCCGACGCTCGGCCTGGAAATGACCTATGGCGAGCAGCTGACCTTCATGATCCTGATCACCGCCAGCCAGGCGCTGATCAACCATCTCGGCATCAAGCTGACCAGCATCCTCACCGATTTCAGCGGCTACCTGATCTTCTTCGGTTCGATCGCGCTGGCGCTGGCGCTCTTCGCCTTCGCGCCCAGCTTCGATTTCAGCCGGCTCTGGACCTTCAGCAACTACAGCGGCGACGCCGGCGCCGGCGTCTGGCCGCAGACCGACAACACCGCCTTCCTGTTCCTGCTCGGCCTGCTGCTGCCGATCTACACCATCACCGGCTACGACGCCTCGGCGCATACCTCGGAAGAGACGGTGAAGGCCGCCCATAACGTGCCGCGCGCCATGGTCGGCTCGGTCTGGTGGTCGGGGGTGTTCGGCTGGCTGTTCCTGGTCGCCGTGGTGATCGCCATCCCCAACATGGACCAGGCGGCCGCCCAGGGCTGGAACGTGTTCTTCTGGACCATGGACCAGACCCTGCCGGCAGGGCTCAAGCTGGCCCTCTACGTGATGATCTTCGTCGCGCAGTATCTTTGCGGCCTGGCGACGGTCACTTCGGTGTCGCGGATGATCTTCGCCTTCGCCCGGGACGGCGGCCTGCCGGGCTCCGGCATGCTGAAGACCGTGAGCCCGAAATACCGCACGCCGGTGGCGGCGATCTGGACCGGCTCGGCGCTGGCGGTGCTGTTCACCGCCTATACCTCGCTCTACACCACGATCGTCTCGGTGACGGTGATCTTCCTGTTTCTCAGCTTCACCGTGCCGATCACCCTCGGCCTGATCGCCTTCCGCACCACCTGGACCCAGATGGGGCCCTGGGACATCGGCAACTGGTATCGGATCTTCGCCGTCCTTTCCATCGCCGCCATGGCCCTGATCTTCGTCATCGGCATCCAGCCGCCGAACGACAAGGCATTGTGGATCACCGTGGCCTTCCTCGTCGTCACCGCCGTGGTCTGGTTCGCCTTCGAGCGGCGGCGCTTCCAGGGCCCGCCGATCGGCGACCAGATCGCCAAGCGCCAGGCGGCGATCCGTGCCGCCGAGGCCGCGGTGGGCGAGACGACCGCGGGCTGAACCCGGCCCGCGGAGAAACGCATCGGCGCCAGATGGCCCGCCATGAGCCATCCCCCGCGCCGAACTGCGGCAGCCGGCCGGTCCGCACCCTCGGACCGGCCGGCAACCGCAACCCGGCCGGACGGGAGACCCATTCCAGACGCTAGGAACCAGGAGCGAGAACCATGCAGATGAGGTTCGACGGCAAGAGCGCGCTCGTCTCGGGCGGCGCCAGCGGATGCGGCGCGGCCGCGGCACGGCTGTTCGCCGCCGAAGGCGCCCGTGTCGCCATCGTCGATCGCCAGGCCGAGCTCGGCGCCCGGCTGGCGGCCGAGATCAATGCCGCCGGCGGCACCGCGATCTTCGCCGAGGCCGATGTCTCGAAGGTGGCAGCGGTCCGGGCCGCGGTCGAGGCGGCAACCACCGCCCATGGCGCGCCGACGGTGCTGTTCAACCACGCCGGCTCGATCGTCGTGAAGCCGTTCCTGGAAACCACCGAGGCGGATTACGACTGGCTGATGAACGTCAATGTCCGCTCGATGTTCCTGATGACCCAGGCGGTCCTGCCCGGCATGCTGGCGGCGGGCGGCGGCGCCATCGTCTGCACCTCGTCGATCTCGGCGGTGGCGGCAACGCCGATGGAGGTGCTCTACGACACCACCAAGGGCGCGGTGCACATGTTCGCCCGGGCGATCGCCGTCGAATATCGCGACCGCGGCATCCGCTGCAATGCCGTCTGCCCCGGCTTCATCCGCACCCCCCACGGCATGCGCGAGGTCCAGGCCCTGACCGCCCTCGGCGTCGATGTCTCGGAGGCGGCGCTGAAGGCGCAGCAGGGGCGGATGTGCGAGCCCGAGGAGGTCGCCAAGGCCGCCCTGTTCCTGGCCAGCGAGGATGCGAGCTTCGTCAACGGCGCCCAGCTCTTCGTCGACAACTGCTTCACGGCTGTCTAGCGCCGCCGGCCGGCGGGTCGGGCGGTGCGGCGGATCAGGCGCCCGGTGTGGCCGAGGATGCGGCCAGCCGGGCCTCCAGGTCGGCGAGGCGCCGCTCCAGGCGGATCTGCTCCTCGCGGGCGGCCTGGGCGACGGCCTTCACCGTCTCGAATTCCTCGCGGCTGACCAGGTTCATGCGGCCAAGCAGGCGCTCGAGCTGCTGCTGCACCCGGGATTCGATCTCGTGCTTCAGGCCGGTGAAGGAGCCGAGGGCGCCGGTCGCCACTTTGGCCATGTCGTCGAGCAATCGGTTGTCGGTCTGCATCTTCGGTTCCTCTCGGCCCACCCGGCTTGCCGCTGTCGGATCGGCTCTATATAACCCCTTCGAAGTCATAAATAAACTGCCGGCAGCCCGGATCGGGTCCGGCCCGGAGGCGCCCCGCGCCCGACCGGATCATGGGTAGCCCGCGATGAACGCCTTCGTCTTTCCCGATTTCGACCCCGTCGCCTTCTCCCTCGGACCGCTGGTGGTGCGCTGGTATGCGCTGAGCTACATCCTCGGCATCGTTCTGGCCTGGCGCTACGTCCTCTGGCTGGTGGCGAAGCCGCCCCGGCTCGTCACCCGCGACAACTGCGACGACATGATGACCTGGGCGACCATCGGCATCATCCTCGGCGGCCGGCTCGGCGAAGTGCTGATCTGGCATCCCGCGGACTATCTCGCCAACCCGGTGCAGATCCTCAAGGTCTGGGAGGGTGGCATGGCCTTCCATGGCGGGATGCTGGGCGTCATCCTGGCGATGTTCCTCTATGCCCGGTCGAAGAAGATCCCGTTCTTCGCCCTCGCCGATCCCATCGCCGCGGCGACGCCGATCGGCCTCTGCCTCGGGCGGCTGGCGAATTTCGTCAACGGCGAGCTGGTCGGGCGGCCGGCGGAGGTGCCCTGGGCGGTGATCTTCCCGAAATTCGGCCCCGAGCCCCGGCATCCGAGCCAGCTCTACGAGGCGGGCATGGAGGGCCTCATCCTCTTCCTGGTGCTGTTCCTCCTCGCCCGCCGGCAGGCGGTGCGCGAACATGTCGGCGCCCTCTCCGGCACCTTCCTGATCGGCTACGGCCTGGCGCGGATCATCGGCGAGCAGTTCCGCGAGCCGGAAGTGGCGCTGGGCACCAGCATCACCTGGGGCCAGTGGCTGAGCGTGCCGATGGTGCTCTACGGCGCCTATGTCGTCTGGCGCGCGCGGCCGATCAAGCCGGCATGAGCGAGACCCGCGCGGCGCAGGACCTGGCCGCCCGGATCGCCGCCACCGGCGCGGTCTCCATCGCCGGCTTCATGGAAATCGCGCTCACCGGGCCGGGCGGATATTACACCCGCCAGGATCCCCTGGGCCGCGGCGGCGACTTCATCACCGCGCCGGAGATCAGCCAGATGTTCGGCGAACTCCTCGGCCTGTGGTGCGTCGATACCTGGACCCGGCTCGGCAGGCCGGATCCCTTCAACCTGGTCGAGCTCGGGCCCGGCCGCGGCACGCTGATGGCGGATGCCCTGCGGGCGGCGCGGCAGGCGCCGGATTTCCTGGCGGCGCTACGCCTCCACCTGGTCGAGGTCAATGCCGCCCTCATCGAGGCCCAGCGCCTTGCGCTCGCCGGCGCCGCCCCGCACTGGCATGCCCGGCTGGAGGCGGTGCCGCCGGGACCGTCCATCATCCTCGCCAACGAGTTCTTCGACGCCCTGCCGATCCACCAGTTCGAGATGACCGCGTCCGGCTGGCGCGAGCGGGCGGTGGTCCGCAGCGGCGGCGGCTTCGCCTTCGCCCTGACCGCGCCGGGACCGGCCCTGGCGCTGCTCGCACCGGCGCATCTCCAGGCGAAACCCGGCGAAATCGTCGAAATCTGCCCGGCCGGCCTGGAGATCGCGGCGCAGATCGCCGGCCGGCTGCGGCAGTTTCCCGGTGCGGCGCTGGTGATCGACTACGGTCCGGCGACGAGCGCGCCCGGCGCCAGCCTGCAGGCGGTGAAGCAGCACCGCTTCCACGATCCGCTGGCGGATGTCGGTGCCGCCGACCTCACCGCCCATGTGGATTTCGCCGCCCTGGCAGGAGCGGCGGAGCGGCAGGGCGCCAGGGTCTTCGGTCCGGCGACCCAGCGGGATTTCCTGCTCGCCCTCGGCATCGAGGCGCGCAGCCGGCAGCTCCAGGCCGCCGCCGCCGCGCCGACCGCCGACGCCATCGGCGCGGCGCGGGATCGCTTGATCGGCACCGGGGAAATGGGCATTTTGTTCAAGGTCTTGGCGCTCGCGTCGCCGGGCATCGACCGACTGGCCGGAATATGATCGAGCTTCCCAACCTCGCCGACCTCAAACCCGTCCGCCACGGCTTCCTGACCCGCCATGGCGGGGTCAGCGGCGGCATCTACGAATCGCTGAATTGCGGCCTCGGCTCCCAGGACGATCCGGCCCGGGTGGCGGAGAACCGCGAACGGGCGGTGAAAAAGGTCGGCCTCCCCGCCGGATCGCTGGTCACCGCCTATCAGGTGCACAGCGCGCGGGTCGCGGTGGTGGAGAAGACCTGGGCCGGCGGCGACCGGCCGGAAGTGGATGCCATGGTGACGACCACGCCGGGGATCGCCCTGGGCATCCTCACCGCCGATTGCGTGCCGGTGCTCTTCGCCGACGACGCCGGCCGGGTGGTCGGTGCGGCCCATGCCGGCTGGCGCGGCGCGGTGACCGGCATCCTGCCGGAGACCGTCGCCGCGATGGAAAAACTCGGCGCACGGCGGACGCGCATCCATGCCGCGATCGGCCCCTGCATCGGCGCCAGGTCCTATGAGGTCGGACCGGAATTTCCCGCGCCCTTCATCGCCGAAAATCCGGAAAATGCGAAATTCTTCGCGACCGCGGCACGCTGCCGGCATTTCATGTTCGATCTCCTCGGCTATGCGACGCGGCAGCTGAACGGACTCGGTCTCGCCAGCGTCACCGCCGCCGGCAACGACACCTGTGCCGAGCCGGAGACCTTCTTCAGCTATCGCCGCACCACCCTGGCCGGCGAAAAAGACTATGGCCGCCAGGTCTCCATCATCGGACTGGCATAGAGGATCACAAAATGGGACTGCATTTCCCCGAGACCGAATTCGCCGCGCGCCGTGCCGCCGCCGTCCGGATGCTGCAGGCGCGCAAGCTCGACGGCCTGCTGATGTTCCGGCAGGAGAGCATGTATTACCTGACCGGCTACGACACCTTCGGCTACGTCTACTTCCAGTGCCTCTTTCTCGGCGCCGACGGCCGGGTGATGCTGCTGACCCGGGCGCCGGACCTCCGCCAGGCGCAGCACACCTCCGACATCAAGGACATCCGCATCTGGGTCGACGGGCCCGAGGCCAATCCGGCGGTCGAACTGCGCGAGCACCTGAAGGGCTTCGGCCTTGCCAACAAGCGCCTGGGCGTCGAATGGGAGGCTTATGGCCTGACCGCGCGCAACGGCTTCCGGGTGCAGGCCGCCTTCGACGGCTTCGCGACGCTCGACGATGCCTCGGACCTGGTCAGCCGGCTCCGGCTGGTCAAGAGCCCGGCGGAGCTGAACTATGTCCGCCGCGCCGCGGAACTGGCCGATCTCGCCTTGGACGAGGCCCATCGCCTGGCCGCTCCCGGCGTCTCGGAAGGCGAGATTCTCGCCGCCATGCAGTCGGTCATCATCCGCAACGACGGCGACGATCCGGCCAACGAATTCATCATCGGCTCGGGCATGGACGCCCTGCTCTGCCGCTACAAGACCGGGCGGCGGACGCTGACCGCCCAGGACCAGCTCACCCTGGAATTCGCCGGGGTCTATCGCCACTACCATTCCTGCCTGATGCGGACGATCCCGATCGGCCACGCCGCGAAGAAGCAGGTCGAGATGCACAAGGTGGCGGTCGATGCCCTCGAGGCCTGCAAGGCGGCGCTGAAGCCCGGCCGGCCGATCGGCGAGGTCTTCGACGCCCATGCCAAAGTGCTGGACGAATCGGGCTATCGCGCCCATCGGATGAACGCCACCGGCTACAGCCTGGGTGCGGTCTTTGCCCCCAACTGGATGGATTGGCCGATGTTCTTCCACGGCAATCCGGAACCGGCGGCGCCGGGACAGGTCTATTTCATCCACCTCATCATCTTCGACAGCGATTCCGGCCTCGCCATGACCTCCGGCCAGACCGTGGTGGTGACCGACAAGGGCTGCGACGTGCTCTCCAGGCGCCCGACCGACCTGGTCGTCCGCTAGGGCCGCGGGCGGCGGCGGGCGGCGGATGCCCTATGTGCTGCTGATCGGCGCCGGAACGGCGCTTGCCCTCGTCGCCTTCTGGCTGGTCGCCTGACGCTGCGGGAAATTAGAATTTATTCATACTGATCAATATATTAACCGTATGGATCCGATCCGCGCTTAGTCATTTACAGCCCATATCGCCGCTGATACATTCCGCGCGCCTTGCGCCCCCCATTTGACCGATGGGCCTGATGAGCTTGGGATGGGCGCGTTTCGGGGGACCGGGACGCGGGCTGGGGCTTGGGATTGGACTGCCATGCTTCGGCTGGCGGTGGTTTGGAGCGCCGGGTTTCGATGAAGATCCTCACCTGCAACAGCAACCGGCCCCTGGCCGAGGCGATTTCCGCCTATCTGAACCTGCCCCTGGTGAATGCCAGCGTGCGGCGGTTCTCGGACATGGAGGTGTTCGTCGAGATCCAGGAGAACGTGCGCGGCGAGGATGTCTTCGTCGTGCAGTCGACATCGTTTCCGGCCAACGACAATCTGATGGAATTGCTGGTCACGATGGACGCGCTCCGCCGCGGCTCGGCCCGGCGCATGACCGCGGTCATCCCCTATTACGGCTATGCCCGCCAGGACCGGAAATCCGGCCCGCGCACGCCGATCTCGGCCAAGCTGGTGGCCAACCTGATCACCACCGCCGGCGCCAACCGCGTGCTCACCGTGGATCTCCATGCCGGGCAGATCCAGGGCTTCTTCGACATCCCGACCGACAACCTGTTCGCCGCACCCGTCCTGATCAAGGACATCCAGGAGCATTTCAAGGGCAGCAATCTCTGCATCGTCAGCCCCGATGTCGGCGGCGTGGTGCGCGCCCGCGCGATCGCCAAGCGGCTCGACGCCGATCTCGCCATCATCGACAAGCGCCGCGAGCGCGCCGGCATCTCGGAAGTGATGAACATCATCGGCGAGGTGGCCGGCATGCGCTGCATCCTGGTCGACGACATCGTCGATTCCGCCGGCACGCTCTGCAACGCCGCCGTGGCGCTGAAGGATGCGGGCGCCGAATCGGTCTCGGCCTATGTCACCCATGGCGTGCTCTCCGGCGGCGCGGTGGCCCGCGTCTCGGCCTCGCCGCTCGACAAGCTGGTGATCACCGACAGCATCCAGGCGACCGAGGCGGTGCGCGTCTCGCAGACCGTCCGCCAGCTCTCCATCGCCCCGCTGCTGGCCGAGGCGATGGCGCGGATCAGCGAGGAACGCTCGGTCTCGTCGCTGTTCGACTGAAGGAATTCCGCGTTCGGACGGTCCGCCGACCCCGAACGCGCGAAGCAGACACAGGTTGGCGGATGAAATCCGTTCGGCACTCCTGGAGGCCGATCGGTCCGTACTCCGCCGCTGTGGCGGATCGGGAAACCGGACACTGAAGGAGACAACCATGTCCGATATCGCAAGCGTCGTCGCGGAACTCCGCGAGAACGCCGGCACGGGCGGCGCCCGGGCCACACGTCGCGCCGGCCGCGTTCCCGCGGTCATCTACGGCGACAAGAAGGAACCGACCCTGATCTCCCTGGATCCCAAGGCGATCAACCTGCTGATTCACAAGAAGGCGTTCTACGCCACGCTGATCGACGTCGAACTCGGCGGCAAGAAGCATCGCGTCCTGCCGCGCGACGTGCAGTTCGATCCGGTCTATGACCGGACCGTGCATGTCGATTTCCAGCGCGTCGGCAAGGACACCAAGCTGCACGTCAACGTGCCGGTCCGGGTGAAGAACGAGCTCGCCTCGCCGGGCCTGAAGCGCGGCGGCGTGCTGAACCTGGTCCGCCACGAGATCGAGTTCATCTGCACCCCGGACAACATCCCGCAGGAGGTGGTGGTCGACCTGACCGGCCTCGAGATCGGCGGCAGCATCCATATCAGTGCCGTCGAGATGCCGAAGGGCGCCACGCTCGGCGTCAAGGAACGCGACTTCACCGTCGTCACCATCGGCGCGCCTACCGGCCTGAAGGCCGAGCAGGAAGAAGCGGCGGCGGCGGCAGCGGCGGCGGCGGCGGCTCCGGCTGCAGGTGCTGCGGCTCCGGCTGCGGGCGGTGCTGCGGCGCCGGCGGCGGGTGCGGCCGGCGGTGCCAAGGGTGCGGCTCCGGCTGCGGGCGGCGCCAAGGGCGCGGCGCCGGCGGCTGGCGGTGCGGCCAAGGCCCCCGAGAAGAAGAAGTAAGACCGGATGCGACCAGGGGTTCCCCGATCGGGGATCGCCAGATGCGACTGATCGTCGGTTTGGGGAATCCTGGGTCGCAATACGCCGGCAATCGCCACAATATCGGTTTCATGGCGGTGGACGATATCGTCCGCCGCCATTCCTTCGGGCCGATCCGCGCGCGCTTCCAGGCCGCGATCGCGGAGGGCAGCCTCGCCGGCGAGAAGGCGATCGCCCTCTGTCCCACCACCTTCATGAACGAGTCCGGCCGCGCGGTGCAGGCGGCGGCGCAGTTCTTCAAGCTGGAGCCGCGCGACGTCATCGTCATCTACGACGAGATCGACCTGCCGCTGGGCAAGGTGCGGGCGCGGCTCGGCGGCGGCGCCGGCGGGCATAACGGCATCCGCTCGATCGACGCCCATCTCGGCAACGACTTCTGGCGCATCCGGCTGGGCGTCGGCCATCCCGGCGTGCCGGAACTGGTGCGCCACTATGTGCTGCAGGATTTCACCAGGGACGAGCGGCCGGTCGTCCAGCAGGTCCTGACCGCGGTGACCGACGCGCTGCCCCTGATGATCACCGCCGACGAGAACAGGTTCATGAACAAGGTGAACATCGTCCTCAACCCGCCCAAGCCGCGGGAGCCGAAGGCGCCGCGGGACGCCGCCGGGGCGAAGACGCCACCGGCCGCCGACGAGCCTTCGGAAGGCTGACCGGCCGCGCCGTACCGAGCCACCGCCACTACGGATTCTCCACCACCAGATTGCCGCCCAGGGCCCAGCTCAGATCCTGGGTCGAGGTGACCTGCGGGCCGGTCCAGCCCGAGATCGTCGCCACCGCCTGGTCGTTCTGGAAGATCGTCAGCGTCGAGCCGCTGCTCGAGGCATGAATGCCGGATTGCAGCAGGTCATCGAGATCGTCGCCGGCGCCGTCGAAGATGTCGGCGATCACCAGCTTGTCCTCGCCGAACTTGAAGTCCGAGATCGCCGTCGCCCCGTCCAGCTCGCCGCTGCGCAGCACGAATTCGTCGCTGCCGGCGCCGCCGGTCAGCTTGTTGTCGTCGCGGCCGCCCTCCAGGCGATCCAGGCCGTCGCCACCGAGCAGGATGTCGTTGCCGTCGCCGCCGAGCAGGGTGTCGTTGCCGAGCCCGCCGGTCAGCGTGTCGTTGCCGTCCTCGCCACCGAGAGTATCGTTGCCCTCGCCGCCGTCGAGCTTGTCGTTGCCGATGCCGCCGGCAAGACCGTCATTGCCCTCTTCGCCGGCCAGCGTGTCGTTGTCGCCACCGCCGGTCAGGGTATCGTTGCCGATGCCGCCGCTCAGGGTGTCGTTGCCGATACCGCCGTCCAGCGTGTCGATCCCGTCGCCGCCCTTCAGGATATCGTTGCCGTCCTGCCCCTTCAGCGTGTCGTTGCCGAGGCCGCCGTCCAGCGTGTCGTTGCCGGCGCCGCCCTCCAGGATGTCGACGCCGATCCCGCCCAGCAGGGTGTCGTTGTCGCCGAGGCCGTAGAGGGTGTCGTTGCCGTCGCCGCCGTCCAGCTTGTCGTTGCCGTCGCCGCCGTAGAGGAAGTCATTGCCGAGGCCGCCGTCCAGCGTGTCGCTGTCGTCGCCGCCATTGAGGGAATCGTTGCCCTTGCCGCCGGTCAGCACGTCGTTGCCGGCATCGCCGCTCAGCGAGTCGTCGCCGTCCCTGCCGTCCAGCTTGTCGACGCCGCCATTGCCGGAGAAATCGTCGCTGCCGTTGCCGCCGAAGAACTTGTCGGCGAATTCCGAGCCGCGGAAATTCTCGATGCCGGTATAGGTGTCGCCGAGTGCGAAGCCGGTATTGGCCGCCGCATTCAGCAGGTCCAGGGTGACGCCGACGGTCGAGAGCTGGAAGGAGACGCTGTCCTCGGCGCCCGAACTGTCGGCGATGATGTCGGCGCCGGGATCGGCGATGAAGGTGTCGTTGTCCGCACCGCCGTCGAGGGTGTCGTTGCCGTTGCCGCCGAAGAGGTAATCGTCGTCGGCGCCGCCATCGAGGATGTCGTTGCCGTCGTCGCCGATCAGGAAGTCGTTGCCGGCGGCGCCGCTGATCTGGTCGTTGCCCTTGCCGCCGATGATGTCCTGGATGCCGCTCAGGTCGTCGTCGATGATGATGTCGTCGCCCTGGGTGCCTTCCAGGCGCTCGATGCTCTGATAGACGTCGCCCTTGGCCTCGCCGGTGCTGTTGGCGGTGTTGGTGAGGTCGATCTTGATGCCGGCCAGCAGGTCGGCGTAGCTGGCGGTATCGGAATCGGCGCCGCCATTGAGGAGATCGTTGCCGGCGCCGCCCTTCAGCAGGTCGTCGCCCTTGCCGGCGAAGATCTGGTCGTTGCCGGCGCCGCCCTCGACGATGTCGTCGCCGTCGTCGGCATAGAGCTGGTCGTCGCCCTTGCCGCCGAACAGCTTGTCGTTGCCGACGCCGCCCGAGATGAAGTCGTTGCCGTCGCCGCCATCGAGCAGGTCATCGCCCTTCCAGCCGAACAGCTGGTTGTCCTGCCCATCGCCGTAGATCTTGTCGTTGAAGTCCGAGCCGAAGACGTTCTCGATGCTGGTGAAGACGTCGCCCTTCGCGTCGCCGGAATTCTTGCCGGCCTGGGCGGCATCCATGTAGACGGTAACCGCCGCGCCGGCGGCGATGTAATAGGCGGTGTCGACTCCGCTGCCGCCGTCGAGCTTGTCGCCGCCCGCGCCGCCCTCGAGCCGGTCGTCGCCGCCGTTGCCGGTGAGCGTGTCGAGGCCGGCGCCGCCGAGGAGGCCGTTGCTGGTGCCGTTGCCGATCAGGGTGTCGGCGAACTTGCTGCCCTCGAGGTTCTCGATCGTCGCATAGCTGTCGCCGGCCGCCTCGCCGGTATTGCCGGCGGCATTGCCGAGATCGGCCAGGATCGCCGCCGTCGCATTGCGATAGCTGGCGGTGTCGGTGCCGTTGCCGCCGGTCATGGCATCGCCGCCGAGCCCGCCCTCCAGCACGTCGTCGCCGTCCTCGGCGACCAGGATGTCGGCGCCGTCGCCGCCGGAGAGCCGGTCGTTGCCGGCGCCGCCGACAATCGCGTCATTGCCGAGACCACCCGCCAGCACGTCGTCGTCGTCGTTGCCGTTCAGCAGGTCGTTGCCGGCCCCACCCTCGAGGCTGTCGTTGCCGGTGCCGCCGAGGAGCGTGTCGTTGCCGTTGCCGCCCACCAGCGTGTCGTTGTCGGCGCCGCCGTCGAGATTGTCCTTGCCGTCGCCACCGTCCATCTGGTCGTCGCCGGCATTGCCGGTCATGGTGTCGTCGTCGAGGCCGCCCAGCATCTTGTCCTTGCCGCTGCCACCGGCGAGGGTGTCGTTGCCGGCGCCGCCATCCATCAGGATGTTGTCGCCTTGGATGACGTCGATCTGGTCGTTGCCGGTGCCGCCCAGCAGCGTCAGCTTGCCGTTGCCGCCGGCCGGCGAGATGATGTCGTCACCGTCGCCACCGTCCATGACGACGGTGCCTTGGGCGAAGTCGCCGCCGAAGGTGTCGTTGCCGGCGCCACCCAGCAGGGTATTGTTGCCCTCCGAATCAGACAGCGTATCATCGCCGTCGCCGCCGACCAGCTTGTCGTTGCCCTTGCCACCGTCCAGCGTGTCGTTGCCCTCGCCGCCATCCAGGCTGTCGTTGCCGTCGCCGCCATAGAGCGCGTCCTTGTCCTTGCCGCCGACGAGCGTGTCCTTGCCGTCCTCGCCGAGCATTGTATCGGCGCCGTCGCCGCCGGTGAGGGTGTCGTTGCCTTCGCCGCCGAAGAGCTTCGCGCCACCACTGCCGGCGGTGAGCTTGTCGTTGCCGCCGAGGCCGTAGACGGTGGCAAAGGCGGCGCCGCCGATGAAGATGTCGTTGAACGCCGTCAGGTCGAATTCCTCGATCGACGCGTAGGTGTCGCCCTTGGCATCGCCGGTATTGAGCGCGACGTTCGCCAGGTTGACGGTCACCGCCGTGGCGGCGCCGCTGTAGCTTGCCGCGTCCTCGCCGGCGCCGCCGTTCAGCTTGTCGCCGCCCGCGCCGCCGTTCAGCGTGTCGTCGTCGGCGAAGCCGTCCAGGGTGTCGTTGCCGATGCCGCCGTCCAGCCAGTCGTTGTTGTCGCCGCCGACCAGATGGTCTTCGCCATCCTCGCCGTTGAGGAAGTCGTCGCCGACGCCGCCGAGGACGAAGTCGTTGCCGCCGCCGCCCTTGATCCAGTTGGCAGTGCCGTCGCCGACCAGGTTGTCGTCGAATTTCGAGCCGATCAGGCCTTCGATATCGGTATAAGTGTCGCCGACGGCCTCGCCGGTGTTGGCGGTGTTGTCGATCAGGCTGGCGGTCAGCCCCGCCAGGGCGTTGCGATAGCTGGCATAGTCGCGGTCGTCGCCGCCGTCGAGATCGTCGTTGCCGGCGCCGCCCTCGAGCTCGTCGTCGCCGATGCTGCCGAACATGGTGTCGTTGCCGGCGCCGCCACGCACCACGTCGTCGCCCTCGACGCCGTTCAGGTGGTCGTTGTCGGCGCCGCCGTCGATCACGTCGTCGCCGGCGCCGCCGTCGATGTCGTCCTCGCCGGCATCGCCGGAGATCTGGTCCTTGCCCTCGCCGCCCTCGATCCCGTCATTGCCGGCGCCGCCGGTCAGCACGTCGTCGTCGTCGAGCCCGAGCAGGTAGTCGTTGCCCTTGCCGCCGTCGAGCTTGTCGTTGCCGCCGTCGCCGTAGAGGATGTTCACCCCGTCGTCGCCGGAGAGGGTGTCGCCGAAGGCGCTGCCCCAGATCACCTCGATCGAGCTGTAGGTGTCGCCCTTGGCATCGCCGGTGTTCTTGCCGATATCGGCGAGGTTGACGGTGACGCCGGCCGCCGCATCCTCATAGCTGGCGGTGTCGTTGTCGGCGCCGCCGTCCAGGGCATCGGCGCCGGCGCCGCCCAGCAGCTTGTCGTCGTCGGCACCGCCGAACAGGCTGTCGGTGCTGCCGTTGCCCTCCAGGCGGTCGTTGCCGCTGGCGCCCAGCAGCACGTCGTTGCCGAGGCCGCCCGCCAGCTGGTTGGCCTTGCCGTCGCCGATCAAAGCGTCGTTGAAGGCGCTCCCGGCCAGGTTCTCGATCCCGACCAGGATGTCGCCGGTGGCGTCGCCGCCCTTGTTGTCGGCATTGTTGTTGAGGTTGACGGTGACGGCGGCCTTGGAATGCGCGTAGCTGGCGATGTCGGCGGCGCTGGCACCCCCCTCCAGCTTGTCGGCACCGAGCCCGCCTTCCAGCACGTCGGCCTTGGTGCCGCCGATCAGCCAGTCGTTGCCGGCCCCGCCGATCAGCAGGTTCCTGGAATTGTCGTCGCCGACGATCTTGTCGTCGCCGTCGCCGCCGTCGATGGCGATCTGGCCGCCGGCATTCGGGGTGAAATAGGTCGAGGCGTCCGCGGTTATGAAGTCGTCGAAGCCGGTGCCGACATGGATGCCGTTCTTGTCGAGGAGCGTCGTCGCCTCGGGCATCAGCTCGATGGTCAGGGTGGCGGTGTCGCTGGCGCCGTTCTTGTCGGTCAGCTTGTAGGTGAAGATCTCGGCGGTGCCGGGATCGGGCATGCCGGCGTCGTAGATGTTGGCGGCCAGCCGGGCATAGCTGTAGCTGCCGTCCGGGTTGATGTGCAGGGTCCCGAACATGCCGCCGATGTCGACGCCGCCGGCCGGCACCGCCTTCATCGTCGCCTCGTACTGGATCTGGCTCACCAGGTTCGGTGCAACGCCGGGCGCATCCTTGCCGAGGGCACCGCTCAGGGTATTGGCGCCGGAGATGACATTGCCGGTGGCGATGCCCCCGATCGTCCGATCCAGATCCTTCACTGCATTGATCGCCATGATCCCACTCCTGACCGAAAGCTGTCGCCGAATATTCGCCGGGCAGGACCGCGAGGAGCCACCGCCTCGGTCCTATTGTCGCTGCTTGCGTAATTATGGTTCGAAAAGCCCGACAGGGAATGTGATCTAGATCATATTCATATACAATCTATTGATTCATATGAATTATTTGTACCGCACAAATATACGTTGATTGCAGTTATACGTAACCGTATTATCTGGCGTCAAATGTCCGGCGGAGCGAACAGGATCCGGCGGATGGGGATATTATTCCCATGATACCGAATAATATTCGGTTTTGCCCCGGGCGCCGGGCGAAATGGAACCGGCGGTCTGTGGTTTTGCGTCAATGAAACAATAATTCCGTGGCCGGTGACCGGCCCGGAAGAGACGGCGGGGGGTGGAGGCGGGCCGCCCCGGCGGATGCGGCGGCGGTTGCCCGCCGCTCAGCAGATGACATCCGCCTCGGTCACCGTCGCATTGACCACCGTCGCCAGGAGGGTGGCGCCCATGCCAGCGCCGCCGTTCGGGGCGAAGAAGATCAGGGTGTCGGCGCCGTTCGCCACCAGCGACAGAAAGCGATCGGACGGGTCGTAGGGATTGGTGAAGACGGAATCGATGTTGAAGTCCTGAAGCAGGTCGCTGACGTCGATCTTGTCGATCCCGGTCTCGAAGCCGACGATGAAGTCGCCGCCGAGGTTGAACAGGTCGCCGACAGTGTCCAGGCGGTAGAGGAAGAGGTCGCTGCCGCCGCCGATACCGACCGTATCGCCGCGCATGGTGTCGACGCCGAGCCCGCCCTCGAGGATGTCGTTGCCGAGGCCGCCGACCAGCACGTCGTTGCCGTCCCTGCCATAGAGCGTGTCGTGGCCCTCGCCGCCCTGGAGCGAATTCCCGGCGCTGGTTCCGGTGATGACGTTGTCCAGGCCGTTGCCGATGCCGGAGGTCCCGGCCCCGGTCAGCGTCAGGTTCTCGACATTGCCGTTGAGACCGAAGCCGAGGTCGAAGTCCACATCGGACAGCACCGTGTCGATGCCGCCGCCGATGAACTCGTTGATGGTATCGTTTTTGGAATCGACGACATAGGTGTCGTTGCCGAGGCCGCCCTCGAGGATGTCGTCGCCGGTCCCGCCGTCCAGCCGGTCGTTGCCGAGGCCGCCGATCAGGGTGTCGCTGCCGGCGCGGCCGTCGAGATGATCGTTGCCGGCGCCGCCGTCCAGCGTGTTGGCCGAGGTATTGCCGAGGATCTGGTTGTCGAGGGTGTTGCCGGTGCCATTCACGCCGCCGGAGGCGTTGATCAGGTTCAGGTTCTCGATATTGGCGCCCAGCACGTAGCTGATGGCGCCGACGATCGCGACCTCGTCCAGCCCCTCGTTGGCGGCCTCGGTCACCTTGTCGGCCAGGCTGTCGACCGAATAGGTATCATTGCCCTTGCCGCCGGTCATCGCGTCGTTACCGGTGCCGCCCTCCAGCGTATCGTTGCCCTCGCCGCCCACCAGCGTGTCGTTGCCGCCGGCGCCGCGCAGCAGATTGTCCCCGGCGGTGCCGAGAATGACGTTGTTGAACTCGTTGCCGTAACCGAAGCCGCCGCCGCCGGTCAGGGTCAGGTTCTCGATCTCCTGGCCGATATTGGCCCCGAGGTCGTAGCTGCTGGTGGCGAAGACCAGATCGATGCCGCCGCCTTCGAAGATCACGTCCAGCAGGCTGTCGACGTAATAGGTGTCGTTGCCGATGCCGCCGTTCAGGGTATCGGCATCGGTGCCGCCGTCCAGCTTGTCGTTGCCGGCGCCGCCCTCGAGATCGTCCTTGCCGGCGCCGCCGAACAGCTGGTCGTTGCCGCCGCCGCCGTCGAGGATGTTGTCGGCGCCGTTGCCGGTGATCACGTTGTCGAGGGCGTTGCCGATGCCGTTCACCGCCACGCCGGTCAGCACCACGTTCTCGAAATTCGCGAGGGCGTTCAGGCTGGTATTGAAATCGGACTGGATCGTGTCGATGCCCTGGCCGGCGAGTTCCGTGAAGACATCGCCCCCCACGCTCACGATATAGGTGTCGTTCCCCGCCCCGCCGATCAGCGTGTCGAAGCCGGCACCGCCGAACATCAGGTCGTTGCCCGTCCCGCCGATCAGGATGTCGTCGCCGTCGCTGCCGTCAAGGCTGTCGTTGCCGGCGCCGCCGTCCAGGGTGTTCTTGCCGCCCTGGCCGGTCATCCAGTTGTCGAGCCCGTTGCCGGTCGCTTTCGCGTCGCCGGGCGCGTAGAAGAGATCCAGGTTCTCGAGATTGGCGGCCATGGTATAGTTGATGGCGGCCATGACGTAGACCCAGTCGAAACCCTCGTTCGCCGCCTCGGTCACCTTGTCGGCCAGGCTGTCGATGAAATAGACGTCGTTGCCCTTGCCGCCGACCAGCAGGTCGTTGCCTTCGCCGCCATCCAGTCCATCGTCGCCCAGGCCGCCCAGCAGGGTGTCGTTGCCCTTGGCCCCATACAGGGAATTGTCGCCGCTATTGCCGGTGATGACATTGGCGAGGTCGTTGCCGTCGCCGAAGCTGTCGGCGATCCCGGTCAGGGTCAGGTTCTCGATCTCCTGGCCCGCATTGTTGGAGAGGGCGTAATCGGTCGTCGACTCCACCGTATCGATGCCCTGGCCGGCATTCTCGGTAATGGCATCGTTGAAATTGTCGACACGATAGAGATCATTGCCGATGCCGCCGACCAGGAGGTCGATGCCGCCGGCGCCGTCCAGGGTGTCGTTGCCGGCGAGACCGTAAAGCTGGTTCGCCCCGGCGGTGCCGAGGATCGAGTTGTTGACGCCGTTGCCCTGGCCGATGACCGCCGCGCCGGTCAGGATCAGGTTCTCGAAATTGGCGAAGAGCGCCAGGTTGTAGTCCTTGCCCGACTGCACCGTATCGATGCCCTGGCCGGCCAGCTCGACGAAGGTGTCGGTGCCGGTGCCGACCAGATAGGTGTCGTTGCCGGCGCCGCCCTGCAGGGAATTCACCCCGACATCGCCGAACAGCTGGTCGTTGCCGGTGCCGCCGATCAGCGTGTCGTCGCCGACCCAGCCCAGCAGCGTGTCGTTGCCGGCCCCGCCGTCCAGCTTGTTGTTGCCGGTATTGCCGGTGATGACGTTGTCCAGCGTGTTGCCGGTGCCGGCGACATTGCCGATGGCATTGACCAGGGAAAGAATCTCGACATTGGCAGCCAGCACGTAGTCGAAGGCGCCGAAGAAGGAGACCTGATCGCTGCCCTCGTTGGCCGCCTCGATCACCTTGTCGCCGATGCTGTCGACGTAATAGAAGTCGTTGCCCTTGCCGCCGGTCATGACGTCGTTGTCGGCGCCGCCGTCGATGGAATTGTTGCCGAGGCCGCCCAGCAGCGTGTCGTCGCCCTTGTTGCCGCGCAGGATGTTGTCGCCCCCGTTACCGGTGATGACGTTCTTCAGATCGTTGCCGGTTCCGATCGAGTTGCCGCTGCCGGCCAGACTGAGGTTCTCGATTTCGGACGGCAGGTTGGACGGGAGCAGGATGTTGAGATTGAAATTGCCCGCGGCGATCACCAGATCCGTGCCTTCGCCGGCTTCCTCGAGCACCACCTCGCTTGCGGAGTCGGCATAATAGGTGTCGTTGCCCTTGCCGCCGTACATCTCGTCGATACCGGCACCGCCATCCAGCTGGTCGTTGCCGTCATTGGCGAACAGCCTGTCCTCGCCGCCGGCGCCGAACAGCTTGTCGTTGCCGGCGCCGCCGAGCAGGTTGTTCACCGCATCGTTGCCGATGATGGTGTTGTCCAGGCCATTGCCGATGCCATTGAAGTTGCCGACGCCGATCAGTTCCAGGTTCTCGATGTTCGACTGCGCACCCAGGGCGAAGGTGCCGTCGGAAACGATGGTATCGATGCCCTGTCCCGCCTGTTCGTTGAAGGCGTCGGTGCCGGCGCTGGTGAAGTAGGTGTCGTTGCCGGCACCGCCCAGCATGATGTCGTTGCCAGAGCCGCCCAGAAGCGTGTCGTTGCCGAGACCCCCGATCAGCGTATTGCTGCCGGCAAGGCCCTGCAGGGTGTCATTGCCCGCGCCGCCGTCGAGCTTGTTGTCTTCCGGACTGTCATAGATCGTGTTGTCGAGACTATTCCCGGTCCCACTCGCATTGCCGGTCGCATAAAAGAGATCCAGGATCTCGAGATTGGCGCCGAGCGCATAGTTGACGGCGCCGAAGACCTTGACCGTATCGACGCCCTCGTTTGCCGCCTCGGTGATCTTGTCCGCGAGGCTGTCGACAGCATACTCATCGTTACCCTTGCCCCCGATCATGACGTCGTTGCCGGCATCGCCGCCAAGCGTGTCGCTTCCGTCTCCGCCGATCAGGGTGTCGTTGCCACCGCCCCCCACCATGAAATTGTCGCCGGCATTTCCCGTGATGACATTGGCGAGGCCGTTGCCGCCGGCGTTTGTGTTGCCGACGCCGGTCAGGGTCAGATTCTCGATCTCCTGTCCCGGATTGTTGGACAGGTCATAGGTGACGGAAGCGAGGACCAGATCCCTGCCCTCGCCGGCCGCCTCTGTGATCTTGTCGTCCACATCGTCGACCTTGTAGGTGTCGTTGCCCTTGCCGCCGATCAGCGTGTCCTTGCCGATGTCGCCGTCGAGGATATCGTTGCCGTCGCCGCCGGACAGGGTATTCGCCTTGTCGTTGCCGGTGATCTCGTTGTTGAGGGCATTGCCCTGGCCGACAATGGCGATATCCGAGAGCTCCAGATTCTCGATATTGACGTAGAGGCCGAGGTTGAAGTCCACGTCGGACCGGATCTTGTCGATCCCCTGGCCGGCGAGTTCGACGATGCTGTCGGTGCCGTCGGAGAGAAGATACAGATCGTCCCCCTTGCCGCCGACGAGGACATTGGTTCCCGAGCCGGCAAACATGACGTCGTTGCCGTCGCCGCCATTGATCAGGTCATTGCCGTCGCCGCCGCCCAGGATGTCGTTGCCGGCATCGCCGTTCAGGATATCGTCGCCGTCGAAGCCAAAGATAAAATCGTTGCCTGCGCCGCCGGACAGCGTATTCCCGCCGAGATTGCCGTAGATGCCGTTGTCGGCGCCGTTGCCCGTGCCGTTGAGATTGGCGCCGCTGCGCAACAGGAGGCCCTCGACATTCGCGCCCAGCGTCAGCGAGATCGTCGAAAAGATCGAATCAGCATCGCCGCCATTCGCCTGTTCCGTGACCACGTCGCCGGAATTGTCGACGTAATAGACGTCGTTCCCCAGCCCGCCGGTCATCTGGTCGGCGCCGAGCCAGCCGTTGATGCGGTCGCCGGTCGCGGTCCCCACCAGCTTGTCGTTGCCGGCGCCCCCGAAAATATCGGCCATATCCCCAACCCCTGCGCAAATAACGGCGACAGCACGTTTAGATCCCGCAGACTGTCGCCCTGACATGCACGGGGGCCGGACTCTCAAAAAGCAAATAGCACCCGGGGTGTCATGTCCACCGCTTTAACGGAAAATTAAGGAAAATCACCAGATACTGCATATTATCGTGTGACTATTCCCCGAATCGTGCGAAGCACGCGCCGCGCCTGCGCTGGCCCGGAGCGGCCGATCCGGCCGCTTCCCGGTATGCCGTCTCTCAGAAGACCAGGTCGGTCGGGGCGACGATGGCGTTCGTCACGGTGGCCAGGATGACGAAGCTGTTGCCGCCGGCGGCGCCATCGCCGTCGAACTTCACCAGGGTGTTGGCGCCACTCGCCTCCAGGGTCAGAAATCCGTCGGCGAAGGGATTGACCCCGGCGCCGATGCCGAAGTCGGAGAACAGATCGGTGACGTCGATCCTGTCCTTGCCGGTCTCGAATCCCGTGATCGAATCGCCGCCGAGATTGGCGAGGTCCGAATTGCTGGCGAGGCGATAGAGGAAGAGATCGTCTCCCGCCCCACCGCTCAGGCTGTCTGCGCCAAGCCCGCCGTCCAGGATGTCGTTGCCGCTGGCGCCGAACAGCGTGTCGCCGCCGCCGCCGCCGAGCAGCGTATCGTTGCCCAGCCCGCCGGCCAGGAGGTTCGCGGCACCGTTGCCGGTGATCACGTTGTCGAGGTCGTTGCCGATGCCGGTGACGGTGCCGCCCAGCAATTGCAGGTTCTCGACATTGAGGCCGCCGGTCGAGAGGTTGAAGTCGAGGTAGGACAGGATCAGGTCGACACCGCCGCCGCCCGCCTCGGTTACCGTGTCCAGGGCCGAGTTGACGTAATAGGTATCGTTGCCGGCGCCGCCGGTCATGACGTCGTCCCCGGCCCCGCCGTCGAGAAGGTCGTTGCCGGCGCCGCCGATCAGCGTGTCGTTGCCGAAATTGCCGTTCAGCGTATCGTTGCCGGCACCGCCGTCCAGCTTGTTGTCCTTGTTGTTGCCGTCGATCTCGTTGTCCAGGGCATTGCCGGCGCCGCCGACATTGCCGGTGGCGCCGGAGAGATCGAGGACCTCGATATTCGCCCCCAGCGCATAGCTGAATGCACCGAGCACGATGATCCGATCGAGCCCCTCGTTGGCCGCCTCCACGACCTTGTCGCCAAGGCTGTCGACAACATAGGTGTCGGCATCCTTGCCGCCGATCAGCGTGTCGTTGCCGGCGCCGCCATCCAGGTAGTTGCTGCCGGCAGTGCCGGTGATGATATTGTTGAGGCCGTTGCCGGTACCGAAGGTGGCACCGCCGGTCAGCGTCAGGTTCTCGATCTCCTGGCCCGCATTGCTGGACAGATCGTAGTTGACCGCGGCCTTGACCAGATCCTTGCCCTCGCCCGCGGCCTCGAAGATCGCATCGCTCGCGGAGTCGACAAAGTAGACGTCGTTGCCCAGGCCGCCGGAGAGTTTGTCGATCCCGCCCTGGCCGTCCAGGATGTCGTTGCCGGCGGCGCCGGACAGCGTGTCGCCGCCGCCGCCGCCGAGCAGCGTGTCGTTGCCCAGCCCGCCACCGAGGAGGTTCGCGGCACCGTTGCCGGTGATCACGTTGTCGAGGTCGTTGCCGATGCCGGTGACGGTGCCGCCCAGCAATTGCAGGTTCTCGACATTGAGGCCGCCGGTCGAGAGGTTGAAGTCGAGGTAGGACAGCACCAGGTCGACACCGCCGCCGCCCGCCTCGGTTACCTTGTCCAGGGCTGAATCGACGTAGTAGGTGTCGTTGCCGGCACCGCCGGTCATGCCGTCATCCCCGCCGCCGCCGTCGAGAAGATCGTTGCCGGCGCCGCCGATCAGGGTGTCGTTGCCGAAGCCACCGTCAAGATCGTCGTTTCCGGCGCCGCCATCCAGTTTGTTGGCACCCTTGTTGCCGAGGATGTCATTGTCCAGGGAATTACCGGTGCCGTTCACGTCGCCGACGGCGGTGAAGAGCGAGAGATTCTCGACACTCGCCGCCAGCGCATAGCCGAGCGCGCCAAGAACGTTCACCGTGTCAATCCCTTCGCCGGCCGCCTCCACCACCTTGTCGGCGAGACTGTCGACATAATAATTGTCGTCGCCCTTGCCACCGATCAGGGTGTCGTTGCCCTTGCCGCCGTTCAGGAAGTTGCCGTTGCCATTGCCGGTAATGACGTTGTTGAGGTCGTTGCCGGTGCCGTCAGCGGCGCTCCCGGTCAGCGTCAGGTTCTCGATCTCCTGTCCCACGTTGCTGGACAGATCGTAGTTGACCGCAGCCTTGACCAGATCCTTGCCCTCGCCCGCGGCCTCGAAGATCGCGTCGCTCGCGGAGTCGACAAAGTAGACGTCGTTGCCCAGGCCGCCGGACAGTGTGTCGACCCCGCCCTGGCCGTCCAGGATGTCGTTGCCGGCAAGGCCGAACAGCTGGTTCGCAGCGCCGGTGCCCTGGATGTAGTTGTCGACGCCGTTGCCCTGGCCGATGAAGGCCGCGCCGGTCAGCGTCAGGTTCTCGAGATTGGCAAAGAGCGCCAGATTGTAGTCCTTGTCGGCAACCACCGTGTCGGTGCCCTGGCCGGCCAGCTCGACGATGGTGTCCTTGTCGCCGCTGGTGAAGTAGGTGTCGTTGCCGGTCCCGCCGATCAGCGTGTCGTCGCCGTCTTCGCCGAACAACTGGTCATTGCCGGCGCCACCATCCAGCTTGTTGGCGCCGATATTGCCTTGGATGACATTGTCCAGCGAGTTGCCGGTCCCGTTCACGTCGCCGGAGGCCAGGACGAAGTCCAGGCGCTCGACATTGGCGCCCAGCGTATAGTTGATGCCGCCGAGGACATAGACCGTGTCGTAGCCGGCGTTGGCGGCTTCGATAACCTTGTCGGCAAGGCTTTCGACAAAATAGGAATCATCGCCGATGCCGCCGGCGAGACTGTCATTGCCGTCGCCGCCTTCCAGCGAATCGTCGCCGGCCCCGCCCAGCACGGTGTCGTTGCCCTTCCCGCCATACAGATAATTGGCGCCGCCATTGCCGGTGATGACGTTGCCGAGATCGTTGCCATAGCCGTCGGTATTGCCGCTCCCGGTCAGCGTCAGGTTTTCGATCTCCTGTCCAGCATTGGCGAAGAGATCGTAGCCGACCGAGGCCTGGACCAGATCCGTGCCTTCGCCAGCGCTCTCGAAGACCTTGTCACTGGCGTTATCGACCCGGTAGATGTCGTTGCCGGTGCCGCCGATCAGGGAATCGATGCCGCCGCCGCCGTCCAGGGTGTCGTTGCCGGCGAAGCCGAACAGCTGGTTCGCCAGGCCGGTGCCGAGGATGGTGTTGTCGACGCCGTTGCCCTGGCCGATGAAGGCCGCGCCGGTCAGGATCAGGTTCTCGAGATTGGCGAAGAGCCCCAGGTTGTAGTCGTTGCCGGATCGCACCGTGTCGATGCCCTGGCCGGCCAGTTCGACGATGGTGTCGGTGCTCGTGCCGACCTGATAGGTGTCGTTGCCGGCGCCGCCGATCAACTTGTCATCGCCGGCGTTGCCGCTCAGGAAATCGTCGCCGACGCCACCGATCAGCGTGTCATTGCCGCCGCCGCCGGCAAGATCGTCGTTGCCGGCGGCGCCATCGAGCTTGTTGTCGTCGTCATTGCCGCCGATCACGTTGTCCAGGCTATTGCCGGTGCCGTTCACGTCGCCGGTGGCGAGATCGAGACGCAAATACTCGAGGTTCGCGCCCAGCACATAGCTGAACGCGCCGAGGACAACCACCGTGTCGTCCCCCGCATTGCTCCCCTCCACGACCTTGTCGCCGAGGCTATCGATCAGATAATGGTCGCCGCCGCCGCCGCCGATCAGGATGTCGTTGCCCTTGCCGCCCGACAGGGTGTTGTCCCTGGCATTGCCGGAAATGATATTGTCGAGGTCGTTGCCATAGCCGTCGATCTCGGCGTTGCCGGTCAGGGTCAGGTTCTCGATCTCCTGGCCCGGGTTGCTGGACAGATCGTAGCTGGCCGAGGCAAGTACCAGATCCTTGCCCTGGCCGATGGCCTCGGAGATCGCGTCATTCACGTCGTCGACGACATAGGTGTCGTTGCCCTTGCCGCCGATCAGCGTGTCCGCGAATGTGCCACCGTCCAGCAGGTCGTTGCCGTCCCCGCCCAGCAGGACATCGAAGTTGGCGTTGCCGAAGAGCCGGTCGTCGCCCGCGCCGCCATCCAAGGTGTTTCCCAGGGCGTCTCCGGTGATCACATTGTTGAGCGCATTGCCGGTGCCGTTGATGGTAAGGACCGCGCCGGAGCCGGCGAGAGTCAGGTTCTCGATATTCGCCAGGCCTGCCAGGCTGAACGACACATTGGATAGGACCGTGTCGGTACCCTGGCCGGCCAGTTCCGTGAAGGTGTCGTTGCCGAGGCCGACGACATAGGTGTCGTTGCCGGAACCGCCCATCAGCACGTTGCTGCCGAGCCCGCCGGCAAGGGTGTCGTTGCCGGCGCCACCATCCAGCTGGTTGTCGCCGATATTGCCGATGAGGGCGTTGTTGAGGGAATTGCCCGTGCCGTTGATGTTGCCCGCGCCGATCAGTTGCAGGTCTTCAATGTTGGCGCCGAGGGTGGCGGAGATGGATGCCAGCACCCGATCCTGCCCGGCATTGCCGAGTTCGAGCGCGACGTCGCCGGGATTGTCGACGTAATAGATGTCGTTTCCCAGGCCGCCGATCATCTGGTCGGCGCCGAGCCATCCGTTGATGCGGTCGGCGCTGGCGGTACCCAGCAGCTTGTCGGTGCCGGCGGTCCCGAAGATATCGGCCATCGCCCAAACCCCTACGCAAGATGCGGCGACGACACGTGTTGATCCCGCAGATCGTCGCCCTGATATGCACGGGGGCCGGACTCCCGGAAAGCAGATACGACCTGCGTCGCTATGTCCATTGCATTAAGCAAATATTAGCGATGTTCTGTAGAAACAGCACAGATATATGTGCTTTTTCCCTGGACCCTTGGGAGGGGCCGGGGCGGCTGCCCTGGACAGGCCGGGCCAATTCTGCCATTACCCCGGCCGAAGCGCGCCGGGGTCCAAACCCGGTGCCGATCGATGGCTTTTCACCGGGATCAAGCACCATGGGTTTCAACTGCGGTATCGTCGGCCTGCCGAATGTCGGCAAGTCGACCCTGTTCAATGCGCTCACCTCGACGGCGGCCGCCCAGGCGGCGAATTATCCGTTCTGCACCATCGAGCCCAATGTCGGGCGGGTGGCGGTGCCGGACGAGCGGCTGGACCGGATCGCGGTGCTCGGCAAGTCGGCGAAGATCGTGCCGACCCAGCTGGAATTCGTCGACATCGCCGGCCTGGTGCGCGGCGCCTCCAAGGGCGAGGGCCTCGGCAACCAGTTCCTCGCCAATATCCGCGAGGTCGACGCCATCGTCCACGTGCTGCGCTGCTTCGAGGGCGAGGTCACCCATGTCGAGGGTTCGATCGATCCCATCCGCGACGCGGAGACCGTCGAGACCGAGCTGATGCTGGCCGATCTCGAGGGCCTGGAGAAGCGGGTCGACGCCGCGTCCAAGAAGGCCAAGGGCGGCGACAAGGACGCGAAGATGCTGCTCGACGTGATGCAGCCGGCGCTGGAGGCCCTGCGCGCCGGCAAGCCCGCGCGCTCCGTCGTGAAATCCCTCAGCGCCGAGCAGAAGCCGACCTTCAAGCAGCTGCAGCTGCTGACCGGCAAGCCGGTGCTCTATGTCTGCAATGTCGAGGAGGCCGCGGCCGCCACCGGCAATGCCCTATCCGCCAAGGTCGCCGCCTGGGCCAAGGCCGAGGGTGCCGCCACCGTCGTCATCTCGGCGGCGATCGAGGCGGAAGTGGCGCAGCTCACCGACGAGGCGGAGAAGCAGGAATATCTGAGCTCGCTGGGCCTGAAGGAAACCGGGCTCACCCGGGTGATCCGCGCCGGCTACGGCCTTCTCGACCTCATCACCTTCTTCACCGTCGGGCCGAAGGAGGCCCGCGCCTGGACGGTGCGCCGCAACGCCAAGGCGCCGGAAGCCGCCGGCGTCATCCATACCGATTTCGAGCGCGGCTTCATCCGCGCCGAGACCATCGCCTATGACGATTTCGTCGCCTGCGGCGGCGAGGCGGCGGCCAAGGAGGCCGGCAAGATGCGGGCCGAGGGCAAGGAATACGTCGTCCAGGACGGCGACATCTTCCATTTCCGCTTCAACGTCTGACACCGCGGCGGGACCGGCGCCGGCGCTTTAGGCCGGCCCCGGGCGGGCGAATTCCGCCTTCAGGCGCGGCACCGCGAAATCGAAGAAGGCGCGCACCTTGGGGACGGAGAGGCGTCCCTCGGGCGTCACCAGATGCACCGGCAGGCCCGGATCGTCGCCGTCGTCGAGCACCACCACTAGCTTGCCGTCCCGCACTTGATCGGCGATCTGAAAGGAGAAGGTCCGCGTCAGGCCATGGCCCTCGACCGCCGAGCCGATCGCGGCGGTGATCGAATTGGTGAAGATGCGCGGCTCGATGCGGATGTGCTGCGGCTGCGGCGATCCGGGCAAAGGCGGGAATGTCCATGCGTCGTTGCCGAAGACCGACATGGCGATCGTCTGATGCCCGGCGATGTCCTTCGGTTCGCGGATCGGCGGCCGCCCGGCCAGATATGCTGGCGCCGCGCAGACCACGCGGCGCACGGCACCGACGCGGATCGCCACCATGCTGGATTCCGCCAGCTGCGCGATGCGGAGTCCGATGTCGAAGCCCTCGTCGACCAGGTTGACCTGTCGGTCGAGCAGCACCAGCTTCGCCCTGACCGCCGGATACTGTTCCAGAAAGGCGTCGACGACCGGCCGCAGGATCGCAACGCCGCTGTATTGCGAGCCGGTCAGGCTGAGGAGGCCGCGGGGGGCAGCACCCAGGCCCTGAGCCACCAGGTCTGCCTCCAGGAGATCGGCCAGCACCCGCCTTGATGCCACCGCATAGCGCTCGCCCGCCTCGCTGAGGCGCAGGGTCCGCGTGGTCCGATGCAGCAGTTCGGTCCCGACATGGGCCTCGAGAAAGGCGATCGCCCGGGAGACCGCGGCCGGCGAATGGCCCAGCCTTCGGCCGGCCCCGGCCAGGCTGCCCTCGTCCAGGGCCGCCACGAAGATCCGCATGGCCTCGATGCGATCCATCATTCTTCCTATAACTGGAAGGATATCTTGATATTTTTAACTATTCACCCGAAATCCGCAAGATCCTATGTCTTCCCCACCGGCGCAGTCTGCGCCATTGGACGTCAAACGGGAGGAAGACATGAAATCGGTTCGTAAGGTTGCCGTGATTACCGGCGCTTCCCAGGGTATCGGCGAGAAGCTGGTGCAGGAGTTCCTGGCGCATGGCTACCTGGTGGTCGGCACCGCGCGCTCGGTGAAGGCGAGCCAGCTGCCGGATTATGTGACGGTGCCGGGCGATATCTCCGACCCCAGGACCGCCGACAAGGTGATCGAAACGGCGCTTGCGCGCTTCGGGCGGATCGACACCCTGGTGAACAATGCCGGCATCTTCATCAGCAAGCCGTTCACCGAATATACCGCCGAGGATTACCGTTCGGCCTTCGCCGTCAATGTCGACGGCTTCTTCCACATCACCCAGCGGGCCGCCGCCCAGATGCTGAAGCAGGGTTCCGGGCATATCGTCAGCATCACGACAAGCCTGGTCGATCAGCCGATCGGCGGCGTTCCCGCCGCGCTGGCCTCGCTCACCAAGGGCGGGCTGAGCGCCGTGACCGGCGCGCTGGCGATCGAATATGCCGACAAGGGCATCCGGGTGAATGCGGTCTCGCCGGGCATCATCAAGACGCCCATGCACCCGGAACCCACCCGGACGTTCCTCGCCGGCCTGCATCCGATGCAGCGCATGGGTGAAGTGGACGAGATCGCCGAGGCCGTGCTTTATCTGGACAACGCCGCCTTCGTCACCGGCGAGATCCTGCATGTCGACGGCGGCGCCCATGCGGGCCGGTGGTAGACCGGCCGTTCTCTCGAAAGGAAGACCGCGATGCCGTATGTGAACATCAAGGTGACCCGCGAAGGCAGCCTGCCCGGTAAGACTCGGGTGACGCCGGAGCAGAAGGCGGCGCTGATCAAGGGCGTCAGCCAGCTCCTGCTCGACGTCCTCAACAAGCCGCTGGCCGCAACCTTCGTCGTCATCGACGAGGTCGAGATGGAGGATTGGGGCGTCGGCGGGCTGCCGGTCGAGGAGCATCGCAAGCAGGAAGCGGCCAGGAAACGCTAGGGGCGCCGTCATGGAAAGCTGGCCCGATCGGCGGATCCTCGATCTCTTCGGCATCGAGCTGCCGATCGTCCAGGCGCCCATGGCCGGCGCCTCCGGCCCGGAGATGGCGATCGCCGTCAGCGCCGCCGGCGGCCTCGGTTCCCTGCCCTGCGCCCAGATGACCGTGGACCAGGTGCGCGCCGCCCTGGCCACCATCCGCCGGGCGACATCGCGGCCGGTCAATCTCAACTTCTTCTGCCACCCCGCCGTCCAGCCGGAGGCGGCGGAGATCGAGGCCTGGCGCCGGCGACTGGCACCCTATTACCGCGAGTTCGGCCTGGATCCCGCAACACCGGTCCCGGCCACCGGCCGCGCCCCGTTCGATGCCGCCTTCTGCGCCCTGGTCGAGGAAACCCGCCCGGACGTGGTGAGCTTCCATTTCGGCCTGCCGGCGGCGGCGCTCTTGGACCGGGTCAGGCGGGCCGGTGCCAGGGTGGTCGCCTCGGCCACCACCGTCGCCGAGGCGCGCTGGCTGGAGGCCCGGGGCTGCGATGCCATCGTCGCCATGGGCTTCGAGGCCGGCGGCCATCGCGGCAGCTTTCTCGCCGCGGACATGGCGCGCCAGGTCGGCACCTTCGCCCTGGTGCCGCAGGTCGTAGATGCGGTGCGGGTGCCGGTGATCGCCGCCGGCGGCATCGCCGATGCCCGCGGCATCGTCGCCGCCCTGGCGCTCGGCGCCGCCGCGGTGCAGATCGGCACCGCCTATCTCCATGCGCCCGAGGCCACCATCTCGCCGCTGCATCGCGCGGCGCTGGCGGCGGCCGGAGACGATGCCACCGCGATCACCGATGTCTTCACCGGGCGCCCCGCCCGCGGCATCGTCAATCGCCTGATGCGCGAGCAGGGGCCGCTCGCCGGCGATCTGCCGCGCTTTCCCTTCGCCGCCGGGCCGCTGCAGCCGTTGCGCGCCAGGGCCGAGGCGGCGGGCTCGGGGGATTTCACCAATCTCTGGGCCGGCCAGGCCGCGGCCCTGGGGCCGCGGCTCCCCGCCGGCGAGCTGACCCGGCGCCTGGCGGCCGAGGCCCTCGCCCGCCTCTAGAGGGAATCTGCTAGGAGCGCTCGACGAACTCGATGATGCAGCCGTTGGCGAGTTCCGGCGGCACCAGGCAGCGCTTCCAGGTCCGCACCACCGGCAGGTTCTGGTCGCGCAGGAAATCCTCGCAGCGCTGCTGGTCGGCGACCTCGATCTTCATCGCCGCGATCCAGGGCAGCGGATTGGCCGGCAGCGGCGCGATATCGGCATAGAGCAGCTGCAGCCCGGCCGGGGTGACGAAGCGCAGCGCGCCACCGCCATTGGGCGCGTCGGAGGACCGGCAATCCACCACCGTCAGCGCGTCCGAGACCTTCACCCGGTCGGGGCCGAAGATCGGCAGATAGCCCAGCGCCGCCTTCACCGGATCGTCGCAGACCACGGTGACCGAGATCAGCCGCGTCGCGCGATTGGCATGGCGCTGCCATTCCTTGCGGCGGACCAGGTCCGGCGTGCGGTGGTGGCAGATGAAGGCCTTCACCGCCGGGGTTTCCTCCGGCTTCAGGTAGATGAGATGGAAGGCCGGCTCGACATCGCCCTCCGGCAGTTCCAGCTTGCGGGCGAGATCCTTCGGCCCGTCGGGACTGAGCCCGGCCGCCTGCAGCGCGGCGACGCAGGCCGAGGCGTCGTCGGTGCCGAAGGCGATCCCCATAAGCCCCTGGCGGCGCTCGAGAAAGCGGTCGAGATTGTTGAGGAACTGGCTGTGGTCGACGACCCCGAGCAGCTCGATATAGCCGGTCTCGAGCATGATGCAGTAGTTGCCGGTGCCCCAGCCGATATGCCGGCCGCGCGGGGTCAGGGTGAAGCCGAGCTGCTGCCAGGTCTTGCGGGCGGCCTCCAGGTCGCGCACCCCGATCAGGGTATGGTCGAGGCCGGTGATGCCGCTGGCGGGGGGATGGACGCTCACCCTGCCGGCCCCCGGCGGGGACGGCAAGAAGCTGAACGCCTATTCAACTCTTGAACGTCCATTCAGAAAAAACCCCCTGAAACGCAACTCGCCGCCCGCAACTTATCATCGCGGGCGGCGCTTGCGAAGCAGGCCAAGGCCGGCCGGCGCCGGCGCGGCGTTCGGCGTCAGTGGATCTTCGCCCAGACCTTCCGCTTGGCGGCATAGGCGATGAGGGTGAAGGCGACCAGGAACAGCATCACCCGCAATCCGGTGCGCTTGCGGTTCTCCAGGTTGGGCTCGCCGGCCCAGGCGAGGAAAGCCGCCACGTCCCTGGCCTCCTGGTCGAGGGTCGCCTTGGTGCCGTCCTCGAAGGTCACCGAGTCATCGTTCAGCGGCTGCGGCATCGCGATCTGATGGCCCTTGAAGCCCTTGTTGTAGTTCATGCCCTCGGCGAGATTGAAGCCGGCCGGGGCCTCGCCGTAGCCGACGAGGACGCCATGGATGTAGTCGGCACCGTCATAGGCGAGGAAGCCCTTGCCGCCGCGCGAGCGCGCCAGCAGCGAGAAGTCGGGCGGCAGGGCGCCGTTATTGGCGGCGCGCGCCGCCTGCTCGTTGGCGAAGGGCGCCTTGAAGCGGTCGGACGGCTTGCCGGGACGGTCGAACATGTCGCCGGCGTCGTTCGGGCCGTCGGTCACCTGGACCGAGGCGGCGATCGCCTTCACTTCCTCTTCCGAGAAGCCGATGTCCTGCAGGTTGCGATAGGCCAGCAGGTTCATCGAGTGGCAGGCCGAGCAGACCTCCTTGTAGACGTGGAAGCCGCGCTTCAGCTGCGGCCGGTCGAAGCTGCCGAAGAAGCCCTGGAACGACCACTTCTGCGCCTCGACCTCGACCTCTTCATGCGGCGCGGCGGCGATGAACAGGACCGCCGTGAGGCCGGCCACGACCGCCAGGGCGTTGAGAAGGATGGAACGGATGGTCATGTTACGCCTTCTCCATCGATTTGGCATGGGCCCGGGCCGCGGCACCGCCGCCGCCCTTCAGCACCGGCTGGCTGATCGACAGCGGCAGCGGCAGCGGCCGCTCGAAGATCGAGAGCAGCGGCAGGATCACCAGGAAATAGGCGAAGTAGTAGAGCGTCGCCATCTGCCCGAGGGCGATGATCTTCATGCCGAAATGCCCGCCGGAGACGTTGATCGCCCACATGTCGTCGATCGAGGCGGCACCGGTCATCTCCTTCAGCAGGTCGGGCGTCACGATGGTGAACTCGAAGGGCAGCCAGTAGTTGTCCGGCGGGTACTTGCCGCAGAACAGCAGGATCGCCAGCACGAAGACCAGCGCCCAGAAGAAGCGCTTGAAGGCCGGCCGGTAGGAACCGGAGCGAATCGGCGAGCGGTCGAGCCAGGGCAGGATGAAGAGCACGGCGATCGCCGCGAACATGGCCAGCACGCCGGCCAGCTTGTTCGGGATCGAGCGCAGGATGGCGTAGAACGGCAGGAAGTACCATTCCGGCACGATGTGCTCCGGCGTCGACAGCGGGTTGGCCGGGATGAAGTTGTCCGGATCGCCGAGGCTGACCGGGGCATAGAACACCCAGTAGGCATAGAAGATGAAGAACACGCCCATGCCGAACAGGTCCTTCACCGTGTAGTACGGATGGAAGGGGATGACGTCCTGCGGACCCTTGGTGTCGATGCCGATCGGGTTGTTGGAGCCGAAGCGGTGCAGCGCGATGATGTGCATCACCACCACGCCGAGGATCACGAAGGGCAGCAGGTAGTGCAGCGAGAAGAAGCGGTTCAGCGTCGGGTTGTCGACCGAGAAGCCGCCCCAGAGCAGGGTCACGATCTTGCTGCCGACCAGCGGGATCGCCGAGAACAGGTTGGTGATGACGGTGGCGCCCCAGAAGCTCATCTGGCCCCAGGGCAGCACGTAGCCGAGGAAGGCGGTGGCCATCATCAGCAGCAGGATGACGACGCCGATCATCCACAGCAGCTCGCGCGGCGCCTTGTAGGAGCCGAAATACAGGCCGCGGAAGATGTGGATGTAGACCGCGATGAAGAACATCGAGGCGCCGTTCATGTGGACGTAGCGCAGCAGCCAGCCGTAGTTCACGTCGCGCATCAGCCGCTCGACGGAGTTGAAGGCGTAGTCGACATGCGCGGTGTACTGCATGGCAAGGAAGATGCCGGTGACGATCATCACCATCAGCATGACGCCGGCCAGCGAGCCGAAGTTCCACCAGTAGTTCAGGTTCTTCGGGGTCGGATACTCGTTCGCCTCGTGGTGCAGGTAGGAGAAGACCGGCAGGCGGTGATCGATCCAGCGGATGACGGGATTCTTGAATACGACGCTCATCTTCCGCTCCCTCAGCCGATCTTCACGACGGTGTCGCTCTCGAACACATAGGTCGGCACTTCGAGGTTCTTCGGTGCCGGGCCTTTGCGGATGCGTCCCGAGGTGTCGTATTGCGAGCCGTGGCAGGGGCAGTACCAGCCGCCGTATTCGCCGCGCGGATCGGAGGCCTTCTGGCCCAGCGGCACGCAGCCGAGATGGGTGCAGACGCCGACCAGGATCAGCCATTCCGGCTTGGTGACGCGCTGGGCGTCGGTCTGCGGATCGCGGAGCTCGGCGGCGTCGACCTTGTCGGCCTCGGCGATCTCCTCCGGCGTGCGATGCCGCACGAAGACCGGCTTGCCGCGCCACTTCACGGTGATCGACTGGCCGACCTGGACCTGCGAGATGTCGATCTCGATCGAGGACAGGGCCAGGACGTCCTGCGACGGGTTCATGCTGTCGATGAACGGCCAGGCGACGGAGGCCGCCCCGAATGCCGTCACCGAGGCGGCGGTCAGATAAAGAAAATCGCGGCGCGTGCCGCCCGCGTCGCCACCCTGATGCGCCGCCTGCGCGTGATCTGCCATAGTAACTCCCTCTTACGCATCACGCCGCGCCGCCGCATGCGCGCTTGCGCGAATGCCCCGGCCCGGTGCAAAAACCCCTTTAGTCGCCGGGGGTTATAGCATGGGGCCCGGAATGCCTTCGGCGCGGAAACTTGCGACATGTCGCCGCATCGTCGGCCAAAAGCTTGGGCAAAACCTGTGCTGGATCCCCGTCGATCCCAGGACTTGGATATAAAGGAAATCAACTCCTTTGCAAAGCGCGCGATGCCGCCGTTTCGGCCTCGCAATTCGGGGATAAAGCGGGCGAATCATGCGGTTAGTCCTATTCGAGCCGGATATCCCGCAGAACACCGGGGCGATCCTGCGCCTGGGGGCCTGTCTCGGCCTCGGCGTCGACGTGATCTTCCCCTGCGGCTTCATCTTCGACGAGCCGCGGATGCGCCGCGCCGGGATGGATTATCTCGACCGGGTGGACCTGGCGAAACACGCCTCCTGGGCGGCGTATCGGGAGCGCCGCGCCACGGCGCCGAGCGGACGCCTGCTGCTGCTCAGCACCAGGGCCGCGATCCCCTATCTCGACTTCGCCTTCACGCCCGGGGATTCGCTGCTGCTGGGACGGGAATCGAGCGGCGTGCCGGACGCCGTGCATGCGGCGGCGGATGCCCGGCTGGTAATCCCCCTGCAGCCCGGCATGCGTTCCTTGAATGTGGCGATGGCCGCCGCCATAGTCGCCGGCGAGGCGCTGCGCCAGATCGGTCGCGCCGCAGAGACGGGACTCCCAGCGCGATGACGGCCTACCCACCGGACCACAAGCCCCTGGCCGCCGGCTGGTTCGCCGGATTGCGCGACCGGATCTGCGCCGCCTTCGAGGCGATCGAGGCCGACCATGCCGGCAGCCATGCCGATCTGCCGGCCGGACGCTTCGAGCGCCAGGCTTGGTCGCGCCCCGATCCCGAGGCCGCCGGCGGCGATGGCCTGCCGGGCGATGGCGGGGGCGGCGTCATGTCGGTGATGCGCGGGCGGGTGTTCGAGAAGGTGGGCGTCAACGTCTCGACCGTCTTCGGCACCTTCACCCCGGAATTCCGCAAGCAGATCCCCGGCGCCGCCGGCGACGGACGCTTCTGGGCGAGCGGCATCAGCCTGGTCGCCCACCTGCACTCGCCCCTGGTGCCGGCGGTGCACATGAACACCCGCCACATCGTCACCTCCACCGCCTGGTTCGGCGGCGGCGCCGACCTGACGCCGATGTTTCCCGTGGCCGAGGACACCCGCGACTTCCATGCGGCGCTGCAGGCCGCCTGCGACGGGTTCGACCCCGACTATCATCCGCGCTTCAGGAAATGGTGCGACGACTATTTCTACCTGCCGCACCGCCAGGAGCCGCGCGGGGTCGGCGGCATCTTCTACGACAACCTGAATTCCGGCGACTGGGCCAAGGATTTCGGCTTCACCCGTGCGGTGGGCGAGGCCTTCCTGCAGATCTATCCCGACATCGTGCGCCGCCACATGGACCGGCCCTGGACGGCGGAACAGCGCCGGCACCAGCTGGTGAAGCGCGGCCGCTATGTCGAGTTCAACCTGCTCTATGACCGCGGCACGCTGTTCGGGCTGAAGACCGGCGGCAATACCGAGGCGATCCTGATGTCGATGCCGCCGGAAGTCGCCTGGCCCTAGGGGTGCAGGGATCAGATCGGCGCGCGGGTCAATTGACCGCCCGGCGGCGAAGCTCGGCCAGGCAGGCATCGCGCGACGCGGCGAAATCGCCGGCGATCCACCAGGCCTCGACCGCCTTCAATACCTCGCCGACGCGCGGGCCCTGGGCAACGCCGAGCGCCACCGCGTCGCGGCCCGCCAGGGGGAAATGCGGCCGCGGCCAGTCGCGCAGGATGCCGTAGGCGCGGTGCCAGTCGGCGGCCGGCGGGCTGGCGCCCCAGTCGATCAGCAGCAGATCGAGGGCGCGGGCAGTGCCGAGATCGTAGATCTGCCGGCGCACGTCATGGGGATCGGCGACGGCGAAATCCGGCCGCGGCGCGCTGGCGGCGACGACGCGGTCGCGCTCGGCATTGGAGAGCTTCAGCTGCTCGGCGATGGCGCCGCCGCTGCCGGTGAGCGCCAGGGCTGCCAGCCGGCGCACCGGATCGGGGGCAAGGTCGAACTCGCTCTCCAGGCCCGCCACCTTCTTCAGCCGGTCGAAGCTGGTCGCCTGGGGCAGATAGGTCTCGGCAACGCCGAGATCGAGCATCTCGCCCCAGGTCTCGACGCCACGCCGCGCCGCCAGCAGCTTCAGGGTCTCCTGGCGCAGCCTTTCGCCGGAGAGCGCCGCGAGATGAGCCTTCAGCTCCAGCGCGGCGGCGAGGGCCGCAGCGTCAAAGGCGCCTGGCGCGTAATCGGCATGGAAGCGGAAGAAGCGCAGGATGCGGAGATAATCCTCGCGCATGCGGTCGGCGGGCGCGCCGACGAAGCGGACACGGCCCAGCTTCAGGTCCTCGAGCCCGTCGAAATAGTCGTGCACCTCGCCCTCGGCGGTGGCCGAGAGGGCGTTCATGGTGAGGTCGCGGCGCGCCGCATCCTCGCGCCAGTCGGCGGTGAAGCTGACCACCGCATGGCGACCGAAGGTCTCGACGTCGCGGCGGAGCGTGGTGACCTCGATGCCGACGCCCTCGGCCACGGCGGTCACCGTGCCGTGCTCGATGCCGGTCGGTACCGCCTTCAGCCCGGCCGCAGTCAGCGCCTGGGTGACGCGGTCGGGGGTGAGCGGCGTGGCGATGTCGATGTCGTTGATCCGCCGGCCGAGCAGGGCATCACGCACGCAGCCGCCGACGAAGCGCGGGCCGCCGCCGGCCTTCTCCAGCACGTCATAGACCCGGCGCGCGGCGCCCTCGCGCATCCAGGGCTGGGGCAGAGACTGGAAGACAATAGGCGGTTTCATTCCGAACTCCCGGCCGGTACCGGCGCGTCCTCGAAATGTCCGGGCACGACGACGCCGTCGACCACGGTCGGCGGGATGTATTTGGCGCCCGGCGCGTGGCGGTCCATCACCGAGGTGGCGCCGAGGGTCACCGCCAGCAGCAGCGCGCCGGCGCCGGCGAGCCAGGACCAGGGAAGATCGGCGGCCATGGTCTCCCGATGGCCCTGACGCGCCACCAGATAGAAATAGTACAGCAGGGTCGGCAGGATCAGCGGCACGACGAAGATCAGGAACTGGCGCATGGCTCAGGTCACCCGTTCCGGCGCCAGGACTTCGGCGAGGTTGTTCAGCATGCCGGCGGTGGCGCCCCAGATGTGATAGCCGGGCCAGGGATAGACATAGAAGAACCGCTCCTGCCCCTGCCAGACCCGGCTCTCGCGGCGGCGGTTGGCGGGATCGAGGAAGAAGGCGAGCGGCACCTCGAAGGCCTCGGCGACCTCGAAGGCGTCGAGCCTGAGCTCAAAGGGCGGCATCACCAGCCCGACCCAGGGCGTCACCTCGAAGCCGGTGCGGGTGACATAGACGTCGAGCTGGCCGACCAGGTCCACCTTGTGGCGGGCGAGGCCGACCTCCTCCTCCGCCTCGCGCAAGGCGGCGGCAGCGGCATCGGAATCGCCGGGATCGACCCGGCCGCCGGGAAAGCTCACCTGGCCGGCATGGTCGTGGAGATGGTCGGTGCGCTTCGTCAGCAGCACGGTCATCCCCTCCGGCCGGTCGATCAGCGGCACCAGCACGGCGGCGGCGGTGAGAGCGCGTTCGGGCCGCATGCCGGGATTGAGGTCGTGATCGCCCCGGCCGCCCACGATCCCGGCGGCAACCGCAGCGGCGACTCCGGCCGGCTGGGTGCCAGGCGCCGAGCGGCGGCCGGGCGCGCTGCGGCCCAGGCGATCGATGACCAGGGTGCGGCTCATGCGCCCGTCGGGTTGGCGCCCGTCGGGTGGGCAGCTGCCACGCTTTCGACCGCCCCCAGCGGAAAGAACATGCCGCCGCTCCACACGCCCAGTTGCTCCATGCCGTCGACCTCGCGCAACTCGCCGATCTCCACCAGGTGATAGAAAACGGATCGGAGGATCAGCGCCTCCAGCCCGCTTCTTACCATGATATAGGGGCTGGGCTGGCGGTCGTCGCGCGCGGCGACGCGGATCGGGTGTTCGGGGCCGGCGGCAATCTCGTCGTCGACATTGGTGCGGAACACCAAGATTTGATCGCGGCCACGGCCCCGGGCCGTCATCTCCACCGCGGTGAAGGGCGCGTCGTCGACCAGGATCCGGCCGCGCTCGACCGGCGTCACCAGCCAGAATTCGCCATCTTCCCGCCGCAATACCGTGGAGAATAGCTTGACCAGCGGTTTCCGGCCGATCGGCGAGCCACGATAGAACCAGGTGCCGTCGCGGGCGATTCGCATATCGAAATCCCCGCAGCTCGGCAGCTGATTAAAATCGGGGTTGGACAGGTCGCCGGACGAAGGATTACGCTGCATTTTCAGCAACCGTCAGCGAACGCAAGGTGATCAACTTGGCGACAACTGATAGCATTCCCGGGTCCCATTCCAGCACTCCCGCAGCGCCCCTTGCCGCCACCCCCAGCCCGGGCGGTGTCCCGGGTGCCGACCTGGCCCGCGAGATCGAAAGCATCGCCCAGCGCCTGGGTCAGGTGCGCCACAACATCGCCCAGGTCATTTTCGGCCAAGAACAGACCATCGAGCAATCGCTTATTGCGGTGCTCGGCGGCGGCCACGTGCTGCTGATCGGCGTGCCGGGCCTCGCCAAGACCAAGCTGGTCGACAGCCTGGGCCGGGTGCTCGGGCTGGATACCCGCCGGGTGCAGTGCACCCCCGACCTGATGCCGGCCGACATCATCGGCTCCGAGGTGCTGGAGGAGGCCGATACCGGCCGGCGCAGCTTCCGCTTCATCCCCGGCCCGGTCTTCTGCCAGCTGCTGATGGCCGACGAGATCAACCGCGCCAGCCCCCGGACCCAGTCCGCCCTGCTGCAGGCGATGCAGGAGCACAAGGTGACGGTGGCCGGCCAGACCCATACCCTGCCCCAGCCCTTCCACGTGCTGGCGACCCAGAACCCGCTGGAGCAGGAAGGCACCTATCCCCTGCCCGAGGCCCAGCTCGACCGCTTCCTGCTGCAGATCGACGTCGACTATCCGAGCCAGGACGCCGAGCGCCAGATGCTGATCGTCACCACCGGCTCCAGCGACGCCGAGGCGGCGCAGGTGCTGAGCGCCCAGGAGCTGATGGCGGCGCAGCGGCTGGTGCGGCGCATCCCGGTCGGCGAGAAGGTGCTGGAGGCGATCCTGACGCTGGTCCGCGCCGGACGGCCGGAGACCTCCGACCTGCCGGAAGTGAAGAAGCACCTGGCCTGGGGTCCGGGCCCGCGCGCCGGCCAGGCGCTGATGCTGGCGACCCGCGCCCGGGCGCTGCTGCAGGGCCGCTTCAGCCCCTCGATCGACGATGTCGCCGCCCTGGCGCATCCCGTGCTGCGGCACCGCATCGCGCTGACCTACGGCGCCCGCGCCGAGGGCGTGACGCTGACCTCGGTCATCGACCGCCTGGTCGGGCTGCTGGGCTGAGCATGGGCGCGGAGGACGCAACCTGCCGCACCATCGGGTGAACCGCTGATGTCGCTGCCGCTTGCACCGGAACGGGCCAAGGCGGACGCCGCCGGCATCGCCGCGCGCCTGCCGCCGCTGCTGATCGCCGCCGAGCGCATCGCCGCCTCGATCGAGCAGGGCGTGCACGGCCGGCGCCGGATCGGGCCCGGCGACGTCTTCTGGCAGTACCGGCTCTACACGCCCGGCGACGAGATGCGCCGCCTGGACTGGCGCCAGTCGGCGAAATCCGACCGGCTCTACCTGCGGCAGATGGAATGGTCGGCGGCGCAGTCGGTGTTCCTGTGGTGCGATCTCTCGCCCTCGATGGATTATGCCAGCCGCAAGAACCTGCCGAGCAAGGCCGAGCGCGCCCAGGTGCTGCTGCTGGCCCTCGCCAACGTGCTCGCCCGGGCCGGCGAGCGGGTGGCGCTGCTGGGCGATCCGGAACCGCCGGTCTCCGGCCGCAACGTGCCGGAACGGCTGGCCGACCGCCTGGCCCATGTCGCCGCCAAGGCCGAGGCCCGCAAGAGCGAGGCGGCGAGCCTGCCGCCCAAGGCGAAGCTGCCGGCGCATGCGCATGTGGTGCTGATCGGCGATTTCTTCTCGCCGCTGGACGAGATGCACGACATCATCGAGCGCTTCGCCGGCCAGGACATCCGCGGTCATCTCCTGCAGGTGCTGGATCCGGCGGAGGTCGCCATGCCCTTCCTCGGCCGGGTGAAGTTCCTCGGCCTGGAGAAGGAGGGCGATCTGCTGATGAGCCGCGCCGAGAGCATCCGCGAGGCCTATCACGGCCGCCTCGCCGAGCACCAGGAAGGGCTGAAGCATCTCGCCCGCCATGCCGGCTGGAGCTTCTCCAGCCATGTGACCGACGCCCCGGCGGCGCCGGCCCTGCTCACCCTCTATCAATGGCTGGCGGCCGACCAGCGGGTGCGGGCGCGATGAACCGGCCGGCGGCCTCATGCTGACCTGGGGCGCCCTGAGTTTCGCGGCGCCCTGGCTGCTGCTCGGCCTCGGCGCCCTGCCGGTGCTGTGGTGGCTGCTGCGCCTGACGCCGCCCAGCCCCAAGCAGATCCCCTTTCCGGCGATCCGCCTGCTGTTCGGCCTGCAGCCGAAGGAAGAGACGCCGGATCGCACGCCGTGGTGGCTGATCCTGCTGCGCCTGGTGATCGCCGCGCTCTTCATCCTCGGCCTCTCGCATCCGCTGTGGAACGCCGCGCAACAGTTCCAGCGCGGCGGACCGCTGCTGCTGGTGATCGACGACGGCTGGGCGGCGGCGGCGCATTGGCCGGAACGGATGGCGCTGGCGCAGGACTCGATCGCCCAGGCGGGCCGCGAGGGCCGGAACGTCGCCCTGCTGGCCACCGCGCCGCAGAGCGGCGGACAGATCCGTCCGATCTCCCTGCTTTCGGCCGACCAGGCGGCGGCGACCCTGGCGACGCTGAACCCCTCGCCCTGGCCGATCGATCGCGACCTTGCGGCGCAAGCCCTGGGCCAGGCGAAGCTGGGCGGCGACCTCAACATCGTCTGGCTGAGCGACGGGCTTGCCGGGGCGAAGCCCGAGGCCGATCAGGCCCTGGCCGCGGCGCTGGAGGCGCAAGGCAAGCTCGATATCGTCGACGATGGCCCCGCCGCCCTGCCCCTGGTCATGCTGCCGCCGGAGCTGCAGGCCCAGGGCCTGGAGGTGAAGGCGATGCGGGCGTCGGGCGGCGCGGCGCAGAAGGCCGCGATCCGGGTGCTCGACGGCGACGACCGGACGATCGCGGTCTCCGAGATCGCCTTTGCCGCCGATGCCCTGGTCGGCAGCCAGAAGCTGGACCTGCCGATCGAGCTCCGCGGCCGCGCGAGCCAGGTGGTGATCGAGGGCGCGCAATCGGCCAGCGGCATCGCCCTGCTCGACGACAGTTCCGGACGCAAGCCGATCGGCGTCATCACCGACAATCCGACGGCGGGCCGCCAGCCGCTGCTCGGCGAACTCTATTATGTCGAACGCGCCCTGGCGCCCGGCAACGAAGTCCGGATCGGCGATCTCGATACCCTGATCGCCCAGCCGATCGCCCTCATCATCCTGCCGGATCAGACGGCGATCTCGGCGGAGGGCCGCACCAAACTGGCCAAATGGGTCGAGCGCGGCGGCATGCTGATCAGATTCGCCGGCGAGCGGCTGGCGGCGGCGACCGACGACAACCTGCTGCCGGTGCGGCTGCGCCAGGGCGACCGCGTGCTTGGTGGCGCGCTGAGCTGGGCCCAGCCGACGACGCTCACCGCCTTCCCCGCCATCTCCCCCTTCGCCGGGCTGGCGATCCCGGAGGACGTGCATGTCGAGCGCCAGGTGCTGGCGGAGCCGGAACTCGATCTCGGCCAGAAGACCTGGGCCCGGCTCGCCGACGGCACACCCCTGGTCACCGGCGCGAAGCGCGGCCAGGGCTACAGTGTCCTGTTCCATGTCACCGCCAATGCCGAATGGTCGGATCTGGCGCTTTCCGGACTGTTCGTCGACATGCTGGGCCGCCTGGTCGAGCTCGCCGCCGGCGTGCCGGCCGGCGAGGAGGCCGGCGATCAGCCGCTGAAACCGGTGGCCAGCCTGGACGGCTTCGGCAGGCTGGGACCGGTCACCGCCGGCGCCCTGCCGATCCTGCCCAAGGACCTGGCAAAGGCGCAGATCGGGCCGCTCCACCCGCCCGGCTTCTACGGCCCGGACAAGGCGCGGCGCGGGCTCAACCTCGGCGCGGCGGTGAAGATCCTGCGGCCGCTGGGCCTGGCGGCGCAGCCCCTGGCGCGGGCGCATACGCTGGATTTCAAGCCCTGGATGATTGCCGGCGCGTTCCTGCTGCTGCTGCTCGATCTGGTCATCGCCCTGCGCCTGCGCGGCCTGCTGACCGCCTCGCAGATCCGCGCCGGCCGGGCGACGGCCGGCCTCCTGCTGCTGGCCCTGCTCGGCCTGCTGGCGGCCGCGCAGCCGGCATCGGCCCAGCCGATGACCGACGACGACATCATTGCCGCCATGCAGACCACCCACCTCGCCTTCGTGCGGACCGGCGTGCCGGATGTCGATGCGACCAGCAAGGCGGGGCTCAACGGCCTCACCTCGATCTTGCTCGAGCGCACCTCGACCGATGTCGGCGACCCGGTCGGCGTCGATCTCGAGGCCGACGACCTGACCTTCTATCCCCTGCTCTATTGGCCGATGACCGCGACCCAGCGCGTCCCCTCGGCGCGGGCGATCGACAAGCTCAACAAATACATCGCCGGCGGCGGGCTGATCTTCTTCGACACCGCCGACCAGAACGTCTCCGGCCTCTCCGGCGGCTCCGGCCCCGGCGTGCTGCGGCTGCAGGAGCTGACCGCCGGTCTCGACGTGCCGCCGCTGGCGCCGATCGCGCCCGACCACGTGCTGACCCGCGCCTTCTACCTGCTGAAGGACTTTCCCGGCCGGTGGATCGGCGGAAGCCTCTGGGTCGAGACCGCGAACAGCCGGGTGAATGACGGCGTCGCCACGGTCATCGTCGGCAGCAACGACTATGCCGGCGCCTGGGCGGTCGACGATGTCGGCCAGCCGATCTTCCCGGTGACGCCCGGCGGCGAAAGGCAGCGCGAGATGGCCTATCGCTTCGGCGTCAACCTAGTGATGTATGCCCTGACCGGCAACTACAAATCCGACCAGGTGCATGTCCCGGCCATCCTGGAAAGGCTGGGACAATGACCTGGGGAGCCTTTTCCGTCGCCCTCCACCCGCTGCTGCCCTGGCCGGCCGTCGCCGCGCTCGGCGGTGCCTATCTGCTGCTCCTCTGCCTGGCCTTCCTCCGCCGCGCGCGCGGCACCGCCTGGCGCCTCGTCGCCGGCGGGCTCCTGACGGTGGCCCTGCTCGATCCCTCGCTGATCGAGGAGCAGCGGAGCTTCCAGAAGGACATCGCCGTCGTCCTGGTCGACCGCTCGCCGAGCCAGCGGCTGGAGCACCGGACGCAGGATACCGAGACGGCCCTTGCCGCGGTGAAGCGCGATCTCGCCGCCTTCCCCGATCTCGAGGTCAAGGTCATCGAGGGCGGCGCCGGGACCGACAGCGCCGAGAAGGGCACCGAGCTCATCGATGCCCTGCAGCGCGGCCTCGCCGACGTGCCGCTGCAGCGCCTGGCTGGGGTCATCGCCATCACCGACGGCCAGATCCACGATATTCCGGCCGATCCCAAGGCACTCGGCTTCGATGCGCCCCTGCACCTGCTGCTGACCGGCGATCCGGATGCCGGCGACCGGCGCATCCTGCTGACCGAGGCCCCCGGCTTCGGCATGGTGGGCAAGTCGGTCGACCTCAAGTTCCGCGTCGACGACCTGGGCTCGCTGGCGAGCGGCGGTTCCGCCCTGGTGACGATCCGGCGCGACGGCGAGGCGATGCCGCCGATCTCGGTGCCGCTCGGCATCGAACAGACCCTGCCCCTGCCGATCGAGCATGGCGGCCAGAGCGTATTCGAGATCGAGGTCGAGAAGGGCCAGCAGGAACTGACCGTGGCCAACAACACCGCGGTGCTGCCGGTGAACGGCGTGCGCGACCGGTTGCGGGTCCTGCTGATATCCGGCGAGCCCTATCCCGGCGAGCGGAACTGGCGGAACCTGCTGAAATCCGACCCCTCGGTCGATCTCATCCATTTCACCATCCTGCGGCCGCCCAACAAGCAGGACGCGACGCCGATCAACGAGCTGGCGCTGATCGCCTTCCCGATCGACGACCTGTTCGACGTGAAGCTGAAGGAATTCGACCTGATCATCTTCGACCGGTTCCAGCACCTGGGAATCCTGCCGGAGGAGTATTTCTTCCACATCGCCGACTACGTGCAGAACGGCGGCGCGGTGCTGGAGGCGGCGGGCCCGACCTCGGCCGGCCAGTTCAGTCTCTATAGGACGCCGCTGGACACGATCTTCTCGGCCAATCCGACCGGGGAAGTGGTCTCCAAGGGGTTCCGCCCGGGCCTGACGGATATCGGGCGGCGGCATCCGGTGACGGCCGATCTGGCGCCAAAGGACGGCGACGAGAAGAAATGGGGTCGCTGGTTCCGGCAGATCGCGGCGACGGCGACCCGCGGCAACACCGTGATGAGTGGCGCCGACGGGCTGCCGCTGCTGGTGCTGGAGCGGGTCGGCAAGGGGCGGGTCGCACAGCTCTTCTCCGACCAGATCTGGCTGTGGTCCCGCGGCTTCGAAGGCGGCGGTCCGCAGGCCGAACTGATTCGCCGCACCGCCCATTGGCTGATGCAGGAACCCGAGCTCGAGGAAGAGGATCTCCGGGCGACGATGATCGACGGCAAGCTCGAGGTCGAACGGCGCAGCCTCTCGACGCAGCCGGCCAGCGTCGAGGTCATCCGCCCGGACGGCACCCACGATACCGCCAGGCTGACCGATGCCGGCCACGGAAAATCGGTGGCGACGCTGCAGGCGAGCGATCAGGGCCTCTATCGCGTGACCGACGGCCAGCGCCAGGCCTTTGCCGCCGCCGGGGCGCTCAATTCCCTGGAGTTTCGCGACCCGCGGGCGAGCGTTCTGCCCCTGAAGCCGCTGCTGGAAGCGACCGGCGGCGGCAGCCAGGTCTTCATCCGCGACGGCATGCCGACCCTGCGCCGGGTCTCGGCGACCAGCGATCGCTCCGGCTTCCACTGGTTCGGCCTGGTGCGCAACGAGGATTATGTGGTGACCGGGGTCAACCAGGCGCCGCTGCTGCCGCCCTGGGCCGCCTTCTTCCTCGGGCTCGGGGCCATCATGCTGGCCTGGAAGCGCGAGGGGCGCTGAGGCCTGGGCCGCCGGACATGCTACCTGCCGGCGAGTTCCGCATCGAAAATACTCAATAGATAGACGAGGTCTTCGTCATCGCAGCCGCGGGTACGGACCAGGATCCGCACGTCGGTCTTGGCGCCCTCGATCGCCGTCAGCCGCTCGCCGGCGCCGAGTTCATGTTCGGTCTTGGCATCGATATAGGCCGCCCAGCGCCGCCAGGTCGCAGCATCCGGGGCCACCCCGCGGCACAGGACGGCGGCGCGGATGGCCATGTGGTAGCGGGCATAGACCAGGGTCATGTCCTGGGCCGAAGCGGGCGCCGGCCAACCCAGGCCCAAGGCCAGGCCCAGGCCCAGGCCGAGACCGGATAAGCCGGACCGGATCCGGCGCAGATGCGGCTTTTCGGTCATCGTTGCAGGGTCCCGGAGATCCATGGCCTGGCGCAAATGGAAACGCCGACCCCATCGATGGGGCCGGCGCCATCGCGCCACATGCGCGAAACGCTACTGAAGCAGGGGCGCCAGTTCCGAATCATAGAGGGCCAGCAGGCCCTTGCCGTCGTCGCTGTCGCAGCCGCCATGCTTGGACAGCTTGCGGGCATCGGTCTTGGCGGTCTCGATCAGGGTCAGACGCTCGCCGCCGCCGATCTCGTGATTGACCTTGCTGTCGATATAGGGGCCCATTTTGCCCCAGGCAGCGCTGTCGTGGTTCATGTCACGGCACAGCTCGGCGAGCCGGACCGCTTCCTGGTATTTGGTCCAGGTGGCGGCGGCGTCGTCCTGCGCCTGGGCCGCGCCGGCCCAGCCGATGGCCGCTCCGGCCAGCAGCGCAGCAGCGGTCAAGGCGGTAACGCTCTTCTTATACATGTGGGGTTCCTCTTCCCAGTGGAGTGCCTAAGCTTCGTATTCCGGCGCCAGTCTCGGATTTCGCGGCCCGGAATTCAACCGGATTCTACGACTTTCTCGCAACTCGCCCTTCCCAGACTCGGCAGGCAGGAGGTTAGATTCCAGCCCACCAGGACTTTAACACTTGAGATCTGCGCCGGTTCCCGCCGGCAAGGGCGGAGAGCGAGAAAATGCGTCGAACCAGTCGATTCCGCCAGTTGCTCGAGGCGTCAGAGATCCTCACGCTGCCGGGTGTGCACGATGCGCTCTCCGCCCGGCTGGCGGAGATGGCGGGCTTCCAGGCCCTCACCTGCGGCGGCTATGCCGCGACCGCGAGTCTGCTCGGGGCGCCGGACATCGCCCAGCTTTCGATGACCGAGATGGCCGACATGTATGCGCGGCTCGGCGATGCCGTCGATCTCCCGATCCTGGCCGACGCCGATACCGGCTACGGCAACGCGGTCAATGTCGCGCGGACCGTCCGCGCCTTCGAGCGGGCGGGTGTTGCCGCCTTGTTCATCGAGGACCAGGTGGCGCCGAAGCGCTGCGGCCACATGGACGGCAAGCGGGTCATCCCGACCACCGAGATGACGGCGAAGATCAAGGCCGCCCTGGACGCCCGGCGGGATGCCGATCTGGTGATCATGGCTCGTACCGATGCCCGCGCCATCGAGGGGCTGGATTCCGCCATCGAGCGCGCGCAGATCTATCGCGAGGCCGGCGCCGACCTGATCTTCGTCGAGGCGCCGCTCAGCATCGACGAGATGAGCCGGATCTGCTCGGAGATCCCCGCCCCCTGCATGGCGAACAATGTCGAGGGCGGCAAGACGCCGGTGCTGTCGGCCGAGGCCCTGGAGCAGATCGGCTATGCCGTCGTCGCCTTCCCGGTGGCGGCCACCTATGTCGTCGCCCATGCGCTGAAGCGGTTCTATGGATTGCTCAAGGCGAGCGGCGAGACCACGGGGATGCAAGGCGAGATGTTGAGCTTCGCGGCCTTCCACGACATCGTCGGCCTGCCCGAGCTGCGCGAACACGAGCGCGCCTGCGACGCCTTCGCCAAGGACCTGCTGGAGCGGGTGGCCGAGCGCTCGGCGCGGGACGCCTGACCTACTGCGCCGCCGAGGATGCGGCATTGCCGCGCGCATTGAGGACGCCGAAATCCGGGATCTGCCGGCGGTCGAGCAGGTCGAGCGCCTCGAAACCCAGGAAGCCGCCAGCCGGATCGCCGTCCCGGAACAGGGGCAGGATGCAGTATTCATAGGGCCGGGAGAGGCCGCTCGAGGTCTTGAAGCTGTTGTCGCCGATGATCGGCCGCTTGGCCAGGTGCAGATGCCTGAAACAGGCGAGCCAGTCGATGTGGTCGAAGGCGGCATAGTCGAAATCGTCGAGATAGTGGCCGGTGAGGTCGCGCTTGTTGAACGCGACATGGGCGGTGCCGTAAATCCGGTACTTGACCCGCAGCGGCTCGGATTCCAGGTCGCCCATGGTGACATAGGCCAGATAAGCGCGCATCTCGACCGGGTCGATTTCCTGGCGCGAGGGCGGCCGGCCGTCGCGCCACAGGCTGCGCCAATAGGCGAAGATTTCTCGCGTATTGCGATGCGTCGCATCGGCGGCGTCGGCAAATTCGACGAAGGCGTAGCGCGGCTCGGGCGACTCGTTCATGCGGAAATGCACCGGCGCGATTTCAGAGATCGGCTAAGTAACCCGATTTTCCGTAGGGGCTCAATCCATTACTGGCGCCGCAGAAATAGTTCTGTGGAAAAGTCGGCGCAGAAGCCTCTCGGCCGGCTCAATCAGTCGGTTGGCGGCGGCGCGTCAACACAAAATTCACCACGATTTACCGGTTTTCCCCTGCCGCCACACCGAGATCGGCAAGCCAGGTCTTGAGGCGTGCGAGATTGACGCCGAAATCGCCGTAGCCGTAGTTCGAGCGGCTGTAGAGGGCGATGACCGCATGGCCGGCATCGATCGGCCGCACCAGGACATTCACCGTATCGGGAAAGCGGAACACGGCGGAGCGCTGCACCAGGACAAATTCCGTCGTGCCGTCCGCCGCCGGCGTACCGCCCGAGACCAGCTCGGTCCGCGGTTCGGCCGGCAGGATCTCCGCGACCTTCGCGGCCAGCGCCGCGGCGGAAAGCGGCACCGGCGCGGTGATCAGGTCGACTGCCGCGGCGCACAGCCCGGCCGGACAGGCCAGGGCATCGTTCGGACTGCCGGACCTTGCCAGGGCGGCGAAATCGACGCGCCCGGTATCGGCGGAACAGGCGGCCAGCAGCCCGGCGCCCGCGACCAAAAGGGCGAGCAAAGGCAGCGCGTGGCGCAGGCCGGTTCCCATCCTCATTCTCTGCCTCCCGATTGGCGCCGCCCGATCGGCCCGGCGGCGGCTGCGACAATGCCGACATTGACCTCGCCTGCGCAATGCCAAAGCTTGTCCCCGGAATCCCCGCGCGACCAACCCAGAGGATGGAGTCCATGGAACATTTCACCCCGTTCGCCTCGCTGATCGGCGGAGCCCTGATCGGCGCCGCCGCCGGGTTGCTGCTGCTGGCAAACGGGCGGATCGCCGGGATCAGCGGCATCCTCGGCGGAATACCGGGAGGAATCCACCATGGCGGATCCTGGCGGCTGCTGTTCGTCGCCGGCCTGATCCTCGGGGCCTGGCTGGCGGCGCAAGCGGGATTCGGCATGGGGGTCGAGATTACGGCGGGCTGGCCTCGCATCGCCCTCGCCGGCCTCCTGGTCGGCTTCGGCACGCGGCTCGGCGGCGGCTGCACCAGCGGCCACGGCGTTTGCGGGCTTGCCCGGCTTTCCCGGCGCTCGCTGGCGGCGACTTTCACCTTCATGGCCGCCGGGATGGCGACGGTGTTCGTGCTGCGCCACCTGGCGGGGAGCTGAGATCATGCGGAGCCTCCTTGCCGCGGCTGCGGCCGGCCTGCTGTTCGGCATCGGACTCGTCGTTTCCGGCATGGCCAATCCGGCAAAGGTGCTGGGCTTCCTCGATATCGCCGCCTTGCCGGCGGGCGGCTGGGATCCCAGCCTGGCGCTGGTGATGCTGGGCGCCCTGCTGGTGGCGGCGCCGCTCTTCGCATTGGCCCGGCGCCGGCAGCGGCCATACTGCGCCGAGACCTTCCACTGGCCGGAGAAGACGGCGCTCGACGCGCCGCTCCTCCTCGGCAGCCTGGTCTTCGGGATCGGCTGGGGCCTGGCCGGCTTCTGCCCCGGGCCGGGCCTTGCCGCCCTCCTGCTGGACGGCGGCAAGGCGCCGCTCTTCGTCGCCGCCATGGCGGGCGGCATGCTGCTGCAGCGGACGGCAGCGGGCCGCCGGCCCTAGCCGAGATAGCGCTTCAGGAAGGCGACGCTGCGGCCCCAGGCCAGCTCCGCCGCCGCCTTGTCGTAGCGGGCGCCGCCGGTATCGTTGTTGAAGGCGTGGTTGACGCCGGGATAGACGAATAGCTCGTAAGTCTTGCCGCTGCTCTTGAGCGCCGCCTCGAAGGCCGGGATCCCGGCATCGATCCGTTCGTCGAGGCCGGCGTAATGCAGCAGCAGCGGCGCCTGGATCGCCGGCACCTGGGCCGCATCGGGCTGCCGGCCGTAATAGGCGATGGCGGCATCGAGCCTGGGCTCGGCAACGGCGAGCGCATTCACCATGCCGCCGCCCCAGCAGAAGCCGACCGCGCCCACCTTGCCGCCGCCCGCGCCGTCGACCTCGGGCCGGCTGCGCAGGGCCGCGGTCACGCCGCGCAGCCAGCCGACCACGTCCGGCGCCTGCAGCTTGCCGATCATCTCCCGCGCCTGGTCCGGATCCGCCGGCGTCCCGCCGACCGGGCTGAGGAGGTCCGGGGCGAAAGCGATGAAACCCTCCAGGGCGACCCGGCGGGCGACGTCCCTGATATGCGGGTTGAGGCCGCGATTCTCGTGGATCACCACCACCGCGGGATGGGTCCCGCTTCCGGCGGGCCGGACGAGATAGCCGTCGATCGTGGCGCCACCGGCGGCGAGGCCGACGGTCTCGGCGACGAGGCGCGCATCGTTCTCCGGCACCAGATCGGCCAGGGCATAGTTGTTCTCCAGCAGCGGCAGCACGGCGCTGGCCGCGGCGACGCCGCCGGCGAGCAGCGCCAGCCGGTCGAGGAAGTCGCGGCGGGTGCCGGTGCCGTGGGTGAAGCGGTCGTAGAGATCGATGATGCGCTGGTCCATGATTCTGCCTCCCGTTTTCTTGCCAGAGCTGTGAGCGATCTCACATTTGTGATGGCGGCGGCGCCTCTTCAATGCCAGCGGCCCGCAAAAACAGTTGCGAGGGGGGCCGGCTTGCCTCATATAGCGATTGCGGGATGGTGCGCGGCGCGGCGCCCAACCCGCTTCCCGTCCGCGCCTGAGAACTCGAGGAGAGACGGGAAACGATGCACGCCAGCGCGCACGACTCCCCCTTCATGTCCGCCACCCGGCGCAGTTGCGCCGCAGTCACCAGCCTCGTGCCGCGGGCAAGCCGCGCGGCCGCGATCTGGCCGGCCGAGGTCACCGCGCTCGCCGAATGGATCGGCCCGGCCCGCGAGGACTGGCGCCGCGGCGAGCTCGAGGTGAAACACAGCGCCTGCCTCGATCTCGACATCAAGCGGCTGGCTGACGGCAGCCTGCTGCTCGCCGGCCTGCCGGGCGAGGAAACCCGCCTGGAGATCGCCGGCGCGGCCATCGCCGCCCTGGAATCCGGCGCGGTGCCGCAGCTGGTCGTCGAGCGGCCGGGCCGGCTGCGCCTGACGCTCACCGCGGCCGACCTGCTGCCGGTCCTGCCGGCGATTCCGCCGACCGCCGAAGTGGTGGAACTGCGGACGCGCCGCGCCGCCTAGCGGGCGGCGGCAAGCGCCGGCGGCAGAGCCGCGGCGAAGGCATCGAGGTCCTCGCCGGTGCCGGCGCTGACCCGGATGCAACGGTCGAGCGGCGCCACGCCCGGCATCCGGACGAAGATGTCGCGGGCGATCAGTTCCGCCAGGACCCGCCGGGCGAAAGTACCGTCGCCGCCGCAATCGATGGTGACGAAATTGGTCGCTGAGGGCAGCGGCACGAGGCCGTTTGCCCGGGCGATCTCGGCGATGCGCCCGCGGGCCGCGGCGACCTCGCCCTGGACCCAGGCCAGATGCGCCCGATCCGCCAGCGCCGCCAATGCGCCCGCCTGGGCGATCCGGTTGACGCCGAAGTGGTTGCGGACCTTGTCGAAACTGCGAATCGCCTCGGCGGCACCGATCGCATAGCCGATCCGGGCGCCGGCCAGGCCATAGGCCTTGGAGAAGGTGCGGAAACGCAGCACCTGGGGATTGCTAACGTCGATCAGCGGCAGGGTTCCGGCGGGGGCAAATTCGCCATAGGCCTCGTCGAGGCAGAGGACGACGCCCGCCGGCAGGCGGTCGATCAGCCGCTGGACGACGGCGGCGTCCCAGCAGGAGCCCATGGGATTGTCCGGATTGGCGAAAAAGACCAGCCGGGCCGCCGAGCTGCGGGCGAGATCGAGGAGCGCCTCGGGATCCTCGCGATCTTCCCGATAGGGCACGGTCGCCAGCCGGCCGCCGAAGCCGGTCACGTGGAAGTTGAAGGTCGGATAGGCGCCGAGCGAGGTGGCAACCGTCACCCCGGGTTCGACGAACAGGCGAACCGCATAGCCGAACAGCCCGTCGATGCCCTCGCCCACCACGACGTTCTCCGGCGCTACGCCGAGATGGTCAGCCAGGGCCCGTTTCAGGTCGTGGTTCTCCGGATCGCAGTATTTCCAGGCCTCCGCCGCTGCGGCACGCATCGCCGCGACCGCCAGGGGCGAGGGGCCGAACACGCTTTCATTGGCACCGATCCGGGCGCGGAAGGCCCGCCCGCGCGCGCGTTCCTGGGCCTCGGGTCCGACAAAGGGCACGCTGGCGGGCAGCGAGTCGACCAGGGGCGTGAACGGAAGACGGCTCATCATTCCCGCATTCCCGCGCCGGAGGCCGAAGGCTAGGGCCTGGAGGCCAAGTCGGCGACGAACTTCGCGAAGACCTCGTTCAGGGCCTGATTGAGGGCGACGACCGCGGCATCGATCGTATCCCCGGCCGCCGTGGCCTCCGCCTTGTAGACGCTGGAGAGGATCAGGTTGTCGCTGGCCTTCTCGATCAGGGACAGCTCGATCTCGACCGCCCCGCCGTTCTTGCCGTCGATGGTCTGCTCCAGCCGATGGATCTTGCCCTGTACCAGGTATTTCGCGTCGACCCGCAATTCGCTGGAGACGACCTTCTCGGCCACCCCGGCGCTGCGCAAATAGGACACCAGTTCGTCACGCACCATCGTCGTCGGCGGATCGGTCCAATAGGCATAGCTGCGCTGCTCCAGCTTCTGCCCGCCATTGGTGGTGAACAGCAGCGGACGCTCGCCGAGCACGCCTTCGCCGGAGAACGGCGCCACCTCGACCGCGCCCTCGACCGGTCGCGCGATCGTCGCCGGCGCGTTCTCGGCCACCAGGCGGTAATACTGTTCCTTGGGGACCGGCGGCGCCGCACAGGCGCCCAGCAGGGCCAGGATCGGCAGGATGAGAGCGATGCGTTTCATGATCCGGCCCTTCCTATGGCGTGGTCGACTTGCTCGGGGTGCTTTCGCCGCTCGGGCTCAGGCCCTTGTCAGCCTCCGGGTTCCCGCCCGACAGCAGCAGTCCCGGATTCTGCCGGATCAACCGGCTGAACTCGTTCATGTTGCGCGTACTGCCTTCGAGGTTGTTGGTGATGGCGTCGATGTTCTGCGATACCGAGCGCAGGATATATTCCAGATCGGCCACCGACTTGTCGACGTTCTTCCGGTTGTCGCTGATCATCAGATGGACGTCCTGGGCGACGCCGTTGACCTCCTTGGCCAGGGCATTGAGCTCGGCGATGGTCTGGTCGGCGTTCTTGCTGGCGCGGTCGAGATTGCCGAGAATCCGCTTCACCGCATCGATATTGCCGTCGGCCAGCAGCTTGCGGACCTGGGCAAGATTGTCGGCCATGTCATCGGTCAGCACCTTGACCTGCTCGGTGATCACGTCGAGCTTGCCGTTGGCGTTGCGGATCAGGCCCTGGACCCCGGTGCCCACGGCATTGATCTGGGTATCCGTGGTCTGCGTCAGGCGTTTCACCGAGCCCTGCAGCTCGGTGATCAGCGGGGTCACGCCATTCTGCAGCAGGCTGCTGACCTGGCCGGCGGAACTCGCCATCAGCGCGAACATGTCGGAGGGTCCGGAGCCCTTGATCTCGCCGCCGACGGCGATCACGTCCTTCGACACGCCGCCATGGATGTCGAGCGTCTTCGCCGCCAGGAAGCTCGAGGCGGCGATACTGGCAACGGAATCGACGGGAAATTTCCACCCGGACAAGACACCGACCCTGACCTTGAAGCGGTACTTGCCGTCCTTGAGGTCGGGCTCGATCTTGTCGACCTGGCCGACCTGGAACCCCTCGTAGCGCACCACCGTGCCGTACTTGATGTCCATGACGTTGTCCAACATGACGACGTAGGGATCCGTGGGTCCGGTGCGTCCGGTGACCAGGGTGATCGCCACCACGAGGGCGACGATCATCGCGCAGACAAAGGCGCCGACCGCCGTATAGTTGATGAAATGATTACGCATGGTCGATCGATCTCCGGGCGGTTAGTCGCCAGCCAAGCGGCGCAGGTATTCGGTGGGGTCGACTTCCGCCTCGACGGAGCGGCGGTTGAGCAGGTTCTGTACGCGGGTGTTCGTCGAATTGCGGATCGCCTCGACCGGTTCGCTGGCCAGGATATGCCCCTGGTCGAGGATGGTGATGCGATCGCCGATCTTGAAGGCGCTGTCGATGTCGTGGGTGACGACCACGACCGAGATGTCCATCGCCTCGCGCAGCTTCAAGATGAGATCGTCCAGTGCCGAGGAGACCACCGGATCGAGCCCTGAGGAAGGCTCGTCGAGGAACAGCAGCTTGGGGTCCATGACGATGGCGCGGGCGATCGAGGCGCGTTTCACCATGCCGCCCGAGAGCGCCGCCGGCATCAGGTTGCCGAAGCCGGAGAGATTGACCACCTCCAGCTTCATGTTCGCCATGATGTCCATGGTCCGCTCTTCGAGATCGGTGAGCTCGCGCAGCGGCAGCTTGACGTTCTCGGCGACCGACATCGAGCTGAACAGGGCACCGAACTGGAAGGCAACCCCGATCCGGCGCCGCAGGTCCAGCGCCTGGGTGGCGTTCAGCCCGCCGAGGTCCTTGCCGAGGAGCTTGACCTTGCCGGGAACCGGCGGCATCAGTCCGACCAGATGGCGCAGCAGGGTCGTCTTGCCGGAGCCGCTGCCGCCCATGATCACCATGATCTCGCCGGCACGCACGTCCAGCGAGATGTCGTGAAGCACCTGGCGCTTGTCATAGAAGAAATCCAGATGATCGACCTCGACCGTCTTCGGCCGCTTCGCCAGCTCGTCCTGGGTCGGCTTCCAACGGTCGGTGGCCTCAAGATGGGTGGCGTGGGTCATGATGTCAGCGCGTGGTCAGGTAGGCGAAAATCATGTCGGCGACAACGATCAGCGAGACCGACAGCACCACCGATCGGGTGGTCACCCGGCCGACGCCTTCGGCGCCGCCGGAGACGCTGGACCCGTTCACCACGCCGACCATGGCGATGATCACCCCGAACAGCGCCGCCTTGCCGATGCCGTGATAGATGTCGCCGGGCTTCAGGATGGTCAGGGTATCGTTGACATAGGCGCCGAAGGAGCTGCCCAGGGTCGCCGAGACGTAGAGCCCGGCCGCGAACTGCGCCACCAGATTGGCCCACATGGCGAGGCAGGGCAGCATGATGCTGAGGGCGACCAGGACCGGCGACACGAGGTAGCGCACCGGATTGATGCCCATGACCTGCAGGGCGTCGACCTCCTGGTTGATGGTCATGGTGGCGAGCCGCGCGGCGATCGCCGACCCCGACCGCCCGGCGACCAGGATCGCCATGATCATCGGCGAGAATTCGCGGACGACGGAGAGCGCGATGCCGATATAGGCATAGGCCTCCGCGCCGAACAGTCCGAGGGAATACAGCGCCTGGATGGCCAGCATCAGCCCGATGGTCGCGGCCAGCAGAGTGGCGATCGGCAAGGCGAGGACGCCGATCGCCATCATCTCGAAGAAGATCGCGCGGATCCGAACCGGTTGGCGCCGGCGCCAACCGTAGCACAGCCAGTAGATGGCCTCGAAGAAGAGCGCAGCGGAATAGCCGATCTCGTCCAGGCCCTTGACGGTGCCGCGCCCGATGGAATCCAGCGTGCGCGCGGCCGCGTTCATCGCTTGGCCGCCTGGAAGTTGGGAATCATGCCGGCAAGGATCATGACCGTCGGCGCTCAGCTCTTCTGCGGGGCGATGAAGGCACTGCCCAGATCCGCGTGGATGGCGAAAACCTTGTCGAGGCGGGCCAGTTCGAGCACCCGGCGCACCCGCTGGCTGACCGCAACCAGGATCAGGTCGTTCTTCTGCTTCCGGGCCACCTGCAGGCCCTCGACCAGGCTGGCGATGCCAGAGGAGTCGATATAGGTGACCTGGGACAGGTCGATCAGCACGTCCCGCCCCTTCTTGAGGTTGTCGAGGATCGCCTTGCGCACCGCACCGGCATTCTCGAGATCAATCTCGCCCGCCAGTTCGACGACAATGCGCCCCTGCTGCTCCGTGATGTTGCCAACCGACATATCAGATCCCTCGACCCCAACCCCTGCCACCTATGGCGTTAACCATTATGGCTCAATCCTTCCGGCGCTTAACCAATTCCAGCAGGTTTCCCTCGCCGTCCGGCAAGGGAATGAAGCTGGCGTCGTCCATGACCGCCCGAATGAAATGTGTCCCCAAGCCGCCCGGCCGAACGTCGTCCAGCGGGCGTGGTTCTATCTTACCCTGATCCACCTTGGGGGCGAAATCCCTGATTCGAAGCATAATTCCATCCGGCAGGCGATGTGCCGCCAGGGTGATCTCGCCTTCCGGCTTGCCGCGATAGGCATGCACCATGATGTTCTCGGCCGCTTCGCAGGCCGCCAGCTGCATATCCTCGATTTCCTCTTCCGAGAAACTGCAGGCCCGACCGGCCGCCGCCAAAGCCGGACGCAACATGCGAAGCCGGTCGGGCCGCGCCGGGAAGGTTATGCCGAACAGGAAATCCGTTTCCGGTGGCGCATCCGGCCCGGGTATCCGGTCGGCACCCCAGGAGCGGCTGGCCAGGGAATCGTCGATTGCCAGCAGGGTCAGGTCGTCGCGGGCTTCCCAGCCGCCCTGATCGAGCTCCGACAGCACCCGCGCCAGCTTTTCCGCCAGGGTTCCCGTCGTCGCGAGCTCAAGCAGCTGGTTCAGGCCGTCGACCCCGAGCTCCTCGGTTTCGCCGAAGCGGAACTCGGTCAGCCCGTCGGAAAACACCAGGAACATCGCGCCGTTGAGGTCGAGCGACTGCTCCTGATAGGTGACGTCGGCAAGGATCCCCAGCGGCGGCGAAGCGGCCTCATAGGTCTCGAAACTGTGGTCCGGGTGCTTGACGATCGGCGGCAGGTGGCCCGCATTCGAGAAGCGCACGATGCCGGTGGCAGGGTCATAGAGCCCGGCCAGCATGGTGACGAACATGCCGCGGCTGGCGGTCTCGGAAACCTCGCGGTTCAGGATGGTCAGCAGGCGCGCCGGATCGCGAATGGTCTTGCCGAGGCAGCGAAACAGGCTGGCGGTCTTCGCCATCAGCAGCGCCGCGTTCATGCCCTTGCCGGAGACGTCGCCCAGGCAGAAGGCAATGGTCCGGTCCGGCAGTTCGAAGAAATCGTAGAAATCGCCGGAAACCTCGCGGATCGGCCGGTTGATTCCGCAGATCGGCAGGTTGTCGTCGGCCCGCGGCAGCAGGCTGCGCTGGATCTCGGAGGCCAGTTCCAGCTCGCGCTTGATCCGCTCCTGCTCCACCAGCTGGTCGGCCAGCCGGGCATTGGAAATGGCCAGCGCCGCGGCGTTGCCCATGACCTGCAGCATGTTCTCGTCTTTGGCGTCGAAAGGCTTGCCGTTCTTCTTGTTAAGAACTTCGACGGCGCCGATGCGCTTGGCGCCCACACGCATGGGTGCGCAGAGAATCGAGCGGGTGACGAAGCCGCTGGTGGCATCGGCCTGTTTGAAGAAGCTCTTGTCTTCATAGGCGTTTTCGACAATTTCGATGCGGTCGTGGGCAACCGACCGCCCGACCACGCCGCTGCCATGCGGGACACTCAGGCCTTCGATGTTTTTCGGTCCGACAGAGGCGCGGCAGATCAGGTTCTCGCCGGATTCGTCCAGCAGAAACAGGGCCCCCGCCTCGACATGGAGCAGTTCCATGACGTTGCCGAGGGCCTGGCGCACGGTGGCGTCGACATTGACGGTCGCGGCAAAGGACTGCGACAGCTCTGCCGCAAAATGCAGATCGTCGGGTGCCGATTCCGATGTGGATTGATCGCCGCTCAAGATGCCTGCCCCAACTCGTTAGCCTCTGCGACGGGCAAACTAACACAGCTCGTCCCAGCTTGCCGCAGAAAGCCGTTCCTTGGTCGCATGACCCGGGTCCCTGGTTCACCGCGGGGTTCACCCTGGGGGGCACCCTGGGGGGGCACCCTGGGGTTCACCCCGTGGCAGCCCTGCCTACCGCACCGCGGCAAAGCCGGCCCGGGAAGGTCCGGACCGGTCGGCAATACCGACTAATGTCGGGGGTCACAGCCATAAGGTCCGTGGCTACCCTGCGAATCGGTAGCAAAGTAACGGTCGCCGCCGGCGCAAAAGTGTCGGGAAAAGCGGCCGAATACCGTCGGCCCGGGGTGTTTGGCCGGTAAATCAATTGGGAGGGTTCTATGACGGTGCATGCAGGGGCATTGGGCGGTGCGGCGACAAAGTCGGAACAACGGCTGGTGGTCTTCGCCTCGTCGCTGGGGACGGTTTTCGAGTGGTATGACTTCTATCTCTACGGATCGCTGGCGGCGATCATCTCCAAGCAGTTCTTTTCCGCCGTCAATCCGACCGCGGCCTTCATCTTTGCCTTGATGGCCTTCGCCGCGGGCTTCGCGGTGCGCCCCTTCGGCGCGCTGGTCTTCGGGCGTCTCGGCGACCTCGTCGGCCGCAAGCATACCTTCCTCATCACCATCACCATCATGGGTCTGTCGACCTTCGTCGTCGGCCTGCTGCCAAGCTATGCCTCGATCGGCATCCTGGCGCCGATCGTCCTGGTCGCCCTGCGCCTGCTGCAGGGCCTGGCGCTCGGCGGTGAATACGGCGGTGCCGCCACCTACGTGGCGGAGCATGCGCCGGCCGGCAAGCGCGGCCTGCATACCAGCTGGATCCAGACCACGGCGACGCTGGGCCTGTTCCTCTCGCTGCTGGTGATCCTGGCGACCCGCACCGCGATGGGCGAAGAAGCCTTCGCCGACTGGGGCTGGCGCATTCCGTTCATCATCTCGATCCTGCTGCTGGCGGTCTCGGTCTGGATCCGCCTGAAGCTCAATGAATCGCCGATCTTCCGCAAGATGAAGGCCGAGAACAAGGGATCGAAGTCGCCCTTGACCGAATCCTTCGGCCGCTGGCCAAACCTGAAGATCGTGCTCCTGGCACTGTTCGGCCTGACCGCCGGACAGGCGGTGGTCTGGTATACCGGCCAGTTCTACGCCCTGTTCTTCCTCACCCAGACGCTGAAGGTCGACGCGCCGACGGCGAACATCCTGATCGCACTGTCGCTGCTGGTCGGCACGCCCTGCTTCATCCTGTTCGGCTGGCTGAGCGACAAGATCGGCCGGAAGCGCATCATCATGGCGGGCTGCGCGCTCGCGGTGGTGACGTACTTCCCGGTCTTCAAAGCCATCACGCACTATGCCAACCCCGCCTTGGAAGCGGCGCAGACCAGCGCGCCGGTGACGGTGGTCGCCGACCCGGCCACCTGCTCCTTCCAGTTCAACCCGGTGGGTACCGCGAAGTTCCTGAGCTCCTGCGACATCGCCAAGAGCTTCCTGGCCAAGGCCTCGGTGAACTATGCCAACCAGGCGGCACCCGCGGGTACCGTCGCCGAGGTCCATATCGGCGACAAGGTGATCCCGAGCTTCGAGGGCGTCGGACTGGCGCCGGAAGACATGAAAGCGAAGACCGAAGCCTTCACCGCGGCGATGAGCGAAGCCAACAAGGCCGCCGGCTATCCGGCCAAGGCGGACCCGGAGCAGATGAACAAGTTCATGGTGTTCCTCCTGCTGCTCTACCTCGTGGTGCTGGTGACCATGGTCTATGGGCCGATCGCGGCACTGCTGGTCGAGATGTTCCCGACCAAGATCCGCTACACCTCGATGTCGCTGCCCTATCACATCGGCAACGGCTGGTTCGGCGGCTTCCTGCCCACCGTCTCCTTCGCGATGGTGGCGGCCCAGGGTGACATCTATTACGGCCTCTGGTATCCGATCGTCGTCGCCGCCATGACCTTCCTGGTCGGCATGTTCTTCGTCCACGAGAACAAGAACCACCGGGTCGAAGTCTGGTAGGCCAACTACCCTAGAAACTCGACCGAGGCCCCCGGAGCGATCCGGGGGCCTTTTTCCTGCGCCGGCGATCGCGGGCCGGCCCCGACCTTAGTCGATACCGACGGAAGTCCAGTGGACAGCGGCTTTGCCGCCGTGGTGATATCGCCTCGATGTTGTCCCACGGTCTCATCCTGGCACTGTCCCTGGCGTATCTGGGCGTGCTTTTCGTCGTCGCCTATCTCGGCGAGCGGGGCCAACGCAGATGGTCGCGCGGCCGGTTCGGGCCGCTCACCTATGGCCTCTCGCTGGCGATCTATTGCACTTCCTGGACCTTCTATGGCGCGGTCGGCCGCGCCGCCACGATCGGCCTCGATTTCGCCCTGATCTATGTCGGCCCCGCGCTGATGATCGTGCTCGGCTGGCCGGCGCTGGCGAAGATCGTCAAGGTCGCCAAGCGCGAGAACGTCACCTCGATCGCCGACTTCCTCGGCGCCCGCTACGGCAAGAGCCGCGCCGTCGCCGTGCTGGTGACCCTGATCGCCTTCGTCGGCGTCATCCCCTATCTGGCGCTGCAGCTGCAGGCGGTCTCGACCAGCTTCGCCGCGATCGCCAGCAATGTCGACGGCACGGCCTTCTCCGGCATCCGCCCGTTCTGGAGCGACACCGCCCTGATGGTCACCCTGATGATGGCGGCCTTCACCATCCTGTTCGGCGTGCGTCATGTCCAGGCCAGCGAGCAGCATCGCGGCATGATGCTGGCGATCGCCTTCGAATCCCTGGTCAAGCTCTGCGCCCTGCTGGCGGTCGGCGGCTTCGTGGTCTGGGGAATGTTCGACGGCTTCGGCGACATCGCGGCGCAGGCGGCGACCGTCGCCAAATCCGAACGGCTGCTGGATCTCAGGCCTTCGGCCAACTGGATCGCCCTGACCGCGCTGGCCGGGCTTGCCTTCCTCTGCCTGCCGCGCCAGTTCCACGTTGCCGTGGTCGAGCACGATCATCCGCGCGGCCTGCACACCGCTCGCTGGCTGTTTCCGCTCTACATGCTGCTGATCAACATCTTCGTCATCCCGATTGCCCTTGCCGGGCTGGTCCGGCTCGGCGGCGGCAGCGATCCCGATCTCTTCGTCCTCACCCTGCCACTCTCGGCGGATGCGCACTGGCTCTCGGTGCTGGTCTTCATCGGCGGGCTCTCCGCTGCCACCAGCATGGTGGCGGTCGCCTGCATGGCGCTCTCCGGCATGGTCGGCAACGAGCTGGTGATGCCCTGGCTGCTGCAGACGCGGTTCGGCGATTCCGGCCATCTCGGGCGTCTCGCCTTGCTGGTGCGCCGCCTCGCGGTGATCGGCACGCTGATCGCCGCCTATGCCTATTACCGGATGATTGCCGGGGTGCTGCCGCTCGCCACCATCGGCATCGTGTCGTTCTGCGCCGTCGCCAATTTTGCGCCCGGCCTGCTGCTCGGCCTCTATTGGCGCCGGGCCCACCGCTTCGGCGTCGTCGCCGGGCTGGTCGGCGGCTTCGCCGTCTGGTTCACCGCGGTCCTCTGGCCGACGTTGCAGCCTGGCGAGCCGCGCTGGATCTTGCCGGCAGTGGGGCCGCTGGCGGCGCTCGACCCGCTGATGCGCGGCTTCGTCGTCGGCCTTGCGGTCAATCTCGGCCTGCTGCTGCTGGGATCCTGGCTGGCCAAACCGACGGCGCGAGACCAGCAGCAGGCCGCCACCTTCGTCGACGGCCTTGCCCAGGACCGTAGCCTGATCACCGAGGATCCGATCCAGCCGGAACTGGTGCAGCTCCGGGAGATCGCCGCGCGCTTCCTCGGCGAATCCCGAGCCTATGCGGCCTTCGACGGCCTGCGTCTGGGCGGAGCCGCGGCGCTGGAATTCACCGAGCGCCTGCTCTCGGGCACGATCGGCGCCGCTTCGGCCCGCATCGTCGTCGCCTCGGCCCGCCATCGCGGCTTCTGGATGCCGGGGGCGGCGCGGCTGGTGCTGGACGACGCGACCAAGGCCATCCTCTACAACGCCAGCCTGCTGCGGAAGACCCTGGACCATGTCGGCCTCGGCATTGCCGTGTTCGACGCCAGGCATGCGCTCGACGTCTGGAACGACCGCTTTGCCGCGCTGACCGGTGCGCCGCTGGATTTCCTGGCGACCGGCATCACCTGGGAGGCCCTGGCCGCACGCACCCCGGCGCTGGCGATGTTCCTGCCGGCCGCCGGCGCGCTGACCCGGGAGATCCGGCTGCCGGAAGGCACGGTGACCGACCTGCGGATCGATCCGCTGACCGGCGGCGGCTTCGTGGTGACGGCGAACGACGTGACCGCGCGAGTTCGCTCGGCCGAGGCGCTGCGTGAGGGCGAGCAATGGATCCGCATCATCACCGATAACGTGCCGGTGCTGATCGCCTATGTCGACCGCGACGAGCGCTACCGCTTCACCAACCGCGCCTATCAGGCGGCACTCATGGTGGCGCCGCAGCAGACCGACGGCCGTCGGGTCTCGGAGGTCCTCGATGCCGCCCGATATGCCAAGCTGAAGCCCTATGTCCAGGGCGTCCTTGCCGGCCGGCCGCAGACCTTCGAGATCGATTTCCCGACCAACGACGCCAATATCGAGGTGGCCCGCGGTACCTATCTGCCGCATTTCGACGACCAGGGCGCCGTGCTCGGCTTCTTCCTGCTCTATGTCGACATCACCGAACGCCGCCAGGCGGAAGCCGCCCTGCGGGTCGCCAACGAATCGCTGGAACGCCGCGTCGAGCAGCGCACCGCGGAGCTGGAAGCTGCGCGGGCCAAGGCGGAGGATGCCAATCTCGGCAAGACGCGCTTCATCGCGGCGGCCAGCCACGACCTGCTGCAGCCACTGCACGCCACCCGGCTCTTCGTCGGCACCCTGAAGGAACGCCATCCCGGCGAGGACCTGGTCGCCAAGGTCGATCTCGGCCTGGGCGCCGTCGAGGCCCTGCTCGATGCCCTCCTGGATATCGCCAAGCTCGATGCCGGCGCGATCAAGCCGGCGCCGCGGGCGGTGCCGGTCGGCCCGATCCTGCAGTCGCTCTGCGACGCCTTCGCGCCGATTGCCGCGCAAAGCGGCCTCGACCTTCGCCTGGTGCCGAGCCGCGCCGTGATCAAGACCGATCCGGCACTGCTCCGCCGGGTCCTGCAGAATTTCCTCTCCAACGCCATCCGCTACGGCCAGCGGCCCGGCGGGCCCCGCAAGGTGCTGTTCGGCTGCCGGCGCCGAGGCCAGGTGCTGAGCCTCGAGGTGCATGATTGCGGCGGCGGCATTCCGGAAAGCCAGCGGGTCCTGGTGTTCCAGGAATTCACCCGGCTGCATGGTGCGGAACTCGCCAGCGGCCGCGGCCTCGGCCTCGGTCTCGCGATCGTCGAGCGGATCGGGCGGATGCTGGACCATCGCATCGATCTGCGGTCGGAGGTGGGCAAGGGCTCGACCTTCGCGATCGAGGTGCCGCTGGCTTCGGCATCGGAGTCCCAGCACGTTGCCGCTGCCGCGCTGCCGATCGAGCCGCGCCAGCTGCGCCATGCGCCGCTGGTGGTCTGCATCGACGACGACGCCAATGTCGGCGAGGCGATGAAGTCGCTGCTGCAGGCCTGGGGCTGCACCGCGGTGACCGAGCGCAGCATCGCCGCGGCACTGGCGACCGTCGAGCGCCTGGGCCGGGAGCCGGATCTGCTGCTGATCGATCTCCATCTCGGCGACGACCAACCGGACGGCCTCGACGCGATTGCCGAGCTGCGACAGGCCTGGGGTACCCGGTTTCTCGCGGCACTGGTTACTGCGAACCGCGACGCCGAGCAGCTGGCCCGGGCCCGCCGGCTGGGTCTCGATGTCCTGCTGAAGCCGGTCAAGCCGGCGCAATTGCGGGCCCTGATCGGTCGCCGCAGCCAGGATCTGACCGCCTAGCCGGTTCAGGACGACGCGACGATCGTGGCCGGCGTCTCCAGTGCCAGGCGCTGCGCCAGCAGCACGGCCTGGGTCCGCGAATGCACTTCGAGCTTGCGCAGGATCTCGGTGACATGCGCCTTCACCGTCGGTTCGCTGATCTGCATGTCGGCAGCAATCACCTTGTTCGGCTTGCCCTCCGCCATCAGAGCGAGGACCCGGTGCTGCTGCGGCGTCAGCGAGGCGGCCCGCGCCGCGAGATCGCGGTCCTGAACCGTCAGCGCCGCATCGCTGGCGACGTCCGGCAGGCAGATGCCGCCGGCGAGAACGGTCTGGATGCTGCCGACGATGTCGCTCATCGCCGCCGATTTCGAGATGAAGCCGGCGGCACCCATCTCCACCGCTTGGCGCATGGCGGCGGCGTTGCGGGTGGCCGAGAGAATGACCACCGGCACTGCCGGCGCCGTCGCGCGCAAGGTGGCCAGTCCGGTCAGGCCCTGCATCCCCGGCATATCGAGGTCGAGGACGATGAGATCGGTCTCGATGCGGGAATCGATCATCGCCTTGGCCTGGCCGAAGGTCTCGGCAAGGGCCACTTCCGCTGCCGGGAAAGCCTGCCTCAGCGCCAGACTCAGGGCGTCGCGGACCATCGGATGGTCGTCCGCGATCACGATCGACAGTCGAGGCGTCTCCCGCGCGCCGGTCATTCCGTCCCCCTGAATCCCATCCTCAGCTTCGGGCGGAGTGTATCCCGTCGCCGGGAGAAATGACAAAGGGCGGAAAACCGCCATTTCGGCGGCCCGACGCGGCGGTGGAGGCCCTTTTTCTTTGCCCACGCCTGGGCTACAAGACGCCGCCCCTCCGGGGCGAGGTCAGGCGGGAGACGGTTAATGGCGGCGTATCAGTATATTTATGTGATGAAGGGCCTGACCAAGGTCTATCCGGGGGGCCGGAAGGTCCTGGAGAATGTCTGGCTCTCCTTCCTGCCCGGCGCCAAGATTGGCGTGCTCGGCCATAACGGCTCGGGCAAATCGACCCTGCTGAAGATCATGGCCGGCCTCGACCCGGAGTTCAACGGCGAGGCCTGGGCGGCCGAGGGCGTCTCGGTCGGCTTCCTGCAGCAGGAGCCCCAACTCGATGCGGCCAAGGACGTTCTCGGCAATGTCATGGAGGGCGTCGGCCCGACCAAGGCGCTGCTCGACGAGTTCGAGGCGGTGTCCAACGCCATGGCCGATCCCGATGCGGATTTCGACACGCTGCTGACGCGCCAGTCCGAACTGCAGGAGAAGATCGACGCCGCCGATGCCTGGGATTTGCAGCGCAAGGTCGAAATTGCGATGGATGCCCTGCGTTGTCCGCCGGGCGACGCCGAGGTCGGCAAGCTGTCCGGCGGCGAGAAGCGTCGCGTGGCCCTGTGCCGGCTGCTGCTCTCCAACCCCGACATGTTGCTGCTGGACGAGCCGACCAACCATCTCGATGCCGAATCCGTCGCCTGGCTGGAACGCTTCCTGCACGAATACAAGGGTACCGTCGTCGCCGTCACCCATGACCGCTACTTCCTGGACAATGTGGCGGGCTGGATCCTTGAGCTGGATCGCGGCCAGGGCATTCCCTACGAGGGCAACTACTCCGGCTGGCTGGAGCAGAAGAAGAAGCGGCTGGAGCAGGAATCGAAGACCGAGGGCGCCCGCCAGCGCACGCTCGACCGCGAACTGGAATGGATCCGGCAGAGCCCGAAAGCGCGCCAGGCCAAATCCAAGGCCCGTATCGCCGCCTACGAGACGCTGCTCGCCCAGAACAACGAGAAGGTCACCGACGTCGCCACCATCACCATCCCGGCCGGGCCCCGCCTCGGCGATCTGGTGATCGAGGCCCAGAACCTGTTCAAGGGATTCGGCGACCGCCTGCTGATCGAGGATCTCTCCTTCCGCCTGCCGCCTGGCGGCATCGTCGGCGTCATCGGCCCGAACGGCGCCGGCAAGACCACCCTGTTCCGCATGATCACCGGCCAGGAGCAGCCCGACAAGGGCAGCTTCAAGGTCGGCGACACAGTGAAGCTCGGCTATGTCGACCAGTCGCGCGACAGCCTGGATGCCGACAAGACGGTGTGGCAGGAAATCTCCGGCGGGCATGACGAGATCGAACTCGGCAAGACCAAGATCCCGAGCCGCGCCTATGTCGGAAACTTCAATTTCAAGGGCGCCGATCAGCAAAAGAAGGTCGGCCAGCTCTCTGGCGGCGAGCGCAATCGCGTCCATCTCGCCAAGATGCTGAAGGCCGGCGCCAACGTCCTGCTGCTCGACGAGCCGACCAACGATCTCGACGTCGACACCCTGCGGGCGCTGGAGGAGGGCCTCGACAATTTCGCCGGCTGCGCCGTCATCATCAGCCACGATCGCTGGTTTCTCGACCGCATCGCCACCCATATCCTGGCCTTCGAGGGCGACAGCCATGTGGAATGGTTCGAGGGCAACTACCAGGATTACGAGGCCGACCGGCATCGTCGCCTGGGTACCGAGGCGGACCAGCCGCACCGGATCAAGTACAAGCCGCTGGTGCGTTAGGCTGAACTAGCCCGGGCAGACCGGCGCGGCTCCGGCCTGTGGCGCGCGCCCGCGCAGGTCCGCGAAGGTCCGGGCGAGGGCGCAGAATTGGGCGATGCTCAGTTCCTCCGCCCGTGCGGTTTCCGGGACCTCGGCCAGGCGGATCAGGGCCGCGACATCGACCGGCAGCTTCCTGAGCGACTGCCGCAGCATCTTGCGGCGCTGGCCGAAGGCGGCGGCGGCAACCTGCTCCAGGTCCGTGCCAACCGCCGGATAGAGCGGCACCTCGCGCGGGATCAGCTGCACCACGGTCGAGGTCACCTTCGGGGGCGGCGTGAAGGCGCGCGGCGGGATATCGAACAGGCGCTTCACCTCGGCCCGCCATTGGGCAAAGACCGTGAGGCGGCCGTAGTCCTTCGACCGCGGCTTGGCGATCAGCCGATCCGCCACTTCCTTCTGGAACATCAGCGTCAGCGAGGCGAATGCGGGGCCCGCCTCCAGCCACTTGATCAGCAGCGGCGTGGCGATGTTGTAGGGCAGGTTGGCGACGATGCGTCGCGGCGCATTGCCAAGCTTGCCGGCGTCGAGAGAAAGTGCGTCGCCTTCGATGACCTCGAAGCGGCCCGGATAGGCGGCGGCGATCTCCGCCAAGGCCGGAATGCAGCGCGGATCGCGTTCAATGGCGATCATGTTTGCGGCGCCGTGCTGCAGCAGCGCCCGGGTCAAGCCGCCGGGTCCGGGGCCGATCTCGATGACAGTTCCCTGATCGATGCGACCGGCAGCGCGGGCGATCCGGCCGGTCAGGTTGAGGTCGAGCAGGAAATTCTGCCCCAGCGCCTTGCGGGCATCGAGGCCATGCCGGGCGATCACCTCGCGCAGCGGCGGCAGGCCGTCCGCCGGGCGCCGCCCCGCTTCCGCGGGTTCGGACGCCGGCCCGGCCGAAGTCATAGACGCATGTCGATATAGGCCGCGCGGCGCAGGTCGCTCAGGTAGCCGCGGGCCAGGGTCTCAAGCCGCTCGCGGCCCAGGCGATCGGCGACCGCCACGCGCGACAGCGCGGCCTCGTCGCCGCTCGAGCGGTTGCAGATGATGTACATCCCGACGCCCTTGGCGCTGCGCACCGGCGGTGTCGGCTGGCCGATCGGCTGATTGATGGCGTAGGGCTGGACTTCGGGCGGCAGATCGCTGATCAGCACGTTGCCAAGCCCACGATAGACGCCGGGGGCCACGCTGCTGGACTGGCCGGCCATGTCGGCGCAACTCTGGATTCTGCCCTGCAATGCCTGGGCCTGGCTGAAGGCCTTGTTGACCTCGGATTCGGCGGCATTCGCCGGCATCGTCCAGAAGATCTGCTCGAGCTCCACAGTGCCGGCCTCGGTGGTCGAGGCATCGGCGACCCGCGTCTTCCGCACCATCACGAGATAATAGCCGCCGGTGCCGCGAATCGGTCCACCGACCTGCCCTTCGACCAGGGTCGGCAGGACCTTGGCGACCTCCGGATCGAGCTCGTCGAGCCGGACCCAGCCGAAATCGCCGCCCTTGACCGCACCCTGATCCTGGGAAAACTCCCCCGCCAGGGACGCGAAATCCGCACCCTGCTGCAGCTGCTCCAGCAGCCGCTCGGCCGATTGCCGGATGGCCGGCTCGTCGTTCGGCGCATCAACGCCGAGGAAGATCTGGGACAGGCGGTACTCAGTCTGGCCGGAGGAGGCCTTGGCACGCGCCAGCGCATCATTGATTTCCTGGTCGGTGATCTTGATGGTCGAGCGCAGGTCACGCTGCACCAAGCGGGCCCAGCCGAGTTCGGCGGAGATCTGATCGGCCAGGGTATCCACCAGGATGCCGTTGCCGACGAGCATGCCATCGAAATCGGTACGCGACATGTTGTTGCGCTTGGCCAGATCGTCGATTCGCCTGTCGACTTCCGACGGCGGCACGTTGATACCCTTGCGCTTGGTTTCCTGGGTCTTCAGGTGCTCGTCGATCAAGGTTCGCATCACCGTCGGCAGCAGCCGTTGCCTGGTTTCCGGCGTATCCTGCAGATGCGCCGACAGCATCGCCATGCGCAACCGCATGAAGACATCAAGTTCGGTGATCACATCATCGTTCACGACCGCGGCGATCTTCAACTGGTCCTGTGCGCCGGCCGGCCGGCCAGGCAGCAGCGCCGACAGCAACAGCACGATCAGCATTGCCGTCAACCGCAGGCAATATGTGTTGGAACGCCGCGCTTCCAAAGGCCCTGTCATGTCATCGACCCTAGAAACCCGATCCGATACTGCCCAGATTCTTGAACGTAAAGTTCACGAAAGCGGCATATTTCCCGGAGGTGACGAGATTGTCGCCGTCGGGGGCGTAGGAAGCCAGGAGATTCATTCCGAAGCATTCATCATTGTATCCCAGGCCCGCAGAAACGCTGTTAATCTCCGTATCCTGGATATCATAGCTCGTCCCCAGCGACGCTGACCAGTAGTCGGCGAAGGCGGTGCTCAGCTTGGTGCTCACTTGTTCGCGATCGTTGAATTCCTCGTTGCCGTTCAACTGGGCATAGTTCACGGATACGTTGAGCAACGGTACGCCGGCTTTCAATGCGACTTCTTGGCGCTCCATGACGCCACTGTCGGCATCAAAGCGGAAGCGATAGGTCGCGTCGAAATACTCGCCCGGCGAAATCGTCACCCGGCCGACGAGATCCGTCAGATCCTTGTCGATCCCGGAGCCGTCGCGCTCGTCGTCGCCACGCAGGAACTGGTAGCTCTGGCCGAGGAACACCTGGCCGAAGCCGCCATGGGCGCCGTAGCCGGTCCATTCGAATCCGTAATTCACCCGCGACCCGGAATCCACCCGATCCAGCCCGGCGAAGCGACCGGCATCAAAGACCTTGGTGTCGTCCCATTCAAAGGTACGGCTGTCCTCGTTGGGGATCTTGCCGGTATTGCAGCAGTCCGGCGAAAGCACCAGCTGGGTGATCGGCTGGAAGACCTGTGTAATGGTTTCGCCGGGACGCACGAAGGGATAGCGCCATTTCATGCTGGCCTGGGGAAACGCCCGGCCGGTCACGCCCGAGAACTCGTCGGTGCCTTTGTCCTGGTCGAAACTGTCGCTGTGCTTGTCGACGTCGTTGACCACGTAGAGATCGCCCTCCACCGACAGCTTCAACTCGTAGATGTCCCCAAACGCGCTGGTATAGGGCAGCGTCCAGCTGGGCAGAGCCGACAGGCGGAACGAGTCGCGCCCGTCGCGGCGGATGAGGTTCATCGTATTGGCGTCGAAACCCCAATACGAGCCGATCGAACTCGGCTCGCCGACGAAATTGTAGCTGATCAGCGGCGCGACGATCGGCGCGTCCTGATCGTTGAAATCCCGATCCGTGGTCTGGAAGCCGTAACCGCGCGCGTCGAAATACGATCGCCCGAAGAAGCCTTCGGTCCAGACCTGGTCCTGCAGCCAGTCGGCGGTGCCGAGGTGATACTGCCGCAGGTAGGTCTTGTCGGTCGTGTTCTTGAAATCGAAACCGGCACGCCAGTCGCGGTTGAGCTCGAACAAGCCCGCGCCGGCGACATGGCCGCGAAACTTGTCGTCCATGATGTGGTTCTTGTCGGAATCGGCCTCGCGATCCTCGCTGGTGCCGGAGAAGGCGAGGTTGTAGGTGCCATTCTGCAGGCGCTGGCGGTATTCGAGCAGACCGACCGCTCCGGCATTCGTCGGACCGCCACCGACCCTCACGATCGGCGTCACGGTCAGGTCCTTGTCCGGTCCCATGGTGATGAAATAGGGGTGGCGATACTGCACGCCGGACTTGCCGGAGGAGACCGAAACGCTGGGCGACAGCAGCCCGGACTGGCGCTTGACGCCGATATCCGCATGCCGGAAATACGGCGTGTAGAAGACCGGCACGCCGAACATCTCCATCCAGGCGTCGTGATAGGTGACGGTCCCGGCGACTTCGTCGCGAACCACGTCATGCGCCTTGATCTGCCAGACCGGTTGCCGGCTGGGATCGGTCTTGCAGGGCAGGCAGGGCGTGTAGACGGCGTCGTTGAGCTGCATCTTCGTGCCGCCGATCCGCTGCGCCGATTTCGCGGCGAGGCGCGACTTGTCGGACATCAGCGCCCGGAACCCCTGGATCGCGCCGTCCTTGAAGTCGTCGGTTACGTCGATGTAGTTGCCGAACAGCGTGTCGCCGCTGGGCAGCAACATTGCCACGTTGCCGGAGGCGCTGATCGTCTTGGAGCGCTCATTATAGGTTACCGTGTCGGCCACGACGACGCGATCATCCTGCCGCATCTCGACGTGGCCGCGGGCCACATAGATGCCAAGGTCCCGATCGTAGCCAACTTCGTCGGCGACCAGATTTACCGGACTGTCACTCGCCATCGCCGCCGCGCCAACGCCGCCCAGCAACAGGCCAAGGGCGAGCCCGGAGACGATCCTGCTCAAAAAGCCGAGCCTCATTAACTAGCTACCCCCGGTATCCCGCAATCCCTGTTCCGGCGATGTCAGACGCGTGCTTGAGGCGGCGCGCGTCAATCCCCGATTTCGGCGCCTAAACTATCATGTTGAGGTCATTCGTCTACTGATTTCATGGGCTTGCGGGCCACCGCCCGGGCGGCAGCGGGGTTGGCGCGAATGCATGCGCTGTGCTAATCCTTTGATCCATATTAAGTCCGTCCAGCCCGAATCGGGCCGCAGCAACCGAGGGAAGCATGAAGATCACATATTCGAAGCCCGAGTTCCCGGAATCGGGAACACTCGTGGTCCTCGTCCAGGAAAATCGCAAGCTGGGGCTGCATGCCGCGCAGGCGGACAAGCAAACCAAGGGCGGCGTCGCGCGCGGTCTCAACGCCAGCCGGTTCAAGGGTCAGGGCGACGAACATCTGACGCTGCTGGCGCCTGCCGGGATCGAATCCCATCGGCTTGTCCTGCAGGGCCTGGGTGCGCCGGCGAAACTGGACGCGCTGACCTGCCAAGCGATCGGCGGCCGCCTTACGGCCCTGCTGAACGCCGCCGGCGAGAAGGAGGCGACCCTGCTGGTCGAGGCAATTCCGGGCGCGCCACTCAGCGAGGCGGAAGTAGCGGCGAACATCGCCTACGGCGCGCGGCTGCGCAGCTATCGCTTCGACAAGTACAAGACCAAGGAGAAGCCCGAGCAGAAGCTTTCGCTGAAGCGTCTGGCAATCGGCACGACCGACCCGGCGGCGGCCAAGAAACTGTTCGACCCGCTGGAGAAGATCGCCGAGGCGGCAATGTTCGCCCGCGATCTCGTTTCCGAGCCGGCCAACATCATCAATCCGGTGACACTGGCGGAGCAGGCGAAATCGCTCACCGAGTTCGGCGTCGAGGTCAAGGTCCTGGGCGAGGCCGAGATGAAGAAGCTCGGCATGGGCGCCCTGCTCGGAGTAGGCCAGGGCAGCGAACACGAATCCAAGATGGTCGTCATGCACTGGCGTGGCGCGGCCGACCCGAAGGCCAAGCCGGTCGCCTTCGTCGGCAAGGGCGTCACCTTCGATACCGGCGGCATCTCGATCAAGCCCGCCGCCGGCATGGAAGACATGAAATGGGACATGGCCGGGTCAGCGGCGGTGATCGGCGCGATGCGCGCCTTGGCCGCGCGCAAGGCGAAAGTCAACGCAGTCGGTGTCGTCGGCCTGGTCGAGAACATGCCTTCGGGAACGGCGCAGCGTCCGGGCGACATCGTCACCTCGATGTCCGGCCAGACCATCGAGGTGCTGAACACCGACGCCGAGGGCCGGCTGGTGCTGGCCGATGCGCTCTGGTACACGCAGGAAAACTTCAAGCCGCGCGCGATCGTCGATCTGGCAACGCTGACCGGTGCGATCCTGGTGGCGCTGGGCACCCAGCATGGCGGGCTTTTCTGCAACGACGACACCCTGGCCGATCACCTGACCGCCGCCGGCAAGGCGACCGGTGAACTGCTCTGGCGCATGCCGCTCGCCGCTGCCTATGACAAGATGATCAATTCGCCGGCCGCCGACATGAAGAACATCGGCGGGCGCAATGCTGGCAGCATCACCGCCGCACAGTTCCTGCAGCGTTTCGTTCATCGCGGCACGCCCTGGGCGCATCTCGACATCGCCGGCATGGCCTGGTCGGACAAGGACCTGCCGACCACGCCGAAGGGTGCGACTGCCTACGGAGTCCGCCTGCTCGACCAGCTGGTGGCCGCAAACTACGAGGACAAGTAGCATCGGAACGGCCGGTCGATGACCGAGATCCGGTTCTATCATCTGCAGCGGACCCGGCTGGAGGAGACCCTGCCGGTCATCCTGGAGCGCTGTCATGCCCGCGGCGAGCGGGTCCTGGTCATGGCGGGGTCGGCGGAGCGCGTCGAGGCGTTGGCGGCACATCTCTGGACCTATCGACCAGACTCGTTCCTGCCGCATGGCACGGCGCGGGACGGCGATGGAGCCGCGCAGCCGATCTACCTGACCGCCGGGACGGAGAACCCGAACGCTGCGCAGGTTCTGGTCCTTTCCGACGGAGCCACGCATCCGGCGGTCGGCGATTTCCGTCTGGCCTGCGAGCTGTTCGACGGGCAGGACGATGCTGCCGTCGCCGCTGCACGCCAGCGCTGGCAGTCCTATCGCGAGGCCGGGCATCCGCTGGTCTATTTTCAGCAGACCCCGGCAGGCAAATGGGAAGAGAAGGCGCGGGCCTAGGGTTCGGCACGATAATCAGGCCCGGCGGCCATCCGAAACCGCCTCATACCATAGGGTGATGGGGTCCCGATTTTTCCGAGTGAGGCTTCTTAACGGAGCGGGCCTCCCGCTCGCGACATTCCCCGCCGATGACCCCTTAGGCCTTGAGATTCTTCCGCTTTTGGCTGGTCCTCCCCCTCCCTCCCGGGCGCCCGAGCCGGAGATTCCCTATAAATTTACTGGCAATTAACTTAAATGTTTCAATGTGATAGCTGGACACTTTCGGGGCCGAATCCTACTGTATCTGCGGGAAAGTGGAGTTTTGGAGCGGGTCTCCGGGAAGAATGCGATGAAGCTCGGCAAATCGATCATTGCGGGTCTTGGCAGGCTGCGCCGCCAGGATGACGGGGTCACCATCATCGAATTCGCGATGGTGGCGCCGATCGTGTTGCTTCTGACCTGCGGCGTGCTTGAAGGCGGCCTCATCATGGCGACCTTGGCAACGCTGGAGGGCGGCCTGAAGGAAGCGTCGCGCTATGGCATCACGCTGCAGCAGCCGACCGTCGGCCAGCGCATTGACAAGATCAAGGAGATCCTGGCCGAGCATACCCTGAATTTCGTGCAGATCGATGATTCAACGGTCTCGGTGAAGACCTACGACAGCTTCAGCAGCAAGGGCAAGCCGGAGCCGTTCACCGATACCAACGGCAACGGCACCTACCAAGTGGGCGAGCCTTTCACCGACCTTGATTGCGACAATGCCTATACGACCAACCTGCAGGGCGCCAACGGCGCCGGCGGCGCCGGCCAGGTCGTCGAGTATACCGTGAAGTTCGACTGGAAAGTCCTGACGCCGCTGATGGGCCGGCTGCTCGGCCATATGGACAGCGGCACCGGCAAGTACATCATCCCGCTGAGCGCCAGCATTGTCGTGAAGAACGAGCCGGATCTGTTCGGCGAAGACGACGACACTATTTGCCAATAGGCGGTTAGTCATGCGCATGTTCAAACGTTTCGCCAAGGATAACAGCGCCGTCGCCGCGGTCGAAATGGCGCTGATCTTTCCGGTGTTCATGTTGTTCCTCATGGGATGCTTCGAGGTCACTCGTCTAGTCATCATCAATCAGAAGATGGCCCGCGCTTCCGCCTCCATGGCCGATCTCGTGGCCCAGGCGGACGACCCGCTCACCCAGGCGCAGCTGAACGATCTCTACGAGGCAGCCAAGAACCTGATGGCCCCCTATGACCTCCAGGACAATGGGCGGGTGATCGTGAGTTCGCTGATCAATCCGGCGAATGCCGCGCAACCGACGATCAACTGGCAGCAACTCAGCCCTGGCACCTTCGCCGCCACCAGTCATTTCGGCACGCAGGCGGCGCAGGCCAGCAATCTGCCGGCGGGCCTTGTGGTGCGCCCGGAAGATAATGTGATCGTGGCGGAGGTGTTTTACTTCTACAGTCCGATCTTCGCCAATATCCTCTATACCGGCACGGTGTTCCATACCGAGGCGTTCAACCGGGTCCGCAACAACAACCTGCTGACGCCACCGAGCTGAGGCGGGAGGCGGCTCCTTCCCGCCTCTTCGGCCCCAGCTTGCGGTTTTCTCCCTCGCTCCCTCTCCGCTCAGGCGAATCGTCGCCACGGCCGCAGTTCGATTCACGAAGGTTGCAGCCGCAACGCCGCATCGATGTCCGGGTCGTCGACCTGCCCTGTGGTGAGGAACTGCCCGGCATAGCGTTTCCAGATACCGCTGGTCAGGAAAAGATCGAAGAGGTCCGGGTCGAGGTGATGGTCCTTCTTCATGAATCCCATGATCCCGATGGCCTCCGACAATGTCTTCGCCTTCTTGTACGGGCGGTCGGATGCCGTCAGGGCCTCGAACACGTCGGCGATCGCCATCATTCGTGCGACCGGTGACATGTCGCTCCGCGTCAGACGCCGCGGGTAGCCTGTCCCATTCATCTTCTCGTGATGGCCGCCGGCGATTTCGGGCACGCTCCGGAGATGCTTGGGCAGGGGCAGGCTGGACAGCATGACGATGGACTGCACGACGTGATCGTTGATGATGTATCGCTCTTCATCCGTCAGAGTTCCACGGCCGATGCTCAGATTGTAGATCTCACCGCGGTTCATCTTGTGGGCGGGCACTTCGACCTTGAACTCCCAGTGGTCGTCGGCGCCGCGGCGATCCGTGGGCTCGCGGTGGGTGATATGATCGTCCCGATCCGCCAGCAGCGGCTCATAGACCGGCAGGTCCGGCTCGGGCATCCGGCACTTGCGGCCCTTCTCCTCCGCGGAAATGCCGATACGGTCGCTCAAGGTCCGACGCCAGCGTCGCGACGCCACCTCCCTGAGCCGCGCAACATGTGCCAGGTCCATGAATTCACCGCCCTCGTTGCACGTCGCGATGAAGGCGAAGTCTTCGTCCAGCCGCCGATGCTCTCGCTCCATGCTGGCGCCGAGCGCTGATTTGTCGCCGCCCTCGGCCAAGCCCTGCCAATAGGCGATTTCGGCATCGCGCTTCAGCACCTCGAAGCGCATGCGGATCTCATGGATGCGGTCATAGATTGTTTCGAGCTTGGTCGCCTTGTCGACGACATGCTCGGGTGTCGTCACCTTGCCGCAATCGTGGAGCCAGGAGCCGATCTCGACCGCCTCCCATTCCTCGGCGGACAGGTTGAAATCCTTGAATGGGCCGTCCTGCTTCGCGCAGGCCGCGTCGGCCAGCATCCGGGTCAGCTCCGGGACTCGCGCGCAATGTCCGCCGGTATAGCTGGACTTGGCATCGATGGCTCTGGCGATCAGCTTGATCAGCGCATTCATCAGGTCTTTCTGCGCCTGCAGCAGCAGCTGATTCTCTATGGCGACGCCGGCGCTGCCGCTGACGGCGCGGATCAGTTCCACCAGCTGGTCGCTCACGACCCAGCTGGATTCCGAGGAGCGGATGGCTTTGTTGAGAATGAGGGCGCCGAGCACCTTGTGGCGCCGGTCGAACAGTGGCACGACGAGGAGGGCGATCCTAACCGCCGTGTCCGGCAAGGCGAGAGGTTCGAGGCCCAGTTTTTCGGTATCTTGAGGCTCAAGCGGCCGTTCGATCACCGTGATCCGCCCCGCACGCAGGGCGCGGCCGATCTCGCCTTCGATAGCGCTTCCGTCCAGCGCAAGAGGGCTCATCGACCCCGCATCCACTTGGCGTTTGCCATGTCGCGAGCGCAGGATTTCTGGGCGCAGGGCCGCCTCGTCATCCTGGAGCAGGAAGATGGCCCCGCCATCGCTGGCGACGAGGCCGATCCCTTCGCGCAGCACCCGATCGAGCAGGGAATGGAAGTCGGTTTCGGCGGCAAGCGCCTGCCCGATATCGAGGAACTGCCGAATGGTCCGCTTCATCAGGCGGAGTGCATTGTCGAGGTCGGAAACCTCGGCAACGACCGTCCGTACCTTGGTATCTCCCGAGAAGTCGAAGGTAGCGATTGCCTTTGTCTCGCGCGCCAGCCGGGCAAGCGGCTGCGCCAGCAGGCGGGCGCCCAGCAGGCCTACGGGCAGGAACGCCAGCAGGAGGACGAAGGCAAACACTAGGTGTTGCTTGACGATGTCGCGCGCGCCGGCGAAGAGCTCTTCCTCCGGAATCGCGATGAGCAGCTTGAGGGTGCCCAGGCCGGCCAGCGGAATCGATTTGACGGTTACCTGCCATTTTCGTCCTTCGACGGTCACCTGCCGGCGCCCCTCCGCGACATCGACCAGGGATTCCGCCTGCCGCAGGACGGGTACGTTGAGTTCCGCCAACGTGACGAGATGCAGCGACCCGTCCTCGGCTGCCCGGGTCATCCTGGTTTCATCGATATAGGCGACCACCCGCCCTCGCGGTCCCAGAAGTGCGATTTCGCTGGACGGCGTGGTGCGGAATGCCTGGAGGAAATCGGTGACCTTTTCCAGCGTCACGTCTAGTCCGACGATCATCCGTCCATCGGGCGATTTCCGCGCGATGGTCGCCCCGATCGCATGCGTCGTGAAGAAGACGTAGGGCTCGGTAAACACGATCCCTGCCTGTTCCTCGGCGAGTCGGTACCAGGGGCGGTCGCGCGGGTCGTACCGGTAGTCGGCGACGGACCGCGTCTCGAGCAATTTCAGGCCGGTATCGAAGAACCGATATTCGCCTGCCATCGAATCGTCTGCGCGCAATGTCTGCGACTGCACCAGGACCGTTGCCGCCGCGGGGGCATTGAACATCCGTCTGGCCGGCCCATCCCGGAGCCTTCGAAACAGGATGAACTCGCCGTTTGGATAGGCAACGAAAAGCGCATCGGTGTTCGGATTCCGATCGAGGGCCTCCACGACCATGGGCAGTTCGTCCAGCCGCTGTTCGATGCCGGCGGCCGTCGCGAAATTGCTGTAGGCCATGACGGCCATCTGGCTCCGCTCGGGGCCGAGATAGGTCTCTAGGCGCTGGACCGTCGCCTCGGTGAAGCGCCGCGTCGTCTCCGCGGAAGCATCGAGGAGGATGGTTTGCGCTTCCCGGTAGGCCATCCAGGACAGGCCGGCAACGATCACCGCAATCAGGAATGTGATCCCGATGGTCGCCAGCACGTAAAGCGGAAGGCGCAGCCGCCCCGCCGGCAATGAGTTCTTGCATCCGTCGTTCTCCCGCCACGGCCAGGCCGCCGCCATGCAATGTTTGCACGGGATTAGTCCCGCTTCACCATGTGATCCGGGGGCCGACCGACCGGGACAGTCTGCAAGCGCCGGGTTCGCTGCGCAACTCTGCTCTTGCGGAAAACCTTCGATCCGGAGCATAGGTCGGGAACCTCTCCCAGTGCCATGTGACCGGCTGAAAAAGTTCGGGCCGCCACCGAGGATCTCGGTGGCGGCCCTGCTTAGCGGAACCGAGGCTGGGTCTACTTCGAAACCCGGAGCTTCGAAAGGTTGGCGGCAATCTTCGAGAAGATGCCGTCCAGCGAAGCCTCGTCCGGGGCGAAGAAGTAATAGGGCGAGGTCGGCTGCGTCGCCACCTGCTTCAAAAGGATCGAGAGGTTCGGATCGGCCTCCTGATACTGGATGACGTAGATCTGCACGCCCTGGCCCGGGATGTTGCCCTTGATCAGATTGGCCAGCTGCAGCAGGCGGTTGTTCATGTTGTTCTTGGTGCCGTTGGTCAGGTCGCCGTGCACCGTGGTGGTGGCGGCGCCGTTGCCGCCACCGAAGACGCCCTTGAACCCGTCGCCGTTGCCGCCGACGCTTTGGCCGTCGGTCATGAAGACGATGGCCTGGGTGCGCGGGAACGGCGTGCTGACCTTGGCCTCCGAGAACGGCTCGCCCGGCATCAGCACTTCCCAGCCCCAGAACAGGCCCTGCGGCGCGTTGGTGTTGCCGGTCGGGTTGTTGCCGGCGCCGTAGAGGCTGTTCAGCGCCGCGACGATCTTCGTCTTGTCGTCGTTCAGCGGCAGAATGCCGTGGGCAAGGCAATCGGTGCATTCGCCGGTCTGGGTCGGATTGGAGCGCACCCAGTTGCGGTTGCCCGCGGTCCAGGCGGTGGCCGGCCCGATCGTCGCCGGCACGTCCATCGCGTTCGGCGTGGTCCGGTTGCCCGGCCGGTCGGGATCGGCCTTGCTGTCGTTCAGCCAAGACGCCCAGCAGTTCTTCGCCGTGCCGCCGTAGTTGGTCCAGGCCGTCGTCGTTCCGCCCATGTTGTAGCGGGTCGGCGTGCTCGGCCAGTTGCCGGTCTGCGGCTCGCCTTCCAGCGGCGGAATCGGCTCGTAGCCGACCCACTGCTTGCCGCCGACGGTGGCATAACCGAGGGTCATGTCGCCGTCATTGGCCTGGTTGTTGTCGTCGATATAGCGGGCATAGACGCAGCCCTTCCAGTTCGCCTGCGGGGCATCCAGCAGCTTCACCGGCGAGATGTTGGAGGTATAGATCTGGGCCTGCGCGATGTTCTTGATCGGATGGGTGAAGGCAGCCGCGCTGCTCGTGGTCGCCGCCGTGCTGAAGACCGCCCCGGAGACGGCGCTGTTCAGGCGGACATTCACCTTCGAGTTCCACGGCACCATGCCGATGTTGAGGAGGCTATAGGTGGTGCCGGCGACGGTGATGTGCTGCGGCGTGGTCACGTTGTTGAACGGCTCGAACAGGATGTCGACCATCTTCTTCGCCGCCGTCTGCGCCGCCTGGATCTTGGTGCAGGGGGTGCACATCGAGCCCGACATGTCGATCGACAGCACGACATCGAGGCCGGTGACGATGCGGTTCACCGAAGCAGCCGCGCCGACGGTCATGGTGTCCATGCCGAAGACCCGCATCAGCGCGGTCGGCACCTGGGCGGTCGCGGTGACATTCACCACCGTGTTGTTGTCGGTGACGGTGATATGCGGACCGTCGACCGTGGCGTCCATGGTTCCCGGCGGGAAATTCGCGTCGAAGAACATCTGGATGTCGGGATCGCGCACGGTGTCGTCCAGCAGCACCTTGCCGCCGGCCAGCGCCGCGGCGTCGAGCGCCTGCGACAGACGGGCCTTCAGCAGATACCCGCGCGCGGAGTCGACGGCGAGGCCGGTGGTGCCGACGAAGACCAGCATCGCCAGACCGAAATAGATCGCGACCGCGCCGCGGGAGTTGTCGGCGAAGTCCCGCATGGACCACCACGCACCGCGCCGCGGGCGTGAAGCCGTCGTTGATTGCCGCAGAACCATTGGCGCCACCTTCTATCAGCACCCCACCAAGCGCGAGTATACCGCGCCTCGTCAGCAGAATTCAATTACTGAAATACTCGAGAGTATTACTGTAAATATAGGCTTAATTTAATAAAATTCGCGACAAAATCTGCGCATCAAAAGCTTCGGGCCGGCTTTCGCCGGCCCGTCGCATTTGGTCGATCCGTTAAGGTTAAATTCGGCCGGTCAGGGCGCCGGCGGAACCGTTGCCGGGGACCCGCCGCCGCCGCTCGCGGCATCCACCGACGACTGCTCGCTCGAGTTCTGGTCGGTCTGCGATTTGGTGTTGGTTTCGGTCTTGATCTTCGACTGGAACTCGATGTCGGTCGGCGACAGCACCCGCACGCAGCGCGCGCCGCAGGCGAACAATGTCTCCGCCGCGGCGCTGTCGGGCGAGCCGTAGATCGAGACGTGCCGGGCGTTTTCCGGGGTTACGGTTACTGAAGAACTGAGGATCAGCTTATGGTCCGGGCCGAACACCAGGAGGTTGGTTTCCCCGGTGCCCTTGCCGAACAGGATCAGCGTGTGCGGGTCCTCAAGCGACACATCGGCGACCGTCGGATCGCCGATCACGACGCTGGCCGCCATGCCGTCGATGTTGATGATCTGGGCCTCGCGCCAGTCGACGTTCAGGTGCCGCTCGACCACCTTCTCCTCGGCCTGCGCCATGGCGAACGGCAGCAGCGAAAGCATGACCGGCAAAATATTCAACAAGCGACGCATGATCCCCTCCCCGGCATCTGCCGGCCCGCCAAAACAGCGGCCCCGGCCCGAAGCAATTACCAATCAATCTTACGCGAATCCGGCCATTTCGGCAATGTTCACCCTACTTAAACTTGCAGAAAATGCTTAATAAATGTATAAATTTGGGGTGTTTTACTGTGGGACGTCAGAAAATGCCCCGATTCGCTGCACGCAAGCTTCGATTACTGGCTTCTTCGGCCCTGCTCCTCGCCCTTGCCGCCTGCGCCACCAATGCCAAACAGAAGCAGGCCGAGGGGCTCGAAAAGGACATGGAGGCGGCGCTCCTGCAATCCGCCCAGGCGGCGGAGGCCAACTACAACTACCCGGAGGCGGTGCAGAGCTACGGCAAGCTCCTCGCCAAACATCCCGGTGACGTCGATCTCGCCGTCAAGCTCGGCCGCAACCTGCGCTTCTCGGGTCAGGCCCAGCAGGAGATCGCGATGGTCACCCAGCTGATGGAGAAGTCCGGACGCACCGTCCCCCTGCTGCTCGAACTCGGCAAGGCGCAGTTGGCGGCGGACCAGAGTAACCTGGCGGTGCCGACCCTGGTGGAAGCCAAGGGACTGGATCCGCTCAACTGGGATGTCCTTTCGACGCTGGGAGTCGCCTACGATTTCCAAGGTGACTACGACAAATCCCGTGAGGCCTATACCCTGGCCCTCGCCGCCTCGCCGCAAAATCCCGCGATCCTCAACAATCTCGCGCTGTCGCAGGCATCGAACGGCGATCTCGACGGGGCGATCTCGACCTTGCAGCAGGCGATCGACCAGCCCTCCGCAACGGCACAGGTGCGCCAGAACATGGCACTTTTGATGGCGTTCAAGGGCGATGCCGAAGGTGCCGAACGCATGGCGCGCAAGGATCTGCCGGCGGCGATGGCCGACAATAATTCCACCTATTACAAGATGCTGTCCGGCGCTACCAAGACCTACTGACCCGGAACGTGCGGGAGCGGCGGGAACCGCCGGGCTGTCCAGTTGTCGATGCGACTGCAGCCGAAAGAATTGCGCCTGACCGCGCGCTTCACTTCATGATCGCGGCGACCTGGATGCCGGCCGGACCGGCAATCACCAGGAACAAAACCGGCAGGAAGAACACGATCATCGGCACGGTGAGTTTCGCCGGTAGCGCGGCCGCCTTCTGCTCCGCCGCCATCAGGCGCATGTCGCGATTCTCCTGGGCGATGGTGCGCAGTCCGACGGCGATCGGCGTGCCGTATTTCTCGGACTGCAGCAGGGTTGTCGACAGGGCCTTGAACCCGGGCAGGCCGCTGCGTTCCTGCATATTCTCGTAAGCGCGCCTTCGATCGCCCATCAGCGAAAGCTCGGCGGCGGTCAGTCCCATTTCCTCCGCCATCGTCGGCGCGCCTTCCATCATCTCGTCGGAGACCTTGTTGAACGCCGCCTCGATCGACATGCCGGCCTCGACGCAGATCACCATAAGGTCGAGTGCGTCCGGAAAGGCCCGCTGCAGCTGGTGTTGGCGCTTCTGGATCTTGTTGGTGACCCAGATCTGCGGCATCAGCCAGCCGATGACCGCCGAGCCGATCAGGATGCCGGTCTTGATCGGGACGCTGAGATCCTTCTTCAATCCGTAGACGTAGAACACGGCAATGCCGAGGAACAGCACCGGCAGCGTGACGCGCCAGAAGATGTAGTGCACCGCGGCCGATTGCTGGCGCAGGCCGGCCTGCATCAGCTTCTGCTTCAGCGCCTTGGCCTCGAGCATGTCCTGCAGGTTCAGCTTGCTGATCACTGCGCGCATCAGGCCTTCCCGTCGGCTCGGCTGCAGGCGCTTGCGCTGCTGGAAATTCTGCTGCTGGGCTTGCGAAAGCTCCTGCCGCCGCGCCGCCACCGCCTTGTAGCGGGCGGCGAAGGAGTCGCTCTGCAGGAACGGCAGCGTGACCGCGAGAATTGACGCGAAGGCGGCGATGAAGGCGGCGATCATGATGATGGTCTGCAGATCGAAACCAAACTCAAGATTGCTGAACATGACCGTTCCTTGCGGGTGAGATCGATTGCCGCCGCGCGGCAGCTACATGTCGAAATTGATCATCTTGCGCATGACGAAGACGCCGATCGCCATGATGCTGACGCCGATACCGAGGATGAAGTTTCCCGTGCTGTTGGTGAACAGCAAGCCAATGTAGTCCGGTGCGATGAAGGCGAGCAGCGTGGTGACCACCACCGGCAGCGAGCCGATGATGCCGGCCGAGGCCTTCGCTTCCGAGGACATCGCCTTGACCTTCTCGCGCATCTTTTTGCGGGCGCGGAGGATCTCAGAGAGCTTGGCGAGAGTTTCCGCGAGATTGCCGCCGGTCTGCTGCTGGGTCGCCAGGACGATGGTGAAGAACCGCAGTTCCTGGCTCGGCACCCGGTCGCTCATCCGCTGCATCGCGTCGTTCATCGTCATGCCGAGCTTGATACCCTCGGTGACCAGGCGCATTTCGCCGCCGATCGGTTCGGGCGTCTCCCGGCCAATGATGTTGAGGCATTCGCCAACCGGCAGGCCCGACCGCACGCCGCGCACGATAATGTCGATGGCGTCGGGAAACAGCGCGGTGAACCGGTCGGTGCGCTTCTTCACCATGTAGTTGAGCACGAAGCGCGGTAGGCCGAGAAAGCCGACCAGCGCCGCGGCGATCATGCCCGGAGCCGGCTGGCCCGAGAGATAGTAGCCGCCGGTGCAGACGGCGCCGCAGAGGATCGACAACAGATAGTATTCCTTCGGTCCGATCTTCAGGCCGGCATGGATCAGCTTGGAGCGCAGCTTGTTGCCCTTGCTCTTTGAACGATCATCCTCGACGGCCTTCAGCCGCTGCTGGATCTGCTTCTTGCGCCGGGCGCCGCTGCGGGCCGCGCCGCCGTCGCCGGTCGACGCCAGCGTATCCTCGCCGATGACCGCGTTCATCCGGCGCTTCAGCTTGGCGCGCGGACCGCTGACCGCGGTGAACAGCGCGAGACCGAGCAGCAGGATGATCAGCGCAACGGTACCGGCGATGAGCAGGATGAGGAGGCGGGGGTTGGCAGCGAGATCAGGCACTGCCGGCCTCCATGATCTCGGCCAGCTCGCGCTCCTTGCCGAAGTAGCGCGCGCGATCCCAGAAGGTCGGCCTGAGACCGGTGAAGCGATGCCGGCCGACGATCCGGCCCTGGGCGTCCTCGCCGCTGATCTCGTAGACGAAGAGGTCTTGCAGTGTCACCACGTCGCCTTCCATGCCGACGACCTCGGTGACATGGGTGATTTTACGCGAGCCGTCGCGCAGGCGCGAGGCCTGGACGATGACCTGCACGGCGCCGGCGATCTGCTCGCGCACCGTCTTCGAGGGCAGGCTGTAGCCGCCCATCGCGATCATGTTCTCCATGCGCGAGATGCATTCGCGCGGATTGTTCGCGTGGATCGTTCCCATCGAGCCGTCGTGGCCGGTGTTCATCGCCTGCAGCAGGTCGAAGGCCTCCGATCCGCGGACCTCGCCGACGATGATGCGTTCGGGCCGCATACGCAGGCAGTTCCGCACCAGGTCGCGCATGGTCACCTGGCCGACACCTTCCAGGTTGGGCGGCCGGGTCTCCAAGCGCACGACATGCGGCTGCTGCAGCTGCAATTCCGCCGCGTCTTCGCAGGTGATGACACGCTCGCCGCGCTCGATGTAGTGGGTGAGGCAGTTCAGCAGGGTGGTCTTGCCCGAGCCGGTACCGCCGGAGACGATGGTGTTAATCCGGCAGAAGCCGATGATCTCGAGCAGCCGGGCGCCGGCCGGCGAGATCGACCCGAACTTCATCAGCTTGTCGAGTGTGAGGCGGTCGCGCTTGAATTTGCGGATGGTGAGGGCCGGGCCGTCGATCGCCAGCGGCGGCGCGATGACGTTGACGCGCGAGCCGTCGGCGAGGCGCGCGTCGCAGATCGGGCTGGCTTCGTCGACACGGCGACCGACCGCCGAGACGATGCGCTGGCAGATGTTCATCAGCTGGAGGTTGTCGCGGAACTTGATGTCGGTGAGCTCGATCTTGCCGTTGGCCTCGATGTAGACCTTGTCGCAGCCATTCACCATGATGTCGGCAATGTCGTCGCGCGCCAGCAGCGGCTCCAGCGGCCCGAGGCCGAGCACGTCGTTGCAGATCTCGGTGATCACCGTCTGCTGCTCGGCAGCCGACAGCGTGAGATTCCGCATGTTGATGATTTCGCCGACGATCTCGCTGATCGCGTCGCGCACCGACTTGTGGTCGAGCTTGGCGAACTCGCCGAGATCGACGGTCGCCATCAGGTCGTTGAAGACGTTCAGCTTGATGTCGGCCAGCCGGGTATCGAGCTCGCCGCCGCGGCCGGACGAGCCGGACGAGGAAGGACTGGACGGCGCCGGGGTGCTGGCGGTCGGCTTCTGAGTCGGCACCACTGCCGGCGTGCTGGGCGCACCCGCAGGTGGTGTGGCGACTGGCGTATTGCGCTTACCGAACATCTGGGCGTCGACCTTTCCGCCTCAGCTCAACTTGCCTGTTTGCCTGCCGGCCGTTTCTTCAACCAGGACAGCAGCGGCTTCTTGGCCTTGGCCGCCGTGGACTGCTTCCCGCCGGTCGCCAGAGCCAGCTGCCGGAAGGTCGCGGTGCATTTATGCGACTTGGCGCCTTCGCCGAAGATCTGGCCGTTGTTCGCCAGCTGGCCGAACAAAGCGGGCTCGAACAGCAAGGTGCCGATCGGCGCCAGCTTCATCAACTCCTGCATGTCCTTCAGCGAGAGCTGGGTCTTTTTCGAGGCATCGAGTTTGTTGATGATCAGCCTGAGATTGGCCTGCTCGCCGCGGCGACCGCGCAGCCAGTCGACCAGCATCTTGGCATCGCGCAGGTTGGTGAGGTCCGGCGTCGCCGTCAGCACCACCTCGTCGGCGAGGACCAGCACGCCGGCGGCCCAGTCGTTCCACTGCCGCGGCAGGTCGACGACGACGTAGGAGGCCATCTGCCGCGCCAGATCGATCAGCTTCTCCACCGCCTCGACCGAGGCCCGGAAATTGTCCTTGAGCGTGCCCTGGGTGGACAGCACGCTCAGATATTCGTCATGCTCGACCATGAAACGTTCGAGCAGCACGCTGTCCAGGCGGTCGTAATCCGCCAGGGCCTCGCCGAGCGACTGCTTCGGATCGAGGTTCATCGCCAGCGCTGCGCTGCCGAAATTCAGATCCATGTCGAGGAGGATGGTCTCTTCTTTGGTCAGTTCGCCGAGCGACCAGGCGAGGTTGGTGGCGACGGTGGTGTTGCCGACGCCGCCGCGGGCACCCATGCAGGCGATCAGGCGACCGCGCGACTGCGCCGTCGGATCGGCCACCGCCTCGGCGATGGTCTCGACCAGATGCTGCGTGGTGACCGGCGCCACCATGTATTCGGTGACCCCCTGGCTCACCAAGCGGCGGTAGACCTGGACGTCGTTGATCGAGCCGATGACGATCACCTTGCGGCCCGGTTCGACCACCTCGGCCAGGCCCTCAAGGTTCTTCAGCAGCTGCTCGATCGTGCTGGGATCCTCGACGATCATCACCCGCGGGCTGGGATTGTCGTGGTAGTGCTTGATGGCGCGCGGCAGGCCGCCGAACATGACGCTCAGCTTGACCTTGGCGAACTCACGCTCGTTACGCAGACCCTCGACAGCCGCTTCGGTTTCCTTGGTGAGCGGAAAGGCCTCGATATTGAAGCGATGAATCACGAACCGACCCCTGCTAATTCGAACTTGAACCGCTACCGAATGAACTTTGCGTCGAGTCAGTCGACACATCCGGAGCGCCCGGGATTGGCTTACCCTGACCGTATTTAGTTACTATATCGCTACTACGCGTACCCCATCTGCCGGTCGAGGGCTGCATCTGCTGCAAATCCAATGGGTTGACCACCATCAGGCCGATGTTGCGCTGCATCGCGCAGCCGAAGTTGTCGGAATTCGCGTTGTAGTAGCCGACGTCCGGCTGGTTGTTGGACATGCCGCAGTCCGGCACGTTCGCCACATAGATCGGGAAACTCACTGTGGCGCGGTTGCTGGCGGCGGCGGCGCCGCCGGTGGCATAGGCGATCTGCACCACGCCGCCCGGCACGCCCTGGGCGGTCAGGCTGTCGCGCAGGTTGCGGGCGAAGGCTAGGGCCACCGGATCGGTGCCGCCCTTGGCGCCGACCACGATCTCGACCGGCCCGGCGGCGCGGTCGCGGAAATCCGCCGCCATCTCGCCGATCCGCGCCTGGTCGAACGGCAGGATCGTGCCGTCGGGACCCGGCTCGGCGATCAGCACCGCCATCTTGCGATCGACGGTAAGCGGATACTTCAGATGCGAATCGTAGGCGGTCATGTCCGGGCTGTTGCAGCCGACGAGCAGCAGCACGGCTGAACCCGCGATTGCGGCAATGTTGCGTGTGGCCAGTTTCATCGCGGCCTCCTATTGAATGATATAGCCGATGGGTCCCTCGAGCGAGGGCGCATTGTTGCCCTGAGGCACCGGCTGCTTGACGTAGATGTTCTGCATGTGTCCCAGGAAATACCGGTCGAGATCGCTGGCGGGCGCGAAGCCGTCGGTCGGCAGCGCCAGCAGCTGCGGCGAGGTCGGCTTCACCAGGGTGGCGTTGACCAGGATGACAAGGTCGGTTTCCCGGTGCAGGAACGAGCTGGAACGGAACAGCGCCCCGAGCACCGGCACGTCCATGATGCCGGGCGTGCCGTTCAGCCCGTTGATCATGTCGCTCTGCAGCAGGCCGGCGATCATGATGCTGCCACCGCTCGGCAGTTCGACCACCGAATTGGCGCGCCGCACCTGCAGCGCCGGCACCTCGACCGTACCGCCGGCCAGCGGAATGCTGATGGCGCCGTCCGGCGAGAGACTGCTCACCTCAGTGGCGATCTTCAGGCTGATCCGGCCGGAATCCAGGACCACCGGCAGGAAGGCCAGGCTGACGCCGAACTGCTTGAACTCGATGGTCAGGGTATCGGTATCCTGCGGTACCGGGATCGGGAACTCGCCGCCGACCAGCAGGTTGGCGGATTCGCCGGAGACCGTCACCAGGTTGGGCTCGGCCAGCTTCTTGGCCATGCCCCGCGCTTCCAGCAGGTCCAGGGTGATGTCGACGTTCTTCAGGTCGAACAGGGCGGTGAACGCCGGGGCGACGGCGGTCGCGCCGAGCGCGGTGGTCGCAGCCGTGACCGTGCCGCCGAGAACGCTGACGCTGTCGAACGAGGTGTCGACGCCGACTTCCTTCAGCGCGGACTTCTGCATTTCTGCGACACGGACCTGCAGCAGCACCTGCTGCTCGTTTGTGACCCGCAGCATGTTGACAATCATCTCGTCCTTGGTGACGAAGCGCCGGGCGATGCTCTGCGCCTGCTGCACCGCGCCGTCGGAGCTGACCGAACCGGAGAGCACGATCGAATCCCCCGCGCCGTCGACGCTGATGTTCTCGTTCGGCAGCAGCTGCGTCAGCAGCGACTTGATCGAATCGGTGTCCGGGTGGACGTTGATCTCGAAGCGCTGGATGATCTTCCCGCTGCCGTCGAGCAGGAACACGTTGGTGTCGCCGACCGAGCGGCCGAGCAGGAACAGCTGGGTCGGCGAGCGGACGATGACATCGGCGATCGCCTGGTTGCCGACGATGACGTCGCGCACCGCGCTGGGCAGCTGCAACTGCAGTGTCTTGTTCAGCGGCAGCCGCACCACCTCGTCGGCCGTGCCGATCAGCGGAACCGCAGCGGGCCCGCTGCCACTGGCGCCTCCCGGGCTCGGCGTCATCACCATGCCAGCCGCGGGTGCGGACGGGCTGGTAACGGACGAACTCTGTGCAAAAGCCGAAGCCGAGACGGCCATGGCGAGCAAGATCGTGGGTATGATTCTATGCATCATGTCAGTTGCCGAAGCTCTGGACGGCTACCGTGCCGCCGCGGTTGACCTTGACGTTGTAATCGCTCCGAACGGCCGGAGCCGGTGCCGGCGCCGGTTCGCTCGGCATGTCGTACTGATCCTGCTGGACAAACTGCGCGCCGACGATGGCCGCCATCGCCTTGCTGGCCTGCACGTCCATCGTGTAGCTCTGTTCCTTGGTGTATTTCGGATCCTTCACCATGCTGCGTAGCGACAGGGTGAGCGGACCGACCTGGGACGCGGTCAGCAGGCGCTCGGCCTCCTGCGGCGTAACTTCGAGCGTGATGGTGCGGGCATCCTCGCCGACGCCTTCTTTCGGATCGTGGGTGAGCTTCTGGTCGACGGCGACCACCCGGGCGTCCTTGACCACCGTTTCCGAGGCGAACTGCCCGATGACGTCGGTGCGGCCTTCCAGCGAGGTGACGCTGCGCAGGTTGCCGGTCATCACCACGTCGACCCGGTCGTTGGGGAGGATGAGGCCGGCGACGCCGGTCGAGGCGGAAACCGAGATCGCTAAGGCGCGCATGCCGGGGGCGATATTGGCTGCGGCGACGCTGGAGTTGCCCTGCTTGATCAGCATCTGCTGGCTGATCGGCTCGCCCAGCATGATGGCGCGCTTGGCGATCATACCGGACAGCGCCTCCATCGGATCCTGGGGTTGGCCGTCGGCCCCGGTCACGGTGGCGGTATGCAGCAGGAAGCGGGCGTCGACCAGCGATTGCGGCCAGCGTTCCCACTTGAAATCGCCGCTGGTAAGGACCTCGCCTGGGTTAATGTCGCGGTTCGCGACCAGGACCTCTTCGGTCCCCGTCGGGATCGCCGGTGATTCCTGAGACGCCATGGGGATCTGCTGCTGGGAAGCAATGAATTGCTTTGCCAGATAGGCCGCCACAGCAGCTGCCACTAAGGCGAGGATAAACAAGACTACTACAACTGGACGCATGTCGGCCCCCTCCGCTCCACGGCCCTGGCGAAGTGCTGGATTAACCACCCGGGCGCACTACGCTAACCAAATTATTGCGAATTTTTGGTAAAGAAGCTAGGGGGTTGCGAAAACAATGTAATCTTGAATCTTAATTTGTTGCCGATGCCGTCCGGGCCGGGAGGCGCCGTTTCGCTCCTCCGAGTCGGGTAAAACGTCGCTCGGAAATTAACTAACCCCCTAGTAAAGAATCATTAATTCCGAAAACCTTTTAACCGTAAAATATAGTTAATTTTTTCTGGCCGACAGGGGGATATGGTCCCAAATTAACTTCGAAAGGCGGCGCATTTTTTCGGTTTTTTCGCGACGCTGGGCGAATTCGAGGGGGTCCCGAAACCCGGCGACTCGAAAAAAAGCTTCTAGAGCCAGACGAAACAGGCGCTGGCATGCAGCCGGACGATCAGGGCGCCGATCACGATGGCCACCCCATAGGGCAGTTCCCCGAGATTGCGTTTGGCGACCAGGCGTACGCAGAGGAACAGCAGCGCCAGGAATCCGCCTGCGATGCCCATATACATCAGGAAACGCACCAGATCGGCCCGCAGCCCGGTCCAGAGGGCAATGCCGACGATGAGCTTCACGTCCCCGGCACCCATCAGCCGCATCTGGAACAGCGCGAAACCGATGCCAAAGCAGATCGCTGCAGCAAGGGCAGACAGCACGTAGTCGTCGACATCCATCCCACTCGCCAGCGACCAGGGGATGAATGCCAGGGCGACCGCCAGCGTCAGCCAGTTCGGCAGCCGCCGGCAGGCGATATCCCAGCCGGCACCAGCCAGGAGCAGGGCGAAGTAAAGCAGTTCCGCGGCGGCGGCGAGCGGGTGGCAGGTCACTTCGGGAATCATCACGCGGCCCCCTTGCGGTCGTGCAGTCCTGCCACCCCTGTTGGCCCCCGGGTTGGCATCTTGGCTGGCAAATATCTCGGATTACGCTGCGACATCAGGCCTTTACCATTTTGTGGCCCCAGAGGAGGCCGGCCACGATCGGGTTGCGCACCAGCCAGCCCGCGGCCAGCCAGATCAGGCCGGCCCCGAAGATCCCGGCATAGACGTCGAGGGCATAGTGCCAGGCGAGGTGGATCGACCCCAGCACCATCAGCAGCATGAAGATGCCGAAGGCCCGGGCCAGCCGGCGGTTGGTCGCGCGGGCGAGCAGGAAGAAGCTGAAGGTGCTGGCCAGGTGCAGGCTGGGCATGGCCGAGATCAGGTTGCGGACCTTGCCCGCGCTGCCCTGTTCCTGGATCAGGCCCCAGACCACGTCCTGCACATGCAGCGACCAGTTCGGGAAGCTCAGATTGGCTGCGCGCAGATAGTCCATCAGCGGCGCGTAGGGATCGGCGAGGCCGGTGACCCGGCCGTAGAACACCGGTCCGGCCGAGGACAGCAGCGTCGCCGCGACATTGCCCATCAGGATCCAGATCAGGATGGTGGCGAGGAAATACTGCATGCGCAGCACCGGATCGCGGCGATCGAAGGCCTGCCAGATCATCACGCCGTAGAGCACGAGGAACCAGAAGTCGTAAACCATGCTGAGCAGGCCGGTGACGATCGGGAAGCCCAGGACCGGCTGCAGCCATTCCCAGGGCTCCCGGCCGAAATGCAGCAGGCGGTCCCAGTAGGCCAGTGTCGGATCCCAGTCGAAGGGATGGAACAGCGGGATCATGCCCTTGAAGAACGAGGTGCTGATCAGGAACGGAATCAGCAGCAGCAGGATCGTCAGCCCACCCCAGATCCGCGTGGCGCGGAAGAACTTCAGGCGTAAAACGCGCTGCAATCGCGGAATGAGGCGGCGCTTGGATCGCCGGCGCATCAGCAGGAAACTGAGGATGGCCAGCGCCAGCGGACCGACCCAGAGCACCATCTTGGCGATCAGGGCGATGACGCCGCCGAAGGGCAGCTGCATCGGATACTGCAGCCCGTAGAGGCCGGGCAGGAAGAATCCGGCAATGGTCTGCAGCGCGACGATGGCGATCAGCAGGCTGTGCTCGCGCAGGGCCCGGCGCATCGGCAGCCATTGGCGCCGCCAGCGACGGGCGTGCGGCAGGGCGACGGTGGCAGGGGCTGGCGCGTCTTGCATCACCGCAGATCACTCATCGGAAGGCGGAATGTCCCCAGGCGCTTGCTGTCCGGATGGTGGATGCAGCCGCGATTCTCATAGCATATCTGTCCCGCCGACTCACGGCAAAGATCGGTCCAATACGCCGCGCATTTGCGCGACCGCGGGCCACCGATCGCACCGGGGCAGCGGACGGAATTGACCGCGGCGGCTGGGGCGGGTCCGTGCCGGCGGGCGGCCCGGACCCGGAATTGCGCCTCTTTCACAGGTTTCGCGCGTCGGCAGAAGATGATACAAATCCAGCGGCAAGCGCGGCCGGAATCGTGGGTCGCGCCGGAATGGGGGGTCAAGGCGGGTAATGACGCGCGAAAAGGAACTGATCCTGGTGGTGGACGACTCGCCCACCAATCTCGCGATCCTCAACGTGGTGCTGCGCGAGGTCTACAACGTGGTGACGGCGACCAACGGGCCGGACGCGCTGAACCTGGCGGCCTCGGAAGAACCCGACCTGATCATCCTCGACATCATGATGCCCGGCATGGACGGCTACGAGATCTGCGACCGTCTGAAGTCGAATCCCTTCACCAAGGAAATCCCGGTGATCTTCGTCACCGCCATGGACCAGGAGCGCCAGGAGGCCAAGGGCTTGGCGATGGGCGCGGTCGACTACCTGGCCAAGCCGGTGAGCCCGCCGATCGTGCTGGCGCGTGTCCGCAACCAGCTGGAACTGAAGAAGCAGCGCGATTTCCTGCGCCGGCTCTCGGCAGTCGATGGCCTGACCGGGATCGCCAACCGGCGCAGCTTCGAGGAGGACTTCGACAAGGAATGGCGCCGCGCGGCGCGCATGCAGTCGCCGATCTCGCTGTTCCTCTCCGATGTCGATTTCCTGCGCAACTACAACGACGCCTATGGCTATCTCGCCGGCGACGATTGCCTGAAGGCCCTGGCCCAGGCGATGTCGAAGTCGATGCTGCGCCCGGCCGACATCCTGGCCCGCTACAGCGGCGAAGAATTCGTCGGCCTGCTCCCGGATACCGACAGCAAGGGCGCGGTTGTGGTTGCCGACCGCCTGTTGAGTGCGGTGCGGAGCCTCGCCCTGCCCCATGCCCATTCCGACGCGGCGCCGATCGTCACCATCAGCATGGGCTTCGCCAGCTGCATGCCGCATCGGGACAACGACCGTGCCGGCCTGTTCAAACTGGCCGGGGATGCGCTCTACAGCGCCAAGAAGAGCGGCCGGAACCAGGCCAAGCTCTTCGAATACCAACTGGCCGGCGCCGCCCAGGAGGGCTGAGCCGCCGTTCCACTCTTCCACGGATTACCCAGACCCTGGATTTTCGGCCAAGTCGCCGGATTGCCGCCGAGCCGCCCTCAGGAAAGCGAGGTTCCGGCAAAAAAGAAGGACCGGCCCAACCAAGGACCGGTCCGATCTTCAATCATGCGCGTCCCAACGAACTGGAACAGCGCGTCCCGCTTAGTTCGCGAGCGCGGTCGCAATCGACTGGAAGACGGCGGACAGGTTGCCGCCGACGGTGGTCAACGCAACGATGATGACGACCGAAACCAGCGCGGCGATCAGGCCGTATTCAATGGCGGTCGCACCCTTGTCGGATTTGAAGAACGTGCGAAGCTTTGTCATGACAGTCTCCTCGTTTCCCCGGGGCCGCACTCCGCGCCCCCGCTCTGCCCCGCCACCGTGATCGACAATCGTAGATCTGGCGCGGTTCCAATCATTAGGATAGTTAGTTCGGCAAACGAATCAAGTAAAAAAGTGAAATGACAGTACATCCTGATGTAAGGACAAAACAATTACTTTTCAAATACTAATAATAAAAAATAGCTCTAATTTTCGCTAAAGACGCCTTCAGTTGTAGTGAAACCACGATCTCCACTTTGCCGAAGCGCGGGGAACCGGGCTTGCGCCCAAGGCACCGCGACCGAGGCCATCGGGGCCGATCCCGAGATGCCCGGGAATTTGCCGGCATTTGATTAACATTTCGCTAACTTGATTCCTGCACTCTAGGCAGTGCGGCGATTTTTCGTGATCGCGGTCACAGCCTGTGGCGTGCAAATCGCCCGTGCGATTACCGGACGGGAAGTGCAGCAGTGCTGCGACCGATGTCACAAAGCCGCATGGGACAAGCGTTTCAGGCTTGTTATCTACATTGCTTGTCCGTATCATTGTTGAAATGCAGCGCTACACTGCAACCTGAGGAGCTTCGCACATGAAATTCCGCTCGAGCTTTCTGCGCGACGACCGCGGCGCGACCGCCATCGAATACGGTCTCATCGCCGCATTGATTTCGGTGGTCATCATCGGCGCCCTCGGCGCCACCGGCGGCGGCCTGATGGCCAACTACACGAACTGGACCTCGGCGGTGGGCGCCGCCTTGGGCAACTAGTCGCCGGGGTCTTCCGGTATTGCCCGGATGACACGACCAAGTATTACTTGCCAATTCACTCTGACGCCGACCTGATACTTCCGCCCCGGCGGTGAACACCCGCCCCGCCGCCGCCCGCGACGAATGGCCGGGCCGTCTATCGCCCCCGGCTTCCCAACTTGGCCTTCCCAATTCGCCTCCCCGTCTCGCGCAAACCCCGTGGCGCCGCTTGCGGCATTTCACGCTAATTGTGCCGGGCCCGCGAATACGTTAGGTTCTCGCCGCACTTCACGCAGGCTTCCTTTCGAGTCGCTCGGGTCCGATGGCAACACAGCCGGATAAAGCCACCATCCTTGTCGTCGACGACATCACGGCCAATCTGCAGGTTGTCGTCAGCATCCTCGAGACCGAGCACCGCGTCCTCACCGCGACCGATGGCGAAACCGCCCTGGACCTGGCGATCGCCGAGGAGCCGGACCTGGTCCTGATCGACATCCGCATGCCCGGCATGAACGGCTACGAGCTCTGCGGCCGGCTGAAGCAGGACCCGGCGACGCGCAACATCCCGGTGATCTTCGTCACCGGCATGGACGAGGAACGCGAGGAGGCCCGCGGCCTGGAGCTCGGCGCCATCGACTACATCACAAAGCCGCTGAGCCGGCCGATTCTGCTGGCGCGGGTGCGCAACCACCTCGAGTTGAAGCGCCAGCGCGACCACCTGCAGCGCCTCTCCGCGGTCGACGGCCTGACCGGCATCTCCAACCGTCGGGCCTTCGCCGATTATCTCGACAAGGAATGGCGCGGCGCCATTCGCCAGCACGCGCCGATCTCGCTGCTGATGGCCGATATCGACGATTTCAAGCAATTCAACGACGCCTACGGCCATCTGGCCGGCGACGAATGCCTGCGCAAGGTGGCGGCGGCGCTGGCCGAGGCGGTGATGCGCCCGGCCGACATGGTGGCCCGCTTCGGCGGCGAGGAATTCGCGGTGATCCTGCCCGATACCGGCGCCAACGAGGCGACCCTGGTGGCCGAGCGCCTGCTGACCAGCGTCCGGCGCCTCGGCCTGCCGCATCAGCATTCGCGCGCCGGCACATACGTGACCCTCAGCTTCGGCCTTGTTGCCGCGCGTCCCGAGCGCGGCATGGAGAGCGCCGAACTGATCGAGATGGCCGACCGCCTGCTCTATCAGGCCAAGGCGGAGGGCCGCAACCGCATCAAGACCGGCATGCTCATCTCACGCCAGGCCAAGGCCGGCTGAGCGGCGCCGCGGCGGCGACCGGCGCGCGGCGGAACATCACTCCGGCAGGCCCGCCAGGCGCAAGGCTTCGGCGAAACGGTTGAAGTCCTCGTCCTTGACGATCACAAAGCGTTGGCGGAGGGTGCCTTGGCGCAGCTTGGGCTCGGCCGACAGCAGCTCCGCCATTGCCAGGCGCGCCGTATCGTGCCGGCCGAGAAGCGCGGCGCTGGCCGCGGCAGCGGCGGCGCCAATCGCGGCATTCTGCGGCGAGCTCGCCGCCGACGCGGCGCTGGCGATCGCTTCTTCATAGCGGCCGCCGATGAAATGCGCGAAGGCGACGGCCCGCCGCATGCTGGCGATATAGGGATCGTGCGGGCTGAGGTCGATGGCGCGGCCGACCCGGGCCACCGCCTCGTCGGCCTCCCCGCTCCAGGCCTTGATCCAGCCGCTGTACATCCAGGCGACGGCGTGGTTCGGATTGATCGCCAGTGACCGGTCGATGAGCTCGCCGCCCTCGCGCACCTTGCCGACCACGAAGGCGAAGGTGAGCCCCGCGGTCGCAAGCGCCACCGCATCGTTCGGTCCGAACTCGACGGCGAGGCTCGCCAGTCCCTCGGCCTCGGCCCGCTCGCGCGCCCCATCCTCCACCCAGCCGCTGGTCTTGCGCTGCGACAGGCAGCGCGCCGCCATGCCGTAGGCCGCGGCGAAGCGGCGGTCGAGTTCGATGGCACGGTAGAAATGCCGGAGCGCATCGCGATTGCCCTCGCGTGTCCAGCGATGCACCTCGGCCAGGCCCCTCAGGTAATAGTCATAGGCATCGAGGCTCGCGGTGGGCTTGCGGTGCGACCGTTCGAGCTCGGCCTGCTCCAGCCGCGGCTGCAGGGCGCCGATGACCTTGGCCGTCACCCGGTCCTGCAATTCGAAGATGTCCGTCAGGCTGCCGTCGAAATGCGCGCCCCAGATGGTGATCCCGGTGGCGGCATCGATCAGCTGTCCGGCAATGCGCACCTGGTCGCCGGCCTTGCGGACACTGCCCTCCAGCACGTAGCGCACGCCGAATTCCCGGCCGGCCTGGCGGGTGTCGATCGGCCGATCCCTGAAGGCGAAGGTCGAGCTCCGCGAGATGACGGTCAGCCAGCTGACCCGCGACAATGCGGTAATGAGCTCGTCGACCATGCCGTCGGCGAAATAGGCCTGCTCCGGATCGGCGCCGAGATTGGCGAAGGGCATCACCGCGATCGACGGCCGCGCCGCATCGGCCCGACCGGGCGCATTTGGGCCGGGCGCAGCTGGGCCCGGATGCCTGAGGCCATCGACCAGCGCCGTCGTCGTCGCCTCGGGGCCGGTGCCCAGCTCGGCCTTGAGCAGGCCGAGGAAGACCTGGTGCCTCTTGAGCGCTTCCGCCGTGCGGCCGAGTGCGGCGAGTGCGCGGAGGTTCAGGCGATGCCCCTCCTCGTCGAGCGGATCGCGGCGCAGGACGGCCTCCGCATGGCCAAGGGCAGCGTCGGCATCGTTCGCCTCGATCGCCATCCCGGCCAGCCTGACCTGGACGGCCCGCACCTGGCCGCCGATGCGTGCACGCTCTGCCGCGAGCCAGTCCGAGAAGCCGGGCGCGCGGATGGCAAAGCCGTCGAGGAATTCGCCGCGCGCCAGCGCCACCGCCTCCAGCAGCTCGTCCGGTGTCTCCCTCTCCCGGAGTGCCGTGAAGCGGGCGATGTCGGTCGCGACCTTGCCCGGGTCGAGCCGCACCGCGTATTCGTCGGAGACCACGGCATCTGCGCCCAGCAGCTTCCGCAGCCGCGACAGCGCCTGGCGGAAACTCTGCCGAGCCTGCTCCTCGGAATGGGTGCCCCACAACAGATCGGTGAGCGTATCCCGGGCAACCGGCTTGTCGCCTGCAGCGGCCAGCACGGCCAGCAGGCCTGCAAGCTTCGCGCTGGTGAGATCGACGATCCCACTCGCGTCCCTGACCTCGATTTGGCCGAAGAGCCTGAGCCTGATCATCCCCCGACCCTGCCGTGCCGCCTCGGCGGAAGGTTAATTGGTTTTTCACGGCCTGTCACAGCGTTTTCACGGCAAACCGCCGCCGCACCACCGCCCGATGTCACGCGGCGGGCGTTTGATGCCGGGATCACGACGGGAGGATCCCATGCGCGCGATCATCGACCTGCATTCAAGCGCCTATCTCACCGCCATCGGCCTCAGCCCGCGCTTGCGCGACGACGATGCCGGCCGGGTCCTGGTACCCGACCGGGAGCCGACCGGATCCACGCGGCGCCTCGCCCGCTTCATCCGCCTGGTCGCCCGCGCCGCATCGTGGAAGGCGCGCGGCGCAGCTGCGGAATAGGGAGACCCCGACAGGAAACTGGCCCCGCCGCAAGGGCGGGGCCAGTTCGTTCGAGGAGCAACGCAGGCGGGGTCAGGCGGTCGGCTTCACGCCCAGCATCTTCAGCGCCTTCTCCAGATCCTTGATGCCGCCGTCTTCCTTCTTGTTCTGGCACATCTGCTGGCCGCTGGCGCCGAGCGTCTTCGCCTCGGCAAGCTTGGCGTGGTTGGCATGGGTCTTCACCGCCTGGTCGAACTGGGTGATGAGGGCGGTGCATTTCTGGTCCGGCTTGGTGGCGGTGCCGGTGGTCGCGGTCGAGCCGGCGAAGGCGGCGCCGGCAAGGGCGAAGCTCGCCACAGTGGCGAGGGCAATCAGTCGGGTCTGCATGATCTGTCTCCTGGGGCATCGGGGGCGGGTCCCGTCGCATGCGGTGGCTGCGCCGGGTTCCCGGTCGAAACCGGTGCCCACCCGGCCTCGATGGCGGAGATTTGACCGCGCGCAGGTAACAGCGCGATGTCGCGCGAAGCGGGAAAATGCAACGGCACGTCTCGGGACGCGCTATTGTTGCAATCCGTTACACGAAGGCCGCGGCACCGGCCCGCCCGGCGCAGCCCGGATTGACGAAAAGTAAACCATTTCCCTGGAATCCTGCGACAGGTCAGGGGACCTTATGGTTTCATGCGTTGCGCTGAACCGCATCCTCTGACGGAGGCGATCCGACCAATGCCGCCGATCCTCGGGCTCCATCCATGACCGCCGTCAGCGAAGCTGCTGCGGCCTATCCTCCGGACGGCCTGCCCGCCGCCCTTGCGGTACATAGCCGCGCCGCCTGGAAGCGGGCGGTGGTCGGTTCCTTCCGCCGGCATCTGCCGCTGGCGACCTTCGCGCTGATCTATGCCCTGGTCGCCACCACCGTCGCCGCCGGGCTCGGCCACCCGGCCGGATCCGACATCCTCTCCCTCGACATCCTGGAATTCCTCGGCTGGATGCTGATCGAGGTCTTCGCCATCGCCTTTTCGGCCCGCGTGCTTTACGTCATGCTGCGCCTGCGCCCGCGCCGGCTCATCCATTTCCTGTGGCGGGACATGGCGCTGGGCTGGGCGGCGCCCGAGCGCGTCGCCAACCTGGTCCCCGTCCTGGCACTTCTGCCGGTGATCGTCGCCAGTGCCGGCGTGCTGAAGCCGCTCATCCCGTTCATGCATCCCTATGACTGGGATCCGGCCTTCGCCGCGCTCGATCGCCGGTTGCATTTCGGCGTCGATCCCTGGCGCCTGCTGCAGCCCGTTCTCGGTCATCCCTACGTGACGACGCTGATGAGCGCCGCCTATCAGCTCTGGCTGGTGGTGCTGCATGCCGTCGTCGTCGCGGTCGCGGTCGGCATCGGCGACCAGGTGAGGCGGATGCGCGCCCTGGTCAGCCTGCTGCTGCTCTGGCCCTTGCTCGGAAACCTCGCAGCGACGCTCTTCGCCTCGGCCGGGCCGGTCTATTTTGCGCGCATCACCGGCACCGCGGATCCCTTCCTGCCGCTGATGGACTACCTGCATTCCGCCGCCGACGTGGTCCTGGTCCAGGCGGTCCAGACCCAGGAGATTCTCTGGCGCGCCTACGAGCACCAGAAGATCGTTCCCGGCGCCGGGCTCTCGGCGATGCCGAGCCTGCATGTCGCGACCTCCTTCATGTTCGCGCTGATCGCCTTCTCCTATCGCCGCTGGCTGGGCTGGGTGATGACCGCCTTCTTCCTCTGCATCCTGCTGGGGTCGGTGCATCTCGCCTGGCACTACGCCGTCGACGGCTATGCCGGCATGCTTGGCGCTGCCCTGGTCTGGATTGCGGTCGGCCGGCTGTTCGCGCGGCCGGCGGTGCAGCGCCTGTTCGGTATCGCCGGCGGTCGCGCGGAAATCTGAGCCGGGCGCGTCCTTCCGTCGCGGCCTTGGCGCCACCGCATCTCTTGAGCGGAACTGCGGCAAATCCCACATAAATTCATGAGCACGGCAGACGTGTTCCGGATCTTGCGCCGCTTGGCGGGCGAGGTCGTTCATTGCTCGAAGGAGAATGAAAATGAGCCTGAAATCCCTGATGCCCTTTGCCCGGCCGTCGGTTGCCGGGCGTCAGCTTGACCCGTTCTTTTCCATGCGCCGCGACTTCGACCGGATGGTCGAAGACATGTTCCGCACCAGCCCGGCCGTACCCGAGGTCTGGGGCAATGGCGGCGCCGTGCCGAAGATCGACGTGAAGGAAACCGGCGACGCCATCGAAGTGACCGCCGAACTGCCCGGCGTCGACGAGAAGGACGTCGAGGTCGAGCTCAACGACAACCTGCTGACGATCCGCGGCGAGAAGAAGGTCGAGAAGGAGGAAGGCGACAAGGACAAGGGCTATCACGTGATGGAGCGGTCCTATGGCAGCTTCATGCGTCAGATTCAGTTGCCCTTTGGCGCCGATCCGGACAAGGTTTCGGCCGACTTCCAGAAGGGCGTGCTGAAGGTCCGTTGCCCGAAGCCCACCGAGGTCCAGGCCAAGAGCAAGAAGATCTCGGTGAAGGCCACCTGAAACCAGGATTGCGCGACGTCCCGCGGGCCCGACCCGCGGGACGGTTTTCCGCTTCCGCCTGCAATATCCAGCGATCCGACTGCCGCCGTCGCGCGTACAATACATTGTACGTGGAAGACGGGACGACAATCAGCAAGAGGCGTCGTGATCGCATGCCCAGGATGGAAACGCCGTTGAACCCCGCACGCAAAGGCCAATGGCCGGCCCTGGTCGGCTTCCTGGCGCTCAACGCCGCGGTTTCAGCGGCCGGCGGCTGGGTGACTGCAGGCAGTGTCGGAACCTGGTATCCAACCCTGGCGAAGCCGAGCTTCAATCCGCCGGACTGGGTCTTCGCGCCGGTCTGGTCGACACTCTTCGCGCTGATGGCGGTTGCCGCCTGGCGGGTCTGGCGGCGCGCAGGTCTGGTCGGGGCTCCGGGCGCCTTCCTCTACTATTTCTTGCAGCTCGGGCTCAATCTCCTCTGGTCGGTGACCTTCTTCGGCCTGCACGCGCCCGCCGCGGCGCTGGCGGTGCTTCTCGTCCTCTTTTTTGCAATATGCGGCACAACCCTCGCCTTTCGGCATGTCGATGGCTGGGCGGCACTGCTGTTCCTGCCCTATCTCGCCTGGACCGGTTTCGCTGGGATCCTGAACGGCGCGATTGTCGCCCTGAATTAGCCCATGCTAGAGAGGGCCCGCGACGTTCCCAGCGAGGTTCCACATGTTTGCGAACTTTCTGCCGCCCGCCGTTGTGCCGGTCGTATTCCTGTTGATTTCCAACGTCTTCATGACCTTCGCCTGGTACGGTCACCTGAAGTTCAAGGCGTCGCCGCTGTGGATTGTCATCGGCATCAGCTGGGGCATTGCCTTCATCGAATACTGCTTCGCCGTCCCGGCCAACCGCTACGGTCACGCGATCTATTCCGCCGCTCAACTGAAAACCATCCAGGAAATCGTGACGCTTGTGGTTTTCTGCGTCTTTTCCGTCACTTATCTCGGCGAGGCGATCCGCTGGAATCATCTGGTCGGCTTCGGCCTGATCTGCGCCGCGGCCTTTTTCATTTTCCACAAGTGGTGACGTGCCAAAACTGCAACCGCTGCAGGGAAAAATACATCGGCAGAAGCTCAGTCACATGGTCGCAGCCGGTTAACTTGACTTGATCCTGATCAAAGGCGCACCCTAATAACAGAAAGACAGGGTTCGAACCGGGATGGAGAATCCATGAAGACGATTTCCGCCATAAATTGCGCTGCGCATCCGCACCAGAGCGTGCGCGACTGCGCCCATTGCGACGTGCGCGAGATCGCCGTCTGCACCGCCTTGTCCGGGCCGGAACTCGAGCGCCTGAAGGCGATCGCGGTTTACAAGGCCTACGAGACCGGTGAAACCGTCTTCGCCGCCGAGGAACCGACCTCGATCGTCGGCACCATTGTGCGCGGCACGATCAAGACCTTCAAGCTGCTGCCGGACGGCCGCCAGCAGGTGGTCGGCTTCCTGTTTCCCGGCGACTTCATCGGTTCGGTGACCCACGACGCCAACCGCTATTTCGCCGAGGCGCTGACCCCGGTGGAGATCTGCATACTGCCCTATTCGGGCGTGCAGCGGATGATCCACGAGACGCCGAACCTCGAGCGCCAGCTGCTCAAGCTTGCCAGTGACGATCTCGACCTAGCGCAGGAATGGATGCTGCTGCTGGGCCGCAAGACCGCCCAGGAGCGCCTCGCCACCTTCCTGCTGCTGCTGGTCGACAAGGCCAAGGCGCGCGGCGCCGACGAGGTCAAGATCGACCTGCCGATGAACCGCACCGAGATCGCCGACTATCTCGGCCTGACCATCGAGACGGTGTCGCGGCAGTTTTCGAAGCTGCGCAGCGCCGGCATCATCGGCGTCGAGAACAACCATCAGGTCTCGATCAGGAGCCGCGTTCATCTCGCCGCCACGGCCGAAGGCAGCGCATGACCTCTGCCGAGTTGACCGATCGAGACCAGGCCCTGGTTACCGCCGCCATCGAACTGATCAAAGCCCGTTACAAGGAAAACCGGCATCACATCGCCGCCGCCGTGCGTGGCGCCTCGGGCCGCATCTATACCGGGCTGCATCTCGACACCTATGTCGGCCGGGCCTCGGTCTGCGCCGAGGCGGTGGCGATGGGCCAGGCACTGGGCGCCGGCGAGGCGGCGCTGGAGGCCATCGTCTCGGTCCGCCATCCGCGCCCGCGCGAGCAGCACAGCGAGCCGCAGGTGGTCTCGCCCTGCGGCATCTGCCGCGAGATGCTGACCGACTTCGCCGCCGGCGCCGCGGTGATCCTGCCGGATGGTGCTGGATTGCGCCGGGTGCCGGTGGAGAATCTCCTGCCGGAGAAGTACAAGCGCCGGCCCTGAGCCGATCGCCGGCGCTGCCGCGGCCGGCGCAGAGGGGGCTGAAATCCTGCGGGAAAGCGCGTATGTTCCGGCCGGTTTCGCCGCCAAGCCCGTGAGCATGATGAGCCTCGCAACCGCCGCCCGAAGTGCCGCCACACCGACTGGTGCCGCCCTCCCGACGCCGCAGGACCGTCAGGTCGGCATCTGGCTGCTGGCCTGCTGCGGCATGATCTTCGGCATGGTGCTCCTGGGCGGCATCACCCGGCTTACCGGCAGCGGCCTGTCGATCATGGAATGGCGGCCGATCCTCGGCGCCATCCCGCCAGTCACCGAGGCCGAGTGGAACCGGGTCTTCGCGCTCTATCGGCAGATCGCCGAATACAAGCACGTCAATGCCGGCATGGGCCTGGCGGAATTCCAGGGAATCTTCTGGTGGGAATACCTGCACCGGCTCTGGGGCCGGCTGATCGGCATCGCCTTCCTGCTGCCCTTCCTCTGGTTCCTGGTCAAGGGCCGCATCCGGCGCCGCTTCGTGCCGCGCCTCGTCGCGATGTTCGCCCTCGGCGGCCTGCAGGGCTTCGTCGGCTGGTTCATGGTGGCCAGCGGCTTCGAGGACCGGGTCGATGTCAGCCAGTACCGCCTGGTGCTGCATCTCGGCCTCGCCCTTCTGATCTACGCCTTTATGCTGTGGTCGGCGCTGGACCTGCTGCAGCCGGCGCGGGCTGCCGGCGCCGCGGCCGGGGACCTGGTCCGCCACGGCCTGGCCCTCCTCGCGGCGATTGCCCTGGAAATCGGCCTCGGCGGCCTGGTGGCGGGCCTGCATGGCGGGCTCATCGACAACAACTTCCCCTTCATGGGCGACCGGCTGATCGCCCCCGGCCTGTTCGCAGCCGATCCCTGGTGGTCGAACGTCACCGAGAATCCCGAGACCGCGCAGTTCCTGCACCGGCTCTGCGCTCTGCTGGTCGCCGTCCTGGTGATAGCCCTCGCCTGGCGGGTCGGCACACGCCGCCTGCCGCGCGGCATCAAGCTGCGCGCCTATGTCCTCGCCCTGGCGCTGGTCGCCCAGATCGGCCTCGGCATCGCGACACTGGTTCTCGTGGTGCCGGTGCCGCTCGCCGTCACCCATCAGGCCGGCGCCATTGTCCTCCTCAGCCTCGCCCTCCTCACCCTGCACGGGCTGCGGCGGATCGGGCCGGACCGGAAGGGCGAGGTGGACCGATGACCGATCCCGCGCCGATCGAGCGCCTGCCGGTCTCGGTGATCACCGGCTTTCTCGGCTCCGGCAAGACCACCTTGCTGAAGCATCTGCTGGCCCAGGACTGGATGGCCGATACCGCCGTCGTCATCAACGAGTTCGGCGAGGTCGGCCTCGACCACCTGCTGGTCGAAGCCGCGCAGGAAGACACCATCCTGCTTGCCAGCGGCTGCCTCTGCTGCACCGTGCGCGGCGACCTGGTCGATACCCTGCGCCGGCTCTACAAGCGCCGCGACAAGGGCGAGATCGCGCGCTTCCGCCGCGTCGTCATCGAGACCACCGGGCTTGCCGATCCGGCGCCGATCCTGCACACCCTGATCGGCGATCCGCTGCTCTCCGCCTTCTACCGCCTCGACGGCGTCATCGCCACGGTGGATGCGGTCAATGCCATGAGCCAGCTCGACCGGCAGATGGAATCGGTGAAGCAGGCGGCGATGGCCGACCGGCTGCTCCTGACCAAGACCGATCTGGCCGATGCCGCGGCGATCGGCGTCCTGCGCGACCGGCTGCACCGCCTCAATCCCGCGGCGCCGATCTTCACCGTCGCCCAGGGCAGGATCGAGGCAGAACAGCTGTTCAATGCCGGCCTCTACAACCCGGACCGCAAGACTCTCGACGTGCAGAACTGGCTGAAGGCCGAGGCCTACGAGACCCCTCACGCGCAGGACCACGGGCACGACCACGGGCACGACCACGGGCACGACCACGGGCATCGCCACCCGGCCCCGGACGTGAACCGGCATGACGACCATATCCGCGCCTTCTGCCTGACCTGGGAGGCGCCGCTCGACTGGGAGCGTTTCGTCGACTGGATCGAGATGCTGACCGCCACCCGCGGCGCCGACCTCCTGCGGATCAAGGGCATCCTCAATGTCGCCGGCGAGGCCGCGCCGGTCGCCATCCACGGCGTCCAGCACCTGTTCCACCCGCCGGTGGTGCTGCCGAAATGGCCGGATGCCGACCGCCGGTCGCGGATCGTCTTCATCACCCGGGACCTCGACCGGACCGTCCTCGACCAGTCTTTGCGGCTATTCCAAAGCGAAAACGTCGCCTGAACCGTCGGATCGACGGCGGAATCTCGCGCTTTTGGGGTTTTACATTTGGAATCCGCCGGGCTACGGTTTCCGACGGTGCGACGTCGGCCGTCGCGCAAGGGCGGTTAACGCCCGGGACGGGAGACGCCCCATCGGCGGCCGGTGCGATATCGGGAAATCACAGTCTGGGAGGAATCATGTCCATTTCACAGAAGCTTGCCCTGTCGGTCGTCCTCAGCGTGGTCGGCGCCGGGGTGGCGACGGCCGATATGCTGAAGGAGATCGGCAAGGGCGAGGGCGAAGTCGCCATCATCGCCTGGCCGGGCTATATCGAGCGCGGCGAGAGCGACAAGAACTACGACTGGGTCACCGGCTTCGAGAAGGAGACCGGCTGCAAGGTCTCGGTGAAGGTCGCCGCCACCTCGGACGAGATGGTGACGCTGATGAACGGCGGCGGCTTCGATCTGGTCACCGCCTCGGGCGACGCCACCATGCGCCTGATCAAGGGCGGCACGGTGCAGGAGATCAACACCGCGCTCATCCCCAGCTACAGCACGATCGATCCGCGGCTGCAGAACGCGCCCTGGCACACGGTCGACGGCAAGCATTACGGCGCCTCCTACCAGTGGGGCCCGAACGTGCTGATGTATAATGCCGAGGTCTTCAAGGAGGCGCCGACCTCCTGGGATGTCGTCTTCAAGGAGCAGAACCTGCCCGACGGCAAGTCGAACAAGGGCCGGGTCGAGGCCTATGGCGGCCCGATCTACATCGCCGATGCGGCGCTCTACCTGATGAAGCACAGTCCGGAGCTCGGCATCACCGATCCCTATTATCTCGACGAGAAGCAGTTCGCCGCGGCGGTCGACCTGCTGAAGGGCCAGCGCGCGCTGGTCGCCAAGTACTGGACCGACGCCGCGGCCCAGATCGACGATTTCAAGAACGAAGGCATCGCCGCCGCCACCTCCTGGCCCTACCAGGTGAACACCATCCAGGCCGACGCCAACAGCAAGGTGAAGGTCGGCTCGACGGTGCCGGAGGAAGGCTCCACCGGCTGGTCGGACACCACCATGATGCATGCCCAGGCGCCGCATCCCAACTGCGCCTATCTGTGGCTCGAGCATTCGCTGAAGCCGGAAACCCAGGCGGCGGTCGCCTCCTGGTTCGGCAGCGTTCCCACCGTGCCGGCGGCCTGCAAGGGCCAGGCGATCCTCGGCGACGAGGGCTGCAAGAGCAACGGTTCGGAACTGTTCGACAAGATCGCCTTCTGGAAGACGCCGATCAAGGATTGCGGCGGCGGCAAGACCTGCGTCGACTACAAGACCTGGGTCGAGAACTTCAACGCCGTCCAGAGCGGCCAGTAGCCTCACCTCGATGCGATGGCGGGCGGGTCAGCGATGACCCGCCCGTCGCGTTTCCAGGATCCATCGTTTGGGGGAGTTGCACGTCCGTCATGCCGAACACCGAGCGCACGGTCGCGGTCTCGTTCCAGAACGTCTCGCGGCACTACGGTGCCGTCAAGGCCGTCGATAGCGTCAGCTTCGACATCCTCGACGGCGAGTTCTTCGCCATGCTGGGGCCGTCGGGCTCCGGCAAGACCACCTGCCTGCGCCTGATCGCCGGCTTCGAGCAGCCGACCGAGGGCGTCGTCGCCATCCACGGCCAGTCGATGATCGGCGTGCCGCCCTACGACCGCGACGTCAACACCGTGTTCCAGGACTATGCCCTGTTCCCGCACATGACGGTGCTGGAGAACGTCGCCTACGGGCTGATGATCCGCAAGGTGGCGCTCGCCGCCCGCAGCAAGCGCGCCGAGGAGATGCTGGAGATGGTGGCCCTGGGCGGCTTCGGCGCCCGCAAGCCCTCGCAGCTCTCCGGCGGCCAGCGCCAGCGCGTCGCCCTGGCCCGCGCGCTGGTCAACAATCCCAGCGTGCTGCTGCTCGACGAGCCGCTCGGCGCCCTCGATCTCAAGCTGCGCGAGCAGATGCAGGTCGAGCTGAAGGAGATCCAGCGCCAGGTCGGCATCACCTTCATCTACGTCACCCACGACCAGGGCGAGGCGCTCTCGATGAGCGACCGCGTGGCGGTGTTCAACCAGGGCAGGATCGACCAGATGGCGACGCCGGCCGAGCTCTACGAGCATCCGAAGACGGCCTTCGTCGCCGGCTTCGTCGGCATCTCCAACCTGCTCCAGGACGATCTCGCGATGCGCGTGACCGGCCGGCCCGAGGCCTGCTCGATCCGGCCGGAGAAGATCCATCTCGATGCCGCAACCGCCAAGGCGCCCGACGCCGCGATGTCGGCCGTCGGCAGGATCGAGAGCGTGCTCTATCTCGGTGCCAATACCCGCTATGCCGTCGCCATCGACGGCGGCGGCGAGATCACCGTGCTGCTGCAGAACCGCGAGACGCATTTCGATCCCAGGCAGGGCGATGCGGTGCGGCTGTGGTGGGAACCCCGCCATGTCATGCGGTTCGGCGGCTGATGCCATGAAGGGCGCATCATGAAAGGCGACGGCGCATCCTCCCTGTCGAGCCGGATCTCGACCTATCTCTTTGTCCGGCCGAAGCTGCTGCTGCTGCTGTTCCTGCTGCCGCCGATGCTGTGGCTGGGGATCATCTATCTCGGCTCGCTGTTCACCCTGCTGGTGCAGAGCCTGTTCTTTGTCGACGACTTCACCGGCAAGGTGGTCTACGAGCCGACCTGGCGGACCTATGCCGACCTCTTCACCGCGACCAGCCTGTCGGTGATCCGGCGTACCGTCTCGATGGCGGCCATCGTCTCGATCATCTGCGCCGCCATCGCTTTTCCGCTCGCCTACTACATGGCGCGCTATGCCGGCGCCCGCGCCAAGGCGGTGTTCTACATCGCCGTCATGCTGCCGCTCTGGTCGAACTACCTGGTGCGGGTCTATGCCTGGAAGCTGATCCTGGCGAAGGAAGGGGTGATCAGCTGGATCTTCAGCGCCCTCGGGATCCAGGGTGCCCTGGACTGGCTGCTCTCCTTCGAGGGCATCGGCGGCCCCTCGCTGGGCACCTCGCTGATCGGCACCACCATCGTCTTCGTCTATATCTGGCTGCCCTACATGATCCTGCCGATCCAGGCGGCGCTGGAACGGGTGCCGCGCTCGCTGATCGAGGCCTCGAGCGATCTCGGTGCCAGGCCCGGCGAGACCTTCCGCAAGGTGATCTTCCCGCTGGCGATCCCGGGCGTCGCCGCTGGCTCGATCTTCACCTTCTCGCTGACCCTCGGCGACTACATCATCCCCAACCTGGTGGGATCGTCGCGACCCTTCATCGGCCAGCTGGTCTACCAGTACCAGGGCACCGCCGGCAACCTGCCGCTGGCCGCCGCGTTCGGCGTGGTGCCCATCGTCATCATGGCGATCTACCTGAGCATCGCCAAGCGTTTCGGAGCCTTCGATGCCCTCTGATCGCAAGACCGGGGGCGGCACGCCGGCGCGCGGCACGGTCCGCATGGGAACCGAGGCGGGCATCGGCCTGAAGCTCGCCGCCTGGTTCGGCGTGCTGTTCCTCAACGTGCCGATCCTCTTCATCGTCCTCTATTGCTTCACCATCGACGACAAGAGCTATGCCTTCCCGCCCCCGGGCCTGACCCTGGAATGGTTCGGTGTCACCTGGCACCGCGCCGATTTCTGGGACGCGCTCTGGCTCTCGGTGCGGGTGGCCTGCGTCTCCATGGCGATCGCCCTCACCCTGGGCACACTGGCGGCGGCGGCGATGTACCGCTTCCGCTTCTTCGGCAAGGAATCGGTGACGCTGCTGATCCTGCTCCCGATCGCGCTGCCCGGCATCGTCACCGGCATGAGCCTGCGCTCGGCCTTCGACATCGGCGGAATCCCCTTCAGCTACTGGACGCTGATCCTCGGCCACGCCACCTTCTGCATCGTCGTCGTCTACAACAACGTCATCGCGCGCCTCAGGCGCTCGTCGCCGGCGCTGATCGAGGCCTCGATGGACCTGGGCGCCAACAGCTTCCAGACCTTTCGCCACGTCATCCTGCCCAATCTGGCGACGGCTCTGATGGCGGGCGGCATGCTGGCCTTCGCCCTCTCGTTCGACGAGATCATCGTCACCACCTTCACCGCCGGCAACCAGGCGACCCTGCCGATCTTCATCCTGCGCGAACTGGCCAGGCCGCATAACCGGCCGGTCACCAACGTCGCGGCGGTGATGGTGATGATCATCACCTTCGGACCGATCCTGCTCGCCTACTACCTGACCCGCGACACCCAGGACGCCTCGGGCAGCGGCAAGTAGCGGCGTTACCGCCGCTTCAGATAGAGATCGCGCGCCGCGAGGACCGCGCCGCCGACGATGAGCAGGCAGGCGATGCCGACGGTGGCGCTGGCCTCGGCCCGGCCGAACAGGATGAGGAGCACGGTCGAGATCAGCGGCGCCGCAAAGGACAGCGCCCCCAGGGCCTTGATGTCGCCGCGCTTGACGCCGTGGTCCCAGACGAAGAAGGCAAGGCCCACCGGCCCCAAGCCCAGGGCGACGACCGCAGCCCATTCGCCGGCATCGACCGGCCAGACCGTGACCTCGAACAGGCGGTGCGCGATGCAGCCCAGCAGCGCGGTGACGCCGCAGAAGGCGCCAACCAGATCGGTGGGCGCGTTCCCGACCTTACGGCTGAGGATCGAATAGGCCGACCAGGTGAAGGCGCAGGCGAGCGCGGCCGCATAGCCGACGAGGTCGCCCTGGACCTGGCTCGCTTCGTCGCTGTGCCGGTCGAGGATCAGCGCGGCGGCGCCGGCGAGGCCCATCAGCCCGCCCGCCACATGCTGCCAGTGCAGGCGCTCGCCAGGCAGCAGCGCCGAGAACAGCACGATGAGCAGCGGCCAGAGATAGGCGATCAGGCTGGCTTCGACCGGCGGCGCATGATCGAGGGCGACGAAATAGAAGAAGTGGTAGCCGAACAGCCCGCCGATCCCCAGGGCCCAGACCGGCCAGGGCTGGTCGAGGAAGGCGAAGGTGGCGCGGCCGCGGCGCCAGGCCAGTCCCGCCCAGCGGACGAGGGCGCAGGCGAAGGCGACCGTGAAGGTCATCGCCATCAGCTGGAACGGCGGCACCGCGCCGGTGGCGGCGGTGAACAATGCCAGCGTCGCCCAGAGGCCAATGGCGACGGCGCCGATCAGGGTCGCCCGCATCACATGCGCGGGGCGGCGGGCGGCGGCTTCGGCGTCGCTCATGGGGGATTGTCTGCCGGGTCGGTTGCGCTGCGCTCTTCTAGGCGGGCGGAGCGGCCGCGGTCAAGCGCCGCCGGCCGTTCAGGGGACGCCGATCAGAGGACGCCGGTCAGGGCGCGCGGGAGACGGTGAGGATCAGCACCCAGTTCGCCAGCACGATGGTCAGCGCCATGAAGGTCAAGAGGACGTAGCGGTGCACATTGGCCTCCCGCGGCGAGGTATAGCCGCGCACCCGGCGGGTGAAGTTCGAGAGCCGTTCGGCGATCGAGGTGATCTTCTCGCGCTCGGTGTTCTGCCAGAACTGGTAGATCACCAGCGAATAGATCGAGCCGACGCTGGTGGCGATGCTGAGGGCGATGAGCAGCTTGAACAGGAAGTCGGCCTTCGGCGCATGGATGCCGATCAGCCCGAGGATGACGAAGACCGCCAGGGTGCTGCCCAGGGTGGTCCATTGCTGCGACTTGCCGAAGCGGATCGATTCCGCGGATTCGTGATAGAGCATCAGCACCTCGGCATGGGTGCGTTCGTCGAGTTCGCTCGCCACCAAGGGCTCTTCGGCCTCGGCCTCCGGTGCGGCTTCCTCTTCCTTGTCCTTGCCCTTGGCCATTCTTGATCCGGAAAACGTGAGCGTTCCGGCAAATGGTGGGCCGTATTGGTTAACAAAACCTGAAGCCGTAGCCTACTTCTTGCCGCCGGTCGCCGCCACGATCAGCTTCGGGTCCGGCTCGACGCGATAGGCCGCGACCAGGCGGTTGGTCTCGTTGACCATGCCGACCACGGCGATGAGTTCGGCCAGCATCTCGTCGTTCATCCCGGCCTTGCGCGCCGCCGCCATGTGGCTGACCGTGCAGTAGTCGCAGCCGTTGGTGACGCTGACCGCGAGATAGATCATCTCCTTGGTGACGACGTCGAGCGCGCCCGGCGCCATCACCTCCTTGACGCTCTCCCAGGTCCGCTTCAGCGTCTTGGGATCGTTGGCCAGGACCTTCCAGAAATTGTTGATCCAGTCGACCTGGCGCGTCGCCTTGATGTCGTCATAGACCGCCTTCACCGCCGGCGAGGCGTCGCTCTCTTCCACGAAGGGCATCAAGGGCATGATCGATACTCCAGGATCCGGCCGCGACCGGGGTCAATACATGTGCTGGCCGCCGTTGATCGACAGGGTCGAGCCGGTGATGAAGCCGCCCTCGTCGGAGACCAGGAACAGCACGCCGCGGGCGATCTCCTCGGCCTTGCCGAGGCGTCCGACCGGGATCTTGGCGACGATCTTGTCGAGCACCGGCTGCGGCACGGCGCGGACCATGTCGGTATCGATGTAGCCCGGGGCGATCGCGTTCACCGTGATGCCCTTGGCCGCGCCCTCCTGGGCCAGCGCCTTGGTGAAGCCGTGGATGCCCGACTTGGCTGCCGCGTAGTTGACCTGGCCGTACTGGCCGGCCTGGCCGTTGATCGAGCCGATGTTGACGATGCGCCCGAAGCTGCGTTCGCGCATCGAATCGATCACGCAGCGGCACATGTTGAAGCAGGAACTGAGATTGGTATGGATCACGTGCTCCCACTGCTCGGGCGTCATCTTGTGCAGGGTGCCGTCGCGGGTGATGCCGGCATTGTTGACGACGATGTCGACCGGCCCCAGGTCCTTGGTGATCTTGGCGATCGCCTCCTCGCACTGCTTGAAGCTGCCGACATCGGCTTTGTAGACGCCGATTCCGGTCTTCTCCTTGAAGCTCTTCGCCGCCTCGTCGTTGCCGGCATAGATCGCCGCCACCTTGTAGCCGGCATTCTTCAGCCCGACCGAAATCGCCTCGCCGATGCCGCGCGTTCCGCCGGTCACCACCGCCACTCTCGCCATGTCAGCCTCCCAGGTTTTCTTTTTTAGGTTCTAGCGTTCGACGCAGAGCGCGATGCCCATGCCGCCGCCGATGCACAGGGTCGCCAGGCCCTTCTTGGCGTCGCGCTTCTGCATCTCGTGCAGCAGAGTGGTCAGCACCCGGGCGCCGGAGGCGCCGATCGGATGTCCGAGGGCGATGGCGCCGCCGTTGACGTTGACCTTGCGAGGTGTCCCAGCCCAGTTCCTTGTTGACCGCGCAGGCCTGGGCGGCGAAGGCCTCGTTGGCCTCGATCAGGTCGAGGTCCTCGGCCTTCCAGCCGGCCTTCTTCAGCGCCGCCCGCGAGGCCGGGATCGGACCCGAGCCCATGATCGCCGGATCGACGCCGGCGGTCGCCCAGCTGACGATCCGTGCCAGGCGGCTTCAGGCCGCGCTTGGCGGCGTTGTCGGCCGTCATCAGCACCAGGGCCGCGGCGCCGTCATTGATCCCCGAGGCATTGCCGGCGGTCACCGTGCCGTTCTCGCGGACGAAAGCGGGGCGCAGCTTCTGCATCGTCTCCAGGGTGGTGCCGTGCTTGGGATATTCGTCGGCATCGACGGTGACGTCGCCCTTGCGGCCGGGCACGATCACCGGGACGATCTCGTCCTTGAACCTGCCGGCCTTCTGCGCGGCTTCCGCCTTGTTCTGCGAGGCGGTGGCGAACTTGTCCTGCTGCTCGCGGGTGATCTGCCATTTCTGCGCGACGTTCTCGGCGGTGTTGCCCATGTGATAGCCGTTGAAGGCGTCCCAGAGCCCGTCCTTGATCATGGTGTCGATCATCTCGGCGGTGCCCATCTTGGTGCCGTTGCGCAGATGCAGGCAATGCGGCGCCTGGCTCATGCTCTCCTGGCCGCCGGCGACGACGATCTCGGAATCGCCGTTGCGGATCGCCTGGAAGCCGAGCGCCACCGCGCGCAGGCCCGAGCCGCAGAGCTGGTTGATGTTGTAGGCGGTCTGCTCGACCGGGATGCCGGCGGCGATCGCCGCCTGGCGCGCCGGGTTCTGCCCCGCCCCCGCCGCCAGGACCTGGCCGAGGATCACCTCGGTGACCTCCTTGGGATCGACCTTGGAGCGCTTCAGCGCCTCGACGATCGCGGCCTTGCCCAGGAGATGCGCCGGCAGGCTCGACAAGGCGCCGCTGAAGGCGCCGATCGGCGTGCGGACGGCGGATGTGATGACGACATCGGTCATGGGGAGGCCTCCTCTGGGCTTCAATTTTTATGACGCAGTGCAATATGAATTTAGAAGGTAGGCATAGCCGCATCCTGGAGCAAGCGCCATTCCGCCGCAACCGCGTTGCGGTCGGGCACAAAGCCTGGGAATCCGTGCGCTTTCGGACCCGACCCGGCCAGGGACGAAATGCCGCCGCGGCCCGCGTCGGGCCGGCAGTCATTTCTCGACCGGCGCGGACATTGTCTCCGGCTCCGGCCTGCCCATTCGCGTTCCGGCGCGGGCAGTCGGCATTCCAGGGATTACGCAGACACCAGTATTTTTTATACTACACGCTTTATGCGGTATTGTCAAGAACAATAAATGAACATCACCGGTATCCCGAGCCACTCCGGCCGCGTCCGCTGGGAAACCCCTAGGTACCCGGATCCGTCCGGCCACCTACGAATTCGCCATCGCCTGCGTCAGCGATCACCGGCGGGCGCGGTGCGCGGCGGGTGGCGAAATACTTAACGCCATACAGGGTGCCGACGGCGGCGCGATGCTCGAGATCGGCCAGGCGGGCATAGAGAAGCGGGCCGAGGAGGCTCTCGCCGATCGGGCATTGGTGCGAGCGCTGCAGGAAATCGACATCGGGATAGGAGTTGCCCTCGAGCATCACGGCGCCTTCGGGTGCGATGGCGACGTCCCAGCCGATCAGGACCCGGTCGTTGCAGAGCCGATGGGCGGCAAGCACCATGGCCTTGGCCTGGTCCCAGCAGGGCACGATCCGGCCGAGCACGCGCTGATGCGTCACCGGATGGTCCTCCGACCAGTCGAGCCACATCGCCGCCTTGTCGCCCGTCATCATGCCGAGGGCGCCGGTCTCGAGATCGATGGCGGCGCCGAGCTCGATATCCGTCGGCCAGGCGGTTTCCAGCTTGCAGAGGTTGCTCAGCACCGCATGGGTGAGGACCGGCTTGCCGGCCGGGTCGAGGATGGTGATGGCGCGGATGCGCATCAGGGCCCGGTCGGCGAGATCGGCGAGGCCGGGATGATTGACGATGCGCGGCTGCAGCAGGAAGGCCTCGGCCTTGGCCCGCGCGGCGACGAAGGCCCCGAGGCCGTCGCGGTCCAGGCTCTGGCCGTCCTCGGTGACGAACCTGCCGTCGACATGGCGAATGGCCTCGGTTCCCCGCGAGCCTTTCGAATGCTGCGGCTTGATGAACAGGTCCCGCTCCAGAGCGGCCGGATCCTGGCAGCGGAAGTCCAGCTTGCCGTCCGCAGCGACGGCGAGGACGGGGATTGTCGGGATGCCCTCGGCCTCGAAGATTGCCGTCATCCGCAGCTTGTCGCCCAGCTCCGAGCGATGCACGCCGGTCTTCGGCAGCTGCAGGGACAGCACCTTGTAGAGCCCGTTCTTCACCTCGTAGCGCGTCAGGAAGCCGGCGGCGCGCGGCCAGACCTCGGGGCGATAGAGCTCGAACATGTAGTAGGTCTGGGCATCGAGGCCATGGCGGAACGCGGCGATGAAGAGGGTGCGGAACTGCTGCCAGATGCCGATCCCGAAGCGGGCGCGCACCTGCGGCGCGATCTTCGGGAACCAGGCGAGGAAGCGGGCGAGATCGAGTGCGGGCTTGCCGCCCGGGATGAAGCCGAGGCGGAGAGTGGGATGGCGCAGGCGCCTGAACAGATGGAAATGCACGAAGAGATAGCGGGCGAAATCGCCGATATCGGCGACGCGATGCTGGCGGATGAACTGCTGCCGGCGCGCGGCGGCGAAGGCCAGCGCCGCGGCCAGCAGATAGAACTGCAGCGCGAGCAGCACCAGGAAGGCCGCCGGGAAGGCCCGCCGCGCCGGATCGGCGACGGCGCCGGTGCCGTCGCCCAGGAACGCGGCGGCGGCCAGCATCGCCAGCGCCTGGAGCGCAAAGCCGGTCCACGCCAGCGGCCGGGCGTCCGGCGCCAGCGCATCGGACTTGCGCGTCCGCCAGAGCATCCAGCCCGCCGCCGCCAGCAGCAGCCACCCGGCGATGTCCGCGACCAGGCGGAAGCCGGCGCTGCCGCCGCAGACGGACGCCGCAATCCGGCCGATCGCGACCAGGAGCAGAAGGCCGGCCGCTGCCTGCCAGATCCGGCGGGACGCGGCCGTCGGGAAATCGAGGGTCAGCCTGGCAGCGGCGGCAAGCGCGGCAGCGGCGGCGACCGTGGCCGCAAACAGATGCAGGACCCAGATGCTCCCGGGACCGAAGGCAAGCGCGACGACGAGCGCGATCAGCGTCACGGCGCCCATGAAGATCAGCAGCGCGCGGTGCGGTTCGACGGATTCCATTCCCCTGGCTCTACCCCTTGTGCGGCGCGCTACTTCTCTGCGAATTCACCGCAGCGGGTCAACAGTTTCCTGCGGCCGCGCCGGCGCCTGGGCGGCCCGCGCCCGCAGCCAGGCGATCAGCGGCTGCCAGACCTGCGGCGCAGCGCCGCGCCCCGCCATCATGCCGATATGTCCGGCATGCGGGGTCAGCCGGTCGCCGCCGCGCAGGGCATTCGCCAGGCCCAGCGCGCTGGCCGGGGGCACGATGCGATCGGCGGCCGGGACGATGCAGAGGCTGGGCCCGGCGAACTGCGCCGGATCGACGACGCTGCCGGCGATCCGCCATTCGAGCCGCGCCGGGGTGTTCAGGCCGTACCATTCGGTCATGCATTCCCGGGTGACGGCGGCGGCCAGCGCTATGCCGTCGTTCAGCCAGTCCTCCAGCGCCACGAAACGGCGGGCGGCGTCGCCGTCGGGGTCGAGGCCGGCGAAGGACTGGAACTTCCGCAGCACCTGGAAGGGATCGAGGCCGCTGAAGAAGCATTGCAGGATGTCGACCGGCAGTTCGCCGAGGATCTGCAGGATCGGCTCCAGCTGCCGGCCGATCTGGCCGATCACCCGGCTCTGCCCGGCGCCGTCGGCATGGAAATCCCAGGGCGTCGCCAGGCAGACCAGGCCGGCGATGTCGGCGGCGCGGCGCAAGGCCAGGGCCAGGGCGAGATTGCCGCCCATGCAATAGCCGATGACGAAGATCGGCCCGCCCGGTTCCCGCGCCGCGACATCGAGCGCCGCCTCCAGCCGGCCGGCGATATAGGCGGTGAGGTCGAAGCCGCGCTCGATCGGACCGGGGGCGCCCCAATCCACCACCAGGGGATCGAATCCCTGTCCGGCCATGTGGCGCAGGAAGCTGCCCTCGGCGGCGAGATCGAGGATGTAGTAGCGGTTGACCAGCGAGGGGATGACCAGGAGGCGCGGGCGCGTCTCCGGCGCCGGTCCACGCTCCGCCGGGCGGTAGTCCAGCAGGCGCGTGGTGCCTTCGCGCCAGAGCACGGGCATGTCCGGGAGATCGCGGTGGAATTCGTGGTGCCGATAGGCCTCGACGCCGGTCAGGAAGGCGTCGAGCCGGGCATGGCCCTCAGCCTGGAGTGCCGCCGCCAGTGCCTCCGGATTCGCCCGGTCGAGCAGCGGCCCGAGTTCGGCGAGCCGCCGGGCGACGTTTTCCTGCAGCGGATTTGCCGCCGGGCTTCGCGCCGGGTCCGGCTGCTGCGCCGCCAAGTTCTGCCAGGCGACCCTCAAGCTCGGCAAGACGGCGGCGGAGTTCAGCCAGGTCGACATCGCCAGGCCCAGATGCTGCGGCAGCGGACGCGGCCCCAGGCGCCGGGCCGGGAGGCGGTGTGGCGAACTCGGGCGCGGGTTGTGCGGTGCTGCCGAAGCCATAGGCTGCCTTCCCCCATTCCGCCGCGAAGCCGGCGGGATTCATCGGATTGCCCATCGGGTTACCCAGCGGATTCTGGCCCATCGCCGCCAGCCACATGCCCGGCAGGGGCAGGGCCGCCATCAGCCGGGCGGCCTGGTTGGCCAGGTCCGGATCCGTCGCCACCGCGGTCATCTGATCCTGCCACAGATCCAGCAGCCGGCGCGCCAGATCTTCCATCGAATGACCCGGCTCGGCGCCCGGCGCCGCTGCCCCGGCATTGTCATTTTTTCCCGCCATTCGAAGACTATAGCCGCCGGTTCCGGCCACCGGCAAAGGGTTTCGCCCGGGGTCGCTTTTGCCGGCAATTCCGTTCTATATCCGGATTTTGCGATGCAGCTATCGCGTTGCCAATCGGGGGGTGATTCCTGCTATGCTGCATCGCCATATGCCGGGTTCAGTTGCAAAGGGTTAAGAAGAATGGCCGCGGACACCGATACCACCAAGGGGCCGGAAAAGCCCGCAGCCGAGCAGCGTTCGGCCGAGGCGAAAGCCGGGGAAAAGCCGGCGCCGGTGCGGATTAAGAAATACGCCAACCGCCGGCTGTACAACACCTCGACCAGCTCCTACGTGACTCTGGACTACCTGGCGCAGATGGTCCGCAACGGCGTCGATTTCACCGTCGAGGACGCCAAGACCGGCGAGGACATCACCCGCTCGGTGCTGACCCAGATCATCGTCGAGGAAGAGGCCAAGGGGCAGAACCTGCTGCCGATCAACTTCCTGCGCCAGCTGATCAGCCTCTATGGCGACAACCTGCAGTTCCTGGTGCCGCGCTACCTGGAGCAGAGCATGGAAAGCTTTGCCAAGAACCAGGAGCAGATGCGCACGGTGATGCAGGAGAGCTTCGGTGGCATCCTGCCGCTGCAGCGCTTCGAGGAGATGTCGAAGCAGAACATGACCTTCTTCGAACAGGCGATGCAGCTGTGGAACCCGTTCAAGATGGCGAATGTCCCGGCCGGCCTCGGCGGCGGTGCTCATGGCGGCATCCCGGGCGGCGGCGCGACACCCGCTGCCGCCGGCGGCAAGCCCGGCGAGGCCGCGAGCTCCGCGGATCTCACCGACCTGAAGACCCAGATGCAGGCGCTGCAGCGCCAGCTCGACGCCCTCGCCAAGGCGGGCTCGGGCAAACCCGAATAGACCCATAGCCGAACGACCAGGGGCCCGGCAGAGGGCCGGCCGGAATTCCATGTCCGACAGCATCGCCCGCATCAACGGTATCGACATCCGCTTCCGCCTCGACGGCGCCGCCGACCGGCCGCTGGTGGTGCTCAGCCATTCCCTGGCGACCAGCCGCGACATGTGGGGCTTCCAGCTGCCGCTGCTCGCCGCGCATTTCCGCGTCCTCGCCTATGACATGCGCGGCCATGGCGCGACCGAGGCGAGCGGCGGCGCCTATACCCTCGAGCAGCTGGCCGACGACGTCGCCGGTCTCGTCGCCCATCTCGGCTACGGCCGGGTGCATTTCGTCGGCCTGTCGATCGGCGGCATGATCGGCCAGGTGCTGGCGATGCGGCATCCGCGCCTGGTCGACCGGCTGGTGCTGAGCTCGACGATGACCGGCGCCGCCGATGCCGCTGGCCGCAAGACCTGGGACGAGCGGATCAAGGTGGTCGAGGCCAACGGGGTCGAAAGCCAGGTCGACGGCACCCTCGCCCGCTGGCTCTCGGCGGATTTCATCCGCCAGGCGCCGCAGACCGCCGACTGGATCCGCGGCCTCATCCGCGCGACGCCGGTCGCCGGCTATGTCGGCTGCGGCCATGCCATCAAGGGCATGAACATCCGCGCCGGCGATCTCGGCAAGCTGCGCCTGCCCACCCTGGTCGTGGCCGGTGAAAACGATCCCGGCGCCACGGTGGCGGTGGCGGAGACCATCCGCAGCCGGATCCAGGGCGCCCGCCTCGCCGTCATCCGCGGCGGCCTGCATCTCGCCAATGTCGAGAAGCCGCACGACTTCAACGAGGCGCTGCTCGGCTTCCTCACCGGCGCCCGCGATGCCTGAGCCAACGGCCAGCCCGGCGCGGCCGGCGTGACCGCGGCGCAGCCCAAGGCGATCGGGGCGGCGGAACGGGATCTGGCCGAAAGCCGCCGCATCCGTCCCGAGCCCGGCGCCGAGTTCCGCGTCTTCGCCTACGGCTCGCTGATGTGGCGGCCGGACTTCGACTATGTCAACGTCGTCCCGGCGGTGCTCTACGGCTATCACCGCGCCTTCTGCATCACCTCGACCTATTACCGCGGCAGCGCCGAGACGCCCGGCCTGGTGCTGGGGCTGGATCGCGGCGGCATGTGCCACGGCCGCATGTTCCGCGTCGCCGCCCGGCAGGCGCAGGCGGTCGCCGACTACCTGCATGCGCGCGAGATGGTGAACAGCTGCTACGAGCCGAAATGGCTGAAGCTGCGCCTGCCCAATGACCGCCAGGCGACGGCGCTCGCCTATGTCGCCGATCGGCAGCACCCGGACTACACCGGCCGCCTGGATGACGCGGCGATCGTCGCGGTCATCGGGCGGGCCAGCGGCGTCATGGGCCGCAATCTCGATTACCTGCGCAACACCGTCGCCCATCTCGACGACATGGGCATCAAGGAATGCCGCCTGCACCGCATCCTGCGCCGGCTTGACGCCGCGGAATGAAGCGGCGACAAGGTTGGACCGGGCCCGGTTCCCATCGCGCGGCGCGACTGCGGCACCGGTCCTGCAAGGCACACGACGGGATCAGATGACGCTCGACCATCCGACAGGCTCCTATTACGCGGCCACCGCCAATCCGATGCCGGCCCTGCCGCGCCTCGCCGGCGAGGTGAGCGCCGATGTCTGCGTGGTCGGCGGCGGCTTCACCGGGCTGTCCGCGGCGCTGCATCTCGCCGAGCGCGGCTACAAGGTGGTGCTGCTGGAGGCGGCGCGGATCGGCTGGGGCGCCTCTGGGCGCAATGGCGGTCAGATCAACATGGGCCTGCGCAAGAGCCCGCAGGAACTGGTGGCGAAATTCGGCAAGGCGCGGGCCCGGGTGATGTTCGAGATCGGCGAGGAGGCGCGCCGGCTGATCGCCGAGCGCGTCGCCCGGCACGCCATCAAGTGCGACCTGAAGCCCGGCACCCTGCATGTGGCGAGCAAGCCCGGCGACCTGTCCTGGATGCGCGAAGAGGTCGATTGCCTGGAGCGCGACATGGATTATCGCGGGGCGCGCTTCCTCGACAGGACGGCGCTCCGCGCCGAGCTGAAGTCCGAAATCTATCACGGCGGCGTGCTGGATTCCGGCGGCGGGCATCTGCATCCGCTGAACTACGCCCTCGGCCTTGCGGCCGCCGCCCAGGATGCCGGGGCGCAGCTCTTCGAGCATTCCAGGGTGACGGCGATCGAGGAAGGCGCGGTCAACCGGGTGCAGACGGCGGACGGCACGGTGCGCGCCACCTATGTGGTGCTGGGCTGCAACGCCTATCTCGGCAGTCTCGAGCCGCGCATCGCCGGCAAGATCATGCCGATCGCCAATTTCATCATCGGCACCGAGCCGCTTTCCGAGGCCGAGGCCAAGGCGCTGATCCCGCGCGACGTCTGCGTCGCCGACACCAAGTTCGTGGTCAGCTACTACCGGCTTTCCGCCGACCGCCGGCTGCTCTACGGCGGCGGCGAGCGCTACAACACCCAAGAACCCGCCGACATCGCCGCCTTCGTGAAGCCCTACATGCTGCACGCCTTCCCGCAGCTGGCGGGCAAGCGCATCGATTTCGGCTGGGGCGGCATGCTGGCGATCACCATGTCGCGCCTGCCGCATATGGGCCGCATGGGCAACATCTTCTTCTCCCACGGCTATTCCGGCCAGGGCGTCGCGGTCACTGGCATCGCCGGCAAGCTGATCGCGGAAGCCCTGGCCGGCACCGCCGAGCGCTTCGACATCTTCGCCCAGATCCGCCACCAGACCTTCCCGGGCGGCACCTTGTTCCGGCACCCGCTGCTGGTGGCGGCGATGCTGTGGTATGCGCTGCGCGACCGGCTCTAGGGCGGCGCCGCGAACCGGTCCAGCGGGCACGGAGCGGCGGGAAAGACCGGCGGGGAAATGGCTGATTTCCCGGCCGGCGCGGTTGGCGAATGGCGGCGGGAGATATATCCTGCCGGTTCGGCCATGACGTCGGGAGCGGCACGACGATGAAACTACTGGTTCTGGGTGCGGGCGCCATCGGCGGCTATTTCGGCGGCAGGCTGGTCGAGGCCGGCGGCGACGTCACCTTCCTGGTGCGGCCGAAGCGCGCCGCCCAGCTGCGCGACAATCCCCTGGTGATCCGGAGCCCGGCCGGCGATACGCGGCTGGCGGTGAAGACCATCGGCGCCGAAGACGAGGCCGGTCCCTTCGACATCGCGCTGCTCGCCTGCAAGGCCTATGACCTCGACCCGGCGATCGAGGCGGTGGCCCCGCACGTGAAGAACGGCGCCCTGCTGCTCCCGCTGCTGAACGGCATGGCGCATGTCGAGCGCCTGCGCGAGACCTTCGGCGAGGACCGGGTCATCGGCGGCACCTGCCATATCGCCGCCACGCTCACCCCGGCCGGCGAGATCCAGCATTTCGACCTGCTGGCGCGGATGAGTTTCGGCGCCTTCGCCGACCAGCCGAATGCCGCGGCCCTCGAAGACCTGCTGGCGGAATTCGCCGTCCTGCTGGCCAAGGCGAATTTCTCCGGCCGGCGGATCGATCCGATCGACCAGAGCATCTGGGACAAATGGGTGATGCTGGCGACGCTCGCCGGCATGACGACGCTGATGCGCGCCGGCATCGGCGACATCCTGCAGACCATGGAAGGCGAGGAACTGGTCGAGGAGTTCCTCCAGGAGGCGATCGGCGTCGCCGAGGAATCCGGCTACCAGCCGTCGCCGGAATTCCTGGCGGCGGCGCGCAAGGTGCTGCTCGACCGGAAATCCACCCTGATGGCCTCGATGCTGCGCGATCTGGAGAAGGGCGGCGCCATCGAGGCGGAACACCTGATTGGCGACATGTACCGCCGCGCCCACGAATTCGGCATCGACGCCACCCTGCTCCGCCTCGCCTATTGCCACCTGCAGGCCTACGAGGCGAGGCGGGCGCGGGAGGGCCGGCAGTAGCGATGCCGCCCGGCGGTTCCTAGTCGAAGGGCAGGGTCGCCTGCAGGGACGGGCGCAGGCCGAATTTCGCGTGCCAGCGCGCCAGGTTGGGACAGGTGGCGGTCCAGTCCTCGGCCTTGAAGCGGAAGCTGAAGTAGTCGAGCATGATCGCCACGCTGAGGGTGCCGATGTCGACGATATCGGCGAAGGTCGCAGCCTCACGCTCCAGCGCGTCGAGCCCCTGCTGCATCTTCAGCTTCTGGCGCTGGTCCCATTCCGCCGAACGCTGCGGCTCCGGACGCCGTGCCTCCTGCATGCGCAGCACCGCCGCATCGACCATGCCGTCGGCCAGGGCCTCGCGCCGCAGGGCCGTCCAGCGCGCCGGGCCCGGCGGCGGGAACAGCTTCGCCCCCTGATGGCGCGCGTCGAGATAGTCGCAGATCACGTGCAAATCATAGAGCGCCGTGCCGTCCGCCAGCACCAGGGCCGGCACCTTGTTCAGCGGGTTGTCCTTGCCGATGCCGGTCGAGAGGTCCGACGGGTTGGTCTTCACCAGCTCGATGTCGCCGGCCTGGCCGGTTTCCGCGGCGACGACGCGGACCTTGCGGACGAAGGGGCTGGTGGTGGAGGAACGCAGCTTGAACATGATCTCTCCTCTAGAAGCGGTCCTTGGCGGCGCGGATCGCGCCGAAGATGTCGGCCGGCGATGCGTCCGGTCCGCCGAAGCGGGCGGCAAGCCCGGGATCGTCGGCACGGAGGAAGGGATTGGCCGCCTTCTCCATCGCCAGGGTCGCCGGGATCGTCGGCCGGCCCGCGGCACGCGCCTGCGTCACCGCGGCGGCGCGCGCCTGCAGCGCCCGGTTGTCGGGATCGATCGTCAGCGCGAAGCGGCAGTTCGCCTCGGTATATTCGTGGCCGCAGAAAATGCGGGTCGCGTCCGGCAGGGCGCGCAGCTTGAGGAGCGACGGCCACATCACCGCCGGGGTGCCCTCGAACATCCGGCCGCAGCCGATCGAGAACAGGGTGTCGCCGCAGAATACCGCCTCGGCCGCCGGGAAATGGAAGGCGATATGGCCCCGGGTATGGCCCGGGATGAAGAGGATCTCGGCGCGCCGGCCGGCGAAGTCGAAACCCGAGGCCTCGTCGACGGCGATGTCGATGCCGGGGATGCGGTCCCGGTCATAGGCCGGGCCGACCACCCTGGCGCCGGTCGCCTGCTTGATCCCGAGATTGCCGCCGCAATGGTCGTTGTGGTGATGGGTGTCGAGGATATGGCTGATCGTCCAGCCGCGCCGCGCCGCCGCCGCGAGGCCGGGTCCGGCCTCGGACGGGTCGAGAATGGCGGTGGCGCCGGTCCCGGCGTCGTGGATCAGATAGGCGTAGTTGTCGCTCAGCATCGGCACGAGGTCGATCTCAAGGGCATCGGCCATCTGACTGCTTCCCGTTGCGCCGCTGTCCGCGGCGAAATCCGGGGCTGACGATAACAGGGGATATGCCATAATCAACCGGAGCTTGAGGCAAGGCTGGGACCAGGCAGCATGTGGCAGGACGTCGTCGATCTGCACGACTTCTATCAGACCGAGATCGGCGAGGTGACCCGCCAGCTGCTCGGCGCGCGGATCCGCGAGATGTGGCCGGACCTGAAGGGCCAGTCGCTGCTCGGCCTGGGCTTCGCCACGCCCTACCTGCAGGGCTTCCGCGGCGAGGCCGAGCGGGTGATCGCGATGATGCCGGCGGCGCAGGGCGTCATCGCCTGGCCGCCCAGGGAGCGCAACCTGGTGGCGCTGTCGGACGAGACCGACCTGCCGTTCCAGGATTTCTCCATCGACCGCATCCTGATGGTGCATGCGCTGGAATCCAGCGAGCATCCCGGCGACATGCTGCGGGAGGCCTGGCGCGTGCTCTCGGGCGGCGGCCGGCTGCTGGTGGTGGCGCCCAACCGCAGGAGCCTCTGGTCGCTCACCGAGCGCACGCCCTTCGGTTTCGGCCAACCCTATTCGCCCGGCCAGCTGTCAAAGCTGCTGCGCAGCATCTCCTTCACGCCCCTGCGCACCACCCGGGCGCTGCATTTCCTGCCGTTCCGCTCGCGCACCTGGCTGAAGGGGGCGCCGGGCTGGGAACGCTTCGCCGGCCGCTGGCTGCCCGGGGTCGCCGGCGCCGTCATCATCGAGGCCACCAAGCAGCTCTACGGGGCCCAGCCGGTGAAGGCCGCCAAGCGCCGGACGCCGGTGATGATCCAGATCCCCAACCCGGCGACGCGGAACCTGCGCCTCCGGCCCTAGGGCGCATTCAGAACGCATATTCTATTATTGACTGACAATAGAATTAATGTTTCCGTAGCCCGATGTCCCATTCCCTCGATGTGATCACGATCGGGCGGTCGTCTGTCGACCTTTACGGCCAGCAGATCGGCGGCCGGCTGGAGGATATGGCGAGCTTCGCCAAATCGGTCGGCGGCTGCCCGTCCAACATCGCCGTCGGCGCGGCGCGCCTCGGGCTGAAATCGGCGGTGATCACCCGGGTCGGCAACGAGCCGATGGGGCGTTTCATCCGCGAACAGATGGCCCGTGAAGGGGTTGCCACCGACGGCATCGCCGTCGATCCGCGGCGGCTGACGGCGCTGGTGATCCTGGGGGTGCGGGACAGCGACAGCTTTCCGCTGATCTTCTACCGCGAAAACTGCGCCGACATGGCCCTGTCCGAGGCCGATATCGACCCTGACTTCATCCGCCGGGCCCGCGCCGTCGTCGTCACCGGCACGCATTTCTCCACGGAAGCCACCGCAAAGGCCCAGCGCAAGGCCATGGATCTGGCGAAGGCCGCCGGGGCGAAGGTGGTGTTCGACGTGGATTACCGGCCGAATCTCTGGGGTCTCGCCGGGCACGATGCCGGCCAATCCCGGTATATCGCCTCGGACCGGGTCTCCGCCCATCTGCAGCCGATCCTCGGGCTCTGCGATCTCGTCGTCGGCACCGAGGAGGAGATCCGGATCGCCGGCGGCGTCGCCGATCTCGGCGGCGCCCTCGGGCGGATCCGCAGCCTGACCGCGGCGACCATCGTGCTGAAGCGGGGGCCGATGGGCTGCATCGTCTTTCCCGGCGCCATCCCCGAACGGCTGGAGGACGGCGTCATCGGCGGCGGCTTTCCGGTCGAGGTCTACAACGTCCTGGGGGCCGGCGATGCCTTCATGGCGGGATTCCTGCGCGGCTGGCTGAAGGACGAGCCGCTCGCTACCTGCGCCACCTGGGCCAATGCCTGCGGCGCCTTCGCGGTGTCGCGGCTGCTCTGCGCGCCGGAGATCCCGACCTGGACGGAGCTGCAGCATTTCCTGGAGCATGGCAGCCCGCACCATGCCCTGCGCGAGGATGCCGACCTCAACCACATCCACTGGGCGACGACGCGACGCGGCGACTGGCCGGTGCTGATGGCGCTCGCCATCGACCATCGCGCCCAGCTCGAGGAGATCGCCGCCCGGGTCAAGGCGCCGGCCGAGGCGATCGGCCGCTTCAAGATTCTGGCGGTCGCTGCGGCGGCCGAGGTGGCGGCGGGGCGCGGCGGCTTCGGCGTGCTGCTCGACGGCAGTCATGGCCGGGAGGCGCTGTTCCGCGCCGCCGATCACGATCTCTGGATCGGCCGGCCGGTGGAGAAGCCCGGGTCGCGGCCGCTGCGCTTCGAGACCGCCGATCTCGGCGCCCATCTCGCCGAATGGCCGGTGACCCAGACGGTGAAGTGCCTCTGCTTCTATCACCCGGACGATCCGGCGGAGCTGCGCGCGGAACAGGAGGAGCGCCTGCTCACCCTGCACGATGCGGTGCGCAGCACCGGGCGCGAGCTGCTGATCGAGATCATCGCCGGCAAGCACGGGCCGGTCGACACCGATACCGTCGCCCGGGTGCTGACCCGGCTCTACGATCTCGGCATCCGCCCGGACTGGTGGAAGCTGGAGCCGCAGGCCGGCGCCGCCGCCTGGACGCGGATCGGCGATGCCATCCGGGCACGCGACCCGCTCTGCCGCGGCATCGTGCTACTCGGCCTCGAGGCCAGTGCCGAGGTGCTGGCCACCGGCTTCGCCCTGGCCGCCGGCGAGCCGATGGTGAAGGGGTTCGCGGTGGGCCGCACCATCTTCGCCGAGGCCGCCGAGGCCTGGCTGAAGGGCGCCATCGACGACACGGCGGCGGTCGCCGACATGGCGGCGCGGTTCCGCCAGTTGACGGTTGCCTGGCAGGAGGCGTTGCGCGCAACATCGCGGGGCGCCTGACGCCGCCTGTTCCCTGACACAACGCATGGATCTACCGGAGCGCGGAACATGAAGACAATTCGGCTCACCATGGCCCAGGCCCTGGTCCGCCATCTGGCGCAGCAGCGGATCGTCGAGGACGGCAAGGAGGTGCCGCTCTGCGCCGGCGTCTGGGCGATCTTCGGCCACGGCAACGTCGCCGGCCTGGGCGAGGCCCTGTACCAGGTCCGCGAGACCCTGCCGACCTATCGGGCGCATAACGAGCAGGGCATGGCGCTGGCCGCCATCGCCTATGCGAAGGCGAAGCGCCGGCGGCGGATGATGGCCTGCACCACCTCGATCGGCCCGGGGGCGACCAACATGGTGACGGCGGCGGCGCTCGCCCATGTCGATCGCCTGCCGGTGCTGCTGCTGCCGGGCGACGTCTTCGCCAACCGCCGGCCGGACCCGGTGCTGCAGCAGATCGAGAGCTTCGGCGACGGCACGGTCTCGGCGAACGACTGCTTCCGGCCGGTCTCGCGCTTCTTCGACCGCATCACCCGGCCGGAGCAGATCCTGACCGCCCTGCCCCGCGCGCTCTCCGTGCTGACCGACCCCGCCGAATGCGGCCCGGTCACCCTGTCGCTCTGCCAGGACGTCCAGGCCGAGGCCTTCGATTTCCCCGACAGCTTTTTCGCGGCCAAGCTGTGGACGCCGCGGCGGCCGGAGCCGGACCGGCGCGAACTCGCCCAGGCGGTGCAGCTGCTGAAGCAGGCGAAGAAGCCCTTCATCGTCAGCGGCGGCGGCGTGCTCTATGCGGAGGCCGAGCGGCTGCTCGCGGATTTCGCCAGGGCGCGCGGCATCCCGGTCGGCGAGACCCAGGCCGGGAAGTCGGCGCTGGCCGTCGATCATCCGATGAACATGGGGGCGATCGGCGTCACCGGCAGCAGCGCCGCCAATGCCCTGGCCGAGGAGGCCGACCTGGTCCTGGCCATCGGCACCCGGCTGCAGGATTTCACCACCGGCTCGCGCGCTCTCTTCAAGAACCCGGCGCGCCGGATGGTCGGCCTCAACGCCCAGCCCTTCGACGCGCTGAAGCACGATGCGGTCGGCCTGGTGGCGGATGCGCAGGCCGGGCTGAAGGCGCTGGACGCCGCGCTCGGGACCTGGGCGGCCCCCGGCGCCTGGCAGAAGCGGGCCGGCGCGCTCCGCAAGACCTGGGCCGGCGCGCTGGCGGCGGCAACGGCGCCGGCCAATCGCGGCCTGCCCTCCGACGGGCAGGTGATCGGCGCGGTGCAGCGCGCGGGCCGCAGCAGCGATATCGTGGTCGGCGCCTCGGGCGGATTGCCGGGCGAGCTCCACAAGCTGTGGCAGGCGGGAGCGCCGGGCGGATACCACCTGGAATACGGCTATTCCTGCATGGGCTACGAGATCGCCGGCGGTCTCGGCGTCAAGCTGGCGCGTCCCGATTCCGAGGTCATCGTCATGGTCGGCGACGGCTCCTACCTGATGATGAATTCCGAGATCGCGACCTCGGTCATGATGGGACGGAAGCTGATCGTCGTGGTGCTGGACAATCGTGGCTTCGGCTGCATCAACCGGCTGCAGCGCGCCACCGGCGGCGAGAGCTTCAACAACCTGCTGGAAGATGCGGTGCACGCGACCCTGCCGGCGATCGATTTCGCCAAGCATGCGGAGTCCCTCGGCGCCATCGGCCGGCACGTCGCCACCCTTGCCGAGCTGGAGGCCGCCATCGCCCAGGCGCGCAAGGCCGAGCGGACCTCGGTGATCGTCATCGAGACCGATCCCTACAAGACCACCGAGGCCGGCGGGCATTGGTGGGACGTGCCGGTGCCGGAAGTCTCCGACCGCGCCAAGGTACGCTCGGCACGCAAGAGCTACCAGAAAGCCATCGCGCAGCAGAAGTGAGCGGGTGCAGGATGTCCAAGCTTCTCGTCAAACGCCAGCAGCCGGATCAGGCACGGCGGGTCCTCGCCGTGGCGCCGGAACGCGCCGGGTTCAAGTATGTCGGCTTCGAGGTCCGGCGGCTTGGCACCGGGGAAGATCTCGACTGGCAGATCGGCGGCAAGGAGAGCTGCCTGGTGCTGCTCTCCGGCACGGCGCGGGTGACGATCGACGGCGGCGCGTCCCGCGACATCGGCGGACGCAGCAGCGTCTTCGAGGGACCGGGCTGGTCGGTCTATCTGCCGGCGGATGCAAAATGCCGGATGACGGCCCTGAGCCCCATCGAAGTCGGGATCTGCACCGCACCCGGCGGACGGAAGTTCCCGGCGCGGATCATCCCGCCGGAGGAGGTCGGCTTCGAGGAGCGCGGCAGCGGCACCAACCGCCGGCTGGTCTACAACATCCTGCCGGATACGGCGGCGGCCGAGAGCCTGCTGGTGGTCGAGGTGGTGACGCCGGGCGGCAACTGGTCCTCCTATCCGCCGCACAAGCACGACCGCGACGCCCTGCCCGAGGAATCCTTTCTCGAGGAGACCTATTACCACCGACTCAACCCGCCGCAGGGCTTCGCCTTCCAGCGGGTCTATACCGACGACCGCTCGATCGACGAGACGATGTCGGTGGAAGACGGCGACTGCGTCATGGTGCCGCGCGGCTACCATCCGGTCGGTGCGCCGCATGGCTACGATCTCTATTATCTCAACGTCATGGCCGGCCCGACCCGGAAATGGGTGTTCAAGAACGACCCGGCCCATGAGTGGATCGTGAAGCGGCCGAAGTAGGATCGAGACTCGGACGCTTCGCGCGGCGGCCTCGCGCTCGCGCATCGCCCTGGATAGATATGTCGCAGGCCCCGGCATCGTCAGGAGCCTGTCAGACTGATTGTCTACTCAGGGCGCGTCGCAAATTTCACTCAGAGGATGGATCATGACGATGTTGAAATCGCTTTGCCTGACGGCCGTTGCCGGCGTTTTCCTGCTTGCCGGCGAAGGCGCCGCCTTCGCGGCGGAGGATTGCGCGGCCCAGGTCCAGGCGCTGACGCCGACCGTTGAAAAGGTCGCCGACGCCGCGGTCAAGGAAAAGGCCCAGAAGCTCCTGGAGAACGCCACCAAAGAGGCGACCGAGGAGATGGATGAAGGCGAGTGCCTCGACGCGCTGAAGGATGCCAAGGCGCTGCTCGGCGTCCAGTAAAAAACCGGAAACGAAAAGGGCCGGTCCTTCCGCGGGAGGGGCCGGCCCTTTTTGCTGTCCGTATTCCGGACAAGACGCCGACCGTCCCGCCGAGGCAGGACGGTCGGATCGGAAATCAGTCGGCCAGGCGGAACTTCGTGTGACAGGCCTTGCAGCCGGCACCGAGTTCCTTGAAAGCGGCCTGGAAGTCGGCTTCGTCGGTCGCAGCGAGCTTTGTCGCCGCGTCGCGGGCAGCGGCTCCGGCCGCGTCGAAGCCGGCCCGGTTGGCCCAGATATCGGGGCTCGCCTGCTTGTCGCCGGTCTCGGTGCCGGCCGGGAACAGGCCCTTGAATTCCTCGAGCTTGGTGGCGATCAAGGTGGCGTTCGCGTTGATCTCCGCCTGATCGAAGGTGCCCGCCTTCGCCATGCCGGCGATGGCCTTGTAGGCCTTGCCGACGTGCTTCATCGCGTCCTCGCGGTCGCTGACGGTGTCCGCATAGACGCTCACGGCAAAGGTTCCCAGCACCGCCAGGGTCAGGCAGGCGGTCGCGGCAGCAAGGCGCTTCATTCTCGATCTCCCTCGAATTGTTAGGATTGGCAGCTGGAAATCCCAGATACGTCAAATTCAGGCGGCGTCAAATTTTGGTGGCGCAATCTAGCCCACCCAACCTTAACGTAACCTGAGCGCAGCGCGGAGGCACATCGCAGTTTCGTGAACGGTGCGGCAGTTGCGTGAACCGGACCGGGCGTGATGGGAATTAGATCAGAGGAACTTGATCAGGCGCCGGATGTGCCCTGCCGGTCGAGTTCCCGGCGTAAGCCCGGGACCAGCCCGGCATCCGCCAGAAGATGCGGGGCTTCGGCATCCAGAATGGCGGCGAACAGGCGAGCGCGAATCCGGTCCGGGTCGAAGCCGGGTGGCCGGCGGGACCCGATCGCCGAGAGCAGGACGTCGACGCAGCGGTCTGCGGCATTCAGTCGCCCCCAGAGATAATCGTGCTCGCGCCAGGCACGATTGAAGAAGGCGCCGAAATTCATCAGCGACACCCCTTTCAGCACCGGACGGGTGGTGCCGAAGCCATGGGCGTCGGCCGGGCTGATGCGGTCGACCAGGACCTCGTTGATCTCGTTCATGTCGGTCCATTGCAGGATCGGGAAGGTGATCAGGTCGTAGAAGGCGAAGCCGACGTAGGAATTCGCCAGGGCCCGCCGCGCCAGCGCCGGCAGGAAGGCAAGGCCCATCAGCGAGATGATCTCGTCGAGGTCGCGGTCGATATCGATCAGGCCCATCGCCGCCTCCAGCGGGGCCAGGGCCTCGGGTGCCAGGGCGGCGCCGGCTGCCGCCTTGGCGGCGACGTCTGCGGCGGCGGCAGCGACCTCGGCACCGTAGCTCTTCGGATCCCAGAGCCGCGAAACCCGCTCGATGATCTCGTACATGGCGCTCTTCAGCTCGTCGATCGAGCGGGATTCCAGCTGGATGCCGGTCTCCTCCTTGGTGCGATAGAGCTCGTTCAGGCGGCGGATGACAAAGCGGATGCGACGCAGGCGGAAGTCGATGTCGAAGCCGCGCAGCAGCGGCACGATATGACCGGTGGTGCCGTCGCCGTTGCCGATCCAGCGGTCGAGGGCGCCGCAGATCGCAACGGCATCGGCCTCGGGGCGGGGCGCATGGGCCAGGGCCGCGATCAAAGCGCCCAGGCGATCGATCAGGCGGCGGCGCTTCAGGGTCTGGTAGCTGAGATAGGCATAGCCGGCGCCGGCATGGGCGCGCTCGTTGGCGGCCGCACGGTACTGCGCGACCTCGGCGATCGTCGGCGGATCCTCGCGGGACGGATCGACGATCTGGTTGACCAGTTCCTCGACCTGCGGATCCGCGGCGGCGAGAATCTCGGACATGCGCCGGGCGCGCTCGTTCCAGGCCTGGATCGCCATCAGGTCGTCGGCGATCGGCTCGTTGCGCGGGATCAGCGCCAGCGAGGCGAGTATGGTGCGGAAGAAGCCCGGCGTCCCCTGGTCGATGCGCTGGGTCACCTCGCGATTGGGATTGGGATCGACATAGATGATCCGGCGCACCACCTCGCGGCTGGCCGGCCGGTTGCCGAGCGCCTGGATCACCGGCGAGAACGGCTTGTTCATCACCACGCTGCCGTCGATGAAGTAGCTGCCGATGGTGGCGGCGTCGCGCGGGTCGCCGATCATCAGCTTCTCGGCGATGAAGCTCTTGCGCGAGGGCCAGTCGCGCCCGCGGCCGGCGAGCACGCGATCCATCTCGCCGATCGTCGCCGGCGGAAAGGCGCCGGGAAAGGAGGCGGTGGCACGGGCGGCGAAGACCAGGGACGGCACATCGCCGACCTCGAACTCGCTCGCCAGCTCGCCGGAGAGTCCGCGCCGGCAGGAGAAGGCGACGATGCGGCGGTGTTCGGTCTCGTCGACGCTGGGCGGATCGTGGAGCTGGATCTGATGCTGGTGGCCGCGGTAATCGGTGAGGGTCACGAAGAGATCGAGGCGATGCCCCGGCGGCAGCAGGCTGGCATCCCGGCGCGCCGACAGATCCATCGCATCGCAGGCATCGAGCATCCAGCCGCAGAAGCGCTCGCCGGAGAACGGCGGCGTGAACCACTGGGCCTGGACGAACTGGCGCAGCTTGGTGCGGGTCTCGGGATCGCTGATCTGCTGGCCGAAGCGGCCGAGCAGCGCCCAGTCGAGCAGCGGCGCCACCGCCGCCTTGCCGGCGCGGCTCAGCATGCTGGTCGGCGCGGCGAGATTTGTCACGTCGGCATTCAGCAGCCAGAGGTCGCGATGCGGTTCCAGCGGCAGGTCATGGGCGAGGGCCCGGGCGAGCATGACGCCGTTGATGCCGCCGGCCGAGGCCCCGGAGATGAGATCGACGACGACCCGCAACTCGACCTCGCTGGAGAGTTCCTGCAGCAGGTCATAGTAGATCGCGGTGGAATCGTCGCGCGGCCGCGCCGCCGCCGCGCCTGACCCGCGATCGGCGTGGAACAGTTTCGAGGCGCGGACCAGATTGAGAATTTCGCGGGTGACGCCGTGGATATAGACGGCCAGCGAGACGCCGCCGTAGAGCACCACCGCCAGCCGGACTTCGATCTGCTTCATGTCACCGATTCCCCATGCTGGCGAGTATCTGCGTTCGAACCTTGCCGTCTGGTTAAGGAATTCACGGCAAATCCTTGGAAATCTGCGGGAATCCGCCGAAGTGACCGCAGGTAAGCGCGGCCAGATCGCGTCCGGCCGCGAGGCAGGCCGCGAGATCCCGGCCCTGGAGATGGGCGTCGATGAAGCCGGCGATGAAACTGTCGCCGGCACCCGTCGTATCAGTGACCGCGACCGGCAGGGCATCGACGGCCACCGTCCGGTACCCGTCGCTGGCCCGGCTGCCGAGCGGGCCGCAGGTGACGACGGCGATTCCGGCGCCGGCGGCAAGCGCCGTTCGCAGCAATGCCGCCGCGGTCTCCGCGGATGGCCCGGCCGAGGCGAAGGCGATGGAAAGCGCATCGGCGGCAAGATGGCGCGGATCGGCATTGACGCCGAGATCCTGGGAGAGACCGATTCCGGCGGCGGCGAGCTCCGCCTTCAACGCGCCGCCGTCGTCGAGCCAGCCGATATGGACATGGCGCTTGCGGCGGAGGACGGCAAGATCGTCGGCGCCGGGGCGATAGCCGCGACAGGCGCCGAACGCCTCGAAGACCATCTCGCGTTCGCCGCCGGCATGGCTGGCGATGTCGGTATGGGCGGTGACGCCGCCGGGAACGATGCGCAGGCCGCCGAGATCCAGCCGATAGGCGTCGAGGCTGGCGATCACCCTCCGCCCGGCATCGTCGTCGCCGACCGCGCCAAAGTAGGCCACGCGATGCCCGGCCCGCGCCAGATGCACCGCGACATTGACCGCATTGCCGCCGACGGTGGAAAGGCCGACCGGCGGCAGATAGCGATCGATGCAGTTGTCGCCCACGGTGGCGAGATCGAAGCCCATGACGGCGCCGGGACGGGAGCCGCCCGGCCTAATAGGCCACGCGCTTGTAGTAGCGCCGCGTGGTCAGGGGATGATTGCGCTTCACCTCGAGATGGGCGCTGAGGCGTTCGAGAAAGGTCGCCAGCAGCACCGGCGAGATCAGTGCCCGCACCCGCGGCGAGATGCCCGGAAGATCGAACCTCGCGGTATCGAGGACGGTGACCTTGTCGGTATAGCCGGGCACGAATTTCTCCACCCGCTCGACCAGCGGTCGGCTCGCATCCTCGCCCTTGAAGAGCACGACGCTGACGCCCTTCTCCACCAGTTCCAGCGTGCCGTGGAAGAAATCCGAGGCATGGACCGGGCGGGTGCGGATCCATTGCATCTCCTCGAGAATGCACATGCCGTAGTAATAGGCCTCGGCCCAGGTCGAGCCGGCGCCGGTGATGATGTGATAGGTCTCGCTGCGGAAGTGCTCGGCCAGGCGCTCGGCCTCGGCCTCGTGGGCGCGCTTCACCGCGACCAGCAGCGCCGGCAGCCGGTCGAGTTCGGCCAGCACCGCTGCGCCGTCATCGATCTCGCCGCGGTGATCCATGATCGCAAGGGCGATCCCCAGCGACTGCAGATAGAAGGATTCGCAGGACGTGTCGTCCTCGGCGAAATTCACGAAGGCATGATCGGCGGCCTCGGCGAGAGGCGTCTGGGCATGCCCGGTGAGGACCAGGACGGTCGCCCCCGCCTTCCGGCAATAGTCGAGGGCGGCGATGCTTTCCCTGGTCGTGCCCGACAGGGACGGGATGACGACGATGGATTTCGGCCCCAGGCGGCGATGTCCCGCCGCCACCAGCTCGGCCGAGATCTCGGCGAAGACCGGGAAGGTCGAGTGCCGCTGCAGCAGCTGCGCCGCCGGATACATCAGGATCCCGGCCCCGCCGGCGCCGAGGAAGAACAGGTTCTCGGCACCCTGGCGCAGGGCCGCGCCGATGGTCGCCTGCAGCCGCGGCAGCAGCGCCAGGGCCCCGCCCTGGATGCGCAGGAAGCGCGGTTCGTCGAAATTCAGCATGGGTCCGGGTCTCGCAAATTGAGGGGGATGTGGGTCCGGGCGCCAACATAGAGCGGTCGGCGGAACAAATCCTCAATTCGGTCGTTCTTCTCCTGCAGAGCGAAATTATTTAGGATAATTATCCTATCTCAGCTGCTTCAGCACACCAACAAACGGGAACCCCATGCGAAAGATACTGCCGCTGGCCGCTGGAATGATCGTCGCCCTGGGCGTCGCCAGCGGGACCGGCACTGCCGATTCCGAACCCGGCGCGACCGGTACCGCGCAGGCCACGCAGCCGAGCCTCGGCGAGATCGTCATCGGCGAGATCGAGCGGCGCATCCTGCACGACTACTACGCGCGCAACGCCCAGGCCTGGGTGGTCGAGCATCCGGAGGACGCCAAAGGCACGAAGCACAAGCACAAGACCCTGCCTCCGGGCATTGCCAAGAAGGACACCCTGCCGCCGGGCATCGCCAAGCAGCTGGTGCGGAACGGGCAGTTGCCGCCGGGGCTGGAGTACCGCGACCTGCCGCCCGACCTCATCGTTCAGCTGCCGCCGCTGGCGCCGCAATACCGCTACGTCATCGTCGATGACCGGGTCCTGCTGATCCGCGCGGCGACCAACGTCATTCTCGATCTGCTGAAGGTGCCCGCATTGTGACGATGCGGGGCTAGTCGCTGAAATCCCGATCCGACGATCGGAATGGCGAGGGCCGCCCTTTCCCCAAGCAGCCCTCGCCTGCCGTTCCGTGCGATCGCCGATCAGTTCGACGTGGTGTCGACCGTGGCGTCCGGATCGGCGTCGGTGGTGTCGCCCGTGGTGTCGCCCGTGGTATCGCCGCTACGCGCTGCATTGGCCGCATCGGCAATCGCCTGGGCATCGGTATCGGAGATGTCGCCAAGGCTCGGATCGGCGTTGACATCGGCGAGACGATCGGCGATCGCCTCGACCTGTTCGGCGGTCACCGGCTTGTTGGTCGCATCCGCCAGGATCTTGCCGAGATCGTCGACGGTGGGCGCCGTGGCCGGATCGTCGGCGGGCGGGGCTTCCGGATCGCCCGGCGTCTCGCTATTGGCCGCGGAGAAATCGCGCAAGGCGTCGGCGAAGGTCTTGCTGATCCGCCCGATGGAGGAGTTCGGCGAGGCATTGGCGAGCGCCTGCGGCGAGGCATTCATGAAGCCGTTCAGCTTGCCGAGCTGGTTCGGGTCCAGCGATCCGTCATCGGTTTCCTCGCCGGTCTCGTCGCCCTCATCCGCATCGGTCGTGTCCGCATGCGCCGCCTTGCCCTGGCCGCCGCCATGGGCGGCACCCTTGCTGCCGGAGCTCTTGCCGTGATCGCCGCTATTGCCCCCGCCATGCCCGCCACCATTGCCGCCACCATGCCCGCCGCCATTGCCGCCGGCATTGTTCGCGAATGCGACATCGACCAGCGGTCCGGCCGTCAGTGCCAGGCTGGCGACCGACAGCGTGAGGGCGGTCAAAGTGACCCGGCCGAACCGGCCGGCGGAAAATTCCTTGCTCATCTGTTTTCTCCTTGTGCTCTAATCTCGAAATCGGTTTCTGCAATGAAATCAAGGCGGGCACTGCGCCTGCTTCCCTGACCTAACGAATGATCGATGGCGATATTCCCCGTCCCCCTGGAGAATTCAGAAATGTCCCAGATGCCTAAATTGCCGGATAAATGCTTGGAATCACGACACCCCACTGAAACAATTCCTTAAGGCGGGAGTCGCGCTAATGTCGGGGCGCAGGGATATCGAACTGCAGATCGTCGGCCTGCTGCCGCGGCTCCGCCGGTTCGCGATCGGCCTCAGCGGAACCGTCGACGAGGGCGACGACCTGACCCAGGCCGCCTGCCTGCGGGCGTTGGAGAAATACGAGCAATGGGAACCCGGGACGCGTCTCGACAGCTGGCTGTTCCGCATCATCCGGACGATCTGGCTCGACCGGCGCAAATCGGCTGGCCACCGGCTGGTGGAGTCCAACCCCGAAGCCATCAGTACCAAGGCCGGGCCATCCATCATCGCCAGCATCGAGGCCCGCAGCGAGCTGCGACTGGCATGGAAGGCGATCACCGAACTGCCCGCCGAGCAGCGCGAGGTGCTCCTGCTGGTCGCGGTGGAGGGCTTCAGCTACCAGGAAGCCGCGGATTTCCTGGATACCCCGATCGGCACGGTGATGAGCCGGCTCGCGCGCGGCCGGCTCGCGGTCGGCAAGGCGATCCGGGATAAACCATGACCTGGAATAGATTGGCGGCTGGCTCGTTATCTTCTGGAGCGCCTGAAAGGACGGCGAATATATGACGACACAGGTAACGATCATGGATGTCATGCGGTTTTGCGACGGCGCGTTGAGCGCGGACGAGATGCGTCGGGTCGCGGCCGAGATCGATGGCGACCCCGAGTTGCAATCAATCGCACGCGACCTGCGGGACGGTGCTGCGGCGACACGGGCGGCGCTTGCCGCCGTCGGCGAGGCCCCGATGCCCCTGCATCTCACCCGGGCCATCCTGCGGCGGCCGCCGGCCGCACCCGCCGGCATGCGGCCGGTCGCCTGGCGTTACGCCGCGACCTTGCTGCTTGGCGCCGTCTTCGGTGCAGGCGCGATCGCCGTACTGGACAAGACGGACGGATCCGGGCTTCGACTGGCCGGGGCGCCGGCGACGAACAGCGATCCGACACAGTCGGCGGAATTCCTGGCGGCCCTCACCGGCGCCCTGCGCGGCCATGTGCCGGACCAGACCCAGTCCTATCGCAACGGGGCTGTCGCCGGCTCGGTGACGGTGAAGAATTGGTTCGTCCTGGATGGCGGCTCGGATTGCGCCGCCTTCACCCACAATCTGCAGTCCGGGACCGGCCCGCAGGCGTTTCAGGGACTCGCCTGCAATGATCCGAACGGCGGCTGGGAGATCCTCCAGATGCCGGCCGGAAAATAAGACTGGGCCGGCTGCATGGCGCGCAAACCGTCCGGGCCGGGGCATCGGCGTCTGCGCCGCGGGCTGCGGTCGGCGTTGGCGATCGTCGCGCTTGCCGCCTTCGGCCTTGCGGCCGGAAGCGGTTGGCCGGTATCGCCGTCGGCATTCGCCGATGGCAACGGTAACGGCAATGGCGGCGGGAACGGCAACGGCGGCGGAAACGGCAACGGCGGCGGCAACGGTGGCGGAAACGGCAAGGGGCAGTCCAGCGGCCACGAAAACAACGCCGGAGGGAATGGCAACGGCGCGGGTGGCGGCAACACCAAGGGTACGCCGGCGGCATCCGATGGCGGCGCGCCCTCCGCAGGGCCGCAAGCGACCGGGCGGCCGGTCGATGTCGCGGATATCGGCGGCGATGAACGGGTGCTGCGCCACGAACTCATCGTGACCAATGCGGACGGCGACCTTGCCGGCTACGCTACGGCGCATGGCATGTCGGTCATCAGTACCCATGCCCTGAGCGGCCTCGGCCTTTCGATCACCAAGCTGGGTGTCCCGGAGCATATCTCGATCGTTACCGCCCGGCAGGAGCTGGCGGCGCGCTTTCCCGAGGCGATCATCGACTACAACCACGCCTATCGCCCCCAGACCAGCCTGACGATCCCTGCCCCCACCTACGCAACGCATGAAATCGGCTGGGGTGCCGGGTCGGCGGATTGCCGCGCGGTCAAGGCACGTATCGGATTGCTGGACACCGGGATCGACCGCAACGCGCCGGTGCTCGCCGATGCCGATATCTCCGCCACCGACATCGCCGTCGAAGGCGACGGGCAGGCGGCGGCGACCACACACGGCACGAGCATCGCCGCCTTGCTGATCGGCCAGCAGGGTTTCGGCCTGCTGCCGGCCGCCTCCCTCTATGCCGCAAACATCTTCGTAACCGACCAGACCGGCGAACCGATCGCCTCGGCGACCGCCTTTGCCGTCGGCCTGGATTGGCTGGTGCAGAACGGCGTCAAGACGGTCAATGTGAGCCTGAGCGGCCCTCCGGACCGGCTGATGGAGCTCGCGGTGCGACAGGCCGGCAGGCGCGGCGTGCGGCTGGTTGCCGCCGTCGGCAATGACGGGGACGTCGATCACCCGAGATTTCCCGCTGCCTATCCCGGGGTGATCGGGGTTACCGCTGTCGATTCCCGGCGCCAGCGCTTCGCCGCGGCCAATCAGGGCGATTTCGTGCAGCTCGCGGCGCCCGGTGTCGACATCTGGCTGCCCATCGACGCCGGATCCTCCGGCGGGAACGGCAGCTATGTCAGCGGCACCTCTTTCGCCGCACCTTTCGTGACGGCGATCCTGGCAGCCTCGGATAACGACCCTGCCCGCCTCGCGGCAGAGGCCTTGGATCTCGGACCCCGCGGCCGCGACAGCATGTTCGGCTACGGGCTCGTGCAGGCCCCGGCCCAGTGCCGGCACGATCCCTTGGCCACGAGCACGGACTGACGCCCGTCCCGGCCGTTAGCGGAAGAGAATCGCCGCCTTCTGCACGGTGACCCAGATGCCCCAGAGGATCGGGATGCCGACGAAGCCCCAGGCCAGCAGGGCCCGGCCGGTCAGCCCGCCGCGGCCGATGCCGAAGGAGCCGCCGGCCTGGGACGCCGCCCGGTCGGCCTGCAGGACCGCGACTTCGGCCTCGGACAAGAACCATTTCTCCGCCAGGGGCCTGACCTGGGCATTCGCGACCAGACCGACCACCAGCATGCCGGCCAGGATGTACATGGTAAAGTCGTAGACCTGGTCCCGCGGAATGCCGGCGCCGATCTGGAATTCCCGGACGTAGTTGACCACCACCGGCCCGATGATGCCGGCCGTCGACCAGGCGGTCAGCAGCCGGCCATGTATGGCGCCGACGAACTGCGTCCCGAAGATGTCCGCCAGATAGGCGGGTATGGTCGCGAAGCCGCCGCCATACATCGACAGGATGATGCAGAAGATCCCGACGAACAGCATCTGGCTGCCCATATGCGCCGCCGTCGGCGCCAGCGCATAGAGCAGAATGCCGAGGACGAAGAACGCATAATAGGTGTTCTGCCGCCCGATCCGGTCGGAGAGCGAGGCCCAGAAGAACCGGCCGCCGATATTGAACAGCGACAGCAGGCCGGCAAAGCCCGCGGCAATGGCGGCGACCGCCGTCTTCTGCGACTCGTCGAGCTGGGTGAAGCTGAGATCCGGCAGGCCGATGAGCTTGCCGCCGAAGATCTCCTGCAGCATCGGCGAGGCCATGCCGAGAACGCCGATCCCCGCCGAGACGTTGAGGCACAGCACCGTCCAGATCAGCCAGAACTGGCGGGTCTTGTGGGCGTCGCGCAGATGGACGTGGCGCGCGGTGATCATGGTGCCGCGGGCTTCCGGCGACGTCCAGCCTTCGGGGCGCCAGCCCGCCGGCGGCACGCGATAGCTGAAGGCGCCGACCAGCATGAAGACGAGGTAGATCGCGGCCAGGGCGAGAAAGGCCTGCCAGACGCCGACCGATTCCGCGGATTTGAAGTGGTTCATCAGCCGGTCGGCCAGCGGTGCACCGATCATCGCGCCGCCGCCGAAACCCATGATCGCCATGCCGGTCGCCATGCCCCGGCGGTCGGGAAACCATTTGATCAGGGTGGATACCGGCGAGATGTAGCCGAGGCCGAGGCCGATGCCGCCGATGACCCCGGCGCCGATCCACATCAGCCAGAGCTGATGCAGCATCACGCCGATGGCGGCGACGGTGATCCCGCCGCACCAGCACAGCGCCGAGACGACGCCCGCCTTGCGCGGCCCGGCGCGTTCCAGCCAGCCGCCCCAGAGCGCCGCCGAAGACCCGAGCAGGACGAAGAACAGGGTGTACATCCAGCCGAGATCGGCCACCCGCCAGTCGCAGGTGGTGGTGACCAGCGCCGCGGCCAGGGTGAGATCGGGGCAGGTCACGGGCTGGGTGACGCCGAGGGCCCGCGACAGCGGCAGCCAGAACACGCTGAAGCCATAGGCCATGCCGATGCAGAGGTGGATGGCCAGGGCCGCCGGCGGCACCAGCCAGCGATTGAATCCCGTGGTGGCGACGATCCGCTCCCGATCGAGAAGACCGACCCATTGCTGCCGCCCGGAAACCATTGCGATCGACCGATCCATGAAACATCCCCTTTTGCCAAGCAGACCCGGATTCGAAACGGCGACCGCCGCTCCGGCTGAAGGTGAGTCGAACCAGCGGGGGAAATATTTCATCCGGATGTCGACCCGCCGCGCTGGGGCTTTGGCGAGCGGCCCGCTTTGGCCGTTTGGCGGCACCGACCCGGCACCCGCATCCGTTCGATGGAATTTTCACGCCGGCCCGATCGCCTTTGCAGCGAGCGAGTCCGGGTTCCGGGAATATCCCGTTGGTCCTTGGAATCGTCCCGCGACGCGCTTCACGCCCAGGAATACTCGACCCGGCATCTTGTCTACGGATCACACCCCGACAAGCGAAAGGTCGCATCATCGTGTCAACCCAGGCATCCACTCTCACCGGCGACGACAACGGCAACAGCCTGCAAGGCGGTGCCGACGGCGACGTGCTTCTGGGGCTCGGCGGCAGCGACCGCCTCGCCGGAAACGGCGGCGACGACCGCCTGGACGGCGGTCCGGGCAACGACAGGATGCTGGGCGGCGCCGGCAACGATACGTATGTGGTGGACGCAGCCGGAGACGTCGTCGGCGAGCTTGCCGGCCAGGGCGTGGACACCATCGAGACGTTCATCGACATCGATCTCCTGAGCGCCGGGCTCAAGCGGCAGGAGATCGAGAATGTCCGTATCCTCGACAGCGCCGGGCACAAGGTTTCCGGCAATGCGCTCGACAACCTCCTGACCGGCGGCAGCGGCGACGATCATCTGGCCGGCGGTGACGGCAACGACACCCTGGATGGCGGCCTCGGCAATGACATCCTATCCGGCGGCAAGGGCAACGACACCTACATCGTCGATTCGAAGGACGACCGGATCATCGAGGTTCGCGGCGAGGGTACCGACGGCATCAGATCGAGCATCGACATCGATCTCTCCGGCCCGGCCTTCGGCAACCAGGAAATCGAGAACGTCACGATCACCGACGGGGCCGGACACAAGGTCACCGGCAACATCCTGAGCAATATCCTCGTCGGCGGCGCCGGCGCCGATACGCTGACCGACGGCGACGGCAACGATACGCTGGACGGCGGCCTCGGTGCCGACAAGATGGCCGCCGGCCGCGGCAACGATACCTATGTCATCGATTCCTCCGGCGACACCGTGACCGAACTCTCCGGCCAGGGCGTCGATACCCTCAGGACCTCGATCAACATCAACCTGTCGGACACCACCTTCGGAAAGCAGGACATCGAGAATGTAACGCTCATCGACAGCAGCGACCACATCCTGCTCGGCAACATTCTCGACAACGTGCTCACCGGCGCCGGTGGCGCCGATCAGCTCTCCAGCGGCAAGGGCAATGACACGCTGAACGGCGGCGGCGGCGCCGATCGGATGTTCGGCGGCGGCGGCGACGACGTCTATTTCCTCGACGATGCCGGCGACCGGGTGGTCGAGAATGCCGGCGAAGGCATCGATCGGATCGTCTCGGCCGACGACAAGCTCCTGATCGCCATCGCGAATGTCGAAGGATATGTCTATACCGGGGCCAACGACTTCACCTTCACCGGCGATGCCGCGAACAACACCCTGGGCGGCGGCAGCGGCGCCGACATCCTGACGGGCGGCGACGGTGACGATACCCTCAACGGCGGCGCCGGCTCGGACAAGCTGAGCGGCGGCCTCGGCAACGATACCTATGTGGTGGATTCAACCGGCGATGCGATCACCGAGCTCGTCGGGGAAGGCATCGACACGGTCGATTCCAGGTTCGACATCGACCTGACCAGCGCCGCCTTCAAGGATATCGAGAATGTCCGGATCACCGATGCGGGCAAGCACATCGCCATCGGCAACGCGGTCGACAACAGCCTGACCGGTGGCGGCGGAGCGGACCAGCTGTTCGGCGGCGCCGGTAACGACACGCTCGACGGTGGCGGCGGCAATGACGCGATGACGGGCGGGACCGGCGACGATACCTACGTGGTCAACAGCACCGGCGATAGGGTGGTCGAGACGATCGGCGCGAAAGATGCCGGCGGAATCGATACCGTGGTCAGCAGTATCTCCTTCAGCATCGCGTCCCTGGCGAACATCGAGATTCTCACCCTGTCGGGCAGCAGCAACGCGAACGGGGTCGGCAATATCAACGGCATCGGCAATGCCCTGAACAACACGATCACCGGCAATGCCTTCAACAACTTCCTGGTCGGCGGCGCCGGCGACGACATGTTGATCGGCGGCATCGGCGACGACATTCTCGAAGGCGGGGCCGGCAACGACAAGCTGGTCGGCGGCACCGGAAACGACATCTATGTCCTCGACAAGGCGGGCGACAGCATCGTTGAGAATGCCGGGAAGGACGAGGGAACGGCGGACGAGATCTTCTCGGCGGATCAGGCGCTGGTCGTGCTGACTGCGAATATCGAGAACTATACGTTCTCCGGCAAGAGCAGCTGGACGTTTTCCGGCGACGCGGCCGGAAACACCATATCCGGTGGCGGCGGCATCAACGACCTGAGCGGCGGCGACGGCAACGACATCCTGCTGGGCAACGCCAAGGCCGACAACCTGAAGGGCGAGGCCGGCGACGACATCCTGTTCGGAGGAACGGGCGTCGATACGATGACCGGCGGCGGCGGCAACGACCGTTATGTGGTCCAGGAGGCCGGCGACAGGATACTCGGCGAGGCGCAGCTGAGCGACGCCCACGACGAAATCCGCGCGACGATCTCCATCGACCTGACAGATACGCAGTGGGATGGCATCGAGGACCTGGCGCTGTTCAGCAGCAAGGGGCTCAAGGGCATCGGCGATGCCGGCGCCAACGTCATCAAGGGCAGCGTCGGCGGCGACCTGATCGAGGGCGGCGACGGCGACGACCAGCTCTTTGGCAGCCAATCGACCGCGGGCACCGATGGCAGCGACCGGCTTCTGGGCGGTAACGGCAACGACTCGCTGACCGACGGTGCCGGCAACGACATGCTGGATGGCGGAGCCGGAGACGACATCCTCTCGGCCGGCGCCGGCAACGATCTGCTGGACGGCGGCGGCGGCAACGACAAGATGACCGGCGGCAGCGGCAACGACGTCTATCTTGTCGACAGCGTCAGCGACGTCGTGCAGGAGTTCAGGGATGGCGGTACCGATACCGTACAGGCGTCCATCACCTACGACCTGGCATCCATGCCCGCCAAGGGTCCGGAGGTGGAGAACCTGACTCTCCTGGGTACGGGCGATATCGACGGCGCCGGCTCCGATGCCGACAACACCATCATTGGCAATCTCGGCCGCAATCTCCTGGCCGGCGGCAAAGGCAACGATACCCTGGACGGTGGAGACGGAGACGACCGGCTGGACGGCGGGCTCGGCAACGACACGATGATCGGCGGCAAGGGCGACGACACCTATGTCGTCGATGCCGCCGGGGACAAGCTGGTGGAGGGTCTGGCGGCGAAAGCCGGCGGCGGCATCGATACCGTCGACGCCTCGATTGCCTTCAGTCTCGAGGCCGCACCCGATATCGAGAACCTGGTTCTCCACGCCGGGGCCGGGGATATTTCCGGCACAGGCAATGCGCTTGGCAACATCCTCACCGGCAACGAGGGCGCGAACCGGCTGGCGGGAGGTGTCGGCAACGATGCCTTGGACGGCGGCTCCGGCGCCGATACGCTGATCGGCGGCAAGGGTGACGATCTCTATGTCGTCGATGCCGGCGATACGGTTGTCGAGGGCAGGGGCGATGGCAACGATACCCTGTCCGCCGCCGACATCACCCTCCTGGCGGTGATGACGGCAAACATCGAGAACTACATCTTCACCGGCACTGCCGACTGGACCTTCGTCGCCGACGCCGCCGGCAACCTTCTCCGCGGCGGCACCGGCAGCGATACGCTGGACGGCGGAGGCGGCAATGACCGGCTGGACGGCGGTAGCGGGGCCGACACCCTGACCGGCGGCACCGGCAACAATTCCTATGTCCTCGACGATGTCGGCGATCGCGTGGTCGAGCTTGGCAAAGGCGGCATCGATACTCTCCAGGCGACGGTGGACATCGACCTCACCGCCCAGGGCTTCTCCGGACAGGAGGTCGAAAATGTCGTGATCTTGGGCGGCAATGGCCACAGGGTGACCGGCAACGATCTCGGCAACCTGATCTCCGGCAATGCCGGGGACGACATCCTGCAGGGCGGGCGCGGCAATGACAGCCTGACTGGCGGGCTCGGCGACGACAGCCTGGACGGCGGCGCGGGGATCGACAAGCTGGCCGGCGGGGCCGGCGACGACACCTATGTCGTCGATGCCGCCGGGGACAAGGTGAGCGAAGCGGCCGGCCAGGGGATCGACCAGGTCTTCGCCTCGGTCGACTTCAGCCTTGCCGCGGCCGGCAATGTCGAAAGCCTCGTTCTGACGGGATCGGCCGTCAGGGGCACCGGCAACATCCTCGACAACGTCATCCTGGGCAACGCGGCCGGAAACATCCTGGACGGGGGTGCGGGCGACGACCACCTGGCCGGCGGCGATGGCGCGGACAGCGTCGCCGGCGGGACGGGCAACGATCTGATTGCCGGCGGGCGCGGCGACGACACGCTGGTCGGCGGCACCGGCCGCGACACATTCGACTTCGATACGGTCGTCGATGCCGATGCCGGCGACGTCATCAAGGATTTCACCCGCGGTGCTGCCGGCGATGTCCTGGACCTGAAGGACGTCCTGGCCGATATCGGCTATGCCGGCGGCGGGAACGCCTTTGCCGACGGCGTTCTCGTCCTGGAATTCGACGGCCGCGACACCGTCGTCAAGGTCGACGCGGACGGCACCGCCGGCGGCGATGCGTCACGGGTCCTGGTGACGCTGCAGAACGTGCATCTGAGCGAGACCGATACCGCCAATTTCCACTTCGCCTGACGGAAACAGCCCTGCAGCCCGATCATGTCGGGCTGCAGGATCGATCCCGGCGGATCAGCTGGCGGATCCGGATTTCGGCTTGAGCTTGGTCACGGTCTTGGCCAGGCCCAGCATCTCTTCGCGGCTGAAAACGCCGCTGAGCGCGAACTTGGCATGCTGCGACCGCCAATAGCAGATCCGCACGCCATCCCGCACGCGCCATTCGAACTTGCTCGAGGCAGTGCCGGTCTTTGCGGTGCCGATGCGCAGCGCGATACGGGCACCCTGACTGCCGATATAGGTGGCCTGGATGGCCGGACCGTCCCTGTCGGAGAGGATCTGCAGCCGCTGCAGGGCGAAGTCCGTGCCGATCCGCAGCGGAATGGAAACATCCGATCCGAAGTATTGGGCAAGGATCGGCTGCAGCGACGGGAGCTCCTGGGCCGTCAGGCCGGCGGGCAGGACATCGGTCGCGGTAAACAGCTGATAGGCGACGGCCAATTCATCGGCGAAGGCCACGGCCTGCACCCGGTCGGAGGCCAGGTACCGGTCAGTGACATACCAGCCGGCCGCGCCGCCGATCGCAAGGACCATCGCGGTGGCGAGGCCCAGGCGCAACACCTGCCATGGACTGGCGTGCCGTCGCATTGATGGCCGACGGATCGCATCGGCGAAGGCCAGGCGCTTCAGGTCTTCCCTCTGCGCCCGCAGCTCCGCCAGCAACGCCCGATCGTCGGCCGACCCGGCAATCTGCGCCGCCAGCCCGGCATGACTCTCCGGATCCGGCATCTCGTCGTCGAGGAAGGCGCCGATCCGCTCCAGCCGCTCGAGCTGCTCTCTGCTGATCACTTCATTCATTGACGGTATCTGTCATTCTACGCAGGGATTCCCTGGCGCGTGCCAGGCGCGACATGACCGTGCCGATCGGGATACTCAGGATGCTAGAAACCTCCTGGTATTTCAAGCCTTCGACGCATACCAGCATGATCACCTCCCGCTGATCCGACGGCAACTTGACCAGTGCAGTGCGCAGTTCCTGCAGTTCGAGATTGCTTTGCTGGGTCGGCGTGACCACACGGTCCGCGGCGAATTCCAGCAGTGAACGCACCCGGCTGCGGAAGGCCGCCTTCCGCACGTTGTTGACGTTCAGGTTGTGCATGATCGACATGAGCCAGGCGCGGGTATTCTTTACCGGCGGGTTCGTGGTGAGATTTCCCAGCCCGTGCAGAATGGTATCCTGCACCAGCTCCTCCTGGTCATGCGGCCGCCGCGACACCAGTACGGCGGCAAACCGGCGGAGCGAAGGCATGGCAGCGACGATCTCGTCACGCCAGAGCGAGATCTGCGCGTCGCTCGTCGGTTCCTTTCCGGCGCCGGGAGCGCCGTCCCCAGCCGCTCGCTTGTTCAGAAAGGCTTCGTCAGGCGGCGCGGACGGCGCTTCCTCATCACTCGTTCGCATAATTCGATCTTGCTCCCCCGGAACCTCAACACCATTCTCTGCCACCGACCGTTTGAACGACCCCGGATGGAATCGCCCGCCTGATGCCGTAGACAGATGCCGGCGTCGATTATTCCTTTCCTGTTTCGCGTCTCGCGACGGAATCGCGCATCCCGCGCCCCCAGCGCCGGCTGCTTCAGCGTTCACCCGGTCGCGGCAACATCCTCGGCGCCGCTTTGGGCGATGGACTTCACCAGCTTCACCACCCGGCGGCGCAGGCCGGGATCGCCGATCCGGCAATAGGCGTTCACCAGGGTCAGCGTTTCCCGGTTTTCCGCCGCCGGACCGGTGGCCTGCCGAATCTCGACTGCCGGCGGGGCTGCCGGCGGCGCCATGACGCCCCGGCGCGTCGGTTCGATGCCCTCGAAGAAGAAGGAGACCGGGACTTCCAGGACCTCCGAAAGATCGAACAGCCGGCTGGCGCCGACCCGGCTCGACCCGCGCTCGTATTTCTGGATCTGCTGGAACGTGACGCCGACTTCGGCGCCGAGCCGGTTCTGGCTCATGCCAAGCATGCGTCGACGCATGCGGATACGCAGTCCGATATGAAGATCGATGCGGTTCGGCCCGGACTCCCCGCTTTCCGCCGGAGCGGAGGCTCCTGCCGGCGGATGGGCCGATGCCGGCCGGTAATCGATAAGGTCTGTGGTGAGCTCGTCTGCCATGGTCAACTCGTCCTTGTCCCTGTTTTCGTACGCATCCCGCAGCCTGACATTCCGGCTTCGCCTGTCCGCGGCGGGTACCCGCAACTCGGCCGCGCAATCCAGGCGCCATTTCCCCTGTGGCGCCGCGCGGCAGGTCCGGAAGGACCGTCGTTCGGTTTCGACGACAGCATGCACCCCCTGCTTCCGGAACCCTCGGCACCGACGCCCGCTGCCATGATCGAAAGCGGTCGTCAGTGCATTTCGGCTCGCAAGGTCAAGTCTATATCGGCTGTAGGGTTTTTATGTGTGACCCCCATCACTAAGCGCTCTGGATCACGTCTTTGTGAAGGTATCATAAAAATATAAACACGCATTAGATGTACTCAGAGATCCGATCCAGAGCCGACAAATGTGGTCGATGTGCAGAGATTATGCATATTAAACAGGATATTTTACTTCCACCGGCCTGAAGCGCCTCATATCTGCACGGAAATGTAGGTTCTTATCACAAGTGACAAAATACCCGTTTTGATTTTGTCATATTCCTGGCGTTATTTTGCGCCGGATTGAAGCGGAATGAAGGACAGTCGACGGTCGGAGACCTGGTGGAGGCTGGGCGGAGACAGGGGGAAACTGGTCGGACCGGGCGGCGGCTTTCTCAGGACAGCCCCCGCCCGTTGGCGATCGCCTTGGTAAGCTCGAAGATCTGCCGCCGAACCGCAGGATCGTGGATCCTGCAATAGGCGCGGACCAGCTTGAAAGTCTCCTTCCGCTCGGTCGGGTCGATGCCGTTCCTTGCGCCCGTCGCGTCCCGCGCCTGGCTGCGGCGCATCGATTCGGTCGGCTCCGATTCCGCAGGGACCTCGTCGAAGAAATAGGTCAGCGGAACCTCCAGGACCTTGGCGATCTGGAACAGGCGCCCGGACCCGAACTCGGGTAATGCCGCGTTCGTATTTCTGCACCTGCTGGAAGGTGAGCCCGAGCTGGCTGCCGAGGCGCTCCTGGCTCATGCCCAGCATCGTCCGGCGGATGCGGATCCGGGTGCCGATATGGGTATCGATGGTGTTCTTGCCGTCGTTTAGCGCCTGGGACTCGGGCGCGTCCTCGTTTCGCAGCATGCATCGCCTCCTCGTCATCCGTTGAAATCCGTTTGCATCAGACCGGCCGCCCGGTATTCCGCCACCGCCCGGTCGGTTCGGGCTAGGCCGGGGACCGCAGATCAAGCAGCGGCGCCATCGGCCGGTCCAGCAGCCGCAACTCGGTCGGCCCGTGCCATGCGCCGAGCCAGACGCACCACATCGCCTCGCCGGGACGCAGCGGGTTCTCCCGGATGCGCATCGGCCAGGCGATCGAAAAGGCGAAAGTGGGCGGCATGTCGCGGAACAGGCTGCGCCCGGCAGTGCCATGCAGATAGTCGGTCGGGACCAGCAACGCCGCATAGCCGACCTGCAGGTCGACCAGGAGATGCCGGGCATACTCGGAAGCCTGCCCGTCCGGGGGACAGCTGACCACGATATTGGCCAGCCGCAGGTCGCAGCCCAGAAAGTCGACTTTCGAGACGCCGAAATCCGTCTCGTCCGGATCCGAGCCGATCACGGTATAGCCTGCCGCCTCGAGCACTCGCCCGATCGATCCGTCGCCGCAGGCGGGATCCCAGATCAGGGCCTCGCCGCAGAGATCGATGCAGCTTCCCTCCTGTTCGAGAAGGGCAAGCGTGACATCCGGCGCGATATCCTCGCTGCGGACGCCAATTCCGTCATAGCGCCGAGGATAGGTCTCCGCACCCAGCGACAAAACCGTCTGTGGAATGTCAAGCCGGCGTCGCATCATTCACCTCGCATGGGCGCTGCAGCACGATTACTGGGATAGACAACCGGTTGGCCGGAATATTCCCGTTCCAGTACCTGCCGACGCCGAACGGACGTTCAGCGCCGGCTCTCCATCCACCAGTCGATGACATCCCGGGTCGAGAGCGGTATCTCGCCGTGGCGGGCGATGTAGCGCCGAACGAGATCGCCATCCGCGACCGACATGTCGCCCGCTGCCTCCGCATTTGCCGCATCCGGAGCCTGGGACCCACCGGCTCGGCGCGCCTGGTCCGCGACGTCACTCACGCCCGGCGGCCTGCGTACGGGGCGCGATCGCCGAGGCGCTCTTGAGATCGATCATCAGCCGGATCCAGGCTGCGAGGTCGTCCCGGCCGCCGCCCCGTGGACCGACGCGGCGGGACAGGGCATAGGCATCGAGGATGCAGGGATGCGGCGTGAATTGCTGGCCCTCTGGCACCTGCATGATCGACCTACCCTTTCTGCCCTTGCTGTCTGACCGGGCCGCTCAACCGCCGATCCGGACCGCGATCCCGCGCGCAATGGAGCTTGGTCGCGGCAATCTCGTCGACGGCCGGGGGTGGTCCCGCCGCGTCGGGGCGTCCGCACCCGCTCTCCATTCCCCGCGCGCGCCGAATTTCCTGCAGGGCCTGGGCTTCAGTCCGCAATGGCAGGCAGAGATAGGGGCTGATCATGCGGTTGGTTCGCGGCTGCGCCGGTCCTTCTGCAGCTACAGACACCGCAAACGGGCGTCGTATTCCCGGGTCCGGCGTTTCGCCCTTCAGGAGCCGGAGCATGCGCCACCCGCCATGGCCAAGCCCCAGCCGAACTTGGCGTCCCATCCGCGTTTCCCCAGGTCGCGGGCGTTCGCCAGAAGCGCATCTGTCGCCGCGGCGCCGCGGCGCCGGTCGCGCGCCGGCAGGCGGGAGATCTGCACCGCCAGTTCGGCCGTCACGAAAGGAACCGCAAAGGAGGTTCCGGATCTCGGTGTCGCATCGAACAGCAGCTGCACGCCGGGAGCGGCGAGATCGACATAGCTTCCCTGATTCGCCAGCCGATACAGTTCCATGGCGCCGTCGACGGCGGTTACGGCGACGACGCCGTCGATCGCCGCCGGATAGGCGGGCGAGGCATGGCCACCGCCGTTTCCGGCCGCGGCGACGACGACGATGCCGCGCGACAGGGCCCTGACGACCGCCAGGCCCAGGACCGGGGATTTCTTGAAGGTCACCAGGCTCAGATTGATGACGCTGACATTCTGCTGCATCAGCCAATCCATGGCTCGCAGCAGGTCCGTCGCCTTGGCGCGCTCGCCGCCTTCCAATTCGCGAAAGATGTTGGCGGCGAAGACCTGGGCGCCCTGGAGCATGCCGAAATCGGCACCCACGAGGATCCGGGCGATGTCGGTGCCATGCCGGGCACCGGCGGCCGGCGGCGCGCCGGTGACGAAGTCGCGGGTGACGATGCTGGCGCCTGCCAGATCGGCGTTCCGCGTGTCGACGCCGGAATCGATCATGCCGATCCTGAGACCGAGGCCGCAGGTGCCGGCGGCAACTGGCCAATTCAACAGCTCCCGGGCGCGCGCGATGGTAAGCGGCCTGCCCTCGGCCGCATCCCTGCTCTCGGCGAGGCGGAGGTCGTCGTCGCCTTGACCATTGACCGTCGCCGCCCCCTCTCCGGGTGCGGACCATGACACGAGGCGCTCCGGCGAGGGCGCCACGCTCAACACCAGGGCGAGTGCCAGAACGGCGATGCCGACGCTCCGCTGCTCGACCCCGGTTCCGCTTTTCCGTTTCAGCTTCATGAAGGGTAGTCGGCCCGACGCCGAAACTAGTCCGCGAGGCATCGGCGTCGCGTGATACGGAAGGCGGGTGCCCGAAACCGGACGCTGCAGGCCAGCCGACGCTGCCGCGCTTATACGCCGGTGTCGCCGGACGCAGGGCGGTGGAAGTGCCGCAGCCCAATTCTTCTAATTTTCCATCGGACCTGCTGCTCGGAGCGACCGAGGGCCAAGGCGAGATCAGCCGATTTGAGGCCGGCCTGATGGAGTTCGACCAGCCGGAAGACATCGACCCGGCTCCAGCTGCGACCATCCTCGCTCGGCATCGACTTGCCGCGGCTGCGCTGCAGGATCTGGGCGAAGGCGACGCGCCCGAACATCGCGATCAGCTGGTTCGCGATTGCCGCCTTCGATCGCTGCAGATCGCGCCCCATCCGGGAGATGCCGCAGCCACCGAGCACGGCAAGGCATAGTGCCTTCAGCACGGCGGCCGGCTCCTGGCCGGATCGCGCGAGGGAGGACGCCGAAGCGGTCGCGTCGGCGTCCTCGTCACCTGCAGGGACCTGCACTGCCGCGCTCAATGCACCGTCGGCTCCAGCCGGATGCTGGCATCCGCGACCGGAAGGTTGACGAAAGCGATGTCGGCGGGCGGCTGCCCGTCGGCCGTGGCACCCGCTTCCGGACTTTCCCCGACTTGCGGATCGGACAGCGACCGGGCCGCGTTGTTCGAGGGAATGCCCTCGTCGCCGGTCAGCAGATCCGCGATGTCGAGCTGCTGGCGGCCTCCCGCCGGACAGCTGGGGGCATCGGTGGCGCCGTCGACCGCGATGCTGTGGCCGGACGGGTGACCCGCTTCCCCGTTCTGAAGTGGCGCAGGGTGACTGCCGGCACCCGCCGCGCCGTCGCGATGATCGATATGATCCTCGGCCGCGATGAGATCGCCGCCGAGCGCTGCCGCCGCGGGCGATGCAGCTCCGGCCACCGTGGCATGGTCCATGATGGTCACCGTGGCGAAGTCGCTGACGTCGACCGTCGTATTGGTTGCCGGGTCGACGACCGGATGGCTCAGGATGATATCGACGCTTTCCGGGAACTCGTTTGCCTGGTCGCCGGAGATCCGGAAGCTGAGGACCGCCTGGTCCGAGCCCTCCTGGAAATGCACGGTTCCATGCGGGAAGACCCCGCCCGGGAAATCGTTGGCATCCAGGCCGGCGCTTCCCGCCACCACGTCGAAATCGATGGTGATGCCGCCGGCAGGTGCCGGGCCCGAGAGACTGGCATGGAGCGCCACGCGGGTGGAATCGCCGGGATGGGCGGGTTCGACGACGGTGACGCGGTCCTCGAGCGTGACGACCAGCCGCGTGGCGACCGCCCCCGCGTCTCCCGCATCGTCGATGACGAGTACCGTTCCGATGAGGCTGGTATCGATCACCGTATTCTGCGCCGGATCGACAACCGGGTTGCCGAAATGGACCTCGAACTGCTCACCGATCTCCGCAATCCGATCACCGGCCAGCTGGAAGCTGACGGTTGCCTGGTCGGAACCTTCCGCAAAATGAACGGTTCCATGCGGGAACACCCCGCCCGGGAAATCGGCGGCGGAGCCGCTGCCGCCGGCGGACGGACGGACGTCGAAGTCGACGCTGACGCCACCGATCGGGGCCGGGAACGGTGTGAACACGCCGGCGACCAGCGAGACGGTCATCGTCACCCGCGTTTCGTCGCCGACATCCGGCGATTCCTTCGGGAAGACGAAGCCGAGGTTGCCCGGGAGCACCTGCAGAACGGTAACGTCGTTCGGATCGTCGAGCACCGTGACCGTCGTCGTGTCGCTGACATCAACCACCGTGTTCGCCGTCGGGCTGACCACGGGATTGCTGAGGCTGACGATCATGCGTTCGTCCAGTTCGCCGACATCGTCGCCGGCAACCTGGAAACTGATGGTCGCCACGGTTTCCCCGGCGTTGAAATGCACCGTCCCGTGCGGGAACGTGGCATTGGCGAAGTCGACATTTTCGACGGAGAAGCGGTTGCCCTGGAGCGGACCGATACCAAAGCTGTCGACCTTGAAATCGATGTCGACCCCTCCGGTCGGTGCCGGGCCTGACAGGGTGACGTGCATCGTCACCGTGGCGGCTTCGCCGAAGTTGTCCGGCTCCTGCACCGTGACCCCGTCTTCGAGAGACGCCACCAGCGTCGTCGCCGCAATGGCGACAGCTGGGATATCTCCGGCATGCACGGCGGTCTCGGCAGGCGGCGGCGCCAGCAGATCGGTCTCGGCGCTAACGCCGGCATCGCCGGCGATCGTCACCACCGACGTATCGCTCACGTCGACGACAGTGTTCGTCGCCGGGTCGATGAGCGGATGGCTGAGGGCGACGGACAGGCTCTCCGGAAGCTCGCCAACGGAGTCGCCGATAATCCGGAAGCTGAGAACCGCCCGGTCCGAGCCTTCCTGGAAATGCACGGTCCCATGCGGCAGGACGCCGCCCGGGAAATCGCCTGCATCCAGGCCGGCACCGGCCGCCGTCACGTCGAAATCCAGCGTGATGCCACCCGCGGGCGCCGGCCCCGAGAGGCCGACATGCAGCTGCACCCGCGACGTGTCGCCGGGATGGGCCGGCTCCACGACCGTCACCCCGTCTTCGATCGTGGCGACGAGAGTCGTGGTTTCCCGGTCCGCATCGGCGGGATCGTCGCGAATCAGCAGGTCGCGGACGCTTCCCAGCTCGATCGCGGTCAGCGTTGTCGGGTCGACGACCGGGTTGCTGAAGACGATGCTGGCGCGGTCCGCGAACTCGCCGCCGAGGTCGTCGCCTTTGACCGCGACCCGGATGACGGCAGCTCCCGAGCCTTCGTCGAAATGCACGGTGCCGTGCGGGAACTCGCCACCGACGAAGTCGTCGGCGGTCAGGCTGCCGAACGAGCCCGGAATAAACCGGTAGTCGACGCTGATGCCGCCGGCAGGTGCCGTGCCGCGTTCGCCTTCGACGGTGAACAGGTTCAGATCGATCGCAATCGAAGTTTCGTCGCCGACATTTCCGGGTTCGTCGACTTCAGCTCCGAACTGGGTCAAGAAGGATCGGACGATCAGCGTGGTAATGTCCGCCGGATCGTCATGGATGGTCACCACCGTGGTATCGCTGACGTCAACGACCGTATCCGTCGCCGGATCCGTCACGGGATTGCTCAGGCTGATGCGCATCCGCTCGGCGATCTCGCCGATGGCGTCGCCGTTGACCTGAAGGTCGATGGTCGCCGTGGTGGCGCCGGCGTCGAAGTGCACCTGCCCCTGCGGCAGAGACCCGCCGACAAAGTCGCTGCTCGAGAGGCCGTGGTTGTTCGGGAAGATGCCATCGGCGGGGTCGACCCGGAAATGCATATCCACACCGCCGAACGGCGCCGGACCGGACAGGGTCACCGTTACCGAGACGGTCGCAGAGTCTCCAGGATTGGCCGGCTCCTGTACCGTGACGCCATCCTGCAGCGTGGCAACCAATCTGCTCGTTACGGCGCCGGCATCTCCGGCGTCGCTAAGAATGGTGACGTCGGCAAAATCGTCCAGGAAGACCTGGATCTGCTCGAACCCCTGTTCGAACTGCGGATTGCTGAGCTGGATCGAGAAGTGCTCATCGAACTCGTCGATCCTGTCGCCCGCCACCTGGAAGGTAAGGAATGCGAAGGATTCGAACTCCGGAATGACGATCGTGCCGTGCGGCAGCACGCCGCCGACAAAATCCGTGCCGGTCAGACCGATATCCTGCGCCACGACATCGTAGTCCAGGCTCAGCCCGCCGCTTGGCGCCGGGTCGGATAGGCTTATGGTCAGGGTAACCGTCGCCGCCTCGCCGGGATTTTCCGGCTCCTGCACCGTGGCGTCGTCGATGTTCACGAACAGCGGGGTCGGCGGCGGCGGTGGCGGCGGGGCCGAGATCAGGCTGGCCGCCGCGATATCGCCGGCATCATCGAGGATGGTCACCGTGGTGGTGTCACTGACGTCGATAGCCGTATTCGTCGTCGGATCGGCAACAACCGGGTTGCCGAGGCTCACGGTCAGGGTCTCGTCGAGCTCGTCAACGACGTCGCCCGCCACATCGAAGCTGATCGTCGCCGTCGTGGCGCCTTCCTGGAAATGCACGGTTCCGTGCGGCAGGACGCCACCCGGGAAGTCGCTGGCATCCAGGCCGGGGCCGGCGGAGGAGACATCGAAACCGATGTCGACACCGCCGAGCGGCGCCGGGCCGGAGAGGGTGACGGCCAGCCGCACGGTCGCCGTCTCGCCCGGTGCGCCCGGCTCCTGCACGGTAATGCCGTCTTCGAGCGTCGCCACCAGGATGGTCGTGGCAACCCCGGTATCGCCGGCATCGTCGATCAGGGAGACCGTCGTGGTATCGCTGACGTCGATCGTGGCATTGGCAGCCGGATCCGTCACGGGATTGCTGAGGGCGACGGTCAGGGATTCGGTATTTTCGTCGAACCTGTCGCCCGCGACCTGGAAGCTGATGATCGCGCGGCTGGACCCTTCTTCGAAGTGAACCGTTCCATGCGGGAATGCCCGACCCGCGAAATCGTTGACGTCAAGGCCGGCACCGGCGGACGCGACGTCGAAGTCGATGTCGACGCCGCCGAACGGCGCCGGGCCGGACAGGGTGACCGCGATGCGGACCGTCGCCAGGTCGCCTGGATTGGCGGGCTCCACCACGGTCACGCCATCCGCGATCGATGCTACCAGGGTGATGGCACCGACACCGGCATCCCCGGCATCGTCGAGAATGGTCACCGTCGTCGTGTCGCTGACGTCGATCACCGTATTCGCCGCCGGGTCGACGGCCGGATTGCCGAGGCTCACCGTCAAGGTCTCGTCGAGCTCGTCGACGGCATCGCCGGCCACATCGAAGGTGATGCTGGCTGTCGTCTGGCCGGCGCTGAAATGCACGGTGCCATGCGGGAATTGCCCGCCTGGGAAGTCCGCAGCAACGAGACCGCCACCGGCTGCCGCGACGTCGAAGTCGATATCGACGCCGCCGGCAGGCGCCGCGCCGGACAGGCTCACCTGCAGGGTGACCCGGGCGGTATCGCCGGGATTGGTCGGCTCCTGGACGGTGATGCCATCCTGCAGGCTGGCGACCAGGACCGTCTGCCCATCGATCGCGTCGTCGAGGACGATGATCTCCGTGACCGCGCTGAAATCGAAGGTCGTGTTGGTGGCTTGGTCGAACCTGACGTCAACCAGCTTCAACGAGCCGAATTCCTGGAGGAACTCATCTATGGCATCGCCGGCAACCGCAAAGCTGATGGTAGCCGTCGTCTCGCCCGCATTGAAGTGGACCGTGCCCTGGGGAAAGGTGCCGCCGGCGAAATCATCGCCGGACAATGGCTGCAAGGTGCCGCGCTGTGTGATGGTGAAGTCGATATCGGCGCCGCCGAACGGCGCCGGCCCCGACAAAGTCACCGGCACGCTCACAATGGTGGCGTCGCCCGGATTGGCCGGCTCCTGCACCGTGATGGTCGTCGGAAGATCGACCTGGATGATGGTCGGGGAGTTGACGTCTCTCGTATCCCCGGCGTCGTCCAGGATTGTCACCGTTGCGGTGTTGGCAATCTCGACGACGGTGTTCGTTGCCGGATCCACCACCGGATTCCCCAAGGCAACCGCTACCGCCTCGGTGCCTTCCAGGAAGTTGTCGCCGGCGATCCCGAAGGTGATTGAGGCGACAGCCGAGCCGGCGTCGAAATGCACGGTGCCATGGGGGAAGGTGCCTCCCGGGAAGTCGGCGGCCGATACCCCGTTGCTGAAACCCGTTACATCGAAGTCGATGTCAACGCCGCCCGCGGGCGCCGGACCGGAGAGGGTCACGGTCAATGTAACCGTTGCCGTTTCGCCCGGATTGGCCGGTTCCTGAACCGTCACCCCGTCCTGCAGGGTAGCGGTCAGCGTGGTCGGCGTGCCGGCGCCGGTATCCCCGGCGTCGTCGAGGATGGTGACCGTCGTGGTGTCGCTGACGTCGATGACGGTGTTCGCCGCCGGATCGACCACGGGATGGCTGAGGCTGACCGTCAGGGTCTCGTCGAGCTCGTCCACCGCGTCGCCCGCCACGCCGAAGGTGATCGTGGCCGTGCTGGCGCCTGCCGCGAAATGCACGGTCCCACTGGGGAAGACCCCGCCCGGGAAGTCGTTGGCGTCGAGGCCGAGGCTGGCCGCCGTCACCGCGAAGTCGATGTCGACGCCGCCCGCAGGCGCCGGACCGGAGAGGGTCACCGTCACCGAGCCGGTGGCGGTTTCGCCCGGATTGGCCGGCTCCTGGACGGTGATGCCGTCCTGGAGGCTGGCCACCAGCGTGGTCGGCGTGCCGGCGCCGGTATCCCCGGCGTCGTCGAGGATGGTCACCGTCGTGGTGTCGCTGACGTCGATGACGGTGTTCGCCGCCGGATCCACCACCGGATGGCTGAGGCTGACCGTCAGGGTCTCGTCGAGTTCGTCGACGGCGTCGCCGGCGACCTGGAAGCTGATCGTGGCCGTGCTGGCGCCTTCCGCAAAATGCACCGTGCCCTGCGGGAACACCCCGCCCGGGAAGTCATTGGCGTCGAGACCAAGGCTGGCCGAGGCCAGGCTGAAGTCGATGTCGACGCCGCCCGTTGGGGCCGGACCCGACAGGGTCACGGTCACCGAGAAGGTGGCGGTTTCGCCCGGATTGGCCGGCTCCTGGACGGTGATGCCGTCCTGGAGGCTGGCCACCAGCGTGGTTGGCGTCCCGGCGCCGGTATCCCCGGCATCGTCGAGGATGGTGACCGTCGTGGTGTCGCTGACGTCGATGACGGTGTTCGCCGCCGGATCCACGACCGGATGGCTGAGGCTGACCGTCAGGGTCTCGTCGAGTTCGTCCACGGCATCGCCGGCGACCTGGAAGGTGATCGTGGCCGTGCTGGCGCCTGCCGCAAAGTGCACGGTCCCGCTGGGGAAGACCCCACCCGGGAAGTCGTTGGCGTCGAGGCCCAGGCTGGCCGAGGCCAGGCTGAAGTCGATGTCGACGCCGCCAACGGGCGCCGGGCCGGAGAGCGTCACCGTCACCGAGACGGTGGCGGTATCGCCCGGATTGGCCGGTTCCTGCACCGTCACCCCGTCCTGCAACGTCGCCAGGAGCGTCGTCGGCGTCCCGGCACCGGTATCGCCGGCGTCGTCGAGGATGGTGACGGTCGTGGTGTCGCTGACGTCGATGACAGTGTTCGCCGCCGGATCGACCACCGGGTGGCTGAGGCTGACCGTCAGGGTCTCGTCGAGCTCATCGACGGCATCGCCCGCCACCTGGAAGGTGATGGTGGCCGTGCTGGCGCCCTCATTGAAGTGCACGGTCCCCTGCGGGAAGACCCCGCCCGGGAAGTCGTTGGCGTCGAGGCCCAGGCTGGCCGCGTCACCGCGAAGTCGATGTCGACGCCGCCCGTTGGGGCCGGACCCGAGAGGGTCACCGTCACCGAGACGGTGGCAGCATCGCCCGGATTGGCCGGTTCCTGCACCGTCACCCCGTCCTGCAACGTCGCCAGGAGCGTGGTCGGCGTTCCTCCGCCCTGGCCGTCACCCGCATCGTCGCGGATGGTCACCACGGCATTGTCGCTCACATCGACAATCGTGTTGGCGCCCGGCGCGACCACCGGATTGCTGAGGTTGACCGTCAACTGCTCGTCGCCCTCATCGATTGCGTCGCCGGCAACCTGGAAGCTGAGAGTTGCCGTGGTGTCGCCCGGATTGAAGTGCACCGTGCCCTGCGGGAAGACCCCGCCGGGGAAATCGTTGGCATCCAGCCCGCTGCTCGCCGCCGTCACCGCGAAATCGATGTCGATGCCGCCTGCGGGCGCAGCGCCGGACAGGGTCACTGTCAGGGTCACCGTCGCCGAATCGCCGGAGTTGGCCGGTTCATGGACGGTAACACCGTCCTGCAGCGTCGCCGTCAGCGTGGTCGGCGTGCCGCCGCCCTGGCCGTCGCCGGCATCGTCGAGGATGGTGACCACCGAGGTGTCGCTGACGTCGATGACGGTGTTCGCCGCCGGGTCCACGACCGGATGGCCGAGGCTTACCGTCAGGGTTTCGTCGAGCTCGTCGACGGCATCGCCGGCGACCTGGAAGCTGATGGTGGCCGTCGTATCCCCGGCATTGAAATGCACGGTCCCCTGCGGGAAGACCCCGCCCGGGAAGTCCGCCGCGGTCAGGCCGGAGCCTGCCGCCGCCACGTCGAAGCCGATGTCGATGCCGCCCGCGGGCGCCGGGCCGGACAAGGTCACCGCCAGGCTAACAGTGGCGGTGTCGCCGGGATTGGCCGGCTCCTGGACGGAAATCCCGTCCTCGATCGTGGCCACCAGAGTGGTGGGCGTGCCGCCGCCCTGACCGTCGCCGGCATCGTCGAGAATGGTCACCACCGAGGTATCCGCGACGTCGATCACGATATTCGTCGCGGGATCGACCACCGGATTGCTCAGGCTCACGACGAAGGTCTCGTCACCCTCGTCGATTGCGTCGCCGGCCACCTGGAAGCTGATCGTCGCCGTGGTGTCGCCCGGGTTGAAATGCACCGTGCCCTGCGGAAAGACCCCGCCCGGGAAGTCCGCCGCCGTCGCCCCGATGCCGGACGCCACGTCGAAATTGATATCGACGCCGCCAGCGGGTGCCGGACCGGAGAGCGTCACCGTCACCGAGACGGTGGCGGTATCGCCCGGATTGGCCGGCTCCTGCACCGTCACCCCGTCCTGCAGGGTGGCAGTCAGCGTGGTCGGCGTTGCGCCGGTATCGTCCGCGCTGTCCAGGATGGTCACCACCGAGGTATCGCTGACGTTGATCACGGTGTTCGCCGCGGGATCGACCACGGGATGGCTGAGGCTGACCGTCAGGGTCTCGTCGATTTCGTCGACGGCATCGCCGGCGACCTGGAAGCTGATCGTCGCGGTCGTATCCCCGGCATTGAAATGCACGGTCCCCTGCGGGAAGACCCCGCTTGGGAAGTCCGCCGCGGCCAGGCCGGAGCCTGCCGCCGCCACGTCGAAGTCGATGTCGATGCCACCCGCAGGCGCCGCGCCGGACAGGGTCACCGTCAGGGTTACCGTCGCCGTCTCGCCGACATTTGCCGGCTCTTGGACCGTCACCCCGTCCTCGACCGTGGCCACCAGAACGGTCGCCGCACCGGTATCGGCGGCGTCGTCGAGGATGGTCACCAGCGTCGTATCGCCGACGTCGACCACGGTATTCGCCGCCGGATCGACCACCGGATGGCTGAGCCCGATCGACAGGGCCTCGTCGCCTTCGTCGATCGCATCGCCCGCCACGCCGAAGGTGATGGTCGCGGTCGTATCCCCGGCATTGAAATGCACGGTGCCGTGCGGGAAGACCCCGCCCGGGAAATCGTCCGCCGTCAGGCCGCTGCCTCCGGGCGCCACATCGAAATCGATGTCGATCCCCCCGGCCGGAGCCGGACCGGACAGGGTCACCGTCAGCGAGATGGTGGCGGTATCGCCCGGATTGGCCGGCTCCTGGACGGTGACGCCGTCCTGCAGGCTGGCGGTCAGCGTGGTCGGCGTGCCGCCGCCCTGGCCGTCGCCGGCATCGTCGAGGATGGTCACCAGTGTGGTATCGGCGAGATCGACGGTGGTACTGGTCGCCGGGTCGATCAACGGATTGGCCAGGCTGACCGTCAGCGTTTCTTCCAGTTCGTCCACGGCATCGCCGGCAACCTCGAAGCTGAGGGTCGCCGTGGTGTCGCCTTCGTTGAAATGCACGGTGCCATGCGGAAAGACCCCGCCCGGGAAGTCCGCCGCCGTCAGGCCGGCGCCGGCCGCCCCGATATCGAAATCCAGGGTGATGCCGCTATGCGGCGCCGGGCCCGAGAGCGTGACCGTCAAGGTCACGGTCGCGGTGTCGCCCGGATTGGCCGGCTCCTGGACGGTCACGCCGTCCTGCAGCGTCGCCACCAGGACCGTTCCGCCGCTGCCGTTGCCATCCGGATCCGGAACCGTGTCGGTGGCGTCGTCGATGATCGTGCCGGTCGCCGTCGGATCGGTGACGATGACGACGGTGCCGCTGCCGGCAAGCACCGGATCGATCAGTTCCGGCCGCCCCAGGTTGACCGAGAAGGTCTCGCTGCCCTCGATGAGATCGTCGCCTTTGACGGCCACCTCGATATGGCCGACGGTCTCTCCGGCGGCGATGATGATGACGCCAGCCGGCGATTGGCCGTTCGCCAGGTCGTCCGGCGAGGCCGAAACCGCGCTGCCGTCGAAAGAGAGGATGAAGGGGATCCGGATGCCGCCGTCCGGTGCCGGTGCGCTGAGCACCACGTCGAAGGACATCACCGCGGTGTCCTGGCCGGTGGCGGGCTCCTGCACCTGCGCATCGGTCACGCCGACCCGGATGATGGTGAGCTCGTTGCCGACGCCGCCGCCTTCGCCGATGTAGATGACGCGCTCGATCCCGTCGCCGGCCTTGAAATCCCGGTCGGAGGTCAGGACCACGTCGAATCCGCCATCGGCATCCTCGACGACGACGTCGTCCTTGCTGTCGACCACATAGATGTCGTCGCCCTTCCCGCCGACCAGGGTGTCGTTGCCCTTGCCGCCGATCAGGAGATTGTCGGCGTCGTTGCCGACAAGCCGGTTGTCGGCGTCATTGCCGACTCCGATCTTCGCGCTGCCGGAGAGGATCAGGTCCTCGATCTCGGCCTTGGTTTCCGCCAGCGAGAAGTCGATGCTGCTGCGGATCGTGTCATGGCCCTCGCCCTTGATCTCGAACACCTGGTCGCCGAGGTCGTCGACCACAAAGGTGTCGTCGCCGCTGCCGCCGGCCAGAATGTCCTTGCCGGCGCCGCCGTCCAGGGTATCGTTTCCGGCGGCGCCAAGCAGGATGTTGCCATCCTCGACATTGCCGGTGATGACGTTGTCCAGCTCGTTGCCGATGCCGCGCTGTGCGCCGGCACCCAGGATGAGGTTCTCCACATTGTCGGCAAGCACGAAATCGACCGAGCTGACGACCGTATCGATGCCCTCTCCGGCCGCTTCGACGGTCCGGTCGCCGACATTGTCGACGATATAGGTATCGTTGCCCGTGCCGCCCTGCATGGCATCGCGCCCGAGGCCGCCCGACAGCGTGTCGTCGCCGGCACCGCCATCCAGGAAATTGTCGCGGTTGTTGCCGAGGATGGTGTTGTCGAGCTCGTTGCCGGTGGCGGAGGTCGGGCTGTTTCGTGGTTCCGTCGGATCGTCGGACAGCGTCAGGTTCTCCAGGTTGGCGCCCAGGATGTAGTTCCGGCTGCTGACCACGGTGTCCCGGCCGCCGTCCGCGGCCTCGGTCACGACGTCCGCGTCGTCATCCACGACATAGGTATCGTTGCCCTTGCCGCCGGCAAGCGTGTCCGCGCCCTTGCCGCCGTCCAGGCGGTTGTCGCCGTCATTGCCAGAGAGTGTATTGTTCTGGTCGCTGCCGAGGACGTCGATGTTTGCGGTACCGGTCAGGACGACGTTCTCGACCGCGACGTTGCGCGTGAGATCGAAGCTCACGCTGCTCAGCACGGTATCGATGCCGCCATCCGCCGCCTCGATGACCTGGTCGCCGGAATCGTCGACGACATAGGTATCGTTGCCGGCGCCGCCGGACATCTGGTCCTTGCCGGCACCGCCGTCGAGGACGTCGTCGCCGCCAAGGCCGAACAGCTTGTTGTCTTCGGCGCTCCCGGTGATGCGGTTGTTGCGGTCGTTGCCGGTGCCGGTGACGGCGATACCTTGCAGGACGAGATTCTCGATGTTCGCTGCATTGCCGCTGAGCTCGAAATTCTCCAGGAAGCTGACGACCGTATCGGCGTCGTCCTCCTTGCCGCCTTTCTCGTCGATGACGTCGCCCTTGTTGTCGATGACGTAGGTATCGTTGCCGACCCCGCCGATCAGCGTATCGGCGCCGGAGCCGCCATTCAGAGTGTCGTTGCCGGCACCACCGTCGAGCACGTTTGCCAGGGCATTGCCGGCAAGCACGTTGTCGGCGGCGTTGCCGGTGCCGCGAACGGCCTTGCCGGCCAGGGTCAGGTTCTCGAAGTTGTCCTGGAGCACCGTGTCGAAGACCGTAATGATCGTGTCGATGCCTTCCCCGGCGCTCTCATGGACGGCGTCGAGCTTGTCGTCGATGACATAGATGTCGTTGCCCTTGCCGCCGGTCATGGAATCGGCACCCTTGCCGCCGTCCAGCGTGTCGTTGCCGTCATTGCCGACCAGGGTGTTCTTGCCGGCATTGCCGAGAATGAAATTGTCGAGCTCGTTACCGGTGCCGTTCAGCACCTTGCCGGCCAGAATGAGGTTCTCGACATCCTTGAACTTCGTCAGGTCGTTGAACGCATCGAGCGATGCCACGATGGTATCGGTACCCTCGCCCGCCTTCTCGAATACCTTGTCGTTGACCGAATCGAGGATATAGGTGTCGTTGCCCCTGCCGCCGGTCAGCTCGTCATTGCCCTTGCCGCCGTCGAGGACATCGTTGCCGTCTTCGCCGAACAGCTTGTCGTCGCCGGCATCGCCGAGCAGCTTGTTGTTGCCGGAATTGCCGTGGATGACGTTGTTGGCGGTATTGCCCGCGCCGTCGATGTTGAAGCCGCCGCCCAGGGTCAGATTCTCGAGGCCTGTGGCGAGCTTGAAGCTGACCGAGCTGATCACCAGGTCGGTATCGGCCGGCGCGCCCTTGGCGGCCTTGGATTCGGTGATCTTGTCCTTGGCCGAATCGACGATGTAGGTGTCATTCCCGGCACCGCCGAACATCTGGTCGTCGCCGCTGCCACCGTCGAGGATGTCAGCGCCGCCGCCGCCGATCAGCTTGTCGTTGCCGGCCCCGCCACGGAGCTCGTTGTTGCCGTCATTGCCGGTGATGATGTTCGCGCGCTCGTTGCCGATCCCGAGGGCGCCGCCCAGCAGCGTCAGGTTCTCGACCTCGATCATGCCCTCGAGCGAGAAATCCACCGAGGCATTGACCTGGTCCTTGGCTCCGTCATTGGCGAATTCGACGATCTGGTCGCCCTTGCCGCCGACCAGCCTGCCGTTCTCCATGTTGCTCTGGTCGACGGCATAGACATCGTCACCCTTGCCGCCGATCATCGTGTCGCTGCCGGCGCCGCCGTCCAGGATGTTGGCACCGGCGCTGCCGGTGAGGATGTTCTGCGCGGCGTTTCCGGTGAGCTTCTTGGCATTGCCCAGCAGGGTGCCGTTCTCGATATTGTCGTCGAGCTTGTAGTCGACGACACTGAAGACCTCGTCGGTACCGGCACCCGCGGCCTCGGCGACGGTGTCGCCCTTGTCGATGAAATAGAAGTCGTTGCCCTTGCCGCCCTCCAGCCGGTCGTTGCCGGCGCCGCCGTCGAGCACGTCGCTGCCGCCTGCACCCTTGAGGATGTCGTCGCCGGCCCCGCCGATGATCTTGTCGCTCGCGTCGGTACCCCCGAGCGTCTCGGATCCCTTGTCGCCGATGATCGACACGGCACCCAGGCCGGCGGCAATGCCCTCGAGAATCAGAGTCTTCGTGTCGACGCCCATGATGCATTCCCCTTGTTGACGTGCCGCCGCTGCCGGGTTTTCCCGTATTGCCATGCCTGGGTGACGCGGTATCCGCTCCGGACCACGCGCTCCGATGGCACGACCAAGTGTTAGTCACATCGATCGCGCCTCTATTCCGCAGGCGCCGGAGAAGTTTTTTTCGTCGGATGGGGGAATAGAATTTCGCCGCCCAGTATGAGGATCGCGTATCGTGCGGCGCGATGCCGGCAAGGAATTCTAATTCTCAGCGAGATAAGTCCGGCGATGACTGAAGCGAGATCGCGCTGCGTTCCGGCGCGATGCGATGGGCATGCCGCGTCTATGCATCATTCCCGGGTGATGATCATTGAAAATATCCTGTGGCGAGTCATCGCGGCCGTCGTTCATGCGGCGAAACTCACACCCGGTATCATCGCGGCTCAGGACGGCCATGGGATCATCGCCACAGCGTCACGCGACGGCACCATTGCGGCGATGCGCCGCTGCTGCCGGTGCTCGCCCGGGATCCGAGTGCGGACGCGACTCCGGACCGCGGCCGCAGGGGCGGTCATCCGCACTCTCCGGCATGCGCCTGCGGCCGACCCATCAAGACCAATTGGGTCCGGACCGCAGCGGTGGTGCGATTGATTCGGGCGGCGAGTTCCTGGTTGCCGAGCCCCTGATCGAACAGGCGCCGGAGTTCCTGGCGTTCCTGGTAGCTCCAGGGACGGTGCAGCATCTTCTCCAGGCGGCTTGCCACGGCGGATTCCCGACGCCCAAGGTTTCGGGAGATCTCCCGGACCGGTATGCCGCCTGTCCATTGCTGCTCCAGCCAAATTTTCTCGTCATCTTCCCAGGGGGTACCCGCGGCGACACAGATGACCGGGCGATCGGCCAGGCCGGCAGCCTTCAAATGGGCGATGATTTCGGCGATCGGCCGCTGCAGCGTGCGGGAAATGGCCAGGGCCGAGGCGCCGCGTCCAGCCAGGTCGGCGAGGCTTTCGAGGTCGGCAGGGCCGAGGACGGCAGGGGCGACGGCAGGGGCGACGGCTGGAGCAACGGGGGATTCCGCTGCATCGACCTTGCAGCTGCCGGACCTGGCCAAGGCGACCTGCGCGACGCTGTCCCATCCTTCCAGCCAGCGGCGGGCATGTTCCATGCCCTCCGGATAGGGGCATCTGCCCCGCGGGACGCCGCGCCGGCGCGCCGCCGTCCCGGTATCGAATATGACATCGCGTGAGATCGCCATAACCATGGGGAATGGGGCCAGTCGTGATCAGGAATTGCGTTTCCAGGAACTGTTCTTGAAATCGTGCCAGGCCCGCATGCTGCGCCAGAGGCGAAACCTGGCAATGCAGAAGGCGCCGCCGCCGAGCAGGAGGAAGAGGCCCAGCAGGCCGAACAGCGCCGCCCTCACCGGACAGCTCCCGCCATGCCCGCGCCAGCCGCGCCCTCGCCCACCGGGTCTGCAGCCTGCAAGGCCCTGACCTTCAGATAGAGGCCGTGAATCGCCCGGCGCCGCCGCGCTTCGGCCCGGGCCGCAAGGCGTTCGGCGGTCACCGCGGCGTTCCGCCGGCAGAGCTGCAGGCGGTAGACCTTGCCGATGACGGCATTGCGGCTGAGGCCGAGTCTCGTCGCGATGCGCGCGGCGGATTCGCCTTCATTCCACAACGTGACGAGCCGCTCGACCAGGGCGGGAACTCCAAGCCATCCGGTCGGGCGACGGCGCAGGGATACGCCCGGTCGGCGCCTGCTCACACTGGGCGATTGCGCCGTCGTTCCTTCTCGTCGCAGACATGTCCACCGCCGCCATCCCGATCCGTTGCGCCGTCGCCGCTGGCCCTGCCCGGCCATGCGATCTGCTGGCGGCGCTCATGCGGCGTCTGGCGGTGTAGACGTTTCTCGGCCGGTTCTGATCCGTTCAAAAATCAGGTGAAGCCGCCTATCGCGCCGCGAAGGCCTGCAGGAGCGGCCGGCGGAAGAGCTGGCGAAGGCCGAGCGCCGGCGACGGAAGCAGGACCGGGGCAGCGATCTGCGGCAGCCGGTCGGACGGGGTCGCAGATCCATCGCCCTGCGCATGCCGGTCGGTGAGACGCCGGCGAAAGGCGGCGACGACCTCCGCCGATCCGCATCTGCCCGCGGCAATCGCGTCGAGGCTCGCCTCGAGATCCCGCTGGAAGGCGAGATCGACAAGCCTATAGGCCGGTGTGAGGGCATTGACGATCAGGTTGCCGATGGCGGTCGGACGCAGGACCCCGCCGTCGCAAGCGACGTAGCCGCGGCAGGCGATGCTCTCCAGGATCGCCGCATAGGTCGGCGCACGGCCGATGCCCTGCGCCGCCAGCTCCCCGATCAGCCCGGCCTCGGTGAACCGTTCGGGCGGCTCGGTGCGAAGCGCACGAACCGCGCCGCCGGCCGCGGTCAACAGGCTTTCCGGCGGCAGGCTCGGGATCCGATCGTCACCACCGATGGCCATTGCCTCGGCGACCCCATGCGGCGCCGGATAGCCGCGCCAGCCGGCGCGGACCAGGCGACGGCTGGCGGCACGGAAGCGCAGCCCGACCAGGCCGGGGACACCGTCGAGCGCGGTCAGGCAGAGGTCGCGATGGAGATGGATCGCGTCTGCCAGACGGCTGGCGATGGCCCGGTGCCGGATCAGGTCATAGAGCCGGGCCCCCGCCGGCGTCTCACCCGCCGTCGCCACCTCGATCCGGGTGGGGCGGATGGCCTCCGGCAGCTCCGCCGGACGCAGCTGCGCGGCGGATGCACGCCTGCTGCCGGCAAAGGCGTCGGCACAATGCGCCGCCGCCCAGCTGTCGATCGCGCCGATGGCCGGGTCCGCGAACCGGGGGCTGTCGGTATAAGGAAAGGTAATGGCGCCCTTCTCGTATAGGGCCCGCGCCAGTTCCATGGTCGCCCAGGGCGAAAGACCGAGGACCCGGCTCGCCGCTTGCTGCAGGGTGGCGGTGACGAATGGCGCGGGTGCCGCGTCTGTTGCTTCCCGGTCGCTGGAGGCCGCCACCTGGAAGCGGCGCAACCGGGCCACCCGCGCCGCCGTTTCGCGGTCGCGCCAGATCCGTTCCGAAGGCCCGCCGGGCAGCAGGTTCCCGACGTCCCAATGCGCCTGCCAGGCTGCGCCGACACCGTCATGAAACGTCATTTCGACCCGATAATGGTCGTGCGGCTGGAACGCGCGGATGGCGCGCTCCCGGTCTGCCACAAGTCGGATGACCGGGCTCTGCACACGGTCCGGCCCGGACCGCAGGCGGGACCGGGGGCCGGACCGGGGGCCGCGATCCCCGGCGATGGCGCTGTCGACCAGGCGATCGAGCGCCAGGGCCGCCGCCTCAGCGTCGACCAGACGCATGTCGATTCGCCGCGCCTGCCGCAGGGCGGACCGGATGCCGTCGGGGGTCAGTTCATTGAGGAGGACACGGCATTTGCCGGCGATGCCGAGGAGCCTGGACAGGTGCCAGCACCGGGCTTCCCCCGCGCGGCCGGCCTCCAGGGCCAGATAGACCTGGCGCGCCAGCGCGGCCTGCCGTTTAAGTGCGGCAATGGGTGCCGCGCCAGGCAGGGCCGCGGGATCTTCGGGTTCCGAGGCAACGGCCCCTGTGACATCTCCCGGTGCCATGGCGAGGAGCCAATCGTCTCCCAGGACCGCCGCCACGGCGGCCATGACCCCGGGGCGATCGAGGATCAGCAGGTTCCGCATCGGTGCGACAGGCCGGTTCAGCCCCCCGTTGTCCCGGTCGATGGCCGGGCCTTCGGCGCCGGCCTGTTCACATGCGCCACGTCGCTGTTCCTCTCCTTGTCGTCCCGGATCGGCAGCGTCGCGCCTGAGCAGCCGAGCAGGATGAGGGCGGCGGCAATCGTCATCGCCAGTCCGGGCAACAGTTTCATCGTCCAGCTCCTCTCGAATGCGCAGATCGGGCGTGTTCGAAGCGCCGGCCCCGATGAACCCGCGTCGTCCCGGCCTGGCATGGTCGCAGCGCGCTGGGTTCTATTCCCGGCTGCCGACCGGCGCTGGCGGGACGGCGGGGAATAAATCGACCGGACTGGTGTCCCCTGTGAGCGGCGGATGCCCCAGCGCCCGCGGCCACAACCTGCCGGCGAGGCGCTTCGACCGCATGCTCACCTTTCTCCTTCTCCTGCTGGTGCTGGCCGCCCTTGGCGGCGGCGGCGCCTGCCTCGCCATTCGGATCCGGGCGCTGCAGGCGATCCTCGACGCACTGTGGCGCCGCAGCTCCTCGCCGCGCGGGAGAAACTAGACCGGCAAAATTTCGCTCGAATGGAGGGGGAAACGGCGGTCGACCCCTGAGGTATCGACCGCCGTGGGCAGGAAACCGCCGGGACTTACACGTGAGAGTGGAGCGAGCGCATGAGCCTCGGGCCTGCCGGTCCCGCGGGGCTCTTGGGGGCTACACGGGACCTGCAGCACATGGACGCCGGGCCCGCAGGATTATTCCACGCCGCGGGCGGATATTGCGGGACAGCCGACTGCCGACACTTTCCTAGGCGGCAGCGCCCTCGTGCCGCCGGATGAACTCGGCCGGGCTGGTGTCGCGGGTCGCGATAGGCGTGACCTACCAGCTTCCCGGCAGGTTCAGGAGATCGGTGCCCGCCTCCGCGCGGCCCGCCTGGAACTCCACGTGCAATGTGGTCAGGCGCCCCGTCGCGACGGCACTCGATCCAGCATCCCGGCAGCGCTTCGGCGGATCGCCCTTGCCTATTGCACCAAGGGAGACCGGGTAACTCCGAGGTCGATTCCCGAGATCTCCGCCTTGCCGGCGAGGATCTGGAGATATTGGGCAACTGCGCGCTGCCAGGTGGCAACGTCGAGATAGGCCGCGATCCTTTCTCTGACGACCTCGAAAGCCAGCTGCTCACCCAAGACCCGTCGCACCAGATGCAGCACATGCGCGCCAAACCGGCTTTTCACCGGGACCGGGCAGAGCTGCCCGATTTCGAGGCTGCAGAGGAAGGTCTCGAATTCCGGGACCGTCTGGCCGCGCGTCAATTGACCGAGATTGCCGCCGCTCTGCTTCGACGGGCAGGCCGAATAGACCAGCGCCAGATCGGCAAACTGCTCGGGGAAGGATTGCAGTGTGGCGATCAATTCCTCGGCCAGCTGCACGGCCCCGGCATAGGCGCCTTCGTCTTCCCGGCTGGCGGCGATGAGAATATGCCGCGCCTCGAAGATGTCTTCCGACCGGAATTTTCCCAGATTGTTCTGATAGTAGCGCCGGCAGGCGTCGGAATCGGCCTTGGGCACCACGACCTCGACATCCAGCAATGCGCGGATGGCGGCGTCCTGCTCGGTCTCGCGCCGGCCGCTCTCATCCACTTCCGGCGTTCCGGCGATGCCAAGGGCCGCGGCTTCCTGCAGCAGGAGCTCCCGGACGACCAGGGCCTGAGCGGCCGCGCGCATCGCTGCCGCCACGGTCGATGCCGGATGATTCTGCGCCTCGCGACGGATCGCCTCCGGATCCACCACCACACCGTTGACAAGAATCGGCGGCGCTTGCCGTCCGCTCGGCGTGGCTTCGTGGCGATGCTCGTCGACGGCGGGCTGCGACTTGGGTTCCAGATGTTCCATGATCGCCTACTCCGCCGGGAACCGGTTGCGGGCCGCCGCACGGCTTTGGCGGTGCCTGACGATCTGATAGCCCGGCCGCCAGATATAGCGGACCGGTGCGCTCAGCATGTGTACCAGACGGGTAAAGGGGAACAGCAGCAGGATGGTAAGACCGAGAAACAGGTGCAGCTTGAAGACCGGATGGGCGTCGGCGATGACGTCCGCCGAACCCGCCTGGAAGGTGAAGATGCCTTGCGCCCAGGTCATGAACTTCACCATCTCGGTGCCGTCCAGATGCTGCAGCGAGACCGGAATGGTGAAGACGCCGAGAAACAGCTGCGCATAGAGCAGCAGCAGGATGGCGATGTCGGTGGCACTGGAGCTCCGGCGGATGCGCGGATCGAACAGCCGGCGATGGATCAGCAAGGTGGCCCCGGCCAGGGCCATCACCCCGGCGATCCCGCCGGCAACGATCGCCAGCAGCTGCTTGGCGCCATGGCTGATCCCCAGCATCTCGAAGACGGCGATCGGGGTCAGGAGGCCGACGAAATGCCCGGCGAAGATGACCAGGACGCCGACATGGAACAGCACCGACCCCCAGACAAGCTGTCGCCGGCGCAGCAGCTGGCTCGAACCCGACCGCCAGCTATAGGGTTCCCGGTCGTAACGCAGGATCGAGCCCAAGGCCAGGACCGCGAGCGCGATATAGGGGTAGATGCCATAGACAACGGTATTGAGATCGAGGGTCATCACCTTCCTCCGTTATCGGCGCGGACTCGGCTGCGCATCGTCTCCCGGCCGCATGGATGCCCGGAGCTTGACCTCCAGGCGCTCCGCCGGACAGCTGCTGCCGGCGCCCGGCCCGAAGGTCACCGGTTCCTCCTCCCAGACCCGGTCCAGAGCCTGGAGATCGCTGGGGTCATCGTCCTCGACCTCGCGCAGGGCTGCGAGATCCTCCGGATTGGGCCGCTGCGCCGCCAATGTGACCAGGGCCTGAAAGACTCCGGCATACCGGCTGTTGCGTTTCACCAGCCGCTCGCCGATCGCGGCGACGATATGGAGGGTCTGGTGCAGGAGCGCCCGCGCCTCTTCGGGCGGCCGGAGCGACAGGAATTCGAGGAACAGCGGCAGATAGTCGGGAAGCTCCCGCGCCGATATTTCCAGCCCCGCCGTTTCATACATCGCTCGGAGATCCACCAGCGCCTGACCGCGGTCCCGGCTCTCGCCATGGATATGCTCGAAGAGGTGCAGCGACAGCGAGCGCGTCCGGTCGAACAGAAGGACGTAGCGCTCCTGGATATCCAGGAGGTCGCCGGAAGCGATATCCTCGACCAGGGCGATGAGGCTAGCGCGATGATGCGGCGTGATCGAGGTGTCGGTTGCCACCGCATGCCTGAGTTCGCCGGCCGCGGCCTGCAGTTCCCCGGTCGGATAGGCCAGCAGGACTGACAGCAGCTTGTAGATCGCGGTCATCAGAACACCTCGGTCGGAGTTTGCACCGTCTTCTTCCGCTTGGCGCCGAACAGGTCGGGCGCCGAGCTGCCGCCCGAGCAGCCATTGCCGAAGGAGAAGCCGCAGGAGCCGCGCACGTCATAGGCATCCTCGCCGACCTCGCGATGGCTGGTCGGGATGACGAAGCGATCCTCGTAATTGGCGATCGCCATGACGTGATACATGTGCTCGATCTGCGCCGCCGTCAGCCCGACGCGGGTCGCGATCGACTCGTCGATCAGACCGTCGACGGTCTTCGCCCGCATATAGGCCCGCATCGCCAGCATCCGCTCCAGCGCACGAATCACCGGCTCGTCGGCGCCGGCGGTCAGCAGGTTGGAGAGGTAGCGCACCGGTATCCGCAGGCTGCGGACGTCGGGCATGTCGCCGTCGAGGCCGATCTTGCCGGCTTCCGCCGCGGACTGGATCGGCGAGAGCGGTGGCACGTACCAGACCATCGGCAGGGTGCGGTATTCCGGGTGCAGCGGAAACGCCACCTTCCACTCCATCGCCATGCGGTAGACCGGCGAGTTCCTGGCCGCTTCCAGCCAGGCCTCGGGCACGCCGTCGGCGCGGGCCTGCTCGATCACCCGCGGATCATTGGGGTTGAGGAAGATCGACAGCTGCGCCTCATAGAGATCCTTCTCGTCCATCGTCGAGGCCGCGGCCTCGATGCGATCGGCGTCATAGAGCAGCACGCCGAGATAGCGGATCCGCCCGACGCAGGTCTCGGAGCAGACGGTCGGCTGCCCGGCCTCGATCCGGGGATAGCAGAAGATGCACTTCTCGGACTTGCCCGACGACCAGTTGTAATAGATCTTCTTGTAGGGACAGCCGGAGACGCACATGCGCCAGCCGCGGCATTTCTCCTGGTCGATCAGGACGATCCCGTCCTCCTCGCGCTTGTAGATGGCACCCGACGGACAGGCGGCGACGCAGGTCGGATTGAGGCAATGCTCGCAGAGTTGCGGCAGGTACATCATGAAGGTGTTCTCGAACTGGCCGTAGATCTCCTTCTCGATGCCCTCGAAATTGTAGTCCGCCGAGCGCTTGGCGAACTCGCCACCCAGGATTTCCTCCCAGTTGGCGCTCCATTCGATCTTCTCCATGCGCTCGCCGCTGATCAGCGAGCGCGGTCTTGCGGTCGGAGCCGCCTTCATCTCCGGCGCGGTCTGCAGGTGCTCGTAGTCGAAGGTGAACGGCTCGTAGTAGTCGTCGATCTCCGGCAGGTCGGGATTGGCGAAGATCTTGGCGAGGATCCGCCACTTGGAGCCCATCTTCGGCTCGATCCTCCCGTTGGATCGCCGGCGCCAGCCGCCGTTCCAGCGCTTCTGATTCTCCCAGTCCTTGGGATACCCGATGCCCGGCTTGGTCTCGACGTTGTTGAACCACGCGTATTCCATTCCCTCGCGATTGGTCCAGACGTTCTTGCAGGTGACCGAGCAGGTATGGCAGCCGATGCACTTGTCGAGATTGAGCACCATGCCGATTTGCGCGCGAATTTTCATTCTGCGGCCTCCTTCGCTACGGTCGCCGGCGTATCCAGCCAGTCGACCTTGTCCAGCTTGCGCACAATGACGAACTCGTCGCGGTTCGAGCCGACCGTGCCGTAGTAGTTGAAGCCGTAGGAGAGCTGGGCGTAGCCGCCGATCATATGGGTCGGCTTCAATACCGCGCGGGTGACCGAATTGTGGATGCCGCCGCGTTGCCCGGTCGTCTCGGCGCCGGGCACGTTCACGATCTTCTCCTGGGCGTGATACATGAAGAGCGTGCCCTCCTTGATCCGCTGCGAGACGACCGCCCGGGCGACCAGCGCGCCGTTGGTGTTGTAGGCCTCGACCCAATCGTTGTCGACAATACCCGCCTTCGCCGCATCCACCTCCGAGATCCAGACGATCGGGCCGCCGCGCGACAGCGTGAGCATCAGCAGGTTGTCGGTATAGGTCGAATGGATTCCCCACTTCTGGTGCGGCGTGATGAAGTTCAGCACCACCTGCTTCTGGCCGTTCGGCTTGGCGTCGATGATCGGCTTCACGGACTTGGTATCGATCGGCGGCCGATAGACGCAGAGCGCCTCGCCGAAGGCCCGCATCCAGAGATGGTCCTGATAGAGCTGCTGGCGGCCGCTGAGCGTCCGCCACGGAATGAGCTCATGCACGTTGGTGTAGCAGGCGTTGTAGCAGACATGCTCGGATTCCAGTCCCGACCAGGTCGGCGAGGAGATGATCTTCCGCGGCTGGGCGACGACGTCGCGGAACCGGATCTTCTCCTCCTCCTTGGGCAACGCCAGGTGCCTGTGGTCGCGCCCGGTGTTCTTGGACAGAGCCGCCCAGGCCTTGACCGCGACCTCGCCGTTGGTCTCGGGCGCCAGCATCAGGATCACTTCCGCCGCCTGGATGTCGCTTTCGATCCTCGGCATGCCCTGGGTGGCTCCGGCATCCTCCACCGCGCCGTTCAGGCGCCGCAGATTGTCGACCTCGTGCTCGGTCTTCCAGCCGATTCCCTTGCCGCCGTTGCCGAGCGAACTCATCAGCGGTCCGAGGGCGGTGAACCGCTTGTGGACGTTCGGATAGTCGCGCTCGATGACGACGATCTGCGGCATGGTCTTCCCCGGGATCGGCGCGATCTCGCCCAGCTTCCAGTCCTTCACCTCCACGGCCTGGGCGAGCTCGCCCGGCGTGTCGTGCTGGATCGGCACCAGGACCACGTCCTTCTCGACCCCCAGGACCTCGGGGGCGACGCGCGAGAAGGCCTCGGCGATGCCCTTGTAGATGTCCCAGTCGCTGCGCGCCTCCCAGGCGGGATCGGCCGCGGCCGTCAGCGGGTGGATGAAGGGGTGCATGTCGGAGGTGTTGAGATCGTTCTTCTCGTACCAGGTGGCCGTGGGCAGGACGATGTCGGAATAGACGCAGGTCGTCGACATGCGGAAGTCCAGCGTCACCAGGAGGTCGAGCTTCCCGGCCGGCGCCGTCTCGTGCCAGGCGACCTCCTTCGGTTTCTGGCCGCCGTCCTCGCCGAGATCCTTGCCCTGGACCCCGTGGCTGGTGCCGAGGAGATGCTTCAGGAAATATTCGTGGCCCTTGCCGGAAGAGCCCAGCAGGTTCGACCGCCAGACGAACATGTTCCGCGGCCAGTTCTTCGGATCGTCCGGGTCGTTGCAGGACATCTCCAGGCTGCCATCCTTCAGGCCCTTGACGACATAGTCCTTCGGCTCGAGCCCGGCCTTCGCCGCGGCGCGGGCGATGTCCAGCGGATTGGTCTTGAGCTGTGGCGCCGAGGGCAGCCAGCCCATTCGTTCGGCGCGGGCGTTGAAGTCGATCAGCGAGCCGTCCCATGGGCCGTCCGGCGCCGTCGGCGACAGGATGTCGTCGAGCTTCAGGGTCTCATACCGCCATTGATCGGAATGGGCATAGAAGAACGAGGTCGAGTTCATCTGGCGCGGCGGCCGCGCCCAGTCGAGGGCGAAGGCCAGGGGCTGCCAGCCGGTCTGCGGCCGAAGCTTCTCCTGGCCGACATAGTGCGACCAGCCGCCGCCGGACTGCCCGACGCATCCGCACATCACCAGCATGTTGATGATGCCGCGGTAGTTCATGTCCATGTGGTACCAGTGATTGAGGCCGGCGCCGAGAATCACCATGGAGCGGCCCTTGGTCTTCTCGGCGTTGCGCGCGAATTCGCGGGCAACGGTGATGATCTGCTGCGCCGGCACGCCGGTGATCTGCTCCGCCCAGGCAGGGGTATAGGGAATGTCCTGGTCGAAGCTCTTCGCGACATTGGCCCCGCCCAGCCCGCGGTCGAGGCCATAGTTGGCAGCCATGAGGTCGAAGACCGTCGCCACGAAGCAGTCTTCGCCCTTCAGCTTGACGATCTTGGCCGGCACCGAGCGGACCAATACCTCGGCATGCTTCGTGCCCTTGAAATGGTCGTGCTCGCGGCCCCCGAAATACGGGAAGGCGACATCGACAACCTCGTCATGCGACTCGTCGAGGAGGAACGTCATCTCGAGATCGACGTCCGCACCCTTTCCGTCCTTCGCCTCCAGGTTCCATTTGCCCTGCTCGCCCCAGCGGAAACCGACGGAACCCGCGGGCGCCACCACGCGGTTCGACTTCCGGTCGAAGGCCACCGTCTTCCAGTCCGGGTTGTTGAGTTCCCCGAGAGCATCGGCGAAATCCGACGCGCGCAACTGCCGGTCGGGCAGATAGTGGTCGCCCTTGCGCACCAGCCGGACCAGCATCGGCATGTCGGTGTAGCGCCGGCAATAGTCCTCGAAGTATTCGGCCTGCCGGTCGAGGTGGAATTCCCGCAGGATGACATGGCCCATCGCCATGGCGAGCGCGGAATCGGTGCCCTGGGTCGGGTGCAGCCAGAGATCGGCGAACTTCGCGGCCTCGCTGTAGTCCGGCGAGACGACGACCGACTTCGCGCCCTTGTAGCGCACCTCGGTATAGAAATGTGCATCCGGGGTCCGGGTCTGCGGGACGTTCGAGCCCCAGAGAATGAGGAAGCTCGAATTGTACCAGTCGGCCGATTCCGGCACGTCGGTCTGCTCGCCCCAGGTCTGCGGCGAGGCCGGCGGCAGGTCGCAATACCAGTCGTAGAACGACATGCAGACGCCACCCAGCAGCGACAGGTAGCGCGAGCCGGCGGCATAGGAAACCATCGACATCGCCGGGATCGGCGAGAAGCCGATGATGCGGTCGGGACCATAGGTCTTCGCCGTATAGGCGTTGGCGGCCGCGATGATCTCGTTGATCTCGCTCCAGGTGCCGCGGACGAATCCACCCAGGCCGCGCTGCTTCACGTAGTCCGCGCGCTTGCCGCTGTTTTCCACGATCGAGGCCCAGGCGGCAACCGGCGACCTGGTCGCCCGGGCCTCGCGCCACGACCGCAGAAGGCGGCCGCGGATCAGCGGATATTTCACCCGGTTGCCGGAATACATGTACCAGCTGTAGCTGGCGCCCCGCGAGCAGCCGCGCGGCTCGTGGTTGGGCAGATCCGGCCGGGTGCGGGGGTAATCGGTCTGCTGGGTTTCCCAGGTGACGATGCCGCCCTTGACGTAGATCTTCCAGGAGCATGAGCCGGTGCAGTTGGCGCCGTGGGTCGACCGCACGATCTTGTCGTGCTGCCAGCGCTTCCGATACCCCTCCTCCCAGCGTCGATCCTCGCTGACGGCGATGCCATGGCCTTCGGAAAAGGTCTCGCGATCCCGGTGGGAAAAGAAGTTCAGGCGGTCGAGGAGCAGGCTCATGGATGTCTCCGATCTAGCTCTGGCCGGCGGCGGCGGCCGATCCGACCGGGACCTTGCCGCGCTCGATGTCATGCAGGAGCCCGCCCGGACGGGTGTAGACGAACCAGGTCAGCGCGGCGCAGGTCACGTAGAAGATGATGAAGCCCCAGAGGGCCATGCTCGGCCCGCCGGTCAGGGCGATCGAGGTGCCATAGGCCTTCGGAATGAAGAAGGCGCCATAGGCGGCGATCGCCGAGGTGAAGCCGATGATGGCGGCGGATTCCTTCTCGGCCTGGCGCAGCCGGTCCGGGCCGGCGAGGGTCGGCATCAGCCGGTCGATCTCCTTGCGCATGATCACCGGGATCATCTGGAAGGTGGAGGCATTGCCGACACCGGTCGCGAAGAACAGGATCATGAACATCGCGAAGAAGCCCCAGAATGCCCCCGGCTGATCCTTGGTGGAGAGGAAATAGACCACTCCGCCCGCGGCGGCGATCATCAGCACGAATGTCCAGAACGTGACCCGGGCGCCGCCGAAGCGATCGGAGATCCAGCCCGTCCCGGCGCGCGACAAGGCGCCGACCAGCGGGCCGAGGAAGATGTATTTCAGCGAGTCGACATCGGGAAACTGCGTCTTCGCCAGCAGCGGGAACCCCGCCGAATAGCCGATGAACGATCCGAAGGTCCCGGTATAGAGCCAACACATGATCCAGTTGTGGCTGCGGCCGAAGATGACCGACTGCTCCTTGAACGACGCCTTGGCCGAGGCGATGTCGTTCATGCCGAACCAGGCCAGGATGGTCGCGACGATCAGGAAGGGAACCCAGATGAAGCCGGCATTCTGGACCCAGAGCTGCGCACCGGTCGTGATGACCCGCGGCTCGCCGCCCAGGCTGCCGAACACGCCCACGGTCACGACCAGGGGAATGAGGAACTGCATCACGCTGACGCCGAGATTGCCGAGGCCGGCATTCAGGGCGAGCGCGTTGCCCTTCTGTCGCTTCGGAAAGAAGAAGCTGATATTGGCCATGGACGAGGCGAAGTTGCCGCCGCCGAAGCCGCAAAGCAGCGCCAGCACCAGGAAGATGAGATACGGCGTCTCCGGGTTCTGCACCGCATAGCCGATGCCGAAGGCCGGTACCAGCAGCGACGCCGTGGTCAAGGTGGTCCACAGCCGGCCCCCGAAGATCGGCACCATGAAGGAATAGAAGATCCGCAGGGTGGCGCCCGACAGCCCGGGCAGCGCCGCCAGCCAGAACAGCTGGTCCGTGGTATAGGTGAAGCCGATGGCCGGAAGCTTGGCGACGACGACGCTCCAGACCATCCAGACGGCAAAGGCAAGCAGCAGGCTCGGGATCGAGATCCAGAGGTTGCGCTGTGCGATGCGCCGTCCGGTCTGCGCCCAGAAGATCGGATCCTCCGGCCGCCAGTCTTCGATCGTGGCGCCGCTCGGGCGGCCCAGTTCGGGCCGATGGATCTCGGCCATTTCCGGCAGCTGCGGCAGGATATCCTCGTCGCGCGGCGCCGCACCGCGTTCCATGGCGCGGATGGCGAAATGCATCCACAGCAGCGAGACCACGGCGATGAGGAACAGCAGCGCAAAACAGCTGGTCCAGACGCCGGTCAGGTCGTTCATCGCGCCGAAGACCACCGGCAGGCAGAAGCCGCCGAGACCACCCACCATGCCGACCAGGCCGCCCACCGAACCGACATGATCCGGATAATAGACCGGGATGTGCTTGTAGACCGCCGCCTTGCCGAGCGACATGAAGAATCCCATGACCGCGATCGTCGCCACGAACGGCACCAGGCCCATCTGGGTCGAGAAGACGATCGGCCCGTTGATGCCGTGCACGACATAGTCCGTCGAGGGGTATGACAGCATGAAGGCGCAAAGTGCCGAGACACCGAAGGTCCAGTACATGACCTTGCGGGCGCCGTAGCGGTCGGAGAGATAGCCGCCATAGACGCGGAACAGGCTGGCGGGTGCCGTATAGATCGCCGCCAGCATGCCGGCGGTCTTCAAGTCGACGCCATAGACGCCGACGATGTAGCGCGGCAGCCACAGGGCGAGGGCCACGAACGCGCCGAAAACGAAGAAATAGTAGAGCGAGAAGCGCCAGACTTGCAGGCTCTTCAGGGGCGCCAGTTCCAGCAGCGTGCTGCGCGGCTTCTTGCCCGCCGCCTTGCGTGCGATCAGTGCCGGGTCATCGGCGCTGAACAGGTAGAACAGCAGGGCGGTGGCGAGCAGGACAACCGCATATACCCGGGCGGTACCCTGCCAATCCAGGGCCAGCAGGAGGAAGGGAGCGCCGAAATTCGTGATCGATGAGCCGACATTGCCCATGCCGAAGATGCCGAGCGCGGTGCCCTGCTTGCCTGCCGGATACCATTTCGAGACATAGGCGACGCCGACGGCGAAGCCGCCGCCGGCAAGCCCGACCCCGAGTGCTGCCAGCAGGAACATCGGATAGGTGGTCACGCTCGACAGCAGCCAGACCGCGATGGCGGACGCCGCCATGACCAGGGCAAATATGCGCCGGCCGCCATACTGGTCGGTCCAGATGCCGAGAAACACCCGGGACAGGGAGCCGGAGAGAATCGGCATCGCCACCAACAGGCCGAACTCGGTATCGTTCAGCCCTAGGTTCTGCTTAATGCGCACGCCGATGATCGAGAATATTGTCCAGACGGCGAAGCAGATGACGAAGGCCACGGTGCTCATTCCGAGCGCCTTGGTCTGCTGCGCCGACGAGATCCCCTCCAGGTGGTTCATGAGTGCGCCCCTATCGCTGCGAATGCCGGCCATGCCGGAAGTCTCGCACTGAGCAATGTCGCCTTGGACCCAGGTTCAGCTTGACTCAGATCAAACGAAGGGCAAGGTGAAACAAAAAAATTGTGGAAATGCCGAAGGGCCCCTGCCGAAATCCGCAAACATCAAGCCATGAACTAAGAATCCTATGAATTGACTTGATGTTGCGTGCAGTTCTAATTGATAAATGTCATCTGTTGCTGCGGGGGCGTTGATGCGATCCGAGGAACTGACACTGATTCGCCGGCTGCCGCTCTTTGCCAGCATGGGCGAGGGAAACTTTGCCGCCATCCTGCAGGCCGCCTATCTGCAGGTCTTTCCGCCCCAGGTGAAATTGTTCGGTGAAGGGGATTCCGCCGACTTCCTGCACGTGGTGGTTGACGGCTGCATCGAGCTCTTCGCCGAGGCAAATGGCCGCGAGACCACGGTGATGCTGGCGCGCCCGGTTTCCGCCTTCATCCTGGCGGCCGTGCTCAAGGATGCGGCCTATCTGATGTCGGCGCGTACCATCGAGAAATCCCGCGTGCTGTTGATCCCGTCGCGCGACATCCGTGCAGCTTTCGAGCGTGACACCGCCTTTGCCGGCGCCTTGGTCAATGAACTCGCTGCCGCCTATCGCGCGGCAATAAAGGAGCTCAAGAGCCAGAAACTGCGAACCAGCGTCGAGCGTTTGGCAAATCTCCTGCTGTCGCTCCGCCAAAGCCAGGGAGGGGATGCCTCGGTCATGCTTCCCTGCGACAAGAAGACCCTGGCGGCCTTGCTCGGGATGGCACCGGAGAATCTGTCCCGCGCCTTCGGAACGCTGAAGAATTACGGCGTCACCGTGAACGGTTCTGAGGTCAGGCTCGCGAAGGTGGGAGACCTTGAGGCTCTGGCGCAACCCACGCCCTTGATCGACGACCAGGCGAAGTAGGCTTGTTCGGAAAATTCAGCGCCTGTTCGCCAGTCCCAGCAGCATCGGGCCGTAGCCGACGGCGAAGAGCGCAAAACCCGCGCTCCACAGCAGTCCCGCTGCGGTCAACGCCGGAAAGTAATCGAGCGGCAGAAATCCCGCCGCGACGCGCGTGCTGGCACCCGCCACGATCAGGGCATAGACGATCGACGTGAGGCGGTCGGCGACGAGGCTCCTGCCGGAATGGCCGAGGCTGGCCCGCGTCATGACGGCGATGGTCATGGTGCCCGCGGCTCCCGCCGTCAGGGCATGCATCGCGGTCGAGCTGTCGATGATGTCCGGCCGGATTCCATGCACGGCCATCAGCCCGAACCAGACCGGCAGCCAGGCATAGCCGACGTGCAGGATGAGGACCAGGTGATCGCCTGCAGTCGTCCAACCGCGCCAGCGCGACAGGCGAATGGCGAGGGCGACCGCGCCCAGTCCGAACAGCACCGCGCCGACAATTGTCTCCGGCAACGCCACCCAACACAGGAGCGCCGCGCCGGATATCGCCATCGCCGCCTTGTCGACCCGGTCGAATGGCGCCGGCAATACCTCCATGCCGGCCTTGACCATCCAGTTGCGGCTGAAGCTCGGCACGATCCGGCCGCCGACCAGCGTGATCAGGGCGGCGATGACCGCCAGCGCCAGACGCTGGAACAGGCCGGTATCGCGGCCATCGAGGGCAGCGATATGGAAGCCTATATTCGCCCCGGCCAGCAGCAGGACCAGGCCGCAGATCGGCAGGTTTCGGATATTGCGCCCCGCCGCCACCTCACGCCAGGCCACGCCGGCCAGGAGCACCAGAAACGCGGCATCGACCGTCGCGGCGATCAGCGGCACTTTCGGGGAGTCGGAAAGGCCCGATACCGCCATCATGAGCCGGCCCGCCACCCAGACGGCGAACAGGCCCGCCAGCGGTCGGCCTGCAACCGGCAATCTGCCGGTCCAGTTCGGCACGGCGGTCAGCAGAAAGCCGGCAATGACCGCCGCCACATAGCCGAAGATCATCTCATGGATGTGCCAGTCCCGCGGCGACAAGGGACTGGGGATTTCGAGTCCCAGCGCCAGTACCGAAACCCAGATCGGAACCGCGACGGCGGCGAAAACCGCCGCCCCGAAGAAGAATGGACGGAAGCCGCGATCGAGGAAGACCGGGCCGCGATACCTGGACTTCTCTTCAATCTGCGTGGTCATCGTATTGCGCTCCGGTATCCACGACGCAATCGGCCGCCGGGGTCGCCCAATGACGCATGTCGTCCCGCGGATATGCCGTCCGATAGCTATGGCAGATCGCCTCGCCCTGTCAAATCGCCGGCCGTCCAGCCCGCGCCCTGGTCCGCCCTGTATCGCCTGGGGACGCACGGCGATCGAGGAGATGTGCTATGCTTCGAACCAGCGACGTAAGGTGCATCTGGCTCGGTTCATGATCCAGAGGGTGAGCAGCCGTGACGGAAGGAGAGTGTGATGACACCAGCCAGCAATCCGACCGTGGTGCCAGCGAAACCTGAGGCGCTGACGCTGGTTCCTGCAGCCAGCGCCGTCATTGTCGTCGACATGCAGAACGACTTCGGGTCCGAAGGCGGCATGTTCGCACGCGCCGGAATCGATATTTCCGGCATCCGGGCGGCCATTCCGCCCACCGCCCGGGTGCTGCATGCTGCCCGCAAGGCCGGAATCCCGGTGATCTATCTCAAGATGGCCTTTCGGCAGGACCTGACGGATTCCGGTGCCCCCGATGCGCCGAACTGGCGCAAGCATCGGCCGCTGCATGTCGGCGAGCCGGTGATTGCGCCGGACGGGACGCAGTCTCGGGTGCTGATCCGGGATACATGGAATACCGAAATCGTGCCGGAACTCACGCCCGAGACCGGAGACATTGTCCTTTACAAGCATCGCTACAGCGGCTTTTACGGCACCGACCTCGACGGGATTCTGAGTGCACGCTCCCTGAGCACACTCATCTTTACGGGCTGCACGACAAGCGTGTGCGTCGAATCCACGATTCGGGATGCGATGTTCCGCGACTATACCTGTCTGCTTCTGGAAGACTGCACCGCCGAACCGATCGGCGCCGATCTGCCGCGGGGAAACCATGCGGCTTCCATCCTCACGTTGCAGTTGCTCTTCGCCTGGATCTCCACGTCGGACCAGTTCATTGGCGCGCTGCAGCGAAGTAAATCGTTGGCTTCAGTCTAGGAACCGGAACTTCCCCGAAGCCCGCATCGATCGAGCAGGGCACGAACCAAGGACGACAGTCCGGACACCCGCCGAAAGAACCCCGGATACATCTTGCTGATCGGCTGGAAAGACTGGCGCGCCCGAAGAGATTCGAACTCCTAACCTTCTGATCCGTAGTCAGATGCTCTATCCAATTGAGCTACGGGCGCGCGGGTCGATCAAAGGCCGGTCCGGCTGGTTGACCGGAAATCGCCGACCGAGCCTAAGGCGGCCATTGCGGCCACCCCTCTGATTCTGGGCTCTGGCGCCCGGCCGGCCAGGGGATAACCGGGCCGGGTTCGAGCGGTGGCGGAAGCTACACGAAAGCCGAGCGCCCTGGCAAGCCCCTTCGCCGGGCTGCGAAGGCCCGGGAAAACACCGGGCAATGGCCGGGAATCGCTGGAGATTCGGCCGTTCATGTGCCGCTCTGCACCGGCCGCCGCCGCAACGGATCGGGAGCCGCGACGGTATGTCCGGGCGGGCCGGGGATCCGGCTTGTGGGCAACACCCGCCAACGTTAGAATGCGGGATCGGCCCATCGCGGATCGACGGGCATTGCCCCGGTCCGGCTGTCGGGCCCGTGAATTCGAGCTAAACCTCTACCAGCAAACCACAAACCGGAACGGGCCCTGGCGTTTCCAGGGCCCGTTTCTTGTCTGGCACCCGGCCATCGAACGGGCAGTCGATCCTGTGGGCTTGATCCATCCGCCCCGGACGCGCGTAATCCAGGGACCGTAATCTAGAGACAGGCGCGCCATCGGCGTGCACCGCCACGCGGAGGGTTGCCATGGCTCGACTGCTGTCCTGCCTGATCGCCGCGCTGCTGCTCGCCGCCCCCGCGGCCAGGGCGCAGTCGGACACCACGCTGGACGCCGCCGACCAGGGCGCCATCCACCGGGTGGTGGCGAGCCAGCTCGACGCCTTCCAGAAGGACGAATGGGCGGCCGCCTTCGGCTATGCCGCGCCGGTGGTGCAGCGGAAGTTCGGCGATCCGATGACCTTCATGGAGATGGTGAAATCCGGCTACGGGCCGGTCTACCGACCGCGCCAGGTGACCTTCGGCAAGGTGATCGACACCCAATACGGGCCGGACCAGATCGTGCAGCTGATCGGACCCGACGGCCTCGCCTATACCGCGCACTACACCATGGAGCGCCAGCCGGACGGCAGCTGGCGGATCAGCGGCTGTTACCTGGCACGCGGGCCGGATGAGAGCGTCTAGATCTCGACCCGCGCGCCGAGCTCGATCACCCGACCCGCCGGCAGGTTGAAATAGTCAGCAGCGCTGGTTTCCGTGTAGGACATCACGGTGAACAGCCAGAGCCGCCAGGATCCCATGCGCGAGAGCTTGCGGGCGGTGATGCGCTCGCGGCCGATGAAGAACGAGGTCTCCTGAACCTTCAGGTCCAGCCCCAGTTTCTTCGCCGCCCGGAGTGCCAGGTTGACGTCCGGCGTATCCGAGAAACCGAAGCGGGCGACCATGCGGTAGAATCCGCGACCGAGGTCCTTGATCTCTACCCGGTCCGCCTCCTCGACATAGGGTATCTGCTCGGTCGTCAGGCTGGTGAGAATGATCCGCTCGTGCAGAATACGGTTGTGCCGCATGTTGTGCAGCAGCGAGAAAGGCACGCGCTGGGTATCCCCGGTGAGGAAGATTGCCGTTCCCGGCACGCGATGCAGGTGCCGTTCCGAGAGCGCCGCCAGGAATTCCTCTTCGGTGAGTGCGGATTGTCCCATGGTCGCGTTGACGATCCTCCGCCCCTTTATCCAGGTCGCCATGATCGTGAAGACGATGAAGCCCAGCAGCAGCGGGAACCAGCCGCCCTCCGGGATCTTCAGGAGGCTTGCCGAGAGCAGGGTTGCCTCGGTAAGAAAGATCACCCCGAAGGCCACGCCGGACTTCCACAACGGCCAGTGCCAATGGCTGCGCGACACCATGAAGGCCAGAACGGTATTGATGATCATGGTGCCGGTGACCGCGATCCCATAGGCGCTGGCGAGGGCGCCGGAGGACCTGAACCCGGCCACCAGGAGAATGACGCAGATCATCAACAGCCAATTGAGATGCGGCGCATAGATCTGCCCGTGGTGGGCCGATGAGGTGTGACGGATCAGCAGGCGCGGCAGGATGCCGAGGCGCATCGCCTGCCAGCCCAGCGAGAACGCGCCGGAAATCACCGCCTGCGAGGCGATGACCGTCGCGAAGGTGCCGAGGATCACCAGCGGCAGCACCAGCCATTCGGGCGCCAGCAGGAAGAACGGGGCGTTGGCCGTCATCGGGTCGCGCATCACCAGGGCGCCCTGACCGAAATAGTTCAGCACCGAGGCCGGCAGCACGATGCTGAACCACGACAGCTGGATCGGCCGGCGACCGAAATGGCCGAGATCGGCATAGAGCGCCTCGCCCCCGGTTACCGCCAGCAGGACCGAGCCCAGCACGGCGAAAGTGATCGCCGGATGGGCCAGGATGAAGCTGCCGGCATAGACCGGGTTCAGCGCCAGCAGGACGCTCGGGGTCCGGGCAATTTCGATGGCACCAAGGAGGGCCAGGGTCAGGAACCAAAGGCACATGATGGGTCCGAAGAACTTCCCGACCGTGCCGCTGCCTTTTGCCTGGACGGCAAACAGCGCGATCACGACGCCAATGGTGAGCGGAATCACATAGGGAGCGAGTTGCGGCTCCTTGATCTCCAGACCCTCGATCGCGCTCAGCACCGAGATCGCCGGGGTGATGACGGCATCGCCGATGAAGAGGGCCGCGCCGGCGACGCCGAGAAACAGCAGCACCTGTTTGCGGCGCTCGGAACCGGCCTTCTGCAGCGCCAACGCCACCAGCGCCAGCATGCCGCCCTGGCCGTGGTTGTCGGCCCGCAGGATCAGGCTGGCATACTTGAAACTGACGATGAGGGTCACCGTCCAGAAGATCAGCGACAGCAGCCCGGCCACCGTCGGCCAGTCGACACCGGCCCCGGCGGCATTCAGGCTCTCGCGGAAAGCATAGATCGGGCTGGTCCCGATGTCGCCATAGACCACGCCCATTGCGGCCAGGGCCAGACCGGCAAGCGCTGGATGGCGCGGCGAGCCTGCTTGCTTGGGTGCGGCACTGGCATTCATCCGGAAAGACCCATCCCCTGAATTCATCCCCTTCGGCGGAATCTCTCCGACGGTGGGCTGCAACGCATTGCGACAAGTATCGCAGCAGAAGGCTGCGGAAAATGACGTCAACTCATGAGCGGCCCGCTAGATCTCCACCCGGGCGCCGAGCTCGATGATGCGGCCGGCCGGCAAATGAAAATAATCCGAGGCGCTGACCTCGTTGTTCGACATCAGGATGAACAGCCAGCGCCGCCAGGCCGACATCTGCGACCGTGCATGGGCGACGATGACGACGCGCCCCAGGAAGAACGACACTTCCTGCGGATTGAGCGCCAGGCCCGCCTTCTTCGCCTCTTTCAGCACAAGCCGGATGTCCGGCGAATCGTAGAATCCGAAGCGGGCGATCAGGCGATAGAAGCCGCGCCCCAGTTCTTTGATCGTAACGCGCTCCCCGGCCTTCACGAACGGCACGGCTTCGGTGATGATGCTGACCAGGATCACCCGCTCGTGCAGAACCCGGTTGTGCCGCATGTTGTGCATCAGCGAGAACGGCACTCGCTGCAAATCGCCGGTCAGGAACACGGCGGTGCCGGGAACCCGGGTCAGGTGGCGTTCCGATAGTGCCGCCAGGAACTCGTCCTCGGTAAGCGAACTCTGCCCCTGGCGCAGCGCCAGCAGGTTGCGGCCGGTCATCCAGGTGGAGAGAATGAAGAAGATCACGCTGCCGATGACCAGCGGGAACCAGCCGCCGCTGACGACCTTCAGCAAACTCGCCGAGAAGAACGAGAACTCGACCAGCAGGAAGCCGCCGAACACCAGGCTCGCCTTGGTGACGCTCCAGTTCCAGTGCGACTGCACGACGATGAAGGCCACCAGGCTGTCGATCATCATGGTGCCGGTGACGGCGATGCCGTAGGCATTGGCCAGGCCGCTGGACGACTTGAAGGCGACGATCAGGAACAGCACGCAGACCATCAGGATCCAGTTGATCTGTGGCACGTAGATCTGGCCGACGTGGTGCTGCGAGGTATGCTCGATCGAGAAGCGCGGGCTGAAGCCGAGACGCATCGCCTGCCAGGCCAGCGAGAAGGCGCCGGAGATCACCGCCTGCGAGGCGATGATGGTGGCGGCAGTGGCGAGGCCGATCATCGGGTAGAGGCCCCAGCTCGGGGCGAGCAAATAGAAGGGGCTTTCGATCGCCGAGGGATCGTTCAGGACCAGCGCGCCCTGGCCGAAATAGTTCAGCATCAGCGCCGGCAGCACCAGGCGGAACCACGACGCCTGGATCGGGAGGCGCCCGAAATGCCCCATGTCGGCATAGAGCGCCTCGGCGCCGGTCACCGCCAGCAGTACCGAGCCGAGGACCGGAAAGGCGACGCCCAAGTTGGTTACCAGGAAATGCAGCGCATAATATGGATTGATCGCCATCAGCACCGACGGCGTATGGATGATCTGCAGCAGGCCGAGGAGCGCCAGTACCGCGAACCAGACGAGCATGACCGGTCCGAACAGCCGGCCGACCGAGCCGGTTCCGCGGCTCTGCACCACGAACAGCCCGATGACGATCACTGACGTCACCGGCACCACGAAATGCTGCAGCCCCGGTTCGGCGATGGTCAGGCCCTCGACCGCGCTCAGGACGGAAATCGCCGGCGTGATCATGCCGTCGCCGATGAACAGGGCTGCGCCCATCATGCCAAGGATGAAGAGCACGCGCTTGCCGCGCGCGGTCGTCACCTTCTGCAGGGCGAGCGCGATCAGCGCCAGCAGACCGCCCTGCCCGTTGTTGTCGGCGCGGAGGATCAGCAGCGCATACTTGCCGCTGACGATGATCGCCACCGCCCAGAAGATCAGCGACAGGATGCCGAACACCGTCGGCTTGTCGGCATAGAGGCCGGCGGCCTCGTGGAAGCACTGGCGGAAGGTGTAGAGTGGGCTGGTGCCGATGTCGCCGTAGACGACGCCGAGCGCCGCCAAGGCCAGGGGCCAGACTCGCGTATCGGCTTGCGCGCCGCCTTCGGCCTCGCCATTGCCGGCGGCATGATCGCCGCTGTGCTGGCCGGCTTTCGGATCCGTGGTCATCGGCCTAGCGCCTGCTCGACCCCGTACCGCGGCGCGCCAGGAAACATGTATTCCCGCGCAACGGCCGAACCTGCCTGAGACCCTTCATGCGTGCTCGCTATCCCCGCGACCTGCCCTCTGGACGCGGCCCGGGCGGCTGGATTCGCAGCTGCCGGAGCCTCGGGCAGGCCTGACGCGGCGCATCCTGTCACCAAGCGTCCGGCCCCGCAATGGGGCAAATCTCCGTTGCCCCGGTGGCGGGCTTCGGCTATTGATCCCGACGAATTTCCTCGGTCTTTCATCCCTTAAGTCGTCGCCTTGGAGCCGCCATGTCCAGTCCGCACAAGACGTTCCCGGTGACCTGGGAAGAACTGCATCGTACCGCCAAGGCGCTGGCCTGGCGCCTGATCGATATCGGCCCGTTCAAGGGCATCGTCGCCATCACCCGCGGCGGGCTGGTGCCGGCGGCGATCATCGCCCGCGAACTCGACATCCGCGTCATCGACACCATCTGCATGGCGAGCTACAGCGACGCCGCGGAAGCCGGCCTGGTCGAACAGGGCGTGCATCTGCCGAGCGACATCAAGCTGCTGAAGGGTGTCGCCAGCGACAACGGCGGCGCCGGCTGGCTGATCATCGACGACCTGGTCGATACCGGCCGCACCGCGAAATTCGTGCGCGACCTGCTGCCCAGGGCGCATTTCGCGACGATCTACGCGAAGCCGGCGGGCCGGCCCCTGGTCGACACCTTCGTCACCGAGGTCAGCCAGGACACCTGGATCAACTTCCCCTGGGATATCGAACCGCAGTTCGTGCAGCCCATCGTGAAGATGCGCCAACCCTAGGCCCGGCCCTTTCCCCAAGCCGCGCATCACAGCACCGGCCAGTTGTCGATCAGGCGCGTGCGCCCGACATGGGCGGCGCCGAACAGCCGCGACCCGGCGCGCGCGGCGGCGATCGGCTGCAGGCTTTCCGCGTCGCAGAGTTCGAAGATAGTCGATCCTGGCAAAGCCGGCCGCGCCGAGCGCCTGCCCGGCCGCGGCCAGCCGCGCTGCCGCCGGCCGCCCGTCCGCCAGTGCCGCCGCGGTTTCCCGGAGCACGCGCGGAAAGGCGCCGGCGATCGCCCGGTCGGCCGCGCCCAGATAGCGGTTGCGCGACGACAGGGCGAGGCCGTCCGGCTCGCGGACCGTCGGCACGCCGACGATCTCGGCCGGGATGTCGAGATCGCGGGCCATCCGCCGGATCACCTGCAGCTGCTGGAAGTCCTTCTCGCCGAAATAGGCCCGCTGGCACTGCGCCTGGTTGAGCAGCTTGGCGACGACCGTGGCGACGCCTTCGAAATGGCCGGGACGGCTGATGCCACAGAGATGGTCGGTGAGGCCGGCGACCTTGACCTGGGTGGCGAAGCCCGCCGGATAGATCTCCGCGGTCGCCGGTGCGAAGACCAGATCGACGCCGGCCAACTCCAGCAGCGCCACATCGCCCGCCTCGTCGCGTGGATAGGCGCCGAGATCCTCATGCGCGCCGAACTGCGTCGGGTTGACGAAGATGGTGGCGACGACGCGGGCGCAGGCCTGCCGTGCCACCGTCGCCAGGGCCAGATGCCCGCGGTGCAGCGCACCCATGGTCGGCACCAGGCCGACCAATTCGCCGGCGGCGCGGAAGGGTTCGATGCGCGCGCGCAAGGCGGCGATGGTGCGTACGATCGCGAGAGTCATCGGGAATCTGCGGGGTTTTCCGAAGCGCGCCGGATCAGCTGCTTTTCTTGATCGCGCCGAAGATGTGCTCGGGCCCGGGAAAGCGCCTGTTACGCACGTCTTCGGCATATTCCGCGGCCGCCTGCTCGATCTCCGCGCCGAGATTGGCGAAGCGCTTGACGAAGCGCGGCTTGAAATCGGCGAACAGGCCGAGCATGTCCTCCGCCACCAGCACCTGGCCGTCGCAGGTCGCGGAAGCGCCGATGCCGATGGTCGGCACCGGGACGCGGGCGGTGATCGCCTGGGCCACCTGCTCCATCACCCCCTCGACCACGATCGAGAAGGCGCCGGCCTCGGCGATCGCGATCGCATCCGCCATCACGCTGGCGGCCTCGCTGTCGCCGCGGCCGCGGGTGCGGAAGCCGCCCATGACGTTGACCGATTGCGGCATCAGGCCGACATGGCCCATCACCGGGATGCCGCGCTTCACCAGGAACTCGACGGTCGCGGCGAATTCGCGGCCGCCTTCCAGCTTGACCGCCTGGCAGCCGGTCTCCTGCATCACCCGGGCGCTGCTGCGGAAGGCCTGTTCCGGGCTTTCCTGATAGCTGCCGAAGGGCAGGTCGACGACGATCAGCGCATGGCTCGAGCCGCGGCGCACGGCGGCGCCGTGTTGGCACATCATGTCGAGTGTCACCGGCAGGGTGCTGTCGAAACCGTAGAGCACCATGCCGAGGGAATCGCCGACCAGGAGCAGATCGACATAGGGGTCCAGCCGCTGCGCCATGGAGGCGGTGTAGGCGGTCAGGCAGACCACCGGCGCTTGGCCTTTCCGGGCGGTGATGTCCGGAACGGAAATGCGCAGCTGCTTCGCACCGGTCGGCTTCTTGGTGCCGGCACCGGGGACATCGCTCGGATCGTTCGGCTGATGGGCGCTCACCTTTGCCTCCCTGGACTAGGGATCGGACAGAACTGCCATTTTCGTCGATTTTGCTGCGCTGCACAATCGAAATCCACGGACGGCCGCCGGACGGCGCGGCGCCCGCGGGCGGCCCCGGTCTGCCCGGAGCGTTCGGTAATACCTAATCCTGGTCGGGATTGGGCCGATGCCCATGGCGGTGATGCGCCGGATGCTCGCGCCAGTAGCGCTCCATCAGGAAGAAGCTGAAGGAGGCCGTCCAGGCGATCAGCACCAGTCCGACCATGGCCTCGACGCCGGCCAGCAGCCGCAGATCGTGGCTGATGATGGTCACCTCGCCGAAGCCGAGCGAGGTATAGGTCTCCGTCGAGAAGTACAGATAATCCCGGAAATGCCGGCGGTAATCGTCGGCAAACCCCAATTCCGCGCTCGTCGAGAGCAGCATGTAGACCCCGGCGAACATCCAGACCTCGAGGGTATGGGCGACGAAGCAGGCGATCACCCCGAAGGCCACATGGGCCCGGCGCGGGACCAGGGTCAGGCGGGGCAGCAGCATGTCCGCCGCCACCCGCATGCATTCGTAGTGAATGAGGATGCTCAGCACCACCAGCAGGCCCGACAGTGCCATGACCCATAGGAACTGAGGCATCTCTTCCTCTTGCAGGGGAAAGCCGCTAAGAACGGGGCGAACCCGATTGCAGCATCAAACTCGCTTCCGCGCGCCCGCACTATGATCCGATTTGTCGCAGGCTGACCACACCCATGTTATTCCGCCGGCCTCTGGCCGCAGCTTCAGCCCTGTTCTGCGCCTTCAGCTTGCTGACGGGTTGCGCCGTGCCGCCGGCCACGCCCGCCGTGGAGCGACAGGCGGTCGCCGCGCGGCAGATGGTGGTGGCCGCCCACCCGCTGGCGGCCGCGGCCGGGCTGGAGATGCTGCGCGACGGCGGCAGCGCCATCGATGCGGCGATCGCCGTGCAGATGGTGCTGACCCTGGTCGAGCCGCAATCCTCGGGCATCGGCGGCGGCGGGTTCCTGCTGCACTACGACCCGGAGAACGGCCGGATCGAGAGCTATGACGGGCGGGAGACCGCGCCGGCCTCGGCCCGCGCCGACATGTTCCTCGACGCCGAGGGCAAGCCGCTGGAATTCTACGACGCCGTGGTCGGCGGCCTGTCGGTCGGCGTGCCGGGGACCCTGCGGATGCTGGAACTGGCGCATCGCGACCACGGCCGGCTGCCCTGGGCGCGGCTGTTCGCACCGGCGATCCGGCTGGCGGAGGAAGGTTTCCCGGTCTCGCCGCGTCTGGCCGGCGAGATCGCCGACGACCCCTATCTGGCGAAGATGCCGGCCGCACGCGGCTATTTCTACGACGCCGCCGGGCAGCCGCTTGCCGCCGGCACGCGGCTGCGCAACCAGGCCCTGGCCGATGCCCTGAAGGCGATCGCCGCCGGCGGCGCCGATGCCTTCTATGCCGGGACGATCGCCCGCGACATCGCCGCGGCCGTCGCCGGCGCGGCACCGCGGCCGGGCGGGATGACCGTCGCCGATCTCGCCGGCTACCGCGCGATCAAGCGCCCGGTGCTCTGCGGCGACTACCGCCGCTACCGGATCTGCGGCATGGGCCCGCCCTCCTCCGGCGGGATCGCGGTGCTGCAGATCATGGGCATGCTGCAGCATTTCAGGCTCGCCGAACTGCCGGCGCAGGCACCCGGCGCCATCCATGTCGTCGCCGAAGCCAGCCGCCTCGCCTTCGCCGACCGCGACCGCTATGTGGCGGACGACGACTTCGCCAACGTGCCGCTGCGCGGCCTGCTCGATGCCGGCTATCTGCGGGCCCGCGCCGGCCTGATCCGCCCCGACCAGGCGATGCAGAGCGCGGCACCCGGCAAGCCCGGCGACGCCTCGGTACTGGGCGCCGCCGAAGCGCCGCAGCCCGAACCGGTCTCCACCTCGCACATGGTGGTTGCCGATGCCGCCGGCGACGTCGTGACCTTCACCAGCAGCATCGAGAACCAGTTCGGCGCCCGGCTGATGGTCGACGGCTTCCTGCTGAACAACCAGCTGACCGATTTCGCCTTCCGCCCCGTCGTCGACGGCCGCGCCGTCGCCAACCGGGCGGAGCCGGGCAAGCGGCCGCGCAGCTCGATGGCGCCGACCCTGGTCTTCGACCGGCACAGCGGCGAGCCGGTCTATGCCCTGGGCTCGCCCGGCGGACCGAACATCATCGGCTATGTCGTGCAGGCCCTGGTCGGGCTGCTCGACTGGGACCTGTCGCCGGCCCAGGCCGTCGCCGCGGCGCATTACCTCAACCGTAACGGCGCCACTGTCCTGGAGGCCGATGCCGGGTTGGAGGAGACCGGCCGCAAGCTCGAGCAGCTCGGCCACGACATCGACTACCGCGAGTTGAACAGCGGCCTCAACATCATCGCCTTCAAGGACCGGCAGCTGATCGGCGCCAGCGATCCGCGCCGCGAAGGCATCGCCCTAGGAGACTGAGCCAGATCATGATCGACAAGACCCGCCCGAATGCCGGACTGCCCGTCGTCGCCCTGAAGACCGGCGGCGAGAAACGCCTGCAGCTGGGCCATCCCTGGATCTATTCCAACGAGATCGAGATGACGGCGCCGGAGAAGGCGCTGGCCCCGGGCTCGCTGGTGACGGTGGTGAAGCACGGCAACCAGCCGGTCGGCCTCTTCCTGTTCAACCCGAATTCGCTGATCGCCGCCCGCCTGCTGACCCGCGATCCCAATGCCGAGGTCAACCTCCGCTTCTTCGAGAAGCGCCTCGGCCGGGCGCTCACCCTGCGCAACCGGCTGGTGGCCGCGCCCTATTACCGCTGGGCCCATGCCGAGGCCGACGGGCTGCCCGGCTGCGTGGTCGATCGCTTCGGCGACGTCGTGGTGATCCATGCCACCAGCGCCGGCATGGAGCGGCTGGCCGAGCCGCTGACCGCCGCCATCGACAAGCTGATCCAGCCGAAGACCATCCTGCTGCGCGGCGAGGGGCCGGCTCGGCAGATGGAGGGCGTCGAGCCGTTCAGCCGCACGGTCAAAGGCGAGCTCGACGGGCCGGTGGAGATCCTGGAGAACGGCGTCCGGTTCTATTCCGATCCGCGCGAGGGGCAGAAGACCGGCTGGTTCTTCGATCAGCGCGACAACCGGGCGCTGGTCGCCGGCTTTGCCAGGGACCAGACGGTGCTCGATCTCTACAGCTACATGGGCGGCTTCGGGGTGCAGGCGGCGGTCGCCGGCGCCCGCGAAGTGACGCTGGTCGACCGTTCGGAATCGGCACTCGCCATGGCGATGAAATCGGCGGCGCTCAACCACGTCGCCGAGCGGGTGGCGACCGAGCGCGGCGAGGCCTTCGCGGTGCTGGAGAAGCTCGGCGAGAGCAAGCGGCGCTTCGGCATCGTCGTTGCCGATCCCCCGGCCTTCGTGAAATCGAAGAAGGACTTCCACCAGGGCGGCAAGGCCTATCGCAAGCTGGCCCGGCTCTGCGCCCAGGCGGTGGAACCGGGCGGGCTGATGTTCATCGCCTCCTGTTCCTACAACATGCCGGCCGAGGATTTCGCCCAGCAGGTGTCGCGCGGCGTGCAGGAGGCCGGGCGGACGTCGCGCCAGCTCTATGCCCGCGGCGCCGCCCCCGACCACCCGGTGCATCCCTTCCTGCCCGAGAGCGCCTATCTGAAGGCGCTGCTGCTGCAGGTCGACTGAGCGTTCAGTGGTGCTTGTCGCCGGCGCCGAAGCGGATGCCGGCGATCTGGTAGAAGATGAGCCCGATCATGATGGCGAACAGCGCCAGCCCGCCCCAATAGGCGGCGCCTTCGCCATGCGCGGCGACGTAGAGCGAGATCACGGCGAAGGCCGCCAGTATCCCGCCCATGGCGAATTTCTCGATCTGCTGCATGTTCCCCATCCCGGTCAGGCGTCTGTCGTCCGGAAACTAAGGAAGACGGGCGGGAAAGGCAATGGGGCTGGCGGACGGGGCTAACGGACGGGCCGGTCCGGCAGCTCGATGGCGAATTTCGCCCCGCCGGCGCCGCTCTCGGCCAGCTTCAGCTCGCCGCCCTGGACGCGGACCAGCTCGCGGGCGATGGCGAGGCCGAGGCCGGTGCCGCCGGCCCGCGCCGAGCCCTTGAACGGCACGAAGAGATTCTCGATCGCCCGCGGCGGCAGGCCGGGCCCGTCGTCGGCAACCGCGATCTCGACCCGGCCTTCGGCCCGGCTGGCGCTCACCGTCACCTGATGTGCCCCCATCAGCAGGGCGTTCTCGCCGAGATTGCGGATCACCCGGAAGAGCTGCGCCCGGTCGGCGACGATCTCCAGCCCGGGATCGACCTGGCTGCGCCAGACCTTGCCGCCGTTCAGCTGCTTGCCCAGGCTCTCGGCGATCTCGCCGCAGAGCTCGGTCAGCGGGAAGCTGGAGAATTCCGGCTTCGGCGGCCCCTCGCGGGTGAAGTTCAGCGTGTCGGAACAGAGATCGACCGCCCGGTCGAGGGCCTTGGCCAGGGCCGGCGCCGCCTTGCGCACCTCAGGATCGGCGCTCTCCGCCAGCCGGTCGCCGACCAGGCGCGCCGTCGCCAGCATGCCGCGGAGGTCGTGGTTGATCTTGCCCATGGCGGTACCGAGGGCGGCGAGCCGCGCCTTCTGCTTCAGCGCGCCGCGCACCCGGCGCTGCAGCTCGGCGAATTCCCGCTCGGCGACACCGATCTCGTCGCCGCGGGTCGAGGCGCCGAAATCCTCGAGCAGGTCCTCGGGATCGTTGCGGAACCGCACCATGCCGCCGGTCAGGCGCCGCATCGGCCGGATGATCAACCACTGGAAGGCGGCGAAGATCAGCGAGGCGGTGAGCAGCGAGATGACGATCGACAGGCCGAGGATGCGCCAGGAATAGGCGATCATGCCGTCGCGCAAGGGCCATTCGTCGAGCACCACGTCGACCATGGTGCCGGGTGCGCGCGGCGAGACGCCGCGCACCCGCAAGACCCGATTGTGGCTCTGCTCCAGCGTCTCCAGGGCGTCGCCGATCAGCTGCACGAAATTTCGGTCGCCGATGTCGATGGTGGCGTCGATCACGAGCGGCGGGGTGGAGCCGCGCAGCATCAGGTTCTTGCCGTCGGCGGTGTGCAGGGCGACCAGCCGGGCGCCGGCATGGTCGAGCAGCTTCAGCTCGAGCTCCGGATCGATCATGTAGTCCGGCGTCGCCTCGAGGGCGAGGATCGCCAGATGCGCGGTGGTGAGCTTCTCCTCCAGCCAGGTCAGCCGGAAACGGGCGATCGACGGGGCATAGATCAGCACTTCGCTCAGCATCACGAAGAGGATGGTGAGCGCCAGCACCCGCGCCGAGAGGCCCCGGCCGAAACCGGGAAGCTCGATCTTGTCGTCTGCCATCGTCTTCCGTTAATGAGGCGCGCCCGAGGCCGCCGCTGCCTGCTCACATAGCGGCTTACGGCAAACGAAGCAAGAACCCGACCAATCGGCGAACCCAGGGGCTGAACAGCTTCGGGGTGTAGAATCGCCCGGCGGCACTCTTGGAAATTTCCCCCAATGTGGGATAGGGCAGCACGGCGCCGGCCAGGGCCGACAGCTTCATGCCGCGCCCGATGGCAAGGCACCAGGGCGCCAGCAGCTCGCCGGCCCGCGGCCCGACCAGGGCAGCACCCAGGATCCGGCCGTTGCGCCGGGCGATCACCTTGATCCGGCCCGCGGTCTCGCCTTCCGCCCGGGCCCGGTCGTTGTCGGCGAAGGCCGCCTCGGTGACCACGCAATCCGGCCATTGCCGCCTGGCCTCCGCCTCGCCCAGCCCGACCACGGCGAGTTCCGGATCGGTATAGGTGACGCGCGGCAGGGCGCGGTAATCCGTCCGCGCCGGCAGCCGGAAGAGGATGTTGCGGATGACGATTCCGGCATGATAGCCGGCGACATGGGTGAAGGCCGGCCCGCCGGCGCAATCGCCCACGGCATAGACCCGGCGGTTGCTGCTGCGCAGATGCGCATCGACGGTGACGCCGCGATCCGTCGCCGCGATGCCGGCGGCGGCAAGATCGAGCGCCGCCAGGTTGGGGCTCCGTCCGGCCGCCACCAGCAGGTGGCTGCCGCTGACCGTGCTTCGGATGCCGTTGGCGCCGGCGAAATTCACCTGGATCTCGCCGTCGTGGCGGGCGACGTCGATCACCCTGGCGCCCTCGAACAGGGTGACGCCGTCGCGGATCAGGCTGGCCCGCACCGCTGCCACCAGGTCCGGATCGTCCTGCGCCAGCAGCCGCGCCATCTCCAGGACCGTCACCCGGGCGCCGAGGCGGGCATGGGCCTGGGCGAGCTCGGCGCCGATCGGGCCGCCGCCGATGACCAGCAGATGCCGGACCGGCCCCGCCACGTCGAAGATCGTCTCGTTGGTGAGATAGGGCACGCCGTCAAGGCCGGGTATCGGCGGCACCGCGGGCTGCGAGCCGGTGGCCAGCACGAATCGCCTGGCGGTGATGCGGTAGTCGCCGGCGACGACGGTCTCCCGGTCGATGAATCTCGCGCTGGCGGCGATCACCTGGACCCCCAGCCCCTCGAAGCGCGCGACGGAATCGTGCGGCGCGATGTCGGCGATCACCTTGCGGATATGCGCCCGCGCCAGGTCCCAGTCGATCCGCGGCGGATCGTAGACGACGCCAAGGTCGCGGGCGGCGCGATGCGCGACCGCGCGATGCGCGGCGGCCAGCAGCGATTTCGAGGGCACGCAGCCGTAGTTGAGGCAGTCGCCGCCCATCCGGCCGCTTTCGATCAGCACCGTCCGGGCACCGAGCTGGGCCGCCCCCGCAGCGACGCTGAGGCCGCCGGAACCGGCACCGATGACGCAGATGTCGGCGTGCAGCAGCGTGCTCATCGATCTCCGCTCTTCCCCGCGACCTTCTTATAGACGATCGGCAGGGTCGACAAGACGGCGAGGCCACAGAGCGCGAAGGCGATGGTCGGCGTCATCAGCCCGCCCACCGTGACCTCCTCGCCGCGGGCGAAGACCTCGCCGATTCCGGCACCGAGGGCGGCGTAGACCGCGGTCCCCGGGATGATCCCGACGAAGGTGGTGAGGACATAGGGCCGCAGCCGCACGCCGAGGAAGGCCGGCACCACATTGGCGACGAAGAACGGCACGATCGGCACCAGCCGGAGAACCAGGAGATAGCACCATACATTGCTCTGGAAGCCGTGCTCCAGTCGCTGCATCCAGGGGCCGGCGCGCTGGCGCAGCAGATCGCCGAGCGAGGTCTTGGCCGCCAGGAAGACCAGGGTGGCGCCGATGGTCGCCGCAACGACGACATAGGCGGTGGCCGGAAGCGCACCGAACATCAGCCCGCCGCCGATCGTCAGCACCGCGCCGCCCGGGACCGAGAGGGCAACCACCGCGACATAGATCAGCATGAAGGCCAGGACCGAGACCAGGTAATGCGCCGCCACGTCAGCCTGCATGCGCTGGTAGTGGCCGCGCAGATGCTCGATGGTCAGGAAGGAGCCGAGATCGAAGACGACGTAGATGGCAAGCCCGGCGGCAATGACGGCCAGCGGCCATAGGCGGCGCGGCGTCCACCTGCCGTCGGTCCTCGCTCCATTGTCCGGCCGCAAAGTCATCCTGCCACGCTGCTACAGTCCCCGATTGCTATCTTAGAGGGAGAAGGCGGCGATTCCAGTCACCAAATGGTGAGCTCGGCCGATGATCCAAAGGGTCGATCGATGCCGTTTCGGCATCGATCCGGGGCCCTATTTCGGGCGCAGGGCGGCCGTCCCCTTCCACAGCGGCGCGCTCATCTCGGCGGTGAAGTCCGAGAACATCACGTTGAAGCTGATGCTGACGCGGTGCTTGTCGCTGCGGTTGACCGGAACGGAATGCACCAGCCAGGCGGGGAACAGCACGAAGCGGCCGGGCTTGGTCTCCAGCTTGATCTCGTTGCCGGTGTATTTGTTCCAGCTCTTGGCCTTGGGCATGATCATCTGCGCCTGGGGCCGCGGATCGCCGAAGGTGATCTGGCCGACATCGTCGGGCAGCGCCACGTAATAGACGCCGGAGAGGAAGTTGTTGGGATGCAGATGCGGCGAGTTCTGGCCACCGAAGGGATTGATGTTGGCCCAGCAGCCGGTGATCTCGATGCCGTTGTACTTGATCTTCAGGAAATCCAGGGCGGCCCGCGCGGCCTGCTGGACCAGCCGGGTGAATTCGGCGAATTCCGGCCGCTGATGCAGGACCGGGTCGGTCTGCCAGGTGCCGCCGATCGGCACCGGCGCCCGGGGCTCGGTCAGCCGGTAGATCTCGCCGGCCAGCCGCTGGTTCAGCGCGGCGGCCTTGGCCGGATCGAGATCCGCCACCCAGATCGGGGTCGGGAAGATGTCCTTGACGTCAAGATTGGCGAACATGATGCGGCGGCTTTCGCTCGATCGGGGCGATCGGATGGGCGGGTTGAGGTGCCGCATTCTGCGCGAGCAGCCGGCGCTAGGCAACCGCGCTGGTGTAGCGCCTGATCTCCTGGTCGATCGCGCCGAACAGGGTCCGGCCCGCCGCATCGGTCATCTCGATGCGGACCCGGTCGCCGAAGCGCAGGAATGGGGTCTGCGCCGCGCCCTGTTCCAGCACCTCGATCATCCGCCGCTCGGCGAGGCACGAGGAGCCCACCTCGCGATGGTTGCGGTTGGCGACCGTGCCGGAGCCGATGATGGTGCCGGCGGAGAGATGCCGGGTCCGCGCCGCATGGGCGATCAGCGTCGGGAAATCGAAGGTCATGTCGGTGCCGGCATCCGGCCAGCCGAAGGGCCGGCCGTTCAGGAAACTGCGCAACGGCAGGTTGAGCCTGCCGCCGTCCCAGGCGGTGCCGAGCGCCGCCGGCGTCACCGCCACCGGCGAACAGGAACTGGCCGGCTTCGACTGCAGGAATCCGAAGCCCTTGCCGAGTTCGCCCGGGATGAGGTTGCGCAGCGAGATGTCGTTCAGCAGCATGACCAGCTGGATGTGGCGGCCGGCCTCGTCCGCCGGGACGCCCATCGGCACGTCGTCGACCACCACCGCGACTTCCGCCTCGAAATCGATCCCCCAGTCCTCCTCGGCGAGTTCGACCGGATCGGTGGGGCCCAGCAGGCGGTCGGATACGCCCTGGTACATCAGGGGATCGGTCCAGAAGCTTGCCGGCATCTCCGCGCCGCGCGCCCGCCGCACCAGCTCGACATGGGTGACATAGGCCGAGCCGTCGAGGAACTGCGGCGCATTCGGCAGCGGCGCCATCGCCCGCGCGGGATCGAAGGGAAAGCTGCGCGGGTCGCCCTGCAGGAGCAGCGCCAGCTCCTCGAGGGCCGGCTTGACCGCGGTCCAGTTGCGCAGCGCGGCGATCAGCGTCGGCGCCACCTGGCGTGCCGGGATCGCCCGGCCGAGGTCGTCGGCAACGACGGCCAGGGCGCCGTCGCGGCTGCCGTCCCTGAGGCTGGCAAGCTTCATCGCCGCTCAGCCGCCCTTCCAGCTGTCGACATAGCGCGGGTCCTCGATGGCGCTCGCGGCCGGCGCCACGTCGAGGGCGTCGCGGGCGTCGATCATCACCGCATATTCGTCGGTGCCCGGCTTCGCCTGCTGCAGCATGTTCTTCAGCGCCTTCGGATGCGGCCCATGGGTATGGCCGCAGGGATGCAGCGTCATCATCCCCGGATGGATGTTGTCGCGGCTGAAGAAGTCGCCGGCGTGATAGAAGATCACCTCGTCGAAATCGTCGTTGTTGTGGAAGAACGGCACCTTCAGGGCGCCGGGATCGGTCTCGAAGGGGCGCGGCGCGAAGGTGCACACCACGAAGCGGTCGGCGACGAAGGTGGTATGGGCCGAAGGCGGCAGGTGATAGCGATGGCTGGTCAGCGGCCGGAGATCCTTGACGTTGATCCGCACCGGATGCAGGTCGCCGTGCCAGCCCACCGCATCCAGCGGGTTGAACGGATAGGTGACGGTGGAGATCCGGTTCCGCCGCTTGATCTTCACCTGCCAGTCGCCGTCGCGCTGCGCCTTGAAGGCGGCATCGATCGCCGGCACGTCGAGCATGGCCGGATCGAAGATCGCATGCGGCCCCAGCAGCCCCTTGTCGGGCAGCCGATAGCTGCCGTTCGTCGCTTCCAGCATCAGCAGGGACGTGGGCGCGTCGGGCTCGATGCGCCACATCGTCGAGCGCGGCAGCAGGATGTAGTCGCCTTCCCGGTAGTCGAGATGGCCGTAGTCGCAGTAGAGCGCGCCGGCGCCGCGATGGACGAAGAGCAGCTCGTCGCCGTCGGCATTGCGCATCAGATAGGTCATCGGCTGCGGGCTGCGCCAGAGCCGCAGCCCGAGATGCGCGTTGCCCAGCAGCAGCGGCGCCTCGACCGGGCCAGCACCGTCTTCCGCCAGGGCCGCGGTGTCGAAGGCGCGCGGCTTCAGCGGTCCCTCCCAGGCGGTCCAGCCGGTCGGCGGATGCCGGTGATACATGTGCGCCGCCGGCCCGAAGAAGCCCTCCTTGCCGAGCTCGCGCTCGTAGGTTCCCGGCGGCAGGTCGGCATGGGCCTGGCGCGAGGCCTCGCCCTCGACATGGGGTACCTTGATCCAGTGGCGCATCCTCGGCTTCCTTCCGGTCAGGCGTGCAGCGGGTCGGGTCGGCGCGCGGCGGGACGGATCCCGGTGCCGCGGCTGATGACGGCATCGCCGGGCAGCACGGTCTCCGGCGCCAGCGGCGGCTGGGCGCGCAGCTTCGCATAGATCGGGCGGAAGTCGCGGCGGGTGGCGGCGAAAAGTTCCTGGAAGCCGTCGAGGACGAAATAGGTCGCCTGGAAATCGTCGATCCGGTAGCCGGTGCGCATCACCCGCTCGAGATCGAAGCGCAGGCGGTGCGGGGCGGGATCCGCGACGGAATAGACCGTCTCGGCATGGGACGAGAGCATGCCCGCGCCATAGGCCCGGATCCCCTCCGGCGTGCGGATCAGGCCGAACTCCACCATGTACCAGTAGAGCCGCGCCAGGACGGCGGTGGCGTCGAGACGCTCGGCCTCCGCGCCCTTGATGCCATAGGCCTGCATGTAGTCGGCGAAGACCGGATCGAACAGCAGCGGCACGTGGCCGAAGAAATCGTGGAAGATGTCGGGTTCCACCAGGTAGTCGAGCTCCTCGGGCCGGCGGATCCAGGTGGTCACCGGGAACTGCCGCCGCGCCAGATGCGCGAAGAACACCGCATCGGGCACCAGGCCCGGCACCGCCACCAGCCGCCAGCCGGTCGCGCCCGCCAGCTGCCGGGTGATCGCCTGGAGATCGGGGACGCCGCCGGAAACCTGCATCGCCTGCAGCCCGGCGATGAATTCACGGCAGGCATAGCGCGGCAGCAGCCCCGCCTGGCGGTCGTAGAGGCGGCGCCACAGCGCGTGGTCGGCGGCGGAATAGGCGCCCCAGTCCTGATCGACGGTGAAATCGGCGGCGATGGCGGAATAGTCGCCGCGCAGCGGATGGCTGGTGGTCGGCGCGCCGGACATCGTCTGCTCCATCTTCATCGCCTCCGGCCTCAGGCGGCGCTGTCCTTGAGGACGCCGCGCTTCACCTGGTCGCGCTCGATGGATTCGAACAGGGCGCGGAAGTTGCCCTCGCCGAAGCCCTCGTCGCCCTTGCGCTGGATGATCTCGAAGAAGATCGGCCCGACCAGGGTCTGGGTGAAGATCTGCAGCAGCAGGCCGCCGCCGCTACCTTCTTGGCCAGGGCCGCCGTCATGGGTCGGGCTGCCGTCGAGCAGGATGCCGAGCTCCTTCAGCTTCGCCACGTCCTCGCCATGGCCCGGCAGGCGCGCATCCAGCATCTCGTAGTAGCTGGCCGGCGGCGGCGCCATCAGCTCGACGCCGTTCGCCCGCAAGGCGCGGACCGTCTGGTAGATGTCGGCGGTGCTGAGCGCGATGTGCTGGATGCCCTCGCCCTTGTAGGCGCGGAGGTATTCCTCGATCTGCGACTTGTCGTCGGCGGATTCGTTGATCGGGATGCGGATCTTGCCGTCCGGGCTGGTCATCGCCCGGCTCTTCAGGCCGGTGAGCTTGCCCTCGATGTCGAAGTAGCGGATCTCGCGGAAATTGAACAGCCGCTCGTAGAACGCCGCCCAGTGATCCATCCGGCCGCGATAGACGTTGTTGGTGAGATGGTCGATCTCGACCAGGCCGACGCCGGCCGGGTGGCGCGCGGCGCCGGGGATCGGCTTGAAGTCGATGTCGTAGATGGATCCCCCCGGGATCGACTCCTTGGTATCGAAGCGGTCGATGAAGAAGATGTGGCTGCCGCCGATCCCCTCGATCGCCGGCAGGGCGACCTCCATCGGCCCCGGCTCGTTGACCAGGGCGGTGGCGCCCAGCCCCTTGGCCCGCGCCAGGGCCTTCGGCGCATCCTCGACCCGGATCGCCATGGCGCAGACGCTGGGACCGTGACGCTCGGCGAAGCCCTTGGCAAAGCCCCTGGTCTCGGCGTTCAGGATGAAGTTGATCTGGCCCTGGCGGAACAGGGTGACGTCCTTCGAGCGGTGGCGCGCCACCGGCACGAAACCGAGCAGGCGGAACACCCGTTCCAGCGCCGCGGCATCGGGGCCGGTGAACTCGACGAATTCGAAGCCCCGGGTGCCCATCGGATTGACATCGCCTGCGTTCATCGTCGCTCTCCCGGACGCGCTGAAGGAAGAACGCATTTTAATGCGATTAGTTCGCGTTTATCGTGCGATATAGGGATGATTGTGTTATGATTTCGTTGCTTTCACGCACTTTGATAGGTAATTTCGCATGATTCCTGCATCGGATCTCGACGGCTACGACCTCAAGATCCTGGCGGCCCTGCAGCATGACGGGCGGCTCAGCAATGTGGAGCTGGGCGAGCGGGTCAATCTCTCGGCCTCCCAGGCCTCCCGCCGCGTCGCCCGGCTGGTCGAGGAGGGCTATATCCGGCGCTTCCGGGCGGTGCTCGATCCCCATCGGATCGGCATCGGCCTCACCGCCTATTGCCTGCTCACCCTGAAGATCCACGGCGAAGGCGGCATGGGCGATTTCCGCCGCCGGGTGGCGGCCCTGCCCGAGGTGCTGGAATGCCAGTCGCTTACGGGCGAGGCCGATTATCTGCTGAAAATCGCGGTTGCCGACCTGAAGGCCTTCTCCGATTTCCTCAGCGAGCACCTGATGCGGGCCCCGGAAGTGGCCACGGTCCGCAGCAGCATCGTGCTTGAAAGCGTAAAGGAATCAAACGAGTATCCCCTGCCCCCGGCGGCGGCGGCGCGGCCGGGGCGGGAGCGCTGAGCCGCGCCGGATCGGGGCCCGCGGACGACCCCCGCATTGACTCGCGGCACCGCTTTCTTTATACACCGCCGCAATTCGCCAAATTGCTGAAATTCTAGGAGATTATCGTGAAGCGCACCTATCAGCCCTCGAAGCTGGTCCGCAAGCGCCGCCATGGCTTCCGGTCGCGGATGGCGACCAAGGGCGGTCGCTCAGTCATTTCCTCGCGCCGGTCCAAGGGCCGCCTGCGTCTCAGCGCTTAAGGGAAAGACCGGTGATCGGCCGCCTCAAGCGGCGGGCCGAGTTTCTTCATGTCGCGGCCGCCCGGAAGAAATGGGCGGCACCCGGCTTGATCCTTCAGGTCTGCCCCCGCCCTCCCGTCTCGGGCCAGCCTTCCTCGAATGTCGAAACCGCCGGAGCGCCGCGCCCGGCGGAGCTGCGCATCGGCTTCACCGCCAGCCGCAAGGTCGGCAATGCGGTGAAGCGCAACCGCGCGCGGCGGCGGCTGAAGGCGGTGGCTAGCGCGGTGCTGCCGGCGCATGGCATGCCGGGTTTCGACCTCGTCCTGATCGCCCGGCCGGCGACGGTGGAGCGCCCTTATCTCGATCTGGTGCAGGACTTCACCGCCGCCCTGAAGCGGATGCGGGTCTATGCCGAGACGGGGAGTCGCTGATGCGCCGGCTCCGCCAGATCGCCATCCTGCCGATCCGCGCCTACCAGTGGGCAATCTCGCCGCTGCTGCCGGCGAGCTGCCGCTACCTGCCGAGCTGCTCGAGCTACGCCGCCGAAGCCATCGCCAGCCACGGCGTGCCGGTCGGCGCCTGGCTCGCCGTCCGGCGCCTGTTGCGCTGCCATCCCTGGGGCGGCAGCGGCTACGATCCGGTGCCGGCGCGCGATTGCGCCTGTCATCCGGCATCCGGCAGGCCCGATCGTCACCCGACATGAGTGCCCGTCCCTAGAATTCGCTGTCGACCGGTCGTCCGGTCTTTGGAGTTCCGCCGCAGAGCCGCCATGGAAAACCGCAAGAACGTCATCATCGCCATCGCCCTGTCCCTGATCATCATGGTCGGCTGGGAATACTTCTTCAATCTGCCGCAGCAGCGGGCGGCCCAGCTGGCGGCACAGCAGCAGGCGACGCAGCAGACGGCGACGGCCCCCGCCACGGCGACCGCCGGCGACCCGCGGGCACCACCGGGGACACCGCCGCGCCGCAGCCCCAGGCAGCACCCACCGGCGAGACCCCGACGACGCTGAAGTCGCGCGACGAGGCGCTGGCGGCCAGTCCGCGCATCGCCATCGACACGCCGCGGCTCAAGGGCTCGATCGCGCTCATCGGCGGGCGGATCGACGACCTGGTGCTGAAGGACTACCGCGACACCGTCGACGCCGACAGCCCGCTGGTCACCCTGCTCTCGCCCTACGGCTCGGCGCATGCCTATTACGTCGATCTCGGCTGGTCGAGTGCCGATCCGAAGCTGCAGCTCCCCAACTACCAGACCGCCTGGCAGGCCGACGGCACGACGCTGGCGCCCGGCCACGACGTGACGCTGACCTGGGACAACGGCCAGGGCCTGGTCTTCAAGCGGGTCTATGCGATCGACGAGAACTACATGTTCACCGTCGCGCAATCGGTCGACAACACCGGCGCGGCCGCGGTCGAGCTCGCCCCCTATTCCCGCGTCGTCCGCTTCGGCCTGCCGACCGACACCATCGCCAGCGCCACCATGCTGTTCGAGGGCATGGTGGGTTCGCTCGAGGGCAGCCTGAAGGAGAACACCTACAAGGACGCGCGCTCGCGCGCATCGGAGACCGAGGGCGAGCGCCTGTTCAAGTACGATTCCGCCGGCGGCTGGGTCGGCATCACCGACAAGTACTGGCTGGTGGCCCAGATCGTGCCGGCCGAGCTGAAGGCCGCCGCCCGCTTCTTCTACGACCCGAAGCTCGATTCCTACCAGGCCGACTTCACCGCCGGCGTGCAGCAGATCGCGCCGGGCGCCAGCGGCTCCTTCACCAACAAGGTCTTCGCCGGCGCCAAGGAGGTGCATCTCCTCACCGCCTATCGCGACCAGTTCGGCATCACCAATTTCGAGCGCGCCATCGACTTCGGCTACTTCTTCTTCCTTTCCAAGCCGCTGTTCTACCTGCTCGACTGGATCTACCGCCTGATCGGCAATTTCGGCGTCTCGATCCTGTGCCTGACCGTGCTGGTCAAGGCGGCGCTGTTCCCGCTGGCTAACAAGTCCTACGTCTCGATGAGCAAGATGAAGGCGCTGCAGCCGCATATGGCGACGCTGAAGGAGCGCTTCGGCGATGACAAGCAGCGCTTCAACCAGGAAGTCATGGCGCTCTACAAGCGCGAGAAGGTGAACCCGGCCGCCGGCTGCCTGCCGATCTTCGTGCAGATCCCGGTCTTCTATGCGCTCTACAAGGTGCTCTCGGTGACCATCGAGATGCGCCAGGCGCCGTTCTTCGGCTGGATCCACGACCTCTCGGCGCAGGATCCGACCTCGATCCTCAACCTGTTCGGCCTGCTGCCCTTCCCGGTCGACCAGATCCACACCCTGCCGGTGATCGGCACCGTCCTCGCCTTCCTCAGCATCGGCGTCTGGCCGCTGGTCATGGGCATCACCATGTGGATACAGCAGCGCCTCAACCCGGCGCCGCCGGACCCGGTGCAGGCCCGGATCATGGGCCTGATGCCGATCATGTTCACCTTCATGCTGGCGCACAACACCGTCGGCCTGGTGATCTACTGGGCCTGGAACAACACGCTCTCGATCCTCCAGCAGCGCTACATCATGTGGAAGCTGGAGAAGGCCAACCAGTTGAAGAAGGCCTGAGCCGCGGCATGCCCCGATGACCGCCGGAAAAGCCGCCACCGATCCGAACTGGCTGTTCGCCCAGGACTGCAGCTTCGTCGCCGGCGTGACCTCGATGGAGATCCTGCCGGCGCCGAGCCTGATCGAGATCGCCTTCGCCGGGCGCTCCAATGTCGGCAAGTCGAGCCTGATCAACGCGCTCACCAACCGCAAGACCCTGGCCCGGGTCTCCAACACGCCCGGCCGCACCCAGCAGCTCAACTTCTTCGATCTCGGCGGCCGGCTGATCCTGGTCGACCTGCCCGGCCACGGCTATGCCCAGGTCGGCCGCGCCAAGGTCAAGGAATGGAGCCGGCTGATCGCCGCCTATATCAAGGGCCGCCCGACCCTGCGCCGCCTGATGCTGCTGATCGACAGCCGGGTCGGCTTCAAGGAACCGGATTTGAAGCTGATGGACCTCCTCGACGAGGCCGCCCTCTCCTACCAGGTGGTGATGACCAAGGCCGACGAGATGAAGCCGGCCGAGCTCGACGAAGCCCGCGCCCGGTTCGAGGCGGTGATCGCCAAGCGGCCGGCCGCCCATCCGGAGATCCTGGTGACCAGTGCCCGCAGCGGCGCCGGGATCGAGGCCCTGCGCGCCAATTTGGCCGCCGTCATAGATCGCGCTTGATTTCCCGGCCCCGAGACCGCAACGTCTCGCCCGAATTTCCCATAGCCTAACCCGACGAAGAACCCCACCCGGCCAACCCGCTCAGGACCCCGAGATGTCCCAGATCAACTACACCGACACCAAGTACTGGCTGAAGACCGCGCGCACGCTGACCGATGCCCTGCCCTACATGCAGAAATATGCCGGCCAGCGCTTCGTCATCAAATACGGCGGCCATGCCATGGTGGACAAGGAGCTGGCGCATGTCTTCGCCCGCGACGTCGCCCTGCTGCGCCAGGTCGGCATCCTGCCGATCGTGGTCCATGGCGGCGGCCCGCAGATCGGCGAGATGCTGAAGCGCCTCGGCATCCAGTCCTCCTTCATCGACGGGCTCCGGGTCACCGACGCCGCGACCATGGAAGTGGTCGAGATGGTACTGGCCGGCTCGATCAACAAGCAGGTGGTCTCGGCGATCAACGCCGCCGGCGGCCATGCGGTGGGGCTCAGCGGCAAGGACGACAACCTGCTGATGGCCAAGCCCGCCAGCATGGTGAAGGACGGCAAGCCGGTCGATCTCGGCCTGGTCGGCGAGCCGGACCGGGTCAATCCGCGGATCCTGAAGTCGCTGGAGGATGCCGGCATCATCCCGGTGATCGCGCCGGTCGGCTTCGGTCCCGACGGCCAGACCTACAACATCAATGCCGATACCGCGGCGGGTGCCATCGCCGTCGCCATCGACGCGGCGCGCCTGCTGATGCTGACCGATGTCCCCGGCGTGCTCGACAAGTCGGGCAAGATGATCCCGCAGCTCACCACCGGCGAGGTCCGGGCGCTCACCGCCGACGGCACGATTTCCGGCGGCATGATCCCCAAGCTGGAGACCTGCCTGATGGCGGTCGAAGGCGGCGTCGAGGCGGCGGTGGTGCTGGACGGACGGGTCCCGCATACCATGCTGCTGGAAATCTTCACCCCGCAGGGCATCGGCACCCTGGTGACGCGCGGCTGAGCCCCATCCGTCATGGCCGGGCTTGGCCCGGCCACCCACGAATGTCTTCGATGCCGCGCAACGCCGTGGGTCCCCGGGCCAAGCCCGGGGATGACGAGAGAGTTTGTTCCGTCTGCTCTGCTCATCCTCGAAACGTCGTTCTGTCTTTCGTCAAATCGGCCATGTGGAGTCGCTCGGGCAGGTGTGGCGCGCCGGTTTTGCAGCCGGCGTGCCGCCAATCGTCGGTGGGCCGGTATTCCTCCGGCCCGGGTATCGGTTCTGCGCCGCGGGATATCCCTCCCGGAAGCGGCCTGCACCGACGGGCAGCCGAGCGATTCCAACAGGCCGGAGGGGCACGGCTGATCAGGCCGTTCCCCCGGTTATCCAGGCCGCTCCATGGCGTTATCGACCGCTCCCGGGGAGCGCGGTCGGCACCTGTCGCAAGCCTGGGCCGATATTCACCAATATATACGCTTTATGCGGATATGTCAAGTCAAAACGCGTAACAGCACTGTGAACCGGCGCGCCTGGCCTTGGCGAAGTCGTGGGTGGCCGGGCCAAGCCCGGCCATGACGGATGAGAGCCGTCGGAACCCAAACTCCATCGTCATCCCCGGGCTTGGCCCGGGGACCCACGAGTTACCTATTTTTCCACCCCGCGCAAACGCGTAGGTCCCCTGCCCGGCTTGACCGGCGTCCCGTCCCGGCGCTCGAATGGAACGGCGACCTGAAGAGACGGCGGCGGTCACGGACGGGGGAGCCCGGTGTACATTCTCTATGGCGGTGACTACACCCGGACGTCGCTGGTGCAATGGGTGCTCGAGGACGGCGGGATCGCCTACGAGCTCCGGACCATCGACATCCTGAAGGGCGAGCACCGGGCGCCCGAATTCCTCGCCATCAATCCGGCCGGCCTGGTGCCGGTGCTGATCACCCCCGAGGGCAACACCCTGCACGAGGCGGCGGCGCTCATGGTCTATCTCGCCGACCGGCACCGGCTCATCGAACTGGCGCCCGCCGTGACCGATCCGCTGCGCGGCAGCTTTCTCGCGACGGTCTTTCACATCGCCGGCGACATCCAGGCCGAGATGAAGCGCTTCCATTTTCCCCACCGCTTCGCGCTGCGCCCGGAGGACAGCGCCGCGGTCCAGGACGCGGCCAAGGCGCTTGTCCTCGGCCGCCTGGAGGTGATGAACACGCGCTTGGAAAAGAATGGGCCGCACGCCCTCGGCACACGCTTCTCGCTGGCGGATTTCTATCTCTGCTACTGGATCGCCTGGCTCGACCGCGATGGCGTCTGCCGGCGGTTCCCGGCAATCGCCTGGCTCTACGACCTGGTCCGCGCCCGCCCCGGCGCCGCCCCCTATCTCGACGCGACCGAGCGGATGGCGGTGGAATACGCGGATATGCAGAGGGCGAACCCCGGCGGCGTCATCGCCTAGGGAGGCCGTGCCGCGCATGGCCGCCGCCTCCCTCCCCAATGTCTTGCGATCCTCGCGCGCGCCTGTCATTAAGGAACGAGGCGGGCCGCGGCGGGATTTTGCGGCCGCGGGACATGACGTGGACCGGGTGACGTGGACCTCATCAACCAGCTGATCCTTGCCGGCGCGCTCCTCACCCTGCTGAGCATCCTCGCGGGCATGGTCTCGTCGCGCCTCGGCGCGCCGCTGCTGCTGATCTTCCTGGTGCTCGGCATGCTGGCCGGCGAGGACGGGCCGGGCGGCATCGCCTTCAGCAACTACCACGCCGCCTTCGCCGTCGGCTCGATCGCGCTCGCCGTCATCCTGTTCGAGGGCGGGCTGCGGACGCCGAAGGAGGTGGTGCGGCTGGTCGTCTGGCCGGCCTTCAGCCTGGCCACGGTCGGCGTCCTCGTCTCCGCCCTGGCGGTGGGCGGCATGGCGGTGCTGATCATGGGGATGAGCCCGCTGGAAGGCATGCTGGTCGGCGCCGTCCTCGCCTCGACCGATGCCGCCGCGGTGTTCATGGTGCTGCGCGGCAGCGGCGTCGCGGTCAATGCCCGGGTCACCGGCGCGCTGGAGCTCGAATCCGGCATGAACGACCCGATGGCGGTGTTCCTGACGCTGATCTGCGTCGACCTCCTCTCCAACACCGGGGCGGCCAGCGGCTGGCATGTGCTGGTGGAGTTCCTGGTCGAGATGATCGGCGGCGGCATCGCCGGCATCCTCGGCGGCCTCGCCTTGCGCTGGATGGTCGAGCGCCTCACCCTGACCACCGGCCTCTATCCGATCCTGGTGACCGCCGGGGCGCTGGTGATCTTCGCCGGCGCCAACAGCCTGCATGCCAGCGGCTTCCTCGCCGTCTACCTGGCCGGCGTCATGCTGGCGCGCGCGCCCTACCGGGCCCAGCAGGTGATCGCCCGCTTCCTCGACGGGCTGGCCTGGCTGGCGCAGATCGCCATGTTCCTGCTGCTCGGCCTGCTGGTGACGCCCTCGGCCCTGATCGCCGACCTGCCGGCGGCGATCCTGCTCGCGCTCGGCCTGATGCTGGTGGCGCGGCCGGGCGCGGTGATGTTCGCGCTGCTGCCCTTCCGCTTCAACTGGCGCGAGCGCGGCTTCATCGCCTGGGTCGGGCTGCGCGGCGCGGTGCCGATCTTCCTGGCCTCGATCCCGATCCTGGCCGGTCTGCCCGAGGCGCAGCGCTATTTCAACGTCGCCTTCGTCGCGGTGCTGATCTCGCTGCTGCTGCAGGGCTGGACGGTAGGCCGGGCGGCGCGCTTCTTCGGCCTCGAGGTCCCCGCCGATCCCGACCGGCAGGCGGAGCTGGAGATCAGCCTCGGCCACGACGCGGCGCGGGAACTCGCCGGCTTCCGGGTCCAGAAGCGGGCCCGCGCCCTGCACCATCCCTATGGCGCGCTGCATCTGCCCAAGGACTGCCAGATCCTCTCGGTGATCCGCGACGAGGCGCCCCTGGAGCGGTTCAAGGAGACGCGGCCGGAACCCGGCGACTACGTGATCGCGATGTCGCCGCCCGAGGAGATCGTCGAGGCGCACCGGCTCTTCGCCCATCACGAGGCGACCGAGATGCCGGCGCCGGAGGGCTTCGGCGAATTCGTCTTCGCCGCCGAGACGCCGGCCGAGGAGATCGCTCTGGTCTACGGCCTGCCGCTGGGTCCGCAGGCCCAGGGCCATACGCTGGGCGAATACCTGCACGAGCGCCTGGGCAAGATGCTGGTGGTCGGCGACCGCCTCAACCTCGGCGAGGTCGAGCTGGTGGTGCGCGAGGTCAAAGAGGGCCGCGCCACGCTGATCGGCCTGGAGCTCGAGACCGTGCGCCAGCATCTGCCCGCGACCCGCGCCTGGCGCAAGGTCAAGCATCCCCAGCGTTTCGCCAGGGCCTGGCTGCGCTGGATCAGGAGCCGGTGAAGAGCTCGAGCTGCCAGTCCATTTCCGCCGGCGCCAGCGGGTAATCGGTGCCGCCGCGCGGGTTGAGCACCTGCTGCGGCGGGATGCCGCCGATGCGCAGCTGCAGCTGCAGCGCCTGGCGCATGGTGAGCTTGGCCTTCCAGGCCAGGGCGGTGATCGCCTTGGCGCTCATCGAGCCCATGATCTTCTGCACCACCGGCACCGACAGCGCCGCATCCCGGGCCAGAGCGGCGACGATCTGGTCGGCCTTGCCGCCGGCGATCGCGGCATTGATCGCCTCCTCGCCGACCGGGGCCCCGGCCTCCTTGGCCTCGGGCGGCTTCTTCTCGTCGGCGAGGCGCTTCTTCACCGTCTTCGCCACCGCCTTCGCCGTGGCGGGATCGAGATCGGGGCGCGCCTTGAGGATCTCCAGCAGCGATTTCGAGACGAATTCCGCCAGCCGGCGCACCGCGCCCATCGGCAGCTTGGGCCGGAGGGTCAGCGGCTCGTGCCAGTCCTCGACCATCGGCGCGTGATCGAGGATCCGGTCCAGCGCCTCCTCGCGGATCTGGGCGCTGCCGTTCTTCAGCAGGGCGGCGATGGTGGCGGCCTCGGCCGGGGCCTCGACGGTGGCGGCGATCAGCGCATCCGCCAGGGCCGGGGCGAGGCCGCGGCGCTTGGCGATCACGGTGAGCGCGCCGCGGATCGGCGGGTTGCTGATCAGCTCGAGGAGATCGGAATCGCTGAGCAGCGGCGAGAATTCCAGCACCGGCGCCGAGACCCGGATCTCGAGATCGCGGGCCAGCTGCTGGATCACGTGCGGCGGCGCGTTGGTCAGGTCCTTCAGCGCCTCGGCGACGATCTCGCGGATCCGCACCGCCTGGTCCTTGGCCAGGGTCTCGATCACCTGGATCGTCATGTCGCGGATCTGGGCGCGCTCGTCCTGGGACAGCGACGGCGCGAGCTTGCCGATCTTCTGCGCCAGGTGCTCGCGGACATGCTGGTCGCGGTCCCTGGCCAGCAGCAGGTCGGCATGGCGCGGCGTCGCCTCGTTGCCGGCGATGCGCTTGCGCACGTCGGCGGATTCGTCCTCGGCCAGGAAGTACAGCACTTCCGGCTTCACGTCGCTGCGGCCGGCGAGCTCGATGCGCACCTTCGTGTTCCGGTCCGCCGCCAGGCGTTTCGATTCAGCGTAGTCCAATCAGCTCTCCACCACTACGAAACTGCCCTTGCCGCCGTGCTTGATCCGGTACATCGCCTGGTCGGCCCGTTCCATCAGCGCCGCGATCGCGTCGCCGCCGCCGGGGGCCAGCATCGCCACGCCGATCGAGAGGCCGACCGGTGCCGCGGCGCCCGGCGCGAAGTCGCGCAGCACCGTGCCCGCCGCCAGCAGTTCGCGCGCCTTGGCCGCCGCCTCCTCGGCGCCGATGCCGCTCGCCCAGGCGGAGAACTCGTCGCCGCCGAGGCGCCCGATCGGATCGCCGATGCGGAAGCCGTTGCGCAGCAGATCGGCCGCCGCCTTCAGCGCGGCATCGCCCTGGGCATGGCCGTAGCGGTCGTTGACCTGCTTGAAATTGTCGAGGTCGATGTAGAAGAGGGCGCCGCCGGCACCGTCGATCAGCGCCCGCTCCACCGCCCGCTCCAGGGCCGACTGGAAGCCGCGGCGGTTGAGCAGGCCGGTGAGACCGTCGGTGGTCGAGAGCCGCGCCAGGCGCTCCTGGCCGGCCTGCTGCTCGACCACCACCGCCAGCTGGTCGGCGAGCTCGGTGAGCAGGAAGAGATCGTCGGCGTCCCAGTCCGGGCGCTCGGAATCGCGCCACAGCATCAGGGCGCCGGCGGGCTTGCCCTGCTGGTGGCAGAGCAGACCCAGGCAGCGGAAGCCGCCGGCTTCGGATTGCGCCGGCGATCGGCCGGCCAGCAGGTCGGCCGTCACCATGCCGGCATCCATCGGCGCGCCCTCGACGGCGATCTCGACCAGGTTGCCGACCTCGCCGAAGCGGCAGATCCGCCCGCCGGCAGCACCCACCGCCTGCACCGCCGAGCGCAGCGCCGTGGTCAGCGCCTCGGTCGGGTCGACCGCCCGGCGCAGGGTGCGGATGAGATGGATGACCAGCCGCTCGCGGTGCCGTGCCGCCGCCAGCTCGCTCTCCCGGAGCTTCAGCGCGGTGATGTCGCGGGCGAGGCCGCGGGCGCCGATCCGGGCGCCGCTGCGGTCCTTCAGCGCCTGGGCCTGGACCAGCAGGCAGGCGGCGCCGCCCAAAGCGGTGCGCGCCCAGACCTCGACGCCGTTATTGGCCTCGTCCTTGCCGCCGTCGCCGAGGAAGGCAGCGGCACCTTCCGGCAGCATCAGCAGCTCGGCCGGATGCCGGCCGATGAGTTCGGCGGCGGCATAGCCCATGGCGCCGCGCGGCGAGACGAAGACCAGGGTGCCGTCCGGTCCGGTCTCCCAGGTGAAATCCGCGGCGACCTCGATCAGGTCCTTGAAGCGCTGGCGGGAATCGACCAGCGCCGAGCGCAAGGCGGTCTCCATGCTGACATCCCGGGCGAGGACCAGGGCGGCCGGGCCGGCCGGCAGGATGTCGATGTCGAAGGTCGAGCTGCTGCCGCCGGGGCCGAGAATGTCGCAGCCGCTGAGGCGGCTCGGGCTGGCATCGCTTGCGGTGGCGCGGGCGATGCCGCGGCGCAGATCGCCCCTGGCATCGGCGAGCGCGCCGGAGATGCGCTCGAAGGCGCCGTTGCCCGCCAGCACCGTGCCGTCGCCCTCGGTCAGCGCCGCCGGTCCCGGATAGGCGGCGAGCGGCCCTGCGGGCGCGAACAGGTGGGCGGTGGCGGCGGCCAGATCGGGCGGCGCAAGGCTGGCGTCTTTCATGCCCCTGAGCTTCGCCGGAGCCTGCTTAACGTCCTGTTAAGTCCCGGGCCGAAAGCCGGGGGGAAATCCCCCTGATTTGCCCGCTCCCGCCACCCCTGGCCTTGCCCCGGGACCCCCGGCCCCGTAATGTCCCGCCCGCCGGTTTCGCCAGGCCGGACGCCGCGAATCCAGGAGTTCCATGCCGCAACCCGCCCTCAAGGACGTCGAGTTCTGGATATTCGATCTCGACAACACGCTCTATCCTGCCTCCTGCCGGCTGTTCGACCAGGTGGACCGCCGGATCGGCATGTATATCGAGCGGTTCCTCAACCTCGACCGGGAAGCGGCGCGGGCCTTGCAGAAACAGTATTTCCGCGATCACCAGACGACGCTGAACGGGCTGATGATCAACCACGCGGTGGCGCCGGAGGATTTCCTGGATTTCGTCCACGAGATCGACGTCTCCGGCCTGCCGGTCGACGCCGACCTGGATGCGGCGCTGGAGCGGCTGCCCGGGCGCAAGGTGATCTTCACCAACGGCTCGGTGAAGCATGCCGAGAACGTCATGGGCCGGCTCGGCATCGGCCGGCATTTCAAGGACATCTTCGACATCGCCGCCGCCGATTATACCCCGAAGCCGGATCCGGAGACCTACCGCAAGCTGGTCCGGCGCTACGCGATCCGGCCTGAGCGCGCGGCGATGATCGACGACATGCCGCGCAATCTGGAACCCGCCGCCGCCCTCGGCATGGCGACCATCCTGGTGAAGAGCCACCACGACTGGGCGCAGCCGACCGGGGCCGAGGACTACATCCATCACGTCACCGATCAACTGGCCGGGTTTCTGCACGCGGCCATCCAGCAACGGAACGAGGGGCGATGAACACCAGCGATCTGCAGCAGACCATCGACGCCGCCTGGGACAACCGGGCCGAGGTCAATGCCGCCACCAGGGGCGCGACACGGGATGCGGTCGAGACCGCGCTCGACCTGCTGGACCGCGGCGAGCTCCGCGTGGCGGACAAGGTCGCGACCGGGAAATGGACGACCAACCAGTGGCTGAAGAAGGCGGTGCTGCTGTCCTTCCGCCTCAACGACATCGGCGGTGATCCCGGGCGGCGGCACCTTCCCGGGCGGGGCGAATCCGCCTGGTACGACAAGGTGCCCTCGAAATTCGCCGGCTGGGGCGCCGCCGAATTCCGCAAGGCCGGCTTCCGCGCCGTGCCCGACTGCGTCGTCCGCCGCAGCGCCTATATCGCGCCCGGCGTGGTGCTGATGCCGTAGCTTCGTCAATGTCGGCGCCTATGTCGACTGCGGCACCATGGTCGACACCTGGGCGACCGTCGGCTCCTGCGCCCAGATCGGCAAGAACTGCCACATCTCCGGCGGCGTCGGCATCGGCGGCGTGCTGGAGCCGCTGCAGGCCGGGCCGGTGATCATCGAGGACAACTGCTTCATCGGCGCCCGCTCCGAAGTGGCCGAAGGCGTCGTGGTCGAGCGAGGGCTCGGTGCTCTCGATGGGCGTCTTCATCGGCGCCTCGACCAAGATCGTCGACCGCGCCACCGGCGAGATGCATTCATCGGCCGCGTGCCGGCCTATTCGGTGGTCGTTGCCGGCGCCATGCCCGGCAAGCCGCTGCCCGACGGCACGCCCGGCCCGCAGCCTCTATTGCGCCGTGATCGTCAAGCGGGTCGACGAGAAGACCCGCTCCAAGACCTCGATCAACGAACTGCTGCGGGACTGATCGGCTGCCGCCGATCCCGATCGCGCTCGCCCAGGACCTGATCCGCCGGCCCAGCGTGACGCCGGCGGATGCGGGCGCGCTCGACGTTCTCGGCGCCGCGCTGGAGACGCTGGGCTTCACCTGCCAGCGCCTGCCGTTCGCGGCAGCCCGGCAGCGCCGACGGTCGAGAATCTCTACGCCAGGCTCGGGGGCGGCGCAGGCCGGACCTTCTGCTTCGCCGGCCATACCGACGTGGTGCCGATCGGCCGGCGCGCCGACTGGACCGTCGATCCCTTCGCCGCGCGAGATCGTCGACGGCCGGCTCTACGGCCGGGGTGCGGCCGACATGAAGGGCGCCATCGCCGCCTTCGTCGCCGCCGCGGCAGCGGTTCATCGCCGCGCGGGACGGCGAAATTCCCCGGCGCATCGCCTTCCTGATCACCGGCGACGAGGAAGGCATTGCGGTCAACGGCACCAGGCCAGGTGCTCGCCTGGCTCGAGGAGCAGGGCGAGAAGCTGGACGCCTGCCTCGTCGGCGAGCCGACCAACCCGCTGCAGCTCGGCGAGATGGTCAAGATCGGCCGGCGCGGCAGCCTGACCGGCTATCTCACCGTGCACGGGCATCCAGGGCCACGTCGCCTACCCGCATCTCGCCGACAATCCGCTGCACCGCCTGGTGCCGGATGCTCGCGGCGCTGACCGCGCCGCTGGATGAGGGCACGGCGCATTTCCAGCCTTCCAGCCTGCAGTTCTCCACCGTCGATATCGGCAATCCCGGCGACCAACGTGATCCCGGCGCGCGGCCAAGGCCACCTTCAACATCCGCTTCAACGACAGCTTCACGCCGGCCAGCCTGGAGGCCGAGCTGCGCCGCGCGCCTGGACGGCGCGGGCGGCCGCTACGATCTTGCGGTCGAGTGTTCCGGCGGCGCCTTCGTCACGCGCGCCCGGGCCGCTCTCCGATCTGGTGGTCGCCGCCGTCGAGGCGGTGACCGGCCGCACGGCCGGAGCTCTCCACCACCGGCGGCACCTCGGATGCGCGCTTCATCAAGGACCATTGCCCGGTGATCGAGTTCGGCCTTGCCGGCCAGACCATGCACAAGGTCGACGAGAACGTGCCGGTGGCCGATATCCGGCAGCTGACCGAGATCTACCGGCGCATCCTGGAGGCGTATTTCGCGTGATGGGCATGGGAGAATTCAGCCTGGGCCTGCGCGGCCTCTGGCGGCTGGCCGGGTTCAAGCCGGACTTCGTCCTCTATTTCGACCGCTCGCTGGCCGGCGCGCGCCGCTCCTTCTGGCTGGCCCTGCCGGTCCTGCCCGTCTACCTGCTGCTGCAGTATTCCAGCGCTGCGGCGGTCGGCGCGGTGACCGGCTACGACCGCAGCTTCGGCGCCGTCCTGGTCTTCTACCCGATCCTCTGGGTCGCCTTTCCGCTGGCCCTGCTCGGCATCGCCCGGGTCACCGAGCGCGAGCCGCAGGTCTATGGCGCCATCACCGTCTACAACTGGCTGAACATCCTGGCGATCGGCACGACCCTGCCGACGGTGCTGGCCCGCCTCGCCGGGGTCGACGGCGGCATCCTGCAGGCCATCGATCTCGGCACCTATGCCTTCTACTACGTGGTCGAATGCTATGCGATGCGCCTGCTGCTGGCGATTCCGCTCGGCGGCGCCATCGCCATCGCCGTCGCCGACCTGGCGCTGAGCCAGATCATCTTCGGCCTGATGAATGCCGTGATGCTGAACCGGCTGCTCTGATCCCGCGCGCCCGGCGGCGTCAGGCAGCGGCTTTCAGCACGGCGGCGTCAGGCAGCGGCTTTCAGTGCGCCGACCTTGATCCGCAGCACGCGCAGGCGGCTCTCAACGTCTTCCTTGTTGAGATAGGCGCCCGCCAGGCGGCGATAGCCGCTATAGGCGTCGCGCGCATGCAGCAGGCGCCAGTTGTCGAACAGGACCAGCGAGCCCGGCGCCAGGCGGCGACGGTACTGAAAGCGGCGGTCGCCGGCGCGGCGGGCGAATTCGCCATAGGCGCGGTAGAAGTCCGCCATCTTCCCGCCCGGCAGCCACATCGGCGCCCGGTCGAGGTTGTTGAAGCTGACCTGGACCAGGGCACCCGCCGCATCGAGGCGGAAGGCCGGCCGGGTGGCCTGCAGATGAATGCCCTTCTCGTGGTCGAGATACTGGCCGGTGACCTCGACCTCGGTCAGGGTCCGGTAGAGGTCCGGCGTCTCGCGGCGCATCTCGTCGGCGATGCGGAAGGCGTCGACGAAGACATTCTCGCCGCCGACACCGTCGAAGGCCAGGCAATGGAACATCTGGTAGCCGGGCGCATCGAAGCTGTAGGTGCCGTCGGTATGCGGCCCGATCTCCAGCGAGGTATAGGCGGTGTCCTTGTGGGCGAGATTGGCGGTGAAGTCCCAGTAGCCGCCGAAGATGGTCTCGCGGATATAGGCCACGCGCTCGGCGACGGCCCGGGTCGCCTCCGGCGTCGCCGGCGTGCCCTCGACGAAGCAGAAGCCGTAGACCTCGATCCGCTCCAGGAACTCCCGCAGCCCGGCATCGCCGCTCATCATCGCGTCATGGGCGATCTTCGGGGTCTCGGCATCGATCTGGTCCCGGTCCCAGAGCACCCGATGCGGCGGCGTCCTTGCCGCAACGAGGACCCCGGCCAGCCAGGCGGCGTCGAAGCGGCTGGCATGGCCCTCCGGCAGCCAGTCGACGGCCAGTTCCTGGGAATTGGCGATCACCTCGACCTTGCCGGCGGAAAGCCCGGCCGGAATCGCGAAGCTGTCGACCAGGCGCTGGCGGGTTTCCGGATGCTGGCAGGCGGCGCAGGGACAATGGTCGCGCAGCCAGACCAGGGAGACCGTCTCCCGCCGCCCGTCCGACCAGCCCAGAACCAGATCGCCACCCTCGATTTTCGCCTCGATCAGCATCGTCCGCTCCTTCGCGCCGCAACTTGTACATACAAGTGTTATTATACATCTGTATAATAACGTCACCGCAATCTAACCGACTGGCGCGGCGCCCGCAAGGGCCTATTATACGTTAGTAAAATTAACCCGAATCCAGGGATGGGATGGTTCCGCCGTGGCCCGAGCGCCCAAATTCACCCGCGACCTCCCCGAGGCCCGGCGCCAGCAGCTGATCGACGCCACCGCCCGCTGCCTGGCGAAATACGGCCTCGACGGCACCTCGGTCCGGCATGTGGCGGCCGAGGCCGGGGTCTCGCCCGGCCTGGTCCGGCATCATTTCGCCGGCATGCGCGACCTGATCGCCGAGACCTATCGCTGGACCGGCAAGCGGGTCGAGGCGCATCTGAGCGATGCCCTGGCCGAGGCCGGGCCGGATCCCGAGACCCAGCTGCGCGCCTTCATCGATGCAAGCTTCAGCCCGCCGCTGCTGGATCCCAACCTGCTCGCCGTCTGGCTCACCTTCTGGAGCCTGACCCGCACCGATCCGGAGATCCACGCCATCCACGGCAAGGTCTATGCGGAATACCGCCGGCGCCTGGAACGGCTGATCGCCGGCATCCGCAGGGCGGACGGGAACGACATCGATGCCCGCCTCGCCGCCCTCGCCTTCACCGCGCTCCTGGACGGGCTCTGGCTGGAGCACTGCCTCGACCCCGAGGCCTGCACCGCCGCCGAGGCGAAGACCATTGCGCAGGTCTGGGTCGACGGGTTGAAAATGGGACGCGCCTTCGCCAACTGACTGCGGACGTTCAATCGCCATGCCGATCAAGACCCTCGGCCTCGATGCCGACGACACGCTCTGGCACAACGAATCGGTCTTCCACCTGACGCAGCGGAAGTTTCTCGAGCTGCTCGGTCCCTTCGGCGATGCCGAGCAGTCGATGGCGCGGCTGCTCGCGGTCGAGAGCCGGAACCTCGCGCTCTACGGCTACGGCATCAAGGGCTTCACCCTGTCGATGATCGAGACCGCGATCGAGCTCAGCGGCGGCAGGGTCCCGGCCGCAGTCATCGAGAACATCCTGACGATCGGCCGGGAGATGCTGCGCCATCCGGTGGAGACCCTGCCGGATGTCGAGGCGACCCTGCATCGCCTCCGGGACAGCGGCTACCGGCTGGTCCTCGTCACCAAGGGCGATCTCCTCGATCAGGAGCAGAAGCTGGCGCGCTCCGGCCTCGGCGACTATTTCGACCGCATCGAGATCGTCAGCGAGAAGACCGCCGCGACCTACCGGCGGATCTTCGCCGCGGACCTCGCCGGCGGCGGCACGGCGGCGATGATCGGCAATTCCCTGCGCTCGGACATCCTCCCCGCCATCGAGGCCGGCCTCTGGGGCATCCACATCCCCTATCACCTGACCTGGGCGCATGAGCATGCCGAGCCGCCGGTGGAAACCGCGCGCTTCGTGCAGCTGCAGGGATTCGGCGGCTTGCTGGACTGGCTGGAGCGCAACCCGATCTAGGCGTAGCTCACCCGCGTCAGATAGAGCCCGTCCGGCGGGGCGGTGGGGCCGCCGGCGGCGCGGTCCCGGGCATCGAGGGCGGCCTGCACGTCGGCCGCCGTCCATTTCCCCTCGCCGACCAGCTTCAGCGTTCCCACCATGTTGCGCACCTGGTGGTGCAGGAAGGACCTGGCCTCGGCGATGACGTCGATCTCGGCGCCGGCCCGGCGGATCTCCAGGCGGTCCAGGGTCTTCACCGGTGATTTCGCCTGGCAGAGCGAGGCGCGGAAGCTGGTGAAGTCGTGGTGGCCGACCAGGATCTGCGCGGCGGCGTGCATCGCCGCGGCGTCGAGCGGCGCCGCCACCAGCCAGGCCCGGCCGCGATCGACGGTGAGCGGCGCGTTGCGGTTGACGATGCGGTAGAGATAGGCCCGGCCGGTGGCCGAGAAGCGGGCATGGAAATCCTCGCCGACCGCTTCCGACGCCAGCACCGAGATCGCCGCCGGCCGGACGTGGAAGTTGATCGCCTGGCGCAGCCGCTCGGCGGAGATCTCCTTGGCGATGTCGACATGCGCCACCTGGCAGAGGGCATGGACGCCGGCATCGGTGCGCCCGGCGCCCTCCACCACGACGGTCTCGCCGGTGATGCGGAAGACCGCCTCCTCCAGCGCCTGCTGGATGCTGGGATCGCGCGCCTGCCGCTGCCAGCCGGAGAAGGCGCCGCCGTCATATTCGAGGGTGAGCTTGAAGCGGGTCACGCCAGCACCCGGCCCTTCGCCAGGCTGAAGCCGCGCAGCAGGTCGTCGACCGCCATCGGCTTGCGGCCGGCGCGCTGCACGACGAGCGGCCGCAGCGCGCCTTCGCCGCAGGCGATGGTCAGGCGGTCGTCGAGAGGGTGCCGGGGGCGCCGCGGCCTTCGACCGCCATCGCCGCAAGAACCTTCATCCGTTCGCCGCCGTCGAGTTCCAGCCAGGCGCCCGGCACCGGATTGAAGGCGCGGACGGCGCGCTCGAGCGCGATCGCCGGCTTCCGCCAGTCGAGCCGCGCCTCGGCCGGCGAGATCTTCGCCGCATAGGTGATGCCCTCCGCCGGCTGCGGCACCGGGCGGAGCCCGCCGGCGGCAAGGCCGTCCAGCGCCTTCAGGATGGCCGTGGCGCCGAGGGCGGCCAGCCGGTCATGCAGCTCGCCGGCGGTCTCGCGGGCACCGATCGCGAGAGCGTTCCGCCAGCAGCACGGCGCCGGTATCGAGGCCGCGATCCATCTGCATGATGGAGATGCCGGTTTCGGCATCGCCGGCCAGGATCGCCCGCTGGATCGGCGCGGCGCCGCGCCAGCGCGGCAGCAGCGAGGCATGGATGTTGAGGCAGCCGAGCCGCGGCGCCGCCAGCACCGCCTCAGGCAGCAGCAGCCCATAGGCGGCGACCACCGCCGCATCGGCCTTGAGGGCGGCGAAATCCGCCTGGGATTCCGGGGATTTCAGGCTGGACGGGGTGCGGACCTCGATCCCCGTGCGACTCCGCCAGGACCTGCACCGGCGATTTCCGCAGCGCCTGGCCGCGCCCGGCCGGACGCGGCGGCTGGGAATAGACGGCGGCGATCCCGTGGCCGGCCGCGATCAGCGCCTGCAAGGCGGTCGCCGCGAATTCCGGCGTGCCCATGAAGACCAGGCGGAGGCTTTGGGTCATGCGGTGTTCAATCGCCCGCCGTCGGACCCGGGGCGGTCACGCCGGCACGTCTTGGCCGCTCTTCTTCGCCTTCAAGAGCTTGCGCAGGATGATGTTGCGCTTCAGCGCGGTCAGATGGTCGATGAACAGGACGCCTTCGAGATGATCGATCTCGTGCTGGATGCAGGTCGCCAGCAGCCCATCGACCGCGAGTTCCCGGGTGGCATTGGTCTCGTCGAGATACTTCACCCGGATCGCCGCCGGCCGCTGCACGTCGGCATAGTGGTCGGGCACGCTGAGGCAGCCCTCGCTGTAGGTGGCGTCGTCTTCGGAGACCCAGACCAGTTCCGGATTGGCCATCTTCAGCGGCTGCGGCGTCTCGTCCTCATGGGCGATGTCGAGCACGATGATGCGCTTCAGCACGCCGACCTGGGGCGCGGCGAGGCCGATGCCGGGCGCCAGGTACATGGTCTCCAGCATGTCGTCCATCAGCTGGCGGATCTTGGCATCCACCTTCATCACCGGTTCCGCGATCTGCTTCAGCCGCGGGTCCGGCGCCACGATGATCGGAAGTATCGCCATTCCTCGAAATCCTGCAGGCCCGGGCGGGCCCGGGCGGTTCCCGACTTACCTATGGATTTCCGCCGCCGAGGTCAAGGCAAGGCGCCGGTTCCCGGGCGGTTCCCCGGCGGGCCCGCCGCGGTTCCCCTGTCGACCCGCGGCGGGGACCCTTGGACCGGCGAATTTGGCATAATGCCGGCCGGCCCATTCCCGAGTCGCCGAAGGGTTATTCCATGGATCTCCTCCCCCTCCTCCTGGCCGGCCTGGCCGCCCTCGGCGTCGCCGTGCTGATCCTGCTGCAGCTGCGCCAGAAGCCGGCCGATCCGCGCCTCGATGCGCTTTCCGGCCAGCTGCAGCAGCTGGCCGCCCAGCATTCCGCCGCCCAGGCCGCGGCGCAGACCGCGATCGACCAGCGCCTGGGCCAGCTCGGCGAGCGGGTCGCCGACCGGCTGCAGCAGAACGCCGCCGAGGCCGGCAAGTCCCTGGCCGAGCTGAAGGAGCGCCTGGCGGTGATCGACGCCGCGCAGAAGAACATCGCCGAGCTCTCGACCCAGATGGTCAGCCTGCAGGACATCCTCTCCAACAAGCAGTCGCGCGGCGCCTTCGGCGAGGTGCAGCTGGCCGACATCGTGCAGACCATCATGGCGCCCTCGAACTACGAGTTCCAGGCGACGCTGAGCGGCGGCAAGCGGGTCGACTGCCTGCTGAAGCTGCCCAACCCGCCGGGACCGATCGCCATCGATTCGAAGTTCCCGCTGGAATCCTACCGCGCCATCCGCGACGCCAAGGACGACGCCATGCTGGTGGTCGCCCGGCGCGACTTCTCCAGCGCCATCCGCCTGCACATCCGCGCCATCGCCGAGAAATACATCGTCCCCGGCGAGACCGCGGAATCGGCGCTGATGTTCCTGCCCTCGGAATCGGTCTATGCCGAGCTGCACGCCAATTTCCCCAACCTGGTCGAGGAGGCCTCCCGGGTGCGGGTCTGGATCGTCTCGCCGACGACGCTGATGGCGACGCTGACCACCGTGCGCGCGGTGCTGAAGGACGTGCGGATGCGCGAGCAGGCGCATGTCATCCAGGCCAAGGTCGGCGAGCTGCTGAAGGACGTCGAACGGCTCGACGACCGCACGGCGAAGCTGCAGAAGCATTTCGACCAGGCGGTGGGCGACGTGCGCGACATCCGCATCTCCACCGAGAAGGTGATGAAGCGCGCCGGCGACATCGAATCGGTCGAACTCGGCGCCGTGCCGGAGGCGCCGCAAGCGCCGCGAATTGCCCAGCCCTGACAGGTACTTAACCGGTTTCGCTTGAACCGGGGCGAAAGTCCCCTAAATTGATGTGGCAATCGGCCGCATGACGTGCCGACCAACTGGAGCGTGGGGCAGTACAGCCATGGGAACTTTCGCAGTTTTCGCCATCGTCATCGTGGTGGTGGCGGTGATGCTGGTGTTCATGGGCATCAAATCGGTGCCGCAGGGCCGCGAATGGACGGTCGAACGGTTCGGCCGGTACACGGTCACCCTGCGCCCGGGCCTGAACTTCATCGTGCCGTTCTTCGACCGCATCGGCGCCAAGGTCAACATGATGGAATCGGTGCTCGACGTGCCGACCCAGGAGATCATCACCAAGGACAACGCCATGGTCAGCGTCGACGGCGTGGTCTTCTACCAGGTGCTGGACGCGGCGAAATCCGCCTATGAGGTGAACAACCTGGAGAACGCCATCCTCAACCTGACGATGACCAACATCCGCACCGTGATGGGTTCGATGGATCTCGACGAGCTGCTGTCGATGCGCGACAAGATCAATCACCAGCTGCTGAAGGTGGTCGACGACGCCACCTCGCCCTGGGGCATCAAGGTGACCCGCATCGAGATCAAGGACATCGCCCCGCCGCGCGACCTGGTCGAATCCATGGGCCGGCAGATGAAGGCCGAGCGCGACAAGCGCGCGGCGATCCTCGAGGCCGAGGGCCTGCGCCAGGCGGCGATCCTGAAGGCCGAGGGTGCCAAGCAGAGCTCGATCCTCAGCGCCGAGGGCGACCGGCAGTCGACCATCCTGCAGGCCGAGGGCCAGCGCGAGGCCGCCTTCCGCACCGCCGAGGCCCGCGAACGCTCGGCCGAGGCGGAAGCCAAGGCGACCGCCATGGTCTCGGAGGCGATCGCCAAGGGCGACGTGCAGGCGATCAACTACTTCCTCGGCCTGAAATACGTCGAGGCCCTGCAGCAGGTGGCGACGGCGCCGAACCAGAAGCTGATCATGATGCCGCTGGAGGCCTCGAACCTGATCGGCGCCATCGGCGGCATCGCCGAACTGGCGAAGAGCGCGCTGGGCCAGCAGCAGGCGAGCACCCGGGTGCCGCGCAGCGGCGCCGAATAGCGGCGCCGATTGGCGGCTCACGGGCGGCGTCGCAACTGACAAGGAAGTGGAGGCCATTTCATGGAAGGCTTCGAGAACGGCATGCAGTTCTGGCACTGGCTGATCCTGGCGGCGGTCTTCGCCGGCATCGAGATCATGACGCCGGGATTCTTCTTCATCTGGCTCGGCGCCGCGGGCCTCGCCACCGGCCTCATCGTGCTGGTGGCGCCGGCGCTCGGCTGGGAGAACCAGCTGGTGGTGTTCGCGGCGCTGTCGGCGGTCTCGGTGCTGGCCTGGTACAAGTTCGGCCGCAAGTTCAAGATCGACACCGATGACGCCACCCTGAACCGCCGCAGCGAATCGCTGATCGGGCGCATCGGCAACCTGATCGAGCCGATCGCCAACGGCCGCGGCAAGGTGAAGATCGACGATTCGGTCTGGCAGGCGGAAGGCACCGACCAGCCGCTGGGCGCGCGGGTGAAGATCACCGGCGTGCGCGGCACCATCCTGCTGGTCGAGGCGGCGTAGCGGCGCCTAGTTCCCCGCCGGCTGCGGCTGCGCCACCATCTGCGGCCGCACGGTGAAGACCTCCGGCGCCGCGGTGTCGACGTCGATCCGCACCCAATGCAGGTTGGGACTGCCGAAGGTCTCCAGCCGCGTCAGGTTGGCGACGAGGTCGTTCTGCGCCGCCAGCGGCTTGTCGAGCCGGAAGTAATGCGAGTCGCCGTGGATCAGCAGGATCTGGCCGGGAAAATCCCGGGCCTCGGCGACGAGATGCGCAATGAGATCCGGATAGCCCCGGTTCCCCGCCACGTCGAAGGTCGCGGCCGCGCTGTCGACCGATTCGAAATGCGGATCGGCCTGGAAGGTGAGCACCAGGCCCGGCGCCCTGAGTGCCCGCGCCAGGGCGAAACCCCGGTGCATCCAGGCGATGTCGGCCTCGTTGCGCGCCTGGAACTCGGCATTGTCGGCGGCGCATTGCGCGAGATCGCGCTTCGGCTTCGCCAGGCAGAGCGCATCGCTCTCCACCCGGTTGTTGTCGCTGCCCGCGACGTTCAGCTGCACGAAGACGATGCCGCGATGGACGAAGCGGGTGTTCTCGGAGAAGGCCGCGCCGGGCGCGCCCTGCTGCTCCAGGTCGAGGGTCCGGCGCCCGAAGCTGCGCGGCCGGGCGAACATCGTGCGGCGCAGATGGTCGAGCCGCTCCAGCGCGTCGTAGCCGCCGGCCTTCAGGTGCCAGCAGTCGGTCCATTCGTTGTCGCCCGGCACATAGACGACCGGCGCCCGCAGGCTGTCGAAGCGGGCGATGGCGGCGGCATAGGAGGCATCGTCGCAGGCGACGCTGCTGTCCTTGATGTCGCCGTCGAAGATCGTGAAGGCGATGTCGGCGCGGTTGATGTCGGCGATCAGGGCCGGCAGCCGCGGCGCATCGCGGTTGCGGGCATAGGGCAGGTCGCCCCAGGCGCCGAAGCTGAAGGTCTCGGCCCGGGCCGGCGTCACCCAGGCTAGCGTCACCCAGGGCGCCGATATCCCGCCCGGCGCCGCGCCGCCGGCGAGGCCGGCCAGCAGGAGTCCCAGCAACAGGCGTCGCATCCTGCGCCTCCTAGCCCTTCAGCCCGTCCACCAACTGCGCCACCTGGCGGCGCAGCACCTTGCGCGCCGCCGCATTCAGCATGCTGCCGGTCTTCGCGCCGGCGCCGCTGCGCATCTCCACCACCCAGTTGATGAAGTAGAGCAGGTTGAGCGCCCCCAGCAGCTCGGCGGCGCTCTTCACGTCGACGCCGGGGCCGAGATGGCCGCGCGCCTGCAGCGCCGTCAGCAGCTTCTCGAACTGGCCGATGCGCTTGAAGTCGTCGTCGATCAGCTCGGCGGCGAGATGCGCCTCGGCGGTGAAGGCGGCGACCAGCAGCAATTCCCAGACCGCGCGGTCGATGAAATCCAGCTCGGTCTCGAAATCGGTCTCCATCAGCTTGCAGATCGCCGCCACCGGATCGGCCGGCGGATGGGCGATCACCTTGTCGGTCGCCGCCTGGACCAGGTCGCGGTCGGCCCGGTAGATGGCAAGGCAGATGTCGCCCTTGGTCTTGAAGTAGTTGTAGACGGTGCCCACCGAGAGCTCCGCCCCGGCCGCGATCTCCTCCATGGAGGCGGCGGCAAAACCCTTCTTCTTGAACAGGTTGGCGGCGGCGGCCATGATCGCCTCGCGCCGCCGTTCCTTCTGTTTGTCGCGCAATCCGGCCATTTACGGTTTTTCCTTGGTTGACTATAATTTTATAGTCACTATAATTTTTTGCCAAGAGCAAATTTAACCTTCAGGCAAGTTTACCCCAAGTCGGGGACCAACGGGAGAACCAGCATGTCCGGCACCGCCACCGCACCCGCCGCAGCGAGCCCCCAGGTCTGGGCCGCCAGCCTCGACCAGGTCGACCAGCAGGACATCTGGCAGAAGGACAAGGCGCATTTCCTGCATCCCTGGACGCATTTCGACTCCTTCAAGAAGGACGGCTCGCTGGTCATGGGCCGCGCCGAGGGGGCCTATGTCTACGACCTCTCCGGCAAGAAGTATCTCGACGGCATCGGCGGCCTGTGGTGCGTCAATGTCGGCTACGGCCGGCGCGAGATTGCCGACGCCATCTACCAGCAGGCGATGCGCCTCGCCTTCTACAATCCCTTCGTCGACACCACCAACGTGCCGGCCGCGGAACTGGCGGCGAAGCTGGCCAGCCTCGCCCCCGGCGATCTCAACCACGTCTTCTATACCTGCGGCGGCTCGACCGCGAACGACACCGCCGTGCGCCTGGTGCACTACTATCATTCCAAGCGCGGCCACAAGTCGAAGAAGCACGTGATCGCCCGCCACGGCGGCTATCATGGCAGCACCTATGTGACCGGCTCGATCTCCGGCAAGCCCGCCGACCGCAGCCCGCACATGAACTTCATCGACGACTGGATCCACCACGTCTCCGAGCCGAACATCTACCGCCAGCCCGTCGGCACCGACGAAGGCGCGTTCTGCGACCGGCTGGTGGCGGAGCTGGAGGCGAAGATCCTCGAGCTCGGCGCCGACAATGTCGCCTGCTTCTTCGCCGAGCCGGTGCTGGGCGCCGGCGGCGTCATCGTTCCGCCGAAGGGCTACCACAAGCGCACCCTCGATGTTTGCCGCAAGTACGACGTGCTCTACATCTCCGACGAGGTGGTAACCGGTTTCGGCCGTCTCGGGCATTTCTTCGCCTCGGAAGACGTGTTCGGCATCGTCCCCGACATCATCGTCAGCGCCAAGGGCCTGACCTCGGGCTATCAGCCGCTGGGCGTCTGCATCTTCTCCGATGCGATCTACGAGGCGATCAGCAGCCCCGATCCCGACGGCTGGTTCACCAACGGCTATACCTATTCCGGCCACCCGATCGCCTGCGCCGCGGCGCTCGCCAACATCGCGGTGATGGAGCGCGAGGATCTCTGCGGCCATGTCCGCAAGGTCGGTCCCTATCTCGAGAAGAAGCTGAACGAGCTCCGCGACCTTCCCATCGTCGGCGATGTCCGCGGCAGCAACTTCATGATGTGCGTCGAGAACGTCGCCGATCCGAAGACCCGCGCGCACTTCCCGGACGAGGTGAATATCGGCAAGCGGATCTCGGATCATTGCGAGCGCCTGGGCCTGATCGTCCGCCCGATCGGCGCCCTCAACATCATCTCGCCGCCGCTGGTCCTCACCGAGGCCCAGATCGACGAGCTGGTCGGCATCCTCAGGAAGGGCATCGAGGCCGCCATGCGCGACCTCAAGGCCGAAGGGCTGATGCCGGCGTAATACGAACCCCACCTGCTTCCCCCCTCTCCTCTTGTGGGAGAGGGGGAAGTGATCGCCTAGGGCTCCTCCGCCTGCAGCGCCTTCTTCGCCACCTCCATGGCGAATCCCGCCCGCGCCATCGCGCCCAGGTCCTTGCGCCGCCGTTCTGGCGAGTCGTCGCTGCGCGACCGGAAGGCACCGAGCCGCCGGCGCTTGGCGAAGGCGAGCGCCGCGGCGACTTCCGCCTCCGGATCCTCCTCGCGCAGCTTGGCGATCGCCGTGGCGCTGTCCGCCCGTGACACGCCGGCGGCGGCGAGGCTCGCCTCGATCTTGCGCCGGGAGCCGCCGCGCCGCGCCAGCGAGCGGGTCTTCATCTCGGCGAAGGCACCGTCGTTCAGGATCCCCTTGGCGGCAAGCTCGGCCAGCAGCCGCTCCATCTCGGCCAGCAGCGGCGCCGGGTCGTCGTCATGCGCCCGGGCGGAGAGATCGATGCGGCGCTTCAGCACCGTCTTCAGCCTGGCGCTGGAGGCGGCGAACTTCGCCAGGTAGTCGAGGGCGATGTCCTTGAGATGCTTGGGCTCGAGGCGCCGGGGCTTCTTGCGCGGATGCATGGCGGCAAGGATAGCAGATTTCGACGTCCAGGGTGGCGCGGCGGGGGCCGCCGGTCCTCAGCGGGCGGAGGCCGATGGCGCCAAAGGATTGCCCGCACCGTCCTCCAGCCGCTCGATCTCCGCCGCCACCATCTCCTGGAGCTGCCAGAGGTTGCGGTCGCGGATGCCGAATTTCTCCAGGGCGGCGACGGTGTGGAAGAGATAGGCGGCACCCGATCCGACATGGCCGCAGGCGCGGGCGAGGATATGGGCCACCTCCGCGAGCGGCCGGGCGACCCAGTAGTCGGCGCCGCGCGGCTCGGCCCAGAAGGTGAGCGCCCGGACCCTGCCTTCCGCGGTCTGCACGTTCAGCCAGCGGGCGCCGCTCAGATCCTCGTGGCTGCCGACCTCCCGGCGCAGCAGCAGGCCGAGCTGGGCGGCATGATCGCCCTCGGGCAGGCGGTAGATCACGCCGTCGCAGCTGCCGCCGCGCCTGAGGCCCATCATCAGCCCCAGCTGTTGCGGCGAGCCGCGATAGCGAAGTCAGCTCCAGGCAGAAGGCGCGGTGCCAGCCATGCGCCCGCGCCCGGCGATGCGCCCCGCCCTCGCCGACCGGCTTCCACAGCAGCGAACCGTAGGCGAAGATCCAGAGCGGCCCGGTGCCATGCGCCTGCAGCAGCCGCGCCGTCGCCGCGTCGTAGTCGTCTTCGGTGAAATAGTCGTATTTGGGATGCGGGCCCGGATCGGGCTCGGCCCGTTCGCACCGCGCCACCAGCTCGGCGGTCAGCGCCATTCTCGTTTCCGCTTCCCGGGACCGGGGACGCGCCATGCTGGTCAGACTCGCCATCATTGCTCAGTGCCTGTCGAAATACCACGTGCCGCTGCCGTCCGCCATGCCGGCCATCAGGCCCTGGGGCCAGTCGGCGGGGCCGATCACCGGGGGCAGCCAGTCCCGGTCGGCACCGCCGCCGAACCTGATCCCCGGGTCGCGGCGGACGAGGGACGCGAAACCCTGGCGCATGATCTGCTGGAACCGCTTCATGGAAATCCCCTCTCTGGCTATGGTTGGGCCTGGGAGGAGCCTCCCGCGGAGCCGCAAGCCGAGCGTGAAATCGGCCGGCCGGCGGCCGCCCAGCGGCTGGTTCCCGCGTGAAAACCGCGTAAAATCGCGAACCAGGGGCGCTCGAACGGGGCAGAGGGGGCGAATTGACCTCAGTCAGGCTGGCATTGCTGGGCGGATTTGGCCTTGCCGCGGCGGCGGGCGGCGAACTCGCCCTCACCACCCGCAAGGACCGGCTGCTGCTGGCCTATCTGGCGCTGGCCGCCGGCAGGCCGCTGGCCCGCGACCGGCTGGCCGGCCTGCTCTGGGGCGACCGGGGCGAGACCCAGGCCCGGGACAGCCTGCGCCAGTCCCTCGCCGCCATCCGCCAGGCCTTCCGCCAGGCGGGGCTCGATCCCCTCGAGGCCGACCGGGAGCAGGTCGCCTTCCGCGCCGAGGGTACCGAGATCGACGTCCAGGCCTTCGAGCGTGCGGCCGGCGGCGACGCCATCCTGACCGCCGCCGCCGCCGATCTCTATCGCGGCGATCTGCTGGAGGGCATGGACGGGGTGACACCGGACTTCACCCAATGGCTCCTGGGCGAGCGCGAGCGCCTGGCGGCCCTGGCGGCGCTGGCGCTGGAACGGGTCTCCCTGACCGATCCGCCGCCGGCAACGCTGAACGCCGCCGAGGCCCTGGCCCGCCGCCTCATCGCCTGCGACCCCTTGCGCGAATCCGCCTATCGCAGCCTGATGCGCCTGCTCCTGCGCAAGGGCGCGCGAAGCGAGGCCCTACGGGCCTATGCCAGCTGCAGCGCGGCCCTGAAGCGGGACCTCGCCGTCACCCCCGACCTGCAGACCGAGGCGCTCTATCGCGACATCCTGACCGACCAGCCGACGACCGGCCCGGCGCCGGCCGCGGCCGCCGCGGCCGAGCCCGACCGACCGTCGATCGCAGTCCTGCCGTTCCGCAATCTCAGCGACGCGCCGACCCTCGGCCATCTCTGCGACGGCATCGCCGAGGACATCGTCACCGGCCTCGGGCGCTTCCGCCTGCTCTTCGTCATCGACCGCTACTCCTCCTCGGCGGTGGCCCAGCAGACCGAGGACGTGGCGGAGATCGGCCGGCGCCTCGGCGCGGCCTATCTGGTCCAGGGCAGCCTGCAGAAGCTCGACGACCGGCTGCGCATCACCGTGCGCCTGGTCAATGCCGCGACCCGCGCCCAGGTTTGGGGCGAGGCCTTCGACTGCGCCATGGCGGATGCGCCCGGCATCCCGGACCGGCTCACCGGCCCCATCGTTTCGATGCTGCAGACCCGGGTCGAAGGCTCGCTGATCGAGCGCAGCCGCCACAAGCCGAAGCTCGCCGCCTATGAATGCCTGCTGCGCGGCATCAAGCATCTGCGCGGCTATGGCCCCGGCGACAACGAGAAGGCGATCGAGCTCTTCCAGCAGGCCGTCGACCTCGACCCCGACTACGCCCTCGCCTTGGCCTATCGCGGCTTCGCCGAGACGGTGCTGCACGGCTACGACCAGACGCCGCCGGAGATCCTGGAACGCGCCCGGGCGATGGTCCTGAAGGCGGTCGAAATGGACGATGCCGAGGGCCGCTGCCACTGGCTGTTCGGGATGATTCTCGGCTTTGCCAACGATCTGGCCGGCGAGGAACGCGCGCTCCTACGCGCGATCGCGCTCAATCCCAACGACGCCAATGCCATCGCCGCCCACGGTAACTCCATCGCCTCCCAGGGCCGGTACGATGAGGCGATCGATCGCATCCGCGAGGCGATGCGGCTCAATCCCTACCACCCCGAATGGTACTGGCTCGATCTCGGCTCGATCTTCTATGTTGCGCGCCGCTATGCCGACGCCATCGAGGCCTACGGCCACCGGACGCAGCCGGGACCCTGGGTCCTCGCGCGTCTTGCCGCCAGCTATGCGCAGCTGGACCGGCTGGACGAGGCTCATGCCATGGCGGCCGAAGTCCTGCGCCTGCAGCCGGACTTCCGGCTCTCCACCCTGCGCACCGGCGGCTGGACCGGCGAGATTTCCCGCCGTTTCATCGACGGCATGCGCAAGGCAGGACTGCCCGAATAGGACAGCGCGCCCCATTGCATCGGCCCGGCGGCGGGGCTAGGGTCCCGGCCATTCGGAACCGAAACCCCGTCCATGGCCGATCTCAGCAATTCTCCGCTCGCCCCCCGCCATTACGGCACCGTCAACTGGATCGGGCTCTCCACCCTCTATCGCAAGGAGGTGCGGCGCTTCCTGAAGGTCGGCACCCAGACCATCGTGGCGCCGCTGGTGACCAGCCTGCTGTTCCTGGCGATCTTCGTGCTGGCGCTCGGCCATGCGGTCGATCAGGTGGGCGGCGTCAGCTACACCCGCTTCCTGGCGCCCGGGCTCATCATCATGTCGATGACCCAGAACGCCTTCGCCAATACCTCCTCCTCGCTGCTGATCGCCAAGATCCAGGGCAACATCGTCGACCTGCTGATGCCGCCGCTGACCCCGCTGGAACTGACCCTCGGCATCGCCGCCGGCGGCCTGACCCGCGGGCTGATCGTCGGCATCTCCACCGGGATCGCCATGGCGGTCTTCGTCCCGGTCGAGATCGCGCATCCGGCCTTCGTCGTCTTCCACGCGGTGATGGCCAGCCTGATGCTGTCGCTGCTCGGCATGCTCTCCGGCATCTGGTCGGAGAAGTTCGACCAGCTGGCGGCGGTCACCAATTTCGTCATCACCCCGCTGAGCTTCCTCTCTGGCGCCTTCTATTCCTCGCAGCGGCTGCCGGAGACCTGGCAATACCTCGCCCATGCCAATCCGTTCTTCTACATGATCGACGGTTTCCGCTACGGCTTCATCGGCCATGCCGACGGCTCGCTCGCCATCGGCATCTTCATGCTGGTCGCCGCCAATGCCGTGCTCTTCGCCCTGGCCTATGGCTGCTTCCGGCGCGGCTTCCGGTTGAAGCCGTGAGCCGCAGCCTTTCCCTGGGGCCGCGCCGCTTCGGCCCGGTCAGCTGGCGCGGCCTCTACGCCCTGTTCCGCCGCGAGACCCGGCGCGGCATGTCGGACTACAACTACCAGCTCTTCGGCCCGGTGGTCGCCGCCCTGCTCTATCTCGCGGTCTTCCATCTGGCGGCGCAGACCACCGGCACCCTCGGCGGCGGGCTGATCGATTTCATCGCCCCCGGCCTCATCGTCTACACCGCCTGCGAGAAGGCCTATGAGGGCGCCTGCGGCAGCTTCATCTTCGACAAGCACGAGCGCATCATCGCCGACCTGCTGATGGCGCCCTTGAGCCCGCTCGAGCGCATGATCGGCTATGTCGCCGGCAGCACGCTGAACGGCCTCCTGGTCGGCGGGGCGGTGGCGCTGGTCAGCCTGCTCTTCGTCCGCCTCGGCCTCGCCCAGCCCTGGGCCCTGCTCTATTTCGCCGTGATGGGGACGGCGATGCACAGCCTGGTCGGCATCCTGGTCGGCATCTGGGCGGAGAAATGGGACCAGTTCGCGGCGATCCAGACCTTCATCCTGATCCCGCTCTCCTTCCTCTCCGGCCTGTTCTATCAGGTCGGCGCCCTGCCCGGACTCGGCCAGGCGATCGTGCGCTGGAATCCGATCTTCTACGTCATCGACGGCTTTCGCTTCGGGATGACCGGCCAGGCCGCGACCGATCCCTGGCAGGGCGCCCTGGTGGTCGCCCTGGTCGATCTGGCGCTCGGCCTCTGGGTGTATCGCTGGCTGCGCCGGGGATACAGGTTAAAACCTTGATTCCCCGCTGAATTTCTATTTCTCCAACATCCGCTTTACAACCCGCCGGGCGATCACGATATTCGGCGCTTCGCCGTTTTCCCGGGATCCCGCCATGACCGCATTGATGAACACCTACAACCGCGTCGACGTCGCCTTCGAGCGCGGCGAGGGCGCCTATCTGATCGCGGTCGACGGCCGGCGCTACCTGGACTTCGCCAGCGGCATCGCGGTGACCGCCCTCGGCCATTGCCATCCGCATCTGGTCAAGGCGCTGACCGAGCAGGCAAACAGGGTCTGGCACACCTCGAACCTGTTCCGCATCCCCGGCCAGGAGCGCCTCGCCGAGCGCCTGGTCGCCGCCAGCTTTGCCGACCAGGTGTTCTTCGGCAATTCCGGCGCCGAGGCGCTGGAATGCGGCTTCAAGCTGCTGCGCAAGTATCACGACGATTTCGGCGATGCCGGCCGCTACCGGGTCATCGCCTTCGAGGGCTCGTTCCACGGCCGCACCCTGGCAACCCTCGCCGCCGCCGGCAACGAGAAGTATTTGAAGGGCTATGCCCCCTATGTCGAAGGCTTCGACCACGTGCCCTTCGGCAACCTGAACGAGGTCCGCGCCAAGATCGGGCCGGAAACCGCGGCGATCCTGATCGAGCCGGTGCAGGGCGAAGGCGGCATGCGGGCCGGCTCGGTGGAGTTCCTGAAGGCCTTGCGCCAGACCTGCGACGAATTCGGCATCCTGCTGATGCTGGACGAGGTGCAATGCGGCATGGGCCGGACCGGCAAGCTCTTCGCCCATGAATGGGCCGGGATCGCCCCGGACATCGTCGCCACCGCCAAGGGCATCGGCGGCGGCTTCCCGCTCGGCGCCTGCCTCGCCACCGACAAGGTTGCCAGGGCCTTCGTCCATGGCAGCCACGGCACCACCTTCGGCGGCAACCCGCTCGCCATGGCGGTCGGCAACGCCGTCCTCGACATCCTGCTGGCGCCCGGATTTCTCGAGCAGGTCCAAAGGGTTGGCACGCATTTCCGGACCCGCCTCGACGCCCTCGTCGGGCGCTTCCCCCAGGTCTTCACCGAGGCCCGGGGCAAGGGGCTGATGCAGGGGCTGAAATGCGCCGGGACCAATACCGAGCTGGTCGACCGGCTGCGCGCGGCGGGCCTGCTGACGGTCGGCGCCGCCGACAACGTCATCCGCCTGCTGCCGCCGCTGATCATCACCGAAACCGAGGTGGACGCCGCCGTCGAGATCCTCGCCGGCGTCGCCGCGCAAGCGAAAGCCGCCTGAATGACCGTTCAAAAGTTGAACATCGGTTCAAAAGAAATCCGGCATTTCCTGGACCTGGACCGGCTCCCGGCCGACGCCCTGCGCCGCATCATCGACACCGCCAAGGCGGTGAAGTCCGGCCGGTTCCCGAACGGCGACCCGAAGCCCTTCGCCGGCAAGGCCCTGGCGATGATCTTCGAGAAGCCCTCGACCCGCACCCGGGTCTCCTTCGAGCTCGGCATGAAGAAGCTGGGCGGCGACGCGGTGGTGCTGGAGCGCGAGAGCTCGCAGCTCGGCCGCGGCGAGACCGTCGCCGACACCGCGCGGGTGCTGTCGCGCTACGTCGACTGCATCATGGTGCGCACGACCAAGGAATCGAAGCTGATGGAGCTGGCCGACAATGCCAGCGTGCCGGTGATCAACGGCCTCACCGACCGTACCCATCCCTGCCAGCTGATGGCCGACGTGATGACCTTCGAGGAGCATCGCGGCCCGATCAAGGGGCGGCGCATCACCTGGTCGGGCGACGGCAACAACATGGCGACGTCGTGGATCCAGGCGGCGGTGATGTTCGACTTCGAGCTCAACATCGCCTGTCCGGGCAACCTCGCCCCGCCGCCCGACGTGCTGGCCTGGGCGAAGGCCAAGGGCGGCAAGGTGAAGATCGTCCCCGAGCCGGCGGAAGCGGTGAAGGGCGCCGATTGCGTGGTCACCGACACCTGGGTCTCGATGGGCGACGCCGACACCCTCGACCGCACCGAGCAGCTGCGCCGCTTCCAGGTCGACGAGACGCTGATGGCCAAGGCCAACGCGGATGCGATCTTCATGCACTGCCTGCCGGCGCATCGCGGCGACGAGATGACCGCCGCGGTGATCGACGGGCCGCGCTCGGTGGTCTGGGACGAGGCGGAGAACCGCCTGCATGCCCAGCAAGGGATTCTGTACTGGTGCTTCGGTCTGATTTAGACTCCGCCGCATGAAGCCTGGCCCGATCCCGGCCGCCCCGAACGCGGATTTCGTGCAGCCCTTCCAGATCGAGGGACACGGCGTCCGGGGCCGGCTCATCCGCCTCGCCGGCGTCGCCGACGAGATCATCAGGAAGCACGCCTATCCGGAACCGGTGGCGCGGCTGCTGGCGCAGATGATGACGCTGGCGGCGACCCTGGCGGCGGCGCTCAAATACGAGGGCGTCTTCACCCTGCAGACCAAGGGCGACGGGCCGATCAAGCTGATGGTCGCCGACATGACCTCGGCGGGGGCGATGCGCGGCTATGCCCAGTTCGACGCCGCGGCGGTGGCGGCGCTGCCCGCCGGCAAACTGACGGTGCCGCGGCTGCTCGGCGCCGGCTATCTCGCCTTCACCGTCGACCAGGGCGAGGACACCGACCGCTACCAGGGCATCGTCGAGCTGGAAGGGGCCAGCCTGGTCGACTGCATCCACCACTATTTCCGCCAGTCGGAACAGCTGCAGGCCGGCTTCAAGCTGGCCGTCGAGCACGGCCCGGCCGGCTGGCGCGCCGCGGCGATCATGCTGCAGCGCCTGCCCGCCGAGGAGACCGACGAGGCGATCGAGGATGCCGACGACGCCTGGCGCCGCGCCATGATCATGCTGGCGAGCTGCACCGACGAGGAGCTGCTGAGCCGCGACCTGCCGATCAACGACCTGCTCTACCGCCTGTTCCACGAGGACGGCGTGCGGGTCTTCGCCGGCCACGGACTGCACGCCCAGTGCCGCTGCTCGCGCGAGCGGGTGGAATCGGTGCTGCGGGTGATGTCGGCCGACGACATCGCCCATATGGAGCAGGACGGCACGATCGAGGTGGTCTGCGAGTTCTGCAACAACCGCTACGAATTCCGCTCGGCGGAGCTGCAGCCCAATGAAAACAGCTGAACCGATGCGCCTGCCGGCACTGAGCCGCCGCCGCTTCTGCCTGCTCGGCAGCCTCGCCCTCGCCGGCTGCGCCATCGATCCCGATCGGCATGAATTCCCCGAGATCACCTATGCGCATCTGCCGGCCTTCGAGCTCGACGTGGCGCAGATCGAGATCCACAACGACTACAGCTCCGGCGATGCCGACGACATCGCCGGCGCGTTTCCCGAGCCGCCGGCGCGGGTCGCGGCGCAATGGGCGAAGGACCGGCTGCGCGCCGTCGGCCAGCGCGGCCAGGCGACCTACAGCGTGGTTTCCGCCCGTTCGACGCGCACGCCGCTGCCGCGCTCGGAGGGGGTGCAGGCGGTGCTGACCACCGACCAGTCGGACCGCTACGATCTCAACGTCAAGGTGACGCTGGAGGTCGGCAATCCGCTGCTGCAGCGCACCGGCAGCGTCACCGCCGAGGCCGGGCGCAGCCAGACGGTGGCCGAGAACATGACGCTGAACCAGCGCGAGATCGTGCTGTTCAACCTGCTCGACCAGACCATGCGCGACCTCAACGGCCAGCTGGAACAGCTGATCCCGCAATATCTGGGCGCCTTCCTGCGCTAGCCGCGAGGCAGCGGCAGGCGCCCCCGCCCCATGGGAGAACGGACCTGCTTCGCCGGCGGGCGGTTTGTGCTAGGCTTGCCGGCAAGCAAGAAAGGCTGGGGAGGCCGGAGATGCCAGCAGATCGGGGCGGGAAAAGGGCACGGGAAGTCACCGCGGCGCAGGCCGCGGCGCTGGTGCGGTCCGGCATGTGGCTCGACTGGGGCTTCGGCCTGACCCAGCCCGACCGGTTCGACCATGCCCTGGCGGCGCGGCGGGACGAGCTGAGCGGCGTCAAGATCCGCGGCTGCCTGTCGATGCGGCCGCGCGCGGTGCTGGAATGCGATCCCCATGGCGACCATTTCCTGTGGTTCAACTGGCATTTCTCCGGCTATGACCGCAAGCAGCACGACCTCGGGCGGTGCAACTACATCCCGATGAATTTCGGCGAGGTGCCCGACTACTACCGCCGCTTCATCGACCCGGTGGACATGATCGTGATCAAGACCGCGCCGATGGATGCCGACGGCTACTTCAATTTCGGCGGCGCCTCGACCTATTGCGCGGCAATCATCGAGCGGGCGAAATGCGTCGTGGTCGAGGTCTCGGAATTCGCCCCGCATACCTATGGCGAGGAGAACGCCGTCCATGCCAGCCATGTCGACTACATCATCACCGACGGCAGCGACCCCCTGCCCGAGATCAAGAACCCGCCGGTCAGCGAGATCGACCGCCGGATCGCCGGCCTGATCGCGGCGGAAGTGGAAGACGGCGCCTGCCTGCAGATCGGCATCGGCGGCATGCCCAATGCCGTCTGCTCGATGCTGAAGGACGCCGGCGTCAAGAACCTGGGCGTGCATACCGAGATGCTCACCGACGGCATCATCGATCTCTACGAGGCCGGGCTGGTGACCGGGGCGCGCAAGACGCTCAATCCGGGCTGCATGGTCTTCACCTTCTCGGCGGGACTGAAGCGGCAATACGACGCCATCCACCGGAACAAGGATATCCTGTCCTATGCCGTGGACTACACCAACCTGCCGCACCACGTGATGCAGAACGACAAGGTGGTGTCGATCAACAACACCACCCAGATGGACCTGCAGGGCCAGGCCGCCTCGGAGAGCTCGGGGCACCGGCATATCAGCGGCACCGGCGGGCAGCTGCAGTTCGTCCGCGGCGCCTATGCCTCAAAAGGCGGCAAGTCGTTCATCTGCATGTCCTCGACCTACGACAAGAAGGGCCACCCGCAGAGCCGGATCGTGCTCGGCCTGACCTCGGGCAACGTGGTCACCACCCCGCGCACCGACGTCATGTATGTGGTCACCGAATACGGCATGGTGAATTTGAAGGGAAAATCCGTGGCCGAGCGGGCCACCGCCCTGATCTCGATCGCGCATCCCGATTTCCGCGAGGACCTGACCCGCCAGGCCCGGGCGCATAACCTGATCCCCAAGGGCTATGTCTGAGCCCGCCGGGCCCGGATCGCCTCTATCGCGTCGGTTGAAAGCGGCGACGGGAACCTCGCGGCGGGGGCCCTGAATCCATCATCGGGCACCGCCATCGGGTGTGCGTTTCCGGAAGAGTGATTGGTGCCGTCCGCTAGGGCCGCAGGCACTGTGCAATGCAGTTTGGGATCGGCCTGGGATTCGGCTGTGACTATTCTGTAGCGGGTCTCCCCGCCCCGGCTGAGGCCCCCCTTATGGGCCTCGCGGACTTAATATGATCGTGGCAATAAACGGGCAGTGGGAATATTACCGGCGTCTTAACGGCCCGAATTTAACAGGGCCGTGTGACGAAATGACCGTCAGTGGGTGCGGCGGATCTCGCGCAGATAGGGCTCGTACCAGGGCTGTTTCGAGGTGCGCGTCGTGCGCCGGCTGAAAGCGTTGCGAACCGGCATGGTATCGCCGATCTGTTCACCCAGACTCTCAGCTGCATCGTGGTCCTGGACCATCCGGTCCTCGCCGAGCGCTGATTCCTGCTGTGCCTGGCCGTAGTCTTCGTTTTCCATCGCCATCACCCACAACTCCCCACGAGTTGAACGTTTGTTAATCTTCGGCCCGTTTTCCGGCCGCCGATCGGTTCATTCCCAGTCGTTCACCGACCACCGATCAACTGCGCCGACGGACATATGTTCCGTCCGGAGACGCTGATTTGCGAGTCGCAAACCTGTGACAAGCGGTGACATGTTTCGGGCGGAAACCGGCGTGCCGGAATTTTCCGAAGCGACACAGGATGGGGTGCGGGCGGAAAATTGTGCGGAAGTCGGAGAAAACCGTTTGCTGGCCTAGCGCAGATTTACAGAAACATACCGTTCAAATCGCAATGCCAGCCGATCTCGGTCGGGAAAGTCCTTTATCCTATTTGGAAGATGGATCTTTCCATCATGCAACTGCTTAAGGGCTTCCAGCGTGGGTCCATCGGATAGGCTGAGCAGGCGGTCCGCAACGTGCACGCGATAATTCGGATCAATGCCAATGAGATGGGCGTCGAACGCGGCATGATAGGTCTTTGAAAGCGGCAATCCATTGGGAATGACCGGCTGACCAAGCAACTCATGCTTGTCGGCAATAATGTGGGCCGCATCCAGGAGCATTGGCTCCGGCAGACCGGACAAGGCGCATTTTCCCTGATAGGCGACAATCAATGCCTCTCTAAAGGCATCCTGGTGCAAGCGCTGCTTCACTTCCCGAAGTACATAGCGCCGTTCAGCTGCCGTCTCGGGAGCGCCTATTGCGAGTTGGTCAGGCAAGCCAAAAGCCAGCCGTGCCTTCAATCCGCGCCGGTCCCATCCAACGATAAAGGTCGGCAGTTCGACTTGATAGAGCCCTGGCGCCACACCGAGGAAATAGATGATCGGCGTTTGGGTTTCGAATGCCTCGCGTAGCCATCGATTGTCTGGCGCATCGGGGTCTGTACCCATGAAGGCGTAGTCCACGGTCTCATCGCCTTCGAAGATCTGACGATGGGCGTCACGCTGATCGTCATACCAGACGCGTTTCCCACGCGCTGGGATGACCGTCCTGATCGAGAGCAGCTGCGACATCTGTCGTGGCTTGAAGATACCGCGCTGAGGATTGACCAATGGAATCCGTTCGCCGCGAAACTCAAAGCCCTTGGCAAGATCGGCTGATCCCAACTGGCCATGTGTATCACGCAGCGCCCGCACATGATCGAAGGCGGCAGTTCGCAGAACGGAGTCGGGGATGCTGGTGCTCATCGCCGCCATCGCAGGAATTCGCATTCATAGGTCTTAGATATTGCACCTGAAAACTCGTGGATGCCAAGGCCAAGCCTCGGCATGACGCGGTGGGCGGCGGACCCGCGGGTCAAGCCCGCGGGTGACGATGGGGGTGTGGAGGTGGGGGGTGGGCGAAGGAATGTGCTGCTCAATCCGGCAGCGGGATGAACTCCTGGTTGTCGCGGTCGGGGAGCTTCATGCGGCCGGCGCGCCAGTCGGCCTTGGCCTGCTCGATGCGCGCCTTCGAGGAGGAGACGAAGTTCCAATCGATGAAGCGCTCGCCGAGGGTCTCGCCGCCGAGCAGCATGACGGTCGCGGCCTCGCCGGCGGTGAAATTGATGATTTCGCCGGGCGTGAAGACCAGCATCTGGCCGGCGCCGTAGGTCCGTCCCCCGACCGCGACCGATCCCTGCACCACATAGGCGGCGCGCTCCGGATATTCCGCCGGCAGCTCGGCCCGGGCGCCCGCGTCCAGTTCCCAATGCACATAGAAGAGCGGCGACAGGGTTGCCACCGCCGCCGTGGCGCCGAAGGCGGCACCGGCGATGAGGCGCGCCTGCAGGCCATGGCCGCGATAGGTGGGGAGGTCGGCGCCGGCATGATGGGCGAAGGCGGGTGCGGTCTCCTCGTGTTCGACCGGCAGCGCCACCCAGGCCTGGATGCCGTGCACCCGATCGCCCTGGCGGCGGGCCTTCTCGAAACGCTCGGAATGGGTGATGCCGCGCCCGGCCGTCATCCAGTTGACCTCGCCCGGCCGGATCGCCAGCTCCGAGCCGACGCTGTCGCGGTGCATGATCTCGCCCGCGAAGAGATAGGTGACGGTGGCGAGGCCGATATGGGGATGCGGCCGGACGTCGACCTCGCGCGCGATGCCGGCGGGGAAATCCACCGGGCCCATGTGATCGAAGAAGACGAAGGGGCCGACACTGCGGCGCTTCTGCCAGGGCAGCACCCGCCCGACCTCGAAGGCCCCGATGCTGCGCCGTCTCTGCTCGATCACCATCTCGATCATTGCCGCCCTCTTCCGGATCGCTTCACGGGAGTTTAGATCGCCACGGCGATCATTTCGATCGGGGCGATGCTGCCGCGCTCCAGCGCCGCCATCACGTTGCCGAGGCGCTCCTTGCGGGCGGGGCCCATCAGGATATGCAGGCCCAAGGGCGGGGCGCCGTTGACGGCCGCGTCCTCGCGCATTTTCCGGGCGAGATCCAGGACGAAATCGCGGCGATTGCGTTCCTGGCGAATCCGGAAACCGGCCGCCTCCAGCAGGCGGCGATAGGTCTCCGGCGTCTCGACGAAACTGGTCTCGGGCGTGGCGGCCCAGGGCATCGGATAGGGCAGCGGCGTCGCATCCGCCCGCATGACGTCATAGACGCAGAAGGCCCCGCCGGCCATCAGCACGCGCCGCGCCTCGGCGAAGAGCTTCGCCTTGTCGGCGATGTTCATGCCGACATGGATCAGGGTTGCGACATCGAAGGTGGACGCGGCGAAGGGCATGGCGAGCGCGCTGCACTGCTGGAAATCCACCCTGCCGGCAAGGCCGCATCGCTGGGTGAGCGCAACGGCGCAGGTGACGAATTCCGGCGTCAGGTCGATGCCGGTGACCCGGCAGCCATGGGCCTCGGCGAAATAGCGCGCCGGGCCGCCGAGGCCGGAACCGATGTCGAGCACCCGGAGGCCGGGGGCGAGCGCGAGTTCGCGGGCGAGGTCTACGGTCTGCGCCCGCCAGCCGAGATGGAATTCGTCGACGCCGGAAAGATCGGCGGCGGTCAGCTTCGCGACATCCTTCCCGGATTTAATCAGCGCATCGATGATCCGGATTTCCAGCGCTGCATCGCCGGTTTCCGGGCGCGCACCGTAGTGACGGGCGACCTGCTGTTCGGTATCCATGGCGGCCTCCTGTTGCGATCGGACGTCTCCTTCTAGCACAAATGCCCCCGCTGCGAGGAGGCGGGGAGCCGAGGGGCGGTGGCGTGCCGGTCCGGATCGGCGTATGATTTCACCCAGTGGTGGGTCGCGCGACAGGCGTGACCGGGTGCCGGAAGGCAGCTAGACCCCTTTCGCACCGGCCGTGCCTGGCACGCCTCCCTTGAAGCAACGGCTCGGGAGGGCAAAGATGAATACGACCATCCGGAACCCCATCGAATGGGGCTGGGACCATCTGAAACAGGCGGCCGACACCGTCGGATCGGCCGGGCAGAGCCTCGGTCATGCGCATCTCGACAGGCCGCGGACCGCCGCCGCCCTGCCCCGGGTGCAGCGGATCGACATCGCCGACATCCAGGATGCGCTGCAGCGCGGGCTCGACGATTTCGGCGCCTATCGCAGCGACGTGGTCTTCCTCTGCGTGATCTATCCGATCATCGGCCTGATCGCCGTGCCGATGGCGGTCGGCGCCAACATGCTGCCGCTGATCTTCCCGCTGGCCTCGGGCTTCGCCCTGGTGGGACCGCTCGCGGCCATCGGCCTCTACGAGATGAGCCGGCAGCGCGAGGGCGGTGCCGCGATCAGCTGGCTGACCGCCGCCGCGGTGGTGAAGCGGCCGGCGATCGGCGCCGTGGCCCTGCTCGGCCTCGCTCTGGTCGGGCTCTTCGCCCTGTGGATGGCAGCGTCGTGGCTGATCTATCTGGCGACCCTGGGGCCACAGCCGGCCTCGTCGATGGTCAGCTTTGCCGGCGACGTGCTGACCACGCCGGCGGGCTGGACGATGATCGCGATCGGCATCGGCACCGGCTTCCTGTTCGCGGTGGCGGCGCTGCTGATCAGCGTGATCTCCTTCCCGCTGCTGCTGGACCGGGATGTCGGGCTGGATACGGCGGTCCGCACCTCGATCCGGGCGGTGGCGGCCAATCCCGGCGCCATGGCGCTCTGGGGCCTGATCGTCGCCGTCATGCTGGTGCTGGGCTCGCTGCCGCTGTTCCTCGGCCTCGCCGTGGTCATGCCGGTGCTCGGTCACGCGACCTGGCATCTCTACCGCAAGGTGGTGGCCTGAACCGCGGCGGGGCCTAGTTCGCCGCCGCCCAGTCGATCAGCCGGCGGAGGAAGGCTTCGCCGGCTGCGAGCTGGGACTTCAGGATGAACTCGTCGGGCTGGTGCGCCTGCTGGATCGAGCCCGGGCCACAGACGATGGCGGAGAGACCGGCCTGCTGGAACTGGCCGGCCTCGGTCGCGAAGGACATGCCGAAGGTATCGTTCTGGCCGGAGAGCAGGCGGACCAGCGCCTCGGCGGCGCCGTCCTTCTCCTCGACCAGCGGCGGCACGCCGACCCGGGGCCGGGTCTCGATCCGGGCCTCGGAGGCCGCGGCCTGCAGGCGGGGCAGCAGGTCGCCGGCGACATAGCGCTCCAGCGGCGCCAGCACCGCGGCGGGATCGGCGCCGGGGATGGCGCGGAAGTCCCAATAGACCGTGCAGCTGCGGGCGATGATGTTGAGGGCGGTGCCGCCCTCGATGCGGCCGATGTTCAGCGTCGAATGCGGCGGATCGAAACTCCGGTCGAAAGGGCCGTCGCTGCGCAGGCTGCCATAGATCCGCATCAGCGCCGCCACCACCTCGGCGCCGGCGGCGATCGCGTTCAGCCCGCGCTCCGGCTGGCTGGAATGGCCGTCGCGGCCAGTGACGGTGGTCTCGAAGGTGTAGCAGCCCTTGTGGCGGGTCCCCAGGCGCATCTCGGTGGGCTCGCCGACGATGGCGATGCGGGGCTTGCGGAACTGCCGGCCGATCCCGGCGAGCAGGGTCGGCGCGCCGAGGCAGCCGAGTTCCTCGTCATAGGAAATGGCGAGATGGATCGGGGTCGCGAGCCTGGCCCGCAGCATCTCCGGCACCAGGGCCAGCGCCAGGGCGATGAAGCCCTTCATGTCCGCGGTGCCGCGGCCGAAATAGCGGTCGCCGCCGTCGCGCAGGGTGAAGGGGTCGCTGGACCAGGGCTGACCCTCGACCGGCACCACGTCGGAATGGCCGGAGAGCACGATGCCGCCGTCGCGGTCGGGGCCGATGCTGGCCCAGAGATTGGCCTTCGGCTGGCCGTCGGCGGCCGGCACCACCACGGCGGCGACGCCGAGCCCGGCGAGATAGTCGCGGATCCAGTGGATCACCCCGAGATTCGAGCGTGCGGAGACGGAATCGAAGGCGATCAGCCGGGCGAGGATGTCGGCGGTGTCGGCCAAGCTACGAGCTCGAGCCCACGGTGGCCGGGGGCAGGCCGATGAAGGCCAGGAACTCCCGCCGGGTCGAGGGATCGGTGCGGAAGGCGCCGAGCATGCGGCTGGTCACCATCGAGGTGCCCGGCTTGTGCACGCCGCGGGTGGTCATGCATTGATGGCTGGCATCGATCACCACGGCGACGCCGCGCGGCTGCAGCACGTCGTTCAGGGTATTGGCGATCTGGGCGGTGAGCTTCTCCTGGATCTGCAGGCGCTTGGCATAGACGTCGAGCAGGCGGGCGAGCTTGCTGATGCCGACCACGCGCTTGCGCGGCAGATAGGCGATATGGGCGCGGCCGATGATCGGCGCCATGTGGTGCTCGCAATGGCTCTCGAAGCGCATGTCGCGCAGCACGATCATCTCGTCGTAGCCGTCGGTCTCCTCAAAGGTGCGCTTCAGCACCATGGCGGGATCCTGGGCATAGCCGCTGAAGAACTCGCGATAGGCGCGGGCCACCCGGCTGGGCGTGTCGATCAGGCCCTCGCGCTCGGGATCGTCGCCGGCCCAGCGGATCAGGGTGCGGATCGCCGCCTCGGCGTCGGCCTGGCTCGGGGCGCGGGGAGAAGGCGACGGGTTGGAAGACGATGGGGCGGCGGGTTTCTGGCCGGGACGTTTCGCCACGGGACGGACTCCTGAGATTCGCGTGTCGGTCAGTTCAGCCGGACCGGCTGATAGGGGCTGTCCAGCGAGAAGGCGGGAATGGCGACGTCGAAGCGCTCGCCGGCCGAGCTTTCCATCTGGTAGGTGCCGGCCATGATGCCCGAGGGCGTCTGCAGCGGGGTGCCGCTGGTATATTCGTAGGCTTCGCCGGGATGCAGGATCGGCTGCTCGCCGACCACGCCGGCGCCGCGGACCTCCTGGACCCGGCCCCAGGAGTTGGTGATCCGCCAGTAGCGGGTGCGCAGCTGCACGGTCTCGCCGCCGCCGTTCTCGATCCGCACCTGGTACTTCCAGACGTAGTGCGATTCGTCCGGCGAGGACTGGTCGTCGAGATAGGTGGGCTGCACCGTCACCGTGATCGCGCGCGTGGTTTCCTTGTACATGGCGTCCTTCAGACCCAGCCTTGGCCGGCTGACCGATCGTGCCGTTCCCCGGGAAGCAGTTTACCGGCTTTCCCGGCCGCGGTGAAGCCGCAGGATCGGTGGAAAAACAAGGGCTTGAAACCGCCCCGGCGACCGCCGCCGGGGCAAAAGAAAACGGCGCCGACCGAAGTCGGCGCCGTTCGATGGCAGTCGTCCGCGCTTACTGGACGATGATTTCCGCGCGGCGGTTGGCCTGTTCCTTCACGCCGTCGGCGGTCGGGACTGCGTTCTCCGATTCGCCCTTCCAGGCGGTGGTGATCGCATCGGCCGGGACACCGGCATCGATCAGGGCCTGGCGCACCGCATCCGCACGCTGCTCGGAGAGCTTCTCGTTGTAAGCGTCCGAACCGGAGCGGTCGGTATGGCCGGTGACCGAGATCGCCGTCGACTTGTTGGCGTTGTAGTCGGCGACCACCTGGTTGACCACGGCCTGGGCGGCACCGTTGATGTTGTGCTTGTCGAAGTCGAACAGCACCAGATAGACCGCCGGCGCGGCGGCGACCGGCGCGGCCGGGGCCGGAGCGGCTTCAAGCTCGGCCAAGGCGGCCAGCAGCTCGTCGCGGCATGCCGAGATATGGTCGTTCTGGAAGTTCTCCTCCTGCTGCTCGAGCCAGCAGTCGTAACGGCTCTGGGCCCGCGCCGCCACTTCCGGCTTGTTGTCGCGGGCGCCGCCGTCCAGCGCCGCGATCAGGCGGACGCGGACGCTCTGGATTTCGGAGTTCATGTCGTCGGGGATGTCGCGGTTGGTCGGATCTTCCGGGATCACGACTTCGCCGGCGGCGGAAGCCAGACCGCGGCGGGCATAGTAGCCGGCATCGCGCCAATCGAACATTTCATCGGCCTCGAACACCGCGAGATCGCGATATTCCTTGGTCATCGCCTGGGTGAAGGCGGTCCCGCCCGACGGCTCCGTGGTGCGGATCCGGTCGAGATCGGTGGTGCAAGCCGCCAAGAAGCTGAGCGCCCCGACGATTGCGATTTGTTTGATTATATTCATTGCTGCTCCTCGCTATTGCCCCTCGCTGTCGAGCCGGCCCGCGGTGACGAAACCGCTGCATTGCCGATCATGCGATGTTCGTGATCTTCCCAAAATAGAACGGATTTTCCGAAAGCCCTGCCCTTGTCCCTCGGCGTTCTACCGCCTTCAATACCGCGCCACTATAGGTAAATGACCTTGGGATGTCAAAACTCGTCGCCCGGCCAAAATCCGCGGATTTCAGCGGAATTTGCGCCACAAACCGGCCGGCTTCAGGGTCGCAAACCGCCGTCGGCATTGCTCCAAAACCGCAGGATGCATCCCGCCTCCGCCACGAAGTAGAACCCGCATCGACGTTAAGAGTTCCCGTCGGGTTCACCCTTTAATTCGATGACCGGTCCCCCGGCCGCTTCGGCATCGCCGGGATCGTGGCTGACCAGGACGACCGGCAGGCCGCGTTGCGCCGCCGCGTCGAAGACCGAGCGCCGGAAGCGCGCCTTCAGCGCCGCATCGAGCTTGTTGAAGGGCTCGTCGAGCAGCAGGGCGCGCGGCTCCGCAAGCAGGACCCGCAGCAACGCGATCCGGGCCCGCTGCCCGCCCGACAGGGTGGCGGGATCCCGGCGGTCGAAGCCCTGCAGCCCGGCTTCCGCCAGGGCATCGGCGACCCGGTGCCGGCGTGCAGCGCCCCGCCAGGACGCCGGGAGGGCGAAGGCCAGGTTCTCGCCCACCGTCATGTGCGGAAAGAGGAGATCGTCCTGGAACAGGATGCCGAGGTGGCGCTGTTCCGGCGCCAGCCCGTCCAGGCGCTGACCGCCGATGGCGGCGCTGCCGGTAGCGGCAAAGACCGGCGGCAGGGTGCCGCAGAGCCAGGCCAGCAGGCTGGATTTGCCGCAGCCGGACGGCCCCATGATCGTGGTCGGCCGCCCCGCCCCGGCGACGAAGGACAAGGGGCCGAAAAGATGGCGCCGGCCGATCTGCAGGTCGAGATCGGCGACGCTGAGGGTCCCGGTCATCCGGCCACCGGCGAGGTCTCGAGGCGCGCGAACGGGCGCGGGCGCGACAGGACCAGGGCCAGGCCGAAGCCGATCCAGGCCACGACCGCCTGCAGCACCGCATAGACCCCGATGATGCGCCGGTCGCCGCCGGCGGAAACCGCGATCGCCTCGGTTGCCAGGGTGGTGATCCGGCCGGCCCCCGCCAGCACCGTCGGCATGTAGAGCGACAGGCTGACGGCAAAGCCGAGGGCGGCGGCGTTGAGGATCGGCCCCTTGAGCATCGGCATCTTGACCCGCAGCAGCACCCGCCAGGGCCCGATGCCCAGGCAGCGGGCAGTGCGCTGATAGCGATCGTCGAGCGCCCGCCAGGGCTCGCTGAGCGTGAGAAAGACATAGGGAAAGACGAAGAGCAGGTGGAACCAGAGCACCGCCGCAGCGCTGCCGCCGAGATCGGCAACGACCAGCAGCACCTGCAGGCCGAACAGGAAACTCACTTCCGGCGTCAGCAGCGGGAGATAGAGCATCCACTGCACCCGCCGCCCGGCCGCGACGCCGACCCGGCGGGCCTCGAACTCCAGGCAGCCGATCGCCGCCAGCAGGGCCGCGATCACCGCCGCCGCCGCCAGGCCGATACTGTTCCCGAGTGGGCCGAAGAGGCTCAGCGTGGCGCGCTGCCAGGCCGCGCTGCTGTAGCTCTGCGGCAGGACGGACGGAAAGCGCCAGACCTCGGCGATCGACCACAGGGCCATGCCGAGCACGGCGATCACCCCGAGCAGCGCCGGCAGGCCGGCACCCAGCCAGAGCGCGAGGCGGCCCAAGCGTTTCGCGGCCGGCGGCCAATCCCGTCCGCCGGCGGAAAGCCAGGGCCGCAGCCAGTGCCGAAGCCCGGCCTCGCCGAGATGCCACAGGCCGAAGGCGGCGCCAACCAGCAGGATCTGCAGCACCGCCGCCGCCGCCGCCGGAAGCCGCCAGGCGAGGTCCGGATCGTTGATCCAGCGCAGGATCAGGACCGAGAGCGTCGGCGGCGCCGTCGGCCCGAGGATCAGCGACATGTCGACGACCGAGAGGCTGTAGGCGAGGACGGCGAGGACCGGCAGGCGGATCTGGGGATAGAGCCGCGGCAGCACCACCTTGCACCAGGCGAGATGCGGCGCATAGCCGAAGCCGATCGCCGCCCGCAGATGATGGTCGACCTCGATCCGCTTCAATGCCGCCAGGGCAACGGCGAAGAGGAACGGCGTCTCCTTGATCGCCAGCGCCAGGGCAAGGCTGCAGCCGAGCGAATCGTTGAGCAGGAAATAATCGGGCGGACGGGCGAAGCCAAGGACCGCCGCGAGGCCGCGCAGCACCCAGCCGCTGGGGGCGAGCAGGAAGGCAAGGCCGAGGGCGAGGGCTGCATGCGGCATGGCGAGCAGCCCCAAGGCGACACGCTGCGCCAGCCTCGCCCCCGGCCCGACGCCCGGCGCACCCCGGGGGTTGATCGCGGCGACCAGGGCGAGGCTGAGACCGGTCGCGACGACCGTCGCCAGGCTGCCGCTGATCAAGGTGGCGCCGACGGCCGGCACCAGGCCGGGAAAGGCGAGGACGGTGCCGAAGGCGCCGAGGCCAAACCCGCTTCCGCCGAGCGACGGCAGCTGGCCGAAGGCGGTCAGCAGCAGGCCACCGAGGCCGAGGCCGACGCTGCCCAGCAGCAGGGCCTGCATGAGCAGCGGCAGGAGGGAGAGGATCCGCATCGCCCGATCAGCCGGCGAAACGCCGCGCCCAGCCGTCCTCCAGGACCTTCACCCAGCTGGGATGCGGCTCGGGAAGCGCCTGGCCCATTTCCGCCGGCGTCGGCGTCGCGGCACCGAGCGGCAGCCCGGCGAAGAACGCCAGATCGGAGGGCGAGAGCGCGGCAAGATTCAGCACCGTGGGATCGCCCCAGAACTCGGGGTTCTGCTTGCGCGCCTGCGCCTCGGGCGAGAGCAGGAAATCCGCCGCGACCATGGCGCCGGCCTTGGCCGCCGCGTTGAAGGGAATGGCCAGGAAATGCGTGTTGGCGAGGCTGCCGCCCTCGAGCACGAAGCCGCGCACGGTATCCGGCAGCAGCTTCTGGGCGATCGCCGAGGAGGCATCGCCGGGATTGTAGGCCATGTAGAGGTCGACCTCTCCGTCGTTCAGCAGCTGCCGCTGATCGGTGCCGGATTTCGGGAAGGTCTTCCCCTCGCGCCAGAGAAACGGGTGCAGCTGCTCGAGAAAATGCCAGAGCGATGCCGTCGCCTGATCGACGCCGGCGGCTTCCCGCTGCAGCACGGCCGGATCCGGCGTGAGGTCGATGAGCGCCTGCTTCAGGAAGCTGGTGCCGATGAAATCCGGCGGGGCCGGATAGGTGAAGCGTCCGGGATTGGCGGCACTCCAGGCCAGCAGCAGCGCCAGCGAGCGCGGCGGCGTCTCCACCCGGGCGCTGTCATAGAAGAAGGTGAACTGCGCCATGCCCCAGGGGGATTCGAACCCGTCGGTCGGCACGGTGAAATCCACCAGCGTCGTCGGCTTCGCCTGGGTATCGACCAGGCGCATGTTCGGCAGCAGCGGCGCGAAGGGCCCGAACAGCAACTGCTGGCGCTTCATCGCGGCGAAGTTCTCGCCGTTGATCCAGATGAGATCGACGCTGCCGCCATCGGCCGTGCCGGCGGTCTTGTCAGCAAGAACGCGGGTCACCGCCTCGCCGGTATCGGTGAGCTTCACGTGCCGGAGACCGACCCCGTGGCGGCTCGCCAGCTCGCCGCCGGCCCAGGCGATGTAGTCGTTGACCCGCTGATCGCCGGCCCAGGCGTTGAAATAGACCGTCTGGCCCCGCGCCTGGGCGAGGGCGGCATCGAAGCCGGTCGGCGCCGGATCGGCGGCGGCGGGTCGGGCGGCCAGACCCCGCGCCGCCGCGAGGCCGATCATGGCGCCGCCGCCGAGAACAACCTGCCGCCTGGATTTCGCCATTGCCGCCCCTCGTCATTGCATCTTCCCGGCCGGAGCGTAGTGGCTCCGGCGCCGGCTGGCCATATGCAGCCGGGCGTCCCGGCGACCCCGTTCAGGGGATCACGGGATCTTGAACCGGCCCCCTGGATCACCTATAAATCGGGTCCCGGCAGGACGGGATCTCGACGCGGCCGCGCGGGCAGACGTGCCGTCGGCCGCCGTCGCGGGTGTAGCTCAATGGCAGAGCAGAAGCTTCCCAAGCTTACGACGAGGGTTCGATTCCCTTCACCCGCTCCAGAATTCCAGATCGCAGCCCCCGGTAGCCGCGCAACCGCGGCGACGGGATTCGGGACCGGCCGGAAAGGCCGCGTGGCGCCGTTCGCGCCTCAGACCCAGCGGAACACCACGAAGGCATAGGCGATCGCGATCCCCAGCGGCACCCAGAGCGGCGCTCCGACCAGGCCGAGCCAGGCGAGGAAGATGAAGGCGCTGCCGAGCAGGCTGATGAACAGCCGGTCGCCGCGGGTCGTATCGAGGCCGAGAATGCCGCGGCGGGGCCCGCCGCCGGGCGCACGGATTTCCCAGACCGACATGGTGACGAGGCAGGCCAGGATGAAGGCGAAGAAGGCCGCGGTCGGCCAGGTCCAGGCCATCCAGGAGATGAGCGATGTGCCTTCCATGCTGCGCCCCCTTCCCTAGACGCGCCCGAGGGCGAAGCCCTTGGCGATGTAGTTGCGGACGAAGTAGATCACGATCGCCCCGGGGATGAGGGTCAGCGTGCCGGCGGCGGCGAGAAGCCCGAGCTCGTAGCCGGAGGTGCTGGCGGTCTTGGTCATCACCGCTGCGATCGGCTTCGCGGCGACCGAGGTCAGCGTCTTCGCCAGCAGCAGTTCCACCCAGGAGAACATGAAGCAGAAGAAGCAGGCGACACCGATGCCGGCGGCGATGGTCGGGATGAAGATCCGGATGAAGAAGCGCCAGAAGGGATAGCCGTCGACATAGGCGGTCTCGTCCAGCTCCTTCGGCACGCCGGAGATGAAGCCTTCCAGGATCCAGACCGCCAGCGGCACGTTGAAGAGCGTGTGCGCCAGGGCGACGGCCAGGGTGGTGTCGAACAGCCCGACCGCGGAATAGAGCTGGTAGAACGGCAGGGCGAAGACCGCGGCCGGCGCCATGCGGTTGGTCAGCAGCCAAAAGAACAGGTGCTTGTCGCCGAGGAAGCGGTAGCGCGAGAAGGCATAGGCTGCCGGCAGGGCCACGGTGACCGAGATCAGCGTGTTCATCACCACGTAGAGGATCGAATTGATATAGCCGTTGTACCAGGAGGAATCGGTGAAGATCTTCACATAGCTGTCGACGGTGAAATGCTGCGGCCAGAGGGTGAACCCGCCGAGGATCTCGTTGGTGGTCTTGAACGACATGCTGACCAGCCAGTAGATCGGCAGCATCAGGAAGAGGATGTAGAGGATCGGAATCAGCGAGCGTTTACGCATCACTTGGCCTCGTTCCGCATCATCAGGGTATAGAACAGCCAGCTCATGAACAGGATGATCAGGAAATAGATGATCGACATGGCGGCCGCCGGCCCCAGGTCGAACTGGCCGAGCGCCGTCTTCACCAGATCGATCGACAGGAAGGTCGTCGTGGTCCCGGGTCCGCCGCCGGTCAGCACCACGACCTCGGTGTAGATCATGAAGGAATCCATGAAGCGCAGCAGGATGGCGATGGTCAGCACCCGCTTCAGCTTGGGCAGCTGGATGAAGCGGAACACCGCCCAGGCGCTGGCGCCGTCGATCTTCGCCGCCTGGTAGTAGTCGTTCGGGATCGAGACCAGGCCGGCATAGCACAGCAGCACGACCAGCGAGGTCCAGTGCCAGACATCCATCAGCACGATGGTGAACCAGGCGTCGAGCGGCTGCCGGGTGTAGTTGAAGTCGAAGCCCAGGGCGTTGAGGCCCTTGCCCATCAGGCCGATCTCGGGCAGGGCGAAGATGTTCCACATCGCGCCGACCACGTTCCAGGGAATCAGCAGCGGCAGCGCCATCAGCACCAGGCAGACCGAGACCCAGGGTCCCTTGCGCGGCATGGCCAGGGCGATGATCAGGCCCAGCGGCACCTCGATGCCGAGGATGATGGCGGTGAACAGCAGCTGGCGGGCGAGCGAGGACCCGAAGCGGTCGGACTGCATCACCTGCTCGAACCAGGTGAGGCCCGCCCAGGTGAAGACGTTGTCGCCGAAAGTCTCCTGCACCGAGTAGTTCACCACCGTCATCAGCGGGATGATGGCGTTGAAGGCGACCAGCGCGAAGACCGGCAGGACCAGGAACCAGGCTTTCTGATTGAGTTGCTTCGACATCGCCTGTTCCTCAGCTCACCAGCCAGCCGTCGCGGTAGATATGCGTATGCGCCGGGTCGAAGCGGAGCTCCGCGGCACCGCTAGGCACCGACTCGCCCTCCGGCACCAGCAGCTTGATCGCCTGGTCGCCGTGTCGCGTCTCGACGATGCGGAAACGTCCGACATCCGCCACCTTCACCACGTCGACCGGGATGCCGCCGGCCTCGAAGCGGATGAATTCCGGACGAATGCCGAGCTCGAGCCGGCCCGCGGCCTTCGGCAGGCCGGTCGCGCCGGCCGTCGCCACCGGATGGCCCATGACGCTGACCCGGCCATTCTCGACGGCGCAGGGCAGCGCGTTCATGCCCGGCGAACCGATGAAATGCCCGACGAAGGTGTGGGCCGGGCGCTCGAAGAGCTCGATCGGGGTGCCGATCTGGACCACCTCGCCCTGGTTCATCACCACCACCTGGTCGGCGAAGGTCAGGGCCTCGGTCTGGTCGTGGGTCACATAGATCATCGTGCGCTTGATGCGGTGATGCAGCTCCTTGAGTTTGGAGCGGAGCTCCCATTTCAGGTGCGGATCGATCACCGTCAGCGGCTCGTCGAACATGATGACGTTGACGTCGGAGCGCACCAGCCCGCGCCCCAGGGAGATCTTCTGCTTGCCGTCGGCGGTGAGGCCGGAGGCGCGGTTGCCCAGGGTCTGCGACAGGTCGAGCATGGCGGCGATCTCGCGCACCCGCTGGTCGATCTCGGCCGCCGCCACGCCGCGGTTGCGCAGCGGGAAGGCCAGGTTGTCGTAGACCGTCATGGTGTCGTAGACCACCGGGAACTGGAACACCTGGGCGATGTTGCGGTCCTCGGGTGTCGCCGCGGTGATGTCGCGGCTGTCGAACAGGATCCGCCCGACGGTCGGGTGCAGCAGGCCGGAGATCAGGTTCAGCAAAGTGGTCTTGCCGCAGCCCGACGGCCCCAGCAGCGCATAGGCGCCGCCATCGCGCAGCTCGAGGCTCATCTCCTTCAGCGCCCAGTCGTCCGGCTTCTGCGGATTCTCCGCATAGCTGTGGCGCAGGCCGTCGAGGATGATCTTCGCCATCAGTCGCGCCCTCCGACCAGCCGGCTGTCGCCGTCGAACAGGAAGCCGCGGGCGACGTCGATATAGAGCTTGGCGGTGGCGCCGACCTCGAACGGATGCACCCCGTGCGACTGCGAGATCCAGGTGGCGCCGTTGCGGTCGAAATGGATGATGCTTTCCGAACCGCTGATCTCGGTCACGATCACCCGGCCCTCGACGGCGACCGCATCGGGATTCTGCTGGAACGGCGTGATGTGATGGGCGCGGATGCCGAGCAGGTAGTCGCCGTCGGGCAGGGCGCGCTCGGCGGCGCCGGCCCGCCAGGAGATCCCCTCGCCCAGCACCAGGCGCTCGCCCTGCTTGCTCACCCGCGCGGTATTGATCGGCGGGTCGGAGAAGACCTGGGCGCTCAGCAGATCGCTGGGGCGACGGTAGATCTCGGCGGTGGGGCCGAACTGGGTGACGCGCCCCTCGTGCAGGGTCGCGGTATGGCCGCCGAACAGCAGCGCCTCGGTGGGTTCGGTGGTTGCATAGACCACGGTGCAGTTGCGGTCGGCGAAGATCCGCGGCAGCTCGTCGCGCAGCTCCTCGCGCAGCTTGTAGTCGAGATTGGCCAGCGGCTCGTCGAGCAGGATGAGGTCGGAATCCTTCACCAGTGCCCGCGCGATCGCGGTGCGCTGCTGCTGCCCGCCGGAGAGCTCGGCCGGCTTGCGCCCCAGCATCGGCGCGAGGCGCAGCAGGTCCGCCACCGAATTCACCCGCTCGCGGATGCGCTTGTTATCGAAGCCAGCGACCCGCAGCGGCGAGGCGATATTGTCGTAGACCGTCATGTGCGGATAGTTGATGAACTGCTGGTAGACCATGGAGACGTTGCGCTTCTGCACGGCGACCCCGGTCACGTTGCGGCCGCCGAACCAGACCTCGCCGCTGCTCGGCCGGTCGAGGCCGGCCATCAGCTGCATCAGCGTCGTCTTTCCCGCCAGCGTGGTGCCGAGCAGGATGTTGAACGTGCCCTCGGCGAGCTGAAGGTTGGTGTCGTGGATATGCACGACGCCGTCGACGCTCTTGGTCACATGCCGCAGTTCGAGAGTCATGCCAACCGTTCGGTTTCGTTACGTCGATCTTCTCGGTCCGGCTGCCGGACAGGCCCCGGGGCGTCGCCGCCCCGGGGCTTGCCGTCAGCTCAGTCTAGCATGGGCACCGGTCGGAACCTTACTGATGTTCCGTCCAGCGCTTGATCAGCTCGTCATAGGCGATGGTCTCGCCCTGCGGCTTCTCGTTGTCCAGCTTCGCCCAGGGGGCATGATCCTTGCTGAGCCACTTCGCAGGATCGCTCTCCGGGTTAAGCCGCGGACCGCAGTCGTGGTAGGTGTGGTTCTGCTCGTCCGCCGCCTGCATGCGGCCCATCACCTGGTCCATCTGCTGGGCAAGCCGGTCCATGGCCTGCTGAGGCGTGAAGGTGCCCGAGTTCACGTCGCCGATGTTCTCCCAGAACAGCTGGGCGAGCTTCGGATAGTCGGGCACGTTGATGCCGGTCGGCGTCCAGGCGACGCGGTCCGGCGAGCGGTAGAACTCGATCAGACCGCCCAGGTTGGGCGCGCGCTCGGTGAAGGACGCGTGCCGCACCGTGCTATCGCGGATGAAAGTCAGACCGACATGGCTCTTCTTCACGTCAACCGTCTTGGAGACGACGAACTGGGCATAGAGCCAGGCCGCCTTGCGCCGGTCGACGGGAGTCGAGTTGAACAGCGTCCAGGAACCGGTGTCCTGGTAGCCGCGCTGCGATCCTTCCTTCCAGTACGGGCCGTGCGGCGACGGGGCCATCCGCCAGAGCGGCTTGCCGGCATCGTCGACGGTGTTATTGCCCTTGTCCTTCGGTGCCACCATCGAGGCGGTGAAGGCCGAGTACCAGAAGATCTGCTGGGCGACGTTGCCCTGCGAGAGCGACGGCAGCGACTGGTAGAAGTCGAGATCGGCGGCGCCCGGAGGCGCGTATTTGCGGAGCCACTCGTCCCACTTGGCGACCGCATAGACCGCCGCCGGGCTGTTGGCGCCGCCGCCACGGGAGACCGAGGCGCCGACCGGGTTGCAGGAGTCCTTCTCCATGCGGATGCCCCATTCGTCCACCGGACGGCCGTTGGGGATGCCGACATCGGCTTCGCCGGCCATCGACAGCCAGGCATCGGTCATGCGCCAGCCGAGATCGGGCGCGCGCTTGCCGTAGTCCATGTGGCCGTAGACCCGGACGCCGTCGATCTCCTTCACGTCGTTGGTGAAGAAGTCGGCGATGTCCTCGTAGGCCGACCAGTTGACCGGCACGCCGAGCTCATAGCCGTATTTCTTCTTGAAGGCCTCCTTGAGGTCGGGACGGTCGAACCAGTCCTTGCGGAACCAGTACAGGTTGGCGAACTGCTGGTCGGGCAGCTGCCACAGCTTGCCGTCCGGGCCGGTGGTGAAGGACTTGCCCATGAAGTCGTCGACGTCGAGCATCGGATCGGTGACGTCCTTGCCTTCGCCGGCCATCCAGTCGGTCAGGTTCACCGCGCTTTGCAGGCGCGAATGGGTGCCGATCAGGTCGGAGTCGTTGATGTAGCCGTCGTACAGGTTGCGGTTGGTCTGCATCTGGGTCTGCACCGCCTGCACGACTTCGCCTTCGCCGAGATACTGGTGGTTCACCTTGATGCCGGTGATCTCGAAGAAGGCCTTGGCCAGGGTGTTGGCCTCGTATTCGTGAGTCGGGATGTCTTCCGACAGCACGTTGATTTCCATGCCCTGGAAAGGCTTAGCGGCATCGATGAACCACTGCATTTCCTTCAGCTGATCCTCCTTCGACAACGTCGAAGGCTGGAACTCCGAATCGACCCATTTCTGGGCCGCCGCCATGTCCGCGACGGCCGGGGATAACCCCGACGCCAACAGCAAGGCGGCCACAGATACGCTGAGACGCATCCTCATGATCGTGTCCTCCTCAAGTGCGCTTATGGAGAGTTGGCGTCCGACCGGTGCGCACGAATCCGGCCGAGCTACCTTTCATCCGTTACCCGCCGAATGCCTGCACGGATAACGGAAGACTGAATTCGGTCCGGCGCGGTCGAGCGGAGGCGTCCGGTCCATCGCTCACCTCGCCTCGGCGGTGCGGGCCGGCACCGGCGCCGGCGACGGCAGCCGCCGCTCGAGCGCCGCGCGCTGTTCCGCCGTCATGTGAAGCCCGAGTTTCGACCGGCGCCACAGCACGTCCTCGGCGCTGCAGGCCCATTCCTGCGCGACCAGATAGGCGATCTCGCGCTCGTAGAGATCGGCGCCGAAATTCTGCCCCAGGTCGTTGACGCCCTTGGCGTCCTTCAGGATCCGCTCGATCCGGGTGCCGTAGGCCCGGCAGAGGCGGCGCACGGTCGGCGCCGGCAGCCAGGGAAAGCGCCTGGCCGCATCACCGGCGAAGCGCTCGAAATCGGCGTCGGCGATGTCGCCGCCCGGCAGGGTGCTGCGCGCCGTCCAGTCGCCGCCCATCTGCGGGAAGAAGGGCTTCAGCTTCTGCAGCGCATGCTCGGAAAGCCGGCGATAGGTGGTGATCTTGCCGCCGAAGACGTTGAGCAGCGGCGCCTGGCCGGCGGCGCCGTCGAGGTCCAGCACGTAGTCGCGCGACACGGCCGAGGCATTGGCGCTGCCATCCTCGTCGAACAGCGGGCGCACGCCGGAATAGGTCCAGACCACATCCTTCGGGGCGATGCTGCGGGCGAAGTGGCGGTTGACGACGTCGCAGAGATAGGCGGTCTCGTCGGCCGAGATCGCCACCCGGGCCGGGTCGCCCTCATAGGGCACGTCGGTGGTGCCGACCAGGGTGAAATCCTGCTCGTAGGGGATGGCAAAGACGATGCGCCGGTCGTGGTTCTGCAGGATGAAGGCATGGCTGCCGGCATAGAGCCGCGGCACCACGATATGGCTGCCCTTGACCAGGCGCAGCTGCGCCGACATGGCGATGCCGGCGCGCTGCTGGATGAACTGCGCCGCCCAGGGCCCGGTCGCGTTCACCAGGACCCTGGCGCGCACCTGGCGCAGATGGCCGTCGGCGGTGCGGATCTCCGCGCTCCAGCCGTCGCCGGAGCGGGCCGCCGAGACGCAGGTGGCGCGGGTCAGGATGTCGGCGCCGCGCTCGCGCGCGTCGATCGCGTTCAGCACCACCAGGCGGGCATCGTTGACCCAGCAGTCGGAATACTCGAAGCCGACGCGGTAGTCGGCCTTCAGCCCGTCGTTCAGCGGCGCCCGGTCGAGGTCGACCCGGCGCGAGGCCGGCAGCCGCTTGCGGCCGCCGAGGTGATCGTAGAGGAAGAGCCCGATGCGGATCATCCAGGCCGGGCGCAGCGACTTCTCGTGCGGCAGCACGAAGCGCAGGGGCCAGATGATGTGCGGCGCGCTCTCCAGCAGCACCTCGCGTTCGCTCAGCGCCTCCCGGACCAGGCGGAATTCGTAGTATTCCAGGTAGCGCAGCCCGCCATGGATGAGCTTGGTGCTGGCGGAGGAGGTGGCGCTGGCAAGGTCGTCCTGCTCGACCGCCAGGACCTTCAACCCGCGCCCGGCCGCGTCGCGCGCGATGCCGATGCCGTTGACGCCGCCGCCAACGACCAGGATGTCGAAGGCATCCGCGCCCGCCGTCATCGCACCGCCGGCGCGCCGACCTTGCGGTGCGGGCTCAAATATCGGGATGTCGGGAATCTGCCCCTCAGCACGCCTAAGCCTCCCAGATGGCCGTTCTGGGTGTGAGACAGAGCCACTCGCCCCTGCCTCCCCCGCGACCTTGGTTTCGACGCTAACATGCGTTCCAAATGTTCGCAATCGAAACAGTTCGGCCCCGGAAAGCGCGATTACGAACATTATTGGGTATGGAAAGATCGAATTCGCGCTATCTAAGTTCGTGAAATATCAGGCGGATTCGGCTGTGTAGAGGCGGACGTCGAAGCGGTCGATGAGGTCCAGGATGTGCTGGGGGGGCGCCCGGTCGGTGAAAAAGGCGTCGAGCATGCCGATGTCGCCGAGGCGGACCATCGGCTTGCGCTCGAACTTGCTGTGATCGGCCACCAGGAAGATCTGCCGCGAGTTCTCGATGATCGCCTGGGCGACGCGGACTTCGCGATAGTCGAAATCGAGCAGGGTCCCGTCGCCATCGATGCCGCTGATGCCGATGATGCCGAAATCGACCCGGAACTGCGAGACGAAATCGATGGTTGCCTCGCCGATGATGGCGCGATCGACCGGCCGCACCGCGCCGCCGGCGATGATCACCTCGCAGGACCGGTTCTCGCAAAGAATGTCCGCCACCTGCAGGTTGTTGGTGATGACGCGCAGGCCGCTATGCGACAGCAGGGCGCGGGCGACCTCCTCAGTGGTGGTGCCGACATTGATGAACAGCGAGGAATCGTTGGGAATATGCTGGACGCAGAGCCGGGCGATCCGCTGTTTTTCGGAGAGGAACTGCACCTGCCTTGTGGCATAGGAGGTGTTCTCGACGCTGGAATTCAGCCCGGCGCCGCCGTGGTAGCGCTGCAGCAGTTCCTGATCGGACAATTCGTTGATGTCGCGCCGCATGGTCTGCGGCGTGACGTTGAAATGCTGCGCCAGGACGTCGATCGAGACGAAGCCCCGCTGGCGCACCAGACTGACGATTGCCGCATGCCGCGCGTCGCGCTGCATAATTCCGCCCTCCGTTCGGCGTAGTTTGCCATCCCCCGCTCCAATCCGAAACCCTGGATTCGCAGAGGTTCGTATTCGAAGGTTATGACCCGGCGCCGCACCTCGAAGTCCGCGATATCCGCCATTCGGAGACGTAAGGTAGCCGCATTCGGTTGCGAAAACGAAAACCGGAAGACTAGTCTGGCGCCGCGCAAGTTGCTGGAGGGCGATCGATGTCGACGTGGCAAGACGGCTTTCTCACCCGGGAATTCACCGGCCGCCGGGTCCTGGTGACCGGCAGCAGCCGGGGCATCGGCGCCGCGGTCGCCGCCGCCCTGGCCGCGCTCGGGGCCCGGGTGGCGATCCATGGCCGCACCCTCTCCCCGGCCCTGCAGGCCAGCGCCCGCGCCGTCGGCGAGGCCGCGACACAGGCCGGGCATGGGGGAAACGCCGCCCCGGTCACGCTGATCGGCGATTTTCGCCGGGTCCGGTCGGTCGAAACCGTGGTCGGCGAGGCCATCCAGGCCCTCGGCGGCCTCGACTGCCTGATCAACAACGCCGGCACCATGCTCGGCCGGCATCCGGCGGATCGCATCGCCGATACGGCCGTCGACGACATTCTCGATCTCAACGTGAAATCGGTTGTCGCGGCCTCGCGGGCGGCCCTGCCGGCGCTGAAGGCTTCCGGCACCGGCGCCATCATCAATACCGGCTCGATTTCCGGACGCACCGGCGGCAGCCCCGGCTCCTCGGTCTATAGCGGCGCCAAGGCCTTCGTCGCCACCTATACCCGCGCCCTGGCGACGGAATTCGCCGGCGACGGCATCCGCGTCAACGCGGTGGCGCCGGGAACCATCGATACCGATTTCCACCAGCGCTATTCGACCCCGGAGAAGCTGGCGGCGACGGCGCAGCGCATTCCGCTGCGGCGGATCGGCACGGCGGAGGACTGCGTCGGCGCCTATCTCTTTCTCGCCTCGACGCGGCTTGCCGGCTATGTCACCGGGCAGGTGATCGAGGTGAACGGCGGCCAGCTGATGCCGTGACGCCGGATTGCGCAACAAACGGGGGAGGCACAAGGCCTCCCCCGTCGCAGCACAAGGCGCGGCGCGGCTACTCGGTCTTCGTGGTGTCTTCGAGGAAGAAGCGGCCGAGCGGGTTCTGGGTGAAGTTCTGGACGTTCTTCCGTGCGACGTTCCGGTACGGGCTGTAGTAGAGGTCGATCCAGTTGACGTCGTCCTTTGCCGTCTTCTGCAGTTCGACATACATCGCCTCGCGCTTCGCCGGATCGAGCTCGACCCGGGCCTGGGCGACCAACTCCTTCACATGCTCGTTCACGTAGCGGGTCATGTAGTTCTTGTTGGAATCGTGCCCCAGCACGAAGGTCGTCTTCTGGTCGGGATCGATGATGTCGTTGGTCCAGTAGTTGACCGCGACATCATAGTCCCCGTTCACCTCCATGTCCCAGGTCTGGCTGGGGTCGGTCTTCTGCAGATCCACGGTAACGCCGATCTTGGCCAGCTGCTGCTGCACCAGGACCGCGATCTGCTCGTCGACCTCGTCACCGGCATTCACCAGGTACTTGAGCGTCAGGTCGGCTGCGCCGGCATCCGCCAGCATCTGCTTGGCCTTCTCCGGGTCGTAGGGTCGACGCAGATTGTCGGCGTAGTAGTAGAGCGCGCCCTCCGGAATGTAGGAATTCGCCTCCTTGCCGAAGCCGAAGGTCACGGTATCGACGATCGCCTTCTTGTCGATCGCCATGTCCAGCGCCTGCCGCACTTCCTTCTTCGCCAGGGCGCCATGCTCGTGGTTGATCATCATGTGGTCTTCGCGGGTCGAGGTGTCGAGCAGCACCTGCAGGTCGGGATTCTTCTTCAACTCGGCCAGCTGCGAGAACGGCACGAAGATGGCGGCGTCGAGCTCGCCCGCCTGCACCTTCAGCATGCGGGTATTGTCATCCGGTACCGAGATCCACTCGACGCCGTCGAGCTGCACGCGGTCCGCCTGCCAGAAGTTCGGGTTCTTCTTCAGAACGACCTTTTCGCCGCGCTTCCATTCCTCGACGGTGAAGGCGCCGGAGGTCGCGGTCGGCTTCTCGCCATAGGCTTCCTCGCCGGCGGCGGTGACCGCCTTCTCCGACAGCACCGACGCACCCGGCATCGCCAGCGACGCCAGGAACGGGGCCGAAGGCTGGCTCAGCGTCACGACCATGGTGCGGTCGTCTTTCGCTTCCGCCGTCTTGATGATCTTGTAGAGATCGCTCCACAGCGAGCCCGGGTTGTCGCGGATCCGGGTCAGGGTGAAGACCGCGTCCTTGGCGGTGATCGGCGATCCGTCGGAGAACTTCGCATCGCGGATCTTGAAGGTGTAGACCAGGCCGTCCGCCGAGGCTTCCCAGCTTTCCGCAATGCCAGGCTCGAGCTTGGTGCCGCTCTTGTCGACCCTCACCAGCACATCATAGACATTGGAGAAGCACCAGAAATCGACGTTCTGGGCGGTCTTGATCGGGTCGAAGGTCGTCCCGTCCTCGCGCCGGCCGATGGTCAGAACGCCGCTCGCTTCCGCCAGGCTGCTGCCCAACGTTGCGACGGCGAGAACGCCCGCCAGACAGAGTCCGATCCAGTTTCGTCTTCTCATGTGCCTCTCCTATTTTCAGGTTCGTCGATTGGCTTGATCGCCAGTATACAGGTGGCAGGCGACTAGAAGTCCATCCACCTGTTGCAGAATCGGCGGATCGCCGGCGCGGCAGGCCGGCATGACCCTTGGGCATCTCGGGTGAAAGGCGCAGCCGGACGGCAGCCGAACCGGGCTGGGCGGCTCCCCGGCCAGGGGGTCGCGCGGCAGCGGCCGATCCGGGTCGATCTCGGGAATGGCCCGCATCAGCGCCTGGGTATAGGGATGCTTCGGCGCGGCGAACACCTCTTCCGTGGCACCGATCTCGACGATGCGCCCCAGATACATGACGGCGACCCGATCGCAGAGCCGGCGCACCACCGCGAGGTCATGGGCAATGAAGATCATTGCCAGGTTCATCCGGGCCTTGAGATCGATGAGGAGATTGATGATCTGGCCCTGGATTGACACGTCCAGCGCCGCCACGCATTCATCGGCGATCACCAGCTTGGGCTCGATGGCCAGCGCCCGGGCGATGCCGACCCGCTGGCATTGGCCGCCGCTGAGGGTGGCCGGCCGGCGGTCGACAAGCTCGGCGCCGAGGCCGACCAGCGCCATCAGGTCGCGGACCCGCCCGCCGATCGCCTGGGCCGGCGCCTTGCGGTGCACGCGCAGCACCTCGCCCAGCGTCTCGCCGACCGTCATCCGCGGATTGAGCGCGTTATAGGGATCCTGGAAGATCATCGCCGTCTCGGCACGCAGCGCCGCGATTCCCGCGGCATCGGCCTGGACGATGTCGCGCCCGTCGAGAAGGATGCGGCCCGCCGTCGCCGGCTCCAGGCGCAGGACCGCACGGCCCAGGGTGCTCTTGCCGCAGCCGGATTCTCCGACGATGCCCAGGGTCTCGCCGGGCTCGAGCGCGAAGGTCACCCCGTTGAGTGCCCGCACCTTCGGGCGCTCCCGCCCCGGCCATGCGAGGCCACCGGTCCGGAAATGGACCTTGAGGTCGGCAACCTCGAGCAGCGGCATATGTTGCATCAGGCGGCTCCCGCCTTGCCACCGGCGACGGCGACATGGCAAGCCGCGAGATGGCTGACGGCGGCATCGGCAGACAGATCGGCCAGGTCCGGCCGGATGTCGCGGCAAACCGGAATTGCCTGGCTGCAGCGCGGATGGAAGCGGCAGCCCGTCGGCATCGCCTCCAGCGACGGCGGCTGGCCGGGGATCGTGGCGAGATAGCGGTCCGCCGTGACCTGGGCCGGCTGGCAGGCGATGAGCCGCGCGGTATAGGGATGCAGCGGTGCCCGCAGCACCTCGCGCTTCGGACCGCGTTCGACAATGCGCCCGCCATACATGACGGCGATCGAATCGCAGGTCTGCGCGACGATGCCGAGATCGTGGGTGATCAGGATGATCGACAGTCCGCGACGATCGCGGAGATCAAGCAGCAGGCGCAGGATCTGCGCCTGGACCGTCACGTCCAAGGCCGTCGTCGGTTCGTCGGCGATCAGGATCGCCGGATCGCAGGCCAGCGCGGCGGCGATCATCGCGCGTTGCCGCATGCCGCCGGAGAATTCGTGCGGGAAACCGTCGATCCGGCGCTCCGGGTCGGGAATGCCGACCTGACGCAGCAGGTCGAGGGTTGCGGCACGGGCCTCGCTGCGGCCGATTTCGCGATGGAACCTCAGGCTCTCGCCGATCTGTTCGCCCACCCGCATCAGGGGATTGAGATGGCTGGTCGGGTTCTGGAAGATCATGCCGATCTCGCTGCCGCGCATTTCCCGCAACTCGGCTTCCGAAGCCATCGCGGCATCCCGGCCGTTGAGCAGCAGGCTGCCGCCGGTGATCCGTAGGCTGTCGGCCGGCAGCAGCCGCATCAGGGCTCGGCAGGTGACGCTTTTCCCCGAACCGCTCTCGCCGACCAGGCCCAGCACCTCGCCGCTCGCCAGGCTGAAGGAGACGCCGTCGACGATGGTCCTGGGCACGGTGCCCTTTACGGTCGCCACCGACAGGTCCCGCACGTCGAGGACGGTCGTGCTCATTCGCGCAGCCCCAGCTTCTCGCCGAGCCCGTCCGCCAGCATGCTGAAGCCGAAGGCCATCAGCACGATCGCAAGCCCCGGAAAGGCGGTGATCCACCAGGCGATGGAGATGAAATTCTGGCCCTCGGCGATCATGATACCCCATTCGGCGGTCGGCGGCTGGACGCCGAGGCCGAGATAGCTGATCGACGATCCGGCAAGGACCACCAGGACCATATCCGACATCGAGAAGACGACCGAGGCGACGATGGAGTTCGGCAGGATGTGGCGGAACATGATGCGCAGATGACCGTAGCCGAGGCTGCGGGCCGCCAGCACGAAGTCGCTGGTCTTCAGCACCAGGACCTGGGCCCGGATGAGCCGGGCATAGGAGACCCAGCCGACCAGGGCCAGGGCGATATAGAAGCTGGCCAGGCCGGGACCCAGTATCGCGATGATGGAGAGCATCAGCACCAGGAAGGGAAAGGCCAGCACCACGTCGACCAGCCGCATGAAGCCGGCATCGACGATGCCGCCGAAATACCCGGCGACGGCGCCGATGCTGGTGCCGATGATGAACGGGAACACCACGCCGACGATGCCCATCTGCAGATCGATCCGGGCGCCCCAGATCACCCGCGAGAAGATGTCGCGGCCGAAATTGTCGGTGCCAAAGGGATGCGCGAGATGGGGCGGGAGAAGTTTCGCCGGCAGGTCCTGGGCGATCGGATCATAGGGCGCCAGCCAGGGTGCGAACAGTGCCGCCACCGCCCAGAGCCCGATGATCGCCAGGCCGATCCTGAGCGGCAGCGGACCCGCGGCCTGCGGCAGCCAGCCGAAGCGCGACAGCGGGGGCGCCGCCGCGCTCACAGCCTGATCCTCGGGTCGATCGCCACGGTGACGATATCCGAGGCGAAATTGACCAGCACGCTGGCGCAGGCGAAGGCCATGGCCACCGCCTGCACCACCATGTAGTCGCGCGAGAAGATCGCCCGGACCAGCAGCTGGCCCATGCCGGGAATCGAGAACACGGTCTCGATCACCACCGTGCCGCCGATCAGCCAGCCGATGTTGATCGCCAGCAGATTGATCGTCGGGATGATGGAGTTAGGCAGCACATGGCGCCAGAAGATGGCACGCTCCGGCAGTCCGCGCGCCCGGGCGGCGGTGGCATAGTCCGATGCCATCTCGGCAATCATGCTGGCCCGAAGGTTCCGCGTCAGGACGGCGGACAGCGCCAGCGCCACGGTCAGGCAGGGCAGCACCATGTGGTGCAGGCGGTCGAGGACGGTGTCGCCGTAGCCGGAGACCGGAAACAGGTCGAGCCGCACGCTGAACAGGATCATCAGCATGATGCCGAGCCAGAAGGCGGGAAAGCCCAGCCCGGCGGTCGAGAAGACGCGGATGAGGTGATCCGCCAGCCGGCCCTTGCGGTTGGCGGCGAGGGCGGCGATCGGCACCGCCAGGGCCAGGGCCAGGAGGACGCTGCCGGCAACCAGCACGGCGGTCGGCTGGATCCGTTCGGCGACGATGCCCAGCACCTGGGTCTTATAGAGGATCGACTTTCCCATGTCGCCCTGGAACAGGTTCTTCAGGAAGTAGAAGAACTGCAGCCAGAGCGGCTCATCCAGCCCGAACTGCGCCCGGATCCGCGCGATCGCCTCCGGCGTCGATTTGGTGCCGAGCAGGATCCGCGCCGGATCGCCGGGAATCGAACGCACCAGCACGAAGGTGATGACGCTGATCCCGAACAGCACGGGGATCAGCTGCAGCGGCCGGAACAGCACGAATCGGAAGCGGTGCATGGGGCCTAGACCCGTCCCTTCTGCCGCCCCAGGAAGTCGAGCAGCAGGGCGCGATAGGCCTCCGGCTCCTCGTAGAATGGGGAATGGGAGCTGTCCGGAAAGATCCGGATCTCGGCATTCGGCAGGGCCTGCCGCATCCGCATGCCGCAGGCCGGCGTCAGCACGTCATGCTGCCCGTTGACGATCAGCGCCGGCTGGCCCAGGCGGCCGAGATCGGCGATCCGGTTCCAGGTCGCGATCTCGCCGATGTAGTGGTACTCGTTCGGCCCCTGGATCTTCATGTAGATCGGGAAATTGAATCCGGCCTTCGAGCGCGCGCCGGGCAGCGGGCGCTCCGGCAGCCGCCGGATGTGGCGGAAGTCAAGCAGTTCCACCGCCGCGGCATAGGCCGGATGCTCGTAGAGGCCGCGGGCCTCGAAGCTCTGCATCATCGCCACCGTCTCGGCGCCCAGGGCGCCGCGCAGGCGGTCGATCTCGACCAGCAGATGCGGGATGTCGGCGCAGGTATTCGACCAGATCATCGACCTGATCCGCGCCGGATACTTCAGGGCATATTCGATGCCGCACCAGCCGCCCCAGGAATGGCCGAGGAAATGCACCCGCTTCAGGTCCAGCGCAGCGAGCACCTGCTCGACCTCCTCGACATAGCGCGCGAGGGTCCAGAGCGCCGGATCGCCCGGATGGTCGGAGTTGCCGGTGCCCAGCTGGTCGTGGACGACCAGCCGGTAGCCATGCTCGGCCAGCGGCACCAGCGGGTCGCGCAGGTAGTCGCAGGGCAGCCCCGGCCCGCCGTTGAGGGCGAAGATCACCTCGTCGCCGCTGCCGTAGCTGTAGGCGACCACCTTGTGGCCGTGTACCTTGACCTCGTAGGTCGCATCCGGCTTGCGGTCGTCCCAGACGCGGAATCCGTTCGCCAGCCGGCCGGTGGCGGCCATGCCGCGGTCGGGCGCTGATGCCGGCATCAGCGGCCCCGATGCTTGCTCAGGAAGGCTCGCAGCACCGGGTAGTAGGCGTGCGGCTCCTCGTAGAACGGCATATGGCTGCTGTTCGGGAAGACGTGCAACTCGGCATCGGCGAGATGCAGCTTCATCCGTAGCGCGCAGGCCGGCGTCAGTTCGTCGTGCTGGCCGGTGGTGATCAGCACCGGCACCTTGATCCGGTGCAGGTCCGGGACCCGGTTCCAGTCCTTCAGGTTGCCGGTATAGAGGAACTCGTTCGGCCCCTGCATCGTGCCATAGGGGCCCATGTTCCAGCCGTCGAGCGAGCGCTTCAGCGGCGCCGGCCATTCCTCCAGCCGGCAGACATGGCGATAGTTCAGCAGGGTGATCGCCGCCATGTATTCCGGATGGTTGATCGTGCCCTGCGCCTCGTGCCGCTGCATCATGGCAATGGTTTCCGAGCCCAGGGCCGAACGCAGCCGCTCCAGCTCGGAGATCAGATGCGGCATGTCGGCATTGGTATCCTCGAGGATCACGGTTTTCAGCGCCTCGGGATGGGTCAGCGCGTATTCGATCCCCAGCCAGCCGCCCCAGGAATGGCCGAGCAGGTGCACCCGGCCGAGGCCCAGGGCCTGGCGCACGGTTTCCGTTTCGGCGACGTAGCGCTGGATGGTCCAGAGCTTGGCGTCGGTCGGGTGGTCGGAGGCGCCGGTGCCGAGCTGGTCGAAGGTCACCACCCGGTAGCCCTCGTCGACCAGGCAGGAATGCGCCTCGCGCAGGTAGTCGCAGGGCAGGCCCGGGCCGCCGTTCAGGCAGAACACCGTCTCATCGCCCGTGCCGAAACTGTAGGTGACGACCTTGTAGCCGTCGACCTTGACCTCGCGCCGCTCGTCCGGCGCCATTTCCCGCCACATGCCTTCCCCCTGCTGTCCCTGCTGCATTCCGTTTCCGGCTTCGCCCATCTTGACGCCAAATGACCCGTTCTTGACAAGGGCGAACCAATGGCGGAGGCCGGCTTTCACCCGGCCAGCACCGTTTCGTATTGCGATACCCGGCGCCGATGCGCTAGGCAGGTCGGGACCCCACGGCGGAAGATCCCATGGCCCAGCCCAATATCCTCCCCAATATCCTATTCGTCATGTTCGACCAGATGGCGGCCCTGTCCCTGCCCGGCTACGGCCATCCGCTGGTGAAGACGCCGAATCTCGACCGGCTGGCCGCCGCCGGCACGCTCTTCGAGAACGCCTACTGCAATTCCCCGCTCTGCTCGCCGGCGCGCTTCGCCCTGCTCACCGGCTGCCGCCCCTCCCGCATCGGCGCCTATGACAATGCGACGGAGCTGCCGTCCGGGATCCCGACCCTGCCGCATCATCTGCGCGCCGCCGGCTACCGCACCTGCCTCTCCGGCAAGATGGATTTCACCGGCGCCGACCAGCTGCACGGCTATGAGGAGCGCCTGACCACCGATCTCGCCCCGTCGGATTTCGGCTGGGTCCCCGACTGGACCCGGCCCGAGGCGGTGCAGCCCTGGTATCATACGCTGCAGAGCGTCGCCGAGGCGGGCCCCTGCGACTACACGCTCGCCATGCAATACGACGAGGATGCCGTCTTCCGGGCCGGCCAGTGGCTGCACCAGGTGGCGGGCGATGCCGATCCGCGTCCCTTCATGCTGACGGTCTCGATCATGCACCCGCACGATCCCTATCAGGGGCCGCGGCGCTTCTGGGACCTCTACGATCCTGCGGCGATCGATCTGCCGCGGGTCGAGCCGCTGCCGCCCGCCGCCCGGGACAAGGTCGGCCAGCGCATGTATCGGCTCTACGACCGCGGCGAGATCCCGATCGGCAGGACGGAGGTCCGCAACGCCCGCCACGCCTATTACGCCATGATCTCCTATGCCGACGATCTCCTCGGCCAGCTGCTGCGCAAGCTGGAGCTGCTCGGCCTCGCGGCGAACACCCTCGTCGTCGCCACCGCCGATCACGGCGACATGCTGGGCGAGCGCGGCCTCTGGTACAAGATGAACTTCTTCGAGCGCGCCGTCCGGGTGCCGCTGATCGTCGCCGGCCCGACCATTGCCGCCGGCCGCCGCATCGCCCAGCCGGTCTCGCATCTCGATCTGCTGCCCACCTTCGGCGAACTCGCCGTGGGCACTGCCTTTGCGCCCACCGGACGGCTCGACGGGTCCAGCCTCGTCCCGGCGCTCCGCCACGGCGAGGCGCCGCCGGGGGAGGTCGTCGGCGAGTACATGGGCGAGGGCTACGACCATCCGGTGGTCATGCTGCGCCGCGACCACTGGAAGCTGGTCTATTCGCGACACGACGGCGCCGCCCTCTACGATCTCGCGACCGACCCGCTGGAGCTGCGCAACCTCGCCGACGACATCGCCTACGAGGAGCAGCTGCGCGGCCTCATTGCCGAGATCGAGCGGCGCTGGGACCTCGACCGGATCCATGCCGACGTGCTGGAGAGCCAGAACCGCCGCCGGCTGATCCACCGTGCCCTCACCCAGGGCAGGCTCGCGCCCTGGGACTACGAGCCGCGCAGCGATGCGGCCGGCCTCTATTATCGCAACTACAGCAGCGACCCACCCGATCCCGACCGCCCCTTGCGCCTGCCGCGCCGACCGGACTGAACACGGCCAGGCTGCAGCCTGGGGTCCTGGGGCAGAATTGTTACGGTCCTATGCTGCCTTCCCCGCCGAGGCGGGGCGGATATTCAGGACCGCATCGATATCGGGCTCGTCAATCTGCTCCGGCGCGAGGAAGCGCTCGGCATAGCGCCGCCAGACGCCACCGGTGAGGAACAGATCCAGGATCTCGGGATCGAGATGGTTGTCCTTCTTCATGAAGCCCATGATCTTGACCGCCTCGCTCAGCGTCTTGGCTTTCTTGTAGGGCCGGTCGCCCGCCGTCAGGGCCTCGAAGACGTCGGCAACCGCCATCATCCGCGCCACCGGCGACATCTGCGCCCGCGTCAGGCCCTTGGGATAGCCGGTTCCGTCCATCTTCTCGTGATGGCCGCCTGCCAGTTCCGGCACCATTTTCAGATGCCGCGGGAAGGGCAGGCTCTCCAGCATGATGATGGTCTGGACAATGTGGTCGTTGATCCGGTAGCGCTCCTCCTCGGTCAGCGTCCCGCGCGAGATGCAGAGATTGTAGAGCTCGCCGCGATTGTACTTGTGCGCCGGGATCGTCAGCTTGAAGTCCCATTGATTGTCGCTGCCGATGACGTCGCGGGCCTCGTGCCACAGAATGTGGTCGTCGCGGTCCGCCAGCAGGGGCTCGACCACCGGCAGCGCCGGGACCGGCTGCCGGTCCTTGCGGGCCTTCTCGTCCTGGGAAATGCCGATCCGGTCGCTCAGCGTCCGGCGCCATTGCCGCCCGGCAATCCGCTTCACCCGCTCGATCCGTTCCGGCGCCATGAACTCGCCGCCTTCGTTGCAGGCGGCGATGAAGGCGAAGTCGTCGTCGAGCGACGCCAGCTCGGTCTCGAGACGCCGCTGCAGGTCATCCGGCCTGCCGCCTTCCGCCAGATCCCGCCAGTAGTCGATCTCAGCATCCCGTTTCAGCACCTCGAATCGCGTCCGGATCTCATGGATGCGGTCGCAGATCGTCTCCAGCTTGGTCGCCTTGTCGACGACAAATTCCGGCGTCGTCACCTTGCCGCAGTCATGCAGCCAGCTGGCGATATGCACGGCTTCCCACTGCTCCTCGGAGAGATTGAAGTCCTTGAACGGTCCGTCTTCCTGCGCACAGGCGGCTTCCGCCAGCATCTTGGTCAGCGCCGGCACCCGCGTGCAATGGCCGCCGGTATAGGGCGACTTGGCGTCGATCGCGCCCGCCACCAGCTGGATCAGCGAATCCATCAAGCGCTTCTGGGCGTCCAGCAGCTGCTTGTTCTCGATGGCGACGCTGGCACTGGCACTCACCGCGCGGATCAGGTCCTCGAGCCTCTCGCCGACCTTCCAGCGGCGGCTGTCGATATGCATCCCCTTGATCAGGGTCAACGCCCCCAGGGGCGCGTGGTTGCGGTTGAGCAGCGGCACGATCACCACGGCGACACGGACGAAGCCGCCCTGGCTGACGAATTCCCGCAGGCCCAGCGCCGCCAGTTCCGCACCATCGAGGCGTCGCTCGACGGTGCGGATCGTCCGGCTCTCGAGCGCGGCGACCAGTTCGGCGAAGACGCCGGCGCTGTCGAGCGGGATCGGATCCTGCTGCACGTCCTTTGCCTCGACCTGCTGTCCCTGCCAGCGCACCATAGAGGGCAACAGGTTGCGACCCGCTTCGTCAATCAGGAAGATGGCGCCGCCGTCGCTCTTGACCAGGCCGATGATCTCGCCCAGCACCCGCTCCAGCAGCGGGCGGAATTCCCGTTCGGCCGCGAGCGCGGTGCCGATCTCGAGGAATTGCCGGATGGTGCGCTTCAGGCTGTCCAGCGATTGCTCGAGGTCGTGGACTTCGGAGACGATGGTGTCGATCGGCTGCTCCTGGCGGAAGTCGAAATGGCTGATGGCGGTGGTCTCGCGCACCAGGCGGCGCAGGGATTTCACCAGGCGCTGCGTCACCCACCAGACGATCGGCAGGAACAGGACCAGGATCAGTCCCATCAGCTTCAGCTGGTTCCAGGCGATCTGCCGCGCCCCGGCGAAATATTCGTCATCCGGCACCGCGAGGATGACGTTGAGGTTTTGGACGTCGCCGAACTCGATGTTGCCCGAGGTCAGCTGCCAGGCCCGCCCGTCGATCAGCGCACGAAACCGTGTCTGGTTGGCGGCGGTCAGCAGCCCGGCCTGCTGCAGCGCCGGTACATTGAGCTCGGTGAGTCGCGCCAGGCGCAGCTGGCCCCGCCCGGCCGGGATCACTACCTTGGTGACGTCGGTATAGCCAATCACCTGCTTCTGGCTGTCGATGATGGCGATCTGCGAAGACGGGGTGACATGCACTTTTCGCAGCTCGTTGGCCAGCGTGCCGAGCTTCAGGTCCGCCGCCACCACCGCGCCGCCGGCGGCAACCCGGCGCGCCAGGCTGCGGCCCGGCGCCTGGGTGGTGAAGAAGACGTAGGGATCGGTCATGACCGTGCCGTCGGTGGCCGAGGCAAGGACATACCAGGGACGGCGACGCGGGTCGAAGCTGTAGCCCGGCTTTTCGACAGACTGCAGCAGCCGATTATCGTCGTCGTAGAAATAATAGGCACCCAGCAGTTCGCCGCTTGGCGCCCGGGATATCGACTGGACCAGCAGACCGGCACCCGGCGGCGCCTCGACCCTCTGCCGTTCTGCGTCGCTGCGTAGCGGACGGAACAGGATGAATGCACCGTCCGGATAGCCCACATAAAGCGCATCGATGACCTGGTTGTCGGCCAGGGCCTCGGCCATCAGCGGCACCTGCTCCAGTCGCCCCTCGAGACCGTCGGCCGACGCGATCGGGCTGTGCACGAGCAGGGTCAGCTGGCTCTCTGCCGGCTCCAGGATGCGACGGATTTCCTCGGTGAGCGCCTCGCGGATGTAATTGATCGTCTCATCCGAGGCACTGATCAGGGCGTCCTGGGTGCCGCGATAGCTCTGCCAGGTCAGGACACCGGTTGCGAAGAGCAGCAGGCCCGCCATGCTGGCCGCGGTCCAGAAATGCAGCGGCGCATGCCATTGGCGCGTCTGCGTTGCATGAGTCGTGGCCATCCTCGCCTCCCCAAGCTCCGCCCATTGAAGGTAGCCCAGACCGGCGTCGGTCGGGGCTGAGATCATCGCCTAATACTCGCATATCGCCGCCCGGCTTGCTACTCGCAGAACGGGCTTGGGAACCAGTGAGGGGGCGTTGCCTGGGCGGGCCGCTCGGCGATCCCGGCGCTGCCGACACTCCAGGCGAATTGCCACGGCGGTTCCGACGCGGGCAGCCCGAGATCGTCGAACTCAGGCCGCACCAGATTGCTGGCATGATCGCCGATGATGACGAAGGCCGCCGGACCGTCGGGATTGATGATCCGGTACGGTTGTTGGACTGTACGCAGCGGATCTGCCTCCCGGTTCGGTCGCCGTGTGCGGCGGAAAATAGCATGGGTCATCATGCCGGTAGAACCGCGGCGGGCACTCTTGTAAGGCGCTGGCGCTTGTGGCTACCTAGCGATCCGAATTTGCGCGATGGGGAGCGGCATGGCTGAGGGGGACATCGTCTATCTGGCGTGGAACGACTATGTGGGCATCACCCGCTGCCGCGGAGTCCCGGAAGGCGATATCGAGAAGCGGATGGCCTATGGCCTCGGCTGGGCGGTGGCCGGACAGGCACTGACCCCCTTCGAGGATATCGCACCCAACCCCTGGGGTCCGATGCTGGAGGTCCGCCAGACGCCGGTGCCGGAAACCGCCACCCATATCGACATCTGGCCGGATGCCCCCGCCTTCCGCTTCTATCTCTGCGATTCCAAGGTCGCCGACGGCAGCAACTGGGACTGCTGCACCCGCGGATTCATGAAACAGGCGCTGGCCGATTTCGAGCGCGAGACCGGCCTGCGCTTCATGGCCTCTTTCGAGCACGAATTCCTGTTGTCCGGCCGGGACATGAACTGGGCGGCGCCGTTCTCGATCGAATCGGTGCGCAATGTCGCCGCTTTCGCCCGGGACGTCACCCGCGCCCTGCAGCAGGCGAAGGTCGAGCTGGAGGCGGTCGAGCCGGAATATGGCGTCTCCCAGTACGAGGTCTCATGCGCACCGGCGATCGGCGCCATGGCAGGCGATCGCGCAGTGATCACCCGGGAGGTGATCCGCGAAGCGGCGCGGCGTCTCGGCTATCGCGCAAGCTTCACGCCGAAGCCGAGCCCGGACGGCGTCGGCAACGGTGCCCATGTGCATTTCAGCTTTCTCGACGCCGCCGGCAACAATGCCTCCTATGATGCCGGCGGTACCGGCGGCGCCAGCGCGGCCGCGCAGCATTTCATCGCCGGCGTGGTGCGGCACATGCCGGCGCTCTGCGCCCTGGTGGCGCCGAGTCCGGTTTCCTATTACCGCCTGGGCCCGCATCACTGGAGCTGCGGCTTCGCCAGTTTCGGCATCCAGAACCGCGAGGCCGCGGTCCGCATCTGCCCTTCGCCGGAACGCGATCCGGCGCGCAAGGCCAAGGCCTTCAACATGGAGCTGCGCGCACCCGATGCGACCGCCAGTCCCTATATGGTGATCGGTGCCCTGGTCCGCGCCGGCCTGGAGGGAATCCGCGCCAAGCTGCCGCTGCCGACGGCCTGCGACCGCGATCCCTCGGACTACAGCGAGTTCGAGCGCGGCCAGCTCGGCATCAAGCCCTTGCCGAGTTCGCTCGACGGCGCACTGGACCTGCTGGAACGCGATCCGGTCGCCAAGGCCTGGATGCCGAGGATGATGTACGAGTCCTATGTCGGCGTGAAACGCAAGGAGATCGAGATGTTCGAAGGCGCGGAGGCGGCATTCGTCTGCAAGCGGTATCACGATGCCTACTGAGCTCGATGTCGGTCTGCCGCTGATCGATCATCACTGTCACGGGGTTTCGCCGGAGGACCTGGATTTCGCGCAGTTCCAGGCGCTGTTCAGCGAGAGCTATCGGCCGGCACCCAGGGGCACGACGGAATTCCAGAAGCCGCTGGGCCTGGCGATCCGGAGATTCTGCGCACCGGTGCTCGATCTCGAGCCGTCCTGCGCCGCTGAAACCTATGTCGCCCGGCGCCAGGCACTGGGTGCGGCCGAGGTCAATCGGCGCTTCCTGCGGAACAGCGGGCTGCAGTCGCTGCTGATCGATACCGGCCATCGCAGCGCCTCGATCATGGGCGTCGACGCCATGGAACAGGCGGCGGCACGCCCGGCGCGGGAAGTGGTGCGGATCGAGGCGGTGATCGAGGAAGTGGCAAGGTCGGGGATCAGCGGCGAGCGGTTTCCCGCGGCGATCGCCGACGTGCTTTCCGAGCGGGCGAAATCCGCGGTCGGCCTGAAGACGATCGTCGCCTATCGCTGCACCTTCAAGATCGACCAGACGGCGCCGCGCCGCGACGAGGTCGTCGCGGCCGCGGACCGCTGGTTCGCCGCCGCCGCCGTCGCCGAGAAATGGCGCCTCGCCGACCCCACCATCGTCCGGCACGGGCTCTGGGTCGGCGGCGAGATCTGCCGCCAGCGCGGCATTCCGCTGCAGGTGCATGTCGGCTTCGGCGATCCCGACGTCTACATGCATGCCTGCGATCCGACGCATTTCACCGACTTCATCGCCGCCATGGAGCAGTGGGAGGTACCGATCACGCTCCTCCACAACTACCCGTTCCAGCGCGAGGCGGCCTGGCTGTCCGAGGTGTTCCAGAACGTCTACTACGATGTCGGGGTGATCCTGAACTATGCCGCGCCGATGTCGGCGGACATCCTCGGCGAGGCGCTGGAGATGGGGAAATTCTCCAAGCTGCTCTACAGTTCCGATGCCTTCGGGCTGAGCGAACTCTACTACCTGGGGGCGTTGCTGTTCCGGCGCGGGCTGAAGCAGTGCCTCGATCGCTGGCGGTCGGAGGATTTCTGTTCGCTGGCCGATGCCGAGGAGCTGGTGCGCCTGGTCGCCGCCGAGAATGCCCGGCGGATCTATCCGTTGCAGGAGGTCTGACATGACGCCGGTCCTGAGCCGCGAGATTCCACTGGTCCCGCAGGACAGCGCGCTGCTGTTCATCGACGTGCAGAACTTCGCGGCGCGGCGCGAGGGGGCCGAGTTCAAGGATCTGCCGGAAGCGGAATTCCGGGCGAAGTACGGCTGGTATTTCGACCGGCTGAAGAACACCGCCGTCCCCAACATGCAGCGGCTGCAGAAGGCCTGTCGCGCGGCCGGGATCGAGGTCATGTACACCACGATCGAGAGCCTCACCCGCGACGGCCGCGACCGCAGTCTCGACTACAAGATCACCGGCTTCAACGTGCCGAAAGGCGCCTGGGACGGCCGGGTGATCGACGAGCTGGCGCCGGGCGAGGACGAGATCAACCTGCCGAAATCCTCGAGCAGCGTCTTCGTCTCGACGCATATCGACTACATCCTGCGCAATCTCGGGGTGAAGCAGCTGGTGGTGTGCGGCCTGATCACCGACCAATGCGTCGAATCGGCGATCCGCGACGCCTGCGACCTCGGCTACCTGGTGACCCAGGTCACCGATGCCTGCGCCACCTACAGCCAGGAGCGGCACGACTATTCCCTGCGGGCGATCAAGGGCTATTGCCGGCAGCGCACCACCGACCAGGTGCTGGCCGAGATCAGCTGAGCGCCTGCGGCAGCTGGTCGCCGAGCAGCACCAGCTCGCCGCCGAACCCGGCCAGCGCCGCGCGGATGAAGGCGACATCGGTGGCCCGGCTGTGCATCGCGTCGTAGGCGTTGGGCGCGCTGGCATCGCCGGGATATTTCCCGGCCGGATGGCGGTAGAGGTCGATGCCGGCGATGATGATCTTCTTCGGCTGCAGGGCGGCGGCGGCGGCGATCATCAGGGCGCCGTTGGTCGGGCGGAAGTCCCAGGTCCCGGTGTCGAGGAGATCCGGAAAAACCGCATAGCCCCGCCGCGGCGGGCGGCGCTGGAGGCAGTGGCGCAGGAGGATCCGGTGCGCCTCGGCCGGTCCGGGGAAAACCAGTACCGCACCGGTGTTTTCCGGTGGCAGATCCGGGTCCGCGGTGAAGATAACCGCGGGATTCCCGGCGAAATCGTGGTTCCGCCACTGGTAATTCACCCGGAAAAGCACGGTGAAATCCTGGTGCATCACGGTGGATTCCGCACTGGACGGACCGTTCCCGAGGCAGAGAATCACCGCCGGATCGGCCAATTTCGCCTTCAGCGCCGTTAACTTGTATATACAAGTTGCGCCGAGCCCGGCGAGCAGCCCCGCCGCCAGCCGGTCAGTGCATTTTTCCCAGCGATTCCGGGGGCTTGGCCAGGAAGACCGGTTCAGAGCGTGGCGCCCAGATGCCAGGGGGCGAATTCGTCCTCGCCATAGCCCAGAACCTCGCTCCGCGAGCGCTTCCCGGAGGCGGTGTCCAGGATCAGCTTGAAGATCCGCGCGCCCATCTCCTCGACGCTGGACGCGCCGTCGAGGATCTCGCCGCAATTGATGTCCATGTCGTCCTGCATGCGGTTGTACATCGGCGTGTTGGTGGCGAGCTTCAGGCTGGGCGCCGGCTTGCAGCCGAAGCAGGAGCCGCGGCCGGTGGTGAAGCAGATCATGTTGGCGCCGCCGGCCACCTGGCCGGTCACCGAGACCGGGTCGTAGCCCGGCGTGTCCATGAAGACGAAGCCGCGCTTGGTCACCGGCTCGGCATACCTGTAGACGTCGACCAGGTCGCTGTGCCCGCCCTTGGCGGCGGCGCCCAGCGACTTCTCGAGGATGGTGGTGAGGCCGCCGGCCTTGTTGCCGGGCGAGGGGTTGTTGTCCAGGGACTCGTCGTTCTTGGCGGCGTATGTCTCCCACCAGCGCAGGAGATCAAGCAGCTTGTTGCCGACCTCGTCGCTGACCGCGCGGCCGAGCAGCATGTGCTCGGCACCGTAGATCTCCGGCGTCTCGGAGAGGATCGAGGTGCCGCCGTTGCGGACCAGCAGGTCCGCCGCCGCCCCCAGCGCCGGATTGGCGGTGATCGCCGAGAAGCCGTCGGAGCCGCCGCATTGCAGGCCGAGGATGAGATGCTTCGCCGGCAGGGTCTCGCGCGTCACCGCATTGGCGGCGGGCAGCATCTCCTTGATCCTGGCGATGCCGGCCTCGACCGTCTTGCGGGTGCCGCCGGTCTCCTGGATCACCAGGGTCTGGATGCGCTGCCCGACCAGCAGCCCCTCTTCCGTCACCTGGCGCGGCATTTGGTTGGATTCGCAGCCGAGACCGATGATCAGCACGGCGGCGAAATTGGCGTGCTTGGCATAGCCGCCGATGGTGCGGCGGAGCGTGTAGTAGCCCTCGGATTCGGTGCCGCCGGCACAGCCGCTCTTATGGGTGAGGGCCACCACCCCGTCGACATTGGGAAAATCGCGCAAGGCCTCGGGGCTGCGGAAATGATCGGCGATCATCCGCGCCACCTGGGCCGAGCAGTTCACCGTAGTCAGGACACCGATATAGTTCCGCGTCGCCACCGACCCGTCGGCGCGCCGGATACCCTGGAAGGTCGCAGCCTCGGCCTCGGGCAGGATCGTGTAGTTGCTGCGATGGGCGCCGATGCCGTGATCGGCGGCGCTCGGGCGGAATTCCACATTGTGTACATGGATATGCTGGCCGGGCGCGATCGCCTGGGTCGCCATGCCGATGATCTGTCCCAGCTTGCGCACCGGGGCGCCGCTCTCGATCGGCTTGATCGCCAGCTTGTGGCCGCGGCCGATCCGCACCTCGGGGGTCACGTCGCCGAAGCCGATCGCCTCGCCGGCCTTGAGATCCCGCGTCGCAACCACCAAGGGATCCGCCGGGTTCAGCTGCAGGACCGGCGGCTGGTTGGTTCTATCGGTCATCGACGGTATCTCCCGGGGGCAGGATTGGGGGCAAATCGGCGGTGGATTTGTCCGACATATCGGCAGGTGATTGTCGCGATTTGAAGCGGCGCATCAAGGGGGAAGTTGGCCGACCGGTGGAGTTCGGCCGTTCCGAACCACCGGCAATAAGCCGCGGCGCAAGATCGAGCATTAGCATCAGACACTCAGGAACTGCATCCGGCCGGAACACTGCTACCTGCCACGCGCTATTGCTCCGGAATCCCAGCCGCGCGAAGCGAAGCTGCGTCAGACGCCATTTGCTCAGCATCGATGCGGAACTGCGTTCGCAGCCAGGAGGTGACCGTAAAGGTTGGCCGCGCGGCGATGAGCTGCGTCGCCGTTTCACGTGCCGCTTCGAGATGCCCGGCCTGTTCCTGGATCATGATGATATCGGCCAGGCCATAGCCACGAACGCGCGCGTGATAGCCGCGGAAAGCAGCCATCGCCTCCTCGCGATGACCGGCGAGCCGGTATGCGTTGCCCAGCACACCGAGATAACTGGGAGAATAGTTTGGGCTCAGTGCGATGGCCCTTTCAATATGGCCGATCCCTTCGGCGGCGTGACCCGCACAGGTCAAGACAAAGCACCCGAACATCGCCACGTCCGCCAGACTAGGGCCCAGTTTGATCGCCTTGCGGGCAGCGGTCGCTGCCTCGTCGAACCGCGACTTAAGAAGCAGGATTCCGCTCGCAGCGCGGTAGGCGTCGGGATTTTCGGGATCAATCGCCAGCGCCCGCGCAATATAGGCTTCGGCTTTCGTCATCAACAATTCGCGCGGCTCCTGCGTCAAGCCGTGGCGCGCATCGACAAAATGCGCGAAACCGAGCATAGCGTTGAGTGACGCCGAGCCAGGATCCAGTGCCAGGGCCTTCTCCCAGCAGCTGCAGGCCTGGGCATGCCCCTGCCAAGAGCTGCGATAGTGGTCCAGTCCCTGGATCCAAAGGTTCCACGCCGCGATATTCGTCGTGGTAGTGTAGCGCAGGCGCGCCTGCTCGCCCTCGGTCAGTCTGACCTGCATCTCGGTTGCGAGCATCAAGGTGATCTCATCCTGAACTGCGAAGATGTCATCGACGGTGCGGTCAAAACGATCAGCCCAGACGTGAATTCCCGTCGTCGCGTCGATCAGCTGCACGGTAATGCGGATTCGATTGCCCGCCTTGCGGACGCTGCCTTCGAGCACGAAGCGTACGCCGAGTTCCCGTGCGACCTGACGCACGTCGACCGCGCGACCTTTGTAGACGAAGCTGGAATTCCTGGCGATCACCGAGAGGCCAGAGAGTTTTGACAGCGTGGTGAGAATGTCCTCGACCAGGCCGTCGGCAAAAAACTCCTGCTCCAGATCATTACCCATGCCCACAAAAGGCAGGACAGCGATCGACGGCTTGTCGCCGACAAGCGGTACCGCGAAGTTGAATTCGGGTGTCGCGGTCAGTGCGGTCTGTTCACCATCCCACCGCCACACCCGCAGCGGCCGATCAATGTTCTTCAGCTTGATTTCGCCAGCATCTATGAACGTGATGCCGACCTTTCCAGTCACCTGGGCATGCACGACGTCCGAAGCGAGAACCCCCCCGGGCGGCGCTTGAGCCTCGAGGCGAGCAGCAACATTCACGCCATCGCCGAGTATGTCGTCTCCCTCGATGACGATGTCGCCGAGATTGATACCGATGCGGAACTCGATGGGCCGCCCGGCGGCCAAATTGCGCGCAGCCATCGCGCGCTGTATCGCTATGGCGCATTCGACCGCATCGACAACGCTGCCAAATTCCACCAACGCTCCGTCGCCCATCATCTTTACGATCCGGCCATGCCGCATGGCGACAACTGGGTTGAATGTCTCACTCCAAATTTGCCTGAGCGCGGAGATTGTGCCAGCTTCGTCGGCTCCGATCATGCGACCATACCCGACTACATCGGCGGCGAGGATGGCCGCAAGGCGACGCTGAACTGCTCCCTCATTCACGCGCCGGCGATCCTTTTCCGTTGACTTGTTGCTATCCCGCCATGAACTCGTCGGCGTATTCGCTACGGAGCTTGACGAATGAGCTCGACGCAGACGGCCACCACCACAACTTCGCGAGCGCATCGCTCGGATAGGCTGTCTTGTAGAAGGCGGTAACTATCGGGTCGGCGATCTCAATGGCGCCCTTGGCTGTCGGATTGGCCGAGAAGGCCTTAGCGTTTGCGGCGGAACCTCCCGGCGTTGCGACAAACTTAACCCATTCGTAGGCCTGGTCGAGATTCTTTGCATTCTTCATCAGCATATAGCCTTGGTTCCAAGCGAAAGCTCCTTCTTTCGGCGCGATGTATGAATACGGACCTTCCTTCCGCATGTTGAAGCCGGTCGAATCCCAGCACAGGCCAACGACACAACCATTGGTGCGGAAGGCGGCCTCGGCGTCGTTCTCACTCTTCCAGAACTGACCGATGTTGGCCTTGTGCTTGAAGGCTTCGGCGAGGATGACGTCCCAGATTTCCTGCATCGCCACATCGTTCTTGTATCCATCCAAGAACGGCCGGGGCAGCTTGCCCTGGTCCTCCATCACGCGGCCGAGAGCTACCAGCGCGGAAAGGGCGCGGATAGCCACCTTGCCTTCGAACTTCGGATCCCACAGATCGGCAAGGCTTGCCGTGCCATAGACCATTGGAGCTTCCTCGGTGTTGAACACCAAGGCTTCGGTACCCCAGACACTGGGCAAGAACATACGCTTGCCGCCGATCTCGGCCATTTCTCCCGCACGGCCGGTGACAAGGCTCGGCTCATAATTGTCGAGGTTGATTTTGCCAGTATCCCAAGCTTGCACAAGATCGTTCTCGGCATAGGATCGTACGCCATCGAGAGTTGGTTCGATAACATCGAAGGCGCCCGTCTGCATCGAGAGCTTGGCTTGGGCAAACATCGTGGGATTGTCGGGCTGCTCGAAGAAGTTCATCTTGATGCCCGTCTTGCCGGTAAAGGCGACAAACAGATCCTTCAAGTCGTAGCCGGCCCAACCCATGAAGTTCAATTCGCCCGAGGACGAAAAAGCGTTCCGCGAAAAGATGGGAGCGGCAAGGCCGACTGCACCGAGTGCTGCAGCCAATTCAAGCAGGCTCCTGCGGGACAACGCCGCTGCCGTCATCGTTTCCCGGGTTGAAATAGCGCTGGTGGCAATTTTCATGTTGACCACCCTCTCTAACTGCAGAAGGTAGAATGTCGGGGCGAGAAACGCCCTTTCGGGGATCGGTTCGACCGATTCCTAGTCGTCTTCGTCCCGTAGCCCAGCGTCCACCTGATAACAGGGCGCCTCGAATTAATTCTTGCTCACATCCCCGTTACTAACAAGTGCATTCCTTGGTCCAGCTCTGTCGGTCGCTGACAAGATCGACGATCTGGAATTGCGCTGGAAGGAATTGGAGGTTGAGAGGGCCGAAACACCGGCGCCCCACCCCGCATCCATCCCAACCTCTCGGCGATATCGCCGGGAGGTGGCTGATCTCGCCACTGCGCTCACTGGCGAAGGACTTCGTGTAAAAGCGGAGAAGGCTTGCGTGGATTGGCTGACGAGATCCGCCACTTACCGAACATTGGGTCACTCGGCGTTGAACTCTACGGCGAACTCGCCGCGTTGTTCGATCTCGACGCTGCTAGGGGCCCCCAAAGCAAAGATCCAGACTTATGACGTGGATTGCAAATATCGCTAGTTTTATATTAAAATTTTGCCTCTTAAGGTTGTCTCCGGGTCTGCGTTGTAGTCCTCGGTCCGAACGGTCAGTTCATTCGATAGGTCCGCCGAATACCTAGCGCGCGCCGCCGCCGTCCATGACGATGGTCTGGCCGGTGATGTAGCCGGCGCCGGCGAGGAGATAGAAGATCGTCTCGGCATAGTCGGCCGGGGTGCCGGGGCGGCGCAGCGGGAGCCGCGCCACCGTCGCCTTCAAATCGTCGGGGTCGAAGCGGCAATCCCAGTCGGAGCCGCTGACGATGTAGGGAGCGATGGCATTCACCCGGACGTCCGGGCCCAAAGCGTGGGCCCATTCGGTGGTGAGCAGGATCAGCGCCGCCTTGGTCGCGGCATAGACGCTGGAGGAGCCGCCCTTGCCGAGGCCGGCCGTCGAGGCGACATTGACCACCGCGCCCTTGGCCTGCCTGAGATGCGGCGCCGCCGCCTTCAGGCAGCGATAGGGACCGATCTGGTTGACCGAGACCAGCTTCGCCCAGAACGCCTCGTCCATGCGGGCGAAATCGTCGGGCGGGATGGGGGCGGAGGTGCCGGGCGTGGCGGCATTGTTCACCAGGTAGTCGAGCCGGCCGAAATGGTCGACGGCGGCAGCGATCATGGCCTCGACATCGGCCGGCTTTGCGATGTCGCCAGGAAGTGCGGCGACGTCATGGCCGAGGGCCCTGAGCCGCGCCGTCTCGGCGGCAAGGCGCGGGTTGCCGGCAAGATCGTTGAGGGCGACCCGGGCATTGCCGGCGGCGAGACGCTCGACCGTCGCGAGGCCGATGCCGGAGGCGGCACCGGTGACGACGGCAACCTTGCCCGAAAGATCGGCGGTGATCATCGATGGCTCCCCTGCTGCTGGTTCCGGCTCTCCGCTGCGCGGCCATCCGGACCCTCGGCACCGGCCCGCCGCGTAGCCCGCCGGTGGCGATAGGCGTGGATGAACTTGAGGCTGGCACGATAGCCGAGTGCGCCGGCCAGCGCAGCCCAGGGAATCGAGCCCAGGCACATGGCAAGGCCCCAATCCTCCAGCACCATCCGCGCCATGAGGACGGCATCCTGCCACAGCGTGTGGTCGCCGGTATGGAGCGTGCCCCAGAGATCCGAGAAGGCGGCGTAGCCGGAGAGGTCAGTGAAGCGTCCCAGCATGATCTGGCCGGTAACGTAAAGGAGGTAGTAGATCGGCAGAATGGTGAAGACATTGGCGACCCAGGTCCAGGCGAGGGCGAGGATCAGGCTGAACTGCCATCTGCCGAGCCGCGCGGCGAGAACCCACAAGGCGACGGCGACGGTGGTATGGAGGCCGCTGGTCGGGGTGAAGGCGAGGACAAGGCCGAGCATGGTGCCGCGAGCTGCATATTCCGGAGCATGCGCGGCCCGCAGCATCGGCACCACCATGCGGTAGCGGAGCGCCCGGTACAGGCGGGAGCGGTGACGGCTGGTGGCGGTCAAATCCGGTCTGCCGGGCTGCGGGGAACGGTGGCGGACGGAACGCCAAGCATGTCGGGATTACTCATGTCGGGGGTGATTGTCGCCATTTGTGCCGGGGCGGCAAGCGCGATCTTGACCCCATTCGGGGGCCTGCGTGCCCGTGCCGTGGCGCTTCCAAGAGGATTGCGTTCCCATAATGTGTTCAAGGGCTTAGCCGGCATCATGCCGCCGAGATTCACGCCTCCGTCGGGAGCCGAAGCCGGCCAATTTAACCGCACCTTAATCAAACTCCGACAGGCTGTCCCGAGGTTGAACGAGTGCAGTGCAGGGGATGCAAAGCAAAGGGCGCCAGCCGCGGGCAGCGCTGCTGAACCGCTATAGTACGCAGCTGGGGCTTCTGGTCAGCCGGCAACGGACCGAACTTGCCCTGCGCATCGCCCACCAGGAGGCCGAGCGTGCCGCCGAGGAAGCGCGCCTCGCCCGGATCACCGCGGAAACCGCCAACCGGGCGAAGACCCAGTTCATGTCCAGCATGAGCCACGAACTGCGCACGCCCCTGAATTCCATTATCGGCTTCTCCGAGATCATCGTCAGCCAGACCGGGTCCGAGCCGGGGGAAGGCAAGATCGGCGAATATGCCGGACTCATCCACGCGTCCGGCGAGCATCTCCTCAAGGTGATCACCGATATCCTCGATATCTCGCGGATCGAGGCGGGTTCGCTCGACCTGCGCGAGGACTGGGCGGATATCCGCGGGCTGGTCGACATGCCGGTACGGCTCTGCCGGAAGGACGCCGAGAGCAAGAAGCTCGAGCTGACAGTCGATCTGGCGCCGGACCTGCCGATGTTCTATTGCGACCCCCGGCGGATCCACCAGGCGCTGCTGAACCTCATCGCCAATGCCGCGAAATTCACCCCGGAGGGCGGCAGAATCAGCGTATCGGTCACCCGCGAGCCCGAGGGCGAGCGCAAGGGCGATCTGCGCATGGCCGTCGCCGATACCGGCATCGGCATCGCGCCGGAGCATTTCGCAGACGCCCTGGCGCCGTTCCGCCAGGTCGAGAACGAACTCGGCAAGCGCTTCAACGGCACCGGCCTCGGCCTGCCCTTGAGCAAGGGTTTCGCCGAGCTGCACGGCGGCACGCTGCAGCTGGAGAGCGAACTCGGCAAGGGGACCACGGTCACCCTGCATTTTCCCAGGGAACGCCTCAGCGACGCCCCAGGTGCCGGGTGAGAATGCCATGAACGACCTCGGCGCATCTGGAGGGAATGGAAATTTGGAGTCGAGCAGCACGACGGGCGGTGGCGCGGCCGCTGCCGGACACGCATCCGGAGTTCCGGACGACAGCGGCATAGGCCACGGGCCGCAATTTGCCCGGGTCGTGTCGATCTCCGGCTCGCAGCTGGTGGCCCTGCTGGACGCCCAGGTCGACGACAAGGGGGCCCTGCAGTTCACCGCACCGCAGATCGGCGAGCTGGTGGCGATCGCGACGCGCGGCTCGACGGTGTTCGGCATCGTCACCGGGCTCAACATCCCGCTGCCGGACAATGCCCACGTAGAGCGCGAGCTACGCATCATCGAGGTCGAGCTCATCGGCGAGATCGAGCACGGCAGCGAGGGCAAGGCGGGCGTCGAAGGCAAGGCGGGCGGCTTCCAGCGCGGCGTCTCCTCCTATCCCTCGCTGGACGATCAGATCAGCCATGCGACCCAGACCGACCTGCAGCGGGTCTTCGTGCGGCCGGAACTGCAGAGCGTGCGCATCGGGGCCCTGCACCAGGACCGCTCGGTGCCGGCCCTGATCTCGCCGAACGAGCTCCTCGGCAAGCATTTCGCCGTGCTCGGCACCACCGGCTCCGGCAAGTCCTGCGCCGCCGCGACGATCCTGCGGGCGATTCTCAGCCAGCGCTCCAATGCGCATATGGTGATCCTGGATCCGCACAACGAGTACTCCTCCGCCTTCGCCGACGTCGCCGAGGTGATCTCGCCGCAGAACCTGTCGCTGCCCTATTGGCTGCTCAATTTCGAGGAGCTGAAGGAGCTGATCATCGGCCACGGCAGCAAGAACACCGATACCGACGCCATCGTGCTCAACGAGGTGGTGACCCACGCCAAGCGCAACATGCAGCAGTCGGGAGCGCAGCAGAGCATCGATCCCAACCTGCCGATCAACATCGATACGCCGGTCCCCTATCGCGTTTCCGACGTCGCCAAGATCATCGACGAGATCCTGGGCAGCGTCGACAAGCCGGCGAATCTCGCGCCCTACCAGCGCATCAAGGAGAAATTCCAGAGCCTGCAGAACGACCGCCGCTACAGCTTCATGTTCGGCGGCCTGACCGTCTTCGACAACATGGCGAAGATCCTCGCCCGCATCTTCCGGGTGCCGGTCGCCGGCAAGCCGGTGACCGTGATCGACACCTCGGGCATGCCCTCGGAGGTTCTGAGCGTGGTGGTCACCCTACTCTGCCGGATGACCTTCGACTTCGCGCTGTGGAGCGAGCTTGCGGTGCCGATCCTGCTGGTCTGCGAGGAGGCGCACCGCTATGCGCCGCATGTCGACGGCACCGGCTTCGATTCGGCACGGCAGGCGATGGCCAGGATCGCCAAGGAAGGCCGCAAATACGGCGTTTCGCTGTGCCTGGTGAGCCCCCGCCCCTCCGAGCTCTCGACCACGGTGCTGTCGCAGTGCGGCACCATCTTCTCGATGCGGCTCTCCAACCAGAAGGACCAGGAATACCTCCTGGCGGCCCTGCCGGAATCCAGCACCGGCCTGATGGGCGAGCTGCCCTCCCTGCGCAACGGCGAGGCCATTGCCGTCGGCGAGGGCGTGCCGGTCTCGGCGCGGATCTGCCTCGACCTGTTGCCGGAGGATCAGCAGCCGAAAAGCCGCGTGGCACCCTTCTCCAAGGCCTGGGGCGAGGACCAGATCGACGCCGAATTCCTCAAGGAGCTGGTCAACCGCTGGCGGCAGGCAGCGCTAGAAACCCTGCTGCCGCGGAATTCCATCGCCATGCTGGCCGATCCGAACGGCGACGCCTGCCAGCCGGCCACCGTCAATCGTGCCGACCCCGCCGATACCCGCTATCTCATCATGCACGGCGGGCTGTTCAACACCGACGACTGAGCGGTGTCGTCTCTAGGCGTAGTTGACGTAGATCGTCTTCTTCTGGAAATAGGCGTCGAGGCCGTATTTGCCGTCCTCGCCGCCGATGCCGCTGTGCCTGAGCCCGGCGTGATGCGCGTGCACCGCATCGCCGCCCGGGCGGTTGACGTAGATCTCGCCGAATTTCAGCTCGCGGATCAGCCGCATCAGGCGCCGCAGGTCCTTGGTGAAGACATAGGCGGAGAGGCCGTAGCGGAATTCGTTGGCGAGCCGCAGGCCCTCGTCGAAATCCGTCACCTGCATCAGCGGGATGACCGGACCGAAGACCTCGTCCTGCATGATCGCCATGCGGTTGTCGGCGGCGGTGAGCACCGTCGGCTCGTACCAGTGGCCGCGGGCGAACTCGCCCTCGGTCAGACGGTTGCCGCCGGCCAGAACCTTGGCGCCGGCAGCGACCGCAGCCTTCACCATGCGGTCCACCTTGTCGAGCTCGGCGCCGCTGAATTTCGGGCCGACATCGACCAGGCTCAGGGGGTCGCCGACCTTCAGGCCCTTCACCGCCCTGACGAACTTCTCGGTGAATTCGTCGGCGATGCGTTCGTGGATGTACATGCGCTCGTTGCAGATGCAGATCTGGCCGCAGTTCTCGAAGCGCGACGCCACCGCCGCCTTCACCGCCGCGCCGATATCGGCATCCTCGGCGACGATGAACGGCGCCTTGCCGCCGAGTTCCAGGCGCAGGATCTTCAGGTCGTCGGCGGCGGCGCGGAAGATCTCCTTGCCCGCCCGCACGCTGCCGGTGAGCGTGACCAGGCGCGGGATCGGATGCGCCACCAGGGCGGCCCCCATGCCCTCGCCGGTGCCGCTCACCACGTTGATGACGCCGGGCGGGAAATCCAGCTGGGTCGAGAGCTGGGCGATCTCGAAGGCGGAAAGCGGCGTGCCTTCGTGCGACTTGATGACGATGGTATTGCCGGCAACCAGGGCCGGGCCCATCTTGCGCGCGGTCAGCGCCGCCGGATAGTTCCAGGCGGTCAGCCCCACCACCACGCCATGGGCGACGCGCTCGATCCAGACCTGCTCGTCGGGACTGTCGGACGGCAGGATGTCGCCGGTGATGCGGCGCGCCTCTTCCGCGGCATAAGTGAGATAGAGCGCGGTGCCCTCGATCTCGCCGCGCGCCTCCTGCAGCGGCTTGCCCTGCTCGGCGACCACCAGCCGCGCCAGGCGATCGCGATTTTCCAGGATGAGCCGGGCCAGCGCGGTGAGCAGCTTGCCGCGCTCGACCGGTGGCATCGCCTCCCAGCCGGGCTGGGCGGCCTGCGCGGCGACCAGGGCGCGGTCGGCGTCGTCGGGCGAGCCCCTCGGCACCGAGGCGATGACCTGCCCGGTCGCCGGGTTCTCGACCTCGATCCACTCCTTGACCGTCGAGTCCACCCATTGGCCGTTGATGAAGTGCCGGTAGCGCGGCACCCCGTTCACCATTTCCTTCATCGCGGGCATGAGCGTCTCCTCACAATCAACGCCGCGGCTACATCGCCGCGACGAGCGGCTGATAGCCCATCTGGATCGGCAGCCACAGGGTTATTTCCGGCACATAGACCAGCACGAACAGCAGCGCGATGAGCGCCAGCAGGAACGGCCAGAGTTCCTTGCCGATCGCCGCCACCGGCACGCCGGAGACGCCGGAGATCAGGAATACCAGCTCCCCCATCGGCGGGGTCACCAAGCCGATCATCATGTTGACCACCGAGGTGACGCCGAAATGCACCGGATCGATGCCGAGGCTGATCACCGTCGGCATCAGGATCGGCACCACGATCAGCAGCATCAGCATGGTGTCGAGGAAGGCGCCGAGGATCAGGAACAGGATGTTGACGGCGAACAGGAACATGCTGGGCGACATGTGCAGCGAGATCATCCAGGCGCCCATGGCTTCCGGGATCTGCTCGGCGGCGACGATCCAGTTCATCACCAGCGCGCCGGCGATGGTGATGGCGACGATGGCGGTCGACCGTGAGGAATCGATGAAGACGTTGACCAGACCGGCAAAATTCAGCGTGCGATACCAGCACACCGCCAGCAGCAGGGCGTAGGCGGCAGCCACCGCCGCCGCCTCGGTCGGCGTCACCGCGCCGCTGTAGATGCCGCCCAGCATGATCACCGGCAGCAGCAGTGCCGGCAGCGCGGTCTTCAGCGTGCGCACGGCCTCCGGCCGGGTCGGCTTCGGCTCGACCGGGAAGTCGCGCTTCCGGGCAATGACGGCGACGATGGCCATCTGCACCAGGCCGAGCATCACGCCGGGAACCACGCCGCCCATGAACAGGAAGCCGATCGAGGTGTTCGAGACCACGCCATAGATCACCATCGGGATCGACGGCGGAATGATCGGGCCGATGATGGCGGAGGTTGCGCTCAGGGCGGCGGAGAATCCGGGCGCATAGCCGGCCTTCACCATCATGTCGACCTCGAGCTTGCCGGGGCCGGCGGCATCGGCGAGCGCGCTGCCGCTCATCCCGGAGAAGATCATGCTGGCGACGACGTTGACATGGGCCAGGCCGCCGCGCATGCGCCCGACCAGCAGATTGGCGAATTCGAACAGCCGGTCGGTGATCTTGCTGGCGTTCATGATGTCGGCCGAGAGGATGAAGAGCGGCACCGACATCAGCACGAAGCTGCTATAGAGGCCGCTCAGGCTCTGCGAGGCGACGATGGCAAGGTCCTGGCCGGTCCAGATCAGGTAGACGAAGGCCGCGGCGATCATGGCATGGCCGATCGGCATGCCGAGAAACGACCACAGGAAGAACAGCGCGAACATCACCCAGGCGGCGGGACTCATGCGGCGGCGACCTTGTCAGAGATGCTGCTGCCAGGACGGGCCCAGCAGCTTGCGGAGGCGTATGGCGGTGCCGACGATGACCGCGATCATGAAGACGGCGAAGCAGGCGTAGACGAGGCTCAGCGGCACATGCAGGATCATGGTCTTGCGGGTCTGGCCGAAGACATAGTCGAGGGTCACCCAGAGGCCGGCGAGGAAGGTGAGACCCAGCGAGGCGGTGTTGAAGATGCCAACCAGGCGGCGCCAGCGCGGCGGGAACTTCTGGTAGAGCACGTCGAAGATGATGTGCTGGCGTTCGCTGACCAGCAGGTCGGAGGTCCAGAAGACGATCCAGATATAGGCGATCGAGCAGATTTCCAGCGACCAGGAGACCGGCAGGTTGAAGATGTAGCGGCTGACGATCTGGATCATGAAGGCGCCGAACATGGTGGCAAAGGCCGCGGCCGCCACCAGCTCGGCAAGGCGCTTCAACCTGGGGCGCGGATCGATCATGGGGTCAGCTCATGCAGGGCCGGTTGCCGGCGGCCTTCCGTCCCCGCCGCAACCGGGCGGCGGGGAAGAAAGGCTTCGACGGCAAGCGCCGGGTTCCGCCCTGGACCGTCCCGGCCTAGGCGCCGGCCTGCTTGATCCGGTCGAGCAGGCCTTCCGGCCAGCTCTTGGCGAAGTCGGATTCGGCGAACTTCTTCAGGACCTGCTCGCGGAAGGCGGCGACGTCGGGCGTCGTCACCGTCACGCCCTTGCTCTCGAAGAAGGCGGCGGCATCCTTTTCGGTGGCGACGACCCCGTCGTCGTTCACCTTCTTGGCGTCGGCCTCGGCCGCCTCGATCGCCTTCTTCTCGTCGTCCGAGAGCGCCGCCCAATACTTGCTGGAGACGGCGAAGAAGGTGTTGGAGACCATGTGCGCGGTCTGCACCACCTGCTTCGAGACCTCGTAGAACTTCGAGGCCATGGCATCGGGCAGCGGATTTTCCAGGCCGTCGATGGTGCCGGTCTGCATGGCGAGATAGACCTCCTCGAAGGCGAGCGGCGTCGCATTGGCGCCGAGCGCGTTGCCGAGGAACTGCCAGGCCTCCGAGCCGGGCATGCGCAGCTTCAGGCCCGCCATGTCCGCCGGCGTCTTCACGTCCCGCGGCTGGCGCAGGATGACGTGGCGGGTGCCGAGATACTGGCTCTTGACGATGTGGATCTGCACGTCCTTCTCGACCCGGGCCTTGTATTCCGTGCCGATGTCGCCGTCATAGACCGCGTCGAGATGCGCCGGATCGCGCATCAGATAGCCGGTGGTGAAGACCGAATATTCCGGAATGATGGCGGCGATGTCCTGCGGCGAGATCATGCCGACCTCGAGGTTGCCGCGCTGCATCGCCTCGATCTCGGTCCCCTGCGCGAACAGCGTGCCGTTGTAGTGGATCTGCACGTCGAACTGGCCGGCGGCGTTCTTGTCGAGCGAGGCCTTGAAGGCCTCCAGCGCCTTCGACTGCCATTCCTCGGCGGTTCCCGGCGTCGAGATGCGGAACGGCTTGGCGTCGGCGAAACCGGCACGGGCGATGAACGGCATCGCCAGCGCGGCGGCACCGCCGGCGAGCAGGGCGCGACGGCCGAACGGCTTAGCGAAGATGTTGGTTCCCTTGTGGTCCATGATCCCCTCCCTGGGTTGCGGTTGCTTGATGCAGCTTAATTTTGTCTTCGGTCTTGGTCGTCAGTCGGACGTTCAGGCGATTTTCTTCTTCTTCACGCTAGGTTTCGCCGCGACGGCTGCGGTGCCGCGGCGCCGCAGTTCCAGTTCGTGGCGTTCGTGGCGCGCCATATCGGCGGCCGCCTTCTCCACCTCCGGCGCATTGTGCTCGAGCCCGAGGCCGGCCGCGGTCTCCACGTCGCCGGCGATGATGGCGGCGACCAGCGGCTCATGCGCCGGCACCATCTGGTGGAGATCGACGATGAGGGCGTTCGACCAGACGATATAGTGGCGGATCTGCTGCTCCAGCAGCTGGTACTGGTCGAGCAGGCGCCGATGCCCGGCAGCGATGACGATCGCCTTGTGCAGTCCGGCATCGGCCTCCGCCACGTCGCTGTGGCTCTCGGCGGCGACGGCAGCGACCAGGCGCTCGAAGGCCTTCTGTACTGCGGCGATCGATTCCGGCCGCTGGCGCTGCGCCACCAGTCGCGCCGCCAGACCCTCGAGACTGCCGCGCAATGTATAGAGTTCCCAGGCATCGCCATGGGAACGTTCCGGCACCATCCACTTGGTGTAGGCAACCTGATCGATCAGACCTTCATGGGACAGCGTGCGCAGGGCCGCCCGCAAGGTGCCGCGACTCACCTCGAGCTGCTCGGCAAGCTCGGTCTCGACCAGCCGATGTCCATGGGGCAGCTGCCCGCTCAAGATCCGTTCGCGCAGCAGATCGGCTGCCCGCCAATCCAGCGACCGCCGATCCACCTTGAGCGAATTGACCAGCTTCACCCTGTCCCCCGTCCTCGGCCAAGGGCTTCGCGACCCGGCTGGCCGGATAACATCGGCACTGCCCGGCACGTCCCCACCCCGACGCTGAAATGCTCGCACCGAGCTCCGGGACCGTCAAGTCAATTGTTGACAATCTACAATCCTCCACCATTATTCCTGTCACCATACGGTCTCGGGTGCCGTTTGCTGGGGGATCATTCGGTGGTGACACAGGGTTCGAAAGCCGGATTGCCGAAGACCGACTGTCTCGTCGTGGCAGTGACCACGCCGTTGACGCCGGGGCTGCGACCCGACCCGGACCTGTTGCTGGCGCGCTGCCGCAGCCTGATGGCCGATGGCTGTGACGGCATCACCCTTTTCGGCACCACCGGCGAAGGTGCGGAATTCGCAGTCGCTGACCGAAAATCCACCCTGGACCGCCTAATCTCGGGCGGCCTGGATGCGGGCCGGGTCATCGTGTCGGTCGGCGCGCTGTCGATCCCCGATATCGTCGAGCTGTCGCTTCATGCGCTGGACCACAAGGTCGCCGGGCTACTGCTGATGCCGCCCTGCGTCTATCGCGGCGGCATCACCGAGGATGGCACCTTCCGCTTTTTCGCCAGCGTGATCGAGCGGATCGCCCGACCCGACCTCAGGCTCTACCTCTATCATTTCCCCGATATCTGCGGCGTGCCGATAACCCCCAACGTGGTGCGTCGCCTGGACCAGCGCTATCCCGGCCGGATTGCCGGGGTAAAGGACAGCAGTGGCGATCTCGACACGACCGAAGCGCTGTTGCGGCGCTTCTCGCATCTGTCGATCTTCACCGGCAGCGAGATTCACGTGCCCCAGGCCGTGGCCAGCGGCGCGCGGGGCACGATTTGCGGGCTCGCCAATGTGATGCCGCGGCTGATGCGGGCGATGATGAACGCACCGACGCCCTTCGACGGGCGGCGATTCGTGCCGCAAATCCTGGCCGGAGACAACATTCTCTCCCGCCGCCCCTTCATTCCGTCGGTCAAGGCAATGATCGCGGATTCTACCGGGGCCCCCGCATGGCGCCGGGTACTGCCGCCCATGGCGGAAGTCCCGATGCTCGAGGAGCAGCGGATGATCGCGGATTTCCGGCTTTGGGAAGCGAGTCTGGCGCCGCAGCTGCGCAGCCTGTATTGCGAGGGCGCGGCCACCGGCCCGAAGATCGTCGCCTTGAGGCGCGGATAGATGGCTGCGCGGGTCAGCGTCGATATCGGCGGTACGTTCACCGATCTCGTGCTGCTCGACGCCGCCGGAACCTGCTTCTCGCGAAAGGTCGCCTCGACCCCGGCCAATCCAGCCGAGGCCGTCCTGGGCGGGATCGAAAGTATTCTCATCGACGCGGGGCTGCAGCCGGGCGATGTCGTCGAGGTCCTGCACGGCACCACGGTAGGCTCCAACACGCTGTTGCAGAAGAGCGGCGCCAGAACCGGCCTGCTGACCACCCGCGGCTTCCGCGACGTGCTGGAAATCGGCCGGATCCGCACGCCGGACATGTTCGATCTCACTTGGGACAAGCCGCGACCACTGGTGCCCAGGCGATGGCGGCGGGAGATCGACGAGAGGATCGATACCAGGGGCCGGGTCTTGAAGGCGCTCGACGAGGCGGAGGTCGCCGAGATCGGCGGCGCATTGATTGCCGCCGGCATCGAGTCGATCGCCATCTGCTTCATCAACAGCTATCGCAATCCAGAGCACGAGGTCGCCGCCGAAGCGGTGCTCCGCCGGCGCTTCCCAGGGATTCCGGTGACCACCTCCGTCTCGGTTCTGCCCGAACAGCGCGAATACGAGCGGACCAGCACCGCCGCCGTGAACGCCTATGTGCTGCCGGTGATGCAAACCTACCTCCGACACCTGCGCCTTGGCCTGCAGCAGCTTGGCGTCTCCGCGCCGTTGCTGGTCGGCAACTCCAACGGCGGGCTGTCGTCGGTGGAGGCCGCCGAGGGCAAGCCCGTATTTTTCATCTCGTCGGGACGATCGGCAGGTGTCGTGGGAGCGGCACGTCTCGGCTCCAGCCTTGCCAAAGGCGACATCATCGTATTCGACATGGGCGGCACCACCGCTTCGGCCTCCCTGGTGCAGAAAGGCGAGATTGCCCGGGCGACCGAGTATGAGTTCCGCGACGGCATCAGCACCCCCAGCCGGTTCATCAAGGCCGGCGGCTACATGATGAGCGTACCCACAATCGACGTGGCCGAGGTCGGCAGTGGGGCCGGGTCCATTGCCTGGGTCGATGCCGGCGGCCTGCTGCATGTCGGACCTGTCTCGGCAGGCGCGGAACCTGGCCCGGCCTGCTACGGGCGCGGTGGAAGCCGGGCCACGGTAACCGACGCCAATGTCGCCTTGGGCCTGCTACCGGAGCGTCTCGCCGGCGGGGCGATGAGGCTGGATCCGACATTGGCCCGCGCCGCAATCGAGCGCGATGTCGCCCTGCCCCTTGGCCTCAGCGTCGATGCCGCCGCGAGCGGAATCCGCGACGTGGTGAATGCCAACATGACACGGGCGATCCGGGCGGTGACCGTGGAACGCGGTGTCGATCCCCGAGATTTTACCCTGCTCGCCTTCGGTGGAAGCGGGCCCTTGCACGGCTGCGATCTAGCCCTGGCGCTCGATATTCCCCAGGTGCTGTTCCCGCGGATGCCTGGCGTCTTCACCGCCATGGGCATGCTCACCGGCGACGTCGAACATTTCCTCATCCGCTCGTTTGCCGGGCCGCTGCAGGATTTCGACCTGGCGGGCGCCAAGAGACTCATGACAGACCTGCGGCTCGAGGCGGTCAGGCGCATGCTGCTTGACGGATTCGCGCCGGCGGAAAGCGAGCTCGCTTTCTCCATCGATCTGCGATTTGCCGGCCAGGATTCCGCGCTGTCCGTACCTCTGCCGGCCGACCTCGGATCCGATGTCGCCGCAGATCTGCGGCTGGATTTCATTGCACGATACGAGCAGCTCTATCACTACGCCTCGAGCGACGCGATCGAATCCACCAGCATCCGCCTGCTGGCTTGCGGAATCCGGCGCAACAAGCTGGAATTCAATCGGCTGCGCCTGCCTGCGGCGACGACGGCGGCCGCTGCGATCCAGCGCCCTGTCTATTTCGGCCGAGAGTACGACTGGCGGCCAACGACGATCCTGCCGCGCGAAGGATTCGCCGGCCCAGCAATGGGGCCGGCGATCATCGAAAGCGACGACAGCACCGTCGTCATTCCGCCTGGGGTGACGGTGAGTGCGGACAGGCAAGGCAACCTCCTGGCGGAACTCCCGCGCCAAGTCCGGCCCGGGCGGCGCGAGCGGAACCTCGAACATGCCTGACAACGGCCAGGATCCCTTCACGTTCGCCGTCATCAAGAGCGCACTCGACACCATCGTCGACGACATGGCGTATACAGTCATGCGCACGGCCAGATCTTCGATCGTACGTGACGTGCTCGACTATTCCTGTACGCTCTGTGACGCCAGCGGCCGCATTCTCGCACAGGCGAAGACTGTCGCATTGCATCTCGGAGCGGTGCCCGACGCAGTCGACGCGATGCTCGGGAAGTTCGGCGACCGGCTTGGCCCGGGTGACGTCGTCGCCTTCAACGACCCCTATAACGGCGGCATGCATCTGCCGGACATCTTCATGTTCAAGCCCATCTTCTCCGGCGGACGACTGCAAGGTTATGCCGTCGTGATTGCGCATCATTGCGACGTCGGTGGCCGGGTGCCGGGCTCGAATGCGGCGGATTCCACCGAGATCTACCAGGAGGGCCTGCGGATCCCGCCGCTGAAGCTCTATGAGGCGGGGCAACGCAACGAGACATTATTTGCTCTCATCCGCCAGAACGTTCGCTTGCCCGATCTGGTGGTCGGCGATCTGGAGGCACAGCTTGCGACCTGCAACATCGGCGAACGGGAATTCTGCCGACTGATCGAGCGCTATGGCGAGTTCGAGCTGCGCGGCTACTTCGACAGGCTGATCGACTACGGCGAGGCACTGACCCGCAAGGCGATATCCGCCTGGCCGGACGGCGCCTATGCCTTTTCTGACTATATCGACGGCGATGGGATCGACGACCGCCGCATCCCGATCGTCTGCAAGGTCATCGTCGCCGGCGATCACCTGACGGTGGATTTCGAGGGCAGCTCGCCCCAGGTCAAGGGTGCCATCAACAGCACGCTGTCCTTCGTGAAATCGGCAACCTATCTCACGATCCGCTGTGCGCTCGACCAGGACGTTCCGAACAATGCCGGCGTCTATCGCTGCATCACGGTGACGGCGCCGAAAGGCAGCATCCTCAATCCGGAGCTGCCGGCCGCGGTGGCGGCGCGTGCGCTGACCGGCTATCGCGTGGTCGACACCGTGATGGGAGCGCTTGCCCAGATCGTGCCCGAGCGTGTGGTCGCAGCCGGCGAGGGCGGCAATACGGTGATCGCCATCGGTGGGACTGAGGCGGAGTCGCGGCAACCCTTCATCCTGGTCGACATGATCAACGGGGCCTGGGGCGCTCGAGCCGACAAGGACGGCATCGAGGGCGTGACGAACCCGTCGCAGAACATGTCGAACATGCCGGTAGAGACGCTCGAGGACCGCTTTCCGATCCTGGTCGAGGAATACGGGTTCCGCCAGGACTCCTGCGGCCCCGGCAAATTCCGCGGCGGGCTCGGCCTAGTCCGCCAGTACCGCCTGCTGGCAGAAGAGGCAACCATGCAGATCCGCGCAGACCGGCACGCCCACCATCCCTATGGTCTGTTCGGCGGCCAGAGCGCCGCACCGTCAATCAACATCCTCAACCCGAATGCCGACGCCGAATTGCTGGCCAGCAAGGTGACGCGTGGGATCCGTCGGGGAGACGTCATCCGTCATGAGCAAGCGGGTGGCGGCGGCTACGGCCCGCCACTGAATCGCGATCCGGCCCTGGTCGCCGCGGACCTCGCCGATGACAAGATTTCGCCCGGCTTTGCCCGAAGCCGTTTTGGCGTGGCCTTCGCGGCGGATGGCCGCACCGTCGATCAGGCGGAGACGGCCAGGTTGCGGGCAGAAATGGCGGCGAAGTCGACCCGTCCGGTCGACCCCGCCGGGGAATGACCGCCGGGGCTTGTTGGAGAACAGATCATGTGTGCAGAGCGTGTCGCCGTTGTCACCGGGGGTGGCAGCGGAATAGGCGAGGCAACGGCGCGCCACCTCGCCGCGGGCGGATATCGATTGGCCGTTCTGGATATCGATCGGAAGCGCGGCGAGGCCGTGGCGGCTTCAATCGGCAAGCGGGCGGATTTCATGCTGGTCGATGTTGCCGATGCCGCGGCGGTGGGTGCGGCGGCGGCGGCAGTGCATGCCGCGTTCGGACAGGTCGACGTACTGGTCAATTCTGCCGGTATCCTGCAGAACGCCACGCGAGTCCTGGAAATGAACCTCGGCGACGCCGAACGAATCCTGAAGGTCAATTACCTCGGGACTGTCGCGTGCTGCCAGGCCTTCGGGCGGCTGATGAAATCCTCTGGGAGCGGCAGCATCGTCAATATGGCATCGATCAACAGCTTCCGCTGTTCGGCTCAGCCCGCCTACAACGCCACCAAGACTGCGGTCGTGTCTCTGACCGAGACCCTGGCCGCAGAACTCGGGCCGTCGGGCGTGCGGGTGAATGCAGTTGCACCGGGCTATACCCTGACCCCGGCGATGCGGGCGCGGGTGGAATCCGGCCAGCGGGATCCGAAGCGGATCCTCGATGCCACCGCTCTCGGTCGCTGGGTGATGCCTTCCGATGTCGCAGCGGCGATCCATTTCCTGTGCTCGGACGCCGCTGCCTGTATCACCGGCATTACCCTCCCGATCGACGCAGGATGGCTGGCAGCAACCAGCTATCGTGCCTGGGCGGCGCAACCGAGCCAGGGTCCGGAGTAGAATAGATCGGCGGGGCTCTGGCGCGAAAACTCTGGTGAGGACCACCAGCGCGTCATCCGATCGGAATCGGCACTCCCGAGCCATGGCCAAGCATTCCTGGCCGAACTCGGCGAGTATGATCAGCATGCGATGCCTAGAGCCGTTGCAGGTCGTGTCTTCGACGGGATCATAGCTTTAGACATGCCCGGGGCCCTCCGGCCGAGGCCGGAGGGAGGATTGTCAATCGCGACTTCAACTTCATGCAACTTCCCGATAATCTGTGCGGGCGTAGATCCCTGACTTGGCATCCAGATCTCTTTTCGAATGCGACCCGGCTGTGACGATAGGCTCGGACCACTTTGAACAAGGCAGACCAAGGCGGAAAGGAGTACAGATGCCCAAGGTGACCTGGATACTCGGCGACGGCAGAGAGATCACCGCGGATGTGCCAGTCGGGCACACCCTGATGGAGGCTGCTGTGGCGAACAACGTGCCGAACGTCATCGGTGAATGCGGCGGCTGCCTGTCCTGCGCGACCTGCCACGTCTATGTCGATCCGGCCTGGTATGGGAAGACCGGTGGTCCTGCCGATATGGAAAGCGACATGCTGGAAATCACCATGGCGGAGCGCCGGGCGACCAGTCGCCTCAGCTGCCAGATCAAGGCCAGCGACACGCTGGATGGACTGGTCCTGCACGTGCCGCAGATCTAGGTCCTGGAGACGGAAGGGGGCGGCGGTCCGAATTGGCAGATCCGATCATCATCCTCGGCGCCGGTCAGGCTGGCGTCGCACTCGCGGGCAAACTTCGGGCATTGGGCTGCGATCGGCCGGTCGTTATCCTGGGCGAAGAACCTGTCCTGCCCTATCAGCGGCCACCGCTCTCCAAGAAGTACGTTTCCGGTGAGCTCGCCTTCGAGCGGCTACTCATCCGGCCGGAGAGCTGGTACGCGGTCGAACGCGTCGACATCCGTCTTGATACGCGAGTCGCGGCAATTTCCCCTTCCGCCAAGACCGTGACACTCTCCGACGGGGCAACACTCAGCTACTTCCAGCTGGCGCTGACGACCGGTGCGCGGCCTCGGCTGTTGCCGGCCGGGATTGGCGGCGACCTGAAGGGTGTCTTTGCCCTGCGCAATCTGGCTGACGCCGATGCCATCGCGCCGATGCTGACGAGCGGCAAGCGATTGCTGGTAATCGGCGGCGGTTACATCGGCCTTGAGGCAGCTGCCGTTGCTGCGACCAAGGGGCTGGAGGTCACCGTCATTGAGATGACCGAACGCATCCTGCAACGGGTGGCGGCGCCATTGACCTCGGACTATTTTCGCGATCTGCATGCCCGGCACGGCGTTCGCATCCGCGAATCGACAGGCCTGGCCCGGCTGGTCGGAAGCGGCGGGCATCTGATTGGCGCCGAGCTGCAGGACGGCTCGACCCTGCCGGCGGACTTGGCGATTGTGGGCATCGGCGTGATCCCGAATGGAGGCCTCGCTGCGGCCGCCGGCCTCAAGGTGGAAAACGGCATCTGGATCGATCCGGAATGCCGGACCACCGACCAAGACATCTTTGCCGCCGGGGATTGTGCGAATTTTCCCTGGAGGGGCGCGCGGACCCGTATCGAATCCGTCCAGAACGCAGTCGACCAGGCCGAGCATGCCGCCGCCGCCATGCTCGGGAGGGCCGGGGATTTCGACCCGAAGCCGTGGTTCTGGTCTGATCAGTACGACGTGAAGCTGCAGATCACTGGGCTCAACCGCGGCTATGACTCAACAGTGTTGCGGCCGGGAAAGCGCGAATTGAGTCAATCAGTGTGGTATTTTCAAGGCGAGCGGCTAATCGCCGTGGATGCGATGAATGATGCCCTGGCCTATGCCTTCGGCAAGAAGATCATCGAGGCGGGGAAGACGATTCCAATGGCGTCGGCGGCGAACCCGGCAACCGACCTCAAATTGTGGTCGCAGTCCGGGGAGGCTTCTGCCTAACGCGCCCGCGAATCCCGCGAACCGGACAGTGAACTGTTCCGCCAGGTGGAACTGCCCTTGCAATGCCGGCAGATGCGCTCGCCAGCCCATTCGCTCTGGAACGGCGTCGAGCATTTGAGGCAGGGACGAAGCCGACTGTCACGCGCCACGATCTGCTGCTTGGGTTCACTGGACATCGAAGGATCCTCGGGTCATCTGGCCTGCGCCCGGCAGACGGAATAGCTGCAAGCGGTGCCCAGGTGCAGCCGATCCAGATGGATGGCAAGGCTGTGCGTGCAGGGTCGCGCGATGCGCGCCTAGGCTGAAAGCGCGGGGCGGCCGAAGCCGCCCGCACCCAGTGTTAGATCAGCTTTAGATTGCCAGCCGATTCCTTGCCGCGATCCTGCACGACGTCGAAGCTGACGGCCTGACCTTCAGCCAAGGAGCTGATGCCAGCGCGCTCGAGCGCCGAAATATGGACGAATACGTCCTTGCTGCCGGCGTCCGGCTGGATGAAACCAAAGCCCTTCTGGGCGTTGAACCACTTAACTTTTCCGCTAGACATGTCTTAACCTTTTCGAATGAAACGTGCCGCCGCGCAAGATTGCACGTCGGCCCAAACTGCGAAGCGGATAAAGCTCAGATTGCTCTCGCGAGAGAGCGAAGGTGGGTTGAATCCATAGCGCGTCTGAACCGGATAGATCGGCTCTTTCCCGGCCATTTGCAATGGGACTTCGAGCTTTCGAGGGCAGAAACCGAAACTTCAGTCTATTCTTGATGATAACCGCGCCGAAACGACCGATTGTTGCGCGAATTCTGGGTCACTGGCCCGCCGCCAGCCCCCTCCAGCATCGCCAGAATATGCTCGCGCCCGAGAGGGCGGTCATTGCCACGCCACAACGTGTCGCCGTCATTCTTGTTGCGGGTATCACAATAGACTTCGAGGCCGTGGCCGTCGGGATCTTTGAAGCAGCAACACCAGCCGATGCGGTGATCGACCGGCTATTGGGTGATGAATCTGATCGGCTGGTGGGCTATTCGTCCTTGAGGATGAGCCGCACGTCTTCCTGGTCATAGTACAGCTTCGTTCCCCCAGCGAATTCACAGTAGTACATGCCGGATAGATCGAACAGCTGCGACCTGGACTCCGCCTCCGCAATTCCTTTGCCAACGACCGCTTCGGAAGTGCTGAGGCTAAGGACCAGGTTGTTGCCACCGGTCAGGACGACAATCGAGCCAGTATCGTCTGGGATCAAGTCTTCCAGAGACAAGAACAGGACGCTGGGGGTTCCTGAGTGCTCCCGCAGCTCAACCTTTCCATCCTGACCGTCGGGAACTATTGGGTCGATTATGGCCAACCGTACGGGCACGTCCGCCCCCGGAAACTTCGTTCATTTTGATGACAACGAAGCGGACTGCGCCTTATTCCCGTTTTTCCTCCATATGTAACTTTCGTGCTAGTCGCCGTCTTTGGCGATCATGGATACGAGCCCCCCGAACGTGTCTTGCTTCTGCGAGGGGTCGCTGGCGATCAGCGCCCGGGCCTGAAATGCCGGTGACTGATCGGACTTGCCGGCATTTTCGGATTTAGCAACCCCGTGCCGAGCCGTTTGACCGGCGCCGGCCACCCCGTTGTTGCCTCTCGCAACCGGGTTCACCGCGGGAAGACTTGTTGCATTGGTGACGTTCATATTCAGCCTCGCTTGTTCCAGTGTTTTCGGTGCTGAATCAATAAGCAAAAACCGTGCCAAGCTTGATATTCCGCCAATTCGCCGCCCACTGACTGTCTCTTCGCCGGCGCTTGGATGACCGCCAGTCGTGCTTGCTGGCTCGGAATAAATTTTCCGCTCATTCGTTTAAATTTTGTCGGTGGTAGTGTTTTTAGCACAGCCACGCTAACGGCCCCACCCCTCGCTCCACGGGGAGTGGGGCCGCCCCTATCTTTGGAGTTCGGCTCCCAGCTTGCCTGGTTCTGTCCGCGCATGGGCGTCCAGCACGCCGCAGCGCCGAGGTATTGCGCCCGTCAGATCCGCCCTCTTTCAACCCAGTCACAATTCCAGATACCGCCGTCCATCAACCCTACGGCCGGGTTCCGCGGACCACCGCGCCCATCTCGCTCGGCCAATAGGAATCGGGCGCCCTCGAAGAGGACGCCCGATCTTTTGACGCAACTTTCTGATTCTATCGAGCCAATTTGGAGACGCTATCGGCTCGAATTTTAGGTATCAGACAACGTTTACCGTCACATCCTTGTCAACCATCAATGTGCCGACGGTCACGCCGTTGTCCTGGATGTTGTAGACCTCGAAGGTCATGCCAGGCGCAGCGGCGGTGTTCGTCGTGCCGGTATCGACCGCGGTATAGGTGTGGCCGCCCGACGAGACGCCGCTGTCGAGGTTCAACTGGTCGCCCGCACTGCCGACGATGAACAGGGTATGGGCATCGTAGGTGTTTCCGGCCTCCGCATCCTTGGTGGCGTCCGTGAAGCTCAGCACGTCCTGCGCCGAGAGGGCGAGGGTCGTGCCGTGCGCCGCGTCCGGAACCGCTTCCTGGGTGATCAGGATCAACTCGATGTCGTGGATGTCCTGGCCGTGCAGGGTGACCAAGAGGTTGGTGATCGGGCCGGCGAGCGAGCCGTCCTCGTACTTGGTCAACTGAATGGCGCCGTCATCGATGCGAAGGATGTCGAAGCCTTTGTCGCCGAACATGTGGTCGCCGGACCCGTAAACCAGGACGTCGTTGCCGTCGTTGCCATGCAACGTATCAACGCCAGGCCCGCCACGCAGAATGTCCATCCCGGTGTCACCGTTCAGCGTGTCGGTGCCACCGGCGCCGTAGACCAGGAGAACGTCCGACTTGCTGCCAGAGAGGGTCTCGCCGCTGCCGGTGCCGTCGTTCGACTCCGTCAGGGTTTGGGTCAAAGCGCCGGTGCCGGCCGAGATCTCCGAGGTATAGCCGGTCCGGTCCGGACCCTTGTTGCCTTCATCGTTGTCGTCGAGCTGAACGTTGCCATTGCCGACCATGTCGCCGGTGGAAATGCCGCCGCCGAGCTGCAGGCTGTAGTCGGTCAGCTGGATATGGGTGCCCGCCCCGTCCCGCGAGCCGACCACGGATTCGATATCGGCCGCGAAGGTGTGGGCGGGGTTGAAGTCGAAGCCCGCATCGACCACGAAGCTGCCCTGCTGGCCCTGCAGGAACAAGCTGATGATGTTGGACGTCGCGGCCAGCGGATTGTTCTCGTCCACTACCATCAGCACCAGCTGCTGCTTGGTGACATTCGAGTTGGTGACAATCGAGCCGCTCAGGGTGCGGACCGAAGTCGCCGACGTCTCGCTATGGGCCGAGGCGTCGTTGTTGTCGAGATTGTTGCCGTCATCGCATTCCAGATCGGTCGGATCTTCCTGCGCCGCTACATCAAGCGAGAATTTCACACCCGAACCCAGCTCCGCGGTGCACTGGATATGCGCATCCAGATCGACGGTGGATACGCCATTCACCGCATCGACAAGCACGCTGAAATTCACCGTCCAGCCCGCACCGGACGAACCGGTGACCGAGTCGACCGTAACGCCCGCGGGCAGCGTGCCGGTCCAACTCGAGCCGTTCCAGTCGGTCAGGTTGAATCCGGCCGGGATCTTCAGCACCATGGTATGTGCTTCCGAGCCGTCCAGGACATCGCCAAAGGTCGCGTGCACATGCGCCGTACCGGCCTCGCCGACCGCGAAAAATCCGTTGGCGTTGGCATCGGAGACGGTGACCAGCGCCGACACAGTATCGGCGACCGCATCGACCACGATAGGCAGCGGCGTGGCATTGCCCGTGGCGGTGACGCTGGGGTCGATGTTGCTGGCGACCGTCACTGCCGCAGTGATGCTCGGATGATCGACATCCGAATCTGCCGGCGGCTGCACCTGGAAGGTACCGGAATAGGCGGCCAGAGCGGCTGCGCCGGAGAAGGTGATCGTCACCTTGCCACCGACGATGTTCGAGACGGTTACATTGGTACCGGCGCCGTCTGTATCCAGACCGGCAAGGTTATAGGTCCAGCCGCTCTGGAACCCGTCCAGCACGATGGTGGTCAGGTGGCTGCCGGCAGTCGGCGCCGTGGATACCGTCACCAGGTTGTCGGTGTCTGCCAGTTTGCTGTCCTCGAGGATACAATCCCCCGCCAGGGCCAACGACGCCGTCGGCGCCGTGGCATTGGCGACGACGACGGTGGTCGAGTCGTCGTCATGCTGGGTGTTGTTGCCATCGTCGCATTCGACGCCGCTGGCGCCGTTCGGGCCGGCGACGGTCGCCTTCTCCACCGCATCGACATCGACCGAGAAGCCGCCGAGGGATGCGCTGTTGACTGCCGAGACGTCGGTGATAGTGACCGTCTTGATGAAGGAGGCGTCGGTGACGTTGCTCCAGGTGACCGTGCCGGCGACGGCATTATAGGTGCCGCCCGCCGCATTGGTGACCGAGAAGCCGGTCGGGATATGCAGGACCACCGTATGGGTCTCGGAACCGTCGGCGTTGTCGCCAAAGTTCGCCGTCACCTTGACCGTGCCGGATTCGCCGGTCTGCCACGAGGTATTGGCGTCGACGCCGTCCTTGACCTCGATCGCCGCCGTCACCGCATCGGCCACCGCATCGACATGGACGACCTGGGTGTCGGTGGTGTTCGCCGTGACGCTGGGGTCGATATTGCTGGCCGCGGTGGCGTCCAGACCGATCGTGCCCGGATAGTCGACATCGGTGTTGGCCGGCGGCTGCACCGCGAACGTGCCGGTATAGCTGGTATGGGAAGCGTCATTCGCCGTGATCGTGATCTTGCCTTGGGTGGCCAGCAAGGTCGTGTCGACGGTGAACCCGGCTTGCGTCAGGCCGGCGAAGTCGTAGGTCCAGCCGGTGGCGTTCAGATTGGTCAGCACGATCGTGGTCAGGTGGCTGCCAGCCGCCGCTCCGGCAGTAACGGAGAGAACATTGTCGGCGGAAGCTGTCGTGCTATCCTCAAGCACACAAGTATCCTGGCCATTCAGAGATATATCCGCCCTTGGGGCATCCACATTGGCGACCACGACGGTGGTCGAGTCGTCGGCATGCTGGGTGTTGTTGGTATTGTCGCATTCGACGCCGCTGGCGCCGTTCGGACCGGCGACGGTCGCCTTCTCCACCGCATCGACATCGACAGAGAAGCCGCCGAGGGATGCGCTGTTGACTGCCAAGTCATCGGTGATGGTGACCGTCTTGATGAAGGAGGCGTCGGTGACGTTGCTCCAGGTGACCGTGCCGGCGACGGCATTATAGGCGCCGCCCGCCGTATAGCTGACGAAGAAGCCGGTCGGGATGTGCAGGACCACCGTATGGGTCTCGGAACCGTCGGTGTTGTCGCCAAAGTTCGCCGTCACCTTGACCGTGCCGGATTCGCCGGTCTGCCACGAGGTATTGGCGTCGACGCCGTCCTTGACCTCGATCGCCGCCGTCACCGCATCGGCCACCGCGTCGACATGGATGACCTGGCTGTCGGTCGTATTCACCGTAACGCTGGGATCGATGTCGCTGGCCGCGGTCGCATCGAGGCCGATCGTGCCCGGATAGTCGACATCGGTGTTGGCCGGCGGCTCCACCGCGAACGTGCCGGCATAGCTGGTATGGGAAGCATCATTCGCCGTGATCGTGATCTTGCCTTGGGTGGCCAGCAAGGTCGTGTCGACCGTGAACCCGGCTTGCGCCAGGCCGGCGAAGTCGTAGCCCCAGCCGGTGGCGTTCAGATTGGTCAGCACGATCGTGGTCAGGTGGCTGCCAGCCGCCGCTCCGGCAGTAACGGAGAGAACATTGTCGGCGGAAGCTGTCGTGCTATCCTCAAGCACGCAAGTATCCTGGCCATTCAGAGATATATCCGCCCTCGGGACCCCCACATTGGCGACCACGACGGTGGCGGAGTCATCGTCATGCGCCGCGTTGTTGGCGTCGTCGCATTCCTCGCCGCTGGTGCCGTTCGGGCCGGCGAGCGTCGCCTTCTCCACCGCGTCGACAAAGACCGTGAACCCGCCGTAGGCGCCGCTGTCTGTCGCATTAATATCGATGATATCGACGGTCTTGGTGAAGGATGCATCGGTGACGTTGGTCCAGGTGACCATGCCGGCGCCGATGTCATAGAAGCCGCCCGCCGTATAGCTGACGAAGAAGCCGGTCGGGATATGCAGGGCCACCGTATGGGTCTCGGAACCGTCGGTGTTGTCGCCAAAGTTCGCCGTCACCTTGACGGTGCCATTTTCGAAGGTCTGCCACGATGTGTTGGCATCGCTGCTATCGTTCACCTCAATCGCCGCCGTTACCGGATCGGCGACCGCATCGACATGAACGATGACCGTGGTAACGCTGGAGTCCACCGTCAGCGCCGGCGTCGAGATGTCCTGGGCAGTCGCGGTAACCGTGATGTCGGCCAGCGCGTCGTTGAGAGCGTCGCGGTCGGAATCCGCCGGCGGGGTCAGCGTCACCTGGACGGTGGCGATCTGCGCGCCGACATTGGAAATCGTGAAGATGCCCGTCGTCAGATCGAAACTGCCGGTGGTGCCGCCGGTTCCGGCGACGTCGACGACCCAGCCGGCATCGCTCAGATCCTTCAGTTCGGTGAAGGTGAGCTGGGTCAGCTGATCGGTGTTGTCGGCGGTGTTCGCGGTCACGATGAACGAGCCGGACCCGTCTTCCGTGATGCAGAGTTCGTTGTCCTTGAGGTCGACGCCAACGGTCGGCTGCAGCACCTGGTCGTCGACCGAGATGGTCAACGTCGCATGGCTGAGATCGCCGTCGGCATCCTTGATCGTGTAGGTGAAGACATCGTTGCCTTCGCCGCCGGTCATTTCGTATTTGTAGGTGCCGTCGGCATAGAGGGTGAGATCGCCGTACGAGCCATGGATGACGTTTCCGACCGTAGAGCTGTCATCGTCCGACTTTCCGGTGTTGCCCTTCTCGACGCCGACTACGCCGCCGCTTGCGGCGAGGCCGTCCGGGCCGAAAAAGTCATTGACCAGTACATTACCGATTATTGGTGTGGTCGATTCTTCGACCAAATCGATATCAGGGTTGGCAATCGGGCCTCCGTCGTTCAGGTCGATGCAAAGCGAGGTCTGCGCCTGGTCGCCGTCGTCGTCCTTGATGGTGACTGTCAACTGGAACTGCAGCTGATCCTCGGAGCCGATCTCGTTCGCATCCGGGTGATCGAGCGGCAGGTTGAAATACGAGGACCACGCGCCTGTGTCGCTCACCGTGATCTTGAAGACCTCGATTGTCGTGCCCTCGAGATGACCGACGATATATGTGAATCCGCTCGAAATCATGGACCGGATCGTCGATCACCACAGCGACGCCGCCCGATTTCAGGCTGCCGGTGAGGTCGACCGGAATACCGGTGTCGTTGCCGTCGGGATCGACGACCTTCAGCGCCAGGGTGACCGGCGAATCCGGCAACTTGGCGTTCGGATCTCCGTCCCATGGGCCGTCGGCGCCGTAGTTGAACACGAAATAGCCGGAGGCATCGGGATAGTTTCCGCTGTTGTCCCCCGACCCGTCCAGAGCGGCTGTGGTTTCGTCCAGCCCGACGCAATTGTCGCCGAGCTTGTCGCTGATCGTCAGATCGAAAACCTGGTCGCCGACCTGCTCTCCCGACGGCGGGTATCCGATGAACGGGATGTCGTCGCGGACTTCGAACTCGATCGAGCCGCCGGTCACCGTGCCGTTGTTGTCGACCGCCTCGAAGGGAACCGGGATTGGAAGGTCCGTCTCGTCGGCCAAAACGCCGCCGGCAGGCAGCGGGTGGTCGAGGTTCTGGTCAAGCGCGAATACGACGTCGAAGGTCGTGGTGCCGTCCGGGTTGTCGGTCGAACCCGCGATCGTGACCGTCATGACCAGCGAGTAGCACTCTCCGTCGAAGATATAGCCCTGGAGATGGGTGTCGTCGATCTGCTGGAAGTGCAGCGGAAAGCCGTTGCTGCTGAGCCCGAGTGCTTCCATCTGCGCGACGGAGCCTGCGGGGAATCGCAGCGATCCCGGCGCGTCCTGGCCGAAATCGACCGTCACCTTGCCGTCGTAGAGCGTCGGCTCCCGCTGGGGGTCGCCGCCGATGACGCCGTCATCTGCGTCGGTCTCCGCGTCCGAAACGTCGAACGGGTCGTTACCGAGCGGCTGGAAGGGACGGCAAAACTCCGTGATGATACCCTCGATGATATCCGCGGAGATCTCGGCCGGATGCGCAGAAGACGATTCCTCCAGCCGGCGTCCGAGGTCGTCTTCGTTGACCAGGCCGCCCGTCACGTCGATTATCAACGGCACGGCATCCGGTTCGGCCGGCGTGCCGCGCTCTTCCACGAACAGCTTCTGCTCTGCATCGATCAGGCGATATTGCAGCGCCGTCTGGTCCAGCACGCCGACGGCGCCGAAGCCGCCGATCCCATTGGCAAGGCCGAAGGCACTCAGGAGCGCGCCCGTGTTGTCGGCGCCCTGGGCGCCGGCAGCGTCGCCACCGGCGGCCGTTTGAATGTCGAGCCCCTCGCCGGCCGAGAGAACGTCGGCCAGAACGATCGGGCTGCCGCCAGTCGTCTCGATGATCACCGGCTGCTGGCCTTCGGCTGCGGTATAGCCTTCGAGAATGACGGTGACCTCGCCGACCTTGATGGCGAGGTTGCCGTTGTCTCCCAGCTTGCCGGCCAATACGGCGTCCGTGCTGAAGGGAAGAATGACCGTCTCACCCGGCGCAACCGGAACCCGGA
>CAWKIJ010000002.1:1162500-2521466 GCA_963849845.1 uncultured Alphaproteobacteria bacterium
TGCGGGACTTAACCCAACATCTCACGACACGAGCTGACGACAGCCATGCAGCACCTGTGTGGACGCCAGCCGAACTGAAGGACCTCATCTCTGAAGCCCATACGTCCCATGTCAAGGGTTGGTAAGGTTCTGCGCGTTGCTTCGAATTAAACCACATGCTCCACCGCTTGTGCGGGCCCCCGTCAATTCCTTTGAGTTTTAATCTTGCGACCGTACTCCCCAGGCGGAGTGCTTAATGCGTTAGCTGCGACACCGAAGAGCAAGCCCCCCAGCGTCTAGCACTCATCGTTTACGGCGTGGACTACCAGGGTATCTAATCCTGTTTGCTCCCCACGCTTTCGCGCCTCAGCGTCAATGTCGGTCCAGATAGCCGCCTTCGCCACCGGTGTTCTTCCCAATATCTACGAATTTCACCTCTACACTGGGAATTCCGCTATCCTCTCCCGAATTCAAGCCATTCAGTATCAAATGCAGTCCCCAGGTTAAGCCCAGGACTTTCACATCTGACTTGAACGGCCGCCTACGCGCCCTTTACGCCCAGTAATTCCGAACAACGCTAGCCCCCTTCGTATTACCGCGGCTGCTGGCACGAAGTTAGCCGGGGCTTATTCTCCAGGTACCGTCATCATCGTCCCTGGCAAAAGAGCTTTACAACCCTAAGGCCTTCATCACTCACGCGGCATTGCTGGATCAGGGTTGCCCCCATTGTCCAATATTCCCCACTGCTGCCTCCCGTAGGAGTCTGGGCCGTATCTCAGTCCCAGTGTGGCTGATCATCCTCTCAGACCAGCTACAGATCGTAGGCTTGGTGAGCCGTTACCTCACCAACTACCTAATCTGACGCGGGCCCCTCCATCGGCGATAAATCTTTCCCCTCGCGGGTACATCCGGTATTAGCTGCAGTTTCCCGCAGTTATCCCAGACCAATGGGCAGGTTCCCACGCGTTACTCACCCGTCCGCCACTCTCACCAGCCCGAAGGCTGGATCCCGTTCGACTTGCATGTGTTAGGCATGCCGCCAGCGTTCGTTCTGAGCCAGGATCAAACTCTCAGGTTAACCTGACCAGCCGGAACAGATGCCCCAGCCAATCGATCAACGAGTTCTCCTTGCACAAACGCGTCTTCCTTACTGTCATCGGCAATCCCAAACCAACCCGCCTAAGCCGGTCAGCCGAAATCGCCAAACTTAAAAGAATACACGTTCTGCAAAGCCCCAAACCTCAGTCCCAAAATCCCAGCCAAAGCCTAAGCCCCAGCCAAAATCCCAAAACCAATTCCAAAGACCCGCCGCCCGCGTATCCCTTCTCTCAGATCAACAATGTCAAACAGCAGGGCGCTTGAGCCGGCGGCGTAACCGCCGTCTCAGGCGCCGTTGAGGAGGGGGCTTATACGCGCGCCCCCGGACCCTGTCAACGACCTTCGTGACGAATATTTTACGCTATTGGCGCAACGCGCCGGCGGGTCGAAAACTGTTGATAACAATAAATAAATGGGCCTTCCCGCATCGAATTCACATGCGGCGGAACGTCTCTGCCGCAGCGGTTGCACCCCGGCCGCGCCAGCCTTCGCTGCATCTTTAGGTCGCGGTTTCGTCCCCTCGCCCCACGAGTCCCACAATATTTTGGTTAATGAGTGATAATGACTTGATCTGCCTACACAATCCCGGGTTGACAAGGGCGATGTCAGGCAGCATTGTGCCTGCGTCATTTGTTCAATCATTGAATTTATGGAAAATACTGAGCCCGAAAGAAAGCCAGTTTTAACCATTTAACCAATAGTCTGACTTCAGAAACTACGATTTTCGGCGCTTGGGGGATTACGAAATTGAGTTAGTCGCGCGTTCAAGTGTGGGGAACGCTCAAACGGTATTTGATGTACACGACCGCCGGTTTCGTCGTTCTGGGCGGCGTGGGCGCCATGGAAGCGACACGCCCGCCGGTCATCGGTAAGGTCGACGCTGCCGACTACGCGGCGATTTCAACCGCGGTATTCGATCGTTCGGCCACAGCGGATCCGATGCCGAGCTGGGCGCAGCGTTTGCCGCTCGACTCCGCCACGGCAAATCCGTTCCAGCCCAATCCCGTCGCCGAATATGCCCAAGCACCGACGGCAAAAATCGCGTCAGTGGCAGCGGTTCAAGGGCCAGCAGGCAACAAGGCCGCCCCCGATGCCACGATTGCCGCCCTCAACGCCCCGGCGCCGAACGCATCTGCGGAGGTGCCGACGAATTACGCCGACATCGCGACGGATGCGGGTGACCGCCTCGGGCACGATGCCGACCCCATGGATTTCACCCGCGCCATCGAGCCGGAGACGCCGTCGCTCGACCTTCTGGCCCAAGGCGATAGCGCCGATGACGAGGCGAGTACCGATGTGCAGCGGGTGATCGAGGTTCGCCGCGGCGACACCTTGTTCGGACTGCTGGTCGATGCCGGGCTTTCCGATAGCGAAGCCAAGGATGCGGTGGGCGCGCTCTCCGACGTCTTTTCCCCGCGCCAGTTGAAGGCCGGCCAGGAAATCACCCTCAGCATGGCCGCACCGACCGACGACCAGGCCGCTGAAGACGGCAAGCTGGTCAGCCTGACCTTGGCACCGAGCGTCGAGCGCGATGTCACCCTGGTTCGCGACCAGAAGGGCGCATTCGTCGCCGAAGCGGTCGACAAGCCCCTGACCGAGATCGTGTCGCGGGCCGCCGGCGTGATCGACAGCAGCCTGTTCGAGGCGGCACACGATGCCGGCCTGCCGGCATCGGTGATCGGGGAGATCATCAAGGCATATTCCTACGACGTCGATTTCCAGCGCGACATCCAGGACGGCGACTCCTTCGAAGTGGTCTACGAGCGATACGAGAACGGCGACGGTGAGTTCGCCAAGACCGGAAAGATGCTCTATGCCGCGCTGACCATGGGCGGTGAAACCAGGCCGATCTACTACTTCGAGCATGACGGCGATGGAGACGGTGACGGCGAATACTACAACGCATTGGGCGAAGCGATCCGCAAGTCGCTGCTTCGCACCCCCATCGACGGCGCCAAGATTACCTCCGGTTTCGGCATGCGCACGCATCCGATCCTGGGCTACTCGAAAATGCACAAGGGTGTCGACTTCGGCGCCCCGACCGGCACGCCGATCTATGCCGCCGGGAACGGCGTCGTCGTGGAAGTGGGCCAGAAGAACGGATACGGCAACTACGTCAGGATCCGGCACAACGGCACCTATGAAACCGCCTACGCCCATTGCAGCCGCTTCGCGAGTGGTCTGCACAAGGGCGACCGGGTGAAGCAGGGCGAGGTCATCGCCTATGTTGGCGCGACCGGACGGGCGACCGGGCCGCATCTGCATTTTGAAGTGCTGATGGCCGGCAATCAGGTCAATCCGAAGTCGGTCAAGAACACGACCGGAGACAAGCTCGCCGGCGCGGATCTCAAGGCCTTCAAGGCACAGGTCGCCGCGGTCGACGCGAAGCGCCGCGATCTCAGCGTCAAGACCGAGATCGCCAGCCGGCCCGACGATCAGGACTCCGGCTGCACGACGGCCCGCGGCTGCCCGAACTGAGTCTGCCCGAACCGGATTCGGTGGCGCCGGCCCGTTTTCGCCGGCGCGGTGATTCCGTGCCTGTGCAAACCACCGGATTGCGGCTGCCGCCATGTTGGTCAAGCATCTCTCCTACCTGACGGCACTCGCCCGCGAACGGCATTTCGGGCGCGCCGCCGAGGCCTGCAACATCTCGCAACCGGCATTGTCCGCGGCGCTCCGCCAGCTCGAGTCCGAACTCGGCGTGCAGATCGTCGAGCGCGCTCAGCGGTTCAAGGGCTTCACGCCGGAGGGCCAACTGGTTCTGGATTGGGCGCAGCGGCTCGTGCACGACTTCGACGGCCTGCGGCAGGATCTCACAGTCCTGAAGCGCGCCCTGGCGGGGCGCATCCGCTTCGGCGTGATACCGGCCGCTCTGCCCACCGTATCGCTGCTCACCTCGCCGTTCTGGCGGCAGCATCCGGCGGTGACGTTGCATGTGGTCTCGCTGTCGTCGAAGGAGATCCAGCGCGGGATCGATTCGTTCGATCTTGACCTCGGTTTCACCTATCTCGATAACGAGCCGCTGAGCCGGGTGAAGGCCTTGCCGCTCTATCGCGAGCGGTTCGTCCTGATCGCGCCGCGCGGCGGCACAACCAATCGCGAGTATGCCGGGCGCAGCACCATTACCTGGCGGGAGGCGGCCAGGGAAAATCTCTGCCTGCTGTGGCCCGACATGCAGAACCGGCGAATCATCGATCGCGTATTCGAGAGCGTCGGCGAGAAACCGAAACCGGTGATCGAGACCAATTCGCTGCTGACCCTCATTTCCCATGTCAAGCTGGGCGGCTGGTCGAGCATCGTGCCGCAGGGCCTGCTGCTGCTCATCGGCAACCCGTCGGACCTGCTGATGCTGCCGCTGGTCGATCCGCGTCCAAGCTATTCCGTCGGCCTGGTCTATGCCGATCGCGAGCCGATTCCGGGCCTGGTCCGTACCTTCCTGGCGAGCGCTCGGCGGCAGAAGCTGCAGCAGCGGATCGAGGCTGCCTGGAAACTGGGCGGCGAAGGCACTGCCGGCGAGACTGCCGGCGAAGACCCCGGCAGCTGATGTCGACGCCGATCCCCTTTGAACCCCGGAGGTTCCGGGCTGCCGCAGCGCACTATCTTGCCGGCCGGCCGGCCTATGCAGCCGACCTCTTCCCGCGGGTGGCGCTGCTTTGTGGCTTGTGCGGCGGCGATGCCGTGCTTGACCTCGGCTGCGGTCCCGGACAGCTGGCACTGGGCTTTGCGCCTCTGGTCAAGACGGTGACGGCATTGGATCCGGAACCGGAGATGCTGCGGATCGCCGCCGATCAGGCCTCGGCCGCTGGCGTCGCCCTCCGGCTCATTGCCGGCAGTTCCTATGACATCGGCCCCGAACTCGGGTACTTCAAGCTGGCGACCATTGGCCGCGCCTTTCACTGGATGGACCGGCCGGATACCCTGGCCAGGCTCGATCGCATGCTCAGCTGCGACGGGGCCGTCGCGCTGTTCAGCGATCGACATCCGCCGGTTCCGGAGAATCGCTGGCGCAGGATCTATGACGCCCTGCTCGATCGGTATTCGGCCGGCGATGCGGCGCGGGCGCAGCGCAAATCGCCGGATTGGCTGCCCCATGAAGCCGTCCTGCTCGCCTCGCCATTCCGGCGCCTGCAACGCATCTCGGTACTGGAGAGACGGCGGACGCCGCTGCAGCAGATCATCGATCGGATGCTGTCGCTGTCCAGCGTCTCGCATGCCCAGATCGGCGGCAGGGCGGATCTTCTTGCCGGAGAACTGCAGACCGGCCTCGCCGATTTTGCCTCCGACGGCATCATCGACGAGGTGGTCGAGTCCGAGGCCTTGATCGCCCACCGGCCGGCCTAGGCCAAGCCGTTGCGGCGACCCGGTCGGGCGCTAGGCCGCGGCCTGCGAGGCCTTCTGGCCGCCGATGATCAACCCATCCTTGTCGGCCGAAACCTCGATCGTCTCGCCCGGCTTGAAGCGGCCCTCAAGAAGCATGGTCGCCAGCGGATTCTGCAGTTCGCGTTGGATGACCCGCTTCAGCGGGCGGGCGCCGTAGATCGGGTCATAGCCGGTCTCCGCCAGCCACTCCTTGGCCTTCTTGTCGAGCCTGATCTCGAGCTTCCGGTCCGCCAGCAGGGCGTCGAGCCGCTTCAGCTGGATGTCGACGATGCCGGTCATGTGCTTGCGGCTCAGGCGATGGAACAGGATCACCTCGTCGAGCCGGTTCAGGAACTCGGGCCGGAAGGCCTGGCGCACGACATTCATGACGTCGTCGCGCACCGCGCTCGAATCCTCGCCTTCCTTCAGTCCCGCCAGGAATTCACTGCCGAGGTTCGACGTCAGGATGATCAGCGTGTTCTTGAAGTCGACCGTACGTCCCTGCCCGTCGGTCAACCGACCGTCGTCCAGCACCTGGAGCAGGATATTGAAAACGTCGGGATGGGCCTTCTCCACCTCGTCGAACAGCACAACCTGATAGGGCCGCCGGCGCACGGCCTCGGTGAGGACGCCGCCTTCCTCGTAGCCCACATAGCCCGGCGGCGCGCCGATCAGCCGCGAAACCGCATGCTTCTCCATGAACTCCGACATGTCGATGCGGACCATCGCCTGGTCGTCATCGAACAGGAAGCCCGCCAGGGCCTTGCAGAGCTCGGTCTTGCCGACGCCGGTCGGGCCGAGCATGAGGAAAGAGCCGATCGGCCGGTTGGGGTCCTGCAATCCGGCACGCGCCCGGCGCACCGCATTGGCCACGGCGACCACGGCCTCCTCCTGGCCGATCACGCGGCCGCCGATCGCCTGCTCCATCTTCAGCAGCTTGTCGCGTTCGCCGGCGAGCATCTTGTCGACCGGAATGCCAGTCCAGCGCGAAACCACGCCGGCGACATCCTCCTCGCCGACGACCTCGTTCAGCATGCGGTGCTGTGCCGCGTCTTCCGCTGCCGCCAGCTTGCGGGTCAGGTCCGGGATGACCGAATAGGTCAACTCGCCGGCCTTGGCGAAGTCGCCACTGCGCTGCGCCTGCTCCGCCTCCAGCTTGGCCCGCTCCAGGCGCTCCTTCAGCTTCTGGGCATCGTCGAGATTCTGCTTCTCGGCCCGCCACATCGACGTCAGCGACCGCGATTTCGATTCGAGCTCCTCCACTTCCGCGACCAGATTGGCCAGGCGCTCCTTCGACGCTGCGTCGGTTTCCTTCTTCAGCGCCTCGCGCTCAATCTTCAACTGGATCAGCTTGCGGTCGACCTCATCGATCTCCTCCGGCTTGGAATCCACCTCCATGCGCAGGCGGGATGCCGCCTCGTCCACCAGATCGATCGCCTTGTCGGGAAGGAACCGATCGGTGATATAGCGGTTCGACAGGGTGGCCGCGGCAACGATCGCCGCATCGGTGATGCGCACGCCATGGTGCAGCTCGTACTTCTCCTTGAGCCCGCGCAGGATCGAGATCGTGTCATTGACGGTCGGTTCGGCAACCAGAACCGGCTGGAACCGCCGCGCCAGGGCCGCATCCTTCTCGATATACTTTCGATACTCGTCAAGGGTGGTGGCACCGACACAATGCAACTCGCCCCGCGCCAGGGCCGGCTTCAGCATGTTGGAGGCGTCCATCGTCCCTTCGGCCTTGCCGGCACCGACCAGGGTATGGAGCTCGTCGATGAACAGGATGATCTCGCCGGCGGCGGCAGAGATCTCGGTCAGCACCGCCTTCAGCCGCTCCTCGAATTCGCCGCGGAACTTCGCACCGGCAATGAGGGCGCCGAGATCGAGCGACATCAGGGTCTTCTTCTTCAGGCCCTCGGGGACGTCGCCATTGGCGATCCGCAACGCGAGGCCTTCGACGATCGCCGTCTTGCCGACGCCGGGTTCGCCGATCAGGACCGGGTTGTTCTTGGTGCGGCGCGACAGGACCTGGATGGTCCGCCGGATCTCTTCGTCGCGACCGATGACCGGGTCCAGTTTGCCGGCGCGCGCCATCGCCGTGAAGTCGCGCGCGTATTTCTTCAGCGCCTCGTAGCTGTCCTCGGCGCTGGCGCTCTCCGCCTTGCGCCCTTTGCGGATGTCGTTGATGGCGCCGTTGAGCGCCTGCGGTGAAACCCCGGCTTCCTTCAGGATCTTGGCCGCCGGGCTGTCGCTGGCCAAGGCCAGCGCCAGCAACAGCCGTTCGACGGTCACATAGCCGTCACCGGCCTTCTCCGCGAGTTCCTGGGCCTGGGTCAGGACCCGGGCGAGTTGGGGCGCCATATAGACCTGTCCGGCGCCGGAGCCTTCGACTTTCGGCAGCTTAGCCAATTCCCGCTCGACGCCGGACAGAGCCCGTGCCGGATCGGCACCGGCCGCCTTCAGGAGATTGGCTGCCATGCCCTCCTTGTCGTCGAGCAGGGTCTTCAGCAGATGTTCGCCGGTGAGTTGCTGGTGCCCGTTACCCAGCGCCATTGTCTGCGCGGATTGCAGGAATCCCCGCGCCCGATCGGTGAATTTTTCCATATCCATAGCTCTGCCCTCTCTCGACCGCACCCGTCCAGCGGCGCACGATCTTGGATGCGTTCGGGATCTTATCCCCGCAATGGATATGGCGTTGATGAACCGATAAGCAAGGGGCCGGGAACTTATCGCCCCCGGCCCGGACCTGCGCTGGATTGTCGCCGCAGAGGGCGATTATTCCCCGGAATCCCCGGAATTCGGCCCCGGTTCCCCGTCCTGGCGGGGCCGGCGGACCGGGCGTCGGCCGCGACCGCGGGCCGGCCCCCTGGCACCGCGATCCTCGTCCTGACCAGACCGGTCGTCAGCGCCCGCATCGCCGGTGGCGGCGCGGGGTGCCACGCCGGGTATCAGCTCGGCCGGATATTCCGGCTGCTCGTCCATGGCCTTGGCGGACGCATAGTTCGATTGCGCCGGCGACGCATTCGAGGCGGCATCGGCGAACCCTGTTGGGGCGCCGCTGCGGTCGCCGGTTTGATGGCTGCCGCCCTGGCCCGCGTTCTGGCTGCCGCCGGCCTGGTGATGACCCGATTGGTGATGGGCTGCCTGGCTATGGCCGGGCTGGTGCCCGCCGGCCTGGCCGTTGCCTTGGGCCGGCTTTTCCCCGCCATTGCTGTCCCCGCCGGCATTGGCGGTCTGGGCGGAAGGCTGGGAATGGCCGGAATAGAGGGCGGTGGAGAGTCCCTGGCTGCCGTTCTGCACGTTGACCTCGGCCACCGAAACGTCGCGCCCGCCGATCCGCGGCCGCTGACCTTCCTGCATCGCCGCCACCACCCGGTAGTAGTGATCGGCATGCTGCAGGAAGTTCTCGGCGGCGACCCGGTCGCCGACAGTGCCGGCATCGCGCGCCAACTGCAGGTATTTTTCCAGCACCTGATAGGCGTTGCCGCGGACCCGGACATCGGCGGCATTGCCGTCATATCCCTGGCCCTTGTTGGAAATGCCGGTATGCGGCCCGCCATGCGGTTTCCGCGGACCGCGACTGCGGCCGCGCCGGTTGTTGTTGTTATTGTTGTTGTTTGGTCTCATGCGACAGTCACTTCAGATTGCTGAGATTGTTGCCGCCACCGTCGGCGCTCGGATCCCACGCGCGCATCCCATCGCTGCCGATGAATGCCGCTCGGTGACCACCGCTCTGTAGTCGGAGGCGAGGTCGGGGGCTTGATCGGCCAAAGGCCGAAATAGTTAAAGCCACCTCGATTGCGAGGCCGACGGTAATCGCTTCGCGGTGGATTTCCAACCCTTATTTTGTGTCATTCGGACGCGCCATCCGGTCACTGCGCCGGTCGCGCGTCGCCTGTCTAACACACTGATATCGCCACGTATTGTGTATCCCATCTGCTTCAGGACTCAACTCCGCACGCAGATGATGCACCGCTCGATACCGGCGAGGTCGGCCCGCAACCCGATTATTGCGAGCCCGGCCCTCGCCATGATCTCGCACACCGAGTCGCCCTGGCCCTGGCCGATCTCCAGAACCAGGATGCCGCCCGGTCTCAGCAGGCGGGCGGCATCTGGCGCAAGAGCGCGATAGGCCGCCAGGCCATCCCGGCCGCCGTCCAATGCCGGCAGGGGATCGTATCCGGCCACTTCCGGATCGAGGGCCGGGATGGCCGTGGCCGCAATATAAGGCGGGTTGCTGACGACGAGGTCATAGGGGCCGGTCAGGTCGCGCCCCCAGTCGCCGACACGGAACTCGGAACGCGCCGCCAGATCCAGCGCACCGGCGTTCTCGCGCGCGGTCACCACCGCTCCCGGCTGAATATCGACTCCGAGTCCGGAAGCTGCCGGATACTCCGACAGCAATGCCAGCAGCAGGCATCCGGTCCCGGTGCCGAGATCAAGGATCGAGATCGGAGCCTGCCGATTCGCCAGGCGTTCGAGAACCGCCTCGATCAGCGTCTCGCTGTCCGGTCGCGGATCGAGCGTGTGCCGCGAAACGATGAACGGGAGCGACCAGAATTCCCGCCGCCCCAGGATCCGGGAAACCGGCTCGCGCGCCTTGCGGCGGCCGATCAGCGAGGCAAATCCAGCCTCCGCAGCGGCGCCCAGGTCGCGCTCGGGAAAGCCGATGATCTGCGCGGCGTCGAGACCGGCCGCGGCCTGCAGCAGAAGCCGGGCATCGCGCCGGCTCTCGGCGATACCGGCGGCGGCAAGTTCGCCGGACGCCCAGACCAGCAGCTGCCCGATCGCCGTCACTCGACCTCCGACAAGCGCTCCGCCTGGTCATGCGAGATCAACGCCTCGATGATCTCGTCAAGCTCGCCTTCCATCACCCGGTCGAGCTTGTAGAGCGTCAGGTTGATGCGATGATCGGTGCAGCGGCCCTGGGGGAAATTGTAGGTTCGGATTCGCTCCGACCGGTCACCGGAACCGACCTGGCTCTTGCGCGAGGCGGCACGCTCGGCATCCTTCTTGGCCCGCTCCTGGTCGTAGAGCCGGGCGCGCAGAACCTTCAACGCCTTGGCCTTGTTCTTGTGCTGCGACTTCTCGTCCTGCTGCTGCACCACCAGGCCGCTGGGGAGATGCGTGATGCGTACGGCACTGTCCGTGGTGTTTACCGACTGGCCGCCCGGCCCGCTCGACCGGAACACGTCGATCCGCAGGTCCTTCTCGTCGATATGGATATCCACCTCTTCCGCCTCGGGCAGCACCGCCACCGTCGCGGCCGAGGTATGGATCCGGCCCTGCGCCTCGGTCGTCGGCACACGCTGCACGCGATGCACGCCGGACTCGAACTTCAACCGCGCGAACACGTTGCGGCCGGTGATGGCGGCGATGACTTCCCGGTAGCCGCCGATTCCGGTCTCGCTCGCATCCATGACTTCGAATTTCCAGTTGTGCAGGGCGGCATACCGGGCATACATCCGCAACAGGTCGGCAGCGAACAGCGCGGCTTCGTCGCCGCCGGTGCCGGCACGGATTTCCAGGATGGCATTGCGCTCGTCGGCCTCGTCCTTGGGCAGCAGCAGGAGCTTTACCTGCTGCTCGAGTTCCGGGATGCGCGCCTTGAGGACGGCAAGCTCATCCTCGGCCATGGCCTTCATCTCGGGATCGGTGAGCATGGCATTGAGATCGTCGCGCTCCCGCTCGGCGGCCTTGAGCGCATGGATGCCTTCGACCAGCGGCGTGAGGTCGGCGTACTCCTTCGACAACCTGGCGAATCCCTGGGCGTCCTTCGGGCCCTCCGCGGCCATCAATGCGGCGAGTTCGTCATGCCTCTTGGCGACGCGGTTGAGTTTATCGGATAGCGACACGCTGGTTCCTCTGTTCAGTTCTTCTTGTCGACGATGCCGAACAGCCGTCGCGCTGCATCCTCGAGTCCGGGGTCCGGAGCCGCCTCGCGCAGCGTCGCCATCGGCTGATGCAGCAGCCGGTTGACGAGGCGACGGGTTGCCTCGGCCGCGTCGATGCCCGGATTCTCCGCCAGTACCTGTTCCCGCGCCGCATCGAAGCGCGCCCGCAATGCGGCCAGGGTCGGTGCCGCCAGGCGCACGTCGGATTGCCGCTCGAAGTCCTCGACCGCCGCCTCGACGATGCGCCAGGCCGCCGCCGCCGCCTGCTCCCGCTCCTTGCGCCCCTTCATCGCCAGGCGCTCCAGGTCGTCGAGGCCATATAGGAAGGCGTCGTCGACGGCATTGACCTTGGGATCGATGTCGCCCGGCACGGCCAGATCGACAAACAGCATCGGTTGGCGCCGCCGCGCCTTCAATGCCGCCTTGACTGCCTCGGTGCCGATCGTCACCTGCGATCCGTCCATGGCGCCGATCACCAGGTCGGCCTGCGGCAGCAGTTTGGGCAGGTCGGAGAGCACGGCGCTATGGCATCGATGGGCAGCGGCCCAGGCGTCGATCCGCGCCCGGCTATGATGCGCCGCAGTCCAGCGCTTGACGCCGGCCTCGATCAGCTGCTCGGCAACGAACTGGCCCATCTCGCCATCGCCCAGCAGCAAAGCCTGGATCCTCCCGAGATCGCCGAATACCTGCCGGCAGAGGGCGATCACGCAGGCCGCCATGGAGACCGACTGGGCGGCGATGTCGGTCTCGCTGCGCACCCGCTTGCCGGCGGCAAGTGCCGCCTGCAGGATCGCCTCGAGTTCCGGTCCCAGCGCGCCGGCGCGTCCGGAGAGGCGATGCGCCTCCTTGACCTGGCCGAGAACCTGCGGCTCGCCGATGATCTGCGATTCGAGCGACGCGGCGACGGCGAAGGCATAGCGCAGGGCGGCGGAGTCACTCAGCCGGTGCAGCTGCGGCGCGATCTCCGTCGACGGCAGCGATGCGGCCTCGGCGATCAGCCCGGCCATCATCGGCATTGCAGCAGCCGGATCCTCGACCGCGGCCCATATCTCGCACCGGTCGCAGGTCACCAGCGCCGCGACCTGGTCGATGCCGGATTCGCGACAGCGCATGATGAGACGCAGCTGGTCGGCCTCGTCCCCTTGCAGCCGCTCGCGCAGCAATTCCGGCGCCGTCTTGTGGTCGGCACCGACGATGCAGAATGTGCGCGAGCCTATCCCAAGCGGGCTACCTGAAGGCTTCCAGCGCCGCGGCGAGGCCGTCGAGGGCCACCTGCCGCTGTTCGCCGGAATCCAAGGACTTCACCGTGGCGACGCCCTTGGCGAGTTCGTCGTCGCCGAGGATCACCGCAGCCACCGCATCGATCCGGTTGGCCCGCTTCATCCGCTTGCTCATGTTGCCGCCGAAGCCGAGGTCGACCACGAAGTCGAGGCGCCGCAGATCGCCGCTCAGCGTCAGGGCGGCCCGCTCGGCCTGCTCGCCCAGCGGCACCATCAGGATCGGCCGCGCGCCACGCGGGCTGTCCAGCAGCAGCATGGCGCAGCGCTCGATGCCGCTTGCCCAGCCGACGCCCGGGGTCTCCGGGCCGCCCATCATGCTGACCAGGCCGTCATAGCGTCCGCCGGCCAGCACCGTCTTCTGGGCGCCCAGGTCGGCGCAGGTGATCTCGAAGCAGGTATGGCAATAGTAGTCGAGGCCCCGCACCAGCCGCGGATTGACGACGAAGCCGATGCCCAGCGCCGTCAGTCCCGCCTTCACCTCGGCGAAGAAGTCGCGGCTCTTCTCGTTGAGATAGTCGGTATAGATCGGCGCTTCGGCGACGATGCGCTGGTCGCCGCTGTCCTTGGAATCCAGGATGCGCAGCGGATTGCGCTCGAGGCGCTCCTGGCTCTCCTTCGACAGCCGGTCGCGGAATCCGCTCAGGTACTCGACCAGCACCTTGCGATAGGCATGCCGGCTCTCGGTATCGCCCAGGGTGTTGATCTCCAAGGCGCAGCGGTCCCAGGCGCCGATGCGGCGCAGGAACTCGACGCCGACGGCGATCACCTCGACGTCGCCCGCCGCTTCCTTGATGCCGAGCAGCTCGACCCCGGTCTGGTGGAACTGCCGCAGCCGGCCCTTCTGCGGCCGCTCGTAGCGGAACATCGGTCCCGAATAGAAATACTTCAGCGGCAGATGCTGGGTGAGGCCGCCGGAGATCAGCGCCCGCGCGACGCCCGCGGTATTCTCCGGGCGCAGCGTGATGGTCTCGCCGCCGCGGTCGGTGAAGGTATACATCTCCTTGGTGACGATGTCCGAGGTGTCGCCCAGGGTGCGCTTGAAGACCTCGGAGAACTCGAAGATCGGCGTCTCCACCTCCTGGTAGCCGAAACATTCGGCCGCGCGGCGGGCGGTATCGCTGACCCGGCGATGACGACGCATCTCCTCGGGCAGCAGATCGTGCGTGCCGCGAACCGGCTGAAGCTCCGACATCGTTCTGGTCCTGGATTAGGGTGCTATTCTGCGGCGGTCTGCTGGGTCTTCTCGGCGAGCTTGGCGGCCTCGATCTCGGCCGCCTTCTTCTCGATCAGCTCGACCATGTGCTCGACGATGTCCTGATCCTTCAGCCGGTGGTGCTGCTGGCCGGCGAGATAGACCATATGCGTGTCGTTGCCGCCGCCGGTGAAGCCGATGTCGGTCTCGCGCGCCTCGCCCGGCCCATTCACCACGCAGCCGATGATGCGACAGCGACATCGGCGTGGTGATGTGGCCGAGGCGCTTCTCCAGCGCTTCGACGGTCTTGATGACGTCGAAGTCCTGCCGCGCGCAGGACGGGCAGGAGATCACGTTGACGCCGCGATGGCGCAGGTTGAGCGACTTCAGCATGTCGAAGCCGACCTTGCACCTCCTCGACCGGATCGGCCGAGAGCGAGACGCGGATCGTGTCGCCGATCCCCGACCCACAGCAGCATGCCGAGGCCGATCGACGATTTCACCGTGCCGGTGCGCAAGCCGCCCGCCTCGGTGATGCCGAGATGCAGCGGATAGTCGCAGGCCTCGGCCAGCCCCTGATAGGCGGCGACCGCGAGGAACACGTCCGACGCCTTCACGCTGATCTTGAACTCGCGGAAATCGTGGTCCTCGAGGATGCTTCGCGTGGTTGAGCGCGCTTTCGACCATCGCCTCGGGGCAGGGCTCGCCGTATTTCTCCAGCAGGTCCCTCTCCAGCGATCCGGCATTGACGCCGATCCGCATCGAGCAGCCGTGGTCCTTGGCCGCCTTCACCACCTCGCGTCACCCGCTCGGGCGCTGCCGATGTTGCCGGGATTGATGCGCAGGCAGGCGGCGCCCGCCTCGGCCGCCTCGATGCCGCGCTTGTAGTGGAAATGGATGTCGGCGACGATCGGCACCGTCACCTGGCGCACGATCTCCTTGCAGCGCCGGCCGTCGATTCCTCGTCGGGGCAGGAGACGCGGACGATGTCGGCGCCGGCGGCTTCCAGCCGCCCGGATCTGCTCGATCGTCGCCTTGGCGTCGGAGGTCAGCGTGTTGGTCATGGTCTGCACGGTGATCGGCGCATCGCCGCCGACCGGGACCGAGCCGACCCGGATCTGGCGGGACTTGCGGCGGTGGATATCGCGATAGGGCCGAACGCTCATCGGGCGAAACTCGCTGGTTAGGGGCCGGGCCGCCCGCCGGCGGCCACGGGGCGCGCAGGACCGGGATTCAGCCGCTGATTTGGGCTAGAAGATGCGCTGCGAGGGCAAAAAGATCAAGCCCCGATGACGCAACGCACAATCCGGACGATCCGGTTCTTTGTGTATTATTTCAATATCTTACCGGCAATGCCCCGGCTAATAGGCTGATCCGTCCAGCAGCTTCCCGGGATCGAGCTTGATGCCGCGTTTCACCACGCCGAGCGAGCCCAGGCTGCGCACCGGCCGGCCGTCGAGCTCGATGACGACGCCCCCGGCATTGCCGGTGTTCATCACCAGGCCGGGCTCGTCGGGCACATTGAAGCTTTCGCCCTGGCGCAGGACCCGCTGCAGGATCACGGCGTCGACGGCATCGCGGATCTCCACCCAGCTGTCATGATCGGCACGGACCACGATTCTGGCAGCCGGCAGCGGACCGGCCACCGCGGCAGTAGCCGATTGATCCGGTTCCGCCACGGCCGGGGCCGCGGGCGCTCCCGGCTCGGCGCCGGCCTGCGCTGCGTCGGCCTCGCCACCCGCCGCGTCGGCGGCGTCGGGCGATGGCAGGACATCGGTCGTTCCCTCCGCTGCCGGGCTCGCCGGCGACGATCCGGGTGACGATCCGGGCGTCGCCCCGGGTGTCCCCGCGGCTGCGCTCGGCAGATCTTCGGTGGGCAGCGCCGGCGCCGCCTGGCTACTGGTTTGGCCGCCGGTTTGGCCATCGGTCGAGGGTATCGCCTCGGGCGCCGGGGCCGGCACTGATGCCGGCGCGGCTGAAGTCGGGGTCGCGGTCGCCGAATCCGGCGCCGGGGTCGGGGCCTCGGCGGCCGGCGCGGCTTCGCCGACGCCGGTTGCCTTCTTGATGTATTCCGGCACCGCGTCGATCAGCTGGAAACCGGTGCCGCCGGGCTGGGTCGCATAGTACCAGCCGGCATAACCGGCCACGGCGATCAGCGCGCAGATCACCAGGATGGTGCCGCCGGGAAACTTCTGCACCGCTTCTTCCGCCGGCCAGACGAGATCGTTCTGCCGGCTGCGTTGCGCCAGTTCCTCGCGGTAATCGCCGACGATGGCATTGCCGTCCAGACCGAGATAGTCGGCATAGGCGCGGACGAACCCCACCGCATAGGCGGTCCCCGGGAGGTCGTAGAGCCGCCCTTCCTCGATTGCCGTGATATAGACCGCGCGGATCCGCAGCTGCCGGGAAACCCCGGCTACGTCCTGGCCCAGTCCTTCGCGGCGTCGGCGCAGCAGGGTGCCGATCCCTTCGCTCTCCGCCGCGGCCTCGCCGGACCGCGCCGGGTCACCACTGAAAAAGCCGCCTTTGCGCTGTGCCATCCCTCGTCCTACACCGCAGCTCAACTACCGGAATTATCGGGTTTTTTCGCATATGACGAAAGGCCCGGCCCGCTCGATTCCTTATATCGTCCGCCAAAAGCGTTAGCAATTGGCGAATGGGTGCCCATCCGGGTCTTTCCGGCCGTCGCTCAGAGGGCGACGTCATGATCCTTGGCAAAAGCCCGCAGCCCGCTGCGCAACTCCCAGCCCGGCAGCCGACCGAGGGCGTGCCAATAGGCCTTCAATTGCCCGAGATGCAGGCTGCGGATCATCGCCCGGATCGGCCCGATCGAGGTCGGGGCCATCGAGAGATGCCGGTAGCCCAGGCAGAGCAGGGCCATGGCCGCCATCGGATCGCCGGCCATCTCGCCGCAAAGGCTGAAATGCTTGCCGCGCCGAATGCAGGTTTCGGCGATTGCGGCCAGGAAACGCAGCATGCCCGGCGCCAGCACGTCGTAGCGATCCGCGACCCGCGGATTGCCGCGGTCGGCGGCGTAGCTGAACTGCTTCAGGTCGTTGCTGCCGATCGAGATGAAGTCGACCCGGTCGAGCAGTTCCTCCATCTCCCAGTAGAGCGCCGGCACCTCGAGCATCGCGCCGACCTGGAGGTGGCTGGGCCGCTTGAGGCCGTTGCGCGTCGCCCGGTCGAGTTCGAGATGCAGCATCGCCCGGGCCTCGTCGAACTCGGACACCTCGGTGATCATCGGGAACATGATCGACAGGGCCCGCCCCTCGGCAGCCTGGATCAGGGCCCGGAGCTGCTGACGCAGCACCGCCGGCCGGTCGAGCGAGATCCGGATCGCCCGCCACCCCATGGCCGGGTTCTCTTCCGACTCGCGCTCCCAGTAGGAGAGCACCTTGTCGCTGCCGATATCCAGCGTCCGGAAGACGACCGGCTTGCCGCCGGCGCCCTCGATCGCCTTGGCATAGACCTCGCGCTGCCGCGCCACGTCGGGAAAGCTGTTCGCCACCATGAAGGTGACCTCGGTGCGGTAGAGGCCGATTCCGGCGGCGCCGTTGGCCGCCAGCTGCGGCACGTCGATCAGCAGGCCGGCATTCATCAGCAGCGTCACCTCGACACCATCCAGGGTCACCGCCGGAAGGTCGCGGATCGCCGCATAGGACTGCTGCTTGGCCTGGCGCTGCTGCATGCTCTGGGTGAAGACCTGCTGGATGTCCTCGGCCGGACGCAGGAAGACCTGGGCATTGTCGCCATCGAGAATCAGCATGTCGCCGGCCGAGACCCGGTTCATCAGGTCGGCGCAGCGGCCGAGCACGGGGATATCCAGCGCACGCGCAACGATCGCCACATGGGCGGTCGTCGTGCCCTCCTCCAGCAGCACGCCTTTGATCTTGCGCCGGTCGTAGTCCAGGAGTTCGGCCGGTCCCATGTTGCGGGCGACCAGGATGGTCTCCTCGGGGAGCTCGCGCTGGCCGGGCTGAACCGCCTCGCCGACCAGATGCCGGAGCAGCCGGTTGGCAAGATCGTCGAGGTCGGCGAGGCGCTCGCGGATATAGGGATCGCTGATCTCGCGCATCCGGGCGCGGGTGTCGTTCTGCACCTTCTGCACCGCGGCTTCGGCGGTGAGGCCGGTGCCGATCGCCTCGAGGATCCGGCTCGCCCAGCCCTTGTCCTCGGCGAACATGCGATAGGTTTCCAGGATTTCGCGATGCTCGCCGCCGCCGGCCATCTCGCTGGAGGCCAGCATCTCGTCGAGCGCCAGCTTCATCATGCCCATGGCGTCGTCGAGGCGTTCGATCTCGCGACCGGGATCCTCGGCGACCAGCTGGGTCAGCGTCAGATCCGGCTGATGCAGCACGGCGATGCCGCGCGCCAGCCCCGGCGCCAGGGTGGTCCCCTCGAGGCGGGTCGGCAGCAGGGCGATGCCCTCTTCCGGCGCCAGCTCGCCCTTGCCGACCAGTTCGCCAGAGGCGACGAGCTCCGCCAGCACCATGGCGACGGTCTCCAGGGTCTCGATCTCCTCCTCGGCGTAGTTGCGCCGCGTGCGGTTCTGCACCGCGAGCACGCCGAGCAGGCGCCCGGCCGCGCAGGATCGGCACGCCCATCAGCGACTGGTAGATCTCCTCGCCGGTTTCCGGGCGATAGGCGAATTGCGGGTGATGCTGCGCATCGGCGAGCGCCAGCGGACGGGCATGGCTGGCGATGTCGCCGATCAGGCCTTCGCCGACCCGCAGCCGGGTCTTGTGCACGGCCTCCTGCTTCAGGCCCTCGGTGGCGAAGAGTTCCAGCACCTCGCCGGCACGCAGCACATAGGCCGAGCAGACCTCCGCCACCATGTCGGCGGCGATCATCCGCACGATCTGCCTCAACCGGGTCTCGGCGTCGCCTGATTGCGCCATGATGTTGCGCATGCGCTTCAGCAGCTGTCGCGCACCGCCGCCTGGAGCGTTGCCGGAAGGGCCGCCGGCCTGGGTCATTTATCGCGCCGCCGCGTGGCGCCGGTCGACAAGGGCGGCGATCGCCTCCTCGATCAGCTCCTGGAGGATCGCCGCGGTGGGCTGCTCCTTGGTCACCATGCCGACGCTCTGGCCGGCCATGACCGAGCCGTTCTCGACGTCGCCGTCGATCACCGCCCGGCGCAGCGCACCGGCCCAGAAATGCTCGATCTCCAGCTGCGCCGCTTTCATGTCGAGCTCGCCGCGATCGTAGCGATCGATCACCTCGCGCTGCATCTCCATGAATTTCTTCACGCCGTCATTGACCAGGGCACGCACCGGAATGACCGGGAAACGCGGGTCGAGCTGGACCGAGGGCATGGCGTCGCGCGCCGAGGCCGCAGGAAGGCCTTCTTGAATTTCGGATGAGCGATCGATTCCGTCGCGCAGACGAAACGGGTGCCCAGCTGGATGCCGGCGGCGCCCATTTCGAGATAGCCGAGCATCGCCTCGCCGCGGCCGATGCCGCCGGCGACGAAGACCGGCACGTCGTCGACCACCGGCAGGATCTCCTGGGCGAGCACGCTGGTCGAGACCGGGCCGATATGCCCGCCCGCCTCCATGCCTTCGATGATGATCGCGTCGGCGCCGCTCTTCACCAGCTTCTTGGCGATCACCACGGCCGGCGCGAAGCACATGACCTTGGCTCCGCCCTCCTTCAGCCGCTGGATGGCACCGCCGGGCGGCAGACCGCCGGCCAGCACGACATGCCCGACCTTGCGCTCGAGGCAGGCGTCGATCAGTTCGCTCAGCCGCGGATGCAGGGTGATGAGGTTGACGCCGAAGGGCCGGTCGGTCAGCGCGAAGGTGGCAGCGATCTCGGCCCGCAGCAGATCCGGCGACATCGATCCGGAGGCGATGACGCCGAAGCCGCCGGCGTTGGAGATCGCCGAGACCAGGTGGCGCTCGGACACCCAGGTCATCGCCCCGCCCATGATCGCATAGCGGCAACCCAGGAACTCTCGGCCGCGCCGCCACAACTCGTCGAGATGCTCGATGGCCGCCGTTCGGTTCATGCTGGATGGTTCATTCCACTCGGTTCATCCCGCCGGCGTCCCGCGGGATGTTTCATGTTGCCTGGGAACTCAAGCCGCGTCGAGGCCATAGGCGGTATGCAGGGCGCGCACCGCCAGTTCGGTGTATTCTTCCGCGATCAGCACGCTGATCTTGATCTCCGAGGTCGAGATGACCTGGATATTGATGCCCTTCTCCGACAGCGCCTTGAACATCCGCTGGGCGACGCCGGCATGGCTGCGCATGCCGACGCCGATCACCGAGACCTTGACCACGTTGGAGTCGGAGATCAGGCCCTGGTAGTTGAGATCGGCCTTCTTCGCCTGCAGGACCTGCTGGGCGCGGTCGAAATCGCCCTTCGACACGGTGAAGGTCATGTCCGTCGTCTTGCCGTCCTCGGACACGTTCTGGACGATCATGTCGACGTTGATGTTCGCGTCCGCCAGCGGTCCGAAGATCGAGGCGGCGACGCCGGGCCGGTCGGGGACCCGCATCAGGGTGATCTTCGCTTCGTCGCGGCTGTAGGCGATGCCGCTGACCAGTTCCTTTTCCACGATCTCTTCCTCGTCCACCACCAGCGTGCCCGGCTTGTCCTCGAAGCTGGAGAGGACCTGCAGGCGGACGCGATGCTTCATCGCCATCTCGACCGAGCGGATCTGCAACACCTTGGCGCCGAGCGACGCCATCTCCAGCATTTCCTCGTAGGTGATCTTGTCCAGTTGCGCGCCTTGGCGACGATGCGCGGATCGGTCGTATAGACGCCGTCGACATCGGTGAAGATGTCGCAGCGGTCGGCCTTCAGCGCCGCCGCCAGCGCCACCGCCGAAGTGTCGGAACCGCCGCGGCCGAGGGTGGTGATCCGGTTGTCCGATCCGACGCCCTGGAAACCCGCCACCACCGGCACCTGGCCCTGGGCGAAGCGCTTGTCCAGCTCGCCGGTGTCGATATCGACGATCCGCGCCTTGCCGTGGGCGTCGTCGGTCAGCATCGGGATCTGCCAGCCCAGCCAGGAACGGGCATTGACCCCCAGCTCCTGCAGCGCGACGGCGGTCAGGCCCGAGGTCACCTGCTCGCCGGAGGCCACCACCACGTCGTATTCGCGCGCGTCGTGCAGCGGCGACGATGGCACGGCACCAGTCGACCAGCTGGTTGGTCACGCCGGACATGGCGGAAACCACGACCGCGACCTCATGGCCGGCATCGACCTCGCGTTTGACCCTTGCCGCCACGGCCTTGATCCGGTCGACATTGGCGACGGAGGTGCCGCCGAATTTCATCACGATGCGGGTCTTTTTCGCGGGCGCGGCCATCCAACCAATTCCTTAACAAGCCTGCGGCCAGCCGATTACCCTGCCCGCTAAATCGATCGCCGATTGGAACGGGATGCGACGGGAAATCGTTTGTCATGCCGGCGGCGGCTATCCATACTCATTCGGCGTCGGCGAAGCAAGGGCCGGACCCCGGATTCGCGGCTGATTTTCAACGATTTGGCGGCTTTTTATGCATCCCGCAAGCAACTCTTCGAGCAGTATACAGGGACCGCGAAGCGGCGGCACCGTTGACCGGGAGGAGATCGCCAAATTTACCGCCATGGCGGAATCCTGGTGGGATCCCCAGGGCAAGTTCCGCCCCCTGCACCGGCTGAACCCGGTCCGCGTCGGCTATATCCGGGACCGTCTGGCTGCCAAGTTCGGACGCGACCCGCTCGGACCACGCCCGCTCGCGGGCCTGACGCTGCTCGATATCGGCTGCGGCGGGGGATTGCTGGCCGAACCGCTGGCCCGTCTCGGCGCCGAAGTGACCGGGATCGACGCGGCGGAAAAGAACATCCGGATCGCCCGCCTCCATGCCGAGCAGATGGGCCTCCGGATCACCTATCTGCCCTGTGCCGCGGAGAACCTGGTCCGCACCGGCCAGCGGTTCGACGCGGTCCTCGCCATGGAAGTGATCGAGCATGTGGCGGATGTCGAGGCCTTCGTCGCGGCGGCTGATCGGCTGCTGAAGCCGGAGGGCCTGTTCTTCGGCGCCACGCTCAACCGGACCGCGAAATCCTTCGCCCTCGCCATCGTCGGTGTCGAATATGTCCTGCGTTGGCTGCCGCGCGGCACCCATGACTGGCGAAAATTCCTCCGCCCCTCGGAATTCGCCAAGGCGCTGCGCCGGCAGGGTCTGGCGATCACGGAGTTGACCGGCGTGGTCTACAACCCGTTCAAGGACAGCTTCGCATTGAGCCGCGACTGCGACGTCAACTACATGCTGGTCGCCGGCCGGCCTTGACGGTCTGTGACATGTCCCCCGGTCGCTGGGGCCGAATCCCGCCACGACCCGAGCTGTGACATCTCCGTGAGGTCATTGCACCCGGGGTTCCGCACGGTTATGTCTTGCAGTGGAAATATCATCCGAGTCGCGGGAGGCTGTCGCGATGCAGTTCGTTAACAGGTTTGCCTTGCTGATCGTCCTGGCTGCGGCCGCCGCCTTCGGCGTTGCCGGGCCGGCTGCCGCTTTGACTCCCCAGCAGGAACTGGTCGACAAGGCGCGAATCAGTTTCGACAAACTGATCGGCTCCTACGAATTCGGCGAACTCCCCGGTTATGTGAAGCGGGCCAAGGCGATCATGATCTTCCCCGACATCTTCAAGGCGGGGTTCGTGATCGGCGGTGAAGGCGGCAGCGGGATTCTGCTGGTGCGCGACCCGAACCGGGGCTGGAGCCAGCCCGCCTTCTACACCCTGGCGGCCGGCAGCGTCGGGCTCCAGGTCGGCGGCCAGACCTCCGAGACGGTCTTCACCATCATGAGCGACAAGGCGCTGACCGCCGTTCTCGACAACCAGATGAAGTTCGGCGGCGACATGTCGATCGCCGCCGGCCCGATCGGCAAGGGCATCGGGGCGGACACCACGACCAATTTCTCGTCCGACGTCTATACCTTCGCCAAGACCGCCGGCCTCTATGGCGGCGTATCGTTCAACGGCGCGGGCATCCTGAAGAAGGACGAGTGGAACCATGCCTATTACGGACCGAATGCCACGCCCTACGGCATCGTGATCGAACGCAAGTTCCAGAATCCCAACACCAAGGCCCTGCTGAACAGCCTGGCGCCTTATTGAAGCCAGACGGGCGAAAACAAGAACCCCAGCCGGGGAGCGAAGCCGGCTGGGGTCGGTTGTAAATTCGTCGCTAGTCAGGCCACCGACACCGACGAATTGGATCAAATTCTGCAGAATATTCGTAAACGGAAGGTTAACGACCGGAGGTTCCGGCGGCGCCCATGAGCCTGCGGATCCGCCCCACCACGGTCTCCAGCTCCGCGGCCAGCAACCCGGCCAGCCCCGTTTCCCCGCCCGTGGTCCCCCCGGCCAATGCCACGCCCCTTTCCCGCAATCGCCGCAGCAGGGCCGGCACATCCCGGCCGGGATCGAACCATCCCATCCGGATGCCGACGTCATAGAACCGGTCCAGGCGATCGGCCTCGACCCCGTCAAGCCCCCGGCGGCGGCGGCGGTCCCGCAGCCGTCTCAGGAAATTCCACCGGCTCCAGCCATGCCGGGGCAGCAGGACCGCCGGCAAATCGAAGATCTCCACCGGCCGACCGGTCCAGCAGGCATCGGCCAGCATCGAGGCACTGTCGCTGGTGACGATGAATGCATCGGCCAGGGCGAGCAGGGCCGGGTAGAAATTCGCCTCGCCCCGGGCGAAGGGAAACAGCGCCTTGGCCGCCGGCGGGGCGGCGGCCAGGCGGCGCACCACCGCTTCCGGCGTCCGCGGCCCGGTCGCCACCAGCAACGTCCCGCCGCGCCCCGCGATCACGGCCTCCGCGCGGGCCATCAAGGCATCCGCATCCGAGAGCTCGAAGCGCACCGGCGGCGAGGGGCCGCCGACCAGCAGAACGGTCCAGGGCCGCGGCAGCTGCTGGAGCCGGGGCGCCAGGGCCGCGGCCGCGGCAGCCAGTTCGCCCGGCCGGCGCCGGACGATCGGCAAGGTCAGAGAAACCAGGTTCCCGGCTGCCGCCAGCCAATATTGCGGGGTGCTGACGATGAGGTCGAAGCGGCGGTAGGGGCCGTCGATCCGGCCCAGCTGCACATGGCGGGTACGGCCGCCCGACTGCCGCTTGATCCAGGCGCCGATGCGCGACCCCTGCCCGCCGATGCCGATCACCAGGTCAGGCCAAGGCGGCTCCAGGCGCAGGCTGCCGTCGATCGTCCGCGGTTCCGGCGCCCGGGCAAACCAGCGCTTGCGCCGGCCGCAGCGGACCCGCTTCTCCTCCGTCGGCCAGCCGAGCGCCGCGCCCAGCGCCCGGACCTGGGCGTTGTCGCCGGCGAGACGACCGAGCAGCAACCACACTTGCGGTGCATTTTCCCGGTCGGCCGCCGGTGCCGCCACGGTGCCGGGACCGGCGATCACGCCGCAATCACCGGCCGGCGGCATCAGGCGTCCGACGGCAGGGGTGCGGCAGCGATCCCGCCGCGGGAGGGTCTTCCCTGCCGCAGGCGGATATGATGGGACAGCAGCCCGCCGAGCCGCTGACTGCCCAGGGGCCGGCGCTCCGCCCGCTGATGGATGTCGAGATCCGGCCAGCCGTTGCCCTCGATCACCACCGGTCCGTCGTCGAGGATGGCGACATCCCAGCCGATGATGACCCGATCGTTCATCGCCCGGTGGGCCCGGCAGGCGAGGTCGGTCACCTCGCGCCAATAGGGCAGGCTGCGCCCGGCGATGACGCCGCCGGTGACAGGGTGATGCCGGTGCCAGGCGGTATCGGCACCGAGGCCGATATCCGTCGCCGCATCGAGCCGGCCGGATGCCATCTCGACCGCGGCGGCGATCCCGCCGGCGTGGAAATTGTCGACCGCCGAATCCGGCGCACGCGGCATCCGGAACACCGCATTCAGCGCCTCCACATCGCCCGCCTCGTTGACCATGGTGATGATCCGCACGGTCGGCAGCGCGGCCATGGCGACATCGGCCAGGGACGCGTGCGGGCGCAGGGCCGGCTGCACGATCAGCGGCGTCGCTTGCGACCGGCGCCGGAGCCGCGCCAGCAGGGCGGCGGCATCGAGATGGCGATCATGGCGTAGCCAACCGTTGCCGATATGCAGCCATTTCTCCGCGCCCTCGCCGCCGCGGCCGGTGGTGGGCTTGACGAAAAGATCGATCGGCGCAAGGTCCGCTGCGTCGCCGGTACCGGCATGCAGCGACAGCAGCACCTCGGGCGTGGCGATGCCGCTGGCCCGACAGCATGCGAAGAATTTCGCCTTGTCGTGCAGCGGCCGACCGGCGGCGACGGTCACTTCGCTCCGGCGCAGCATCGAATAGATGCCGCCTTTCGTCTCGAAGCGATGGAGGTAGTCGGCCGCAACAATCTGCAGCGCCGGGTCATGCAGCTCGAAGACATAATAGTAGCGCGGCAGGATCCCATGGCGCAGCGCCAGCAGGTATTGCTCCAGGAACTGGCGGCATCGCCCCTTGCCCAGGCGCCGCTGCAGGGCACCGCCGCTCCGCCAGGTCTCGCGGGCGGCCATTGCCGCGCCGGCGATCGGCCACAGCAGGCAGGCGGCGCAGAAGAGCGCCTTGCGCAAAGGCCCGGCCAAGCGCCATGACTGGCCGGCATAGGCGGCACGGATATGGGCGGCGGCCCTGCTGCGGCTGGCGGTGTGGTGAAACGGCCAAATGGGCGGCGGGAGGTGATAGAAGCGCATGTGCCCGGGCGTTCTCATCTGACGCCGGACTTGGTCTCGCGACGCGACCCGGCCGTTCAGGGCAGCCTAGACAAGACGGGTGACGGAATTCTGACGGGACGATGGAAATTGCCGGACCCTGGCGGTGATGCCGGCGGCGGCCGACGATGACGTCAGGTTTCCGACTCTATCGTATAAAACAGAGGACGAATGACGCCCTGGATGGAAGCTGCGCTCCCATCCAAGGCGATCGCACTCTAGGCGCGGACTTCCTTCAGGAAGCTGTCGACCTGGGATCGCAACAGAGTGCCGTTCCTGGAGAGCATGCCGGCGGAGCCCAGAACCTGCGTTGCCGCGGCGCCGGTCTGCTGAGCGGCTTCGGTGACATTGGTGATGTTGGACGAGACCTCGGTCGTCCCCTGGGCCGCCTGCTGGACGTTGCGGGAAATCTCCTGCGTCGCCGCACCCTGTTCCTCGACCGCCGAAGCGATGGCGGTGGAGATCTCGTTCACCCGGTTGATGGTGACCGTGATCCCCTGGATCGCCTGGGCGGAACCCTCGGTCGCCTCCTGGATGGCCCGGATCTGGCCGGCGATCTCGTCGGTCGCGCGGGCGGTCTGGGTGGCCAAGGCCTTGACCTCCGAAGCGACCACGGCAAAGCCCTTGCCCGCCTCTCCGGCGCGCGCCGCCTCGATGGTGGCGTTGAGTGCCAGCAGATTGGTCTGGGCGGCGATATCGTTGATCAGCCGGACCACGTCGCCGATCTTCTCCGCCGCTTCGGCGAGGCCGCGCACCTTGTCGTTGGTGTCGTTCGCCTGGATGACCGCGGCGCCGACGATGCGGGTCGATTCCGCCACCTGGGTGCTGATCTCATGGATCGACGCGGTCAGTTCCTCGGTGGCCGCGGCCACGGTCTGGACGTTCTGCGTGGTCTCCTCGGAGGCCGACGACACGGCTGTCGACTGGCGCGAGGTTTCCTCGGCGGTGGCCGACATCGACTGCGCCGTCGCCTCCAGCTGCGCCGCCGAACTGGTCACCTCCTGGAGCACCTGGCCGACCGTGGATTCGAATCGGTCCGCGAGATCGCGCATGGCGCTGCGGCGCTCGTCCTCGATACGTGCCTTCTCGGTCTCCTGCTCGGCCCGCAGACGGTGGGCCTCCATCAGGCCGTCCTTGAAGATGACAACCGCCTGCGCCACCTCTCCGACTTCATCGCGCCGGTCGGCGCCATCGACGGCGACGGCGAGATTGCCCGAGGTCAGCTGGCGCATGACATCGATGATGCCGCGCAGGGGCAGTGTGATCGAGCGGGCGATCATCCAGGCGGCACCGCTGCCCAGCAGCAATGCCAGCACGAGGCCGCCGATCAGGATCTTGCTGTCGCCGGAATAGGTGTTCTCGGCCTGGATGAACTCCTCTTCGGCCACGCGCACCTGTAGCGCGCTCAGGTCGTCGAGGCTCTTCATCAGCGCCGCCAGCGCCGGGCCGCCCTCGGTTCGTGCCAACGCCCGGCCGCCCTCGAAGTCGCCGGCGGTGAGCTTGGCGATCACCCGCGGACGCACCTCGTCATAATGGGCAAAGTCCTGCTTGGCCTGCGCGACCAGCGCCTTTTCCTCCTCGGTCAGGTAGGTCGCGATATAGGCGTCCCAGGTCTTCCGGGCCGCACCGACGAGGACCTCGATCTTGGCCGCCTCTTCCCTGGCCGTGGCGATGTCATTCGACGCGCCGGCGGTCAGAACGCTCGTACGTACCTTGAAATAGTCATTCGAGATGTCGCGGAGCTGTTCCATCGGGATCACGCGGTCCTGATAGACCGTGCGAAATCCTTCGTGGATGTTCGCCATGCTCAGGATTCCGATGATCGAAACGGCTGCGATCATCGACAGCAAAACAATCACCAGGCCGGCGAGCCGGGCGAGGATCCGTGTATGGGTCAGCATGTGGTTCAACCCTTATGGTTTATGTCTTGCAAATATAAGAATATGTTCTTATAATTCGCATTGCATTATTCGATTTGGCGTCGCAATTTGCACTTAAATGAATTAAGAAATCATTTAATCCCGCGATCGCGGCGAGCCGCCATACGCCAGTATAGTCAATCGGTTGTATGGCTTATGAGCTGCCGGAGGATAGTCACGGCCCGGGCGTGTCAGGCCCGGGGTGTCAGGCCCCGGGGCGTCAGGCCGGGGGTGTCGGGCCTGGGGTTTCAGGCCTGGGGTTTCAGGCCTGGGGATCGCCGACAGTCGGCAGCGCACGTGGATGCGTCTCGACGAAATGCTTGAGGACCGATTTCAGGACCAAGGCATGGCGCTGGTCGCCGCGGGCCTCGGCTGCGGCAATATCGTCGAGGATGAAGCGACGGATACACCGCTCCCCTGCGGCGTTGCTGCAGAGATAACTGGCGAGTTCGGTGGCGATCATCGCGGGAATGTGCTCGTGTTCGGCCAGCGCCTCGACTTCGCGGCGGGTGAGCCCACTCAGGGCGATGCAGTCCTCATAGGTCAGCATGGCAATCCGGCCTTCCATGAAATACCTGCCTGCGGCTGGCAACGCCGCCGGGCCTCCATGAATGCGAGACTAGCAAGCCGCCGGCGGTGATTGATTGATTTCGATCAAGCGAAGCGTCGCGGACCGGGAATCGGAAACGGCCCGCCACCGGGTCGGGGGCGGGCCGTCTTCGGCGACTGAGACGTCGCGTCGACTAGAAGGTATTTGGATCCGGGCCGTCCGGCGGGTCGCTCGGCCCACCGCGCGGCTTCGGCTCGCGCCGTTCAGGCTGCTTCGGGGATTTTTCGCGGTCCGAACCCTCGTGATCCGCACCATCGCTGCCGTCGTTGCCGCCCTCGTCGCCGCCGGCCGCGGTGGCAAAGTCACCGAGGTCGCCGGGAACATCCAGGGCCGCAAAGCCTTCCGGCAGCGGACGCGCCGCCGTCACCGCCGCCGCGCAGGCGACATTGACGACCACGCGCTGGCCGGCCGGCACGCTGACCGGTTCGGCATTGCCGCAGGGGAAGGCGGTGGCATCGCCGGAAATCACGTTGGCTTCGACGGTACCGTCGATGCCGACATAGATCACCATTTCACTGCCGCGGATGGTCATCGTCGCGGTGGGCGTCACCAGCTTGATGTCTTCCTCGTTCTTCATCACGCCGCCGACATAGCGGAAGGCGCCGACGGCCATGCTGATCTCGCCGCCCCCGGTGGAACTGGCCGGGTCGAACACGAAATGATCCAACTTCACCGTGGCATTCGGGCCGACGTCGAAGCGGGACTGGTCGAGGAACTGCAGCGAGGTCGCTCCGGACTCGCCGGTGGAAACGGTATCCAGCGCCTGGACCTGGTCCTGGTACTTGATCGGGTGGGGGTCGGTGGCCGCATCCGGTATGGCGGTGGCACCCTTGTAATCGGGCAGCACCACCTGGCCGATCGCATCGGCCGAGGCAGTGGCCCCGCCGAAGGCAATTGCCAACAGACTGCCGCAGAGCAGACGTGAGTATGAAATAGCGTGTCGCATCGCTAGCATCCCTCTAAGACTGTTCACGGCCTGCCCCATCTCGGCCGCATCCTCGCTCCATCGACCCCAGTCCGCCGGCATTTGCGCCGGTCTCTAGACCGCCTGGGATATCGACCCATTCCGGGCCATCGCTCCTTGGCCCGGCATTTCTTGGCCGTGAGAATTAGACCGATTCAGGCGTCGAGACCATACGCTTTGAAACAAGATTCTCACAAAATGGTGTGAAAATTTACCGATAATTAGCCAAATTGCGCGAAACCTGACATGTTCTTCTTTTGTCTTAGGCGCTTTCTGGCGTTCCGTTACCCGTCTGTCGCGCCGCCGGGGCGTCCGGTTCATGGTTCCGGTCTGAGGTCACGACGACGGCGGAGGCGGTCCAGGCCGCAGGGACGGACAGCTTAAGAATAGGCCCGGCGGGCACCCCGGCAGCCATCAGGCAATCGCGCGCTCAGGGGTGCGGCGTCGCCGCCGGCTCGGGTCCAGACTCGGGCTCGGGTTCCTCGGCCATCCAGGCCGCGAGCAGGGTGTAGGTCACCGACAATATCACCGGGCCGATGAAGATGCCGACCAGGCCCAGGCTGATCAATCCGCCGATCACGCCGACGCAGATGAGAAGGAGCGGCAGATCCGCCCCCTTCCTGATGAGAACCGGGCGGAGGAAGTTGTCGAGAGCGCCCACGGGTATGGACCAGACCAGCAGGAAGGTGCCCCAGCCGGTTTCGCCGCTCCAATAGGTCCAGGCGATCACCGGCAGGAGGACGATGGCGGGCCCGAGCTGCGCGATGCAGAGCATGAACATCACCGCGGTCAGCACCGTGGCGAATGGCACGCCGGCGATCGCCAGGCCGATGCCACCCAGCGCCGACTGGATGAGCGCCGTCACGATCACGCCGAGGGCCACGCCGCGGATCGCCTGGCCGGCCAGGCGCACGGAATTCTCCCCGCGCTCGCCGGTGAGGCGATAGGCGAACCGCCGGATGGACGCCGCGGCGGATTCGCCGTTCACATAGAGGATCGCCGCGACGACGACCGTCAGGAAGAAATGCAGCAGCATGCTGCCGACGCCGCCGGCCTGGGAAATCAGCCATTTCGTGGCATCGCCGGCATAGGGCGCCGCCTTCGCCGCGATCCAGCCGATCTCCATGGTGGCAACGTGGATCCAGGCCTTCGTCGCGGCCTCGCCGACCAGCGGGATCTGGCTCAGCCAGGCGGGGGGCGGCGGCATCTCGAAGGAGGCCAGGGACCTGGTCCAGGCCGCGATCTGGTCGGCATTCTCGACGATCGAACTGATCGCCAGCGAGAGCGGGAGCAGGAGCACCAGCAGCAAGCCGAGCGTCATCACGATCACCGCCAGGCCGCGGCTGTTCCACAACCGGGCCTGGGCCTCGAGCATGATCGGCCAGGTGGCGACGACGATCATCGTCCCCCAGACGATGGCCGGGAGAAACGGCCGGGTGATCAGGAACGCGGCGACGATCAGCCCGCCGATGAACAGCACCGCGAGCGTGGTCCGCGTCAGGTCGCGCTTGATGTCCGCCACGGCGAGTCTCCGAAAGTCCGCGGTGAGCTTAGCACGGCATGGCCGCCCGCGGTCGACAGCTGGACGTCTGCGCCCAGGACAGCCCGGCAGGACGCAAGCCGATACCCGCCTTCCGCCGGGTTGTAGTGATGGGGAGGAAGAGCGGACCGGGCGGAAACGTCCACCCGGATGCCGGGGCGCGACAGCCAGTAACCCATTGAAAATACTGGCGCACCCGATACGATTCGAACGTACGACCTTTGCCTTCGGAGGGCAACGCTCTATCCAGCTGAGCTACGGGTGCATTCCGCCAGATCGGAATTGGCAGGAACATACAGGAGGGGCCCGGCTGCTTCAAGGGCGGCTGCTTCAAGGGCGGCGGCTTCGGCGCGGCCGACAGGATCCGGGACGGGCGGCCGGCTCTGCCCGCATTCCCAGGTGTCCGCGCCGGCGGCCCGCGGCTAGGGCGCGGCCACGGGTTTGATGTTCTGGTTGAAGCGGAAGCGGTTGTCCGGATCGTAGGTCCGCTTGATCGCCGCCAGCCGCGCGAAGTTGCGCCCATAGGAGCGACGGACCAGATCGTCGCCCTCCTCGCCCAGGCCCGGGAAATTCAGGTAGATGCGGCCGTCCTGGGAATGGACCTGCATGCGCCGCCAGAAGTCGCGCGTCCAGGCGATGTTGGCGGCGTCTTCCTCCGGCCGCGTCCAGATCGAGTCGATGGAGAACATGTAGGGCATCGAACGGTCGCCGAAGGCGGTATCGCCGGCGCCGACCCGGGCCGTGGCGCCGCCGAAGTTCCAGATCGAGGACAGCGTGTTGGGCGACGGCGGCCGGGCATTGCCGTCGAGAATGAGATCGATCGCCGCATCGGTCAGGCCCTTCAGGTAGTGGCACTTCCAGTAGCAGCGGTGCTTGGCGAAGGGGATGATGGTGTCGAACAGCTTCTGCACGTCGCAATAGTTCATCCGCCCCGAGAAATCGGCCACCATGTCGCCCAGTTCCCGCAGCGGCTGGAGCAGGGCCTCGCCGGCCTTGGCATCGCCGGCATAGACCGCCGCCATCGTGTAGACCCGCTGGCCCCAGGCGGATTCCGGATAGGCCGGATCGTGGGGAATGGTGGAGAATTCGATCAGCGATCCCACCTCGTCGTTCTTGTCGGCGAGAAATTCGCGCCAGAAGCGGATCGGTTCGCTGCCCGCGGCGAGCGGATAGATCGGCGCGCAGAACATGATCTCGGGCCCGACCGGGTGCAGCGCGAACTCGAACGCCGTCACCACGCCGAAATTGCCGCCGCCGCCTTTCAGCGCCCAGAGCAGGTCGGCGTTCTCGTCCTCGGCGGCGTGGACCAGGCGGCCGTCCGCCGTCACCACGTCGGCCGAGACCAGATTGTCGATGCTGAGGCCATGGCGGCTCCGCAGCCAGCCGATGCCGCCGCTCAGGGTCAGCCCGGCGACGCCGGTATCGGAGATCAGCCCGCCGGGCATGGCGAGGCCGAAGGCCTGGGTCGCCCGGTCGACCTCCCGCCAGGTGGCACCGCCCTCGACCCAGGCCCGGCGCCGGCGCCGGTCCACCCGGACGCCGCGCATGGCCGAAAGATCGATCATCATCCCGCCGTCGCAGACCGCGTGACCGGCGACATTGTGCCCGCCGCCCCGGATGGCGATGGCAAGGTCGTGGTCGCGGGCGAAATTCACCGCATCCATGACGTCGGGGGCACCCTTGCAGCGCACGATCACGGCCGGGCGCCGGTCGATCATCGCGTTCCACACGGTGCGGGCACCGTCATAGCCCGGATCCCCGGCGGCCAGGACCTCTCCCAGGACCGCGCTCCGCAGCGCCGCCAGCGCGGCCTCGGAAAGGACGGGGCGGGGTGCCGGGGCGAGGTTCGGATTGGGGGTCATCGGCGGTACCTTTCGCGGCTGGCGGGTTAACGATCGAACTATAGGATGCGCGCGGATCGCCGCTAAGAGCGGTATTGCACAGAAACAGGGCAAATGTGACAGTCCGCCTTTGGAACGGAGCCAAGATGGCAGCACGGGGTAAGCCGATCATCGCCTTGCTGGCCGCCCCGGAGACCACGCCCTCGGTCCTCTACGGGCTCTACGATGTGCTGACCTCGGTCGGCACGGTCTATCCAGACATGACCACCGGCGCGGTGGGCGCGGCGAAGCTCGACGTCCGCATCGTCGCCGCCGAGGACCGGCCGTTCCGCTGCTTCGGCAACATCCTGGTCGAGCCGCATGACGCGATCGACAGGCTGCCGCGGGCCGATGTCGCCATCGTCTGCGACATGTACACCCCGACCGATACCCCGCCACGCGATCGCTATCCGCGGGAAATCGACTGGCTGCGGCGGCTGCATGCGCAAGGATCGCTCATCGCCTCGGTCTGCTCGGGGTCCCTGGTCCTGGCGGAGGCCGGTCTCCTCGACGGCCGCCGATGTGCCGGCCACTGGGCCTATCGCAATCTGTTCCGCGACCAGTATCCCCGGGTCACCTACTGCATGGAATCGATCCTCCGGCTGGAGAGCGAGGCCGACGGCATCGTCACCGCCGGCGGGGTGACCGCCTGGCAGGATCTGGCACTGCATCTGATCGCGCGTCTCTGCGGCGCGGAGGATGCCCTGGGCACGGCAAAGGTCTATCTCCTGGCCGGCCATGACGACGGGCAACTGCCCTTCGCCGTCATGGGCCAGCGGATCCAGGAAAGCGATGCGGCGATCGCCAGCAGCCAGAAATGGATCGCCCGGAACCATAGCCATGCCAATCCGGTCGCGGCGATGACCGAACACGCCGGCCTCAACCGGCGCACCTTTGCCCGGCGGTTTCGCGCGGCCACCGGGTATCTGCCGATGGATTACGTGCATGCCCTGCGAGTGGAACAGGCCAAGCGGATCCTGGAGACGGAGACGCTCGGGCTCGATGAGGTCGCCTTCAAGGTGGGCTACGAGGACCCGACCTTCTTTCGCCGCCTGTTCAAGCGCCAGGTCGGCCTGACCCCCGCCGCCTACCGGCGGAAATTCACCGGCATCCTGCATGCACCACGCTAGCGCCCAGGCAGCAGCAAGCGCGGTGCCGGCCCGCCCTCAAGAAGACAGGTCGCACGAAGATTGGCGACCGGGCACGGATTTTGCGCTCTACTCGCCGTCATGAAGCCGAAGACCCCCGCCCCCGATCCGGAGACCCTGGCCCTGCAGGCCCTGGCCTTTCTTGCCGCCGACGACGACCGGCTGGCCCGCTTCCTCGGCCTCACCGGGATTGCGCCGGAGACTCTGCGCGGGATCGCCCACGATCCGGCCGGGCTGGGCGCGGTGTTGGATTACCTGCTCGGCTGGGAGCCCCTGCTGCTGGACTTCGCCGCCGCGGCCGAGATCCCTCCCGACGCCGTCGCCCGCGCCCGCCGGAATCTGCCGGGAGCGCCGGTCGACTAGGTCCGCACGGCCGGATCACTCCATCGCCGGCGCCGCAACGCGGTCCGCGCCGCTGGGCAGCGGCGCCGCGGGATCACGGATCCAGGCGGCGATGTCGTCGAAGACCAGAGGCGCATCGAGGTCGCGCAGGATCAGATGATAGCCGCGCGGATAGCGGGCGATGCGCTGGACGTCCGGCGGCAGGTTCGGCAGCTGTTTCTGGGACAGCGCGACCGCGCCGGTATTCAGGATCGCCTCCCGGCCGCCATAGAGCAGGAGATAGCGCGGCGCCCGCAGCTTCGCCATCGCGTCATAGGCGCGGCTCATCAGGTCGACCAGGCCATAGGCGGCGTCGACCCGGGTGCGATGGATGACCAGATCGTCGCGGCCGAGGTCGATCAGGGCACGGCGGTTGCTGGAGGCCTGCAGCCGCAGCCCCGTCGGCACCACCGTCATCCAGGGGACGAGATGCGCCGCCTCGTCCAGCACCGTGCGGTTGAAGGCGCTCTGGGTCTGCCAGCCCCAGACCGCGGGTGCCGCCAGGATCATCCCGTCGACCGGCACCGGATCGGCCCCGACCGCCGCCGCCATCATCACCGAAGCCCCCATGCTTTCGCCGAGCCAATAGACCGGCAGGCCCGGATAGGCGCGATGCAGCAGCAGGGTTGCGGTCTTCAGATCGGCGATCATCTGGTCGGCGCCGGCCCAGACGCCGCGCTCCGGGGTCGCGCCGAAGCCGCGCTGGTCGTAGGCAAAGACCGCGAAACCGCGCCGCGCCAGGCCCTTGCCCGGGATCGCCATGCCCTTGGAATAATCGTTGAACCCGTGCAGCGCCAGGATCACCGCTTGCGCCTCGCCTTTCCAGGGCAGCCAGGAGCGCAGCGGCAGGTCGATACCATCGGCGGTATGGATGGCGTCCGCCGTCAGGCGCGGGGCATCGACCGCCGGACCGATGCTCTGCAGGCGCGGGGCGCAGGCGACGACAAGCAGGCAGCAGAGGACGACGGCGACGCAGCCGCGACGGCTATTCCGCCGCATCGCCCCGGCTCGAAGCCGTGCCGCGCCGGGTCAGCTGCAGGAAGATGTCCTCGAGATCGGTCTCCACCGTGGTCAGGTCGAGGATGCCGATGCCGGCGGCGCGCAGGGCATCGAGGATCTCGCCGACCCGGGTCTCGCTCGGCCGGTAGCGCAGGCGGAGCTTCCGCGGTGCGATGATCTCCGGATGGAAGCGCTGCAGGTCGGCCGGGAACTGCAGGCTGTCGGTACCCAGCGTGATCAGCAGCTCCTTGGCGTCGATCCGGCCGAGCAGGCTCGCCGTCGATTCGTCGGCGATCACCTTGCCGTTGTTGATGATGGCGATGCGGTCGCAGAGTTCCTGGGCCTCTTCCAGGTAGTGGGTGGTGAGCAGGATCGTCACCCCCTCGGCATTCAGCTTGCGGACATAGGCCCACAGCTGCTGACGGAGTTCGACATCGACGCCCGCGGTCGGCTCGTCCAGCACCAGGACCGGGGGATTGTGCACCATCGCCTTGGCCACCATCAGCCGCCGCCGCATGCCGCCGGACAGCGTGCGGGCATAGGAATCCGCCTTGTCGGTCAGCGACAGCGCCGAGAGCAGTTCCATGGTGCGCCGCTCGGCCTTCGGCACGCCGTACATGCCGGCCTGGATATCGAGAAGGTCGCTGGGGGTGAAGAAGGGGTCGATGTTCAGTTCCTGCGGCACCACGCCGATCGCCGCCGCCGCATGGCGCGGGTCGCGGTCGAGATCGATGTCCCAGATCCTGACGCTGCCCTCGGTCTTCAGAACCAGCTGGGCGAGGATGTTGATCAGCGTCGATTTGCCGGCACCGTTCGGACCCAGCAGCCCGAAGATGCCGCCGCGCGGTATTTCCAGGTCGACCCGGTCCAGAGCGAGCTTCGGCGTCTTGCCGCCGGCGCCATAGATCTTGGTCAATCCGCGAATCGAGACCGCGGCCGTGGGCAGATGCGAGGCGGGGCTTTCGGCGGCGGGCGGAACCTGGGGGAATGGGGCCGGCATCGGCTTGGGAGGGGCCTGAGGAGAGTTGATAAACCGTCGGCCGCATGGGTATCATCCGGCCGGAACAGGGTCAATGCGGGGTCCCGAAGAGGGGATTCGGCAAGGCGGCCCGGCACAGAGGGAATACGCATTTATCATGGAACCGGTTGAAACCGTTACGGTAGATCAGGCCCATGTCGCCTGCGACGGCGGCGGCGGGCCGCTCGGCCATCCCAAGGTCTACCTGAACGTCGCCAAGACGGGGCAGATCGATTGCCCCTATTGCGGCAAGCGCTTCGTCCTGAAGGCGGGCGCCAAGGCCGGCGCGGCGCACTAGTTTTCCCGGCCGCGCCGGGAATCCGCGCCCCGGCTCCGTCCTGCGGGACCGGGAGCCGGACCAGGATCGAGATCGGATTCCAGGCATTCGAGTTGCACGCGCGATGCGGCGGTCCCCGCCTCTCGGCCCGGAGCGGGTCGGAAAGAGGGACGGCATTGCCAGAACCAGTCCGGCGGGAGATTTCATGACGACTGCATCCAAATCCCACGCCTCCAAGCCCCGCCACGTCTACCTGATCGACGGCTCGGGCTACATCTTCCGCGCCTTCCACGCGCTGCCGCCGATGACGCGGCGCCGACGGCACGCCGGTCAACGCGGTGCTCGGCTTCACCAACATGCTGATGAAGCTGCTGGAGGACACCGACGCCGACCACATCGCGGTGATCTTCGACGCCGCGCGGAAGAACTTCCGCAACGACATCTATGCCGACTACAAGGCGCACCGGCCGGAGCCGCCGCCCGAGCTGGTCCCGCAATTCGCGCTGATCCGCGAGGCGACCCGCGCCTTCAACGTGCCGGCGATCGAGCTGGACGGCTTCGAGGCCGACGACCTGATCGCCACCTATGCCGGAACACGCGGTGAAGGAGGGGGCCGAGGTCACCATCGTCTCCTCCGACAAGGACCTGATGCAGCTGGTCACCGACAAGGTCGAGCTGTTCGACCCGATGAAGAACAAGCCGATCGGCCGCAGGCCGAGGTCGAGGAGAAGTTCGGCGTGACGCCGGACAAGGTGGTCGACGTGCAGGCGCTGGCCGGCGATTCCACCGACAACGTGCCGGGCGTGCCGGGCATCGGCGTCAAGACGGCGGCCGAGCTGATCACTGACCTATGGCGATCTCGACACCCTGCTGGCCCGCGCCGGCGAGATCAAGCAGCCGAAGCGGCGCGAGACCCTGCTGGCCAATGCCGAAATGGCGCGCATCAGCCGCCAGCTGGTGACGCTGCGCAAGGACGATCGCGGTCGAGCATCCGCTGGCGGAATTCGACCGCAAGAGCTCCGATCCCGAGACCGCTGCTCGCCTTCCTGAAGACGCAATGAATTCCGCTCGGTGATCGCCAAGGTGCAGAACCGCCTCGGCGGGCTCGCCGCGGCGCCGAAGGCCGCGGCGGCGGCGAGGTCGCCGTTGCCGCGCCGGCGCCGGCCGCCAGGACCGAGCTCCCCTCCGGCGGCTACGAACTGGTGCAGGACACGGCCGCGCTCGAGCGCTGGATCGCTGCGGCGCGGAAGGCGGGCGCCGTCGCCTTCGACACCGAGACCGACCTCGCTGCAGATGCGTCGAGGCGAAGCTGGTCGGCATGTCGCTCGGCATCGCGCCCGGCCAGGCCTGCTACATCCCGGTCGGCCATGTCGGCGCCGGCAGGGCGATCTCGCTCGGCGGCAACGACCGAGGCGCCGAAGCAGATCCCCCTCGCCGCGGCGCTCGAAGCTGATGAAGCCGCTGCTGGAGGATCCCGCGGTCCTGAAGATCGGCCAGAACATCAAGTACGACATGGCGGTGCTGCGCGAAATACGGCGTCGGCATCGCCCCGATCGACGACACCATGCTGATCTCCTACGTGCTGGAGGGCGGCGCAGCACGGCCACGGCATGGACGAGCTCGCCGAGCTCCATCTCGGCCACACCACCATCAAGTACGGCGACGTCACCGGCAGCGGCAAGTCGCAGATCGGCTTCGACCAGGTGCCGCTGGACAAGGCCCTCGCCTATGCCGCCGAGGATGCCGACGTCACGCTGCGCCTGCACAGGCGCTGAAGCCGCGCCTCGCCGCCGAGCATCTGCTCGCCGTCTACGAGACCATCGAGCGCCCGCTGATCCCGGTGGTGGCGGAGATGGAAGCTGGCCGGCGTCAAGGTCGATCGCGCCGAGCTGCAGCGGCTCTCCGCCGATTTCGCCAAGCGGATCGGCGAACTCGAGCGCGAGATCCACAAGCTCGCCGGCCGCGAATTCAACGTCGGCTCGCCCAAGCAGCTGGGCGAGGTGCTGTTCGACGAGTTGAAGCTGCGCCGGCGGCAAGAAGGGCAAGACCGGCGCCTATGCGACCGGCGCCGACGTGCTGGAGGAACTCGCCGCCGCACGGCCATCGCCCTGCCGCAGCAGGTGCTCGACTGGCGCCAGCTCGCCAAGCTGAAGAGCACCTATACCGACGCGCTGGCAGAGCAGATCAACCCGAGACCGGCCGCGTCCACACCTCCTTCGCGCTGGCCGCCACCTCGACCGGGCGGCTCGTCCTCGACCGATCCCAACCTGCAGAACATCCCGATCCGCACCGAGGAGGGCCGCAAGATCCGCACGCGCCTTCGTCGCCGAGCCGGGCCACAAGCTGCTGTCGGCCGACTACTCCCAGATCGAGCTGCGTCTGGCCGCCGCACGATGGCCGACATACCGGCGCTGAAGCGAGGCCTTCCGCGACGGCGACGACATCCACGCCATGACCGCGAGCCAGGTCTTCGGCGTGCCGGTCGAGGGCATGGACCCGATGGTGCGGCGCACGCGCCAAGGCGATCAATTTCGGCATCATCTACGGCATCTCGGCCTTCGGCCTGGCGCAGCAGCTCGGCATCCCGCAGGGCGAGGCCGCAGGCCTATATCGACGCCTATTTCAAGCGCTATCCCGGCATCCGCGACTACATGGAGCGGACCAAGGACTACGCCCGCGAGCACGGCTACGTGACCACGCCTGTTCGGCCGGCGCTGCCATGTGCCCGGCATCGCCGACAAGAACCCGGCGCGGCGCAGCTTCATGGAGCGCGCGGCGATCAACGCGCCGCTGCAGGGCGGCGCCGCCGACATCATCAAGCGCGCGATGATCCGCATGCCGGCCGCCCTGGCCGAAGCCAAGCTGACGGCGCGCATGCTGCTGCAGGTGCATGACGAACTGCTGTTCGAGGTGCCGGACGCCGAGGTCGAGCAGACCGCGGCCGTGGTCAAGCAGGTGATGGAGGGCGCCGCCCTGCCCGCCCGGGAGATCTCCGTGCCGCTGATCGCCGATGCCGGGATCGGCGCCAACTGGGGCGAGGCGCATTGAGCGAGACGGTCTCCGTCGTCGCCGTCACGCCCGACCGCCATGCGGCGATCGACAGCCTCAACCGCCGGGCCTTCGGCGGCCCTTATGAAGCCGAACTGGTCGCGAAGCTGCGCCGCGACGGCCTGGTGATCGCCGAACTTGTGGCTCTGGACGGCGACAGCCTGCTCGGCCACATCCTGTTCAGCCGGCTCGACGTCGAGGTCGGCGGCCGCCGCGTCGAGGCGGCGGCGCTGGCGCCGATGGCGGTCGAGGCGGATCGCCGGCGCCAGGGGATCGGCAGCGCGCTGATCCGGGGCGGACTCGAGGCCTGCCGCAGGATGGGGATCGCCGCGGTGATCGTGCTCGGCCATCCGGACTACTATCCCCGCTTCGGCTTCTCCGCCGCCCGTGCCCGGCACCTGACCACGCCTTTTCCCGGCGAGGCCTTCATGGCGCTGGAGCTGCAAGCGGGCTGCCTCGACGGCGGCGGCTCGGTCACCTATCCCCATGCCTTCGGCATCGAGGACCTGCTGCAATCGAAGGACTGAACCGGAGAACCCGGACCGGGTCACGGATACCGGTTTTCCACCACCAGGAACCAGCGGCGGTCGCTGTCCGGCATCAGGTGCCCCGAGGCATCGACCGGGCGCAGGCTCTTCGACACCGAATTGCGCACATTGCCGCCGATCGAGGCCAGCTGGCCCGCTTCCGTGCCGATGGCGATGTCGCAATGGAGAAGCGCGTCCGCCGGGATCGCGTCGAAGCGCGCGATCCGGGTCCCGGCCCGGGTGGCGCAGATGAGATCGCCGGGCCGCGGCGCATAGCTGGCGGTATCGTGCGGGATCCAGCGGGCGTCCGGCGCCCCGGCATGGGCGACGATGGCGCGGAGATAATCCGCATGCAGCGGACTCGATGGGAATTCGGCCGCCGGAACCCCGGCCTCGCGCATCACCCAGGAGATGAAGGCTGCCGACCAGGGCCTGGTGCAGTCGGTGCCGGCAAAATCCAGGCCGACGGCGGCCCAGTATTTCGCCACGGCAAGCGATCCCTTGCGCTCGTCCTCCCAGACGCCGACCGGTTCGATCCGCTGGTGATCGCCCATCCAGAACACGGTCTGGCCGCCGAAGACATGCCACTCCGCCGTCGCCAGGCGGAGGATGTTGCCGCGGACCAGGGCCGGATCGACCGGCGGCCGGACCGGGCCCGGCGCGGCGCAGGCGGCCAGCAGCAACAGCAGCGCGCCGAGACCGAAGGTGCGGCCCGGCGTCATGTCTTGCCGAGATTGCGCAGCCGCTCGATCCGCTCCTCGATCGAGGGATGGGTGGCGAAGAGCGCCGGGGTGGAGGCCTTGAAGTCGCGCACCGGATTGACGATGAAGAGATGCTGGATCGCCCGGTTGCCGATCTCCGGCCCCTTCCCCGCCCCGTCCAGCGCCTGCAGGGCGCCGATCAGGCCCAGCGGGTTGCGGGTCAGCTGCACCGAGGTGGCATCGGCGAGGAATTCGCGCTGACGCGACACCGCGAAACGCACCATCTGCGCCGCCAGCGGCGCCAGGACGGCAAAGAGCACCAGAATGATCAGGACGACGATGGCGCCGCCGCCCTTCTTCTTGCCGCCGGATCCGCCCGAGCTGCCGGACCCGCCGAAGCGCAGCGACCGCAGCGCCATGTCGGAGACCAAGGCGATCAGCCCGACCATGATGCCGACGGCCGCCATGTAGCGGGTATCCAGGTTCAGCACATGCCCCATTTCATGGGCGACGACGCCCTGCAGCTGGTCGCGCGAGAGGGCCTTCAGCAGGCCGCGGGTGACCCCGATCGTCGCCGCGTCGGTCCGCATGCCGGTGGCAAAGGCGTTCAGGGCGTCGGTCTCGATCACCACCACCTTCGGCTTCGGCAGGCCGGCGGCGATCGCCATCTCCTCGACCACGTTGTGGAGCACCGGTTCCGCCTCGGCGGAGACCTCGCCGGCGCCGGTCAGCGCCAGCACCACCCGGTCGCCGGCGAGGAGGGTGACCGCGCTGGAAACCAGGCCGATCCCGGCCAGTACCGCACCGCCCAGGAGGCCGAAGCTGCTGACGGCAAAGAGATCGAAGTCGCCGTATTCATAGCCGCCCCAGGCCTCAAGCGCCCAGCCGATGACATAGCCGAGGGCAAAACCCAGCAGGATGAGCAGGACGATGAGGATCCAGGTCTTGCGCCGGTTGTCCGCCTGGGCCGCCAGGAAATCCGTGCCGTGGATACGGAGCGCCCCATCGGCCGCGCCGGCCGCGTTCGCCGCCTCGCTCATGGCGCTCCGCCTAGCGCAGCTTCACCTTGGGCGCCGCCTCCGCCGCCGCGCGTTCGGCCTCGGCGATGCGCCAGAGCTCGGCCTGCTGGAAGCCGTAGCGCCCGGCGATCACGTTGTCCGGGAAGCTCTGCACCGAAGTGTTATAGGCGGTGGCGAAATCGTTGTAGAACTGCCGGGCGAAACCGATCTTGTTCTCGGTGCCGGTCAGCTCTTCCATCAGCTGCTGCACCGTCTCGTTCGCCTTCAGGTTGGGGTAGTTCTCGGACAGCGCGAAGAACTTGCCGAGCGAGGCGGTGAGCGCGCTTTCCGCCGCGATCGAGGCCTGGGTCGGCACCGCCGCGCCGGCATTCGCCTTGACCGCGCTGTTGCGGGCCTCGATCACCTGCTTCAGCGTCTCCTGCTCGTAGCCCATGTAGTCCTTGACGCTCTCGACCAGGTTCGGGATCAGGTCGTAGCGCCGCTTCAGCTGGACGTCGATCTGGCTCCAGCCGTTGGCGACCTGGGTCTTCAGCCGCACCAGCCTGTTGTAGATCGAGATTCCCCAGATCACCGCCACCGCGGCAAGGCCGAGCAGTACCCAGATCACGCCCATGATGTTCTCCCCACAGCCGATCGGTCGGCGTCGCGCCGCCGCGATCAACCTGCCGCAATCGCCCGGGGCTCGCAACCCCGCAGCGCCGGCGCCGGCGTGACGGGCGTCACGGACTGAGCCGCTTCGGGCCGCTGACGAAGGGATTGCCGCGCAGATAGAAGCGCAGCACCCGATGGGCATCCTTGGTGAGGCCGATCCGGGTGCTGGCCCCCACCTTGCCGCGCCGCCTTCCGTCGGCAGCCAGCCAGAGCGGCCCCGCCGCGCAGAGATCGATGCCGTCCAGCGTCAGGTCCACCGCCAGGGCCTGGGCGAGGCGCCCGGGGCCACGGGTGAGATCGCGCAGGCGTTCGGTCCCGCGCGCCGCCGCCATCGCCGCCAGACCCGCGATCGGCTCCAGGGCCCGGATCAGCACGCCCTCGCCGACTCCGTGGCGGGCGCCGGCGACGTTCAGCATCATCGAGGTGCCGTAGGCGACATAGACATAGGCATGGCCGCGCCGCAGGAACAGCGAGCGGTTGCGCGGCGTCATCCCGCGGAAGGCGTGGCAGGCGGCGTCGCCCTGGAGATAGGCCTCGGTCTCGACGATGCGGCCGCTGAGCCGCCCCGCCGCCGTCTCGCGCACGACGATCTTGCCAAGCAGGTAGCGGGCAAGCGAGATAGTGTCGGCCGGCAACTCGGCATGCGAGAGGCGGCGGGGATTCGGCTTCGACAGTTCGGGCCTCCGTGCGACGCGACGGCACGAAGAGAGCAAATTCGCGGTGCCGGCGGCAAGCGGGATCGGGGGAGAGCGGATGAAACTGCGCATCGTCGCCGTCGGCCGGGCCAAGGCAGGCCCGGAAAAGACCCTGGTGGAGACCTATGGCAAGCGCCTGATCTGGCCGCTCAGCGTCGAGGAGGTCGAGGAAAAGCGGCCCTTGTCCGGCGCGTCCCTGAAGGCCCGCGAGGCCGAGCTGCTGCTGGCGGCGGTCGATGCCAGGAAAGCCGCGCAGCGCGTGGTGATCGCCCTCGACGAGCACGGGAAATCCCTGGACAGCCGGGATTTTGCCAGGCGGATCGGCCAGTTCCGCGACCGCGGCGCCGGCGAGATCGTCTTCCTGATCGGCGGCGCCGACGGCCATGGCAGGGCGGTGCTGGACCGCGCCGACCTGACGCTCTCACTGGGGGCCCTGACCTGGCCGCACATGCTGGTCCGCGCGCTCCTGGCCGAGCAGCTGTACCGGGCCCAGCAGATCCTCGCCGGTCATCCCTATCACCGCGACTAGCCCGCCCCATTACCGCCGCATTTTCCGGCTAGGAGACCGGCCGTTAACCCCCTGGCAAGACCCGACGATCCCGGCTATCTGTTTGGGGCGGAACGACCGTAGCAGGACCGGAGAGTTGATGACCGAAAACCGCCCGAAACCCGTGGTCTTGTGCATTTTGGATGGCTGGGGCCACCGGGAAGCGACGGATCACAATGCGGTTGCCCTGGCGCATGGCGCGAATTGGGCCCGGCTGATCAAGGAATGTCCCTGGAGCCTGGTCGACGCCTCGGAGCTCCATGTCGGTCTCCCTGCCGGACAGATGGGCAATTCCGAGGTCGGCCACATGAATCTGGGGGCCGGCCGGGTGGTGATGCAGGACCTGCCGCGGATCGACGCCGCCCTCGCCGGCGGCGAGGTGGCGGCGATGCCGGCGATGCGGGATTTCATCGCCAAGCTGAAGCGCAGCGGCGGCGCCTGCCATCTCCTGGGGCTGCTCTCGCCGGGCGGCGTCCATGCGCATCAGGACCAGATCGCGGCGGTGGCCCGGATCGTCGCCGCGGCCGGCGTGCCGGTCCATGTGCACGGCTTCCTCGACGGGCGCGACACGCCGCCCGCCAGCGCCCAGGGCTTCCTCGCCGATTTCGCCGCCAAGGTCGCCGACATCGGGACCATCCGCTGGGGCACGATCGGCGGACGGTATTACGGCATGGACCGCGACCAGCGCTGGGAGCGGGTCGAACTCGCCTACAACGCCTTCTTCGGCGATGCCCCCTATGCGGCCCCGACGGCGGAGGCCGCGGTGGCCGCCGCCTATGCCCGGGGCGAGACCGACGAATTCGTCAAGCCGACGACGATCGCGGGCTTCCCCGGCATCCGGACCGGCGACGGCCTGTTCATGGCGAATTTCCGCGCCGATCGGGCGCGGCAGATCCTGACCGCCCTGATCGATCCCGGCTTCAAGGACTTCCCGCGCCGGCATCTGGCGAGCTTCGCCGCCGTCCTCGGCATGGTGGAGTATTCGGCGGCGCTGGCGAAGCTGATGCCCTGCCTGTTCCCGCCCTTCGAGATGAGCCACACGCTGGGCCAGATCGTCGCCGAGGCCGGGCTGAAGCAGCTGCGCATCGCCGAAACCGAGAAATACGCCCATGTCACGTTCTTCTTCAACGGCGGCGAGGAATCGCTGTTCCCCGGCGAGGAACGCATCATGGTGCCCTCGCCGAAGGTGGCGACCTATGATCTGAAGCCGGAGATGTCGGCCTACGAGGTGACCGACAGGCTGGTGGCGGCAATCGAGTCGGGCGGTTTCGACCTCATCGTCGTCAACTACGCCAATGGCGACATGGTCGGCCATACCGGCGATCTCGCGGCGGCGAAACAGGCGGTGCTGACCATCGATGCCTGCCTCGGCCGCCTGCGCGCCGCGGTCGAGAAGCAGGGCGGCGTGCTGCTGGTCACCGCCGATCACGGCAATGCCGAGCAGATGGAAGACCCGGTCACCCACCAGCCGCATACCGCCCATACGCTGAACCGCGTGCCCTTCATCATCGTCAACGGCCCGGGCAATGTCCGCAAGGTCGAGGATGGCAGGCTCTCGGACGTGGCGCCGACGATCCTCGAGCTCATGCATCTGCCGCAGCCGAGGGAAATGACCGGACATTCCCTGATCCGGCGTGAAACCGAGGATAGCCAGCGGCGTGCCAGGACCTGAACGCCTCCTCGGCTGCGCCGTCGCTGCGATCCTCGCCGTCGCCGGGACCGCGCTTGCGCAATCGACCGAGGACCTCAACCAGATCCAGAAGCAGATCGAGCAGGGTCAGCAGCAGGCCGATGCCCTGAAGGCCCGGGCGAAGCAGCTCGACCAGGAGATCGCCCAGTTGCAGGCGGCGATGGTCCAGGCCGCCCGGGATGTCCAGGACACCGAATCCAAGGTGACCGATCTCGAGCAGAGCCTCGACCGGCTGGAACAGACCGCCCACGACAAGAACGCGGCGCTGGAAAAGGAGCAGGGCCGCCTCGCCGCGGCGCTGATGGCCCTGCAGCGCCTGTCGCGCCAGCCGCCCCAGGCGATCCTGTTCTCGCCGGAGGCGCCGATCGATGCCGCCCGCACGGCGCGGCTCCTCAGCCTGATCACCCCGGCCTTGGATGCCCGGGCGCGCGCCCTGCAGAGCGACCTCAGCGAGCTCCGCGAGGTGCGGGCGCAGATGGCGGCGCGGCGCGACAGCCTGGCGGCGGCGGTCACCAAGCTCGCCGGCGAGAACCGCAGCCTGTCCGAGCTGCTGGCCCGCAAGGCGAGCCTGCAGCAGCAGACCCTGAGCGAGACCGCGGCCACCACCCAGCGCATCGACAAGCTGGCCGACCAGGCGAAGAACCTGCAGGACCTGATCGAGCGCCTGGACAAGGCAAAGGCGCAGACCGGCGAGCCCGAGGAAGGCGGAGCCGAACCCGCGCCGGCGGCGGGATCCGGCGCCGCGGCGCCCGGCGATACCCAGCTGGCGGCGACCGAAAAGCCGGCCTCCCGCCTGCCCGGGGTGCCGACCCGGATGGAGCGCCCGGCCGATTTCCGCGATTTTCCCGAGGATGCGTCAGGAATCGTCCAGCCGGCGCGCGGTAAAATCACCGTGAAATTCGCCGATCCGCAGGATTCCGGCGGCCAATCCAAGGGTATGATGCTGGCAACCCGCCCGCGCGCCCAGGTCGTGGCGCCGTTCGACGGGCAGATCGTCTTCGAAGGACCGTTCCGCTCCTATGGGCAAATATTGATCATCGAACACGGCGGCGGGTATCATACGGTACTCGCCGGCCTTGGAAGGGCCGATGCCGTGGTCGGCCAATGGCTGCTCGCCGGGGAACCGGTCGGCGTCATGGGCTCCCCCGAAAGCGGGCACCCGCAACTCTATCTTGAGCTGCGCCGGGACGGGCAGCCGATCGACCCTGCCCCCTGGTTCGGACTCAACGTCACCAAAGCCGTCAACAGCAAAGGTCAGTGATCCCCATGTTCCGCACCTCGCTTCTTGCCGCCACCGCACTCGCCGCCGGTATGGCGATCGGCGTCATCGCCTTTCATCCGACCCTGGTTTCGGCGCAATCGGCGAGTGCCACGCCGGCGACCAATTCCAGCACCTATGAACAGCTGAACCTGTTCGGCGAGGTGTTCGAGCGGATCCGCGCCGGCTATGTCGAGCCGGTGCAGGACGACAAGCTGATCGAGAGCGCCATCAACGGCATGCTCTCCGGCCTCGACCCGCATTCGTCCTACATGAACGCCAAGGACTACCAGGACATGCAGGTCCAGACCAAGGGCGAGTTCGGCGGGCTCGGCATCGAGGTCACCATGGAGGACGGCCTGGTCAAGGTGGTCTCGCCGATGGACGACACCCCGGCCGCCAAGGCGGGAATCCAGCCGGGCGACCTGATCTCCGGCATCGACGGTGCGCCGGTGATGGGCCTCACCCTCAACCAGGCGGTCGAGAAGATGCGCGGCGACGTCGATTCCGCCATCACCCTCACCATCATCCGCGGCACCCAGGATCCCTTCGACGTCACCCTGAAGCGCGCCGTCATCGCCCTGAAGTCGGTCCGCTGGGAGCTGGAGAAGGGCAATATCGGCTATGTCCGCATCACCAGCTTCACCGAGAAGAGCGACAGCGGCCTCAAGGAGGCGATCGACAAGCTGAAGGAAGCCACCAAGGGCCAGCTGAGCGGCCTGGTGCTGGATCTGCGCAACGATCCGGGCGGGCTGCTCGATCAGGCGATCGCCGTTTCCGACGATTTCCTGGAAAAGGGCGAGATCGTCTCGACCCGCGGCCGCAATGCCGACGAGGGCCAGCGCTGGAACGCCGAATCCGGCGATCTCGTCGACGGCAAGCCGCTGGTGGTGCTGATCAACGGCGGCTCCGCCTCGGCCTCGGAAATCGTCGCCGGCGCCCTGCAGGACCATCGCCGGGCGATCCTCATGGGCACCAAGTCGTTCGGCAAGGGCTCGGTCCAGTCGATCATCCCGATTCCCAATCACGGCGCCATCCGCCTGACCACCGCGCGCTATTACACGCCGTCCGGCCGCTCGATCCAGGGCAAGGGCATCGACCCGGACATCATCGTCGAACAGGCGAAGATCGAGCAGGTCACCGATACCAGCCGCCACGAATCCGACCTGCCGGGCGCCATCGAGAACAAGGGCGGCACCGACGTGAAGGACAAGACCGAGCCGCAGTCCTCGACCCAGACTCCCGGCCAGACCCCCGGCCAGACCCCGGCCGACCAGAAGCCGGCCGATGCCGGAAAGGCCGCGGACGGCAAGCCGGCCGAACCCGCCGAGCCCTTCGTCGGCTCGGAGAAGACCCAGATCGCCCGGCCGGATGTCGACTACCAGCTGGCCCGCGCCCTCGATCTGCTGCAGGGCCTGAACCTGCTGCAGACCAAGGCGGCGAACTGACGGCAGGCGGATTGCGCCCGGCGCGACAGACGGTGATCCGGTGCGCGACGACGATCGTTTCCCGGAAACGGCGGGACGGTTTATCGGCGGGCCCGGCATCATCTTCTGCCTGCTGCTGGTGATTCTCGGCGCCGGCGCCTTCGTCTATCTGGAGGCGACCGGCAAGCTGCAGGAGATCCTCTCGGGCGGCGCCGGCATCGATCTTGCGCAGACGGCGATGCCGGCAGGCCAGCCCGCGCCGGGCGGGACGGCGGGCGATCCGCCGTTGGAATCCATGGCGCCGCTCGACGCGGATGGCGGCACGGCCGGGGCGGCGGGCAAGCCCGCCATCCAGCCCACCCAATGGCCGGCTTTGAACCCGGCGGATCTCGTCGCCCGATTGCAGCCCGATCCCGCCCTGGCGCTGCGGGAAGGCGGCTTCGACCTGCCGCCCTGGCAGCGCCTGGCACGGCCCGCGGCGCTCGCCGATGGCCAGACGGCCGCCGCGGTCCTGGTGACCGGTCTCGGGCTCAACAAGGCGGTCAGCGCCGCCGCCATCGCCACGCTGCCGCCGGACATCTCGCTCAGCTTCAGCCCCTATGCCGCCGACCTCGCGGGCTGGATCGCCGCCGCCCGGGCGCTCGGCCATGAGGCGCTGGTGGACCTGCCGCTGGAACCGGCGAACTATCCGCAGGACGATCCCGGCCCGCTCGGCCTGCTGACCGGGCTCAACCCGGCGGAGAACGCCCGTCGCATCGACGCCGTGGTGACGGCCGCTCCTGGCGCGCTCGGCGTCGCCAGCGCCCAGGGCGGCCGGTTCCTGCGGGACGAGACCGCCCTGCAGGCGGTGATGCGCGAGGTCGGCCGCCTCGGCCTCGCCTTTATCGAAACCGGCACCGATCCGCAGAGTCAGGGACCCGACGCGGCCCGGTCGACGGCCACGGCCTACCGCAAGGCGGACCTGCAGATCGATGCCGTCGTCGGCCGGGCGGAGATCGAGAAGCAGCTGGGCACCGCGATCGAGCTTGCGAAAACCCGGGGCCGCATCCTGATCGTCGCCGGACCCTATCCGATCTCGATCGCCGCCCTCGCCGCCTACGTGAAGACCCTGCCCGACCAGGGTATCCTGCTGGTCCCGGCCAGCGCCCTCATCGCCCAGTGACGCCGAAAGCAGAGCGACCGCAGATGCCCAAGCAGAAGAAATCCGCCGCCCCCAACACCGACCGCGACAGCCTGCCCTACCGCCGCGGCGTCGGCATCGTCCTGTTCAATCCGCGCGGCAAGGTCTTCGTCGCCCAGCGCATCGACAGCCCGGGCCCGGCCTGGCAGATGCCCCAGGGCGGGATCGACAAGGGCGAGGCGCCGCTGGCCGCCGCCTGGCGCGAGATGCAGGAGGAGACCGGCGTCACCTCCGCCGATCTCCTCGCCGAGAGCCGCGACTGGCTGCGCTATGACCTGCCGGCGGACCTCGCCGCCCGGATGTGGAAGGGTAAATACCGGGGCCAGGAGCAGAAATGGTTCGCCTTCCGCTTCCTTGGCGCCGAGGACGAGATCGACATCGGCGGCAAGCATCCGGAATTCTCGCGCTGGAAATGGACCTCCTTCCTGCGGGTGCCCGAGCTCATCGTGCCCTTCAAGCGCGGCCTCTACGAGGACGTGGTCCGGGAATTCGCCCATCTGGCGAAAGATTGACGTGGCCCGCGCATCTTGAACCGCGGCCCTCTTGACCTGCGGGGCCGCCGCACCTAAATGTCGGTCCGTTCCTCACCGCCGCAGGTCCGCATGTCCCGTTAGCCCCTCCTCCTTCACCCCTGTCGAACGCGAGACGCTCGAACTGCGTCTGCGCGTCGACCGGCACAGAGGAGAAGGAACATGCCAGACGACCATTCCAGGACCAAAGCCAAACTCTATCTGACCCAGCCCGCGCAGCGCCGGCTGGAACGCCTGATCCGGCGCTCCTTGATGCGAAAGGCCCTGGCGGAAATCGCGCGGGCCGCGAAGGGCGAGGAGATTTTCTTCCACCAGTTCGATTTTGCCGGCCTGCAATTCGGTCTCGCCTCGCGCCGCAACAGCCTGCGGGACCGGCTGGAAATCGAGATCGACCTCTGTCCGGCCCGACTGCCGAAGGTCACGATTGCAGAGCGTGAACGCAAGACCGCCCCGCGCTGGGGGCGGTGACAAGGCCATACCCCGCCCTCTCCCCGGATCCAGGGAGAGGGCGGGGGAAGGTCGGAGAGGATCGACGGCCGGGCCATGGCGCAGCCGCAGAAGAAATCGGGAACTTTCTCGTGACCTACCCGCCGCGGCCGGCGAAGCCGCAGTGCCGGATGATGAAATCGGCGATCGCCGTCGTGTCGTTGAGGTCGATCACTGGCAGGGCGGTTTCCGGCACCGCCTGATCGGAGAAGACGGCGACGAAGCTCGGATCGCCGGTGGAGAGCAGCGGCTTGCCGTTGAATTCGCGATAGATCTCGACCTTGTCGTGGGCCTCGCGCTTGAAGCCCTCGATCAGGATGAGATCGACCGGGGTCATGTGCCGGATCAGCTCCGCCGCACTCGGCTCCGCCTGGGCGCGGAGTTCGTGCATCAGCGCCCAGCGCCGGGCCGAGCCGACCAGCACCTCGGTGGCGCCGGCCTCGCGGTGCTCGTAGGAGTCCTTCCCCGGCGTGTCGACGTCGAAGCCGTGATGGGCGTGTTTCATGGTGGAGACGGTGATGCCGCGGCGCACCAGTTCCGGAATGAGCTTGGTCAGCAGGGTGGTCTTGCCGGCGCCGCTCCAGCCGGTCATGCCCAGGATCTTCACCACGGGAGGGTCATCGCCGGTTCAGGAGACGCCCATGTGGCGCAGGCCGATGCGGAGGTAGTCGTAGCCGGTGACCAGGGTCAGCCCGGCGGCGATCCACAGCAGCCCCTCGCCGATCATCTGGGTCGGGAACCAGTCGGGGCCGGAGCCGCCGACGATCAGCACGCCCAGCGCCACCATCTGCACCGTGGTCTTCCATTTCGCCAGCATCGAGACCGGCACGCCCACCTTCAATTCGGCGAGATATTCCCGCAGGCCGGAGACCATGATCTCGCGGCAGAGGATGATCATCGCCGGCAGCACAACCCAGCCGGCGATCTGCGTCGTCGCCGTCATCGCCATCAGGATCGCCGCCACCACCAGCTTGTCGGCAATGGGATCGAGGAAGCGCCCCAGGGCCGAGACCTGGTGCATGCGCCGGGCGATGTAGCCGTCGAAGAAATCGGTGACGCAGGCGACGACATAGAGCGCCAGGGTGATCCAGCGGATGATGTCGTCCTCGAAGAACAGCATTCCGGCGATCAGCGGGATCGACGCGATCCGCGACATGGTGAGGATGTTGGCGATATTCGGCATTGCTTCCCTGCGCACGGCGCCGGACCCGCCCCGGGGCCGGAAAACCGGCCAGAAAATAGCAGGTCGCATGGCCGATGTCACAAGGGAGATGGCGCGCGCGACCGCCCTGGGGCAGCCGGAGCGGCGCCGGAATCCGGGAGAAATCAGGGAAAAATCCGGCGGAACCCGCGCCGCCGGGCGGCAGCGGCCCTCAGCCGCTGTGGAAGTGGTCGTAGATCTTCCGCGCCACCGCCTCGGAAATCCCCGGTACGGCGCAGAGATCGGTGAAGCCGGCCTGGGAGACCGCGCGGGCCGAGCCGAAATGCAGCAGCAGCGCCTTTTTTCGCTTGGCGCCGATCCCCGCCACCTCGTCCAGCACCGACTGCACCAGCTGCTTCGAGCGCTTCGCCCGGTGGGTGCCGATGACGAAGCGGTGGGATTCGTCGCGCAGCCGCTGCAGGTAGTAGAGCACCGGGTTCTTGGGATCGAGCGAGAAGGCGGGCCGGCCCGGCAGGAAGAAGCGCTCGCGCCCGGCATTGCGGTCGGGTCCCTTGGCGATCGCCGCCAGCGCCACGTCGTCGATGCCGAGTTCGGCGAAGACCTCGACGGCGACGCCGAGCTGCCCCTGGCCGCCGTCGATCAGCACCAGGTCCGGCCAGGAGCCGCGCTCCCGGTCCGGGTCCTCCTTCAGCGCCCGGGAGAAGCGCCGGGTCAGCACCTGACGCATCATGGCGTAGTCGTCGCCGGGGGCGATGGCGGAGGGGGCGATGGCGGAGGGGGCGATGGCGACCGGGGTGCCGGGCGTGGGCGCCGATTCCGTCTCCTCGCCGGACTCCGCGGCGCTGCCCGCCAGATCGCGGATGGCGAATTTCCGGTACTGGTTCTTCATGAAGCCTTCCGGCCCGGCGACGATCATCGCGCCATAGGCGTTGGTGCCGGAGATATGGCTGTTGTCATAGACCTCGATGCGCTTCGGCGGCGCCTCCAGGCCGAAGACCTCGGCGACGCCCTGCATCAGCTTCGACTGCGAGGCGGATTCGGCGAGGCGCCGGGCCAGGGCCTCCTTGGCGTTGCGCAGGGCATGCTCGACCGGCTTCCTCTTGTCGCCGCGCTTCGGCGTCAGGATCTCGACCCGGGCCCCGGCGCGCAGCGACAGCGCCTCGCCGAGGAGCGCCACCTCGGCCGGCTGCTCGCTCACCAGGATCAGCCGCGGCGGCGTCTTGTTCTCGTAGAACTGGCCGATGAAGGCGGCGAGGATCTCCGGCAGCTCGGCCTGGCGGTCGTGGCTGGGGAAATAGGCCCGGTTGCCGTAATTGCCGTGGTTGCGGAAGAAGAACACCTGGATGCAGGTATGGCCGCCCTCCTGGTGGGCGGCGATGATGTCGGCCTCGTCGACGCCCTCGACATTGATGTCCTGGCGGCTCTGGATCTGCGCCAGGGCCTGGATGCGGTCGCGCAGCTTCGCCGCCTGCTCGAATTCGAGATTGTCCGAGGCCTTCTGCATCTCGGCCGAGAGCCGCCGCTTCACCGCATCGCTCTTGCCGGTGAGGAAATCCCGCGCCTGGCCGACCAGCTGGGCGTAATCCGCCTCGGCGATCCGGCCGACGCAGGGTGCCGAGCAGCGCTTGATCTGGTATTGCAGGCAGGGCCGGGTCCGCGTCGCGAAGATGGTGTCGGCGCAGGGCCGCAGCAGGAAGGCGCGCTGCAGCGCAACAATGGTGCGGTTGACCGCGCCCGCCGAGGCGAAGGGCCCGAAATATTCACCCGGCCGGTTGCGCGACCCCCGATGCTTGGTCAGCTGCGGCGCCGGATGGTCGCCGGTGATCAGGATATAGGGGAAGCTCTTGTCGTCTTTCAGCAGCACGTTGTAGCGCGGCCCGAAGCGCTTGATCAGATTGGCTTCCAGCAGCAGCGCTTCCACCTCGGTATGGGTGGTGACGAACTCCATCGCCAGGGTCTCGGCGATCATCCGCTGGATCCGGTTGGGCTGGCGGTTGGGCTGGGTATAGGCGGTGACCCGTTTCCTCAGGTCCTTGGCCTTGCCGACATAGAGCACGTCGCCCTTGGCGTTCAGCATGCGGTAGCAGCCCGGCGCATTGGGCAGGTTGCGCACCTTGCCGCGGATCACCGCGACGCCGCGCGCCAGCCGGCTGCGGGTCCCGGCGGCCTCGCCCGGCACCGCCGGCGTCGGCGCATCGGCCGGGAGTTCGATGGTGTCGTCGTCTTCGTCGTCGCTCGACATCGGCTGCGGGGGTGTTTTCGCGTCGTTATTTGACCAGGGGAGCGGTGCGGGAATCGCGGAATCCCGAGACTCCCCGGGCTGTCCGGCGGCAGTATACTGTCGCTTCGCCGCTAACCATTATGGATATCCACGATTCCGGTGGATAAGTCTGTCAGTAAGATCGGTTCCAGGCGGCGCGGGCCTAGCGAATCCCCGGCCTCTCCTCTCTGCCTAAAAAACAGGCAGAAAAATCAAGCTATTGAATTACATGCGATATTTAGATTTCCCCTGCAAACTTTCCGACACATAGATGAATCCTCGCTTGACTCCCCCGCCGATTTGCGACTCACCGGCGGCTGTGAACAACTTGCGTCAGGATTCATCGGTTATGACCCTGATACGCTTAACTTTTCGCGAAAAGCGCACACCTGATCCTAGGACCCCTGCGGGTGCCGGCCTGGGCCCTAGCGCAGGCTCCGCTGGCGTTCGATTTCGACGCCGACGCTCTCCGCCTCCTTGAAGACGTCGAGCTTCTCGACCCGCACCTTGGCGGCGGTGACCCGGCGGTCTTCCAGGCACATCGCGGCGATGCGGTCGGCCAGGGTTTCCACCAGATTGATGTGCTGATCGCTCACCACATGGCGGATTCCGGTCATGATCTCGGCATAGCAGACGATGTTGTCCACATCGTCGTTGATCGCCGGATGCTCGAGGCAGGTGACCTCGAGGTTGATCCGCACCCGCTGCTGGGCCAGCCTTTCGTGCTGGTGGATGCCGATCTTGCAGGTCAGCACCAGGTCGCGGATGAAGACCTTCATGCTGCGCGCCGCCGCCGTCGCCGGCAGGGGTGTCACCTTCTCGACTTTGCTCACGGGTTCGAGCTTGCTCATGGGTTCGGAGGCCCTCCACAGCCGTAATTGCGATCGCCGCACTCTGGGGCGCAATGGAGGGCCGCACTCTGGGGCCCTTGTCTCAATCCTGAGAGGCACGGCGGCAGGACCGCCTTTGCCTGCAGATAGTATAGCCGCAACCCGATTGCGAGTCCCGCCTTCCCTGGACGCGGTCACTCGCGCGGCTGGAAGCCCTTGCCCGGTACCTGCCAGCCGAGATGCTCGCCGCCGTCCAACGCAATCATTTGTCCCGTCATCGACGGCGACGACAAGATGTAGATGACGCCGGCCGCGATCTCCTCCGGCGTCGCGCCATGGCCCAGGGGCATGGCGGCGGATTGCGCGGCGAACTGCGCCTCCGACTGGCGCGGGCTGGGCAGGGTCGGGCCGGGGCCGATGCCGTTCACCCGGATGCGCGGCGCCAGCGCCAAGGCCAGGGTCCGGGTCAGCGTCCAGAGCCCCATCTTCGCCACGGTATAGGAGAGGAAATACGGCGTGAGCTTCCACACCCGCTGATCCAGCAGGTTGACGATGTTGCCCGCGGCGCCGTCCGGCAGCTGACGCGCGAAGGCCTGGGAGAGCACCAGCGGCGCCCGGAGATTGGTCTCGATATGCCGGTCCCAGCTGTCCCGGGTCGCGGTCTCGACCTTGTCCATCTCGAAGACCGAGGCATTGTTGACCAGGCAGGTGAGCGGCCCCAAAGCCGCCTGGACCTGCGGGATCAGGCCCTCGACCGCGGCTTCGCGGCCAAGATCGGCCGTAACCACCGCCGCCCGCCGGCCGAGACTGCGGATCTCCGCCGCGGTCGCCTCGGCTTCCGCCTGGGAGCGATGGCAGTGCACCGCGACATCCCAGCCCTCGGCCGCGAGCTTCAGCGCGATCGCCCGGCCGAGACGCCGCGCGGCGCCGGTGACCAAAGCGGTCCTGATTTCGGGGTTTTGCGTCATGCGGCGCAGAATGGCGGAAGCGGCGCGATCAAGGCAAGGCGAAACTCCGGCCTATTCCAGCGCCCTGTTCCGGCGCCCTATTCAGCAGCCTGATGGCAGACCGCCTCGATGTTGTGCCCGTCGGGATCGATGACGAAGGCGCCGTAGTAGTCCGCATGGTAATGCCCGCGGATGCCCGGCCCGCCATTGTCGCCGCCGCCGGCTGCGAGCGCCGCGGCGTGGAAGGCGCGCACCTCGGCCCGGGTCGCCGCCTGGAAGGCGAAATGGATCGGCGTCGCGGTCTTGCCATGGGCGCCGAACCAGAACTCGTGGGCGCCGTCCTTGCCCATCATCGCCCAGCCGTCGCCCTCCATGACCACGGTCATGCCGAGCGGCGCCAGGGCCGCCACGTAGAAGGCGCGGCTCCGCGGGAAGTCGGCCACGGCAAGGCCGATATGATCGATGGGCATCGGGAACTCCTCGGGAAAGGCGGCGCCGGTCTCAGCGCCGCTTCTTGTGGCGGTCCTTGAACTTCGACGGCTGTCCGGGCTTGCCGGCGGTGGAGCGCGCGGCCGGCCGCGGGGTGAGGCCGGCGGCGATCTGCTCGGCGGGGCTGCCCACCGGGATTTCCAGGTCGAGCGCCTCCAGCCGGCGCAGCTCGTCGCGGAACCGCGCCGCCTCCTCGAATTCCAGGTTGGCCGCCGCCTCGCGCATCTTCTTCTCGAGATCGGCGATGGTGGCCTTCAGGTTGTGGCCGACCCGGTGCATGTCGCCGATGATGCCGGTATCGACGGTGACGTGATCCGCCTCGTAGACCGACTGCATCACGTCGGAGATGCGGTTCTTCACCGATTCCGGGGTGATGCCGTGGGCGGTGTTGTAGGCCTGCTGCTTCTCGCGCCGGCGGTTGGTCTCGCCGAGGGCATATTCCAGGCTGTCGGTCATCCGGTCGGCATAGAGGATGACCCGCCCGTCGACGTTGCGCGCCGCCCGGCCGATGGTCTGCACCAGCGAGGTCTTCGAGCGCAGGAAGCCCTCCTTGTCGGCATCGAGGATGCAGACCAGGGCGCATTCGGGAATGTCCAGGCCCTCGCGCAGCAGGTTGATCCCGACCAGCACGTCGAAGGCGCCGAGGCGGAGATCGCGGATGATCTCGATCCGCTCCAGGGTCTCGACGTCGGAATGGATGTAGCGCACCCGCACCCCGGCATCGTGCAGGTATTCGGTGAGATCCTCCGCCATGCGCTTGGTCAGGGTGGTGATCAGCACCCGCGAACCGCGCTTTGCCATCTCCTTGCATTCCGCCACCACGTCGTCGACCTGGATCTCGGTCGGGCGGATGATGCAGACCGGATCGATGAGGCCGGTCGGGCGGATCACCTGCTCGACGAAGACGCCGCCGGTCTGCTTCATCTCCCAGGGACCGGGGGTGGCCGAGACATGCACCGTCTGCGGCCGCATCGCCTCCCATTCCTCGAACTTCAGGGGCCGGTTGTCGCAGCAGGACGGCAGGCGGAAGCCGTATTCCGACAAGGTCGATTTCCGGGCGAAGTCGCCCTTGAACATGCCGCCCAGCTGCGGCACGGTGACATGGCTCTCGTCGACGATCAGCAGCGCGTCTTCCGGCAGGTATTCGAACAGCGTCGGCGGCGGCTCGCCCGGCTTGCGCCCGGTCAGGTAGCGGGAATAGTTCTCGATGCCGGCGCAGACCCCCGTCGCCTCGATCATCTCCATGTCGAAGACCACGCGCTGCTCCAGGCGCTGCGCCTCCAGCAGCTTGTTCTCGGCATTGAGCTGCACCAGCCGGACCTTCAGGTCGTCCTTGATCTGCTTCACCGCCTGGTGCAGCGTCGGCTTCGGCGTCACGTAGTGGCTATTGGCGTAGATCTTGATCTCGTTCAGGCTCGCCATCTTCTCGCCGGTCAGCGGATCGAACTCGTAGATCGCCTCGATGTCGTCGCCGAACAGCGACAGCCGCCAGGCGCGGTCTTCCATATGCGCCGGGAACAGCTCGACGCTGTCGCCGCGCACCCGGAACATGCCGCGGTAGAAATCCGCCTCGTTGCGCTTGTACTGCAGCTCGACCAGGCGGCGCAGCAGGTCGGTGCGGTTGATCCGGTCGCCGACGCCCAGCGTGATGGTCATCGTGGAATAGGTCTCCGGCGAGCCGATGCCGTAGATGCAGGAGACCGAGGCGACGATCACCACGTCGCGGCGCTCGAACAGCGAGCGGGTCGCGGCATGGCGCATCCGGTCGATCTGCTCGTTCAGCGAGGATTCCTTCTCGATATAGGTGTCGGTGCGCGGCACATAGGCTTCCGGCTGGTAGTAGTCGTAGTAGGAGACGAAATACTCGACCGCGTTCTCCGGGAAGAAGCCCTTCATCTCGCCGTAGAGCTGCGCCGCCAGGGTCTTGTTCGGCGCCAGGATCAGGGCCGGGCGCTGCACCGCCTGGATCACATGCGCCATGGTGAAGGTCTTGCCCGAGCCGGTGACGCCGAGCAGCACCTGGTCGCGGTCGGCGCGATTGACCCCCTCGATCAGCTCGGCGATCGCCTGGGGCTGGTCGCCGGCCGGGACGAAGTCCGAGACCAGCCGAAACGGCACCCCGGGGAGGGGCTTGGCCGCGGCGATCTCGCGTTCCTGGATGACCGGATCGGCTTGCTGGGGTTTCATGCAGTCTCTATAGCGGGTCGGCGGATAAATTGGAACGGACCCGGTACGGGGTCCCCTGGTATACATAGCAGCACCATGCTGCAGTAGTTTGGCAGCAGCGGCGGCGATTCAACCGCGCTGCGCCGGAATATTCGCCCGACGACTTAAATATCTGCCGATCACGGGATGGGGGTTTGATGGCTGGCCTGCTCATCGCCTTTGCCGGCCTGCCGGGATCCGGCAAGACCACCCTCGCTCGCGCCTTGGCGCTGCGGGCGGGCGCGGTCTATCTGCGCATCGATACCATCGAACAGGCGATCCGCGATGCCGGCGTGCTGAAGGACGGGATCGGCCCGGCCGGCTATGTCGCCGCCTATGCGCTCGCCACCGAGAATCTCGGCCTCGGCCGCATCGTCGTCGCCGATTCGGTCAACCCGCTGCAGATCACCCGGGACTCCTGGCGCGAGGCCGCCGCCGCCGCTGCGGCGCCGATCGTCGAGATCGAGGTCGTCTGTTCCGACCCGGCCGCGCACCGCCGCCGCGTCGAGACCCGGCTTGTCGAAATCCGGCCGGGCCATATCGCGGGCCTGAAGCAGCCGAGTTGGCAGGAGGTCGTCGATCGCGACTACGAGCCCTGGGACCGTCCCCCGCTCGTCGTCGACACAGCGCGCCGCAGCGCCGACGCCATCGTCGCCGACCTGATCGACCAATTGGGACTGAAGGTGGTACCTTGAGGCGAAGCGCCTGGTACTCCGGCGGCATTTCAAGCGACGACGAGGACTCATATGTTCGGCCTTCTTGCCCTGATCGTCGCCGCGGCTTTCACCGGCGCCGCCGTCTATATCAGCGCCGCCGAGCAGCCCGCGCGGCTGCAGCTTGCGGACGGACCGGCGCTGCAGCAATGGAAGCCGAGCTACCGCCGCGGTTTCATGATGCAGGCCAGCCTCGCCGTGATCGGCGGGCTGCTTGGCCTGGCAGCCTTTTTCACCGCAGGCAACTGGCAATGGCTGATCGGTGCCGCGCTGCTGATCGCCAACTGGCCCTATACGCTGTGGGCGATCATGCCGACCAACAGGCGTCTGGACGCGATCACGATCGATCGGGCCGGCGCCGAGAGCCGCGCCTTGCTGGTCAAATGGGGTGGACTGCACGCCCTGCGCGGCGCGCTCGGCCTTCTCGCGACGGCGGTCTTCCTTTGGGCCGCGATCGGCGCATGATTCCCGCCATCCTCGCCCGCCCCGAACCCGCCCCCTGAACCTCCCCGGAGATCGGACGGAATCGGGGCGACGATCTTTGCCGCCGCGTCATTTCACGCAACGCCGCTGGAGAATCTCCGCGCCAGCCTTGCAGCTTCCACATGGCAGCCCCGATTTGCCTCGTGCCGATGCCGCGTCTAGGTTCCGCGCCATCCCGCGAGGCCGACCAATGACGCAACACAGCCGCCGTCTCAGAACCAGCCACAGACTTGGCGCCTGGCGCGTCGCCCTGGCGCTGTTCACCGTCACCTGCGGCGTCAACCTGCAGGCGCCGCTCTATGCCGCCTATGCCGAGCGCGCCGGCATGGGCGCCGCCGCGACGGCGCTGGTCTTCTGCTGCTATGCCGCCAGCCTGCTGCCCTGCCTGCTGCTGCTCGGCGGGCTCTCCGATCGCCTCGGCCGCCGCGCGATGCTGGCGGCGAGCCTCGCCTGCACCCTCCTTGCTTCGCTGCTGATGGCCTTTCACGGCAGCTTCCAGGTGCTGATCCTCGCCCGCCTGCTGCAGGGCCTTTCCGTCGGCTTCAGCCTCGCCGCGGGCGCCGCCTGGATGCGCGAACTCATCCCCGCCGACCGCGCCGCCTATTTCACCACCGCCAGCACCGCTCTCGGTTTCGGCGTCGGCCCGGTCGCCACCTTCCTGGTGCTGGAGCTCTGGCCAGCGGCCGGGGCTGTCGGGGCGACGCCGGTCAGCTACTGGATCCATCCGCTGCTGGCCCTGGTCGCCGCCGCCCTGCTGTTCGGCATCCCGCAGCCCGGAGCATCGGCGGCCGAGCGTCCGGTCGGCCATCGCCCGCCGCTCGCCACCCTGCCGCTGCTGCCGCGCGGCACCTGGCCGGCGGGCCTCGCCATCGCCATCGCCTGGGCCACGGCCGGGCTGATGATCGCGGTGCTGCCGCGGGCGCTCCGGGTCTACGGTCTCGACAGCTGGTCGGGGCTCTGCATCTTCTGCGTCACCGCCGCCGGCTTCTTCATCCAGCCGCTGGCGCAGAGGCTCGGCCCGGACCGCTCGGTGCGCATCGGCATCCTGGTCCTGCCCTTCGCCTTCCTGCTGATCGCGCTCGGCGCCCGCTTCGGCTGGCTCCTGCCGCTCCTCCTCGGCGCGGCGCTCAACGGCTCTTCCTCCTTCGGCCTTGCCTATCTGGGTGGCCTCCGGCTGTTCCAGGCGGCCGTCCAGGGTAATAACTCCCAGGGGGGTAGCTCCCCCGGGGGCGGCTCCCAGGCCCGGGCCGCCGCCGGCTATTTCCTCTGGATCTATCTCGGCTTCTCGCTGCCGGTCCTCGGCGGCGGCGCGCTGGCGGACGGGATCGGCATGGATGCGATGCTGGTGGTCTTCGGCCTCGCGGAAGTGGCACTCTGCGGCTGGGCGCTGGCCGGGCTTGCAAGGCGGCGGGCGGCCCCCATCCACTAGCTCAACCCACCGCGACGGAGTCGAACCATGCGCAGCTACCGGATCGCCGTCGTCGGCATCGGCAAGATCACCCAGGACCAGCATCTGCCGGTGATTGCGAAGAATCCCCGCTTCACCCTGGCGGCGACGGTGAGCCAGCGCGGCCTCGCCGAAGCGGGCGTGCCGAGCTTCCGGACCACGGCGGAGATGCTGCAGGCGCTGCCCGATCTCGATGCCGTCGCCATCTGCACCCCGCCCCATGCCCGCCATGCGATCGCCCGCACGGCGCTCGATGCCGGCAGGCATCTGCTGCTGGAAAAGCCCACCACCGCCACGACGGCGGAGCTGACCGATCTCATCGCCCATGCCGCCGCGCGCCGGCGCGTCATCTTCACCACCTGGCATTCGCAGTTCAATCCAGCGGTCGACGCGGCGAAGCGCCTGCTGGCGGATGCGGAGATCCGCCGCCTCGCGGTGAGCTGGAAGGAGGATGTGCGGCGCTGGCATCCCGGCCAGGAATGGATCTGGCAGGCCGGCGGCTTCGGCGTCTTCGATCCCGGCATCAACGCGCTCTCGATCGTCACCCGCATCCTGCCGCGACCGATCTTCGTCACCCGGGCGGAGCTGCTGACGCCTTCCAACCGCGACACGCCGATCGCGGCGACGCTCGCCTTCGCCATGCCCGGCGCCGATCCGCACCGCCAGGACCTCACCGCCGTCTTCGACTGGCGCCAGACCGGCCCGCAGAGCTGGAACATCGCCATCGAGACCGCCGACGGCAGGCGCCTCGATCTCACCGAGGGCGGCTCGAAGCTGGCGGTCGACGGCAGGCTTGTGGTCGCCGCGCCGATGCAGGAATACGAGCGGATCTACGACCGCTTCGCCGAACTCCTCGATACCGGCAGCGACGAGATCGACGCCGCCCCGCTGCAGCTCGTCGCCGACGCCTTCCTGGTCGGCAAGCGGGTGGAGACCGCGGCCTTCGTCTGGTAGCCCCCAGTTTGGGCCGAGCCGATCAGGGACTGGTCGCTGACATCCTGCGGCTGATCGCCGAACTGTGACCACCGCCGGATCCATTACCGGCGTGAACGGCCCAATTGTCATGCGTTCCAGAAAAGCCAAGGCTGGACCACGCCCTGATGAAAGCGGAAATGACATTCTCGGCCAGCAACGGGCAGATATCACGGCTTTGGCGGGCCGGTGATGCCATTTGCCAAGGCTTGGTCTTGCCAGAGTTGCCAATTCGCGCAAACCTCGATCTCAATAAGTTGGTCATCCGGTGAAAGTCGGTTGACTATGGCAACGTCGAGAAACTCTCGGCCGAGGAGATTGCTCGGTGGCGGATAGAGCATGGCAGCAACAGGGTAACGGCTCGAACTTTGCGAGCGACCTGAAAGAGCCCTAGGGTGTGAACAATGACCAGTCGGCACAGCCAGCTTTGGAGAGATCGGCAAATTGCCGACGTCTTTTCCGCAGAGCGGGAGCTTTTGCTGGCCCTTAGGTTCGAGGCCGCCCTGGCGGAGGCGCAAGCAAGCAGCTGCTTGATCTCGGCTGAAGCTGCCTCAGCAGTTGCCAAGGCATGCCGGGACTTCGAACTCGACGAAGAGCAGCTTGGTCACGGTGTTCGACGCGACGGGATGATCGTGCCCGAGCTTGTCCGCCAACTCAGAGAGACGCTGCCAAATATTCACCGCGACGCGCTTCATTTGCGATCTACCAGTCAGGACGTCATAGATACAGTTACTGTAATGATGATTGGGGCCGCGATCGACGTTCTGAGCAGCCGGTTGCTGGGGATCATCGGTCAGATCGAGGAGATCGGCCGCGTTAGCGGATCAGTATCACAAATGGCCCGGACGCGCATGCAGCGTGCGTTGCCATTCACGCTGCAAGCCCGTCTCGATGCCTGGTGCGCGCCTCTCCGTCGCCATATCGAACGTCTGAGTGAATTGCGCCCCGAGTCCTTGTATTGCAGGTTGGCGGTCCGATCGGAATCGACGATGGGCCGTGGATTGCGGAGTTGGCGTGTTTACTGGAACTGTCGGCGCCTTCCCGGAGCTGGCACACCGCACGAGATGGGTTCGCCGAGCTGGCCTCCTGGGCCTCGCTCGTCACCGGCGGCCTCGGAAAGATTGGGCAGGACATTGCCATGATGGCGCAGAATGAAATTGGCGAGGTGGTCATTGAAGGCGGTGGCAAGTCCTCGGCCATGCACCACAAGTCCAATCCCGTGGGCGCGGAGATACTTGTCGCCCTTGCACGATACAATGCGGGCCTCTGCGGCGTCGTCCACCAGGCTTTGATCCACGAGCAGGAGCGCTCGGGAGCTGCCTGGGCGCTGGAGTGGATGACATTGTCGTCAATGTTGGAGACCGCAGGTGCGGCGCTTCGCCAATGCGCAGATCTCTTGTTGCGCAGTGCCTTCAAGGCCGGCAAAGGCCAATCGTGAACGAAGGCTTGATCGCAGCACGGCTGGCGAATCTGCCAATACACATCTATGATGGGAAGCAACAATCGCCTGATGCGCATCGCATCGGCGCCACGACATCCCGGCGGGGCGGCACGCTTGCGGTCGCCGCGCCGATGCAGGAATACGAGCGGATCTACGACCGCTTCGCCGAACTCCTCGATACCGGCAGCGACGAGATCGACGCCGCCCCGCTGCAGCTCGTCGCCGACGCCTTCCTGGTCGGCAAACGGGTGGAGACCGCGGCCTTCGTCTGGTAGGTCGCTGCTGGAGAGTCACCCACGGCAGTCCCTCCCCCCGTCCTGCGCGGACCTGATCCGCGCATCGCGACCGTGCGGCCGGATTACGCCGCCTTGCCGGTGCCGCGCAGGACCCGCCCGCGCTTCGGCGCCAACGGAACGACCTGCAGCACCGTGCGGTACCCGATCGCGCGCAAGGCCAGATCGAGTCGGCCGAGCTTGCTCGGATGATCCGGGTCGAGCAGCCGGCGCACCTCCTTGTGATCCGAGCCCAGCCGACGCGCGAGATCGGCCGCGCTCAGGCCCGCCTCGAGGAGGCCGGCCCGCAGCGCGATTTTCGCGGTGAACCCGGCATCGGCATGGATGAGTGCCTCGCCGGCACGTGGCCGGGTCGCCGGCGGCAGGGCGTTACCCGCCTTCACATATCCGGCCAGCGCCGCTGTCAGCGCGTCGGACGCTTCGGCCGCCGCCGCGGCCCGCGTCGCACCCTCCGTCAGGGCCTCGGGCACGTCGCGGAACGAGACGAGAAAGCTGCCGTCGGCCTGCCGCAGCAGGCGCGCGGGATAGGCGATATCACCGGAAGGTTTCATGCGGGTCTCTTTTCGCTAAAGGCCGATGTCTCGCGGCGTCAATCCAAGCTGCGTCAGCATGGCATGCAGCAGGCCTTGTCCGATTTCCTTGCGGCGGTCCTTGAGGGTGGTGAACCGGTTGCCGAGATAGAGCCTGCCGTGACTGCCCTTGCCATGGGTCTCGAAGCGAACCGGCAGACCGCAGGCCTTCCCATGCCGCCTGATCCGTCGCTCGAACTCGCTGCCGGTCACGAGCCCAGGCGACTGCGCCGAAGATGAATATAGGACATGAATGCCTCATGGTCCAGGGCCATAGGACAAATTTGCCCTATCGTCCACTGTACAATTTTCGGGAGAATCATGCATTATATACATTTATTGCGAGAGTATGCAATACTGAGACGCGCGTCGCGGACTTGATCCGCGCATCGCGACCGTGTGGCCGGCCGGCCCGAATGCCCCCGAATGCCCCGAATGCCTATGTCCCGAGCGCCCCGCTCAGGAACTCGAAGATCCGCACCGGGCCGCATTGCGCGGCGTTGAAGCGCAGGAACGGGCCGGCGGTCTGGGTGACGCTGAAGACGTTGCCGGGGGCGAGCACGATCCCCTCGCGCAGGGCCTGCCGGGCGATGCCGGCGGAATCGATGCCGTCGGGCAGCCGCGCCCAGAGGAAGAGCCCCTCCTCGGGCTCGGACCAGAGGCCGAGGCGGCGCTGCGCCAGGCGCCGCCGGGTCTCGGCCATCGCGCCGCGCAGCCGGTCGCGGATCGCCTCCACATGCTTGCGGTAGCTGCCGTCGGCCAGCAGCCGGCTGACCAGCTGCGCCGCGAGATCGTTGTTGCCGAAGCTGGTCGCCAGCTTGAGATCGGTAAGCCCCTCGATCCAGTCGGCGCGGCAGGCGATGAAGCCGCAGCGGGTGGCGGCGGAGAGGGTCTTCGAGAAGCTGCCGAGATAGATCACCCGGTCGAGCTGGTCGAGCGCCGCCAGGCGCTGGCCGGGGGCCGCCTGGAAATCGGCGAAGATGTCGTCCTCGAGGATCCGCAGGTCATGCGCCTCGGCGAGGCGCAGCAGCCGATAGGCGGTGCCGGCGCTCATCGAGAGGCCGGTCGGGTTCTGCAGGCCCGCATTCATCAGATAGAGCTTCGGCCGGTGCTGGATCAGCAGCGCCTCGAAGGCGGCGAGATCGATCCCGGCCGGGGTCAGCGGCACGCCGACGATCTTCGCCCGGTGGGCGCGGGCGACGCCCTGGAAGTTGAAATAGCCGGGATCGTCGATCAGCACCGTGTCGCCGGGTTGCAGCAGGAGGCGGCAGACCAGGTCGATCGCCTGGCTGGCCCCGTCGGTGAGCAGGATCCGCGCCGGCGGCGCCTCGATCCCCAGCCCGGCGAGGCGCAGCTGCAGCTGCTGGCGCAGCGGCAGATAGCCCAGGGGATGGCCGTATTCCAGCAGCCGCGCCTGCGGCGCCCGGCCGATCTCGTGCAGCTTGCGGCGCAGCGCCTCCTCGTTCAGCCAGTCATTGGGCAGCCAGCCGCAGCCGGGCTTCAGCAGCTTCTCGTCCAGGGTCAGGGACTGGCGCATGATCCAGACCGGATCGATGTCGCGGTCGGGCGCCACTTCCGGTTCCGCCGCCGCCGGCGCCAGCGACAGCGGCTGCCGGCGGGTCGCCACGTAGAAGCCGCTGTTGCGCCGCGAGCTCAGCAGCCCGGCCGCCACCAGCCGGTCATAGGCCTCGATCACGGTGAAGGTGCTGACCCGGTTCTCCGCCGCCAGGCGCCGGATCGAGGGTAGCTTCTGCCCGGCCGCCAGCTGGCGCGCGGCGATCCGCCGGCCGATCTCGCCGACGATCTGCTCGACCAGCGGTCCGCCGGTCTTCGGGGTCAGGGAAAGCTGCATAGTGCTCAGGTATATGTACCGGTACAGTTTCTTGAATTGTACAGGGCGTATGCATGGTCTGGCCAGGGGAAATCGCCGATTTTGCCGCTCCCGAGGCGCTTCCGAGGAGCCGCACCATGCCATCCGCCACCGTGAATCCACCGGCAGATTCACCGGCTTTCGCCGTGGTGGAAACCGCGGAAAACCGTCATTTGCGCGGTCTCATCCACGGTTTCATCGGCATGGCGATTTTTTCCGCCTCGCTCCCCGCCACCCGGCTCGCGGTGCTGGATCTCGACCCGCTCTTCGTCACCCTCGGCCGGGCGGCGATCGCCGGGCTGATCGGCGGGATCTGCCTGCTGGCGACCCGGCAGCGCCTGCCCGGGGCGGCGGAATGGGCCCGGCTCGGCATCGTCGCCGGCGGGGTGGTGGTGGGCTTTCCGCTGCTCACCGCCTATGCCCTGCGCTTCATCCCGGCGGCGCATTCCCTGGTCTTCATCGGCATCCTGCCGCTGATGACCTCGCTGTTCGGCGTGCTGCGCGCCGGCGAGCATCCGCGGCCGCTGTTCTGGCCCTTCGCCCTCCTCGGCAGCCTCGCCGTCGGCGTCTATGCCTGGCGCCATGCCGCCCAGGGCTTCGCCGCGGCCGACCTGCTGATGCTGGGCGCCGTCGTCGTCTGCGGTCTCGGCTATGCCGAGGGCAGCCGCCTCGCCCGGAGCCTCGGCGCCTGGCAGGTGATCTGCTGGGCGCTGGTGCTGGCCCTGCCGGCGATGCTGCCGCTGGCGCTGCTGACGCTGCCGGACGATCTCGCCCGTGTCGGCGGGGCGGCCTGGGGCGGCTTTGCCTATGTCTCGCTGTTCAGCATGCTGATCGGGTTCTTCTTCTGGTACCGCGGCTTGAGCCTGGGCGGCATCGCCAGGGTGAGCCAGCTGCAGCTGCTCCAGCCCTTCCTCGGCCTCGGCCTCGCCGCGCTCCTCCTCGGCGAGCGGGTGACGCCGGACATCGCCTTGGTGGCGCTCGTGGTGGTTGCTTGCGTTGCGGCGGCGAGGCGGTATGGTTGACGTGGTTTTACTGCCGCCGCCGGAGAGCGCCAATGCCGCAGGAATCCAAGCAACCGCAAATCACCAATCTCGCCCGCGACCAGCTCATCCCCTATGACCTGGAGGGCCCGGAGCAGACGGCGCTGATCCGCTGGCTGCCGATCACCTATGACCGCACCACCCAGAAGGGCAGCTACTTTTTCGATATGCTGCCCGGCGCCTGGACCACGCCGCACACCCATCCGCACCACGAGGAATTCATGATACTCGAAGGCGAGGCGATCGAGAGCGACGGCCGGGTGCTGAAGGCCGGCGATTTCGTCAGCTACCCGCCCGGCAGCCACCACAACACCCGGACCGAGACCGGCTGCCTGGCCATCGTGTTGGAATGGGCCGATACGTAGCCGGCAAGATGCCGGGAGGGTCCGGACTATTGCAGCTTGTCTCGATACAAAATACCGGCCTCCGCCCGGCGGAAAACCGGCCCCGGCGGATTGCGCGCCGGCCTTCCGGGCGGTAAGGTCCCGGCCGCCTTCCCCCTTGAATCGGAAACCCATCATGGCCTTCATCGCCGACCGCCTCGACCGCATCCAGCCCTCGCCCACCATCGCCGTCACCATGAAGGCACGCCAGCTGAAGGCCGAGGGCCGCGACGTCATCGGCCTGGGCGCCGGCGAGCCGGATTTCGACACGCCGGAGAACATCAAGCAGGCGGCGATCAAGGCGATCCAGGCGGGCGACACGAAATACACCAACGTCGACGGCACCGACGCGCTGAAGCAGGCGATCTGCGCCAAGTTCAAGCGCGAGAACAACCTCGACTACAAGCCGGAGCAGATCACCGTCGGCACCGGCGGCAAGCAGGTGATCTACAACGCGCTGATGGCGACGCTCAATCCCGGCGACGAGGTGGTGATCCCGGCGCCCTATTGGGTGAGCTATCCCGACATCGTGCTGCTGGCGGAAGGCAAGCCGGTGATCGTCGCATGCGGCCAGAACCACCAGTTCAAGCTGCGCCCGGAGATGCTGGAGGCGGCGATCACGCCGAAGACCAAGTGGCTGATCCTGAACTCGCCCTCGAACCCGACCGGCGCCGCCTACAGCGCCGAGGAACTCCGGGCGCTGGCCGACGTGCTGCTGAAGCATCCGCAGGTGCATATCCTGACCGACGACATGTACGAGCACCTGCTCTATGACGGCTTCAAGTTCGCCACCATCGCCGAGGTCGAGCCGAAGCTCTATCCGCGCACCCTCACCATGAACGGCGTCTCCAAGGCCTATTGCATGACCGGCTGGCGCATCGGCTATGCCGGCGGCCCGGCGCCGCTGATCAAGGCGATCGCCAAGGTGCAGTCGCAATCGACCTCGAACCCGGCCTCGATCAGCCAGGCGGCGGCAGTGGAAGCGCTGAACGGACCGCAGGACTTCATCGCCAAGCACAATGTCTCGTTCAAGGAACGCCGCGACATGGTAGTGGAGATGCTGAACCGGGCGCCCGGCCTGCACTGCCACAAGCCGGAGGGCGCCTTCTACGTCTATCCCTCCTGCGCCGGCGCCATCGGCAAGACCACGCCCCAGGGCAAGAAGATCGCCAGCGACGACGACTTCGTGACCTATCTGCTGGAATCCGAAGGCGTGGCGGCGGTGCAGGGCTCGGCCTTCGGCCTCAGCCCGCATTTCCGCATCTCCTACGCGACCTCGAGTGCCGCGCTGAAGGAAGCCTGCACCCGCATCATCCGCGCCTGCGCGGCGCTGAAGTAGGAGCGGGCGACCGGATCTTCCTTCGCCAGGCCCATCCGCTAGGCACTGGACTGCGGCTCGGTCGATTGCGGCGACAGGGGCCGCTCCGTTTGCCCCTTCGTCTTGGCCAGCGAGAACAGGACGCCGCCGGCCAGCAGCACGACGGTAACACCGAGCGAGATCGCCGGATCCACCTTGCCGAACATCTGGTTCCAGAAGATCTTCCCGCCAATGAAGATCAGTACCAACGACAGCGCGTATTTCAGGTACTCCAAGCGATGAACCATGGCCGCCAGCGCAAAATACAGCGCGCGGAGACCGAGGATGGCAAAAATGTTGCTGGTGTATACGATATAGGGATCGGCGGTGATGGCGAAAATCGCCGGAACGCTGTCAACCGCGAAAATCAGATCGGCGACCTCGACGGTGACCAGCGCCAGAAGAAGCGGCGTCGCGAACCAGCGGCGGCGCCCCGGTGCCGCCGGATCCGGCAGGCGGACCCAGAATCGATCGCCGTGCAAATCGGCGGTGACGTTGAGGCGGCTTCTCATCAGGCGGATGAGCGGATTGTCGGCGCTGATGGCGGGGCCGGCAGCGGTCGACAAGAACAGCATCTTGATGCCGGTGAACAGCAGGAACGCGCCGAAGAGATAGAGGACCCAGGAGAACTGGCTGACCAGCGTGGTTCCCAGGCCGATCATGATGGCGCGCAGCACCAGAACGCCGATGATGCCCCAGACCAGCACTCGGTGCTGGTAGAGGCGCGGGACCGCAAAATAGGTAAAGATGAGCGAGATGACGAAAATGTTGTCGAGCGCAAGGCTCTTCTCGACAAAGAATCCGGTCAGATAGTCCATGCCCGGCTGTTCGCCCATCGACCACCACACCCAGGCGCCGAAGGCGAGGGCGACCGTGATATAGCCGCCGCTGAGCCACAGGCTTTCACCGACGCCGATCTCATGCTGTTTGCGATGCAGCACGCCGAGATCGAAGACCAGAAGGCCGAGAACGATCATCAGGAAGACGAGCCACATCCAGGCGGGCTTGCCCAGGAAATCGACGACCATCAGCGGCAAGATCGCATCCACCGGAACCTCCAAATGCAGATGCGCCCGTCAGCGCAAGAGCAGGTGAAGGATCCGACATCGCGGCCGACGACTCGACCGCCAGAGGGGCCCGGATCCAAGGATTTCGCTCAGATGGGAAGCAGGACTGCCGCAGTCAAGGGCGGCCGGGCGGATCGGCTTGCGGAATTCATCCCGCGCCTGCGGCGTCGACTGAGGGATTGAAAAGCACGCGCCGGTTCACATATCCGCTTGGTCCGGATCCGGGCCCCTCTGGCGGCGACCACAAGCCGCGATGTCGGATCCTTCACCTGCTCCCGAATTCCGTGTCGGGCTCTTGGAGGATACGATGCACATGGAATCCCCGAAATCCTGCCTCCCGATACCAGCGCATGGCGCGACCCGTCGCCTGCGGGGAATGCGGCGCGCCGGACGCTTTTCCGAAACAATTCAGGGAGAATGATATGCCATCGCGAAAGCATGCATTGAAACAGGCCATCGACGAGTTTCTCCAGGAGATCGGCGGCGCGGAAGCGGAACAGCTTCTTGAAAGCGTCATGGCGGGCTGCGCCGTCGTCGCTTACGCCGATGGCAAGGTCGTGGCCGAAGAACAGAAACGCATGATGCGTCTCATTCATCGCTTCGAGCCGCTGCGGGCGTTCGATCGCGCCCACCTTGAGCACGCATTCGATACAGCAACCCACAACTTCGAGGGCGACCGGCATGAGGGTGAGCGAAAGGCCCTGATCGTCGTCAGCCGCCTGCGGCGCAGTCGAAGACACGCCGTGATGCTACTGAAGATCTGCCAAGCGATTGCGTCGGCGGATGGGTTCGTCGACCCGCGGGAATGGCATGCATTGGTCAGGCTCTGCAGATCCCTCGATTTGAACCCCGCCGACTATGACCTGCTCGACGCTCCCCCATTCGGTCAGCGGGCCGCGTCCTGAGCGCCAGTTCCCTGATGCAGAAGAAGGAGATCGCCGATGTTCGACCCAAGGCAACTGCTTGAAACATTCCTCGGCCACCAACAGCAGCCGGCCCGGCAGCATCCCGCCGGACAGCAATCCACGAGAGGCGGCTGGACCGGTGCCGCCGATCTGCTGGGCGGAATTGACCGGCAGAAGGCCGGGAGCTTTGCGGCCGGCGCCACCACCGGGGGGCTGATCGGCCTGCTGCTCGGCTCGAAGAAAGCCAGGAAGATCGGCGGCGGATTGCTGGGCTACGGGGGCGCCGCCGTATTGGGCGGTCTCGCCTACCAGGCCTGGCAGAATTATTGGATGAGCCAGGGCAGGCCGACCATCCCCGCAGGTCCCGGTTTCCGCGGCCCTGCGGCCGCCCGGCTGGCGCCGACGGAAAGCGGCTTCGATCCCAGCCAGGGGACGGCGACAGACGGGCGGCCCTTCGCCCTCGCTTTGATCCGCGCCCTGATCGCAGCCGTCAAGGCCGACGGCCATATCGACGCCAAGGAGCAAAGCCTGCTGCAGGCGCGCATCGAAGCGATGGCGCTCGACGCCGAAGCCAAGGCCTTCATCTTCGATGAACTTGCCCGGCCGACCGACCTCGACGCCTTAGCCGCGTTGCCGCGCGTCCCCGCGCAGGCGGCCGAAATCTGGCTGATTTCGCGCCTCGCCTGCGATCCGGATGATCCGCGCGAACAAGCCCACCTTGCAGAGTCTGGCCGCCAAGCTTGCATTGCCGGCGGACCTCTTGGCCGAGCTGGAAGCGGGACTCGCCAGGGCCGCACCTTCGGCTGCTGTGGGCTGAGCGGCTGCCAGTTGCCACCGGTTTGGCAGGCCGAGCCGGGCCGCTTCGAGCCCCAGGACCGAAGTCCGCCACGCCCATCCCGATTGCGTGGCTGCGGGGCCGGTGCGTATGCTGCCGAAGACAGCGGCCGGGCTCCAGAATCGGCCAGGGTGAGTTGGGGGGTAAATTGGCGGTGAACGGTATCGGCATCAGCGAGAGGGCCCGCCGGCTCTACGCCGAATCCCTGGTCTGGGACGATCATTCGGGATTCGATCCGGATCCCCGGGTCGATCTCAACGCGCTCGAGCAGTGGAAGCGGGCCGGGGTCAGCTATCTCTCGGTCAATGTCGGCTATGACGTGGTCGAGTGGCGCCGGTCGCTGCGTACCGTCGCCGCCTATCGCGCCTGGGTGCAGCAACATGCCGACGGCTATCTGCTGGTCGAGCGCGCCGGCGACGTCGAGCGGGCAAAGCGCGAGGGCAAGCTCGCCGTCACCTTCGACCTCGAGGGCATGAACGCGCTGGACGGCGACGTCAACATGGTCGGCGCCTATTACGCCCTGGGCGTGCGGCAGATGCTGTTCGCCTACAACCGCAACAACCTCGCGGGCGGCGGCTGCCACGACGTCGATACCGGCCTCACCGATTTCGGCCGGGCGGTGATCGGCGAGATGAACCGGGTCGGCATGCTGGTCGACTGCTCGCACTCCGCCTACCGCACGACGATGGAGGCGATGGAGGTCTCGGCGGCGCCGGTGATCTTCTCGCATTCCTGCGCCAAGGCGGTGTGGACGCATGGCCGCAACATCACCGACGAGCAGATCAGGGCCTGCGCCCGCACCGGCGGCGTCGTCGGCATCACCGGCATCGGCATCTTCCTCGGCGCCAATGACATCAGCAGCGAGACCTTCGTCAACCACATCGCCCATGCCGCAGGGATCGCCGGCCCGGCGCATGTCGGGATCGCGCTCGACTACGCCTTCGACGCCGACGGCATCGAGGACCTGGTCGGAGATCACGCGGACTACTGGCCGAAGAGCGAATATCCCGGCGGCATCGTCGACTACCTGCCGCCCGAGCAGCTGCCCGAAATCGTCGAGGTGATGCTGCGCCGCGGCTTCAGCGAAGCCGAGGTCAAGGGCATCCTCGGCGGCAACTTCCTCAGGGTCGCGAAGGCGGTCTGGAAGTAGGCGGGACGACCCGCATGCGGTGGACCCGCGGATGCGCGGCGCGGCGCTATCGTCGGAACTGCTTCAGCGTCGAGAGCGTGATGCCCAGCGCCACCACGCCCGCACCGATCCAGACGCCGAGTGGATAGGTCTCGCCGAAATAGGCGACGCCGATGACGACTCCGACGGCGGCGGCCACGTAGCCGACCTGGCTCAGATAGGTCGGGCCGCCGATCTCCTGCAGGCGGAACAGCATCAGGAACATCGTGGTCGAGACGGCGAGCTGCAGGGCCAGCAGGCCGGGAATCCGCAGGAACGGCTCGAGATCGATCCGGCCGGCCAGCAGCAAGGCGGCGACGAGGAAGAACGGTACCGCCGCGAGGTTGGTGAGCGCCGCCAGCTCCTGCGGCCGCGCCGCCTTCGGCCAGCCGAGGCTGCGGTAGATGTTGCCCATGCCGAGGAAGACCGGGATCAGCAGGGCGACGAAGATCCAGAGGTCGCTCTCGGCCGAAAAGTCGTGGTTGCGGGCGAAGATGATGACCAGGGCGCCGACCAGCCCGAGGGCGATCCCGGCGATCTCCAGCAGGCTCGGCGGGCGCACCCGGAAGACGAGGGCGAGCAGCGCGGTCACCACGGGCGAGAGGGCGAACATGATGGCGGCAAGCCCGCTGCCGATCTTCGGAATGACCAGATAGGTGAGCGTGTTCGGCATCACATAGGAGAGCAGGCCGGAAATCACCGCAAAGCGCGCCTTCGGTGCACCGCCTTTGGTCCTTGAGCCGGCGATGCTGGTGATGGCCAGCATCGAGGCCCCGGCCGCCAGTGAAATCCATCCCGCCCACAGGGCAGGATTGACGCCGGCCGCCATGGCGAGCTTGCCCAAAGGAAAATTGAGACCGAGTGCCGCGCCGACGCCGAGGAGGAGAAGCAGGGGATTGTTCATGAGGTGCGGGGGAGAGATTGAGCGCGGATACATTGGAAGAAAACACGAACGACGATCATCGAGCGACCCTGCGCAAATCCGATCTCACTTCGGCCGCCTGAACCTTTCCTTCGGAATCTCCGCCATTGCCGTGATCTCCACCATCAGCCCCGCATCGTAGAGTGCCGCAACCTGGACCGTCGTCGTCGCCGGATAGGGCGCCTGAAAGAATTCCCGCCGGAGATCGCGGGTCCACATGAAGGCGGCGATATCGGTGACGTGCTGGGTCATGGTCAGTATGTCGCCCATCTCGCCGCCAAAGGTGCGGAGAACCCTCTGGATGTTTTCCAGCACCTGCCGGGTCTGCGTCCGCATGTCGCCTTCGCCCACGATCCGGCCATCCCGGTCCAAGGCGACCTGGCCCTTGAGGTGCACGATCTGCCCGCCGCCCTGGAGCACCGCCATGGAAAAAGTGCCGAAGGGCTGCCAGATATCCTTGGGATTGAAGCCCTCGATCATGCCGCACCACCCATCTTCCCTGCGTCAAATCCGCCAACCAGCATGGACCATTCCGTGTCTCCAAGGAATCCGATCATGGCAATCGAGAGAAATCCGCGAGATTCGACGACAATTGCCTTGATGCGATCGTGGATAGGGCCAAGATACTTTAGTATCATTCCAAACAGTATTACCGATAACCGGAGTTGAGAATCCCATGTCCATCGATATCGGCATTAAACCCAAGGACCGTAAGGCCATTGCCGACGGCCTGTCGCATCTGCTGGCCGACAGCTACACGCTCTATCTGAAGACCCATAACTTCCACTGGAACGTGGAAGGGCCGATGTTCAACACGCTCCACCTGATGTTCGAGGGCCAGTATACCGAGCTTGCCTTGGCGGTGGACCTGATCGCCGAGCGCATCCGCGCTTTGGGCTATCCCGCCCCCGGCAGCTACTCGGCCTATGCCAAGCTCTCCTCGATCAAGGAAGCGACCGGCGTGCCGAAGGCCGAGGAGATGATCCGCCAGCTGGTCGAGGGCCAGGAAGCCGTGACCCGCACCGCCCGCAGCATCTTCCCGGCGGTCGAGAAGGCCGCCGACGAGCCGACCGCCGACCTGCTGACCCAGCGGATGCAGGTCCATGAAAAGAATGCATGGATGCTGCGGAGCCTGCTGGCGAAATAGGCCGGGCGGTCACCGGATCGTGAACGATGAAGCGTCGCCGGGGGCGTAACCATTGCAGCCGGTGGAGCGAATACCGGCTCGCATTGCACGCTGAGGACCGAGAGCCAGGAGACCGATCATGATCATCCGCAGGAAACGCGGCTGGGAACTGCCGGAAAGCCGCGCGACACCGGAACATGTCTTCCTCAACCGCCGCAGCTTCATGGCCGGCGCCGGGGGCATCGGCCTGGGCGGGCTGGCCGCCGCCCCGCTGCTGGGCGGCCTTGCCGGCCGGGCCAGGGCCGACGACACGGCGGATCCCTCGGCCGGGCTCTATCCGGTGAAGCGCAACGGGCTCTATACCCTCGACCGGCCGGAGACGCCAGAAGCGCTCTCCACCAACTACAACAACTACTACGAATTCAACACCTCCAAGGATGTGGTGGCCCAAGCCCAGACCCTGCCGATCCGCCCCTGGACCGTCGTCGTCGACGGCCTGGTGGAGAAGCCGCAGCAATTCGCCATCGATGACCTGCTGAAGCAGATGCCGCTCGAGGAACGGTTGTACCGCCACCGCTGCGTCGAGACCTGGTCGATGGCGGTGCCCTGGAGCGGCTTCCCGCTGAAGGCGCTGATGAGCTTGGTCCAGCCGTCCTCGGGCGCCAAATACGTGCGGTTCGAGAGCTTCATGCTGCCCGACGTGGCCGAGGGCCAGCAGGCCGACTGGTATCCCTGGCCCTATATCGAGGGCCTGACCGTCGAGGAGGCGGCCAACGACCTGACCTTCATGGTCACCGGCATGTACGGCAAGCCGGCGCCGAAGCAGAACGGCGCGCCGCTGCGCCTGGCGACGCCCTGGAAATACGGCTTCAAGTCGATCAAGGGCATCCAGAAGATCAGCTTCGTCGCCGAGCGGCCGGTCGGCCTCTGGGAGGCGATCCAGGCCAGCGAATACGGCTTCTGGGCCAATGTGAACCCGGAGGTGGCGCATCCGCGCTGGAGCCAGGCGATGGAAAAGCCCCTCGGCGCCGAAGAGCCGGTGCCGACCCAACTCTATAACGGCTACGGCGAATTCGTCGCCGGGCTCTATGGCGGCCTGCAGAGCGAGGAACTGTACAAGTAGGGCCGGCGGATTCGGCCGGCCCGCACCCTCCCCCAGCCCGGGGAGGGCGGTTGTTTCCCCAGATTCTCCGTTAACCCCAGGCATTTACCCGTGTGACAAAATCGTGTTACGGTCGGCCCCTGCGTCCGAGAACGCGCGGAAAACGCGCTGGCGCTGCGAAGATGAATTCCAACCAGGGAGTTTGGGGCATGAAACCGCTTCTACGATCGGCCATCGGTGCGTTTGCGATGATGCTGGCCACCGGCACGTTCCTGTCGGGCACCGCGCATTTCGCCGGGACCGCCCAGGCAGCGACGCCGCAGGACACGTTGGTGATGGCCTATGTCATCGACGACATGATCTCGCTCGATCCGGCCGAGATCTACGAGTTCACGGCCTCGGAATACATGGCCAACACCTATGACCGCCTGGTCATGATCGATCCGGCCAACACCTCGCAATTGAAGTTGGTGGCGGCGGAAAGCTGGTCGGTCAGCGACGACGGCAAGACCTTCACCTTCAAGATCCGCCCGGGCATCAAGTTCCATTCCGGCAACGACATGACCGCCGAGGACGTCGAGTTCTCGATGGAACGCTTCGTCAAGCTGAACCTCAACCCGGCCTTCATCATGAACCAGTTCGGCCTGACGGCGGACAACGTCGCCGACAAGGTGCGGGTGAAGGACCCGATGACCGTCGAGCTGGAGCTGGACGCCGCCTATGCGCCGAGCTTCTTCCTGAACTGCCTGTCCTATACCAGCGTCGTCATCGACAAGAAGCTGGCGATGGAGCACGAGGCCAACGGCGACTTCGGCCATGAATGGCTGAAGACCAACGAGGCCGGCTCGGGCCCCTTCGTGTTCAAGAGCTGGAAGCCGAACGAATCGATGGTGTTGGAATCCAACGAAGCCTATTGGGACGGCGTGCCGAAGATCAAGCGCGTGCTGATCAAGAACGTGCTGGAAAGCGCCACCCAGCAGCTGCTGCTGCAGAAGGGCGACATCGACATCGCCCGCAATTTGACCGGCGACCAGTTGAAGGCGATCGCCGGCGACAAGGCGATCAAGACCATCGCCGCGCCGAAAGCCACCCTCTGGTACATGGGCCTCAACACCAAGAACCAGTACCTGGGCAACCAGGACGCGCGCCAGGCGATGAAGTACCTGGTCGACTATGACGGCCTGCAGAAGACCATGTTCAACGGCACCGGCATCAAGCACCAGACCTTCCTGCCGGACGGCCAGCTCGGCGCCGACAACGAGACGCCGTTCAGCTTCGACCTGAAGAAGGCCAAGGAACTGCTGGCCAAGGCCGGCTATCCGGACGGCTTCAACGTCACCATGGACGTGAAGAACTCGTCGGAGACCCGCGAGCTCTCGGCCTCGCTGCAGAACTCGATGGCCAAGGCCGGCATCAACCTGATCATCAAGGTGGCCGACAACAAGTCGACGCTGACCAAGTACCGGGCCAGCGAGCACGACATCTATCTCGGCCAGTGGGGTTCGGACTACCAGGATCCGCATTCCAACGCCGACGGCTACCTGAACGCGCCGCTCGCCAAGCGCAACCAGTGGCAGTCGCCGGAACGCGCCGCCGCGGTCAATGCCGCGCGCGACGAGAAGGACAGCGCCAAGCGGGCCCAGATGTACATGGACCTGCAGAAGATGGCGCTGGAAGAGAGCCCCTACGTCATCCTCTTCCAGCAGGTCGAGACCGCCGCGGTGCGCAGCAGCGTCAACGGCTTCCTCGTCGGCCCGACCTTCGACCTCAACCTCTACAAGGACGTCGTCAAGAACTGACGCCCTTGCAGGATCGCCGCCCCGTCCGGCCGTGGACCCGTTGCGGTTCCCGGCCGCGGCGGGGCGGACTCGGTTTCGCCCCGACCGCTAGGGACCCGGCATGAGATCCCTCCGCCTGAGATCGGTCTTCAGGGTCTTTCTGTCCGTCGCCACCACCCTGCTCGGCCTGCTGCTGGTGACCTTCGTCATCAGCCGCCTGCTGCCGGCCGATCCGGTGCTGGCGATCGTCGGCGACCACGCCTCGGAGACGACGATCGCCGCGGCGCGCGAGAAGCTCGGCCTCGACAAGCCGATCCCGATCCAGTTCGCGATCTATCTCGCCGACATCCTGCGCGGCGATCTCGGCCAGTCGGTGCGCACCGGCAAGCCGATCATCGAGGAACTGGCACATGTCTTCCCGGCGACGCTGGAACTGGCGACGCTGGGGACGCTGATCGGCATCGTCCTCGGCATTCCGCTCGGCGTCTGGGCGGCGGTGCGCAAGGACCGCGCGGTCGACCATCTCATCCGCTTCTTCGGGCTGATCGGCTATTCGATGCCGATCTTCTGGCTCGGCCTCATGGGCCTGCTGGTGTTCTACGCCAAGCTCGACCTGCTGCCCGGACCGGGGCGGCTGGACTTCGGCTACGAGGAGATGGTGACGCCGGTCACCGGGCTGATGACGGTGGATACGCTGATCGCCGGCGACTATGACCTGTTCCTCAACGCGCTGATGCATCTGATCCTGCCCGCCTCGCTGCTTGGCTACTACTCGCTCGCCTATATCAGCCGGATGACCCGTTCGCTGATGCTGGGGCAGCTGCACCAGGAATACATCCTGACGGCGCGGGTGAAGGGCGTCTCCGAGACCCGCATCGTCTGGAAGCACGCCATGGGCAACATCCTGGTGCCGCTGATCACGGTGATCGCGCTGTCCTACGGCGGCCTGCTCGAGGGCTCGGTGCTGACCGAGACGGTCTTCACCTGGCGCGGCCTCGGCCTCTACATCACCGATTCGATCTTCGGCCAGGACATGCCGGCGGTGATGGGCGGCACCATCGTGGTCGGCGCCATCTTCATCGTCATCAACATGCTGACCGATGTCACCTATCGGCTGCTCGACCCCAGGGCCAAGTGAATGGCGAGGCAGAGATCATGACCGCCGACAGTCCGCAGGCCGCAGTGCCGGTCACCGCCGCCAGGACCGACTGGGCGATCGCCATGACGCCGCCGCGCTGGCGCGCCTGGCTGCTGACCCAGACGCCGGGATCGCGGCTGCAGGCGCGGATCGGCCGGGCCTATCTGAGCTGGGTGGCGTTCTCGCGCAATCCGCTGGCGATGCTCGGCCTGGTCATCATCCTGACCCTGGTCTTCATGGCGATCTTCGCGCCGCTGATCACCGCCCACAGCCCGCTGGTCGGCGGCGCCGCCGAGACCGAGCGCCTGCTGCCGCCGAGCGCCGACCACTGGCTCGGCACCGACCAGAGCTCGCGCGACATCTGGAGCCGGATCGTCTTCGGCTCGCGCACCACCCTGCTCATCATCTTCATGGTGGCGGTCTCGGCGGCGCCGATCGGCGTCGCCATCGGCACCACCGCCGGCTATCTCGGCGGCTGGATCGACGGCGCGCTGATGCGCCTCACCGACGCCTTCCTCGCCTTCCCGAAGCTGGTCCTGGCGCTGGCCTTCTCGGCGGCCCTGGGCGCCGGCATCGAGAATGCGGTGCTCGCCATCGCCCTCACCGCCTGGCCGCCCTATGCCCGCATCGCCCGAGCCGAAACGCTGACCATCCGCAATTCCGACTACATCGCCGCCGCCAGGATGAGCGGCGCCTCGGACATCAAGATCCTGGTCGGGCACATCATCCCGATGTGCCTGCCCTCGCTGATCGTGCGGGTCTCGCTCGACATGGCGGGGATCATCCTGATCGCCGCCGGCCTCGGCTTCCTCGGCCTCGGCGTCGCGCCGCCGCAGCCGGAATGGGGCTCGATGGTCTCCGAGGGCCGCAACCAGATCCTGGAGCAATGGTGGGTCTGCACCTTCCCCGGCATCGCCATCTTCCTGGTCAGCCTGGGCTTCAACCTGATCGGCGACGGGCTGCGCGACGTGCTCGATCCGCGGGAAGGCTGAGGCAGCGGATGGACGGGTCCGACATCATCCTCGACGTCGATCGCCTGAACGTGCGCTTCGACACGCCGATCGGCGAGGTGCATGCGGTGCGCAATGTCAGCTTCGCCATGGGCCGCGAGAAGCTGGCGATCGTCGGCGAATCCGGCTCGGGCAAGTCACAGACCGGGCGCGCCATCCTCGGCCTCAGCGAGGGCCGGGTGACCGCCGACCGGCTGGCCTATCGCGGCGAGAGCCTGCTCGGCCTCTCCACCCGGCAGTGGCGCCGGATCCGCGGCCGGCGCATCGCCATGGTGATGCAGGATCCGAAATACTCGCTCAATCCGGTGATGCGCGCCGGCGACCAGATCATCGAGGCCTGCCGCGACGCCTATGCCGGTGACGCCGCGCGGCGGCGGGCGATGGAGATGCTGGAGGCGGTGCGCATCCGCGATCCGGAGCGGGTGTTCCGCGCCTGGCCGCACGAGCTGTCCGGTGGCATGGGCCAGCGGGTGATGATCGCCATGATGCTGGTGACCGAGCCGGAACTGCTGATCGCCGACGAGCCGACCTCGGCGCTCGACGTCACGGTACGGCTGCAGGTGCTGGCCATCCTCGACGACCTGGTGAAGACCCGCAACATGGGCCTGATCTTCATCAGCCACGATCTCAACCTGGTCCGCACCTTCTCCGACCGGGTCCTGGTGATGTATGCCGGGCAGATCCTGGAGACGCTGAAATCGAGCGAGATCAACGCGGCGCAGCATCCCTATACCAAGGGGCTGCTCGCCTGCCCGCCGGAGATCGAGCATCGGCGCGAACGCCTGGCGGTGCTGCAGCGCGACCCGCAATGGCTGGAGCCGCTCCCCCCGGCGCCGCGGCGGCCCGAACCGGTGGCCCGATGAGCGCCGCCGGCCCGCAGGCGATCATCGCCGTCAAGGATCTGTCGATCAGCTTCGGCGATCGCGGCAACCTGGTGCATGCGGTGAAGCGCGTCAGCTTCGATGTCGCCGCGGGGGAGAGCTTCGGCCTGGTGGGGGAATCGGGCTCCGGCAAGTCGACCATCCTGCGCGCCCTGGCCGGGCTCAACGATTCCTGGAGCGGCGAGATCGGCATGGTCGGCCAGGCGGTCGGGCGGCGGCGGCCGAAGGCCCTGCGCCGCGCGGTGCAGATGGTGTTCCAGGATCCCTATGGCTCGCTGCACCCGAAGCACACGGTCGACCGCATCCTCTCGGAGCCGCTGGAGATCCACGGCCTCGACGATATCGAGGGCCGGGTGCGGGCGGCGCTCGAGCAGGTGCAGCTCGGTCCGGCCTTCCGTTTCCGATATTCCCATCAGCTCTCCGGCGGCCAGCGCCAGCGCGTGGCGATCGCCCGGGCCCTGATCCTGCGCCCGCAGATCATCCTGCTCGACGAACCCACTTCGGCCCTCGACGTCTCGATCCAGGCCGAGATCCTCAACCTGCTCGGCGATCTTCGGCGCGACCTCAACCTCACCTACGTGCTGGTCAGCCATGACCTGGCGGTGGTCGGGCAGATGTGCGAGCGCATCACCATCATGCGTACCGGCGAAGTGGTGGAGACGGCGCGGGCCGACCAGCTTGCCGCCGGCAGCCTGCAGCATCCCTATTCCCGCCAGCTCTTGATTGCCAGCAAGGGCTTCGACCGGGCGGCCATCGCCGCCTTCGGGGATTTCTGATCTGCTGCGCCGCCGCATGGCAGCTCGGCGGGCACTGTGCCGGGAATGCCACAGTGCGGATTATTGAAAGTCAAAAGCGCTTTGCCCGGAAAAGAAAAATGCCGGGCCAAAAGGCCCGGCAAGTTAAACAGGGAGGCTTTACGTCTGGGAGACGTAGGATCCGAAGACCCCATCCGGGCCTTGCGCCCGAATTCATCGTGGAACCATGGGTTCCGAAACTCTATGTAGGTCCCGGTAGCGTCGTCACTACCTCTCACCTACCTGATTGGGAAAGACTGTTGCAATAAAGCCACAGAACTGTTGCCAATCAACACAATTGGAGAATAGGAACTTTGGGTTCCGGAACCAGAACTCAAAATCACAACTGCGCCATGCATTCTACGCATATCGATATAGACTATATATTTCATTATGTTAGATGGTTAATTTTGTGATGTCAGCGCGTTCATTTTTGACACTTCCCACGAAACTGGCCTGCGATATGCTGGAATTCTGGCGAGTCGCCGGTTGCGGCGCAACACTTTGACGGGCTGCCGGAGTTGAAAGAAGGCGGCCGCTCGAGGTTAGCAGTCCTATCGGAGATCTGCCGATGATCTACCTGCTCGCCATTCTCTTGCCGCCGCTGGCGCTGCTCTTCTACGGCAAGATCTTTCAGGCGATTTTCAACCTGCTGCTTTGTATTCTGGCGATACTAGTTGGGTTCATCTGGCTGTTTTTTGCCGGCGCCCCAGGGCTGATCATCTGGGGCATCGCCGCCTTGCACGCCATCCTCTCGATCAACGCGGCGAAGAAGGATGCCAGGACCCGGGCGATCATCGACGCGATGAAGGCGGAATAAATCCGCCGACGCAAATCGACACGGACGACTGCGGAGCGCGACAGCAAGAACGGGGAACAACTCCTGCGCCGGAGGTGGCAGATGGAGGACGCCCGGAATTGCCCCGCATGCGGCTCGCCGAAATCGATGCAGATCTATCGGGTGCCGACCGCCCCGACCGCCGCGCAGACCCCGAAGCAGAGGTTCCTGCTGTCGCGGATCGACGGCCGACCCGACCACATGGCCGCACAACTCTGCCTGGACTGCATGCTGGTCTACATGTCGCCGCGCCTGACCGAGGCGGAATGCAGCCGCATCTACCGCGACTATCTCGCGGGCCGGGCGGCATTCGACGGGGACTATGCCGGGCTCGACTACGACAACCTGCCGGAAGCGGCGCTGAAGGTTGCGGCGCAATCGGAAGAACTTCGGCGCGACATGATCGCCTCGATCCTCCGCCAGGCCGGCCGCGGCGCCTCGATTGCCAGCATTCTCGATTTCGGCGGCGGTCGTGGCGGCAACATTCCGGCCCTGAACGCGGGCTGTGCGCGTTTCGTCATCGACTACGTGCCGATGACCCTGCCCGGCGTGACCAGGCTCGCGCGCATCGAAGACCGGGCGCCCTATGATCTCATCATGTGCACCCATGTGCTGGAGCATCTGCCCAGTCCGGCGAAGATCGTCGAGCTGTTCGCCGGCGCACTTGCCCCGGAGGGGCTGCTCTATGTGGAGGTGCCCTATGACATCTGGTCGACGATGAAGAGCCGCGGCGGCCTCGACGAGCACATCAACTTCTTCACGGTGTCGTCGCTGGCCAACATGATGGCGCGCGCCGGATTCAGCGAGGTCTCGCTCTCGCGCCGGGTCTATCCCTATCTCAGGTGGACCACGCACGCGATCTGCGGCCTCTACCAGCGCACGACGACGCGCCCGCGCCGGCACGGCCTTGGCGACGTGGCGGCGGAACTGGTGCAGATGGTGATGGCGCGGCGGCTGCAGCGGCGTTCGGTCTACTAGAGGCGTGTGCTCATGGACGCGCACCGTTGCCGCAACTCCGGAGACTGTCCGGTCAGCATCCAATTTGTGATGTTTTCGGGCGAACCTCGGCACGAGGAAACGTGCCAGCAAGCGACATGATCGGGTCAGTTCATCTACCGCAGCCACCTGCAGATGCTCCCAGCAAGTCTATACAGGAAGTCGATACTCCCTGAGGCACCCGACTGGTCCACTTCAGCTTCGAAAGTTTGATCGCCTGCCAATGCGAAAGTCGCTACCCTCTGTCCGCCACATCGTTTCATTCCAGGGGCCGAAGATGACTGATGTCACAATGATTGGTCTAGGGGCGATGGGATCGGCTCTCGCGCGAGCATTCATCCGCGCAGGTCATTCTGTGACCATCTGGAACCGGACCGCAGCCCGAATGAAGCCGCTGGTATCACTCGGGGCGACGGCAGCCAGTTCGCCGGCCGGCGCTGCGATAGCAAGCCCGGTTTGTGTTGTCTGCATAGCCAACTACGGCACCACGCGTAGCCTGATCGAAGAGGCAGGAATGCTGGAGCCACTTTTGGGGCGAACCCTGGTTCAACTCAGCACCGGCACACCGACAGAGGCGCGGGATCTATCGAACTGGCTTGCGACGCATGGGGTGAATGTGCTGGACGGCGCAATCATGCCGTATCCGGATGGCATTGGAGCCGGGGATGCTCAAATCCTGTTTGCCGGGCCTGCCGACCTCTATAAATCATGCAAGCCGACCCTTGATTGTCTTGGTGGCGATCTTCGACACGTGAGCGAAGAAGTCGGCGCGGCGGCGGTGCTCGACATGGCCTTGCTGACGCACCAGCTATCAAACTACCTGGGTGTCTGGCATGGTGCGCGGGCCTGCGAAGCTGAGGGGCTTGGCGTTGATGTATTTGCGTCGTTGTTGCCGCCTGAGGATCCCGCTGCACATCTGGCCTGGCGCATCCATAAGACGGACTACGACAATCCCGGCGCGACGCTTGAGGTCTGGAATGCGGCACTCGACAGAATCGTCGAGCACGCGCGTACCGCCAAAATCAACCGGGAAATCCCGGAACTGATTTCAAGCCTCTTTCGCCGGGCCATCGCCTTGGGCCATGGCGGACGCGACATCGCCACGGTCATAGAGGTCTTGCGGGCGGGTTAACCAAGCCTCCTGTTTTCCAAGAACCTGCTTCAACCCCTCAAGGTGCCGGAGCAGTCTGGGAACTTGCGGGAGAGCGTGGGGCGTGAGCAAACATCCAGCCGGAGCCGAACCGGAAATAGCCGACCTGCTTCAGCCTGCATCCATGCTGAAGCCGCAGTCACGTGGAAAGGCTCTGAAATCGGATCAAGCATTGCAGGCGGATCGCTACCGGATACGACACGCTGGCAGCGAACTTTCTTGCCTTCATCAAGCGCGCGGCAATCGGCTTGTGGCTGCGCGTTACTGAGTCCACGCACTAGATTCGGATCGTCTCCGTCTCAAGAATCAGGGGCCGATTCACGCATTGAACGGAGGCTTCGCCTGCGTTCGAAGCGATCACTCTGCAGGAGCCGCGCTCAGCCCTGCATCTTGGTTTCGGCGACCTTGCGCAGCAGGAAGTCGCGGAAGACCTGGATGCGCTTCGAGTTGCGCAGCTCTTCCGGATAGACGAAATAGGCGTCAATGCGCGGACCCTGCATCTCGGGGAGCACGCGGACCAGGCTCTGGGTCTCGGTCACCATGAATTCCGGGAGGCTGGCGAGGCCGAGGCCGCTCTGCACCGCCCGCTGGATCGCATACACGCTGTTCACCGTGAGGATCGGCGTGCGCGGCTTGTCCTTGCGGGTGCCGGTCTTCAGCAGCCAGTCGATGTCCTTCACCGGCGGACGGGTGTCGTCGCCGTAGACGATGATCCGGTGGTTGTCGAGATCCTCCGGCGATTTCGGAATGCCGTGGCGCTTCAGATAGTTCGGCGCCGCGTAGACATTGAGATGCACCGTCATCAGGTGCCGCTGGATCAGCTCCGGCTGGCGCGGCGGCTGCATGCGGATGGCGACGTCGGCCTCGCGCATGGAGAGATCGAGCTCGCGGTCCTCGAGGACCAGGTCGACCTCGACATCGGGATAGAGCTCGATGAATTCCAGCAGGCAGGGCGTCAGCCAGGAGGAGCCGAAGGCCTGGGTCGCAGTGATCTTCAGCTGGCCCTTCGGCCGGTCCTTGGATTCCGCCAGTTGCGCCTCGGCCATGGCGAGCTTGGAGAACACCTCATGGGCGGTGCGATAGAGCAACTCGCCCTGCTCGGTGAGGATCAGGCCGCGGGCATGCCGGTGGAACAGCGCGACGCTGAGGCTTTCCTCCAGCGAGCTGATCTGGCGGCTGACGGCCGACTGGCTGAGGTTCAGCGTTTCGCCCGCATGGGTGAAACTGCCGGCCTCGGCAACGGCGTGAAAGATGCGCAGCTTGTCCCAGTCCATCATGGACCGACCCCCGAACCAAGTGCCGCCGGATTCCGGCTATTCGGCAGCCTTGGCTTCCCCGTGTTCGTTGGCGGCCAGGAAGCGCTCCGCCTCCAATGCCGCCATGCAACCCATGCCGGCCGCGGTGACCGCCTGGCGAAAGACCTTGTCCTTGACGTCGCCGGCGGCGAAGACGCCCGGAATCGTCGTGGCCGTGCTGTCCGGCCTGGTGAGCAGATAGCCTTCGGCGTCCAGCGGCAGCTTGCCCTTGAAGAGCTCGGTCGACGGCGTATGGCCGATCGCGACGAACAGGCCGTCGCAGGCGATCTCGCGCGTCTCGCCGGTCTTCAGGTTGCGGATCTTCACGCCGCTGACGCCGATCGGATCGCCGGAGCCGAGGACCTCCTCGACCGCGCTGTCCCAGATTACATTGATCTTCGGATTGCGGAACAGGCGCTCCTGCATGATCTTCTCCGCCCGCAGGGAATCCCGGCGGTGGATCAGCGTCACCTTGGTGGCGTGATTGGTCAGGTAGATCGCCTCCTCGACCGCGGTATTGCCGCCGCCGACGATGCAGACCTCCTTTTCGCGGAAGAAGAAGCCGTCGCAGGTGGCGCAGGCCGAGACGCCGAAGCCGCGGAACTTCTGCTCCGAGGGCAGGTTGAGCCAGCGCGCCTGGGCGCCGGTGGCGATCACCAGCGTATCGCCGAAATAGATGTCGCCGGAATCGCCGACGGCGCGGAACGGCCGGCGCGAGAGATCGACCTCGACGATGGTGTCGAACATCATCCGCGTCCCGACATGCTCCGCCTGCTTCTGCATCTGCTCCATCAGCCAGGGGCCCTGGATGACGTCGGCGAAGCCCGGGTAGTTCTCGACGTCGGTGGTGATGGTCATTTGCCCACCCGGCTGGATGCCCTGGACCAGGATGGGCTTCAGGTTGGCGCGCGCGGTATAGATCGCGGCGGTGTAGCCGGCCGGGCCGGAACCGATGATCAGCGCCTTGGTCCTGTGTTCCGTCGCCATGATGGGAAGCGTCCTGTTCAAAGCAGCCCGCGAGTCGCGCAAGCGATATGTCCCCTTAACATAGGTGCTGCGACCGCTTGACTCAAGTTGGGGCCGGCGATTCGCCGCCGCGCCTGCACACCCGGCCAGCCGCGCCGCGGCCCGGCCGGCGGATGCCCGGCATTTGTCATTGCATTCTAAGGGGGTAACGCCGGCCCGGCCGCCGCGCCCGGAAACGAAATCGGGCGCATCCGATGATGCGCCCGATCTCCCTCCGCGCAGACGGAGTCTGGGGGCTCAGTCTGCGGGCTTGCGGACCCGCCGCCGGCGCATGACGCCCAACCCGGCCAGCGCCACCCCGAAGAGCGGCAGCGCCGCCGGCAGCGGCACCGCCGAGACGCTGACATCGTCGAATTCGAAGGAATTGTGGCTGCTGGCGAAAAGCACCGTGGTGAAGGGAGTGGTGCTGGTGAAATAGGCGTAGGTCGTGCCTGCCACACCCTGGTTGCCACCGGCCGCCGGAAACACGTCGGCACCGGTTTCATCGCCTGAGATAGGCAGCAAGGCGCACGGGATTTTGTTTGTCGGCGGCGCAGAGACTATTGGCGAAACGAAATTACCCGTAATATAATTGCTCCAAAGCGGTGAAAATCGAAAGGTTCATTTCATGCGTCGCGCCAAGCTCGACAAGATCGACCTCCGGATCCTGGCGGACCTGCAGGCCGACGGGCGAATGACCAATGTCGAACTCGCCGAACGCGCCGGCATCTCGGCGCCGCCCTGTCTGCGCCGGGTCCGCGCGCTGGAGGAAGCCGGGTACCTGAAGGGGTATCATGCCGAGGTCAATGCCGAGGCCCTGGGCTACGGCGTGACGGTCTTCGCCCATGTCGGCCTGAGCAGCCAGGCGGAAAACGATCTCAAGGCTTTCGAGGCGCTGGTACAGAGCTGGAGCCAGGTCCGCGAATGCCACATGCTGGCGGGCGAAACGGACTTCCTGCTGAAGGTGGTGGCCCACGACTGGGACGCCTATCAGAAATTCCTGACCACCAACCTCACCCCGGCGCCGAATGTCAGCCACGTCAAGTCGGCCCTGGCGATCCGCACCTCGAAGAACCTGCCGGGCGTGCCGATCGAGAGCGACGAGCCGCGCAACCAGCCGGGAAGTCGCGCCGCGGAGTAGGTGGCATGCCCGGATGGCGGCAGCCGCCGCTCCGGCTCCAGCGGATTTGAAGTCTCCGGCGCACGCCAATACCGGACGAGATCGCCGCCGCGCGGCTATTGGCAAGCTGCGCGAAATTCGCCGGTTTTCTGCCGCCGCTCATGCTTTCCCCGCCACTCTGCAGCCCGCTGTGTCCCCCGGCCAACCTTGCAACCGCCGCCCGCCGGACAAAGTTCCCTGGCCTGTGGCCTGGATCACATCCTGGCCCCTGCGGCCCTGCGTCCGGGGATTCCCGTGACGCGTATCACTACGTGCAGGCGAATTAACCCCCATGTCCCACTCGCCTCGGGATGGGGCGTCTATGAAGATTGGGACGGTCATGCTTACCTATGGAACTGAATCGTTAACGGCGTTTACCGCCTGCGCCGGCACTTTGCTTGCGGCGCGGCCGAATTGCCAGATCGACCTGCCGTTTGCGGGCCACGGCCTGAAGGTCCGCCTGACCCGCAGCGGTGCCCTGAAACTGGTCGCACCCGGCTGCATGGTGGTGGTCTCGAACTACGTCCGGGCGGCCCAGCTCGGTCAGGTTCGCATCGTCGATTGCAACGGCGTGGCGATCGACCTCGAGGCCCTGCTCTGGAGCAACGAGGCGCGCTTCGAGATCGGCTAGGCCGATCACAAGCCGAACCGGACTTCAACCCCGGCCGGGCTCCCCGGCCGGGGTTCTGCTCTTGCCGCCCCGTTAACCGTCGCTTGCCGCCGGGGCTGGGATCGGCGACGATCCCGGTAACGAAAAAACCTGGGGGGCTCCATGCGGATCGGAATCGTCGGCGCCGGCATCATGGGAGCAAGCACCGCCTGGAACCTCGCCAAGGCCGGGTGCAACGTCACCCTGATCGACCAGGGAACCATGCCGCATCCCCAGGCCGCCTCCAGCGACGAGAACCGGCTGATGCGGCGGATCTATCCCGGCCAGCCCGGCTATGCCCGGCGGATCGACGACGCCATCGCCGCCTGGGACCGGCTCTGGCAGGCGATCGGCCAGTCGCATTTCATCCGCTGCGGCGGACTTTCCTGTTCGGGTGCCGAGGGCGACTGGACCGATGAGGGGCGAAAATCCATGGTCGCCGCGGACCTGCCCTTCCGCCAGCTGACCCCGCAGGAAATCGGCGAACTCTGCCCGTTCCTGGAGACCGGTGCCTTTCGCTGGGGCCTGCTGGAGCCGGATGGCGGCGTCCTGCTGGCCGGCCAGATCCTCCGCGACCTCCTCCGGCTTTGCCGGGATGCCGGGGTGCATGTCATGGAGAACGCCGCGGTCAGGCGCATCGACCCGGCCGACGGCGCCATCCATTGCGGCAACGGCCTCGACCGGCATTTCGACCAGCTGATCGTCACCGCCGGCGCCTGGCTCCCGAACCTGCTGCCGGAATTCGCCCGGCGGGTGGCGATCCAGCGCCAGATCTCGGTCTACCTGACCCCGCCAGGCACCTGGGAAACCGCCTGGAGCCGGTCGCCGGCGATCATCGATCTCGGCCATGTCGAGGAACTCTATGGGGTGCCGCCGGTCGGCGGCGGGCGCCTCAAGCTCGGCGCCACCACCACCCGCAGGACCGGCGCCGCCGGCGACAACCCCGAGGTGACCAACGGCGAGACGGCCGTGCTGTTCAAGACCTTCCGCAACGTGGTCAAGGATATCGACGCTTATCGGCCGGCGGCTTCGCGCACCTGCTGGTACGCGCGGACCGATGACGGTCGTTTCATCGCCGAGGAGCGCGACCGCGCCCTGGTGATCAGTGCCTGTTCCGGCCACGGCTTCAAGTTCGGCGCCGCCATCGGCGAGAGGGTGGCCGCCATGGTTCGGGGCAAGGCGACGCTCGCCGAGCTCCAGGCCTGGATGGCGCCGTAGGTTCCATGGCCCGGCACCGCCGGGCCGCTATTCTACCGCTTCGATCCGCAGGGTGGCGCCGCATTTCCCGCGCGGCGCCCGGCCCCCGGTATCGAGGGTCGAGGGGAGAAGGCCTTCGCCGATGCGCTCGCGCTTCAGGCGCAGCTGGACCTCGCTCAGGGCCATCGCCCCATCCGGCGCGGGATTGCAGACAAGCTTCAGGGCCCGGGCGCTGCCGGCGCCGAACTCCTCGTCGAACACGCCAAGAAGCGCCTTCAGCTTCACCGTCTGCCCCTGGTGCTCTTCGAGGAATGAACCGAGGGCACCCAGCTGCATCTGTCGGGTCAGCAGGATGGCGGCGCCGAAATAGTCCACCGGCTTCAGGCCGGAACAGGTGCCGTGCTTCCACCATTCGTGACGGTCGAGATACGCGCGGGCCCCGGGCATGACCGCCGGCAGGTCGTCCGTCATCGCCTTGGTGATGGCGACCTGCGGCAGGTCCTTCCAGCTGCCGCCGCCGGTGTCGATCCGGAGGATGCTGTCGCGGGCCGGGCCGGCATCCAGGCAATAGGCGTCGTTGCCATCCCGGTTCCCGTCACCGTTGACGTCCCAGTCCGGCCAAAGGCCATGCAATACCAGCGGGGAAGCGCCGGCATCCCCGCCGCGGCATTCGGCACGGTCCGGCTTGTCTGCGCAGAAGGCCGGCTGCCAGGTGAGGGCCAGGGTGTAGCTGTCGGCGGCCCGGGCCGGGGCGGCCGCGAGACAGATCAACACCGTTCCGAGCATGGCGAAGCCAAGATACCTCATGACATCGCCATCATTGCCCGCCGGTGGATTACTTGAACTGGACCTTGGAGACTTCGTAGGACTTCGAGCCGCCCGGCGTCGTTACCTCGACGGTGTCGCCGACCGCCTTGTTGATCAGGGCCCGCGCCAGGGGCGCGGTGATCGCGAGGCGCCGGGATTTGATGTCGGCCTCGTCCTCGCCGACGATCTGATAGATCTGCTTCTCGTCGGTATCCTCGTCGATCAAGGTCACCGTGGCGCCGAACTTCACCACCTTGCCGGTGAGCTTCGACGGGTCGATCACCTCGGCGCGGCTGATCTTGTCCTCGAGTTCCAGCACGCGGCCTTCGATGAAGCTCTGGCGCTCGCGCGCGGCATGATACTCGGCATTCTCCGAGAGATCGCCGTGCTCGCGGGCCTCGGCGATGGCGCGGATGATCGCCGGCCGCTCGACCGCCTTCAAATGTCTCAATTCTTCTTCCAGGCGGCTGAAGCCGCCTTCGGTCATCGGAATCTTGGTCATCTCGTCACTGCCGAAAGCAAAAGCGACCCCCCGGCTGCGGCTTCGCCCACTCCCTCAAGCGAAACCGGCATCCGATGGGTCAGATCGGCGACCGTTCCCGGTCGCCCCGATAGGCGTTCGAAACATTAAAGTACGATTGCAGGGGCGCGACTTCAAGGTCCCCGCTGGCCAGGGCGCCGACCGCCTCGACCGCGGCCAGGACACCGGAAATCGTGGTGTAATAGGGGATCTGGCCCATCAGGGCCGAGCGGCGCAGGCTGAAACTGTCGGCGATCGCCTTGGAACCCGCTACCGTATTGAAAACCAACTTGATTTCGCCGCGCTGCATGGCGTCGACGACATGCGGGCTGCCCTGATGCACCTTGTTGATGGCGCCGACATTCAGCCCCTGGTTCCGCAGATAGGACGCGGTGCCGGGCGTGGCGACGATGTCGAAGCCCATTTCCAGCAGGCGCCGCACCGGCGGCACGATCGCCGGCTTGTCCTTGTCCTTGACCGAGACGAAGACGGTGCCGGTCTTGGGCAGGCGCTGTCCGGCGCCGAGCTGCGCCTTCAGGAACGCCTTGGCGAAATTCGAGTCCAGCCCCATCACCTCGCCGGTGGACTTCATCTCCGGACCCAGGATGATGTCGACGCCCGGGAAACGGTTGAACGGGAAGACCGCTTCCTTCACGGCGACATGGTGGCGCTTGGTGGCGTTGAGGTCGAATTCCTTCAGCTTCTCGCCGGCCATCACCCGTGCGGCGATCTTCGCCAGGGTGACGCCGGTCGCCTTGGCGACGAAAGGCACGGTCCGGCTCGCGCGCGGGTTGACTTCGAGCACGTAGATGTCGTTGCCCTTGATGGCGAACTGCACGTTCATCAGGCCGACGACGTTCAGGCCCTTGGCCATCGCCTCGGTCTGACGGCGCAGCTCGGCGATGACGCCGAGCGAGAGCGTGTGCGGCGGCAGCGAACAGGCGGAATCGCCGGAATGGATCCCGGCCTCCTCGATATGCTCCATGATGCCGGCGACGAAGACCTCGTCGCCGTCGGACAGGGCATCGACATCCACCTCGATCGCATCCTCGAGATAGAGGTCGATCAGCACCGGATTCGCGCCGGAAGCCTGCACCGCCCGCCGCATGTAGCGGCGCAGCTGCTCCGGCTCATGGACGATCTCCATGGCGCGGCCGCCGAGCACGTATGACGGGCGGATCACCACCGGATAGCCGATCCGCCGGGCGATCTCCTCCGCCTCCTCGGTCGAGCGGGCGATGCCGTTCGCCGGTTGCCGCAGCTGCAGCTGGTGCAGCAGCTGCTGGAACCGCTCGCGGTCCTCGGCGAGGTCGATCGCATCCGGCGAGGTGCCGAGGATCGGGATCTGTGCCGCCTCCAGCGCCGCCGCCAGCTTCAGCGGGGTCTGGCCGCCGAACTGCACGATGCAGCCCATCAGGGTGCCGCGGCGCTGCTCGACCCGCGCCAGCTCGATCACGTCCTCGGCGGTCAGCGGCTCGAAATACAGCCGGTCCGAGGTGTCGTAGTCGGTGGAGACGGTTTCCGGGTTGCAGTTGACCATGATGGTCTCGTAGCCCGCCTCCTTCAGCGCATAGGCGGCGTGGACGCAGCAATAGTCGAATTCGATGCCCTGGCCGATGCGGTTGGGGCCGCCGCCGAGGATGATCACCTTCCGGCGGTCGCTGGGCTCGGCTTCGCATTCGGCCGGCGTCTCGCCGTTGCCCTCGTAGCAGGAATACATGTAGGGCGTGGCCGAGGCGAATTCGCCGGCGCAGGTATCGATCCGCTTGTAGACCGGGCGCACCTCGAGGGCGTGGCGCTGCCGGGTGACCTCGGCCGGCGTCAGTCCGACCAGTTCCGCCAGGCGTGCATCCGAGAAGCCCATCTTCTTCAGGCGCAGCATGCCGGGCCGGGTCTGCGGCAGGCCCCTGGCGCGCACCTGGGTCTCGGCGGCGACGATCGCCTCGATCTGGCGGATGAACCAGGGATCGAACCGCGAGGCGGCATGGATCGCCTCCACCGACATGCCGCGGCGCAGCGCCTCGGCGATCACCAGCAGGCGATCCGGGGTCTGGCGCTGCAGCTGCGCGGCAATCGCCGCATGGTCCTCGCCGTCGAGCTCGACGGCGTTGAAGCCGGTGAGGCCGGTCTCCATCGAGCGCAGCGCCTTCTGCACCGATTCCTGGAAGCTGCGGCCGATCGACATCGCCTCGCCCACCGACTTCATCGAGGTCGACAGGATGGCCTCAGCGCCGGCGAACTTCTCGAAGGTGAAGCGCGGCATCTTGGTGACGACATAGTCGATGGTCGGCTCGAACGAGGCCGGCGTCACCCGGGTGATGTCGTTGGCGAGCTCGTCGAGGGTGTAGCCGACCGCCAGCTTGGCCGCCACCTTGGCGATCGGGAAGCCGGTCGCCTTCGAGGCCAGGGCCGACGACCGCGAGACCCGCGGATTCATCTCGATGACGATCAGGCGACCGGTTTCCGGATGCACCGCGAACTGCACGTTGGAGCCGCCGGTGTCGACACCGATCTCGCGCAGGACCGCCAGCGAGGCGTTGCGCATCACCTGGTATTCCTTGTCGCTCAGCGTCAGCGCCGGCGCCACGGTGATGGAATCGCCGGTATGGACGCCCATCGGATCGATGTTCTCGATCGAGCAGATGATGATGCAGTTGTCCGCCTTGTCGCGGACCACTTCCATCTCGTACTCCTTCCAGCCCAGCACCGATTCCTCGATCAGCACCTCGCCGACCGGCGAGGCCTTGAGGCCGCCTTCGACGATCCGGATGAACTCCTCGCGGTTGGCGGCGATGCCGCCGCCGGTCCCGCCCATGGTGAAGCTGGGGCGGATGATGGCGGGAAGGCCGACCTTGGCCAGCACGTCGAGCGCCGCCTCGAGCGTGCCCACCATGTCGCCTCTGGGACTCTCCAGGCCGATCCGGTCCATCGCCTGGCGGAACAGCAGCCGGTCCTCCGCCATGTCGATCGCCTTGGCATTGGCGCCGATCAGCTCGACGCCGAGCTCGGCCAGCTTGCCGGATTTGTGCAACGCCATCGCGGTGTTGAGCGCGGTCTGGCCGCCCATGGTGGGCAGCAGCGCGTCGGGCCGCTCCTTCTCGATGATCTTGGCGACGACGTCGGGGGTGATCGGCTCGATATAGGTGGCATCGGCCAGATTGGGGTCGGTCATGATGGTGGCGGGATTGGAATTCACCAGCACCACCCGATAGCCTTCCTGGCGCAGGGCCTTGCAGGCCTGGGCGCCGGAATAGTCGAACTCGCAGGCTTGGCCGATGACGATCGGCCCGGCACCAATGATCAGGATCGACTTGATGTCGGTGCGTTTCGGCATGCGCTTCCCTTACCCCTCGACAGACCCGGTCGGCACGGGCGCCGGCCCGCGCGTTTATCGCCCGGCCGCGCCCGAACTCCCGCGCCGCCGGTTATTCGCTTCCGCCGACCTCATCGCAGGGCGATCAGGCGGGCGTCGTCGGACAGAATGAAGACGGTCTGATTGGCGACCACCGGCGGCAGGTGCGAGCGGTCCGGCAGCTCCTGCTTGCCGAGGATGTCGCCGGAATAGGGCGAGATCGCCACCGCCACGCCGTTGGAGCCGGAGATCAGCAGCCGGTTGCCGACCAGCACCGGTCCGGACCAGTAGATCGGGTCCTCGTGGTCGACCGGATCCTCGAACTGCGGCAGCTGCTGGATCCACTTGATCCGGCCGTCGCCGCGCGCCAGGCAGATGACCTCGCTGTTGTTGGTCAGCACGTAGACGAAATCGCCGGCCACCCAGGGGCTCTGGGTGCCGCCGAGGCTGGCATCCCAGACGCGGCCGCCGCGCTTCAGGTCGATCGCCGCCATGACGCCGCCGTTGCCGATGGCGATCACCAGGTCGCGGTCGATCACCGGCCGGCCGCGGATGTCGGTCAGGGCCGCGACGGCGTCGCCGCGCGACTTGCCGGCCAGGCTGTCGCTCCACAGGCTGCGGCCGGAAACCACGTCGAAGGCGAGCAGCTCGCCCGAGGTATAGGCGGCGACCACGACATCGCCGAGCACCGCCGGCGTGGTGCCGCCGAGCAGGCCGGCGGCTTCCTCGACACCGGCATTCGACCACAGCCGGCGCCCGTCGTCGCTGGCATAGACCACCAGCTGGTTGTCGATGGTGAGGGTGAAGATCCGCCCGTCGCTCACCGCCGGCGGCGAGCGCATCGGCGCCGGGGCATCCACTTCCCAGAGCCGCGCGCCGCTGCGCTCGTCGAGGGCGATCAGCTTGGCGAAGGGCGTGGTGACGAAGACCTTGCCCTCGGCCACCGCCACGCCGCCGCCGAACAGGTCGTCGTCGTCGACATCCGGCGTGAGATCGCTGCTCCAGACGCGGCTGCCGCTGCCCGCCGAAAAGGCGCTGACCAGGCTTTCGGCATCCAGGGTGAAGACCATGCCGTCGGCGACGACCGGTTCGGCCAGCAGCCGGTTGGCGCTGTCGGCGCCGCTGCCGACATCGGCGCTCCAGGCCTGGCCCAGGGTCCCCTCGCCGGAGGCGAGGTGGTACATGGCATGGGCCTGGTTGCCGCCGGCCTGGGCCCAGGCATCGTTGATATAGGGCTTGGGCAGCCTGACCGAGACATCGGCCAGGGCCGGATCGACCGCGAGGTCGCGGTCGAGCTGCAGCACCGAGACGCGTTCGCCGGGCAGCGGCACCTTGGTCTTGTCGCAGGCGCCGATGGCGAGCGGCAGAAACAGGACCGCGAGGGTCGCGGCGAACAGCTTGCGGGTGGTTTCCCTGCGCATCGGCATCAATCCTTCAGCCGGTCGAGCATCATGTCGACCCGCGCCGCGAGGCTGCGGGGCGCGGTCGGCAAGGCGGCGAGCTGTTTCAACTGGGTATAGAGTTCCTTGGCCTTCGCCCTGTCGCCGGCGGCGAGCGCGGCGAGGCCGGAGATCTCCAGCGCCGACAGGCGATAGGCATTGCCCTCGGCGGTCAGCGGCTGGACCAGGGCCGTGGCCTCGGCCGGCTTGCCGCCATCGAGGCGGGCGAGCGCCGCCAGGATCGCCGCCAGATCCTTCAGCGGCTTGTCGACCGAACCGTCGGCTGCCAGGGCGGCGAAGAGGTCGCCGGCCTTGGCCGCATCGCCGGCCTTCAGCGTTTGGCTGGCCTGCTGGAACCGGGCCAGGAGCGCGAATCCGCCCAGCGAGCCGCCCTGGGCGACCAGGGCATCCACCTGCGCCGGCGCGGTCTTCGGGTCCTTGTCGATGGCATCCATGGCGGCGCTGTAGGCGGCGCCGGCGGCCTCGCGCTGGTGCTGGCTGTAGGCCCGCCAGCCGGAAATCCCGCCCGAAAGCGCCACCGCCAGCACCGCGGCGGCGATGATATGGGTCTGATGGCGTTTCCAGAAATCCAGCGCCTTGTCGCGCCTGAGGTCCTCTTCGACTTCCTGGAAAATATCCGCCACTTGGAACCCCTGATCGTCCGGTCTGCCGGCCGCCGCCCTGCCAGCGGCAAACTGGCATTTGGCGGGCCGAAATCGGCCGGTAACATAGCGACTTGGCCTCGCATGTGCAAACGCCGCAAAGCTCTTGCGACAACCTTTCCGGCGGCTGTCCTTAAGGGTTGGAACGGAACTTGCTTATTTCCCGGGGATCGCGATTTGGCACCCCATTGGAAGAGACCGCAGCATGGCGAACCGGCTGAAATTGCCCACCCTCCACCTCCTTAACCTCGGCCTGCTGCTGGCCCTGGTCCTGCCCCTCGGCGGCTGCAGCATCGCCCCGCCTTTGGCCATCGCCGCCACCGTGGAGGGGGTTTCGCTCAACCAGACCGGCAAGACCGCCTCCGACCACGTGGTCTCGCTGATCAGCGGCGAGGACTGCTCGATCCTGCGCTACACCAAGACCGGCAAATATTGCCAGACGGCGGCCGAAATCGCCCAGGAGGAGGCCAGGCTGCACGCGCCCTATGAGGGGAACTGCTACCGCCGCCGGGCCGCGGTGGTCTGCGATGCGGCGGTGGACCAGACGGCGACCTCGGAAATCTCCATCTATCCGTGACCGGTCCCGCCTGCCTCTAGACGGGTGGCGCGAATTGGGCGATGATTCCGCCATAGTTAACGGCCGAATCGCATTTCCGGCAGGCGTGCCCGATGGATGGGAATAGCGCGGGAGGCAGATGACGCAGCTCGTTCAACTCGCCGAGTATCGTCGCCAGGGCCGGCGGGTTTTCTTCAACCGGACCGACCTCAACCTGTTACTGGCCGCCTACAGCCGCCAGGTCTGCCGCGGGGTCTGGCGGGATTATGCGATCGACCACCGCAGCAACATGGCGGTCTTCTCCATCTACCGCCGCAGCCAGGAACAGCCGCTCTTCAGCGTGCACAAGGTGGTCCTGAAGGGCGACAAGGACGCCAATTACGTCCTCCTCTCCAGGAATCGCCAGCTGAAATCCAGCCGCCGCCTTGCCGAGATCATCGACCTCCTCGACCGCCAGCTCACCGTCATCGAGAACTGACTGACGCTTGATCCGGAGCGGCATCCGCCCTAAGTAAGCGGCGGAGACTGCGGAACGGGGCATACATGCTGCCCCAATCTGTTCGCAGTACATTCCCTTATATCCACAAGATTTAAACTCGAGGCTCTTGCCTCGCAGCATATTGTGGAGTGAAATAGGCGCTACACAACATCCTGTGTCGCCCACAGATCAGCGAGGCCTGCCATGGAATGGACGGAACAACGGATCGAAACCCTGAGGAAACTCTGGGGCCAGGGTCAGACAGCCAGTCAGATCGCCGCGATTCTGGGCGGCGTCACCCGCAATGCGGTGATCGGCAAGGCCCACCGCCTGGGTCTGACCGGCCGCCCCTCCCCGATCAAGCGTGAGACCTCGGGCAATGTGCAGCCGAAGCGCCGCACCACCGCCGCGGCACCCGCCCGGCGGATGCAGCAGCCCAGCCAGTCGATCCCGCAGACCCGGCACGGCACCCAGCCGCTGACCGCGCCGGCCATGCCGCAGATGAGCCAGCCGCAGCCCCGGGCCGAGACGACGCCGCCGGCCCCGTCGAAGTCCCACGCCTCCCGGGCAGCCCATGGCGGCTCGAAATCCTGTTCCTGGCCGATGGGCGATCCGAAACAGGCCGGCTTCCATTTCTGCGGCGAGCCCGCCGAGCCCGGCCGGCCCTATTGCACCAACCATTGCCACGTCGCCTATCACAAGAAGTCGGAGGCGGCGTAGCAACGTCGCTGAACTTGGGGGAACTTCATCGGCCGCTGCCAGCGATGGCGCGGCCGCTTTTGTTTGCGGCATGATGCGCCTGGCCCGCGCGGTGCGGGCGGTTCATCCTCGGGAGCCCGCCTGATGATCCTCATCGGCCAGTATGATTCGCCTTTCGTGCGCCGCGTCGGCATCGCGCTGACGCTCTATGGGCTCCCTTTCGAGCACCGGCCCTGGTCGGTGTTCGGCGATGCCGAGAAGATCCGGCCCTACAACCCGCTGACCCGGGTGCCGACCCTGGTGCTGGACGACGGCGAGGTGCTGATCGAGAGCCACAGCATCCTGGATTATCTCGACAGCCTGGTGCCGGCGGACCGGGCGCTGTTCCCGCGGGCGGAACCGGCGCGGCACAGGGCCCTGAAAGTCGCTGCCCTGGCGACCGGCGTCGCCGAAAAGGCGGTCAGCCTGTTCTACGAGAAGCGCCTGCACCGCGAGGTCTCGGACCTCTGGGTCGAGCGCTGCCGCCTGCAGATTTCGCATGCGCTCGGCATCCTCGAGGCCGACCGGCGGGTCCGCACCGGCGCCTACTGGTTCGGCGACCGCATCGGCCATGCCGACATCGCCGTCGCCGCCATGCTGCGGTTCCTGGGCGAGGCCCATCCGGGGCTGGTGTCGATGGCGGATTTCCCGGTGCTCGGCGCCCATGCGGCGCGGCTGGAAGCGCTGCCGGCTTTCCAGAAGATCGCCCAGCCCTTCCTCGCACCGGCATGAGGCCGGCGCCATGACTCTCAGGATCGTCCGCCTCGGCACGCCGCGCCTTCCGCGGGAGGGCACCCGCATCGGCGCCGTGCGCCGGCCGCCGCGCGGCGTGCGCAAGGAGAACTACGCCCGGGAGAACTGGTACGACGTCTGGTATCCGGACCTCTCGCCCAGCCCCGCTCTGGTGGCTCGGGCATTAAGCGCGGAGACGGCGGGGGCCTGGGCCGCCTTCGTCAAGGCCTTTCGGGCGGAAATGAAGGCGCCGGCCGCAAGCCGCACCCTCGACCTCCTCGCCGCGTTGTCCCACGGCGCGGATTTCTCCCTCGGCTGCTACTGCGCAGACGAATCCCGCTGCCACCGCTCGGTGCTGCGCGCCCTGCTCGAGGACCGCGGCGCTAAACTCGGCTGAGGGGCGGCGCCCCTCACTCCCACTCGATCGTTCCCGGCGGCTTCGAGGTGTAGTCGTAGACCACCCGGTTGATGCCGCGGCATTCGTTGATGATGCGGGTCGCCACGCGGCCGAGGAAGGCGGCGTCGAAGGGGTAGAAATCCGCCGTCATGCCGTCGGTCGAGGTGACGGCGCGCAGCGCGCAGACCTGGTCGTAGGTACGCCCATCGCCCATGACGCCGACGGTCTTCACCGGCAGCAGCACGGCGAAGGCCTGCCAGATCTTGTCATAGAGCCCGGCCCGGTCGATCTCGTCGAGATAGACCGCATCGGCCTTGCGCAGGATCTCGAGCTTCTCGCGGGTGATGTCGCCGGGAATGCGGATGGCGAGGCCCGGGCCCGGGAACGGGTGGCGGCGGATCATCTTCTCCGGCAGGCCCAGTTCGCGCCCGAGCGCGCGGACCTCGTCCTTGAACAGCTCGCGCAGCGGCTCGACCAGCTTCAGGTTCATCCGCTCCGGCAGCCCGCCGACATTGTGGTGGCTCTTGATGGTGACGCTCGGCCCGCCGGTGAAGGAGACGCTCTCGATGACGTCGGGATAGAGCGTGCCCTGGGCCAGGAACTGGGCGCCGCCGATCTTGTGCGCCTCCTCGTCGAAGACGTCGATGAACAGCCGGCCGATGATCTTGCGCTTGGTCTCCGGGTCGGTGACGCTCTTCAGCTCGCCGAGGAAGAGATCGCTGGCATCGCGATGGATCAGCGGAATGTTGTAATGGTCGCGGAACAGCTCGAGCACCTGGGCCGCCTCGCCGCCGCGCAGCAGGCCGTGGTCGACGAAGATGCAGGTGAGCTGGTCGCCGATCGCGCGGTGGATCAGCACCGCCGCCACCGCGGAATCAACCCCGCCCGACAGGCCGCAGATCACCTTGCCCTTGCCGACCTGGGTCCGGATCTTCTCGATCTCGGCATCGCGGAAGGCCGCCATGGTCCAGTCGCCGCGGCAGCCGCAGATCTTGTGGACGAAATTGCGGATGAGGGCGGCGCCGCGCGGCGTATGCACCACCTCGGGGTGGAACTGCACGGCGTAGTAGCGGCGGTCCTCGTTGGCGATCGCCGCATAGGGGGCGCCCTCGCTCACCGCGACGACGCGGAAGCCGTCCGGCAGCCGCACCACGCGGTCGCCATGGCTCATCCAGACCTGGTCGGTGTCGCCCGGCCGCCAAACGCCGTCGAACAGCGCGTTCGGCTCGGTGATCTTCAGCGTCGCCCGGCCGAATTCGCGGTGGTCGGAGCCATGCACCTCGCCGCCCAGCTGCGCGCACATCGTCTGCTCGCCGTAGCAGATGCCGAAGACCGGCAGCTTCGACTGCCAGACCTCGTCGGGGGCACGCGGCCCGTCCTCGGTGGTCACCGAATGCGGCGAGCCGGAGAGGATGATGCCCTTGGGCGCGAAGGCCTTGATACGCAGGGGATCGACGTTGAAGGGGAAGATTTCGCAATAGACCCCGGCCTCGCGCACGCGCCGCGCGATCAGCTGCGTCACCTGGGACCCGAAGTCGAGAATGAGAATGCGGTCGGTCATGTCTGGGTCGAAGTCCTTCCGGCTCAAGTCGTTGTCTGGGCGTGCAGCCCGGTCAATGCGTCGATTTCCCGCCAGCCATAGGCGACGTCGGGAATCCCGTCATCCAATCCCTCCGCGATCAGCCGGCCGCCGATGCGCTCGTAGAAGCCGCGGAACGGATTGTCGCGATAGGCCCAGAGCGTCAGCGCCCTGCGACCCTGGTCCCGCCAGCGTTGCGCCGCGGCGCCGATCAGTGCCCGGCCGAGGCCCCTGCCCTGCACCGCCTCGGCGGTGTGCAGCGAGTAGATCTCGCAATCATAGCCATCGAGTCCGCCCGACAGGATCTCATGCGGCTTCACCTTGCCGCCGAAGAGGAAGCCCTGGATTGCGGCGGCGCCGGATTGCGCGACCAGGATCATGTTGTCCGCGTCGGCCAGCCAGCGCCGCCACTGCGGCAGGCGCTTTTCCGGCAGGATCACGTCGATCTCGGCCGGCGTCATGATGCCGGCATAGGCGATCTGCCAGTTGCGATGATGGATGGCGGCGATCGGCGCAAGATCCGCGTCGGTGGCGGGGCGAATGTGCATTCCGGTTTGGACGCCGGGATTCATTGCAGGTTCTCGCTACGGCGTTCCCTCTCCCCCGCCGACGAATGTCGGCTCCCGCCAGGCGGCGGGAGAGGGACAGGGTGAGGGGTCGACGGGTCTTGCCGCATCACGCGACGGCCTTCCTTTCCAGCACCGCCACGAAGAACCCGTCGGTGTGGTTGCGGGCGGGCGTCAGGGACAGGGTATCGCCCTCTGCCGGGCACGGCGTGTCGCCGATGGTCTCGCGCCAGACCCGGGCGATCGGCAGCAGCGAGAAATCCGGATTGGCCGCCAGGAAGGCATCGACCTGCTCCTGGTTCTCCTCGGCGATCAGCGAGCAGGTGGCATAGATCAGCCGGCCCCCCGGCTTCACCAGGCGCGACGCGCTCTCCAGAATCCGCTTCTGCAGGTCGATCAGTTCGTGGAGGCCTTCCGGCGTCAGGCGCCATTTGGCATCGGGGTTGCGCCGCCAGGTGCCGGCGCCGCTGCAGGGCGCGTCGACCAGCACCCGGTCGAAGGCACCGGCATGGCGCTTCACCCAGGGATCGCGCTCGGAGGACAGCCCGCGCCGCTCGATGTTATGGGCGCCGGCGCGCTTGAAGCGGACGCCGGCCCGTTCGATGCGGCCTTCCAGCACGTCGCAGGCGACGATCTTGCCCTTGTTCTGCATCTGCGCCGCGATCGCCAGGGTCTTGCCGCCGGCGCCGGCGCAGAAATCCACCACCCGCATGCCGGGCCGGGCATCGCACAGCAGTCCGACAAGCTGCGAGCCCTCGTCCTGCACCTCGATGAGGCCGTCCATGAAGCATTTCAGCGAGGCGAGCGGCGTGCGGCCCTGCAGCCGGAGACCGTGGGGCGAGAGCTGGGTCGCGCGGGCCTCGACGCCCTCGGCGGCCAGGGCCTTGATCGCCTGCTCGCGCGTCGCCTTCAGCGCATTCGCCCGGAGATCGGTCGCCGCCTCGCCGATCTGCTGGGCCATCTCGTGCTCCAGCCCGGCGCCGAAGGTCTTCTTCAGGCGATCCTCGAACCAGCGCGGATATTCCAGCCGCACCCAGGGCGGCGACTGCCAGTCGATCAGTTCCTGGCCCTGCAGGCCCTTGGCGAGCTGCTTCTCGGCGCGGTCCAGGGGCTGCGGCCGATAGCGCCCGCCGTCGAAGGCGCCGGCGATCTTGTCCGGCGTCCAGTGATCGATCAGCACCAGCTTGGCGATGATGCGGGCGCGCTCGTTGTCGGCGAGGTGATCCTCGCCCGGCACCTGCTCGATCCGCCAGTCGAGCGCGGCTCGCCGCCGCAGGACGGAATAGGTGAGGTCCAGGATCTCGCGCCGGTCGGTGCCGCCGATATAGCGGCGGCCGCGGAAATAGGCGGCGCTGGTGCGGTCGGCCGGCGCCGACCCGCCGTGAATCTGGCCCAGCAGCTCGATCGCCGCCTGCAGGCGCGCACCCGGCATCATGATTGCAGCACCAGAAACTGTGGAGCGGGGTTCACCTCAGGCACACTCACATGTTCTGGCGGTAGTTCGGCGCTTCGCGGGTGATCTGGACGTCATGGACGTGGCTTTCCGCGAGGCCGGCATTGGTGATCCGCACGAAGCGGCAGTTCCTGTGCATGTCGGCGATGGTGGCGTTGCCGGTATAGCCCATCGCCGCCTTGAGGCCGCCGACCAGCTGGTGGATGACGGTCCCGGCCGGGCCCTTGTAGGGCACGCGGCCCTCGATGCCCTCGGGAACCAGCTTCAGCTGATCGGAGACCTCCTGCTGGAAATAGCGATCCGCCGACCCGCGGGCCATGGCGCCGAGCGACCCCATGCCGCGGTAGGACTTGTAGGAGCGGCCGTTATAGAGGAAGACCTCGCCCGGGCTCTCGTCGGTGCCGGCCAGGAGCGAGCCCGCCATGCAGCAGTCGGCGCCGGCGGCGATCGCCTTGGCAAGGTCGCCGGAATACTTGATGCCGCCGTCGGCGATCACCGGCACGCCGGCCTTGTGGGCGCGCTCGACCGAATCGATCACCGCGGTCAGCTGGGGAATGCCGACGCCGGCGACGATCCGGGTGGTGCAGATCGAGCCCGGCCCGATCCCGACCTTGATCGCATCGGCGCCGCTGTCGATCAGCGCCTGGGCGGCATCGCCGGTGGCGACATTGCCGGCCACCACCTGGATGTCGTTGGAAAGGCGTTTCACCGCGGCCACCGCGGTGAGCACGCCCTGGGAATGGCCATGGGCGGTATCGATCACCACCACGTCGACGCCCGCCTCGAGCAGGGCCTCGGCCCGGCGCATGCCGTCCTCGCCGACGCCGACCGCGGCGGCGACCCGGAGGCGGCCGTTCTCGTCCTTGGCGGCGTTCGGGAAGGCCTGGGCCTTCTCCATGTCCTTCACCGTGATGAGGCCGATGCAGCGGTAGTTGTCGTCGACCACCAGCAGCTTCTCGATGCGGTACTGGTGCAGCAGCTTGCGCGCCTCGTCGCGGCCGACGCCCGAGGGCACGGTGATCAGGCGATCCTTGGTCATCAGGCTGGCGACCGAGACCGATTTGTCGTTGGCGAAGCGGACGTCGCGGTTGGTCAGCATGCCGACCAGCTTGCCGGTCTTCGGCTCGACCACCGGGAAGCCGGAGATCGCATGCGCCTCCATCAGCTGCAGCGCATCGGCCAGGGTCTGGTCGGGGTGGATGGTGAGCGGATTGACCACCATGCCGGATTCGAAGCGCTTCACCTTGCGCACCTCCTCGGCCTGGCGGGCGACATCGAGGTTCTTGTGGATGACGCCCATGCCGCCGTGCTGCGCCATGCAGATCGCCATCTTCGCCTCGGTCACGGTATCCATGGCGGAGGACAGCAGCGGGATGTTGAGCTCGATGCGCCGGGTCAGCCTGGTCCTGGTCTCGGCCTGGGCGGGCAGGACGCTGCTATGCGCCGGCTCCAGCAGCACGTCGTCGAATGTCAGGGCGTCGCGGATCTTCATGCCGAACCTCCGGGGCTCTAAGGCCTTGTGCGGATACGAAAAAGCCCCGCTTTCGGGGCGCTTCGGAACCGGTCTGGGTTGGCGCGCCATCATACACAGGAAGCTTTGCGCCACAAGGCAAATGCCGCGGGTTCCGGCGGCTGGTGCGCAGGCCAGATATGCCGCGGCGGGAGTGGATCGGCGGGCGGGAATCCGCTACATCTGGGAATTGGGGCCGGCGAGTCCCGTGGCGAGTGCCTGCCGCGATTCACCGGCAATTCACCGGGCGTCAACCGGCCTTTTCACCGCGAAAACCCAGCGCAACCACGTAGATTTCCGCGGATTCCTTGCGGCTGGCCTCGGGTTTCACGTGCTTCACCGTGGTGAAATGCCGCTTCAGCGTGGCCAGAAGCTGGGATTCGGCGCCGCCCTGCAGCACCTTGGCGATGAAGATCCCGCCCGGCGCAAGCACCCGGCAGGCGAAATCCAGCGCCAGTTCCGCCAGATAGACGATCTTGATGTGATCGGTCTGGGTATGGCCGGTGGCCGAGGCGGCCATGTCGGAGAGGACCACATCCGCCGGCCCGTCCAGCAGTGCCATCAGCTTCCCCGGCGCCTCGTCGAGGGTGAAATCGAGATGCAGGACGGTGGCGCCGGGCACCGGGTCCATCGGCAGGATGTCGATGCCGACGACCTTGCCCTGGGCGCCCTTGGGCCCGGATTTCAACACCTTAGCCGCCGCGATCTGGGTCCAGCCGCCGGGTGCCGCGCCGAGATCGACCACCCGTGCCCCCGGTTTCAGGAAATGGAATTTTTCGTCCAATTGTAGAATTTTGAAGGCCGCCCGGGAGCGGTAGCCGAGCTTCTTCGCCTCCAGGACATAGGGATCGTTCAGCTGGCGGCCCAGCCACCAGGTCGAGGAGGAGGTCCGCTTCTTCGCGGTCTTCACCCGGACGGAGAGGCCGCGGCCGCTGGGGCCGGTGGTCTTGCCGAGGCCGGGCTTCTTGGATTTGCCGCCGTCCTTCTTCATGCCGGTTCCACCCTGCGGTCCGGCGCCGGCCCATAGACCGAATCCGGCGCCGTGCCGGTCATCAGGCTCATCAGAATGCCCTCGCGCACCCCGCGATCGGCGACCCGCAGCCGCCCTACCGGCCAGAACCGGCAGATGGCGGCAAGGATGGCGCAGCCGCTGACCACCAGGTCCGCCCGCTCGACGCCGACGCAGGGCACCTCGCTGCGCCCCGCCACGTCGCGCAAGGCGAGGTCGGTGCTGATCCGCTCGATCGCCGGGAAATCGATGAAGCAGCCGTCGACCAGCGAGCGATCGTAGCGCGGCAGGTCGAGGTTGATGCCGGCCAGGGTGGTCACCGTCCCCGAGGTGCCGAGCATCTGCACATCGCCGGCGGCGATGGCGCCCTGGGCGCCGATGGCGCGGTGGAAGGGCTCCAGATGCTCCTGCACCAGGCGCACCATGTCCTCGTAGAAGTCCCGGTAGGACTGGCCGGGCCGGGGTTCGATGCCGAACTGCTCGGTGATCGAGACGACGCCCAGGGGCACCGAATGCCAGGCGACGATCTGCGGCGCCTCGCCGGGCCGGATCCGCAGCCAGCCGAGCTCGGTCGAGCCGCCGCCGATGTCGAAGACGATGGCATGCTGGATCTGGCGGTCGAGGAGCGGCATGCAGCCCTTGAAGGCGAGCTCGGCCTCCTCGCCGGAGGTGATGATGTCGAGGCCGATTCCCGCCTCGTCCCGCGCCCGGGCGACGAAGCCGGCGCCGTTCACCGCCCGCCGGCAGGCCTCGGTCGCCACCGCCCGGGCCAGGGTGACGCCGCGGCGCTGCATCTTGGCGGCGCAGATCTTGAGGGCCTCGATGGTGCGGTCGATGGCGGCGGCGGAGAGCTGGCCGGACTGCGACACCCCCTCGCCCAGGCGGACGATGCGGGAAAAGGCGTCGATCACCTGGAAGCCGGCCGCGGCCTGACGGGCCACCAGCAGCCGACAGTTATTGGTGCCCAAATCCAGGGCCGCCATGATCTGGCCGGGCTTGGCCGCACGCGCGCGGATCCGCGCCTCCTCGGCACGGAACCGGGCCTCGCGCGGGGGCCCGGAAGCACCCGTATTCAACGCAACGACTCCTGGCCCCGGCCAAGCGCAAGTCCTTGATTTTCCGAGCGACCTCTCGCTCCGGCTGCAGCCCTCCGGGGAACTTTCACCGGCAATTCTACACGCTTGGCGGCGGGAGATAAAGGCGGCGGCCGGCCGCCGCCGCCGGGCAGACAGGGCCTGGGTCGGCGGGACCGGGGGAGACGGGTCCCGGGGGCCAGGTAATGAAAGGCCGGATCGGGGAAGGCCGAATCGGGCCGGGCCGTCGGCTGGGCCGAAACCGGGGCCGGCCCGGGCTTGAATCCCGGGCCGCATCGTATTAGGTTCCGCCCGCTTTCGACCGCCGGCCGGCATCCCGTCATCTCCGACGGGTCCGGCCGATCCTGGTCCCTGCTGGGGGATCGTCTAGCGGTAGGACTACGGACTCTGACTCCGTCAACCTAGGTTCGAATCCTAGTCCCCCAGCCAAACAGTCTTTCTCTCATATGGATGTATAAAGAATCGCCAAATTACGGCGCTATTTCAATTGTTTATTCCAGAACACCTCCCCAATACTCCAGAGAGAAAATTACATCCTCTCGAATAGTGCATCTCCCAGAGTTTTCCAGGGACACATTCGGTGGCCACGGTGCTGCCGGCGAGGATCGTGCGGTTCCCGGCCGAAAATGCGGACCATGCTGTCAAGCATGGCCACAATTCGGAAGTTCATGAACGACGCTTTTACCGCCTCTAGAAGGCCGCACGTCAACGCGAGCGGCCGGTGAATTGACTGGGTCCGATGTCATCGCTGACGGACACTCGCCCCCGCTCGGTCACAACCTAGGTTGCCCCATCTCGTTCAATGACGGGCCCCGATGGCGCCGGCACATTCAGTGCTATTCGAATAGGATTCGCGGGAAGTATAGCGAGACGATCCAGTTTGGCCGATCAACGATCTCGCTGATACGCAAGTCGGCCGCGACACTACAAAGCATGTAGGCATCCTCGGGGCGGAGCCCATGATGCCGGCACAGGAGATCGATCATCCGCCGGACAGCGTCCATGGCATCCTGCATGAGGTCTGGCCCGATGCCGGTGGTGACGTAGTAGCCCATCGAGTCGAGATGGCGTTGTACCGGGCCATCGGTGACGAGCTCAGGGCCCGCAAGCGCGAGACCCTTCACGAGATCGATGCGCGCCTCTAGCCGCATCGCCGTCTCGAGACCGGTGCCGCAGACTTCACCTTCTCCCTGCGCCGCATGCCCGTCGCCGAACGATATCAATCCACCCGGGACCTCTACGGGCAGGTAGAGTTCCGTGCCGCAGCCAATATCACGGATATCCATCGTACCGCCAACGCGGCGTGGCGGCAGGATGTCATGCGCGCCGCGTTCCATCGGCGCAAGCCCGATCGAACCCATCATTGGCTTTAGCGGTACGCGCGCGACCGTACCAAAATGCGCCGAGCCGCCTGATGTCCTGCCGTAGTGCCAGAGATGGAGGGTGGGATCGGGAAAATCCGTGGCAAGAAGCCCGAAGCCTGGAATGATCGCCGTCCAACCCCAACCCGACGGCACGAGAGACTCAATGCGGATACGGATAGCGTCACCGGGCATGGCGCCATCTATGTAGATTGGTCCAGTCACCGGATTGACGTGCTCGAAATCCAGGCGCAGGATATTTTCGACGGTCGAATGTGGCGTGATCTGGCCACCGCCCGGATCCAGGGTCTCGAGCGCAACGACATCACCCGGTGCCATCACGAGTGCCGGAGCGAGGCTGTTATCCCAGCACCAATGGTGATTCTTTGCGTGGATTGTATGGTTCATACGCCTCAACCCTGCTGCCCGATTTTCAAGATTTCCGGAGATTGGATCGGTGCCAATTCCTTCTGAATCCCATTGCGCGGCAGAGACAATTTTCTATGGCGGTGCCTCAACCGATCTCTTAGGGTAGCTCCACAACAGTTGATGCTCGGGCGTCGCTGCGCGAACAAGAATGCGGATTTTCATGACAAAGGCAGTAGCCAAGCGGAGACCCGGTAAGGTGCACGGCGAGAATAGCTCCGGCGACCGTGCCACTGAAATTCTTGTGGTAGCCCTTGACCTCTTCGCGCGTCGTGATTTCACCAGTGTAACGATCCGCGATATTGCCAAGGTCTGTGGCATCAATATCGCGCTGATATACTATTATTTCGGAAGCAAGGAAGAATTGTTCCGCGCTTCGATTGAGCATGCCATCCACCAGGCGATCGGCGGATACAGGCGCTTGCGTACCAAGCAGACAAATCCGATCGACGCACTCAATGATTGGTTCAACATCAACATCGAATTGCGCGATGTGCTGCGGAAGATGTCGAAGGTTACGATTGACTACTTCTTCTCGGCAAAGTCCGTCGCGTCGATTGATCGTATGATTGAGAAACTCTACGCTGACGAACGCCAGCTCCTCGCCGAAAACATCCGTGAAGGAGTCGCGCAAAAGCTCTTTCGTTCTGTTGAGCCCGATGATATGGCTCGTTTCATCTCGATCCATCTTGACGGCATATTTTTTGCCTCGATGAACCGACGAAGCAGCGAGCTTGCAACAGACATGGAAAATCTTCGCTGCATCCTCTGGGATCATCTGTCTGCTCGTCGTCCCGCCGGCAAGCCGCGCTAGACAATCTTCCAACGTTTTCTCAATGCCCGCCGTAGCGGGCCGAGTAGGCTTCTGCTGCCGCTTTGAAACATTCAATCGGTGCCCGCAAGATTCCTGCCCCGATTTGGCCACCGCCTTTTCCAGCAAGACCGCCATCAATCACCGGTGTAATGCCGGTATCGAGCACGCGGAATATATCGATCGCTGTTGGCGTACCACGATACCCAAAGTAGGGTATCTGGAAAGCGCTGCTCTCACCCACGGTGATCTCATACATTTTCCGGTTGGTTTCCACCATGGCCTCGGCAGAACCGCCCTGATACTTCTGCAGCGCAAAGGCTGCGGCCTGGGCAAAGCCGCCAAGTCCCACCGTTTCAGTAATATGGCTCTCGCCGCCGATCCACTCTATGTCCTCCTTGGTGAACCCTTCAAAGAGTTGCGCCTCGACGACTGCATGAGGGCCCGCATACCATTCGCCGTCGAGTCCACCGACCCGTATGGCAAAGCCTCGACAACTTATGGTCATTGCAGTCACCACTGACGAGCCCTTGACGCCGTGAGCCCCATCAGCCATTGCCTTCGCCGCTGCCATGCCAAGGCGCAAGAAGAAATACTCGTTCTGCTGCAAGAAATCGAGGGTCTGACGGACCTTGTCTCCATGTGTGGCGTATAGGTCAAGAAAATATGGTGTGAGCTCACGTGTGAATAGTACAGACCCAGCCGTATTGCGGCTGTGGAGCTCATCACCCATGTGAACGGCGCGTGTCATGATTGACTTGAGTTGTATGCCGCCAGACGCCTTAACTGCTGCACCTATCACTGGTGCGATCACGTGCTGTATGAATAGCAGCGCCTGACGGACACCTTCATCGTAGCTGCCGTAATTTAGCCGCCGACGCGCCGCACCCTCATAGAAGTTGCAAAATCCAGTGTTCCCGCGATCCAGGTTCTTAACCACGAAGACCGGCATCGACGCGGTGTATATTCCAGCAACGGAGCCAACGCAGCCGTGCTCGTGGCAAGCGCCAATCTTGATCCGGCCATTCGCAAACTTGGCAATAGCATCACCTTCGTCCTTCGCGAGTCCTTCGTACATCGCCCCGTAGATCAGCGCCTGACGCTGGCCGCCAATGTATTCCGACCATGGCATCGGCCGGCCTGACGTCAGAACCATGTCCGGCGTCATGCCAGGTACCACATCTCCGGCAGGCCGAATATCAACGAGAACAGGGTTGCTACGATTGAGTCGCTCAAGCGTCTCGACATTTGCCTGGGTGCGAGACTCAGATTCGTTGCGCATGATCAGCTCCTACCTGGTTGCGGCATTGGCCACCAATCGCGACCTACCAAAGATGCAGATAGCGCTCGCGCTCCCATTCGCCAACCACGAGGCAATACTCCTGCCACTCGGCTCGTTTGTATTTGGTATAGCTGTCATGGAAGTCAGGTCCAAACGTGTCCCGGGCAAGTGTATCGCCAGCGAAGATCTCGACTGCCTGACCGAGCGTCCGCGGCAACCGGTGAATTCCCTTCTTCTCAAGTTCCTCTTCGCTAACATCATAGGTATTGAAATCCACGGACGATCCGGGGTCCAACTTCCGCCGTACGCCGTCGAGCCCAGCAGCGATAGCCATCGCGGCACCCAGATAGAAATTAACAGCGCTGTCGGCGTTTCTCAGCTCGAGGCAACGCCGATTCATCGGCAAGCGACACATGAGTGTCCGGTTATTCTGACCGTACGCGCGATAGACTGGCGCCCAAGATATCTCGTTCATGAACCCGCGCGGGCTGAGCCGCTTATAGGAGTTTATGGTAGGGCAGACGACAGCACTGATCGCGTCTGCGTGACGCAGAACACCCGCTGTGAAATGATAGGCGAGTTCGGAATAGCCACGCCCGTCGCGTGACTTGGTATTGCTTTCCGCCTCGAAGCGATTCTTGCCGGTCTTGAGATCTGCAAGGCTGATATTGAAATGCGCACCAGAGCCAAAGGCGTTCGACCACGGCTTCGGCATGAAGGTCGCGATGCAGCCTATTGATCGTGCGACGTGCTTCGCCATCAAACGGAAGAGTGTCATTCGATCAGCCATTCCCAATGCATCGGTGTAGCCGAAGTCGAACTCGTACTGCCCTGCACCGCCTTCGTGGTCAAAGGAGTAGACACCCCAACCAAGCTCATTGATGTACTTTACCATCGGCTCCAGGAAGGGATCGGCGAGCATCGTCGTTTCAAGATCGTAACCGCGTGTTGGCCGGTTCCGTTCGTCTTCCAAGACGAATGGTTTCCACTCCCCATTCACTTCACGCAGCACATAGACCTCTGGCTCAATGCCCATATTGACGCGAAAGCCAAGTTTCTCGGCTTCCGCCAGCTGACGCTTGAGAACTGTCCGAGAGCAATGGCTGTATGGTTTGCCAGCAAATTGCAGGTCCGCGAAAGCCATTGCGTAGCGTTTGTCCCAAGGTAGAACAGTGGTTGTGTCGAGATCAGGCAGACCGACACACTCATCCTCATTCGGCCCGAGCGGCCCCATGGCCTCAAGAGCGCCAACTGTATAGAGCTCAGAACCTGCCGCAGCCTTCTCGAGGCAATCAATTGGCACTGCCTTCGACTTCGGCACACCTAGCCCGTCTACATAGGCTCCAAAGAAGTATTGGACACCTTGCGATTTGAGCTTCTTCTTCAGGGCTTGAACGTCAATGCTCTTCTTCATCCCAGATTCCTTCCACTATATCTCGAGCCTCGGTTCGCCTTCTTGGATCCAGTCACCCAAGTGTCATCTGGCGTCGGATGATGCGGCCGTTGCCGACTGTCACCAACGCACCATGAAGAATGCCTTCGCCGTATTCCGAGCCCGGGTTGATCGCGACTGTCCGGCCGATCTTGACTGCACCACCAGACTCATGGATATGGCCGTGGAGACTGAGTAACGGCTGATACTTCCTGATTGCGTCGCCAACTGCTGTTGATCCGACCGGCGCCGTCAACTGGGCCCCGAGTGAGGTCTTCACCCTTAGGTCCTGGCCGATCATCGGGGCCGTATCTAGGCGCGAGTCGAAGGGAGGTACGTGAATGTTAAAGATCGCCGTCTCTGGATTCTTCAGTCGACCCGCCATCGCCTCGATATGGGCATTGATTTCGGATTCTGGATATTCCCGCGGCGTATTCCATGGTGTTACGTTGGTGTAGCCGGTAACCAGCATCTCGTGTCCAGGCGCTACTTCAATGATTTCGCCCTCGGCCATGCGGAACCGCTCACTGGCGCGGGCCGTTAGCCACCCATCGAGCACATATGGATCATCGTTGCCAGGCGCAAAGATGATGTTGACGCCTGTACCTGCGAGCTTTGCCTCGGCCATCTCGACCCAGCGTTCAAGTCGATCGACGATTGCCGCTTCAAACATTGGCTCCACTGCATCGGGGTGTTGCCTGTAATGCACCATCTCCTCTGGAGTGAAATGCCGCACGTAGAAGCCAAGGTTGGCGACCTCACGCTCGAATCCCGGCAGAGTGTCAGCGTCCAGCGTGCGCTGTTCGCCATGAAGCGTAGCGCGGAACCGACCGCCCGTATCCTCGACGATCGGCAGTACAAGTTTTCCGGCAATGTCGCCGCCCAACACTAGAATGTCAGCAGCGTAGAATTGAGCGGCGTTGAGGAATTTGCGGAAACAAACTTCGGAGCCGTGCAGATCCGAGGCAAAGAACATGGTCGTTGCCCCGGCTTCGCTGGACGACGCGTCTCGCTTATTCTTAAAGGGCCAAAGGGCCATCAGTACGTGCCCTCTCTGTCGTCGACATCCTGCCACCACTGCATGCGTTCGCCGATTCGGGCGCGCAACTTCCAGCGTATCGATTTTGGTGCCACGCTGATCGCCCGAGCGAAGGTCGCTGCACGCTCGGCTATGCGCGATCCCGCATCAACACCGAGTGCTGCATAACCACCGCCGGCCGCGTGCTCGGCGACTTTGGAGAGATTGTGTTCGACCGTGTGGCAGAAGCCCCAATCCACAACGAGCGGACTTAGCAGTTTCTCAAGATTGAACCCAGTATCTCCGGGCGCAAACTCGTAGAGGTGCAGTAGGACGCCGAGGTCAAGCAGATCGCCTGGTGTCAGCGACACGATTTGCAGCTTATGTAGCAGCAGCACTTCGCGCGGGATCGTCAATCCTGGTGTCGCCATTCGATCACCAAGATCAATCCGGTGGCAGAATTCAAGCCGATCGACGAACAGGTCTATCTTGAGACCGGTTGTCGCGTTCCGGAAAGCGTAGCGCATGCCTTCCATCGCAACCAGCATGTCACGATCTATTTCATAGCCGTGTTCGACAAAAAGCGCCTTCAGTCCACTACGGTCTTGCGAGCGGCAGATGAAGTCGAGATCCTTCGGTGGCGGGCGGAGTGCGCTGAGCAAACGGTCCGCCTCCGCCGAGCTCAGCCGTACGCCGGCCGACCCAACCAACCGCAGAACGAGGTCTCGGCCCGTGGCGGCGCTGGCAAGAGATACCGCCTCGGATCGTAGGTCGTCCCAGGTAAGTCCGCCTTTGCTACCGGCCATCGGTCCAGAGTTGGTTCATTCGATTGGGATCTGTTTGAAGGCAAGGTCCATGTCAATGCCCTGGCGTCGACGATATGAACGAATGGCCGCATACCAGATAGCGCCGAACACAGCGAGCCCGAGCGTAATCCAGAATTCGAGCGTGACGTGATCGGCAGCGATCAACGGGCCGGCGGCATTCGGATCGTTCCACAGCGTCACGATGGTCCAGAGAAAGAAGAGTGCGGTAACCAGGCCGGTGATCGCCATGACTGGAATCCCGCCGATCGTCACCCTGGCGGCGGGGGATAGTCGATAGAGATCTGGGCGGGTAAAAGGGAACAGGACTGCCGATACCATTGCGGCTCCCCAAATGAGCAGCAGCACTTCGACCAGTGTCAGGAAGGCAATACCCTGATAGGCAATCAGCCACATGAAGACGATGCTGACGGCGGTCGACAGACCAATCGCGATGATCGGTGTATGCAGACGCTCGCTTACATAGCCGAGCCACTCCGGTGCCGCCCGATCGAACGACCAGGCGATCATGGTACGCGTCGTATAGGCGAGTTCGGCGGGAACCCAGAACCAGATCCAGGCCACGAACCCTGCCATTATGATGGCGGTCCAAAGCACGCTGCCGCTCAGGATTCCGGCCAGCACTGTGAACCATGGTGCCGCGCCGACTGGACCCTCGGTCGACCCGCCCGCCACGGCACTCAGAGAGTTGAAGGCGATCGCCGCCTGAAAGTCATAGCCGAAGGTTCTATCTGCAAGGATTGCGACCAGCGCGATCATCGCCGCGGCCGCGACCACCGCGCCGACCATTCCAAAGAGCTGAGAGCGGTCGACACGCTTCACTTCGCCGCCGATGCCGACCGATTGCACGGCACCGAGAAGCGGCAGCAGTGGCCACACTAGAAACGCGACCGTCATGCTCCAGCTATACTCCGCCGGCGCCCATCCGGCTGCCTTCGCCGCTTCAATAACAGAATCGTAATTGAGGCCGGTTGCGCTAGCGAAATTGGCTTGAAAGGCTTCACGAGTGCCAAACAGAAGGACAATTACGGTCACGGCCGTGCCGACAATGGCGACGACAAACATAATCTTCTGGACCAGAAAGTAGAGCCTTGTTCCGGCGGCGAGCAGAGCCCCGGCGGCGATCAGCACCGCTGTGCCGCACCAGAAAATTCCATCTGGAGAGGCCAATGCCGCCGCCCAGCCAAGCATTGACTGGCTTTTTCCGGCTGAGCCTACTGCGGCGAAAAACGAGGAGAATCCTACGGTGACGATGAGGGATGCCGCGAAGGCAGCATAATAGCAGAGGATCATCGTCTCGATTAGCGTGAAGATGAAAGCGATCGCAGGGCTCACGCTGCGAGAGAGGGCGATGTATACGCCACCTGATCGGGGAAATGTGATTGACCAGAAATAGAATGTCGCAGCGGCAAACAACATCCCCACTGCGGCCAGCAGCGTCGATAGCCAAATTGATGCGCCACCGTAGAGGCTGGGTCCGTAGTACTGATTGAGTGCAATGGCGATGCCGACTGAGACAAGCCCAATGTTAAAGATGAAAGTGTCCCAGGCACCGGCCACGCGCACCAATCCTGATGCCTTGCGCGAGAATGCTGTTACCTCCGCTCTTGCCGATCCACCCTGTTGAGCCATGGTCCCCTCCCCTTGCCTCGTTGTTGGTGAGCCAATGCGACTGATCCCAGCGTTATCTACCTCGGATTTAAACAAGCGTTTAATACCCTAACGCCACCAAAGGTGGCCGAGCAAGCGCTTTTTCTTTGAAGGCGCGTCGACCGCACCGCAGCATCAATTAATTAATTAGACGACGATGGTGATGGAGGAGATCGGGAATTGACGGCGAAACGGCCATTTCAGGACCTGTGATGATGCCTGATGCGCGGGCGAGAATATTTCATTGATACTCGGCCACTCGCATTTCTTCGGCATGTGTTCCAAATGCTTACGGGTCGAAAGGCGGAACAGTCGCTGTCGCTACGCCTGCCAAATCCTGACAGCAGTTTTCAGATTTCTCTCTGAGCGATTCTCATCGGCGTGGCCGGTCACTTCTCAGGCTGCCCAAGGTACATACAGAAGCTAAATCGTCTTCGAACATTGAATTGGACACTCGGTCGGAAATTCACGCCTATCGAATGGTCGCTGCATCCTATGCCGGCATCCTCACCGGCGGTCCAGAGTGGCGATCAAAGCGGCGCGCCCGACTCCCTTGGCCCGGAGAACCGGACAATCCACCGAGATCCGATGGATTTGACCAATACCCCGTTCAAGCCACCGACCAACCCCCGTCCACCAGCAGCGTGGTCCCGGTGATCATTGATGCCGCCGGAGATGCCAGAAACACGACGGCCCCGGTAACGTCATGCGGTTCACCGATGCGGCCAAGTGGAATGTGGGCAATCGTTCGGCGATGGAACTCGGCATTCTCCAGGGATGAGCGTGTCGCGTCGGTCCAGACAAAGGTCGGGGCAATTGCATTCACCGTAATTCCATGGCGTGCCCATTCATTGGCAAGACAGCGGGTCATATGATTGACCGCGGCCTTGCTCGTGCAATAGATCGACTCGCCCGGAAGGACGTTGGACCCTGCCTGGGAGCTCAGATTGATGATTTTGCCCCGCCCTTGATCAATCATGATACGGCCCACGGCCTGGCTGGCGAAGAACGTGCCTTTGACGTTGAGGTCCATGGTCAGATCGAAATCCGCCTCGGTGACGTTCTCAGCGAGATTTTCGGGTCCCAGACCTGCATTGTTCACCAGTACATCGATACTGCCGAAATGACGATGTACTGCGTCCGCCGCCGCAGAGATCTCATGTATCTTCAGGAGGTCCATCTGCACGGCGAAAGCACGCCGACCCATCGCCTCGATCTCCATGATCAGTGATTTGCCGGTGGACTTCTCACGCAGCCCCAAAGCGATGTCGGCACCCGCATTTGCGCAGGCAAGAGCCGTCGCCCGGCCAATACCGCGGGCGGCACCCGTTACCAGGACAACTTGACCCGCAAGATCAAAGCTTGGGTACGACTCGGCCATTGGAGCTCTCCTGCACGGAGCGATTCAGAATGAGATCGGCGCCTTTTTCTCCGATCATGATGGTCGGCGCATTGATGTTGCCGCTCACAAGATGGGGCATGATCGAGGCATCCACAACTCTAAGGCCGTCAACGCCCCGGACCTTCAATTCAGGATCGACGACGGCGACATGATCCACCCCCATCTTGCAGGTGCCGCAGGGGTGAAAAATGGTGATGCTATCCCTGCGGAGATATCGCTCCCAATCCTGGCGTGAGCGGGTAGAGGGGCCTGGAGCGAGCTCGCCAACTACGTGTTGCGCCAGTGGCGGTGCGGAAAAGATCTCGCGGATGATCTCACAGCCCCGAATGAGAACTTCGACATCCCGTTCATCATCGAGCAGCCGAGGTTCGATCCTTGGCGCTGCGCGATAGTCCCCAGACCTCAATTCGAGCCAGCCCCGACTGAACGGGCGGTTCACATTGGGAATTCCAGTGACGGCCGGTTCCTTCAGAAGCATCAAGGCGTCGGGTGTCAGCTTATAGCCGACCGGGGTAAAATGCAGCTGAAGGTCTGGATCCTCGCGATCCGGTGAAGATCGCACGAACGCCATGGCAAGGGCCCCAGGCGTCGTCCCGGGTCCCCGTCCGAACAGCAGCCAGTTCAGTGCGTGCCAACCCTGACGGACCAGGCCTTGCTCGGAATTGTACGTCGGCTGGTCGACCAAATAGTTGAGATAGGCCCCCACATGGTCCTGCAGGTTCTGCCCGACACCCGGGAGATCATGGACGAGCGCTATGTCATGCCGTCTTATCTGTTCCCCCGGTCCAATGCCGGAGAGCAGCAGCAGCTGAGGCGATGCGATAGCGCCGGCGCTTATCACAATTTCTTGGCGTACCCGGGCAGTACGCCGTGTTCCATCAGGCAGAGCGTATTCGACGGTCGTCGCGCGCCGCTCCTCGAAGCCGATCCGTATGACAGTTGCGTGTGTTCGAATGGAAAGATTGGGCCGGCGCTTTGCCGGATTCAGGTAGGCATCGGCGGCACTGTGACGCCACCCTCGATACTGCGTGGCCTGAACCGGGCCGATGCCCTCCAGCTTGGACCCGGCAAAATCCGGGTTGTATGGCATGCCCAGGGTTTGACCCGCGGCGATGAAATACTCGGCCAGCGGATGCATTGTGCGCACGTTGGAAACTTTCAGCGGTCCATCGCCGCCGCGATAGTCATCCGAGCCGTTTTCGTTGGCCTCGCTGCGGCGGAAATACGGCAATACGTCTTTGTATGACCAGCCGCGATTGCCCAGTTTGGCCCAGCTATTGTAGTCGCTGGCCTGGCCGCGCATGTAAACCATCGCGTTGATTGAGCTACTGCCACCCAATACCTTGCCTCGTGGCCATAGATCCCGCCGGTTCTGGCGGCTGGGATCGGGCTCCGTCATATACCGCCAATCGTATCTGGGATTCCCAATCCCATAGAGGTCCGTCGCCGCTGGCATTTTCAGGACCGGCGACCAATCCTTTCCACCGGCCTCCAGCAGAAGGACGGTCGCCTTCTTCGATTCGGTCAGGCGATTTGCCAGAACACAACCCGCTGACCCAGCGCCGACGACAATGAAGTCGAAAACCTCCATATAGGTCAGTGACCTTCGAGATTGCGCAAATTTGCCTCCAAACCGTCCCTGAGCGCGGTTCGTTCGTCGGTAATAGCCATGAAGGCAATATCGAGCCCACAGGCAAAGTCGCGATCCTCTCGACTGGCGATGGGCATGGCCCAAGGCTTTCTACGCTTGGCGGCAGCCTTCGCGATCCGGGCAATATCCTGGTGGTCTCGGCCATCTGCCTTGTACTCTCCGCGTCCTCGCGCCAATGAGAGGTCATTTGGACCGATAAACAGGCCGTCCACGGTCTCCAGGCTCGCGATTTTCTCGACGTCTGCCAATGCCGTGGCGGTTTCAATCATGGCCCAGCACGAGATCCGGCGGTTCTCCGCCTCCACAAAGTGCGGCGGCGCAGGCAAATAGTTGACCGTCTTGCCTCCACCAAACCCTCGCGCGCCTAACGGTGGGTATTTTGCAAAACTTGTCGCGCGTTCTGCATGATCAAGATCAGTGATCTGCGGCAGGATTACGCCGTCGCTTCCAAAATCCAAAGCATGCTGAATGGGAACGCGTTCGGCACTCTCTACACGAGTGAATACGCGAAGCTGCAAGGCCTTGCAGATGGTGACGGTGCGAGCGGCGCTGTCTTGATTAAAGGTTCCGTGCTCCATATCTATGATTGCCGTGCCGTACCCGAGTATTGACGCGATCTCACAGGCATCCTCATTAGGAGTCATCAGCCAAAATGCCATATCCGGCTGCCGTCCGGTCAGGCGGATCGTCGTCACGCATCACCTCCGAAGGGACCAGCCATTGCCCCGCCATCCACAGGATAGACGCCACCGGTGAGATAGGAGGCGGCCGGCGAGCACAGAAACATGACAAGGGCTCCTATATCCTCGGTCGTGGCAAACCGTCCCATCGGGATGCCTGCGCGCCACAATTCGATCTCGCGGCGCTTTGCGGTCTTACGAAACATCTCGGTTTCAACTACATGGGGAAGAACTGCGTTGACGCGGATGCCGTCTCGGGCGTGATCCAAGGCCAATACCTTCATGAGGCCGATAACCGCGAATTTCGTGGCGGTATAGACTGCGCGGCGCTCGAATCCAACGATCCCGGCAGTCGACGAAATCTGTATGATTGATCCGCCGCCCGAGCGTTCGCGCGCGTGAGCGATGAACCGTTTCGAAAGAGCGATCACGCTCTTCAGGTTGAGCTCGATCAGTGCCTGAGTGGTAGTTTCATCTATCTCGGATGTCTTCGCTGCCGACGAACGACCGGCGTTGTTGACCAAGAAGTCGATGCGATTGCTAGCCAGCAGCGCCCTGTCGAACACTGACTCGGCCACGCCCTGTTTCGATAAGTCGCCCTCGAGAATTGCGACCCCGCCCTTTGCAGAAGCCAGCTCGTTCGACATCCGCACCAGCCCACCAGCATCAATATCCTGAAGGAGGACTGTCGCACCCAATCGCGCAAAGCAACGCGCTATGCCGGCACCAATTCCGCCTGCCGACCCGGTGACAAGCGCTGTTTTTCCCTCAAACAGACCATCGGTGAATGTTTCAAGGATCATGGCTGAACTTGCCATTTCTTGAGCTGCTCCTCGTCAATATCAAGACCCAGTCCAGGCCGGTCGAATGGGGCCACTTGGCCAGAGTCAAGCGCGAAGAGCGGGCTCCTCAGAATATCGGACCGCCAGGGTGACGGATCCATATCGCATTCAAAAAACTCCGTGTTGGGAAGTGCATATAGGAGATTGAGACATGCGGCGAGACTCACTGCGGTACTGTAGTTCTTGCAGCTGAATAGCAGGTGCTTCATCTGGGCGTAGGATGCGATCTTGCGCGCCTCCGTGATTCCGCCAACCTGGATGACGTCAGGCTGAACAATTTGTATGGCTCCAGCATCCATCAGAGCGGCAAAGTTGAACTTACTGGTCTCGGTCTCGAATCCGGCAATAGGTATGCGTGTACGACGCGCCAACTCTGCGCAGCCGAGGATGTTTTCCGGTTGAGTTGGCTCTTCGAACCAGCGCACCTCCAACTCCTCGAATGCGTCCGCATAGCGCATCGCCGTCTTGTGGTCGAGCGAGGTTGTAGCGTCGCACATTAGATCCAGATCAGGACCCAATGCCTGCCGCGCTGCGGCCACTCGTGCAATATCTTCGTCAAAACTCACCCTTAGTGGGGTTTCATGAAGCGTCTTGGCGTGAACGGCGCCAGGGATATTGCCGACCTTCATCTTGAAGCCAAGATATCCTTCACTACGAGCCTTCCGAATATCAGTGGCTAGATCCGCCTTGGAGTAGCCTCGTCGATAGTACCCGGAAGAAGCATAGGCTCGCAGCGGTCTACCGTAGCCACCTAGAAGCCGCCATACAGGCTGGCGCACCGATCGGCCAAGGATATCCCACAACGCGATATCTATGCCCGAGAGGCAGGCAAGAAGAATGCCCTTGCGGCCGTGATAATAGGTCTGCTGATAGACCCGCTCCCAGATGTATTCGGGCTGTCGCGGATCAAGGCCTACTATCAATGGCGCTATCTCCCTTTCGATCACCGCGACACTCGTTGCCCATGGTCCACCCCACATCGCTGCTTCCCCCCAGCCGAACAGCCCGGGCTCATCGGTATGGACCTTAACCAAGAGCGCTTCTCGTTCCTGGTATTCGCCTCGCGCATATGTCAAGGCGTAGGGCATTCGATAGTGGATACAGATGGTTTCGACGCCGGTAATTTTCATTGATCTTTCTCGCAGTTAGCCAGCCAGTACTACCAGACGGGCGGGATCAAGGATGATGTCGACCGTCTCGCCCTCGGCATGGGCTTCTCGGCTATCGGAACGCACCGTGAGCGTGTGGCCACTGACAGTCACAACGGTGTACTCGATCAGGTTTCCAAGGAATCGCGATCGCCGGACACTGACCTGATTCCTTAAGCCGCCAACCGAGGCCGTGCCTGACGGGACCAGCTGTATATCCTCAGGGCGAATGGCAATTGCCACTGCTGCGCCTTCGGGAGCAATTGGAATGGCGACCCCGGCATCGGCGATGAAGAGCGCAGCGTCCGTCGGACTGCGCCCACCTGTCAGAACATTCGCACCGCCGATGAAATCCGCAACAAATCGGGTCTCCGGCCGGCGATAGATCTCCTGAGGTGATCCGATCTGCTCGATTGAACCATTGTTCATGACTGCGACCCTATCAGAGAGAACGAGTGCTTCGCTCTGGTCATGGGTCACAAATACCGTGGTTATTCCCAGCTCCCGAACGATCCGATGAATTTCGTCGCGCATTTCTTCCCGAAGCTTCAGATCAAGAGCCGATAATGGCTCGTCCAACAGCAGCAGGTCCGGTTCGATGACCAGGGCGCGGGCAAGCGCAATTCGCTGCTGCTGTCCCCCGGACAAGCGCCTCGGCAACCGGGTCTCGAAGCCGTTCATTCGGACGATATCCATCACCCGCTTCACGCGGCGTTCACGGTCGGCATGGCCTACATGGCGTGCCTCAAGGCCGAATGCGACATTCTCCGCCGCGGAAAGGTGTGGAAAGAGTGCGTATGACTGAAAAACCATGCCAATGTTGCGGTATCGCGCACTGAGTTGCGTAATATCGCGCCTGCCGAGCAATATTCGACCGCTGGTTGGCATTTCAAAGCCAGCAATCATCCGGAGCGTCGTCGTCTTTCCGCAGCCCGATGGCCCGAGAAGGCTCAACACATTGCCGGTCCCTAGTTCATAGGAAATGCCTTTGACCGCCTCGAACGCGCCGAAAACCTTGCGCAGGCATTGAACTTCCAAGGCCATGAGTACTTACCGGATGAATGGCGCGACCGAGTCGACATTCTTCATGTCGACTCGGTCATCGATGGCTAGTGAGCAGCGGCGGCCTTAGCGCGTTCCCATACTTCGATTGCCCGCTTATCGAAATCCGCGCCGAGATTGTATTGGAACTGGATCTTGTCCATGTTCTTGATCAGGTCATCAAGCCCCATATCCGCCTTGGTCTTCGCGTCAAGTAGGTCGATTGCCTTGGCATTTGCCGGTGCATAGCCGAGTTCCTTCGGCAGCTGAGCCTGCACTTCCGGACTCAGCATGTAGTTTACGAAGGCATAGGCGGCCGCCTCATGCGGTGCCTGCGCGATGACACAGGGGCCGTCATACCAGGCCGTCATGCCTTCCTTGGGATAGGCCAGGGCAACCTTCAGTCCCTTTGCGATGGCCTGACGATAGCTTCCGTCATCGGAGTCTCCGATCCAGATCTCGCCGTTTGCAAGGAGCTGGGCCATTTCGTCGTTATGTGCGTAGATCGTCCTTACCTGTTTGGTGTTCTCTGTTAGCTTCGCTTCGACCGCCTTCCACTGATCGTCGGTCAGAGGGCCGTAGGTATAGCCCAGGCTCAGAGCCGTGCGCCAAACCTGCTCATTCGACTTGTCGATCTTGCCTATGCGGTCTTTGTACTTCCCTGAGTATACGTCTTCCCAGGAAGTGATCGCGCCACCTGTCTTTTCGGCGTCATAGGCGATCAGCCCGTTGAGGCCGAATGAATAGGTGGCGCAATAGTATTTTCCGTCCGCCTTGGCTTTCTTCAATGTCGGGAAAACGTCGGTGAAGGACGGCACCCTCTCTGTGTCCATCGCGACCAACATTCCTTGCTTGATGGCGACATCCTCGAAGCCGGCACCGAGAAATACGACATCATGTGTCCCAAGCCCGGCGGCACGGATCTTGTTCATCGCTTCCTGCTCGTCGCCGTAATAGTCGATGTTGACTTTCACGCCGTATTTCTTCTCAAAGCCCGGAAGGGCAAAATCGATGTAATTACCCCAGCTTAGGATGTTTATCTCGCCGCCTATGGTTTCGTCACCAAATGCAGACGTTACCGTTTCGCAGGCTCCATATGCGATCATGGCAGAGAAAGCGCAGGCAAATAACGAACGTCGCTTCATATTGTCCTCCCTGTTGACGTGTTTTGATTTCAAGCTTTGTTGCGAGACCAGGTCAAACGAATGGCAGCGATGGTCAGCAGGCACGTCGCTGCAAGGATCAGTGTAGATACAGCATTGATCTCTGGCGTAATCCCAACCTTGACGATGGAATATATCCTGATCGGCAATGTCGTGATGCCTGCCGAAGTAAGGAAGAAGCTCACAACAAACTCCCCGATGGAAATTGTAAACCCAAATAGCAGGGCGCCAAGCAGTCCTGGCATGATGTTGGGGAGCGTTACACGCCACAACACCCGAGTTTCGCTGGCGCCAAGACCCCGCGCCGCATCTTCCAGCGTTCGGTCAAATCGCGCGAGGCTCGAAATGATAATGAACGTGCAGTATGGCAGCGCCAGCAGCGTATGGCCCAGCAGCAGAGCTATGAATCCCGTCTTGAAGCCGACATAGCGGGCGAATATGAGTAGTGAGACGCCGAGCACGATCCCGGGCGCCACCATCGGCAGGGTCATCAGTGCGAGAAATATTCTGCGGCCGGGGAAGCGGTATCGTACGACAGCGAGCGCCGCCATGAGTCCGATCAAAGTTGCGATGCAAGTGGACAGCACGCCCAGCTTGATACTGGTCCAGAGCGAGCTCAGTGTTCGTGTGTTCTCGAACAATGCAGCGTACCATTTGAGACTGTATTGCTGGACTGGCAGCGCGGTGATCGTCGCTTCATTGAAGCTTGTGAGTACGACCATTGCTATTGGCAAGTAGACCAGCGCGTAGACGACAATGACAAAGCCGGTATAGAGCCAGCTGATTGCCGGTGGCCTCCTGCTCATGGCTCGGCCAACAGGCTGCGGTTGATGTCGGCGAATCTCGACAGCAGGAACAGCGATCCCAGTATCAAGAGAAGCAGAACGACGGAAAGCGCTGAGCCAAGTGGCCAGTTGAAGCTTTGAAATGCCGTCGCAATGAGATTGCCGTACATCGTGCCTTGCAGGCCACCGAGTAGATTGGGAACCAGGTACTCTCCCATCGCCGGGATGAATGTGATAATGCAGCCAGCGACGATGCCCGGCATAATGAGCGGGAAAACCACCTTGAAGAGCCGACGGATTGCGCCGGCTCCGAGGTTCTCTGCTGCCTCGAGAATCGCATTGTCGAGCTTCTCGATGGCACCATAGATCGGCACCAGGGTGTAGGGTAGGTAGATGTAGACGAGGCCGATTACGACCGCCGGTTTGGTGAATAGGATTTGGAACGGACCATCTGTCAGACCAACTGCAGCCAAGCTCCAGTTGAGCAATCCGGCTTCACCCAATACTAGGTTCATGGAGTAGGTTCGAATCAGCAGGCTGACCCAACCGGGCAGAATCAATCCAACGATGAGCAGGACTCGCCAGCGAGCATCGACCTTCCGCGATACGAACCACGCCAGTGGCAGTGCCAGAATGACGCAAAAGAAAGTGGTGAGCGCGGCCATAACGACCGAGTTCAGCAACGTCATCAGGTAGATGGGGGTCTCGAAGATTTGCGCATACTGGTCGAGGTTGGCGATCTGGACCAGTTGGTAGCTGTCATCCACAGACCAGAAACTGTAAGCCACCATCAGCGCCATGGGAACGGCGAACAGGAAGACAAGGGTCAACAATGGCGGCAGCAGGAAAAGCGCCAAGCCCAAACGTGCCGTCGTCCTCGTGGTAAACACGCGCCTCCCCCAGAGGTTTTCTTCTTTGGCGTACTTCACCGCAGGAAAAGATACCAGTAGACGCGTTCATGGCAAATTTATAATAATCGATGTTCTTATAATAGAACGTTATAAGACAATGACCGCCTCCAGCGACGATCTAGAGATTGACCTGCTGCGCGCCTTTTTGTTTGTGCAGCAAACAGGGGGGTTTTCCCAGGCGGCGGCGCTGCTCAATCGGACTCAGCCGGCAATCAGCCTGCAGATCAAGCGGCTCGAATCCCGGGTTGGCAGTCGCCTGTTCGAGCGCTCGCGCAATGGCGTGGTGAATTTAACAGCGACGGGAATAACCCTGGCCAGCTACGCCCACCAGATCCTTGCCATGCACGACGAAGCCGTGTCGCGCCTGGCCGCCCCCAGCGTCCGGACTCGGATCCGCATCGGGATTTTGGAGGAACTTGGTCATTCTCGATTGCCAATCGTGTTGCGATCCTTCTCAAAGGTCTTCCCGAACACCAGCCCGCAAGTCCAAGTGAGCCTAAGCAATCAATTGGTTAGCGACTTGATGTTGGGGCGAACTCGATATGGCGGTCGTTGCCGGCGAGCCGGGCTTCATGCAAGGCGTTGCGCTGTGGTCGGAACCGCTGGTTTGGGTGGGATCGAGCGCGGTTCCTGTGCCGCTGAAGCCGCCTCTGCCTCTAGTGCTGCTGCCAGATCCCTGCTTTTATCGCCGCGCCGCAGCAGAGGCGCTGGCAGGCGCTGGATTGCATTGGACTCAGGCCTGCCTCAGCAGCACGATGGCAGGAGTGCGCGCAACGGTGATCGCCGGACTCGGCATAACGATCATGGGACAATCCGAAGTAACCGAAGGCCTACGGGTCATCAGCAGCGAGTTGGCACTTCCGCAGATTCCGCCGGCATCCATCATGATCTACTACCGCAGCCATGATCTTGATGACGCCGCCCAATCGTTGTCGCGGCATGTCAGACGAAGCCTCAATTGAATTGGAAATAGACGCGAAAGACCAAATGCCATGGAAACGAAGCCCGCCTTCTGGCTGGAGAGTGATAATCACAAGGCCTGTGAAATCGCCAAACTTGTTGGCTATCGAGTTGTCATTTTTGACATGGAGCACGGCACCCTTGACGAACCTTCTCTCGATCGGTTGATCCCATTTTGCAATGGCATTGATCTCGAGACATTCGTGCGGGTTAGTGAATCGACACAGCCTCGTATCCAGATGGCACTCGATATCGGCGCGAATGGAGTAATCTTGCCGCAAATACGCGATCTTGCCCATGCGCGCAGTGCCGCAGCGTATTCCAAATATCCACCACGGGGCGCCCGCGGACTCGGCTATAGCCGAACGCAACTCTACGGAGCTGCCACCGACGAATTTATTTCCGCAGAGAACAATACCCGCCAGTGTTATGTCATGATTGAAACCGCCGACGCGTTCAAAGACGCATCGGCAATTGCCGAGCTAGACTGCGTTGACGGGCTTTTTATTGGCCCTGCTGATTTGTCGCTCGCCCGCAAGCGGGGCGTCTTTGCGGCACGTCACGAGGATCTCTCGGATATGACACATATTGCGCGAGCTGCCCTGGCTGCAGGCAAGCGCTGGGCGACCGCCGCAGGCAATGCCATCTACCGAAAGGCGGCCATCCCCTTAAGTCCCGCCTTCGCCACGAGTGCCGACGATCTTAGTGCGCTTCTGACTGGCTTTCGTCAGATGTTGGAGCAGCATGATCCCGCGTGAAATATTGGACTTTATGCATGCTAGGATACATCGCTATGACGCGCGAAGTTTGGCCTCAATTCTTTCGATTCATACCAGTAGCCTCGTGCCTTTTCAAAGGCAGCGCCAGCGCGGTAAACGCTGAGATCGTCAAATGTCCGGCCAACAATCTGAATTCCGGTCGGGATGCCGCTTCTGGCAAACCCTGACGGAACGCTCAACACTGGGCAATTGTGAAGAATATTGAATTGGTGTGTCGTCGAATAGCCAAATTCTGGATCGACCTTCTTGCCGTCAATCTGAAAGTCATCTGCAAACATCTGATGGTCGGCAGCAACCGCCGGAATCGTCATTGTTGGGCAGATGAAAATGTCGTGGCTCTGAAGGATTGGGCCAAAGATTGCATACATTCGGTTTGCGACGTCGAACATCGATGCTACTCCAGCCTTATTCGCATTGTCAGAAATGGCGGCGGCAACCCGCAGCATGTCTTCCGATAGTAAATGCGGGTGCTCTGCTGCATGACGTATAAGGCCTTGCCCTGCGTGTAGCGCGTTAAACCAATGCCCGAACGCGGCATCTATCTCTTCGGTCCAGTCGAGCCCTACCTCGTGCACATCACACCCGAGCTGCCGAAATACATCCAGTGCGTTGAGTGTATTTCGCCTAACTTCTGGGTCAACTTGTCGATATCCAAGGTCTATTGAGAAGGCAACTCGAAAGCCGCGAATATCTTCCGGTTCCTCTGGTAGATGGACAGTGTCACGAAGAGAGTCGTGATCCAAAATATGAGGCCCCGATACGATGTTTTGCACCAAGCCAATGTCCATTACCGTACGTGCCAATGGCCCACAGTGGCTAAAGAGATCAAGATTCGACGGCCTACCGTCAGGGTTTCGTCCATGCGGTGGCTTGTAGCCAACAACACCACATGCCGATGCGGGAACGCGAATAGATCCACCCATATCCGTTCCAGTAGCCAAGGTTGTCAATCCGGCCGCGAGCGCCGCTCCGGACCCACCGGAGGACCCTCCGGGCCCATAGGCGGGATTCCAAGGATTGAGCGTCAGACCCCACATTGGCGATCGGCATATCCCAGAAATGCACAGTTCGGATGTCGTTGTCCGGGCATGAATAGTTGCTCCTGCTTCGACTATGCGCTCAATTATAGGGTCAGATCCTGCTTCAATATTTTCCCTGAAGATTGGCGATCCAAACGTCGTTCGCTTGCCTGCAAGTCGCTGAGCATCCTTGATTGCGATTGGAACCCCTTCTAGCGGCCGGGCGTCACCTCTCATCCAACGCAACTCCGATGCCCGGGCTGAATTCATTGCTTCTTCAAAGTATCGGTCTGAAAAACTGTTGAGTTCAGTGTTTACGCGTTGATCACGCGAGACCATGGCGTTTAGCAAATCTACCGGTGACAGGTCTTTTGCCCCAAAGAGTCGAATAATTTGGGTAGCAGGTAGGTAGCAAATGTCGTCGTCCATCATGGTTCTACTCTGAAAGGTCGGATTGCGGTCGGCGGCATACTCCCTCGGATGCTGCCATTGGAAGAAGGCAGGTCTCGGCGGCGAAAGTCGGCAAGGATCTGTTGGGGACTCCATCAAATCCCTTGAGACTTGGTTTCGTGGCGCAAAATCTCACAGTTAGGGGGTCAAATTTCCCTGACAATCTACACAGGGGATTCTACGATAACATCTTGGAGTCCGGCGTGACTTTATTGGAATCTGCAGTCACAATTGCTTTAGAAGACGAAATACCCTGTATTTTCCCTGCGTAACAGGGAAGCCTGCAAGAGGGTATTCTGCTGCGGACTGCCCAATCGGCCAAACAGTCTCGGACTAACCCTATCAATTTAATCGCGCCAAGGTTATCGCGAGGCCTCCGAGAGTTACGACCCGAAATCTCACACTTGTTGCTGGAGATATTCTGCATTCGTAGGTTTGCAATGAGGCTTTTAGCAAACTTCTCCAGCGGCCAATGTGACGTTTGCAATGTTTAGGATTTGACCGCGAAGAATCGTCAAGTCTGCATAAACAGACCGCCGCTGGCGGTCATTTGTTCTCCTAGGCAGTGATTGCTGTACATACAATATCAAGGCCGCTCAGCCAAGGAAAGCCGCGGGTTAGGAGAGGTCGGATTCAACGGAGTTTTCTGTACTGGGGTGGAACGCCCCAGTTACGATCTGGTTCGACCTTCGCAAGGGTGTATTGGCACGTCTTGGGGCAGAGGCGATTTGCCCAGAATGAGATCAGACAGATGTTCGGCGATCATCATCGTCGGCGCATTGAGATTGCTACTGACAATGCTTGGCATGATCGAGGCGTCGGCAACGCGGATACCCTTTAGACCGAGAATTCTGCCTTCCGGGTCCACGACGGCGGAAGCGTCATTCTCGGCGCCCATCTTGCACGTCCCGCAGAGGTGAAACCCAGAGTCCGCGACCGTGCGGACAAAATTGTCGATCTCGGCCGCTCCTCGTGGCAACGAATCGACGTCAAGCGGCTTGCCGCGATAGGCGTCGAATGCCCTTTGGGAGACGATATTCTCGATGACGAGGTACGATTCCCTCAACTCCCGCCGATCGTTCTCGGTGGCGAGGTAGTTTGGATTTACGATTGGAAGATCATCGGGATCTGCCGATCGAAGGGTTAACGCACCGCGGCTCGTCTGGCGCATGGGCCCGGCGCTCAGTCGAAAGCCATGACGACCGGCGCGCGGAACCCATCCGTCGAAACAAGCCGGAACAAAGTGGATTTGGATATCTGGGTGTTCGACCTCAGGTCGGGACCGGAGAAAAGCGCCGACATGAAATGGGTTCGACGCAGCAATCCCGCGTTTCAGCAGAAGCCACTCGATTCCGATTTTTGCCATCAGGTGGGGTTTCGCGTAGCTGTTCAAGCTGACCGGTCGCGTGCATTCCCATTGCAGGTCGAGTTCGAGATGATCGTGAAGATTCTTGCCCACACCCGGGAGATGATGCGCCAGCGGGACACCGATCGCCTTGAGCTCGTCCGCAGGGCCGATTCCGGAAAGGAGAAGGATCTGAGGTGAGCCAATGGCACCCGCGCTCAGTATGACTTCCCGCAGTGCGTGAGCTTCATGACGTCCGCTACTATCTACGTATTCGACGCCTGATACACTTGTCCCTTTGACAATGAGGCGACAAGCATGTGTCCTGGTGTGAATCTCCAGATTCTTCGGCCTGCCTTCCCGTTCCAGATACCCATAAGCCGAACTGGCGCGGTAGCCACCATCCACGTTCATATCGAAGCGGCAAAATCCTTCTTGTTCGGCGCCGTTAACGTCGTCGGTAAACGGGTAGCCCGCCTGATCTCCGGCCGCGAGAAATGCCCTGTTCAGCGGACTCAGATCCTCAACGCGGCAGACGCCAATCGGCCCCTTGCCGCCGCGATAAGCGTCTGCGCCTTCGCTTCTGGATTCCAGGCGCTTGAAGTAGGGCAGGACCTCGCGGTAACTCCAACCGCGGGCGCCATTGGCCGCCCAGCGGTCATAGTCAAGAGGATGGCCGCGCAGGTAGACCAGGCCATTGATCAACGACGAGCCCCCGAGGCCGATGCCTCTAGGATGCTGGATCACGCGTCCGTTCAGATGTTCCTGGGCGGTGGTCGGGTACCAGCGTATATGTCTGGCCCCCGACTTATAGTTCTCGGCAATCGCGCCGGGCATGCGAACTTTCCAGCTTCGGTTGGATGGGCCTTGCTCGATCAGCAGTATTTTCAGGTCGGGGACCGTTGCAAGGCGTCTGGCCAAGCAGCAGCCAGCGGATCCCGCGCCAATGATCACATAATCATAATGGGCCTTGGTCATTCTGGGCCGGCGCTGCAATTGATCTGTCGAGTTGTGGCCATCACCTGAGGCTTGCAGTTCATCCGATCACCCAACGGGCCGGTGGACATCGGTCAGTCTTTGAGCTGCTTTGCTTCCCACGGCGCAACCCAGTCGCCTGCGACTCGCAACGCGACATGAGCATCGTCCTCAATCAACTTGCAGACCGTCATTTCGCCGGCACCCAGACCATAGCGTTCCGACGCCTCACGAAAGCGGTCATGTGTAGCGCGCGTTAGCTCGCCACGGGTACCGGTCTCTTCCATCATTTCCGCGATTAGCCCCAAGTCCTTGAGGCAAAGCGCCAAGGGAAATGAAGGATCGTAATGACCGGCGAATATCGAAGGCACGTCATGCTGCATGACGAAACTGTCGGCGGCGCCACCCTTCATGACCTGCCACCAAACATCCGGTTCCAGTCCAGACAATTTGGCGGCGACCATCGCCTCGCCGATGGCAGCAGCATGGATCTTCCAGAGTTGATTATTGACAAGCTTGGCGACATAGCCGTTACCGTGTCGTCCAACGCGGCGTACTTCACCCATCGCTTCGATGACTGGCCGGACCTTCGCAATATCTGCGTCATCGCCGCCTACGAACATAGGCATGTCGCCCCGAATGGCAGCATCGACGGACCCGGTTACGGGGGCGTCTATCACCGCGCCGCCTCGCTTGCGGAACTCATCCCCCAAACTTCGCATAAGACGCGGACTGCTGGTGGTGAGATCGATCCAGTATTTGCCTTCACAAGAGGTGGACAAGAATCCGTTTTCGCCACGGACGACCTGCTCGATCTCCTTGGGGCCGAATACCATTGTAACGACGACATCGGCGCGATCGAGCACTTTGGCCGCGCTATGGGCGCGGCTGGCTCCTTTTTCGACAAGCGGGTCGGTCGCCGACTCCCGAATATCGTAGACAACCATATCGAAGCCCGCCCGTCTGACGTTGAGGGCAGCGTTGCGGCCCATGGTGCCGAGGCCAATGAATCCAACAATCATTTTCGTCGATCTCCATGAGGGCGGCGCCATGACAGAGCACATGCGCAGGGGCAGCCGAGGCCCCGTAACGTCTGGCCGTATTATTTAGGAGATCGCCGAAGTCGACAGCGGGGCGTGGCCCACCGGGGCCTTGCCGGAGGGGGCCGGGGGCGCACCATAGACCGTTTCGTTCACTTTGGCGTCGCCTGCAATCCCCGGCTCCTTTTCATAGACGAAGACCGACATGAGCCTTTGACGGTGACCGGCGACGGGCGTAACGCGATGCACCGAATTACAGCCGCGAAAGATCACCAGGGCGCGCGGCTCGCGCGGCACGGTCACCACATGCGTCCGATCGCCTTGCAGAACCTTCCTCACTTCGTCGAACCGCGGATCGTCGTCGGATCGCGTGTTCGGCACGATCTCAAATTCACCACCCGATTCGGCAGCCTGAAGCATGAGGGTCATGGTGAACGCGTTCCAGGAATCGAAATGCCAAGCAGATTGATCGCCTTCGCTGAAGCAATTGACATTGACTGGCTGGTACTTGTCGACATTCGGGTATAGCGCGTCGACGCCGACGACTTCCGCAATGAAGCTTATCATGCCGGGCCAGTTGTAGAGGCCCTTGAGCAACGAGGTCTCCGGCAACAGGTGGTTCCCGATCATGGAATACGAGGCATTCAGGAATATGTTCTTGGGATGCTCGGCGGGCAAGGCACCGTCCATTTCGCGGTAGAGGTAACAGTTCCGCCGTGAGGTGTTTCGATAGGCGGATGCCTTGATGCTCTCCACCTCCTTCAGGACGGTTGCGAGAGCGGCTTCGGTAATGAACTCCGGGACGATGCAGTATTGCTTGGTGTCCAGGTCACTTCGAAGCTTCTGGACAATGGCTGCGCGCCGCGGGTCGGCCTTGTCAGCGATCGGGTAGCTCTGCAGATTCACCACCAAGCCGGGATCGAAATCGCTCGCACTCATACCACTTCTCCGTCATCACACGCTGCAAGAACCGTCGCCGGAAACCGCGATCCGGCGACGCTCATGGGAAGGATCGCGGCCCCCCGATAGGTCTAGGAAAACTTGACCGCGTCCAGGATGGCCTGGGTCTTCTTCTGCAGATCGGCGCTTTCGCCCTTCTGAAACCAGGAAGTAGCGAGAATCTTCTCCGGTTCGGAAATGCCAAGCTCATCAAGTCGCTTAGGCGATACCAAGTCGAAGGCCTTAATGTTCCCGCTGCCATAACCGTAAGAATCGATGAGGAATTGTCCGACTTCGGGTGTCATGTAGGCATTCATAAATTCGTAGGCGAGATCTTCCGAACCCGGATGGTCCTTGTAGAGAACCAAGCCGTCGGTCCAAGTGATCAGCCCTTCCTTTGGCCGCAGCATCGCCATGTCGATGCCCTGCTTCTTGAGGAGCGCCACGGAGGCATTCCAACCGTAGGCCGCAACCACTTCACCACTCGCCAGGCTTTGCTCAAGATCGGTCTGGCTCGACCAATAGAATCGCAGAAGGGGCTTCTGGGTCACCAGCGCTGCCTTCGCCATCTCCAGCTCGGCGTCGGTCATGGCCCAGGGATCCTTGGCGCCGGTATAAAGGCCAGCGACAAACACGTATTCACTGGCATCCCGGCCCGCGAGCCGGCCAGCATACCTCTCATCCCATAGAAGACCCCAGGATGGCTCCTTAATCTCGACCAAGTCCTTGCGGTAGATCACCGAGGAGTTCCCCCAACTGCAGGGTGCGATCCAGTTTTTATCATCGGCCATGCCGACCTTTTGGATCGCAGGGAAGAAATCAGGCCAATTCTTCAGCCGGCCCACGTCGATGGGCTGAATGAGATTGGCATCGCGTAGCTTTTGCAGCATGAAACTCGTGTGATGCGTCAGATCAGGCTTGAAGCCAGCGCGGACCTTCTCGAAGCCTTCGTTATCCGAGGCCATGAGCGTGAAATTCGGCTTTCCATGCTGGCTGTAGTAAGTGGGGGCCATCTCCGGAATGTCGTAGCCCGACCAGGAGAGAACGCTAAGCTCTCCCTCAGCGGCGGCCGGCCTGCCGATCATCGGCATAGCGACAAAGCCAAGGCCAACTGAGGCCATCAGCCTCATCAGCTTCCGGCGGTTCAAGGTTCCGCTCTCGATCCCTTGTGTCAACTGACGCTTTACAGAATCGCTCATTTTTGTTTGCTCCCCTGTTAGATGCTAGCCGGCAGCATACAAGAAATTTGTCGGTCGACCAACAAATTTTTGGAAAAATAAGGAAGTGGTGATTTCACGGGGCTTTCATCAAGTTTTTTTGTGTCGGATCCGGTCATTTTCTAACGCGTCGTGGGCAGAAAACCGGACGATCGTCCAGCAATTTCTTTGACATACCCAACAGATGATTGCTAAGACAGCGCCTAGGATTGGTGGACACATGAAAAAACGTGCGAGACCCCATACGCAGGTGGAAATCAATGAGTTTCGGCGTCAATCACTGATCGACGGCACGATCAAGTCGATGGCGGAGCGAGGCGTCGGGGGAACAACAATTCGCTCGATTTGCGCGGACGCAGGCAATTCCCGCAGTCTGATTGGTCACTATTACACGAACAAGGAAGACCTGGTCGCGGAGGCGTTCCGGCATCTGTTCACCACGGTGTCGAAGCAGGTCATGGAGGCGCAAGCGCGTGTCGGCGGAACCGCCCTTGATCGACTGAGGGCGATTCCGAAATTCGTGTTTTCGCCGCCGGTCTTTACCGATCTGAACCGATCGGCGTTCCTCGCCTTTTGGCACGAAATTCGGTTCAATCAGGCGGTGCGAAAGGTCAATGGCGAACTCTATCTCGACTATACCAAACGGACGCAGATCCTCTTCGCAAGGGCGGCCGCGGAATGCGACGTCGACATCGATTATCGAAGTGCCGCCATTGGCCTGATCGCGCTGATCGACGGCTTGTGGCTGGAGCTTTCGATCGACGACAAGGTCGTTTCGCGTGCCAAAGCGATCGACTTGTGCCTTCACCATATCGATCAGCAACTTGGGCTTTATGTGCTGCCGAAGCGTGCCAAGGCAAAGCGCTTGAAATCCGATTAGGCGCATTTCGGGCACGAGGTTATCTGCTTACGACGGCGAGGAGAAAATCAAGGCGTGTTTCGTTCAGCGACAGCGCGGGCCTATCTGCTTATGACACCCGCGATGTTGGTGATCTTGGTGCTTGTGGGTTGTCTTGGGCTGATTCTGGTGCTGAGCTTTTGGACACAGAATTATCTTACGGTGGACCGAAGCTGGACACTCGCCAACTACGCGGACCTGCTTTCGAACGCGATTTTCTGGAAGCTGATGCTGCGTTCCGCCGGCGTAGCCGGCTTGGTGACAGTCGTTTCGCTGATCTTGGCCTATCCGATCGCTTATTTCGTCGCCTTTGATATCGATCGGAATAAATTATCTTGGATCGTACTGTTCACCTTGCCCTGCTGGATCAGTTATCTCCTCCGAATACTCTCCTGGAAGATGATCCTTGGCTACAATGGCGTGATCAATGCCGCTTTGCTGCATTCCGGCGCGACCGAGGCGCCACTTTCCTTCCTGCTTTATAACTCGACGTCGGTTACGATTGCTCTTACCCAGGCCTGGGCGCCCTTCGCGCTACTACCGATCTATGTTTCGCTGGAGAAAATCGACCGGTCTCTCATCCGTGCGGCGGGCGATCTCGGCGACAACCCTTTCTGGTCTTTTACGCGGGTTGTCCTACCACTCTCGATGCCCGGCGTCGCCGCCGCGGCCCTGCTGATCTTCATCCCGACCTTCGGCGATTACATCACGCCCCAGCTCGTGGGCGGGCCATCGGGCGCCATGATAGGCACGTTCATCGCCACTCAGTTTGGGCCGTCGAATAACTGGCCCATGGGTTCTGCCGTCTCGCTTGTCGGCATGGCAGGCGCCACGCTCATAGCTTGCGCGTTTCTGATGGGCACGGATCGCCTCATCAAGCTCTTCCGGTGAGGGCGCCGATGTTTAGAAAACTTCGATGGGGATGGGTAGCAATCTACCTCATCTTACTGTATCTGCCGATTGCCTTCATCCCGCTGTTCTCTTTCAACGACTCCGTCTATGTCGCCTTCCCGCTTCGGGGCTTTACTCTGCAATGGTACGGGGTGTTGGCGGCGAATGAAGGCCTCTGGCAGGCGTTGCGAAACAGCCTCATCGTCGGATGCATTGCCGCTCCCCTGTCAACACTGATCGGTCTTCTCGCGGCAAAGGCAACTACCCGCTATACCTTCCTTGGCCGTCGCGTGGCGATTGGTGCGCTGCTGGCGCCACTTGCTTTGCCAACAATTGTCAGCGCTGTGGCGCTGCTCGCCTTGTTCTCGACCTCTGGAATTCCGCTTTCCCTGGCGACCATTGCCTGTGGCCATCTACTGATCTGCACGCCCTTTGCCTATGGCGTCATGGTATCCAGGTTCGAAGGACTCAATCCCGACTTTGAAGCGGCTTCCATGGATCTCGGCGAACGGCCGCTTTGGACATTCCTTCGTGTTACAGCGCCACTGGCAATGCCTGGCATAATATCGAGCTTGTTGCTTACCTTCACGATCTCGTTCGACGAGTTCATCCTCGCCTTTTTTCTCTCCAGCAACTCTCCGACCTTGCCGGTTTTCATGTGGAGCCAAATGCGTTTCCCGGACCGCCTCCCCATGGTTCTCGCCCTGGCTACGATCCTCATTATGGCTTCAGCCTGCCTCATCGTCCTTGCACAGCTATTGAGAACTCGAGAGATTTCGGCCAGCGCAATGAGGTCGCAGCCATGAGACCGAATGCCTTCATCGAGATTAGGTCGGTCGAAAAGACCTTCGGGCCGATCGTCGCAGTGGATTCCATCGACCTCGTTATTGATCAAGGTGAGTTCTTCTCCTTGCTGGGCCCGTCGGGATGCGGCAAGACGACACTGCTTAGAATGATTGGAGGCCTGGAGTTCCCAACTCGAGGGAGTATCCGCATCGATGGCGCAGATGTAACGAACCTTCCTTCCTATCGGCGCCCGACGAACATGGTGTTTCAGAGCTATGCCATCTTTCCGCATCTGACGGTCGGTGAGAACATTGGCTACGGGCTTCGCCACAGCGGCCTCGCTAAGGCTCAACGGCAAGCCGGCGTCGATCGGATGCTGGAGCTAATCTGTCTCCCTGGCTTTGCCAATCGTAGACCTAATCAACTTTCCGGCGGCCAGCTTCAACGCGTGGCTCTCGCGCGCGCGCTCATACTGCAACCCAAGGTGCTGCTGCTCGACGAACCGCTGGCGGCGCTCGACCGTAAGCTCCGCGAGAATATGCAGGTCGAGTTGCGCTCGCTTCAGAAGGAAATCGGCATCACCTTCATCTTCGTGACCCACGACCAGGAGGAAGCCCTGACGCTTTCCGACCGCGTCGCCGTCATGTCGGAAGGACGGATGCTCCAGTGTTCCTCACCCAGAGAGCTCTACGATATGCCGCAATCGCGCGCGGTTGCGGAGTTTGTCGGCGAAATGAATTTTTTTGAAAGCCGCATCGAGGCTGTCGGCGCCGCCGAAGCCATCGTGGATGTATCAGGTTTCGGCCGCTTGCCATTCTCTAATCCGCCGATGGGCTTGTCGGTTGGACAATCAGTGGTGCTGGCGCTTCGTCCGGAACGCTTCATTATTGGACCAAACGCGTCGGAGGGCGTCGCTTGTCGCGTGCGCAACCGCGCATACTTCGGCAATCGAACAAATTACCTATTGGAAATGCCCGGCAGCACACGGCTCATCACCTTCTCCTGCGCCAACGACCCCGCCCATGCCAACGCTCCAGTGGAAATCGGGGACGAGCTTCGCGTTTTACCTGATCCTTCCGGCGCCACTATTCTGCCCAAGCGCAATGGCGGGCTTGTCTAGTGACTGCCAGGCGATCCTTTTGCTACCGCCAGATTTTTCACTATCTCATTGAAATCGCTGGCACGCCCGGAGGGAATTGAACCCCCAACTTTCTAATCCGTAGTCAAAAGGGAGTTGGTCACCGCTACTTCCTATTTGCTTCCTGTAGGATTTGTGAAGCTCCGAAACTGGCGCACCCGATACGATTCGAATGTACGACCCTTATGATCGGAGGGGCGTTGTTCATACGGGATCATTGACATTATTTTCCATAACGTCCGTTATAATCGTTGCCACCGGTTGAATGTTGAGGAGGTGCGGCATGGACCGCTTCACTGGCGGCTGCCTGTGCGGCAGTGTTCGAATTGTGGCGTCGGGGTCCCCGTACCGGGTCGGCATATGCCACTGTCTCGACTGCCGCAAGCATCATGGAGCCCTGTTCCACGCTTCCGCGGTGTTCCCTCAGGACGCGGTGACGATCGACGGCGAAACCCGCGACTTCGCCGGGCGGTTCTTCTGTCCCCGCTGCGGCTCGTCGGTTTTCTCACGCAGCGCCGATGAAATCGAAGTCAACCTGGGATCCCTGGATGCTCCGGACCTGCTGAGGCCGACCTACGAACTCTGGACCGTCCGCCGCGAGTCCTGGTTGCCGCCGTTTCCGATCGCGCGACGATACGACCGCGATCGCGACGGCACGGGCCGCGCTGAGGCCTAGATCGCCCGGTCGATGCGAAGGCGCCGCAACGAGGTGGCGACGGGGATTTCACGGCTTCCACCCGCGGGTTGGAATCGGACCAGCAGTGGCCGGGACGGCCGGAGTATGCGAGCAAGCCGCAGCGCGCACTCGCATCTGGCGTGAAAGCGGGCTCAGCGCTCCCTGTCGACGTGATCCGCCAGCACCTGCGCAACGACGAGGGTGACGCCCTTGCCGGTGGCGATGTCGAGGAACTCGTTCGGGCCGTGGGCGTTGGAATGGGGTCCGAGAACGCCGGTGATGACGAACTGCGCCTTCGGGAATTTCTCGCCCAGCATGCCCATGAACGGAATGGAGCCGCCTTCGCCCATCATCGCCGCATCGCGGCCGAAGGCGACCTGCGAGGCCCGGTGAAGGGACGTCCGCAGCCATTCGGCCAGCGGCGGGGCGTTCCAGCCGGAACCTGCCTTCTCGACCTCGAAGGTGACCCGGGCGCCATAAGGCGGTGCCGCCTCCAGCAGCGCCTTCAGGTCCTGGCCCGCCTTCACCGCGTCGGTCGTCGGCGGCAGGCGCAGGGACAGCTTGGCGGATGTGGCCGGGCGCAGCACATTGCCGGCGTCACCCAGGCCGGGTGCCCCCTCCAGCCCGGTAATCGCCAAGGCCGGCCGCCAAGTGCGGTTGAGGATGAGTTCGCCGGGATCCTCGCTCACCGGCCGCATGCCGGAGACGAAGGGGAACTTCTCGTAGACCTCGGCGCCCAGGGCCTTGGCGGCAGCCCTGGCTTCCGCCAGGCGCCCGGCGGGGATCTGGGCGGCAAAGGCCTGAGGCAGGATCTCGCCGGTGGCCTCGTCCTCGATGCGGGACAACAGATTCCGGAGAATGCGGAAGCTGGAAGCGACCACGCCCGAGGCATCGCCCGAATGCACGCCTTCCGCCAGCACCTGAACCGTCAGGGCCCCGCCGACCATGCCGCGCAGGGAGGTCGTGAGCCAGAGCTGGTCGTAATTGGCGCAGCCAGAATCCAGGCAGATCACCAGCGACGGCGCGCCAAGGCGTCCTCCAAGATGGTCCACATAGAACGGCAGATCGTAGCTGCCGCTTTCCTCGCAGGCCTCGATGAGTATCGCACAGCGGGCATGGGCGATATTTTGCGCCTTCAACGCCAGGATGGCCGCCAGGGCCGCGAACATCGCGTAGCCGTCATCGGCGCCGCCGCGACCATAAAGCCTGCCGTCCTTGACCGCGGGAATCCAGGGCCCCAGTCCCTCGGCCCAGCCGGTCATTTCAGGCTGCTTGTCGAGGTGGCCATAGAGTAGCACGGTATCTCCGTCCCGGCCGGGAATGTCGATGAAGATGACCGGTGTGCGTCCGTCGAGCCGCACCACGTCCAGCGTCGCACCATCGACCGCCGAGATCTTCGTCCGTGCCCAGGCGGCGAACTGGTCGACGGCAGCGTCCATGTAGCCGTGATTCTGCCAGTCCGGATCGAAGGCGGGCGACTTGTTGGGGATGCGGATGTAGTCGATCAGTTGCGGGACGATCTCCTGGTCCCAGAGGCCATCGATGAAGGCCCGTGCAGCGGCCGAGTCCATGTCGGTTGTCCTGTCGTTCGAGAACGCGAAAGCGATGCGGCAGTCATCGCCACCATAGCGTGGCGGGCCGGAGGAATCACCCCGGGATTCCCGCGCGCGGCAGCCAGCCGCGCCCGCCCTTCGCTCAGCCGCTTTTCAGGCGGAGATCGAAAGGCGCGGTTTGCAGGACGGGCCGGTCGCCCTGGACGGTAATGCGATGCATGAGCCGATGGGCCGGCGCGTAGTCGGCCACGGCGAGATGCTGGCTGCAGCGGTTGTCCCACATCACCAGATCGTTCGCCCGCCAGCGATGCCGCATCTGGAAGGCGACCTGCTCGGCATGTTCGAGCAGCAGGCCGAGCAGCCAGGCGCTCTCCAGCTTCGAGACCCCGTCGATGCGGGTGGTGAAGGAACGGTTGACAAAGAGCGCCCGGCGCCCGGTCTCGGGATGGGTGCGCACCACCGGGTGGGAGATCGGCGGAAAATCGCGCTCGATCCCGTGCAGGCGCTGCAGTCCGTCGGGCTGGGCGAGAAGGATCTCGCGATAGCTCGGGACCCGGCCATAGGGGCCGCCGCCGCAGATATCGTGCGTGGCCGTAAGCCCCTCGATCATCCGCTTCACCGGCGCGGCAAGGGCCGCGTAGGCCGCCTGCATGTTCGACCACAAGGTATCGCCGCCGCTCTCCGGAATGACCCGGGCGTAGAGAATGGAACCCAGGGCCGGGCATTCGCGGAACGTCACGTCGGTATGCCATTCGTCGTTATAGACGCCCTGGTCGCCCAGGTTCTCCAGGATGCTGACCTGGGGATGCGCCGGCAGGTGCGCGAAGACCGGATGCGGAGGCTCGAGCTCGCCGAAGCGCCGCGCGAAGGCGAGATGATCCTCCGGGCGAAGATGCTGGTCGCGAAACACGATCACTTGCCGATCGAGTAGCGCCTGCTGGATGGCGGCGAACGCTGCATCGTCAAGATTCGCAAGGTCGACGCCGATGATCTCCGCACCGATGGTCGGCGTGATCGGGTGCAGGTCGAGGGCGATGGGTGTCATCTCGGTCAGAAACTCCAGGGCTGCAGGGCCGAAAGGAGCGCGCCCGACGACCGCACCCTAATGATTTATGGTGGTCGACGGGCGGCCCAAGCCAACGTGGTGTGGTTGACGCCGCGGACAGCAGGCTATTTCAGCGCCTTCACCTCTTCCCAGAGCTTGATGTACTTGGCATTGCGCGCGCTCTCCACCGGTTCGAAGAAGACACCGTTCTGCAGGTGCTCCATCGGATCGGTGATGCCCAGCGCGGCGACCTGTTTCGGGTCGGCGATTTCGAAGGCCTTCCGGTTGCTGTGGCCGTAGCCGCTGACCTCGATGAGCTGCTTGCCGGTTTCCGGCGAGAGCCAGGCATCGAGGAAATCATAGGCCGCTGCCGGATCCGCCTTGCCGGTGTTCAGCAGGGTGAGGCCGCAGAGCCAGGTGAAGATGCCTTCCTTGGGTTGCGCGTATTTGACCGGGATGCCTTGGCTGGTGAGATTCTTGACCGTATCGTTCCAGGCATAGGCGGCCACGACCTCGCCCGAGGCAAGCGCCTGGTTGATCTCGGTCGGATCCTTCCACAGGAAGCGCGAGTTCTTCACCACCTTCTCCAGCAGAGGCCGGGTGGCGGCGAGTTCCTCGTCGGACATCTCGAAGATCTTCTTCGGCCCGTAGCCCAGCATCAGGCCGGCGATCTCGGCCGCCACCTCATTGTCGCTCATGGAGACCCGTCCCGCATACTTGTCGTCGAAGAAGATGCCCCAGCTCTCTTCCTTGAGGAAATCCGGCTCGACCATGTCCGGTCGATAGGCAATGCCGGAATTGCCCCAGTCGCAGGGAGTCATCACCACATTCCCGTCGACAACGACGCCAACTGCCGTCTGCAGGGCCGGAAAGACATCCTTCCAGTTCGAGAGCTTGGCGGTATCGATCGGCTTGGCGATGCCGGCCTCGACGAATCGCACGACCGAATAGGTGCAAGGATGCATCACGTCGGCATTGAAACCGGAGCGGACCTTCTGCAGCGCCTCCTCCTCGTCGGCAAAGATCGAGAAATTGGGCGGCGCACCGTATTTGGCGACATATGGTTTGAACAGGTCGGCGATGTCATAGCCGCTCCATTCCATGCAGGTCAGAACCTCGGCGGCCGTGGAGCGGCGCGGTAGCACCGTCATGGCGACACCAAAGGCGGCCGTCGCGCGCATCATGTCGCGGCGCGAGACACGCCCGCGCGCCATCTCGTCGACAAACTTTACCCGATTCATTGGAAGCCCCCGCTGTTGTGCCGATCGCTCGCGCGCGGCAGTTTCTCTAACGTCCACCCGAATGTCGTAGCCGGTGAATTTGACGACCCAGTTCCATCGCCTGTCAATGCTCTTTCGCGGCCAGGGCCGCCTCTGCCGGGCAGGACGCGCGGTGCCGGCGCTGACGGACACGGCATCGTGACCGGATCGGTTGACAAGGTGCAGCAATATTGGGCGTAATCCTCCGACCGGACGGTGCCGCAGAGCGCCGGGGTGGGGGCGGGCTTATGGATTCGAACGTTTCGGACAGTTGGTGCCAGGCCGACGCCGGGAAGGCAGGCTGATGGGTCGACCGGCAGCGCGTGGCGGATTGCTGCAGCGATACGAATGGCTGCGTGGCTATCTTCTGATGTCGCCCACCATGCTCGTTATGCTTGCAATGCTCGTCGCACCGATCTTCGCTCTGGTCCTGCGAAGCTTCTGGACGCAGAACGTCTTCGCCCTCGACACCACGTTCACGGTCAACAACTACCGGCACCTGTTCGCCACGTCGGAACGGACGATCTATTGGATGGGAATTCCGTTTCCCTTCGAAAATGCCGTCTACCTGATCCTCCTGATCAAGTCGGTGCTGATGTCGCTGACGGCGACGATCGCCGTCGTCCTGCTGTCCTACCCGATGGCCTACTTCCTGGCCTTTCGGGTGACGCGGCACAAGATGCTCTGGCTGATCCTGATCACGGTGCCGTTCTGGACCAGCTACCTGCTGCGGGTCTTCGCCTGGAAGCTGATCCTCGGCTATGGCGGCGTCATCAATTCAGGGCTGGTGAAGCTCGGCTTGATCGACAAGCCCCTGGAATTCCTGCTCTACAATCCGTTTTCGGTGATCATCACCCTGACCCATGCCTGGGTCGCATTCGCCATCCTGCCGATCTACGTCTCGCTGGAGAAGATCGACCGATCCCTGCTCGAGGCCGCTACCGACCTAGGCTATCGTCCCCTGGAGCGATTCTGGGCCGTGACTTTGCCGCTTTCGATGCCCGGCGTCATCGCGACGGCACTGCTGGTCTTCATCCCGACGGTGGGAGACTATGTGACGCCTACGCTGGTCGGCGGCTCGGGCGGCATCATGATCGGCAACAGCATCCAGACGCTGTTCGGTCGGGCCAACGACGCCCCATTGGGGTCGGCTCTCTCGATCGTCATGATGCTGATCGTAACCCTCATCGTGACCTTCTTCCTGTGGGCCGTGGGCTACCGCAAGATGCGGGAACGGGAGGCCTAGCACCGTGGCAGCGCATGCACGCAAGCAGATCGATCTCCTGCTGATCTATGGCTTGATTTTCCTGGTCTTCCTCTATGGGCCGGTCCTGCTGCTGCCGGTATTCTCGCTGAACGACAATATGTACGCCGTCTTCCCGCTGAAGGGCCTGACGGTGAAGGCCTATCAGCAGATGGCGCAAGACCCCTCGCTGCTCAACGCGCTGCGCAACAGCGTGATGGTCGGGACTGCGGTTTCCGTGGTCAGCACCGCCTTCGGCCTGCTTGCCGCCATGGGCGCCACACGCTATCGCCTTCCCGGGCGCGGGCCGGTCATGGGCACGATCATGCTGCCGCTGGTCATTCCCAGCATCATCCTTGCGGTCTCGCTGCTGATCATTCTCCGCCAGACGCTGGATGTGCCGTTGACGCTGTGGACTGTGGGTGCCGGGCATGTGCTGCTCTGCGTTCCGTTCTCGATGCTGGTTCTGATGTCACGGCTGGAAGGCTTCGACAAGAGCCTGGAGGAAGCGGCCAACGATCTCGGTGAGAATGGCTGGATGACGTTCTGGCGTGTCACCTTTCCCCTGGCATTGCCGGGGATCATTTCCAGCCTGTTGATGTCCTTTACCGTGTCGTTCGACGAGTACGTCCTGGCCTTCTTCCTCAGCGGCATCGACCAGACGTTGCCGATCTTCCTCTATAGCCAGCTGCGCTTTCCCCAGCGCCTGCCGATGACCCTGGCTCTCGGCAGCACGATCCTGGTCGCCTCGACAATCATCGTCGTGGTCTCGGAACTGCTGCGCCGGCGCGGCGTGAAATCATCGAAACCGATCGGACTGTAGGAAGCCATGGCGGATCGCGATCCCATCATCTCGCTGCAGAACGTGTCCAAGCACTTTGGACCGGTGAAGGCGGTCAACGAGGTTTCGATCGAGATCCGGCGCGGCGAGTTCTTCTCCCTGCTCGGGCCGTCCGGCTGCGGCAAGACGACATTGCTGCGCATCCTTGCCGGCTTCGAAGTGCCGACTTCCGGCGAGGTATTCATTGACGGCCAGCCGATGTCGACCGTCGAGCCGCACGAGCGCCCGACCAACATGGTGTTCCAGAACTATGCGATCTTTCCGCACCTGAACGTCCGGCAGAACATCGCCTTCGGGCTGCGCAAGAAGCGGCTCGGCGAGACGGAGATCCGGCGGACCGTCGACGACGCCCTGGACCTGATCAAGATGCCCGGCTACGGCGATCGTGCCAGCCATCAGCTCTCGGGTGGCCAACGGCAACGTGTGGCCCTGGCCCGGGCCCTGGTCTGCCGGCCGAAGGTACTGCTGTTGGACGAGCCTCTCGGCGCTCTCGACAAGAAGCTCCGCGAGGAAATGCAGATCGAACTGCGGCAGATCCAGCGCACCGTCGACATCACCTTCGTCTTCGTCACCCACGACCAGGAGGAAGCGCTGACCCTCTCCGATCGGATTGCCGTCATGTCGGGCGGGCGGGCGCTGCAGATCGATACGTCGACAAGGCTGTACGAGACGCCGAATTGCCGCGAGGTTGCCGAGTTCATCGGCACCATGAATTTCTTTCCCGGCTCCATGCGGAGAGTCCGGAACGGCACGGCAGAAATCGATGCCGGGAGCCTCGGCACCCTGGAAGTTGCGGTTGCCGCCGACCAGCCGGCGGCCGGCGCCGGCGTCTCCGTGGCTGTGCGCCCGGAGAAGCTGCATCTGCATTGGGTCCGGCCGGCGGGAGAGGGCAATATCATCACCGGCAAAGTCAGCGCCGAAGCCTATTTCGGCGACCGCAGCCACTATTTCGTCACCGTCGAGGGCATCGCGAGGCCGATTGCCGTCGCGCACCAGAATGTCGATCGGAACCTTGACGACTCGGACGCGATCGGGCGTGAGGTCTGGCTGACCTGGCCGGCGGGCGCCGCGACCCTGCTGGCATAGCAGCCGCGCCCGGCGCCTACTGCCATTTCCGGGGCGGCGGATGTGCCAGTCTGGGCACTTTCGGGGGCATCCGTAGACGAGGTCTGCCATGAGCGACGCTGCACACATAGATAGGGCGGTTGGCCGGATCAAGGTCCGGAAGAGCCGGGCGATGGCGGTGTCGGCGCAATGTCTCTGCGGCAAAGTCCGCATGGAGATCGACTTTCCCGCGCGCTGGGCCTGGCACGATCATTCCAGGGCCAGTCGCATCGCCCAGGGCGCAGCCTATGTCACCTATGTCGGAAGCTGGCGCAGTCGCTTTCGCATTACCAATGGCATGGGGGACATCGCGCGATTCGAGGACGGCACGCAGAAGACGACACGGAGTTTCTGCGTCAGCTGCGGCACGCCGCTGTTCTACGAGCGAGCGCATTCGCCGCAGATGGTCAATATCCCCCGCGCACTCTTTGAGTCCGGTACCGGACGCGAGCCTCTCTATCATATCGCGATCGACCAGGCACCGGAATGGGCCTATCGGGGCGAGAAACTCGGCCCGCTCAAGGGCTTTCCCGGCGTTTTCTGGCAGCGCCCGATCCGCCGCAAGGGGCTGGCGGCCAGGGCGGGCAGCGATCTCTTCTGACGCTGTTGATTCGGTGGTGGCCTGGCCAATCGCCGACCCGCCCAGTCGCCGCTCAGCCCAGTCGCCGACCCAATCGCCACCCCCGCACGCTCGGGCCTCCCGCAGGACGCCTTGGCGGCACTTGAGGTGGCCAAGCCCACAGCCTATCATTGGCTGGATACGGGGGCGGCGACGCAAGCGTGGCGGGAGTGGAAGGGCTGATGATCGAAGACGAGGAACCTGGGCGGGATCGACGGCCAGCCGGTCGGCGGAAGCGCGCCTTATACTGGGTTGGGTTCCTGGACGGCGCCAAGACCAGCCGCCGGATAAGGTCCCGCGACCTTGCCGGCATTGCCGAGGAAGCCGATGCCTTCATGCGGTTCTTCCAGGACAGCCGCGCGAAGGATCTGCTGCAGGCCATGACACGCCCGCATCTGGACGAGGAGAAGGATCATCTCGACCAGGTCAATGACGTCGTCATCGCCATGCGCGGGGAACTGCATGCCGAGGGAGAACTGACGGCCGCGGATCGGATCGACGAGTTCCTTGGATTCTGCGCCGGGATCATCGGTGACGGCAAGGTACTGGAATCTGAGGCGCTGGCGATCAAGCGCCAATTCGAGCTCGACCATGAATTGGCACTGGATCCGCGCGTGGCGAAGATCTACCGGGTGGTCGCCGATGCGCTGATGGACGGCAAGCTGGATGACGACGAGACCAGGGATATCCGGGAATGGATCGTTCGCCTGGCCGGGGACGGTTATGCGGGCGTCGGCCCTGCCGCGCCGGTCGGCATACCCGATCTTCCGGAGATGGTGGCGGATCATTCGGCGATTGCCTTCGTCGGTCGGGTCTTCGTCGTGGCCGGTGCGCTCAGCCTGGCGCCGGGCTACGAGATCGCGGCGATGATCGGCGCCCGAGGCGGCGAATTGGCGGATACCGTGAGCGACGAGACGGATTTCGTCGTCGTTGCCGACGATGTGCTGCGCAACTGGACGGCGGCCGAGGTCGGTCTGGCGATCGACGCAGCCCGGCAGCTGATCGAGCGTGGCGTGCGCGTTCAGTTCGTTTCCGAGCGGGGCTTCGCGGCGGCTCTGCAGTCAAGGACCACCTGAACGGTCAGCGGCCGGCAGGCATTACGCTCAATGAACCGGGCCGGTTCCCTGCGATCGCGTCAGATCGCCGAACCCAACCAGGCAGCCCCGATCCTCGTCCCAGAGTGGCCGGCAGATACCGCGCAGGCTGGCACGGATGGTGATTGGCTGGACGGCGCGAAGTGTCTCCACCGCATGGTGGCAGGCTTCGAGGTGATAGTTGGGGATGCGCGGCGCCAGGTGATGGACGTGGTGGTAGCCGATATTGCCGGTAAACCATTGCAGCAATCTGGGCAGGCGAAGATAGGATGAGCCTTCGAGCGAGGCTCCAACCAGACTCCACTCACCCTGGCGGACCCAGGTGCCACCGTCGAAGCGATGCTGCAAGGTGAACAGCCAGACGCCGATGATCGATGCCTCGACGACAATCGGCAAATGCACCAGCAGCACCTGGCGAAATCCAACCAGGAATCCGACGCCGAGAATAGCGGTGGCGATCGCAAGATTGGTGCCCTGAACCATCCATCGCTCACGCACCCAGTTGCGCGGCGTATCGAAGGGAATGCGGTTCAGGAACACGAAAATCAGCGGCGGCAGCACGAGATTGGCGATCAGCGGGTGATATCGCAACCGGCACATGAACCTGCCCCAGGTGGAGAGCGCCCGGTATTCCTGCACGGTAAGACAGGTCGAATAGATGTCCGCCGTCGGCGGCCGGCGGTCGAGATTGTTCCAATTGCCGTGATGAACCGCGTGATGCCGGCGCCAGCAGGCATAGGGCGTGAGGGTGAGGATGCCGCAGGCGAAACCGATGATGTCGTTGGCCCGGCGCGAGGCGAAGAACGATCCATGCCCACAATCATGCTGCACCACGAAGACGCGGAGCAGCAGGGCACCGGTCGGAACGGCCATCAGCAGGGTCAGCCAATAGGAGAACGGGTATATCAAATACATCGCGACACAGGACGCGAGGAAGAGGCCGACAGAGGTCACAAGCTGCAGCAGGGCGCGGTTGAGGCTCGGTTCCTCGAAACGCATGGTCTGCAGCTTGAGGGCGATGCGGCTTTGCCTGGCGATCGGCAGATCAGGCGCCGAATCGGACGGCAGGGGTTCCGCAACGTCGGCGGGCGTCTGGTGTGGTCCGATCTGGTGGGGTAGAGCCGTCTTTCGCGGGAGGGGCGCGTTCATCAGGATCTTATCCGTGTCGGTTTTCGGGCAAGGGCGGCGCCGGAGCGGGGGACAAGGCCAACCCTTATCGAGCCGACAGTCTTTGTGGAAGCCAGTCTAGTCCAGTTTTCGCCGGCGGTCAGCAAGTGATTCTGCCGGCCACCAGGCGCCATTGCTGAAGCAATCGATGCCTTGGGAGCCGGTGTAATGGCTCTCCTGGCGGTCGCATAGGGCATTGCAAATTTCCCAGCAACCGCCGGGGGATGCCAAATACCACGGCCTCGAATGAGGCTCACAGCAATATAGTCCTCTGCCCCGGATATCCGCGTGACAGGGGTCAGGTAGCGAGTGCTCCGGACACCCGAGCATTCCGGTGCCGTGGCAGTACTTCGCCGACCGGCTGATACTAGCCGCGGCCGACGAAGGGCATCTTTGTCGCCATCACCGTCATATTCAGTACATTGGCATCCGGCGGCAGACTGGCCATGAAGACCACTGCATCGGCGACATGGGCGACATCCATCACCGGCTCGGCAGCGGTGCTGAGGTCAGCCTGCAGCACGCCCTTCTTCATTGCCGCCGTCATTGCGGTCTCGGCATTGCCGATATCGATTTGCCCGCAGGCAATGTCGTAAGCCCGACCGTCGAGGGCGGTGGACTTTGTAAGGCCGGTGATCGCGTGCTTGGTGGCGGTGTAGGGCGCCGAAAACGGTCGTGGCGAGGTTGCGGAAATCGAGCCGTTGTTGATGATGCGGCCGCCGCGCGGGGTCTGCGCCTTCATGATCCGGAACGCCTCCTGGGTGCAGAAGAAAGCGCCGGTCAGGTTCGAACCGACGACAGCACTCCAGATCTCCGGCGTGATGTCCTCCAGCGGAATGGCCGGCGCGCTGGTACCGGCATTGTTCACCAGCAGGTCAAGGCGGCCCCATTGCGCTCGCACCTGATCGAATGCCCGGACGACTTCCGGCCGGCGCGCGATATCCGCGACGATCGCCAGGCTGCTGATCCCCGCCGGATCAAGCGCCTGCGCCGCAGCCTCGATCACCGCCTGGCGCCGGCCAAGGAGTGCCACCTTGTATCCGCATTTCAACAGACCGGCGGCGACCGCCCGGCCGATGCCGGTTCCGGCACCGGTGACGATCGCGGTCTTCGGCTCATTGGCTTCTTTGGCGGCATCTTCCCGACCCGGCATTTCAAGACCCGTTCCCCGTTTGGATCAAGGCCGGTTTAGCACATTAGCCACATCGGCGGGAAATGGTTCCGCGCCTATTCCGCAGCGCTCGTACCGAGCGGCGCTTCGCCATCGCAGGTGACGATGACGTCGTTCCATGGATTCTGAGCGCGTTGGCCAACATCATCAATGTCACCGGCATGGGCGATATGTTCCTCACTTCCAGCCGGGTCTATCGTGGAGCCCATGACTCTCCGCCTGTCGGCACGGAAGCGCCCGATCTAGGTTGCCGCCTCACGTTCCACCAGTCGCTCAGGTTCTCCCCCCCGTTGCGAGCACCACGGCACCGCCAGCGCTCAGAACCAAGGCCCCGAGACGGTAAAGGAGCGAGAGGAGTTTCGGGCGCAAACCGATCAGCATGCAAAATCACCGAATTTCGTGCGTCTTCCATCGATGTCGCATTCGCATTAAGGAAGCTATTAATTGCATCGGGTTTCAGCCTGGAAATCGCGGAAAACCAACACTATGATATGCAAGATCGCTGGTAATATGGTAAATCGCCGATCGCCGCCCGTCCGAGCGAACCCCCGCCGAAGACGCATCGATACGGAGCAGGGCACGCGAAGAGCGTAAACCTGCGGACGTCCATCATATCATCGGCCTGGGGTGGACGTTCGCGGGCAACTGGCCCATGACATGCCCTCCCGGGCCCGGGCAGGATGGCATCAGATCGGCGAAAGCCGCGACAAGCAGAGGAAGATCAAGCAATGAAAATGACCACGGAAGAGGCCTTCGTTAAGGTCTTGCAGATGCATGGAATTGAGCATGCCTTCGGCATCATCGGGTCGGCCTTCATGCCGATTTCGGACCTCTTCCCCAAGGCCGGCATCACCTTCTGGGACGTCGCGCATGAATGCAACGGCGGAATCATCGCCGACGGCTACACCCGGAGCACCGGCAAGATGGCGATGGTGATCGCGCAGAATGGCCCCGGCATCACCAATTTCGTGACGCCGGTGAAGACCGCCTATTGGAACCATACGCCGATGCTGCTGGTGACGCCGCAGGCGGCCAACCGGACCATCGGCCAGGGCGGATTCCAAGAGGTCGAGCAGATGGCGCTGTTCCGCGACATGGTCTGCTACCAGGAGGAGGTGCGCGATGCGTCGCGCATCGCCGAGGTGCTCAACCGGGTCATCGAGAAAGCCCGGCGACTCTCCGCCCCGGCACAGATCAACGTGCCGCGCGACTTCTGGACCCAGGTGATCGATATCGAGCTGCCACAGATCGTCCGCCTGGAGCGGGCGGCAGGCGGCGCCGAAGCGATCGCCAAGGCGGCGAAGTTGCTGTCCGGAGCCAGTTTCCCGGTCATCCTCTCGGGTGCCGGGGTCGTGCTCGCCAATGCCATTCCCGATTGCCAGGCCCTGGCGGAGCGGCTGGATGCGCCCGTCTGCAGCGGCTATCAGCACAATGACAGCTTCCCGGGCTCGCATCCCCTGGCGGCCGGGCCGCTGGGCTACAACGGGTCCAAGGCGGCGATGGAACTGATCGCCAGGGCGGATGTCGTCCTCGCCCTCGGCACCCGGCTCAATCCCTTCTCCACCCTGCCCGGCTATGGCATCGACTATTGGCCGAAGACCGCCAGCATCATCCAGGTCGATCTCAACCCCGACCGGATCGGCCTCACCAAGAAGGTGACGGTCGGGATCTGCGGCGACGCGAAGCTGGTGGCGCGCCAGATCCTCGCCGCCCTCGACCCGGCGGCCGGCGACGCGGGACGCGCCGCGCGCAAGGCCCTCATCCACCAGACCAAGTCGGCCTGGTTGCAGACGCTGAGCAGCATGGATCATGAGGACGATGATCCCGGAACCGCGTGGAATGCCGAGGCCCGCAAGCGCGACGCCGATCGCATGTCGCCGCGCATGGCCTGGCGTGCGATCCAAGCCGGGCTGCCGAAGGACGCCATCATTTCCAGCGACATCGGCAACAATTGTGCCATCGGCAATGCCTATCCGACCTTCGAGCAGGGCCGGAAATACCTGGCACCCGGGCTGTTCGGGCCCTGCGGCTACGGATTCCCTTCGATCATCGGCGCCAAGATCGGCTGTCCCGACGTGCCGGTGGTCGGCTTCGCCGGCGACGGCGCGTTCGGCATCAGCATGAACGAGATGACCTCGGTCGGCCGCAAGGAATGGCCGGCGATCACCATGGTCGTCTTCCGCAACTACCAGTGGGGCGCGGAGAAGCGAAACTCGATCCTGTGGTACGACAACAATTTCGTCGGCACCGAACTCGATCCGCATTTGAGCTATGCGAAGATCGCCGAGGGTTGCGGCCTCAAGGGCGTGCAGGCCCGGACCCAGCAGGCGCTGACGGAGGCGCTGCGGGACGCCTGCAGGGCGCAGGCCGAGGGCGTCACCACGTTCATCGAGGTCATCCTCAACCAGGAGCTCGGCGAACCGTTCCGGCGGGATGCGATGAAGAAGCCGGTGGTGGTGGCGGGGATCAGCCGTTCCGACATGCGGCCGCAGCAGCCCTGATCTCGCCATGCTGCTCTATTCCGGACCGCTCAGCCTCTTCGCGCGCAAGGTGGAGATCGCCCTTGCCGAGAAGGGGCTGGCCTTCCAGCGGGTGATGGTGCCCTTCACCCAGGAACGCGGCTATCAGCCCAAGCATCCGGAAGTCCTGCGCATCAACCCCAAGGGACAGGTGCCGGTACTGATCGATGGCGATCTCGAACTCTTCGATTCGACCTTGATCTTCGAATACCTGGAAGACGCCTATCCGCGGCCACCGCTCTATCCGGCCGGGCCGGGTCCGCGGGCGCGCTGCCGTACCATCGAGCTGCTGGCGGACGAGGTGCTGCTGCCGCTGATCCGCCCGCTGATGCACCGCACCGAGCCGCCGGTCGCCGACGCCGCACAGCAGGCGGAGCGCAGCGCAGCCGCCCGGGCCGCGGAGAGCGCATTGCAGGCCGAGTACCTGCGGCTTCAGGAGAGGCTGCAGGGTCAGGCCTATTTCTGCGGCGACTTCAGCGTCGCCGATATCGGGCTCTTCATGTCGCTGCTGTTCGTGCAGCGCCTGAAGGGGCCGGACTTTTCCGGAGCGCCGCAACTCGGTGCCTGGTTCGACCGGGTGAAGGCCCGTCCGTCCGCCGCCCGCGCTGCAGCGGAGATCGCCGCGGCGGATCGCGCGCTGTCGCCGGCCCTCGGCGCCTAGAACGGCGACCGGAACGCCGGCCCTCAGGCCGCGGCGTGCAGCAACCGTTCCAGATCCGCCTCCGCCACCGGATCGAGCGATCGTCGCGCGGTGTCGAGCGCGTCGCCGTCCAGCAGTGTCTTCAGCTCCCGCCGCCCCCGCGACACGCGGCTCTTGACCGTGCCGATCGGGCAATTGCAGATCAGCGACGCCTCCTCGTAGCTGAGGCCGGAGGCGCCGACCAGGATTAGCACCTCGCGATGCTCCGGGGCGAGTTGCCAGAAGGCGCGGCGGAAATCGCAGAACGCGAGGCAGTCTTCCTGGTTGGCGCGGACCGCCGGCTCGCTGAGCGTCAGCTCGTCGAGCGGCAGGTGTCGCGACCATGGCTTGCGTCCCTGGTTGTAGAACAGGTTGCGCAGGATGGTGAAGGCCCAGGCCTTGAAATTGGTGCCGGGGGTGAACTGGTGCGCCGCCGACAGGGCGCGCACGACCGTGTCGTGGACCAGATCGTCGGCCTGCTGCCGATTCGACGTCAACGACCGTGCAAAGGCGCGCAGGCTCGGAAGATGCTCGACCACGCCGGCGCTGACCACGTCGAAGCAAACCTGGGCGCTGGGTGGCTGCGCTGAACTCGGCTCCAGCGACCTGCGGATCGACAGTGGACGTGTTGACCGTTGAATGGCTCATGGCTCGAACTCCTTCGTGTCCTCGGGAAGCGGCTGCAGCAACAGGTGGAAGTCGTCGCATGCAGCGCGCCGGTGTCGGTCGTCATGACGTCATGTGATCAAGCGGGATGAAAAATCCCGGTCGCATTCTCCCGACCGGTCGTCCCCGCTGCGGTTTCACCAGACTGATTTGGCCGAAGCCGGGAACCGAATCAATCGAAAGATGCGCGATTCCACAGCACGTAGTCGGGGTTATTTCCCTGCTGCCGGCGCCTTTTGTTTCAGCTTCAAGCGTTTATCCGGGACCGCGCGTTAACGAGTCACAGCCGGGTCACAGAAGTCTTACAGCATCGTGCGGCCCGTGATGCCGACCGGCGCCGGTGAGCGCAGAACATCGGGAACCAGAGGTATCGATTCGGGTTCATTGCCTGACGCCGCCATGCACCGCGCATCAAGGTGGCCGGCCATTCGGACACTCTTCACAGCGCGGCGGGCGCATTACATGCCGAAGGAGGCACCATGCTAGGTTGGGCTTTGACGTTCCTGGTTATCGCCATCATTGCCGCACTTCTGGGCTTCAGCGGCGTCGCCGTGGCGGCGTCCAGCATCGCGCAGATCTGTTTCTACGTCTTCATCGTGCTGTTCGTGGTCACCGGCATCATCCACCTGATGGGTGGCCGGACACCCCCGCCCTCGCTGGAATAGGTCGCGAAGCGTCAGGCTTTCCGGGGGCAGCTGCCGGCGAGGTACCTCGATGCCGAGGCGCCTCGCCGCGTCCAATTCTCCTGCGATCGGCGGATCAGATCAGCGCGGTATCGCGGTTCTGGCGCCGAAAGGACTGGATCTGGCGTTCCGTCCGGCGTCCAGCCGAACCAGTCGGAACATTCGCGCCCCGCCGGTGTTTAGAGGGAGGCCTTAGTCCAAGAGAGTCCCCCAAGAGAGTCCCCAGGAGAGTTCCATGACAATCGATGCCCCGAAGCTTCCCTATCCCGAGGATGCGCTCGAGCCGCACATGTCGGCCCACACCGTTGGCATCCACTACAACAAGCATCATCTCGGCTATGTCAGGAAGGCCAATGACCTGATCAAGGGAACGCCGCTTGCCGAGAAGTCGCTCGAGGCGATCATGGTCGAACTCGCCGGCGACGCAGATGCCAAGGCCGTCAAGATATTCAACAACGCGGCGCAGGTGTGGAACCACAGCTTCTTCTGGAACTGCATGTCGCCCGACGGCGGCGGCAGGCCTTCTGGCGAACTGGAAGCGCTGCTGACGGCCGGGTTCGGCGGTCTCGACGGGTTCAAGGCCGAATTCAAGAAGGCTGCAGTCGAGCATTTCGGCAGCGGCTATGCCTGGTTAATTCGGGGCGATGACGGGCTCTCCATCGAGACCATGCCGAACGCGATGAACCCGCTTGCCAAGGGCAAGGTGGCGTTGCTGGGTTGCGATCTCTGGGAGCACGCGTATTACCTCGATCACCAGAATGCACGCGATGCCTTCCTCACCGCCTTCCTCGACAAGCTGGTAAACTGGAATTTCGTCGCTAGCCAGTTGAAGCGGGACGTCAAGGTGGTGATGCCGCGCCAGGCACGCCGCGCCTAGCCATGCAGGACCCGGAGCGGGCCGCCGGCGACCCGGCCTCAGAGCCCGAATGACAGGTTGACGCCGGCGAATTCCTCGGGCTTCGATTGGCCGTCGAATTCCTTGGTGCGATGGATGAAGCTGCCGTCGAGCCGGACGTCATCCGACCAGAAGAGGGCGAAGCCCGCCGTCAGATCCGCGACGAAGACCTTCTTGTCGACCTCACGGCTGTCTTCAAAAGTGTTGCCGTCGAGGAATATGTTGCGGGCGACCGCCCGGCCCTGGGCGCCGGCGAAGAAATAGAAGCCGAACGGGTCCTCCAGGTAGTCGCTATTGAAGTAGCTGGTACCGGAAAGCCCCGGCCGGATTCGGGCCGGACCATAATCGGCCTCCAATCCTCTGCCGAAGCGCAGCAGCACCCCGCTCTCGGCATAGGTGGCGACGTTGCCCGCCGTCGCACCCAGTTCCGGGATGGCATCGACGGCAAAGCCGTCGGCGATCGGCAGGAGCAGACGCCACTTGCGCTCATAGGAAAGCATGACGCCCGGCTCGTCGTCGAGTTGATGGTCCCAGCCGTGAGCCTGATCGATACCGATGAACTGATGATAGTCGTTCTGGGTCTCGCGGCCGCCGGCCGAGGGACCCACGATGCCTGCCACCAGTTCCAGGTGATCGAGCTGGCGCCGGTCGGTATCCTGGACGATACCGACGCCGCCGAACAGCCAGCCGGCATAGGGACGGTCGTCCGGATCGGGATCGTGCGGCGCCGTATCCCGGGGCGTGAACAGACCCTGCCCGAGCAGGAGTTCATAGCGCCTCGACATTTCGCCGCTGCCGCTTGGCAGCAGCCCCAGCCCATCGCCGCCCAGCCAGTCGAAGGGTCGGCTCCAGGAACTCCCGGCGGCGACATCGGGCGAGAGATAGCCGAACTGCAGCCCCTGGGTGTAATACCCGTCGTCATCGCTCAGGATGGAATCGTTCTCCTCCACCACTGTCAGGCGCCCCGAATCCTCGGCCGAGGCAGCCGTGAGAGGTACGGTGTAGGCGGCAAGCAGCGCGGTCAAACCGAGCAGGGCTGGCGATCTGGACATGTGGGAGATCAATCCTCGTCGGAAGGGATTGCCGATTACGCCACGATGTTGTGGCGGCAATGTGGCGTTGAAACCCCTATCGCCGCGCTTTGTTCCCGCGCCCCACCCCGGATACGGGTCCCGCGATCAGAATTCCGCGATCACAGTTCCGCGATCATGCTCTGCACGGGGAAAGCTTCCTGAAGCTGGGCGCCGAGACGCAAGAGAGTTCCGTCCGATCCCAAGGATGCCGCCAGTTGGATGCCGAGCGGCAAACCCGCCGGTCCGATCGTGCTCGGCAGGGTCAGGGCAGGATCGCCTGTCAGGTTGAACGTGGCGGTGAATGGCGAGAAACGCAGCATGCGCGCGACGTGCTCGGTGACGTCGTCATGATCGGTCGGAAAGGCGCCGAGGCGCGGCGGCGGACCGGCCAGGGCCGGCGTGAGCAGGACATCGATGCTCCGCCAGATCGTTGCGAAGCGCCGGACGAAGGCATGGCCTGCCCGCACTGCCGCGAGCAGCTCCGCCGCGCCCATCTCGTGCCCGCGCGCGGCGGCAGCCAGGTTGATCCGTTCCATTTCGTCGTCCCGAGGCGGCCGGCCGACAAGGCGATGCAGTTCCACTTCGTCGGCGGCAGCCTGGGCACAGACCTGGGCCAGATAGACCTGGCGGGGCACCGCGAGATCGTCCGGGCCGACCGGAAGCTGCACCGGAATCACCTGATGACCCAGGTCTTCCAGGGCGCGCGCCGCCGCATCCATCGCTTCGATCGCCTCGGGCGCCAGGACCACATCCGGCAGGCACTGACGATTGATGCCGATGCGCAGGCGCGGCGGGCGCATCGCGAGCTGCTGGAGAAAGCCGGCCGAACGCCTCGGCGCCGCATAGGGGGCGCCGGCATCGACGCCGTAGACCGCATCAAGGGCCGCGGCGGTGTCTCGGATCGACCGGCTGACCACTCCCTCGCTGACGAGGCCGCCATAGATATCGGCGTGGGCCGGGCCCTGCGGCAGGGCGCCGCGCGAGGGCTTCAGGCCGATCAGGCCGCAGCAGGCGGCGGGGATGCGGATCGAACCTGCGCCGTCGGTGGCATGGGCGAGCGGCACCATCCCGGCCGCCACCGCCGCCGCCGAGCCGCCGGAGGAGCCCCCGGCTGAATGCGCGAGGTTCCAGGGGTTGCGCGTCGGCCCGAACAAGGCGGGTTCCGTCGTCACGTTGAAGCCAAGCTCCGGCAGGTTGGTCTTGCCGAGGATCCGCAGGCCCGCGGCCTTGAACCGCGCGGTCAGGGCATCGTCTTCCGCCGGCGCCGTCGCCTGCAGCAGGTATCGGCACGCACCGCTGGTCCTCCTGCCGGCCAGAGCGCCACCGATGTCCTTCAGGAGGAACGGCACGCCGAGAAACGGCGCATCCGCAGCCTCGGAAGCCTCCGATGGCAGGTCGAACTGATCGACGACGGCATTGATCGCCGGGTTGATCCTGGCGATCTGTGCCTGTGCCGCCGCCAGGACCTCGGCGGCGGATACCTCCCGGCGCCGGATCAGATCGGCGAGTCCCAGGCCGTCGTATTTCAGGTAATCGGTGCGATCCATCGGTGCCCCACCCGCCCGCCGCTAGCGCAGCGCATCGCCGAGCGCGGCAATGGCGATGGATTCCGCCCGGATCTCTCCCAGGACGGCGCGCTGCAGCGCGGTGAATTCCGCGGTTCCCATCATCTCATAGGTCCGTGGCCGCGGCAGGTCGATGGCGATGCTTGCCTTGATCCGGCCCGGACGGTTCGACATCACCGCGACGCGGTCCGACATATAGACCGCTTCCTCGACGTCGTGGGTGACGAACAGCACCGTCAGCCGATGCTGTTCCCAGATCCGCGCCAGCAGCTCCTGCATATGATGCCGGGTCAGGGCGTCCAGCGCCCCGAAGGGCTCGTCCATCAGCAGCATCTTCGGCCGGTAGGACAGCGCCCGCGCGATCGCGACCCGCTGCTTCATCCCGCCCGAAAGCTCGCTCGGATAGGAGCGGGCAAAATCCTCGAGCCCGACCAGCGCCAGGTGCTCCTCGGCGACGCGTCGTGCTTCGGTGGCGGTCTTGCCCGCGGCGCTCAAGGCGAACTCCACGTTGCCCAGGGCCGTCAGCCAGGGCAGGAGCGTGAAACTCTGGAAGACCACGCCGCGGTCGCGCCCGGGCGCGGCCACCGGCCTGCCGTCCATGGTGACCCTGCCGCGATCATGGCTTTCGAGGCCGGCGACGATCGAAAGCAGGGTCGACTTGCCGCAGCCCGAGGTGCCGACCAGGGATACGAATTCGTTCTCGCCGATTTCGAGATCGACGCCGTCAAGCGCCACCACGTCGCCCCGGTCGCCGCGAAAGGTCTTGCCGAGGCCGGAAATATGCAGTTTCGCGCTGGTCATCGCTGCAGATAGAGATAGCGGAAGAGCTTGCGGCTCATCCATTTCATCGCCTGGTCGGTGGCTAGGCCGAGCACGCCGAGCAGCAGCAGATAGCCGAAGATGGTATCGGTCTGGAAGAAGCGCTGCGCCGTGGTGATGCGATATCCGAGACCCGATGTCGCCGCCACCAGTTCCGCCACCACCAGCCAGGTCCAGGCCCAGCCGAGGCTGATCCGCATCGAATCCCAGATGGCGGGCAAGGCCGAGGGCAGGATGATTCGCATCAGGATTCGCGGTTCCGACAGTTCCAGCGTCCGTCCAAGATTGATGAAGTCGCGCGGCACCGATTTCACGTTGTCCATCACCAGCAGGACCTGCTGGAAGAAGGTGCCGATGAAGATGATCAGGAATTTCTGCGCGTCTCCGGTGCCGCTCCAGAGGATGGTCAGCGGTACGAAGGCGACCACCGGCATGTAGCGGATGAAATCCACCAGCGGTTCGATCGTTGCCTCCCAGGCCCGGTAGGAACCGATGAGAATGCCGATCGGCAGGGCGAAGACGGTCGAGATCAGGAACCCGACGGTAATGCGGTAGATGCTGACCTTGGTGTCGTTCAGCAGCAGGCCGTCGGAGGCCAGGCCCTTGAGCCGGGAAAAGACCATTTCCGGAGAGGGCAGAAAGAGCGGGATGACCAGACCGGCCGCCGTGGTCACCCACCACAGGAGGCCAAGGACAAGGAAGACCAGGGCCGCGATGCCGACGAATTGCCGGGTGGAGACGCGGGATGTCAGCGAGAAGAGCCGGCGTGCCGGGGGAGCGGAACGATTGCTGGTCTCCCCCGGCATCACGGATTACGAGGCGGCGACGAAGCGGGTATCGATCAGCTTCCCGAGGTCGACGTCGGTGGTCAGGATGCCGGCCTTCTTCGCGGCGGCCTCGACTTCCGGCACCACCTTGTTCAGGAAATCGCCGGACAATTGGGTCTTGTTCTCGGCCAGCGAATAGTAGGTGACGCCGTCGAAGGCGGTTGCCAGCTCTTCCGGCTTGGCGCCGACCGCTTCCGAGATGATGGCCCGCCCGCCGGGGGTATCCGCCTTGTAATCCGCCAGGGCCGCATCCCAGCTCTTCAGCAGGGCCAGGACCTGACCCGGCTTCTCCGCCAGGAAATCCTCCCGCACCACGAAGACGTCGGAGATCAGGCCTGGATTCTCGCCGGCGGAGAACAGCAGGTTGATCTTGGCGTTCTGCGCCTTGGCGAGAGTGATGTAGGGCTCGTAGGTCACCGCCACCGGCACCTTGCCGGCGATGAGCGCGGAACCCGCATCGGCTGCCGGCATCGGCACCTTCTCGATGTCGGCGATGGTCATGCCGTTCTGCGCCAGGGCGTAGTTCAGCAGGATGTCGCTGGTGGTGCCTTCCTCATAGGCGACCTGCTTGCCCTTCAGATCCTTCACGGAGGTGATCGAGCCGTCGGTCAGCATGGCGTCGGCGGTCATCGAGACATCGAGCAGGGCGACGATCTTGATCGGCAGGCCGGCGGCGGCGAAGGCCATCGCCGTATGGGTGGCGATGTTGCCGCAATGGACCTGACCGGCCGCAAGAGCGGCGTTGAGATCGGCATCGGTGGTGAAATTCACGATCTCGACGGCGTCGAGACCGTTCGCCTTGAAGAGACCCTTCTTGGCGGCGACATGCCATTGGCCATAGCCCAGCCAGGGCTCGATCGCCATCTTGATGGCTCCGGCCTCCGGGGTCGCCGGGATGCCGTCGGCGAAGCCGGCGCGACCCAAGGCGCCCGTCATGAAGGTGGCTGCGCCGGCCTGCAAGACCCGGCGCCGATTCATCGTCCAGTCCATTGGAATTCTCCCTGCGTTTTGTGATTCGGCCCGTCGGCGAGAGGCCATGGCTCCAATGATTAATTGTGGGCGACCGCCTCAATCCTTGTCAAGCAAACGGCCGGATTTTGCCGAATCCGCCGCTTATCGCCGCCGAACCAATTGGTCCCGCACCTCGGACACGGCGCGGGCATGGGCGTCGAAGCCCTCGTAGGTCGCCAGGATCCGGGCATGTCGCGCCAGCTCGGGATAGGCGACAGAGGTCACGTATCCCACCGAGGTCCGCTTCATGAAATCGAAGACCGAGAGCGGCGAATGGGTCCTGGCGGCGCCATTGGTCGGCAGGACCGCATCCGGGCCGAGCACGAAATTCCCCAGGGTGACCGGCGTATGCTTGCCGAGCAGCACTTCGCCGGCATTCTCGATCTTGCCGAGATAGGCGAAGGGCTCGTCGGAGAGGATCTCGAGATGCTCCGGTGCGTAATCGTTGATGAAGGCAATGGCGGCATCGTTGTCGGGCGCCAGAACGATGCCGCCGCGCGGACCGGTCACCACCGCCTTGGAAAATTCGACCCGTTGCGCACCCATCTTCGCCCAATGCTCGGGGATGGCGGCACGGGCGGCGGCGGCCACCTCCGGGCTCGCCGTCACCAGGTAGGCCGAGGAATCCGGCCCGTGCTCGGCCTCGATCAGCAGGTCGAGGGCGGCGAGCCGCCCGTCGCAGGTGTCGTCGGCGAAGATGATCGATTCGCTGGGTCCCGCCGGAATGCCGGGATCGATGACATCGGTCAGCAGCCGCTTCGCCGCGACCACCCAGGGGCTGCCCGGCCCGACGATCTTGGCGCATTTCGGCACCGTCCGCGTCCCGAAGGCGACCGCCGCGACGCCCTGCGCCCCGCCGCATTTGTAGACCCGATCCACCCCGGCCAGCCGCGCCGCCACCAGGGTCGCCGCGTCGATCTTGCCGTTCGGGCCCGGTGGCGTCACCACGCAGACCGCCTTTACGCCGGCGACGACCGCCGGAATCGTGGTCATCATCACCACGCTGGGAAAGGAGCCCTTGCCGCGCGGCACGTAGCAGGCGACCGAGGGGATCGGCCGGAAACGGTCGCCGGCGAAGGCGCCGGGCCGAATCTCGTGCAGCCACATTTCCTCGGGTTTCTGGTCCTGGTGAAACTTGCGGATGTTGGCGACGGCGAATTCGATCGCGGCGATGACCTCGGGCTCCACCGAGCGGAATGCCGCCTCGAAGTCCTCCGGCGTTGCCGCGATCTGGTCCGGGGCCACATCGGCCTTGTCGAATTCATGGGCAAACCGCGCCAGGGCCTGGTCGCCGTCGACCCGCACCGCCTCGATGATCGGCTTCACCCGCTCCAGGAAGGCCCCGAGGTCGCCCTCGGTGCGCTTCAGCAACCCGGCCCGCGCGGCGATGGAGAGGCGCGACAGGTCGTGCAGATTGATCTCGCCGGACATGCTCGTCTCCAGATTATCGGCAGGATCGCCGCGCCTCAGATCGCGGCAAGATAGCCGCCGTCCACCGGCAGGTAAATTCCGGTCACATAGGCTGCGGCATCCGAGCACAGGAAGACGCTGGCCCCGACCAGGTCCTCGAGACGGCCGAAGCGCGCCAGCGGGATCTTCTGCAGCATCGCCTGCTGCCAGGCTTCATCCTGGTAGAAGACATCGGTCAGGGCGGTGCGGAAATAGCCCGGGCCGAGGCTGTTGACCCGGATCCGCAGCGGCGCCCATTCCACCGCCAGTGCCCGGGTCATGCCGAGGAGGCCGCTCTTCGAGGAGCCGTAGGGGACCGCGGTCGGCACGCCCACCTCCGAGGTCAAGGAGCAGAGGTTGAGGATCGTCCCGCCCGATCTTCCGGTGTTCCGCATCGCCTTGGCGGCGGCCTGGGCGCAGAAGAAGGCGCCCTTGAGATTGGTGTCGAGGATGCGGTCCCACAGGGCCTCGTCGACGTCGAGCGAAGGCCGCACCTCTTCGACCCCGGCATTGTTGACCAGGATATCCAGCCCGCCCAAGGCGATAGCCGCCTCGGCCACGCCCGCGGCGCAGGCTTCCGGCCGGGCGACATCCATCGCGATGGCGGCGGATCTGCGGCCGGCTGCGGCGATCTGGCCGACAGTCTCGTGGAGGCTCGTGGTGCTGCGCGCGGCCACCGCCACGTCGGCCCCGGCCCGGGCGAGGCCGAGGGCGATGGCCTGGCCGATGCCGCGGCTGCCGCCGGTGACCAGGGCGCGCTTGCCGGCCAGGCTGAAGGAGGAAAGATCGACAGTCACGGAGGCCTCGCGCTAGAAGGGTCGGCGGAACCGGACCGCATCCTCGAAGGTACCTGGGAGCTTGTCAATTATGCCCGAAACCGTGCTCTCGCCGACGGCGGCGGCCCGTGCCCTGGCCCGGGCCGGCCGGCCGGCCGAGGCGGCGGTGATCGTCGCCCGCCTGCTCCAGGAGCGTTTCGGCCTCGCGGCCCGCAATGTGGTCATCAATGACGACATCTACAGCTTGAATTCGCTGAACGGTTTTTTCGAAGCGGATGACCAGGAACTCTATTTCAAGTTCCACCAGGAGGAGAACGAGGCGGCCATGGCCGGCGAATATTACCGTGCCGGATTGCTCGCCGAGGCGGGCCTGCCGGTCGACCAGCCGCTGCACGTCTCCAGCGAGCCCGGCCAGCAGATCCTGGTCTATCGCCGACGGCGCGACCGGCGTTTCGCCGAGGTCCTGCGCGAGCTGGATTTCTCCAGCGATCCCGCGGCCTTGGCCCCGGCCCTCGCGGCCGAAGGCCGGCTGAACGCGGCGCTGATCGAGGTCTATCTCCGGACCCTGCACCCGATCACCGCCGGCCAGTCCGCCGCCGAGCCGATCCACCGCCTGTTTCACGAGCGCCTGGTCGATCCGGGCCGGCCGGGCGAGATCGGCGGGCGGTTTGGCGCCTTCTATCGCGATCAGCTATTTGAATTTCCAGGACAAAATCTGGCATGGGCGGAGCTTGCCGGGCTGCAGCTGGAGGTCAACGGCATCCGCTATCGCGACAGCCTGGGCAGCCTGTTCGCGGCGGCCTTCCACCTTCTGGAACCGCGCAATTTCGCCGGCTCCGGCGGCGTCACCGCCCATGGCGACGCCCATAACGCCAATGTCTGGTTCGCGGCCGGCGAACGGCTGGTGATGTTCGATCCGGCCTTTGCCGGCAGCCATGTCCCGGCCCTCCTGGCGGAGGTAAAGACCACCTTCCACAACGTCTTCGCCCACCCGCTCTGGCTCTACGATTCACCGGCCGCAGCCGCGCATTTCACCGCAACCGCCCGGCGGGAATCCGGTGTCTTGCGGATCGAAACCGGCTGGTGCCCCGGTCAGGTGCGGCTGGAACTGCTGGCGCTGAAGCGGGATATCGTCTGGCGGCCGCTGCTCGCCGCCCTCAAGGATCGAAACCTCCTCCCGGCGAACTGGCGGCAGATCATCCGCCTCGCCTTGTTCCTCTGCCCGACCCTGGTGATGAACCTGCGGGCTGGCGCGACCACCCATAACCCGGTTTCGTCGCTGATCGGCATCGCCGTGGCGGTCATGGTCGGGAGCGAACCGGTCGGGAGCAAACCGGTCGGGGGCACGGACGCGGTGTCGCGCTTCCTTGATGCCATCGATCCCGCCGGGGCCTAGACAGGGTCGACGGCCTGGGCGACCATCGTCGCCGGTATGGATTTCTCATCTCACGGGAGTAAACGCGGAATGCCGACGGTGACCGCCTCGCCCAGGGCCGGAACGATCGAGGGCTTCGACCCCGACCCGCAGAAATCCTACACCCTGCCGGCGCGGTACTACTTCGAGCCGGCGGTCTATGCCTGGGAGCAGGAGGCCGTCTTCGGCCACGCCTGGTGCTATGCCGGGCATCTCGGAGCGCTGCAGGAACCCGGCTGCTACATCACCTGCACGGTCGCCGAGCAGAACATCCTGGTCATCCGCGGAAAGGATGGCGTGCTGCGGGGCTTCTACAACGTGTGCCAGCACCGCGCCCATGAACTGGTGAAAGGCAACGGCAAGGCGAAATTTCTCACCTGCCCCTACCATGCCTGGACCTATCACGCCGATGGCAGGCTGCGCACCGCGCGGGGCAGCGAGGCCCTGCCCGCCTTCGACCGGGACGAATTCTGCCTGAAGCCGGTCCGGGTCGAGACCCTTGCCGGTTTCGTCTTCGTCAATCTCGATCCCGCGGCGGCGCCGCTTGAGGCCCAGAGCGGCGCCCTCGATTCCGAGATCCGCGGCTATTGCCCGGAGATCGACAACCTGGTCCTGGCGCGGCGGTTGACCTACGACGTCGCCGGCAACTGGAAGAACTCGGTCGACAATTTCCTCGAATGCTACCACTGCCATGTCGCCCATTCGGACTTCTGCGACCTGGTCGACATGGACAGCTACCGGTCGATCTGCCACGCGATCTATTCCAGCCATTGCGGGCGGGCCGCGCGCCTGGAGAGCAAGGCCTACCATTACAGCGGCGATGCGCGCGCCCGGAAGTTCGGCTCCTGGCTGCTCTGGCCCAATCTGTCGATCGAGGTCTTTCCCGGCGCTCCGAACGTCAACATCTTCCACCATGTGCCGATGGGCCCGGAGAAGACCCGGCATGTCTTCGAATTCTACCTGCAGTCGCCGACTCCGACCGCCGAGCAGGAGGATGCCATCCGCTACATCGACGAGGTGCTGCAGATGGAAGATATCCCGCTGGTCGAGAGCGTGCAGCGCGGCCTGCACAGCCGCGGCTACAACCAGGGACGGTTCATCGTCGACGATGCGCGGAGCGACATGAGCGAACATGCCGTGCATCACTTCCACGGCCTGGTGGTCGATGCGCTGAGCCGCTATCCGCTGGCGGGATAGCCGCCGGCGCCGGATGTCCGCTCAGCCCCATTGCTCCTTGGCGCCGGCCCGCTTTCCGGGCCGCGGGGCGGGCCCTCCGGCTGGCGTTCCTGCGGGCGGCTTGGTCTTCAGCGGCGTGCCGACGGGCGCCGGGATGGTGGCCGAAGGCCGGCCATAGAGCCAGCCCTGGCCGAGATCGACGCCGAGATCCAGCAGGCACTTGTGCTGGTCCTCCTTCTCGATCATTTCCGCCACGGTCTTGATGCCCAGGCATTTGCAGGTGGTGAGGACGCCCTGGACGATGGCGCGTTCGCGGATGCTGTCGGTGATGCTGCGGATATAGACGCCGTCAATCTTCACGTAGTCGACCTTCAGCTGCTGCAGGTAGGGCAGCGACGAGGCGCCGGCGCCGAAATCGTCGAGACAGACGGCGTGGCCGGCGGCGCGCAGGCGATCGACCGCGCCCGAGGCCTTGGGCAGGTCCTCCAGCTTCGCCGAATTCGGTGATCTCGACGATCAGCCGATGCCGTTCGGTGCCCAGGCTCTGCGCCAGCTGATCGAACATCGAGAGGAAGGTGTCGTTGAGCAGCGACCTGGCCGACATGTTGACCGCCAGGCTGAGCGCATGCATGCGCCCGGCGGCCTCGGCGATGCGGGCGATGGCGCCCTGGGTGACGGCGAGGTCGATCTCATGGATGATGTTGATCTCCTCGGCGAACTTCACGTCCTCGAAGGGCGACTTGCCGTCCGCGAAGCGCAGGAGCACCTCGTAATGATGATTGGCGCGATCGCCGAGCCCGACGATCGGCTGGTAATGCAGCCTGATCCGCCGCTCGTGGATGATGTCGCGCATGGCGACGACACGGCTCAGGGTCTCCGCCGTCATCCGGCGCAGGTAGTCGTCGGCCGAACCGGTGGCTATGCCGCCGGACCCTCCGGTCCCGAACTTGCCGACGATATAGGAGAGGATCCCCTCGACATCGTCGTCGCCCAGGGAATTGGCCCGAAAGGTGATGGTTTTTTCCTTGAGCCCGAGGGCCTTGCGGTCAAGGTCGAAACTGTCGCCGACCCGGTTGATCGCCTCGGTGATTGCGGCGGGGTTGTCGTCTTCGAGATGGGTCACGCTGAACTTGCCATCGCCGATCCGGCCTGCCGCATCGTGATCCACGGCATGGATCTTCAGCTGGGCGCCGATCTCCGCCAGCAGCGCACCGGATCGCTCCGGCCCGAGCAGCCGGCCGAGTTCGGCCTCCTCGCAGATCTCGATCAGGGTCATGCAGGCCGACTTGCCGGATTGCCGGGCCGCATGCACAGCATTGTTGGCGGCCTGGGTGAATTCCATGGCCTCCAGCAGGCCGGTCACGCGGTCGCGCTGCTTGGCGACGATCTGGCGCGACAGGGCGGTAGGGGCCAGGGTGATCGAGAGATAGAAGCGCGGTGCACCGGCGTCGAGTGCGCGATAGATGCAGACCTCGACGGATTGCTGGGCTTCGCTGCGGCGTTGCAGCAGCAGGTTGAGGTCGCGCTGTCGCTGGCCGGGCTTCAGATCCTTCAGGGCGGCGCGCAGCAGGATGGCATCATGGTCGGCAAGGACCTTGACCAGCGGCTGGCCGATCACCCGTTCCGGGTCTTCCCCGAGGATCGACTTGACCGCGCCTCCGGCCCATTGCACGCGGCTGGCGCTGTCAAGTTCGAGGAGCAGATCGGCATTGGCGAAGGCGAAGCCGACGAAACGGTCGCGGTCCTCGCGCAAGCGATCTGTGGTGGTGACGGCCATGCTTTTCCTGAACGGCTTCGCGAAACAGCGACCGTCGTTTCCGATCGGACCATTCCCGCTCGCGTGGAGAGTGTTCGATCGGATTTAAGATCACGTTAATTATTATCGGAAGCCGCGCGGGAAATGGCTGGTTTCCGCGGCGGACAGGATCATCTTCCGCCACCCGAACCCTGCGGTTCAGGCCTTCGCCATGGCGCATTTCTTGCGGACGGCCGTGGCGCGTTCGGTGATCGCGGCCCAGTCGCGGCGCTTGATCACATCGGCCGGCGCCAGCCAGGAGCTGCCGACCGCAACCACATTGGCGAGGGCCAGATATTCCGCGGCATTGTCCGGCCCGACGCCGCCGGTGGGACAGAAGGCCACCTGCGGGAAGACCTCGCCGAAGCTGCGCAATGTCCCGGCCCCGCCGAAGGCGTTCGCGGGGAAGAACTTGAACGTCGTCAGGCCGAGTTCGAGACCGCCCATCACTTCGGAGGGGGTGACGACCCCCGGCACGTAAGCCAGGCCGATATCGCGGGCGGCACGGACCAGGGTCGGCGTCATGCCGGGACTGACGGCAAAACCGGCGCCCATCCGCTTCAGTTCCTCGAGCTGGGCGATGCTGCCGACCGTACCGGCGCCGACCGTCACGCCTTCGACCTCGCCGATCATCCGGCGGATCGCCTCCATCGCTCCCGGGCGGCGCAGGGTTACCTCGAGGCAGGCGATGCCGGCATCGCGCAGCGTGATGGCAAGCGGCACGGCGTCGTTGACATCATCGATGACCAGGACCGGCAGGAAACGCGAACCGCGCAATAGTTCCAACAGCATGGCCTTCACCCTCTATCGAGCGCCGCGGCCGCGCCCAGCAGGGCGGCACAGGGATCAAGTATGACGAATATCGGGATCGGCGTCAGCATGCCGGACAATCTGCCCTTGGCCTGAAACCGGCCGACGAATTCGCTTTCCAGCAGGATCGGCAGGAGCCGCGGAACGATGCCGCCGCCGATATAGACGCCGCCGCGGGCACCGAGGGTCAAGGTCAGGTCGCCGGCCGTCGCCCCCAGCAGGGCGCAGAACAGCTCCAGGGCGCTCCGGGCCACGGCCTCGCCGTGATCGAGGCCGCGGGCGGTGATCTCGGCCGGCGCCAGTCGCTGTCCGGGCGTTCCGGCCCGTTCGGCAAGGAACTCGTAGAGATTGCTCAGCCCCTGGCCGGAGAGGACACGCTCGGCCGAGGCGCGTCCGCGATGCCGGATGAGAAACTGCAGGAGGTCGATCTCCAGGGCGCTGGTGGGCGCGAAGCTGACATGTCCGCCTTCGCCGGACAGGGCGATCCATCGGCGCTTGCCGTCGGCGCCCTCGACAGGGATGAGCCCGGAGACGCCGAGCCCCGTTCCCGGCCCGACGATCGCCATCGGCGCAGTGGGGTCCGGCACGCCCGGACGCACATTGTGCAGGCCGGCCGGACCGATCCGCGGCACGCCGAGGGCAAGCGCCTCGAAATCGTTGACGGTCAGGAGGCGGCCGAGGCCGAAGCGCCGGGCGAGGCCGCTGCGGGAGAATTTCCAGGAGGAATTGGTCAGGGCGATCTCGTCGTCCCGGGCCGGGCAGGCGACCGCGAAGCAGCCTTCCGCCACGCGCGCCCTGCCCGCGCCGGCGAGGTAGGATTCGATGGCGGTGGCGATGTCCGGATAGTCCGCCGCCGCCAGGGTCCGGACCTGGTCGAGCCGGCGCGCGGCCGGATCGTGCAGCGCAAACCTGGCATTCGTTCCGCCGATATCGGCGACCAGTTGCAGCGCGGTCATGATCCCGCCACCGCCGCCCGGGTCGGTCTGACCTCGGTTCCGCCGAATCCCGGGCCGAAACTTGCAGCGCCCTGTTCAGCACCCCCTACCGAGGCGCGGAAACCGGCGAAGAGCTCCCGGCCGCAGCCCGCGCCATTGCCGGAAAGATCGACGGCGGCGCGTGGCCGCGCCATCAGCTCGCCCTCCGGAATCCGCGCCTCCAGAATGCCGGCTTCGGCATCGACGCAGACAACATCGCCATCGCGCAGGCGCCCGATGGCACCGCCCGCAGCCGCTTCTGGGGACAGGTGGATCGCCGCCGGCACCTTGCCGGAGGCCCCCGACATGCGGCCATCGGTTACCAGGGCGACCTTGTAGCCGAGATCGAGCAGGACGCCGAGCGACGGCGTCAGCTGATGGAGTTCCGGCATGCCGTTGGCCTGGGGCCCCTGGTTGCGGACCACCACCACGACATCGCGGTTGAGCCTGCCGGCCTTGAAGGCGGCGACCACGGCATCCTGGCTGTCGAAGATCGCCGCCGGCGCCTCGACCCGCCGATGCTGCGGCTTCACCGCCGAGCTCTTGATCACCGCCCGGCCGAGATTGCCGGTGAGCAGCCGAATGCCGCCCTCGGGGGCAAAGGGATCGTCCGCCGGGCGCAGCACGTCGCGGTCCAGCGACTGCGGGGGTGCCGGCCGCCACAGCAGCCTGCCGTCGTCGAGATAGGGCTCCTGCGCATAGGCGTCGATACCATCCCCCGCCACGGTCATCACGTCGCGGTGCAGCAGTCCGGCACCGACGAGTTCGCGGGTAACGAAGCCCATGCCGCCGGCGGCATGAAAGTGGTTCACGTCGGCTTGGCCGTTGGGATAGATCCGGGTCAGCGCCGGCGTCACCGCCGAGAGATCGGCAAAATCCTGCCAGTCGACGGCGATCCCGGCGGCGGCGGCAATCGCCACCAGGTGAATCGTGTGGTTGGTCGAGCCTCCGGTTGCCAGCAGGCCGATCATGCCGTTGACCATGGCGCGCTCGTCGACGATCCGACCGACGGGCCGGTAGTCGCCGCCCAGGGCGGTGATCGCCGCCGCCCGGGCCGCCGCCGCCCGGGTCAGCGCCAGGCGCAGGGGCGTGCCCGGATTGACGAAGGCGGTTCCCGGCAGATGCAGGCCCATCAGTTCCATCAGCATCTGGTTGCTGTTGGCGGTGCCGTAGAATGTGCAGGTGCCCGGGGCGTGGTAGGAGGCGGCCTCGGCCTTCAGCAGTTCGGCGCGTCCGACCTTGCCCTCGGCATAGAGCTGGCGGACGCGGGATTTCTCGGCATTGGCGAGACCCGAGGGCATCGGCCCCGCCGGCGCGAAGATCGTCGGCAGATGACCGAAGCTCAGGGCGCCGATCAGCAGGCCCGGCACGATCTTGTCGCAGACCCCGAGGCAGATCGCGGCGTCGAACATGTCATGCGAAAGGGCGACGGCCGTCGACATGGCGATGACGTCGCGACTGAACAGCGACAATTCCATGCCGACCCTGCCCTGGGTCACCCCGTCGCACATGGCGGGCACGCCGCCGGCGACCTGGGCCGTGGCACCCGCCGCCTGGGCCGCCGCCTTGATGATGTCAGGATAGTGCTGCAGCGGCTGATGCGCCGACAGCATGTCGTTATAGGCGTTGACGATCCCGATGTTCGGCCGCTCGCCGCCGGCCAGGACCGCTTTCTCCTGATCGTCGCAGGCGGCGAAGCCATGGGCGAGATTGCCGCAGGAGAGCCTGGTGCGGCGCGGTGCATCGCCGGCATAGGCATCGATCCTGGCCAGATACGCGACACGGTTCGTCCGGCTGCGGTTCCGGATTCGCTCGGTCACCTCGCGGACCACGGTATTCATGCCGACCGGATTCATGGCAACCGGAATCATGGCGACCTCGCTCAACTTGCCCAATGGATCTCGACGGGCGTCGTCGTCTGCCGCAGCAGCGCCCGGATCGGCAACTCGGATGCCGGTCCCGCCGCCTGCGCAGCCTCGAACACCGCGTGCTTGTCCGCGCCGTGGAACAGCACCAGGATGTGCCGTGCGTTCAGCAGGGCTGCAAGGCTCAGGCTGATCCGCGGCTGGCCGTTGACCGGCGCATCCAGGGCAATCGCCATGGCCTTCCCCTGCGGATCCAATCCGGTTGCGGTCTCCGCCAGCCCCGGAAACAGCGAGGCGAAATGGCCGTCATCGCCCATGCCCAGCAGCACCGCATCGAAGGGCCGGGTCATGACGGCCAGGGCCCGTTCCACCTCGGCGACGGCTGCCGAGGGTCGGGGCCGGGCGCTGTAGAGGCCGACCAGATGCGCCGCCGCGGCCCGGTTCCGCAACAGCCGCTCGCGCAGCAGATGCTCGTTGCTGGCGACATGATCCGGCGGCAGCCAGCGTTCATCCGACAGCGTGATGTCGACCCGTGACCAGTCGAGATCGGCCTGCGACAGGCGATCGAAGACCGGCCCCGGTGTCGTTCCGCCCGGCACCACCAGCGCCGCCCGGGGACGCGATGCCAGCGCCGCCTGCAGCAGCTCCGCGAGGCGGGCCGCGACGGCAACCGCCAGGGACGTCCGATCCGGTGCGCGCCATTCGATCACGCCCATCGGCAACCTCGCTTCCGCTCAGGCATCGTCCTCATGCCAGGTCCGGCCGTCGCGTTCGATCAGGGCGACGGCGGCACTCGGACCCCAGCTGCCCGCCGTATAGGGTTTCGGCTTCTGCCTCTCGCGGCTCCAGGCGTCGAGGATGCCGTCGGTCCAGCGCCAGGCGGCTTCCAGTTCGTCGACCCGCATGAACAGGGTCGGCCGGCCGCGAATGACGTCGAGCAGCAGGCGCTCATAGGCATCGGGACTGCGGCCGCCGAAGGTCTCGCTGAAGCTGAGATCGAGCGCGGTCTGGCGCAGCTTCAGCTCGCCGGGACCGCGATCCTTGTTCAGCATCATCAGCCGGATGCCTTCGTCCGGCTGCAGCCGCATCACCAGCCGGTTGGGATGGATGATGCCGGCGCTCTCCGGATAGAGCCGGTGCGGCGGGGTGCGGAACTGGACGACGATCTCGGAGGAGCGCGAGGGCAGCCGCTTGCCGGTCCGCAGGTAGAACGGCACGCCGGCCCAGCGCCAGTTCTCGACCCCGGCCTTGATGGCGACGAAGGTCTCGGCGTCGCTGCCGCTGCCGGCATCCGCCTCCTCGAGATAACCGGCGACGGGCTGGCCGTCGATGGCGCCGGCGCGATACTGGCCGCGCACCGTCAGCTGCACCGCATCGGCGCCGGCGATCGGCGTCAGCGATTTCAGCACCTTCAGCTTCTCGTCGCGCACCGCATCGGCATCGAGCGCGATCGGCGGCTCCATCGCTGCGAGGCAAAGCAGCTGCAGCAGGTGGTTCTGCACCATGTCGCGCATGGCCCCCGCCTTGTCGTAATAGCCCCAGCGCCCGCCGACGCCGACCGATTCCGCGACGGTGATCTGCACATGATCGATGAAGGTGCGGTTCCACAGCGGCTCGAACAGGCCGTTGGCGAAGCGCAGCACCATCAGGTTCTGCACCGTCTCCTTGCCGAGATAGTGATCGATGCGATAGATCTGGTGTTCGGTGAAACTGCGCCCGATCGCGGTATTGATCGCATGCGCCGAGGCAAGATCCTTGCCCAGGGGCTTCTCCAGCACCAGGCGGGTGACCGGGGTGATCAGGCCCGCCGCCGCCAGGTTGCCGGCGATCGGCACGAAGAGATCCGGCGCCGTCGCCAGATAGAAGCAGCGCACCACATCCTGGCGGCCGTCGAAAGCCGCGTTCAGCCTTGCATAGCCGGCGGGATCGGCGGCATCCAACGCCACGTAGCCCAGTCGCGCGGCGAACCGTGCCCAGGCCGCCTCGTCGAACTGGCCGGCGGGAAGATGGGCGAGGCAGGCGTCGCGTACCAGGGCGCGATAATCGGCATCGCTCATCGCCCCGCGCGAGGCGGCGATGATGCGCCCGTCGGGCGGCAGGCGGTTCTCCAGGTCGAGATGATAGAGCGCCGGCAGCAGCTTGCGCTTGGCGAGATCGCCGCGGCCGCCGAAGACCACGGCGTCGAAGGGATGGGTGATTAAGGTCGATCTGGTCTGCTGCATAAGCCGGTTTCGGTCTGGGGAGGAAGGATCGCCGTCAATCATAGGCCGCGCCGGCGATATGTCACCTGCCGGCGGCCGCGGAATCGTAGCGGCGGGGCGAGGTCGAGATTGCCAGCGACGCGGCGGCGACACCGGCCCCGACCGCTGCCGCGAGATCGGCGCCCTGCAGGACCGCCTGCAGATAGCCGGCATTGAAGACGTCGCCGGCGCCGATCGTGTCGACCACCGGGACGGCCGGCGCCGCAACCGCCGCATGGTCGGCACCGCGCCAGGCGCTGGCGCCCCAGGGGCCGCGCTTGACGACGACCGTGCCGGCCGGCTTGGCCTGCCGGCGGATCCAGGCGGCGGCGCCATCGACCTCGACTGCGCCGGAGAGGCCGCAGCTCTCGATCTCGTTCAGCAGCACGTGGTCGCAGGCAGGCAGCCAGGCCGCGACGCGCCGGCGGGTCTCGGCGGTCCATCCGTCGAGCGGCCAGCCGGTATCCAGCGCCAGGGCGAAGCCGCGCGCCGCCAGCTCGGCGATCAGCGTGCCGTAGGAGTCGAGCAGGAGCGGGCTGAGAAAGGCACCGGCCAGCAGCACGACATCGCCGGGCGCGGCCCGGGCCGGCAGCAGGTCGAGAGCGATCGCCGCCGTCATCGCCTCGAGATGGCCCTTCGAGGTGAGGAAGGTGCGTTCGCCGTTCGGATGGGTGAGGCCGACCGACAGGCTGGTCGGGGTCGGCGACCTCGGCCAGTCGCTCTCGCCCAGGGCCTCGCCCAGCCAGCGGCCGAAGATGTCGTCGCCCATGTTGCAGACCAGGCAGTAGCGGGCGCCCATCGCCCGCAGCGCGAGCGCGGTATTGCCGGCGGCGCCGCCCGCCCGCATCTCGGTCTGGGGCAGCATGATCTCGGTGCCGGGCTGCGGCCAGGGCGCCAGGGGGCCCATCACCAGATCGACGTTCACATTGCCGAGGACATAGATGGTGGCGGTCATTCCAGCCCCGTGACCTTGGTGGAGCGCAGGGGTTCGCCGACCCGCTCGACCTTGCGGATCGCGATCTCGATCATCAGCTCCTGCAGCCCGGGCAGCAGCGCGAAGATCGCGGCCAGGGCGTCGAGCTGCGGATAGGTGATGGTGACCGCACCGGGGATCGCCGGCTGGCCGCTGGCATCGAAGATCACCGGCCGGCTGCCGGCGGCGAGCGCGGTCCGGGCGAGACCCGGCGCGGCGGCACCCAGCGCGCCGGCGCCGCGCAGCAGGATCACCCCGGTCTCCGGCCCGAGAATCTCCAGCGGCCCATGCCGGAACTGGCCGGCCTCCAGGCCGAGGGCCGGCACCCGCGCCAGCTCCATGAGGCAGAGCGCGCCCGCCTCGGCGATGCCCTGCAGCGCGCCACGGCCGCTGAGCACGAAGGCGCGCCGGGCGGCGAGCGCCTGCACGGCATCGGCTGGATCGACGGCGATCGGGGCCCGCAGCAGCGCCCGTGCGGCGCCGACATCGCGGCCGAGCCTTGCCAGCACCGCGGCATGGAGAGCGAGCGAGATCAGCAGGCTGCGGGTGGCGGCAAAGGCGCGCTCGGTCCCGCCGGCGCCGACCAGCGACGGCAGGGCGCGGCCCAGCGGGCTCGACGCCTCCAGGGTGAGGCCGAAGCGCCGCTCCCGTCCGGCGGGCGTCGCCAGCAGGGCCTGGATCTCGCCGGAGGCGCCGGATTGCGAGGTGAGGATGGCGGTCCGGCCGGAATCCGCCAGGCCCTGGTCCAGCCATTCCGCGGCGACCACCGCGCTCGCATCGACGCCGAGGCTGCGATAGAGCGGCTCGACCGCGCGGTTGACCCAATGCGAGCCGCCCATGCCGATCAGCAGCAGCCTGCCATCGGCGCGGATGCTGGCGGCGATCCGGCCTGCCATGTCCGCCGCGCCGTCGAAGGAGGCCTCGGCATCGGCATGCTGGCGCGCCATCTCGGCACGGATCAGCGCGAGGCCGGTCGACGGGTGATCCTGCGGATCGGCGGTCATGGCGGAACGCACCTCTGGCGATGCCGGCGGCGGATGCCCCGACTTTCCATGGAATTCTCCCGGATTACATCATGTCTTATTAATTAAATCAAATTGATTGTTTTAATATTCCGGGGCATACTGCGCCTCTCAGCACGGAGATCGATCGGGCCATGGGCAGGACCGCCGCCATTGCCGGCACCAATCTGGAACAGGCGCGCTCGCACAACCGCCGCGTCGTCATCGAGGCGGTGCGGCTCGGCGGCGCCCTGTCCCGGGCGGAGATCGCCCGGCTGACCGCCTTGAGCTCGCAGACCGTCTCCAACATCGTCGGGGAGCTGGAATCCGCCGGCATCCTGAAGGCGGCGGCGCCGCGCAAATCCGGCCGCGGCCAGCCGGCGACACCGCTCTCGATCGACCCCGACGGCGCCTATTCCATCGGCGTGCAGCTCGATCACCAGTCCCTGATCGGCGTCGTCGTCGACCTCGGCGGCCGGGTACGGGCCAAGCTCGACCTCCCGGTGGAACAGCCGACGCCCGAGACCGCCTTGCCCCTGATCGCCCGCACCGTCGCCCGGTTGCGCAAGACGGTGCAGATCGATGAAAGCCGGCTGCTGGGTCTCGGCCTCGCCATTCCCGGGCCCTTCGGCATCGAGGGCATGACCTCGGTGGGACCGACGGCACTCCCCGGCTGGCAGGACGTGCCGATCGCCGCCCGGCTGACGCGGCTGACCGGACTGCCGGCGATCGTCGAGAACGACGCCACCGCGGCGGCGATCGGCGAGCGCCTGCACGGCGTGGCGCGGCGGCTCGACAGCTTCGTCTATCTCTTCATCGGCACCGGCCTCGGCGCCGGCTTGTTCCTCAATGGGCAGCTCTATACCGGCCGCGCCCGCAATGCCGGCGAGATCGGCCACATGATCGTGACGCCCGGCGGGCGGCCTTGCGTCTGCGGCAATCGCGGCTGCCTGGAACGCTATGTCTCGCTGCGCGCCGCCTATGAGGATCTCGGCCTGCCCGATCCCGATCATGCGACGCCGGACATGCTGGAGGCGATGCTGCAGGCCGGCGACCCCCGGCTGGACGCCTGGATCGCCGGCGTGATCGCGCCTCTGCGCCAGGCGATCAACATCCTGGAATCACTGCTCGATCCCGATGCCATCGTGCTCGGCGGCTTCATGCCGCCGGCGCTCCTGCAGGTGATGCTGGCACGGCTGGCGCCGCTGCCGCTCTCGGTCGGCGCGCGCCGGGCCCGCGACATGCCGCGGGTGCTGGTCGGCGCCGCCGGGCGCGAGACCTCGGCCCTGGGCGCAGCCGCTCTGCCGATCTTCGGCGAGATCAACCCGCAATTCGACGTCCTGCTGAAGCCCCTGGCCGCAGCCGGCTAGGTGCCCGTCACATTTTCCAGCGCAGCGCCGCGGTATGCACCGGCGCATCCCACAATGCGGCCAGATCGGCATCGAGTTCGGTCGCCGTGATCGAGCAGCCGGCCATTTCAAGCGAGGTCACATAGGAGCCGGTCAGGGACCGGACGATCCGCAGGCCCCGGCCCTCGAAAATGCGCCGCGCCGCATGATGCATCAGATAGAGTTCCATCAGCGGCGTGCCGCCGAAGCCGTTCACCAGCAGCAGGATCTCGGCCCCCGCCTTCGGCGCCAGGTCCTTGAGGATCGCGGCGGCGATTTCCGCGGCGATGCCGTCCGCATCGGCCAGCTTCACCCGGCGGCGCCCCGGCTCGCCGTGAATGCCGACCCCCATCTCCATCTCGTCCTCGGCCAGCTGAAAGGTGGGTTTGCCCGCCGCCGGCACCGTGCAGCTGGTGAGCGCCACGCCCATCGACTTGGTCCGGTCGTTGACCCTCGCGCCGAGGGCCCTGAGCGCCGCGAGATCGCCGCCCTTCTCCGCCGCCGCGCCGACGATGCGCTCCACCACCAGCGTCCCGGCGACGCCGCGCCGGCCGGTGGAATAGCTCGAGGTCTCGACCGCGACATCGTCGTTGGTGACCACCGTCGCCACCGGACAGCCGGCCATCTCCGCCGCCATCTCGAAATTCATCACGTCGCCCTCGTAGTTCTTCACGATGAACAGGGCGCCGGCGCCCTGGTTGACGTCCTCGACCGCCGCCAGCATCTGGTCCGGCGTCGGCGAGGTGAAGACCTGGCCGGGACAGGCCGCATCCAGCATGCCGTGGCCGACGAAGCCGGCATGCAACGGCTCGTGCCCCGAGCCGCCGCCGGAAATCAGCTGCACCTTGCCGGGTTTCAGCACCTTGCGCCGGACGAATTTCCGCTCGGCGCCCAGGGCGACGATATCGGCATGGGCCGCGGCAAAGCCCTCGAGGCTCTCCGCCAGCACCTGATCCACGGCATTAATCAGTTTCTTCATCACCCAACTCCTTCGATGCGGCTTGGGACGTCCCGTGGCCGCCGACCCGGTCGTTCGCCAGCTTGGCGACGCGGCCGGCGAAATCCGCCACCAGCTTGTCGACTTCGCGATTGCGGCGTGCATCGCCGAGATCGCGCACATAGACCGTGATCGGCCGCAGGCGCTGATCCTTGGCGCTGTTGTGGTGCTCGATCCGCCCGGGATGGGCCCGGGCATAGGCGTCGAGAAACGCCAGCCGCTCCCTTTCCGGAAAGCGGCAGACCTCGAAGATCGTGTCGAGATGGCGCGCCGGGATCGGCACCGGATAGACCGCGTTGACGATCTGGGAAACAAAGCTCCGGTTCTTGCCCAGCGCCAGGGCCAGCCGCTGGCGGGTGCCCGAGGGCCGGTTCTCCAATATGGCGGCAAGGATCCGCTTGTAGGCGGTGACCGGGCTCTCCGGTGCATCTCCGGCGGATAGGGACGGCGGCTCGTTCTCGGTCATGACGGATCCGTTTCCGGCCGGTAGCGGGCGATGGCCGCCTTGACCCGGCCGATGGCGGGCGGCGCCACGGACAGGGTCCGCAGCCCCGCCGTCAGCAGCTTGGCCGCCAGGACGGGATCCGATCCGGCATCGCCGCAGAGGCTGACCTCCAGCCCCGCGCGGCGCCCGAAATCCGCCACCGCGGCGATCAGGCGCAGAACGGCCGGATCGCCGGCATCGCTGAGCTCGGCGACGCTGTCGAGATCGCGGGCGGCTGCCATGACGTATTGTGTCAGATCGTTGGAGCCGATGGAGAAGAAGTCGGCGCGGAACCGGTCGACGGCGATCGCAGCCGAGGGCACCTCGACCATGATCCCGAGCGGCGGCAAGCGGGCGGCGATCTTCGCCTGTTCCAGTTCCGCGATCACCGATTCGAGGATCGTTCGTGCCGCCTCGAGCTCCCGCGGCACCGCAACCATCGGCAGCATGATCTTGGCATTCCCGGCAACCGCGGCGCGGCACAGGGCCCGCAGCTGGACGCGAAACACCTCGGGCCGCGCCAGCGACAGCCGCAGGCCGCGCAGGCCGAGGAACGGATTGGCCTCGTTGTCGACGGTCAATCCGGGAATCGGCTTGTCCCCGCCGGCATCCAGGGTTCGGAAGGTCACCGGCCGGTCGCCGGCCCAGTCGAGGATCCGCCGGTAGACGGCAAGCTGGCGGTCCTCGTCGGGAAGGCCGGCCGCGCCGTGAAACAGGAACTCGGTGCGCACCAGGCCGATGCCGTCGCAGACCGCCGGGTCCAGCGCCGCCAGTTCGTCGGGTCCGGCGACGTTGATCATCACCGCCACCGCTTCGCCAGTGGGCAGCCGTGCCGGCCGCTTCAGATAGGTCGCAGCCTCCGCCTCGACGGCGCGTGCCTCGGCGGCTGCCAGATCGAAGTCGCGGCGCAGGGTGGCGCCGGGCTCGACCACCAGCAGTCCGGCGGCGCCATTGACCAGGGCGGCGGCGGCGTTCTTCAGTGTCGCCGGATCGAAGCCGAGGCCGACCACCATCGGCACGCCGCGCGCCCGCGCCAGCATCGCGACATGGCTGGAGGCGCTGCCCTTGGCGAGGGCGATCCCGCCGCCGCCGCTCCAGTCGATCGACAGGAAGCGCGACGGCGTGAGGTCCTCCGCGGCGACCACGGTGCCGCCGACCGCGACGACCTCGGCGACGCCGTTCAGGTGGCGCAGCACCCGGTCCCTGAGATCGGCGAGGTCCGAGGCCCGCGCCTGGAAATACTCCTCGGCCGCCGCCGCATAATCGTCGATCTGGACGGCCAGCGCCGCATCCCAGGCGACATGGGCCGGCTGGCCCGCGCCGATCGCAACAAAGGCCGGCGCCGACAGCGCATCATCCTCCAGCATCGCGATCTGGAATCCGAGAATATCCGCGGCATCGCCGGAAAGCTGCGCCATCAGATCGGCCAGATCGGCCAGGGCGCCATCGATCGCCCCGCGCAGGGCCAGGCGCTCGGCCTCGGCATCGCCGACCGAGCGGGCCACCGCATGCGCCGCCGCCAGGACGCAGAGCGGACCGGCGGCGAAGCCGGGAGAGGCCGGTCGGCCCTGGAGGCGCAGCTCAGCCATGGTCCTGCCTAGGCATGCGGCGCTTCGTCGAAATCGCGCCGCACCAGGTCGATCATGTCGTGGATCGCCTGCTTCGCGTCGCTGCCGGTCGCCCGCAGATAGAGCATCGAGTATTGCGGCGCCTTGGTCGCCATCACCTTGACGATGCTCTTGGCATCGATCCAGGGCCCGTCCGCCGACAGGGCCAGCTCGATATGGGCGGCGAAGGTCTTCGCCAGCTTGGTGAGCTTGACCGACGGGCGCGCATGCAGACCGACCGCGTGGGTGATCTTGATCGAGTTCGGCGACCATGCTGTCGGCCATGGACATGCGAACAACCTCCGTTACTGCGGCGAGAGTTCTTCCGCCGTGCGCTTGACGACGGCGAGCGGCGAGCCGCCGGCCGCCTCGGTCGCCGCGATCACCGCGCCTTCGACGATCGGCGCGTTGCAGACCACGACCCGCGATTGCCGGTCTTCCGGCAGCATCTCGATGGCCATCTCGCTGTTGGTCTCGGCGCCGCCCAGATCGACCAGGATGGCGACGCCGCTTTCCGACCAGGCCTGGTCGATGGCGGCGATGATCTTCTCGACGCTGGTGCCGAGCCCGCCCGACGGATTGCCGCCGGTCCAGGCCAGGCGGACCTCGTCGCCGACCATCTGGCGCACCATGTCGGCGGCGCCTTCCGCCACCTTGGGGGAATGCGAGACGATGACGATGCCGACATGCGGGGTCATGATGGCTGCTGCTCCAGGCTGTCGACGATGCAGGCGATGATCAGCGCCGAGGAACTGGCGCCGGGATCCATGTGGCCGATCGATCTTTCGCCGAGGAACGATGCCCGGCCGCGAATCGCCTTCATCGGTACGGTCGCCTCGGCCGCCGCCTGGGCGACCGCCTTGACCCGGCCGCCGATGTCAGGGCCGCCTTTCGCCAGCTCGGCCTGCGCCGGCCCGAGGACATCGAGCATGGTCTTCTGGCCGAGATCCGATTTCCCGCGCGCCTTCACCGCCTCGATCGCCTGGCCGAAGGCGCGGGCGGCGTCGGGCAGGCTCGGGCTCGACGGCAGGTCCTTCGCCATCGCCATGAACAGGGTTCCGTAGAGCGGTCCGGAGGCGCCGCCCACCTTCATCACCATGGTCGTGCCGACGGTCTTCACCGCGTCCGGCAGGGGCTTGGCGGAGATCAACTCCAGGTCGGCCAGCACCGCCTCGAAGCCGCGCTTCATATTGAGACCGTGATCGCCATCGCCGATCGCCTGATCGAGTTCGGTCAGTCGGTCGGCATTGGCGATCACCGATTGCGCCACCGCCTCGATCAGCCGTTTGAGCCTGTCCTGATCCATCGCCCCCTAGCCTCTCACCCGGTTGCCGTCCTCGGCGAAGAACAGCGGGTTCACCAGCTCCAGGGCCACCTGGTCGCCGACCGACAGGCCGGACTCCGCATCCGCCAGGGTCACCAGCTTGTGGCCGCCGACGGTGACATGCAGGTGATTCTGGTCGCCGAGATGCTCGACCCAGTCGACATTGCCCTTGGCGATGCGCCCGCCGCCGGCGCCATTGGCCCTGCCGATTTTCAGATGCTCGGTGCGGGCGCCGATCGTCGCCGCCGCCGCCGGCGCCGGCAGGTCCGGGAAGACCGCGCGCGGCATCAGGTTGATGCCGGGCTGGCCCAGCCGTGTCGCCACATAGGTGTCGCGCGGGTCCTCGTAGATCTCGCGCGGCGTGCCGATCTGCACCAGATGGCCGCGGCGCATCACGCCGATGCGGCTCGCCATGGTCATCGCCTCGATCTGGTCGTGGGTCACATAGAGGATGGTGGCGCCGAGCTCCACCTGGATGCGCTTCAGTTCCAGGCGGAGTTCGGTTCGCAGCTTGGCGTCCAGCGAGGACAGCGGCTCGTCCATCAGGTAGATTTCCGGCCGCCGCACCAGGGCCCGCCCGATGGCCACCCGCTGCATCTCGCCGCCGGAGAGGCGCGTCGCCCGGTTCTGCAGCTTGTGCGCCATGTGCAGCATGGTGGCGACCTCGGTCACCTTGCGCTTGATCTCGGCCTCCGGCACGCGCCGGGTCGGCGAGCGCAGCGGGAAGGCGAGATTGTCGAAGACCGACAGATGCGGGTACAGCGAGTACTGCTGGAAGACGAAGGCGACGTCGCGGATCGAGGGCGAATCCCGGGTGACCTCGTGGCCGCCGATATGGACGCTGCCGGTATCGAGGGATTCCAGCCCGGCGATGAGCCGCAGGGTCGTGGTCTTGCCGGCGCCGGTCGGCCCCAGCAGCACCACCAGCTCGCCGTCGGCGATGGTGAGGTCGAGATCGGCGACGGCGGTGACGCTGCCGAAGGTCTTGGTGACGCCCTGCAGGCGGACTTCAGCCATGCCGGCCTCCTTCCACCGTCGACTCGTGCAGCGCCGTGCGCAGGGCCCGGCCCGACTCCTTCAGGAACAGCGACAGCTTCTCCGGCCGGAAGGCGAGGCCGACGGTCCCGCCGACCGGCACGACGACGTCGGACGGGATCCGCGCCTTGACTCCGCCATGGGCGGTCTTCACCGTCACGATCTGGGTGGTGCCGAGATACTCCGCACCGAAGACCTCGCCGCGCAGCGGGGCGTCGTCGACCAGGCGCACATGTTCCGGCCGGACGCCCAGCACCAGCTCGGTCTCCGCCTGGTCCTCGTGCAGCTCGGGCAGGGCGACGGTCCCGCCGTTGAGGCGGATCGAGGTGTCGCCGCGCTGCACCGCGCCGCTGAAGTTCAGCAGGTTCATCGGCGGCGAGCCGATGAAGTCCGCCACATACATGCTGGCCGGCTTGTCGTAGATCTCCTTCGGGCTGGCCAGCTGCTCGATGATGCCGTGATTCATCACCGCGATCTTGTCCGCCATCGCCATGGCCTCGAGCTGGTCATGGGTGACGTAGATCGTCGTCGCCTGCAGGCGGTTGTGCAGCGCCCGCAGCTCGCCGCACATCAGGTGGCGGAACTCGGCATCGAGCGCGCCCAGCGGCTCGTCCATCATGAAGGCCATCGGCTTGCGGACGATGGCGCGGCCCAGGGCGACGCGCTGGCGGTCGCCGCCGGCCAGGCCGGAGACCGGCTTGTCGAGCAGGTGGCCGATGCGCAGGATCTGTGCCGCCTCCTCGACCCGGGCCCTGATCTCGGCCTTCGGCATGCCCTGGCATTTCAGCGGGAAGCCGATATTCGCCCGCACGTTCATGTGCGGGTAGAGCGCGAACAGCTGGAAGACGAAGGCGATGTCGCGCTGCGCCGCGCGCCGGAAGGTGACGTCCTCGCCGCCGAGCCGGATCTCGCCCGAGGTCGGCAGCTCGAGGCCGGCGATCATCCGCAATGTCGTGGTCTTGCCGCAGCCCGAGGGGCCGAGCATGACGAAGAACTCGCCGTCGCCGACGGTGAAGGTCGAATCCTTCACCGCGACGAAATCGCCGAAGGCCTTCTTCAGGTTCTGGACCCGGATCTCCGCCATCGCCCTACTCCGGAAACTTCGAGACGACGGTGAACAGCAGGGTGCCGGCCAGCGTGGTGACGAAGGAATAGGAATAGAGCGCCAGCGACAGCGGCTGCATCAGCATGACGACACCCAGCGCGATGATGCCGATCGCGGCCATCTCGCTGGGCCCGCGGCGCAGCCAGCGGCGCAGGCCCTTGCGCTTCGGCGCCGGGGTGTCCGGCTGCAGGTCGAACATCTCGCTCATTTGCGCACCGCGCCGAAGGTGATGCCGCGCAGCAGGTGCTTCCGCAGCAGCACGGTGAAGACCACGATCGGGATCAGGAACAGGGTGGTGCCCGCCGCCACCGCCGGCCAGTCCTGGCCGCCCTCGCCGATGATGATCGGGATGAACGGCGGCGCGGTCTGCGCCTCGCCCGAGGTCAGCAGCACGGCGAAGGCGTATTCGTTCCAGGCGAAGATCAGGCAGAAGATCGCGGTGGCGGCGATGCCGGTGGCGGCCTGCGGCAGCACCACCTTGACGAAGGCCTGCAGCCGGGTATAGCCGTCGATCATCGCCGCTTCCTCGTATTCCCGCGGGATCTCGTCGATGAAGCCCTTCAGCAGCCAGACAGCCAGCGAGACGTTGACCGCGGTATAGAGCAGGATCATGCCGAGCTTGGTGTCGGAGAGGCCGATCTCGCGGTACATCAGGTAGATCGGGATCGCCACCGCGATCGGCGGCATCATCCGGGTCGACAGGATGAAGAACAGCAGGTCGTCCTTCAGCGGCATGCGGAAGCGCGAGAAGGCATAGGCCGAGAGCGTGCCGAGCGCCACCGCGCAGAAGGTCGAGCCGAAGGCGATGATCAGCGAGTTGATGAAGCGCGGCAGGAACTTCGACGGGCCGGCGATGACCATGTTGTCGGCCCGGGCCCGGGTGTCGCAGTAGGACTCCGGCGGCGGCAGGGTGGCGATGTATTCCGGCGTCTGCCGGGTGCGGGTGGTGAACAGGTTGCAGTAGCCGGCGAGCGACGGCTCGAACACCACCTTCGGCGGATAGGAGATGGAATCCTGCGGCGTCTTGAAGCCGGTGAGGAAGATCCAGACCAGCGGCACGATGCTGATCAGCGTATAGACGACGATCACCGTGCCGGCGATGCGCTTGGCGAGCGCGCCGGGCTCGACGACGGAATGGGCGGTGGAGATGCCTTTCATCGCTGCTTCACCCGGTTGAGCGCCTTCACGTAGATGTTGGCCAGGCCGAAGACGGTGACGAAGAGGATGATGGCGAAGGCCGAGGAATAGCCGGTGCGCCAGCTCTCGAAGGCCTGGCGCTTCAGGGTGATCGAGGCCACCTCGGTGGTCGAGCCCGGCCCGCCCGAGGTCAGCAGGTTCACCATGTCGAACATCTTGAAGTTCTCGATGCCGCGGAACAGCACCGCCAGCATGATGAAGGGCATCGACATCGGCAGGGTGATCGACCAGAACTGCCGCCAGCCCGAGGCCCGGTCGACCTCGGCCGCCTCGTAGATGTAGTCGGGGATCGAGCGCAGGCCGGCGAGGCAGATCAGCATCACATAGGGCGTCCACATCCAGGTGTCGACGATGACGATCGACCAGGGCGCCAGGCTGACGTCGCCCAGCATCTGGAAGGACGAGGGGTCGAGGCCGGTGAACAGCGAGATGATGTGGTTGAAGATGCCGATCTGCGGCTGGTAGAGGAAGGTCCAGAAGTTGCCCACCACCGCCGGCGACAGCATCATCGGCAGCAGGATCACCGTGGTCCAGAAGCCGTGGCCGCGGAACTTCTTGTCGATCAGGTAGGCCAGGGTGAAGCCCAGAACCGTCTCGATCGCGATGGTCCAGATGACGAAATGCGCCGTCACCTGCATCGCCGCCCAGATGTCCGGGTCGGTGAGGATCCGCTGGTAGTTGCGGATGCCGACGTCCTTGATCGGCGCGTTGCGGTTGGCGGCGTAGTTGGTGAAGGAGAGGTAGATCGTCCAGATCAGCGGGAAGATGTTGATCGCCAGCAGCAGCACGATGGTCGGCGCGACGAACAGCCAGCAGATCGCCCGGTCCGACAGGCCGCGGATCTTCACCGCCAGCGGCCGCGGGGTGGATACCGCGATCTTGTCGGCGAGGCCGATATGTGCCGGTTGCTCACTCATCGGGAATGCCTTGACGCCTCATCGCTCGCGTGGGTTCTGCTGCGGCTTAGATTAAGCGGTTCGCCCGCCGGGGCAAGCACCGGGGCAAGCGCCGGGAACCGGCGGCTGCGGGGGCCGGGATCGGCCGCCGCAACCGCCTTTTCCGTCCCTCCCGGCGGCGTGCCGGGAGGGCCTGGTACCGACGGCCGGGGGCTAGAGCTTGCCCTCGTCCTGGAACACCTGGGTCCAGTCCTTGATCAGGCTGTCGAGCGCTTCCTGCGCCGTGCCCTGGTCGGCGACGACGAAGTCATGGATGCGCTTCTGCATCGCCTGCAGCAGCTGGGCATAGGCGGGCTCCTGCCAGAAGTCCTTCACCTGCTGCATCGCCACCAGGAAGTCGGCGGCGAAGGGCGAGGTGTCCTTGAAGCCCGGATCGAGGACCACCGCCTTGGCGCAGGAATAGCCGCCGAGCTGCGACCATTTCTTCTGCACGTCGGGCTGGGCGAACCACTTGATGTACTGCAGCGCCTCGTCCTTCTTGTCGGAATAGGACACCACCGAGATGCCCTGGCCGCCGAGGGTCGAGGCCGCGATCTTCTCCGACGGGTTGACGAAGAAGCCGATATGCTCGCCGCCCACGTTCGGGTCCTTGTACATCCCCGGCCAGAAGGCGAACCAGTTCATCGCCATGGCGACCTGGCCCGACTTGAAGGCGTCGAGGCCCTCCTGCATGTAGGCGTTGGTGTAGCCCGGAGGCGTGCAGCACTTGAACAGCGCCTTGTAGGCGTCGAGTGCCGCCACCGCATCCGGCGAGTTGACGATGCCGTCCATGTGGTACGGGTTCTTCGGGTCGTCGTACTGGAAGCCCCAGGCATAGAGCGCCGCGGTGGCGCCCATGGTGATGCCCTCGGAGCCGCGCTCGGTGAAGATCGCGGCGCCGTAGACCTTCTTGCCGTCGATGTCGCGGCCCTGGAAGAACTCGGCCACCTCCTTCAGCTCGTCCCAGGTCTTCGGCGGGGCGAGGTCGCGGTTGTACTTGGCCTTGAACTCGGCCTGGATCTCCGGCTTGGCGAACCAGTCCTTGCGGTAGATCCAGCCCAGCGCGTCGCCCATCGCCGGCAGCGCCCAGTAGTTCGGCGTGCCCTTCGGCCAGGTCGAATAGGCATAGACCGTCGCCGGCAGGAAGTCGTCCATGCTGATCTTCTCCTTGTCGAAGAAGTCGTTCAGCTTGACGTAGTGGCCGTTCTCGGCCGAGCCGCCGATCCACTGGCTGTCGCCGATGATCAGGTCGCAGAGTTTGCCGTGGGAGTTGAGCTCGTTCAGCATGCGGTCGGCGAAGTTCGGCCAGGGCACGAACTCGAACTTCATGTCGATGCCGGATTTCGCGGTGAAGTCCTTGGACAGTTCGACGAGCGCGTTCGCCGGGTCCCACGCGGCCCAGCAGAGCGTGATCTGCTTGCCTTCGGCTCTGGCCTGATCGACCGGAGCCATGACGACCGCCGCGGCAATGGCCGCGGCGCAAGCCAATAGCTTCTTCATGGATGTACTCCTCCCGAGAGTGTTGGGCCGCGATTATGTGGCCGATTCATGCGCCTCTTGCCGCACCTCAGGGATCGGCGATGGGGCGAAACGCGCCCGGAGGCGCGCTCGATCCCGTCACTGCGGCAGCATCCCGATTGCCCGGCGCCACCTCCCCAGGGGATCAGCCCAGGGGATCAGTTTGTGGCGGCCCGCGATCGTTCCCTGGATTTACCTAAACATGATTCACTAAACATCGCAAGCCTGATTTGAGGTACGCCCATCATGCTGCACCTGCGAGATGACGGCTCTGCCTGGTTCCGAAAATCAATAGTAACTCGTTGATTAAACCGCAGATGGGCGGATTGCCGCACCTGCACAAACCCGAGATGTGCGGCAAAATATGAGGTACGTACGTCATAATTTAGTTTTGTTAACGCCGGATTCCAGCGCCGGCGCCGGCACGGACTCGCCCCGCACCCGGTTGTCCGGCGCGTGGTCGAAGACCAGCTCGATGGCGATGCCGTTGGGATCGGCAAGGAACAGCTGATGCTGCTCGAGATCCGGCACGACGCGCTCGCGGAACGGGATGCCCAAGGCCGAGCAGCCGGTCCTGGGTCGCGGCGAGATCGCTGCAGCGGAAGGCGATATGGTCGAGGGCGCCGGAACCCGGCGCCGCGTCCGCTGCGTCGTCGCCCAGCGTCACCACATGCACCACCGGGCGCTCGCCGAGATAGAGCCAGTGGCCGGGAAAGCGGAAACCCGGCCGCCAGCCCTCGGTGAGGCCGAGCGCGGTGCAGTAGAACCGCACCGTCTCGGCCGGCCGCCGCGTCCGGAGCGTGTAGTGGTCGAGGCGGATCATCGCCGCCTCACCGCGCCGGCTTCACCCAGGCGCCGCCTCTGGCGCCGGATTTCAGCACCGCCTCGATGAAGGCGACGCCGGCGACGCCCTCGGCGATGCCCGGAAAGGTCACCGCCTTGTCCGGCTTCCGGCCGCCGCGCGCCGCGCGGATCGCCGCCGCCACCTCGGAATAGATCGTCGCGAAGCCTTCGAGATAGCCCTCGGGATGCCCGGGCGGCACCCGGGTCACCCGGGCGGCGGCGGCATTGGCGGCGCCGGTGCCGCGCGACAGGGTCTGCATCGGCTGGCCGAGCGGCGACCAGAACAGCTGGTTCGGATGCTCCTGGTGCCATTCCAGCCCGCCTTTGCTGCCATAGACCCGGAGCTTCAGGCTGTTCTCGTTGCCCGGCGCCACCTGGCTGGCCCAGAGCATGCCCTTGGCGCCGCCGCGATAGCGCAGCAGCACGTTGATGTTGTCGTCGACCTTGCGGCCCTTGACGAAGCTGTCGACATCGGCGAGCAGCGACTCCACCTCGAGGCCGCTGACGAAGCCGGCGAGATTGTGCGCATGGGTGCCGATGTCGCCGACCGCCCCGCCGCCCGCGCGCTTCGGATCGGTGCGCCAGGCGGCCTGCTTCTGCCCGGTGCGTTCCAGCGGCTCGCTCAGCCAGTCCTGCGGATACTCGACCTGCACCACGCGGATCGCACCGAGCTTCCCCTCCGCCACCATCTGGCGCGCCTGGCGCACCATCGGATAGCCGGTATAGTTATGGGTGAGCGCGAAGATCCGGCCGCTGGCCCGCACCGCCTTCTGCAGGGCGCGGGCATCCTTCAGGTTGGTGGTCAGCGGCTTGTCGCAGATCACATGGATGCCGGCCTTCAGGAAGGCCGTCGCCACCGGCGCATGCATGTGGTTGGGGGTCACCACCGCCACCGCCTCGATGCCGTCGGGCCGCATCGCCTCGGCCACCGCCATCTCGACATAGCCGCCATAGGTCCGGTCGCGGGCGAGGCCGAGCGCCCGGCCCGAGCGTACCGCCTTCTCCGGCGTCGACGACAGGGCGCCGGCGACCAGCGCGTAGTGGTCGTCGAGCCGGGCGGCGATGCGATGCACCGCGCCGATGAAGGCGCCCTCGCCGCCGCCCACCATGCCCAGGCGGATCCTGCCGCCGGCCTGCTTGTCTCCGCGTCCCTCGATCGCCATCTTCTGCTCCCTCAGATGCCCAGCATGCGCTTGTTGGCGGCGTGATCGACGCCCGATGCGGCGAAGTCGTCGAAGGCCTTCTCGGTCACCCGGATGATGTGGTCCTTGATGAACTGGGCACCTTCGCGGGCACCCTCCTCTGGATGCTTCAGGCAGCATTCCCATTCCAGCACCGCCCAGCCCTCGAAGCCGTATTGCGCGAATTTCGAGAAGATGGCGCGGAAATCCACCTGGCCGTCGCCCAGCGAGCGGAAGCGCCCGGCCCGGTCGACCCAGGACTGGTAGCCGCCATAGACGCCGCAGCGGCCGGTCGGGTTGAGCTCGGCGTCCTTCACGTGGAACATCTTGATCCGCTCGTGGTAGATGTCGATGTAGTCGAGATAGTCCAGCGCCTGCAGCACGAAATGCGACGGGTCGTAGAGGATGTTGCAGCGCTTGTGGTTGTCCACCCGCTCCAGGAACATCTCGAAGCTGATCCCGTCATGCAGGTCCTCGCCGGGATGGACCTCGTAGCAGACGTCGCAGCCGACCTTGTCGAAGGCGTCGAGCAGCGGCCGCCAGCGCTTGGCGAGTTCGTCGAAAGCGGCCTCCACCAGGCCGGCCGGACGCTGCGGCCAGGGGTAGAAATACGGCCAGGCCAGGGCGCCGGAAAAGGTCACATGCGAATGCAGGCCCATGTTGCCGCTGGCCTTGGCCGCCAGCTTCATCTGCTCCACCGCCCATTTCTGCCGCGCCTTCGGATTGCCGCGTACCTCCTTCGGTGCGAAGCCGTCGAAGGCCTGGTCATAGGCGGGATGCACGGCGACCAGCTGGCCCTGGAGATGGGTCGAGAGCTCGGTGATGGTGATGCCGTGCTTGGCGGCGACACCTTTCACGTCATCGCAATAGGCCTTGGACGCCGCCGCCTTCTTCAGGTCGAACAGCCGCCCGTCCCAGCTCGGCATCTGCACGCCCTTGAAGCCCAGCCCCGCCGCCCATTTGCAGATCGCGTCCAGCGAATTGAACGGCGCCTTGTCCCCGGCGAACTGCGCCAGGAAGATCGCCGGCCCCTTGATCGTCTTCAACCCCATGATTCCGTCCTCCCGTGAGATTTGCGTGCGGTGGCCCCGGCCAGGTTTGCTGTCGCCTCAAACATAGCCGTTCACCAGGTTCTCCAGCGCCTCCTGCCGGCCGGACCGCGGCTGCGGCTCCAGCCTTTCCGCTTCCACCCGGGCGGCGAGATCGGCGAGGGACCGCTTGCCGGCGAGGATCGCCTTGCCCTCGGCACTCTCCCAGCCGGCATAGCGCTGCTTCAATTCCTTGGCGAGGGCGCCGTCCTCGATCATCTTCGCCGCCACCAGCAGGCCGCGGGCGCTCATGTCCATGCCGCCGACATGCGCATGCAGCAGGTCGGCCGGATCCAGCGACTGCCGGCGGATCTTGGCGTCGAAATTGAGTCCGCCCGAGGTGAAGCCGCCGCCCTGGGTGATGTAGTAGAGCGCCAGCGCCACCTCCGGCAGGTTGTTGGGGAACTGGTCGGTGTCCCAGCCCAGCTGCGGATCGCCGCGGTTCATGTCGATCGAACCGAAGATGCCCAGCGCCTGGGCCAGCGCGATCTCGTGCTCGAAGGAATGCCCGGCCAAGGTCGCGTGATTGGCCTCGATGTTGACCTTCACCTCGTTCTCCAGTCCGTAGCGCCTGAGGAAGCCGTAGACCGTGGCGACGTCGAAATCGTACTGGTGCTTGGTGGGCTCGCGCGGCTTCGGCTCGATCAGGATCGGGCCCTTGAAGCCGATCTTGTGCTTGTGCTCGACCACCAGGTTGAGGAACCGCCCGAGCTGGTCGAGCTCGCGCCCCAGATCGGTGTTGAGCAGCGTCTCGTAGCCCTCGCGCCCGCCCCAGAGCACGTAGTTCGCACCGCCCAGCTCATGGGTGACCTCGAGCACGTTCTTCACCTGCGCTGCCGCATAGGCGAAGACATCGGGATCGGGATTGGTCGCCGCCCCCGCCATGTAGCGCCGGTGCGAGAAGAGGTTGGCCGTGCCCCAGAGCAGCCGCACCTTCGCCTGTTCCATCTTGCGGGCGAAGATCTCGGCGATGGCCCGGACATTGCGGTTGGAGTCGGCCAGGGTCGCCCCTTCCGGCGCCACGTCGCGGTCGTGGAAGGTGAAGAACGGCACGCCCAGCAGGCGGTAGAGCTCGAAGGCGACGTCGGCCTTGTGCTGCGCCTGCTTCATCGCATCGCCGCCGGCCGCCATCCAGGGCCGGAGGAAGGTCTCGCCGCCGAAGGGATCGCCGCCCGGCCAGACGAAGCTGTGCCAGTAGCAGACGGCGAAGCGCAGATGATCCTCCATGCGCTTGCCCAGCACCAGCCGGTCCGCCTCGTACCATTTGTAGGCCAGCGGGTTGGTTGATTGCGGCCCCTCGAAGCGGATCGGCTCGATGGCGGGAAAGAACTGCGGTTTCTGGATGGTCATGCGAGGCCTCCCTTGATGGCGGGATAGAAATTCCGGTAGCGGCGATAGGACTCGGCATAGGCCGCACGCAAGGAGCGGTCGGGCGGGACGGTCTCCAGCCGCTGCGGCGGCATGCAGACCGCAGCCGGGCTTTCGCCGGTCGCCGCCATCCGGCCGAGCCGTGCCGCGCCGAAGGCGGCGCCGGTCTCGCCCTCCGCCAGGCGGTTCAGCGGCAGGTCGAGCACGCTGGCCAGGATCCGGATCCAGAACGGCGAGCGCGAGCCGCCGCCGATCACGTCGGCCGCGGCGATCCGGCTGCCGGCCGCCTCCAGCGCGGCCCGGCAGTCCTTGAAGGCGAAGGCGACGCCCTCCAGCACCGCCTGCACCATCTGGCTGCGGCCGGTATCGGGCGACAGGCCATAGAACATGCCGCGGATGGCGGCGTCGTTATGCGGCGTGCGCTCGCCGGTGAGATAGGGAAGGAAGGTGACCGGGCTCGGCCGCGTCGGCGTCTCGCCCAGGGCCGCCAGCAGGTTGGCCTCGCTGTCGCCCAGCACGCCGGCCAGCCAGGCGAGGCTCGCCGCCGCCGACAGCACCACGCCCATCTGGTCCCAGGTATCGGGGATGGCATGGCAGAAGGCATGGGCGGCCGAGGCCGGATTGGGCGCGAATTTCGCCGTCGTCACCCAGAGCACGCCCGAGGTGCCGAGCGAGAGGAAGGCGTCGCCGTCGCGGATGGCGCCGAGGCCGATGGCACCCGCCGCATTGTCGCCGGCACCGCCCGCCACCACCGGCGCCCTGGCCATGCCCCAGCGGCGCTGGAGATCGGCGCGCAGGGTTCCGGAAACCGCCGAGCCCTCGACCAGTCGCGGCATCTGCGCCCGGGTCATCCCGCCGGCGGCCAGCGCCGCGTCCGACCAGGCGCGCTTGCCGGTGTCGAGCCAGAGCGTCCCCGCCGCATCCGACATCTCCTCGACATGGTCGCCGGTCAGGCGATAGCGGACATAGGCCTTGGGCAGCAGCACCATGGCGATGCGGGCGAAGATCTCCGGCTCGTGCTTGCGCAGCCAGAGCAGCTTCGGCGCGGTGAATCCCGGCATCGCGAGATTGCCGGTGATGCGGTGGAGATCCGGGAAGGCGGCCTCGAGTTCGGCGCATTCCAGGGACGAGCGGCCGTCGTTCCACAGGATGCAGGGCCGCAGCACCGCGCCGGCCTTGTCGAGCAGGGTGGCGCCGTGCATCTGCCCCGAGAGGCCGATGCCCGCGACCGCCGCCAGCTCCTTGGGCGCCTTCGCCCCGATCTCGTCCAGGGTGGCGACGACCCCGTCCCACCAGTGCTGGGGATCCTGCTCGGAGAATCCGGGCTGCGGCCGGCTGACCGCCAGCGCCGCCGTGGCGCTGCACAGCACCCGGTCCCTGCCGTCGACCAGGACCGACTTGATCGACGACGTCCCGATATCGATCCCCAGAAACACCTCAATGCGCTCCCTGCAGGCGGCGCTTCGACGTCGCCGCGCCTTCTCGGTTGTTGCCTATCGGCACGGCTGCCTCACGGCAGGTTGTCGCGCACGAAGATGTCGATGCGGATGCGCTCCTGGTCGGCGACGATCGGCAGGTCCTGGCAATGGGCGAGCAGGATGCGCGCCGCCGAGCGCGCCTCGTGGCCGGGATCCTGGTTGATCGCCGCGTCCTGGATGCCGCGCATCAGGAACTTGCGCGAAAACGGCGTCAGCTCATGGGCGATGAAGATCGGCTTGCGCAGGACCGTCCCGGTCTTCGCCGCCGCCTCCAGGGCCTCGACGATGCCGCGATTGCCGGCGCCGGCGCTGTAGATGCCGACCAGGTCGGGATGCGCCCGCAGCAGCTTCTCGGCGACGACCCGGGTCTGCGCGGCGTCGTCGCGGCCCTCGCTGGCCGGCAGCACCTGCAGCCCGGGATATTCCGCGGCGATCACCTGCTGGAAGCCGAACTGGCGCTCGGCGTGATCGCGCAAAGCGAGGCTGCCGACGATCATGCCGACCGGGCCCTTGCGCAGGCCGGCGAACCGCCCCATCAGCGTGCCCGCGGTGCGGCCGGCCGAGGAGTTGTTGATGCCGACATAGCGCTGGCGCTTCGAGCTCGGCACGTCGGAGACCAGCGTCACCACCGCGGTGCCGCGGTCGACCAGCGCGTCGATCGCCTCGCGCACCGCCGGATGATCCAGCGCCACCACGGCGACGCCCTGGTATTTCTCCTGCAGCCCATCCAGCGCCGCGGCCAGGGCCAGGGGGTCGAAGACGTCGACCCGGACCAGGTCGAGGAAGGCGCGCTGCTCGGCGAGCCAGGCCTTGGCCTGCTCCACCTGCTCGGCCAGCATGCCCATGAAGGTGTTGCTGCCGGTCGGCAGGACGAAGCAGAAGCGATAGGTGATGCCGCGGGCCAGCCGTGCCGCCACCGGATCCGGCCGGTAGCCCAGGCGGATCAGCGCCTGTTCCACCCGCTGCACCGTCCGGGCACTCACCCCGCCACGCCGGTTGATCACCCGGTCGACGGTAGCAAGGCTCACCGCCGCCTCGCGCGCCACGTCGGCCAGGGTCATCCGGAGATGCGGGATGCGGAATTGCGTCGCCGGCGCGCTCATGCTGGTCATCGGGGAAATCTGCCGGCATTCCCTGAGGTACGCAAGTCATTTGCTGATGTGAATAACTCAATCAGCCCGGCGGATTTCGGTCAACCCATTGTTGAATATCAGTTTATCTCTGTTTAGTGCACCGGGCTCAGGCGGCGGGCGCGGCTGCCGTCGCCTGCAGCATCTCTTCGTTCTTCTGGCGCAGGGTGCCGCTGCGCGGCGCCTTGGGCAGCAGCGTCACCGGGCAGGCGGCGCGCACCCGGTCGTGGAAGTCGTGGATGCAGTGCTCGTAGGCCGAGAGCGGGCCGAACTCGAAGCCGTGCGAATTGAGGCCGATCTGCACCCGCTCGGAGAGTTCCTTGTCCTCGGCGCTGACCTGGCGGTTGATGCGGGCATTGAGATAGCGCAGCACCTTCATCTCGCGGCTGGCATCGGGGCGCACGAAGATCGGATAGCGCACGGTGCAGGTCTCCGCGGTCTGCGGCAGGAACTGGAAGATGTCCATGCTGTCGCCGTAGATGTCGATGCCGATGTTCGGCGGCATGGTGAAGAACAGCCAGCTCGAGCGGATCTCCTCGGGAAGGTCGTGGTTGAGGCCCGGTGCCATGGTCTGGTACATGCGCTCGGCCCAGTTGCTCGACGGCTTCTCGCGCAGGGTGCTCTTGCTGCCGGCCACGCCATGCACGTTGATGAAGCCGGCGATATCGCTGTCCAGCAGGCGGTTGTAGCCGGGATGGCCGACCGGCACGTGGTAGTTCTCGAGATTGTTGTCGACGCCGACCTTCCAGTTGCAGGCCCAGCTCTCGACCCAGGGCTGCTCCAGCGGCACCATCTCCTCGATGCGATAGGGCTCCAGCATGTGGATGTAGTCCTTCCACATCTCCTTGAGGCTGGGCCCGCCCGGCACCACGCGCACGAAGACCAGGCCGCAGATCGTCTCGATCTCGACGTCGCGCAGGCCGAGCTGCTGCTTGTCGGCGCCGGGGAAGGTGTGCTCCGCCGGCATCCCGGCGAGTTCGCCCTTCAGGTTGTAGGACCAGCCGTGATAGGGGCAGGTGACCCGCGCCTTGCAGTGCCCCGACCCGTCGAGCAGCTTGGCGCCGCGATGCCGGCAGACATTCATGAAGGCGCGCAGCGCGCCGTCCTTGCCGCGCAGGACGACGATCGAATCCTTCATCAGGTCGAGCGTCACGAAATCGCCGGCCTTCTTCACCTGGTTGACGTGGCAGGCGAACTGCCAGGACGGACGGAACAGCGCCTCGTATTCGAGCTCGTTCAGCTCGGCGTTGCGATAGGCCCAGGACGGCAGGGTGCGGGGCGTCTTCGCCGCCGTGCCGGCGCTCGCCGCGGGGGCCGGGGCGGGGTGCAGGATGATCGCCGGTTGCTCGGTCATGACAGGGGCTCCGCAGTCGGATAACATTGAACAGGCATTCAAATATTGAACATCTATTCAGGAATTCAGGCGCCGAAACTGTCCGGGAAGCAGCCGGCGAGATAGGCCCGGGCGACCTTGCGGGCATGCTCGCGGTCGAAGGCCCGGCCGCTCAGCAGGATCTCCTGCCACTGCCATTCCAGCACCCCGGCGAAACCCATGGCGACCGCCTCGGCATCGAGATGGCGGTGGCCGCCGCGCCGGATCAGCTCGCCGCAGAGCCGTTCGAGGTCGTCCTGATAGGCGTGATCGAGATTGCCGACCCGCTCCATGTAGATCTTGCGCGACCGCGCCTCGCCCCAGAAGGCATACCAGACGGCGACTTTCGCCGGATCGCTCACCCGGGGGTCGAAGGTAACGTCGATCAGGGCCCGCAGCGCCGCCACCGGATCGCCGTTGGCGCCGTCGATCGCCTGGCGCCGCGCCTGCTCGAATTCGAGGGCGACATGTTCCATCGCCGCCAGCAGCAGGGCGTCCTTCTTCTGGAAATGCAGGATGACTGTCCCGGGCGCCACTTTCGCCGCCTCCGCCACCAGTTGGATCGTGGTGCCGGAAAGGCTATGCTTGGCGATGGTGGCGATCGCCGCCTCCAGGATGGCGCCCTTGGTCCGCGAGGCCAGGGCCTCCGACCGGCGCTGCGCAAGGTTTGTCACGGCCTGCATTCGCTGATCCCTACCGTATTGTTCTATATCGGTTTATTTCCTGATACTGAATGACTATTCATTTATCAGATGGACAAGCGCGAGTCAAGCCGAGCTGCTAGAGCGCTGATTCTCCTGCGAAAATCTGGGCGCGAAAATCCGGGGGCGAAAATCCGGGAGCGAAAATCCTAGGGGTTCGTCCTTAATGTGGAACTAAGCCCTCGGCGGTAGCGTTATCCCAAGGATTCCGCTGCCTCCGGGGGTTCCGACGCCGAAAATATCTTCGAGGAAAATTTGCGATTCGTTCGCTTGCCGACGCTGATCGTTCCTAGTACGCGTACGGCCCGTCCCAACTATAGTTGGAGGCAGCGAGAGGCGCGACCTTGAGGTCGCCTGCCAGTTTCGCCAGCTTCCCGGTGCCACCCGTCAACGTCACCGTGCCAGTCTCGGTCTTGCCGTCGAGCACCACATGGCCGGTGGCGGTGTCGCCTTCTGGAGTATTGATGACGATGTCGGTGTCCAATCCGCCGTCGGCTTTAACGGCATCTTTGTAGACGACTTTCGAGCCGGTCGGAATCGCATCGAAGTTTGAAGATGTGATGGTGCAGAAGGAACCAGCCGCGCCGGTAAACTGCGAGCATTCCTTTTCCACATGCAGTGTTCCGCTCTCGGCGGATGCGGGCAGCGGGGACGATGCTATTCCCAGCCCTGCGATCGACGCAGCGATCATTCCCTGTTTCACTGGTTCCTCCCTCTCCGGTTTCGTGGGACGACGCAGCGCAGAGCAGTACCGCCTCCGCGCCTTCAACATCGATCATCATGACGGCGGAAGAGCGGACGGCCCTAGAGTAGTTTCTAAAGTGTTCCGCTTCAGATTGTGAACTGGCCTTGGACCTTCGCAGGGACTAACCTGCGGCACAGGGGTGCCATGTCATGACGCGACGTCCTTACGGACTGATCTGCCCGATCTCGCTCGCCAGTAAGATCCTGGAGCCGCGCTGGACGATCCAAATCCTGACCGAGCTCTGGAACGGCTCGACCCGCTTCAACGATATTCGCAAGGGCGTGGGCAACATCTCGACCGCACTCCTGTCGAGGCGGCTCAAGGAAATGGAGGCGTTGGGCCTGGTCGAGCGCGTCGAGGACAAGGCGGCAGGCACCATCGACTATTTCCGCACCGAGAAGGCGATCAATCTCGAACCGGCGATGAACGCGCTGGCGGAATGGGCGCAATGCAACATCGAGGCGGACATCGCGCTCAGCAGTGCGGATGCTTCAACCGTCATGTGGGTCGTGCGGCGAATGATCGTCCTCGCTGAACTGCCGCGGCGGCGCGCCGTCATCCGCTTCCATTTTCGCGACAATCCTCCGCCGAAGTATCCTCACTACTGGCTTGTGGTTGAGCCGGGCGCAACCTTGCCCGAGATATGCTCGCTCGATCCCGGCAGGGACGTCGACCTTTACGTCGAGACCGGCGCTGTTTCGCTGGGGGCCATCATCGAGGGCCGCTCCAGCATCGAGCGCGAGAAGGAAAGGGGCGGCCTTTTCCTTAGCGGTGACCCCGGTCTCGCCCGCAGCATGGACCGTTGGCTGCGAACCTCGGTCTATGCAGCGCTCGATGGGATCGATCAGATTTCTTGAAAGCCAGTCTTGCAGCAACCTGCCCAGGACGAAAGGGGGGTAGGGGGTTGTGCGTCGTAGGGCCAGCGACACTTCGTTCGCCGGCCCTACCTTTCCCACATTAAGGGCGAACCCCTAGGCGAAAATCCGGGGGGCGAAAAGTTGGCCGGCTGGGCGGCCGCCGGTTCAGGCGGCCTGAACCAGCGGGACCATGCCGGCGACGGCCGGGGCGAACTGCGCCATGAACCGGGCGGCCTCGTCCGGGCCAAGGTCGAACTTGACGTGGACAGTGTCCTTCCTGACCGCCAGCACATGGCCGCTCACCGGCCGGGCGAAGCCCTGGATGGCGAGCTGGACCTTGGCGTTCAGCGGCAGCTGGCCGACGGCGCCGCGCAGGAAGGCGCCGCCTTCCGAGCAGTTCTCGGCCACGACGTCGAATTTCTGCCCGGCGGCGGTGAGCTGGGCCGGCCGGTCGAGCTGGTAGCGCGCCTTGCGCCGGCGCTCGACCTCCTTGGTCGAGGTGCGGACGACGCGGACCAGGACCGTCTTCAGCTCCTCGATGCTGACCACGACATCGGCGGAGATGGTCTGGATGTCGGCGGCGAGCACGCCGGTCGATCCGGCCTCCTTGGAGACATGGCCGATGCGGTCGGCGACCTCCTGGGCGGCGGTCGAGGTCTCGGTGACGTTGCGGGCGATCTCGGCGGTGGTGGCGCTCTGCTCCTCGATCGCCGCGGCGATCGCCGAGGACAGGCCCTCGATGCTGTGCACGGATTCGGTGATCGCCTTCACCGACTGCACCGCACGCTCGGTGGCGCCCTGCACCGCCGCGATCTGGGCGGTGATCTCCTCGGTCGCCTTGCCGGTCTGGTTGGCCAGCGACTTCACCTCGTTGGCGACCACGGCGAAGCCCTTGCCGGCATCGCCGGCCCGCGCCGCCTCGATGGTGGCGTTCAGCGCCAGCAGGTTGGTCTGGCTGGCGATGTCGCTGATCAGCTTGGTGACGGCGGAGATCTGGGTCACCGCGATCGAGAGCTCGGTGATGGTCTTCTGCGCGGCGGTGGATTCCTCGACCGCCTGGCTGGTGGCGCGGGTGGCCGAGGTGATCTGGCTGGCGATCTCGCCGATCGAGGCGCTGAGCTCTTCCGACGCCGAGGCGACGGTGCCGATATTGGCCTGGGCCTCGGTGGCGGCGGCGGCGACGGTCTGGCTGTTCTCGCTGACCGCGCCGGCCGACTGCGACATCTTCGCGGCATTGGCCGCCATCTGCCCGGTCTGCTGGGCGATCGCGGCAACGGCACGGTGGGTCTCCTGCTCGACCTTGTCGGCCATGGCGCGCAGGGCCTGGTTCTTGTCCTCCTCGGCCTTGGCGCGGCTTTCCTCCTGCTCGCGGCGCAGGCGCGTCGCCTCGATGGCATTCTGCTTGAAGACCTCGACGGCCGCAGCCATCGAGCCCACTTCGTCGCGACGGTCGCGGGCCGGGACCTCGACGCTGGTATCGCCTTCCGCCAGCACCGTCATCGACCGCACCATGGCGAGGATCGGCAGGCTGATGGCGCGGGCATTGAGCACGCCGCCGACGATGAGCAGGATGGTGGAGACCGCGGCGACCACGGCAAGCACCGTCAGCAGCAGGTGATTGGTCTCCGCCGCATCGGTGGCGACGGTGGCACTGCTGGCCTGGATCAGGTCGCCGAGCGTGCCCATCTTGCTCTCGAGTTCGGAGAAGGCCGCGGCGAATTGCGGGAACATCTGTTCGGCACCGGCACGGTCGGTCAGGGCCTTGTCGACGATCGCCTGCGCGGCGGCGATATAGGCGGTCAGTTTCGGCCCGACTTCGGAAAGGGCGGTTTCGATCTCCGCCGAGGTCCGGATCTGGCCGAGATCGGCGATCGAGTCCTGGAAAACCTTCACGTGATCCTGCAGATCCGCGCGCGCGGCCTGCTGCTCGCCGACGGGACCTTCCGGACCCACATGCATGGCCATCAGCACGTCGGCGCGGAGGGCGTCATGCATCATGTCGGCCTGCATCTGGTCGCGCACGGCCGCGGTGATCGCGGTCACATGCTGCAGGCCAGTGTTGCTGCCCAGCATGCCGAAGACGCCGGTGCCGCTGGCGACGACGATGGCCAATACCGCGAGGCCGCCCGAGAGGGCCAGCTTCAGTTTGATCGACAGGTCCTTCAACACGATCGGTCTCCCATGAACTCAGTCTGCGTTTCGGCGGCGACGGCCTGGCAGTCCCCGATGGGCAGCTACCGGCGGAACTCCGGTTCGCCGTTCAAGCTAGCCGCTTCCGGCCCGCTTTGCGTCTCTGCGATCGGATGCAGGTCCATGCATCCGTATGATCCGCGTCGCGATCTTCGGCGTTCGCAAATCGCAATGCGTTGTAATCGATATCAATTAAGATCTCGCTAATTCACCTGAACCTTTTCGGCGTACAGGACCATCGACCTATATCGTGCCGGGATTTCCAGGGCCGGTTCAGGCGGCCTGGACCAGCGGCACCTTGCCGGCGACGGCATGCTTGAACTCCGCGACATAGGCGGCGGCGACGTCGGGCGTCAGGTCGAATTTGACATGCGCGGTATCCTTCCGGACCGACAGCAGGAAACCGGTCAGCGGCGCGGAGAAGCCCTGGATCGACAGGGCGATCCTGGCGGTCTCCCGGAGATGGCTGGTATTGCCGATCAGCAGGGCGCCGCCTTCCGAGCAGTTCTCCACGGTCAGCGTCAGCCGGTGCGCCCCCGCCGTTACCTGGCCCGGGCGGCTCAGCTGGTAGCGCGGCCGGCGCCGGCGCTCGACTTCCTTGGTCGAGGTGCGGACGACACGGACCAGGATGGTCTTCAATTCCTCGATGCTGGCGGCGACATCGGCGGAGATGGTCTGGATGTCGGCGGCAAGCATGCCGGTCGAGCCGGCTTCGCGGGAGACGTGTCCGATGCGGTCGGCGACTTCCTGGGCGGCGGTCGAGGTCTCGGTGACGTTGCGGGCGATCTCGGCGGTGGTGGCGCTCTGCTCCTCGATCGCCGCGGCAATCGCCGAGGACAGGCCCTCGATGCTGTGCACGGATTCGGTGATCGCCTTCACCGACTGCACCGCGCGCTCGGTCGCACCCTGGACGGAGGCGATCTGGGCGGTGATCTCCTCGGTCGCCTTGCCGGTCTGGTTGGCCAGCGACTTCACCTCGTTGGCGACCACGGCGAAGCCCTTGCCCGCCTCGCCGGCCCGCGCCGCCTCGATCGTCGCGTTCAAGGCGAGGAGGTTGGTCTGGCTGGCGATGTCGTTGATCAGCTTGGTGACGGCGCTGATCTGCCCGACGGCGGCCGAAAGCTCGCCGATCGTCCGCTGGGCGGCGGTGGATTCGCCGACCGCCTGGTTGGTGGCCCGGGTCGAGGAGGTGATCTGGCTGGCGATCTCGCCGATCGAGGCGCTGAGCTCTTCCGACGCCGAGGCGACGGTGCCGATATTGGCCTGGGCCTCGGTGGCGGCGGCGGCGACGGTCTGGCTGTTCTCGCTGACCGCGCCGGCGGACTGTGACATCTTCAGGGCATTGGCTGCCATCTGTCCGGTCTGCTGGGCGATCGCCGCGACAGCGCGGTGTGTCTCCTGCTCGACCTTGTCGGCCATGGCGCGCAGGGCCTGGTTCTTGTCCTCCTCGGCCTTGGTGCGGCTTTCCTCCTGGAGATGCCGCAGGCGGCCGGCCTCCACGGCATTCTCCTTGAAGACGTTGACCGCGGCAGCCATCGAACCGATCTCGTCGCCGCGGCCCACCGAGGGCACCTCGACGTCGAGCTTGCCATCGGCGAGACTCTCCATCGCGCCCGTCATCCGGCTGATCGGGCGAACGACGCCGAGCGCGATCGCGGTGACGCCGAGTATCACGATTGCCAGCACCGCAGCGGCGACGCTCCAGACGATCGCCATGTAGAAGGACTCGCGCCCGGCGGCATCGACCTCGGTCTGCGCGTTCATGCTGTTGGTCTCGGCGACGATCCGGTCGATCACGGTGCGATGGGCGGCATAGGCCTCGCTCATCGCGGCATAGGCCTTGCGCGCGCCGTCCAGGTCGCCGGCCGCGAGCGCCGGGAGGAAGCTCTTCTCGGTCTGCTCCCAGAACCGCGCGGCCTCCTTGTCCGAGGTCACGGTCAGCAGGTCGCGCAGACCGGCATCGAAGTCCTGGGTCAGCCAATAGGCATGGCGGTCGTCATAGTCCTTGTGCAGCTGTGCGAGACGCTGGCGATGCGTCTCCACCGTCGCCGGATCGTTCAGCGCCAGGGTCGCCTCGAGATAGGATTCGATGATGTATTCCGGCGGCGGCAGGATGTCGGCCACCAGATCCTTGCCAAGCACGATGCGCTCGTAGAGCGGACCCCCGACCTTCAGCTGGCTCAACGCCAGGATGCCGGTGGCGACGACGGCGGCGAAGCCAAGGGTGACGACGACGCCGAAGACATTGACGGCGCCGGCGATCTTCAGGCGAAAGGCCATGGGGCTGGAATCCTTGGAGCTCGATGAGATTTCCCATCAAGCTTGCGCCCGAGAAGCTAACAAAGGGTTGCGGCAGCGGTGATCGCATCGGTGCAACCTACGGATCGGACAGGAGAATAGTCCCCCGGCGCCCATTCAGTCCTACCGGCGGAAGCGCAGCATCAAGGCGAGGGCCGCCGCCGTCAGCAAGGCAAGGCCGACACCGCCGACGCAGGCCGCCCAGCCGAAGCGCTCGAAGACCTGGCCGAGCACGGCGCTGCCGACCAGGCCGCCGGAGAAATAGCTGGCGAGATAGAGGCCGCCCGCCGCCCCGCGATCGCCGGTGGCGGCGCGGCCGACGAAGCCGGTTGCGGTCGCCTGGGCGAAGAAGGTGCCGGCGGCGACCAGGGCAAGGCCGAGCAGGACCGCGGCGAGATGGGTCGCCAGCAGCAGCGGCAGGCCGAGACCCGCCACCGCCAGGGCGCTCCAGAAGGCCGGACGGGCGCCGAAACGCCTGGCGGCCAGGCCGGCGACCGGCGTGGTGAAGATCGAGGGCAGGAAGACGAAGTAGACGTAGCCGAGCTGCATCGGGCCGATGGCAAAGGGCGGTGCCGCAAGGACGAAATTCACGAAGGTGAAGGTGCCGATGAAGGCGAAGAGGATGCAGAAGCCGATGCCGAATCCGGCGAGCAGCGGCGGATTGCCGACATGCGCCCGGAAGGCGGCAAAGGCGGAAGGATGGCCTTCGCCGGCAACCGGCGCCATCGGCGCGGCGCGCTGCAGGCTGCAGAAGACCAGGGCGGCGCCGGCGAGATTGAGGAGGGCGAAGAGGGCGAAATTGGCGGCGAGCCCCAGGTGATCCGCGAAGGCGGCCGACATCAGCCGGCCGAAGAGATTGCTGGCGACATTGCCGGTGACATAGGCGGCGAGCGCCCCGGCGGCCTCCGCCGGGCCGCAGTTCTCGGCGAGATAGGCAAGGGTCAGCGAGAAGGCCGCCGACATGAAGAGCCCCTGGATCACCCGCAAGGCGGCGAAGCTCGCAAGATCCGGCGCCACCGCCAGCAGCGCGGTCGGGATCGACAGCAAGGCGAGGCTGATCCAGATGCCGCGCCGGCGGTCGATGCGGCGGCCGAACAGGGCCACCAGCAGCCCCGAGAGCGCCATGCCGATGGTGCCGGCATTCACCGCAAGGCCCATCGTCGCCGGCGTCACCTGATAGGCGCGCGCCAGCGAGGGCAGGATCGCCTGGGTGGCGAAGAGATCGACCAGGGAAAGAAAGGCGGTGAGGCCGATCACCACGGACCGGACAAGGCCTGCCGCATCCCGGCAGCGCCGCCTCGGCATCGACAGGGACATCTCGGTCATCGCGGGCTCCGCTATTGGCATCGATGGTGGAATTCCGGTCAGCGACCGCCGCCCCAACCCTCTTCCATCTTCGAGGAGGGTTGGGGTGAGCGGATCTCCGTATCCCGCCCGGCGGGAACGGCGGCGCTTACATGTTCACGTCGGTCTGGTCGTGCAGGATGTCGACCGAGATCAGCACCGCAGTCTTCTTGCCGGTGTTCTTCCACCAGTGCGACGTCTCGTGGATCTCCGGCGCGACGTCGCCGGCCTTGTGCAGGATCGGCACCGCGCAGTTGCTGGCGAATTCCTCGACCTCGCCCTTGACGATGTAGATCATCGCCGGACGATCGGCATGGCTGTGCCAGGGCACGATGCCGCCCGGCTGGATCTCGAGGCGACGCAGGCGGAACAGGTGGTCGTTCAGCGACACCATCTCCTTCGAGAGATCGGTCGAGGCGAGCACCGTGTCGGTGACGCCCTTCGGCTGCATCGGTCCGGGCTTGGTCACGTCGATGCCCATCTGCCCGGCCGGGCAGGCGCCGGCATTGGCCACCGAGGCGGTGGCGACGGTGAGGCCGGCGATAACCGCCGCCGCGGAAATGCCGCGCCAGAAGGCGAGGCCGGTCTTGTTCTTGGTCATGACAGTCTTCTCCTGGGGTGGTTCGAAATGCCGCGGGTCAGCGGCGACGGGATCAACATCGCCGAATGCCGGGGAGAACTGAAATGCCGGCTGGCTCTGGAATCGATAGGCAGGGGTAATGGCCGGACAGCGGAATCGGCAAAAGAAAACGGCCGACACCCGGGGGAAGTGTCGGCCGCGAGGGCCGCGTCAGGACGGTGACGCGGGTACGACTTCGGGCGGGATTACTTGGGATAGAACAGGTCGCCGGCCGGAGTCCGACGGCGGCGCTCGGGACGTGACGTCTCTGGTCTTGAAGTCTTTGGCCGGGCGGATCGGCGGGCCAGCAGCGAATAGGCTCCGGCAATCTGGTCCGGCGCGAGGCGCCAGGGATTGAATCCGAGAGCGGCGGCCGGGTCGGCAGCCGCCGCCGGCGACTGGAATGCGCTCAACAGGACCGGTGCGATCGCCAAGGCGGCGGGCTGGCTCAGGCTCGTCATCTGCAGGGTCTCCCGAATGAAACCTTCAATGCTCGAACCCTGCCAAAATTCCCGCCAGGATGAAAATGCCGCCTGGTTGTGGAATCGATACGCGGGAGTCATGGAAGGCCGCGCGACCGGAGCAAGCGGACGGTTGGCACAAAAAGACAGCCGGCGCCGACACGGGCACCGGCCGCGAGGGCCGCGTCAGATCGGGAAGGGCGACGCGGGATATCCGGGACGCCGGGGCTCCTAGTCCATGCAGACCGCTTCGACGTTGTTGCCCTCGGGATCGATCAGGAAGGCGGCGTAATAGGTCGGGCTGTAGTCCTTGCGCAGGCCCGGCTTGCCGTTGTCGGTGCCGCCGGCCTTCAGCCCGGCCTTGTGGAAGCCGTCGACGGCGGCGCGGTTGCGGGCACGAAAGGCGATGTGGACGCCGCCGCCGGCCTTCCTGTCGGCATAGAGCCAGAGCGCCGGCGCATCCTTCGGGCCGAAGCCGGCGCCGCTTTCGTCGCTGGACCCGAGCACGTGACCGAGGTCCGCCAGCACCGCCTTGTAGAAGCGGGTGGCGGCCTTCAGGTCCTTCACCTTGATTCCGATGTGATCGTACATGCTGACCTCCGTATTCGGCTGCCACGAGCGGCGGCCGTTGCTGGGAGGTCACCCTAGGACGGCGGCGTCCAGGCGATCTTGGAGGATCTTGCGGTTTCCGCGCTTCAGCTGGCGGAAGCCGCGCGGCGAAACGCCGGCGGCGCGATGGAAGCTGCGGACGAAATTGGAGAGATCGCCGAAGCCGACGTCGAAGGCGATCTCGGTGATGCTGCGCGACCGGTCGGTGAGCAGGCGCGCCGCCCGGCGCAGGCGCGCGCGGATCAGGTACTGGTGCGGGGTAACGCCGAGCACCTTCGCGAAGACGCGGAGGAAATGGAACGGGCTCATCCCGACGCGGCCGGCGGCGGCGTCGAGATCGAGCGGCCGATGGGCGTGATCGGCGATCCACAGCGCCGCCTCGACCGCCCGGCGCCGGTCCCGGGCCGTGGCCGTCCCGGCATGGCCGCGCCGCCCGCCGGCAAGACCGCCACCCGCAGGACCACCACCCCCCGGACCACCACTGGCGAGGGCGACGAAGCGCGCGGTGAAGGCGAGGCCGATCTCGTCGAGTCCGAGATCGCTGCGGCCGTCGATCGCGGCCTGGGCGAGCTCGCCCAGCACCATCATCTCGGGCAGCGGCGGCAGCGCGCCGATGCGCCAGAGCGCCGTGCCGCCGCCCAGGGCCTCGACCGTCGCCGGTGCGGGGTGGAAGGACAGGCATTCGTCGCCGCAGATATGGTCGTGGGTGCAGAGATAGTCGTCGCCGGGATGGCCGACCAGGACCGCACCGGCGACCAGCTCATGCGCGCGCCCGCCGCTGCGGTAGCCGAAGCTGCCCTTGCGCACGAAGGCCAGGGAATGGCCGCGATGCTGCTCGACATAGGGACGGGCATGCAGATCGGCGGTGCATCGATAGTCGATCACCGCCAGGGCCGGAGTCTTGAGGAGTGTCGTCGCCGTCATGCGAACCGGAGTTCTAGGTGCGGGCGGCCCGCGGGGCAATGCGAATCCGGGCGGAGACTAGCCGCGCCGGCCCCGGCGGACTTGGCAAATCTTGCTATTGGCCAAGCCCGCCCGGCCTGCGCTATCGTCGCCGCCGGGGCGCAAAGGGCGAGGGAAAGCGGCGTGGGCGAGAGCGGAGAGCCGACCGGGACGGGACCGGCCTATATCCGGAAATCCAACATCCGGGGCGTCACCTGGCCGCCGATGCTGGCCGGCAATGCCGCCAGCCTCGCCGTTCTGCTGGCGGAACTCGAGGCGACGCAATGGCTGGCGCCGGCGGCGCTCGCCCGGCTGCAGGCGAAGCAGCTGCCGACCGTGCTCAATTTTGCCGCCGCCCAGTCGCCGGCCTTTGCGGCGCGGCTGAAAGCCGCCGGCCTGGTGGTGCGGGACATCGACACGCCGGAGACCCTGCGGCGCCTGAAGCCGATGGGCAAGCCGGAGATCCAGGATGCCGGCGCCGATTTCTTCGCCCGCAGCCTGCCGCCCGGCCACGAGCCGGTGGCGGCCTCGGAGACCTCGGGCTCGACCGGCCAGCCGATCGTCATCCGCCGCACCGCGGTCAACCACCTGTTCTGGGCGGGGCATGCGATCCGCGACCATGCCTGGAACAGGCGCGACCTCACCGGCCGGCTCTCGGCGATCCGCGGCACCATCGAGACCTATGCCACGGCCGAGGACTGGGGCCTGCCGACCAAGCAGCTCTACGTCACCGGCAAGCTGCAGGCGATTCCGATCCTGACCGATCTCGTCAGGCAGAACCAATACCTGACCGAGTTCCAGCCGACGGTGCTCAAGGTCTATCCGAGCAATCTCGCCGGCCTGCTGAAGATCTGGCAGGCAAGCGGCGTGCCGCTGACCCGGCTCCGGCACATCACCACCATGGGCGAGACGGTGAGCGAGGCGCTGCGCATCGACACAAGGGCGGTGACCGGCCTGGAGATCGAGGATCACTATTCCTCGCAGGAGGTGGGCTGCGTCGCCATCCAGTGTCCGGCGAGCGGCCAGTACCACATCATGGCGGAATCGCTGATCGTCGAGATCCTCGATGCGGCGGACCGGCCCTGCAGGCCAAGCGAGATCGGCCGGGTGGTGGTGAGCGATCTCCACAACCTCGCCTCGCCGATGATCCGCTACGACCTCGGCGACCATGCGGAAGTGGGCGGCCCCTGCCCCTGCGGCCGCGGCCTGCCCACCCTGAAGCGGATCCTCGGGCGGACACGCAACCTGCTGCGCCGGCCCGACGGGGTCAGCCATTGGCCGCACACCGGCTATCGGGATTTCGTCAAGGTGGTGCCGGTGCGCCAGTACCAGCTGGTGCAGAAGACCCTGCACGACATCGAGGTGCGCCTGGTCACCGACAGCGAGCTCAGCCCGGAGCAGATCGCGGCGATCAAGCCGCATATCCTGGCGGCGCTCGGCTATCCCTTCACCCTCACCTTCGTGCAGTCGCGCGAGCGCCTGCCGCTCGGCAGGAACGGCAAGTTCGAGGAGTTCATGTCGCTGCTGCCGGCGACGGCGTGAGGCGGCATCCTCAATTCGACGCCGCCAGGATCGTCGTCCAGAGCCGCGTCAGGGTGCGGCTGTATTCGGGCGACATCAGCGGCGACAGGGCGAATTTCGCGCGCACCGCATCCGGCGGATAGATTCCGGGATTGTCGCGGATCGCCGGATCGACCAGGGCCGTCGCCGCAGCGTTGGCATTGGCATAGCGGCCGTAATTCGTCGCCGCCGCGGCGCTGGCCGGCTGCAGCAGGAAATCGAGGAACTTATAGGCGTTGTCGACATGCGGCGCATCCCTGGGGATGGCAAGGGTGTCGATCCAGGCGATGATGCCCTCGACTGGGATGGAGTAGCCGATCTCCACCTGGCTCTTCGCGTCGGCCGCCGTCTGGGCGGCCAGGAACATGTCGCCGGAATAGCCGAAAGCCAGGCACAAGGTGCCGTCCGCGAGATCGGTCGGATAGCCCGAGGTCTTGATGGTGCGGATGAAGGGGCGGATCTTCCGGATGACGTCCGCCGCGGCCTCGAGATCGGCCGGATCGTCGCTGTAGGGCGGCCGGCCGAGATACATCAGCGCCGCCGGAATCACTTCGCCGGGCAAATCGATGAGATTGATGCCGCAATCGGCAAGCCGGGCCGCGTTCTTCGGATCGAAGAGCAGCGCCAGGCTGTCGAATTTCGCATCCGGAATCCGCTTCAGGATGGCGGTGCGTTCGTAGCCGAGTCCGGTGCTGCCCCACATCCAGGGCAGCGCCGTGCGGTTGCCGGGATCCACCGTCGCCAGGGCCCGCAGGATCGCCGGGTCGAGGTTCCCGGCATCGCCGAGGCGCGACATGTCGAGCGGCTGGTAGAACCCGGCGGGAATCTGCCGGGCGAGATGCGGCGAGGCATTGGGCACGACGATATCGTAGCCGGAATTGCCGACCGACAGCTTCGCCTCCAGGGTCTCGTTGGAATCGAAGACGTCGTAGTTGACGTGGATGCCGGTCGCCTGTTCGAACTCCGCGATCAGCGGCGCCGGAAAGTAGTCGGCCCAGGCATAGAGATTGAGATCGGTGTCGGCGGCGCCGGCCGGAAATCCGAAGGATGACAGGATCGGCAGGGTCAGGCCGGCGGCCAGGAGTCCACGGCGTGAGATCAAGATATCGCCTCCGATGATGTGTTGCGGATCGCCGGGCGGCCGTCGGTGGTGAGCAGCCCGGCATAGAGATCGATGCGGCGGTCGCGGAACAGGCCCCAGGAGGCACGCTGCAGGCGATAGGCCTCGAGATCGAAGCTGGCGGTGATGACGCCGGGCGTGGTCCGGTCGGCGGCGGCCAGGATCGCGCCGAAACCGTCGGTGATGAAGGAGCTGCCGTAGAAATCCATCGTGGCCGCCGCATGCACCTCCCGCCCGATGCGGTTGGCGGCGACGACCGGCACCATGTTGGCGCCGGCATGGCCCTGCATCACCCGCTGCCAGTGGCCCTGGCTGTCGTAGTCGGCATCGCCCGGCTCGCTGCCGATCGCGGTCGGATAGACCAGGACCTCGGCGCCCTGCAGCGCCATCAGCCGCGCCGCTTCCGGGAACCACTGGTCCCAGCAGACGGCGGCGCCGAGGCGACCGATCGCGGTATCGAGGACACAGAAGCCGGTATCGCCGGGGGTGAAGTAGAACTTCTCGCGATAGCCGGGTGCCTGGGGGATATGGCTCTTGCGGTAAATGCCGAGCAGCGCGCCGTCGGCATCGATGATGCCGAGGCTGTTGAAATAGCTGTTGCGGGCGCGCTCGAAGAAGCTGACCGGGATGACGACGCCGAGCTCCTTCGCCACCGATTCGAAGCGGCGGAGGGCGGGATTCTCCGCCGGCGTGGTGGCCAGGGCGAAATTCGCCTGCAGCTCGTCGGGACAGAAATACGGCGTCTCGAACAGCTCCTGGAGGACGACCAGCTTGGCGCCCTGCCGCGCGGCAGCGCGCACCAATTCCTCCGCCCGGTCGAGATTGGCGGCGCGGTCAGGGCCACAGGCCATCTGGGTGGCGGCAACGGTGAGGTTTCTCATGTCGGTCTCTCCCGGGGCCGGGTTCAGGCGGCCGGCTGCTGTTGGGTGATGCAATGGATGCTGCCGCCGCCGCAGGGGATGGCCTCGAGGCGGAGCGGCACGATCTCGCGGCCGGGGAAGGCCCTGGCCGCCGCCGCCTGCGCCGGCGCGTCGCTGTCGGTGCCATAGGCGGGAATGATCACCGCCCCGTTGGCGATGTAGAAATTCACGTAGGAGCGGCTGAAGCGCGGGCCCCGGTCGGCGATGCCCTGGGCCTCGCCGATCTCGATCACCCGGAAGCGGCGGCCCTTGGCATCGGTCTCGGCCTCCAAAGCGGCGCGGTTCGCGGCGAGGATCGGATGGCGCGGATCCTCGGGTCCGGTCGCCGTCTCCATCACCATGAGCCCGGGCGCGGCGAGGCTGGCCAGGCCGTCGATATGGCCGTCGGTCTCGGTCTCGGTCGGATCGCCCGGCAGCCAGACGATCTTTGCGGCATTCAGGCAGCGTTTCAGCTCGGCCTCGATCGTCGCCTTGTCGAGGCCGGGATTGCGGTTCGGATTGAGGAGACAGCTCTCGGTGGTGAAGATGGTACCTTCGCCGTCGCTCAGCAGCGCGCCGCCTTCGGCCACCAGGAAGGTCTCGATCGTCGGCAGGCCGAGGTCCCGCGCCAGCTGCACCTTCAAGGTGGCGTCCCGGGCATGGGGATGATACTTGCCGCCCCAGGCGTTGAACCGCCAGTTCACGATCGCGCTGTCGCCGTTGGCGCCAGCGAGGAAGGTCGGGCCGGAATCCCGCATCCAGGAATCGTCGATCTCGGCGAGGCGGAGGGTGACGCCGGCGCCGCAGAGCCCTGCGGCCTCGGCCCGGTCGGCGGCGTTGACCACCATCACCACCGGCTCGAAACGGGCGATGGTGGTGGCGACCAGGGCATATTCCCGCTTCACCGCGGCGAAATCCTCGCCCCAGAGCGCGGCCCGGGAGGGCCAGGCCATCCAGCAGGCCAGATGCGGCGCCCATTCCGCTGGCATGAACATATTTGCTGGATAGCCAAGTGGGGCCGGCTCGGCTCGGCTCGCAGGGCGGTTTTGATACATGAGTAATACCAGGGATAAATTGAACGGCGCTCCCCAAAATCATGGGTTTTCAGGATCCGCGCAAACGATTAGATTTTGCCCATCAGATCAAATTTGTTCATGTGAAATCCATGCGCAAGAAACTGCCGCCGCTGACCTCGCTGGAGGGATTCGAGGCCGCCGCCCGGCTCGGCAGCTTCTCTGCGGCGGCCGAGGCGCTGAACCTCACCCAGTCGGCGATCAGCCACCAGATCCGCATGCTGGAGGCAGCCCTCGGCCAGCCGGTCTTCCGCCGGCTGCACCGCAATGTCGTTCTCACCGATGCCGGGCGCGATTTCCAGCGCAGCGTCGCCGCCGTCCTCGACCAGCTGCGCGCCGGGGTCGACCGGCTCGAGCCCTACAAGAAGCCGGGCTCGGTGGTGGTCTATTGCGACGCGGCCCTGGCCAATGGCTGGCTGGCACCGCGCCTGCCGGCGCTGAAGGCCCGGCACCCGCGGGTCGACATCTGGCTGGACACCACCGGGCGGATGGTCGATTTCGCCCGCGACGAAGTCGATATCCTGGTCCGCCGCTTTCCCCAGGCGCGCCTGCCGATCCTGCCCCGGGATGTCGAGCTGCATCCGCTGTTCGCGGAAACCCTGCGGCCGATGGCGCCGCCGCCGCTGGCCGCCGCCCTGCGCGGCCTGGATCCGTCGCGGTGGCCGGTGCAGGCGCCGCTGCTGCATGAGGAAGGCGTGGACGGCTGGCCGCTCTGGTTCGACCGTTATGGCGGCGGTGATCCGGCGACGTTGCCCTCGGCGACGCAGCTCAGCGCCGGACCGAATTTCAGCGATGCCTTTGTCATGCTGCAGAGCGCCGCGGCGGGACTCGGCATTGCGCTCGGCTGGCGGCGCATCGCCGAGGCCTTCATCGCCGGCCGGCAGCTGGACTTTCTCTCGGATCTCGAACTCGTCTCGCCCAACGGCTATTACATCGCCGCCAGCCAGGACGCCCTGGAGGATCCCGACATCAAGGCAGCCTTCGACTGGATCCGGGAGACGGCGGCATCCTAATGCGGCCATTGTCACGGGACATTTAACCCGGTGTTCGCCGGAAATCCGCGGGCTATGCTGCGCGGGATCGAGACCCCGTTTGCGAGGACCGCAGATGCTGATCGCCCAGATTTCCGATCTCCATGTCATGCCCGAGAACGAGCTGATGAGTGGCGTGGTGGATACCGCCCCCTATCTCGAACGCGCCGTCGCGCATCTGATGCAACTTGATCCGCGCCCCGACCTGGTGCTGGCGACCGGCGATCTGGTCGATGCCGGGCGCGTGGATGAATACCAGCGGCTGCGTGCCATCCTGGCGCCGCTGCCGATGCCGGTCTATCTCATCCCGGGCAACCACGATCTCCGCGACAACCTGCGCGCGGTCTTCGCCGATCACGGCTATCTGCAGGACGGCGCCTTCATCCAATATGTGATCGAGGACTTTCCGCTGCGCCTCATCGGCCTCGACACCCTGGTGCCGGGGGCGGCGCATGGCGAGCTCTGCGACGCGCGCCTCGACTGGCTGGAGGCGCGGCTGGCGGAATCCGACCGCCCGACTTTGCTCTTCATGCATCACCCGCCGTTTTCCTGCGGCATCGCCGAGTTCGACGCGATGAGCCTCGAGATCGGCGCCGGCCGCCTCGGCGACCTGGTGCGGCGCCATCCGCAGGTCGAGCGCGTCCTCTGCGGCCATGTGCACCGGCCGGTGCAGACGCGCTGGGCCGGGACCCTGGCCTCGATCGGGCCGAGTACGGCGCATCAGGCGACGCTTGACCTCCGGCCGGACGTGGCGATCACCTTCACCATGGACCCGCCGGCGGTGGCGCTTCATCACTGGCGGGCCGGGACGCTCGCCACCCATCTCAGTTATGTCGGGGCCTTTTCCGGGCCGCATGCCTTCACCTAGAGCGGCGCCGCGCAGAGGTCGCGGACCCGGCCGCGCAGCCAGCGATGCGCCGGGTCGGCATCCATCCGCGGGTGCCAGAGCAGTGCCACCGTGAATTCCGGCACCGCGACCGGCAGGGGAAAGCTGTGCATGCCGGCGCGGAGATTGCCGGTCTGCCGTTCGGGAACGCTGGCGATGAGGTCGCTGTTGCGGGCGAGCGCCAGGGCGGCGGAGAAGCCGCCGACGATGGTCACGATCTCGCGTTCCAGCCCGAGAGGCTCCAGGGCCTCGTCGATCTGTCCCCGCGCGAGGCCGCGGCGCGAGACCAGGATGTGCCGCCCGGCGGCATAGCGCGCCGGCGTCATGTCGCCCCGGCCGAGCGGGTGGCCCTGGCGCAGGACGCCGACGAAGCGGTCACGGAACAGGGCCTGGGTGCGCACTTCCGGACCGGTCGCCTTGCCGACGACGCCGGTATCGAGATCGATGGTCCCGTCGCGCAGCGGCGCGCTGTCCTTGTCGGTCTTCGGCACGAAGCAGAGCCGCAGCCCGGGGGCCTCGGCACCGAGGCGGGCGATGAGATCCGGCCCGAAATTCTCCACGAAGCCGTCGCTCACCCGCAAGGCGAAGGTCCGGTCGAGGGTCGCGAGGTTCAGCGCCGTGGCCGGGCGCAGCACGGCCTCGCCGTCCTGGACGAGCCGGGCGACCTGGGCGCGGAGGTCCTGCGCCCGGGGTGTCGGAACCAGGCCGCGGCCGGCGCGGACCAGCAGCGGATCGCCGGTGGCGGCGCGCAACCGCTCCAGCGCCCGGCTCATCGCCGAGGGACTGAGGCCCATCCGCCGGGCCGCGCCGGCGACGCTGCCTTCGGCCAGGAGCACGTCGAGGGTCACCAGGAGGTTGAAATCGGGTCGTGCCATGGGGCGCCTTCTGCACCTCTCTCGCCATGATATGGCGTCAAACGCACGAATAATATGCAATCCGTGCGTCTTCCGCCATACCAGATCCTGGCCTAGGCTTTGGATCGGGCCGTTTCGGCCGTCGGAAGAAGAGGAGGTCAAGGTGAAACCGGAGATTTCAGGGCAGGATCGGGCCGTCGGCGGCCCCGCCGAACCAACCGTTTCGGTGAAGGGAGCGCTCGCCGGCCTGTCGCTCTCCATGCTGCTGCCCTCGCTCGGCGTCAGCGTCGCCAATGTCGCTTTGCCGACGCTCGCCCAGGCCTTCGCGGCCCCGTTCCAGGCGGTGCAGTGGATCGCCCTCGCCTATCTCCTCGCCATCACCACCCTCATCGTCAGCGTCGGCCGGCTGGGCGACCTCGCCGGCCGTCGCCGCCTGCTGCTGGCGGGGATCCTGCTGTTCACCGCCGCTTCCGTCCTCTGCGCCGCGGCCCCGTCGCTCTGGCTGCTGATCGGCGCCCGGGCGGCACAGGGCCTCGGCGCGGCGATCCTGATGGCGCTCACCATGGCCTTCGTCGGCGAGACGGTGCCCAAGGCCAGGATCGGCAGCGCCATGGGGCTGCTCGGGACGATGTCTGCGGTCGGCACCGCGCTCGGGCCGTCGCTGGGCGGCGCGCTGATCGCGCTCCTCGGCTGGCGCTCGATCTTCCTGGTCAACCTGCCGCTGGGGATCCTCGCCTTCATCCTGGTGCGGCGCTTCCTGCCGGTCGACCGCGCGGGACCGAAGACCGCGAAGGTGCGCTTCGACCGGCTCGGCACGCTGCTGCTCGCCTTGAGCCTCGCCGCCTATGCCCTCGCCATGACCATCGGGCGCGGCAGCTTCGGCGCGTTCAACCTGGCGCTGCTCGCGGCAGCGGCGCTCGGTGCGGGGCTCTTCGTCCTCGCCGAGCGGAAGGCCGCCGCGCCGCTGATCCGCCTGGCGATGTTCCGCGATCCGGTGCTGAGCGCCAGCCTCGCCATGAGCCTGCTGGTCTCGACGGTGATCATGGCGACCCTGGTGGTCGGGCCGTTCTATCTGGCGCGGGCGCTCGGCCTGGGGGCGGCAGCGGTCGGCGCCGTCATGTCGGTCGGCCCGATCGTCGCCGCGCTGACCGGCGTGCCGGCCGGGCGCATCGTCGACCGCTTCGGCACCCAGGCGATGACCGTGCTCGGGCTGGCCGGGATGGCCGGCGGCTGCGCGCTCCTCGCCTTGCTGCCGGCGGGTTTCGGCATCGCCGGATATATCGTCCCGCTGGTCGCCATCACCGCCGGCTACGCGCTGTTCCAGGCGGCGAACAACACCGCCGTCATGGCGGAGATCCGCGCCGATCAGCGCGGCGTCGTCTCCGGCATGCTCAACCTGTCGCGCAATCTCGGGCTGGTCACCGGCGCCTCGGTCCTCGGTGCGGTCTTCGCCCTCGCCGCGCAGGCGACCGACATCGCGACGGCGGCGCCCGATGCCGTTGCCGCCGGCATGCGGATGACCTTCGGCGTCGGGGCGGGCCTGATCGCGGTCGCGCTCGGCGTCGCAGCGGCAGGCCGCCTGCGCATAATGCGCACGCCTTTGCCGGGCGACGCCGCCTGACACACGCAGGAAAAAGGCCCCGCCGTCCTGCGGCGGGGCCCTATTTCCGGGCGTAACCCGTGAAAGCCGGGATCAGGCCCAGATGGACTTAGGCCTGGGCGGAACGCCGGCGGCGCATCACCGCGAGGCCCGCAAGTGCGGCGCCGAACAGCGGCAGGGTCGCCGGGATCGGCACGGCGCTGACGACGATATCGTCGACCCGCACATTGCCGGTGCCGGAATCGTGGAAGACCAGCGAGGTGATGTTCGTGAAGAGGTGGGAAAAGACCGGGCCATCGGTCGCCGTCAGAATGATGGACTCGATCTGCGTCGCACCGTTGAAGGAGGTGACCGTCAGGCCGGCGGGCCGGCTCACCAGGTCGAACCAGATCGACGACACCGAGAAGGCGCCGCCGCCGGTCCGCGTCAGGATCGAGGTCTCGTTGGTGTTGAGGCCCATGCAGCTGCCGGCAAGGCAGTTGCCATTGTTGAGGCGGGCATCGTCGACCTGGAAGCCGTCCTCGAGATAGGGCGTGGTATTGGCCTGGTCGAAGGAAATGGTCGCGGCGGCGCCCGGCAGCGCGCCGGCGGTCAAGACCAGGCCGAAGACGGCCGCTGCGCAAAGTGACTTCATCATGTCGCCATTCCCTGTTTTCGCCAGAACACCGAATTCTTCGGTCATCTTTTGGCCGTTACACACATGCGATTATAGCGGCGAAGAACAAGTATGAAAGAGTGTTAACCATATTTCGCAGGAATCTTACTAAAATGTCACAGGCTGGTGCGAGTTCGGTCAAGGTATCCGAGGCGCCGGCAAAAGAAGACGCCCGGCACGATGGCCGGGCGCTGGGTGTCGATGTGCGAGACCTGTGCGGTGGTCAGGCCGCCGGGCGGCGCTTGCGGTTCCGGCGGCTGGCGAAGACGCCGAAAGCCGCAAGGCCGGAGGCCAGGAGCGGCAGGGCGCCGGGGATGGGGACCGGGCTCGGCGTGTTCATGACGATGTTGTCGAAGCCCACGCCAGGGCAATGGGCGCCGTTCAAACAGAATTCCACGCCCGAGGGAACCGTGAAGGTGAAGAAGGAGAGGCTCGACCAGCCGGCGATTGCGCTGAAATCGATGGTCAAGGCATCGTTGAAGCTCACGGTATGCGTGGCGCCGGAGGACGCGGCGAAGGTCGCGGTGAGACCGGCATCGCCGTCGAGATCCCAGCCCGTGACATCGAAACTCTCCAGGTCGAAGAGCCCGCCGGCAAAGGTGAAGGTGACCTCTTCGCCGCCATTGCCGCGATGGATGATGCCGACATTGTCGCCCGGCGTCGCGCCGTAGCCGATCGTCGATGAGACATCGAAATGGGGGACCGGAAAGTTGTCGCCCGTCGGTGTGGCGGAGATGCCGTCCTCGACATAGGGCGAGGGCGAGCCGGATCCGGGACTGAACGTCGCGGCGTTCCCGAAGGTCATCGTATTGGCCTGCGCGAGCGCGCTGCTTGCCAGGAGAGCCGCGACGACGAGACTGCATTTCAAGCTGCCTGGAACGGGTGATGATCCGGATGCCGACATGATTGCCCCCATGTCTTTGCAACGCCTGCGAACATCTGATGCGGAACTGAAATCCGTTGCTGAAGCCGCCTCCCCGGCCCTTCAGCGTCTCCACCAACTCTGCGCCTCCAGGCCGTCTTCCCAGGCGTGCGGGCGAAGAATGAATTGAAATGATCACATACCCGGGCCAAGGCCGAGTCAACGGCATTCTGGCAAACCCACACGATCCGACAGGGCCCAGTCGCAGCGGGCCCAGTCGCACCGGGACCGGTCGCACCGCGTGCCGAAACGCAAAGTACCGAAACGCAGGGCGGCGCGACGGCGTTAACTTGTATATACAAGTTGCGCCGCCGCCCGTCGGCAGGCAGGTGGATCCGTTCGGTCAGCGGCGGGTGACCCGGTCGGCGATGGCACCGGCCACCATCGCCTGCACGCTGAGCCCCGCAGCCAGGGCGGCGATCTCCGCCTCCGAGCCGGTGGCGAGGCCGATATCGGCGCGCAGGCGCCGGTCGAGCCGGCAGAGAATGCGGCGGTTGCGCCGCGCCGCCTGGCGCCGCCGGTGGGCCTCGATCCGGCGCTGGAGCCAAGCCGCGATGCGCTCGGCCGGGCTCCGACATTCCGATTGAAAACGCGCGGCGGCTGCCAGATAAGTGAACATGATCTTCCTCTCCTGCTTGGCCCCGACAGTTGGCCCCGACAGGCGTCGAAGCGGTCATCGGCGATGCAGGGACGTTAGCCATGCGGCGCAAGACGGCAGGCGAGACCAGCGTAAAAAAGACGTAAGACCCCGAAAAAAACGATGAAGCCCGGATCCGAAACCCCTGCTTCGCCCCTGCTCGAGGAAGTACCCGAGGATGGGGATCGGCCCGTCCGGCTGCGGCTGCTCGGCGCCTTCGGGCTGGACTGCGCCGGGCGGGAACGCCCCGTCGCCACCAGGAAGAACCGCGCGCTGCTGGCGATCCTCGCCTTGTCGCCGCGGCTGCAGGCGACCCGGGCGCGTCTCGGCAGCCTGCTCTGGGGCGACCGCGGCGAGGAACAGGCGCGCGGTAGCCTGCGCCAGTCCCTGGCGGTGCTGCGGAAGGAACTGGGCGACGCCGAGCCGCTGATCCTGCGCACCTCGGGCGACATGGTCGGCCTCGCCGGGGAGAACCTGGCGATCGACGCCGTGGATTTCCTGGGTGTTGTCGCATCCGGGGATGGACCTGGGGATGCACCAGGCGATGTGGCGGCCCTGCGCCGCGGTGCCGCCCTCTATCGCGGCGAGTTCCTGGCCGATACCGCGCTGGCCGAGGCCGGCTTCGAGGACTGGCTGGCGGCGGAACGGCGGCGCCTCGCGGATCATGCCGTCGACCTGCTCGATGCGCTCTGCGCGGCCGAGACCGGCGCCGCCAGGATCGAGGCCGCGCGGCGCCTGGTGGCGCTGGATTCCCTGCGCGAGGCCTCGCACCGCGCGCTGATGCGGGCCTATGCCGAGGCCGGCGAGGTCGGGCTCGCGTTGCAGCAGTTCGATGCCTGCCGCGCCCTGCTCAGGGCCGAGTTCGGCGTCGAGCCCGCGGCCGAGACCGCGGCCCTGCGGCGGCAGATCGCCGCCTCCACCGCCGTCAGCGCCACCGCGGCCAGCACCGCCGCAGCAACGCCGAAGGCCCGGCCGGGCCCGGAGAGAAACCGTCGATCGCGGTCCTGCCCTTTGCCAACCGCAGCGGCGATCCGGCGCAGGATTTCTTCAGCGACGGCATCACCGAGGACGTCATCACAGATCTCTCCAACCTCTCGGGGCTGTTCGTGCTCGGCCGCAACATCGTCTTCGCCTACAAGGGCAAGGCGGCGCGCCCGACCGAGATCGCCCGCGAGCTCGGTGTCTCCCATGTGGTCGAGGGCAGCGTCCGGCAGGCGGGCGGGACGGTGCGGATCAGCGCCCAGCTGATCGACGGTACCACCGGCGGCCATCTCTGGGCGGCGCGCTACGACCGCGACCTCACCGACGTATTCGCCGTCCAGGACGAGATCACCCGCACCGTCGTCGCCCAGCTCAAGGTGAAGCTGCTGCCGGAGGAGATGCAGGCCCTGGCGCGGGTGCCGACGGAGAATGTCGAGGCCTATACCTTCTATCTCCGCGGCCGCGAGTTCCTGCACCTGCGGACGCGGTCCTCCTACCGGGTGGCGCGGCAGATGTATGCCCGGGCGATCGAGCTCGACCCGCTCTATGCGCGCGCCCATGCGGGGCTGGCGGTCTGCGATGCCAAGCTGTTCTCGAAGTTCGGTGAGGCGACGTCGGCGGAGGCCATCCTGGCCAGCGCCGACCGCTCGATCGAGATCGACCCCAAGCTCGCCGAGGCCCATGCGGCACGGGGCTTCGCCCTGAAGACGCAAGGGCGGCGCGCAGAGGCGCTGGCCGCCTTCGGCCAGGCCCTGGCCCGCGACCCCGACTGCTTCGAGGCCAACGAGTTCCTGGCCGAGTTCCATTTCCAGGACGGCGATTTCGACCGGGCGGCGGCGCTCTATCTGCGGATGATGGCGATCGAGCCCGGCGACTACCGGGCCCCCTTCGCGCTGCAGATGATCTACCAGTCGCTGGGCCGCGCGGCCGAGGCGGAGACCTATGCGCGGATCGGGATCGCGCGGGCCGAGGAAGCGATCCGCCGGCATCCGGAATCGAACCTGCCGCTGGAATTGGGCGCCCCGGCCCTGGCCGCCCTGGGCGAGCGCGCGCGCGCCGTCGACTGGATCACCCGCGCCCTCGCGATTGACCCCGAGGACAACATCACCCGCTACAACGCCGCCTGCACCTATGCGCTCCTGGGCGAGCGCGCGCGGGCCCTCGACGTGCTGGAACAGTGGATCCGCCGCGCCGGCGCGGACGAGATCCTGTGGTTCCGGAACGACCCGGATTTCGACGGGATCAAGGATAGTCCGCGATACCAGGCGCTGCTGCGGCCGGCGGGGTAAGGGGCGTGAGGGCCGTTTGGGTGAGGGGCCGAAGGCATCTGGTTGATGGGTCGATCCGAGGATAGACCCATCAACCGACTCATCGCCTCGCTACTTGCGATTCCCAGTTCAGAACTGATTACGTTGCCATTGCTCGTTTCGAATTGCGGCGCCTGGCGATAAAGCCAAGCCCGGCAAGAGCTGAGCCGAACAGCGGCAATGCCGCGGGAATCGGGACGGCACTGATATTGTCGATTCGGAGATTTCCGGTGCCGGAATTGTCGAAGGCGAGCGACGTGATATTGGCGAACAGATGCGAATAGAACTGGCCGCCATTGTTGTTGTCGAAGTCACCTTGGGTCAGGACGATCGTGTCGACGATGTTTGCATCCTGATATGCCGTTACCGTCAATTCCGACACCGTGCCGAGCAGCTGAAACCAGAACGCCGTCACTGAAAAAGAGCTGCCGTTCTGCGCCGACATGGTGGTAACGGCCTCACCATTGAGCGTCAGGCACGGCGCGGCAAAACAGTTGCCGCTGACGATGTTGGGGCTATCGAATTTATAGCCATCTTCGAGATAGGGGCTTTGATTGGTCTGGTCGAATTCGATTGTCGCTGCCGTACTGGAAAGCGACCCTAATGTGGTCACCAGCACGAACGCCGCAGTGGGCAGTATCCTCTGGAACATAATGTTCTCCTCAATATGTGAAGATTCAGTATCGGCGATGATTTGATACCGGCAGCAAAGTGACGACAAAAGGCTCGGAATCTACTCAGATGGCTTTAATCCTGCAGGATCGAGGTTCTCGACGCCGCGCCGCAATCAATCGCCCGACGATCGCTCAGTAGCCGATCCCGTCTCCATCAAAAACTCATCTGCAGCCCGTCCTGCTGCAGCCCATCCTGCAGTGCGGAACTTCGATGGCGCGTGTGAGAACAATCGTTCCCAGCGGGAGAAGTTCCCGACGGGCCGCGGTACGGATGCGCTTTTTTTGCACAAGGAGTGCTCGCATCGTTGGACGCGTTCGGCTCGAAGCATGGCACGAGCAATCACAACGATTGTTCGAGAGCGACGTACGTCGAAGAATGACGACGATGCAACTTCCTGTGCCAGGGGCCTCACATATCGGCAAAGCAATAAAGCGCCCAGCAAGGACGCATATCCGTTCATGTTCAAAGTGAAATTTGGAGCGGGCGAAGGGATTCGAACCCTCGACCCCAACCTTGGCAAGGTTGTGCTCTACCCCTGAGCTACGCCCGCGCTCCCGTGCGGTAGGTGGCCGATCGGGCGGGAGCCGTTCACGCGGGAACGGGCCGGCCGGTCAGCGGCGCGCATCATACCCATCGGCAGTCCATTTGCAAGCACGGCAATTTTCCAGGGAAATCCGACGCTTCCGCCCTATTGCGGGGCGGCGTTCAGGCTTTCCCGGAGGCGGGCGACGTCGGCCTTCAGGGCCTGGAGATCGGCCGCGGCGCGGCCCGAGGCGGCCAGGATCCGGCCGGGCACCGCCCGGGCCGCCTGCTTCAGCGCCCGCCCGGCGGGGGTGAGCGCGATGCGGACCAGGCGCTCGTCGGCGGCGTCCCGGCTGCGGGTGAGGTGGCCGGCGGCCTCCAGGCGCTTCAGCAGCGGGGTGAGGGTGCCGGAATCGAGGTGCAGCCGCTCGCCGATCTCCTTCACCGTGGCGCCGTCCTTCTCCCAGAGCACCAGCATCACCAGGTATTGCGGATAGGTGAGGCCGAGGGGCTCCAGCAGCGGCTTGTAGATGCGGTTGAAGGCATGGGCGGTGGAATAGACCGCAAAGCACAGCTGGTTGTTCAGCTGCAGCATCGGGTCGTCCTCGCGGCGGCTGTCCGGACCGGTCATCGGGGCTCCATTCGCGGCTTCATCTTCTGTCATATAGATAGCGTACAAGTTAATTGCAGGCCATCGAATTGCGCATACCGGGTCCGCGCGGCCGGCAGCAGAAATATATTGCATACAATTCAATTGTGCACTATTTGATATCCATCACAACCCCGAGGAAAGGATCCCGCCATGCCGACCCAAGTGCTCTACAAGACCAGCGCCACCGCGACCGGCGGCCGCGACGGCCAGTCCGCCACCACCGACGGCAGCTTCAGTGTGAAGCTGTCGACGCCGAAGGAACTGGGCGGCGGCGGCGGTCCCGGCAACAATCCCGAGCAGCTCTTCGCCGCCGGCTATGCCGCCTGCTTCATCGGCGCGATGAAATTCGTCGCCAGCCAGGGCGGCACGGCCAAGGTCCCGGCGGATGCCAAGGTGACGGCGCATGTCGGCATCGGTCCGCGCTCGGAAGGCGGTTTCGGCCTGGATATCAGCCTCGACGTCTCGCTGCCCGGCGTGCCGAAGGCGGAGGCCGAGGCCCTGGTCGCCAAGGCGCATCAGGTCTGCCCCTATTCCAATGCGACCCGGAACAACATCGACGTGAAGCTGAAGGTGATCTGAGGCCGCCCGTCCCGGCCCCGGCCCGCCCCTCCCCCGACCCGGGGAGGGGCGGGCTGCCGGTTGCGCGTTCCGGTTCCGGCGGATAGGTTGCCGGCCCCGAGACCGGAAAGACGCGACCCGCCGCCATGACTGAATCGACCAAGCCCGAATCGACCGCCCCCGAATCGACGAAGCCCGACCCCGTGGCGCTCCAGGCCAATCTGCCGACCAGCCCGGCGCAGCTGCTGGCACGGCTGGAGGCGCTCGGGATCAAGACCCATACCGTCGACCACGCGCCGGTCTTCACCGTCGAGGAATCGCAGCAGCTGCGCGGCGAGCTGCACGGCGGGCATATCAAGAACCTGTTCCTCCGCAACAAGAAGGAGGAGATGTGGCTGGTCACGGTCGAGGAGAACAAGCGCGTCGACCTCAAGGCCCTGGGCGAGAAACTGGGCGCCGGCAAGCTCTCCTTTCGGCAGCGCCGACCGGCTGATGAAATATCTCGGCGTCATTCCCGGCGCGGTGACGCCCTTTGCCGTGATCAACGATGCCGCCGGGGCGGTGAAGATGGTGCTGGACCGCGACCTGCTGGCGCGCGACCCGATCCATGCCCATCCTTTGGTCAACTTCAAATCGACGGCGATCGCCCCCCAGGACCTGGTGAAGTTCCTGGAGGCCGCCGGCCATCCCCCGCAAATGCTGGAATTTGCAGCGGTTTCCAGCACTTGATCCAGGCGCCCGAAAGCGCCATCTATAGGGTCAAATCGCATCCCTTAAAGTCTCGGTTTCGCGGAGTTCGCATTTCATGGATCAGCTGATCGGCGCCGGCACCACCCCGGCCAAGGACCTCATCAAGGACGGCACGCAGCAGAGCTTCCGGGCCGACGTCATCGATGCCTCGATGCAGATCCCGGTGATCGTCGACTTCTGGGCGCCCTGGTGCGGGCCCTGCAAGTCGCTCGGGCCCAATATCGAGAAGGCGGTGACCGAGGCCAAGGGCGCGGTCAGGCTGGTGAAGATCAATGTCGACCAGTCGCAGGAGCTGGCGGCGCAGATGCGCATCCAGTCGATCCCGGCGGTCTATGCCTTCTTCCAGGGCCGTCCGGTCGACGGCTTCGTCGGCGACCAGACCGCGGGACAGATCAAGCAGTTCGTGCAGCGCCTGGCCAAGCTGGGCGCCGAGGCGCTGGGCCCCTCGCCGATCGACGAGGCGCTGGAACAGGCCGAGGCGGCGTTCCAGGCGGGCGACGTCAATGCCGCGATGGCGATCTTCAGCCAGGTGCTGGAGCACGAATCCGACAACGCCAAGGCGGTGGGCGGCATGATCCGCTGCCTGGTGAAGAGCGGCGAACTCGCCCAGGCCCGGGATTTCCTCGCCAGCCTGACGCCGGAACTGGCCAAGGACCCGGCGGTCGGCGCCGGCAAGGCTTTGCTGGAAGTGGCGGAGGAAGGCCAGAAGGCCTCCGGCCAGTCGCAGCAGCTGCAGGCCCGGGTCGATGCCAATCCCAAGGACTTCGAGGCGCGCCACGATCTGGCGGTGGCGCTGTTCGCCGGCGGCGACCGCGAGGCCGCCATCGACCACCTGCTGGAGATCGTGCGGGCGAACCGCGCCTGGAACGAGGAGGCGGCGCGCAAGCAGCTGGTGAAGTTCTTCGAGGCGATGGGGCCGGCCGATCCCTTGACCCTGGCCGGACGGCGGCGCCTCTCGTCGCTGCTCTTCGCCTAGGGACGCGAGCGGCCGTTGCGCGCCGGACCGACTTCGCTGGGCCCGTTCGATCCCAGCTTCGCCGAGCTGCCCAGGGTGCTGCCGATCTTCCCGCTGACCAGCGCCCTGCTGCTGCCGGGCGGGCGCCTGCCGCTCAACATCTTCGAGCCGCGCTACCTGGCGATGAGCCGGCATGCGCTGATGCAGCCCGACCGGCTGATCGGCATGGTGCAGCCGCGCGAGGCCAATGCCGACCGGGAGATGGACCCGGCGGTGGTGCCGAAGGTGAACAAGATCGGCTGCGCCGGGCGCATCGTCGGCTTCGAGGAGACCGAGGACGGGCGCTACCTGCTCTCGCTCTCCGGCCTGATCCGCTTCCGCATCCAGCGCGAGCTGCCGATCGCCGCCGCCGGCTTCCGCCAGGTCGAGCCGGATTTCGCCGCCTTCCGCGGCGACATGGCGGAGCGCGACTTCGAGCTCGCCGACCGCGGGCATTTCCTGACCACGCTGAAATCCTATTTTGCCGGGCAGAACGCCACCATCGACTGGAAGGCGGTGGACGACACGCCGGACGACCGGCTGGTGGTCTCGCTCGGCATGCTCTGCCCGTTCACGCCGCTGGAGAAGCAGAGCCTGCTGGAATGCGCCGACCTCGACGAAATGGGCGCCATGCTGCAGGCTCTGTTCGAGATGACGTTGCGCCACCAATCCGACGACCAGAGGCCGCTGCACTGACCCTGCGGCCGCCGCAGCAAGGATCACACCCGATGCCGGAAGCCCATAACGCCGTCGACCCGAAACTGCTGGAGATCCTGGTCTGCCCGCTGACCAAGGGACCGCTCACCTACGACGCGGCGCGGCAGGAGCTGCTGAGCCGCCAGGCGGGCCTCGCCTATCCGATCCGCGACGGCATCCCGATCATGCTGGTCGACGAGGCGCGGCCGCTGAGCGACGACGAGATGAAGAAGTGACGCCGGAGGAGCTGGGCACGCCGCACTGGCCGCTGGAGATCCGCCTCAGCAAGGCCGAGAAGACCCTGGAGGTTGCGTTCGACAACGGCGTCACCTTCCGTTTCCCGGCGGAGCTGCTGCGGGTCGAGAGCCCCTCGGCCGAAGTGCAGGGCCATGGGCCGAGCCAGAAGACGACCGTCGCCGGACGGCGCCATGTCGGCATCATGGGGCTGGAGCCGGTCGGCAACTACGCGATCCGCATCAAGTTCGACGATCTCCACGATACCGGCATCTTCTCCTGGCGCTATCTCTACGAGCTCGGGGAGAACCAGGAGGCGTTGTGGCAGGCCTATCTGCAGGCCCTGGCGGCGAAGGGACTCAGTCGCGAACCCTGAGCCCGTCGGCCGTGGAATAGAGAGAAGGCCCGGGGATCGCCCGGGCCTTGTTCATTCCGGCGGCGGGACGCCGGCGGCGCCCGCCTTCATGTTCCGGCAGTCATTCTCGGGAGGTTATTCGGAGACGGTGATCACCGCCCACATGCCGTTGGCATAGTGGTTCGGGATGTTGCAGGAGAGGATGTACTTGCCCGGCTTCAGGCTGAGCGTCAGCGACCCGGTCTTGCCCGGCTCGAGTTCGGAGACTTCGCCGAGATGGCCGGCAGCGTCCTCGTCGAATTTCGCGTCCTTCTCGCTGTACGGCACCTTGCCGTCGGCCGGGAAGGGAATGACCACCATCTCATGAACCGTTTCCTTGGAGGAGTTGGTCACGTCGAAGGTCACGTCGCCGGCCTTGGCCTGGTCGGTCGACAGCTTGAGGCCCATGTTGGCCTTCATGTGGTCGCCGGCCATGCCGACGCCCATGTCGGTCTTCATTTCGGCGGAGGTGCCATTGTCCCACAGGGAGACGTCGATTTTCGTGCCCGCGGTGCCGGCGAGAGCGGAACCTTCCGCGGCGAGGAACAGCAGACCAGCCACGGCCGTCACGCTGAGCGACTTGAGTAGAAGTCATGATCAATCCTCTGGAAATGGGTTTCGACGGGTTGTCAGTAAACACTCCGTCTGACAGTCACCTGACGTCGCCGACAGGCTGCCGCCGACAGGAAACGGCAAGGTTCGACGGCAGGGAGCGGGAAATCAGGTGGTGGCAATGAAGACAGCGACGTCGAGGATGTCGGCGATGATCAGATCGGCACCGGCATCCCGCAACCGGGCATCGTGTCCGGCAGGGCAATGGCTACCGCCGGTGAAGCCGAGCACGGTCATGCCGGCGGCCTTGCCCGCCGCGACCCCGGCCGCACTGTCCTCGACCACGAGGCAGCGCCCCGGCGATGCCGCCATCCGCGCCGCGGCGTGCAGAAAGAGATCGGGCGCCGGCTTGCCGTTCCGCACCATGCTGGCGCTGAAGATATGCGGCTGCAGCCGGTCGTAGAGTCCGGTGAGGCCGAGGGTGAATTCCAGGCGATCCAGGCTGCTGGACGAGGCGACGCAGTGCGGCAGGGCGAGGCGGTCGAGCAGCGCATGGATGCCGGGGATGGGCTGCAACAGAGCCGCGAAATTCTCGCGGCTGCGGGCGTGCATCGCCGCCACCACCTCGGCCGAGGGGCTGCGGCCGAACCGCTCAGCGATCAGCTGCATCTCGCGCGCGAAACTGAGGCCGAGGAAATTGTCGCGGATCTCCTCCGGCGTCAGCGGAAAGCCGTGGGCGGTGAGCACCTCGGATTCCGAGCGGCAATCGAGGAACTCGCTGTCGATCAGCACGCCGTCGCAGTCGAAAATGACGAGGTCGAGAGTGCGGTCGGGGGGTGCCGCCATCGCCCGCCCGTCTAGAGCGGCAGGCCGCGTACCAGGCGCGGCAGGTCGCCGATGACGCCCATGGCATGGCGCATGGCGAGGCGCTTCAGCGGCTTCGCCTTGTTGAACAGGAAGAAGCCGAGATCGCGCGCCAGGCGGACCGGCGGCAGGTCGTTGGAGAACAGCCGCGTCAGCCCGTCGGTGACGCCGGCGAGCAGCAGGTTGTCGAAACGCCGCCAGCGCGCATAGCCCTCCAGGACGCCGAGCGAGCCGAGGTCGAGGCCGAGGCGATGGGCGTCCACCAGGATCTCGGCCAGCGCCGCGACATCGCGCACGCCGAGATTGAAGCCCTGGCCGGCGATCGGATGGATCGCATGCGCGGCATCGCCGACCAGGGCGAGGCCGTCCTTCACATAGGCATCTGCGAGCAGCAGCTTCAGCGGATAGGAAAAGCGCGGTCCGATCGGCCGCACCGCCCCCAGCGTATCGCCGAAGCGGCGCAGGATCTCGGCGGCGAGGGCATCGTCGTCGAGGCCGAGCAGCATCGGCGCCAGGCGCGGATCCTCGGTCCAGACGATGGAAGAGCGGTGGCGGACCGCGCCGGAAGCATCGACATCGTCGACCATGGGGAGCATGGCGAAAGGCCCGACCGGCAGGAAATGCTCATGCGCCACGCCATGATGCGGCTTGTCGTGGGCGACGGTGCAGACGATCGCCGTCTGGCGGTAGTCGAGCTCGCGATAGCCGATCCCGGCCATGCGCCGGACCAGGGAGTGCCGGCCATCCGCCGCAACCACCAGCCGGGCGCGGATCTCGCGGCCATCGTCGAGGCGCGCCAGCGCGCGGCCGGCCTCGAACCGGATGTCGGCCACCTTGGCCGGCGCCAGATGGGTGAGATGGGGACAGGTCGCGAGGCGCTTCAGCAGCCCGCGGCGGATCGCGCGATTCTCGACGATCCAGCCGAAGGGCGGCTGGTCGTCACGCCTGCCGGCGGCGGAGCGGTCGGTGGCGCCGGGCCTATCGATCGAGCCCGGCGGCAGATCGCGGTTGCTGTAATGCACGAAGAACGGGCTCTCGCCGGCGACCTGCCAGCCGCCGTCGGAGACCCGGATGGTGAGGATCGGCGATGCGTCGGCCTCGATATATTGCCAGGCGTCGATGCCGGCCAGGACCTGCTGCGATCCATAGGCGACGGCCGAGGAGCGGCCGTCGAACAGCGGCTGATCCAGGGCCGGCAGGGGCTCTGCCTCGACCAGGATGGTGGCGATGCCGCCGCCGGCGGTGGCGGCGGCCAGGCTCATGCCGACCATGCCGCCGCCGACGATGAGGATCTCGCAGTGCTCGGGTTTCGCCGCCATGAAGGTCTTTGCCGCCGTGAGGCCTCACCTTGCCCAAGTTGCCGGGTCGAAGTCCAGCGCCGATAAGCCGCACGCCACCCTATCGGCCAGGCATTCCCGGCCAATCCGCCCGCCCTGCCCCCCCGCCCGGTTGCAGCCGTGGGCGGGAAGCCGGTCGAAGGGTGGCTAGAACTCCACCCGCACCTTGTAGGTCAGCTTGGCGCTGCCCTCGGCCGGAACCTCGATCTGCCAGCCGGCGGTCGCCGCGTCGAGCTTCCGGTGCTCGGCGGATTCCTCGAGGATCTTCCAGTCGCCGGGAATGGCCTCGCGCAGATCGACGGTGACCGTCTCCTTCTTCGCGTTCTTGATCTCGATCTCGTAGGCGTTCTCGTAGACCTGGTCGGCGATCTTCTCGTAGTTCGTCTGCTTCGCCCGGGCGGTGATGTCGAAGGCCTGGCCCAGGGTCAGATCGACATGCTCGTTCTTTGGCGTGTGCTGGATCGAATCCTCGCCGATGAACAGCCCGTTGCCCGCATCATCCGCCTTGTAGACCCGGATCACGCCCTTGGGCAGCGGCATGCCGAGCTTCGATTTCTCGTCGTTCTCGAACTTCAGTTTCACCGTGGCGTTCACCCGGTCCGCCTCGCCGAAATTGCTGGAATAGTAGTTCCAGACATTGGCGGCATTGGTGATCAGGTACTGCTTGATGACCGGGATGCCGGTGGCCGCCAGCATCGCCACCTGCTTGGTCTGGTTCTCCTTCAGCGTGGTCGGGCGATCGAGGCTGTAGAGGTGGTATTCGAAGGCCGCCTGCTCCACCATCTTGGGCGCCTGTACCATGTCCATCGCCGCACCCATGGGTGCGGCCACCTCGCGGCGCAGCATCTCCTGCACCTGGTTCACCTCGCCGGCGACCAGCTGCAGCTTCGCATCCTTGTAGGTGACGCCGCTCTGGTTGGTGAGGGTGACCCAGCCGTTGAGATTGACGGTCTTCTCGTCCGGTGCCAGTTCGGCGACGTAGTCCGCCTGCCAGCTCAAGCCGCGCGAGAGGTAGGAGAGATCGACCGGCACCTCGCCTTCCTTCTGGCTGGCGACCTTGATCACCAGGGTCGGGCGGGCGCGGAGATTTGCCGGCACGGCGCTGTAGACGAAGCGGCCGGGAATCGCCGTCTCGATCCGGTCGCCGATCTGCAGCACGGCGACACCGCCGGCGACCGAGAGCACCTTGGCCTCCTCGGAACTGTCCTCGCCGGTCGTCGGATTGGTGCGGATGACGCGGATGGTCTGGCCCAGCGACTTCTCCAGGAGTTTCTCCGGGGTCAGCAGGTCGAAATCGAAATTCTGCTCGATGACGCCGAGCGCATCGCCGGCGGATTTCAGCAGGGCGGTCTCCGGCCGGATCGCGGCGGAAACGTCGATGAAGGCGATGTCGTTCTCGCCCTTGGCGACGGCGATCTTGCGCAAGTCGCGGATCAAGGCGAGGTCCTGATTGTAGATGGTGACGGCAATGCCGGTCTGCTGCTCGGTGGTCACTTCGACCTCGGCCCAGGCCGGCGCAACGGCCAGCTGCGCGAGGGAGAGGAGCGCGGCAAGGGCGGTGCCGGCAGCGAGGGGTTTGCGAAATCATTTCGGACCTTCCGTCTACTGTAAGGGGAATTCGCGGCAAGCCTGCCGCGCAATCAAGGCGAGACTATGGCGGAAGCCGGGCGGCGACAAGGCCGCGACGATCACATGACGGTTATCGGCCGCGTTGCGATGGCTGACGTTGCAGCGCCTGCCCCTCTTAAGCTAAGGGCGCCGACGCGCCTGCCCTTCTACAGCTAAAGGCGCTGACGCGCCTGCCCTTCTAAAGCTAAAGGCGCTGACGCGCCTGCCCTTCTAAAGCTAAAGGCGCTGACGCGCCTTCAGGGCCTGGATCAGCGTACCGTCGTCGAGATAGTCGAGCTCGCCGCCGACCGGCACGCCATGGGCGAGGCGCGAGATCGAGACCGCGCAGGGCTGCAGGCGATCGGTGAGGTAATGCGCCGTGGTCTGCCCGTCGACCGTGGCGCCGAGCGCCAGGATGACTTCGGCGATGCCGCCGGCTTCCACCCGGCGGATCAGGCTTGCGATGTTGAGCTGCTCGGGGCCGACGCCGTCCAGTGCCGACAGGACGCCGCCCAGGATGTGGTAGCGGCCCTTGAAGGCCGCGGTGCGTTCGAGGGCCCAGAGGTCGGCGACATCCTCGACCACGCAGAGCAGGGCCGCGTCGCGCCGGTCGTCGCGGCAGATCGCGCAGGGATCCTGCACGTCGAAATTGCCGCAGACGGCGCAGGTCTTGATGCCCTCGGCAACCGTCTGCAGGCTGTCGATCAGCGGCAGCATCAGCGCCTCGCGCCGCTTCAGCAGATGCAGCGCGGCGCGGCGGCCCGAGCGCGGACCGAGGCCCGGCAGCCGGGAAAGCAGCTGGATCAGGCGATCGATGTCGGAAAGTGCCATCGGATGTCAGTGACCGGGGCGGCGGCTCAGAACGGCAGCTTGAATCCGGCGGGCAGCTGCAATCCGCCGGTCACCTTCTCCATTTCCGCGGCGACATAGGTCTCGGCCTTGCCGCGGGCATCCTTGAGGGCGGCGGCGATCAGATCCTCGAGCACCTCGATCTCGGCCGGAACGGCGAGGGTCGGGTCGATCTGCACCCGGCGCGGATCGCCCTTCGCCGTCATGGTGATCTTGACCATGCCGCCGCCGGACTGCCCGGTGACTTCCGCCTGTTCCAGCGCCGCCTGCATCTCGGCCATCTTGGCCTGCATCTGCTGCGCCTGTTTCATCATCTGACCCAGGTTCTTCATGACTCTTCCTCCTGCGCGGCGCCGTCGCCGCCGGCGGATTCCGGTGCCGGGGACTCGGCGGCCGGTCCTTCCGGCATCGGGGTATCCGGCAGGACGCCGGCGGTCAAGTCGCGAACCTCGTCGATCGTCGCGCCGGGGAAGGCTGCCATCACCGCCTTCACCAGGGGATGATCCGCCGCCTGGCGCTTGCGGGCGGCGACCAGGGCGGCGGCCTGCTCCTTCAGGGTCGCGGCGCCGGCATCGCCGGAAAGACTGACCAGCCAGCGCGACCCGGTCCATTCGTTGAGACAGGCGGCGATGCGGTTGGCGAGATTGCTGGGCGCCGCCGGGCCGGGGCGGAAATCGATGCGACCGGTCTCGAAATGCACGAGGTGCGCATCGTTCATCAGATGCGCATGCAGGATCCCCTCGCGCCGCGCCTTGAACAGGGCAACCACCTGATCGAAGTTCTGCGGCTGCGGCGAGAGGCTCGCCGCCTGCGGCGCCGGCACGTTGCGGGGCTGCGACTGGATCTGCGAGGTGGTCTGCAGCCGCGGCGTGCCGGGAGCACTGGAGGTCGACCCGCCGGCAGGATTTCCCGCCGGATTGCCGCCCCCGGCCAGGGTCTTCGGTGTCGCCGGCGCCGTCGGGTTGCCGATGCCGGTGGGCGCCGCGGCGCCATCGCCGGCGAGGCGGCGGACCAGATCGCCCGGCGGCGGCAGGTCGGCGACATGCATCAGGCGGATCAGCGTCATCTCGGCGGCGGCCAGGGGCTGCGGCGCCATCTGCGCTTCGCCGAGGCCCTTCAGCAGCATCTGCCAGCAGCGCGCCAGCGCCGGCATCGTCAGCTGTCTGGCGAGGGCGCCGCCGCGCTTGCGTTCGGCTTCCGGCGTCGCCGGCTGATCGAGCACCGCCGGGGTGAGCTTGATCCTTGTCAGCCAATGGGTGAGATCGAGCAGGTCCTGCAGCACGACGACGGGATCGGCGCCGGACTGGTACATGGCGTTCAACTGGTCGAGCGACCCCGCCTCGCCCTTCATCAGTCCCTCGAACAGGTCGAAGAGCTGGGTGCGGTCGGCAAGGCCCAGCATGTCGCGCACCTGATCCTCGGTGACCTCGCCCTCGCCCATGCCGATCGCCTGGTCCAGGAGCGAGAGTCCGTCGCGCGCCGAGCCGTCGGCGGCGCGGGCGATCAGGGCCAAAGCATTGGCCGAGATGCTGGCGCCCTCGGCGGCGGCGATGCCGGCGAAATGCCGGGCCAGGACGTCGGCGTCGATCCGGCGCAGGTCGAAGCGCTGGCAGCGCGAGAGCACCGTCACCGGCACCTTGCGGATCTCGGTGGTGGCGAAGATGAACTTCACGTGTTCCGGCGGCTCTTCCAGCGTCTTCAGCAGGGCATTGAAGGCGTTGTTCGAGAGCATGTGGACTTCGTCGATGATGTAGATCTTGTAGCGGGCGCTGACCGGGCGATAGCGCACGCCCTCGATCAGTTCCCGGATATCGCCGACGCCGGTGCGGCTGGCGGCGTCCATCTCGATGACGTCGACATGCCGGTCCTCGGCGATGGCAAGGCAATGCTCGCATCGCCCGCAGGGCTGGGCGGTCGGTCCGCCGGTGCCGTCCGGACCGACGCAGTTGAAGGCCCGGGCGAGGATCCGGGCCGTCGTCGTCTTGCCGACCCCGCGCACCCCGGTCAGCATGAAGGCATGGGCGAGGCGGCCCTGGGCGATCGCATTGGTCAGGGTGCGGACCAGGGCATCCTGGCCGACCAGGCCGGCAAAATCGCTCGGCCGGTATTTGCGGGCAAGGACCCGGTAATGGGCGTCGCCGCCCGCGATATTCGGTGTTGCCGGGGCTTCAGGGGGATGATCGGCGGCTGGGGCCATAGGGTGCTGAACTCGACTCCAAATGGCATTCGCCAACAGGGTGGTGCCGGACCATCTCGGCCATCAACACGGGCGTCGTGCCGAAGGGTCGATATGGGGAAGCTGGGTCGGGTGGGAGGCTGGACAACGACCCGAGCGGAAACTCGTTACGGCTGCTTCCTTCCGGATCTGACCGGGTTGGCGAGACGCTCGTCCATCGCCAACCTCCCAGGGTCATTATCCAATCATTTACCATCGCTATGCAAGACTCCGATTGGGAATCCACAACCTCATATTTTTTCGCGCGAATCCAGTATCTTAGCCGATCGCGCCGGCACCCGTAATGGCTGTGATCAGAGGCCCGGAGCTAACCAGTGGGAACGGCCCGATCCGAGGGAAACGACAGTGCCGCCGGAACCGCCCCGGCCACCGTACCAGCCACCGCCCCGGCCACCACACCGGCGGGCGGATTGGCGATCCTGCGCGCGCTCTGCGAGGCCCAGGGCGTCGCCGTCTGCACCTATGATTCCGCGCTCCGGATCCGCGACTGGAACCAGCATTATCTCGACCTGTTCCCGGAGGATGCCGGCCATGTTCACGTCGGCGAGCCGATGGCCGACCAGCTGCGCCGCCATTTCCGGCGCCACATGCCCGGCCAATCCGCCGCCGAATGCGAGGCATGCGTCACGGCGAACGTCGCCTGGACCCGGCCGCCCGCCCCCTTCACCCTGGGCAGTCCGGGTCAGAAATGGCTGCGCAGCGCCGTGCAGCCCCTGCCGGAGGGCGGCTGGCTGCGGAGCTGGCGGGACGTCACCGCGGTCCACGAGCGGCAGCTGGAGAGCTTCGACATCAAGGACGTGCTCGCCAGTGTCGGGATCGGCTATGCGCTGTTCGACGCCGATGAGAGCTTCGTGCATGCCAACACCCTCTATCAGCGCTTCTTCCCCCAGATCGCGGCGCTGTGCCATGCCGGCCGCAGCTACCCGGAACACCTTTCGATCGTGATGCAGATCCTGACCGCGGATGCGGTCAAGGTCCTCTCCGCCGCGGCTTTCGGCGGCGAGACCGCCTTCGACGTGGTCGTGCAGATGCAGGATGGCGGCTGGCTCACCCTGGAACAGCGCCCACTGCAGCGCGGCATCCTCTGCCTCTGGCGGGACGCCACCCGCAAGATGGAGTTCGAGCAGCATCTGAGCCAGCTGGCCTTTCGCGATCCGGTCACCGGACTGCCGAACCAGGCGGCGCTGACCGAACGCCTGGGCGAGCTCATCAAGAGTACGCGCGCCGTCACCCTGGTCGAGGTCGTCGGGATCAACCAGGACGCCGTCCGCAACAGCCTCGGCCGGGATGTGGCGGATCAGGTCCTGATGTCGATGGCGACGCGGCTCAGCGCCACCACCGGCCACTGGCTGGCCCGCGCGGAAAGCTGGTCCTTCGTCTTCGTGCTTGAGACCGACGATCCCTACAAGGTCACCGACTGCGTGCAGAGCATCCGCACCGCCATGGACCAGCCCATCCAATGCGGCAAGCGCCAGGTCGCGCTGCAGACCCGGATCGGCGTGGCACCGCTGCGTCCCGACAGCAACGATCCGGCCGAGCTCATCGCCGATGCCGAGGTTGCGGCGGCGGAAGCAATTCGCGACCCGGAGAAGCCGGTGGTCTTCTTCGACCCGCAGATCCGCCATCGCCTGGTGCTGCGCCAGGATACGGAGAGCGATCTGCGCCAGGCCCTGCAGGCCAGCGACGAGGTCTGGCTCTGCTACCAGCCGATCGTGCGGCTCGAGGACCGCCGCCTGACCGGGTTCGAGGCCCTGGCCCGCTGGAACCACCCCGAACGCGGCGCCCTGTCGCCGCTGGAATTCGTGCCGGTCGCGGAGCATGCCGGGCTGATCGTGCCGCTGGGCGCCTATGTCTTCCGCCGGGCCTGCCAGCAGATGACCGCCTGGGTCCAGCAGTATCCGGAAGCCGCCCATCTCTTCATGTCGATCAACCTCTCGCCGCTGCAGATCGCCTACAGCCATCTGGTGCCGGAATTCACCTGGATCATCGAGGAGACCGGCGTCAATCCGGCGCAGATCAAGATCGAGATCACCGAGAGCAACATCATGCAGAACGCGGAGACCGCGGTCCGCGTGGTCGACGAGCTGCGCGCCCTGGGCTGCCGCTTCTCGATCGACGACTTCGGCACCGGCTTCTCGTCGCTGAGCAACCTGCACAACCTGCCGATCGACAGCCTGAAGATCGACCAGAGCTTCGTGCGGGCGATGTTCGACAGCGTGCGCAACGTCGACATGGCGCGGATCATCATCGAGCTCGGCCACATGCTGCGCCTGGAGGTGATCGCCGAGGGGATCGAGGAGCAGCACCAGTTGGAGATGCTGAAGACCCTTAACTGCGACATGGGCCAGGGCTTCATCTTCAGCCGGCCGCAGCCGGCCGACGTGGCGGCCAGGATGATCCGCCAGGGCAGCTTCGAGCCGATCAGGGTCGCTGCAGCAATTCCTGCCGAATAAGCGAGCCGTCGCGGCCCTTCTGCAGGCTGGCCACCAGCATGCCGTCCTTGTCGAACCAGACCTCGCGCTCGAGATCGCCGGTGACGACCAGGTGATGCGCTTCGACCGCGCCGACCGGCAGGGACAGCGATTCCGGGCCCAGGTCCGCCACCTGCACCTGGCGCGAGCGCGCCCGCGACGCCTCGACGATCGCCGGTCTGGCGACGCTTTCCGCATGCCACATCGTACTGGCCATGCAGTCGCAGAAGAATTCCCGGGGCGCACCATTGAAGGTGCCCTTCAGGATCTTGCCCTCCCGCGTCAGGTCGACCGTACGGATCTCGCCGTCGTCGTCGGTCTCGGACTGCAGCCGGACGAGATCGCGCCCGCTATAGGTCTCGGCGATATGCTGGTTCATGCGGTAGAGCGTCATGCCGAGGAACTTGACGGCGATCCTGGTCTCGGTGCTGGCGGTGAGCACCGGCCCGTCGCGATGCACCTCGATCGATTGCTGCCCGATCGGGTTGCCGTTGCGGCTGATGACGTAGATGTAGCGCCCGTCGAGCGCCGGCCCGCCGCTGTCCGGCCAGCCTGCCTTGGCGATTCCGCCGACGGCCAATCCGCCGACCGCCATGCCCAGCAGCACCACGAACCCGGCCAGCAAACGCGGGCCGGGCCGGCGGCGGGATGGGGGATCGGCGGGGGGCGCGGATGCTGCCGGCAATCTAGGGCCGCTTCAAGAGGTCCTGGCGGACGATCGAGCCGTCCTTCGCCACGAGCTGGCCGGACACCAGGATGCCGTCGGCATCGTACCAGAGTTCCCGCGTGAGCTCGCCGGCAACGACGAAGTGGTGTGCCGTGACCTGCCCGGTCGGCAGGGTGACCGCGGCCTCGCCGCGATCCTCGACGGTGACGTCGCGCGCCTTGCCCTTGAAGCAGTCGAGAATCACCTTCTGCCGGACCGCCTCGGGGTTCCAGAACGTGCTGGTCAGCAGCGCCGCGCTGACGTTGCGCGCCTTGCCGTTGTAGTCGCCGATCAGGCGCTCGCCCTGGCGGACCATCGAAACCTTCTTCGGCGTGCCGTCGTCATCCGCCTCGGAGCTGAGCGACAGCAGGGCACCGTCCTGCCAGACCTCCTCGACGTGCTGGCGGAAACCGTAAAGATTGAAGCCCAGGAACTTCACATCCAGCTGAACGTCGCTGATCACGGTCAGCTTGCTGCCATCGCGCACGAAGTCCATGCGCTGCTGGCCGATCACGTCGCCGTTCCTGGACAGGGCATAGATATAGGTGCCGCCGGGAATGTCGGGATTGGCGCCGGCGCCCTGCGCGGCGGCGGCCAGGAAAAGCGCCGCCCAGAGGCCGAAAATCGTATAACCCAGTTGCCGCAGCGATCGTTTCGACAGCATGATGCGATCCTGTTAGCGTTTGGCCCGAGATGATTGATCGAAAGCCGATGATAGTCAATTTCTATGCCACGGGCGAATTCGACCGCTGTGTCGAACGCCGCGACGATGAGATATGGCTGCAGGCGCAACTTGCCAACCCCGAATCCCGCCTGCATCCGGTCTGGCAACAAAAAAATTTGATCGTCGACGCGGAACAACCGCGGGCCGTCACACTATTGGCTGGGGCCGGCGCGGAACTCCTGGCACAGGCCGCCACCGTCATGCTGCTCGGCGTCGAGGACGGCCGGGCGCATTTCGCCATCGATATTTCACACTTGGAAGAGGCGGCGGTCAGTCGCTTCGGCGCGCCGACCGACCTGCGCGCCGTCGGCGCCGTGCTGCCGCAGCGCGAGGGCGCCCTGCTGGCCTATGCCCGCGGCCTTGCCTACTGGCATCAGCGGCATCGCTATTGCGGCGCCTGCGGCGCGGCGACCGAGCCGCGGGCGGCCGGGCATCAGCGCCGCTGCATCAACCCGGCCTGCGGTCTGGTGCAGTTCCCGCGCACCGATCCCGCCGTGATCATGCGGGTGACCCATGGCGACCGGATCCTGCTCGCCCGCCAGGCGAACTGGCTGCCGGGGATGCATTCGGTGCTGGCCGGCTTCGTCGAGCCCGGCGAGACCCTGGAGGGCGCGGTCGCCCGCGAGGTTTTCGAGGAGGTCGGGCTGCGCATCACCGATATCCGGTATTTCGGCTCGCAGCCCTGGCCCTTCCCCGCGTCGCTGATGCTGGGATTCGCCGCCGAGGCGATCGGGACCGAGCTTGCCGCCGACGGCAACGAGATCGAGGCGGCGCGCTGGATGACCCGGGAGGAACTGCGGCATTCGCCCGAGGACGAGTCCTTCCGCATGCCGCGGCGCGATTCGATCTCGCGCCAGCTGATCACCGACTGGATCGAGAACGGCGCCTGAGCGCCGCCCGGGAATCCGCCTTCAGGCCTGCCCCTTGCGGAACGGCGAGGCCGGATAGACCCCGAGGATCCGCACTTCGCGCGAGAAGAACGAGAGTTCCTCGAGGGCGAGGCGCACCGGACGCTGGTCGGGATGGCCCTCGATGTCGGCATAGAACTGGGCGACGTTGAAATTGCCGTCGAGGATGTAGCTTTCCAGCTTGGTGATGTTGACGCCGTTCGTGGCGAAGCCGCCCAGCGCCTTGTAGAGCGCCGCCGGAACCGAGCGCACGCGGAAGACGAAGCTGGTGACGATCGGCCCCTTGCTGGCGTCGGGATCGATCGGGTCGCGCGCCATGACGATGAACCGGGTGGTGTTGTGCTCGGCATCCTCGACATCGGTCTTCAGCACGTCGAGGCCGTAGATCTCCGCCGCCAGCGACGAGGCGATGGCACCCATGGTCCGGTCGCCCTTCTCGGCGATCTCCGCGGCCGCCCCGGCGGTATCGGCGCGCACCACCGGCGTCAGCCCGAGCGCGCGCAAGGTGGCCCGGCACTGCGACAGCGCCTGGATGTGGCTGGCCACCGAGGTCAGATCGGAGAGCCGGGTGCCCCTGGTCGCCAGCAGATTGTGGTTCACCCGCTGGAAGTGCTCGCCGATGATGTGCAGGCCGGATTCCGGCATCAGGTGATGGATGTCGGCGACCCGTCCGGCCAGCGAATTCTCGATCGGCACCATGGCGAGGCGCGCCTTGCCGTCGCGGACCGCGACGAACATGTCCTCGAAGGAGGCGCAGGGCAGCGGCTCCATCTGCGGGAAGGCGCCCTTGCAGGCGAGGTTCGAATAGGCCCCCGGCACGCCCTGGAAGGCGATGGTGTTGTCCGCTGACTGCGCCACGATGATTCCGTCTAACTGGGTTTCCGGTTTCCCAGGATCTGCCGGGCCCGCTCGAGTTCGGCCGGAGTATCGACGCCGAGCGGAAGGGTGTCAACGAGCGCCACGTCGATCCGCATGCCCAGTTCGAGTGCCCGCAGCTGCTCGAGCTTCTCGCGCATTTCGAGGATGCCGGGCGGCGCCTTGACGAAGCGCTCGAGCGCCCTGCGGCGATAGGCATAGAGCCCGACATGGTGATAATGCGGCCCGGGATTCGCCGGCACCGTGGCGCGGCTGAAATAGAGCGCGCGGGCGATCCGGCCGCCGCCGGACCGGTCGAAGGGGACGACGGCCTTCACCACGTTGGGATTGCTGCGCTCGTCCTCGCGCGTGATCTCGACCGCCAGGGTGGCGATGTCGACCGCCGCTTCCGCCAGGGGATCCAGGGCCCGGCGGATGAGGGCCGGATCGATCGTCGGCAGATCCCCCTGCAGGTTGACCACGGCGTCGAACCGGCCCTCGGGATCGATCTTGCCCAGGGCCTCGAAGATCCGGTCCGAGCCGGACGGGTGGTCGGCCCGGGTCAGCACCGCCCGACCGCCGGCCGCCTCCACGGCGGCGGCGATCTCCGGCTCGCCGGCGGCCACGAAAACCGGGCCGATCGCCGCCTCGCGGGCCCGCTCCCAGACATGCACGATCATCGGCCGGCCATGGATATCGGCCAGCGGCTTGTCGGGCAGCCGCGTCGATCCCATTCGGGCCGGGATCAGCACCACCGGCGATGTCGGCATGGCCATGCAGCGAGCCTCGATGAATGTCTCAAGGGCGGGGCGCGACATTATGACGCTCAACCGCGGATTTCCAGCCCCCAGAAACGGCCGCGGCGATTAGGCGCAAAACGGCGCGGGAATCCACCCACGGCGACCCGGGAATCGTTACCCTGCCGCCATAGGGCCATTGGACAGTTGCGGCGGAAGCGGCTAAATTCCGCCGCCAATCAGGTGCCTGACGGGGGCCGTGATCGGGAGTGAGGGTCGACCGCGGCGGAGAATTCGCCGGCCGACCGCGTATCGCACGAGGGAAAGCTCGCATGTCTTTGGAAGCCAACAAGATCGCCGCCGCCATTCTGGTGGGCGGCATGCTCACACTGAGCGTCGGCCTGGTGTCGAACGTCATCTACGGCGGCCCGGAAGGCGGCCATGAGGGCGCGGAATCGTCCGGGGCCCCGGCCGAAGGCGCCGCGGCGCCGGCCGAAGCGGCTGCGGAAGCGCCCGCTGCCGCCGTCGATGCCGTGGCCCTGATCGCCGCCGCCGACCCGGCCAAGGGCGAGAAGGTCGCGGGCAAGTGCAAGGCCTGCCACAGCTTCGAAAGCGGCGGCCCGAACCGCGTCGGCCCCAATCTCTGGGGCGTCGTCGGCGGCAAGACCGCGCACAAGGACGACTTCAACTACTCCGACGCCGTCAAGGGACTGAACGGGACCTGGGACTACGCCAATCTCGACAAGTGGCTGACCAGCCCGAAGACCTTCGCCCCGGGCAACAAGATGACCTTCGCCGGCCTGTCCAAGGCCGAGGATCGCGCCGCCCTGATCCGCTGGCTGCGCGACCAGAGCGACAGCCCGATCCCGCTGCCGCAGTAGGCGACACCGGGTCGTTGTGAGTTCCCCGGTCCGTCCCGAGTTCGTCGAACAGGCCGGCCGGCTGACCGCAATCAGCCGGCCGATCCTGCGCCGCTACTACCGGCAGAAGCTGGACATCATCGACAAGGCCGACGAGAGCCCGGTGACCCGGGCCGACCGGGAATGCGAGGCGGCGATCCGCCAGGCGATCAACGCCGCTTTCCCGGATCACGGCATCATCGGCGAGGAATACGGCGCCGAGCGCGCCGATGCGGAATTCGTCTGGGTGCTGGATCCGCTGGACGGCACCCGGGCCTTCATCACCGGCCGGCCCACCTTCGGAACGCTGATCGCCCTGACCTCCGCCGGCAGGCCGCTGGTCGGCGTCATCGACATGCCGGTGCTGGACGACTGCTGGATCGGTGCGGTCGGCCGGCCGACCACACTGAACGGCCAGCCGGTCAAGGCGAGGGCCTGCGCGGATATCGGCGAGGCGTATCTTTCCACCATCTCGCCACAGCTGTTCGAACCCCGCGGCCTCGCCCAGTTCGAAGCCGTGCGCAAGCGCGCGAAGTCCACGACCTATGGCGGCGACTGCTACCAGTACGCCATGGTCGCCACCGGGTTTCTCGACGTCGTCATCGAGCAGGGCCTGGGGATCTACGACTACATGGCGCTGGTCCCCGTCGTCGAGGGTGCCGGCGGCGCCATCGCCGACTGGCAGGGCCAGGCGCTGACCACCGGCTCCAGCGGCGAAGTGGTGGCGGCCGGCAGCCGTCGCGTGCTGGACCAGGCCATCTCCCTGATGAACGGCTGATCCCCCGACTGCCGCGCCGCTTCCCATTTCCCGCCTGCCTCCGCTAGGATGCCCTCTGGGTCAAATCCCGGGATTTCAAAGGGTTCAGCGGCATGAGACGAATTCTGGGCGGTGCGGCGATGGCGCTGGCGATACTGGCGGGGAGCGCGCCGGCGCAGGATGTCGTCCCGGTGCACGGCATCGCCATGCTCGGGGCGCCGAAATACGGGCCGGATTTCACCCATCTCGATTATGCCGATCCCGCGGCGCCGAAGGGCGGAACCCTGGTCACCGCCGCCATCGGCACCTTCGACAGCTTCAATCCCTATACGCTGCAGGGCACGCCCGGGCCGGGCGCCAGCAACGAGACCCTGACCACCCAGACCCTGGACGAGCCGTTCAGCGAATACGGCCTGATCGCCGAATCGATCGAGACCCCGGCCGACCGGTCCTGGGTCGCCTTCACCCTGCGGCCCCAGGCGCGCTGGCATGACGGCCAGCCGATCACCGCGGACGACGTGGTCTTCAGCTTCAACCTGCTGAAGGAGAAGGGGCCGCCGTTCTACCGGTCGTATTTCTCCAGCGTCGCCAAGGCGGAGAAGCTCGGCGAGCGGAAGGTGAAGTTCACCTTCCTGCCCGGCGACAACCGCGAACTGCCCCTGATCATGGGGCAGCTGCCGGTCCTGCCGGAGCACTACTGGAAGGACCGCGACATCACCAAGCCGTCGCTCGACACCCCGCTGGGCAGCGGTCCCTACAGGCTCGACAGCTTCGAGCCGGGGCGGTCGATCACGCTGAAGCGGGTCGCCGACTATTGGGGCAAGGATCTGCCGATCAATGCCGGGCAGAACAACATCGATACCCTGCGCTACGACTACTATCGCGACGGCACCGTGGCACTCGAGGCCTTCAAGGCGCATGCCTTCGACTTCCGCCGCGAGAACAGCGCCAAGAACTGGGCGACGGCCTACGACATCCCGGCGGTCAAGGACGGCCGCATCCAGCTGGAGCGGATCCCGACCGAGGGCCGGAACCTGATGCAGGGCTTCGTCTTCAACCTGCGCAAGCCGATGTTCCAGGACCGCAAGGTCCGCGAGGCGCTGCAATACGCCTTCGATTTCGAATGGTCGAACAAGGCGCTGTTCTACGGCCAGTACCAGCGCATCCGCAGCTATTTCGGCCCCTCCGAACTGGGCGCCACCGGCCTCCCCTCGCCCGAGGAGCTGAAGATCCTCGAGCCTTATCGCGGCCGGATTCCCGACGAGGTCTTCACCACCGAGTACAATCCGCCGAAGACCGACGGCTCGGGCGACGCCCGCGCCAACCTGCAGATCGCCGACAAGATCCTGACCGAGGCCGGATGGGTACTGCAGGACGGCGTCCGGCAGAAGGACGGCGTCAAGCTGGACTTCGAGTTCCTGCTCGACGACCCGACCTTCGAGCGGGTGACCCTTCCCGTCATCCAGAACCTGGAGCAACTGGGCGTGAAGGCCCGCTTGCGCACGGTGGACACCGCGCAATACCAGAAGCGCACCGACCAGTTCGACTACGACGTCACCGTGAACCTGGTCTCGCAGTCGCTCTCGCCCGGCAACGAGCAGCGGGAATACTGGGGATCGAAGGGCGCCGACGAGACCGGCGGCCGCAACCTCGGGGGCATCAAGGATCCGGTGGTCGACGACCTGGTGGAGAAGATCATCGGCGCCAAGGACCGGAATTCGCTGATCTATGCGACGCGGGCCCTGGATCGGGTGCTGCAATGGGGCTTCTACTACATCCCACACTGGAATGCGCCCTTCGACCGGGTCGCCTATTGGAACAAGCTCGGCCATCCCGCGGTCATGCCGAAATACGGCCTGACGCTCGATACCTGGTGGGTGGATCCGGCCAAGGATGCGGCGCTGGCCAGCAAGACCGCCGCCGGCCCGCAGGATGCGGCGACGGCCCCGGCCGGCACCGCACCGGCACCGGCCCAGCCGGCCGCACCCGCGTCGCCGACGACTCCGGCCGCGGACCGGGGATCGACGCCGATTCCCTATATCCTGGGCGGCATCGCGGTGGCCATCGTCGCCTTCTTTCTCGGCCGCCGGGGCCGGAAGTAGCCCGCAAGCACCCAGCGCAGAATGCTCGCCTATATCATCCGCCGCCTGCTGCTGATCCTCCCGACCCTGTTCGGGATCATGGTGATCAACTTTGCCATCGTGCAGATCGCCCCCGGCGGTCCGGTCGAGCAGATGATCGCCAAGATCCAGGGCACGGCGATCGATCCGACGCTGCGGGTCAGCGGCTCCGGCGGCGACATGGTCAAGGACAACAAGCAGACCCCGCAGCTGCAGCAGCAGGACTCCGGCCGCACCTACCGCGGCGCCCAGGGACTCGATCCGCAGTTCATCAAGGAGCTGGAACGGATGTACGGCTTCGACAAGCCGCTGCACGAGCGCTTCGCGATGATGATCGGCAACTACCTGCGCTTCGACTTCGGCGAGAGCTATTTCAGCGGCCGCAAGGTCGTCGACCTGGTGATCGAGAAGCTGCCGATCTCGATCTCGCTCGGGCTCTGGACCACGCTGCTGGTCTACCTGATCTCGATCCCGCTCGGCATCGCCAAGGCGGTGCGCGACGGCACCCCGTTCGACGGCTGGACCAGCATGGTGATCATCGCCGGCGCCGCCATTCCGAGCTTCCTCTTCGCCATCCTGCTGATCGTGGTCTTCGCCGGCGGCAGCTATCTCGACTGGTTCCCCTTGCGCGGCCTCACCTCCGACAACTGGCTGCAGCTGTCCTGGCCGCAACGGATCCTGGACTACTTCCACCACCTCGCCCTGCCGCTGATATCGCTGCTGATCGGCAGCTTCGCCAGCCTCACCATGCTGACCAAGAACTCGTTCCTCGACCAGATCAACCTGCAGTACGTCACCACCGCCCGCGCCAAGGGCCTGACCGAGCGGCAGATCCTTTACGGCCACGTCTTCCGCAACGCCATGCTGATCGTGATCTCCGGCCTGCCGGGCGCCTTCATCGGCATCCTGTTCACCGGCGCGGTGCTGATCGAGATCATCTTCTCGCTCGACGGGCTCGGCCTGCTCGGCTACGAGGCGGTGATCAACCGGGACTATCCGGTGATCTTCGCGACCACCTATGCGCTGACCCTGGTCGGCCTGGTGACCCAGCTGATCGGCGACGTCACCTACATGCTGGTCGACCCGCGCATCGATTTCGAGGCCCGGGAAACATGAGCCTCGCCGCACCATCGACGAGCGGGCGCCGCCTCTGGGGATGGCGCATCGCGCCCCTCACCGCGCGGCGCCTGGACAGTTTCCGCAACAATGCCCGCGGCTACTACTCGCTGCTCGTCTTCCTGGCCCTGTTCCTCTTCAGCCTGTTTGCCGAGCTGATCGCCAACGACCGGCCGCTGGTCGTCGCCTATCAGGGCGCCGTCTATTTCCCGGTCTTCAAGGACTATCCCGAGACGACGTTCGGCGGCTCCTTCCAGACCGCCACCCGCTACCGCAACCCGTTCATCCGCGACCGCATCGAGCAGGACGGCTGGATGGTCTGGCCGATGATCCCCTTCAGCTACGACACGGTGATCACCGACCTGCCGGGGCCGGCGCCGAGCCCGCCGGACGGCATCAACTGGCTGGGCACCGACGATCAGGCCCGCGACGTGTTCGCGCGGGCGATCTACGGTTTCCGGATCTCGGTCCTGTTCGGCCTGATCCTGACCGTCGCCACCACGCTGATCGGCATCCTGGCGGGCGCAGTGCAGGGCTATTTCGGCGGCTGGGTCGATCTCGGCTTCCAGCGCTTCCTCGAGATCTGGGGCGGCCTCCCCTTCCTCTACATCCTGATGATCCTCTCCAGCATCATCGAGCCGAATTTCTGGTGGCTGATGGGGATCATGCTGCTCACCAACTGGACCTGGCCGGTGGGGCTGGTCCGCGCAGAGTTCCTGCGCACCCGCAATTTCGAGTATGTGCGCGCCGCCAAGGCCCTGGGCATGGGCGACTGGCGGATCATGGTGAAACACATCCTGCCCAATGCCATGGTCTCGACCCTGACCTATCTGCCGTTCACCCTCAGCGGCTCGGTGACGGTGCTGACCTCGCTGGATTTCCTCGGCTTCGGCCTGCCGCCGGGTTCGCCGTCGCTCGGCGAGCTGCTCAGCCAGGGCAAGGACAATCTGCAGGCACCCTGGCTCGGCATCACCGGCTTCGTCGTCATCGGCCTGCTGCTGACCCTGCTGATCTTCATCGGCGAGGCGGTGCGCGACGCCTTCGACCCCAGGAAGACGAAATGATGGCGGAACCGCTTCTCGACATCCGCGACCTCAGCGTCGCCTTCGGCCCCCGCACCGTGGTCGACCGGATCTCCTTCTCCATCGCCAAGGGCGAGACCCTGGCGCTGGTCGGGGAATCGGGCTCGGGGAAATCCGTGACCGCCCTCTCCATCCTCAAGCTGCTGCCCTATCCCCTGGCCAGCCACCCATCCGGCTCGATCAGGTTCAAGGGCGAGGAACTGCTCTCCGGCAACGAGGCGGCGCTGCGCCAGGTGCGCGGCAACCGGATCTCGATGATCTTCCAGGAGCCGACGCTGTCCCTGAACCCGCTGCACCGCATCGACCGGCAGATCGTCGAGGTGCAGCGCCTGCACCGGGACATGACCGTCGCCGAGGCGCGCAAGCGCGCCCTGGAGCTGCTGCACCTGGTCGGCATCCAGGATGCGGAGAAGCGCCTGAAGGCCTTCCCGCACGAGCTCTCCGGCGGCCAGCGCCAGCGGGTGATGATCGCCATGGCCCTGGCCAACGATCCCGACCTGCTGATCGCCGACGAGCCGACCACCGCGCTGGACGTGACCGTGCAGGCGCAGATCCTGAAGCTGATGCGCGACCTGCAGGCCAAGTTCGGCATGGCCATCCTGCTGATCACCCATGACCTCGGCGTGGTGCGGAAATTCTCCGACCGGGTCGCCGTCATGCAGCAGGGCAGGATCGTCGAGGCCAAGGCGACGCCGGCCCTGTTCGCGGCGCCCGAGCATCCCTATACCCGGCACCTCCTCGCGGCGCAGCCGAAGGGCCGCGCGGCAAAGCCCCTCGCCGACGCCGCGCCGCTGCTGAGCGCCGAGGCGCTGAAGGTCTGGTTCCCGATCAAGGCCGGGATCTTCCGCCATGTCGTCGACTACGTGCATGCCGTGGAAGACGTCTCCATCGACCTGAAGGAGGGCGAGACCCTGGGGGTGGTCGGCGAATCGGGCTCCGGCAAGACCACCCTTGGCCTTGCCGTGCTGCGGCTGATCGAGAGCAAGGGCGCGATCCGGTTCGGGGCGCAGCGCATCGACGGCTTCGACCGCAAGGCGATGCGGCCGCTGCGGCGCGAGATGCAGATCGTCTTCCAGGATCCCTTCGGTTCGCTCTCGCCGCGGCTCTCCATCGGCGAGATCGTTGCCGAGGGGCTGGAGGTCCACGACATCCTGGCCGGCGACGCGGCGCGCGAGCAGGCGGTGATCGAGGCACTGGTCGAGGTCGGACTCGATCCCGAGACCCGCCATCGCTATCCGCACGAATTCTCCGGCGGACAGCGCCAGCGCATCGCCATCGCCCGGGCGCTGATCCTGAAGCCGAAACTGATCGTGCTCGACGAGCCGACCTCGGCGCTCGACATGTCGGTCCAGGCGCAGATCGTCGATCTCCTGCGCGAGCTGCAGGAGAAGCATCGCCTGGCCTATCTCTTCATCAGCCACGATCTCCGCGTGGTGCGGGCCCTGGCCGACCGGGTGCTGGTGCTGAAGGACGGGCGGGCCGTCGAACAGGGTCCGGTCGAGCGGATCTTCGAGGCACCGGAGGCGCCCTATACCAGGGCGCTGCTGGCGGCGGCCCTGCATCACGAGACCGCCCCCGCCGGGGCGGTACGGCAATGAGCGGGCGTCCGACTTCCGCCGGCCGGGCCGACCGGCGCCTGCTGTTCATCGGCGCCGGCGAGCGCGCCGAGGACTGGATTCCCGCCTTCGCCGCGCAGGCGCCCGACGTGCCCTTCCTGGTGCACCGCGACGGCATGGATCTCCGCGGCTTCCGCTACGCCATCATCTGGCGGCCCAATCCGCCGGTGGTCGCGCAGCTGGTCGATCTCGAGGTGATCTTCGGCATGGGTGCCGGCGTCGAACGGCTGCTGGCCGATCCGAGCATTCCGCCCGGGATTCCGATCGTGCGCATGGTCGAGCCCGGCCTCACCGGCGGCATGGTCGAATACGTGCTCTGGCAGACGATCTATCATCATCGCCGCATCTGGGAACTGGAGGCCGCACAGCGCGCGGCGCGCTGGGTGGACCAGTATTACCCCGCCCCGTGGGAGCGCCGGATCGGCATCCTCGGCCTCGGCGAACTGGGCAGCGCCGCCGCCCGGCTGCTGGTCGACTACGGCTTCACGGTCAAGGGCTGGAGCCGCTCCAGAAAGGCGATCGGATCGGTGGAATGCTTCGCCGGGATGGCGGAGCTGCCCGGGTTCCTGGACGGCGTCGAGATCCTGGTCTGCCTGCTGCCGCTGACCCCGGAGACCCACGGTATCCTCAATGCCGGGCTCTTCCGGCACCTGCCGATGGGCGCAGCGCTGATCAATGCGGCGCGCGGCGGCCATCTGAACGAGACCGACCTGCTGGCGGCGCTGGAGACCGGGCGGATCGCCGCGGCGACGCTCGACGTCTTCCATGTCGAACCGCTGCCGGCCGGCCATCCGTTCTGGCGTCACCCGCGCATCTTCATGACCCCGCACAATGCCAGCCTGACCCATCCGGCGACCGCAGCGGTCGAGATCAGGCGCCAGATCGACCGGCACGAATCCGGCCTGCCGCTGGAGCATGTTGCGGATCGCGCCCGGGGATACTAGGCGGGGATGTTAGCCGGGGATATTGGGCCGTCGCCTCAGCGGCGCAGGCGGCGACCGGCCCGGGCGTTGCGGCCACCCGGGCGCTGGCCCGGATGCTGGCCGGGACGCGGCGCCGGCTTCTTGGTGATGATCCTGGCCGCGGGTCCGCTGGTGGCCTTCGCCCACTCGGCGACGAAGGCATAGAGGGCGCGCAGGCCCAGGGCCTCACCGCCCTCCGGCCGGCCCGGCCGATTGCCGGGCGTCCAGCCCATGGTGTCGATATGGATCCACTTGGTGCGCGCGGAAACGAATTCGCCGAGATAGAGTGCCGCCGTGATCGCGCCGGCGAAGTTGCTTTCCGAGCAGTTGTTGATATCCGCCACCTTGCTCTCCAGCATGCGCAGGTAGGGCTTCCACAGCGGCAGGCGCCAGAAGGGATCGCCTTCCATCCGGCCGTGCTTCAGCACGGCCTCGGCGATGTCGTCGTCGTTGACGAAGAGCGCCGGCAGATCCGGCCCCAGGGCGACCCGCGCAGATCCGGTCAGCGTCGCCACGTCGATGATGAGATCCGGCTTCTCGGAATCCGCCTCGGCCAGGGCATCGCAGAGGATCAGCCGGCCTTCGGCGTCGGTATCGCCGATCTCCACCGTGATGCCCTTGCGGGTCTTGATCACGTCCCAGGGATGGAAGGCATTGCCGGAGACGCTGTTCTCCACCGCCGGGATGAGCAGCCGCAGCTGCACCGGCAGGCCCGCGGCCATGATCATCTGCGCCAGGCCCAGCATCAGCGCCCCGCCGCCCATGTCCTTCTTCATCATCTTCATGTAGCTGGCGGATTTGAGATCGAGCCCGCCGGTGTCGAAGCACACGCCCTTGCCGACCAGGGTCAGCTTCGGTCCGCGGCTGCCCCAGCGCAGGTCGATCAGGCGCGGCGCCTTGGCGGCGGCGCGGCCGACCGCATGGATCGTCGGAAAGTTCTGCTTCAGGAGATCATCGCCGACGATGACGCTGATCTTCGCCTTGTGCGCCTCGGCGACGGCGCGGACGGCCGCGGCCAGTTCCGGCGGGCCCATGTGATCCGCCGGCGTGTTGATCAGGTCGCGCACCAGGCCCATGGCGCGGGCAGCGATCTCGACGGCGCGGCGGTCGGCGGCCTTCGGCCAGACCAGCTTGGCGAATTCCTTGCCCTCGCTCTTGTAGCGGCCGAAGCGATAGCAGCCCATCGCCCAGGCGAAGGCATGGGCGGTCGCCTCCTGCGGCGGCAGCTCGTCGTCCAGCCGGTAGGTGCCGCTCGGCAGGGCGCCCGGAAGGCTGCCCAGCGACCAGCGGTCGATCCCCTCCTCGACCCCGACCAGCACCTGGGCAGGGAAGCCGCGGCCGTCGGGCACCAGGCAGAAGCTGGCGGGCTTGGCCTTGAACTCCGCCAGCCGGATCCATTGCTGCACGGCCGACGGCTGGCCCTTCAGCCAGGCGGCAAGGGCCTTTTCGTGCAGCGGCAGGACGGGAATGGATTTGCCGGCGCGGGCGATCAGATGGTCGAGCACGTTTTCCCCCAGAGGTTCGGAATCGGCCGGGATTGTAGCCGCCGGCCGGGCCGCGGCATAGCCCCGGGTCGCGCGCGGAAATCCTGGCGGAAATCCTTTCGGAAGGCATAGTTAGACCCCGGCCCGGCGTGCTAGGACTGGGGCCCGGACGATCGTGGATCCAACTCGCATCGAAGGCAGGCCATGACCAATCTGACGCTCTATATCGGCACCCGAAGATACTCCTCCTGGTCGCTGCGGCCCTGGCTGGCGCTGCGCCATACCGGCGCCGCCTTCGAGACGGTGCTGATCCCCCTGCGCCAGCCCGACACCCCGGCGCGCCTGGCGGCGGTCTCGCCCACCGGGCGGGTGCCGGTGCTGAAGCACGGCGCGATCACCGTCTGGGATAGCCTGGCGATCTGCGAGTACCTCGCCGACAATTTCCGCGCGGCGCGGCTCTGGCCGGGCGACAACGCCGCCCGCGCCCATGCGCGGTCGATCTCGGCGGAGATGCATTCCGGCTTCGCGCGGCTGCGCGAGCTCCTGCCGATGGATCTCGGGCGCGACCTCAGCGGCCAGTCGCAGGCCGCCCTGGTCCAGGACGAGATCGACCGGATCTGCGCCGTCTGGCGCGAGGCGCGCCAGACGTTCGGCCAGGCTGGGCCGTTCCTCTATGGCAGCTTCACCAATGCCGATGCCATGTATGCCCCGGTGGTGACCCGGTTCCGCACTTATGGCGTGCCGGTGGACGAGATCTGCGGCACCTACATGCAGGCGATCGAGGCGCTGCCGGATTTCCAGGCCTGGCAGGCCGATGCCATGCAGGAACCATGAACCGACAGGACAGCCAGGGACCTGCGGGGACCGGGAAGGAGATCCCGGCGGCGGCGGACGAGACGGCCGCCGAGTTTTCCCATGCCGTGCAGGAACCCTCGGCGACCCTGGCGGCGGCGGCGATCATCATCCCCTACGGGCTCTGGCTCCTGGTCACCGCCGGAGCCCTGGCCGGCCGGCCGCCCACCGCGCCGATCGAGCTCGAGACCCTGGCTTCGGCCTGGCACATGGCGCGGACCGGCGGCTGGGTGCCGCTGCGCAACGGCGAGTTCACTCCGCAGGTGGCGCCGCTGCAGGACTGGCTGATCATCGGCGGCTGGCGCCTGTTCGGCGCCGACGAATGGTGGCCGCGCCTGCTGTCGGCGATCGCCAGCCTGATGTCGATCGCGCTCACCGCCGCCATCGCCAAGGCGCTCTGGCCGCACCGCTCGACCACCCCGCTCTTCGCCCGCATCCTGCTGATCGGCGTCGCCGGTCTCATCCTCTCGGCGACGCTGGTGCAGCCCGAGACCCTGGCCCTGCCGATGACCCTGGTCGGGGTCCTGGTCCTGGCGAAGCTCTGGCAGCAGCGCCGGCCCTGGCCGACGGCGGTGCTGCTCTGGGCGGTCTTCGCGGCGGCCTTGATCGCCAACCTGTTCCTGGTCGGCTGGTCCGCCCTGCTGCTGCTGCCGGTGCTGGGCCTGGCGGCGCCGCTGGCCCACGAGGCCGAGACCGCGCCGCGCGATGGCGGCCTGTCGCTCGGCTGGCATCTGCCGCTGATCCTGGCGACGCTGCCGGCGATCGTCCTCGCCGGCCTCTGGCTGGATGCGGCGGCGCCGGGGAAATCCGTGTCGTTCTTCGCCTTCGGCAACGGCTGGATCGATCCGGCGACGGAGGCCACCCGGCGCGAGGCCTGGTCCTTGCTGCTGGCGCCCGCCCTGCTCTATCCGTGGATCTGCTGGAAGACGCTGTGGCGCGCCCTCGACCGCCATCTGCGCGGCCGGCTGGGACCCGGCTTCCGACTCTGCCTGATCTATTTCGGCGCCGCGATCCTGTCGAGCCTGGTCGCCGGCGAGCAGCTCCAGGGACTGCTGCCGGTGGTGCCGCCGCTGACCCTGCTCGGCGCCCGCCTGCTGGCCACCCAGGAGATCAAGCCGAAGGATTTCCATGCAGTGGTTCCCGGCTTCATCGCCCTGGTCATCGGTCTCATCTTCTTCCTGATGAACATGATCCCGACGGCGCATCTTGATGCGGTCTGGCGGCAGTTCTTCGACGCGCCGCTGCCGATCTGGCTGGGCGGCAGCGGGCTCGCCTCCGGCCTGGTGCTGCTGGTCTCCGGCTATGTCCTGGCCCAGCTCTCGCCGTCGCAGCAGCTCGCGCGCACCATCCAGGTGGCGTTCCTGCCGGCCCTGCTGGTGACCTGCCTCAACATCGAATTCGCCGTCAACCTGCGGCAGTTCTTCGATCTCACACCCACCGCCGGGCGGCTCAAGGACCTGCAGGAGGCCGGCCAGGAGATCGCGGTCTACGGCCCCTATCGGGGCGAGTTCGATTTCTACGGCCAGCTCGAGCGGGCACCGGTCGTCCTGCCGTCCCTGCCGGCGGCGCTCGCCTGGGCCCGCGCCCATCCGATGGGCGCCGTGGTCAGCTATTTCGACGGCAGTCCGATCCGGCTGCCCGGCCTGCCCTATTTCCGCGGCGTCGCCCGCGACCGCTGGGTGGCGATCTGGCCGTCCAGCGCGGTGGTCGACAGCCAGGGCAGCGTGCTCGCCGCCAGCTTCTAGCCGCCCCGGATCTACCGCGGGTTTACCGTGAATTTACCCCGGGTTTACCGAAGGTTTACCGCGGATTCCGCCGGTTTCTCGCCAAGACAGGATTCGCCGCTTCGTATAGGATGGGCGCAGGCAATCCGGGGGAGCTAGATGTCGTCTTTCACCATGGGCTTTCGCAAGGTCCGCGGACCGGAGCACCGGAAGGACAAGCGGCTGCCGCTGCCGATCTTCACGGTGAAGGTCGACGGCACCCTCTGCGAGACGGTGAACTGGTCCCTGGGCGGCCTGCTGATCGCGGGCTATGCGGGCGCGCGGAGCCCGGAGGACCCGGTCGAGATCAGCATCAAGATCAAGGACGGCACCGCCGACTTCCGGATGAACATCGCCGCCCGGGTGGTGCGCGTCGATCCCGACGGCAAGCATCTGGCGATCCGCTTCGAGCAGATGAGCACCGTGATCTACGACTTCTTCGAAAGGTGCTTCTCCCAGCGCTTCAGCGGCCGGCGCAGCTGATCGCGCCGGGCCGCCGTGAGCAGCGTCCTGCCAGCGGATTTCTCGACGATGGACGGGGCGGCGATCCTCTGGCTGGTCGTGGTCTGGGTCGTCTACGGCCGGTTCGCCGACCGGCTGCCGCCCGATGACCGCGAGCCGCGGCATCTCAACGAGGCGATGCACCAGATCCGCCGGGTCTGGATGCGGCGCATGCTCGACCGCCACGACCGGATCGTCGATTCCTCGCTGACCGGCCACACCGTCAATTCGATCGGCTTCTTCGCCTCGGCATCGATGATCGTCATCGCCGGCCTCCTCGGGCTGCTCGGCAAGATCGGCGATGCGCAGGCGGTGATCGATACCTGGGGCTTCGCGGTGCGGACCAGCGAGAGCCTGTTCCAGCTGAAGATGCTGGGGCTGGTCGCCATCTTCATCCTCGCCTTCTACAAGTTCACCTGGGCGCTGCGGCAGTACAATTTCACCTGCGCCCTGATCGGCGCCGCGCCGCTGCCGCCGCTGGATGCGGCGGCCCGCGCCGCCTATGCGGATCAGGCGGCGCGGGTGCTCTCCCTCGGCGTCGTCAGCTTCAACGGCGGCATCCGCGCCTTCTATTTCTCGATCGCCTGGCTGGGCTGGCTGATCCATCCCTGGTGCTTCATCGGCGCCACGACCGGGATGGCCCTGATCCTGCTGCGGCGCCAGCTGCGCTCGCCGAGCCAGGCGGCGGTAATGGCCTATCGCGAGATCTTCGGCAGCGACCCGCTCTGATCCTCAGGTCGCCGCGCTGACCCTCAGGCCTGCGGCGCCGGCATCAGCTCGGCGGCGGATCGCCAGCCCTTGAGCGCCGCCATGCGTTCCCGCCAGTCGATGATCGCCGGCCAGCGCCGGGCGTCGAACTCACCCTCCTCGAGCAGGAAGATGTAGCCGGCGCAGGCGATGTCGGCGATGGTCGGGCGATCGCCGAGCAGGAAGGGCCGGCTGCCGACGGCCTCCGCGAACTGCCCGATCGCGCGCTCGGCCCGCGGCACGAGGAAATTCATCACCGCCGGATCGACCGCCGGCCGCTGGAATTTCCGCAGGAAGCGCACCAGCGCCGGCCCCGCCAGCAGGCGCTGGTTTTCCCAGGCCAGCCACTCCGCGACGCGCCATCTCTCCTCGGCGTCGCGCGGGCCGAATTTCCCGGTCAGCCCCGACATATAGGTGAGAATCACGCTCGACTGCACGATGGTCTTCTCGCCATGGCGCAGGACGGGAATCTCCTGGAAGCGGTTGATGGCTGTATAGCCCGGCGTGCGGGTGCCGCCCTTGAAGATGTCGACGAACTCGAAGTCGAACGCCGTATCGGTCAGGGCGAAGATCAGCGCCGCCTTCCAGGCGTTGCCGGATTCGGGATGACCGTAGAGGATGAAATCGGTCTCGCGTTCCTCAGGCATTGGCCGCCGCCAGTCGCCTGGCACGGCTTTCGAGGAACCGGAAGGCGATCCCGCTGAGCAGGCGGTTCAGCCGTCCGGTCGGGCTGAGCCCGACCACCTTCAGGACCATGGCAATACCCCGCTCCACGTGATGCCGACGATAGACCTTGTAGGCGCGCCGCGCATAGGCACGCGAATACTTGCGCCGCTCATAGTCTTCGCCGGGATGGTTGGCGGCAAAATAGGCGAAGGCCAGCTCGTCGTCCTCGGATTCGAATATGCGCGCCACCGCCACCTTGAAGCGGCCCCAGGCGCCCAGCCGCTCGCGCGCCAGATAGCGGTCGAGATGCGCGTAGAACAGCTTGTAGTGCCGCAACTCGTCGGCCGCGATGTTGCGGCAGATCTGCTTCAGCACCGGCTCGTCGGCGGCCTCGTTCAGCGCCGCGTAATAGGAGGAGGTGCCGGTCTCGACGATGCAGCGCGCCACCAGTTCGCCGGCACGGGTGCCGCGCACCGAGGCCTCGACATCGAGCGGCACCTTGAACCCGTCGGTGAAGCGCTTGAAGCTGGCATCGAAATCGAAATCGGGATCCGCGAGCTTGGCCCAGCGCGCCAGGGCGGCGCCGTGCTGGATCTCCTCGCTCGCCCAGGTCCGGATCAGCGCCTGGAATTCCGGGGCATCGCTGAACACGCGGCAGAGATAGGTCGCGTAGTCGGCGCCGTTGTACTCCACCACGGCGGCGGCCTTGATCACCTTGACGATCTCGGGATCCACCTTGCTGCGATCGAAGGCGGTCCAAGGTATCTGCTCGAGAGTCCAGTGCTTCATGGCCGCCGGTTTGTTGATCGGTTCTGTCGCTGCCGCGCCGATGCCGGTCCTCCGTCACGCCCGGGAGAATGGGGCGAGTCGCCGGCCCGCAGGCGGGTTCTACACTAATCGCAGGGCGCTTCGCCTGACAAGCCGCTGAAAACGCCGGTTTGCTGCAGCCGACCGCCGGCCGAGGGGCGATGTGTTAATGCGCCGGAGGGGACCGCCCGCCGCCCGGTTAATAGACGCTGGGTTCGACTGCCGCCGCCAGCCGTGCCTCGGCCAGCTTCAGGGCGACCGCCGCGGCCTTGCGGGCATCGTCGTCCTTGGCATCGGCGACATCCTCGCGGGCATCGGCGATGGCCCGTTCCGCCGCGGCGCGATCGATCTCGCCCACCTGCAGGGCCTTCTCGGCGAGGACGGTGCAGCTTTCCGCGGTGACCTCGGCGAAGCCGCCCTCGATGAAGATCCGCTCGGCGACCTTGCCGTCCTTGAAGACGTAGATGACGCCGGGACGGATGGTGGAGATCAGGTTGTTGTGCCCGGGCAGCACACCGAAGTCGCCCTCGGCGCCGGGAACGATCACCTGCTCCACCGGTTCCGAGATCAGCAGCTTCTCCGGCGAGACGAGTTCGAACAGTACCTGGTCGGCCATCTTCGTTTCCCTTACCCGCCGATCCCCGTCCGCGACGCCCAGTCGCGGATCGAGCGGCGATATCCTTCCGGCATCCTGAGGCCTCCCAGGTCGGTCAACCCGAAGCGCCCCAGCTCCTTGTGTTCGTGGCTGAGGCTGAGCCTGGCCTCCGCCAGCGGCTTCACGCCGAACGTCACGATCAGGACCTCGCGCCCCGGCAGCACCGGATAGCGCCAGCAGTCGAGCAGGGCCCCGATCTCGGTCCCGATGCCCAGTTCCTCGGCGATCTCCCGCCGCAGGCACTGCTCCGGGTCCTCGCCGGCCTCGAGCCTGCCGCCGGGCAGTTCCCACTCGTCGCGCTCGTTCTTCAGCAGAACGACCTCCGCGCCGATGAAGAGAACCCCTTTGACCGAAACCGGCCATCCGGCCGGCCCGGCTCCGGCGGCGCCCGTCATGACAACGTCCGCCGCCGCCGATGGTTCCGGGCCCTAGGCGGCTTCCGCCATCTTGCGCGCCTTGGCCACCGCTTCCTCGATCGTGCCGACCATGTAGAAGGCCGATTCCGGCAGGTCGTCGTACTCGCCGGCGACGATGCCCTTGAAGCCCTTGATGGTGTCCTCGAGCTTGACGAAGACGCCCGGCGTGCCGGTGAAGACCTCGGCGACGTGGAACGGCTGCGCTGAGGAAGCGCTGGATCTTGCGGGCGCGGGCGACGGTCAGCTTGTCCTCTTCCGACAGCTCGTCCATGCCCAGGATGGCGATGATGTCCTGCAGCGACTTGTAGCTCTGCAGCACTGCGCTGCACGCGGCGCGCGACCTTGTAGTGCTCCTCGCCGACGACGCGCGGATCGAGCATGCGCGAGGTCGAGTCGAGCGGATCGACCGCCGGGAAGATGCCGAGCTCGGCGATCTGGCGCGACAGCACCGTGGTCGCGTCCAGATGCGCGAACGAGGTCGCCGGCGCCGGGTCGGTCAAGTCGTCGGCGGGCACGTAGATCGCCTGCACCGAGGTGATCGAGCCCTTCTTGGTCGAGGTGATGCGCTCCTGCAGCGCGCCCATGTCGGTCGCCAGGGTCGGCTGATAGCCCACCGCCGAGGGAATGCGGCCGAGCAGCGCCGACACTTCCGAGCCCGCCTGGGTGAAGCGGAAGATGTTGTCGACGAAGAACAGCACGTCCTGGCCTTCCTCGTCGCGGAAGTATTCGGCGACGGTGAGGCCGGAGAGGCGCGACGCGGGCGCGGGCGCCCGGCGGCTCGTTCATCTGGCCGTAGACCAGCGCCACCTTCGAGCCGGCGGACCCGTCGAGCTTGATGACGCCGGATTCGATCATCTCGTGATAGAGGTCGTTGCCCTCGCGGGTGCGCTCGCCGACGCCGGCGAACACCGAGCACGCCGCCGTGCGCCTTGGCGACGTTGTTGATCAGCTCCATGATGGTCACGGTCTTGCCGACGCCGGCGCCGCCGAACAGGCCGATCTTGCCGCCCTTGGCGTAGGGCGCCAGCAGGTCGATGACCTTGATGCCGGTGACCAGGATCTGCGCCTCGGTCGACTGCTCGACGAACTCCGGCGCGCTGCGGTGGATCGGCAGGGTCTTCTTGTGGCCGACCGGGCCGCGCTCGTCGATCGGCTCGCCGATCACGTTGATGATGCGGCCGAGCGTCTCCGGGCCGACCGGCATCGGGATCGGCGCAGCCGGTGTCGACCGCCTTCTGCGCCGCGCACCAGGCCGTCGGTCGAGTCCATGGCGATGGTGCGCACGGTCTTCTCGCCGAGATGCTGCGCGACTTCCAGCACCAGCAGCTTGCCGTTGGTTCTGCACGTGCAGCGCGTTCAGGATGTTCGGCAGATCGCCGTCGAACTGCACGTCGACGACGGCGCCCGTGACCTGGGTGACTCGTGCCGACGATTGTTGTTCGCCATGCGTCCTGGCTCCTATGAACGATCGCGGCGCGCCGGATTAGACCGCTTCGGCGCCCGAGATGATCTCGATCAGTTCCTTGGTGATCGATGGCCTGGCGCTGTGCGGTTGTAGCTGAGGGTCAGCTTGCTTGATCATGTCGCCGGCGTTGCGCGTGGCGTTGTCCATCGCCGTCATCCGCGCGCCCTGCTCGCTGGCGGCGTTCTCGAGCAGCGCGCGGAAGATCTGGATCGCGATGTTGCGCGGCAGCAGGTCGGCGAGGATCTCGCTCCTCGTCCGGCTCGTATTCGTAGCTCGCGCCGGCCGGCGCCGGCTGGCTCGCGTTCGCCGCCTCCGGCCGCGGCAGCGGGATCAGCTGCTGGCGGGTGACGATCTGGGTCATCGCCGACTTGAAGCGTGTTGTAGATCAGCGTGCAGACGTCGAACTCGCCGGCGCTCGAACATCTGCCGATCAGCGCTCGGCGACTTCTGCGCCTCGGCGAAGGTCAGGCGCGGCCGGCCGAGGTCCTCGATCGGTGTCGACGATCAGTCCTGGGCGAATTCGCGCCGCAGCTGGTCGCGGCCCTTGCGGCCGACGCAGAGGATCTTGACCGTCTTGCCTTCGCCCTGCAGCGCGCGGATCAGGCGCCGCGCCCGCGCACGATCGAGCGAGTTGAAGCCGCCGCACAGGCCGCGGTCGGAGGTCGCGACGACCACCAGGTGGACCTGGTCCGTGCCGGTGCCGGCGAGCAGGGCCGGGGCGCCGTCCTCGCCGGCCAGCGCCGCCGCCAGCGACGCCATGATCCGCTCCATGCGCTCGGCATAGGGCCGGGCGGCCTCGGCCTGCTCCTGGGCGCGGCGCAGCTTGGCCGCCGCCACCATCTTCATGGCCTTGGTGATCTTCTGCGTCGACTTGACGCTGTTGATCCGGATCTGGAGGTCCTTGAGGCTCGGCATCGCTCGCTCGCTCCGGTTGCCCGGTCCCGTTGACCGGCCGCTTAGGCGAACGACTTCGCGAAGGCGTCGAGGAACCACCTTGCAGCTTGCTCGTCGGTCGCCTTGGTGATCTCGCGTTCCTTGCGGATCGAGTCCAGGATGTCGGCGTGCTTGGCGCGGATCTCGGCCAGCAGCGCGGCCTCGAAGCGGTTGATGTCGCTCGACCTGCATGCCGTCGAGGTAGCCGCGGACGCCGGCGAAGATCGACACCACCTGCTCCTCGACCGGCATCGGCTTGAACTGGCCCTGCTTCAGGAGCTCGGTCAGGCGCGAGCCGCGGGCCAGCAGCTTCTGGGTCGCGGCGTCGAGGTCGGAGGCGAACTGCGCGAAGGCCGCCATTTCGCGGTACTGCGCCAGTTCCAGCTTGATGCGGCCGGCGACCTGCTTCATCGCCTTGATCTGCGCGGCCGAGCCGACGCGGCTGACCGACAGGCCGACGTTGATGGCGGGACGGATGCCCTTATAGAACAGCGTCGGTCTCGAGGAAGATCTGGCCGTCGGTGATCGAGATCACGTTGGTCGGGATGTAGGCCGAGACGTCGCCGGCCTGGGTCTCGATGACCGGCAGCGCCGTCAGCGAACCGGCACCCATCTTGTCGTTCATCTTCGCCGCGCGCTCGAGCAGGCGGCTGATGCAGATAGAACACGTCGCCCGGATAGGCTTCGCGGCCCGGCGGGCGGCGCAGCAGCAGCGACATCTGGCGATAGGCGACGGCCTGCTTGGAGAGATCGTCGTAGACGATGACGGCATGCATGCCGTTGTCGCGGAAGAACTCGCCCATGGTGCAGCCGGTGTAGGGCGCCAGGAACTGCAGCGGCGCCGGCTCCGACGCGGTGGCGGCGACGACGATCGAGTATTCCATCGCGCCGGCGTCTTCGAGGGTCTTCACGATCTGGGCGACGGTCGAGCGCTTCTGGCCGATCGCGACGTAGACGCAATAGAGCTTCTTCGATTCGTCGGTGCCGGCGTTGATCGCCTTCTGGTTGAGGATGGTGTCGATCGCGACCGCGGTCTTGCCGGTCTGGCGGTCGCCGATGATCAGCTCGCGCTGGCCGCGGCCGATCGGCACCAGGCTGTCGATCGCCTTCAGGCCGGTCTGCATCGGCTCGTGCACCGATTTGCGCGGGATGATGCCGGGCGCCTTCACCTCGACGCGCTGGCGGCTGACGTCCTTCAGCGGGCCCTTGCCGTCGATCGGGTTGCCGAGGCCGTCGACCACGCGGCCGAGCAGGCCCTTGCCGACGGGCACGTCGACGATGGTGCCGGTGCGCTTGACGGTGTCGCCTTCCTTGATCGACGCGGTCGTCGCCGAAGATCACGACGCCGACATTGTCGGTCTCGAGGTTGAGGGCCATGCCGCTGGATGCCGCCCGGGAACTCGACCATCTCGCCGGCCTGGACGTTGTCGAGCCCGTAGCACGCGGGCGATGCCGTCGCCGACGGAGAGAACCTGGCCGACTTCGGCGACGTCGGCCTCGTTGCCGAAATTCGCGATCTGTTGCTTGAGAATGGCGGAGATTTCGGCGGCGCGGATTTCCATCATCCAACCCCTTTCATGGCGAGCTGCAGTTTCTGCAGCTTGGATTTGAAGCGAAGAATCGATCATGCGGCTGCCGACCTTGACGACCAGGCCGCCGAGCAGAGAGGGATCGACCTTGAGGTCGATCGAAACCTTGGAACCGGCGCCGAGGCTCTGGGCGGCGCGCTTGATCGCCTCGGAGACGGCGGCCTGCTGGTCCGGCGTCAGCGGATGGGCGGCGGTGACCTCGGCGGTCATCTCGCCGCGCTTGGCGGAAAGGCGCTTCTGGAAGGCCTCGATCATCGCCGGCACCGCGAACAGGCGGCGGTTCTGGGCGACGAGGCCGACGAACTTGCGGGTGATCTCGCCGATCCCGGCCGCCTGCAGCACCGCGCCGATGGCCTTCGCCTGGTCGCCGCGGGAGAGCACCGGGGAATTGATCAGCCGGCGCAGGTCCGCCGAGTCTTCCGTCATCTTCTTCAGGGATGCGAGGTCGGCGGCAACCGCATCGAGCTGATGCTTGCCGTCCGCCAGATCGAACAGCGCCGTCGCGTAGCGCGTCGCCAGTCCGCCTTGTTCAGATGTCTGGGCCGCCACGAATAGACCCCCCGTCCCTAGCTAGATTTGCAGTCGTTTGAGTATCTTGGGAGTTGTCCCGCCGGCCCTGTCACCGTCGCGCAACTCCAGTCAGCACAAGCCCTGCCCGTCGCAGCCCCGCCCCGACAGGCGGGCGGTGTGTAACATAATGAATGCGGCTAATCAACCGCACCTGAGCCGGCCTGCGACGAAACGCCTAACAGACTGATAACTATAGGAAACTATAGGGATCGATATCGATCTGCAGGCGCAGGTCGCCGGGCCATTTCAGGCCCTTCATCCAGCCCCGGATCACCGGCTGCAGCTGGACCTCGCGGCGGCATTTCAGCAGGAAGCGGCGGCGGTGCCGGCCGCGCAGCATGGCGAGCGGCGCCGGGGCCGGGCCGAGGATGGCGACACCCTCGATCCGCGGTGCCACCCGGGCCATCGCCTGGACCTGGGCCTCGACCGCCGCCTCGTCGCGGCCGGAGACGATGAGTGCGGCGAGGCGGCCGAACGGCGGCATGCCGGACTGGCGCCGGTCCTCCGCCTCGATCTCCAGCAGCCGGGCGCGGTCGTGGGTCTTCAGCGCCTGCATCACCGGCCGGCCGGGATCGTAGGTCTGGACCAGCACCCGCCCCGGCTTCTCCGCCCGCCCCGCCCGTCCCGCCACCTGGTGCAGGAGCTGGTAGGTCCGCTCGGTCGCCCGGAGGTCGCCGCCGTTGAGCCCGAGATCGGCATCGACCACGCCGACCAGGGTCAGATGCGGAAAGTGATGGCCCTTGGCGATGATCTGGGTGCCGAGGATGAGGTCGACCTCGTGGTCGCGCACCATGCGGATGAGTTCCGCCGCCTTGGCCGGGCCGGAGACCGTGTCGCTGGTGAGGACCAGGCGCCGCGCCTCGGGAAAGAGCTGTGCGGCTTCCTCCGCCAGCCGCTCCACCCCCGGCCCACAGGCGGCGAAGCTGGCCTGGCCGCCGCAGGCCGGGCAGGCCGGCGGCATCTGGGTCTGGTAGCCGCAATGGTGGCATTGCAGGCGCTGGGAATAGCGATGCTCGACCAGCCAGGCGGTGCAGCTCGGGCATTGCATGCGGTGGCCGCAATCGCGGCAGATGGTCAGGGGCGCGTAGCCCCGCCGGTTGAGGAACAGCAAGGCCTGGTCGCCGGCCGCCAGGGTTTCCGCCACCGCCGCCTTCAGGCTGGGCGACAGCCAGGAGCCGCGCGCCGGCTTGTCCCGTCGCAGATCGATCAGCGCGATCTCGGGCAGCTGCGCCCCGCCGTGGCGGTCGGGCAGGTCAAGGGCGCGGTAGCGGCCCTGTTGCACGTTGATCACCGTCTCCAGCGACGGCGTCGCCGAGACCAGCACGATCGGGATCCTGGCCAGATGCGCGCGCACCACCGCCATGTCGCGCGCCTGGTAGATGACGCCGTCCTCCTGCTTGAAGGCGGTCTCGTGCTCCTCGTCGACCACGATCAGGCCGAGATCGGCGAAGGGCAGGAACAGCGCCGAGCGGGCGCCGACCACCACCCGCGCCTCGCCGTTCAGCACCGCCCGCCAGGTGAGGCGCCGCTCGAGCCCGGTCAGTTCCGAATGCCACTGCGCCGGGCCGGCGCCGAAGCGCGCGGCGAAGCGCTCCAGCCATTGCGCGCTGAGGGCGATCTCCGGCAGCAGCACCAGGGCCTGGCGGCCGGCGCGCAGGCAGGCGGCGACCGCCTCGAAATAGACCTCGGTCTTGCCCGAGCCGGTGACGCCGTCGAGGAGCGTCACGCCGGGGTCCAGCCCGACCAGCGCCGCCGCCGCCGCCTGCTGGTCCGCCGACAAGGCGGGACCGGCCAGTGCGCCGTCGGGCCGGCCGAAGGGCGCGGGGAGCGGCAGGGCGACGGCGCTGAGCTGGCCAAGGCGCCCCATATCAGTGATCACGCCGGTACCGACCGCGGCGGCGCGGGCAAGATCGGTGGTGCTGCGCGGCGGGCCGCCGTCCAGCACCGCCAGTACCCGGGCGCGTGCCGCCGTCATCCTGCCGGCCTCGCGCGCGCCGATCGCCCAGGCCTTCAGCGCGCGTTCCGCCTCCAGCGCCTCGGGGACGCTCATCGCCATGCGCAGCACCGCGCCCAAAGGCGCCATGCTGTAGCCGGCGACCCAGTCGATGAAACGGCGCGAGATCTCGGGCAAGGGCGGCAGGTCGAGCCGCGCCGTCACCGGCTTCAGTCTTGCCGCGATCGATCTCGGCGCTGCCCGGACCCCAGACCACGCCGCTCACCTGGCGCCGGCCCAGCGGCACCGCGACGAAATCGCCGGGCGCCAGCGTCAGCTCCGGCGGCACCAGATAGTCGTAGGCGCTGAACAGCGCCAGGGGGATGAGCACGCTCACCTGCCGCGCCGCGCCGGAGCGGTCGGCCGGCGGTCCGGGATCGGATGAACGGGCTGTTTCGGTCGTCATCGTTATCGTCTAGAATCGGGCCAATGCGATCGGGTGATTCGGGTGTGGCGCACTCTATGCCGCCGGCGCCCGCGCTCATAGGACCAGAGTTGCAGGACTGACCTGAAGACCTGATACGGGGAACCTCACACGCCATGAAATTCTTTGTCGATACCGCGGACGTCAACGAGATCAAGGAACTGGCCGCCACCGGCCTGGTCGACGGCGTCACCACCAATCCGTCGCTGATCGCGAAATCCGGCCGCAAGTTCCTCGACGTGGTCAAGGAGATCTGCGCCATCGTCCCCGGCCCGGTCAGCGCCGAAGTCGCGGCGACCGATTTCAAGACCATGCTGGCCGAGGGCAAGAAGCTCGCCAAGCTGGCGAAGAACGTCTGCGTGAAGGTGCCGCTGACCGTCGACGGCCTGAAGACCTGCAAGGCGCTGAGCGGCAACGGCACCAAGGTCAACGTCACCCTCTGCTTCTCGGCCGCCCAGGCGCTGCTGGCGGCCAAGGCCGGCGCCACCTATATCTCGCCCTTCGTCGGCCGGCTGGACGACGTCGGCAGCGACGGCATGGATCTCATCTCCGACATCATCCAGATCTACCGCTCCTACGATGCGATCACCACCGAGGTCCTGGTCGCCTCGGTCCGCCACCCGATGCATGTGATCGAGGCGGCGAAGATGGGCGCCGATGTCGCGACCCTGCCGCCCGCCGTGCTGCGGCAGATGTTCAACCACCCGCTGACCGACAAGGGCCTCGCCGCCTTCCTCGCGGACTGGGCCAAGACCGGCCAGACGATTCTCTAACGATCCTCTAACCCAGGGAGCTGGATGGGATGGCAAGCCGAGGCGAAGACGCACAGCAGAAACCCACCGAAAAGGCCGTCGCCCATCCGGTGACGGCAGCCCAGGTCGTGGCCTATCTGCGCCGTCATCCCGATTTCCTCGCCCGCCACCCCGAACTCCTCGATCTGCAGCTGCCGACCGGCCGCCACAAGGAAGACGGCGTCGTCGACCTGCAGCAATTCATGATGGAGCGACTGAAGACCGACGTCGCCAAGCTGCGCGCCGACCAGGACGAGATCATCGCCAACAGCCGCGACAACCTCACCACCCAGGAACGCATCCACAATGCGGTGATCGCCCTGCTCGAGGCCGAGACCTTCGAGCAGTTCATCGAGATCATCACCGGCGATCTCGCTCTGCTGCTCGAGGTCGACGTGGTCAGCCTCTGCGTCGAGCTCACCGACATCACCAGCAAGAAGCCGAAGCACGACGGCATCCAGTTCCTCGATCGCGGCGCGGTCGACCGGCTGATGGGCAAGGGCCGCGAGGTGCTGCTACGCGACGAATCGGTGGGCGACCCCGAGATCTTCGGCGGCGCCGCCGATCTCGTCCGCTCCGACGCCCTGCTGCGCCTCACCATCAGCGCCCAGGCGCCCGCCGGCCTGATCGCCTTCGGCACCCGCCATCCCGGCTATTTCCATGCCGGCCAGGGCACCGAACTGATGAGCTTCATGGGCCGGGTCATCGAATTCGGCATCCGGACATGGCTCGACCTGCCGAAACCCTAGGACCGGACGACGACGGCGCGGGGGGCCGCGATCTGCGCTTCGCCGCGGCGCCGGATCTGGCGGCGGCGATCGACGGCTGGCTGAGCTATCTCGCCGATGAGCGCCGCGCCTCGCGCCACACCAGCGACGCCTATATCGGCGATCTCGCGGACTTCCTCGGCTTCATCGCGCGCCACCAGGGCGGCCTGCCGGATCTCGCCGCCCTCAATGACGCCCAGCGCGGCGACTTCCGCGGCTGGATGGCGGACCGCTTCAGCCGCGGCCTCGCCGCCGCGTCAACGGCGCGGGCGATGAGCGCGGTGCGCGGCTTCTTCCGCTTCCTCGCCCGGCGGCATCGCGGCGACAACGGCGCCATCGCCACCGTGGCCTCGCCGAAGATCCCGCGCGGCGTGCCGAAGCCGCTGACCGCCGCCGAGGCCGAGGATGCGCTGGAGGCGATCGCCGTCCTGGACGACGAACCCTGGATCGCCAGGCGCGATCTCGCGGTCCTGCTCCTGCTCTACGGCTGCGGGCTGCGCATCTCCGAGGCGCTCGGCCTCGACCGCGGCGCCGTCGCCGGCTTCGACATGCGTCGGAAGGATGCGGTGATGACGCTCACCATCACCGGCAAGGGCAACAAGACCCGCCGGGTGCCGGTGCTGCCCGTGGTCGCCGATGCGATCGTCGACTATCTGAACGCCTGCCCCTATCTGGGCGGGCGGGAGCTGCCGCTCTTCCTCGGCGCCCGCGGCAAGCGGCTGAATGCCCGCATCGTCCAGGGCGCGATGCAGCGGCTGCGGGCCCAGCTCGGCCTGCCGGAAACCGCGACGCCGCATGCCCTGCGGCATTCCTTTGCCACCCATCTCCTGGCCGGCGGCGGCGATCTGCGCGCCATCCAGGAACTGCTCGGCCACGCCTCGCTCTCGACCACCCAGCGCTACACCGAGATCGATGCCGCGCAGCTGATGACCGTCTACAACGCGGCGCATCCGCGGGCGAAGCTATGACCCTCACCCTCCGCCCGATCACCCGCGACGATGCCGATATCGTCACCGCCATGGCGCGGGAGGCGACGCAGTACCTGGTCGATCTCGGCGATGCCGTCAGCTTCAGCCTGACCCGGGAGCGCTTCCTGGCGGACGGTTTCGGCGCCGATCCGGCCTTCGCCGGCTTCGTCGCCTTCGATGGCGCGACGCCGGTTGGCTACCTGCTCTATTGCCCGGGCTACGACGCCGACAAGGCGCATCGCGTCCTCTGGGTGATCGATCTCTTCGTCCGCGCCCAGGCCCGCGGGCTCGGCGCCGGCCAGGCGCTGATGCGCCGCGCCCAGGCGCAGTGCCGGGCGGCCGGCGGCAAGGAACTCATCTGGGCGGTCTACCGGCCGAACCGGCTGGCCAGGGATTTCTACGACCGCTTCGGCGGCCACGTCATCGCCGATCTCGACTGGATGGCGATCGACGCCTGAGGGATTCAGGCCTTCGCCGCGATGGCGCCGGTCAGCCAGTCCTCGAATTCCGTGACCAGCGGGTTGGCGGCCGCACCCTTGGGGCGGACCAGAAAATAGCCGCGGGTCGAGCGGCAGACGGTGTTGTGGGCGCGCTTCAGCTGGCCGCCTGCGATCAGCGGCTCGACCAGCGGCGCCCAGCCGATGGCGATGCCCTGCCCGGCCATCGCCGCCTGCAGCACCAAGGTGTAGATGTTGAACTGCAGGTTCCGCCCGCGATGCGGCTTCTTCACGTTGGCGGCCTCGAACAGATCGGGCCAGCTGAACCAGTCGCCGCCGCCGTCGGTGTCCACCAGGTGCAGGAGCGTGGCCTCGGTCATCCAGTCCGGGCGGCCGGTCGCCGGCCCGGTCGGATAGCCCGGGGCGCAGACCGGATAGACGGTTTCCTGGAACAGGCGCCGCGTCTTCACCCCCGCCCAGCGGCCGGCGCCGAACATGACGGCAATGTCGCAATCCGCCAGCACGGTGCGCTCGACATGCTGGGCGGTCATGATGCGGACGTCGACATTCGGCACCTTGGCGGCGAAATCCGGCAGGCGCGGCGTCAGCCAATAGGCGGCAAAGCCGAAATCGGCGCCGACGGTGAGGTGCCGCGCCGCATTCGGCTGGCGGATCCGCTCGACCGCATCGGCGATGGTCTTCAGCCCGGTGCCGGCCGCCTCCAGCAGCTGGCGGCCCTCCGGCGTCAGCTCGACGCCGCGCGGCGAGCGGCGGAACAGCGGCCGGCCGATCAGCCGCTCGGCCTGGCGGATCTCCCGGCTGATCGCCGGCTGGGTGATGCCCAAGGCCCGGGCCGCCGCGGTGAAGCCGCCGCGCTCGCCCGCCGCCACCAGCGCGAGCAAGGCCGGCAGCGATGGGAAGCCGCCGCGCACATAATCTTGGATTATGTCCCCCATGAGCAGGCCTCGGCTGTTCCCAACTGCAACATCGCATTAATATAGGCTATTCCTGTCGCCTTCGCGATAGCCGCCATAACACAACGGTATGGGTATACCCGATGGGCAAGCGCCGCCTGAACATCCTCTTCCTGATGGCCGACCAGCTGGCGGCGCCGTTCCTGCCGGCCTACGGGCAGCCGGTGGTACGGACGCCGAATCTGGACGCCCTGGCGGCGCGGAGCGCGGTCTTCGACAGCTTCTACTGCGTCAGCCCGCTCTGCGCGCCGGCGCGCTTCACCATGATGGCCGGCGCCCTGCCGAGCCGGATCGGCGCCTTCGACAACGCCGCGGATTTCGCCGCCGACGTGCCCACCTTCGCGCATTACCTGCGCGCCGCCGGCTACCGGACGGCACTGGCCGGCAAGATGCATTTCTGCGGCCCGGACCAGCTGCACGGCTTCGAGGAGCGGCTGACCACCGACATCTATCCGGCGGATTTCGGCTGGACGCCGGACTGGGAGCATCCGGAGGTCCGCCCGAGCTGGTACCACAACATGGCCTCGGTGACCCAGGCCGGCCCCTGCGTGCGGTCGAACCAGCTGGATTTCGACGACGAGGTCACCTATGCGACGCGGCGGCACATCTACGACGTGGCGCGGGCGGCCGACGAGCGGCCGTTCTGCCTGGTCGCCTCCTGGACCCATCCCCACGATCCCTATGCCAACCTGCCGCAGTATTTCGACGCCTATCGCGACGACGAGATCCCGATGCCGGCGGTGACGGCGGCGGAGGTGCCCCTGGATCCGCACAGCCGGCGCCTGCGCCACGTCTCGGACATGGACAACTGGACGATCACCGAGGCCGATATCCGCCGGGCACGCCGGGCCTATTTCGCCTCGGTCTCCTATCTCGACGCCCAGGTCGGTACCGTGCTCAGGGCCCTTGCGGAGACCGGGCTCGACGGCGAGACCCTGGTGGTCTTCACCGCCGATCACGGCGACATGCTGGGCGAGCGCGGCCTCTGGTACAAGATGAGCTGGTTCCAGAATGCCTGCCGCATCCCGCTCTTCGTCGCGGCGCCGGGCAAGATCGCGCCGCGCCGGGTGGCGGCCAGCGTCTCCCATGTCGACCTGCTGCCGACCCTGGCGGAGATCGCCGCCGACGGCGCGACCTTCCGGCCGGCGGCGCCGATCGACGGGCGCAGCCTGCTGCCGCATCTCGGCGGCAGCGGCGGCCATGACGAGGTGTTCGGCGAATATTGCGGCGAGGGCGCGATCGCGCCGCTGCTGATGATCCGGCGCGGCCCATGGAAATACGTCTGCTCGCGGCCGGATCCGGAGCAGCTCTACGATCTGGTGGCCGACCCGCTGGAGAAAAGCAACCTGGCGACCGCGGCCGCGCATCAGTCCACGCTGGAGGCCTTCCGCCGGGAGGCCGCGACACGCTGGGACATCGACCGGCTGACCGCCGAGGTGATCGCCAGCCAGCGCCGGCGCCGCCTGGTCCATGGGGCGCTCAGCCAGGGCCGCCACCAGTCCTGGGACCACCAGCCGCTGAACGATGCCAGCCGCGCCTATATGCGCAACCATCTGGTGCTGGACGACCTGGAATTCCGCTCGCGCCTGCCGCGCGTCGGATAGGTTTCCCGATGCGGGCCTGAATCCGGCGTCGGCGGGCTTCTTCATTGCCGCGCAAACCCATGGGTCCCCGGGCCAAGCCCGGGGATGACGATGGAGTTTGGGTTCCGACGAATCTAATTCGTCATGGCCGGGCTTGGCCCGGCCACCCACGAATGTCTTCAATCCCGCGCAAGCCCGTGGGTCCCCGGGCCAAGCCCGGGGATGTCGAGGGAGTTTGTTCCATCTGTTCTGCTCATCCTCGAACCGTCGTTCTGTCTTTCATCGATCCGGCCATGTGGAATCGCTCGGGCAGGTGTGGCGCGCCGGATTTGCGGCCGGCGTGCCGGGGTCGATCGGTAGGCCGGTATTTCTCCGGCCCGGGTATCGGTTCTGCGCCGCGGGATATCCCTCCCGGAAGCGGCCTGCACCGACGGGCAGCCGAGCGATTCCAACAGGCCGGAGGGGCACGGCTGATCAGGCCGTTCCCCCGGTTATCCAGGCCGCTCCATGGCGTTATCGACCGCTCCCGGGGAGCGCGGTCGGCACCTGTCGCAAGCCTGGGCCGATATTCACCAATATATACGCTTTATGCGGATATGTCAATAACATTTTACGTAACACTGTTGTGAACCGACGCGCGCCTAGCCTAGTCCAGGCGAACTCGTGGGTCCCCGGGCCAAGCCCGGGGATGACGGGGTTATCGGAGTTGAGAATTTTCTGTCATGGCCGGGCTTGGCCCGGCCACCCACGAATTCACTCATTGCCGCGCAAACTCGGGGGTCCCTGGACGGATCTGAAATCCGGCGTTTCGGTCAAGCCTTCCGGCGGCGCGATCATGGATCGCGGCGGGTGGCGCCGGTATAGGTCCGCCGCGCCCGGAGACGGGATCGACGAGCCAGGAGACGAGGATGAACGCGATTACCAAACACCCGCACACCGATCAATATGCCCGCTGCACGAAGGCGTCCAAGGCCGTGCGCTGGGACATCGAGCGGGACGTGATCCGGGAGCGCAGCTTCGACATCTCGAAGAAGTTCCTGCCGGACGGGCTCTCCCTGATCCGGGAGTTCACCACGCTCTCCGATGCGGAGAAGCGCCGCGCCAGCCAGGTCCAGGGGCGCACCTATGCCAACGTGTTCGGCCTGGTCGAGCGCTTCATCACCGCCAAGATGCTCGAGGTCGGTTGCGGCCATGGACTGGGCGACCAGAACGCACTCGAAGCCCTGCTCCGCTTCAGCGAAGAGGAATTGAAGCACCAGGCGCTGTTCCGTCGCATCGACGGGATGATGGAGGCGGTCCTTCCGGCGGGCTACCGCTTCGATGTCGATCCGAACCTGGTCGCCGGCGTCGTGCTCGGCAAGAGCAGCTGGGCCGTGCTCATGCTGACGCTGCACATCGAGCTCTTCGTGCAGATGCATTATCGCGAAAGCATCGAGCCGGACGGCGAGCTCTCGGAGCTGTTCAAGGACGTGTTCCTGTATCACTGGAAGGACGAGTGCCAGCACGTGATCCTCGACGAGCTCGAGCTGCGCCGTCACGACGCGACCCTGTCCGCGGCCGAGCGCGACCGCGGCGTCGACGACTTCATCGCCCTGGTCGCGGCCGTCGACGGGATCCTGCAGGCACAGGCCAAGGCTGATGCCGGATATCTTGCCGCCCATTGCGACCGGTCCATCCGCGGCCCGGAGGCCGAGGCGCTGGCGATGCAGTTCCTCAAGGCCTATCGCTGGCAGTACATCTTCTCCGGCGCCGCCCATCCGCGCTTCCAGTCGATCCTCGGAAGCCTGATCACCGAGGCGCAGGGCAAGCGCATCGCGGCGGCGCTGGCAACGCTCCAGTAGCCGGGGATCGGCGGCCGCTCGCGCCGCCGGCACCCCTGATCTCGCCCGGCAGATCCGCAGGAGAAGACGGATGATGAAGTCGATGTTCGACCCGGCTGCTGCGGGTCCCGGGATGCCGCGCCTGCGGCCGGCCGCAGCGACGCTCATCGCCCTGCATTGCTCGGGCGCAAGCGGCGACATGTGGCAGCCCCTGCGCGATCGGATGGGTGTCGGCAGCCGGATGCTGGCCCCGGATCTCCATGGCGCGCGCAACGGGCCGGCCTGGCACGGCAATCGCGCCTTCACCCTGGAGGACGAAGCCGCGCCCGTCGTGGCGCTGATCGATGCCGAGCGCCGGCCGGTCCATCTGGTCGGTCATTCCTATGGCGGGGCGGTGGCCCTGCAGGTGGCCCTGGCACGGCCCGCGGCCGTCGCCGGCATCACGCTCTACGAGCCCTCCGCCTTCCACCTGCTTGGTGCGGACGACGGCGCGGCGCGCGCGGAGATCGTGGACCTGGCGGCGGAGGTCGGTGCCAGGCTCGGCCGCGGCGATGCCCGGGGCGCCATGGCGCGATTCGTGACCTATTGGGGCGGCCGGGACTCCTGGGACGGCCTGCGGCCCGACATCCAGAGCCGCGCTGATGCGCTGGGCGCCGAAGGTGACGCTCGACTTTCATGCCTTGCTGGATCGGCCGCATCAGCCGAGGCTTTACGCGCAGCTGGACGTGCCGTGCCTCATCCTGTCCGGCGATCAGTCGCCCGCGCCGGCCCGCGCCACCGCGCGGACACTGGCGGCGCTGATGCCCGATTGCAGGATCGAGACCGTGAAGGGTGCCGGGCATATGGGCCCGCTCACCCACAAGTCCCTCGTCGCCGACGCCGTTATCCGGCATGCCGGCGGCGTTTCCCATCACCCGTCAAGGCCGTCCCCGCACTCGATCCGGGAAGCCCCGCCACCCGCCAATGAATTCAATGCCGGGTAAACTCGTGGGTCCCCGGGCCAAGCCCGGGGATGACGAGGGAATTTAGGTCCCGACGACTCTCATGCGTCATGGCCGGGCTTGGCCCGGCCACCCACGAATTTCTCCAATGCCGTGCAAAATCGTGTGTCCCCGCTCCCGTTGCGGGAGAATGCCGGCGTTGCGGGTCAGATGTGGATGGGCTTGCTGGAGATCGCGAGGGCGGCTTCCTTGATCGCCTCGTTATGGGTCGGATGGCCGTGGAAGGCGCGGGCGACATCCTCGGCCGAGCCCTGGAACTCCATCGCCATGACGCATTCGTGGATCAGCGTGCCGGCGCCGGGCCCGAGGATATGGGCGCCGAGCAGGCGGTCGGATGTCGCATCCGCCAGCAGCTTCACCAGACCGTCGGTGTCGCCCGCCGCCTTGGCGCGGGAATTCGCCAGGAAGGGGAACTTGCCGACCTTGTAGGCGATGCCAGCCGCCTTCAGCTCCTCCTCGGTCCGGCCGACCGAGGCCAGTTCCGGCGCGGTATAGACGATGTTGGGGCAGGTCTCGTAGTTCACATGGCCGGCCTGGCCGGCGAGGATCTCGGCGATGGCGACGCCGTCCTCCTCGGCCTTGTGCGCCAGCATCGGGCCGACGATCACGTCACCGATCGCATAGATGCCGGGGACCGAGGTGCGGAAATGGCCGTCGGTCTGCACCCGGCGCTTCTCGTCGAGCGCCACGCCGGCCGCCTCGAGGCCGAGGCCCTCGACATAGGGCCGGCGGCCGATCGCGACCAGTACCGCATCGGCGACCAGCTCCTCCGCGGCACCGCCCTTGGCCGGCTCGAGGCTGAGCGTCACCTTGCCCTTCGCCGGCTTGCGCCGCGGTCACCTTGGTGCCGAGCTTGAAGACCATGCCCTGCTTGGCGAGGATCTTCTGGAACTGCTGGCCGATCTCGCCGTCCATCGCCGGCACGATCCGGTCGAGGAACTCGACCACGGTGACCCTGGAGCCGAGCCGGCGCCAGACCGAGCCCATCTCCAGGCCGATGACCCCGCCGCCGATGACGACCAGATGCTCCGGCACCTTGTCGAGGGCGAGCGCGCCGGTCGAGGAGACGATCTGCTTCTCGTCGATGGCGACGCCGGGGAGCGGCGTCACCTCCGAGCCGGTGGCGATGACGAAGCTCTTCGCCGTCACCACCTGCCGGGCGCCGTCGGCCGCCGGTCACCTCCAGGCGCTTCGCATCGAGGAATTTCCCGGCGCCCTTCAGATAGGTCGACCTTGTTCTTCTTGAACAGGAACTCGATGCCCTTGGTGAGATCGCCGACGACCTTGTCCTTGCGCGCCATCATGGTCTTCAGATCGAGCTCGGGCGTGCCGACCTTGACGCCATGGGCGGCAAAGACATGCCCCGCCTCCTCGAACTTCTCGGAGGAGGCCAGCAGCGCCTTCGAGGGGATGCAGCCGACATTGAGGCAGACGCCGCCCAGGGTGCCGCGCTTCTCGACGCAGGCGGTCTTCAGCCCGAGCTGCGCCGCCTTGATGGCGCAGACATAGCCGCCCGGGCCGCCGCCGATCACCACCAGGTCGAATGTATCTTCCGCCATGTCTTCTTCCTTCAACGAACGGTCAGGGGGTGCGGCGGCATTCACCCCCTCCCCATCCCTCCCCCTTGATGGGGGAGGGTCAGGGAGGGGGTACGGCCACGCGGTGCGAGATACTGCATCAGACGGCCGAACCGGCGCGCACGAGGACCACCGCGCGTTCCCGGCGCTTGCCGTAGGACGCCATCTTCAGGAAATCCGCATGGGCGGTGGCGCGCGCGGTCTGGCTGCGCGCGGTCTGGCCCTTGTTGCGGGAGATCCAGGGGTCGCTGACATAGATCTTTTCGTCGTCGATCCCCGCCACCACTACCCAATGCGGCGTGTCGTCGCCGTGGAACAGGCGCGTCGAGACGAGGACGATGGGAATGGCGCCGGACGCGCGCGCGGCGCGCAGATCGTCGATCGTCCAGCGCCGCACCGCGATCTTCATCCCGGCGGCGCGCACCAGCGCCTCGTCCTCGCCTTGGATCAGCTTCGAGACCTTGCGGCGCTCGGCATCGGGCTGGTAGTCCAAGAGGACCGGTCCCTTGCGGCCGAGCCAGATCTCCGCCGGGAAGCCGCGCCGCCAGGCGGCGAGCGCGATGCCGTAGGGGCTGGAGCCGGGATGGCCCTTGCCCATGAAGACGGTGTTGGCCTCGCGCCAGAGCTGCATCTCGTGGGCGCGGGTAAAATCGGTCGCCGGATCCAGGGTCTTCATCGCCATCAGCAGCGACGAGGGCCCGCAGGTGAAATCCAGGGTCTGGTTGTAATAGGGCGGCCGCGTCGCCTTGCGCCCGGATGCCGCGGGCACCGCCGATTTCCCCGCCGGACTGCGCGCCATTCCCGCCCCGGTCCCGCTCAGAGTTCCAGGATCAGGCGCTGCGGATCCTCCAGGCATTCCTTCAGCCGCACCAGGAAGGTGACGGCCTCGCGCCCGTCGATGATGCGGTGGTCGTAGCTGAGGGCCAGGTACATCATCGGCCGGATCTCGATCTTGCCGTCGACCACCATCGGGCGCTGCTGGATCTTGTGCATGCCGAGGATGCCGGATTGCGGCGTGTTCAGGATCGGCATCGACATCAGCGAGCCGTAGACGCCGCCGTTGGAGATGGTGAAGGTGCCGCCGGTGAGCTCGTCGATCGACAGCTTGCCCTCGCGGGCGCGCCGGCCGAGCTCGGCGATCTTCGCCTCGACGCCGGCCAGGCTGAGCTCGTCGGCATCGCGCACCACCGGCACCACCAGCCCCTGCTCGGTGCCGACGGCGACGCCGATGTCGTAGTGGTTCTTGAAGATGATGTCGCCGCCGTCGATCTCGCCGTTGACCGCCGGGATCTCCTTCAGGCCCTGGATCGCCGCCTTGACGAAGAAGCCCATGAAGCCGAGCTTCACCTTGTGGCGCTTCTCGAAGGCCTCCTTGTATTTCTCGCGCAGCGCCATCACCGGGCCCATGTCCACCTCGTTGAAGGTGGTGAGCATGGCGGCGGTGTTCTGCGCCTGCTTGAGGCGCTCGGCGATGCGGCGGCGCAGGCGCGACATCGGCACCCGCTCCTCGCGCGGCGCCAGCTGGCGCGGCACATGCGGCTCGGCCACGGCCGGCGCGGGTGCCGGGCGCGGTGCCGGGGCCGCTGGAGCCGGGGTCGCGGCCGGGGCAGGCCTCGACATGTGATCGAGCACGTCGCCCTTGGTCAGGCGGCCGTCCTTGCCGGATGCCTTGATGGCATTGGGATCGAGCTTGTTCTCCTCGACCAGCTTGCGCACCGCGGGCGAGAGCCGGTCATCGCCATTGGCATTGGCGGCGGCGGGCGCCGGGGCTGCGGGCGCCGGGGCCGCGGGTGCCGGAGTCGGAGTTGCGGGTGCCTGGGCTGCGGCAGGTGCGGCGGGTCTTGCCTGGACGGCACCACCATCGGTGATGGTGCCGAGCAGCGCGCCGATCGGCACCACCGCGCCGGTCTCGGCGGCGATCTCGCCGAGGGTGCCGGCGGTCGGCGCATAGACCTCCTGGGTCACCTTGTCGGTTTCCAGCTCGAGCAGGGCCTCGTCCTGCTTCACCGGATCGCCGACCTTCTTCATCCACTTCGCGACCGTGGCCTCGGTCACGGATTCGCCCAAGCTCGGCACTACGATCTGGGTCGCCATCAATGCACCTCTTCTGCGTCTGCCCGTTCCCCGGTCGGCCGAAGCGGCGCCGGGCAAGGAGCGATAGTCAATCCGATACCTGCGCCTCAGCCGATGGTCAGCGCCTCGTTCACCAGCTTCGCCTGTTCCTTGACATGGCGCTTGAACAGGCCGGTCGCCGGCGAAGCCGCGGCCGGACGGCCGGCATATTTCAGCCGCGCCTGCTTCAGGCCCCGCAGATCCATCACCGTCTCGATCTCCGGCATCACCGAACTCCAGCCGCCCATGTTCTTCGGCTCTTCCTGGCACCAGACGACCTCGGCCCCGGGGAAGCGCTTCAGCTCCTCGTTCAGGGCCTTGGCCGGGAAGGGATAGAGCTGCTCGACCCGCATCAGGTAGACGTCCTCGAGGCCGCGCTTCTCGCGCTCCTCGAAGAGGTCGAAATAGACCTTGCCGGAACAGAGCACGACGCGCCGGATCTTGCCGTCGACGAGCTTGCCGTTGTCGTCCCAGAGGATGCGGTGGAAGGTGGTGCCGGGCCCCATCTCGGACAGTTTCGAGACGCAGAGCTTGTGCCGCAGCAGCGACTTCGGCGTCATCATGATCAGCGGTTTGCGGAAATTGCGGTGGATCTGCCGGCGCAGCACATGGAAATAGTTGGCCGGCGTGGTGGCGTTCACCACCTGCATGTTGTCCTCGGCGCAGAGCTGCAGCCAGCGCTCGAGCCGGGCGGAGGAATGCTCCGGCCCCTGGCCCTCATAGCCGTGCGGCAGCAGCATGACCAGGCCCGACATGCGCAGCCACTTGCTCTCGCCCGAAGTGATGAACTGGTCGATGATGACCTGGGCGCCGTTGACGAAATCGCCGAACTGCGCCTCCCAGAGCACCAGGGCCTTGGGTTCGGCCAGGCTGTAGCCGTATTCGAAGCCGAGCACACCGGCCTCGGAGAGCGGGCTGTTGATCACCTCGAAATGCGACTGGCCCTCGCGGATGTTGTTGAGCGGGATGAACTCGTCCTCGTTCTCCTGGTCGATCAGCACGGCATGGCGCTGGCTGAAGGTGCCGCGCTTGCAATCCTGGCCGGAGAGGCGCACCTGCATGCCCTCGTCGAGCAGGGTGCCGAAGGCCAGGGCCTCGCCCGTCGCCCAGTCGATGCCCTCGCCCTTCTTCAGGATCTCCTCCTTCTGGGCGAGCTGGCGGGCGATCTTGCGGTTGAGGTTGAAGGTGGCGGGCACCGTGGTCAGCGCCTTGCCGACCAGCTGCAGCTTGTCGAGATCGACGCCGGTGGTGCCGCGGCGCTCGTCGCCGGAGGCGGTCTCGAGCCCGGCCCAGGCGCCTTCCAGCCAATCCGCCTTGTTCGGCTTGAAGGACTGCGCGACCTCGAAGGCGGCGTCGAGCTTCGCCTGGAAGTCGCCGGTCACCTTGTCGACCTCTTCCTGGGTCAGCACGCCCTCCTCGACCAGCTGCTGGGCATAGATCTGGCGGGTCGTCGGGTGGGTGGCGATCTTCTTGTACATCAGCGGCTGGGTGAAGGCCGGCTCGTCGCTCTCGTTGTGGCCGAAGCGGCGATAGCAGAACATGTCGATCACCACGTCGCGCTTGAATTCCTGGCGGAACTCCATGGCCAGGCCGCAGACGAACAGCGTCGCCTCCGGATCGTCGCCGTTGACGTGGAAGATCGGCGCCTGCACGCCCTTGGCGATGTCGGAGCAGTAGGGGCCCGAGCGCGAGGCCACCGGATTGGTGGTGAAGCCGATCTGGTTGTTGGTGATGAAATGGATGGTGCCGCCGGTCTTGTAGCCGTCGAGCTCGGAGAGATCGAGGGATTCCGGGACCAGGCCCTGGCCGGCGAAGGCAGCGTCGCCATGGATCAGCAGGCCCATCACCTGCTCGGCGCTCCGGTCGTTGCGCTGCACCTGCTTGGCGCGCACCTTGCCGAGGACGACGGTATTCACCGCCTCGAGATGCGAGGGATTGGCGGTCAGCGACAGGTGCACGACGCGGCCGTCGAACTCGCGGTCGGCCGAGGTGCCGAGATGGTACTTGACGTCGGCCGAGCCCTGCACGTCCTCGGGGTTCGCCGGATTGCCCTGGAACTCCGAGAAGATCGCGGCGAAGGGCTTGCTCATCAGGTTGGTCAGCACGTTGAGGCGCCCGCGATGCGCCATGCCGATGACGATCTCCTTCACGCCGAGCTGGCTGCCGCGCTTGATGATCTGCTCGAGGCCGGGGATCGTGGTCTCGCCGCCGTCGAGGCCGAAGCGCTTGGTGCCGGTGTACTTCTTGTCGAGGAACTTCTCGAACATCTCGGCGGCGGTCAGCCGCTCGAGGATCGCCTTCTTGCCGCGGGCGGTGAATTCCCGCTGGTTGCGGCTGCCCTCGATGCGGAGCTGCAGCCACTTCTTCTGGTCGGGATTCTCGATGTGCATGTATTCGACGCCGATCGAGCCGCAATAGGTCTCGCGGACCGCATGGACGATCTGGCGCAGGGTGGCGCTCTCGTAGCCGAAGACGTTGTCGATGAAGATCTCGCGGTCCATGTCGGCCTCGGTGAAGCCGTAGGTCCGCGGGTCGAGCTCGGCATGCTTGTATTGCGGCTTCAGGCCCAGGGGATCGAGATTGGCCTCGAGATGGCCGCGGACCCGGTAGGCGCGGATCAGCATCATCGCCCGCAGGCTGTCGCGCGCCGCCTTCTGCCGGTCGCGCGAGGTGGTGCGGGGGCGCGCCGATTCGCCCGGCGCCTCGGCCAGCGCGACGTCCTCGTCCTGGCCGTTGCGGGAGATCTCGACCATGCGGTCGCGCGGCGCCCAGCTGGCCCCGCGGATGTCCTGCAGCACGATGGCGCTGTCGTCCTGCAGCTCGGCAAAGAACTTGCGCCAGCTGGGATCCACCGTGTTGGGGTTCTCCAGGTACTTGGCGTAGAGCTCTTCGATGAAGGGGGCGTTCGGACCGGACAGAAAACTCGGATGCTGCTGTGTCATGATTCCCTACCCGCGCGATCGGCCGCAGCGGGACGCCCCTGGCACTCCAGGGGACCGGATCCCGTCCTGCGGCACGTCTTTATAAGGGTCAATTCTTTCAATTCGTCGACCGCCCAACCTTGAGGCCGGCGGCGCTCCCGAACATGGTGCGGACGGCGCCGGCTATTTGCCCATCGCCTTCAGCATCGCGCTGCCCAGCGAGGCCGGCGATTCCGCGACCGTGATCCCGGCCGCCTTCATCGCCTCGATCTTGTCCCCGGCGCCACCCTTGCCGCCGGAGATGATCGCTCCGGCATGGCCCATGCGGCGGCCCGGCGGGGCCGTGACCCCGGCGATGAAGCCCACCACCGGTTTCTTGCTCTTCGACGACTTCAGGAAGGCGGCGGCGTCTTCCTCGGCGCTGCCGCCGATCTCGCCGATCATCACGATCCCCTCGGTCGCAGGATCGGCCAAAAACATTTCCAAACAGTCAACGAAGTTGGTGCCGTTGACCGGATCGCCGCCGATCCCGATGCAGGTCGTCTGTCCTAGCCCGGCGGCCGTCGTCTGGGCCACCGCCTCGTAGGTAAGCGTCCCGGACCGGGAGACAATACCGATCCTGCCGCGGCGGTGGATATGGCCCGGCATGATGCCGATCTTGCATTCCTCGGGGGTGATGATGCCGGGGCAATTCGGCCCGATCAGCCGGGTCTTCGACCCCTGCAGCGCCCGCTTCACCCTGACCATGTCGAGGACGGGGATTCCCTCGGTGATGCAGACGGCCAGCGGCAGCCTGGCATCGATCGCCTCGAGGATCGCATCGGCGGCGAAGGGCGGCGGCACGTAGATGACGCTGGCATTCGCCCCGGTCTTGGCGACCGCTTCGGCGACGGTGTCGTAGACCGGCAGATCGAGATGCTTGCTGCCGCCCTTGCCGGGGGTGACGCCGCCCACCATCCGGGTGCCGTAGGCGATCGCCTGCTCGGAGTGGAAGGTGCCCTGGGCGCCGGTGAAGCCCTGGCAGATGACCTTGGTGTCCTTGTTGACCAGAACCGACATGACTACTGCGCCTCCCGCACGGCCTTCACCACCTTTTCGGCGGCGTCGGCCAGGTTGTCGGCGGAGAGGATCGGCAGGCCGGACTGCGCCAGGATCTTCTTGCCCAATTCGACATTGGTGCCTTCCAGCCGCACCACCAGCGGCACGTGCAGCGAGACCTCGCGGGCCGCCGCCACCACGCCCTCGGCGATGACGTCGCAGCGCATGATGCCGCCGAAGATGTTGACCAGGATGCCTTCGACATTGGGGTCGGAGAGGATGATCTTGAAGGCGGTGGTGACGCGCTCCTTGGTGGCGCCGCCGCCGACATCGAGGAAGTTCGCCGGCATGCCGCCGTAGAGCTTGATGATGTCCATGGTCGCCATGGCGAGGCCGGCGCCGTTCACCATGCAGCCGATGTCGCCGTCGAGCTTGATGTAGTTGAGGCTGTGCTTGGCGGCCTCGAGTTCGGCCGGATCCTCCTCGTCGGGATCGCGCAGGTCCTCGATCTCCTTGTGGCGGTAGAGGGCGTTGTCGTCGAAGTTGATCTTGGCGTCGAGCGCCAGGACCTCGCCGGCGCCGGTGACCACCAGCGGGTTGATCTCGACGATCGAGCAGTCGAGTTCCATGAAGGCGCGGTAGAGCGCCATGACGAATTTCACCGCCGAGCCGATCTGGTTGCCCTCGAGGCCGAGGCCGAAGGCGATCTGGCGGGCGTGGAAGGGCTGGATGCCGGTGGCCGGATCGATCGCAACCTTGAGGATCTTCTCCGGATGCCTGGCGGCGACCTCCTCGATCTCCATGCCGCCCTCGGTCGAGGCCATGATGGTGACGCGCGAGGTGGCGCGGTCGACCAGCATGCCGAGATAGAGTTCGCGTTTGATGTCGCAGCCGGCCTCGACATAGATCCGCTTCACCACCTTGCCGGCCGGGCCGGTCTGATGGGTCACCAGGGTCATGCCCAGCATCTTCTTGGCGGCCTCGCGGACGTCGTCGACGCTTTTCACCACCTTGACGCCGCCGGCCTTGCCGCGGCCGCCGGCATGGATCTGGGCCTTCACCACCCAGACGCTGCCACCGAGTTTTTGGGCTGCTTGGACCGCCTCGTCGGCGGTATAGGCGACGTGGCCATTGGGGACCGCCACGCCAAGTTTACCGATCAGGGATTTAGCCTGATACTCATGGATGTTCATGCCCGGCTATCCCGATGTTGCAAAGCGGAAATCTGCACCGAGCGGCATCTATCGAAGGTCGGCCGTGCCCCGCGGCAGAAGACCCAAGGTGCCAGGAGATCCTTTAGCCCGGGTAAAGATCTGCCTGGGATTCGGCTCAGGCAATTGCCGGGCAAGTGGCCCTGGATGGGCGAGTTCTGACGTCAAAGTCTTCCGTCCCGGACGGATCCGGGACTGGGCAAAAAAAGCGGGCGACGGCGACAGCCGACGAAATGCTGTGGTGCAGCAAGACGTACTCTACCACCTTGTCCGACGGGTTCAAGCCAATTGAACTTGAGCCCGCCCTTGAGGGCGGCAGGACTGTCGCCGTCGCAGGCCGTTTAACGCCTAAACTGGCGATAAAACTACTTCTTGGCCTTTTTCTTCGCAGGCTTCTTCGCAGCAGCCTTCTTCGTGGTCTTCTTGGCCTTCTTCGCCGCCTTCTTGGCAGCCAGTTCAATCAACTTCGTCATTGCTTCTCTCCTCTTTGAAGCTTCCTCACCACATCGATGAGGCCCCTAACGGCCGCGACCGACTTGTCGAACATGGCTTTTTCGGCCTTGTTGAGGTCGATCTCGACCACCTTCTCCACGCCGGATGCGCCGATGATTACCGGCACGCCGACATAGAGTCCCTTGACCCCGTATTCGCCGTTCAACTGAGCGGCGCAGGGCAGCACGCGTCGTTTGTCCTTGAGATAGCTCTCGGCCATCTGGATCGCGGCTGCCGCGGGGGCGTAAAAGGCTGAACCCGTCTTCAACAGGTTGACGATCTCGGCACCGCCGTCCCGGGTGCGCTGGACGATGGCGTCCACGCGCTCCTTGGTGGTCCACCCCATCTTCACCAGGTCGGGCAGCGGAATGCCGGCGACCGTCGAATAGCGGGTGAGCGGTACCATGGTGTCGCCGTGGCCGCCGAGCACGAAGGCGGTCACGTCTTCCACCGAAACCTTGAATTCCTCGGCAAGGAAATGGCGGAACCGCGCGCTGTCGAGCACGCCCGCCATGCCGACCACATGGCTGGCCGGCAGTCCCGAGGATTCCTGCATCACGTAGACCATCACATCCAGCGGATTGGTGATGACGATGACGAAGGCCTTCGGGCAGTATTTCTTGATCGCCTTGCCGACGGTGTCGATCACCTTGGCATTGGTGGCGATGAGGTCGTCGCGGCTCATGCCGGGCTTGCGGGGAATGCCGGCGGTGACGATCACCACGTCGGCGCCCTTGATCGCGTCGTATTGGCTGGCGCCCTTGTAGGATGCGTCGAATCCCTCGACCGGCGCCGCCTCGGCGATGTCCAACGCCTTGCCCTGGGGCACGCCGTCGACCACGTCGAACAGCACGACGTCGCCGAGGTCCTTCAATCCCGCGAGAAGCGCCAGTGTGCCGCCGATCTGGCCGGCGCCTACCAACGCGATCTTCTTGCGTGCCATCAATAACCCCAGATCAGGTTACGCATTGCCATATCCCCATAGCGGCAATGCTGGTTGTCCATTCGGACACGACACTAGATGTTGAGTTAATACTCTCATTTTGACACAAGAGCAAGAGAGATTAACACCCATCTATCGATTCCCCGACACGTCACGTCAAATGCGGTCGACTTAGGTATTCCACCGACTGCATCTCGTTGAGCCTTGAGACCGTGCGCTGGAACTCGAAGTCGCCGTCGCCCTCGCCGCGATAGAGGCGTTCCGGCGCATCCGCCGCCGCCAGGATCGCCGTCGCGCGATGCTCGTAGAGCGCATCGATCAGCAGCATGAAACGCCGTGCCTCGTTGCGGTTCTCGGCGCCGAGACGCGGCACGTTGTCGATCAGCACCACGTCGTAATGGGTGGCGATGGCGAGGTAGTCGGCGGCGCCCAGGGGCCGCGCGCAGAGCTCGTCGAAATCGAACCAGGCGACCGATCCCGCCTGCCGCGGCACGGCCAGGCGCCGCTGCTGCACGACGATCGCGCCGGGCGAAGCCGGCTTGTCGTCGGTCAGGCGGGCGAAGGCCTCGCGCATGTGGCGGGCGGCCAGATCGCCCAGCGGAAAATGGTAGATCCGCATGTCCTTGAGGCGCGACAGCCGGTAGTCCCGGGCCCCGCCCAGTTCGAGAACGTCCAGCCGCTCCTTCAGCAGGGCGATGAAGGGCAGGAACTGGTCCCGCTGCAGCCCGTCCTTGTAGAGATCGTCCGGTTCCCAGTTCGAGGTCGCGACCACCACCACGCCGAGATCGAACAGGCCGGTGAAGAGCCGGCCGAGGATCATGGCATCGGCGATATTGGTGACGTGGAACTCGTCGAAGCACAGCAGCCAGGTGTCCCGGGCGAGCTGCTCGGCCAGGGCCGGCAGCAGATCGACCTGCTTCGGCTTCTCCTGGCGCCAGCGATGCAAGGTCTCGTGGATTTCCAGCATGAAGGCGTGGAAATGCACGCGCCGCTTCTTTTCCACCGGGGCCGACTGGAAGAACAGGTCCATCAGCATGGACTTGCCGCGGCCCACCCCGCCGTAGATGTAGAGACCTTGCGGCGCCTGCTCCTCGCGCCGGCGCGCCAGACCCAGGCGCTCGCGCCAGGTGGCATTGCCGCCGGGCAGATAATTCTTCAGGGCGTTGTGCAGCGACTGGAGTTTTTCCGCCGCCAGCTCCTGCGCCGCATCATGGGAAAGCCGACCGCCGCGCTGCAGCGCGCGATAGGTCGATAGCGGACCGTCTTCCGTCATGGTGGAGACCAACGGATCGGGAAGATGCAGATTAGCAACTCGGTCAAGATACATATTGCGCATATGTGAACATATTTTTTTTCATTTATCCACGATGAAGTTAACAAAACCTTTGCGAGGCGAGGCGAATCGCCCACCCCTGAGTCATCGGTGCAACATTCTCGCGACGCGCGCGGCGGAAAAAGAAACCGCGCCGATCGCATTCGATCGGCGCGGCGATGGTGTCGCGCAATGGATTCGAAAGCGGGATCAGAACGGCAGCGGCTTGTCGTTCACCAGGGTCTCGCCGGTCGGCTTCACGTCCACCTTGAAATTGTCGACCGGCTTGCCGTCGCTGCCGTTCTCGCGCTTCGCCATGGACTGCAGCATCTGCAGCATGCCGATCATCTGCCCGGCATCCGGCGAGGTCTGCGCGAGATCGGTCGCCAGCTTGATCAGCTCGTCGAGGCCGGTCAGCGCCAGGTTCAGCGTGCCGACCGCACCCATCACCGACTGCGGATTGACCAGGAAATCGCCGTCGGCCTTCAGCGTTGTCACCTCGCCGGTCCAGCCCGACGGATTGACCTTGAGCTTGATGTCCGACTGCTGCAGCAGCTGGGTCAGGCTGCCCATGACCATATAGGCGCCGGCTTCCGCCATCGCCGGGTCGTTGACCAGCATGTTCGGCAGCGCATCGGCGACCGTGTCCAGCAGCTTCTGGGTCGGGATGTCGGTCAGCGACACCGCCAGGCTGCCGGTCTTCGGCAGCACCGCCTTGATCAGCGGATCGTTGAATTCCGGATCGCTCAGGACCAGCCCGTCATGGCTGATGCCGAGGTCGACCTGGGCCTTTTCCGCGTCGATCCCGCCGGCGCCGAAGCTGAAGCCGGCGGCGCCGAGGGCGAAGGGCTTGCTGCCGTCGACCCCGGTGAAGCTCAGCCCGGCAATGTCGAACTGGTAGAGGAAGCCGGAGAACATCTTGGGAATCGAGCGCACGTAGTCGGCCAGGACCTTCTTGTCGGCATCGGTCAGCTGCGCCGGGGTCGGCGCCGGCGCCGCCGGCTGGGCCGAGGCATCCGCGCCGGCGGTGGCCGCCTTGGCGTCGGCCTCGGCGATGGCGGACAGCCGGCCCATCACGTCGCGCAGCTTCTTCACCTGCTCCAGATAGACCGCCATCCGCAGCCCGGAGATGCTGAACTTGCCGGTCAGCTTGTCCATCGCCAGGGTGCCGTCGGTGGTATCCTTGGCGCTGAACCCCTCGAGGCCCAGGGTGCCGACGATGTCGGAGACGCCGCTGCCCTTGTCGGTGCCCTGATGCTTCCAGGACAGCCGCTTGGCGCGGATGTCGGCGCCGCTGCCGGCGCTGTCGGCAGCCTGCAGGTCGGTGGCGGTGAAATCCAGGCTGAGGAAGGTCTGCAGCTCGCTCGACCATTCCGCCGCGAACGCCCCGGGCGTCAGCTTCAGCGCCCCGCTCTGCTTGCCGTCGACGCCGATGAACGGCATCAGGCTGGCGATCTTCAGGTCGCTGGCGGTGTAGGTCTTGGCATCCTTGGCGGCCAGCGCATAGGCGACCTGGCCGATCTGCAGGAAGCCCGCATCCTTGCTGCCGAGCTTCACCCCGTCGACGGTGACCAGGAAGCCCTCGCCCTTTTCCGGCAGGGCAACGGTCACCTTCTCATGCGACAGGACCCGGACTTCCGCCGGCCCTTCCATCACCGCCAGGTAGTCCTCGATCCCCTTCTGGATCTCGGCCGCCTGCTTCAGCGCCGCATCGTTGTTCTTGCCGCCGCAGGCCGCGAGCAGCAGGCCGAGGCCGAGGACAAGGCCGGAAAGCTTTCGGTAACGCATCGACGAACTCCTAATTGAAAGGGCCCGGCATCGACCGGGCCCGGAAACGCCTGTCCCAGAAAAGTCTAGCAGACCCGGCCGGCGGCCAGAAGCGACGGGCATCACAATCGGCCGGGGTGGACCGCCGGTGGGCCGCGGCCGACGCCTAGCGCCGCTCCACCATCAGTTTCTTGATCTCGCCGATCGCCTTGGCCGGGTTGAGGCCCTTGGGACAGGTCTTGGTGCAGTTCATGATCGTATGGCAGCGGTAGAGCCGGAAGGGATCGTCCAGCGCATCCAGCCGCTCACCGGTGGCATCGTCCCGGGAATCGGCGATCCAGCGATAGGCTTGCAGCAGCACGGCCGGGCCGAGATAGCGGTCGCCGTTCCACCAGTAGCTCGGGCAGGAGGTGGAGCAGCAGAAGCAGAGGATGCACTCCCAGAGCCCGTCCAGCTTGGCGCGTTCCTCCGGCGCCTGCAGCCGCTCGTGTTCCGGCGGCGGCATGTCGGATTTCAGCCAGGGCTCGATCGCGGTGTACTGCGCGAAGATGTGGCTGAGATCGGGCACCAGGTCCTTGACCACCGGCATGTGCGGCAGCGGGTAGATCTTCACGTCGCCCTTCACCTCGCTGATGTACTTGGTGCAGGCGAGGGTATTGGTGCCGTCGATGTTCATCGAGCAGGAGCCGCAGACGCCCTCCCGGCAGGAGCGGCGGAAGGTCAGGGTCGGAATCGATCTCGTTCTTGATCTTGATGATGGCGTCCAGGATCATCGGCCCGCAGGCGTCGAGATCGACCTCGTAGGAATCGATCCGCGGGTTGCCGCCCTGGTCCGGGTCCCAACGGTAGATCCTGAAGGTTTTCACGCGCTTGGTGCCGGCCGGCGCCGCGAAGCTCCTGCCGGGAACCGGTTTCATGCTGGCGGGAAGGGTGAGTTCAGCCATGATCCACTCTGTTCCTCAGTAGACCCGCGCCTTGGGCGGGAAGGCCTGGACGTCGTTGGTGAGCGGCTGCATGTGGACCGGGCGGTAGTCGATCTTCGACCTGCCGTCCTCGCCGGCCCAGACGATGCTGTGCTTCATCCACTTCTGGTCGTCGCGGTTGGGGAAATCCTCGCGCGCATGGGCGCCGCGGCTTTCCTCGCGGTTGGCGGCGGATTCGATGGAGACCACCGCCTGGTACATCAGGTTGTCGAGTTCCAGGGTCTCCATCAGGTCGCTGTTCCAGATCAGCGAGCGGTCCTCGACCTTGACCCGGTCGCGGGACGACCAGACCCGGCGCAGATGCGCCACGCCCTCGTTCAGCACCTCGCCGGTGCGGAAGACGGCGCAGTTCGCCTGCATCACCTTCTGCATCTCCAGGCGCATCGCCGCCGTCGGGATGTCGCCCTTGGCGTTCCGCGCCCTGTCCAGGCGGGCGACGGCGAAATCGCCGGCATCCTTGGGCAGCGGCCGGTGGCTCTCGCCCTTGCCGAGCAGCTCGGCGGCGCGGATCGCCGCCGCCCGGCCGAAGACCACCAGGTCGAGCAGCGAGTTGGAGCCCAGCCGGTTGGCGCCGTGCACCGAGACGCAGGCCGCCTCGCCGATCGCCATCAGCCCGGGGACGATGGCATCCGGATTGCCGTCCTTCAGGGTCACCGCCTCGCCGCGGTAGTTCGTCGGCACGCCGCCCATGTTGTAGTGGCAGGTGGGCAGCACCGGGATCGGCTCGCGGGTGACGTCGACGCCGGCGAAAATGCGTGCCGTCTCGGCGATGCCCGGCAGGCGCTCGTGGATGATCTTCGGGTCGAGATGCTCGATATGCAGGTGGATGTGGTCCTTGCCGGGACCGACGCCGCGGCCCTCGCGGATCTCCATGGTCATCGCCCGGCTGACCACGTCGCGCGAGGCGAGGTCCTTGGCCGAGGGGGCGTAGCGCTCCATGAAGCGCTCGCCGGCGGAATTGGTGAGATAGCCGCCCTCGCCACGCACCCCTTCGGTGATCAGGCAGCCGGCGCCGTAGATGCCGGTCGGGTGGAACTGGACGAATTCCATGTCCTGCAGCGGCAGCCCGGCGCGCAGCGCCATGGCATTGCCGTCGCCGGTGCAGGTATGCGCCGAGGTGCAGGAGAAATAGACCCGGCCGTAGCCGCCGGTCGCCAGCACCACGATCTTGGCGTGGAAGCGGTGGATGGTGCCGTCGTCGAGGTTCCAGGCGACGACGCCGACGCAGGCGCCGCTCTCGTCCATGATCAGGTCGATGGCGAAATACTCGATGAAGAACTCGGCCTTGTGCTTCAGCGCCTGCTGGTAGAGCGTGTGCAGGATGGCATGGCCGGTGCGGTCGGCGGCGGCGCAGGTGCGCTGGGCGATGCCCTTGCCGAAATGCGTGGTCATGCCGCCGAAGGGGCGCTGGTAGATCTTGCCCTCGGCGGTGCGGCTGAACGGCACGCCGTAATGCTCGAGCTCGATGATCGCCGGCCCGGCCTCGCGCACCATGTATTCGATCGCGTCCTGGTCGCCCAGCCAGTCCGAGCCCTTGATGGTGTCGTACATGTGCCAGCGCCAGTCGTCCTCGCCCATGTTGCCGAGCGAGGCGGAGATGCCGCCCTGCGCCGCCACGGTATGGCTGCGGGTCGGAAAGACCTTGCTGATGCAGGCGGTCTTCAGGCCCTTCTCGGCCATGCCGAAGGTGGCGCGCAGCCCGGCGCCGCCGGCGCCCACCACCACCACATCGTATTTGTGGTCGACGAAGGGATAGGCCGAGCCGTTCACTCTGGGCGCGCCCTTGACGGAGTCGTTCGATGGGGTCTCAGCCATGATGAATCACAGATCCGATCAGCTCAGTTCTTGAGGGCAATCCACAGCATCGACACGATCGCCGCGGCGCCGAGGGCGAAGGCCGCGAACTGCACCAGGACGATGAGGATGATCTTGGCGGCGTGGGTATGGATGTAGTCCTCGATCACCACCTGGAGACCGAGCACCGCATGGTAGAAGACGGCGATGACCAGCAGCGACAGGGCGCCCAGGGTCAGCGGCGAGCCCAGCCAGTAGCTGATCGCCGCATAATCGGCGCCGGCGAGGCAGACCAGCGAGGCGACGAACCAGAGGCCGAGCGGAATCAGCGCCAGGGCGGTCAGGCGCTGCGCCCACCAGTGGTGCACGCCCTCCTTGGCCGCGCCCAGGCCCTTGACCCGGGCGATCTCGCTGCGCATCGAGGGAACGGGAGGCTTGCCGCCGGCCATCAGATCGCCCCCATCTGGTAGTAGCCGATGGCGAAGGCGAGCAGGGTCAGCAGGCCGGCGCCGATGATCGACGCCCAGCCGGTCTTGTAGGCCGCCGGGAGCTCGAAGCCCCAGCCGGCATCCCAGGCCAGATGCCGCAGGCCGTTCAGCAGATGATAGAAGAAGGCCGCCGACCAGCCGAACAGCAGCAGCCGGCCGATGAAGGAGCCGTTGAAGTCCTGCAGCCGGTCGAAGGCCGCCTGGCCCTGGGCGGCGGCGACCAGCCAGCAGACCAGATAGAGCAGACCGATCGACAGCGCGACGCCGCTGATCCGGTGCAGGATCGAGGTGGCCGAGGTCAGCTGCGGCTTGTAGATCTGGATATGGGGCGACAGCGGCCTTGGATGGATCGGTTGGATCGGGCGCGAAGGATCGGCCATGATGACGCTCTATATATGTCCCCGACGGCAGGCGGCGCGGCGCGGCTCAGAAGGTCCCGTCGATGCGGATCGCGCCCCGGCGGGTTTCTGGCTGCACTGCAACATAACCCTCGAAAGGTTGATAGCCCTTTAACCTTGCAGCGTCAATCTGCGACCGATTCTGGTCCAGCCGCGCCCCAGAATCGTGCCTAGAATCGTCCCCCGAACCGCCGCCGGGCCGGGGCACCTCCCGCCGCCGCCTCAGGCATGGTGGCGCGGCATCAGCACGGCATAGTCCAGCTCCAAGACCGCCGAATCGGCGGCCGGAAAATCGGCGCAGCTGCGATCCTTCACTGCCGTGGTACGGAGCCGCAGGATGCCCAGATCATGGCGGCCGGGTGCCGCGGTCTTCTCCAGGACCTCCGACCAGGCATAGATCGTGTCGCCGGCGAAGCTGGGTGCCACATGCCGCCCGCCATTGATCGCCAGGATCTTGAAGGCATTGGCGAGCCCGTTGAACGACAGGGCCCGGGCGAGGCTGATGATATGGCCGCCATAGATCAGCCGCTTGCCGAAGCGGCCCGCGGCCTCGGCATGCTGGTTGAAATGCACCTTGGCATTGTTCTGGTAGAGGCGCGTCGCCGTCATGTGATCGGATTCCTCCAGCGTCATCCCGTCGACATGATCGATCTTCTCGCCGGCGTGATAATCCTCCCAGAAATGCGGCGAGCCCGCGAGATGCCGGTCGTATTTCGCCAGGACGAAGCTGTCGGGCAGGTGGAAGTCCTTCATCGCCACCTTCTCCGGCAGGTCCGGCACCTTCGGCGCCGGAGCCGGCGAGGCCTTGTCGCGCTTGCGCACCATCACCCAGCGCACGAAATCCAGCACGATCTGGTCGTGCTGGTTCCAGCCGGTGGAATGCACGTAGACGACGCCGGTCTCGCCGTTGGAATTCTCCTTCAGGCCGATCACCTCCGATGTGGTGAGCAGGGTGTCGCCGGGGAAGACCGGCACGCCGAAGCGGCAGTTCGCATAGCCGAGATTGGCGACGGCATTCAGCGAGATGTCGGGCACCGTGCGCCCGAAGACGATGTGGAAGACCAGCAGGTCGTCGATCGGCGCGTGGTCGTAGCCGAGGATCTGCGCGAAGCTGTCCGAGGAGGGCAGCGCGAAGCGCGAGCCGGTCAGGCCGATATAGAGCGCCACCTCGCCGGTGGTGAGGGTGCGGGGCACCGCATGGCAGATCTTCTGCCCGAGCCTGAAATCCTCGAAGAAGTTACCGGGATTGGTTTTCATCGCCCGCCATCCATGCCGCCCGCCATCCATTCCACCCGTGCCAGTGCCCGGCAAGACCCCATTGTCTCGCAACATTTTCGGACCTTGCCAACTCGTCCCATCTTCTAAACAGTGTGCCGCAACGGGCACAAGCCCGCAAAGACCAGGCAAGGCAATCCAGGCATTATGAACATCCTTTCGATCCAATCCCAGGTGGTCTATGGCCATGTCGGGCATCAGGCCTCGGCCTTTCCGCTGCAGCGCCTGGGGCACAATGTCTGGCCGGCGCCGACGGTCCTGTTCTCCAATCACCTGGGCTGGCCGAGCTATCGCGGCGAATGGGTGAATCCGGCGGCGGTCGGCGAGCTGATGCTGGGCCTGAAGGATCTCGGCGTCTTCGGCCAGGCCGATGCGGTCCTCACCGGCTATCTCGGCGATCCCGACATGGTCCGGGTGGCACGGGAGACGGTGAAGGCGGCGCGGGCCGCCAATCCGAAACTGATCTACGCCTGCGACCCGGTGATGGGCGACGACGGCAAGTTCTACGTCAAGGAAGAGCTCGCCAGGGCGATCACCGAGGAGCTGGTGCAGCATGCCGACATCCTGCTGCCCAACGTCTTCGAACTGAAGCACCTGACCGGCATCACCATCGCCTCGACCCGGGATGCCGTCGCCGCCGTGCGCGCCCTGAAGCGCAAGACCGGCGCCGAGATTGTGCTGGCGACCGGCGTGCCCGACGAGACCGATCCGGCCTATATCACCGCCCTCGCTTTACATGACGACGGCATCTGGCAGGCGACCGGACCGCGCCACCGGATGCGGCCGACGGCATCGGGCACCGGCGATTGTTTCGCGGCCCTGTTTCTCGGCCGCTACCTGCCCAATCGCGACCTGTCCTATGCCCTGGGCAATGCCGTCGCCGGGATGAGTCGGATCTGCGGCATGACCAGCGCCAAGGGCGCCGAGGAACTCATGATCGTCGAGACCCAGGACGGCTGGTCGCAGGACGAGCCCCGGCTCAGCGTGCAGAAGATCGCCTAGGCCGCGGCGCGGCGACCCGCCCCCGCGTCCCGCTCCCCCCTTCGGGGAGAGGGATGCGGAATCAGGCCGCTTTCGCCTTCAGGTGATCGCGGACCAGGACTTCGGCGATCTGCACCGCGTTCAGGGCGGCGCCCTTCCGGAGATTGTCGGCCACCACCCACATGTTGAGGCCGTGCGGCACGGTCGGATCCTTGCGGATGCGGCTGACGAAGACGTTGTCCTCGCCGGCGCATTCGACCGGGGTCACATAGCCCTCGTCGGCGCGATGATCGACGACGCTGACGCCGGGCGCGTGGCGCAGCGCCGACCGCGCCTCCTCGACCGTCAGCTCGCGCTCGAACTCGACATTGACCGCCTCGGCATGGCCGATGAAGACCGGGACCCGCACGCAGGTCGCCGTCACCGGGATATCCGGATCGAGGATCTTGCGGGTCTCCACCATCATCTTCCATTCCTCCTTGGTCTGGCCGTCCTCCATGAAGACGTCGATATGGGGAATGACGTTGAAGGCGATCTGCTTGGTGAACTTGTGCCGCTCCAGCGGGCCGTTCACGTAGACGTTGCGGGTCTGGTTGAAGAGCTCGTCCATGCCCTCCTTGCCGGCGCCGCCGACCGACTGGTAGGTGGCGACGACCACGCGCTTGATCCTGGCGATGTCGTGCAGCGGTTTCAGCGCCACCACCATCTGGATGGTGGAGCAGTTCGGATTGGCGATGATGCCCTTCTTCTTGTACTGGCCGATCGCCTGGGGATTGACCTCCGGCACCACCAGCGGCACGTCCGGGTCCATGCGGAAATGGCTGGTATTGTCGATGATGATGGCGCCCGCCGCCGCGGCCTTCGGCGCGAAGGCGGCCGAGACCTTGGCCCCGGCCGAGGAGAGAACGATATCGACGCCCTTGAAGTTGAAGTCGTCGAGGCGCTGGACCTTCAGCACCTTGTCCTCGCCGAAGGAGACTTCCATGCCGGTGGATTTCGCCGACGCCAGCGCAATGACGTCGTCCACCGGGAAATTCCGCTCGGCCAAGGTCGTCAACATTTCGCGGCCGACATTGCCCGTCGCACCGACCACCGCCACTCTGTAACCCATCTTACCCTCTCAACGATTCACTATGCGTTATGGCAAAACCAAAGCAAACAAAGCCTTAAAACGAAAAAGGCCGCACCAGGGTGCGGCCGATCGAACTTACCGATAGGCCGCAGATCACCCGCCAGTGGTTTTCTTCACCGTGGTGGTCGTGGTCGACGGCTGGGCGGCGTCGCTGGTCGTGACGACCGTCGAGGCCTGGGGCGTTCTGCTGATGCGAGCAGGCCAGCGCCGACCCGGCGGAAAGCGCCAGAATCGCCGTCAGGACCATGCCAATGCCGTGCAAACGCATCATTTTTACCCCAAGACCGCCGTCATTTCGTCGGTATTCCGGCGAAAAGAATACAACAGCCCCGGCCGGCCTGTCGATAGGCTTTGCGCAATGCAGCAAACTCCGGAAAGGGCGGATTATTGGACGGGGGCTGGGATCGGGGCGGCAACCGGCGCCGCGGGCGGGGTGCCGGCTTCGGCCGCCGCGGGCAGCAGCGGGTCGATCGCCGGGGCCGGGGGCACCTGCTGCAGGCTGCCCTGCTGCAGGTCGTCGGGCTGCAGGTTCGGCGGCACCATGGAAACCGTGCCATGCAGCTTCAGCATCGCCTCTTTCGGGCAGCCGCAGGCCAGGGCCTGGCCGCCGGAAAGGACCAGACCCGCACCGAGTGCCGCCAGGAGACTGCGCCGTCCGAACATCATGCGGAAAGGCTAGGCCGGCCGGATGTTTCGGTCAAGCCGGGGGTAAACCGGGAAGCCGCTCAGCGGACCGAGACCACCTTGAAGGGGCGGTTGACGCCGTCATGTTCGGTGATCGAGACATATTCGCCGGGCTGGAAGCGGTGCCGGTCGAACTTGAAGGCCGGCTCGTCGTCGTCGGTCCCCGGGGCGTAGGAAAATACCCAGCGATCCCGCCCGAGATGCAGCAGCATGCCATGCTCGGGCTTCTCGCCCTCCCAGAAGCGGAGCACCCGGCATTGCGCCTTGGTGCTGCGAAAGGCCTCGGGGTCGAGATGCCCGTCGGCCGTCAGCGGCGCGCTGAACTCGTAGCCGCAATGCACGCTGCCCTCGGGATGGTCCTTGGTCCGCGCCAGTTCGAGGCGGATCGCCTTCAACATCGCAGTCATCGTCATCGACCTCAGTGCGCCATCAATACGGGAAGATCGGCATGGTCGATCATGTGGCTGGTGACGCCGCCGAGGACCAGCTGTCGCAGCCGGCCGTGGCTGTAGCCACCCATCACGACGAAACCGGCCTTCACCTCATGGGCCGCTGCCAGCAGCTTTTCCGCCGTTGAATGACCGGTGGCCGGCACGTCGGCGACCGACGCGGCGACGCCCTGCCAGGCGAGGTAGCGGACCAGGTCCAGCGAGGGATGCCGGTCCTTGCGGCCTTCCTTCACCGAGACCACCCGTACCTTGTCCATGCCCTTCATCAGATCCAGCGCCACGGTGACGGCACGCGTCGCCTCGATGCTGCCGTTCCACGAAATCACCGCCGGCCCGCTGACCAGGCGGTTGAGGCCTTCGGCGGGCAGGTTGCCCGGGACCAGCAGGACCGGCCGGCCGGCGCCGAACAGCGCATCCTCGACCCGCACCGCCGCCTGGTCCGCGGCATCGGCGCCGGTCGGGCGGCCGATCACCACCAGGTCGGTGAGGCGGCCGTAGCGGATGATGATCTCGTCCTCGGCGCCCTTCTCCACCGCATAGGCGGTGGTGACGCCGGTCCGCAGGTTGGGCTGGTCGTCGACGGTGAGATTGCGCTCGCGGCGCCAGGTTTCGTAGGTCTCGCCGGCACGCTTGGCGCGGGCCTCGACATGGCGCTCGGCCGCCTCGACGAGTTCGGCGATGGCGACGCCGACATCGACCATCAGCGGGGTCGATTCGAGCGGATCGATCTTCACATGCAGGACCGCGATATGCGCCCCGCCGCGATTGCCCAGCGTCAGCGCCGCATCCAGGGCGGCACGGTCGCCGTCATAGCCGAAAATTGGAACCAGGATATGCCGGAACGCCATGATCGCCTCCTCGAATGCGGTAGGATTCTAACGCCAAGACTAGCCCGCTTATGCTCGCCCTGTCTTGATTTGGATCAAGCACTTTCCGCTGCGCGGCCCTGCCGCCGGACTCGCCCGGGGATCGCGGCCTAGGCGGCCAGGCGGTCGAGCTCCTTGAGAACCAGGTCGCCCATCTGCACGGTCGAGACCAGGGTGCAGCCGGGCGCCATGATGTCGCCGGTGCGCGAGCCGGCGGCGACGACGTTCTTCGCCGCGGTCTCGATCAGCTCGGCCTCCCGGTCGAGGTCGAAGGAGTAGCGCAGCATCATCGCGAAGCGACAGCAGGCTGGCCAGCGGATTGGCGATGTCCTTGCCGGCGATATCGGGCGCCGAGCCGTGGACCGGCTCGTAGAGCGCCCGCCTGCGGCCCGTCTGCGTCGGCGGCACCCAGCGAGGCCGAGGGCAGCATGCCGAGCGAGCCGGTCAGCATCGCCGCGCAGTCCGACAGCATGTCGCCGAACAGGTTGTCGGTGACGATGACGTCGAACTGCTTGGGCTGGCGGACCAGCTGCATCGCGCAGTTGTCGGCGTACATGTGCGAGAGCGTCGACGTCGGGGTATTCCGTGTCGTGCAGCTTGGTCACTTCCTCGCGCCAGAGCAGGCCGGTTTCCATGACGTTGGCCTTCTCGACCGAGGTGACCGCTTGCTGGCGCTTGCGCGCGAGTTCGAAGGCGACGCGGCGCGACGCGGACGATCTCGCTGGTCGGTGTAGACCTGGGTGTCGACGCCGCGGCGCTCGCCGTCGGGCAGAGTCTCGATGCCGCGCGGCTCGCCGAAATAGACGCCGCCGGTGAGCTCGCGCACGATCATGATGTCGAGCCCGCGCACCAGCTCGGGCTTCAGGGTCGAGGCATCGGCCAGGGCATCGAAAACCAGCGCCGGGCGCAGATTGGCGAACAGCTCCATCTCCTTGCGCAGGCGCAGCAGGCCGCGCTCGGGCTTCATGGCGAAGGGCAGGTTGTCCCATTTCGGGCCGCCGACGGCGCCGAACAGCACCGCATCGGCCTGCATCGCCTGCTCCATGGTGGCGTCGGTCAGCGGCGTCGCCTGCTGCGTCGATCGCGGCGCCGCCGACCAGGCCCTCGCTGACGTCGAAGGTGAGGCCGCTGGCGCTTGTCGAACCAGTCGATGACCCGCTGCACCTGGCGTCATGACTTCGGGGCCGATGCCGTCGCCGGGCAGGATCAGGAGCTTCTTGTTGGCGGCCATGTTCCGTCCTTCGTTACGTCGATGCAGTTTTCTGCAAGCCCGGAAATGACCCCGCTCACCACAGCCAGGGCTGGGCCATGCGGTCTGCTTGTCCTCGAAGCTGTCGATGTGCCGGCGCTTCTCCAGGGTCAGGCCGATATCGTCCAGGCCGTTCAGCAGGCAATGCTTGCGGAAGGCGTCGACCTCGAACTTGATGCAGCCGCCGTCGGGGCCGCGGATCTCCTGCTTCTCCAGGTCGACGGAGACGATGGCATTGGCGCCGCGCTGGGCGTCGTCCATCAGCTTGTCGACCTCGGCCTTCGGCAGGACGATCGGCAGGATGCCGTTCTTGAAGCAGTTGTTGTAGAAGATGTCGGCGAAGCTGGGGGCGATGACGCAGCGGATGCCGAAATCCAGCAGCGCCCAGGGCGCATGCTCGCGCGAGGAGCCGCAGCCGAAATTGTCGCCGGCGACCAGGATCTTGGCCTGGCGGTAGGGCGGCTTGTTGAGGACGAAATCCGGGGATTCTCCTTGCCGTCCTGGGTGTAGCGCATCTCGTCGAACAGGTTCTTGCCGAGGCCGGTGCGCTTGATGGTCTTCAGGAACTGCTTCGGGATGATCATGTCGGTATCGACATTCATCATCGGCAGGGGTGCGGCGACGCCGGTTAAACTCTTGAATTTATCCATGATTTCGTACTTTTCCCCAAGCGGGTGACGGGCGGCCGGAACGGCGGATGTTATGTCACGCGGCCAAGCCGGAGACAAGATGCCAGAGACTCACCCCACCCCGATGGCGCCGGACCAGGGCGAGGCGACATCGGTCATCGCCCGCCGCGTCAAACCGGCGGAGTCACCGTCGCCGGCCAGGATCTGCGCCGCGCTGGGATTGGCAAACAGCGCCGGATAGGGCAGCAGTTCCACGTTTTTCACCGGTCCGGTGCGGCGCAGAAGCGGTTCCGCCGCGGTGGCGATGCGGTCGTCCATGAGCAGGAAATCCTCGCCGCTGGCGTCGATCCGCGGCGTATGGAACGCCGTTTCCAAATCCATTCCAAAATCGATCAGGCAGGACAGGAGCTGCGCCACCGCCGGCATGATCTTGCGCCCGCCCGAGGCGCCGAGGGCGACGTGGCCGAGCTTCGGGTGCCGGGCGATCACCGGGCACATGTTGGAGAGCGGCCGCTTGCCCGGGCCGAGGGAATTGGGCCGGCCGGGTTCCGGATCGAACCACATGATGCCGTTGTTCATCAGGATGCCGCTTTCCGGCAGCAGGACCTTCGAGCCGAAGCGGGAGAGCAGGGTCTGGGTCAGCGAGACCACGTTTCCGGCCCCGTCGACCACGCAGAAATGGCTGGTGCAGGCGGGCGTCGCGGCGGATTCGGCCTGGGCGCCCATGGTCTTCAGCCGCGCCTTGTAGGCCCGGTCGAGGCCGGCGGCATAGGCGGCGTAATCGGCCGGCTGCGGCCCGCGGCTCCCCGGCGTCACCGCGCCGGCCCAGTCCGCCAGGACCTCCTTGAGGGTCGGGCCGGCGGTGAGACCCGGCACGGCATAGACCGTGGCCTCGCGATAGGGAATGGCGAGGGGCTCCAGCCACCGGGCCTGGTAGCCGGCGAAATCGGCCGCGGTCATCCTGGATCCGGCGGCCTGCAGCTCTTGGACCAGCATCGCCGCCATCTCGCCGCGGTAGAAGCTCTCGGCGCCGTCCTTCGCCGCCAGCCGGCCCAGGGTCCGCGACAGGCGGTTGATGCCGTCATCCACCCGGCAGATCGGCATGAAGCGGGTGCTGCCGTCATAACTGGGCGCCGGCGGCAGGCCGTCCGCGAGGTAGACGGCGCGGGTCTCGGCGAATTCCGCCAGTTCCCGCGCCTCGACCAGGATGGCGAGCGCGCCGTACCAGTCGATCGGCAGGCCGCGCTCGGCCAGGAAGCGGGCGGGGCCGAACAGGGTCGCCCAGTCGGTGCTGCCGAACCGGTCATGGGCGAGCTTCAGGCCGGCGACCAGGCCCGGGACGGCGATCGAATAGGGCCCCTTCAGGTTGCGGTCCTCGCGCACCATCGGCCAGCCGAAGAAGCCGTTCTCGGAGACCGGCGCCACGATCGGATAGTCGGCCGGGTCCAGGCCCTGCGGCGCCACCATGCCGTAATCGACGGCGAAGACCCGGTCCTCCTTGGCGCTGTAGATCATCATGTAGCCGCCGCCGCCCAGCCCGCTCATCCAGGGCTCGACCGCGCCGAGGGCGAGGCTGGTGGCGACGGCGGCATCGATCGCATTGCCGCCGGCGATCAGGATCTCGGCCCCGGCCTGCGCCGCCAGGCGGCTCTGCGCGGCGACGGCGCCCTTGCCGGCGCGGACCATGGGCTTGCGGTACTGGACGTTGTTCTGGCGATGCGGAAACATCCCGGGTTCCCTTTTCCCATGTCTCCCCTGGATAGTCCCTGGGGCAGCCTTCAGCCCTTAACCCTGGCGATGCGGGGATGCTAGACTGCCCGACCATCGAGGGGAAGCGCGCGCCGAATGAAGCGGATTTGGGAGATTCTGATACCGGGGCTGCTGCTTCTAGGCGCGATTTTCCTGCGGGTTAACGATCCCCTGCCGGTGCAATACCTGCGGAATCTGGTGTTCGACAGCTACCAGCGCCTGGCGCCCAGGACCTACGACCCGTCCCTACCGGTGCGGATCGCGGCGATCGATGAGAAAAGCCTGGAAAAATACGGGCAATGGCCCTGGTCCCGCGCGGTGATCGCCAAGCTCGTGGAACGCCTGCAGCAGCTTGGCGTGGCGGTGATCGCCCTCGACGTCATCTACCCGGAGCCCGACCGCACGGCGCCGAAGGCGATCATCGCCAACCTCCCCGACGACCCGATCTTCGACGAGACCAAGGCGAAGATGGCGGCGCTTCCCGATCCCGACGACGCGCTCGCGGCGGCCCTGGCGAAATCGCCGACGGTGATCTCCTTCGCCCTGCTGGCGACCGACCCGCACCGGGCCGTCGCCCTGCCGGTCAGCAAGGCGGGATTCGCCTCCAATGGCGACAGCCCGCTGCCGTTCCTGCAGCAGACGACCTACTGGCTGTCGCCGCTGCCGATCCTGGAGCGGGCGGCGGCCGGCATCGGCGCCGTCAATTCCGAGCCGGATGCGGACGGTGTGATCCGCCGCATTCCCCTGGTGGTGCGCATTCCGGAGCCGGACAATCCAACCCCGTTCCGCGGCTCGCTGGCCAGCGAGGCATTGCGGGTCGCCCAGGGCGCCTCGACCTATATCATCCGCGCCTCGGGCGCTGCCGCGAACCGCCTGGCTGAGTTCAGCCTGCAATACGGCATCGAGGTGATCAAGATCGGTGCCGCCATCGTGCCGACCGCGCGCGACGGCTCGATCATCCTGTTCGACACCGGGCACCAGGAGGAGCGCTTCATCTCGGTCACGGACATCATGGCTCCGGATTTCGACCCGGCGCCGATCCGCGGCCGGATCGTCATCATCGGCGCCTCGGCCGAGGCGCTGCAGGATCTGAAGACGACGCCGCTCGAACCGGTCATGCCCGGGGTCGAGCTCCATGCCCAGGTCATCGAGCAGATCTTCAGCAAGAGCTATCTGCTACGCCCGTTCTGGGCAATCAGCGCCGAGGTGGTCTATCTCCTGGTCTTCGGCCTGGTGATCATCGCCCTGTCCCGGCGGGCCGGCGCCCTGGTCGGCGTGGTCGTGGTGGTGAGCGCCGTCACCGCGGCGATCGGCTGGTCCTGGTACGCCTACCGGCATTTCGGCCTGCTGGTCGATCCGCTCTATGCCAGCGGCGTCGCCGTGGTGCTGTTCATGGGCGGTACCCTCATCAACTTCCTGCGCACCGAGCGCGAGAAGCGCTATGTGCGCGGCGCCTTCTCGCGCTACCTGTCGCCGGTCCTGGTCGACCAGCTCAGCGAGCACCCGGAACGGCTGAAGCTCGGTGGCGAGATCCGCGAACTCACGCTGATGTTCACCGATATCCGCGGCTTCACCAAGATGTCGGAGGGTCTCGACCCGGAAAGCCTGACCAAGGTCATCAACTCCTTCCTGACGCCGATGACCACCGTCATCCAGAAGCTCCAAGGGCACCATCGACAAGTATATCGGCGACTGCATCATGGCCTTCTGGAACGCGCCGATCGATGTCGAGGCCCACGGCCGGCAGGCGATCAAGGCGGCGCTGGAGATGCGGGTCGAACTGGCCAACCTGAACGCCCGGTTCAAGCAGGACGCGGCGGCCAAGGGCACGACGCCGATCGAGATCAAGACCGGCATCGGCCTCAATTCCGGCCTGTGCTGCGTCGGCAATCTCGGCTCCGAGCAGACTTTCAACTATTCGGCCCTCGGCGACACCGTCAACATCGCCTCGCGGCTGGAGGCGCTGTCGCCGGCCTATGGCGTCGACCTGGTGATCGGCGAGGAAACCTCGGCGGCGGCACCGGATTTCGCCCAGCTCGAGCTCGACCTGGTCCGGGTCAAGGGCAAGCTGATCCCGATCCGGATCTTCACCGCCCTGGGCGACGCGGCAGCCGCGGCATCGCCGGAATTCCAGGCGCTGAAGGCGCAGCACAACGCTTTGCTCGCTGCCTATCGGCGGCAGGACTGGGACGCGGCCGAGGCGGCGATCGCGCAGAGCCGGCCGATGGCGCCAGCCTATATGCGCGGCTTCTACGACGTCTACGCGGCGCGCATCGCCGAGTATCGCACCAATCCGCCGCCGGCCGACTGGGATGGCGTCTATGTCGCAACGACCAAGGGCGGATAGACGATGTCGACCGTCGCCCTCGCCGTCTTCGGACTCGTCTCGCTGCTGACCCTGATCAGCCTGCTGCCGCCCTTGGCGGCGCGCCTGCGCCTGCCCTATTCGGTGCTGCTGGCCCTGGTCGGATCCGGATTGGGCGTCATCGCCCTGGCGCATCAGGGCGACATACCGGGCGAAATGGGCGGCATGAGCGGGGATCTGCTCGATGCCCTGCAGAGCTTCGAGATCTCGCCCGAAGCCTTCATCATCATCTTCCTGCCGGCGCTGCTGTTCGAGACCGCCCTGGCGATCGACGTGCGGCGGCTGCTGGACGATCTGGCGCCGGTGCTCACCCTGGCGGTGATCGCCGTGGTGATATGCACATTGGTGGTCGGCGTCACCCTGGCCCAGGTCTCCGGCTTCGGGCTGGTGGTCTGCCTGCTGCTGGGCGCCATCGTCGCCACCACCGACCCCGCCGCCGTGGTCGGCGTCTTTCGCGAGGTGGGCGCCCCCAAGCGCCTGACCACCCTGGTCGAGGGCGAGAGCCTGCTGAACGATGCCGCGGCGATCGCCCTCTTCGTGCTGCTGCTCGACGTGCTGCTCGGCACCGGCGAATCGAGCGGGACCCAGGTGCTGGTGCGGTTCCTGGTCACCTTCCTGGGCGGCGGCCTGTTCGGCTTCGCCCTGGCCTGGGCCGGAACGCGGCTGTTCCCGCTGCTGAAGGGCTGGCCGCGCGCCGAGATCACCCTCACCATCTCGCTCGCCTATCTCTCCTTCTTCATCGGCGAGCACTATCTGCACGTCTCCGGCGTCGTCGCCTGCGTCGTCGCCGGGCTGGTGATCGGATCGACGGCGAAGACCCGGCTGTCGCCGGAAACCTCGGAACAGCTCGAAGGCGCCTGGGGCCAGCTCGGCTTCTGGGCGAATTCGCTGATCTTCATCATCGCCGCGATGTTCGTGCCGAAGATCATGCGCGACATGACCTGGCGCGAGGGCGGCTTCATCCTGGTGCTCTATGCCGCCACCCTGCTGGCGCGGGCGGTAACGGTCTTCGGCCTGCTGCCGATCCTGGCGGCGATGGGCGTCACCCAGCGCATCGGCGACCGGTTCAAGGCGGTGGTGCTGTGGGGCGGCCTGCGCGGCGCCGTCTCGCTGGCCCTGGCGCTGACGGTGGCGGAGAACATCTCGATCAGCGGCGACATCCGGCGCTTCATCGCCACCACCGTCACCGGCTATGTGCTGATGACCCTGTTCGTCAACGGCACCACTTTGCGCCCGCTGATGCGGCTGCTGAAGCTCAACCGCCTGTCCTCGGTGGCGCTCGGCGTGCGCGACCGCGCGGTGATCATGACGCTCAGCGAGGTGCGCGACGGGGTGGCGGCGATCGGCGCCGAGGGCCGGATCGACCGCGACGTCGGCGCGGCGGTGCTGCGGGAATTCGAGGCCCGGCTCGCCGCCGAGCGCGCCCACCGGGCGGAAACCCGGGCGTTGAGCCGGGACCAGCTACTGAAGGTCGGTCTCACCGTGCTGACGGCGCACGAATCCGAGCGCTGCTACACCCTGCTGAAGGCCAATGTCATCGACCGGTCGATGGCCGAGCAGCTGCTGGGCCAGGCGCAGCGCCTGCGCGAGACGGTGCGCGCCCAGGGCCATCTCGGATTCGAATCCGCCTGGCCGAAGAATCTCGGCTATTCCCTGCGCTTCCGGCTGGTGCTGATCCTGCACAACCGCTTCGGCATCGAACGACCCCTGGCCGCGGCCCTGGCCGACCGTTTCGAGCTGCTGATGAACCAGCGCCTGGTGCTGGCGGAATCGATACCCTTCTGCCGCACCAAGCTGGCCTCCCTGCTGGGCGACGAGGGCACCCAGGCGCTGATCGACCTGACCGCGAAGCGGGCGGCCGCGGTCAACGCCGCGCTGAACGCCCTGAAGCTGCAATATCCGGCCTATGCCGACGCGCTGCAGCGGCAGTATCTCGGCAAGCTGGCCCGCGACATGGAACGCGAGGGCTATCGCGCGCTCTACGAGCAGGCGGTGATCAGCGGCGAGGTCTGGCAGTCGCTGACCGGCGATGCGGAACGGCGCTGGCACGAAACCGGCGGCGGCGGCGCCAGCCTCGACCGCCGGCCGCGGCTCGACACCGAGCTCTCGGCGCAGCAGCTGATCGCCAAGGTGCCGATCTTCCGCGACCTCAGCGACGAGGCGCAGCGGCGCATCGCCCGCCTGCTGCGGCCGGAGTTGGCCCTGCCCGAGACGGCGATCCTGAACAAGGGCGACAAGGGCGATTCGATGTATTTCATCGCTTCCGGCGCGGTGCGGGTGATGGTCGGCGCCGGGGTCGAGCTGGGCAGCGGCGATTTCTTCGGCGAGCTGGCGCTGCTGACCGGGCAACCGCGGTCGGCGGACGTGATCTCGCTGGGCTTCTGCCGCCTGCTGCAGCTTTCGGCCCGCGATTTCCGCAGCCTGCTGGACGGCGATCCGGCGCTGAAAGCCCGCATCGAGACTGTGGCCAAGGAGCGGATGAACGCCCCCTGACCGCGACGGCGGCAGCGCGTGTTAATGTCTGTTACACGCGCCAATTTAGCGCGGGCGGCGCCCCTGGCCGGGCGAAAATGCCGGTGATATAACCGCTGCGATTGACCGCGGAAGCGCGCCTGCGCCCGAAGCAAGCAAGATTGCCCCTGTCGCGGCGACCCATCAGAGAGGAGACACCACGCCATGAACCTCGATCAAGCCCGTGCCCTGGACAAGAAGGGCCTGCACAAATACGCCGACAAGCTGAAGCCCGAGAGCCGCATGTTCATCGACGGCAAGTTCATCGAGGCGAAGAAGGGCCGCAAGTTCGAGACCATCAACCCGGCCACCGGCGAGGTCATCGCCAGCGTCGCCCGCGGCGATGCGTCGGACGTCGACGCGGCGGTGAAGTCGGCGCGCAAGGCGTTCAAGTCGGGGATCTGGTCACGCATGGCGCCGCGCGACCGGATGACGGTGATGTACAAGTTCGCCAAGCTGATCGAGGACAACGCGCTGGAATTCGCCCTGCTCGACACCACCGACATGGGCAAGCCGATCAGCGAGATGCTGAACATCGACATTCCCGGCGCGATGATGACCTTCCAGTATTTCGGCGAGACCATCGACAAGATCGAGGGCCAGGTCACCGCCACGGCGGCATCGGAATTCCACTACATCCTGCGCCAGCCGCTCGGCGTCGTCGGCTGCATCGTGCCGTGGAACTATCCGCTGATGATGGCGTCCTGGAAGGTGGCGCCCGCGCTGGCCGCCGGCAATTCGGTGATCCTGAAGCCGGCCGAGCAGTCGCCGCTTTCCGCCAACCTGATGGCGAAGCTGTTCATCCAGGCCGGCGGCCCGGTCGGCGTCTTCAACGTGGTGCAGGGTCTCGGCGAGGAGGTCGGCAAGGCGCTGGCGCTGCACAATGACGTCGACAAGATCGGCTTCACCGGCTCGACCGAGGTCGGCAAGCTGATGATGGTCTATGCCGGCCAGTCGAACATGAAGCGGGTCACCACCGAATGCGGCGGCAAGACCCCGCAGATCGTCACCGCCGACGTGCCCGATCTCGATACCGCGGTGCAATATGCGGTGAACGGCATCTACGGCAACCAGGGCGAGGTCTGCAATGCCGGTTCGCGGCTGATCGTCGATGCCAAGATCCACGACGAATTCGTGGCGAAGTTCATGGAGAAGGCGAAGCTGAGCTTCAATCCCGGCGATCCGCTGGATCCGGCGACGACGATGGGCCCGCTGGTCACCCGCGAGCAGCAGAAACGCGTGCTCTCCTACATCGACATCGGCAAGAAGGAAGGCGCCAAGGTGTCGATGGGCGGCGGCACGCCGAAGGGCATGGACAAGGGCTGCTACGTCGCCCCCACCCTGTTCACCGGGGTGAAGAACGACATGCGCATCGCCAAGGAGGAGATCTTCGGCCCGGTGACCGGCGTCATCCCCTACAAGAAGCTGGACGACGCGATCGCCATCGCCAACGATTCGATCTACGGCCTCGCCGCCAGCATCTGGACCTCGGACGTCTCGGTCGCCCACAAGGCGGCGCGGGACATCGAGGCCGGCATCGTCTGGGTCAACTGCTTCGACCACGGCGACATGACCTCGATCTGGGGCGGCTTCAAGCAGTCGGGCATGGGCCGCGACAAGTGCCTGGAGACCCTGACCACAGTCACCCAGACCAAGTCGGTCTGGATGCATCTCGGCTGAGGCCGGGGCGGTCGAAGGGAACGGCACGGGCGGGATCGCGAGGTCCCGCCCGTTTTCATTGCTGCAACGCGGTTCTCAGGCCGACTTCCGCCCCGCCCGCCGCGCCTTCTTGGCGACCGCCGGCGGCATCGCATGGGCATGGCGGATCTCGCCGCTGACCCGACCCAGCACGCCCGGCTTCAGCTCGGTCACCTGCAGGCGCTCGGGGCGGGTTTCGCCGGGCATGACGAAGCCGTAGGGCGTCGCCGGCACGAAGCCGAAGCGCTTGTAGTAGTCGTAGTCGCCGACCAGCAGCACCACGTCGTAGCCGAGGCCGGCGGCGATCTCCAGGCTGCGGAAGGTGAGAGCCCGGCCGATGCCCTTGCCGGCCAGATCGGTGGCGATGCCGAGCGGCCCGAGCAGCAGTGCCGGATGGCCGTCGTCGCCGACCTGGACCGGCCAGTAGCGGATGGTGCCAACCAGACGGCCGCCATTGTCCGGCACATCATCGAGAGCAACGAAGGAGAGTTCGGGCACCGGATCGACGCCCTGTCGGAACTGGTAGGAGGCCTTGTCGGACCGCGCCGTGCCGAACACCCGGTCGAGGAGAGCCTCGACCTCGGGGGCAAGCGCGGCGGTTTCAGGTTTGATCGTGTACTTGAAGCTGGTCATCGTCGGGATCCCTAAAAACTAGCGGGTGAACATGACCGGGTTGTGACGACCTCGGCCCGCTTCCGCTGGGGATCCCTAGGGCGGCGTCAATGCCCCATGTCTCCCCCGCCTCGCGCGCAGCCGAACCCGCCGCCCGGATGGGACGTCGTAGCTCGTCGTCGGAGACGCAGGGTGGACATCACGTTTAGCCTTTCGGCTGTTGACGATAGGGCGGGCTTATACAGGAAAAAAAGGGCGGGGTAAATATCCTACCCCGCCCCGTCAGCTCACCCACGCGCTCCGCGCGCGCCGGTCCGGTTCTAGATGGTGAAGACCCAGTTCGAGATCAGCACCACGGCGATGCCAGCGGCCAGCGTCACGTAGGGCAGCATGCCCGCCTTGCGCTCGCCGAGATTGCCCTCTTCCTTGATCCCCAGATCCTCGAGCATCCGCTTCGGGAACTTGCCGCCATCCTGCACGTAGTGGCGGAACCAGAAGACCGGGATGATCAGCGCCGCGGCGCCAAGGCCGTACCACAGGGCCACCGGGTTCCAGACCTTGGCGCCGGCGCCCATGAACATGGCGTTGACGAAGGACAGGACGGTGCCGATGGCGAGGATCACGGTCGGCGCCTTGAACGGACGCTTCACATGGCCGGCATCCATGCGATGGATCCAGCCGGCATTCAGGTTGAGGAAGTTGAAGATGATGTAGCCGCAGTTCGACACCGCCAGGATGAAGTAGTAGGCGGTGGCGTCGGACGAGGCGAAGGAGAGCAGGATCATGTTGAAGATCAGATCCGTCCACATCGCATTGGTCGGCGCGCCGTTGTGGTTGACGCCGGAGAGATACCGCGGCAACCAGCCATCGACCGAGCCCTGGTAGAGGGTGCGCGAGGACCCGGCCATCGCCGTGATGATGATCAGGACCAGCGAGGCGATCATCAGGAAGACGAAGATGGTGTTGATCGCACCGCCGCCGCCGACCATCATCGCCATCGCCGCGGCAACGCCGGTGCCGGCGACGATGCCGCCATCGAGCATGCCGGTGAGGCCGAGATAGCCCTGGAAGGTGATCGGCACCAGGATGAACAAGGCGAGGCAGAGCAGGCCGGAATAGAAGATCGCCTTGAAGGTATCGGTATCGGGATTCTTGAACTCGCTGGTGTAGCAGATCGCCGTCTCGAAGCCGTAGGTCGACCAGGCGGCGATGAACATGCCGCCGAGGACGAGGGTCCAGCCGGCATTGTTCCAGGTACCCGGATCCGGCACATAGGGCGCCGCCAGCGGCACGAAGGGCGAGAAGTTCTCGGAATGGAAATTGCCGTTCAGGAACGGCACCACGCCGACGATGAACAGGGTGAGGACGATGATCAGGCCGACCACGGTCTGCACCTTGGCGGTGCCGAGGATGCCGCGATGCTGGATGGCGAAGGCCAGCAGCATCAGGATGGCGCCGATGAAGAAGGTCCAGTTGATCGACACGTTGACGATGCCGAGATTGGCGCTGAACAGGGCCCAGTTGTGGATCGGCATCAGCAGCGCGGTGGCCGCCGCCTCGTCGATCGTCTGGCCGGCGGTGGCGGCCTGGGCGATCGCCGCCTGGATCGCCTCGGCGGTCGGCGTCGGCTCCATGGCATTCAGGATGTAGCCCGCCGCGATCGCGGTGCCGAGCGAGAGCACCGGCGTCCAGGCGATCCAGTTGCACCAGACCGAGAGCGGGGCGATGAACTTGCCGTATTTCAGCCAGGCCGCCGCGCCATAGACCGAGGCGCCGCCCGACTTGTTCGGGAAGAGACCGGCGATCTCCGCATAGGTGAAGGACTGGATGAAGCCCATGCACATCGAGACGATCCAGACCGCGAAGGCGACGTTGCCCACGGTGCCGGCGATGCCGCCGATCGAGAAGAGCACGAGGGCCGGAACGCCGCTCGCCACCCAAAACGCGCCTTTCCAGTCAATCGTGCGTAGCAGCTCTTGCCGCCCCGCACCCGCTTCTGCTGTCGACATGTATCCCCTCCGAAGTCTGCAGTGGTTTATTGATGCTTGCTTGGCCGATTCCTATTCTGCTTCGTCACCTGGTCGTGGTGCACCGCGCGGATGGCGGGCCCGCGCGGCGATTTCGGCGATTTTCCTGGCAAAAGGCGCGGGGCGAACGCAGGAAGCGGCTTTCCGGGACCAAGGTCCCAAAAAGGATGACCGATGGGTGACGATGCCGCATCAATGCCCCCGCATCCTACCCGGGCGTCTGGCGGTCCCCGTTTTTCCGGGTGTTTCGAGCGCCGGCGCCGGCCGCATATCGGTCAGGCGATACTTCCTATCGCCGACCCCCTGATTCCGACTGTTCGTTAATGATGCGGCAAATTGTCCGCCCAATCCAGCACAATTTTTGTGGGATTGGTACAGGATTGGTCTAGCTAGCGCATAAATATGTATGAGTCTTGCAATAAGACGCGCGAAACGGGTAGCGGCAGCCCTAGCGGACGACCGTCACCGGGCAATGCGCCTTGTTGACAATGTCGGCGGCGACCGAGCCGATCAGCAGGCGGGCGGCGCCGGTCCGGCCGGCCGATCCGGTGATGATGTGATGATAGGAGTTGGTCTCGGCATAGCCGACGATCGCCCCGGCGATATCGCCGCCGCCGGCCCGGGCGCAGGCAACCTGCGTAACGCCGGCCTGGAGGGCGGCATTGAGGGCCGCGGCGAGATGCTTGTCGACCGGCATCTGGCCGGTCTTGATCCGGCCCATGTCCCAGATGGCGATCGGCGCTTCGTCGCCAGCCACGGTGATGAAGGTCAGGTGCTGCCGCAGCTCCCGCGCCAGGCGGATCGCGAAGGCGACCGCCTTGTCGGAGATCGCCGACCCGTCGGTGGCGCAGAGGATCTTTTCGGCCGACATGGATTCGCCTTGAACAGCTGAGCAGAGCGCAGCCTAGCCCGGCATGGTTTACAAAATCTGAAGGCCGGCTGAACGGCCGGTCAGCCCGGCGCCTTGCCGCCGGACTGCGCCTGCCGATAGCGCTCCCAGCGGAACCGGGCGATCCGATAGGCATCCAGGATCGAGACCGCGTAGATCAGCAGGCCGGCGCCGAGGCGCCCGATCAGGCTGAGATCCGGCGGCGTGATCCGCCAGCAGATCCAGCCCAGGATGAACATGAACCACGCGAACATCATGCCGCGCTGGATCTGGCCCACCGCCCAATGACCGCTGCCCGGCGCGACGATGGCGATCAGCATCACCAGATAGGGATGCAGCGGCTTGCGCTCCGGCGCGGTGCCGGGAGCCGGCGGGGCGGGCTTGGCGCTCATCCGCCGGTCCCGGTCTCGAGAACCGGCGCGGCGAGCGGCTGCCGGAGATCCGCCGCCAGGGCGACGGCGCGGTCCAGCAGGTCGACGAGCAGGGAACGCGGCACCACCACCGGGCCGAACTTCGCCTGGCGCAGCACCAGGTATTCGGCGCGCGAGGCCTGCGCCGCCTGGCGGACCAGCCGCACGCCGCGCGGCGTCACCAGCAGTTCCTTCACCTGCGGGTCGCGGAACACGTCGACATGCTTCGCCATCTGGTCCGGCGGAGGCACGTGCTCGGGATCGTCGCTCTTGATGGTGAGCTGTTCCGGCCAGCCGGCAGGCAGCGGCAGCACATGGTCGAAATCGATCGACGGGGAATAGAACTCGACATTGTGGGCACGCGCCAGCATATCGCAGCTGCCGGCGAAGGGCAGCTCGGCCTTCACCGTCACCCGCAGCCAGAGCGACGGGATCTTGCGCACCGAGAGGTTGTCGAGCACCGCATCGATGCTGGCCTCGAATCCCTTGTAGCGCCCGCGGAGCCGCGGATAGCCCATCGGCTCGCGGCTCGACACGGCGTCCTCGAGGAGGCCCGCGGCATCGTCGAGCAGCATCGCCCGCTCGGCCTCGAAGCGGCGGCGGTCCCGGCGATAGATCCAGGCCAGGGCACCGACGGCGATCAGGATCGGCAGCAGGATATCAAGGCGCATCATCGACCATTCGGCAGCCGGCCGGAAGCGGCCGCATCACTCGATAGCACAAAAGCCAACGGACCGGGCGAGGGTTTCGCCCGGTCCGTCGACGGACTTGGATCGGCCGGTCAGTAGCCCTTCGGGCGCGGCCAGTTCATGGTGAACTGATCGGCGCGGCGCACGAACTGGTAGCGCCGCACGCTGAACCAGACCGAGATGATGATGTAGAAGGCCATCATCGCCAGCAGCTGGCGTCCGTAGCCGAGATAGACCGCGAAGAAGGTCGACATGCAGAGGATCATCAGCACGATCGCCGGCAGCGGATGGAACGGATGCTCGTAGCCGCGGCGGATCGAGCCCAGCGGCCACATCTTGCGGAACTTCCAGACGTTGATCGGCATGAAGGTGTAGTTCAGCAGGCCCGAGAGGATCGAGAAGGTGATGATCTGTGCCAGCGGCACCTTCAGCGCGAACACCGCCGCCACCGGGATCAGGAAGATGATCGAGCGGAACGGCGTGCGATAGCGCGGATGCACGGCGCTGAACCACGCCGGCAGGTAGCGGTCGCGGCCCATCGAGAACCAGGCGCGGGCGGCATCGTTGATGCAACCGTTGGCCGAGGCCACCGCCGAGAACAGCGTGCCGACGAACAGCACGGTCTCGAGGAACGGCGAGCCGGTGATCTTGGCAGCGTCATAGAGCGGCGCCAGTTCCAGATCCCAGCCGACATATTCCCAGGGCAGCATGCCGCAGACGATGTACCAGGTGAGCGCCGCGGCGATCAGCAGGGTGATCATTCCGGTCATCGTGCCCAGGGGCAGCGCGCGGCCCGGTGAGCGGACTTCCTCCGCCGCCTGGCAGGTGCCTTCGATGCCGAGATAATACCAGATGCCGAAATGCAGCGAGGCGATGACGCCCAGCCAGCCATAGGGCAGCGCGGTCAGCAGATCCTTGTGCATCAGCTCGGCTTCCGGCGCCCAGCCCTGGACCCCGAAGAACAGGATGATGATCGAGGCGAAGGCCGCGGCGGTGATGATGAAATTCACCGTCAGGGTCATGAACACGCCGCGATAGTTGAGCCAAGCCAGGAACACCAGCGACAGTACGGTGAAGGACCACCAATACTCCGCCGAGAGCACCGCGGCCCCTTCGGGATCGACGCGGCCGATGCCGATCTGGATCAGCTGGCCGGCGACCTGCACGTCGCCCGCTTCCAGCATGGTGTAGGCGAGGACGAGATAGAGGCCGACATTGAACGCCATCAATGGCCCGATCGTGTGCTTGGCCTGGGCATACTGCCCGCCGGCCGCGGCGACGGTCGAGGTCACCTCGGAATCGATCATGGCAACGCAGGTATAGAGGAGGCCGATGACCCAGGCTGCGATCAGGGCGCCGAAGGCACCGCCCTTGCCGACGCCGTAGTTCCAGCCCATGAATTCGCCGACCAGCACGATGCCGACCCCGAGCGCCCAGACATGCACCGGGCCGAGGACCTTCAACAGGTTGATGCTGGTGGTTTCGGACTTGCCGCCCGCAGCGATGTCAGCCATGGCTCAAGCCCCCTTGCTCTTGTCGTCGCCGCCGAAGAGATCGTCGACACCCTCGCGCGAGCTCATCAGCGTTTCCTCGCTGAACTGCTGACTGACCCGCCAGGCATCGAGCAGCATCCAGCCGATCATCAGCGCCGACAGCGCCCAGGCCACCCATTCGAGAACTTGCCACGTATTCATCTGCGACTCTCCCCTGATTCCCCGCAGCCGGCTCGCTGTTCCGCGCGGCGCTTATTCGAACTTCTCGCGCACGACCTCGCGAAACTCCTTCTCCGATACCCGCAGCACATAAATGTAGTAGCCAGCGATCACCAGGAAGGTGATCAGGATGCCCATGTAGTCGATGTCGTATTGGAACGGCATGGTGATGATGTCAGCGGCGGATTCGGCGGTGTAGCCGAGCTTCTCCCACTGCTGCTGCATTACCGGGTTCTGGCCGAGGGCCTCCCAGGTGAGACCGGTCCAGACCTTGGATTCCGTCCCGTCGGCGCCCGCCTGCATCGCGTAGGTGACGCCGTCCGGGAGCTTCTCGACCCGCGACGGCACGGCGATCTGCAGCCAGAGCGGCAGGAACAGCGCCAGGAATGTCAGGACCAGCACGAAGCCGACGTCGAAGAACTGCCCGAACGTGCTTTGCTTCGGCGGGTTGTACCGTTGAGCCATGATGCCCTCCCCTAAAGGCCCCGGTCTTAGTGTCCGGCGTCCAGATGTTTGATGTCGATGGCGTAGATGTGTTCCTTGTCGTGGCCGTAGTGGCGCACCATCGCGAACATCGACGCCGTATTGAACAGGAGCAGCATCGCGGCCGCGATCCAGCAGACCACTTCGATCCCGGAATCCGGGATGTGGCTGTGAACCGCCAGCAGCACGAAGAGCACCACCACCCAGAGTGCCGCGACAAAGGCGTAAGCCCACATTCTGTCTTTGGAATACATCGCGTCGATGCGCGACTTAAGGTCGTTCGCCATCAGCATCACTCCCCAGTCGGGCGTTTCCGGCAGTGCCGGCCCCTGCGCCCTGTCTTTTGCGCCGGCACTTTGGCCAACTCGCGGCCTTACCGGCCGTTATCTGAAATTCTCTACCACAGCGATTCGGGTTTTACTAGATGGAAAGGAAGTTTCCTGTGCTGAAACACGCGCGGCGCCGGCAAGGTCGCTGCCGCGACAGGTTTCGGACCGGATTCGCCGCCGCGGAACTTCCGCGGTTGCTCAGCCCTCGCGCTTCAGCGGCCGCGCCAGCAGACCGCGAACCTCGTCGTCGATGCTGGTGCCATCGTTGAGAATGCGCAGCACCGCCGCGCTGATCGGCATGTCCACGCCGAGCCTGGCCGCCAGGGTGGCGACCGCCCCCGCGGTCGGGACGCCCTCGGCGATGGAATTGCGGGCGGCAAGAATTTCCGCCAGCGTCCGGCCGCCGCCGAGTTCGACGCCGAGCGACATGTTGCGCGAGGTCATGCTCGAGCAGGTGAGGACCAGATCGCCGAGGCCGGCCAGTCCCATCATGGTATCGGCCCGGCCGCCCTTGGCCAAAGCGAGGCGGCTCATTTCGGCAAGGCCGCGGGCGATCAGGGCGGCCCTGGCATTCTCGCCGAGGCCCCGGCCGATCACCATGCCGCAGGCGATGGCCAGCACATTCTTGACCGCGCCGGCCACCTCGACACCGATCGTGTCGTCCAGGCCATAGGGCCGGAAACTGGCATTGCTGAGGGCCGCCATCGCGGTCCCGACCATCGTCCCGTCGCGGCCGGCGATCACCACCGCGGTCGGCAGCCCGAAGGCGGCGTCGCGGGCGAAGCTGGGGCCGGACAGGATGGCGACATTGGCAGCGGGCAGCTCCGCCTCGGCGATCTCGTTGAGGAGCGCGCCGGAGTCCCGTTCGATGCCCTTGGCGCAGATCAGCAGCGGCGTGCCGGAACGCCAGAGCGGCTGCGCCGACCGGCAGAAGGCGCGGAAATGCTGGGCCGGCTGGGCATAGAGCACCAGGTCCGCCGCCAGGGCCGCGGCGAAGTCGCCCGGGTCCTGTCCGGCAACCGCGATCGCCGCCGGTAGCTCGATCCCGGAAAAATGCTCGGCATTCTCGCGATCCTGGGCGATCCGAGCCGCCTGGTCCGGCCGCCGGGCCCAAAGGTGCACCGTCCGCCCGCTGCGCGCGGCGATGACCGCCAGGGCGGTGCCCCAGGCGCCGGCCCCGATCACCGATACCCGCTCGAACGCCGCCTGCTCCCGATCGCTCATGCGCCGCTCATTTCAGCAGGAAGCCGCCGGCCAGAGGGTCCTCCGGCTCCAGGGTGAAGACCGAGGTGCCGGTGTAATAGGCCCGGCCGGAGACCTCGACCCGCACCGCCGGGAACCGGCCCGCCTGCAGGGATTCGACGGCGCGGCCGGTGAATCGGCTGCCGGTGACGCTCTCGAAATGCCGGATCTCGCCGGGGGCAACGGCATTCCGCGCCGCCATCAGGGCGATCCGGGCGGTGACGCCGCTGCCGGTCGGACTGCGGTCGACCTCGCTGGCGGCGAAGACGCAGATATTGGCGGTGGGCGCATTTTCGCTGCGCCCCTCCCCGCCGTCGGTGAGAATGGTGCCGTAGAGGAAGGCGAGGTCGGGATCGTCCGGATGGGCGAGCGCGACCTGCGCCGTCACCGCGGCGGTGACCCGATCGGCGGCGTCGACCAGATCCCGCGTCCGCGAGCGGCGCACATCGAGGCCGAAGGCCGCCGCCGGCAGAAAGGCATAGAAGGCGCCGCCATAGCCGATATCGACCCTGACCGGCCCGAGGCCGGCGACCTCGATCTCGCGGTCGAGCGCGAAGGCGAAAGCGGGAACGCTGACGAAGCTGACCCGCCCGGGTTTGCCGTCCTCGAGCGCCACCTTCACCCGGACCAGGCCGCACGGGCATTGCAGGTTGAGCCGCGCCTCGCCGCCTTCGGCCTTGATCAGCCCCCGATCCAGAGCATAGCGGCCGAGCGCGATGGTCGCGTGGCCGCACATCGTGCTGTAGCCCTCGTTATGGATGAAGAGGACCGCGAGATCGGCCTCCGGAAGGTCTGGCTCCACCGGCAGGACGCCATACATGTCGTAATGTCCGCGCGGCTCGAACATGATCAGCCGGCGGAAGCGATCGAAATGTTCGCGCGCGTGGCGGCGCTTCTCCAGAATGGTCCGGCCGGGAATGGCCGGATAGCCGCCGGTGACGATGCGCACCGGCTCGCCGCCGGTATGCATCTCCACGGTTTCGATCCGCGTTGCCGCGGTCGGCAGGAGTTGATCCTGTTCGGTCTGTGGCGGAACCCCGGTCATCTCTCCCCGTTCCTCGCTGCGCGCGGCGCGACGATCCGGCGGCTCCGGGTCGCTGCCTCTGGGTCGATGCCTCTGGATCGATGCCCCTGGGCTGACACCTGCGGGCCGACGCCTGCGCCCTTGACCGTCGCCCGACCGGCTGTAGTCTGCCATGCCGAAGAATGCAAGTGCAGGCAGATCAATCCGATGTTCCGATCGCATAGGCCGCCGTCCCGTCCCGCCTGCCGCATCATCCAGCTTGTGCTGCTTGCCCTGGTCGGCCTGCCGGCTGTGCCGGTGGCAGCCGATCAGGCGCCGGTCGCAGTGCGGGTCGCGCTGCCGGAAGGCCTGTCGCCGCGCACCATCGGCTTCTATCTTGCCAGCGAAAACGGCTTCTTCGCCGCCGCCGGGCTCGACGTCAGGCTGGACATGCCGGCGCGCGGCGTGTCGGGCGAAGCGAACGATCCGCTCTCGGCCCTGACCGCGAACACGGCGGATCTCGCCGTCGAGATCATGCCGGTCGCCCTGCGGCAGCGCGAGAGCGGCGGCAAGATCGTGCACGTCGCCCAGGTCTTCCAGAAGGCCTCGATGGAGCTCCTATGCCGCGCCGCCATCGACAAGCCCACCGCCATCCGCGGCCATGCGGTCGGCGTCTGGTTCGGCGGTCTGGAAAGCGGTTTCTTCGCCTGGATGTCGCAGCTGAACTTCAGCATCTTCGGCGGCGCCGACGGCGTCACCGTGCTGCGCCAGGACCGCGATCTGGGTGATTTCGAGCGCTTCCAGATCGATTGCGTCACCAGCGCCACCTATCTGGCGCCGGTGCAGTTCGCCGCCGCCGGATTGAACCTCGGCGCGATGACGAGCTTCCGCTACGAGGCCCTGGGGCTGGGTGTGCTGGAGGACGGTCTCTATGCCAAGGAGGCGGATCTCGCCCAGCCCGCCAAGGTCGCGGCCTTCGCCGCCTTTCTGCGGGCGGCCAATCGCGGCTGGGAGCTGCTGCACACCAACCGCGCCGCCGCGCTGCGCCTGCTGCAGACCGTTCCCGCCTACAAGGCGGTCGATGCCAAGGCCCTGCTTGCCGCCCTGGCCGAGGTCGACGCGCTGGTCAGCGTCAGGGGGGTGCCGCCCGGCAGCCTGGTCCCGGCCGACTATGATCGGACGGTGAATCTGCTGCTGACCGGGGCACCCAACCCGGTGCTGCGCCGGGCCCCGGCCGCGGCGTTCAGCGATATCGTCTGGCGCCGCATGCGCCAGGGCTGAACCGCCGCCGGCCGGTTTCGGCCGTGCTAGTTGCGCACGTTGAGGAATTCGAGCGGCATGGACTTGCGCGATCCATGCTTGCCCTCGCCCACGCCCTTCGGCGCCAGGGCATAGGCGACCCGCGGATGGTCGCGGACGAAGAGGGTGACGCAGCGCTTGCCGCTCAGGCTTTCGCAGCGCTCGACAGCCGGTGTCGAATAGGTGAATTCGGTGCAGGCCATTTCCTCGCACCAGATGAAATATGAATCCGCGCCGTCCTCGGAGACCGCGAAGGCCCCGGGACGCGTCGTCTTCACCTGCTGCAGATAGGTCCCCAGCGCCGACTGGGTGGCGGGGCTGAGCGCGAGCGGCTGGCCGCCGAGATCGGCACCGGCCTGCGCGGCGATACCGCCGGTCAGGGCGAGGCTGAGAAGGCCGGCGGTAAGAGCATTGATCCGTTTCATGGCACCTGTGTCCATTCAGTTTCAGTGGCACATATGTCGTATGGGATACCCCGCGCGTTCAAGACGGGGTGGCTGTGACCTGCCTCACACAGGCGTCGGGGCCGGAATTTGTAGCGCGCGTTAATTAATCTTTACGGGGCGAAGTCCCGCTAGTCCAGCGTCTGCTGGTAGCGGACCAGCGCCAGGATCGCCGCGGCGATCATGAAGATGCCGATCGGCCAGAGCTGCGGCCAGACCTGGACCCAGTCGTTGCCCTTCAGCATGACGCCGCGGACGATGCGGATGAAATGGGTGAGCGGCAGCGCCTCGCCCAGCGCCTGAGCCCATTGCGGCATGCCCCGGAACGGGAACATGAAGCCCGAAAGCAGGAGCGAGGGCAGGAAGAAGAAGGTCGAGAGCTGCATCGCCTGCAGCTGGTTGCGGGCCAGGGTCGAAAAGGTGAACCCGACCCCGAGATTGGCGGCGATGAAGACGATGGCCGCCAGGCTGAGCAGCACCAGCGATCCTTCCATCGGCACGTCGAAGAGAAAGCGCGCGGCGGCCAGGATGATCCCCACCTGGACGTAGCCGACGAAGATGAAGGGCACGATCTTGCCCAGCATCACCTCGGCGGGACGGATCGGCATCGCCAGCAGATTCTCCATGGTGCCGCGCTCGCGCTCGCGGGTCATCGCGAGGCCGGTCATCATCACCATGGTCATGGTCAGCACCACGCCCATCAGCCCGGGAACGACGTTGAACTGCGACAGCCCCTCCTCGTTGTAGCGGCGGTGGGTGCGGATCTCGAAGGGCGTCTGCCCGGGCTTCAGGCCGGCCAGCGGGCCGGTGAGGTCGTTCTGCAGCGCCGTGACGTCGAGCTTGTTCAGCGCCGCGATGGCATTCACCGTGGCTACCGGATCGGTCGCATCGGCTTCCACCAGCAGGACCGGGCGGCGGCCGCGGACCAGGTTCTCGGCGAAGTCCGGCGGCACGGTGATGACGAACTGCACCTCGCCGGTTTCCAGCATGGCATTGGCGGTGCGCTCGTCGACCGGCGGACCCTGCAGTTCCAGGTAGTCGGTGTTCTGGATGGCGGTGACGATGGATCGCGCGAAGGGCGAGTCCTCGGCCATGACCAGGGCCGCCGGCAGATGCTTCGGATCGGAATTGATCGCATAGCCGAACAGCACCAGCTGCATCAGCGGCACGCCCACCATCATGCCGAAGGTGACGCGATCGCGCCGCATCTGCACGAATTCCTTCAGGAACACCGCGATGAAGCGGCGCAGCGAGAACGGCCAGTCGAACCTGTGGCGGTGCGGGACGGGCGCGGTCATCGGAAGTTGTCCTCGGCTGCGGCCATCAGGTGGATGAAGACGTCTTCCAGGCTGGCCTCGGCACGCGACCACTGCCGCCGCGGATCGGCGCGTGCGGCGGCGGTCGCGGCGTCCAGCGCCGCCGCGTCGCTGCCGCAGACGTGGAGCACCGCGCCGAACAGCGCCACCATGTCGATGCCCGGCCGGTCGTGCAGGGTCTTGGCAAGCTGCGCCAGGTCCGGCCCCTCCACCTTCCAGGTGGCGAGGCCGGCGCCGCGGATGACGTCGCGGATGGTGCCGCGCGCCAGCAGGCGACCATAGGCGATGTAGACGATCTCGTGGCAGCGCTCGGCCTCGTCCATGTAATGGGTGCTGACCAGCACCGTCAGGCCTTGGGCGGCAAGGTCGTGGATCTGGTCCCAGAAATCGCGCCGCGCCTTGGGATCGACGCCGGCCGTGGGTTCGTCGAGCAGCAGCAGTTCCGGTTCGTGCAGGATGCAGGATGCCAGGGCCAGGCGTTGCTTCCAGCCGCCGGACAAGGTGCCGGCGAGCTGATGCGCGCGTTCGGTCAGGCCGAGCCGCTCCAGCGCCTGGTCGACCCGCTGCCGGATCCGGTCCAGGCGGTAGATGCGGGCGACGAAGCTGAGGTTTTCCCGCAGGTTGAGATCCTCGTAGAGGCTGAAGCGCTGGGTCATGTAGCCGACCTGGCGCTTGATCGCGGTGGCTTCGGTGAGGATGTCGTAGCCGAGGCAGGTGCCGCTGCCGCCGTCGGGGGTCAGCAGGCCGCAGAGCATGCGGATGGTCGTGGTCTTGCCGCTGCCGTTGGGGCCGAGGAAGCCATAGATCTGGCCCCTGTCCACCTGCAGGCTGAGGTTGTCGACGACGGTGCGGCCGTCGAAGCGCTTGGTCAGCCCGGTGACGTCGATGATGGCGCTCAAGAGGCGGCGCCCGGGCTGGCGCCGGCGGCCGGCAGGCGTTCGGCCTCGATCGGCTGGCCGGGATGCCAGGGCTGCGCCGGATCGTCGGGCCGCAGCTCGATCAGGTAGACCAGCTTCGCCCGGCTCTCGCGGCTGTAGATCACCGGCGGGGTGAATTCGGCGTCGCGCGAGATGAAGGTGACATGCGCCGTCAGGCCGGGGGCGCAGCCGTCGCAGGAGATCTGCAGCCGGTCGCCGATCCGGTAGCCGCCGAGTTCCGGCTCGGCGACATAGAGGCGCAGCTTCAGGTTCTCCGGCGGCAGCAGCTGGATCACCGCCTGGCCGGCATTCGGCATCTCGCCGACCCGGTAATAGACGTCCTGGATCAGGCCTGCGGCCGGCGCCACGACCTGGCGGTGGTCGACGTCCCATTGCGCCGCCCGGACCGCCTGCTCCCGGGCATCGACCGTCATCTGCGCCGCGGCGATCTGGTCGTCGCGGGCGGGCAGCTTGGCGGCGGCGAGCCGGGCCTCCATCTCGGCGATGCGGCCGCGATCCTCGAGGATCGCCGCTTCCGCCTCGTCCACCTGCTCGACGGCAACCACGTTTCGCTTCACCAGCTCGCGCCGGCGCTGCACCCGCGGCTCCGACAGCTTCAGGCTGGCGCGTGCCGAATCCAGCTGCGCCTGGATGACGGAGATCTCCTCCGGCCGGCCGCCCTTGGTGAGGTCCTCGAGGGTCGCCCTGGCCTCGGCGAGATCGGCCTCGGCCTGCTTGAGCGCCGCCTGCTCGCGGGTCAGATCCAGGCTGAACAGCGGCGCCCCCGCCTCTACCCGGTCGCCGCGCTGCACCGCCAGCGTCACGATCCGCCCGGCGGTCTCCGCCGCGGCATAGACATAGTCGCCCTCGACATAGCCGAGCAGCCGTCCGCTCGGGCGGTCGCCGCAGCCGCCCAGCGCCGCCAGGGCGCCGGCAAGCCAGATCCAGGCGGGTTTCATGTCGTCCTCCGTTTCCGCACCGGCGCTTCCGGCGCCGGAACATGGCTCAGTCCCGCCAGCAGGAACTCGAGATGCTGGCGGATCAGCGTCGCCGGATCCGACCGGCGGTTGTCCATCGCCTCGAAGGTCTGGCGCCAGATCGCCGCCACCAGGAACGGGGCGATCACCAGCTTCGCCGTCTCCCAGGGATCGACCGGGCGGAACTCGCCGGCGGCGATGCCGCGGGAGATCAGCCCCGCCAGCCGCTCCCGCATCGGGTCGATCACGTTCTTCAGCCAGAACCGCGCCAGTTCCGGGAAGCTCCCGGATTCGGCGATGATCAGCTTCGGCAGAGCCGCCCGCCGCCGGTCGCCCAGCATCTCGCCGATCAGGCCGACGATGCCGCGCAGGGCGAGGGCGGCGCTGGGTTCCTGCAGTACCTGGTCCGCCCGGGCCAGGACCGGGCCGCGCAGCAGCTCCAGCGCCATCGCCTCGAAGAGCGCGGTCTTGCTGTCGAAATAGAGGTAAAGAGTGCCCTTGGAGACGCCGGCCGCGGCCGCCACGTCCTCCAGCTTGGTCGCGGCGAAGCCGCGGGCGGCAAACTCCGTCAGCGCCGCGTCGAGGATCTCCGCCGGCCGGGCATCCGCCCGCCGCCGCCAGCGCGGACCGCGTGCGGCCGCCGGGGCCGCACCGGCCCTGGCCGGCCGGTTCCGCGGTTTCCCGACCGCTTTTGCCGGGCCCGTTCCCGCTACATGCGTGGTGGTTTCGCCGGTGGTCGCGGTGGTCTTCGCCATGTCGGGTCTCGGCCCTGGATTGCGTTATGGATCGCCGCCCCGGCTTGCCGTCCCGGGTTGGGGGCGCCGCCGGATCGGTGATCACCCGACCCGTTTGGGTCCGGTGGCGGGGTTCTATACGCGGGCCGGGCCCGGAATGCAATAAATAACTTTCCAGTCAGTTATTAACCAATCCGGGCGCGACTTTAACGGCCCGGCCAATCTTGCTATAAGCACGCCGTCGCCCAGCGACCCCCGCGTCCCCGTAGCTCAGCTGGATAGAGCGCCGGTTTCCTAAACCGTAGGTCGGAGGTTCGAATCCTCTCGGGGACGCCAGTCGCCCTTGCCGATAAATCCGCAACTGCGCACCGGCTCACCAGGACGCTAAGCTCTGCTGATCGCCATCGGCCGGCATCGGCAATCTCGCCCGTCGTCATGGCGCCCGATGCTTCGAGATCGGAAGGACGGGCGCCGATTCGCGCCGCCAGCAGTCGGATCGGAGCGGCGATTGAAATCGGGCATGCCGCGACGAGCGCGGCCTTCGGTCATCGCAACTCTCGCCGGCGCGCCGGTCATCAGCAACCCGATGTCGGATTTTCTCGCGGAAGACAGCCCTGAACTCCGTACACCACACGACGCCTTCATCAACTTCGGCAAGTTCGTTCGGCTAATCGCCGGCCAGAAACTGAGCGGCGGCGTAGGACACAGACGCCGCGGCATCCGGGAGGGACTGTCCATAGCGCACGTCTTGGTCGAGACCCGTGGCGGAACGCCGACGATCGGGAGCACGTGCGGCCGGGCCACAAGAATCCGGCTGGTCCTGCCGAATGCGCGACATCTTCAGTCCAAGGCCTCTTGGCGGGCCCGCAGCCGATCGGCTTCAGGCCATTGCCCTGCCGTCGACGGTCGCATAGGCTTCCAGCACCTCGCTTTTCACGGAGGCTTAGGCACGCGGCATGCAGTCCAGCGACCGACTGGTCGACGTCATCGACGATCCGTTTGATACCCGCCGCCGTCGCCGTCGCGCATTCGGCCGGGTCATCATGCCGGTCTTGGGCGTCGCCATGGTGATCGCCGCAATCTTCTCCATCGCGGTCTATTCCCACGAAGCCAACCGCAAGGGTGTTCTGGCCCTCTCCGACGATCTGCTGGCCACCCTCGACGAAGCGATTCGCCAGCAGGTCGCCGCCTTCCTCGGCCCCTGTGCCCGCGCCTTGCGCATTTCCCGCTACATGCTGGCGACCACGCCACAGCCTGAGCGGCGGTCGATACTGGAGAACCTGTCGGTCAGTCTGCTGAATGAGATTCCGCAGATCGCCAACATCAACATCGCCGATGGTGACGGGAACTTCGTCATGGTCCGGCGTGGCCCTGCAGAGGGATCTGATGTGAAGGAAATCAGCAGCGCGCCCGGCGCCCGCCGCGTAACCTGGATTCACCGCAATGCTGCCGGTGTCGAGGTCGGCCGCCAAGAAGACCCGAAGGATACCTACGACCCGCGAACCCGCCCCTGGTATGAGGCGGCGGCAAGTCGCGACGGCGTCTTCTGGACAGGTATCTACATTTTCTTCACCGACCGGAAGCCCGGGATCACGGTTTCGACCCGATTTCAGGAGGCAAACGGCGATCTCCGGGTCGTCGGCATCGACATCACACTGGAGGAACTGTCGCATTTCCTCGGATCTCTCGAAATCGGCGCGCACGGCCGGGCCCTGATCATGGACGGCAGCGGCAATCTGATCGCCCATTCCGATGTCAGCAAGATCATGAAGCAAGGCAAGGACGGCCCGGTACCGGCCCGGATCGACGAGATCGGCGATCCGGTCCTGACCGCCACCTACGATCGCTTCCGCATCGAAGGCCAGGGCCGTCATGTCATCGATGTCGGCGGCGAGAACTATATTGCGACCGCGGCGCCGATGAAGGAGATCGGCCAGGACTGGTGGATCCTGATCACGGTGCCCGAGGCGGACTTCGTCGGATTTGTCGCCAACAACAATCACAAGGCCCTGGCGATGTCGATGGTCATCGTCGCCTTCGCCGCCGGACTGGCGGCCCTGCTCATTCGCCAAGGGCTGCGCGCCGATCGCGCCGCGCGCCTGCTGCTGGATCGCAGCCGTCTGATCGGGCGACAAAGCGCTGCCTATGGCGCCTTGGCGAAAGCCGCCGATCAGCCCGACTTGGCCAAGGGGCAAGTGCCCGGCGTGTTCACCGAGACCTTGGCGGAAATGACGGGCGCGCTGCGGGTCAGCATCTGGCGACTGCTGACCCGAACGCAGATGCTGCATTGCATCGACAGCTATGAACAAGTCAGCCAGGGTCATGTCGGCGGACTTGAGATGCATCAGGATGAATTGCCGCAGTTCTTCGCCTTCCTGCAGACCGGCGAGGAGATCGACATCCCCGATGCCCATACCGATCGGCGGACGGCACAGTTTCACCGCGTCCTGATGCAGCCTTTGGGCAGCCGGTCCCTCTTCATCGTGCCGCTGCAGGGTCGCGGCCAGGTGCTGGGCGCCATCTGTCTTGAAGACGTCACCACGCTGGAAGGGACGCGAGATTTCATCCGAACCGTCGCCAACATGCTGGCCCTGCATCTCGCCATCGAGGCCGCTGATTCTTCGAGCGAACCCGGCATCGACCGCAGCCCGCACACCTTCGCCGCCGCGCCGATCCCGGCGCCGACGGCGGCCGCCATGGAACGCAGCCGTTCGGCCGATCTCGCCGCGCGCTCCCTGGATCCGACCCAGCTCGCCGCCGAGGTTTACACCAATGCGGCCGTGCTGGTGCTCAGGCTGCCGGATTCGACGGCGCTCGCCACGCGAAGCGCCGATGATGCGCCGGCACTGGCCGATGCGATCGCCTGCACGCTGCAGCGGCTGGCCGCGCAGAACGAAATCCCCTATCTGAAATTTCTTGGTCAGAAGGCCGTCGCCGCAACCGGATTCGAGACCGAAGATGCGGGGGGAACGGCGCGGATTGCCGCCCTCGCGGTGGATCTGCGCGACCATCTGACCGCTTTGTTCGAGACCGCAGGCTTGCCGCCGGATTTCCGCATCGGCATCGACTGCGGGGTCGCCATGGGAGGCGCCGTCGGCAACGAGCCGCGCGTGTTCAATCTGTGGGGCGAAGCCGTAAAGACCGCTGGCACAATGGCGGCCTCGGCCGCTCTGGGTGGCATTCAGGCCACCGAAGCCGCCTATACCCATTTACGTCAGGGTTTTCTATTCCGCCCGCGCGGCAGCTTCTATCTGCCTGGCGTCGGCGAGGCGCGCACCTTCGTTCTCGCAGGCCAGCTGTGAGCCTGGCGCCCGCCCATATCTTGGGAGGCGCCCGGCGGCCCAACCTCGCCAGGCGCCTGCTCATCTGGCTGGGAAGCTCGGTCAGGGTCAGGGCCAGTATTGCCCTGATGCTGGCGGCGCTTTGCACCGGCGTCGTCGCCGAGGCGGTACGGCCCAGCTGCTGGCGCCGTACCGTGCGCGCGGAATTTCGCCGCATCCTGCGCTACGCCCTGGGAGGCGGTCTGCTGACCACGGTATTTGCGGCTGCCTTGATCGGGCTCGGCATGGTCTATCAGGCGCTCTATTGGCTGAGCATCGCCGGGCAGGAGGAGCAGATCGGCACGATCCTGGTCACCGTGCTGGTGCGGGAGGTGACCCCCGTACTGGTCGGCTTCATCCTGCTCGGGCGCAGCGGCGCAGTGGTTCTGACCGAACTCGGACACCTTCGGGCGTCCGGCGAGATACACGCATTGCAGGCCCAGGGCATCGATCCCTTTCTCGTTCTGGTGATGCCGCGCGGCGTGGCCTTCGCCCTCGCGACCTATACGCTCGGCATGGTGTTCATCGTAACGGCGCTCTTCGTCGGTTTCGTTGCCGGTAGCCTGCTCGGCGCCATGCAGCTCTCGATCTGGACCTTTCTCGACCATCTGCTGACCGCGATGCGACCCACGGATTTTGCGATTTTCCCGGTGAAGCTGCTGGTCATCGGCCTGCTGGTCGCCGGCACCTCCTGCCTGACCGCGCTTGCCGCCGGGGCCGAGGACGATCCTGCAAGATTGATGCCGAGGGGCTTCGTACGCGGCATGTTGGCGATCATGCTGGCCAGCGGCCTCTTGAGCATGGTGGCGTGATGGCGGCAGCGGTTCTCGCCATGACACGGGTTCAATCGCCCGAACTGTTCGGCGGCGCCGCCCACGGCGCGATCGAACTCAACCTGGAGCGGGGTGACCTGGCGTTGATCGACGCCCGGGACGCGGTCTTGGCCGGTCATTTCGCCGATCTCTGCTGCGGCCTCGCCGGCGTCGAGTCCGGCGCGGTTAAGTTCGCCGACCGCGATTGGAAGCGATTGCCGCAAGATCATGCCGATGCGATGCGCGGACGGATCGGGCGGGTGTTTTCCGGCGGCAGTTGGCTCGGTTTTCTGGACGCCGCCACCAATATCCTGTGGCCGCAGATCCACCACACCCGGCGCCACCTCAAATTACTGCGCGACGACGCCGCTCTTCTCGCCACCGTTTTCGGACTTCCGGGATTGCCGGTGGGGCCGATCTCGGCACTGTCTCCCGGCGACCTGCTGCGCGCCGGCTTCGTCCGCGCATTCCTGGGCGAGCCGTTGCTGGTGATCCTCGAGAGCCCGGTCCAAGGTCTTCATGCCGAACTCGTGCCTATGCTGCTGAACCGCATCGCGACGGTGCGTGATCGCGGCGGTGCGGTCATCTGGCTGACCCGGAGCCGGCTGGTCTGGGGCGATCGGTCGTTCCCGGCAACGCATCGACTGCGGCTCAGCAACCGCGGCTTGTCGGTGGAGCGATAGCGCCATGATCCGCATGCGTCACACCGATGAATGGATCGGCCTGCTGGTGATCGCGGCCGTTGTCGTGATGTCGGCGGCGATTTTGCAGGCTGGCGTGCTGCGCGACTGGTTCCGGCCGGTTTCCGATCTGCGGATAATCCTGCCGGCAGCCGGCGTCGGCGGCCTCGAGGTCGGCGCCTCCGTCGAGGTGCTGGGGACGAAGGCCGGGATCGTGCGGCGGATCGTGATCGATCCCCGGCAGCAGATGTATGCGATGGTCGAGCTCGACGATCAGGCGCAGTCCTTTATCCGACGGGACAGCACGGCCGTAATTCGCCGCCGCTTCGGCGTCGCCGGCGCCGCCTTCATCGACATTTCCCGCGGTACCGGCGAGGAAATGGACTGGTCCTATGCAGTCATCAATGCGACTACGGAGCGGGCACCGACCGACAGCGTCAGCAGCCTGATCGACGAGGTGCGGGAGAAGGTCTTCCCGGTCCTCGACAATGTCGGCCGGGCGACGCAGGCCATGGCCGACATCATGGAACGGATCAATCGCGGCGAAGGCAATGCCGGACGCTTTCTGGTCGATCAGACCTTGATCACCGAGATCGAAGGCACCATCGCCTCGGCGCATAAATCGGTCGACAGCCTGAATGAAGTGCTGGCGCTGTTCCGCAACTCCGCCGTGGATGTAAATGCCCTGACCAGGACGATGGGCGGGCCGGAGGGTGTGCCGGCCCTGCTGAAGCGCGCCGATACCTTGATGGCGAGCCTGCAGCGTTCGATGCAGGACCTGGAACAGGTATCCGCCCATTTGCCGGCCATCGCCGAGAACTTCGACCGGGGCACGACCAATCTGCCGAAGATCACCCGCAATATCGAGAGCAGTACAGCCAATCTGCCCGCCCTGCTCACCCAGGCGCAATTGACCGCGCAACAACTGGAGGAACTGGTGACGCAGCTGAAGAGCTGGTGGCTGCTGGGCGGCACCAGTGGGGGTCCGCCGCCAGTTCAGCGCCAGCGCCTGCCGGCGTCGGATCTGCAGCCATGAGGCGTCGCGCCGCACTGCCGTTCGCCATCACTCTGCTCTTCCTCGCCGGCTGTGGCGGCCATGGCGACCCGCCGCCGGGCCCGCCACAGGATCAGACCTTGATCCGCCATGAGCGTGCAGGGCAGCTCGCCTATTCATTGGAGCACCCGGCGGAGGCCGTGGCACAGTATCAAAGCGCCTTGCGGCAAGCCGAGGCGCGTGACGATCTCGCTGCAATCGGCGATCTCAGTTTCAATCTGGTGGTCGCGGAGTTGCGCGCCAATCAGCCGGCGGCGGCGCTGATCACCGCACAGCGGGCCAGGGCGGAACTGCTGCGCCGCGGCGGTACGCCCTTCCCCGCCCTCGATCTCGCCGAGGCGACCGCGCTGTATCGGACCGGGGCGAAGGCGCAGGCCGATGCCCTGGCGGCGGCCATCCAGGACAATGCCGAGCAGGGCACCGCCTTCAGCGCCAGTTTCCTGCGCGGGCTGATCGCCGACGACGCGAACAATTCAGACGGGTTGGCAGCGGCTCTGGGACGGCTGAACGCGCCCGGCGGCCAGGCGCAGCAGGCCGATCGTGCCGAACTCGCCGCCCGGGTGGCGCGACGCGATGGCGACATGGCGCAGGCGAGGTCCGGCGCGTTGCAGGCCGCCGATCTCAGGCGGCTGTCGTTGGACTATCGCGGCATGGCCAGGGCCCTTGCCTTGGCAGCGGATGCGGCGCGGCTGGCCGGCGACCGGCCGGCCGCCGCCGATCTCTTTCTCCGCGCCGGACGCAGCGCCGCCGCCCAGAACGATCCTGATACCGCCAAGCCCTGGCTGCAGCAGGCAATCGATCTCAGCCAGGATTCGGCGGTTGCCGACGCGGCACAGGCCGCCCTGGACTCGCTCGCCGAGCCCTAGGGACCGACGCGCCGCCTCAGCCGCTGATCTTCGCCAGGGCCGCCTGGATGTCCTGGCGGCGGCCGGCATCGGCATCCTCGCGCCCCGGGCGCGGCGCGGCGTTCAGCGCCTTGGTCAGGTATTTGCGCGCCTCGGCATCCTCGCCCTGGTCGAGCAGGAAATCGCCGTAGAAATAGTTCTCGTCGATGCCGTCGGGGTTGAGTGCCAGCGCCTTCTCGAAATAGGCCTTCGCCTTCTTGTCGTTGCCGAAGCCGACCGGCCAGCCGGGCACCTTGTGGTAGAGCGCGCCCAGCGAGGAATTGATGCCGCCGCCGATCGCCTTCTCGTCGAGCTTCGCCGCCGCCAGCAGGAGATCGCGCGCCTGTTCGGCGGGATCGAGCGCGCCCAACCCGCCTTTCGCCTTGGCATAGGTGCTGAGGATGATCGCGTTCCAGGCCAGCGCCTTCGCCTGGTCGGGATATTGCTTGGTCACCGCAGCCGCCTGGTCGGCCAGTGCCTTCAGCTTGCCCTCCTGCGCATCCTCGGGGGTCTGGTAGTTGATCGCCGCCCACTGGTGCTGCAGGTCGGAGATGGCGGTATCCAGGTTCTGGTCGGCCTGTGCGGCGCCGGCGCAGATGCCGAGGAAAGCGAGGCTCGAGAGGGCGGTGGTGAATTTCATGGCAATGTCTCCGTCTTCAGGGTTGTGGCCGGTCAGGGGCGGGATCAGGCCGATCGCGCCGGGTCGCTGACGAAGGACAGCATGCGCGCCGTCGTCTTCGTCAGGCCGGAATCGACCAGCCGGGGGAACAGGGCGTTCAGCCGCACGAAGAAGCGCTCGGGCAGGCCGATGGTGCATTCCGCGGCATCGTCCCGGATCGCCTTGGTGATGCGCAGGGCGACGGCGGTAGGATCGTCCATGCGCATGGCAAGGGCCGTCGCCATGCGCTCCACCGCGCCGACATTGAGCGCCGTCCGGGTGTAGCGCGGGGCGACATAGACGACGCTGACGCCGCTGCCGTGCAGTTCGCGGCGCAACGCCTCGGAGAAGCCGCGCAGGGCGAATTTGCCGGCGGAATAGGCGGCGAAACCGGCAAAGCCGATGCCGCCGAACACCGAGCCGATATTGACGATCTTGCCCTGCCCGCGGGCGATCATCGCCGGCAGGGCGGCATGCGCCAGTTTCATCGGCGCCATCACGTTGGTGGCGAGAAGACCGTCGATCTCCGCGGCCGTCATCGCGGCGAAGCGGCCGAAATGATTGACTCCGGCATTGTTGACCAGGATGTCGATCGGCCCGTTCGCGGCGATCGCCTGGGCAATCGCCGCCGCCGGGCCCTCGGCCTCGCAGAGATCGGCGACGACCGTCGCGGTGCCGGCGCCGGTCCGGTCGAGACGCCGGCCGAGGGCCTCGAGCCGCGGGCGGTCGCGCCCGACCAGCGAAAGCCTGGCGCCGGCCTCGGCCAGTTTCGCCGCCGTGGCGGCGCCGATCCCGCCGGCGGCACCGGTGATGACGACGTGTCGATTGCCGATATCCATCATTCGTTCCTTCAAAGGGCGCGGAAAATTCCGGCATAGAGGGGATAGAAGACCTTGGCCGCCTGCACGACCTCGGCGCGGTCGGCGGCGGCATCGAAGCGATTGACCAGCCGGGCGAAGTTCTTCGTGTGCTCGATGTCGAGGTCGCCATGCGAGGTGAGATAGGTGAAGGCGCTTTCCGGCAGATCGAGCGCCCGGCGCAGGGTGTCCGCCGCCTTGGTCGCCAAGGCGACGCTGGTGCCCTCGAGGACGAAGGCCATGCCGAAGAAACGCAGCGGATTGCGCCGCTGCACGCTGTCATAGGCATAGGCCACCATGACGTCGGTCGCCAGGCCCGGAGCGCCGGCGCGCACCGCCCTGGCGTCGCCGCCGGCCCGGTCGATGTCGTTCAGGATCCACTCGTCATGGCCGGTTTCGTCGGCGATGTAGTAGTCGAGCTCGCCCCTGAGCCAGTCGTGCTGCGCCGGCAGCCGTTCCCGGCAGGCATTCAGCAGCGGCACGGTATGGCTGACATGATGATAGGCCTCGGCGAGAAAGGCGATGTATTGCCCGCGCGTCACCGCGCCCTGCAGCGCCGCCTGGATGACCGGTGTCGCGAAGAGATCGGCGCGCTCCGGGCCGGTGGCCGCGATCAGGTGCTCATAGAACATGGACGGCCTCTTCCTGGTAAAGCTGCTCGAGCCTGGCGCCGTAGCGGGCGAGGATCGCCGCCCGCCGCAGCCGGCCGTTCCCGGTCATCTCGCCATTGCCGGTGGTGAACGGCGCCTCGGCGAAGATCCAGCGCTGCACCCGGGCGTAGTCCGGCAGCCGGGCATTGGCGCGCTGGATGTCGGCCGCGATCTGCGTCTCGACGCCGGCGCCCTGCATCCGCGGCACGATGACCGCGACGTTCCAGGGCCGGGCTTCGCCGAAGACGGCGGCCTGGCCGATGGCGAGGCCGCCGGTCAGTTCGCACTCCACCCATTCCGGCGCCACGTTGCGCCCGAAGGCGGTGATGAACATGTTCTTCTTGCGGCCGGTCAGGTGCAGGAAGCCCTCGGCGTCGAAGCGCCCGAGATCGCCGGTCGACCAGAACCCGTTGTGCATGTGCTGCCGCGCGGCCTCGGCCTCCGCGCCGAGATAGCCGGCGAAGACCGATCCGCGCACCAGGACCTCGCCGTCCGGCGACAGCTTGATCTCGGCATGCGACAGGGGCCGGCCGACGCTGCCCGGACGATCGGCGCCCGGGCGGTTGAAGGCGACCACCGAACTGAGCTCGGACAGGCCATAGCCTTCATAGGCGGGAAGGCCGACGGCCCGCGCCTTCTCGATGGCGCCGGCGGGGAGCGGCGCGCCGCCGACCGCGACGAGGCGCAATGTCGCGGGCTTCCAGGCCCCGGCGGCCGCCAGGGCGGTCAACCCCTGCAGCAGCTGCGGCACGGTGACGATCGTCGTCGCCTTGAAGCCGTCGATCGCCGCGGCCATGGCGCGGATGTCGACCTGGGAGGATCCGCGCAGGCCGACCGTCGCCAGTTTCGGCACGCAGGCGACCGCACCGGCCAGCAGCGGCACGTCGACCCCGGCGATGTTCTCCAAAAGGGTGGCCAGGGGCAGGAGACAGAGATGCCGGTCCGCCGCGCGGCCGCCGCTCGCCGCGTGCAGCGAGCGGGCGACGCGGTCGATGCCGCCATCCGCCAGGCAGACGCCCTTCGGCGCGCCGGTCGTCCCCGAGGTGAAGGTGACCTTGCGCCCGCCCGCCGGCAGGACCGCGCGGGATGCCGACGGCGCTGCCGGCAGGTCGATGGCGACGATCTCCGGCGCGATGTCGAGCCCGAGATCGGGCCCGAGATCGCGGAGCGGCGGCGCGCGATCGAGGACCTCGCGGAGCCGCGGCGCCTGGTCGGTGATCAGCAGGTCGAGGCCGGCACTGTCGATCGCGTGGCGGATCTGTGCCACCGAGAAATAGGTCGGGATCGGCACCAGCACGATGCCGGCGGCGCGGGCCGCGAGGTCGAAGATCACCCAGGCCGGCCCGTTGTCGAGCAGCAGCCCGCAACGCAGGTTCCGGCGCCGGAACAGGGTCTGCGCATAGCGTTCGACCGCCGCAGCGAATTCTCCGTAGCTCAGCCAGCCGCTCTCCCATTCGAGGGCCGGTGCCTCGGGACGCTGCAGGGCATGGTGGCGGAGGGCCGACAGGGCGTCGGCGCAAGGCTGTTCTGTCATGGCAGGAACTCGCTGGGCGAAGTTCGACGACTCGGGAAACTGGCGCGGCAGGTCGGCGGATCTGCGCCGGGATGCCAGTGACCGCTGGCCCGACGCGACATGGCCGCCCATCACCATCGGCCGCGCCACGAAATAGTCGCCCCACAAGGCGAGGTCGCCCGGCGGCAACCGGTCCGGATCGGCGGCGGCGATGACGAAGGGGCAGAGCCCGAGATTGAAGAAGGCGGCGCGCAGGGCGGCGACGCCGGTGAATGTCACCCACTCGAATCCCGCCTGATGCAGGTGGTTGGTCAGGGCGACGATCATCGCCCGGGCGCCTCCCGGCGTGGCGGCAAGATTGCCGACTTCGACGATGCTGGAGCGCGCGATGGTGCGGTTGGCCTGCCGGCCGATGACTTCCTCCACCGGCTCGTCGAGATAGGTCTCGAGATAGAGCGGACCCGCCGCCGCTTCGCGCAGACCGAAGCCGGCGAGGATGCCCCGGCCCGGCGCCTGCAAGGTGAACAGCCGCGGCATCAGGCGCGTGAGCCTCGCGCCATAGGCGCGCTGGAACGCGATCCTGATGTAGCGCTCGACCTGGCCGCGATCCTGCGGCGGGTGTTCAAGCAACAGAAGATCGGCGCGATCGGCCTCGGGGTCGCGTGAATTGTCGTTTGCCATGCGGCGAAGCTAGGGTTGCTGACTTGCAGAACCCTGACCGCCGCAGGATGAATCGCCAGTGTCGCATCCAGGTTGCAGAACGAGTCAGAAGAAACTCACCTAGATGTCGTCAGACTGACTCACGGAAATATGATCGGCGCGCTAGTCGCGCATGATATGCGACGCATGCGCAACGAAATCGACCACCGCCATGGTGACGACGCGGGCCTGGTCGCGGTGCGGCGCATGACCGCAGGAGGCGAGCTTCAGCAGATCGGTCTGCGGCACGAACTGCTTGATCCGGTCGAGCTGCGCCATGGTGGCGTACTGGTCTTCGAAGCCCTGGATCGCCAGCACCGGACAGCGGATCGTCGACAGCATGTATTCGATGTTCCAGCCGCGCGCGGCCGGATGCAGCCAGGCATCGTTCCAGCCATGGAAGGCGGAGTCGGGATCGGCATGATGCCGCGCCAGGCGGGTCTTGAGGTCGCCGGTCTGGTATTGCGTCCGGGCCTCGGTCAGTCCGGCGATCGTCACATCCTCGATGAAGATATGCGGCGCCAGGGCGATGACGCCGGCGACCCGCTCGGGGAACCGCGCCGCATAGAGGAGCGCGATCGAGGCGCCGTCGCTGTGGCCGAACAGCCAGGGCCGCGCCACCCCGGCGCCGACCGCCGCCAGAAGGGCCGGCAGCCCCTCGCGCGCCTCACGGTCGAGATAATCCGGCGGCAGGGGGTCGGTCGGCGGCCGCGGCGTGGACCGGCCGTAGCCGTAGCGGGAATAGGCGAGGCCCCGGTATCCGCCCGCCGCACAGAGGTGCCGGGGGAAATCCCGCCAAGCGGAGACAGACCCCAGCCCCTCATGCAGGAAGACCATCAGCGGCGCCCCATCCGGCGCCTCGGGGATCCACTGGTATTCGATAGATATCTTATTGTTAAATATCGATAATTCTATAAACTCAGGGAGCATGTCCGGCGCTCGAACCTCGGTCTCGGCAGGGGCATCGTCCCCGCCTTTATCCCGCGGAACCGCCGGCGAGGCAAATCCGCCGGGCAGGGCCGGGTCCCGGAACCGGGAACCGGAAGTTTGATAAGCAACGCTTATCAAGCGATAATCCCTACCGATTTGATTCCGCCGGCCGATTGGTGGATTCTATCTCCTTGACGCGACTGGATTTATTGTAAGGGAAAACGGCATGTCGGGAACCGGTCCGGGAACCAGCTGGGATGCGCCGTCGGCGCAGCGCATCGTCGCCGATCTGAAGCACCTGGACGGCGCGCTGCTGCCGATCCTGCACGCGCTGCAGGAGCATTTCGGATATGTCGACGCCGCCGCCGTGCCGGTGATCGCCGAGGAGCTCAACCTCAGCCGCGCCGAGGTGCACGGCGTGATCAGCTTTTATCATGACTTCCGCAAGGCAGCGCCAGGCCGGCACGTGGTCAAGGTCTGCCGCGCCGAATCCTGCCAGGCGGTGGGCGGGCGCGAGCTCGAGGAGCGCGCCAGGCGCCGGCTGAAGACCGATTTCGGCCAGACCAGCGCCGACAAGCGCTTCACCCTGGATGCGATCTACTGCTTCGGCAACTGCGCCTGCTCGCCGGCGGTGATGATCGACGGCCGGCTGCACGGCAAGGTGACGCCGGAGAAATTCGACGCGCTGATCGATGCGGCGACCGGCAAGACGGGAGCCCATTCATGAGCGTCACCCTCTACGTCCCGAACGATTCCTCGGCGGTGTCGCTGGGCGCCGACGACGTCGCGCATCGCATCGAGGCGGAAGCGACGCGGCGCCAGGCGGCGGTGACGGTGGTGCGCACCGGCAGCCGCGGCCTCTACTGGCTGGAGCCGATGGTCGAGGTGGCGACCGATCGCGGCCGCATCGCGTACGGGCCGGTGACGCCGGGCGATGTCGAGGGCCTGTTCGCCGGCGGCCTGCTCGCGGGCAAGGCCGGGCATCCGCTGCATCTCGGGCAGCCCGAGGAGATGCCCTATCTGAAGAACCAGGAGCGGCTGACCTTCGCCCGCTGCGGCATCGTCGATCCCCTGTCGCTGGCGGATTACCGGGCGCATGACGGCTATCGCGGCCTCGCCAATGCCCTGAAGATGACCGGCGCCGAGATCGTCGCGGCGGTGACCGAGTCCGGCCTGCGCGGGCGCGGCGGCGCCGGCTTCCCCACCGGCATCAAGTGGAAGACCGTGCTCGGCGCCCGCACCGACGGCGACGCCGCCGGCCAGAAATACATCGTCTGCAACGCCGACGAGGGCGACAGCGGCACCTTCGCCGACCGCATGATCATGGAGGGCGATCCCTTCCTGCTGATCGAGGGCATGACCATCGCCGGCATCGCGGTCGGCGCCAGCAAGGGCTTCGTCTACATCCGCAGCGAATACCCCGATGCCTTCCGGCGGATGCAGGACGCGATCGGCATCGCCCGCGCCGCCGGCTATCTCGGTCCGGACATCCAGGGCAGCGGCAAGGGCTTCGAGCTGGAGCTGCGCCTCGGCGCCGGCGCCTATATCTGCGGCGAGGAGACCTCGCTGCTGGAGAGCCTGGAGGGCAAGCGCGGCATGGTGCGGCCGAAGCCGCCGCTGCCCGCCCTGAAGGGCCTGTTCGGCAAGCCGACGATCATCAACAATCTGCTCTCCTTCGCCGCGGTGCCGACCATCCTCGACAAGGGTGCCGCCTTCTACAAGGACTTCGGCATGGGGCGCTCGCGCGGCACCATGCCGCTGCAGCTCGCCGGCAACATCCGCCGGCCCGGCCTGGTCGAGACGGCCTTCGGCCTCACCCTGCGCCAGGCGATCTACGACTTCGGCGGCGGCACCGCCAGCGGCCGGCCGCTGCGCGCGGTGCAGATCGGCGGCCCGCTCGGCGCCTATTTCCCCGACAGCCTGCTGGATACCCCGATCGACTACGAGGCGATGGCGGCCAACAAGGGCATGCTCGGCCACGGCGGCATCGTGGTGTTCGACGACAGCGTCGACATGGCACTGCAGGCGCGGTTCGCGCTGGAATTCTGCGCCGTCGAATCCTGCGGCAAGTGCACGCCCTGCCGCATCGGCTCGACCCGCGGCGTCGAGGTCATCGACCGCATCCTGAAGGGCGAGGACAGGGACAAGAACTTCGCGGTGCTCGACGATCTCTGCGAGACCATGCTGGACGGCTCGCTCTGCGCCCTGGGCGGGCTGACGCCGTTCCCGGTGCAGAGCGCCCTGAAGCACTTCCCCGACGATTTCGACCGCGCCCAGACCCGCGCGGCAGAGTGAGCAGGAGACATCCGATGCTGATCAAGGAAACCGACTACGGCACCCCGATCAGGCTCGCCGCGACCACGGTGACCCTGGAGATCGACGGCCAGACGGTGACCGTGCCGGAAGGCACCTCGGTGATGCGGGCGGCGGCGGAGATCGGCACCAAGGTGCCGAAGCTCTGCGCCACCGACAGCCTGGAATCCTTCGGCTCCTGCCGGCTCTGCCTGGTCGAGATCGAGGGCCGCCGCGGCACGCCGGCCTCCTGCACCACGCCGGCCGAGAACGGCATGAAGGTCTGGACCCAGACCGGCAAGCTGGCGAAGCTCCGCCGCAACGTGATGGAGCTCTACATCTCCGACCATCCGCTGGACTGCCTGACCTGCGCCGCCAACGGCGACTGCGAGCTGCAGGACATGGCCGGCGCGGTCGGCCTGCGGGACGTGCGCTACGGCTTCGACGGCGCCAATCACCTCAAGTCCGAGAAAGACGAGAGCAATCCCTATTTCACCTTCGACGCCGCGAAATGCATCGTCTGCTCGCGCTGCGTGCGGGCCTGCGAGGAGGTGCAGGGCACCTTCGCCCTCACCATCGACGGCCGCGGCTTCGCCTCGACGGTGTCGGCCGGGCAGAACGAGGATTTCCTCGAGTCCGAATGCGTCTCCTGCGGCGCCTGCGTCCAGGCCTGCCCGACGGCGACGCTGATGGAGAAGTCGATCATCGATGCCGGCCAGCCGGAGCGCAGCGTGGTCACCACCTGCGCCTATTGCGGCGTCGGCTGCAGCTTCAAGGCCGAGCTGAAGGGCACCGAGGTCGTGCGCATGACGCCCTACAAGGACGGCCAGGCCAATCACGGCCATTCCTGCGTCAAGGGCCGCTTCGCCTGGGGCTACGCCACCCACAAGGACCGCATCACCAAGCCGATGATCCGCGCCAAGATCACCGATCCCTGGCAGGAGGTGAGCTGGGAAGAGGCGATCAACCACGCCGCCGCGGAGTTCAAGCGCATCCAGGCGAAGCACGGCAAGGATTCGGTCGGCGGCATCACCTCCTCGCGCTGCACCAACGAGGAAACCTATCTGGTGCAGAAGCTGATCCGCGCCGGCTTCGGCAACAACAACGTCGATACCTGCGCCCGGGTCTGCCATTCGCCGACCGGCTACGGCCTCGGCCAGACCCTCGGCACCTCGGCCGGGACCCAGACCTTCGATTCGGTGATGGATGCCGACGTCATCCTGGTGATCGGCGCCAACCCGACCGACGCCCATCCGGTCTTCGCCTGCCGGATGAAGAAGCGCCTGCGCGAGGGCGCCCGGCTGATCGTCGTCGACCCGCGCCGGATCGACCTGGTGAAGTCGGCGCATGTCGCCGCCGACTACCACCTGCCGCTGCTGCCCGGCACCAATGTCGCGGTGATCAACGCCCTCGCCCATGTCATCGTCACCGAGGGCCTGGCCAAGGAGGACTACATCGCCGAGCGCTGCGATCCGGCGGAGTATGCCCGCTGGCGCGCCTTCATCTCCGAGGCGCGCAATGCCCCCGAGGCGACCGAACACCTGACCGGCGTGCCCTCGGGCGATCTGCGCGCCGCCGCGCGGCTCTATGCCACCGGCGGCAATGCCGCGATCTATTACGGCCTCGGCGTCACCGAGCACAGCCAGGGCTCGACCACGGTCATCGCCATGGCCAACCTCGCGATGGCCACCGGCAATATCGGGCGCATGGGCGTCGGCATCAATCCGCTGCGCGGCCAGAACAACGTCCAGGGCTCCTGCGACATGGGATCCTTCCCGCACGAGCTGCCCGGCTACCGCCACGTCTCGATCGACGCGGTGCGCCAGTCCTTCGAGGCCGCCTGGGGCGTCAGCCTGGAGAACGAGCCCGGCCTGCGCATTCCCAACATGCTGGACGCGGCGATCGACGGCACCTTCCTCGGCCTCTATGTCCAGGGCGAGGACATCGCCCAGTCCGATCCGAACATCAAGCACGTGACCGCCGGCCTCGCCGCCATGGAATGCGTGGTGGTGCAGGACCTGTTCCTGAACGAGACCGCGAACTACGCCCATGTCTTCCTGCCCGGCGCCTCCTTCCTGGAGAAGGACGGCACCTTCACCAATGCCGAGCGGCGCATCAACCGCGTGCGCAAGGCGACGCCGCCGATGGCCGGCTATGCCGACTGGGAAGTCACCATCATGCTGGCGAAGGCGCTCGGCTACGAGATGAACTACCGCGATCCTTCCGAGATCATGGACGAGATCGCCCGCCTCACCCCGACGTTCAAGGGCGTCAGCTACGCGCGCCTCGATGAGATGGGCTCGATCCAGTGGCCCTGCAACGACGCCGCCCCGGACGGCACGCCGATCATGCATATCGGCAAGTTCGTCCGCGGCAAGGGCCGGTTCATGGTCACCGAATTCGTCCCGACCGACGAGCGGACCGGGCCGCGCTTCCCGCTGATCCTCACCACCGGGCGCATCCTCTCGCAGTACAATGTCGGCGCCCAGACGCGGCGGACCGAGAACTCGGTCTGGCACGAGGAGGACGTGTTGGAGATCCATCCCTTCGATGCCGAGAACCGCGGCATCCGCGACGGCGACATGGTAGCCCTGGCCAGCCGCGCCGGCGACACCACCCTGCGCGCCCGGATCTCCGAGCGCATGCAGCCCGGCGTCGTCTACACCACCTTCCACCATGTCGGCACCGGCGCCAACGTGGTCACCACGGACTACTCCGACTGGGCGACCAACTGTCCCGAATACAAGGTGACCGCGGTCGAGGTCCGGCTCTCCAACCGGCCGTCGGAATGGCAGGAGAGCTACGCCAAGCTGCGCGAGGCCACCCGCCGGATCGCGGTCACGGCCGCGGAATAGGCATGGCCAGGCGACCCGCCATCGTTTCCGGGAAGGGCACGGATGCCGAGCGGCCGCTGCCGCCGGTGGTCCAGCCGACGCTGCTGCGCCGCGAGACCCGCGAGGGCGGCGGCCGGTCCCAGGTCGACCGCATCGAGACCCTGGCCGAGGAGGCGCCGGTCGCCCTGGTCTATAACGGGATCAGCCATGCGGTGATGATGGCGAGCCCCGCCGATCTCGAGGACTTCGCCCTCGGCTTCTCCCTGAGCGAGGGCATCGTCGAGACGGCGGCCGAGATCGGCGAGATCCAGCCGGTGGTGCTGGAGACCGGCATCGAGATCCGCATCGCGCTCTCCGGCCGCGCCGAGTGGCGGCTGAAGGACCGCCGCCGCAACCTGACCGGGCGCACCGGCTGCGGCATCTGCGGCGTCGACAGCCTGGAACAGGCGATCCGCCCGATGACGCCGATCGTCTCCGACCTGCGGATCGGCATGGATGCCGTCTATCGCGCCCTCGACCAGCTGCCGCAGGAGCAGCCGCACAATCGCGCCGCCCGGTCGCTGCATGCCGCCGCCTTCTGCGATGCCGACGGGCGGATCCGCCTGCTGCGCGAGGATATCGGCCGGCACAACGCCCTCGACAAGCTGATCGGCGCCCTGGTGACGGCGGCGGTCGATCCCGCCGGCGGCTTTGCGCTGATCACCAGCCGCTGCTCGGTCGAGATGGTGCAGAAGGCCGTGGTCGCCCGCATCCCGGTGCTGGTCGCGGTCTCCGCCCCGACCCTGATGGCCAAGCGCCTGGCCGAGGCCAACGGCCTGACCCTGGTGGCCCTGGCGCGCGCCGACAGCGCGCTGGTGGTCTGCCATGGCGAGCGGATTCAATGAACGCCTGATGCTGGAGTGCTGCCGTGAAGACCGATAAATCCGCCAAGCTGGTGCATATGGCCAATCAGATCGCCGATTTCTTCTCCAGTTTCCCGGAGGCGGAGGCAATCGCCGGCACGGCGCAGCACCTGAAGAACTTCTGGGATCCGCGCATGCGCAGCGAGATCACCCGCTATGTCGAGGCCGGCGGCACCGGCCTGCATCCCGCTGCGCTGGAAGCAGTGAAGCACCTTGCCGAGGCCAAGCGCCAGGCCGCCAACCAGCCGACCGGATAGGCTTCGATTCGCGCCAAGCCTAGCGCAGCAGCGAGGTCGCCTCGGTGCGGGCGCGGAAGGCATAATTATGGGTAAAGACCAGGATCATGTTCACGCTGCCGCCGTCTTCCGACAGCGGCAGATAGATGATGTCCTCGGTCTCGATGCGCCCGTCGGGTCCCGGAAAGGGATCGCGGCAGCAGCAGGGCGCGTGATGGTCGACCGTGTACTGGTAGTAGAACAGCGTCTCCTCGACCGATCCGCCGTAATGGGACTCGGCCACCGTCTTGCCGGTCGGGTCGTAGCCCCGCTCCGCCACCTCGCTGGTGCCGGCGAGGCGATAGACGAAACGCCGCGCATCGGGCACGACATCGACCAGGATGATCGCGGGCAGGTAGGATTTGATCTCGGCGGGATCGATATCCGCGCGCCGCGGCATCGCCCGGCCGGCAGCCTTGCGGCGCCAATAGGCATAGAGGCTGCGGACGGACTCGTGGCATGCCGCGATCCGGGCCTCGATCAGGTTCCTGTCGATGACGTCGCTCATAGCTCGATCCTGGCTACACCTTAAACCCTTAATGTTGCGCTAAGACCTCGACCTTCAAGGCGAATCCCGGCATCTTGCCGATGCAACCGAGCCCCTGGGAATTATGCCGCACCCGGCCGAAATGGAACCTGACGCCGAGGCCCGCCCCGCCATCCGCTGGCGGTTCTGGGCGGTCTTGGCCGTCCTCGCCCTCGGCCTCGCTTTCGCCGCGCGCTATCTCTGGATCGAACCCAGCGCCATGGGTCTCGCCTGCGCCGCCCTGCCGGCGCCCGATTGGTGCGCCTGGCGCCAGGATGCGATCCTGATCCATCAGGCGAACGGCTGGGGACTGGCGGCACTGATTGCCGGCATCGGCGGTCTGCTGTTCCGCTGGCGCTGGATGGTGGCGATCGGCCTTGCCGCGGGGCTGGCCGGGCTGGTGCTCTACAATGCCGGCCTGGCGGCGGTCGGCCTGCTGCTGGCGCTGCTCCGGCTGGTGCGGCCGTAATCGAGGTCGCGCCAGGCGCCGATCCCGGGACTGGCGAGCAGCAGGGTCAGCAGGCACCAGGCCATGGCCTGCAGGTTGCGCGGGCCCTCGTTGACCGCGATGAAGACCGCGCTCGCGACCAGGATCAGCGACAGGACGGCCTCCTCGCGTCGATCCGCGCGCCGCTCCTCAAGACCGTCAGTGCGCCGCCAACCAATCTCGCCGCGCCACCAGGCGAGCAGGAAGAATCCGACCGCCGGCACGGCGAAGGCGGCCAGCGGGAAATCGCGATAGCGCGGATCGAAACACAGGCCGAGCGAGGCGGTGGCGGCGCCGATCAGCGCCGTCAGCCGCAGCAGGCCAAGGATGATGCCGCTGCGCGGCCGGTTCCAGGGCGACAGCAGCCAGTCGAGGCTTTCCGCCGGCGCGGCCGGGAGGCGCCCCGGGACCGGCTCCGCCGCCGCCCGCAGCAGCAGGACGGCAACGAGCAGGGTCTGCAGGCCGAGCCAGAGCTCGACGCCAAGCTCCCAGCCGTTGCGCACCGCCGGCCAGCTATGGGCGAAGCCGAGGGCGAGGCAGGAGGCACTGCCGGTCGCCGCGACGGCTAGCACCAGCCGCCTCCCGGCGGGCGGGATCGGGCTGCGCGCCACGGCGAACAGCAGGATCGTCACCCCGAGCACCGAGGTTGCGGCAAAGCGCGCCAGCCAATCCGGCGTGCCGCTCACCGGCTGGAACCAGTCGAATTTCGCGGTCCGGTCCTCGCGGAACAGGCCCCAATAGCCGCCGGCGGTCCCTTCCTGCCAGCGTTTCCACGGCTGGTCGAAGGCCTCGATGAAGTTGTAGTCGAGGTTCTCCGCCTTGGCATAGACCAGGAACTCGCGCAGGAACCGCGCCTGGTTGACGATGCTGGGCACCGCGTCCTCGCGCGGCCGGCCGGCCGAGGGCCAGCCGGTCTCGCCGACCATGATCTGCCGTCCGGGAAAGGCCGCGCGCACGATACCAATGATCGAGGCGAGGTGCCGGACGCCCTGATCCGCCGGGATCGGGTCGTCCTCCCAATAGGGCAGGATGTGGATGGTGACGATGTCGACCGCGTCCTTCAGGGGTTGCGGCGCCCGCAGCCAGAACTCCCAGACATCGGCATAGGTGACGGGAAGGCCGGCCGCCTGCTTCACCCGCGTCACCAGCCCGGCCAGGCTCTCGCCGGTCTGCTCGCCGCGCAGCAGCACCTCGTTGCCGACGATGATCGCCCTGATGGTCCGCGGGTGATCCCGGGCGAGCCGGATCGCCGTGGCGATCTGCTGCTCATTCGGCGCCGCGTCCCGGCCGATCCAGATCCCGAGCAGCACCTGCATCCCGAGCCGCTCGGCGATCGGCACGACCTGGTCGAGGCCCTGGTCGACCGCATAGGTGCGGACGCAATCGGTGACCGGCTTCAGCCGTTCGAGATCGCCGGCGATCTGCTCGGGCGGAATGACCAGGCTGCGGTCGAAGGGCGTCTGGTCGCCGCGGAACGGCGTGTAGCTGGCGCAATGCAGCTTGGCTTCCGGCGCCGCCGGCAGATCGACCGGGCGCCCCAGCCAGGCCCAGAAGGCGAGGTTGAGGAGGATCGCGATCGCGACCGGCAGCGACCAGCGCACGCCAATCCTCATGCTGGGACGGGCCTCATGCCGGGACGGGCCTCATGCCGCGTCGGCGTCGGGGCGCGGCGGTGCCGGCGGATCGGTGACGATGGGCGTGGTCGGGCTCGGGCTCGCCGGATGCGGACCGGCAGCCGTGCCGGGCAGGGCCAGGGCCGGCATCGGCTGCGCCTCCTGCCGGCCGCGCGGCATGGCGTTGATGATCGACATCACCAGCGCCGCGAAGAACGGCAGCGCCTGCACGCAGAGCAGCACCGCCCAGAGCATCGCCGCCGGCTCGAAGCTGCCCCGCTCCAGCGCGATGACGACGCCGCTGCCGACCAGGGCGGCGCAGATCAGCGTCTCCTCGCGGGCCGAGACCAGGGCGCGGATGATCGCCGGCGCGTTGTCCATCTTCGGCGTGCGGTGGAACGGCAGGTTGCTGGTGAAGATGCCGCGCCACACCGCCTTGGCGACGGCATAGGACACCGCCAGCCCGGCGATCGAGGCGCCGATATTGTCCATCACCCCGCAGGGCACCTTGCGGCTGTAGAGCCAGACCGACTTGCCGACCTTGAAGAAGAACATCGACAGGGTGACGAAGAGATAGAGGGTGAGCGGCGGCTGGACCAGGTCCGGCCGCCACAGCATGCCGACGGTCCAGGCGATGGCCAGGGCGACGAAGGACAGCTGCAGCCCGTCGGCGATCCAGGGCAGCCAGCCGGCCAGGAACTGGTAGCGCTGCGCCGGGTTGAGGCCGCCCTTGCGGAACGGCATCAGGTCGCGCCAGTGGTGCTTCAGGATCTGCATCGCGCCATAGGCCCAGCGGTAGCGCTGCTTGCGATAGGCCTCGAAACTGTCCGGCATCAGGCCGCGGCCGTAGCTCTTCTCGGTATAGACCGCGCGATGGCCCGCCTCGAACAGCCGCAGGCCGAGCTCGGCATCCTCGGTGATGCACCACTCGGCCCAGCCGCCGGCCTCCGCCAAGGCGGATTTCCGGATCAGCGCCATGGTGCCGTGCTGGATGATGGCGTTCTTCTCGTCCCGGGTCTTCATGCCGAGATAGAAGAATCCGGCATATTCCCAGAAGCACATCCGCTTGAAGAGATCCTCGTGGCCGTCGCGGTAGTCCTGCGGCGCCTGGACCAGGGCGACCTGCGGATCGGCGAAATGCGGCGTGAGATCGCTGAGCCAGCTCGACTTCACCAGGTAGTCGCTGTCGATGGTGGCGATCACCTCGGCCTCGGGATCGGTGACGGTGAGCGCGAAATTCAGCGCCCCCGCCTTGAAGCCGGGCCATTTCGGCAGGTGGTAGAAGCGGAAGTTCGGCTTGCCGAGGGACTTGATATAGGCCTCGACCGGCTGCCAGACCGCATCGTCCCTGGTGTTGTTGTCGATGATCAGCACTTCGTAGTTCGGATAGTCCAGACGCTCCAGCGCCTTGATGGTGTCGATCATCATCTCGGGCGGCTCGTTGTAGCAGGGCACGTGCACCGAGACCCGCGGCAGCTTCCAGCGGCTGGGGACCCGCGGCGGCGACAGCCGGCGGCGCGTGGTGCCGAGCCAGAGATTGACCGCCATCTCGACGCCTTCGATCAGGAAGATCGCCAGCAGCAGCAGGGTGGCCGGCGCCACCATCACCAGGGCAACAAGGTCGAACCAGGTCAGGTAGAGCTTGCTGTACTGGGCATAGATCCAGACCGCCGTCATCACGCTGCCGCAACCGAGAATCGAGACGAACAGCCGGCCGCGGCGGTTCAGCAGCAGTTCCGCCCGCATGATCCACAGCGCGAAGGGCAGGCCGAGGATGATCGTCGCCGCCGCCAGGTAGCGCCAGTACTGGTAGTTGATGAGCTGGCCCTTCAGCGCCGGCTTCGCCTGGCGCCCGGCATCCCACAATCCCCAATAGGGACCGACGCCGCCCTCGGTCTTCGCCTTCCAGGGCTGATCGAAGGCCTCGACGATGTTGTAGTCGATGTTGCGCTTCTTCGCCTCGATCAGGAACTGCCGCACGAAGAGGCCCTGCGCCACCGGCGAGGCCTCGGCGACGCGGGAGCCGTAGGCATTGTCCTTGTCCTTGCGCGCCATGCCCTCGCTCGGCCAGCCGACCTCGCCGATCAGGATGCGCTTGTCGGGATAGGCGCGCTGGATCTGGCCATAGAGGTCGATGGTCGCCTTCACCGCCTCCTCGACCGGCACGCCGTTCCAGTAGGACAGGATGTGGACGGTGAGATAGTCGACGGAATCGGCCAGCTTCTTGTTCAGCAGGATGCGGTCGCGCAGCAGCGGGCTCTCGCGGGCGGTCTCGCAGCTCAGCAGCTTGCTGTCGAGGTCGAGGCTCTTGCGGATCTCCGCCAGCTTGTCCTCGTCGCAGGCCAGCCAGATATGGAAGGGCTCGGCGGTGGAGACCGGCATCCCGGTCGCCAGCTTCACCCGGTCGATATAGTCGATCAGCTTGTCGCGCTGCAGGTCGGCAAGGCGCCGTGCCCGCTGCTTGTCGTCGGCGATCGCCTGGAGCTCGGCCTGGTTCTCGGCGCCGACCAGGCCCTCGAGGCCGTTGGTCAGCATCACCTCGTTGCCGACGATCAGCTGGTTGACGCTGCCGATCCGGGCGATCGCGGCGAGATTGGCGATCTCCTCCTCGTTCTTCTTCTCGTCGTTGCTGATGGTGGCGCCGGCGGTGACGTTGAGGCCGATCTCGCCGGCCAGCTTGGGAATTTCCGCGCTGATTCCGGTCGCCTCATAGGTGCGGATGGCGCGGGTCCGCCCGGCGATCAGGTTGAGATCCGCCGTCACCTCGTCGATCGACGGCTGCTTGCCGGTGAGCGGCGTCTCGTCGCCGCGCCAGGGCGCGTAGGAGAGGCTGTTGACGTCGCCGTCCCATTCGTCTTCGAGCATCGGCTGGTTCATCACGAACCAGGCAGCGGCGAAGAGCGCCGCCACGACGATGCCGATCAGCCAATTCGAAAACCGCATGGAAGAACGTCCTGATCTGACCGGCAATCGCTCGGGTCTTCTGCCGCGTGGCGATCACCGGACCGCCGGCCTCCGCAATGGAAGCCTAGCCAGGGCAGAAAGTTCCCTTTTTCCGGTGCGTTTTCAAGGGTTTTCCCGGTGGGCCGCCGGCGGATTCACGGTAAATACGGTGAATTATCCGTGATTTTGCCGGGCAGAGCCCGGTGCGGTCCCGGTGGAGTCCCGGTGGAGTCCCGGTCAGGCCTGGTCGCGGAACCGGTCCATGCCGCCCACCAGGGCCGCCCGGGTGCCGGGCTCCATGGCGGAATGGCCGGCATCGGGCACGATGGTATAGCGGGCCTCCGGCCAGACCCGGGTCAGGTCGTCGGCACTGCGGATCGGGCAGACCAGGTCGTAGCGCCCCTGGACGATGAAGGTCGGGATCTTGCGGATCTTGCCGACATTCTCCAGCAGGAAATTCTCCGGCAGGAAGATGTCGTTCAGGAAGTAATGGGCCTCCATCCGCGCCAGGCCGAGGGCCAGGGTATCGGCGCCGAAGGCCCGCACCGTCTCCGGGCTGGGCAGCAGGGTCGAGCAGCTTCCCTCGTAGACGCTCCAGGCCCGCGCCGCCGGCATGTGGACGGTCGGATCGGGGTTCATCAGCCGCTTGTGATAGGCCTTCAGCAGGTCGCCGCGTTCCGATTCTGGAATGAATCCGGAAAAAGCGCGCCATGCTTCCGGCGCCAGCTCCTTCAAGCCATAGAGGAACCAGTCGATTTCCGATTTCCGGCAGAGGAAGATGCCGCGCAGGGCGAGGCCCAGCACCTGCGCCGGATGGTGTTCGGCATAGGCGATGGCCAGGGTCGAGCCCCAGGATCCGCCGAAGACGAACCAGGCATCGATGCCGAGATGCTGGCGCAGCCGCTCGATATCGGCGACCAGCAGCGGCGTGGTATTGTCGCGGGTCTCGCCCAGGGGCTTGGAGCGCCCGGCGCCGCGCTGGTCGAAGATGACGATGCGGTAGTGGGCGGGATCGAAGAAGCGGCGATGGGTCGGATTGGCGCCCGCCCCCGGCCCGCCATGCAGGAACACCACCGGCACGCCCTTGGGATTGCCAGACTGCTCGTAATACATCTGATGGAGACCGTCGAGGACCAGCATGCCGCTGTCGAACGCGTCGATTTCCGGATAAAGGTCCTTGCCAGCCATCACGGGATTCCGAATGATTCTTCAATGAATTGCCGGGGACCTTCTTACACGTCGCGGCGGGGCTTCCTCAATCGAATTGTCGGAAGCCTGCTCGGACTCGCCGGTGCGGCGGCGCTGCGGCGCCAGGGTTTCGCCGTGGCGAACACCGATTTCCCGGGGCCGCCGCCGCCGGTGGCGGGCCTTATCGCCTGCGGCAGCTTCCGGGTGACGGCGGCGCTCGACGGCGACACCCTGGACCTCGCCGACGGGAGCCGCCTGCGCCTCGGCAATATCGAGGCGCCGAAGGATGTCGCTGGCGGCCGCGACCCGGCGGTCGCGGCACTGGCGCGGCAGGCGCGGCTGGAACTCGCCAGGCTGGCCGAGGGCCGCAGCCTGCGCCTCTATTGCGACCGTGCCGCCACCGACCGCCACCGGCGCCGGGTGGCCCAGGCGGTGGACGCGGACGGCACATGGGTCCAGGCGGCACTGGTGGAACGCGGCCTCGCCCGGGTGCATGGCCAGGCCGATCATCGCCTGGGCCTGCGCGAACTGCTGCAGATCGAGGCGGCGGCGCGGGACGGCGGCAGCGGCCTCTGGCAGGCGGCGACCTTCGCGGTGCGCCGGGCCACGGCGCCCGACCTCGCCCGGCTGTCGGGAAGCTTCCAGATCGTCGCCGGGCGCGTGCTGGCGGCGGAGCGCCATGGCGAGTTCGGATTCGTCAATTTCGGCGCCGATCGTCACGCGGATTTGACGCTGGTGCTGAAAAAAGACGCTTTGAAACTGTGCGACGCATCTAATATTGCCATCGAGGGTTTACGCGACAGGCAGATTCGCTGCCGCGGCTGGCTGACCGCCTATCACGGGCCGAATATCGAGATCACCCATCCCGAGCAGATGGAAATTCTGGAGTCCTGAATTCATGAACCAGCGCCTATTGATTAACGCCGCCCTGCTGGCGACCGTCGCCGCCCTCGGCGGCTGCATGAGCGCCACCAGCCCGGCCACCGGGCGCAGCTTCTATTCGCCGGTCTCGGAATCCCAGGAAGCCCAGATCGGCGCCGAGGAACATCCGAAGATCCTCCAGGAATTCGGCGGCGAATACCGCGAGATTCCCAACCTCAACGCCTATGTGAACCGGATCGGCCAGGCGGTGGCGCAGAATGCCGAACGCAAGGACGTGAAATATACCTTCACCCTGCTGAACACCGACGACATCAACGCCTTCGCCCTGCCCGGCGGCTACGTCTATATCACCCGCGGGCTGGTCGGCCTCGCCAACAACGAGGCCGAGGTCGCCGGCGTGCTCGGCCACGAGATCGGCCATGTCAACGCCCGCCACACGGCGGAGCGCATGGGCGCCCAGCAGAAGGCCGAGGTGCTGGGTGCGATCGGCGTGCTGCTCGGATCCGTGCTCGGCGGCGAGACCGGCGGACAGCTGGCGGCCGGCGCCGCCAACGAACTCGGCAGCGATTATCTGGGCACCTTCTCGCAGCAGCAGGAATTCGAGGCGGACTCGCTCGGCGTGCGCTACCTCGCCCGCACCAGCTACGATCCGCAGGCGATGGCCACCTTCCTGAATTCATTGAACAACGAAACCAATCTCGAGGCCAAGCTGGCCGGCGGCCAGGCCAGTCCCAATGCGCTCGACCAGATGAAAATGTCGCATCCGCGGACGCCCGAACGGGTGCAGCGGGCGATCGCCGAGGCCAATGTGCCGGTGGCCAATCCGGTGACCAACCGCGACGCCCTGCTGAATGCGATCGACGGCATCATGTTCGGCACCGACCCCAAGGAAGGGGTGATCAAGGGCCGGCAGTTCATCCATCCCGGGCTGCGCTTCGCCTTCGCGGCGCCGAAGGGGTTCAGGCTGAAGAACACGCCGAGCCAGGTCCTCGGCAAGGGCGACAATGCCTATATGATCTTCGATCTTCCCGAGACGGTGCCGGTGGGCTCGATGGCCGACTATGTCGCCGGCCAGTGGGAGAAGGGCGCCAAAGTGCAGAATCTGCAGACCTTTCAAGCCAATGGCCTGGAAGCGGCGACCGGCCTGGTGCAGGGTTCGCTGAACAACCAGCGGGTGATCGCGCGGCTGGTCGCGATCCGCTATGATGCCCGCCATGTCTATCGCTTCACCTTCGTCGCCCCGCCGGAGCTGTTCGATGCCAAGGACGATGCCTTCATTGCCGCGGCCCAGACCTTCCGCCAGACGACGGTGGCCGAGGTGAGCGGCTACAAGCCGATGCGCCTGCGCGTGGTGACGGTGCAGCCCGGCGATACCGTGGAGTCCCTGGCGAGCCGCATGGCGATGACCAAGGGCAAGGCGGACTGGTTCCGCGTGCTCAACAGCCTGAAGCCCGGGCAGCAGCTGCAGGCCGGGCAGCGGGTGAAGATCGTCACCGGCGGCGCGGCCGATCTCTCGGCACTGCCGCCGCCGGACGATGCCGGCCTGGTCGCCATGGCGGCGCGCTGACACGAGTGGCCTACTTCCGCCTCCCGATCTCCTGGGTCCTGGTCATTGTCTTCAGCGGGCTGATCTCGCTGACCGCCGGCGTCATCGCCTGGCGCCTCTACCTCGCCGCGGAGGCGAGCACCGGCGACACGCTTCGCAGCATGGGCGAGAACCAGCTGACCGCGCTCGCCAAGGCGGTAGAGGCGGAACTGCGGCCGGCCGAGGAGCAGTCTCGGTTCATCGGCGAGTATATCGTCTCCGGCCGTGTCGACGTGAACGACCAGCAGCGGATCCAGGATCTGCTGCTAGGCTCGCTGGCGGCCTCGCCGCAGCTGATCGCGGTCGCCTTCATCCGCAGCGACATGAAGGCGATCTCGGCCAGGCGCAACGTCAACGGCGAGGTCTTCGCCACCGAGGTCGGCGATGCCACCTATGACGACCTGCTCCGCATGGCCTATGCGCGCGGCGCGGTCCTGAAGGAACCCGCCTGGTCTGATCCGGTCTATGCCACGCAGATGAAGCTCACCGGCCTGCCCCTGCTCACCCCCCTGCGCGACAAGGACGGCAAGCTGATCGGCGTCATCGGCGCGCTGATCTCGACCCAGGCCCTGGCCCGCCACGTCATCGACCGCTTCGTCGATCCCCGGATCGGCGCCTATGTGCTGATGGGCGACGGCATGGTCCTGGTGCATCCCTCGATCGCCAACGGACTGTTCGAGCCGAGCGCCGCCGAGATGCTGCCGAAGGCCGCGGCGATCGGGGACCCGATCCTGGCCGCCTTCCACCCCGAACGCGGCGACGACCCCAGCCTGCATTCCGGCCAGGCGGTCGATTTCAAGGTGCAGAAGGCGAAGGCGCTGGGCCTGACCAACTACTTCCTGTTCAAGGACATGAAGGTGGTCGGCCAGCAGCCCTGGGTCGGCGTCTTGCTGCTGCATGGCAGCGACGTCGAGGAGCTGTTCGACCGCCTCAACCTAGCCCTGCTGCTGTCCCTGGCGGTCTGGGCCTTCGGCTGCCTCTGCGCCTATGCCCTGGGCCGCCTGCTCGGCCGGCCGATCAACGCCCTGGCCAATGCGGCCCGCCATCTCAGCGTCCTGGATTTCGACCATGCGCAGCCCCTGCAGCGCAGCCGGCTGACCGAGGTCGACGTCGCGGCCGAGGCCTACAACGCCATGCGCGCCGGCCTCGGCTGGTTTGAGACCTATGTGCCGCGCTCCCTGGTGCCGCTGCTGATGCGCCCGGAGAATGCCAGCTCCTTCGAATCCCGGGAGCGCGAGATTTCCGTGCTGTTCACCGACATCGTCGGTTTCACCAGGATCGGGCAAAGGCTGGAGGCGCCGGCCCTGGCCGCCTTTCTCAACCGGCATTTCGCCATTCTCGGCGGCGCGGTGGAGGCCGAGCACGGCACCATCGACAAGTATATCGGCAATTCCGTCATGGCCTTCTGGGGCGCTCCGGTGCTGCAGGCCGATCACGCCGAGCGGGCGGTGCGCACCGCCCTGGCCATGGGCCGCCTGCTCGAGGCCGACAACCGGCGCCGGGCGAAGAAGGGGCTGAAACCGGTGCGCATCCGGGTCGGCATCCATTGCGGCCTGGCCCTGGCGGGGAATATCGGCGCTCCCGGCCGGATCAACTACACGCTGGTCGGCGACACGGTGAACGTGGCGCAGCGCCTGGAGCAGTTCGGCAAGACCATCGATGACGGCACCGGCGATGCGGTGATCGTCGCCAGCGCCGATATCGTCGAACGGGTCCACGACGTGCCACACAGGGCGCTGGGGGCGCAGATCCTCCCGGGACGATCGGAGCCTACCGAGGTCTACCGCCTGGGCTAGGCATTCGGCCGGCCTCAGGCCTCGACCAGGTCCAGCAGCTCGCCCTTCGGATCGAGCAGGGCGACGAGGGCCTTGCCGCCATAGCCGCAGCCGCCGTCCAGGGTCATGGTGAAGGCGCCGGTGGCCGGACCGCCGTGCTGGCGGTCAAAGCCACGCACCACCTTCAGAAACTCGCCATAGGGATGATTGAGGGTGGCAAAACCCGGGCTGCCCCACCACAGCGAATCCCCCTGGGCCGAGAGCGGCCGCTCGGGATCCAGCCCGGCATGGACGAAGAGCAGCCCGAGATCGTCGGTATAGGCGGCGCGGCGGATGGCGCTCAGGAAATTCGCATGGCCCGCCTTGGCCTGGACCTTGGCGCGCAGCCCATTGGTCCAGCGGGTGATCGCCATGGCGCCCTCGCGGCAGCGGATGATGCCCTCGGCCGGATCCCCGCCATAGGCGGCGATGGTGGCGCCGACCCCCTGCTGCAGCATCCAGGGCAGGACTTCCTTGGGATTGGGGGCGAATTGCAGCTGCAGCAGCTTGTGCCACATCTCCTCCTGCTGGCCCCGCAGATAGACGATGTCGAAGGGGAACATCCTGGGCCGGGCGAGAATCTGCCGGCGGAAGGCGATCAGCTCGTCGACCACACCGGTCACCTCCGCGCCGCGGCCAAGAAAGCCGCCGAGATAGACCAGCCGATCGCCCTCGGCGAACTGTTCGTTGACATAGGCATGCAGCGCCCGCAGGCGGGGGAGATCGCCATGCACCGGCGACACTGCCCAGATCCGGGCGGCGCGTTTCAGCACGGCGAATTTTTCGCGTTCCTGCATCGGCCGGTCTCGATCTCATCCGCTCTGAGTCGACGAAATCGGCGCGACTCACACCGCGCGGGCACTTTATCAGCTTGCCGCCGCAGGCCAAGGGAAACAGGGATCGGCAAGAGATTGAGCGCGGCGCCGGGAGGCGGAAGGCTGGGGGCGGGGGGCGGGGGGCGGGGTGGAAACACCCCCGACGGATGGGTCCGGTTAGGGGCCGGGTGAACCATCCGTCGTGTCGCGGTCGAACCGCTAGGGGCCTCTCTGAGGAGAGAGGGCGTCAGAAGCCGGCGTTAGGCCGCCTTCAGTACCTGATGCAGGCGCTGAGTGGCCTGGTTCTCGTCGATGCCGTCGATGGCGGCCAGTTCGCGCACCAGGCGGTCCAGGGCCGCCTGATAGATCTGGCGCTCGCTATAGGACTGGTCCGGCTGATCGGCGTTGCGGTGCAGGTCGCGCACCACCTCGGCGATCGACACCGGGTCGCCGGAATTGATCTTGGCCTCGTATTCCTGGGCCCGCCGCGACCACATCGCGCGCTTCACCCGCGAACGGCCCTTCAGGGTCTGCAGGGCGGTCTCGATGACCTTCTTGGAGGACAGCTTGCGCAGCCCGGAATTCTTCGCCTTGGCGACCGGAACGCGCAGGGTCATGCGGTCCTTGTCGAAATGGATGATGATGACTTGCAGGCTGTGGCCGGAAATATCCTGGCTCTCGATGCCCATGACCTTGCCGACACCATGGGTCGGATACACGACGAAGTCGCCCTTGCGGAAACCACCGTCCTTGTCCTTAGCGACGACTTTCTTGGCCTTATCAACCACGATCCACTCCTTGATGCCCAATCCGATCTCGCACTATCCGATGTCACTCGGCCCGATCTCGCCCTGTCGACAAACCTGCGCAATAGCTCAACTGCCAGCAGGCTGGCCGGTTATTCCCCGGCTGTCGTCCCCCGGCTTGTCGCCGTCTTCCCAGTTCCGTCCCGAATTCCGCGGCGCCCGACGGGATTTGCCGGACAACCCTGGCTCGAGGGCGGAAAAGTCCGATTCCGGATAGTGACTATCCGAAACGCGGCACCCCGATTTTAGGCTTAGACGGCCTGGAACTGCCTCGGCATTCCAAGAAAACCGCCCCAAAGACCCACCTGAACTGTATACCAGAAAGGGCCGTTTCTTTCAAGGAAAGGGAGCTATGCGCAGGGCGCAGCCATCAGCCCTACCGAGCCTAGCGTAGGTCGATAGTCAGCCCGCTAGATATAGATTAACTAATTGAATTAACTAAGGTTTACCCGGGTTGGGATTGAAATGCTTGGCGAATTTCTCGGCCACGCCCTTCCATTCGTCGGCATCGGCCGGGGCTTCGCCCTTGCGGGTGATGTTCGGCCAGGATTCCGCGTATTGGCGGTTGATCTCGACCCACTTTTCCGTGCCGGTCTCGCTGTCCGGCAAAATCGCGTCGGCCGGGCATTCCGGTTCGCAGACACCGCAATCGATGCATTCGTCCGGATGGATGACCAGCATGTTCTCGCCGACGTAGAAACAGTCCACCGGACAGACCTCGACACAGTCCATGTACTTGCACTTGATGCATGCCTCGGTGACGACGTATGTCATTCTGGTGAACTCCGTTCCTCGACCTTCGCGGTTGCTAGCATAGCGGTTTCGGCGATGCAACATGGCCCCGCCGATGGCCGTGGGGCGATGCGACGCAAGCGCCGGTTGATTTCACCAGTCGGATGGGTGAAATCGACTTTTCCCGCCATCGGGCCTATGCAGAGACTCCGGGCCCGGTGTCCCCGGCGTCACCCCGGGAGCGACCCCGGGAGCGACCCCGGGGGACGACACGGGGGACGACACGGGGGACGACATGGGGGCGACCCTGAAGCGAGAGCGATAGGCCAAGCATGAAACTTTCCTCGCCGGCCGCCCAGCGCAATCGCGACCCTATTCTGGACGTGCTGCGACATTGCCTGCCCGGCCAGGGGCTGATCCTGGAGATCGCCAGCGGCAGCGGCGAGCATATCGCCCATTTCGCCGCGGCGCTGCCCGGCCTCGACTGGCAGCCCAGCGACCGCGACCCCAACCAGCTGGCCTCGATCAACGCCTATGTGGCGGAGAGCGGCCGGACCAATCTGCGCCCGCCGCTGGTCATCGACACCCTGCGCAACGACTGGCACAAGGCCATTCCTCCTCGGGCCGCTGCAGACCGCGCCGCTGCCGAGCGCGGCATCGCCGGCATCCTCTGCATCAACATGGTGCATATCTCCGACTGGTCGGCGGTGGTGGGCCTGCTGGACGGCGCGGCGGCGCTGCTGGCCAAGGGCGCGCCGCTGTTCCTCTATGGCCCCTATCGCCGCGCCGGCGTGGCGACGGCGCCGAGCAACGAGGCCTTCGATGCCTCGCTGAAGCAGCGCAACTCAGCCTGGGGCCTGCGCGACCTCGAGACGGTGGAGCGGGCGGCGATGTCCTGCGGCTTCGGCCCGGCCGAGGTCACCGAGATGCCAGCCAACAACCTCGCCTTGGTGTTCCGCCGCGCGTGATCTAGGCGGTGATCAGCAGGTGGCTGCCGAGGATGAGGGCGACGGTCTGGATGTCGCCGTCGACCTCGCCGCCGCTCCAGCCGGAGACGACCAGTTCCGCCACGCCGTTGCGATGGATGGTCAGCGTGCTGCCCGAGGTCTCGGCGGTAATGCCGGCATCGATCGCATCCTGCAGGCTGCCGCCACCGAAAACATTGGCGAGGGTCAGGAAATCCTCGTCCGGATCGAAATCGGTGACCTTGTTCGAACCCTGCTGATTGATCAATGAGCTGACGAAGGTGTCGGCGCCGTCGCCGCCGGTCATGACATTGACGCCCCTGCCGCCGATCAGCAGGTCATTGCCGGCGCCGCCGAGCAGCGTGTCGTTACCGTCGCCGCCGAGCAGCGTGTCATTGTCGTCGCCGCCCGCAAGCGAATCGTTGCCCGTGCCGCCGTTCAACTGGTCGTCGCCGGCACCGCCAGCCAGCGTGTCCTTGCCGTCGTCGCCGAACAGCTGGTCGGTGCCATTGCCGCCGTCCAGCTTGTCGTCATCATTGCCGCCATGCAGGTTGTCGGCATCGTCGCCCCCGAAGAGCGTGTCGTTGCCGGCGTCGCCGAACAGGGAATCGAGGCCGATGCCGCCGTCGAGCTTGTCCAGTCCGGTCCCGCCGTGCAGCACGTCGTTGCCGGCCTCGCCGAGGATCGCGTCATTGCCGTCATCGCCGTTCAGCGTATCGAGCCCGCCACCGCCGGAGATCTTGTCGTTGCCGAGACCGCCGTTGAAGGCGTTGGGGCCGGCGTCGCCGATCAGCGTGTCGGCGAAGGCCGAGCCCTCGATGATCTCGATCGAGGTATAGGTATCTCCCTTGGCGTCGCCGGTGCTCTTCGTCGTATCGGCGAGATTGACCGTGACCGCCGTGGAATCGAAATAGGAGGCGGTATCGGTATCGGTGCCGCCGTCGAGAGCATCGGCGCCCGCCCCGCCGATCAGCCGGTCGTCGCCGCCCAGGCCGAAGAGCTCGTCGTTGCCGGCACCACCGAAGAAGACATTGGCGGTGGCATTGCCGAAGAAGGTGTCGGCGAAGATGCTGCCGATCAGGCCCTCGATGTTGACGAAAGTATCGAAGGTCGCATCGCCGGCGAGGCCGCCGAAATTGATGTCGGCGGCAACGAAGGCCGTGGCCGTGGCATAGCTCGCGTAGTCGATATCGGCGCCGCCATCGAGTACGTCTTCGCCAGCGCCCCCGATCAGGATGTCGTTGCCGGCGCCGCCGTCCAGCTTGTCGTTGCCGGCACCGCCATCCAGCCTGTCGTCGCCGTCATCGCCGAACAGCTTGTCGGCGCCGAGCGCGCCGAAGACCTTGTCGTTGCCGAAGCTTCCGCGCAGGTCGATCTGCCCGCTGCCGGCGATCAGGGTGTCATCGTAGGCGCTGCCGGAGATGATCTCGATCGAGATATAGGTGTCGCCCTTGGCATCGCCGGTGGATTTCGCCGGGTTGGCGAGATCGACCGTCAAGCCGCCGAGGCTGGCAAAATAGGATGCGGTGTCTACGTCGGCACCGCCGTCCAGCAGGTCGGCGCCGGCTTCGCCGTAGAGCCGGTCATTGCCATTGCCGCCATACAGCTTGTCATTGCCGGCCCCGCCCCATAGATCGTCGAAGCTGTCCTCGCCGTAGAGCGTGTCGTTGCCGGCCTCGCCCTGCAGGTTGTCGTAGCCGTCGCGGCCATGCAGCTCGTCATTGCCGGCACCGCCCCGGAGGTCGTTGCCCGCCGCATTCCCGATCAGCGTGTCGTTGCCCTTGCCGCCGATGATGCCGGTGACATTGGCGGCGCTGTCGCCGAGTGCATCGCCCAGAGTACCGAGGCCGGTTTCCAGGCTGAAGGCCACGTCCTTGGTCGAGGTGCCGTAGCCGAGAAAATTGAACGGGCCACCGCCGCCATCCATGATGTCGGCGCCGGGACCGCCGATCAGGATATCCGTGGTACTGCCGCCGAGAAGAATGTCATCCCCGGTGCCGCCGTCGATCTGTGCCACCGACACGCTGGTGTTCTCGATGAGGTCGTCGCCGCCGAGCCCGTTGACCTGGGCGATATCCACGAGAAAGCCCGGATTCGATCGGTACAGGATGATTTCGTCATAGTTCGACCCGCTGAAGGACGGAACCGTGACGACGGGGGAGGAGCTCGTCGCCAGAACCGGATCGAGCACGAAGGTCATCGTCGCGGGATCGGAGATCTGGCCCTTGGAATCGGTGAGGATGTAGGTGAAGGAATCGGTGGCGCCGGCGGGCAAGCCATCCATCGGGCCGGTGCGCGTATAGGTGTAGTTGCCTTTGAGATCCAGCGTGACATCGCCATAGGTCAGATGGATGAGGCCGGTGGCGCTGGCGATGGCAAGCGCGCCGATGCCGCCGTGATCCTTGCCGGCGGCGCCGGTCAGCGTATTCGCCCCGGTGATGACGTTGCCGGTGGCGATGCCCTCGACCTCCCGGTCGATGTCGTCGAGCGCCACCGGCGAGGACGCGATCACGGCCTTGTGCCGCGCGGGAGCCGCCGCGAGGCGATAGCCGAGATAGGGCGAACCGGCGTCCGCATCGCCCAAGCCGAAGGGATCCTCGGCCCCGCCCAGCATCAGATTGTGTGCGTCAGCCATGATCCATCTCCCCTGCGCCGCGCTTCGGCGGCGGATGCGGGTTTCGCGCGACGGATGCCGCGTCGATCGGCCGGCCTGCGGTCAGGGTTTCAAACTAATGTGCTGGATGCAACGCTGAATTGCCCGAAAACGGTCAGCCGCGCGGCAATTCTTGCCGCATAATGCCGTATTCTCCACGATATCCGGGCGATCTGCCGCTAATCGCCGTCGCGCAGCCGGTCGGTGGCGCGGCGTTCGCGCTTGGTCGGGCGGCCGCTGCCGCTGTCGCGGACCGCCGGCGGCGCCTTCGCGGGATCGACCAGCCGCGTTGCCGGCTGCGGCGGATCGAGATCCTCATAGAGGCCCTGCGCTTCGCTGGCGGGGCCGCGCCGCGTCCCCAAAGCGAGGACCTTGATGACGCGGATATGCGGGCCGAGCGGAAAGGTCAGTGCATCGCCGACCCGGATCGCGTAATGCGCCTTTGCGGTCGGCTGGCCGTTGACCCGGAAGCCGCCGGCCTCGACCGCCTTGCTGGCCAAGGCGCGCGATTTCAGGAACCGGGCGAACCAGAGCCATTTGTCGAGGCGAAGACCGGGAGGAGCCGGAATCTCCATCAGGACGCGGTCCCTATCGCCCGACCTTCACCGTCCGACCTTCAAGCCGGCCAGCACGGCGAAGGGCGAATCCGGCCGCACCGGGGTGGCAACCGGCACCGGGTGCTTGCGCTTCGCCTTGGCGAAGACCGCCGCACCGTCGCGCTTGTGCCGCTGATAGCCGAGATCGCGGATCACCAGCTCCAGTTCCGCAGGGGCGAGCCCCAGCGCCTCGGCGGTGCCGGCGTCGGTCTCGACCGGGCCGCGCGCGGCGCGGGCGCGCAGCTTGGCGGAGAGCCGTTCCAGGGCGCCGAATTCGAAACGCTTGCCGCCGACCAGGCGATGGCCGGTCGCCGCCTGCCAGCCCTGGCCGAGGCTGTCGTCGGGCACCGTGCCGGGGGCCTGTCCCGGCGGCGGGATCTGCGCCGGATCGAAGCCGTGATGCACCGCAAAGAGCAGGCCGAGGATTCGCCGCTGCCGGCGCTCGTTGAGACCGGAGAGCCAGATGGTCTCGCGCCCGAACTTGATGTCGAGCCCGGCCAGGGCCTGGCGGTCCTCGATCGAGAGACGGGCGACAGAGTTCGCGATCCGCGCCCGCGGCATCGCTCCCAGATGCTCGATCAGCTGATAGACGAGGCCGCGCGCGCCGGCGGGCAGCTCGGCGGCGGCGGCGGCGAAGAGCGGCTTCAGGCGATGGCGCAACATGCTCTCCAGCCAGGCCTTCAGCCGCTGCTCGATCGACCGGCGTTGGCGCCCGTCGATGAGATCGTCTTCCAGCAGCAGCAATCCCGGGCGCAACGGCGTATCGCCGGGAGCGAGCCGGGCGATCGGCGCATCGCGCCAGGCGATCCGCCCGTCCGGCAGCAGGCGGAAGGCGTCGTTGCGGTCCTGGGCCAGGGCCGCGACGCGCTTGGCGATCGCCGGACCGAGGGTGCGCCGCGCCGCCGCCAGCAGCGGCCGGGCCTCCTCGGCGCTGGCATCCGCCGCCGGCTCGAAGCGCAGGCCCTGCAGGCGGCCGACGATATGGCCTTCGACCAGGACCTCGTCGCTGTCGGTGACGCTGCCCATCAGCGCACCGCCGTCGCGCAGCCGGCGATGCAGGGCGGCGTGCCGCCGGTCGACGAAGCGCTGGGTGAGGGCCTGGTGCAGGGCATCAGAGAGCCGGTCCTCGATCGCCTGGGTACGGGCCTGCCAGGCCTTCGGATCCGCCACCCAGTCGCCGCGATTGGCGATATAGGTCCAGGTGCGGATATGCGAGATCCGGCTGGTCAGCTGGTCGATATCGCCCTCGATCCGGTCCAGGCGATTCACCTGTTCGGCGACCCAGTCGTTCGGCAGGCTGCCCCGGGTCAGATGCTGGAACAGCTGGGCGAGCAGCTTGGTATGGGCATCGGTCATCAGCTTGCGGAAATCCGGCACCTGGCAGATCTCCCAGAGCAGCATCACCCGCTCGCGGCCGTCGGCCAGGGCGACGACCTCGGGGTCGCGCGCGAGATGCCGCAGGGCGAGCTGGTCCTCGCCTTCCTGCTGGCGGATGAGGCCGGCAACCGGGGGACGGCGATCGAGGCTGTGGAGCAGGCGCTCGATGCTGCGGAAGTCGAGATCGGCGCTGCGCCACATCAGATAGGGCAGCGCATCGAAACGGTGGTTCTCCACCGCCTCGACGATCTCCGGCTCCATCGCCCCGGCATCGGCGGTGGTGCCGAACGTGCCGTCGGTCATGTGGCGGCCGGCGCGCCCGGCGATCTGGCCGATCTCGGCCTTGGTCAGCGGGCGCGGCGACCGGCCGTCGAACTTGCGCAGGCCGGCGAAGGCGACGTGATGCACGTCCATGTTGAGTCCCATGCCGATGGCGTCGGTCGCCACCAGGTAATCGACCTCGCCCGCCTGATAGAGCTCGACCTGGGCGTTGCGGGTGCGCGGGCTGAGCGCGCCCATGACGATGGCGGTGCCGCCGCGCTGGCGGCGGATGAGTTCGGCGATGGTGTAGACCTCGGCCGCCGAGAAGGCGACGACGGCCGAGCGCGGCGGCAGGCGGGTGATCTTCTTCGGCCCGGCATAGGTCAGGGTCGAGAAGCGCGGCCGCTGGATGAACTCGGCGTCGGGCACCAGGGTGCGGATCCAGCGCTGGGTGGTGTCGGCACCCATCACCATGGTCTCGTTCAGCCCGCGGGCGCGCAGCAGGCGGTCGGTGAAGATGTGGCCGCGCTCGGGATCGGCGGCGAGCTGGATCTCGTCCACCGCCAGGAAACTGACGGCGCGATCGAGCGGCATGGATTCGACGGTGCAGATGAAGTAGCGCGCCGTCCGCGGGATGATCTTCTCCTCGCCGGTGATCAGCGCCACCGCCTCGGCGCCCTTCGCCTTGACCACCCGGTCATAGTTCTCCCGCGCCAGCAGCCGGAGCGGAAAGCCGATCATGCCGCTGGCATGACCCAGCATGCGTTCCATGGCGAGATGCGTCTTGCCGGTATTGGTCGGCCCCAGAACGGCCGTGAGCCGTGAATCGGACAAGCGGGCGACGGTCATAAGATTAAATTTCGGCGCTCCGGCGGCAAATTGCAAGGTGCCGGGAGGGGGTTTTGCCGGTCAGCGGGGACGGCGGCAAAAGCGGAAATAGGCCGGTTTCCGCCCGGCCAGGACGGCCTTGCGCTCGTAGCGCGTCGCCGGCCAGTCGGCCGGACGCCGGCCCCAGTCGGACGGCGCTTCCGCCAGCCAGCGGAAGGCCGGGTGGGCGGTCACATGGGCCAGCGCCCAGGCGATATAGGTGGGATCGTCGCTGGCGATGCGGAGTTCCGCCCCGTCGGCCAGCACCTCGGCCAGGCGGTCGAGATTGGTGCGGTTGACGAAGCGACGCTCGGCATGGCGCTTCTTCGGCCAGGGGTCGGGAAACAGCAGGAACAGCCGGCCGATCGAGCCGGGCGGCAGCAGCGGCAGGAGATCGCGGGCGTCCTCGGGATGGATGCGGACATTCGCCAGCCCGCCGTCGCGGATATGCGCCAGCATCGAGGCGACGCCGTTCTCGAACACCTCGCAGCCGATGAAGCCGATCTCCGGATGCGCCTTGGCCTGCGCCGCCAGATGCTCGCCGCCGCCGAAGCCGATCTCGAGCCAGACGTCCTGCACCGGCGCCGCAAACAGCCGGGACGGATCGATCGCGCCGCCGGGCGGCAGGGCGATGGCGAGCTGCGGCAGCAGCGTGTCGACCAGACCCTGCTGGCCCTTGCGCAGCTGCCGACCCTTGCGGCGTCCATAAAATTTGCGCCGCGGCGCCCCTTCGGACGCCGCGGCGTTGTCCGCGATCATCGTTTGCGTCCGGGCTGCCGGTTCAGTGGAAGACCGATTTCAGGCTGGCGGCAAGATCCAGCTTCTCCCAGGAGAAACCGCCATCGGCCTCGGGCTCGCGGCCGAAATGCCCATAGGCTGAGGTCCGCGCATAGATCGGCCGGTTGAGACCGAGATGCTTGCGGATGCCGCGCGGCGATAGATCCATCAGCTCGGAGAGGGTCTTCACCAGCTTCTCCTCGTCGACGCGGCCGGTACCGTGGGTGTTCACGTAGACCGACAGCGGCTTCGACACGCCGATCGCATAGGCGAGCTGGATGGTGCAGCGCTCGGCCAGCGCCGCGGCCACGACGTTCTTCGCCAGATAGCGCGCGGCATAGGCTGCCGAACGGTCTACCTTGGTCGGGTCCTTGCCGGAGAAGGCGCCGCCGCCATGCGGGGCCGCACCGCCATAGGTGTCGACGATGATCTTGCGCCCGGTGAGGCCGGCATCGCCGTCGGGACCGCCGACCACGAAGCGGCCGGTCGGGTTGACGTAGAAATCCTCCTCCTTGCACATCCAGCCGCTGGGCAGGACCTGGGTGACGAAGGGGCGGACGATCTCGCGCACCTGGGCCTGGTCGAGCGCCTCGCCATGCTGGGTCGAGACGACGACCGAGGTCGCCTTCACCGGCTTGCCGTTCTCGTAGAGTAGCGTGACCTGGCTCTTGGCGTCGGGCCCGAGACCCTTCTCCTTGCCGGAACGGCGCGCCTCGGACAAAAGCTTCAGGATGCGGTGGGCATAATACAGCGGCGCCGGCATCAGCGGCTCGGTCTCGGTGCAGGCGTAGCCGAACATGATGCCCTGGTCGCCGGCACCCTCGTCCTTGTTGCCGGCGGCATCGACGCCCCGGGCGATATCGGCGGATTGCGAATGCACGTAGCAGTCGATTTCCGCGGTCTTCCAGTGGAAGCCTTCCTGCTCGTAGCCGATATCCTTGATCGCCGCCCGCGCGGTTTCCTTCAGCTTGTCATGGGTGATCGAGGCCGGGCCGCGAACTTCGCCCGCCAGCACCACCCGGTTGGTGGTCGCCAGGGTTTCCAGCGCCACCCGGGCTTCGGGATCGGCCGACAGATAGAGGTCGACGATGGAATCGGAAATGCGGTCGCAGACCTTATCGGGATGGCCTTCGGACACGCTTTCGCTGGTAAACAGGAAACTCGACTTGGACACGCGGACCCCACTTGGCGCTGGGCAGGCAATCGGCGGATTGCCGGCTGACGGATTGTCGGATTGCAGCCGTTCCGGGGGGATTCATGCGGCAAAGCAGCCAGAATCGCGGCCCCCCGCGACGCGGGCGGGATGATGGTGGAGCGGCCCCAGCGGGTCAAGCGTCTTTCTGGGCAAGAAACTCCGTCCAGCTTGGCTCAACGCCGGCTTGAGGAAAGTTCAAGGATCGGGCGCAGGCTCCGCATTGCCATGCCGGATGTCCGGGGCAGTCCGAGGCGAGCGGCAGGGACATCGTTAACATAAATGTACGCGCCGACAGGTAGTTACCGGAAGCTGACGGATTGAGCCCAAAGCTGACAAAGACCGAGCTGATCTAAAAAAGCACGCAATGACAATGAGTTATGCGAAAAGCTCGAATTACAGGTCTTCGCCGCGCCAGTCCGGCCGCAGCCTCGCTGCGGGAACATTCGGTCTTGATCGCCATCGGCCTCACCCATTGCCTGATCGCCCAGGTCCTCCCGGGCTGGCTGGGTCTGCCGCAGACCGATGCGATCTTCGTCGGGGCCTGGGTGAGTTTTCTCGCCATGCGCTGCATTCCGGCCATCGGCTTCGGCCTCTGCGCCTACGGGCTGGTGCTGCGGCGCAGCCACGATCGCAACGAGGGGCTCCGACGCTACTGGGCCGGCTTCCGGAGTTCTCACGCGCTTCGAAGTCCCGGTAACGGCGATCCGGGTCGCGGCCATGCTGATCCCGGTGATGAGCGCCTTCAGCTTTCTCAAGGGCATCATCCCCAGCATCAAGCCGTTCAGCTTCGATCCCTGGCTGATGACGTTCGACCGGTTCCTGCATCTCGGCCACGATCCGTGGCAGCTGCCGCACCCGCTGCTCGGCCATCCCCTGATGACCTATGTATTCAGCTTGGTCTATGTGACCTGGTACAGCGTGCTCTACGGCATCGTGTTCTGGCTGGCCTTCTGGCAGCGGAACCGCGAATTGCGCCTGCAGCTCCTGCTGACAAACGTGCTGCTCTGGCCATCGCCGGGAAACATTGCCGCGATCTATTTTTCCTCGGGCGGCCAGGTCTATGACGGACAGGTCACCGGCGGGCCGATTCCGTTCCAGCCGCTGTTCAACTATCTACAACAGGCCGCTGCGGTCTTCCGCATCCGGGCCCAGGAAATCCAGGAGATGGTCTGGACGCGGCATCTCGGCGTGTCGGCGATGCCGAGCATGCACGCCGCTTCGGCGTTCTGCTACTTCCTGCTCGGCCGACGCATCGGGCGCATTGCCGGATGGGTGCTGGGCACATATTTCGTTCTGATCATGTTGGGGTCGGTGCATCTCGGCTGGCACTACGCGGTCGACGGCTATGCCGGGATTGCCGAGGCATTCCTGCTGTGGCGCCTGAGCGAGTGGAGCTTGCAGCGGGAGCCTGTCCGTCGCCTGCTTTGGCCTGACGCCGCGCCGGCCGCGATCTTCGTCATCCGATAGGGATCAGCCGGTCGGAAGGATTCGATTGGCTCGACTGCGGCATCGGCGTCGCGCACAGCACGATGCCGCCTGCATGGTTAATCTTCGCCCTTGATGCTCTTGGCGATGGATTTCGTGAGCTCGAAGATCCGCTTGCGGACCGCCGGATCCGGGATCTTGTAGTAGGCGCGGACCAGCTCCAGGGTTTCGCGCTTCGCCATCGGATCGGGTTCGTAGTCGACCGCGGGAGGCGTCGCCATCCCCATCAGCTTGCTGGGGCTCTTCTCCTGCACGCTGTTCGGCATGTCCTCGAAGAAGTAGGCAATCGGCACGTCGAGTACGCGGGCGAGATCGAACAACCTGCTGGAGCCCACGCGGTTGGCGCCGCGCTCGTACTTCTGCACCTGCTGAAAGGTAAGCCCGATCGCCTCGCCGAGTTTTTCCTGGCTCATTCCCAGAAGCGTTCGGCGAAGCCGAATGCGGCCGCCGACATGGACATCGATCGGATTCGGGAAACCCTTGCTGGCCATTCGGCCGGAGGACTTGCGACCACGTGGCATATCGACCTGCCTGTTCGACTGGTGTTTCGGTTTGTTATATCAAACGGGCGACTGCACACCGTGCAGGCGATCAATGCCCGACGCCCTAGCGATAAGTTGTATAGACACACAACCTTATGCGGTCAATCGGTTGCACGTCTGCTGCGACGATATTGAATTGCAGATCGGCTTCCTTGAATTCAAGCCTAGGTATTCCGCCTTCGCCAGAATGCGATTCCAGCGGCAATTGCCAGCATCGCGGCCGGACAAAGCGAACCAAGTCGCGCGAACAATGTCGGAGAAAGCGCCGGCGGCAGCGTGATGTCAAAGACCGCCTCGACCCCGAGCGCCGTTTGCTCGATCACGTGGCCGTATGCGTCGACCATTGCAGATATCCCGGTGTTCGCCGCCCGCGCCAGAGGAATGCCTTCCTCGACTGCACGAAATCGCGCAGCGACGAAATGCTGGTATGGACCGACACTGGTCCCGAACCATCCGTCATTGGTCACGTTGAGCAGCCAATTGGGCCGGTCCCGCGCATCGACCACGGCGCCCGGAAAGATGACTTCGTAGCAGATCAAGGGACCGAAGGCCGGCAGGCCCGGAACCTTAAGGGTGCGCGGTCCGGGACCCGCTGAGAAATTCATCGAGCCGGGCGTCAACTTGTTGATGAAGGGGAATATCTGGCGCAGCGGCACATATTCGCCCAGCGGTACCAGATGAAACTTGTCCGCGGTGGCGAGGATCGTGCCGGACCCGTCGAGAGCAGCCAGCGAATTCCAGATTTCATCGAGCGGGCCTTCCGCCGGAACGCCGCGCGGTGCCCCGGTGATCAGCACGCCATCCGGCGGCACTGCGGCCGTAAGGATGCGCCGCAGCTCCGGCTCCCGGTCCAGCAGGTAATTGACGCCCGCTTCCGGCCAGATCACAGCCTTCACCCGGTCAAGACCGGGCAGACTGGCTGTCAGGCGCAGCAGCGTCTCGACCTGGAGCGGTCGCGTGTCGGTCTGCAGCTTCAGGTCCTGGGCGATGTTCGGTTGTACAATGCGCAACGCGATGCCGGTTGTTGCGGCGTGGTCGTCGGCCTGGAGGCGCCAGAAGCCCAGGCTCCACAGCAGCAGAAGGGCAAGCACCGCTACCGCACTGGCGCGCCAGGCCAGGCGGCGGTCGCGGTCACCCAGCAGGGCCGGCATCGCCAGGATCAAGACCGTGAAGAAGCTCAGCCCCCAGGCGCCCCACCAGGCAACGGACTGCATCATCGCTTCATCGAAGCTCCAGACATAGGCGACAAGATCCCAGGGATAGCCGGTGAAGATATGGCCGCGCAGCCATTCCCCCGCGCTCCAGGTCGTGGCGAAAGCCAGGATCCTGATCGGGCCGTTGCGCTCGGTTACCTTCAGGGCGATCGCCGCCAAGCCGGCATAGAGCGCGAGGAATGCCGCCAGCCCACCCAGCACCGGCGGAATCATCCATCCGAAGCGCTCCGGTTCGATGAGAAAGGAATTGGCGATCCAGTAGTTGCTGACGGCGAAATGCCCGAGGCCCCAGGACCATCCGATGAAGAATGCGTCCCGTTTCGATCGGGCGCCGCCGACCAGCCAGACCAGGCCGACGAGGCCGAGGATCAGCGCCGGCAGGAGGTTCATCGGGGCAAAGGCCAGGGCGCTGCAGCCGCCGAGCAGGACCGCCACCGCCCAGCGGCGCCAACCGGTCAGCGCCTGCAGACGCCGCGCCAGATCACTCGCGAAACGCATGAATGGGGTCAGCTCTTCTTCGGAACGCGGTCGGCCGGCGAGGCGACGCTTTCGGGGGCCGGGCCGGCGGAAGTCCCGGCGGCCGCGGCGGGCACCGGCGTCGCAGATGTCGCCGTGTTCGGCAGGTTGCGGACGCGCAGCCGCTTCACCCGCCGCGGGTCGGCATCGATCACCTCGAAGACGATGCCGGAATTGTGCGTCACCAGCTCGCCACGCGTCGGTACCCGATCGGTCAGCGACATGACCAGTCCGCCCAGGGTATCGATATCGCTCTCGCGCTCGACATCGGTCAGCACCGGACCGACCCGTTCCTCGAAATCCTCGATCGTTGTGCGGGCGTCGGCCAGCAGGGTGCCGTCCGGACGCTGCACGAGATGCGGACCGCGAACCACGTCATGCTCGTCCTCGATCTCGCCGATGATCTCCTCGACCAGATCCTCGATCGTCACCAGGCCGTCGATGCCGCCGAATTCGTCGACCACCAGCGCCAGATGCGCCCGGGCCAATCGCATCTGCAGCAACAGATCCAGCACGCGGATCGACGGCGCGACGAACATCGGTTCGCGCAGGATCTGCTTCAGCTTGAATTTTTCCGGTTCGAAGATGTAGGGCAGCGCGTCCTTGATGTGGACGATGCCGATGATGTCGTCGAGATTGTCGCGATAGATCGGCAGGCGCGAATGCCCGAATTCACGGGTGATCTGGATGAGATCCTTGAGTTCGATGTCATCGGCGGCAGCCTTGATGTCGGCGCGCGGCACCATGACATCATAGGCGGTCAGCGCGCCCAGCTTCAGCACATTGGCAAGCAGGCTGGATTCGTTGGAGTCGAGCTGCGCTTCGCCGCCGTCGGCGACCTCGCTCTCCTCGATCAGCTCCTCGATGGCATCCCGCAGGGCCGTCTCGCTGCCCTTGCGGCGGAGCAGGCGGAAAAGATTCTTGAACGAACGCTTCGGCTTGGCATCGTCGCCGTTCTCGCCGCGCTGACTGCGTAGTGCCGGTAGGTCGGTCATCGTCTATCGACGCCGGGTATAGGGATCGGCAATGCCCATCCCCGCCAGCGCCACTCTCTCCAAGGTTTCCATCCGGGCCGCATCGGCCTCGGATTCATGATCATAGCCTAGCAAATGTAGCACACCATGCACCATCAGGTGGCTGAGATGGTCGTTAACGGTTTTGCCCTGCCGCCTGGCTTCGGCGACGACCACGCCTCTGGCCAGCGCAATATCCCCGAGATGGAAGGGTTCGCCCGGCACCGGCTTTCCGCCATCCATGGCCGCGAAGGACAGCACGTTGGTAGGCTGCGGGCGCCCGCGAAAATCGTGGTTCAGCCGTCGCATCGCCCGATCGTCGATCAGCGCCACCGCAAGATCGAGGCGGGCGGCGACCGTGCGCCAGCCGTCGGCGGCGGCGATGGTGAAGGCGCCGCGCGCCGATCGACGCAACAGGACCGCCAGCGGCAGGCTGACCGCCTTGTTCCATTGCGGGTCGTCGATCGACAGGTCGACGGTGACGGCAAGCCTGCCGGGGGACATCGCGGATCCGCTCAGTCTTGCGGCTTCTCGGACTCGGACTTCTTCGCCTTGCGCCGGTCCCGGGAATCGTAGGCGCCGACGATCTTCTGCACCAGCGGGTGGCGGACGACATCGACTTCGGTGAACCGGGTGATGCCGATGCCGTCGACTCCCTCGACCGCCTCCAGGGCGTCCTTCAGGCCGGACTTCTGTCCGGTCGGCAGATCGATCTGGGTCAAATCGCCGGTCACCGCCATCCGCGATCCTTCGCCGAGACGGGTCAGGAACATCTTCATCTGCATCGGAGTGGTGTTCTGGGCCTCGTCCAGGATGACATAGGAGTTCGCCAGGGTGCGGCCGCGCATGAAGGCGAGCGGTGCCACCTCGATCTCCCCTGAGGACAGGCGCTTCAGCACTTGGTCGCCGGGCAGCATGTCATAGAGCGCGTCATAGAGCGGGCGCAGATAGGGATCGACCTTGTCCCGCAGATCGCCGGGGAGGAATCCCAGCCGCTCGCCGGCCTCGACAGCCGGTCGCGAGAGAATGATCCGGTCGACGGACCCCTTGGTCAGCATCGCTACCGCAACCGCGACGGCGAGATAGGTCTTGCCGGTACCCGCCGGGCCCAGGCCGAAAACCAGCTCCTGATCATGCAGCATGCGCATGTAGCGGGCCTGCGGCGCCGAGCGCGGGGTGATGTGGCGACGCTGGGTGCGGATCGCCGTGCCATCCTTGGAATCGGCGCCGAACAGGTTGAGCTCGGCGCCGTCGTCCTGGCGCGCCATGCGCAGGCTTGCGTCCACCTCGCTCTTGTTCACCTCGAGGCCGCGCTTCAGGCGCTGGTAGAGGTTGGTCAGGACCTGGCGGGCCGTCACCACCGCCGGTCCGGCACCCGAGATCGCCAGCTGGTTGCCGCGCGAGACCAGAGATACGCCGAGCTCCTGCTCGATCCGCGCCAAATGCTGGTCATGCTCGCCGAACAGCAGGGGCAGCAGTCGATTGTCATCGAATTGAAGGTGGATGGGCGGCGCGATCGGAGCCGTCTGGGCGGTCGGTTGGTAGCTCAAGCGCGCGCCTCCTCGGGATGTTTCAGGGGAACAAATGACGGATCCGGATCGACAAGCGTTCCGGACAGGCTGAACTGGCCGACACCGTCGACTTGGACGTCGACGATCTCGCCGATCCGGTCTGCAGCCGCCTGCAGATGCACCGCCTGCAGATACGGCGACCGGCCGACAAGCTGGCCGGGCCGGCGACCGGGTTTTTCGAGCAGGACCGGCAGGGTCCGGCCGATCATCCCTCGGTTGAAGGCCTGCTGCTGGCCGTTCAGCAGGGCCTGAAGGCGCTGCAGGCGCTCGTCCTTCACCGGCTCGGGGATCTGGTCCTCCAGCAGGCCGGCCGGCGTGCCGGGGCGAATGCTGTATTTGAACGAATAGGCCATGGCGAAGCCCACCGACTGCACGAGCTCGATGGTCGCCGCGAAATCCCGCTCGCTTTCGCCCGGAAAGCCGACGATGAAATCCGAGGACAGCGCGATGTCCGCCCGGGCCGCCCGCAGTCGATCGAGAATGCGATGGAAATGCGCGATCTTGTGCTGGCGGTTCATCGCCTCCAGTACGCGATCGGAGCCGGACTGCACCGGCAGGTGGAGATAGGGCATCAGCTGCGGCACCTCGCCATGCGCCGCGATCAGGTCGTCGTCCATGTCGCGCGGATGCGAGGTGGTGTAGCGGATGCGCGCCAGCCCGTCGACCCGATCGGCGAGTTCCCGGACCAGTCGCCCGAGACCCCATTCCGACCCGTCAGCGCCGAGGCCGTGATAGGCATTGACGTTCTGCCCGAGCAGGGTGATCTCGCGGGCACCGGACGCCACCAGGCGCTTCGCCTCGGCCACCACCTGGGCGACCGGACGCGAGAACTCCGCACCCCGCGTATAGGGCACGACGCAGAAGGTGCAGAACTTGTCGCAGCCTTCCTGGACCGCCAGGAAGGCACTGACGCCCTGCGCCGCCGCGGCGTCCGGCAGGTGGTCGAATTTGGAATCGGCGGGGAAATCGGTATCGAGCAGACGGCTGCCCTTGCCGCCGGGAATTTTCGCGGCGCGGGCACGGCTGGCCCTGGCCACCATCTCCGGCAGGCGATGATAGGTCTGCGGGCCAAGGACGATATCGACCTCGGGCACGCGCCGCAGGATCTCGGCGCCTTCCGCCTGCGCCACGCAGCCGGCGACGGCGATGATCATGTCCTTGCCTTCGGCGAGACGCTGGGCGCGATCCTGTTTCAGGCGCCCGAGATCGGAGAACACCTTCTCGGCCGCCTTCTCCCGGATATGACAGGTGTTCAGGATCACCATGTCGGCGTCGAGAGGATCCTCGGCCGGCCCGAAGCCCAGCGGCGCCAGGACATCCGCCATGCGGGCGGAGTCATAGACGTTCATCTGGCAACCATAGGTCCGGATAAAAAGCTTCTTCGCCAAGGCTTTATTGCTCATTCAGCCCGGCGCGGCGAATCTCGCGGAAGATCGATTTCATGGCAAAATTCTAGCACGCCGGCGGGGCTTGGTGTACCCAAAACACCGGTCGTCGCCAAGCTGTCATCTGGCCGCCGGGATTTGCATCTAATGTGCTGGCGCAGCTTGGTTTTCGCCGCCGGGCTCGGCCTCCCGGCCGGCCAACGCCCGTTCCAGGCCGCGGGCCACGCATTCGCTGCAATAGCGGGTCAGTTCCTTGCGCGAGCCGAAGCGGTCGATGCGTACCGGCGGGTGGAACTCGACGACGACCTTCATCCGCCCGAGGCGGCTGAACTGCCAGAGATGCGGTCCCAGGGACATGGCACCGTACCAGGCGACCATCGGCCGGAGCCCGCGCCCGAGCGGCATCCCGTTCATCTCGACATAGGCGACGGAGACCGGCTGCGTCACCAGCGGCCCGTTGCCGGTCGGCGTTTCGGCGACGCTGAGCAGCGCGCTGCGAAACGACAGGACCCTGTTGCCGTCGTTCGACGTGCCCTCGGGAAACAGGATGAGATTGTCGCCGGCATGCAGCCGTTCCTGCAGCTGGTCGCGCTGGCGATGCGAGGTGCCGCGACGGCGGTCGACGAAGACCGTGCGCTGCAACCTTGCGAGGAATCCGAAGAACGGCCAGGTCGCGACCTCGGACTTCGCCACGAAGCAGCCGGCAACGAGACTGCCCAGGACCGAGATGTCGAGATAGGAGCTGTGGTTGCTGACGAACAGGGTCGGGCGCGCGGCGCTCATCGTACCGCGCACCACCACCTGGATCCCCATGATCCGGCAGCACTGGCGGTGATAGAGGACCGGCAGCCACTCACCGAGCCGCATGCCGAAGCTCGCCAGGACGGCCTGAAAAGGTGCCAGCAGGAGGGTCAGGAGGAAATAGGCGGTCAGCCGCCAGAGGCCCAGGACATTCGAGCCGAACGGCGCCGAACCGCGCGGTAGCGGCTCGTTCCCATCGTCGACCGCCGCGGTGGAAGGCGGCACACGGCCTTGCGTCTTCACGGGCAGGACCGGTGCGGACTCAAGAACGACCCGGGATCAAGGTCGGCTGGGCATGGCCGAAGCGGAGGCGGGCAACTCGCCTTCCGGCCGGGTATAGTGCTTGATGTACTTGCCGGTGACCCGATCGGTGACGACGATGATCGAGATATCGGTGGTGCCGAACTGCTGGTCGACCACCGCGCCGTCGCCGACATAGCCGCCAAGGCGCAGGTAGCCCTTGATCAGCGGCGGCAAGCCGACCAGCGTCCGCTTCTCGTCGATCGCCTCGATCGGCAGCATGTTCATCGAGACATAGCGCGACGCGACCGCGCGCGGGCGGAATTCCGGCGGCGCCAGGTGGCGATGATAGAGGTAGGACAGCGGCACTGCGTGCTCGGCGGGATTGATGCCCGGCAGACTGCCGCAGCCGAACATGATGCCGATCTTGTAGTGCATGATGTAGTCGGTGATGCCCTTCCACAGCATCTGCATGGCCGCCTTGGACCGGTAGTCCGGATCGACGCAGGAGCGGCCCAGCTCGAGGATCTCGCCGTCATAGGCGACGATCGGAGAAATGTCGTATTCATCGATCGAATAGAACTGGCCGCGCCGGCGCGCGGCCTCGCGGCGCAGCAGGCGGTAGGTGGCGACGATTCCGCCGGCGCCGACGCCCTTCTTGCGATCGATGACGATCAGATGGTCGCAGAACGGGTCGAAGGAATCGAAATCGCGTCGCGCCGCCGCCATCGCCGCGGTCGGCCGCGCCGACATTTCCTCGTAGAAGACCCGGTAGCGCAGTTCCTGTGCCGCGGCGATCTCGGATTCCGATTCGGCCAACCGGATCTGCAGGTCGCCGACGCGATGATCGACCGGCCGGCCGGCGGGCGGCTCGGCGGGACCGGTGGGCGATCTGTCCGGCAGCGCCTTGGCCAGGGTCATTTCTTCTTCGTCCCCGTCTTGGCCGCCAGCGGCGTGGCATAGAGCTCGAGCCGATGGCCGATCAGCCGGTATCCCAGGTTCTCCGCCACCTTGTTCTGCAGGCGCTCGATCTCCTCATTGGTGAATTCGATCACGTTGCCGCTCTGAATGTCGATCAGATGATCGTGATGATTCTCCGGCGCCTCCTCGTAGCGCGCCCGGCCGTCGCCGAAATCGTGCCGTTCCAGGATGCTGGCCTCTTCGAACAGGCGCACGGTGCGATAGACCGTAGCGAGCGAAATATTCGAATCGATCTTCGTCGCCCGGCGGTAGAGCTGCTCGACATCGGGGTGGTCCTCGGCGTCGGACAGCACCCGGGCGATGACCCGACGCTGCTCCGTCATCTTCAGGCCCTTTTCGATGCACAAACGCTCGATACGCGATGGCACGTGACCGCACTCCGCTGTCAATTAATCTTTCGGCCCGGCATCCTGGCGTGCCCGTTGCGGGCCATTCTGCCCGCCCCCGCGTGGCCGCGCCAAGCTAAAATTGCCGGGTGGGCGGGCCGATGCCTCGACCGACGGGCCGAGCATGCCCTGGGGCACGCCCCTAGCGGCGGCGTCCGCCGGTTCCAAGGCCGATCTGGCGGGCGAGGGAACTGCGCTTCTTCGCATAATTCGGCGCCACCATCGGATAATCCGCCGGCAGGCCCCATTTCTCGCGATACTGGTCCGGCGTCATGCCATAGGCGGTGCGCAGATGGCGTTTCAGCATCTTAAGCTTCTTGCCGTCCTCCAGGCAGATGATGAAATCCGGGGAAATCGACTTCTTGATGGCGATCGCCGGCTCCTGGCGCCCGGCCGCGCTGCTCGCCGGGCGCGCGCCGCCGGCCAGGCTGGTCAAGGCGCCGTAGACCTCGTTGATCAGGCGCGGGATATCGGCCACCGCCACACTATTATTGGAGAGATGTGCGGCGACAATCTCCGTTACCATTGGCAATAGAGCGACCTGCTTCGCGTCTTCAGCCATTTGACTTGCCTCTTTGAGTAATCCTTGCCGGACACTACAAAATACTTCTTGTAGAACGCAACCTTATTATTTGAATAAAACCGCGGGAATAGCCGCGGTTCCCGGCCGAATGTCCGGCCGCGATTTGCCGCTGCCGCCACCGGAAACATGGGCGGTGCGGTGTCTAGGGCGCGGTCGAGATATCCGTCAAATCCCGGCTCAAAAGCACGGCATCAACCGCTGCAGGGCCGGATGCGCCAGCCCTGGCCCGGTAATAATTCGGCCGGCGCCCGACGGACCGGAATCCGGCCTGGCGATAGAGCCCGAGCGCGGCGGCGTTCGGCTCTGCCACTTCGAGGAAGACCCGACGGGCGCCGGCGTCGGCGAGGCGCCGCATCAGGTCCTGCAGCAGGCCGCGGGCGACACCGTGGCGCCGTTCCGAAGGATGAGTGGCGATGAGCAACACCTCCGCCTCGTCGGCAGCGCGCCGGCCAAGAGCGAAGCCGAGCGGCGCGTCCAAGGATTCGGCGATGAGGCCGAGCCCGCCGGGAAGCGCTGTGACATCGGCAAAGGATCGCTGCGACCAGGCTTCGTCCCAATTGGCGGTGCAACTGGCGCGGTGCAGTGCCGCGAGCAGTGCGGCGTCCAGCACCGTCGCCGGACGGATCCGGAACCGGTCGGTCATCCGCCAACCTTCGGCTTGCTGACATCGGGTGGGCGTAGATAGACCGGGAGCGGCGGCAGATCGAAGCGGCCATCTGCCGCAGCTGCCAGAGCCGCCACGGCAGCCGCCACGACGGCGGTTGGCCGGATCAGAACATCGCCGGCAAGATTTCCCGCGAGCGGGCCGGTGCCGTCGCCGAAGACCACGGCCGGAGCGGCAGCCGATATCAGTGCCGCGGCCTCGGCGGCGGACAGGATCCGCGGCGCCCCAAGCAGGTGCAAATCGGTGCCGAGTTCGGCGAGATAGGGCTCGTCGCGACGACTGTCGATCAGCACGAATACCCGCCGACCAATACTGTCTTCCGCGTGATTACTTGCCGCCGCCTGGAAACTCGATATGCCGACGACGGGAACCCCGGCGGCAAGGCCGAGACCCCGGGCAGCGGCGATTGCCACCCTGAGGCCGGTGAAACCGCCCGGTCCGACGGCGACCGCGATTCGCGCCAGGCCACGATAGGCGATCCCGGACTGGTGCATGATCCTCTCGATCATCGGCATCAGGACGGCCGCCTGGCCGTGGCTGATCGCCTGGCTCTCCTGTGCGACGACTGCACCGTTGTCGCGGAGCGCCGCCGAACAGGCGTGGCCCCCGGCATCCAGTGCCAGGACCGGCCCGGCGCCCGGATTCTCCGATTTGCCTGGAATCCCCGATCTGCTAGTCATGACCTCGTCCATACAGGGACGGTCTTAGGCGCTTCGGAATTGGGTTGCAACATGACGCTGGTGGAAATCACGGCGGCCGGGTTCGACGTGGAAATCGCCCTGGCCTATGCCACGGCCGACAACATCACCGGGCGGCCGATCTATCGGCAGGCCGACTGCTATCTCGAGGAGAAGGCGGCGGAACATCTGCGCAAGGCGGTCCGGCTGGCAAGGCCGCTGGGTCTGCGGCTGAGGATTTTCGACGCCTACCGCCCCTCGGAAGCGCAATGGAAGCTCTGGGAGTCCTTTCCCGACCCGGAATTCGTCGCCGACCCGCGCCGCGGTTCGCCCCACAGCCGCGGCGTCGCCGTCGACCTCACCTTGATCGATGCCGCCGGCCGGGAGCTGGATATGGGCACGGGATTCGACGACATGCGTCCGCTGTCGCATCACGCCAATACCGAGGTGTCGGCAACAGCCCAGCGCAACCGATTCATCCTGATGGGAATCATGACGGCCGCCGACTGGGATTTCTATCGGAACGAATGGTGGCACTACCAGCTGTTCAATGCCCGCGACTATCCGGTGATCGAACTGGCGCAGTTGCCGCGACCGATGATGTAGGCGGTCAGGCGATCCTGCAGGCCTCGGCGAAATCGAGCCTCGGGTTGCGCGGATGCAAGGCCGCCTTGTCGCCGTAGCCGATATTGCAGATGAAATTCGAGCGCCAGCTGGTGCCTTCGAAGAAGGCGGCGTCGACCTTCGCCCTGTCGAACCCGGACATCGGCCCGCAATCCAGCCCGAGGGATCGCGCCGCCAGCATGAAATAGGCCGCTTGCAGCGACCCGTTGCGCAGCGCGGTTTCGGCGATGACCGCCGGCTTGCCGGCAAACCAGCCACGCGCCGTCGGATCGTGGAACAGGCGCGGCATCATCTCGTAGAACTCCATGTCCATCGCGAAGATCGCCGTTGCCGGTGCGGCCATGGTCTTGGCGAGATTGCCGGCGGAAAGGGCCGGCGCGAACTTCTGCTTCGCCTCGGCGGAGCGGATGAAGAGGATGCGCATCGGCTGGCAGTTGCCGCTGGTCGGCCCCATCCGGGCCAGATCGTAGGCCGCCCGCAGCAGATCGTCGGATACCGGCCGATCAAGCCATTTGGAATGCGTCCGCGCCGCGCGGAAAATGAGATCGAGATCGACGTCGCTGGCGATTTCCGTCATCATCATCCATTCCGGCAGGACTGCAGCAAAAAGGGCGGGTTGCCCCGCCCTTCAATTCTTCCTCGAGACGCAGCCCGGGATCAAGCTGGCCGGCTCAGACCGGACGGACTTCCAGGACTTCCGGCACGTAATGGCGGAGCATGTTCTCGATGCCCATTTTCAGCGTGGCCGTCGAACTGGGGCAGCCCGAGCAGGAGCCCTGCATATGCAGATAGACGACGCCATCCTCGAAGGAGTGGAAGACGATGTCGCCCCCGTCCTGGGCGACCGCCGGGCGAACCCGGGTGTCCAGGAGTTCCTTGATCTGGGTGACGATCTCGTCGTCCTCCTCGGCCGCGACGGGCGCGGCAGAGGAGGACGATTCCGCAAGTATCACCGGCTTGCCGGCGATGAAATGTTCCATGATGACGCCGAGCAGGGCCGGCTTCAGGACCGACCAGTCCTTCACGTCGGACTTGGTGATGGTGACGAAATCGGATCCCAGAAAGACGCGGGCGATGCCATCGACCTGAAACAACCGCTCGGCCAGCGGCGAACGCCGAGCCGCTTCTGCCGTGGCGAAATCCGCTGTACCCTGCTCCATCACCGACCGGCCCGGCAGGAACTTCAGGGTCGCCGGATTCGGGGTTTCTTCGGTCTGGATGAACATGGCCTCGCTCCGCTACACTGGCTCAGCAGAACATGGTCCATGGAATCAATGGCTTCAACCCCAATTTGGGTAAGGTTATGAGGCGGTAGCGGATGGCCGGCGACGTTCAGATCAACCTGCCGACGATGTTCTCCAAGGCCCTGGCCGGCGAGGAATGCCTGGCCTGTCCCGCCGTCGACCGGGCGTTCCAGTGGCTTTTCGCCGAGGGACGGACCCTCCCCGACCTCGAACAGTTCGTTGCCGGCCTGACCCGGGTGCTCACCGCCGGGGGATTCCCCCTGCTGCGGCTGTTCCTCGGCCTGCGCACCTTGCATCCCCAGATTGCAGCTACCGCATATATATGGAACCGCGGGACCGACAAGATCGAGGTCGTGTCGCGCGACCACGCGATCCTGAACAGCCCGGTCTACATGCAGAGCCCCCTCCGCGAACTCTACGAGAACCGACAGACGATGATCCGCCGGCGTCTGGCCGGGCCGGGTGCGAAGCTGGACTATCCGGTGCTGGACGACATGAAGAAGGCCGGGGCGACCGATTACGCGGTCTTCGCCCTGAGCTTCGGCGGCGAACCGCGCGGGTCGATCGCCATCACCACCGACCAGCCCGAGGGCTTTGCCGACTTCCAGATCGACGGCTTCTTGGCACTCATTCCGCTGATTTCGCTGATCGTCGATGCGCGGGAAAGCCAGCGCATGGCGCGGTCGCTGCTGTCGATCTATCTGGGCGGCGATGCCGGCCAGCGCGTCCTCGGCGGCCTGGTGCAGCGGGGCGACAGTCGTACCATCGCGGCCGCCATCTGGTATTGCGACCTGCGCGACTTCACCGCGATGTCCAACGAGTTGCCGCGCGACGAGGTGATCGCCGTCCTCAACGACTATTTCGATACCATGGCGCAGTCGGTCTACAAGTATGGCGGCGAGATCCTGAAGTTCATCGGTGATGCCATGCTGGCAATCTTCCCGATGCTCGACGATCTCGATCGGGACAACAAATGCCGGATCGCCCTGGCCGCCGCGGAGGAGGCGCTGGATTCCCTGCGCGACCTCAACGATCTCCGCGCCAGCGCCGGCAAGAAGCCGTTGCGGGTCGGCATCGGATTGCATGCCGGCTCGGTCTCCTATGGCAATATCGGTGCGCTGATCGGGCCCTCGGCCCGCCTTGATTTCACCGTCATCGGTCCGGCCGTCAATCTGGCGGCGCGGATCGAGGGCTTGTGCCGCGAACTCGACCGCCCCCTGATCGCCTCGCGCGCACTTGCCTCGCCCTGCGGATCCAAATTGGTCTCGCTGGGCAAGCATAGCCTGCGCGGCTTCGCCAAGCCCCAGGAAGTCTTCGGCCTGCCCGACTGAACTGAACCCCCCAACTCCAACAACCGAAAGTCCCGATACCATGCGCGCACTCGTGATTGTCCAGGAAAACCTGCAGGATGCGGTGATGTTCGAAGCCTATCGCAAGGACGTCATCGCGACCCTGACGCCCTTCGGCGGGAAATTCCTGGTGCGCGGCGGCAAGCTGACCGTCCGGGAAGGCGAATGGCCCTACGCGCGGACGGTGATCATCGAGTTCCCGTCGCGCGCCGAGGCGGAGGGCTGGTACGATTCGCCGGCCTATCAGAAGATCCTGCCGCTGCGGCTGAAAAGCTCGACCGGGAATTTCGTCATCGTCGACGCAGTCGACTGACGGCCCCCGGTCGGCGTATCAGGCGATGTGCTCGACCTCCTCGGTCGAGAGATGCCCCGGCACGATGGTGATCGGAACGCGCAATTTCCCGACCAGCTTTCCGGTGAGGGCGGAAACCAGCGGTCCCGGTCCCTTGGGGCCGCTGGAGGCACCGAGCACCAGGATGGAAATCGTCGGCTCCTCCTCCAGCAGCTTCATCACCTCGTCGCGGCGGTCGCCTTCACGGAAGAACAGCACCGGCATCGCCCCGGACAGCTTCTGCACCTCGGCGGCGGTCTTCTGCATCAGGGCCTCGGCCTGCTGGCGTGCCTCGTCGCGCATCAGCTTCGACACCCCCATCCATTCCTGGTAGTCCGCCGGCTGGATGACGTAGAGCATCGCCACGCGCCCGCCGGTCTTCGCGGCACGGCGACAGGCATAGCGGATCGCCACCTTGAGTTCGGGCGAATCATCGATCACCACCAGAAAAACCCGACCCGGCACGGGTTTCCCCTCTTCCGTCGATCTATCGCCTGCAACGGGATCGCTCATGGAAGCTACCTCCTGCGGAAGGCCAGATGCGCCATCCAGCCCGCGATCAATGCCACGAGAACGGCGATGGCGCCATAGGCCGCGCTGTGGCGATGGGCGAAATCGTAAATATCCGCACCGAAGCCGATCTTGCTGACGATCAGCGGCATGTTCTGCGCATCGACGATGTCGCCGCCCCGGGCGAGGTAGACGTCGATCAGGAACGTTCCGGTCGGCACCGACGAGGGGATCGAAATGTTGGCGCGGAACAGCTGGTCGCCGATGAAGGTGACCCGCGCCACCCGCTCGGCGAACAGTCCCTCCTGCTGCTTGATGCGGAACAGGGCGGTCTGGTAGTCGGCAAGATCGGGCAGGCTCGGCGTGTCCGGCGACAGCTTGATGCGCCCGACGCCGATCTGATAGCGCGCCAATGCGGCCGGCGACAGGATCTCGTTCAGCGTGTTGGAGCTGGCGATACCGTAGAATCCGGGTACGCCGTTATAGGTCACCTGGTCGCGGTTGATCCAGATGCCGGCGACGCGCGACTTCTTGCGCACCTGGATCTCGCTGACCGGACCGCGCACCACGACGATGACATCCCCGGGCCCGTCGGTGGCGCCGAACAGCAGGATCTCCTTGCCCGAGAAGCCGGTGGTGATGGCGATGAGATGATCGTCGAGATCGGCGGTGATTGCCCGCGCCTCCGCTCTGTAGCTCGGGGCGAGGAGGACGAGCAGGAGAACGCCGAGACGGGTCGCTGCGGATGCACTCATGGTCAGTGCCCGCCGCTCAGCACGAGGATCGAGTAGATGTCGTCGGGCGTTGCCACCAGCTGCTCCAGCAGCCCGCCGGCGACCACCAGGATCAGCACCGCCATCAGCAGGCGCAGCTGCTCGCCGCCGAGCCGCGCGCCCCAGCGGCCGCCGAGCTGTGCGCCGATGACGCCGCCCACGGTCAGGATCAGCGCCAGCAGGATGTCGACGGTCTGGTTCTGCACCGATTGGAGGAAGGTCACATAGGACTGGACGAAGATGATCTGGAACAGCGAGGTGCCGACCACGATCGAGGTCGGCATGCCGAGCAGGTAGATCATCGCCGGCACCATCAGGAAGGCGCCGCCGACGCCCATCACCGCAGACATGATGCCGATGATGAAGCCAATGCCGGCCGGAAGGATGGCGCTGATATAGAGCCGCGACTTGCGGAACCGCATCTTGAAGGGCAGGCCCTGCGCCCAGTTATGCTGATGCAGCTTCACCGGCTGGCCCTGCATCTTGCGGATGCGGCGCAAGGCGTTCAGGGATTCGACCGCCATCATGATGCCGACCGTGCCCAGGGTCACCACATAGGCGATGGCGATCACCAGATCGATCTGCCCGTAATGCCGCAGCAGGCCGAACAGGTAGACGCCGATGCTGGAGCCGAAGACGCCGCCAGCCAGCAGGACGCTGCCCATCTTGATGTCGACATTGTCGCGCGCCCAATGGGCGAGGACGCCGGAGACCGATGAGGCGACGATCTGGTTTGACTGCGTCGCCACCGCCACCACCGGCGGAACGCCGATGAAGATCAGCAGCGGGGTCATCAGGAAGCCGCCGCCGACGCCGAACAATCCCGACAGCAGCCCGACGCCGCCGCCGATCGCCAGCAGAAGGACGATGTTCAGCGAGATCTCGGCGATCGGCAGATAGATCTGGAGCCCAAGGAACCAGTCCAGAATGGCCTGCAACCAGCTCAAACCGCCAATCCCCCGGAAACCCGCCGGGCGGCCGGGGATCCCAAGATCCGCCGACCCGCCTGACGCAACATTGACCCGTCACGACTGCAACCGGGCCGGGTCAGGCGATGGGGAGGGATGGGTCGCACCGGAATGCCGCCAGCCTGTGCGACGATTCCCCTTGCGACTCGGTGCCGATGGCCAATCGTAGCTCAGTCTACGCCCGCCCGAATCGGGAGGAAAGCGCGAGGGCGGCCCTGGCTCGTGATTTTTGTCACACGCGGGGCCAATTCCCGCCGCCAGGCGGTCTACTTCTGCAGGATGTCGGTCAGTTCTTCCAGCTGGGCCCGGGCGCGGAGCAGATAGAATCCTTCCGCGGCCAGGTGATTGGGCTGCATCAGCGCATCGGGGCGGCCGTTGATGACGATCCAGGGCCGCAAGGTGGCCCCCTCGCCCAGGCTGTTGACCATCCGGTCCCAGGCCTTGACCGCGGCCTTGTCCTTCAGCACATCGGCGAAATCCTCGCCCAGCGCCCGCAGCAGCAGGGTGTAGGCGTAGATCTTGCCCTTGATCAGGTAGAACTTGTCGTCGGCATCCCAGTCGACCCAGGCGCCCGACATCTGGTCGATCTTGACGTCGATTTCGGCCGAGGCGTCGCCAAGATCCTTGCCGATCCGATCGAGGGTGCTGATCAGGTTGTCCGCCCGCGGCTCGAAGACGATCTGCTGGCTCGCCAGCCGGGCATTGTAGGACTCCAGGGATTTCATCGCCGAGCGGTAATAGCTCTCCGACGGGGTGAGCGGCGCCCAGGAGCGGCTGAGATCGAAGATCCAGATGTCGGCGTTGTTGCTCAGGAAGCTGGCGGCATCCTGCAGGTCGGGATCGGCACTGCTGGTGCCGCGCGCCCGCCCGATCTGGTCGCGCAACTCGATGGCGAATTTCTGCAGGGCGAGGATCTCGCCCTTCTGGAAGTTCGGCATGTTGTCCAGCATGTAGCCCGGCATGAACCAGGGCGCGTTGGCCGGCCAGCCGGTATGGTTGACCTCGCGGTCGATCAGCGCCGCTGCCGTGGCCACGGTCCTGCTTGCGCCGGCCGGTACCGCCGGTATCGCAAATTCGGTGTCGTCATTGACCTTGTGCACGACCAGCATGCCGATCGGGTAATAGAAGGCGGCGACGACCAGGAGCACCAGGATCAGCCATCTGCCGAACCGCCAGAGCACGCCGAGGCGCGCCGCGGACCACCGGCGCTTGGGGGTTCCCGCCTCTGGCGCGTCGTTCAGCAGATCGTCGGACATGATAGGCGCTCTCTGGTTCCAGCCGGCTCGCCCCGGCTGATTGGTTAAACCCTACGCAGCGTGGGCCTATAGCCAGATGGGCCGGATCCGGGCCGGATGCAAGGGCCGACCCCGTCAACTCCGGATGAAGCCGACGATGTCCTCGGCCTGGCGCAGGACCGGCTCGGAAATCGCCCGCGCCCGCTCGGCGCCGCGCTTCAGGACCGCGTCGATCTCGCCGGGATGCGCCAGCAGGCGCTTCATCTCGGCCCCGATCGGCCCCAGGGTGGCTACGGCGAGATCGGTCAGGTCCTTCTTGAAGGCCGAGAATTCCTTGCCGGCATGGGCTTCGACCACCGCCGCCAGGGGCCGGTCCGACAGACCGGCATAGATCGACAGCAGGTTGAAAGCCTCCGGCCGCGCGGCGTCGGCCTCGGCCGTGGGCTGGCCCTTGGCGTCGAGGGTTTCCGGCCCCGGCAGCGGGTCCGGGTCGGTCTTCGCCTTGCGCAGCTTCAGGGCCACCGTATCGGCGTCGTCGGTCATGTTGATCCGGCTGTAATCCGACGGGTCGGACTTCGACATCTTCTTGGTGCCGTCGCGCAGCGACATGATCCGCGCCGCAGGACCGCCGATCACCGGCTCCGGCGGTACGAAAAACGCGACGCCGAAGTCGTTGTTGAACTTCTGGGCGATGTCCCGGGCCAGCTCCAGATGCTGCTTCTGGTCCTCTCCGACCGGCACATGGGTGGCGTGATAGCCGAGGATATCCGCCGCCATCAGCACCGGATAGGTGTAGAGCCCGACCGAAGCGGCCTCCCGGTCCTTGCCCGCCTTGTCCTTGAACTGGGTCATGCGGTTGAGCCAGCCGACCCGGGCGGTGCAGCTCAGAATCCAGGCTAGCTGGGCATGCACCCGGTTCTGGCTCTGGGCGAAGATGATGCCGTGGTCGGTGTCGATGCCCGAGGCCATGAAGGCCGCCGTCACTTCCCGGGTATTGTGGGCCAGCTCCTTGGGATCCTGGAACAGGGTGATCGCATGCAGGTCGACGACGCAGAAGATGCAGTCGTAGGATTTCTGCATCCGCACCCAATTCCGCACCGCGCCCAGGTAATTCCCAAGATGAAGCGTATGGGTCGGCTGGACACCGGAGAAAATACGGCCTTGCATGACGGATTCCTGAAGGAAAAACCTGGATTGGAGGCGGCTTTATGGCGGCTAATCGCCGGTTCCGCAAGAATTTTGCCGGGTTTATTCGCGGGCCGCGCTATTGCTAAACGGGCGACGAAGCCTAATATTGTTGCCTGAGACGACGTGATCCCCCTCAGGGATGGAACAGGGAGAGAACAACATGGCTATCGGACCGGAAAATCAGACCGTCTACCGGGCCCCGGCGCAACAGGAATCGGTGAGCGTCGACCAGGGCCTGCGCAGCTACATGCTCGGGGTCTACAACTACATGGGCGGCGGCCTGGTCCTGACCGGGCTGATGTCGATGCTGTTCGCCTCGACCCCCGCCCTCTGGCAGCTGGTCTATACCCAGACGCCGAACGGCTATCTGCAGCCGACCCTGCTCGGCTGGATCGTCATGTTCGCGCCGCTGGGGCTGATCCTGCTGTTCGGCTTCCGCCTGCAGTCGATGTCGGTCGGCGCCGCCCAGGCGGTCTACTGGGTCTTTACCGGCCTCATGGGCCTGTCGCTGACGTCGGTCGGGCTGCAATATACCGGCGAAAGCATCGCGCGGACCTTCTTCGTCTGCGCCGCGACCTTCGCGGGGATGAGCCTCTATGGCTACACCACGAAGCGCGACCTGACCGGTTTCGGGCATTTCCTGATCATGGGCCTCTGGGGACTGATCGTCGCCTCGGTGGTCAACATCTTCCTCGGCTCGAGCGGGCTCAATTTCGCCATATCGGTGCTGGGCGTGCTGATCTTCACCGGCCTCACCGCCTATGACACGCAGAAGATCAAGGCGACCTACTATGCCGGGGACGGCCGCGAGATCGCCCAAAAGAAGTCGATCATGGGCGCCCTCAACCTCTATCTCGACTTCATCAACCTCTTCCTCTTCCTGCTGCGCTTCATGGGCGACCGGCGCTGACGGCAAGAGAGCTGACCGACCAGGAAACCGGGGCCGATCGGCCCCGGTTTTTTTATTTCCCGGGCGATATGCCCGAAATGAAATTCCTTGTCCGCTTTTTCAATATGCTGATTGACAATCCCCGTCATCCTCCGCGTAATTGGGCTCTCCCCGGCGCAAGAACAACAACGGCGCCGGGCGATGCATTTCTCCGGGGCGGGCTGCTGCAGTATGGCCGAAGACGGCATCGACGTTCGCTTTGACAACGTCAGCAAGCATTTCGGCGATGTGGCCGCGGTCGACGGCATTTCCTTCGCGCTGAAGCGCGGTTCCTTCCATTCCTTCCTCGGGCCCTCGGGCTGCGGCAAGACCACCAGCCTGCGGCTCATCGCCGGCTTCGAGCAGCCGAGCGCCGGCACCGTGGAGATCGCCGGCCAGTCGGTCGTCGGGATCCCCGCCTACCGGCGCCCGGTCAACATGGTGTTCCAGCATTATGCGCTCTTCCCGCACATGGATGTCGCCAGCAATGTCGGCTACGGCCTGCGCCAGCGGCGGCCGCGGCCGAGCCAGCGCGAGATCGATGCGCAGGTCGCCGAGGCCCTGGAACTGGTTCGCCTGCCCCATCTGGCGCGGCGCAGGATCTGGGAACTGTCGGGCGGCCAGCAGCAGCGCGTCGCCCTGGCCCGGGCACTGATCAACCGGCCGACCGTGCTGCTGCTCGACGAGCCCCTGGCGGCGCTCGACCGGAAGCTCCGGCGGGAAATGCAGATCGAATTGCAGAACCTGCAGCGTGAAGTCGGCATCACCTTCATCCTGGTGACCCACGACCAGGAAGAGGCGCTGTCGATGTCGGACACGATCGGCATCATGAAGGACGGCAGGATCGTCCAGTTCGGCAGCCCGGAGGAACTCTACGACGCCCCGGTCAATCGCTATGTCGCGGACTTCGTCGGCGAATCGAACTTCTTCGAGGGCGAAGTGGTGGAAACCGCCGGCGAAAGCGCGGTGATCCGCACGGCCAACGGACTCTCCCTGCAGGCGCGCTTCAGTCGCCTCGGCGAGAAGCTGACACAGGGCGCCCGCGGCGTCGTCGCCGTGCGCCCGGAAGTGATCGGGATCTGGCCCGCCGCGGCGGCGGCTGCCGGTCAATCGGGCAACAGCGAGGCTGCGACCGGCCAGGTTCTCAACCGGATCTATCTCGGCGACCATACGGAATTCAGCGTCCGCGCCGAGGGCCTCGGCGACCTCCTGGTGCGCGTGCCGAAAGCCGCGGGTTCCGCCGCCGATATCGGCCCCGGCGAGCAGGTGCGTCTGGGCTGGCGCCGCGATCAGGCCCTCGCTTTGACCCCGGGATAGACGGCAAGCAAAGTTTCGTACAAGCGGGTGGCGATTGCGACGATCGCCGCCCGACCCTGACAACAACAGCGTCGCCAACAGATCTGGAGGATGACATGGACCCGCGTAAGGAATTCATCAAGCAGCTGCGGCGGTACCAGATGGGATCGATCTCCCGCCGGCACTTCCTCGGCGTCACCGGCCTCGGCACCGCGATGGCGGTGATGGCGGCAGCCGTCCCGTCGTTGCGCCCGCGCCCGGCCTTCGCCGGCGATATCGGCGACAAGGTCGCGCTCACCAGCTGGCCGAACTACCACAATCAGGCCAACCTCGACAAATTTGCCGAGATCACCGGCGCCAAGGTCGAACTGACCGTATTCGGTTCGAACGAGGAAATGTATGCCAAGCTGAAGGCCGGCGGCACCGGTTGGGACGTCTTCGTTCCGACCAACTACACGATCGAGAACTACGTCGACGGCCGATCTGATCGACCCGCTGGATGCGGCACAGGTGCCGAACTACGACCCTGCCTCCTACACCGACGTGCGCTTCACCCAGCCCGGCACCGTCAATGGCAAGCTCTATGCGATGCACAAGGACTGGGGCACCACCGGCTATTGCGTGAACACCAAGAAGGTCACTGAGAAGATGACCAGCTGGAAGGACTTCTGGGATCTGCTGCGCGACAAATATAGCGGCCGCGCCACCGTCCACGACTACCAGCTGACCACCATCGGCAATGCGCTGAAGTATCACGGCTTCTCGTTCAACTCGAACGAGGATGCCGAGCTCGCCAAGGCGCGCGAGCTGATGCTCTCGGCCAAGCCGCATCTCTTCGGCATCACCAGCGACTATCAGCCCCCGTTGCGCAACGGCGATGCCTGGCTGGCGGTAGCCTGGACCGGTGATGCCAAGCAGCTGCACAAGGACATCCCGGAGATCGAGTATGTCATCGGCAAGGAAGGCGGCGAGATCTGGGCCGACTTCTACGCCATGCCGAAGGAAGCGCCGAACAAGAAGGGCGCCTATGCGCTGATCAACTACCTGCTCGACCCGGCGGTGAACAAGATGGAAGTCGATTTCCACGGCTACCCGGTCGCCGACAAGCGGGTGATCGCCCTGCTGCCGGCGGAAGTCGCATCGGATCCGATCATGTATCCGGCGGCCGAACTTCTGGCGCCGCTGGAATTCGGCGCCGCCAACGTGCTGACCAACCCGGCACGTGCGGAAATCATGGCCGAGTTCAAAGCGGCCTGATCGATGGCGGTCGCCAGCACATCGGGCGCCATATCGGAAGCCAAGGCAGCGTCGCGAGGGCGGTGGCTCACCGCCGCCCTCCTGGCGCCCTCGGCCTTCTGGTTCCTGATGCTGCTGGTGCTGCCGCTGATCGTCGTCATCGTCTATTCGGTCGGCGAGCGCGCGCCGACCGGCGGCTACCAGGCCGCCTTCACTTTCGACAACTACCTGAAGCTCGGTGCGCGCTGGACCGCGTTCAAGAACACCATGACCCTGGCGCCGCTGGGTACGCTCATCTGCCTGGTCGCCGGTTATCCGCTGGCCTATTTCCTGGCGGTCAAGGCCGGCGAGAAATGGCGACTCCTGCTGCTGATCCTGGTCATCGTGCCGTTCTGGACCAGCTTCCTGATCCGCACTTATGCCTGGATGTTCATTCTCGGCAGCCGCGGCATTCCGTCGATCCTGGAATGGCTCGGCTATCCTGAAATCCGCCTGATCAACACGCCTTTCGCGGTGCTGGTGGGAATCGTCTACGCCTACCTGCCGCTGATGGTCTTCCCGATCTATGTCAGCCTGGAGAAACTGGACAAGCGGCTGCTCGAGGCCTCGCAGGATCTCGGCGCCAGCCCATTCGGAACCTTCCGCCAGGTAACGATACCCCTGTCGGCTCCGGGCATCATCACCGGCTGCATGCTGGTCTTCATCCTGCTGATGGGCGAGTACCTGATTCCGCAGATGCTGGGCGGCGGCAAGGTGTTCTTCATCGGCAACGCCCTGGTCGACCTCTTCCTGCAGTCCCTGAACTGGCCGTTCGGCTCGGCCTGCGCCATGGCGCTGGTGATCATCATGGTCGTCACCGTCAGCCTCTATCTGAAGGCGACGCGCAGCACCAACCAGCGCGACGTCGAGCTGGTGTAGCGATGCGAGGCTTCGGACCCTTCCACGGTTATGCGGTCTTCGTCTATCTGTTCCTCTATGCGCCGATCGCGCTCATCGTGCTGTTCAGCTTCAACAGCGGCAACAATGCCTCGGACTTCCAGGGATTCTCGGTCGCCTGGTACGGCAGGATGGTGTCGAACGAGTTGATGATGGATGCACTCTCAAACAGCGTCATCGTCGCCTCGACCTCGGCCACGCTGGCGACGGTCATGGGCGTCATGGCGGCCCTGGCGCTGCAGCGCGTGCACGGGCCGATCCGGGTTGCCTTTGACGGGCTGATCTATGTCGCGATCATGGTGCCGGGCATCGTCATCGGCATCGCCACGCTGATTGCCCTGGTCACCACCTTCGGCGCGATGAATGCGGTCCTGGCGGCGATCTGGCCGGGTGACCAGCCGCCGACGCTGCATATGGGATTCGGATCGATCATCGCCGCCCATACACTGTTCTCCATGGCGCTGGTCATCGTCATCGTGCGGGCGCGGCTTGCCGGCATGGACCGGAGTCTGGTCGAGGCATCGATGGATCTCTATGCGGATCCCTGGGGCACCTTCCGCCAGGTGACCCTGCCGCTGCTGCTGCCTGCGGTCATCGCCGGCTTCCTGCTCTGCTTCACCTTCAGTTTCGACGACTACGTGGTGGCCTCCTTCGTCGCCGGACCGAAGAACACGCTGCCGATCTACGTTTTCTCGTCGATCCGGCGCGGCGTCACGCCGGAGATCAATGCCATCGGCACGGCCGTCATGCTGCTGTCGCTGACCGCGCTGTTCAGCGCGCAGTTCCTGCTGCGGCGCGGCCAGAAACCGGTGGCGAAAGCCGGCTGACCTTCGCTAGGCTGTACCGAAATCGAAACTGCAATCCTGTCTGGGAGATCCTGTCTATGTATACGCTCTACTGGTCGCACGGCGCGGCCTCCCTCGCGGCGCATTTCTGTCTGGAAGAATCCGGCGCCAAGTACCATGCCAAGCTGGTCGATATGGCGAAAGAGGAGCACAAGGGCGCGGCCTACCTGAAGCTCAATCCGGCGGGCAAGATACCGACCCTGACGGTGGACGAAGGCTTCGTGATGACCGAGGCGGCCGCGATCTGCATGTTCATTGCCGATCGACATCCGGAGGCGAAGCTGGCGCCGGCGACGACGGACCTGAAGCGCGGACACTACTACCAGTGGATGGCGCATCTGACCAACACCCTGCAGCCCGCCATGCTGCGCTACTACTACCCGGATCGCTGCACGGCTTCGGCCGACGGCACCGATGCGGTGGCCGCCATGGCAAAGGACGAGATCGCCGCCATCTGGGGCCGGATCGATGCCCATCTGAAGGCCAACGGCCCCTATCTGCTCGGCAGCCAGTTCTCCGCCCCCGACACCTTCGCCTACATGCTGTCGACCTGGCAGGAAAGCTGCCCGGGCCTCTATGAGCGCTTCCCGAGCGTCAAGCGGATGGCGGATCTGGTCGGCGCCCGGCCGGCGATCGGCCGCATCATGAAGGTCAATCAGGCGGCATGACCGATCCGCGGGCGGTCGTCGAGTTCTGGTTCGCCGACCGGGCCCGGACCCTCTGGTTCGAGAGGGATCGGGATTTCGATGCCGATATCCGGCAGCGATTCGCCGATGCGGTGCATGCGGCGCAGCTGGGCGGCCTGGAAGACTGGCGGGCGACGCCGCAGGGCACGCTCGCCCTCGTCCTGCTGCTCGACCAGATGGCGCGCAATATCCATCGCGGCGAGGCCAAGGCCTTTCTCGGCGACCCGCGGGCGCTGGCAATCTCCCGCGAGACCATCGCCCGGGGCCAGGACCGCGGATTCGGCTTCCAGGAGCGGCGGTTCCTCTATCTGCCGTTCGCGCACAGCGAGGCCATCGCCGACCAGGACCGCGCGATCGAGCTGTTCACCGACCTGATGAACGGCTGCGAGGCGGCCTTCCGGCGGGAGGCCGAAAAACAGCTGGATTACGCCCATCGGCACCGGGCGATCATCCTGCGTTTCGGGCGCTATCCCCACCGCAATGCCGCCCTCGGCCGGGAAACCACCGCAGCCGAGGCGGAATTCCTGAAAGGCCCGAATTCCTCGTTCTGACCGGGATGTCGCAGGCCCGGCCGGCGCCGGCCGCCACCCCTGGCAATCACCCCGTCGCTCAGCTAGATTGGCGCGGATTTTCCTGGGGTTATCGAGAGTCCTCCATGCGCCGCCTTTTGCTTGCCACCACCGCCATTCTTGCCTTGGCCGGCCCGGCCGCCCTGATCGGGTCCGCCAGGGCCGACTATCATGCCGCGGAGGCGGCGCTGCAGGCGGGCGACCTCGCGACGGCGATCCCGCTGCTCGACGAGGAGGCGCAGCTCGGCAATCCGGTTGCGGCCTACAACCTCGCCAAGATCTACCAGGATGGCGCCGCCGGCGCGCCGGACCTCGCCAAGGCCGCCGCCTATTACAAGATCGCGGCGGAGCTTGAGGATGCCCCGCGCTTCGACGGTAAGGCCCTGGGCGCCAATGCGGTGGAACTCATCCAGGCGGCCCAGACCTATTCCCAGTACGCCCTCGGGAAGCTCTACGAGACCGGCCGGGGGGTGCCCCAGGACATGCAGGAGGCCGTGCGCTGGTATGTCCGCGCCGCCGACCTCGGCTACGATCGCGCCCAACTGCGCCTGGGCCGGGTGTTCCGTGACGGCACCGGCGGCGTGCCGGTGAACGGCCAGCTTGCCGAGCAGTATTTCAAGAAGGCGGCGGATGGCGGCAATGTCGCCGCGATGAACGAGATCGGCCTGATGTATCTGAAGGGCCAGAGCGTCACCGCCAATGTGAAGACCGCCCATGACTGGTTCGAGAAGGCATCGGCGGCCGGCAGCGTCGAAGGCGACTACAATCTCGGCCTGCTCTATCAGGCGGGCTACAACGGCCAGCCGGATTTCGTCCGCGCCGCCGAGAGCTTCGAGAAGGCGGCGAATGCCCGCGACGGACTCTCGATGCTGGCCCTCGGCGATCTCTATGCCAGCGGCAAGGGCCTGCCGCAGAACAAGGTCCAGGCGCATATGTGGTACGATCTCGCCTCGGCCCATGGCGTCAAGCAGGGTGCCGAGCGCATGGTGGCGCTGGAGCCCGGGATGACGCCGCAGCAGATCGCCCAGGCCCAGGACGCCCGCAACGCCTGGCAGCCGCGCCAGAACGATGCCCTGCCGGATGCCCTGCAGCTGCCGGTCCCGGCGGCACAGCCGGCCGCGCCGGTTGCCGCCGAGCCGACCGCGCCCGCCCCCGTCGCGCCCTCCCCTGTTGCGCCGGCTCCGGAACCGGCGCCCGTCGCCGCGGAACCGGTCGCCGCACCGGTACCGGCACCGGCGGCAGCACCGGTTGCGCCGGCTGAGCCGGCCTCCAACGTGGTGATTCCCCAGGGGCCGATCGCCCCCTATCTGGCCCCGGCACCGGCGCCCCAGGAACCGGTGCCCGCCACGCCGCAGCTGCCGATCAGCACGCCCACCACGGCGCCGCTGGCCGCCCCGCCCACGCCCTAGGCCGCCCACGCCCTAGGCCGCCGACACCCTAGGCGCCGGCGCTAGCGGCTGATCAGGTTGAGCACGGTCTGCGCCCGGCGCAGATCGACGAGTTCCGCCTGGGTATTCGTCAGTTTGCCCTGGAACACGTTGAGCATCACCACGGCGCCGCGGAAATCCGGCCCGAGGATGGTCGCCCGCTCCTGCAGGTCCATCAGCCAGAAGCGCGCGAACTGATCCGCCGTGAGCGCCAGCGGATTGGGGATCGGGGCCAGTATCGCCGTCCGGCTGTCGGGCGGCAGGGACGTGTCGGCGATCAGCAGGATGACGCTGCCGCCACCCGCGGGGTCGGCGATGACCCGATCCGCCGGGGCATAGGCGGCCTCGACCTGGGCGATCGCAAGCTCCACGGTCTTCGGGTCGTTCTTGCCGTTCAGCGGCCGGTTCTCCCGGATCCAGAAGATCCGCCTGCCGTCCGCGGCGCTGGAGAAATACAGCTCGAGCTTGCGTTCGTCCTTCAGCGTCGATTCCATGTGGTAGATCGGCCATTCGTTGAGCACGCTGTCGACCAGCCGCGCGGACCCGATCTTCTCCTGGTAGATCCCCTCGAGATATTCCCCGTCGAGATCCGCCTCCAGCGGCATGTCGAGGGGAATGTCCTCGATCCGCCAGCGCTCCGCCGCCGCCGCCGGCCCGCCTTGGCCGGCCAGCAGGGCGCTGCACCAGACGACGCCCGGCAGGGCAACCGCCCTGATCCGGGTCAAGTAGATCCAGCTCATGCCCGCACGCTGCGCTTCTCGCGCTCCGCCCGGTCGCGCGCATCCTCCTCGCGGATCGGCTCGATCTGCTCCATCAGCCAGTCGCGGAATGCCTTGACCTTCGGGCGCTTCAGGGCACCCCGGGCATAGACCACGAAATAGCCGGTATCGAGCTGCACCGAGAGATCGAAGGGCCGCACCAGCCGCCCGGCCTTCAGGTCGTCGCCCGCCAGCATGGTATTGGCGAGCGCGATGCCGAGGCCTTCCATCGCCGCCTGGATCATCAGGTTGGAGAAGTTGAAGGTGATGCCGGCCTTGAGATCGAGATCGGCGATATCCGCCTTCTCGATCCAGCGGTGCCAGAAGTCGAAGCGCGCGGGCCGCCAGTCGCTGTCCGAGAGCAGGGTGAAGTTGGCGATGTCCTTCGGCTCCTTCAGCGGCTTGTCGCAGGTCAGCAGTTTCGGGCTGCAGATCGGGAAAAGGTCGTCGCGCAGCAGCAGTTCGGCGGCGAGATCCGGCCAGGCGCCCCGGCCATAGCGGATGGCGACGTCGATGTCGCCCTGGCCGATCTGCTCCAGCCGCTCGGTGGCGGAGATGCGGACGTCGATCTCCGGGTGCCGGGCGCGGAAATCGTAGAGCCGCGGCACCAGCCATTTCGAGGCCAGGGAGGGGAGGACGCTGACGGTCAGCGGCCCGCCCCGGGTCGCCTGGCGGACGTCCTGGCCGGCCTGGGCCAGCTGCTGGAAGGCGGACCGCACCGGCGAGAGGAAGGTCGCCCCCGCCTCGGTCAGCTTCAGGGACCGGGCGCCGCGCTCGAACAGGGGCTGGCCGACCCATTCCTCCAGCGCCTTGATCTGGTGGCTGATGGCGCTGTGGGTAACGTTAAGTTCTTCGGCGGCCTTGGAAAAACTCAGGTGCCGGGCGGCACTTTCGAAGTACCAGACTGCCTTCAAAGGGGGGATGAAAGCCATGGTTCTCCTGTGAGGTCAGCTAACAGAACAAGTTAGATACGATCATTTGCGGAATGGCCAAATACAAGCACATTATTGGGCAACGGGCAATGGTTGCCCCTCTAGGAGATGTGAGGAAATCATGAGCAACACAGCTTCGGTTTTGGGTCATTCCCAGGTCAATTCCCACGGTCATTCGGCCCCGCGCCGGGCGGCCAACGACAATCTTCTGCAGGTCGCCCTCGACCGGATCTCGGTCTGGCGCGACCGGGTGCGCACCCGTCGGCACCTGGCGGCGATGTCCGACTATCAGCTGAAGGACATCGGCGTCACCCGGGCCGATGCCTATAGCGAGCTGGAAAAGCCCTTCTGGCGCGACTAGGTCCCTGGTCCCAGCCGCAGATGATGCGGTAGAACCACGGCCGGGACGCCGGTCGCGGGACGGCCGCCGGGGTCCGGCGGCAGATGGCCCAGGGGAGACCATGAAGGCGCATTTCGAACGTTTCGCACGCTACAATCGCTGGGCGAACCGCCGGCTCTATGCTGCGGTCGCCCAGCTTGATTCCGCGGCCTTCACCGCGCCCCGCAGCGGCTTCTTTCCCTCGATCGCCAAGACCCTGAACCACCTGCTGGTGGCCGACCGGATCTGGCTCAGCCGGTTCGAAGGCACGCCCAACCCCCATCGCGCCCTGGACGAGACCGTCTGCGCCAGCTTCGCCGCCCTCGACGCCGCCCGCGAGACCGAGGATCGGCGGCTCATCGGCTTCACCCGATCCCTGACGGCGGAACGCCTGGGCGAGGTCCTGCACTTCCGGACCATGGCCGGGGAGGCGAAGGCGACGCCGCTCGAGGTTGCGCTGACGCATGTCTTCAACCACCAGACCCATCACCGCGGCCAGGCCCATGCGATGCTGAGCGGCACCGCGGTACCGCCGCCATCGATCGATCTCCTCTATTTCCTGCCGGAAGACGCGGCCTAGGCGGATTTCGGCCGGCGGCGGATTGCATCCGGCCCGGTTTCCGGACACCCTGCGGCCCGCTCCAGCCGCCGCAACCCCGCAGCGCCGATTCGGCGTTCCAGCCCGAGGACATCCGCCCATGCCGCATCTGTTCGAAAGCGTCCGCCTGCGCGGGATCACCCTGCCCAACCGCATCGGCGTCTCGCCGATGTGCCAGTACTCCTGCAGCGACGGCTTCGCCGAGGACTGGCATCTGGTGCATCTGGGCACCCGTGCGGTGGGCGGGGCCGGGCTGGTCTTCACCGAGGCGGCGGCGGTGACGCCGGAAGGGCGGATCTCGCCGGAGGACCTCGGGGTCTGGAGCGAGGCGCATTTCGAGCCCCTGGCCCGCATCGCGCAGTTCATCGGCCGGCAGGGATCGGTGGCCGGGATCCAGCTCGCCCATGCCGGGCGCAAGGCCAGCACCTACCGCCCCTGGTCGGGGAGCGGCATGGTTGCCGAGGCCGCGGGCGGCTGGACGGCGGTGGCGCCCAGCGCCGAACCCTTCGCCGCGGATTATCCGACGCCCCGCGAACTGACGGCGGCGGAGATCGCGGCGCTGCAGCAGGGTTTCGTCGCCGCGGCGGCGCGCGCTTATGCGGCCGGGTTCCGGGTGATCGAGATCCATGCCGCCCATGGCTACCTGTTCCACGAATTCCTCTCGCCGCTCAGCAACCGGCGCACCGACACTTATGGCGGCGCCTTCGACAACCGGACGCGCTTCCTGCGCGATACGGTGGCGGCGGTGCGCGACGCCCTGCCGGAGAGCTGCCCGCTCTTCGTGCGCATCTCCGCCACCGACTGGGCCGACGGCGGCTGGGATCTCGCGCAGTCGATCGAGCTCGCCCGGCATCTCAAGGCCCTCGGCGTCGACCTCGTCGATTGTTCCTCGGGCGGCAATGTCGCCACCGCCCGGATTCCGGTGGGGGCGGGATACCAGACCCAGTTTGCCGAAGCCATCCGCCGCCAGGCGGGCCTGCCGACCGCCGCGGTCGGCATGATCACCGGCGCCGCCCAGGCGGATCACATCATCCGCACCGGACAGGCCGACATGGTGCTGCTCGCCCGCGAGATGCTGCGCAATCCCTATTGGCCGCTGGAGGCCGCGCAGGAGCTCGGCGCGGAGATCGCCTGGCCGGCGCAGTATCTGCGCGCCGGGCCGAAGGGTGCCGCGGCACGCCAGCCGGTCCAATCCATCGACTAGACCGGGCCGGCGGGCAGCGGCGGGCCCGATCGCTTCCGGTCAGTCGCTGTTGCCCTTGGACACGGCCTTGACCAGGTCGAAGACGCGGCGCCGGATGGCCGGATCCTGGATCCGGCAATAGGCGCGGACCAGCTTGAAGGTCTCGCGCCGTTCCGTCGGATCGACCGCATGCGGCGGAACCGGACCGGCCTTCGCCGTTGCCCGCCGCACCGGAACGGCCTCCTCGCCGTCGGCCTCGATCTCCTCGAAGAAATAGCTGACCGGAACCTCCAGGACCCGGGAAATCTCGAACAGGCGGCTCGATCCGACGCGGCTGGTGCCGCGCTCGTATTTCTGCACCTGCTGGAACGTGACGCCGAGCTGGGCGCCGAGCCGCTCCTGGCTCATGCCGAGCATCGTCCGGCGCAGACGAATCCGGGTGCCGATGCACATGTCGATGGTTCTCTGCGGTCCCTTGCCGGATCCCTGTCCCGGCATTTCCTGGATCTGCAGAATGGCCTGTCCCTCAAGCATAGCGAAAAAGTCCTCTCTCAATGTTGGTCGACGTTGGCTGAACGATCCGCCGGGCCGTCGCCGCGCCCGCCGGATCTTGGGACGCGCGGAGCGGTGCGGTTGCCATCGCCCCCGCCGATGGCTCCGCCACCGCCGCCGCGCGCTAGAACACGATATCCGCGGCCACGACATGGGCTCCGGTGACGGTGGCGAGGGTGACGGGCGCGGTGGCGCCGGGCCCGTCGCCGTCGAAGATGACCAGCGTGCCGCCGTTGCCGTCCGCGGCCAAGGCGAGATGCCCGTCGGTGAAGGGGTCGCCGCTATGCCCGATGCCGAAGGCGTCGAACAGGTCGCGGACGTCGATCTTGTCGTGGCCAGACTGGAAGCCGGTGATGGTGTCGCCGCCGATCTCCGGCACCTGGCCCGCATTGTCCACGCGGTAGAGGAACACGTCGTCCCCCGCGCCGCCCTTCATGAGATCGGCGCCGCCGCCGCCCTCGATGACGTCGTTGCCGGCACCGCCATCCAGGATGTTGGCCGAGGAATTGCCGGTGAGGTGATTGCCGAGCGCATTGCCGATGCCGTTGATCGCGCCATGGCCCTCGGCCAGCCGGAGGTTCTCGACATTGGCCGCCAGCGTGTAGTCCAGCAGCTCGGAGACGACGGTGTCGTTCCCGCCCTTCGCGGTCTCGACGATCTTGTCGTGGATATCGGTATCCTTGAAACTGTTGACGCTGAGGACATAGGTATCGTCGCCATCGCCGCCGATCAGCGTGTCGTCGCCGCGCCCACCCTGGATCTGGTTGGCTCCGGCATTGCCGGTGATGGTGTTGGCGAGAACGTTGCCGTTGGCGTTGATGTCGCCGGATCCGATCAGCTCGAGATTTTCCACATTGTCGGCCAGGGTGATGCCGCCGGTGCCGACATAGCGCACGGTATCGATGCCCTCGCCCGCGGCCTCCGTCACCTGGTCGTCGCCGTCCTGCAGGTAGAAATCGTTGCCGGCACCACCGAACAACAAGCTGCCCGGCCCGGCGCTGGCCTCCAGGAAGTCGTTGCCGGCGCCGCCGAACAGGCTGTCGTGCCCGCCATTGCCGAGCAGGATGTCGTTGCCGTCATTGCCGCTCAGCGTGTCGTTGCCGGCGGTGCCGATGATTTTGTTGTCGAGGCCGTTGCCCGCGGCGACGAGGCCGGTGAGGGAAAACAGGCGCAGGTTCTCGACATTGTCCGCAAGGGTGATGTCGACGCTGCTCTCCACCGTATCGATGCCCTTGCCGGCGGCCTCGACGACGATGTCGCCCAAGTCGTTGATCCTGTAGAGATCGTTGCCGGCGCCGCCGATCAGGGTATCCGTGCCGGCACCGCCGTCCAAGGTATCGTTGCCGGCGCCGCCATCGAGGCGATTGTCGAGGCCGTTGCCGGTGATCGCGTTGTCGAGGGCATTGCCCGTGGCATCCAGCGCCTTGCTGAACATGTTGAGATTTTCGACATTTGCCGCCAGGACATAGCTGGCGAGGTCCGAGAACACCGTGTCGATGCCGCCCTTGGCTGACTCGACGATCTTGTCCTTGTCATCGCCGGCCAGCAGGTCGTAGATGTCGTTGCCGGCGCCACCGATCAGCGTGTCCTCGCCGCCACCACCGATCAGCGTGTTGTCGCCCGCATTGCCGCTGATGACATTGGCGAATTCGTTGCCGGTGCCCTGGAGATTGTCGGTTCCGAGCAGGGTCAGGGCCTCGATTTCCTGGCCGACCCCCAGGGTGAAGCTGCTGCTGGCGAAGATCCGGTCCTTCCCCTCGCCTGCCGCTTCGCTCACCGTATCGTCGGTGCTGTTGACGAGATAGGTATCGTCCCCCTTGCCGCCCTGGAGATCGTCGGAGCCGACGGCAAAGGCCTGCCCGATGGTGCTGCCGATGAAGACGCAATCGAGGAAATCGTTGCCGTCCCCGCCCTTGAGGAGATCGCCGCCAAAGCCGCCGAGCAGGATATCGTTGCCGGAATCGCCGGACAGGTTGTCGTTGCCGCTGAACCCCTCGATGCGATCGTTGCCCTGCCGACCACTGAGAGTGTCGCCGCCCGCGCTGCCAATGATCTTGTTGTCGAGTTCGTTGCCGATGCCGATGCAGCTGCCGGTACGATCTTGGCTGAAGAACAGGTCTTCGACGTTCTTGCCGCTCACCGAGAGGTCGAATTCACCGAGGATCACCGAGGCGAAGACCCGGTCATGGCCTTCGCCCTTGTTCTCGGTGACCCTGTCGCCGGTTGCATCGACGATGTAGTCATCGTCGCCGGTTCCCCCGCGCATGTCGTCGGCACCGCCGGCTAGGCCAGGATCGCCCTCCCCGTCAAGAAGGTCGTTTCCGGCGCCGCCGATGAGAAGGTCGTCGCCGGCACCGCCCAGCAGGCTGTCATTTCCGGCGCCGCCGTCGATGACGTCCGACCCGGCCTCGCCATGCAGAGCATCGCTACCGTCGCCGCCTGCGATCTTGTCGCCGCCGCCGCCGGCAACGATCTCGTCGTTTCCGCTGCCGCCAAACAAGGTGTCCTTGCCCTCGCCGGCCTCGATCGTGTCGTCGCCGGCGCCGCCATCCAGCGTGTTGTCGAGGTCGTTGCCGGTGAGGGTATTGTCGAGCGCATTGCCGGTGCCGGAATGGCCGCTGCCGTTGGCGAGGGTCAGGTTCTCGACATTGACCGCGAGGACATAGGCCTCGAGCCGGGAATCGACCAGGTCCGTGCCGCCCTTGGCGGCCTCGACCACCTTGTCCTTGTCGTCGCTTTGGGTCTGGAAGAGGCCGGCGGCATTGAGGACATAGACGTCGTCGCCACCGCCGCCGATCAGCGTGTCGTTGCCGTCGCCGCCCTGCAGAGTGTTGTCGGCAGCGCTGCCGGTGATGGTATTGGCCAGCACATTGCCGAAGCCGGCGCTGAAGTCCAGGGCGTTGGTGAGGACGAGGTTCTCGACATTCTCCGCCAGGGAATAGCTGTTGGCGGACCTGACCGTGTCGATGCCGCCATTGGCGTCCTCGACCACCTTGTCGTTGTTTCCCTCCACGAGATAGGTGTCGTTGCCGCTGCCCCCGATCAGGGTATCGCTGCCGGCGTTGCCGCTGAGAGAGTCGTTCCCGGCGCCGCCGTCGATCGTATCGTTTCCCTTGCCGCCGGCCATGACGTTGCCGAGATCGTTGCCGACCACCGTGAGCCCGGCATCGGAATTGATGAACAGGGCCTCGACGTTCTTCCCTTGCGTCGACATGTTGAAGTCGACGATGGTAAACATGATATCGAAGCCGTTCTTGCTGCCTTCCGAAATGATGTCGCCGCTTTGATCGACGAGGTAAGCGTCGTCGCCGGCGCCGCCCTCCATGACGTCATTGCCGGTGCCGCCATCGAGGCGATCGCCGCCGGCGCCGCCGATCAGGTGGTCGTTGCCACCGAGACCGTTCAGCATGTCGTCGCCGGTACCGCCGTCGAGGGTGTTGTCGAGATCGTTGCCGGTGATGGTGTTGCCGAGCGCATTGCCGATGCCGACATGGCCGGTCCCATTCACCAGGATGAGAGTCTCAAGATTGTCGCCGAGGGTGAAGGCATCCAGGCGCGAATCGACTGTGTCCACGCCACCGGCGGCGGCCTCGACGATCCTGTCCTTGTCGTCGCCAAGTGCCAGGACGAAAGTATCGTTCCCGAGTCCACCGATCAGGGTGTCGCCGCCGCCGCCGCCCTGCAGGGTGTTGTTCCCGGAATTGCCGGCAATGACATTGGCGAGGCCGTTGCCCTTGGCCTCCAGGTCGATGGCGATGTGCAGGGCGCTGTCGAGGTCGTCGAGGGTCACGTTCTCGATCGTGTCGACCCCGTTATCGGCATACTTGCCGAGGTCAATGTCGATGGTCGTGGAACTGGCGGTGTCGGTGCCTTCGTTGGCGTGTTCGGTGACCGCATCGCCGGCGGCGCGGATGTAATAGGTATCGTCGCCGATGCCGCCGATAAGGACGTTGTTGCTGCCCTGGGGGCGGGTTTGATCGTCGTCGCCGCCGTCCAGCCGATCGTTGCCGGCGCCGCCGTTCAGGGTATCGTTGCCGCCGCCACCGATCAGATGATCGTCGTCTGCGTCGCCGGAGAGGGTGTCGTCGCCATCGCCGCCGCTTATCTCGTCGTTGCCCTTGCCGCCGCGAAGGTCGTTGGCGATCGAGTTTCCATTGATGGCATTATTGAGGTCGTTGCCGAAGCCGGCGATCGCCGAGCCCAGGGTATCGTCCAACAGGTCCAGGGTCTCGACGTTCTTGGTGCCGCCCAGCGAGAGGTCGAAGGAGACGAAGCTCTGGATCGTGTCGAAGCCCTGGTTGGGGAGCTCGGTGATCCGCTGGGAGTCGTTCCGGACGGTGTAGAAGTCGTCGCCGGCACCGCCCGCCATGATGTCCGAGACGTCGCCGCCGCCGCCATCCAGGCTGTCATTGCCGGCACCCCCGGAGAGCACGTCGTTGCCGAGGCCGCCCAGGAGGATGTCGTTGCCGGCGCCGCCATTGACCGTGTCGTCGTCGTCGCCGCCATCGAGGAAATCGTGGCCGGCCTTGCCGTCGAGAACGTCGTTGCCGCCGAAGCCGCGGATGGCATCGGCGCCGCTGCCGCCGTCGAGGGTGTCGTTGCCGGCCCCGCCGTCGAGGTTGGCCCCGGCGTTGAAGTTGGCCCCGGCGTTGAAGTTCACGTGGCCGCCGGTGTCGGCCGCCGCAAGCGCGCCGTCGAGGATGTCGTCGATGCCCTTGCCGATGGATCCCTTGCGCATGGCCATGTCCCTGTCCCTTTCCCTGCGGCCCGCGGACGGCCTGGTGCCGCCGCGGCCCTGTCTGCGCGCCGTGCCGGAGATCCCCGATGCGGATGGTTTCCGCAGGTCCCCGGGGCAGCGCCGTCACGTCGATTTTCGTGAATGGGATCCTAAGTTGGTTCGGGGCAATTTATGTGTGATGTTCGTCACTATAAAGGGGCCATAACAACATTGTGATGCACGGAATAACCCCGCCGGAGGATTGTATTGAGGCAATGCAATCATTTCATCTCGTTCGGCGTGTGGAGGGATGGCGGGATCTCAGGCCGATTCAGGCGGGTTTTGTTGCTAGATGAATTGGAAAAAATCACATTTGAGGCGACATTTCCGCCGGCGGCGGAGCCTCAATAAACCAGGATATGGAATTCATAATAGCGTTTTTTAGTTGTGTTATATCTACCACATTATGCAACGCTATGGGGAAGCTTGCCCCGGCCGGGACTCCCGGCGGGGGGCCGGCGTAGCGGATTGGTTCCGCGGCGGCTGGAAAGACCCGGCGGAACGTCGGGGTCAGCAGGTCGACTTGCCAAACGGCGGCCGCCTTGGTTAGAGTGCGCCGCGATGACGAAGCCGCAGCAGATATCCCTTCAGGGACGATTTTGGTACCGCTGGTACGTTCCGGCGGCCTGAGGATTCGCGCATCCACCATGCAGAAAACCCGAAGCCGCCCCACCCAAGGCGGCTTTCGCGTTTCTGACCCCTGCCAAGACAGATCCCAAATCGCAACCCGCCTGCGGTGGACCGGCCTCCAGACCCGAGGAGACCAGACCATGTCCGCATTCGATTTCGACGTCATCGGCGACCCGCCGCCCGCCCGGCGCATCGTGCCGCCGGGACAGCAACCGCCCGCCGCGGCGACACCCGCGGCCAGGCACGTGCCGAACCCGCCCCGTCGCGCCGACACCCGGCCCGAGATCGAGGCGGCGCGCGAGGTCGCGGCCGCTGCGCGGAGTCGCTAGGTTGATACCCGCCCGCTCTCCAGCGCTGCCAGCCGCGCCTCCAGCTCGGCGATCCGCCGGTCGCGGCTCTCCAGGGCCGCCGTCACGTCCGCCGCCTCGAAGCGCTGCGGGATGTGCTGCGGACAGTTGGTGTCCCAGGCGGCGACGGTGAACAGGATCGCCTGTTCCGGCACCGCCTTGTAATCCGCCGGCCGCAGGCGGGCGAGCAGGTCGGGATCGTCCTCGACGACCCGCGCCTGGCCCCAGAGCTTGATGCGCCGCCGCTGGGCGTAATCGATGAGGAATATATAGGCCTTGGGATTCTCGGCGAGATTGCCCTGGGTGATGTATTGCCGGTTGCCGCGAAAATCTGCAAAACCCAGGGTCTGCTCATCCAGCACCTGCAGGAATCCCGCCGGTCCGCCGCGATGCTGGATATAGGGCTGGCCATCGGCGGTGGCGGTCGCCAGGAAGAAGCTGGTCTGCGCAGCGACGAAATCGGCGAGATCCGCGCTGATCGCGGTCCGCCAGCCGCCGCCCTCCTCCATCCGGGCATAGCCGGCGCGCGAGCCCTTGCGGGCCTGGATCGCCTTCACCGTCGGGGTGAAGGCGATATCGCTGGAAAAGGCCTGGACGGACATGGCGGACCTCGATCGCTTTGGAGTTAGGCTGCCGCCCTGGACGCGGCGACGACCGGGAAATCGATCTCGGTCTGCAGCACCTCGTTGACGTAGTTGGTCAGGGTGTTGAGTGCCACATGCAGCACGATCTCGACGATCTGCGCATCGTCGTAGCCGGCGGCCTTCACCGCGGCGACATCGGCATCGCCGACCTGGCCGCGATCGCGGGCGATCTTCGCGGCGAAGCGCACCGCGGCATCGGCCTTGGCATCGTTCGACGCGCCGCGGCGATTGGCGAGGATCTCGGCATCGTCGAGCTTCGCCAGGTTCTTGCCGAGATAGGTATGGGCGGAGAGGCAGTAGCTGCAGCCGTTGATCTCGGCCACCGCCAGGGCGATGCGCTCGCGGGTGCGGGCGTCGAGGCTGCCTTTCGCCAGGGCGCCGTTCAGCCCGAGATAACCCTCCAGCGCCGCCGGCGAGGTGGCGACCAGGCGGAACAGGTTGGGCACCACGCCGAGCTGTTGCTTCACCGCGGCGAGCAGCGGCTGGGCGGCTGCCGGGGCGGCTTCGATCGAGGCGGGGGTCGGAATGCGGGACATCGCGGTTCTCCTGGTTTGAGGGGCGGGGCAGCCTTGCCGCCGCCCCCAGAACCTATTCATTCCATGATCCGACGATAATATATTCAATTGACACGGGATAATTGCTGTATCAGCAATAATAAATGGACCGTTTCGAGACCCTGACCGCCTTCGTCACCGTCGCCGAACTGCAGGGTTTCGCCCCGGCGGCGCGGCGCCTCGGCCTGTCGCCCTCGGTGGTGACCCGGCTGGTGGCGGCGCTGGAATCCCGCCTCGGCATCCGGCTGCTGCAGCGCACGACGCGCTCGGTTTCCCTCACCGATGCCGGCACGCGCTATCTCGAGCGCGCGCGCCGCATCCTCGCCGATCTCGACGAGGCCGACGGCGCGGCCCAGGCCGAAGTGGCGACGCCGATCGGCCGCCTCGTGGTTTCCGCGCCGACCCAGTTCGGCCGCCTGCATGTCGCCCCGGTGATGAGTGCCTATCTGCTGCGCTTTCCCGAGGTCGGCGCCGATCTGATGCTCGCCGATCGCCTGGTCAACCTGGTCGAGGACGGCGTCGATCTCGCGGTGCGGATCGGTCATCTGGCGGATTCCAGCCTGGTCGCCCGCCGGATCGGCGAGACCCGCCGCATCGTCGTGGCGGCACCGGACTATCTGCGCCGCCGCGGCATCCCGCAGGATCCGCAGGAGATCGCCGCCCACCGCATCATCCATGGGTCCGACCGCATCGGCGAGCAGAGCTGGCCGTTCTGGCGCGACGGCAGGCCCGCCCCCCAGCCGGTGACGCCGCATTACGTCACCAACAGCGCCGACGCCCTGATCTGGCATGCCGAGCGCGGCGGCGGCCTTGCCATGCTGCCCGCCTATCAGGCGGTCGACCGCCTGCGCGCCGGCCGGCTGCAGGTCGTGCTCGCCGCCTTCGAGGCGCCGCCTTTGCCGATCCAGTTCGTCTATCCGACCTCGCGGCTGCTCTCCGCCAAGGTCCGCAGCTTCATCGACATCGCCGCCGCCGGAGCCGATTGGCACTTCACCGAATTCTGAGGCGCCGTGCCGGAGCGCATCGAGCAGGTCGCCGGCGATCTTGATCCAGGTCAATCCAGATCCGGGATGGGCTGGCGATGCCGGGGATGAGAAATGCTTGCCAATCGGGCGCTAACCTGCGCCGTTGGTCCGGCGCCGCGCCCAGCGCCGGTGTTGCAGGAGAGGCGGTGAGGCCGATGGAACGGCGGAACGTTCTCGTGATGGAAGACGATGCCGTCATCGGCATGTGCCTCGCCACCATGCTGTCGGACATGGGATTCGAGGTCGGAGAGGTGCAGTCCACGACGGTGGCGGCGGTGCAAGCCGCCGGGCGCCGCCGGCCGGACCTGATGATCGTCGACGTGCATCTGGCCGGCGGCGACGGCGGCGCAGCGGTCTGGGACATCCTGCGCGGCGGCTTCATCCCCCACATCTTCATCAGCGGCGACCGCCTCGACCAGGCGACGCTCGGCAAGGACGCCATCGTCCTGCAGAAGCCCTTCTTCGCAAGCGAACTCATGCGAGCCATCGATCGCGCCTTGGCGCCGCCGTCCCGCCCGTAGGCATATCCCGTAGGTATATTCCGACCCTGGCGCGCTGCTTTCACGATGCGCATCTCCTGGGCAAGTCCGGCAGGCGCGGAACCCGCGGCAGCGGGGCTTGCCCGGAATCAGGTTTGAGGAGCGTGACATGGCAATTGAAGCAACGGGCAACGGCAATGGCGGTCTCTACTTCATCGTCGGCGGCCTGGTCGTCGCCGTCGCGATCGGCTTCTTCATCTATCAGGGCGGCTATATCGGTGGCTTCAGCAGCAAGACGACGACCCTGCAGACCATCACCGCACCCGTTCCGTCCGGCGATGGCAGCACCACGACCACCACGACGAAGCAGACCACGACACCCTAGCCTGGCCCAACCCGGCCATCCCGGCCGACGGACCGGACCGCGCACCTTCGACCGGATCGCCGCGCCGCTGCCGCGGCCGCGGCGCGGCGCCGTTGTTTTCCGCCCATGGCTTGTGGTCTAACGGATGTGCAGGCCGCGTCGGGTCGGCACAACCGGGATCGTTCCGCGATGCTGAAGACCAAATGGCCGGCTTTGGCCGCCCTGCTGGCGGCGCAGGTCCTGGCGCTCTCGCTCTGGTTCTCCGCCACCGCGACCATTCCCGCCTTGCGCCGGGAATTCGCCTTGGACGATTTCACCGCCGCCCTCCTCACCAGCGCGGTGCAGGCGGGCTTCGTCGTCGGCACCCTGGCCAGCGCCCTGCTCGGTCTCGCCGACCGCCTCGATCCGCGCCGCCTCTTCGCCGCCGCGGCGGTCCTCGCGGCCCTCGCCAATGCGGCGATCCTGGTCCTGCCGGCCGGGCTGCTGGCCGGGCCGGTCGCGGTCCCGGCCCTGCGCTTCGTCACCGGCATCGCCATGGCCGGGATCTATCCGGTCGGCATGAAGCTCGCGGCCACCTGGTCCGCGACCCGCGACGGGCGCAGCGACCTCGGGCGTCTCGTCGGCCTGCTGGTCGGCGCGCTCACCTTCGGCTCGGCCCTGCCGCATCTCGTCAATGCCGTCGGCGGCGTCGACTGGCGCCTCACCTTGGCGGCGACCTCGCTGGCCGCCCTCGCCGGCGCCGGGCTCATCGGCCTGATGGCGATCGGCCCGACCAGCGCCGCGCCGCGGGTCTTCCACTGGCGCCATGTGCTGGCGGCCTGGCGGCAATCCTCCCTGCGCCTCGCCAATCTCGGCTATCTCGGCCATATGTGGGAGCTCTATGCGATGTGGGCCTGGATCGTCGCCTTCCTGGAGGCGAGCTTCGCGATCGATCCCGGTAGCGATCCCGGTGGCGGCGGTGGAAATGCTGGTCCCGACGTCGCCCTCTGGGCGCGCTTTGCCGCCTTCCTCGCCATCGCCGCCGGCGCGGTGGGCTGCATCGCCGGCGGCTGGCTGGCGGATCGCTGGGGCCGCACCACGCTCACCATCGGCGCGCTGACCGTGAGCGGGCTCTGCTCGCTCAGCGTCGGGTTCTTCTTCGGCGGCAATCCCGTCCTGCTGGTCGCGGTCTGCCTGGTCTGGGGCGCCAGCATCGTCGCCGATTCGGCGCAATTCTCCGCCAGCATCACCGAGCTCTCGGCACGCGAGCTCGTCGGCACCATGCTGACCATCCAGACCTGCGCCGGATTCCTGCTCACCCTGGTGACCATCCACCTCATCCCCCATTTGGTCGCCTGGGTCGGCTGGCACTACGCCTTCGCCGTCCTCGCCTTGGGCCCGCTGGTCGGCATCATCGCCATGGCGCGCCTCCGCTGCTCGCCGGATGCAACGAAGCTGGCGGCGGGGAAGCGCTAGAGGATGGCGCGCGGGATGCCGGATCCGCGCCGGGCCCGCGCCGCGTCGTTCAGGGGGTGAGTTCGAGGATCAGGTTGACCGGCGTCTGCGCCGCGCGCCGCAGGTCGGAGAACCCGGCGTCCAGCGCCACCTTGCGCAGCCGCGCTTCGCCCGCCTGCGCACCGAGGCCGAGCCCGACCTCCTGCGACAGCGAGTTCGGCGTGCAGGCCATTGCCGAGGCCGCGTAATACATGCGGCCGATCGGATTCAGGTTCTCCTCCAGCCGGTCGGCAGCATAGGGCTCCACCAGCAGCACCTTGCCGTCGGGTCGCAGCGCCTTGCGGCAGCGCGCGAGCGCGCCGACCGGATCGCCGAGATCGTGCAGGCAGTCCATGAAGCAGATGAGGTCGAAGCCGTGGCCGTCGAACGCGCCCGCGGCCTTGACCTCGAAGACGGCATTGCCGGTCACGCCCTGCTCGGCGGCCCGTTTGCGCGCGGTCGCGATCGAGGCCTCGTGATAGTCCAGGCCGATGAAGCTCGACCTGGGGAAGGCCTGCGCCATGAGGATGGTGGAGGCGCCGTGTCCGCAGCCGATATCGGCGACCCGCGCGCCCTGCGTCAGGCGCTCGACGACGCCGTCGAGCGCCGGCAGCCAGGCGCTCACCAGATGGGCGCGATAGCCGGTGCGGAAGAAGCTCTCGACGCCGCAGAACATGCGATGGTGATGCGCGTGCCAGCCCAGGCCCTCGCCCGAGCGGAAGGTCTCGACGATCTGGTCCTCGTCGAGCCAGAACGCGGCCGCGACCTCGAAGGCCGGCGCCATGAAAACCGGGCTCTGGTCGCAGGCCAGGACCATCGCCTGCGCCGGCGGCAGGGTGTAGCTCTGCGCCTCGGGATCGTAGGCGACATAGCCGCCGGCCGCCTGGTTGGCGAGCCACTCGCGGACATAGCGCTCGCGGATGCCGGTCGCCGCGGCGAGCGCCGCCGAGCTGCAGGCGCCGAGATCGGCCATCGCCTGGTAGAGGCCGAGCCTGCGCCCGACATTGACCAGCACGCCGGAAAAGGCGGCGCTCAGGTCGGTGACGACCTGGCCGATGAAGGCCTCGACCTCGTTCGGCGCGGGCGGCGATGCAAATGGGGCCATGATGCGGTTCCTCTCCTTGGCGTGCGCGGCCGGAAGCGGCCGCAATCCGTGCCGCTTGAGGTAGTCGCCAAAGGGAATTCGGTCTTGATATACTCCGCCAAAGCCTTACGAGGTTGCGCCAATGCCTCCGGAAAGACGCGCCGCGGCCAGGCTCGCCGCGCCGACCATCAATCTGGCCAGCGTCGTCTATGGCCTCGACGCCTATCTGCGGTCGCGCGGAGCTGACGCCGGCGAGGCCTTGCGCCGTGCCGGCCTCTCGCCCGGCGACCTGACCGATCCCGACCGGCGCGTGCCGCTCATCCGCTATCTGGAACTTCTTGAGATCTGCGCCGATCTCCTGGCCGATCCGCAATTCGGCCTGAAGTTCGGCGCCCAGTACGAGCCGCGGCACGCCGGCGTCGTCGGCAATGTCGCCTTGGCCGCGCGCACGGTCGGCGAGGCCTTCGAGACGATAGGGCGCTATCTGCCGACCATGGTCGACGCCACCGTGCACGGCCTGGACATCAGCGAGGGAATGGCGTTCGTCTATTCCTACTACATCGATCCGCTGATGATGTCCTACCGGCAGAAGGCCGACTGGGCCATCGCCTTTGCCTGCAACCTGATGCGCGTCGGACTCGGCGATCCGCGCTGGACCCCGCAGGAGGTCCTGCTGCCGCAGCTGGCGGAAGAAACACCGGCGGAGCGCCGCATCCGCGCGGCGATCATGGGCGACCGGATCCGGACCGGCCATCCCTGGGCCGGCATCCGGTTCGAGGCCGGCCTGCTCGCGCGGCCGATGGCGACGGCCGATGCGATGATCGCGAGCCTGATGCGCCATTACGGCGATCTCCGCCTCGCCGCCTTGCCGGAACCTTTGGGCGAGATCGAGACGTTGCGCCGCGAGATCGCCCGCCTGCTGGTCAGAAACGGGGGCGCGGGCGGTGGCGCGGGCGGGAGCGGGAGCGAAGGCGGCGGCATCGAGGCCCTCGCCCGGGCGACCGGCACCTCGGTGCGGACGCTGCAGCGGCGGCTGAAGGATGCCGGCCTCAACTACTCCGACCTGCAGGACGACGTGCGCCGGACGCTGGCGCTGAACCTTCTCGAAAACGAGACCTTGGCACTGGCGGAGATCGCCTTCTCGCTCGGCTATTCCGAAGCCAGCGCCTTCAATCACGCCTTCCGCCGCTGGGTCGGCCAATCGCCCGGCCAATACCGCCGACACCGCGCGGTCGCGGAAAATGGTCTTTGAGCCGCGGGTTCGCCGGCGGGAAGGCCGCGCTGCCTATTCCGCCGCGTGGCGGTGCGCGGCGCCGGGTTTCTCGTAGAGCCAGATGCTGGCCGGGGGCAGGTTCTGCAGCACCCGGTCCTTCACCCGGCCCTGCACGCCGAGCTTGCGCCGCGGCAAAGGCGAGAACAGGCCATAGGTGAACTGGATGAAGGGGGCGCCCGCCTCCAGCACGGCGAAGGCCTGGTCGCCGATCCGGTACTGCACCGACTTCTTCATCGACAGCAGCGGCAGGCTGGAGACGATGGCGGTAACCGGGGCGATGCCTTCCTTCTTCAGCAGTTCCCTGAGATGCAGGGCGTCGCCCAGCAGCACCTTCACCCCGGGATGCCGCTCGGCGAGATGGCGGTGCAGGGTCGGATCGCGCTCGATCACCACCAGGCGTTCCGGCGCGATGCCGGATTTCAGGATGGCGCGGGTGACCGGCCCGGTGCCGCCGCCCAGCTCCACGACGAATCCCTTCGAGCTCTTCGGGATCTGCCGCGCCATGGCGGCAGCGAGTTCCGGGCTGCTGACCGCCACCGCGCCGATCTTCAGCGGGTTCTTCAGCCAGAGTTTGAAGAGCAGGCGGGAATCCGCGAACATGGATCAGGAGCCGTTCTTGGTTGGGTTGCGGTGTCGGTATCGGTCGTCGGTCAGGTTCTGGCTTGGCCGGTTATAGCTCGGCCGGGGATCACTGGTTCCGGCGGGGCGGACTCTACACCACCGACGGCGGCCGGAGAATAGCCTCCTGGCAGCCGCGGGCATGGTGCCGTCGCGCCGGCCAGGCCGCGGTCGCCTAGAAGGTGAGGACGACCTTGCCGGTTGTTTTCCGCGCCACCAGCAGGCCGAAGGCCTCGGTTGCCCGGGCCACCGGCAGCACGGTCGAGACCAGCGGCCTGATCCGGCCCTCGGCATGCATCCGGGCAAGGGCGTCGAAGCTGGGTTGCAGCAGGTCGGGCCGCTGGCGCCGGTAGGAGCCCCAGAAGAAGCCCAGCACGTCGAGGTTCTTCACCAGCAGGATATTGGCCGGGATCTGCTGCACCTTGCCGGCGGCAAAGCCGATGACGACGAGCCGCGCGTTCCAGGCGACGCAGCGCAGCGAGGCCTCGAAGATCTCGCCGCCGACCGGATCGTAGACCACGTCGGCGCCGTCGCGGCCGAGGCCGGCGCAGATCTCTTTCACCCGGGACCGGAGATCCTCGGCCTTGTAGTCGATGACGTGATCGGCGCCGTGCGCCCGGGCGATGGCGATCCTGTCGGCGCCGCCGGCGGTGGCGATCACCGTCGCCCCCAGGGCCTTGCCGATCTCCACCGCGGTGAGGCCGACGCCACCCGCGGCGCCATGCACCAGCAGGATCTCGCCGGCCTTGAGCCCGGCCTTCCAGGTCAGCGCGCCATGGGAGGTGCCATAGGCGATGATGAATCCCGCGGCCTCGATCAGGCTCATCCCGGCGGGAACCGGGAAGACGTCGGCGGCCTTGGCCTTCACCACCCCGGCCATGGCGCCGTAATCGACCACCGCCATCGCCGCATCGCCGGGCTTCACCCGGGTGACGGCGGCGCCGACCGCCTCGACCGTGCCGGCGAGTTCGAAGCCGGGGACGAAGGGCGGCGTCGGCTTCACCTGGTACTGGCCCGCGATCATCAGGGTATCGGCGAAGTTCAGCCCCGCCGCCGCGACCCGGATCCGCACCTCGTCGGGCGCCGGCGGACCGGGATCGGAGAGCTCGGCCAGCTGCAGCGTCCGGTAATCGCCCCAGGCGGGGCAGAGCAGGGCCTGCATGGTCAGAAGGCGCCTTCGGCAACCGGCCGGATCCGGCCGGTGACGGTGCCGGCCCAGTTCTTGATCGGCGGCTGCAGCACGCTCTCCAGGCGCTGGAAATCCGCGTCGTCGATGACGCCGAGATGCTGCAGCACTCGGCCCATGATGACTTCGCAGGCGCGCCCCGCCCCGTCCTCGGTCTTGATGCAGATGCCGAGGCCGTGCTGCGGCAGGGCGGCGCAATAGACGCCTTCGGCGCCGGTCTTGATCGCGGCCTTGGGGCGGATCACCTCCATCACCTGGGTGCAGAAGCGGTCGGTGCCGGCCACCATGAAAGGGTCCGCCATCATCGCCTGGAGGATGCGCCGGCAGGCGGCGGCGCGGGCCTCGGGCAAATGATGCGGGTCGGCCATGTTGGCCATGGCCAGCGCGGTGTTGCCGAGCGGCATGGCGATCACCGGGATGCCGCAGCCGTCGATGCCGCGCGGCACGCCGCCGAGATCGCAGCCGCTCATCTGCTCGAGGATGCCGAGCAGGCGCTGCTGCACCGGATGCTCGTACTGGATATAGCCCCGGGTCGGCTCGCCGAGGAATTTCGCGGTGCTGAGGAAGCCGGCATGCTTGCCCGAGCAGTTGTTGAAGGCCCGGGTCGGCTTTTCGCCGCTGCGGATCATCGCGTGCAGGCTCGGCTCGTGATAGGGAAAATGCGCGCCGCATTCGAGGTCGTCGACGCCGAGCCCGGCGCGCTGCAGCCAGGCCTCGACGGTCTCGACATGGCGCGGCTCGCCGTTATGCGAGGCACAGGCGAGCGCGATCTCCGCCTCGCTCAGGCCGAAATGATCGGCGGCGCCGCTCTCGACCAGGGCGATGGCGAGCAGCGGCTTGATCGCCGAGCGGCCGTAGATCGGCTGCTCGATGTCGCCCCAGGCGGCGACCACCTGGCCATGGGCGTCGACCACGGCGACGCTGGCGCGGTGCCGGCTCTCCACCATGCCGCCGCGGACGATTTCGACGAGGACCGGCGCGGCATCGGTCGGCAGGGTGGTCTGGGCGTGCGGCATGGGAGCTCCGGGGCGGGCGATGTGGCCGCACCTTGCCGCGCCGCCGGGTAAGTTGCAAGCCGGGTTCAGGGGGCGGCGGCACCGGCGCCGTGCCGCCGGCGGAAGCGCCGCACCTTGTCGCGGGCGCCGCAATCCTCCATCGCGCACCAGCGCCGGGAGAGGTTCTTGCTGGCATCGAAGAACACCCAGTGGCAGGCCGGACCGGGGCAGCGCTTGATGCGCGCCCGGTCGGGACCGAGGAGGAGTTCGGCGGCATCCCGGGCGATGGCGTGGCGCAGGTTCTCGACCGGATCTTCGGCGTTTTCCGCCAGCAGGATCCGGCCGTCAGCCGCGGAAACCAGCCGTTCCGACCGGCGAAATGCGGCGATTTCACCGGCCAGGACCTGGAGATCCGCCGGTGCCTGCACGGTGTTTTCCACGGTGGCATCGACGATCGCCAGCAGGGCGGCGCGGAATTCCCGCAGCCCGCGCAACGCCTCGGGCCCCGGCGGCGGCACGGATTCCCAGCCTAACCTCTTGGCCCAGGCCGAAAAATCCGCAGCGCTGGCGATCCGGTCGCGCGGCCCCGCCCCGGGACCCCGGGAGAGCGTGTTGCAGAAATCGAGGCACAGTCTCCCCGCCACGAATTCATGCTTCGGGAGGATCTCGGCCTCGGACCTGTCTGTACCTGTCATGACAAGCTGGACTCCGTTACCATCAAATTGTACTTGACTGGTAACGGAGAATGCAAGAAGATAATTGCCGCCAACCCCGAGGTCGCCCGTGCAGGTTTCCGCCGCGAAGATCGTCCCCGCCCCGCCAGCCGCCGCCGCGATATCCGGGGCGGCAACCGCCGGTATTTCCTCGGGTATTTCCTCGGGAATCTCGTCCGGGCATCCGCTGCATCTGCCTCTCGATGCTGCTCTCCGGGATCGGGCCGGTACTGGTGCGCAACAGCCCGGTGGATTACGCCGCGACCGCCCTCTGGCGCCTGGCGATCGCGCTGCCGGTCGCCTTCTTCCTGGCCCGGCATTCGGTGCGCCTGCCGCGGCGGGCCCTGCTCTGGGCGGCGGCCTCGGGCATCCTGCTCGGCCTCGACCTGGTGCTGTGGAACGGCGCCGTGGTCCACACCACGATCCTCGAGGCGACGGTGCTGGTGATGCTCTACCCGCTGCTGGTGGCGCTGGGCGGCTATGTCTTCTTCCGCGAGACGGTGAGCCGGCGCCTCGGCCTCGGCGGCGGCATCGCCTTTCTCGGCATCCTGCTGATGACGCTGGGCGGGGCGAGTGAGATCGGCGGGGCAAGCGAGATCGGCGGGGGCGCGAGTTCCAGCCTGACCGGCGATGCGATGGCGCTGACCGCGGCCTTCTTCTATGCCGGATCGGTGCTGATCTCGGCGCGGCTCTGCCGCCGGCACGACACCATTGCCGTCACCTTCTGGGTGATGCTCTTTGCCGCCCTGGGCGCCCTGCCCTTCGCCCTCCTCGAGGCGCGGCCGGTGCCGGTGACGCCGGCGGGCTGGCTCTACATCGCCTTCTACGGCGCGGTGACCCTGACCAGCTACAACCTGTTCAATCGCGGGCTGAAGACCGTGCCCGCCTTCCTGGCCACGGTGATCGCCTATTGCCAGCCGGTGATCGCCACCATCCTCGCCTTCCTCTTCATGCACGAGACGCCGAGCCTGCTCGACGTCGCGGCCAGCGCCGTGGTCATCGCCGGCGTCGTCATCGCCACGCTGCAGCCGAAGGGCGGGGCCATGGCGGCGGCGACAAGTCCGGAATGAAGGGACTGTCCGGAAGGCGTGAGTGGCCGGGCCAGGCCCTGCCGTGACGGATATCATGCCCCGACATCGGCAAGTCCCGGCGAGGGCGGCAGGGAGATCTCCGGGGCGGGCCCCTTCTGGACACGGGCGAGGGCGGCGGTGACGCGGACGGTGAGACCGCTCGCCGGATAGGCGATCTCGACCGTGCCGCCGAGTTCCATCGCGAGAACGCGTTCGATCATCTGCGTGCCGAAGCCGGTCTGCGCGGGTGCCGTCACCGCCGGGCCGCCGGTCTCGGTCCAGCGGAATTCGAATCGCGGCTCCTCCTGCCCGCGCGCGACCTGCCAGCTCAGCTCCACCCGGCCGTCCGGGGCGCTGAGCGCACCGTACTTGATCGCGTTGGTGCAGAGCTCGTGCACCGCCATGGAGAAGCTGAGCGCCGCCTTGGCGCGCAGCTGCAGGGATTCACCCTGGACGCTGAAGCGGGTGCCGAGGCCCTCGCGGCTGCGATAGGGCGCGATGCAGGCGGCGATGGTCTCGGCAAGATCGGCGCTTTCCCAGTGCTCCGACATCAGCAGCTGGTGGGTATTGGCCAGCGCCTTCAGGCGTTCGCTGAATTTCTGGAAGTCGTCGCGTGACGCGTCGCTGGAGGTGAAGGTCTGGCGGGCGACGGCGAGCACGGTGGCGAAGGTGTTCTTGACGCGGTGGTCGAGCTCGCTCACCAGCAGGTCGCGATGCTCTTCGACCTTGCGCCGCGCGGCGCGGGCCGCCACCAGCTCGTCCATCGACCGGTCGATCTCGGCGCCGATATCGGCGATCTCGCCCTCGCCGCTGCGCATGCCGGTGCGTGCCGTCATGTCGCCGGCGCGCCAGTCGCCGAGGGTGGTCAGCACCCGATTGACCGGCCCGCGGACCAGACCGCGGCCGAGCAGCCAAGCGGTGAGAACGGCAAGGGCGGCGCCGGCCAGGGCCAAGAGCACACCGCGTCCCGTGGCCTGGTCGATCGGGGCGAAGGCCTGGTCCTTGGCGATGCCGGCACTGACATAGAGGCCGATCTTCTTCGCCGGGATGTAGCCGATGATGCGTTCGGTCCCGTCCTGGCTGGTGACCTCCAGCGTGCCCGGCAGGTCGCCATGCACCAGATTCTGGAAGGCATCGGGGATGCGGGTGCCGACGAAGCGTTCCGGAAAGGGCTCGCGGGCGACGATGACGCCGTTACGGTCGGCAATGGTGAGGGCCCGGTTCTGCGAGAAGTCGCGTTCGTGCAGGCGCGCCCCCAGCCAGTCGAGATCGAGCCCGGCCACCAGCACGCCGACCTTTTCCTGCCGCTGGTTCCTGATCGGCAGCGCCAGCGGGAGTAGCGCCTTCTTGCTGTTGAGGCCGACGGCGTATTCGCCGATGACGAAGCCGTCGGCGTCCAGGGCAGCGTGGAAATAGGGAAACTTGTCATAGCCGGTCGTCACCGCCGGCGGCGCCGAACGGCAGCGCACTGTACCGGTGAGGTCGAGGGCGGTGATCGCGGTCAGCTGCGGGAGGCCGGCCTTCACCTCGCCGAGATAAGAATCGCAGGCGCCGGGCTCGAAGCCGCGCAGGACCGGCGCCCCGGCGATGGCGGTGAGGATGCCCTCGGCGCCGCCAAGGATGCGCTGGATCTCGAGCGCGGCGAGCTCGCCGGTGCGCAGCGCCATGGCATCGACCTCGGCGGCACGGTCCCGGCGCAGAGCGATTTCGTTATAGGCGAGGATGGCCAGCGTCGGCAGCAGGGCGATGCCGGTCACGATGAAGAGCCGATTGGCCAGCGAGAATGTCCGAATTCGCACGTGGCGATCCCTTGCCTGTCTCCGGCGACCCTGGACCCTTTTCGCAATACTGAAAAGGTGCCCAGCGGCAGGCACGCCTTGTCAGAGAGACCTTAGTTTGATCAGGGATACCGCCGGCAATCGGATGCCGCCGACGGTGTAAGGCCAAGTCCTGGCTTGGAATTCGACATGAACCTCAGCCGCTGCGCCGCCACCCGCGAAACAATCCTGCCTGGTCGCGCCGCCGACTTCGCCTTGCGGATTCGGATAAACCGCAACTCAGGGCGGCACCGCGTCGCTCTCGCGCAATAATGCGGTGCGCGGGGCGATGGTCGAGAAATCGTCGGCGCTGAGGCAATAGGCGATCCGGCCCGTCGCATCGCCGAAGGGATAGAGCGCCCATTCGAACAGGCAGTCGCGCCGGTCGCGCCAATCGGTGGCGGCGAAACCGAAGACCGGCCGCGCGGTGTCGAAGAGACGCTTGTAGAGCGCGAGATTGAGCGCCTGGATGCCGGGCGGCCAGCCGGTCTCGTCGAGCCATTTCCCGGTATAGTCCTCGCCGCCGAAGCGCGCGGTCTCGGTGCCGACCAGGCGATAGCGGATGCGGAACGGATGGTCGTGGATCTCGATCAGCGAGAGATAGGGCAGCCAGGGCTTGAAATCGATCGGATCGATGGCGCTCTTGCGGGGCAGCGGATCGCCCTGGCAGAGCTCCGTCCAGACCGCCTCCACGCCGGCGATAAGCGCGGATCTGAGGTGCTTGCGCGGCGCATACCAGACCAGGTCGTCGATCGTCTCGAGATCGCACGTCCATCCCTGGACCGACCCGCCGTTCATGCGATCCCCGGGCGGGAGTCGGCTGGCCTGCAACATTCCATGATCCACACGCTGGCTGAAATTCCGGAGACCCCCGGCGACGGATACCGGGGCGACGGATACCGGGAAGGCGGGTGCGGGAAGGTGGGTGCCGGCTCACCGGAACACGATCGAATAGGTGAGCACCCGGTCGATGTCGACGCCGTTGGTCGAGAGCGGCAGGAAGATCGCCTGCTGATCGACCTCGAACCCGCCGGCATGAGGGATCGGCGACCAGTCGAACACCATCGTCCTGCCGTCGATCGCGAGGTTGTAGTTGGCGAGAGCATCCTCCTTGCTGGAACAGACAAAGCCCTCCTCGACCGACAGGCCGGTCGCGTTAAATCCCCGCACGTCGATCTCGTTCTGTCCAAGCAGGCGGTATTGCAGGCGCCTGGGATTCTCCAGGACCTCGACGATCTGGATACCGGACAGCCACCGCTTCATCTCCACCGGATCCAGATCGGCGCGCGCGGGAACGGCGCGTCCGCGCCGCTTCAGGTCCCAGTAGTCGTAGAATTCGCGGATGAGCGGACTCGCCTCGCGCCGCATCACCTCGACATCCACGGTCCGCCGCTGCGGCCTGGCGCCCACCTGCCATGAAGGATCCGGACCGCGACCCATGCGCTCGACTTTCCCCCGATGCGTCCCGCCGCTGCCGGCCGACCAAGACATCGATCCCCTGGATCCGCATCCTGCGCGATTCAAAAAAACCCTGCAAGATGGCCGGCCTTTCGGCCCGCGGCCGACGCTGTGTATTAGGGATCGAATCCTTCCGGGCCCGTCGCCGCAACTTGCCGGCCCGGCATTGCCGCGCTAGGTTCCCGCCCGCAAGCGCAGACGGGATCCCTATGGACGACAAGGCATTGCCGCGGGGCTATTTCGGGATCGGCGTCGAGGGGATCTCGAAGCCGATGAACCTGGGTGCCGTCCTGCGCACGGCGCATGCCTTCAATGCCAGCTTCGCCTTCGCCATCAATGCCGCCTTCGACGTGCGGGCGGTGCTGGCATCGGACACCTCGGTGGCGCTCAACAACATGCCGGTGCAGCTCTATGACGACGTCGCCGCCTTCACCCTGCCCCTGGGCTGCCGGCTGATCGGCATCGAGATCACCGAGGATGCGATCGACCTGCCGTCCTTCACCCATCCGCTGGCCGCCGCCTATGTGCTGGGGGCGGAGCAGGATTCGCTCTCGCCGGCGCTGCAGGACCGCTGCGATTTCATCGTCCGGATCCCCACCCGCTTCTGCGTCAACCTGTCGGTCGCCGGCGCCATCGTGATGTATGACCGGATGGTGAGCCTCGGGCGCTTCGCCGAACGGCCGGTCCGGGTGGGCGGGCCGGCGAAGCCGCGGGCGCCGCACCAGCGCGGCCTGCCGATCTGGAAACAGAACCGTTTGAAAAAGCAGAAGAATCCCGAATAGCTCCCGGTCCGCCGGGGGTGGATTTTCCGCCTTATCCCTGGTAAACCCCCGCCTCATGAGAGTGGGAAGACGTGGCGCGATCGCGGCGGTCCTGGCCGGGCTGATCGGTGCCGGCGGGGCCCTGGCGCAGGACGCGCCGAGCGCCGCCAGCGCCGGGTCGCCGAAACCTGTCGGCAGCTTCAAGGCCTGGCAGGCGCTGACCTACGAGGAGCGCGGCCTGCTGATGTGCTATACGATCAGCCGTCCGGGCACCAAGCTCGGCGATCTCGCCGGGCGTGGCGAGGTCGGTGCGCTGGTGACGCGGGTCGCCAATGCCGCCGCCAATGGCGGGCGCGACGAGGTGAGCATCGTGCTGGGTTTCGAGCCGAAGAAGGGCAACCCGGTGATGGTCAAGATCGGCCGGAAGACCTTTCGCCTGACCCGGCTGGCCGGGGGCCGCGCCTGGGCCACGGACGATGCCCAGGACCGCCAGATGGTCGAGGCGATGAAGCATGCGGACTGGCTGGTGGTGAACGCCACCGCCGCCGCCAAGGGCAATGTGAAGACGCAGGATACCTATGCCCTGGCCGGCTTTGCCAAGGCCTATGCGGCGATGACGGAAGCCTGCCGGTAGATACCGGCGTCGCGGCCGGGCCCGGGCTTGGCCAGCCACGACCTGGTCGGCGATGGCGGAAATTCGTGGGTGCCCGGGCCAAGCCCGGGCATGACGGGGAGTTTGGCCGGTTCGTCGCATGCGAACCGGCATCATGACGAAGAGTTTGATCGGTGCGCCGCGGCGCGCCGGGAAGGAACGAGACGGAAGATGAGCACGCAGCATCACGCGGACCTGTTCGCGCCGCCGAACGCGATGACCGGCCGGGAGACCCTGAGCGGGCGGCGGAATCTCGTCGGCCTGTCGCGCGAGGAACTGGAGCGGACCATGAAGGAGGTCGGCCAGCCGGCCTTCCGCGCGCGCCAGCTCTGGCACTGGATCTATCACCGCGGCGAGACCGATTTCGCGGCAATGACCACGCTCTCCAAGGATTTCCGCGCCGCCCTGGCGGAGACCTTCGTGGTCGAGCGGCCGACGGTATCGCTGGACAAGCAGTCGGTCGACGGCACGCGGAAATGGCTGCTGAAGTTCCCCGACGGCCAGGAGGTGGAATCGGTGCACATCCCGGAAGAGGATCGCGGCACGCTCTGCGTCTCCTCCCAGGTCGGCTGCACCCTCACCTGCAAGTTCTGCCATACCGGGACCCAGCGCCTGGTGCGCAACCTCAGCGCCGCCGAGATCGTCGGCCAGGTGATGAGCGCCCGGGACCATATCGGCGAATGGCCGAGCCCGCCCGACGGGCGCCAGCTCAGCAACATCGTGATGATGGGCATGGGCGAGCCGCTCTACAACTACGACAACGTGGCCAAGGCGCTGAAGATCGTCATGGACGGCGAGGGCATCTCGATCTCCAAGCGGAAGATCACGCTCTCCACCGCCGGCGTGGTGCCGATGATCGAGCGTGCCGGGACCGAGCTCGGCGTCAACCTGGCGATCTCGCTGCATGCGGTGACCGACGAGCTGCGCGACGTCATCGTGCCGATCAACAAGAAATACCCGATCAAGGAACTGATGCAGGCCTGCCGCTCCTATCCCGGCCTCAACAATGCGCGGCGCATCACCTTCGAATACGTGATGCTGAAGGACGTCAACGACAGTCCGGCGGATGCCCGCGCTTTGGTCAAGCTGGTGAAGGGGATTCCGACCAAGGTCAACCTCATCCCGTTCAATCCCTGGCCGGGCGCCCCCTTCGAGCGCTCGACGCCGCAGGCGATCAAGACCTTCAGCGACATCGTCTTCGAGGCCGGCTATTCGAGCCCGGTGCGCACGCCCCGCGGCGAGGACATCATGGCCGCCTGCGGCCAGCTGAAGAGCGAATCCGTGAAGCTGCGCCGCTCCGAACGCGACGCGGCCAGGGACGTGCCGGCGGCGGAATAGCGTCCGGCCCGAACGGCGGAGGATCGGTGGTCCGATGCGCAAGGCGAAGCGGTATTGGTGGATGGTCGGGGCCGGCCTGCTGGTGGCCGTGCTGGCGGCGCTTGCCTATCCGATCGACAGCGTGACGGTGCCGGCCTGGCGCCTGCAGGTCCTCGACGCCATCGGCCGGCCGCTGAAGGCCCTGCCGTTGCGCCAGGCCTGGCGCGACTATGCGGTCGACGGCAGTGACCGCCAGGCCGAGGCGCGCACCGACGACAAGGGCAATGTCGTGCTGCCGCGCCGCCTCGCCAGCGCCTCGCCGCTCTCGCGCCTGATCCTGTCGCTCTACCGGCGGGCGCGCGGCGGCGTGACCGGGACCGGCGTCACCGGCGTCGCCTCCTGGATCGTGCAGCGCTGCGACCTGGTCGAGGCCGGCGCGCAGCCGGCGGTCTATGGCGGCGGCACGCTGCCGGCCAGGATCACGCTCAACTACCATGCCGCCATCGCGGCCGGCGGCGCCATGCCGAAACCGGCGGAATGCGCCGCCCTGGAGGCCCAGGCGCAGCAGGCCGACCGCCTGCAATAGGCGCGGGGGCCAATCAGGCGGGGGTGGCGAATTCCTGGTAGGCGGCGATGGCATTGGCCGCGTACATCAGCGAGGGACCGCCGCCCATGTAGACCGCCATGCCGAGGGCTTCCTCCACCTCGGCCTTGCTGGCGCCGAGCTTGACCAGCGCCTGGACGTGGAAACCGATGCAGGCGTCGCAACGGGCGGCCACGCCGAGGGCAAGCGCGATCAGTTCCTTGGTCTTCTTGTCCAGCGCGCCGTCCCGCGAGGCGGCGCGGGCGAGCTCGCCGAACCCGGCCATGACGTCGGGGATGTCGGCACGCAGGGTGGCGAGGTTGGCGGAGACGGTCCGGGTGAGGTCGCGATAGCCGGGAACTGCGGTCGTCATCTGGCCGGCCCCCGCTATCTGCCGCGGCAGGAACTGAGGCCGAACGGCAGGTAGGCCGGGCAGAAGCGGAAGATGCCGGTCGCCAGCGGGATCACGCCCAGCCAGCCCCAGACGCCGATCGCGCCATAGAGCGTCGCCGCAATCAGGGCCAGGCCGACGCCGATGCGCAGGATCCGGTCGATGCCGCCGACATTCATCTTCATCTTGCTCTCCGCGCTCTGTTCATGGGCCTGCGGTTGCCGGCTCATTTGTTATATTGAAAAATATTATATATGTTTATATATTGACTGGCAGCGATGCGAGCAAGGACGAAAGTGACGCACCCCCCGATCCGGATGAAGGTCATGCGCCGCGCGGCGGTCGATGCCACGGCGATGCTGCGGGTTCTCGCCAACGAGGACCGCCTGCTGCTGCTCTGCCAGTTGAGCCAGAAGGAGGCCTCGGTCGGCGAGCTCGAGGCCGAGCTGGATATCCGCCAGCCGACGCTGTCCCAGCAGCTCGGCGTGCTGCGGGTGGAAGGCCTGGTCGCGACCCGGCGCGAGGGCAAGCGGATCTTCTACAGGGTCGCCGACCGCAGGGTTCTGGACCTCCTGCAGACCCTCTATGGGCTCTATTGCAGCAAGCCCGGGGGGCGGCGGCAGGGCAGCGCCTAGGCCGCTTCCGTCAGGCAGCTGTGCGAAATCGCCTCGACATGGCGATGGTCGGTGCCACAGCAGCCGCCCAGCACGGTGAGCCAGGGCAGCCTGCGGCGCAAAGCGGCGTATTCCCGGCCGAGCTCCGCCGGATCGCCGGAATCGAGGCCAGGCGCCGCATCGAGCTCGGCATGGCTGCGGCAGGAGGCATTGGCGCGGATGCCGCGCAGCCGCCGGGTCCAGGCGGCCCCGGCATCCAGCGCATCGGCGAAATGCGTCGGATGCGCGCAGTTGATCATGTAATAGGCGGGGGCCGCATCGGTCGCGGCATCGACCTCGGCGATCGCCGCCTGCAGGCTCTGCCCGGTGGGCAGCGTACCGTCGGTTTCCAGCGTGAAGGAGATGACGACCGGCATCCGGCACCTGTCTGCGGCGCGGACGATGCCGATGGCCTCGGCGGTGTTGGTCAGGGTGAAGGCGCTGACCAGATCGGCGGCGGTCTCGGCGAAGGTGGCGATCTGCGCCCGATGATAGGCCTCGGCCTCGGACGCGGTCATCAGGGCGCCCGGATCGTAGCCGTCGCCGCGCGGGCCGATGTTGCCGCTGATCACCATGGGCGTGGCCGGGGCCTGGAAGTCGCGCCGCAGATCCGCCATCAGGGCGATGCCGCGGCGGTTCATGTCCGCGAGGCCGGCCGCATCATAGCCCAGCTTGGCACCGCAATCGGCATGGGCGCGCCAGGTCGAGGATTCGAGGACGAAGCCGAGGCCGCGCGCCGTGGCGAAGCGGATGTAGGGGACGTAATAGTCGTAGGTACGCCGGATGCCGGCGCTGCTCTTCAGGAGATCGAAGGCGGCGAAATGGGGGAGCTCGATCCCGTCACGGAAGATCAGCGTGGTCTCCAACCCGCCGTCGGTGAGAAACAGGCTGTCGCCCAGTTGCGGCAGCTGACGGCGGTACAGCGGTTCGAACATGGTCATCGTCGGATCCTTCGCAGCGCGCGTGCCATCGGCCCGGCCTGGTTGCCTTTTTTGCCGATGCCGCAGGACCTTAGGTAAAGATCGCCGGCGGATCAAGCAGCGGCCGGCCGCCGGATCCTCGGCCAACTGGCGCAACGCCGGATGCCGTACTAACATTCGTCCCGCCCGTATCCGAACCCGGCCCGCCGCCGCGGCGCCAGTCACAAGGGGAGAGACATCATGTTCCTGCGCATCGCCACCGGCCTCGCCACCGGCCTCGGCTTCACCCTGCTCGCCGCGACCGGCGCGGCGGCGGATTCGATGCAGCTCGACCTGGTCGAGCGCGCAACCACCGATGCCGTGGTCGATCTCGGCGCCACCGGCGACAGCGCCGGCGACCTGCTGACCTTCGCCAACGAGATCTTCGATGCCGAGAACAAGACCAAGGTCGGCAGCGATACCGGCTACTGCATCCGGGTCGCGGTCGGCGTGTCCTGGGAATGCTTCTGGACGCTGAGCCTGCCCAAGGGCCAGATCACGGTCCAGGGGCCGTTCCTCGACAAGGGCGATTCGGTATTGGCGGTGACCGGCGGTACCGGCGCCTATGCCAAGAGCCGCGGCGAGATGCGGCTGCATGCCCGCGACGACAAGGGGACGGAATACGACTTCAAGTACGATCTGCGCTAGCGGCGCTGTTTCGGCAAGCGGGGTGGGTGGCGCCTAGACCGTATCGAGGTGCGGCGCCACCACCGCGCGGGTCTCCTGGCTGGAGACCACCGGCACGATCTCGAAGCTGACGCCGGCGCCGCGCCATTGCAGCACCCATGCCTGGATCAGGCGCAGGTCGTCGCATTCCATCAGCTGGAAGCAGCGGCCGAAATTCGGCTCGACCCAGCTGTCGAGATATTTCAAGCCCTCGGGAAACCCGCGCCCGGCATCGCGCAGGCGCTTGTAGACCGGCAGCATGTCGTTGTCCCGGAAGCGCTCGACGATCATGAACAGCATCGGCCGGACCCCCTCCTCGTTGCCGGGGAGGGGAGACTAGCGGATTGGCGCCCGGCCTTCCAGAGCCGGAGTCACGCCCTAGGCGGCCTCGCCGAGCGGCGCCTTGCCGGCGACCGCCCGGGCGAATTCCTCGTGGAAGCGCACGTGCTGCGCCGGGGTGAGGTCGAACTTCAGATGCAGGGCGCCGTCGCGCCGGCTGCGGACATGGCAGGGCAGCGCGTCGGAGAAGCCCTCGATCTGCACCTCCATCGTCTTGCCGTTCGGCAGGTCCGGCGCCGCGCCGCGCAGCATGGCGCCGCCTACGGAGATGTTCTCGGCGATCATGTCGATGCGGCCGCCGTCGACCAGCGCCTTGGCCTGCTTGCGGAAGCCGTAGCGCGGCTTGCGCCGGCGCTCGACGTTCTCGGTCGAGGTCTTGACCACCTTCACCAGCACGGCGCCGAGATCGTCGACGCTGCGGGAGACGTCGCCGGCCAGGGCCTTCAGCGCGTCGGCGCGGTTGCCGGTCTGGGTGGATTCGGCGGAGACCTCGGCGATGCGCTGCGCCACTTCCTGCGCCGCCACCGAGGTCTCGGTGACGTTGCGGGCGATCTCGGCGGTGGTGGCGTTCTGCTCCTCGATCGCGGCGGCGATGGCGCTGGAGACGGTCTCCACCGAATGGATCGAGTCGACAATCGACTTCACCGCGCTGACCGCCCGGTCGGTAGCGGACTGCACCGCGCCGATCTGGGCGGTGATCTCGTCGGTCGCCCGTGCGGTCTGGGTGGCCAGGGATTTCACCTCGCTGGCAACCACGGCGAAGCCCTTGCCGGCCTCCCCGGCCCGCGCCGCCTCGATGGTGGCGTTGAGCGCCAGCAGGTTGGTCTGGCCGGCGATCTCGTTGATCAGGCTGGTGACGGCGCTGATCTTGGCGACCGCATCGGAGAGCTGGCCGATCGTGGTCTGGGCACCGGTCGCCGCGGCGACGGTCTCGCCGGTCACCCGTTGCGCCGCATTGACCTGGGTGGCGATCTCGGCGATCGAGGCGCTGAGCTCCTCGGAGGCCGAGGCCACGGTCTGGATGTTCGCCAGGGCCTCGGTCGCCGCCGCGGCCACCGTCTGGCTCCGCGAACTGACGGTGGTGGCCGATTGCGACATCTGGTTGGCGTTCTCGGTCATCTCGCCGGTGAGGCGGGCGACCACGTCCACCGCGCCCTTCGACTCGCGCTCGACGGTTTCCGCCATCGAATGCAGGGCATGGGCGCGTTCCTCGGAGGCCCGCTCGTCGCGGATGCGCCGCTCCTCTGCGGTATAGGCCAGCTTGGCCCGCATCGCCCGGAGCCGCGTTGCCATCCGGCTGAATTCCGCGATCGACGAGGACCGGATCTGGTGGCTGTTGTTGCCGGTGGCGATGGCATCGAAGTCGTCCTGCAACCGGCGCAGCGGCTGGCGGAAGCTGTTCGTCAGGATCCAGCCGGCGATGCCGAGCAGACCGACGAACAGCACCAGCAGGCCGACGGCACTCCAGAGATGCAGGCTGAAATCCGCCTGCGAGGCGGAATAGATCTCCTGGCTGACATCGACCTGCAGCTTGGTGAGGGCGGCCAGCTCGCCTTCGAGCTTGGCGAAGGCCGGCTGCACCGTGTCGGCGATATGGGCTTGGAGGCCGTGCGCGTCATTCGCCTTTGCCAGCGCCACGCCCTTGGCCAGTCCGTCCTGCAGGAAGGCATCGCGGTCGGCGGCGAACTGCTTGGCCAGATCGGCTTCCTCCGGCGTCAGGTAGGTCGCCATGTAGGCGTCCCATTGTGCCGCCATCTCCTGCTGCTGCCGGGCGATATCCGCCTCGATGCCCGGTGCCGGCTTGCCGGCCAGGATCGCGATCGCGGAAGTCTGCAGCAATTCGATGCTCTGATGCAGGTCCGAGCCGATCGCACTCATCTGCGCCAGCGGCACCGCACGATCGAGATAGAGGCTGCGGATGTCGGTGTTCGAATCGCGCATGCCCTTGAAGCCGAGCCCGGCGACCAGCATCACGCCCAGCAGGACGCCGAGGCCGGTCAGGCCCATGCGGCCGCCGATGTTGTTGAGCCGCGTCGCCAGATTGTGGCGCAGCCCGCGGGTGACGACATTGCCGTCCTGGACGGACAAGCGCTTGTTGCTGCCGGTCCGGATCGCCTTGTAGGCCTGGTCGGCCGCCTTGATCTGGTCGCGCGTCGGCTTGTTGCGGATCGAGATGTAGCCGACGACCTGCTTGTTCTCGATCACCGGCGTCACATTGGCATGGACCCAGTAGAAGTCGCCGGTCTTGGTGCGGTTCTTCACCAGACCTTCCCAGGGCTGGCCGCTCTTGATCACGCGCCACAGATCGGCGAAGGCCTCCTTCGGCATCTCGGGATGGCGAACGATGTTGTGCGGCGCGCCGACCAGCTCGCCTTCGGTGAAGCCGCTGATCTGGATGAAGTCCTGGTTGACGAAGACGATCTTGCCGCCGGCATCGGTCTGCGAAACCAGCAGCTGGCCGTCCCGCATTTCGACTTCGTTGTTCGTCACCGGTTCATTGAGACGCATGACAACCTCCAAAAGCGTGGGGCGCCCGGGCGCCGGTCCACCATTGCTGCATTCCATCGTTCGTGCTCTTTGCCATTTTTGATTTAAATCAATGGCTTATGGTAAATTTTCGGTTAGCATTCAAAACTGCGAACCCGACGCTTCGTGGCGGATCGATGTGATAAATCCGGTGCCATCCGGTACTTCGCGCCCTGACGGCAGGATGAACGTCCTGTTTCCACATCTCGTGGGTGGCCGGCGTCATCATGCGGCCTCGCCCAAGGGGCGCCGACCGACAATCGCCTTGGCGAACTCCTCCTGGAAACGTTGCTCCTGGCCCGGCGTCAGGTCGAACTTCACGTGCAGGCCCCCGGCCCGCCGGTTGCGGACATGGCAGGACAAGGCTTCGGCAAATCCCTCGATCTTCACCTGCAGGCTCCGGCCGGGTTCGAGGTCCGGCGCCGCGCCGCGCAGCATGGCGCCGCCGGTCGAGATGTTCTCCGCGATCATGTCGACCTGTCCGCCGTCGAACATCGCCTTGGCCGGCTTGCGGTAGCCGAAGCGCGGCCTGCGGCGGCGCTCGAGATTCTGCATCGATTCCCTGATCACGTTGACCAGGGCGAGGCTGAGGTCGTCGACGCTCTTGGCGACATTGCCGGAAAGCTCCTTGACCGAATGCGCACGCTCGCCGGTCATGCCGGATTCCGTCGAAACCTCGGCGATGCGTTCCGCCACTTCCTGCGCAGCGACCGAGGTCTGAGTGACGTTTCGGGCGATCTCCGCAGTGGTCGCGCTCTGCTCTTCCATGGCGGCAGCGATCGCCGACGAAACGCTCTCGACGCTGCGGATCGAATCGACGATCGACTGCACGGCACCCACGGCACTGTCGGTTGCCGCCTGAACCTCGTTGATCTGCGAGGTGATGTCGCCGGTCGCCCGCGAGGTCTGGTTGGCGAGCGACTTCACCTCGTTGGCGACCACGGCAAAGCCTTTGCCGGATTCGCCGGCGCGCGCCGCCTCGATCGTCGCATTGAGCGCCAGCAGATTGGTCTGGCTGGCGATCTCGCTGATCAGGCCGGTCACCTGGCCGATCCGCCCGACCGCCTCGGACAGGCGCGCGATCGTCGCTTGCGCCGCTGCCGCGGCATCGACGGTCTCGCCGGTGATCCGGCGCGCCGAATTCACCTGCGCGGCGATCTCGCCGATCGAGGCGCTGAGCTCCTCGGAGGCGGCGGCCACGGTCTGCACATTCGCCTGCGCCTCGGTGGCGGCGGCGGCGACGGTCTGGCTGCGATCGGTCACGGTCGCCGCCGAACCGGACATCTCGCTGGCCTTCAGCGCCATCTCGGTGGTGAGTTTGACCACCGCCGCGACCGCGCCGCGGGTCTCGCGATCCACCGTCTCGGCCATGCTGGCCATCGCCTGCGACCGTTCCTCGCCGGCGCGTTCGTTGCGCTCGCGGCTCTCCTCGTTGGCATAGGCGAGTTTTGCCCGCATCGCCCGCAGGCTGGTTCCCAGCCGCTGGAACTCGACGATCGGGATGAACTTGATCTCGTGATGGGAATCGCCACGGGCGATGGCGGCGAAATCCTCGGCGAACTGCCGGAGCGGCCGCTTGACGCTGCGCGAGACCGACCATCCGGCGAGCAGCATCACCGACAGGGCAAGGACCAGCAGGCCGATCCCGAGGGAGAGGCGACCCGGCGACCCGGCCATGGCCTGCAGCCCGTATCCGGCGATCGGCAGGATGCCGGCGATGACGGCCAATCCGGCCAGCGCCAGGCGGCCGGTCAGGCTGCCGGTGAGGCGGCCGATCTGGTGCCGCAGGCCGCGGCGAATCGCCCGTCCGTGATCGACCGCCAGCCGCTTGTCGGTGCCGGTGCGGATGGCCGCATAGGCCGCTTCCGCCGCCCGCACCTGATCGCGGCCGGGCTTGGTGCGGATCGAGATGTAGCCGGTGATGCGATTGCCCTCGATCACTGGCGTGACATTGGCATAGACCCAGTAGAAGTCGCCGCTCTTCGCCCGGTTCTTCACCAGGCCTTCCCAGGGCTCGCCGCCCTTGATGACCCGCCACAGGTCGGCGAAGGCTTCCTTCGGCATATGCGGATGCCGGATGATGTTGTGCGGCGCGCCGATCAGCTCGCCCTCGGCATAGCCGCTGATCTGCAGGAACTCGTGATTGACGAAGACGATCCGGCCGCCGGCATCGGTCTGCGACACCAGCAGCTGGCCGTCGCGCATGAGGATCTCGCGGTCGGTGATCGGCTCGTTCAGGCGCATGATGCCCTCTCGGTAACGCGACGGTCGGCAGGTTCCTGCAAATGAATGGCAATGACGAAGGTCGGGCTCCGGCCGAGGCGGGCTGCGGTCCAAAATGCCCGTCGCCCGGTTCCATGCCCTATACGCCGGCCTCCCTCAGAAATTCGCTCATGTGGTTGCGTCGCATCGTTCCTTTCCTTGCAAGCTCGCCAGCCGAGTCCAGTTCCTGGCTGGCGCCGGTGAGGACCGAGCGCCCGTCGAACCCCCTCAGCTCGGCTTCGTCACTGGCCTTGACGGAATAGACCCGGTGGTAGAGGCGTTGGGCCATCAGATCACCGTTCAATTTGCCGGCGATCGCGGTTTCCTTCGCGGCTTGGTCAAAGGCCGCGAAACTCTGCTCGGCGGCGGACGGGCCGACCTGAGCGGAAGTCGCCACTGCCAGCATCGCACCGATGCCGATCGCAGGGCGCCTGCCGATCTTGAGATTCTGCCACATCGGCATTTCGTGCCCCACGGAAACCCGTCAAAGAAGACTGTGCGGTCGCGCGCACTGGATCTGCGCATGACTATGCCGCGAAGCGGTTAAATCGCGCTTAAGGCAGCTTGGGAATGGAAGTTGGGCGGCAGAAGATAGACCTAACAAACCGCTTGATCTGCATCTAGAGTATGCAACACAAGCGTCCTGAAATGCTGGCTTTATCCCGTATCCGGACTTTTGTCATGAACCTGAAGCGCTTTCGCGAATTGGCAATGTTATTGCGAAACGGACTCAAAGAGCGAGAAATCCTCCGGCAAACTGCAGCGCGAGCGCTGCTGCTCGGCGGCCTGTTGCTCGGCCTCCTCGACGGCGCCGCCGGCCGCGCCGACAGCACCGAGACCGCGGCGCCGGCAGCGCCGGATCCGGCCATCGAGATGATGAAGCCCTGCAGCGAGGGCAACGATCCGGAACTGCAGGCGATCGCCTGCACCGAGCTGATCAACGGGGGGCGGCTCTCCGTCAAGCAGGTGACCGCCGCCTACGTGTTCCGCGGCAAGGCCAATGCGGCGCGGCAGCAGCTGGAAGCCGCGATCGGCGATTTCACCGCGGCGCTGAAGAACGATCCGCGCGCCGCCGACGCGCTCTACAACCGCGGTGCGACGCATGCGCTGATCGGGCGCTACGATCTCGCCCTGCTGGATTTCGGCAAGGTGCTGGCCCTGGCGCCGGACGACGCCGACACGCTCTACTACCGGGCCGGCATCTATACCCTGCAGGGCCGCGACGATGCGGCGATCAAGGACCTGACGGCGGTGCTGAAGCAGCATCCCGAGGACCCGCTGTCGCTGGTCGCTCGCGGCGGCATCTATATCCGCGTCGGCAGTTTCGATGCGGCGATCCAGGATTTCTCGGCACTGATCAAGATCGACGCGAAATCCGCTGATTCCTACTACAACCGCGGGCGCGCCTATTACCTGAAGGGCAACTATGATTCGGCGGCGGCGGATTTCGATGCCGCGATGCAGAACCGGGCCGAGAACCCCTATGCCGCGATCCGGCTTTATCTCGCCCGGCTGCGGACCGGCAAGCCGGACCTGAAGCCGCTGGAGGCCGCGGTGGCGAAATACGACCCCGAGCAATGGCCATTGCCGCTCGCCGCCCTGATCCTCGGCAAGATCTCCGAACCGGATCTGCTGCAGGCGATCCAGGTGAAGGATCCCGCGGTCGCCATGTCGCTGTCCTGCGAGACGCATTTCTATCTCGGCGAGCTGGCCCTGGCGAAGGGTGACAAGGCCGGTGCCACCCGGCAGTTCCAGGCCGCCGTCGCCAGCATGTCGCGCGGCAGCATCGAGTACATCGACGCCACCCTCGAGCTGAAGAAGCTGGGGAAATAGCCGGGACCGGTTCAGCCCGGCGGAATGTCGGCCAGGTCGCGATAGACCGGTTTGCCCGCCGCCCGGAACAGATCCATTTCCGCGTCGGCGCCCTTGGACGGGCCGCCGACGCGCAGGCAGGCGTCGCAGCGTTCGGCCAGGGCGAGGCTGAGCGGCATCATGATCGCCTCGAACCGGTCCGCTCCCGCCGCTGCGATCACCGGCAGGGCGAGATTGACGCCGATGACCGGGACATGGCCGCGGTCGAAAACGGCGGCGGCGGCGCGGTTCATGTCCTGCAGGTTCGCCGCCCGCTCGTCCGGGCCAGCCCGGCCGCCCGGCCCGGTGCCGCTGGTATAGGGCCCGCTCACCATGATCCACATCGCCGCACCCCCTCGCCCCGGCCCGCCGCGGGCGGCCCGGCCACTTGCCCGCCCCGGGGCTTTCCCCTACTGTCCGGCCGCTTTTCGTGCGGGACAAGAGGGTTTCCATGGCTGCCAAGGGTAATCTACGGGACATCAAGAAGGTCGTTCTCGCCTATTCCGGCGGCCTCGACACGAGCGTCATCCTGAAATGGCTGCAGGAGACCTATCGCTGCGAGGTGGTTACCTTCACCGCCGATCTCGGCCAGGGCGAGGAGCTGACCCCGGCCCGCAAGAAGGCCGAGATGCTGGGCATCAAGCAGATCTTCATCGAGGATCTGCGCGAGAACTTCACCCGCGACTACGTCTTCCCGATGTTCCGCGCCAACGCGCTCTACGAGGGCCAGTACCTGCTCGGCACCTCGATCGCCCGGCCGCTGATCGCCAAGCGCCAGATCGAGATCGCCCGCGAGACCGGCGCCGACGCGGTCTGCCACGGCGCCACCGGCAAGGGCAACGACCAGGTGCGCTTCGAGCTCTCCTATTACGCGCTCAACCCGGACATCAAGGTGATCGCGCCCTGGCGCGAATGGAACCTGACCAGCCGGACGACGCTGATCGAATTCGCCGAGAAGCACCAGATCCCGATCGCCAAGGACAAGCGCGGCGAGGCGCCCTTCTCGGTCGACGCCAACCTGCTGCACTCCTCCTCCGAGGGCAAGGTGCTGGAGGATCCCTGGCAGGAGCCGGAGGAGATGGTCTATCAGCGCACCATCTCGCCGGAAGCAGCACCCGACAAGGCGAGCTATATCGAGATCGGCTTCGAGAAGGGCGACGCGGTCTCGATCGACGGCGAGAAGCTGTCGCCGGCGACCCTGCTCACCAGGCTGAACGCGCTCGGCAAGGCCAACGGCATCGGCCGGCTGGACCTGGTCGAGAACCGCTTCGTCGGCATGAAGTCCCGCGGCATCTACGAGACCCCGGGCGGCACCATCCTGCACAATGCCCATCGCGGCATCGAAAGCATCACCCTCGACCGCGGCGCCGCGCATCTCAAGGACGAGATCATGCCGCGCTATGCCGAGCTGATCTACAACGGCTTCTGGTTCGCGCCGGAACGCGAGATGCTGCAGGCGCTGATCGACAAGAGCCAGGAGCATGTCGAGGGCACGGTGCGGCTGAAGCTCTACAAGGGCCATGCGACCGTGGTCGGCCGCAAGTCGCCCAAGAGCCTCTACAGCCTGAAGCATGTCACCTTCGAGGAGGATGCCGGCGCCTACGACCAGGCGCGATGCGGCGGGCTTCATCAAGCTGAATGCCCTGCGCCTGAGGCTGCTGAAGAAGAGCCGCCCCTAGCGGTCAACCCGGCAGCCAACCGGGCCAGACCGCGCGGCCGATCACGGCCGGATGGAACCAGAGGATGATGGCGGGATAGAGCGCGGCGGCGACGGCAAGCCGCGCCGCGCCGATCTCGCGCCAGTCCAGCCGGGCGCGGCCCTGCAGCATCGCCAGGAACGGCAGGTTCGAGCTCCGGGCGGTGAAGTCCCGCCAGGCGGCATCGCCCCATTTTGCCCGCTGCTTCGCCTCGACCCGCAGCGTGCCGAGCAGCGCCAGCGCCGCGAAGGCGGCAAAGCGCAGGGCCTCGGCTGCATTGCCGACACTCGCGAGATGCGCCAGGGACCAGAGGCCGAGGCCCCACATCACCGGATTGCGGGTGACGGCGAGGATGCCGACGACCTCCCGGCGTTTTACCGCCGCCGGCGCCAGGGTCGCCGTCGGGTTGTTCTGGCTGAAGCCGCAAACGAGCAGCAGCAGGGCCAGCGGCATGACGGCAAGTGGCACCACCGGCGCCCAGCCGGGCGGCTGCCAATAGGCGATGGCCGGGGCCGCAGCGACGGCCTCGCCCAGCCAGATCAGCTGCAGGATGGCGAGGGCGGCATAGGCATAGGCGAAGACCCTCTCGCCCAGCAGCCGAACCGCGATGTCGCGCAGCGGCGCCTCCGCCAAGGCGACATGGGTCGCCAGGAAGACCGCCGTGACTGCAAGCACATAACCCATCTCGACCGCTCCGCACCATTTACCTAGGTACGTGGCGCGGCAGTCCCTGGATTACGCCCTTAGTCCGGCAGCTTGACCCCGCGCTGGCGGCAGGCGGCGATCACGGTGTTCTCAAGCAGCATGGCGATGGTCATCGGCCCGACGCCGCCCGGCACCGGCGTGATGCCGGAGGCCTTCGGATAGGCGCTGGCATAATCGACATCGCCGACCAGCTTGCCCTTGCCGTCGACCTCGATGCGGTTGATGCCGACGTCGATGACGACCGCGCCGTCCTTGATCCAGTCGCCCTTCACCATCTGCGGCCGGCCGACCGCGGCCACCACGATGTCGGCGCGGCGGCATTCGCCCGGCAGGTCCCTGGTCTTGGAATGGGCGATGGTGACGGTGCAGCTCTCGTTGAGCAGCAGCTGCGCCATCGGCTTGCCGACGATGTTCGAGCGGCCGAGCACGATCGCATGCTTGCCGGCGAGATCGCCGAGCCGGTCCTTCAGCAGCAGCAGGCAGCCGAAGGGCGTGCAGGGGATCAGCCCCTCGCCGCCGGTCGCCAGCTTGCCGGCATTGACGACGTGGAAGCCGTCGACGTCCTTTGCCGGGTCGATGGCGTTGATGATCGCCTGGGGATCGATCTGCTTCGGCACCGGCAGTTGGCAGAGGATCCCGTGCACGTTGGGGTCCTTGTTCAGCCGGTCGATCAGCGCCAGCAGCTCGGCCTGGGATGTGGTGGCGGGCAGCTTGTGCTCGAAGCTCGCCATGCCGCTGGCCTTGGTCTGCTCGCCCTTGTTGCGGACATAGACCTTGCTGGCGGGATCCTCGCCGACCAGGACCACGGCCAATCCCGGCAGGAAGCCGTGCATCGCCTTCAGGGCCGCGACCTGGCGGCCGACCTTGACCCGCAGGTTCTCGGCAAAGGCCTTGCCGTCGATCACCTTGGGGTCGGGGTTCTTCTGCGGGGCGTTCATGCTTCACTTCCCTTTGAGCAGCGTGTCGAGGACGGCGCCGAGTTCGGCCGGATCGCCGCGAATCTCCACCAGCTTGCGCCGGTCGGTTGCGCCCGCGACGACCGAAATCGCCGCTTTCGCGACACCCAGGGCCCTGGCCAGCAGGGCGATCACCGCCTGGTTGGCCTTGCCGTCCTCCGGCGCCGCGGTCACCGCCAGCCGGATCACCCGCCCGCCATCCGCATCGGGCATGACCCCGTCGATGGCGTTGCGGCGGGCTTTCGGCTGGACCTTCAATCGGAGGCGGATGCCGCTCGCGACGGCCTGCCAGCAGGCCCCCTCCGCCTCAGCGGAGGAAGACATATTCGAACAGCAGGTTCTTGGCGAATTGCAGCAGCAGGATCAGCACGACCGGGGAAACATCGATGCCGCCGAGATTGGGCAGGATGCGCCGGATCGGCCGCAGCACCGGCTCGGTCAGCTTGTAGGTGATGTCGGCGACCTGGTAGACGAAGCGGTTGCGGGTATTGACCACGTTGAAGGCAATCAGCCAGCTCATCACCACCTGGACGATCAGCACCCAGGTGAAGAGCCAGATGACGGTACTCAGCAGTTGTGCGACGGCGAGCATTGGCGGCGATCCATGTTCCCGATTGCAGGGTGGCGAGGCGGTCCCGGTGGAACCTAGCGGTGGAACCTAGCTAAGCCCGGTGCAAGCCGCAAGGGAGACGGCAGCGGCCGGAGCCCGGAAGATGGTGCGATAAGGCCATGGGTTCAAGGCCTTACGCCGCACTTGACAGTCGCCCCTGCGGACAACCATATTCCGCCCCGTTCCGCCAGGGATGCTCCGCAGGGAGCCGCCGTCCGGAGCGGGCCCGTAGCTCAGTTGGGAGAGCGCCTCGTTCGCAATGAGGAGGTCGACAGTTCGATTCTGTTCGGGTCCACCAATTTCCCCGCCGCCTTGCCGCCCATTTTCCAGCCAAATCCGCTCAAATGACCGCATCGCGGGATCGTCGCGCCGCCGCTGCGTCGCCTATTGGCCGGCCAGCCGGTAGGGCCGGCGCTCGTCGAGGTTGATATAGAGCAGCACGCATTCGGTCTTGGCGGCCGCCTTGCAGGCCTTCTCCGCCCGGCGGCGGAGATCGTCATAGGCGATGTTGCTGCCCTCGGACAGGTAGCCGCCGCCGGTGTGATCGGCGCATTTGTCGGGGCACATGAAGCTCCCCGAGGCCAGACCGTCGACCGAGACGAAGAAATAGGCGCGCTTGCGGCCGCTCAGCACCCGGTTGTCGCCGAGAAAGTCCTGCAGCTTCCGCGACACGTCCGGCGACAGCAGGATGGTGCCGTCGGCCAGCGGCGATTGCGGCGCCTGGGCCGCCGCGGCCGCGTCGAGCGCCGCGATCTGGGCCTGGGCCTGGGCGGCGAAGGTCCCGTTCGGAAATTTCGCCAGATAGGATTCGAAATCGGCCCTGGTCGTGCTCGCCTTCACCGCATCCCAGGCCGCCTGGTCGGCGGGTGCGATCGGCGGTGCCACGGGTGTGCCGTCCTGCGGCTCCGGCTTCGTGCTGGTCAGCATGCTGGCATGCACATAGGCGTCTTCGCTGCCCGGGAGGGCGATGCGATACCAGTCCGCGCCGACGACCTTGCCGGTCACCTGGACCGGCTTCCCCGCCGCGATCTGCTGCAGGATCTTCGCCGTGGTCGCTGGTGCCGCCCGGATCTTCGCCTTCTTGGCGACATACATCTGCTGGTCGAGGGCGGTGATCTCGAGCGGCGCGGCGGGCGGTGGCGGAACCGATTGCGCCGCCGGTGCGGGTGCGGGAGCTGCGGCCGGAGTCGGGGCCGGGACCGGGGCCGGGGCCACCGGCTGGACGGCAGCCTGCTGGACCGTCGGCTGCTGGACTGCCGGCTGTTCCGCGGTCACCACGCTGGCATGGACATAACCGACCTGGCCGTCCGCGAGCCCGACGCGATACCAGTCCTTGCCGTCGATCTTGCCGGTCACCTGCAGCTGATCGCCCACCGCCAGCTGCTTCAACACCGGCGCGGTGGTGCTGGGCTGCTGGCGCAGGTTGCCGAGCTTCGCCGCGAACATCACCACGTCGAGATCGGTGACCGCATCGGCCGGGGCGGCGGCTTGCGGCAGAGCTGCCGATTGCGGGGCAGCCGTTTGCGGGGCAGTTGTTTGCGGGGCCGGCGCTTGCGCAACCGGTGCCGCGGCATCGCGGGTCGCGGCGTCGCCGCCGCCCAGGGCCGCCAGCCGGCTGCGCGCCAGCTTCACGAAGACGCCGTCCGGATATTCCTCGAGATAGGCCTCGAAATCCGAGGCCCGGGTGCTGTCCTTGACGCTTTCCCAGAACACCACTTCGGTGGTCGAGGCGATGCCGGCGGTCTGCACCGGCTCGGCGGCGGGCGCGGCGGCCGCGACCTGCTCCGGCACGAAGTAGAAGGGCGCCGTCACCGAGGAGGAATCCCAGGGCACCTGCTGGTTCTCGGTCGCAGCCATGACGCGGGTCCGCACGTTGCGGAAGGTCTCGGCGATCTCCGAGCCCGGCTGCTGCAGCTGGGCGGCGAAGGCGATGGCGAAGGGGCTGTTGTTGTCCGCCCCGTCCAGCGCCACGGCGCCGGGCGCCGTCGAATAGGCGATGAAGCTGCCGGTCGGCGCGTCCATCCGCGCCAGACCCCGGGCGCCCGAGCGCGAGGAGCGTGCCAGGGGATTGTTGCGGCAGGCATCGAGCACCAGGATGTTCAGCTGCGTGCCGGCGAACTCCATCTGCCGCAGCACCGTATCGGCCGCCACCGATTCCAGGTCGACATCGGCCTCGCTCGAGATGCTGGCGTGGATCGGCACGAGATAGTTGGTGCCGTCCACCTGCACGCCGTGCCCGGCGTAATAGAACAGCGCAGTGGCATGCGGGCCGGCGGCGACCAGGCGCTTGCCGAATTCGGAGATCGCGCGCTTCATCGCCTTCTGGTCGGCGTTCTCCACCACCACCACGTCGAAGCCGACCCGGCGCAGGCTGTCGCCGACCAGCCTGGCGTCATTCTCCGGGTTCTGCAGCTGGCCCATGTCGGCGCCGTAATCGGCATTGCCGATGATCAGCGCAATGCGGGCATCGGCCAGGGCCGGCGCCAGGGATGCCGCGCCCGCGGCCAGAAGGGCCAGAAACACGACGGTCAAAATTCGGAATCGCATCTAAAACCAAAGTCCCAGTCATCATCCGTCGCCCGGAAAATAGTGGCACCTGCCTGCCGCAGGGTCAATCCCGCCGCCGCGTCGCGATACGGGGCCGGCGAAATTATCTCAAATACATCAATGATTTGACTTTGCATCCCGGGGAACCGCTCCGGGCCATTCGGCTGCCGCGGTCCGGGGTCGCAGGCAGCGCCCGCGGGCGCGCCCAGGGCGGGAGAGACCCGGGGAGGTGGAACCATTGCCGGTCGGCGGCGTTGTCTTTCCAGATCCAGGCCGGCGCCAAGATCCACAGCGGGCACCGCGCGCTGCCGGTGGCCCGGCAACCCCAATCCAAGGAGACCGCAATGACCCGACGCATGAAGCTGTTCCAGGCCGTCATTCCCGCCGCCTTTGCCGTGCTGATCGCCGGCGGCGCGCTCAGCGCCTGTTCGGTCACCAGCGGTCGCGAAAGCGGCGGCGACTATGTCGACGATGCCTCGCTGACCACCAAGGTGAAGACCAAGCTGGCGGCCGATGGCGGCGTCAACCTGGCGAGCCGGGTCCATGTCGAGACCTTCGAGAACATTGTCCAGCTGAGCGGCTTCGTGCCGACCCTCGACGACAAGGCGCGGGCCGAGGACATCGCGATGCGCGTCGAAGGCGTGCGCGCCGTGCACAACAATCTCGTCATCCAGTAAGCACCCTTCCGCCGCACCGGCGAGGCCGGATCGACCGCCGCAATCCGCGCCGGCCGATCCGGCCGCCGCTGCAATAATCCTTGCTTCCACGCCGCCGCTTGGCCTTAGACTGACGACGCCTGCGCCCGATTCCGTCTCCGGATATCCCTCCCAAGGGCTATCTGAATTCGGAAATTCCGGTCGCGGCGCGGGGCAGACGGCCGGTGGACATGAGCGAGATCGAGGATTTTCCCGAGGACATCCGGCTGGTCGACCGCAGCGAGTTGACGTCGTCGATCGTGCGCGGCGTTGCCGATTACTGGGACCGCCACCGGGCGGAGGGCACGCTGCCGCCGAAGACCGCCATCGATCCCTTCGCACTGAAGACCTGGCTGCCCTATCTGTCGATCAGCGAGGCCCATGGCGATCCCTTCCGCCTGCGCTATCGCCTGGTGGGGACCGAGGTGGTGCGGGTGACCCAGTCCGATTTCACCGGCCGCTGGCTGCACGAATCCGGCTGGCCGGCGGATATCATCGACATCAACACCGCCCTCTACCGCCGCGTCTGGGAGCGGCGCCTGCCGCTCTTCGGCCTGTCGACGGTGCTGTGGGACGGCCGGGTCGATTTCCGCTTCGAATGGGGCGTGCTGCCCTTCTCGACCGGCGGCGACACGGTCACGCATTTCCTCGGCGTCGACGACTATTCGACGGTGACCCGCCCGAAGCGGTCCAAGCTGCGCTGAACCGGCAGCGGTGCCATTCCGCCTCTTGCGCCGCCGGCGGATTTGAGGATTGCTGGCCGGATTGCACCGGCCGGGAGGGAAAGATGACGTTCCAGCATTGGTTGGCCTTCGCCGCGGCGTCCGCCGTCCTGGTCGCCATTCCCGGGCCGACGGTGCTGCTGATCATCTCCTATGCCCTTGGGCACGGCCGCAGGGCGGCACGGGCGACGGTGGCCGGGGTGGCGCTGGGCGATTTCACCGCGATGACCGCCTCGATGCTGGGCCTGGGCGCGCTGCTCGCCGCGTCCGCCCTGCTGTTCACCGCGCTGAAATGGATCGGCGCCGCCTATCTGATCTATCTCGGGGTCAAGCTGTTCCGCGCCCGGCCCCAGGCCTTCGATGCCGCGGGTGGCGATGCGATGGCCGACAGGGAGGCCGTCCGGCCCTGGCGCATCTTCCTACACGCCTATGCGGTCACCGCCACCAATCCGAAGAGCATCGTCTTCTTCGTCGCCTTCCTGCCGCAGTTCCTGGTGCCTGCCGCGCCGATCCTGCCGCAGATGGCCTTGTTCGAGGCGACCTTCCTGGTCCTCGCCAGCACCAATGCGGTGCTTTACGGCCTGATGGCGGCCAAAGCGCGGAACACCATCCGCCGCCCGGCGGTGCAGCGGGCGGTGAACCGGGTCGGCGGCTCGCTGCTGATCGGCGCCGGCATCCTCACCGTCGCCTGGCGCAAGGCGGCGGCGTAGGGCCGGAGGGGCGAGGAACCCGGCCGGCGGGCGCGCAAATTCCCGCCGGATGAATTATCTATTCATTCATCTTCCTTATGATGAATATCCCCTTGTCGATCCGCAGCCAGGACCCGGGAGCCCGCGCCAGCCAGCCATGACCGCACGACCGCCGAATCTCGAATTCCTCTACACCTACTGGCGCAATCTGGCCGGCGGCGCCGTCCCGGAGCGCAGCATGGTCGATCCGGCGGCGCTGAAACCCTATCTCCCCTGCCTGCTGATCGCCGAATTCGAGACCGATCCCTTCCGCGTCCGCTACCGGATGACCGGCACCAAGGTCGACCAGATCTCGGGCCGCAGCCTCGCCGGGCACTATCTCGACGAGTTCGCCAGCGGCCGGGCCGACGATTCGATCTGGGCGCTGATGGCCGCCTACGAGAATTGCTGGCGCACCGGCGAGCACTATATCGGCACCTATACCTGGCCGAGCGACCGCGGCTACAACCTGAACGTCTGGTACGGCCTGTTCCCGCTGAAGGTCGACGGCGTCATCCGCCAATGCCTCGCCATGGAGGACTACGCCGAACTCACCTTCGACATCAAACCGCTGGATTGGGTGCCGGTGAGCAGCGCGACCGGCTGAGCCGACCGGAAACCGACCACCGGAACGGATAACCCCCCGCCGATCACCGGCGGGGCCGCACCGGCGCCGCCGACAGGTTTTCCGGCAGCCGCCGCAGCGCCCCGCCCGGTTCGTCCCGGCCGAGGCCGATATCCGCCAGCAACCGGTCGTCCAGCCGGCCCAGCGCCCGCAGCACCGCCCGGTCTCGCCGCGCCTGGTTGAGGTCCACCAGGTAACGCCCGAGCCGGGCAAGGAAATCCTCCGAAAACCGTGTAGTTTTTCTCGCGTCGGAGCATAGGTCGGCCATGACTGCCTCTTGCGCATTTGCCTGCAATGATGGGAAAATTAGGCAGCGATCCCCGGCTTTCATACCCATTCTTTCTTGGAGGATCGTTCAGTTGACCTATACGGAGTGCCCCCGATGAGACTGCCCTCGCTGAACGCACTGCGGGCCTTCGAGGCGGTGTCGCGGCATCTCAATTTCCGCAAGGCCGCCGAGGAGCTGCACGTCACCAAGGGCGCCGTCAGCCAGCAGATCAAGCTGCTGGAGGGCGACATCGGCATCGCCCTGGTGCGGCGCTCCAATCAGGGCCTGACCCTGACCGAGGCCGGGCAGTCGGCGCTGAAGGAACTGCGCGGCGGCTTCGAGCAGCTGGCGGTGGCGGCGCAGAAGATGCGCGAGGCCGGCAGCAGCCGCCTCCTCATGGTGAGCGCGCCGCCGTCCTTCTCGGCGATGTGGCTGGTGGCGCGGCTGGAGCGCTTCAAGCGCGCCTATCCGGAGATCGACGTCCTGCTCGACACCACGAACAGCGCGGTCGATCTCGAGCACGGCAACCTGCATGCGGCGATCAGCTTCAGCACCGGGCATTTCCCCGACATGCATGCCGTGCGGCTGTTCGATGAGCATGTCTTCCCGGTCTGCAGCCCGGCCCTGCTGGCGGGGCCGCATCCGCTGCGCAGCCTCGCGGACCTGCGCCATCACACGCTGCTGCATCTGGAATGGACGCCCACCGAATGCAAATGGCCGGACTGGCAGGCCTGGCTGATGGCGGCCGGCGCCAGCGATGTCGACCACACCCGCGGCCCGCGCTTCACCTGGCACGCCATGGCGCTGCAGGCGGCGGTCCAGGGCCAGGGCGTGGCGCTGGCGAGCACGCCGATCGTCAATGACGATCTGGCGGCGGGACGGCTGGTCTGCCCCTTCGACCGGTCGATCTCGACCCGCTTCGGCTACTACCTGGTCTGCCTGCCGGAGCTGGCGGCAACCCGCAAGATCCAGGCCTTCCGCGAATGGCTCCTGCGCGAGGCCGAGATCTCCGTCGGCGAACGCGGCCTCGCCGGCGATCCGGGCGCCGAGGCCGCACCGCCCGCCCGCGCCGCCAACCTGGCCTGACTGCGTCCGGCCAAGTCGAACCGGCGGATTGGAACCTTCCGGGACCAATCGCCACGCCGGCCGCAAGCGCGTGGCGCAACGACCGGCTTTCCGCAACAATGGCGATCTAGCATGCAGCGCCGGATGCGGGCCGGCGGAGGGTGGAACGGAATGCGCCGATGACACGACAGATCGGATTCTGGGGGCGGCTGAAACGCCTGGTCCGCTTCCGCCTGATCATGCCGGCCCTGCGCAGCAGCCATCCGCCGGAATATGCCGCCCGCGGCATCATGATCGGCGTGGTCTGCGGCATGATGCCGATGATCGGCCAGTCCTCGATCGTGCTCGCCGCCTGGATCCTCGGCCGGCGCCTGTTCCGCTGGGAGTTCAGCCTGGTCCTGGCGGTGCTCTGGACCTGGGTCAGCAACCCCCTGACCACGGTGCCGATGTTCTACGGCTTCTACGTCACCGGCCAGGTCCTGCTCGGGCGCTGGCACAACCTCTCCGGCTTCGCCAGCTTCGCCGCCCTCTGGAACTCCAGCCTGAACGACGACCAGGGCTTCCTGGAGCAGTTGCGGATCGTCGGCCAGATCCTGCTGCGCGACTGGGGCATCGCCATGTGGGTGGGATTCCTGCCCTGGTCGGTCCTCGGCGGCTACCTCGCCTACGGCCTCGGCCTGAAGCTGATCGTCGCCCATCGCGCCCGCCGCCAGGCCCGCCTCGCCCGCCGCCAGGCCGAGCGGACCTGAGGCCTGCCGCGGCCGCTAGTCGATCTCGTTCTCGATCCGCTCCATGTCGTCGTCGCTGAAGCCGAAATGATGGCCGATCTCGTGCACCAGGACATGGCGCACCAGGTCCTCGAGCTCGACCTCGTCTTCCGCCCACCAGTCGAGCAGGGCGCGGCGGTAGAGCAGCACCATGTCGACATCCGTCGCCACGTCGCCGCCGGTCTTGGCGGTGAGCGGCGTGCCGCGATAAAGGCCGGCCAGATCGAAGGGCGATTCGATCCCCATGCCGCTCAGCGTTTCCTCGTCGGCGAAATCCTCGATGCGGATGGCGATCCCCCGGCAGCGCGCGGCGAGGATCGCCGGCAGGCGTTCGAAGGCCTGGCGGGCGATGGCTTCGATCTCGGCCAGGCTCGGCGGCGTGCCGAAGCGGCGTTCGGATGGGCGCGCGGCGATGTCGGTCATGCGGATCGATCCCGTCAGCCGGGCCCGGAATCGGGCCCGATCCGCAGTTCAATTCAGCGTGATCGGAAAGGCAAGCGGCATTGCGCGACGCTTGTGCGGCGTAGACTGGCGGCGCATAAGGATCCGACCGCTTCCGGAAGGCGAGGCCGCCATGCGGCGCTGGACATTGCTGCTGCTGTTCTCCCTCTGCCTGCTGGCGGCGATCGCGCCGCGCGCCGAAGCGATCGTCGTCATGGGCCAGGCTGTCGTCGTCGATCCGCGGACCATCGTGGTCGGCGGCCAGGCGATCCGCCTCTACGGCATCGCGCCGCCGGGTCGCGGCAGCATCTGCCTCAACCGCCACCGCCAGCAGGTCAGCTGCTGGGAGCAATCGGCCGAGGCCCTGGCGCAGCTTCTCGAAGGCCGCGAATGGTACTGCGAGGGCAACGACCTGGATGCGGGGCATCGGCTGATGGGAGTTTGCCGGGACGGCAGCCTGGTGATCAACGAGCTCATGGTGGCGCATGGCTGGTGCCGTGCCGATCGCCGGCACGGGCATGGCTACCTGCAGCTCGAGATGAACGCCCGGCGCCTCCACCTCGGCATCTGGGCGGCGCAATAGCGTCGGCCGATTGTCGGCGGTTGGCGCTCGGCTAGGGCGCCGCGCGGAACGGCAGGATCAGCAGCTGCACGAGGCTCATCTCGTCGCGCCCCTCGACGCCGATCGGCATCCGCGACGTACGCGTTGTCGGCGTCGTGCTGCGGAACAACCGGTCCCAGAAGCTGCAGATCGTGCCGTAGGTGGAATCCGTATCGGCGCGCCGGGCGTGATGATGCACCCAGTGCAGGCCCGGCGTGATGACAACCCGCGCCAGGGCCCGCTCGGCGCCGGCCGGCAGGCGCCAGTTGGCATGGTGGAAGATCGCCGCCATCAGCACCAGCGTCTCGAAGACCAGCACCGAGGCAAAAGGCATCGCCAGCAGGACGATGACGACGGCGCGTGCCGCCGCCGAGAGCGCCACCTCGCCGAAATGGAACCGCAGGGCGCTGGTCGCATCGAGGAACGTGTCGCGATGATGCACCTCGTGGAACCGCCAGAGCACCGGCAGTTCATGGTTGGCGCGATGCCACCAGTAGATCCAGAGATCGAGCAGCAGGAGATCGAGCGGCAGGGAAGCCGCACCCGCCAGCCAATTCGGGCCCAGCCAATCCGGGCCAAGCCAATCCGGGCCAAACCAATCCGGGCGATTCCAGAGCGGGTGTTGCGCCGCCCAGGCGGTCAGCGGCAGGACGACGGCGGAAGAGAGCGGCAGGTTGAGGGCGAAGAGTCCGAGATTGCGGCCCCAGCGCCGGAACCAGGCGCCACCATAACCGGCGAGGTCCAGCGGCAGGACGGCGGCGGGCCAGCGATTTTCTCCGGCAACCGCCGCCGCCAGCCAGGTACAGACGCTGCCCGCCTTGGCGACGATCAGCCAGGCAGTCCAGCTCATCCCCGCGTGTCCGTGGCCGACCCGCGGTTCATGTCTGGACCTCGCGCACCATGTCCTCGAGACGCTGTGTCAGCTTGCGACCGGTATCGCCGCCGTCGCCGCGGATCTCCTTCATCAGGATGAGGCGCATCGCATCGAGATGCGACTGGATGATGCCGAGATCGCGTTCGTTGAAATCCCGTCCCGCCCTTTCCGAAGTCGCCTTTTCCGGAACTGTCTTCTCGTGCGCCGCCCTTTCGTGAGCCGGGCGGGTGAAGGTGCAGAGCGACTGGCCGATCCGGGTCATCAGCGGATAGCCGAAGGACGTCCCCTGGCCCTTGATGTTGTGGGCGATGCCGTAGAGCTCGGCGAGCTTGCCGGTGCGCAGCTGCGCGTCGTCCCGCGCCATGCCGAGAAGGTCACGGCAGCGGTCGAGATCCGCCATCGCCCAGGTGCTGTAGTTCTTCGCGAGGTCCGAGATGGCGGCCTGGGCCCGCGCCAGGACCGCCTCCAGATCGCCGTCGTCGCCATTCCTGGACATCCACTCAACTCCGGATTCCGATTCGTCGCCAAGTCTAAGGAGTATGGCCATCTTTCCACAAGGGCCGGATTCCCGGCCCGGCCCGCGATTGCGGCGGGCCGCTACATGCGTTTCGGCAGGCGGAGGGCGACGATGCCGACGGCAAAGGTCATCAGGCCGCTGGCGATGAAGACGGCCTTCAGGTCGAAATGCAGGAGCAGGACTGCATAGATCGCCGACGGCAGCAGGTCGCCGAGATCGATGTAGCTGCGGAACACCGAGGTCATCTGCGGCCGCTCATAGGCCCTGACCGCGCGCATGAAGGGAATGTTGCCCAGGGCATCCAGCACCACCACGAAGACCGCGCCCAGCAAGATGAGCCCGGCCACCACCGGCGGCGCGCCATAGGCGACGGCGATGGCGACGGTCGCCAGGCCGGCGCACCAGAACGAGATCACGATCGGCCAGCGGATGCCGGTGCGCCGGGCGAGCCAGCCGATCGGCAGCGTCAGGATGAGCAGGATATTGCCGGCGCCCGCCAGCTTGCCGCTCCAGCTGTCATCGATGCCGAAGTCGCGCAGGTAGAGCGCCGGATAGACGAAGAACATCGACCACCAGGCCGATCGCCCGAAGGAGATCAGCCAGCCGAGCAGCAGTCTCGGCTGGATCAGGAAGCGCCGCAGATTGGACAGCGGGTTGGGCGGCGGCCGGGTGGCGGCGGCTACCGCCGGATTCTCGCTGAGCCGGAGGTACCAGAACAGCACCAGCAGCGCCGCATAGCTGACCATGCTGACCGCCGACGCGCCGCTCGATCCGTAGCGCTGGTAGAGCTCGACGCCGAGCCATGGCCCGAAGCCCCAGGCAAAGCAGCTCATGAACAGCCGCAGCGGCTCCGAGCGCACCATCTGCTGGCGCGGGATGAAGTCCATCACATAGAGCATCAGCGCGATCGAGCAGGCGACGCTGCTCATCGAGCGCAGCAGCATCGCCGCCAGCTGGCCGGGGATGGTGTCGGTGGCGAGTGCCGCCGCCGCCATCGCGCCGAGCACGATGCCGCCGGTATAGACCCAGCGGCGTTTCAGGCGATGGATCAGCAGCGGGATGACGAAGCCGAAACCGAGGCTGAACAGGCTGACACCGGCATAGACGAAGCTGATGACCTCGTTCTGCTGCAGCAGGTCCTTGGCCTGCAGCGGCACCACGGTGACCAGCACCGCGCGGGCGGTGGATTCCAGCGCGAAGAGCGCGGCGAAAACACCGGCGCCCGGCCGGGCGCCGGTGCGAAACCAAAGGGGTGGGTTGACGTCCATGGGGGGGCTCAAGTCGAATGAACCCTCCTCATAGCATACCGTCCCGGCCAAAGGCGACGGCAGAACACGATGCCGTCTCGGAAATTGCCGCTTCGTCTAGGCTTCCGCCGCGCCAAGCCGAAGACTTATCCCGGTGTCCCAGGGACCACAAGATATAGGGCAGGCGGCTTCTCGCTGATCTTTACGATCCGCGCTCTACCCACGGTAGGCGATCGCTTCTCATCCGCGGTGCGTTCGAGCAATGCACTGGATGTCCGATTCGCATCTCGAAGCGGATGAAGCTAGGAGGCGGTTCCACTTCCGAGAAGCGCCAATAGCAGGAGCTATCGGGCAGGAGCTGGAGCCGGCCTCAGCGATGCGGAATCCGCCTCGTGCTTCAGGGGTCGGCAGCAGCCCTTGAGCCACTAGCCTGGATCCAGCGTTCAAGCTTCGCCGCGCTATTTGACCGCGAAAATGTCATAGGTGACGTGGCGATCGTTGCTGCGATTGAGCGAGATGACCTTACCGACGGCGACTATGTCGTTAAGCCAGGAATAGGTCGGCGAAGCTGTCTCGAAGGTTGGCGCGGTGATGAAATAGAACTGGTCCGGCCCCAGGGTCTCGCCCGCGGCGAGGCGCGCAGCGGCATCCGCCGGTGCAGCTACGGCGCGGCCCATGTAGGTCACGAAGATGATCGCGCCACCGTCAGTCTTGATGGAGAGGCGGACGTCGATTCGGCGCGTGCCGTCGGGCATGATGCGTAGCCAGTCGGCCGAAGGTGCGACGACCTCGCCCCGGATGGCCGGTCCCTCGACCCATCCGCCAGGCCGGACGTTGAAGATCTGAAGGTTGTTGTTGACGCCCTGCGGCTCGTCGAGCGGCACATGCAGCGTCATAATGTATTCGGTAGTTATCTGGGTGGATGATTTCATTCTAGGCCGCCTTCCGACCGGCATGCGCGATGATGCCCGTGATGCAATTCAGGCTGTTGTCGCTCGGCGAGCAAACATCTTGCCGACGAAGGTTGGGGGCAGTTCCAGCAAAGCCAAGCCAAGAAGAACGATCCCAACCCCCAGCCACTGAAAGGCATTGAGATGCTCATCGAACAGCACCATCGCAAGTAATATCGCAATCAACGGCTCTATCAGTCCAATCAGGCTTGCGCGCGCCACATCGATGAATCTGATGGCAGCAACAAAGAGCGCCAAGCCAAAGCAGTAGAACGAGCCAGCACCGCAGAGGCCGATCCATCCCAAGGGCGTGCCCGGAATGGCGACCTCGCCAATGAAAACGCCCCCAATACAGGCCGCAACAAACGAGAACAACGTGGTATAGAAGCTTACGATGATCGGTCCGGCTCCAGAAACTGCGTCACCATTGACAACCAGCATGACCGACAACGAAGCCGCGCCCAGAAAGGCCAGCGCAATTCCGGACGGAGCGACATCCGTCAGCTTGACGGAGAGCGCAAGCGCCAGCCCCAATACGATCGCAATGCAAAACAGGATGCGAAGCAGGCCGAACTTGTAGGTGCCTCTTATCCGGCCGATCAAGGCGATGATCACCGGATGCAGGTAAACGATCAGCATCGCCAATGAGACATCGATGCTCGCGATCGATCCCAGAAAGCCAAGACTTGTCAGAGCGCTGGCGATCCCACCGACGACGCATAAACGAAGAACTCTGCGGCTCGCTCTAAGGCTCTGGCGCAGGGCAGCGAGCGTAACACCGAGGAGCAGAGCCGCGACAGCGGCGCGCCCCACAACGACGACAAGAATCGAAGCGCCCGATAAATAGGCGAGCTTGGCAAAGATCGGCACCACCGCGATCATGCAGCTGGAAACCATGACCGTTCCGATAGCAGCCAATTGCCGGCCCGCTGGACTCGCACTCACTGCATCGGGGTTGCCCATCGATTCCCCCGCCGAGATGAACAAAGGTCCACGCCGACCGATAGTTCACGTTCTGGTAGAATGTTCAAGAGCATAAGTCGAACAGATCAGACTGAGCGGACCACATTTCCGCCCCGGTGGCGGCTTTGGGCCAAACTGAGCCGATCACCCGGACTTCCGAATAGTCCGTTTTGTCTCCGACAGCGGTCCTCTTTTGCAGAGGCAGGTCAGGCAGATCTTGCCCGTCGCCGTCGTTCGCAATTTTCTATCGTAAGGCGCGAACCGCATGCATGTTTCGATATACTAGATATGGTGGTTACCTGAGATACTGGGATTAGCTTTCCAGGCCGGGACCGGCGCAGGGTCCGATGGCCGAGATTGCCATGCCGCAGCACCGCGACGACCTGGACGGCTTCGCCGCCGCGCACCGGCTGCGAGCGGCTGATCGAGAGCTGCTGGCCGATCCTGATGAACCACGCGCATTTCGGCGCTGGCACCGGGGTCTACGACTGCCAGCGCATCGTCTGCCCGCTGGCGGATATTGATGGACCGGTCACCGATCTCTTTGGCATATGGTCATATGGCAACCTGATCGCCGGGGAGGAACAGACGGATGAGATCACCAGGCGGGACCTGCAATCCTCCCGGCGGAGCCGCGGCGAAGCGGATGACGGGGACTAGCGCGGCGCGGCAGCGGCAGCGGCAGCGGATCGAAACCAGCGAACAGCGAGAGCGAGCATGAGCGAATTGTGGCGTCTGACGGCCTGCGCGGCGGTCGAGTTGCTGAAATCCGGGAAGGTCACCCCCCTCGACCTGATCGCGGCCGCCCTCGAGCGCATCGCCGCCACCAATCCGGCGGTCAATTCCATGGTGACCCTGGCGGCGGACCGGGCCCGGGACCAGGCGAAGGCCCTGCTGGCGAGACGCCCGGCCGAGCGCGGCCTGCTGGCCGGCCTGCCGATCGCGGTCAAGGACCTGAACGACGTCGCCGGCGTCCGTACCACCTACGGCTCGCCGATCTTCGCCGACAACGTGCCGCAGAAATCCGACATCATGGTGGAGACCCTGGAGGCCAACGGCGCCATCCCGCTCGGCATGTCGAACACGCCGGAATTCGGCGCCGGCGCCAATACCTTCAACGAGGTCTTCGGCGAGACCCTCAATCCCTGGGACACCCGCCTGAACTGCGGCGGCTCCTCCGGCGGCTCGGCGGTCGCCCTGGCCACCGGCCAGGTCTGGCTGGCCACCGGCTCGGATCTCGGCGGCTCGCTGCGCACCCCAGCCAGCTTCTGCGGCGTGGTCGGGCTCCGGCCGTCGCCGGGACGGGTGGCGGCGGGTCCGGGCGAATTGCGCTTCGATACCCTGGCGGTCGACGGCCCGATGGCGCGCAACGTCGAGGACGTGGCGCTGATGCTGGATGCGATGACCGGCTGGAATGCCGAGAGCCCGATCTCGCTGCCCAAGCCCGAGGAGCCGTTCCTCGCCGCGGCGCGGCGGCGCCAGCGGCCGCTCCGGGTCGCCCTCTGCCTCGATCCCGCCCATCTGCCGATCGAGCCCGAGGTGAAGGCGGTCTGCCGGGAGGCGGCCGGGCGGCTGGCCCAGGACGGCCTGGAGATCACCGAGGCCAGCCCGGATTTCGCCGGCGTCGGCGAGGCGTTCCAGACCCTGCGCGCGGTGGATTACGCGGCGACCATGCGGCCGCTGCTGGAGCGCCACCGCGACCGGCTGAAGCCGGATGTGATCTGGAACGCGGAGAAGGGCCTCGCCCTCACCCCCGACCAGATCGGCCGGGCCCAGCTCCGGCGCTCCCGCCTCTATGGCGACATGGTCGCCTTCTTCCGGACCTACGACCTGCTGATCCTGCCGGCCGCCCCGATCCTGCCCCGGGACGTCAAGGAACGCTGGCCGCGGCAGATCAACGGGGTCGCGCTCGATAACTACGTGGAATGGCTGAAGCTGGCGGCACTGATCACCATGACCGCCTGCCCGTCTCTGGCCCTGCCCGCCGGTTTTTCCGCCGACGGCCGCCCGGTCGGCCTGCAGATCGTCGGCCGGCCCCGGGGCGAAGCCGCCCTGCTTTCCGCCGGCCTCGTCGTCGAGGACATCCTCGGGCTCCGGGACACTGTGCCGATCGACCCTCGAACCCATTGATCCGAAGTATTTTTTCGCACTGCGGCATTGCCTTGTGAGGGTCCGACCGGCTCGTTATAGTGCCGGCCCGAATTCACCCCCGAACCGAGGTCACGATGGACGAGTTGCGCGGCAGGTATATCGACGAGATCAACGAAGGCATGACCGCGGTCTTTTCCAAGACCGTGACCGAGGCCGACATCGTGCTGTTTGCCGGGGTTACGGGCGACACCAATCCGGTGCATCTCGACGAGGACTATGCCAAGCCGACCATGTTCAAGGGCCGCATCGCCCACGGCATGCTGACCGCCGGCTTCATTTCCGCGGTCTTCGGCACCAAGCTGCCCGGGCCGGGCTGCGTCTACATGAGCCAGTCGCTGAAATTCAAGGCGCCGGTCCGCGCCGGCGATACCGTGGTGGCCCGCGTCACCGCCACGGCGGTGGACCGGGACAAGGCCCGGGTCACCTTCGCCACCACCTGCAAGGTGAGGGATGCGGTGGTGCTGGAAGGCGAGGCCATGCTGATGGTCCCCCGCCGGCCCGCCGCCTGATCTGCCGCCGTCATGCGCCTGATCCGCCATTACGAGGATGTGCCGGAGGAGGCGCGCGGCGCGGTGGTGGCGCTGGGCAATTTCGACGGCGTGCATCTCGGGCATCAGGCGGTGATCGCCGCCGCCGCCAAGCTGGCGCGCCAGTACCGGGCGCCGCTCGGGGTCATCACCTTCGAGCCGCATCCCCGGGCCTTCTTCAAGCCCGATCAGCCGCCCTTCCGCCTCACCCCCTTCCGCCTGAAGATGCGGCATCTGCAGGACCTGGGCGTCGCCTATGCCTTCAATCTCACCTTCGACCAGGAAATGGCGGCGAAGAGCGCCGAGACCTTCGTCGCCGAGGTCCTGGTCCGCGGCCTGAAGGTCGCCCAGGTGGTGATCGGCTATGACTTCTGCTTCGGCAAGAACCGCGGCGGCAATGCCGAGGTGCTGAAGGCCTTCGGCCGGACCCATGGCTTCGGCGTCACCACCGTGGCCGCGGCGGCGGAAGGCGGCGGCGCGGTCTATTCCTCCACCCTGGTGCGCGAACGGCTGCTGGCAGGCGATCCCCTGGGCGCCGCGCAGGCCCTGGACCGCCCCTGGGAGATCGAGGGCCGGGTGGAGCATGGCGACCGGCGCGGCCGCCTGCTGGGCTTCCCCACCGCCAACGTGGCCCTGGGGGACTTCATGCATCCCCGGCTGGGCGTCTACACGGTGAAGGCCGCGGTCGATACCGGCGCCGCGCCGCACTGGATCGACGGGGTCGCCAATCTCGGCCGCCGGCCGACCGTCGGCGGCGAGCGGGTGCAACTGGAGACCCACCTCTTCGACTTCGCCGAGGACCTCTACGGCAGGCATCTGCGGGTGGCCCTGCTCGGCTTCATCCGGCCGGAGATGAAGTTCGCCGGCCTCGACCAGCTGAAGGCGCAGATCGCCGCCGATTGCCTGACGGCGCGGCGCCAGCTAAACGAATATCGCGGCCCGACGCCGGGCCAGACGCCGGCGACGCTGATGCTGCCGGCCTGATGGGTGCGGCGAAAAATCCTTGAGTTTCGGAGAGTTGCACGTGGACTACAAATCGACCGTCTTCCTGCCCAAGACCGAGTTCCCGATGCGCGGCGACCTGCCGGCGAAGGAACCCGCGATCCTGGAGAGCTGGGCGAAGATGGGCCTTTTCAAGCAGTTGCGCGCGACCTCGCAGGGCCGGCCGAAATTCATCCTGCATGACGGCCCGCCTTACGCCAACGGCAACATCCATATCGGCCATGCCCTGAACAAGATCCTGAAGGACGTGATCAACCGCTCGCAGCAGATGCTCGGCAAGGACGCCTGGTACATCCCCGGCTGGGACTGCCACGGCCTGCCGATCGAATGGATGATCGAGGAGAAATATCGCAAGGCCGGCCGCAACAAGGACGAGGTGCCGATCAACGATTTCCGCAAGGAATGCCGCGACTTCGCCGCCCATTGGGTCGGCGTCCAGCGCGAGGAATTCAAGCGGCTGGGGGTCGAGGGCGACTGGGAAAATCCCTATACCACCATGGCCTATCCGGCCGAGGCGCAGATCGTCGCCGAGATCGGCAAGTTCCTGATGAACGGCGGGCTGTTCCGCGGCTCCAAGCCGGTGATGTGGTCGGTGGTCGAGAAGACCGCCCTGGCCGAGGCCGAGGTCGAGTACCACGACCATGTCTCCGACACGATCTGGGTGAAATTCCCGGTCCTGCGGGCGCCGATCCCGGCGCTGACCGGGGCGAATGTGGTGATCTGGACCACGACTCCCTGGACGATTCCCGGCAATCGCGCGGTCGCCTACGGTCCGGCGATGGACTATGTCGCGGTCGAGGTGCGGTCGGTGGCCGAAGGCGCCAAGGCCAAGGTCGGCGACCGGCTGATCGTCACCGCGGCGCTCCGCGACTCCTTCCTGGCCGAGATCGGCGTCACCGAGGCGGCGGCGTTCTGGGAGGGCAAGGGCACCGCCCTGGCCGGTATCGTCTGCCGCCACCCCTTCCATGCCGCGGATGCCTATTACGGCTTCGAGGTCCCGGCCCATGGCGGCGATTTCGTCACCGCCGAGGCCGGCACCGGCTTCGTCCATATCGCCCCCGGCCACGGCGCCGACGACTACGAGCTCGGCATGGCGCATGGCATCGAAGTGCCGCAGACGGTGGCGCCCGACGGCACCTATTTCGATCATGTCGGCCTCTTCGCCGGCAAGCGCGTGCTGACGCCCTATGGCAAGAAGGGCGATGCCAATGCCGCGGTGATCGCCGCGCTGGACGGGGCCGGCGCGCTGCTGAAGAACGCCACCCTCACCCATTCCTATCCGCATTCCTGGCGCTCCAAGGCGCCGCTGATCTTCCGCAACACGCCGCAATGGTTCATCTCGATGGAGAAGAATCAGCTGCGCAAAGTCGCCTTGCAGGCGATCGAGGACACCCGCTTCGTTCCGCCCCAGGGCAAGACGCGGCTGTTCTCGATGATCGAGAACCGGCCGGACTGGTGCATCAGCCGCCAGCGCGCCTGGGGCGTGCCGATCGCGGTCTTCGTCAACAAGAAGACCCAGGAGCCGCTGCGCGACCAGCAGGTGATGGACCGGATCATCGAGGCCTTCCGCAGCGAGGGCGCCGATGCCTGGTTCCTGAGCCCGCCGGCGCGGTTCCTCGGCAACGACTACAGCCCGGACGACTACGAGCAGATCAGGGACATCGTCGACGTCTGGTTCGATTCCGGCTCGACCCATGCCTTCGTGCTGGAGCCGCGCAAGGATACCGACCTCGCCTGGCCGGCCGACGTCTATCTCGAAGGCTCCGACCAGCATCGCGGCTGGTTCCATTCCTCGCTGCTGGAAAGCTGCGGCACCCGCGGCCGCGCGCCCTACAAGGCGGTGGTGACCCATGGCTTCACCATGGACGAGCAGGGCCGCAAGATGTCGAAATCCACCGGCAACGTGGTCTCGCCCCAGGAGGTGATGAAGCAATACGGCGCCGACATCCTGCGGCTCTGGGTGGTGGCCTCGGACTATGCCGACGACCAGCGGATCGGCAAGGAGATCCTGAAATTCATGGCGGACCACTACCGCCGCCTGCGCAACACCTTCCGCTACCTGCTGGGCGCCCTGGACGGCTGGACCGAGACCGAGCGCCTGCCGGCGGCGGAAATGCCGGAACTGGAGCGCTGGGTGCTGCACCGGCTGGCCGAGCTCGACGCCCAGGTGCGCGAGACCGGCGATTCCTTCGCCTTCCACGGCCTGTTCACCGAACTGCACAACTTCTGCGCGGTCGATCTCTCGGCCTTCTATTTCGACATCCGCAAGGATGCGCTCTATTGCGACGCGGCGACCTCGATCCGGCGCCGGGCCACCCGCACCGTGCTCCACGAGGTGTTCTCCCGGCTCACCGCCTGGCTGGCCCCGATCCTCTGCTTCACCGCCGAGGAAGCCTGGCGCGGCCGGCCCTGGAGCGAGGGCGAGGCCAGCGTCCACCTGCGCACCTATCCGGAGACGCCGGCCGCCTGGCGCGATGCCGCCCTGGCGGCGAAATGGGCGCAGATCCGCGACGTCCGGCGGGTGGTGACCGGGGCCCTCGAACTCGCCCGGGCGGAGAAGAAGATCGGCTCCGGCCTGCAGGCCCATCCGGTGGTGCACCTGTCCGCCGAGACCACGGCCCTGCTGCAGGGCCAGAACCTGTCGGAGATCGCCATAACCTCGGGCATAACCATAAGTAATGACCCGGCCCCCGCGGGCGCCTTCACTCTGCCGGAGGTGGCCGGCATCGCCGTCGTGGTCGAACTCGCCACCGGCGAGAAATGCGAGCGCTGCTGGCAGGTCCTGCCCGAGGTCGGCAGCCACCAGGACCATCCGACGCTGTGCAACCGCTGCACCGCGGCGGTCGCGTAATGGCAGTCGCCCGACCCAAGCTGTTCGGCGGCGCCCTGCTGCTGTCGGTCCTGGTGATCGCGGCGGACCAGGCCAGCAAACGGGCGATCGCCGCGCTGGTCCTCGATCCGCCCCAGGTGATCCCGTTGACGCCGTTCTTCAATCTGGTGGGCGCCTGGAACCCCGGGGTCAGCTTCAGCCTGCTGCAGGGGACCGGGCCCTGGCTCCTCAGCCTGGCGGCGGTCGGCGTCAGCCTGGCCCTCGTCGTCTGGTTAACCAAGCTGACGGCGCCGCTGCCGGCCCTGGCCGTCGGCATGGTGATCGGCGGCGCGCTCGGGAACGTGATCGACCGGGTGCGGATGGGCGCGGTCTTCGATTTTCTCGATTTTTACCTGGGAAACTGGCATTTCCCCGCCTTCAACCTGGCGGATTCGGCGATCAGCGTGGGTGTCGCCCTGCTGCTGCTCGACGGGTTGTTTCACCGGGCCGATCAGGGTAAAACTGAGCGCTCATAGAGCGGGGTCGCTGGTGATTCCGCGCCTATCAATGGATTAGAGGGCGATTTACGGATCAGAGTTAGGCCCAGGCTTCCGGCCGAGCCGTTCGCGTTCTAGGAGATAACCACGCCATGCGTCGCCAACTGCCGCTCCTGTTCACCGTCGCCCTGCTTCCGGTCGTGCTGACCGGCTGCGAGAGCGGACGCGAATTGCTGGGTCTGACCAAGCGCTCGCCGGACGAGTTCCAGGTGGTGTCGCGGGCCCCCTTGAGCATGCCGCCGGACTACAACCTGCGGCCCCCGGCGCCGGGTGCGCCGCGGCCCCAGGAAGGCACCGCGCGCGACCAGGCGGAACAGGTGGTCTTCGGCTATCAGGGCCGGCAGCTCTCGCCCGACCAGATCCCCTCGATCGGCGAAGGCGAGCAGGCCAGCGCCCAGTCGGCCGGCAAATCCGCCCTGCTGCAAAGCGCAGGGACCGCCGGCGTCGATCCCAATATCCGCAAGACGGTGGACCTGGAGACCTCGGACGACGAGGCCGGATCGCGGAGCTTCGTCGACAGCCTGATCTTCTGGCGCAAGCCCGAGCCCTACGGCACCGTGGTCGATCCCAATGCCGAAGCCAAGCGCCTGCAGGAAAACCAGGCCCTGGGCCAGCCGCTGGCGACCGGCGAGACGCCGATCATCGTCCGCAAGCGGAAGGGCCTGCTCGAGGGTCTGTTCTAGGCCCGATTTCATGGCCCACCCGAACTGGGCGCGCAGGATATGGCCGGCACTTCTGGTTGCCGGCCTTGTCTTTTCCGCCGCCGTCCTTGCCCGCCCGGCCGCCGCCAAGGTCTTCGACGCGGAGACCTTCACCCTGGAGAACGGGCTGGAAGTGGTGGTGCTGCCCAATCACCTGGCGCCGGTGGTGTTCCAGATCCTGGCCTACAAGATCGGCGCCGCCGACGGCCCGCCCGGCAAGAACGGCCTGCCGCATTTCCTCGAGCATCTGATGTTCAAGGCGACGCAGAAGCTCGCCGCCGGCCAGTTCACCCGCGAGATCGACCGCCGCGGCGGCACCGACAACGCCTTCACCGGCCAGGACTACACCGCCTTCCACCAGGAGATCGCCAAGGCCGACCTGCCGCTGATCATGGAGATGGAAGCCGACCGCATGGTCAATCTGCAGCTGACCGACGCCGTGGTGCTGCCGGAGCGCGACGTCATCATCGAGGAGCGGCACGAGCGGGTGGAGAATGATCCGGGCGCGCAGCTCGGCGAGATGCTGAATGCCAGCCTCTATCTCAACCATCCCTACGGGCTGCCGGTGCTCGGCTGGAAGCACGAGATGGCGGGCTACACCACCGCGGACGCGCTCGACTTCTATCGCAGCCGCTACGCACCGAACAATGCGGTCCTGGTGATCGCCGGCGACGTCACGGTCGCCGAGGTGAAGGCATTGGCCGAGAAATTCTACGGCCCGATCCCGCGCCGCGACGTCCCGCAGCGCCAGCGCCTGCAGGAACCGGAACACTATGCCGCGAGCCGCGTGATCTTGAAGAGCCCCTTCGTCGAACAGCCCTCGATGACCCGGCTCTATCTCGCCTCGTCCTATCGCCGGTCGGCCGATACGATCGGCAGCGAGGCGGTTGCCAGCGGCAACGATCCCTATGCCCTCCAGGTCCTGTCGGAGATCATGGGCGATGCCTCGGTCGGCCGGCTCTACCGGCGCCTGGTGGTCGAGCAGGGCATCGCGGAATCCGCCGGCTGCTTCTACGATCCCGCGGTCTACGATCTGGGCACCTTCGGTTTCTGGGGCAGCCCGCGCGAATGGATCGACATCGAACGGATCGAGCAGGCGATCGATGCCGAGATCGCGCTGCTGCTGAAGGACGGCGTCACCCAGGACGAGCTCGACCGCGCCAAGCGTCGCCTGACCATCGATGCGGTCAAGGCGCGGGACAGCCTGGGCGGCGCGGCACGCCTGGTTGCCACCCGGATCGCCGCCGGCAGCAGTCTTGATGCGGTGCAGGCCTGGTCCGACCGCATCCAGGCGGTGACCACCGAGGACGTGCTGCAGGCGGCGCGGAAGACCCTGATCGACACCCGCTCGGCCACCGGCATATTGCTGCCGGCGAATGGCGTGAAGGCGGGCGGCACGGCGCCCGGGCCGGCCGTGCCCGTGGGTGTCACGCAATGACGCGCCCGATCGACCGGCCCGCGCCATCCTCGCCATTGCCTCAGCGCAGACCCAGTCTCCTGTCGGGCCTCGCCGGTCTCTGGCTTGCGCTGCTGCTGGCACTCGGCGGCGCCACCGCCGCCACCGCCCTCGACATCCAGGAGGTGACCAGCCCGGGCGGCATCAAGGCCTGGCTGGTGGAGAGCCATGCCAATCCGTTGATCGCGGTCGCCATCGGCTTCAAGGGCGGATCCGCGACCGATCCGGTCGACCGGCAGGGCCTGGCCGAGCTGATGTCGGGCCTGATGGACGAGGGCGCCGGCGACATACCCTCGGCCGCCTTCCAGCAGCAACTGGCCGATCACGGCATCCGCTTCGGCTTCGAGCCCTCCGCCGATCACTACACCGGCGCCCTGCAGTTCCTGACCGAGGACCGCGATCTCGCCTTCGACCTGCTGCATCTCTCGCTGACCCGGCTGCGCTTCGACGCCGAGCCGATCGCCCGGATGAAGGCGCAGTTCGAATCGGCGATCCGGCAGAACGACAGCGATCCCAATGCCATCGCCGGACGGACCCTGGATCGCCTGATCTTCGGCGATCATCCCTATGGCCGGCCGGCCCTGGGCAGCGTCGCCTCGATGAAGGCGATCACCGTCGCCGACCTGCAGGGCTTCGTGCAGCGCAGCTTCGCGCGCGATCGCCTCTTTGTGGCCGTGGTCGGGGACATCACGGCGGCGGAGCTGCAGCCGCTGCTGGACAAGACCTTCGGCGATCTCCCCGCCACCGGCGGGCCGATCGAGGTGGCGGAAGCCAAGGTGGATACCGCCGGCGGTACCGTGGTCATCGAGAAGGACCTGCCGCAATCCATCGTGCTCTTCGCCCAGGACGGCATCAAGCGCGAGGACCCGGATTTCTTCGCCGCCTATGTGGCGAACTTCGCCCTGGGCGGCGGCGGCTTCTCCTCGCGGCTGATGGACGAGGTGCGGGAGAAACGCGGCCTCGCCTACGGCATCAGCAGCGACCTTTCGACCTACGATCATGCCGGGTTGATTTCCGGCGGCGTGCAGACGGTCAATGCCAAGGTCGGCGAGGTCGTCGACATCCTGAAGGCGGAATGGACGAAGATGCGCGACGACGGCCCGACGGCGGCGGAACTGGATACCGCCAAGACCTATCTCCTGGGCTATTACCCGCGGAACTTCACCACCACCTCGGCGGCGGCCCGCACCCTGCTGGGCATCCAGCTGGCCGATCTCGGCATCGACTACGTGACCCGGCGCGAACGCGAGATCGCCGCGGTGACCCAGGCCGACGTGCAGCGCGTCGCCCGGCGCCTGTTCGACCCGGCCAAGCTCGTCGTCGTCGTGGTCGGCAAGCCGGTCGGCATCACCGCCACCCGGCCGGCGCCCAGCCAGCCCTGATCAGGATCCGCGTCGCGTGAACCGCCCGCCTTCCACGACCTGCAGGGCGTTATGACCGAACCCTCCGGCCAGGTCCTGCCCGCGCGCGCCATCGTCCTGCTGACGGCGCTGGTGGCCTTGGGCCCGATCTCGACCGACGTCTATCTGCCGTCGCTGCCGTCGATCGGCCGCTATTTCGCCGTCGACCAGGCGGGGGCCCAGCTGACGCTCAGCGTGTTCCTGATCGGCTTCGCCGCGGCGATGCTGATCTACGGCCCGCTGTCGGACCGCTTCGGCCGGCGGCCGGTGCTGCTGGGCGGCATCGTCCTGTTCGGTGCCGCCAGCATCCTCTGCGCGGTGGCGCCGAGCATCGAAACGCTGGTCGCCGCGCGCTTCCTGCAGGCCCTGGGCGCCTGCGCCGGGCCAGTCCTGTGCCGCGCCGTGGTGCGCGACGTCTTCGGCGCCGCCGGCGCCGCCCGCGTCCTCTCCTATCTGAGCGCCGCGGTGGCGCTTGCCCCGGCCATCGGGCCGATGATCGGCGGCGCGATGGAAACCTGGCTCGGCTGGCGGGCGCAGTTCTGGGGCCTGGCGCTCTACGGGCTCTGCGGCCTGATCGCGACCCTGGCGCTGCTGCCGGAAACCAACCGGCACCGCGACCCCGGCGCCTTCCATCCCTTCGCCATGGCCCGCACCTATCGCATGCTGATCGGCCACCGGCGCTATTTCGGCTATGTCCTGGTAGCGACCTTCGGCTACAGCGGCATCTTCTGCTTCATCTCCGGATCGAGCTTCGTCTTCATCGACGTGCTCGGCCTCTCGCCGACGCAGTTCGGCATGTGCTTCGGCGTGATCGTCGTCGGCTACATCGTCGGCGCCATCACCGGCGGACGCCTGACCCGGCGCTTCGGCATCGACCGCATGGTGCTGGCGGGAACCGCCGTCGCGCTGACCTCCAGCCTGGTCCTGACGCTGCTGGCGCTCACCGTGCCGCAATCGGCCGCGGTGGTGATCGTGCCGTTCTTCTTTCACCTGGTCGGCATCGGCATGACGCTGCCGAATGCCCAGGCCGGCGCCATCGGCCCCTTCCCGCGTGCCGCCGGGGCGGCGGCGGCGCTCCTCGGCTTCATCCAGATGATCGTCGCCGCCGGCGTCGGTGGCGTACTCGGACAGATCGGCACCGACAGCACCCTGCCGATGTGCCTGATGATCCTGGCGATGTCGCTGCTGCTGGTGGGGTCCTACTGGCGGGTGGTGCGGCCGGCCGAACGCTGACGGCGCCGGACGACCGGCGATCGGGGGCAACCTGGCGGCTACTTGTTGTCGCGGTTGGTCGAGGGCTTGGTGCCGCGATAGGTGCCGTCCTGCGACTTCGGCGCGCCGGTGGCTGGCGCCGGCGCCGGCGCTTCCGCACCGCCGCCGAGGATGCCGCTCAGCAGCTGCTCGAAGGTGCCGGGCGCTTCCGGCGCCGCGGGCTCGGCGGGTTGCGACGGTTCCGCCGGCAGATTGGCGGCGAAGAGGTTGCCGCCGCCGCTCGGCACCGGGATGTCGCGCGCCGGCACGCCCTGCAGCGCATCGGTCATGAAATCGTGCCAGATCCGCACCGGGATCGTGCCGCCGGTCACCTTGTCCATGGCGCTGTTGTCGTCGTTGCCGACCCAGACGCCGGCGACCAGATCGGCGGTGAGGCCGATGAACCAGGCGTCGCGATAATCCTGGCTGGTGCCGGTCTTGCCGACCGCGGGACGATCGATCTGCGCCTTGCGGCCGGTGCCGTGATCGACCACCGCGCCCATCACGTCCAGCATCTCGCGCACCGCCTGGGGCGAGGCGACGCGCCCGAGGCCGCCGCCGCTGCGCTGGTAGATCGCCTGGCCGTCGCGGGTGGCGATCGATTCGATGCCATAGGGCAGGACGCCGTTGCCCTTGTTGGCGAAGGTGGCATAGGCCCCGGTCATCTCCAGCGCCGTCACCTCGCTGGTGCCGAGGGCGATCGAGGGATCGTTGCCGAGCGGCGAGGCGATGCCGAGGCGCTTTGCGGTTTCGATCACGTTGCGCCGGCCGGTCTGTTCGGAGAGCTGCACGGCGATGGAATTCATCGAGCGGGCGAAGGCCTCGCGCAGATCGACGGTGCCGTAGAACTTGTCCTGGTAGTTGCTCGGCCGCCACTTGCCGATCTGGATCGGACTGTCGATGAACGTGCTCTCCGGGGTGAACCCCGCCTCGAAGCCGGCGAGGAAGACGAAAGCCTTGAAGGCCGAGCCCGGCTGGCGCAGCGCCTGGGTGGCGCGGTTGAACTGGCTGGCGCGATAATCGGTGCCGCCGACCATGGCGCGGATCGCGCCGTCGGGCGTCATCGCCACCAGCGCCGCCTGGCTCGCATGCATCTTCGGCCCGAGCTCGGCGACGGCGGCGGCGACGTCCTGCTCGGCGATCGCCTGGATCCGGTTGTCGAGGGTGGTCTGCACCACCAGGTCCTGGTCGCTGTAGCCGACGAAGGAGGAGACCTGGTCCAGCATCCAGTCGGCGAAATACTGGCCGATCTGGCCCTTGGCCTTGGCGGCGACCGAGGGCGCGGTGTTGCTGACCGCCTGGTCCGCCTCGGCCTCGCTGAGATAGCCGGCGCTCACCATGCTGCGGATCACCAGCGAGGCGCGGGCCTTTGCCAGCGCCTTGTCGTTGAACGGATTGTACTTCGACGGCGCCTTCAGCATGCCGGCCAGCATCGCCGCCTCGAACAGCGAGATCTCGCCGACCGGTCGGTCGAAATACTTGCGCGATGCCGCATCGACGCCATAGGTGCCGGCGCCGAAATAGACCCGGTTCAGATAGAGCTCGAGGATCTGGTCCTTGGTAAAGTTCCGCTCCAGCCACAGCGCCAGCAGCACCTCCTGGCCCTTGCGGTGGAGCGAGCGCTCCGGCGTCAGGAAGATGTTCTTGGCGAGCTGCTGGGTGATCGAGCTGCCGCCCTGCACCAACGTGCCGGCGCGGAGGTTCACGTAGACCGCGCGGCCGAGGCCGAACAGGTCGAGGCCGAAATGGCTGTAGAACCGCCGGTCCTCGGTGGCGATGACGGCCTGCGGCAGATAGGGCGGCATCTGGGCGAGGCCGACGGCGGTGCCGTAGAGATCGCCGTAGGAAGCGATGATGCTGCCGTCGGTGGCGATCAGGGTGACGCTGGGCCGGCGCTTGATCTCGTTGAGCTTGCTGACGTCGGGCAGGTCATAGGCGCACCAGGCGACGAAGAGCAGCACGAAGAAGCCGCCCCAGATGCCGCCGACCGTGCCCCATTTCAGGGCGAACCAGGTCCAGCGCCGGCTGCGCCGGGGCTTTGCGGGTGCGGTGCTGTTCCGATCCTGTTCCGACATGGCGGCCTTGTAGCAGATTCGCGCGATTAGGCGAATCCGGCATGTAGGCCGCGATTACGGCAAAACCATGGCTTCCCCGGTCTGGCCAGGTCGGGCTGCGATCAATTCGGAGTTATCGGCGATCAGCCGGCGATGGCGCGGCGCTCGGCGCTCATCTGGGCGATGCCGCCGCTGCGGCTGTCGCTCTCCAGGCGGATGAGTGCCTCGGTGATGCGCTGCTCGAAGGACTGGTCGGAATCGCGCCCGCCGAGGATCTCGTCGAGGGCGAGGTTGACCGCATCCAGCCAGCCTTCCGGCGCGAAGCCGAAGCGGCGCGAGCGCACGCTGCGCGACATGATCACCAGCTTGATGAACAGCGGCTTGTGGCGCGGATCGAGGCTGCAGCGCTCGAACAGCTTCTCGGCGCCCTGGTTGCCCTCGTCGGCGATCAGGGTGCGGACGTTGCCGACCGGCACCTGCGCCTTCAGCGCCAGCGCCGGCATGAAGAAGGTGAAGTTGCCGAGGCAGAGCGCGCGCACGATGATGCTCGAGCTCAGGAGCCCGTTCTGCGCCAGGCGCTGGATCAGGCTGCGGGTGTCTTCCGCCCGCTGCTCGGAGGCGAAGCTGGTGAGCAGGACATGCTCGCGGCCGTGATGGATCAGCTGCGAGACGCGATGCGCCGGCAGATCGTAGCGCGAGATCAGGCGTTCCAGGGCGCGGCCGCTGACCACCGCGGTGAGCCGCTCGGCCACCGCCATCGGCAGGGCGCGGCGCTGGGTCAGCATGTCGACCACCTGCTGGTTCTCGGCGAAGCGGTCGAGAATGCGGTGATAGCCGGTGAGCCCGACCTCGGCATTGTCGTTGGAGGCGACGCGGGTGACGCAGATCTCGTCGTCGGTCTTGATCAGCGCCGTGGTCACCGGCTCCTTCAGCGTCGGCCGGCGCGCCACCGAGCGCGCATGGCCGATCGAGCAGTTCTCGACGATCTGCACCAGGTCCTCGTCGCTCAGGGCGAGGCATTCCGCGAGGATCGGCTCGGCGACCTCGATCACGTCATAAGCCATCCGCCGGGCGAGATCGGGATCGAGGCCGGGGGCGGTCTTGAGGAATTCCGACAGGCGCCGGCGCACCAGCAGCTCGGCATCCGGCAGGACCAGATTGATGATGGAATTGGCGACCGCGCGCTCGGCATCGCCGAGCTGGCCTTCGGCGAAGACTTCCGCCACCCGCAGCATGGTCGAGGTGCGGTTGGAGGGGGAAGGATCAGCCGCCAGGGCGGCTACATCGGCTTGTGTCAACTGGGCCACGGTTCAAACCTTTACTGCATTGTGGCGATCGCTGGACCCGAAACGCATGGCACGGCTCCTCCGCACCCCCATTCCGGACCGGGCAGAATCGCCCAGGTTTGTCGCGGCGCTCCGATCCTTCGGCTTCCCCACCGATTCGCCACGCACTTTTTTAATATAGTAGTTCCGCCAGGCACAACAATAAAATTCGTTTCCAGCGGTGACTGAGCTTCGGTCAACCAAAGTAAATAAATCGTTAATTCCAAGTATTGATCTTATTTGATTCCGATTTATCACCAATTTATCACAACACTTTCGGAGGCCGCGCCAAGTCTTCCGGAGAGTTGCCAAGTCAAACCGGAATTTCATTTGGCGCCGGCCGCGAAACGGCCCGCCGGAGCCCCGGGAAATACCGGTAGAATCGCCGTCGAATGCCGTCTTTCATCGCCTTGCCTTCAGGTCCGACTTCGGTATTATGCGGCCGCGCGCGGACCGGGCCCGTTGTTTTCCGGTCGACCGCGGCCCCTGTGGCGGAATTGGTAGACGCGCCTGACTCAAAATCAGGTACCGCAAGGTGTGTTGGTTCGAGTCCGACCAGGGGCACCATCCGATCCGCCGTCAGCCGGAAGTCTACGCCCCGGACCCTTAGCAAATTCCTAAATTCGCCGGGCTGCAGGGTCAGGTTGGACTTCAAGATCAGGCCGGGCCGGCACGGCGCTGGTCGATGGCGTCCATCAGCCCGCAGCCGAGGATCAGCAGGCAGCCCAGGCTCTCGCGCCAGCCGGGCAGCGCGCCCGCCGCCAGGCTCGCGGTCACCGTGGCGGAGATCACCTCGAACAGCAGCAGCACGGTGAAGCGCCCGGAATCGAGCTTGCCGGCGCCCCAGAGCAGCATCGCCTGCAGCACCAGCATCGCCGCCGCCAGCGCCGCCAGGGCGGCGAAGCCGACCGCCGAGAGGGCCGGCAGGGCGACGGCGGCGCCGGTGCCGATGCGATCGCCGACCAGGAACACCAGGCCGAACAGGGCCGTGCCACCGAGCGCGGCGAAGTTCTTCTCAACATTGCCGAGCGTGCCGATGCGGGCGATGACCGCGGCGGCGGCGGCGAAGCTGAAACCGGAGCCGAGCGCCATCCACTCGCTGCCGGCACGCGGCAGGGGAATGACGCTGCCGAGGACCACCATCGCGCCGGCGAGACCGAAGACCACCGAGAGCCCGCGCCAGCGGGTCAGCCGCTGGCCGAGGAAGAGGATGGCGAACAGGGTACCCCAGACCGGTGCCAGGTAGAACAGCAGGGTGATGCGGATGATGTCGCCGGTGAGGATCGCGTGGTTCCACGCGGCAAAGCCGCAGCCGGAGAGGAGGCCCACCGCCAGCAGCGGCCAGGCCTGCCGCGCCAGCCGCTGCCGGCGCCGCAGCAGCGGGCCGAGCAGGATGAGTGTGCAGGCCGAGCCCAGCGCGACCGTGGCCCAGTCGCCGGCAAGGCCCTGGGCCTCGAGCCAGCGCAGCGGCAGCCACCAGGCGCCCCACATCAGCGAGGCGACGGCGACGGCGATGCCGGGCAGCAGCGGGCGAAACCGCGGAGGGAGGATCGGGGACACGGCGGAGGCTCGACTTCTCGCAATCGGGACAGACAGCGGCGCCGGCTTGACAAGATCGGCGGGCGCATCGCATGTCTGGCAGCAATTCCGCCGCGGCGCAACAGGTGCTCGGCAGCGGGGAACGGGCAACGGGCAACAGGCCGCGGGCAGAGGTCAATGGGGGCGCAGCAGGTGAATACCGAGCCGAAACGATTCGCCTTCGCCTGGATCGAGGCGCAGCGCCCGACCCTTTCCGCCTGGAACCAGCGGATCTGGCATTACGCCGAGACCGCCTTGCGCGAATACAAGTCATCCGCCTGGTATGTCGATCTCCTGCGCCAGGAGGGCTTCGAGGTCGAGGCCGGCAGCGGCGGCATGCCGACGGCATTCTCCGCCACCTTCCGCAACGGTGCCGGACCGACCATCGCCGCCTATGCGGAATACGATGCAGTCCCCGGCAACTGCCAGGCGGCAACGACGAAGCAGCAGCCGCGCGCCGGCCTCAGCCGCTATGCCCCGGGTCATACCGACCCGCATTCGGCCCTGGGCATCAGCGCGCTCGGCGGCGCCTTGGCGGCCAAGGCGGCGATGCAGAAGTTCGGCATCGGCGGCACGCTGCGCTTCTTCGGCGAATGCGCGGAGAAGCTTCGTCTCTCCAAGCCGGTGCATGCGGCGAAAGGCTATTACGACGGCCTCGACGCGGCGCTCAGCTTTCACCCGACCTACATGCTGCCGCTGGCCAATACGGTGCGCTGGGATACCCATTGCGGCGCCGGCTTCGCCTGCATCTATACCTTCGAATGCCGGCCGCCGCAGGACTGGGGCACGGCGGATGCCGACAGTCCGATCCCGGCGTCGCATGTCTCGGCCCGCGCGCCGGGAGCGAACGATGCGCTGTTCATGATGTTCGGCCTGACCAAGCAGCTGCAATCCTCGATGCTGCCCTTCACCAGCGGCTGGTCGCTGTCCGAGGCGATCCTGACCGCCGGCCAGGCGACGGCCGACAACCTGCCGGCGCATGTGGCGCAGATCCAGTATCTCTGGCGGGTGCCCGACGTGGCGATGGCCGAGCAGGTCGCCCGCATCCTCGACAGCAATGCCGCCGCCGCCGCCCAGGCGACGCATTGCCGCTGGCGCAAGACCTGGGTGACGCGGTCCCGTCCCGGCCTCGCCAATCATGCGATGGCGGCGGCGACCTATGCCAATCTGCAGCTGGCCGGCGCGCCGCGCTGGGGCGACGCCGCGATCGACGCCGCCCGGGCGATCCAGCAGGAACTCGGCATCGCGCCGATGGAAAAGCCCTATCTCGCGGCGATCGAAACCCTGATCGCGCCGCAGGAGGCCGAGCGCATCCTGCGCCGCAGCCTGCCGCCGACCCAGCTGCATTCGACCTCCGACGACTACACCGAGTTCTGCTGGCACTGCCCGACCGCCCGGTTCTATGTCGGCCGGCCGATGCTGCAGGCACCCAAGGGATATGCCTATCCCGACTGGGTGCTGAATGCCCTCGGCGGCATCCCCGCCTGCATCGACCCGATGATCGACACCGCGGCCAAGACGGTCGGCGGAACCATCGTCGATCTGCTCACGCAACCCGACCTGCTGGCGGCGGCCCAGGCAGAATTCCGCAGCCGCACCGGCGGCGGCATCGGCGGGACCGACTGGATCGCACCCCTGCTGCCGCGGGATTTTCGTCCTCCGGTGGATTATCGCTGGCCGGAATACGTCACCACGGCCCGCGGCGAGGAATGGTGGATTCCGGCGAGCGAAGACGAGGGCCGCCTCTAACCCCGGTTGAGCCCGGAAACGCCCAGATCCACCAAAGGGATAGACCGCCGATGCCATGGCGGGGCCGGTCGCCGGCGGGAGCCGCGCCGATTTCCTTGACTTGAATCAATAGCTCGATGGCCGAAACCGTCTAGCGTCGTCGAATGTACGGGTTCGTCTGACGATCGGCGAGAGAGCTGGATGGCTGAGATGCAGGATGGCTTGGCGCTGGAAGCGGCGCGGTTTGCGCCAACCGCCGAGGACCGGCGGCGACTGCGGCATCTGCCGCTCCTGAGCGATGCGGCGGAAGTTGCGGGCGCGCAGCTGCTGGCCGCGGCCTCGATCCTTTCCGTCGCCAAGGACCAGGAGATCGTCCGCGAGGGCGCCAAGCCGACGGCTTTGCTGCTGGTGCTGGGCGGGCGCGTATCCCTGGTGGCGAAGACGGCGCCCGATGACAGCGCCGTCCTCGGCCTGCTCGAGCCGGGAAGCATCATCATGCCGGCGACCATGCTGCAGCCCGCCGCCTATCCGCTGACGGCGATGGCCATCGAGGCGACCCGGATCGCCAGCATCCCGATCGGCGAAGTCCGCTCGGCGATGGCTCTCGATCCGCGGCTCGCCACGCTGCTGGCGCAATCCGTCGCCGACACCTGGCGCCTGGCCATCGGCCAGTTGAAGGACCAGCGCCTGCTGTCGGCGCCGCAACGCTTCGCCGCGCATCTCGTGCGCCTGGCCGGCGGGCGGCGCGGCCGGGTCGCCTTCGAGATCAACGAAGACCGGAAGACCCTGGCGAGCCTGCTCGGCATGACGCCGGAGAACCTGTCCCGCACCATCGGCCAGCTGCGCCACATCGGCGTCGTCCTCAATGGACGGCATGTGGAGATCAGCGACGTCGCCACGGTTGCGGGTTTCGTGCACGGCAACGAAGCGACGTCCGACCGCCGGCACTGATCCCGCGGGCCGCTGCCCGCACCGATTGCAATACACCTGCCTTCATGTGAGGATTTGCCGCCGCGCGGCAGAGGATCGCTTGCGGCGCATGCAACCGACGAAGGCGGGAAGGCGATGGAAAAAAACACGTGGCGGCCGGCCAGCCTCGCCGCACAGGCGCTGGGCTGGATCGATCCCGTGACCAAGGCGGTCAGCCCGCCCATCCACATGTCCTCGACCTTCATTCGCGACCCCGACAACCAGTACCGCTCGGGCTACGGCTATCTGCGCGACGAGAATCCCGCCTTCGACCAGGCCGAGACCCTGCTGGCGACGCTGGAGGGCGGCGCGCAGGCCAGGCTGTTTGCGTCCGGCATGGCGGCGGCCACGGCGGTGTTCCTGGCGCTGAAACCCGGCGATCACGTGATCGTGCCGAAGGTGATGTACTGGTCGCTTCGGCGCTGGCTGATGGAATTCGCCACCTCCTGGGGCCTCGCGGTGGAACTCGCGGACTGCGACGACCCGGTCAGCCTCCGGGCTGCGGTGAAGCCGGGGCGGACCAGGCTGATCTGGATCGAGACCCCGTCGAATCCGCTCTGGACCATCACCGATATCGCGCGCTGCGCCGAGATCGCCCATGCCGGCGGCGCCCTGCTGGCGGTGGATTCGACGGTCGCCACGCCGGTCCTCACCCGTCCCATCGCCTGGGGCGCCGATCTGGTCATGCATTCGGCGACCAAATACCTGAACGGTCATTCGGACCTGGCCGCCGGTGCCCTGGTCACCGCGGCGAAGACCGAGTTCTGGGAGCGCATCGGCGCCAATCGCTCCAGCCTCGGCGGCATCCTCGGCTCGATGGAGGCCTGGCTGCTGCTGCGCGGCATGCGTTCGCTGTATGCCCGTGTCGCCATGGCCTGCAGGTCGGCCGAGTACCTGGCCGAAAACCTGCGGCGCGATCCGCATGTCCTCGAGGTGCTCTATCCCGGCCTGCCGGACTCCCCGGGCCATGAGATCGCGCGCCGGCAGATGCAGGGCGGTTTCGGCGGCATGCTGTCGATCCGCATCAAGGGCGGCGAGGCCGCGGCAATCGCGGCGGCGGCCAAGGTCGAACTCTGGAAGCGGGCGACCTCGCTCGGCGGTACCGAAAGCCTGATCGAACACCGGGCCAGCGTCGAAGGCGCGCAGAGCCCGGTCCCGAAGGACCTGCTGCGGCTTTCGGTCGGTCTGGAGGATCCGGCGGACCTGCTGGCCGACCTGCAGGCGGCCTTCCGCTAGGCCCGATCAGTCGCCGGGCAGTTCGAGGCGTGCCTGCAATCCGCCGAGCGGCGATGCCGCCAGCGACAGGCTTCCGCGATAGAGCTCGGCAAGTTCGCGCACGATGTCGAGACCGAGACCGGTTCCGGGCACCGATTCGTCGAGCCGCTGGCCGCGTTTCAGCGCCGCATCGCGCTGATCGGCGGGAATCCCGGGCCCGTCATCCTCGATGAGGATGAGCAGGCCTTCGCCGCGCCGCGCGGCGGAGACCCGCAGCCGCGATTTCGCCCATTTGCTGGCGTTGTCCATCAGGTTGCCCAGCATCTCGGTCAGGTCCTCGGGATCGCCGAGGAAGCTCATGTCCGCCGGTACGTCCGCCTCGATCTGCAAGTCGCGCTCGCGATAGAGCGTCTGCAGCGAGAAGCCGAGATCGCCGACGGCCTTCGCCAGCGAGGTCCGTGTCGCGGTGGCGCTGGAGGGCCCGGCGGCGCGAATCCGCGCCAGGGTCCGGTCCACCTGGCTGCCGATCAGTTCCAGCTGGTCGCGCAGGATCTTGCCGCGCTCGCCGTCGACCTCGGTCAACTCCTGGCGCAGCACCGAAAGCGGATTCTTCACCGCATGGGCGAGATTCCCCGCCTGGGTCCGCGCCCGCTCGATCAGCGCGGCATTGTGGGCCAGAACGGCATTGAGCTCATCGACCATCGGTGCCACCTCGACCGGATAGTCGCCCTCCAGCCGGTGCGAAGCGCCCTGGCGAATCTGCTGCAGCGCGCCGCGAAGCCCGCGCAGCGGCGACAGACCGAAGCGCACCTGCAGTACCGTCGCCACCAGGAACGCCAGTTCCAGCGCCCCGAGCGTCAGGGCAACCTGGCGCCCGAAGCTGCGGGTCTCGTCGTCGATCTCGGCATGCGGCCCGGCCACCACCACCTGGACCGGCATTGCCGAGCCCGGCAGGCGAATGCTGCGTCCGATCGCCCGGAGCTTGGCCTCGCCCGGGCCCATCGTATCGTAGCCGGTTTCCACGGCACCTGCGGCGATGGCGCCCAGCCCGCCACCCTCCAGCGGACCGGCGGAGGGAGACTGGGCCAGGACGCGCCCGTCGGCCTCGATCAGCCAGTACCAGCCGGAGAAGGGCAGATTGAAACGCGGGTCGGCGGGAGGTGCCGTCAGCCTGAGGCTGCCATCGGCGGTCAGTTCGGCAGCGGCGATCAGCTGCTGCTGGAAGGCGAGCAGGAAGGCGTCGAACCGGCGTTCGATCCGATCGGCGAAGAGCCAGAGCAGCAGCCCCCCGACCATGATGAGAATCGGTAGGGCCCCGAGCGCGGCGGTGAGCGCGAGACGCAAGGTCAGCGATCTCGCACCGGCGCGTTTCATGCCCTGCACGTCCAATCTGACCCCCTCAACCGGCCGGATGCTCGCCACCGATCATATAGCCGAGGCCGCGCCGGGTCTTGATGAAATCCGGGCCGAGCTTCTTGCGCAGGCGATTGATCAGGACCTCGATCACGTTCGAATCCTTGTCGAAGCTCTGGTCGTAGATGTGCTCCGTGAGCTCGGCCTTGGAAACCACGGCATTTGCCCGATGCATCAGATAGGCGAGCAGGCGATGCTCGAGGGCGGTCAGCGTCACCTGGCTGCCGGCCAGGGTCACCGCCCCGGTGCCGGAATCGAGCTGCACCGGACCGCAGGTCAGGATCGAGGTCGCCACGCCCTTGGCGCGACGGATCAGCGCCTCGATGCGCGCGACCAGTTCCTCCATCTGGAACGGCTTGGTGAGGTAGTCGTCGGCGCCGGCGCGCAGGCCCTTCACCTTCTCGAACCAGGTATCGCGTGCGGTCAGGATCAGCACCGGAATTTGGATTCCTTCGCTGCGCCAGCGCTGCAGGACCGAGAGGCCGTCCAGCACTGGCAGTCCGAGATCGAGGATGATCGCATCATAGGATTCGGTCTGGCCGAGGAAGCAGCCCTCCTCGCCGTCGCGGGCACCCTCGACGACGTAGCCGGCCTCGCTCAATGCCTGGGTGATCTGCCGGCTGATCTGCCGGTCGTCCTCGACGACTAGGACACGCATGATGGTCCGATCAGCTCGTTGCCGGTGCCGCACCGGGAAACTCTAGTCGTCACCGCCACCCTCGCCGCCTTCTCCGCCGCCGCCCGAGTCACCGCCACCCGAGTCGCCACCGCCACCGCCTGATCCACCGCTGCCGCCACCGCCACCGGAACCGCTGTCGCCGCCCTCGCCCCCGCCCGAGTTGCCGCCCGAGTCGCCGCCCGAATCGCCACCCGAATCGCCGCCACCATCCGAGCCGCCGCCGCCGCCGGAACCGCTGTCGCCGCCCTCGCCGTCCGAATCTCCGGAGCCGCTGCCTGACGAGCCGCCGCCGGCCGCGGAGCCGGATTGGGTCTGACCGTTTCTTGCCGACGGCGCCCGCGACACGTCGTCCTGGTCGTCGGCATTCAGCAGCGCCGCATTGGCGCCGAGCTGGTTCAGCAGGTCGGCGGCGTCGCGATCATGCAGGGGACCGCGCGCACCGACAAGGTCGAGACTTCTCGGCGGCGAAATCGAGTTCGACGACGGCGCCTGCCGTCGTCAACACCTTGACCTCATAGACCCAGGCGCAGGTCTTCGCCACGACGCGCTGGTTGAATTCGATCGCCAGCAGCTCGGCATCGGTCGAGCCGCGGATCTGGTCGTAGAGCTTGGCTGGCGAAGCGATGGCGCCGGACGGGGCCGCGGCGGCCGTGCAGCTTTCCGCCAGCGCCAATGAGGGCAACAGGATCGGCGCGAGAACCCCTGTGGCGAGAATGGAAGAGAGCAGCCGCAAACGCCTGCGTGCGGTCGTCCGGGAAGACCAGGCACGCGCCCGTTCGCCCGGCCCGCCGATGGCGATGCCAGGCTTCATGTCTTCCCCGCCTTGGCTGCTCCTCTGTGCCATGTACCTGTCACTCTGCTCCGGGGCCAATTTGCCATGATCCACCTGAAGCCCAGCTTAAGCGGCGTTTCAGCATTGTTTCAGCTGCGTTTTCCTAGGGTAGCGCGGTCGGCCGGATCCGATGGATCCTGCCGATTTCGCAATCCGGAGAAGGAAACGCCGAGATGAGACCTATCCCTAACGAAAGTCGAGCCGAGCGACAAGGCCGGGCCACCCCGTCGACATCCTGCACCGGATGGCAGGCAGATGCCGGCAGCCGAAACTGAATGCCGGCTTAAATCGGGCCTCAGGCTGGCTTCAGCTTGCAGGGCCTAGACTTCATTCACGGTATCGCAAGGGTATCGTCGGATTTTGAGGAGAACATGTGATGACGAAGAAGATCGAGACGACCGAAGGCCAGCGCTTCACCACCCGTCTGCTGCAGACCGCCGCCCTGGCGGCTTTGACCATCGGCGTCGTTTCGGCACCGGTCGCTTTGAGCAGCCACGGCAGCATCAGCTTCAGCAAGGCCTATGCCGAAGGCGGTGACACCGGCGGCGAGGGTGGCGAGGGCGGCGACGGCGGCAGCGGCGGCGAAGGCAGCCATGACAGCGACAGTGGCGAGTCCGGCGAGTCCCACGACAGCGATTCGAGCGGTTCGAGCGACAACGGCGGCGAGTCCGGCGAGTCCCACGATGCCGACGGCAGCGAAGGCGGCGATGACAACGGCACCGATGCCGACAACGAAGCCGGCGACGATTCCGCTGACGGCACCGACGATACCCCGGGCGCCGATGACGGCACTCCGGACCAGGGCACCGGAGACGTGCCGGGTGGCACGATTCCCCCGGCCACCAATCCCTGACCTGCAGCCAGTCTTGACCGAGCCCGGCGGTTCCCCCGATCGCCCGGTTCAATCAGGAGCGCGCCGGACCCGATCGGGTCCGGCGTTTCTTTTGTGTGAGATCCGGGTGCTGCGTTACTGGGCGGCGCGCTGACTCGCCAGCTTGGGCCGCGTCACCAGGGCCTTTTCATAGAGCCCAAGAATGCGCTTGCGCTCCTCGCCGTCCAGCTTCAGGCGCGGTGCCCGCACCGTTTCGCTGCCGAGACCGACCACCTGCTGGCCGATCTTGATGTACTGCACCAGCTTGATGTGGGTGTCGAGGTGCAGCAGTGGCGTGAACCAGCGGTAGATCGCCCGCGCCTCGTCGAAGCGGCCCGCCTGGGCGGCGGTCCAGAGCGCAATGGATTCTTCCGGGAACACGTCGGTCAGGCCGGAGACCCAGCCGTCGATGCCCAGCGCGCAGCTTTCCAGCACCAGATCGTCGACACCGGCGAAGAGGCGGTAGCGCTTGCCGGTGAGGTTGTGCAGGTCGGTGATGCGGCGCGGATCGTCCGAGGATTCCTTCAGCGCGACGATCGTCTTCTCGCTGGCGAGTTCGACAAAGGCCTCGGGCTTCAGGTCGACGCCGTACACGATCGGGTTGTTGTAGATCATGATCGGCAGGCCCGAGGCGCGGGCGATGCTGCGGAAATGCGCCAGCGATTCGCGCAGATCCGACTTGTAGACCATGCCGGGCAGGACCATCAGCCCGTCAATTCCGATCTTTTCCGCGTCCCTGGCATACTGGCAGCCGAGGGCGGTGGTGTATTCCGCGACGCCGGAAACGATCGGCACCCGCCCCTTCACCACTTCCTTCGCCGCCGCCAGCACCTGGCGCTTTTCCTCGGGCAGCAGCGAACAATTCTCGCCCACCGTCCCCAGCATGATCAGTCCGTGGACCCCGGCCTTCAGCAGGGCCTCGATCTCGCGCTGGGTCGATTCGAGGTTCAGTCTTTCGTCATCGTGGAATTGGGTGGTGACGGCGGGGAATACCCCGCCCCAGCTGGAGGTGGCGGCCATGGATCTGCTCCTTTTTCCTGACGCATGTGGTCTCGGGCCGCGCCGGGCGGTCCGAAATGACTAGACTGGATACTGTATACAATGTACAATCTGCAAATGTCAACATCGACATGGCCGCTCAGAAACCGCCGGGAGGCGCAGCCGCGATGAATCTGGAGCGCCAGATCACCAAACGCACCATCGCCGACGAGGTCGCCGAGGTCCTGCGGCGGCGCATTCTTTCAGGCGATCTGCCGGCGGGCAAGCCGATCCGCCAGGAGCATATCGCCCACGAACTGGGGGTGAGCCGGATCCCCCTGCGCGAGGCGCTGAAACAGCTGGAAGCCGAGGGTTTCGTCACCATCGAGGCGCATAAAGGCGCGGTGGTCGCCGAGCTCTCCACCGCCGAAGTCGAGGAGCTGTTCGAGCTCCGGGTGCGGATCGAGACCTGGCTGCTCTCCAAGGCCATCCCGCACATGGGAGAAGGCGATTTCGCCCGGTTGGACGCGATCATCGAGGAGTCGCGGGCACCGGATTCGCTGCCGCGCTGGGGCGAGTTCAACTGGCGCTTCCACGAGGCGCTGTACCGCGCTGCGGGGCGGCCGGTCTCGATCAAGTTCCTGCGGCGGATCCACGACAATATCGACCGTTATCTGCGGATCGAGATCACCCTGCCGGCCGCCCGCGATCGGGCCTATCGCGACCACGAGGAGCTGGTCGCCTGCTGCCGCAATCGCGACGTGGCCGGGGCGATGACCCTGCTGGAACGGCATATCCTGGCCACCGCCAAGACGCTGATGGCGAAATTCGGCGGATCCGGCATGAAGGTTTGAACCGGGCCCGCGGCGCGGTTCCTGTCGAAATCCGGCTTTCTGCCAACACCCGACCGGAATCGGTACCGGCATGTGCCGGCGTGCCCGCTTTACTCCGTGGCCACAACCAAGGATAAATGTGGCCGTGTTCCCGGTTTTGGCATTTCCGATCAGATGACTGCACCCCAGTTCCAACCCGACCGCCGGCTGGCCGCCATCCTCGCCGCCGATGTCGCCGGCTACAGCCGCCTGATGGGCCAGGACGAGATGGGGACCATCACCGTCCTCAAGGCGCATCTGAAGACCGTCCTGGAGCCGCGCATCAGCGCCCGCGGCGGGCGCATCGTCAAGACCACCGGGGATGGCCTGCTGGCCGAGTTCCAGAGTGCGGTGCAGGCGGTCGACTGCGCGGCGGCGATCCAGGAGGAGATGGCGCGGCGCAACGAGTTGGTCGAATCCGAGCGTCGCATCGAGTTCCGCATCGGCATCAATCTGGGCGAGATCCTGCTCGATGGCGGCGACATCTTCGGCGATGCGGTGAATATCGCGGCGCGACTGGAAGGTATCGCCGAGCCTGGCGGCCTGACGATCTCCGGCAAGGTCTTCGAACAGGTGAAGAAGCGCAGCGACCTGCACTGGGACTCCCTGGGCCAGCGCCGCCTGAAGAACATCGCACAGCCGGTCGAGGTGTTTCGCCTGGCCACCGGGCGTCCGGCGAAGCCGCTGGAGCCGGCAACCCTGGCCCTGCCGCAGCGTCCCTCGATCGCGGTCCTGCCCTTCGAGAACATGACCGGCGATCCGGAGCAGCAGTATTTCGCCGAGGGCATCGCCGAGGACATCATCACCGAGCTGTCGCGGTTCCGGGCGCTGTTCGTCATCGCCCGGAATTCGAGCTTCAACTACGACCCGCGCAAGGCCGACCTGAGCGGCGTCGGCCAGGCCCTGGGCGTGCAATACGTGCTGACCGGCAGTGTGCGCCGGTCGGGCGAGAGCCTGCGCATCAGCGTGCAGCTCTCCGAGGCGGATTCCGGACGCAGCCTCTGGGCCAGCCGCCGGGATTGCGGCATCGGCGACATCTTCCGGGTGCAGGACGAACTGACCCAGGCGATCGTCGCCGCCTTGCCCGGCCATATGGAGGCGGACTGGCTCTCGCGCACACGCCGGAAGCGGCCGGAGAATTTCGTCGCCTATGACTATACGCTGAAGGCCTGGGACCTGCTCTATACCCAGGGCGGCAACCAGCACGCCACCATCCGCAGCCTGGTCAAGCAGGCCCTGGCGCTGGACCCGGGCTATGCCCAGGCCCAGGCGATGCTGGGCTTTTCCTGGATGCTGGCCTGGTTCCGCAACCACGATCCCAATGCCCTCGATGCCGCGGACCGGGAATCCGCCCGCGGCGTGCTGCTGGATCCCGAAGACGCCTGGTGTCATTTCGTGCGCGGCTATGTCCTGCTCTACCAGCGCCGGTTCGACGAGGCGGAGCGGCACTACGAACGTGCGGTCTCGCTCAACCCGAACGATTCGAACATTCTCTCGGAGATGGGCGCCCTGCAGATCTATCTCGGCGAGACCGAGGCCGGAATCGACTGGATTCGCCAGGCGATGCGCCTCAACCCCTACCGGAATTCCTGGCACTGGCACGATCTCGGTTTTGCCTTCCTGCTGGCCCGGCGCTATGCCGAGGCCATCGAGGCGTTCAGCAAGGTGTCGCCGCCCCTGCCCTTCGACGACAACTACCTTGCCGTCTGCTACGCGAAGCTGGGCGACATCGAAACCGCCAGGGAACATGCCCGCCGCATGATGGCCGCCCAGCCCGGAATCTCGATCGCCAGCTCGGCGGCCAACGAGCCGTTCTACGAGACCGCCGATCTCGAGGCCTTTCTCGACGGCATGCGACTGGCCGGCTTTCCGGAAGAATAAGTCCCGGCCGGGATCCTGACAAGATAATATTCCTAAAATTTCGCCGGGATTGGCCGCGGGTGCGGCGCGGTAAGAACCCTTTAATCCGGGCTGCTTATAGATGGAGTTGGCACGCGGATTTGGCCGTGCCGACGGCAATTTCCCCATCGTCCGGCTGGTCGCCCCGACCGGCAGGGCCGGGATCCAAGGGCAAGGCATTTGCGGAGTTTTCGGCAGACCTGGGACGATCTGACCATTCGCCAGAAGATCCTCGCTGGCTATGCCGCCAGCCTGCTGCCGTTCTTCCTGCTCGGCGTCACCATGCTGTGGGTCATGGTATCGGCCGAGCGCGAGATCAATCGCATCAATGACGACAGCCTTGCCGAGATCGCTCGGCTGGATGCCTTTCGCGACGGCCTGAACGAGCTGACCACCGCCCTGGGGCGAATCCTGCATGTGACGACATCCCTGATCGCAACCCCGCAGGCCGACGCACCGGCGCCGCTGGCGGAGGCGCTGGCGACGTTCAAGCAGGCGGTCGACGGGATCGATAGAGGGACCTCGCAGGAAGACCCGGAAGAGGCTGCGCTGTGGCGCGATATGGTGCGCGACGGCCATGGCATGATTGCGGCGGTCGAAACCCAGGCCATGCAATACGCCGTCTACGACCTCGGCCAGGCGATGACGGTCTGGCAGCGGCTGTCGACCCTCTCCCGCGGCCTCGCCAAGCAATACAACGCCGCGGACAATCTCGTGGATACGAAGATCGCCGTGTCGACCAAGAGGCTGGAAGGCTTCATCGAGCTGTCGGTCGGTGCCATCGCCGGTGCCATCCTGCTGGTCGGCGCCCTGTCGGTGCTGACCGCCGCTCTGATCTCGCGCCGCCTCGTCGAGCCGATCTGGAAGCTGCAGCTGGCGGCGGCCGAGGTCGGCAAGGGGAAGTTCCATACGCCCCTGACGCCGGAGAGCCGGGACGAGATCGGACAGCTGGTTTCCGCTTTCGACACCATGCGCCGGGACCTCGGCGAACTGACCCAGCTGCGCATCAGCGTCTTCGATGCGATCGGCGAGGGCATCTGCGTGTTCGATGCCGAGTCCCGGCTGGTCACCTGGAACCGGACCTACGAATCGCTGTGGCAGTTCCCCGCGGGCTTCCTCAAGCCCGGCATGTCGTTTGAGGCGATCCTGCGTCACAATGCCGAGCGCGGCGTCTACGGATCGGAGGATGTCGAGACCGCGGTCGCCAGCCGCCTCGATCCGATGTCGAACAGCCCCGGCGGCAAGATCTACACCACGCCCGACGGGGCCATTGTCGAGCGGCATCGCACGCCGATGCCGGGCGGCGGCTGGATCACTGCGCTGCGCGACGTGACCGAGAGCGAGAGGCTGCAGCGCGCCCTGATCGAGAGCGAGATGCGCCTGCGCGGTTTCATGTACAACGCGCCGGTCGGCATGACGCTGAAGGACGCGGCCGGGCGATACATGATGGTGAACCCGATGATCGCCCGCCTCGCCGAGACGGATGCCGAGGCCATCATCGGCAAGACCGCGGACCAGGTCTGGCCGCAGCATATCGCCGCGACGACCACGGGCCGCGACCGCGAGGTCCTCGACACCAACGCCACCCTGAGCTGCGAGAACCACTTCGTCCACGGGGCCACCGACATCTGGACGCAGGAGGTCCGCTTCCCGATCCGCGATCTCGACGGCCAGACGACGGCGATCGGCAACATCGTCATCGACATCACCGCGCGCAAGCGCATCGAGATCGAGCTGCAGGAGACGGCAAGCCTGATCCGCGGCTTCATGGACAATGCCCCGATCGCCATCAGCGTCAAGGACATGGCCGGGCGCTTCATCATGATCAACAGCGAAGTCGAGAAGGCCTTCGGCCTGCCGGCGACCGACATCGTCGGCCGCCGCACCGTCGACATCGCGCCGACCATTGGCGCGAAGGCGATCGAGGAGATGGAGGTGGAACTGCTCGCCGGCGACCGCACCGTCGCCCGGGAGGTCTACCACGAGGGCCGGGCCGACTTCGCCTGGGCCTACGAGGTGAAGTTCCCGATCCGCGGCCAGGACGGAAAGACCCGCGCGATCGGCGGCTGCGCCCTCGACGTCACCGACCGCAATCGCAGCGAGCAGGCGCTGCATCTGAGCCAGGAGCGTCTGGCGCGGGCCCAGCGCATCGCCAAGTTCGGCCACTGGGTGTGGAGCGGCCTGGCCTATGCCGGATGGAGCTCCGGCATCGTCGAGTACTCGGCCGCGGCGGCCGACATCTTTGGCGTTTCCGCCTCCGACCTGGTGGTCGCCGACGCGGACTACATCCGGCGCTTCGTCCATCCCGACGATCACGAGCGGGTCGCCGCGGCCTATGCCGACTTCAAGGAGCGGCGCAAGAATGGCACGCCCCTGGAGTACCGCATCGTCCGCCCCGACGGCACGGTCCGGACCATCGTCGAAGTCTGCGAGATCGTCGCCGGAGACCCGGACCAGCCGAGCGAGGTCATCGGCACGCTGCACGACATCACCGACCGCAAGCAGATCGAGGACCAGCTGCTCGACGCCAAGGAGCTGGCGGAACAGGCGAGCATGGCCAAGAGCCAGTTCCTGGCCAGCATGAGTCATGAACTGCGCACGCCGCTCAACGCGATCATCGGCTTCTCGGAAATCATCACCACCCAGCTGTTCGGTCCGCTGGCGCCGGTCAGGTACCTTGACTGCGCCAGGGACATCCATATCAGCGGCCGCCACCTGCTCGGCATCGTCAACGACATCCTCGACACCTCGCGGATCGAGGTCGGCAGCTTCGAACTGCACGAGGAGGCGTGCGACCTCAAGGAGATCGTCACCGCGGCCGAGGCGATGGTCCAGAACGAGGCGCGGCGCAAGGGCATCACCCTCGACACCGAACTGGCGGCGGACGCACGGAAGATCCACGTCGATGCGCGGGCGCTGCGCCAGGCGCTGATCAACCTGCTGGGCAATGCGGTGAAGTTCACCCTGGAGGGCGGCGCCATCCGGGTGAAGGCCGACCTGGAGTCCGACGGCAGCCTGCTGCTGAGCGTCGCCGACAATGGCATCGGCATCGCTGAGCAGCATCTCGGCCGGGTCTTCGAGCGATTCGCCCAGTTCGACGAGGCCTATGCCCGGTCCCATGGCGGCATCGGTCTCGGCCTCCACATCACCAGGCGCCTGATCGAGATGCATGGCGGCACGATCCAGGTCGACAGCAAGCTCGGCGTCGGGACGATCTTCAAGATCCGCCTGCCGGCGGCGCGGGTGGTCCAGCCGAACGCCTAGAGCCGGCTATTTCTCCAGCATCCGCCGGGCCTGTTTCAGGAAGGACATCCGCGCCTTGTCGGTGTCGAGGGCGCGCAGGCGGCCCTGCAGGTCGAGGGTGAAGGCGGACAGCTCGTTGTGCCAGTCCCAGCCCTTCTTCGCCACCTCGGCGGCGGCATTCTGCAGCCGCGCCGCTTCGGCACCGAGCAGCAGGGCTCCCTTGTCGCGGTCGATCAGGAACTTCTGGTCGATCTCCGGCGCGACGATCCGATCCGCGGCGATGCCGAGATCGGCGAGGCCGCGGCGCATGCCGGCGAGGCCGACTTCCTCGCCGTGATTGAGGAAGATGCCGCGCGCCACCGGCAGCCGGGCCTTCACCCAGGCCAGCATGTCGCCGCGATCGGCATGGCCGGAATAGATCTCGAGGCGCCGGATGCGCGCCTTCACCGCGATCTCATCGCCCTGGATCCGCACCCGGTCGGCGCCGGATTCGAGCAGCCGCCCCAGGGTGCCGGCCGCCTGGTAGCCGATCAGCAGCACCGTCGCCTGCGGCCGCCACAGGTTGTTCTTCAGGTGATGGCGGATGCGGCCGGCGTCGCACATGCCGCTGGCAGCGACGATGATGGCGCCGGAGGTGACGCTGGAGAGCTGCATGCTCTGCTGCACCGAGGTGACGAAATGGAAGTTGGGCGCGCGGAACGGGCTGCTCGAAGGCGACGCCGCGATGTCGAGCTCGTGCAGGTGCCGCTCGAAGACCTCCGTCGCCCGGATCGCCAGCGGCGAATCGAGGAAGACCGGCGACTTCGGCAGCGTGCCGCGCTGCATCAGCACGGCGAGATCGTAGAGCAGCTCCTGGCTGCGCTCGACGGCGAAGGCGGGGATCAGCAGGTTGCCGCCGGCGGCGAGCGCCGCGGTCACCTCCTGCGCCAGGACGCCGCGGCGTCCCTCGTCATCGAGGTCGGCGCGGTCCCGGTCGCCGTAGGTGGATTCGACGATCAGGTAGTCGAGCCGGCTCGGCGCCTCGGCCTCGCTCTGCAGCGCGGCATGGCGCGGACCGATATCGCCGGAAAACATCAGCCGGAGGCGCGGCGCCTCGGCATCGCCGGTGGCGACGTCGAGCTCGATCGAGCCCGATCCCAGGATATGCCCGGCATTCCACCAGCGCGCCCTGACGCCGGGCGCGACGTCGTACCAGCTGTCGTAGTCGACGCCGTCGATCTGCTTCAGGGTGCGTTCGACGTCGTCGCTGGAATAGATCGGTTCCACCTCGGCCCGGCCGCGCTGCGCATTGCGCCGGTTCAGCGATTCGACTTCGCCCTCCTGGATGGCGGCGGAATCCGGCAGCATCCAGGTCAGCAGGTCGGCGGTCGCATCGATGGTGGTGATGCGGCCGCGATAGCCGTGCTTCACCAGTTTCGGCAGCAGGCCGGAATGGTCGATATGCGCATGGGTGAGGAGCACCGCGCTCAGGCGCTCGGGCGCGAAAGGGAAGGCGCTGTAGTTCAGCTCCTTCAGCGTCTTGGCGCCCTGGAACATGCCGCAGTCGATCAGCACCCGCGCCTGCGGCGTCTCCAGCAGGCTCATCGAGCCGGTGACGGTGCCGGCGGCGCCGTGGAAGCTGAGGGTCACCGCCATCGCACGCTCCCGCCCCTCATGGGCATCCACCCATCATGGGCATCCGGGCATCCTAGGCGCCCTTCCAGACCGGCGGCCGCTTCTCCGAGAACGCCCGGGCGCCCTCGAGATAGTCGGACGACGTCTTCAGCCGCTCATAGGCGGGAATTGTGCCCGCCGCCAGTTGCGCATAGCCCTGTTCGACGGTGAGATGCCGGGTCAGGCGATGAACCTGCTTGATCGCCAGGGCGGAGAGCGGCGCGGTCAGCAGGATCTCCTCGGCGAGGTCCCGCGCCGCCGCCAGCACCCCGGCCTGGGGCGTCACCCGGTTGACCAGGCCCAGCCGATAGGCTTCGGCCGCACCCATCCGCCGGCCGGTCAGCATCATCTCGAGGGCGATCGCCTCGGGAATGCGGCGCGGCAGCCGGAAGATGCCGCCGGCATCGGGAATGAGGCCGATCTTCGCCTCCGGCACGAAGAACTCGGCGCTGTCGGCGGTGACGATCATGTCGCAGGCGAGGGCCAGTTCGAAGCCGCCGCCGACGGCGAGGCCGTTGATGGCGGCGATCACCGGCTTGTCGAGATCGAAGAGCTGGGTGAGGCCGGCAAAGCCGCCCGGCCCGTAATCCTCGGGCGCGAAGCCGTCGGCGGCACTCTCGGCGGCGGCCGCCTTCAGGTCCCAGCCGGCGGAGAAGAAGCGGTCGCCGGCCCCGGTCACGATCGCCACCCGCAGGCCGGGATCGTCGCGGAAGGCGACGAAGGCATGGCCGAGCGCCTGGCTCAGCGCGTCGTCGATCGCATTGGCCTTCGGCCGGTCCAGGGTGAGTTCGAGAATGGCGCCGCGGCGCTCCTGCCTGAGACCGCTCATGCCAGACGTTCCATCGTCATTCCTGCCTCCCCGGGGATGATGCGGGGCGACTATAGCATGATGGAGTCTATTGCGCCGCCCGTTCGCCGCTGCCGCCGGGGTCGGTGCCGACAGGAGTTCTCGACGCCCGCTTCGGTGGCAGCCGGATCAGGGGCGGCCCGCAGGCCGAGCGTCACCGTGGTGCCCTTGCCGGGCTCGCTCTCCAGGCGGAAGCTGCCGCCGGAGAGCTCGACCAGGCTCTTGACGATGGGCAGGCCAAGGCCGGTGCCCTGATGCCGGCGCGACAAGGGATTGTCGACCTGGCCGAAGGGCGAGAGCACCTTCTCGATGTCGGCGGCAGCGATGCCGATCCCGGTATCGGTGCAGGAGATGTCGATCCGGCCGTCGCCGCCGGCGCGGGCCGCCACGGTCACCCGGCCGTCCTTCGGGGTGAACTTGATCGCGTTGGAGAGGAGGTTGTTGACCATCTGCTTGATCGCCCGGCGATCGACAAGCAACGGCGGCAGGCCGGCATCGACCGCAAGCTCGAGGCTGACGCCGCCGGCACCGGCGCGTTCGCGCAGCAGCCGCACACAGGACTGCAGCAGCTCGTCGACCGCGACGGTTTCCGGATAGAGCTCCATCCGCCCGGCCTCGATCTTGGAGATGTCCAGCACGTCGTTGATCAGCTGCAAGAGCAACGTGCCGCTGGCATGCACGTCCTCGGCATATTGCCGGTATTGCGGACCCAGCGGACCGAAGAACTCGATCTTCATCACCTCGGAGAAGCCCAGGATGGCGTTCAGCGGCGTGCGCAGCTCATGGCTCATGCTGGCCAGGAACTCGGTCTTGGTGCGGTTGGCGACCTCCGCCTGGTTCTTCGCCTCGCGCAGGTTGTCCTCGGTGCGCATGCGGCTGGTGGCGTCCTGCATGATGCCGACCCAGTTGATCACCCGGCCCTCGGCATCGAACAGCGGGCTGATGTTGAGCTCGTTCCAGAAGGTCCTGCCGTCCTTGCGGTAGTTGCGGATCGTCGCCGTCACCGGCCGGTGCTGGGCGAGGCCGCGCCGGATCCGCTCGACCGTCTCCTTGTCGGTGTCGCGGCCCTGCAGGAAGCGGCAGTTGCGCCCCTGCGCCTCCTCGGCGCTGTAGCCGGTGATCCGGGTGAAGGCGGCGTTGACGAAGGTGACCGGCAGGTCCGGCCGCGTCGCATCGCAGATCACGATGCCGCTGGTCACCGAGGCGACGGCGGTCGCCAGCACGGCGTTGCGCTCGGCGAGCTCCGCCAGCTTCAGCTCGCGGTTCTTCACCGCGCTGATGTCGCTCATCAGGCGCAGGGTGCCGCCGTCATTGGTGCGCGATTCGACGATGCGGATCCAGGTGCCGTCGGCGCGCCGGAATTCCTGGCGCCACGGCAGGTCGCGATGCTGGGCGAGCGCCGCGGCCACGGCGGCCTCCGGATCCGGCGTCGCCCCCAGGCGGACGATCTGCGCCCGCAGCAGCGCCGCATAGCTTGCGCCGATGGCGAGCTCGTCGGCGATCTCGGGATTGAGGCCGCGATAGGGGGCGTTGCAGGCGACGAGCCGGCCGGCGGCATCGAAGATCGCCACCCCTTCCGGCAGATCGCCGATGGTGCGGGCGAGAAGCGGCGCGGCCGCCGCCGCTGGCATCTTCGCGGCGGGGGCAACCGGTTCCGCCTCGCCCTCCGCGGCGGCCGCACCTGCGGCTGCCTCGCCGAGGATGCGCCGGAGCGCGATCAGGCAGGGCGGGTGCAGCAGGATCGCCGCCACGCCCGGGATCCAGATGGGAATCCAGATGGGGATCCAGGCCGCAGCCGGCGGATCGATCCGCAGCGCGGCATAGAGCGGCGCCACCAGCAGCAGCGCCGGGGCGAGGCCGAGCAGCGGCAGCAGGCGCCGCGAGGCGCGCGACTCGGGCCGCTGCAGCAGGAGCAGGATGGCGCCGCCAAGGACGAGGGTGATCGCCGCGGCCGGCCAGGCGGCACCCAGGCTCGCCCCCAGCATCAGCGCGGCGGCGCCGGCCAGTGCACCGGCGCCCATCCAGCGGTCGAAGAGCAGGATGGCGGCCGGCAGCAGCGCCGCCGATTCGAAGGCCGCGGCGATGGCGACCGGGCCGGCTTGTGCCGGCAAAGCGAGGAGATTGGGCAGCATGGCGAGGCCCGCCAGGATCCCGGCCGCGGCGCCGGCGCCGATCCGGCCCAGCCGCCCATAGCCGCGCCAGGCGTCGAGGCCGAGCGCCCGGAAGACGGCGGCCGCGGCGAGGCACAGGGCCAGGCCATGGAGGGGCATCGCGAATGGGATGACCATCGGCATCAGGGTCGAGGCGTCTGCGCTCACCGATGACTCCCGCCGGTTGCAGGTGGCATCTTATAGCGCGCGGGTCGGAGGCGGGCAAACCTCCTTAAGCGCGCATTTTCGACAAATCCGACTGACGGAACAGCTTCCATTCCGCCTGGTTGCGCGTCGCATAGTCGCGCCCCGCCGCGATCAGCGGCGGCTGCCAGGAGGCATCGCGCGCCCATTTCGCCAGGGCGTCGATCGGCACCGAGCCGTCGCGCCCGGCGCTGCGCAGCTGCGCCCAGGCGGCGAGATCCGCCATGCGGTCGATGACCTGGCGCAGGCCCCGGGCATCGCCGCGCAGGGTGGCGAGTTCGAGCTTGTCCTGGCTGGGCTGCAATTCGCGGAAGGTGAAGGAGCGCCCGCCGATCTTCGCCGCGGTCAGGAAGGCGGGATCCGCCGCCTGCATGCGATGCTCGATGGCGACGACCCGCGCCGCCTCGGACTTGAAGCGCGGCTGCCGCACCTTCAGCTGGCGCAGCATCGCCGAGCCCGGCTGCAGCTTGAAATCGACCAGCACCTGCCCCGACGGACCGCCTGCGCCGGCGATGAGAACGATGTAGCGCGGATGGCCGAGGGTGCCGAGGCCGGCGATGCGCTGGGCGACGTCGATCACCTCGAAGAAGGCGGGATCAACCCGCTTTGCCGCATAGCGCGCCATGAAGGCCTCGACCTCGTCGCGCTCGGCCCTGCCGATCGGCAAGGCGCGCCCGGTATCGCAGCGGATCCGCCGCCGCCGGCCGAGACCGATGGTGCGCTTCTCCAGCATCTGCGCCTGGCTGCGGCCCTCGAGATCCTTCAGCAGGGCGCCGATGACGCCGGTCGCGGTGCGCCGCTCGATCCAGCGCGCCTTGCCGTCCTGCAGCGAACCCGCATAGGTGGCGAGGAAACGCCGGGCGAGACTGCCGGCCTCCTTGCGCGAGAGGCCGAGTTCGGGCCCGGCGACGAACAGGCTGGCGACGAAGCGCAGCAGGTCGCGGCTGGCCGGCCCCAGGCCACCCTCGTCGAAATCGCCGATGTCGAAATAGGTCAGCCGGTTGTCGCTGCGATAGGTGCCGAAATTCTCCAGGTGCAGGTCGCCGTTGAGCCAGACCAGGGGTGCGGAATTCAGCCGCGAGCGCTGCGGCCAGTCCTGGTGGAAGAGATGGCAGGTGCCGCGGAAATAGCCGAAGGGCGTCGCCGCCATCTTCTGGTACTTGCGCGCCAGCAGCGGCCGCAGGCGGCCGGCATTGAACCTGGCGATGCGTTTCAGGACATCTTCGGACATGGACCCATCCTTCAAGGGATGAGTCTACGTCATCGCGGCGCTTTCGCCAAAGCGATTGCGCCGCCCCGCCAAAGCAGACCCGCGGCGCACGCGCCCCAGCGGTGTGCCCCCGCTTCCGGTATGCCCCCGCTGCCGTTGTGCCCGCGCCGCCGCTAGCGCGCCACCACTGCGGCGGTCTGGCCGAACAGGATGCGCTTCTGCTCCTCGGTCATCGGGCTCGGCTGCGGGTTGATCTCCTTCGCCCTGTCATAGGCGCGAATCGTCGCGGGCCGCGCCTTGATCGCCTCGAACCAGCGCTGGAGATCGGGAAAATCCTCCAGCTTCTGTCCCTGGTTGGCATGGGAGACGATCCAGGGATAGGCCGCCATGTCGGCGATGGAATAGTCGCCGGCGACGAAGCTGCGTCCCTGCAGGCGCTTGTTCAGCACGCCATAGAGCCGGTTGGTCTCCTTGACGTAGCGGTCGATCGCATAGGGAATCTTCTCCGGCGCGTAATGGGCGAAGTGGTGGTTCTGCCCCGCCATCGGCCCCAGGCCCGCCATCTGCCAGAACAGCCATTCCTTCACCTGCACCTGGCCGCGGAGATCCTTCGGCAGGAACCTGCCGGTCTTCTCGGCGAGGTAGAGCAGGATGGCGCCGGATTCGAAGACCGGAATCGCCGCGCCGCCATCGGCCGGGGCGTGATCGACGATGGCCGGCATCCGGTTGTTGGGTGCGATCGCCAGGAAGTCCGGCTTGAACTGGTCGCCCTTGCCGATATTCACCGGCACGATCCTGTAGGGCAGCCCCGCCTCCTCCAGGAACATGGTGATCTTGTGGCCGTTCGGCGTGGTCCAGTAATAGAGATCGATCATGGCGCTGCCTTTCGCGGGAGAATTTCGATGCGTCGCCGGACCGGATGGTCCAGGCGGCGGTCACTTCCTTTTATATAGTGCAACAGATAGGACTTGCCGGCGGACCCCGCAAGCCAGATTTTCTAATCCGCACGGATTGTGGGGACGCTTGTGGCCGGATGAGGGCTGGATGCATTCAAGTGGCGCGGGTCGATGGGATCAGCCCGACAATCAGGGTTTCTCGAGGCCCGGCCTGACAGCGCATTGAGCAAACGCTAAATTCCGATTTCTGCATGGCGGCCGGTGAAGCCTATCCCTGCGCACCATAATTTGGTATGCGGGGCTGATCATTTCCGCGCATGGGGGACTGCTTTGTCGGACAATCTTGCCAAGGCCGCGCCAGACCTCAACCCTTCCCACATCCTGCAAGTCGGCATGGGGTTCTTCGGGTCGAAGACGCTGCTGTCGGCCGTCGAGCTCGGACTGTTCACCGAGCTTGCCAGGCGGCCGCTGACGGGCGCGGAAATCGCGGCGGCCCTGGGGTTGAGCGCGCGCGCCGTGCCGGATTTTCCGGATGCGCTGGTGGCGCTGGGCTTGCTGCATCGCGCCGGCGACGGGCCGGATGCGCGCTATGCCAACACGCCGCAGAGCGCCGTCTTCCTGGATCGCAACAGTCCCGACTATGTCGGTGGCATCCTGGAAATGGCGAATGCGCGGCTATACGGCTTCTGGGGAAACCTCACTGAAGCACTCAAGACCGGCCTGCCGCAGAACGAGACGAAGCACAGTGGTGAGTCGGTTTTCGCCAAGTTGTACGCCGTTCCGGAGCGCCTGGAGCAGTTCATGAATGCGATGGCGGGAATCTCCGCCGGCAATTTCAAGGCTTTCGCACGGAAGTTCGATTTTTCAGGATACAAGACGCTGTGCGACGTCGGCGGGGCAACCGGGCAGCTCTCCTGCATGGTTGCGGCGGCCCATCCGCATATGCGCTGCACCAGCTTCGATCTTCCCAATGTCGCGCCGATAGCGACAAGGCGGATCATGCAGGCCGGGCTCGCCGACCGCGTCACCGCCGTCGGCGGTGACTTCTTCGCCGATGCGCTGCCCAAGGCCGATGTGATCACCATGGGCATGATCCTGCATGACTGGAATCTCGCGAAGAAGAAGCTGCTGATCGGCAAGGCCTATGACGCTCTCCCGGAGGGTGGTGCCTTCATCGTCATCGAATCCCTCATCGACGATGCCCGCCGGGAAAATGCCTTTGGCCTCCTGATGTCCCTCAATATGCTGATCGAGTTTGGCGATGCCTTCGACTATTCGGGTTCCGATTTCGCCGGCTGGTGCCGCGACGCCGGCTTCCGTCGCTTCGAAGTCATCCCCTTGGCGGGCCCGTCGAGCGCGGCGGTGGCGTACAAGTAGCCGGGCCATTCAAGCATCGGGACGGGCGGCGCTTGGCGCCGACCCTATCTCCCCGGCGCCACCCGGCGATAGCTCAGCGCCTCGGCCACATATCCTAGGGGGCGGTCACCGCGCTTCGCCGGCCCGAGGTCCCGGTCCCCGGCCGCTCACGCTCCAAGCTGAATTCCGCCCAAACCGGTCTGGGCTCTAACGACTTTCCGGTCCACTGCTTGCTCATTTCACCATCCCGGCACTGCATTGGCCGCGATGAATACAGTGTCTGGTGAACGTCCGATCCGGCGATCTGAGAGGCACGGCTTTCCTGGCCTCCTGACTGCCGGTTTCACCGGGGATTTCTGAACGCGGCGATTAAGGCTATAACTTGGTCAGAAGTCCAAGGCGAGGGAAGGCTATGGGCAATCAGGATCTCAATCCGAACGCGGGTTCACCGTCAGGACAAGTTGCTGTGGTGCAGAGACCGCAGAGAGTGACGATTGGCACCATCGTCTCTGGCGTGATCATCATCGCACTCGTCGTGCTCAACTCACGCTACACAATCCTGGAGCAGAAAATGGGTAACATCGTATTCGCCCAGGTCAAACACGACAGATGGACCGGCAAGGACTGCATCCTGTGGTCTGTGAGCACGGTGCAAACCAACCTTCCAGTGTGCCAGAACTAGGCGATAGCGCGATCTACCGCCATCATCCCCAGTCTATTTCTCACTCAGTGCAAAAGAGATGCCCCATCCGTCGCCAGACCTCATGCAGTTGACGCCTTGCTGCGAACCGATTCGCTCAGAACGGGAGATAGAAAATTAAAGATTCTCCCTCAGCAAGCGTATGGCGTGCTTTTCCACGAGCTTTTCTGCTCTTGGTGCTTCTAGTCCTTGGAGCGCGCTCCAGCGATGGCGACGAGGCGATCGACTTCACCAAACTGCTGACGCTAACGAAGATCTATCGCCTAATCGACGAAGGTCATTACGACGCGAGCAAGTACGAGGAAGCAATTGATCAGTTGCGCCCATTGGTTTGGCAGCGAAATCACGAAGCCGAATTCGTCCTCGGAACGATGAAGGAACTAGGGCAAGGTGGCCCGCCAGATATGACCAAAGCGCTGGAGCTCTATCATCAATCAGCCGAAGGCGGATATATCTTCGCAATCAGCAAACTCGCACACTATTATTACTTTCAGAGAGAATACGATGAGGCATTTCCCTTTCTCTTGCAGCTCGCAAGAATGGGCGCCAGAGGTATTGTGCCGATAGCGTTAGCAGAAATGTATGAGCACGGCTGGGGCACAGCCGTGGATCTTGAGAAATCCGCCTGCTGGCGCAGCAAGGATAGTGTCCCGCTACAGGTAGACCCCAAGGATGGCTGCTGAAAATCCGGCAAGTTGGGTAATCGTTCAGGCCCTAATGGGGTGCGGTGCGCTTGCTATTCTTGGCCCAACATTTTCCAGGCGCGACCGCAAGCGGGGAAATGACGATATTCGCTGACGCGCTCATTTCTTGGATATTCATCCCCTACCCCTACCTCCCCGGCGCCACCCGGCGATAGCTCAGCGCCTCCGCCACATGCAGCCGCTTCACCTCCGCACTGCCGGCGAGATCGGCGAGGGTGCGGGCGACGCGGAGCACGCGGTGATAGCCGCGCGCCGAGAGCCTGAATTTCTCCACCGCCTGGGTGAGGAGGCGCCGGCCCTCGGGCTCGGGTGCGGCCACCTGCTCCAGCAGCTCGCCATCGGCCTCTGCATTGGTGCGGATCGGTACCTCGGCGAAGCGGCGCGCCTGGAGGACGCGGGCGCCGGCGACCCGCGCCGCCACCTCGAGCGAGCCCTCGGCCGGCGGCGGCAGCGAGAGATCGACGGCGCTCACCGCCGGCACGTCGACATGGAGGTCGATGCGGTCGAACAGGGGCCCGGAGATCCGCGACTGGTAGTCGAGCGCGCATCGCGGCGCCTTGCCGCAAGCGAGGGATGCGTCATCAAGGTGCCCGCAGCGGCAGGGATTCATCGCCGCCACCAGCTGCACCCGCGCGGGATAGGTGACATGGGCATTGGCCCGGGCGATGGTGACCCGCCCGGTCTCCATCGGCTGGCGCAGGGCCTCCAGGGTGGGGCGCTGGAACTCGGGGAGCTCGTCCAGGAACAGCACGCCCAGGTGCGCCATGGAGATCTCGCCGGGCTTCGCCTTGAGGCCGCCGCCGACCAGGGCCGGCAGCGAGGCCGAATGATGCGGGTCGCGGAACGGCCGGCGGCGCATCAGCTTGCCCTCGTGGAGATTGCCGGCGAGGCTGTGGATCATCGAGACCTCCAGCGCCTCGGCCGGATCGAGGGGCGGCAGCAGGCCGGGCAGGCGCGCCGCCAGCATCGACTTGCCGGAACCGGGGGGACCGACCATCAGGAGATTATGCCCTCCGGCGGCCGCCACCTCGAGGGCGCGCTTTGCCGTCTCCTGGCCCTTGATGTCCTTGAGGTCGAGATCGCGCCCGTCGACCTCGGCCACCTTGGGGACCGGCGGCGAGAGCACCTGCTGGCCCTTGAAGTGGTTGATCAGCGCCAGCAGGGTCGCCGGCGCCAGGACGTCGATCTCGCCGGCCCAGGCGGCCTCGCCGCCCTGCTTCGCCGGGCAGATCAGGCCGAGATCCTCGCTGGCGGCATGGATCGCCGCCGGCAGCACCCCGGCCACGGCGGCGATCGAGCCGTCGAGGCCGAGCTCGCCCAGCACCGCATAGCCGGCCGCCGCATCGGCCTCGATGGCGCCCATGGCGATCAGCAGGCCGAGCGCGATCGGCAGGTCGAAATGGCTGCCCTCCTTCAGGAGGTCGGCCGGCGCCAGGTTGACGGTGATGCGCTTGGGCGGCAGCGCCAGCCCGATCGCCACCAGCGCCGCCCGGACCCGCTCCCGGCTCTCGCCCACCGCCTTGTCCGGCAGGCCGACCACGGTGAAGGCCGGCAGGCCCTGGGCGATCTGCACCTGGGCGTCGACGCCGAGCACGTCGATGCCCTGGAAGGTGACGGTGCGGATCCGGGCAACCATGGGCGGCACCTCCCTGGCAGGTCGAAACGGACGGGTATAACTTATTTTCATAGCAACCTTAACGGGTAATGACAACCGGCCCGTTCCGGCGCCCGATGCACATCAATGCGGCTTCCGGCAGGATGGGCGATACTCGCGCCCGACGATCATCCGCGACAGCATCTGGAATCGAACCACGTGACCACCAGCGACCCGGCCAAGCCGCAGGCCCCGACCGCACCGCAGGGCCTCACGGCGGAGACCGCCGCCGCGCGGCTGCGCGCCGAAGGGCCGAACGAACTGCCGCAGCCGGACCGGCGCAGCCAGCTCCGCATCGCCCTCGACGTCCTCCGGGAGCCGATGTTCAGCCTGCTCCTGGGGGCGGGGCTGATTTATCTCCTCATCGGCGAGTTGGGCGACAGCCTGCTGCTCCTGGTCTTCGCCCTGGTCTCCGTCGTCATCGCCATCGTCCAGGAGACCCGCAGCGAGCGGGTGCTGGAGGCGCTCCGCGATCTGACCAGCCCGCGCGCTTTGGTGATCCGCGACGGCGAGCGCCGGCGCATCGCCGGGCGCGAGGTGGTGCGCGGCGACGTGTTCCTTCTCTCCGAAGGCGACCGCGTGCCCGCCGACGCCCGGCTGCTGACCGCGCACGACCTGCAGGTCGATGAATCCCTCCTCACCGGTGAGCCGGTACCGGTCAGAAAGGCTGCAGCAGCCGATCCGAATGTTGCCTTGGCTCGCCCGGGAGGCGAGGACCTGCCCTTCATTTTCGCTGGCACCCTCACGGTGCGCGGCCAGGCTCTCGCCGAAGCCATCGCCACCGGGGCCCGCAGCGAAATCGGCAAGATCGGGACTGCCCTGGGCGGGATCGAACGCGACCCCCCCGTGCTCAAGCGCCAGATCGACCGGCTGGTGCGGCTTCTCGCCCTGATCGCGTGCGGCATCAGCGCCGCCTCGGTGCTGCTCTACGGCTTGCTGCGCGGCTCCTGGCTCGATGGGCTGCTGGGGGGCATCGCACTCAGCATGTCCATGCTGCCGCAGGAATTTCCCCTCATCCTCGCCGTCTTCATGGCGATGGGCGCCTGGCGAATTTCCCAGGCCCGCGTACTCACCCGGCGGGCGAGTGCGATCGAGACATTGGGCGCCGCGACCGTCCTCTGCACCGACAAGACCGGGACCCTGACCCTGAACCGCATGACGGTGGCGGAACTCTGCATCGGCGCGCGGATCCTGCGGCCCGAAGAGACCGCGGCGGCGGAATTTCCCGCGGATTTCCGCGACCTGGCGGCGGCGGCGCGCCTCGCCAGCGCCCCGGATCCCTTCGATCCGATGGAGAAGGCGATCCAGGCCCTGCTGCCCGTCGCCGTGGATGAACCGCGCCGGGTTCTCCGCCGCACCTATGGGCTGCGGCCCGATCTCCTGGCGGTGACCCAGGTCTGGCAGGAGGCCGCACCGGACGCCGCACAGGACGCCGGGGGAGGCGGCGGCGCGCTGCTGGTGGCCTGCAAGGGGGCGCCGGAGGCGGTGGCCCGGCTCTGCCGCCTGGATCCCGTCGCGACCGCCGCGCTGCACCGGACGGCGGACCGGATGGCCACCGCGGGAATCCGCGTGCTCGGCGTGGCGACCGCCCGGTCGGCGGACGGTGTTCTGCCGGACTCCGCCGGTGATTTCGCCTTCACCTTTCGCGGTCTCCTCGGCTTTGCCGATCCGCTGCGACCCAACGTGCCGGAGGCGGTCCGCGACTGCCGGACGGCCGGCATCCGCGTCATCATGGTGACCGGCGACTATCCGACCACCGCCGCCGCCATCGCCCGCCAGGCGGGGCTGGATGTCGTCGATCTCACCACCGGGGCCGAGATCGAGGCGATGAGCGACGCCGAGCTCGCGGCGCGGATCCGCCGGACGACCGTCTTCGCCCGCATCCTGCCCGAGCAGAAACTCCGTATCGTCAATGCCTTGAAGGCCGACGGCGAGGTCCTGGCGATGACCGGCGACGGGGTCAACGACGCCCCCGCCTTGAAGGCGGCGCATATCGGCATCGCCATGGGCGGCCGCGGCGCCGACGTCGCGCGCGAAGCGGCGTCGATCGTCCTGCTCGACGACGATTTCGGCTCGATCGTCCGCACCATCCGCCTGGGCCGGCGGATCTACGACAACCTGCGCAAGGCCATGGGCTATATCCTGGCCGTGCACGTGCCGATCGCCGGATTGTCGCTGCTGCCGCTGCTGTTCGGCTGGCCGCTGATCCTGGCGCCGATCCACATCGCCTTCCTGGAAATGGTGATCGATCCGGTCTGCTCGATCGTGTTCGAGGCGGAAGAGGCCGAGGCGGACATCATGCGCCGCCGGCCGCGCCGGCCGTCGAGTCCACTGATTTCGGGCGGTCTGATCCGCTGGAGCCTGTTCCAGGGCGCGATGGTCCTGGCGCTGCTGGCGGCGATCCATGTCCTGGCGCTCAGGCTGGGCATGCCGGAGACCGAGGCCCGCGCCCTTACCTTCGTCTCCCTGGTGGCGACGAATATCGGCCTCATCCTGGTCAACCGGTCCTTCAGCACCTCGCTGCTCGCCGCCTTCCGCCGGCCGAACCCCGCCCTCTGGCGGGTGATCGCGGCCACCACGGCGCTGCTGGCCCTGGCCCTGGCCTGGCCGCCGGCCAGCAGCCTGTTCCGCTTCGGCCCGCTCCATGCCGGCGATCTCGGCATCTGCCTCGGCGCCGGATTCCTGGTCCTGGCCGGCCTGGAGCTGGTCAAGTCGATCTGGCGCAAGCTGTTGATTCAGTGAAGTTTCGACCGCCCACCCGGATCCGCTGAGACGGCCGCAATCCCGCCTTGCCGCCGCCACAACCCTATGCTTGCCTAGGCAAGCGCCACTTGCCCCGGCGCCGGCGCTCACCCATCTGGACATCCGATGCAGATCGCAAGCTTCCACCGCCTCGCCGCCGCCGCCAGCCTGAGCCTCGCCGTCATCTGCCTGGCCTCGGGCGCCGGCCCCCAGGCCGCCGGCTTCGGCGAGGACGACCGGGTCGAGCGCGTGCGCGAGAAGGGCACCCCCTACGGCGCCATCGGCCTGCTGATCCGCAGCAACGGCCTGGAGGTCGAGGCCGGCACCGCCTTCCTGATCTCGCCCTGCCATGTCCTGACCGCCTACCACGTCGCCGCCGGCAAGGAGAAGCTGGCCGCCGACCAGGCCTCCACCTTCTTCATCGGCGACGGCAAGATCGGCCCGGGCTATGCGGGCAGCGCCCATTACGCCGCCAGCAGCCCGGCGCATCCGGTCGCCTGGGGCAAGTATCTGGACAGCGAGAGCGAGTCGATGACGCTGCGCGCGCGCGCCGCCTCGCGCAACGGCTGGGAAGACTGGGCGGTGCTGAAGCTGGATACCTGTTTCGGCGACGAATCCCATGGTTACGGCTATCTGCGGCTGAAGCCCCTGGCCACCCGCGACCTCGCCCAGCGCGGCGAGACGCCTGCCGCGATCGAGATCGGCCTGCCGATGGACCGGAGCGAGGCGACCCTGACCGAGGATCCGCATTGCCGGATCATCGGCCAGGTCTACGATTCCGGCTGGCAGGACGATTGCCGGGCGATCCCGGGCAATTCCGGCGGTCCGGTCCTCGAGGCGCCCGCCGACGGGCGGGAGATCGCGGCCGGCGATCCGGCGCGCTGGCCGCGCGTCCTCGGCATCACGGTTGCCGGCACGCTGATCGCCGGCATCGACCGCGAGGAATCCGACGCCACCACCCTGAGCGCCGACGACCCGAATTATTTCGCCCTGCTGTCGACCGCGGTTCCGGTCTCGGCCTTCTACAGCCGCATCGCCTCCCTGCTGCCGCCGGATCCGGCGATCGACGCCGCGCTGGCCGCGCAGGCGGGCGACAGCGGCTATGGTCCGGAGGACACCGAACTGGCGATCACCGATCTCGGCCAGGCCATCGAGCGCCAGCGCAAGACACCGGAACTCTACATGCGGCGCGGCATCTGGCAGTCCGCGGCGAAGCATACCGACGCCGCCATCGCCGATTTCGCCTCGGCCCTGGCGCTCGATCCGACCTATCCCACGGCCCTGCTGATGCGGAGCCAGGCACTGGCCGAGCGCGACGACAAGGGCCGCGGCGACCTCGACACCGCCATCCGCGATCTCGACCGGCTGCTCGAACGATTTGCCGATTCGCCGGAACTGCGACTGCAGCGCGGGCAGATGCTCAACCGGGCGCATCGGTTCGAGGATGCGGTGACGGACCTGACCGCGGTGCTCAAGGATCGCCCGGCGAGCGCCGCGGCGGCGATCGAGCGCGGCCTGGCCGAGGCCGAGCTCGACCGCAACGAGGCCGCCCAGGGCGACTTCGACCTGGCGGTCAAGTTCGAGCCCGAACTGCCGGCGGTCTACGTCGCCCGCGCCCAGTTCCTGGCCCGCATCGGCGAGGAGGAGGCGGCACTTGCCGATTACGACCGGGCGATCAAGATCTTCCCGCGCGCGCCGGAGGCCTATACCGGGCGGGGGCATGTCCTGCTGCAGCAGGGCGACGTCGATGCCGCGCTGGAGTCCTTCGATCGCGCCCTGCGCTTCGACGACAAGGCCGCCTATGTGCTGAGCGGGCGCGGCAGCGTGCACCAGGCCGACGGCGACTACGACGCGGCGGTCAGGGACTACCGGCGCGCGGTCGACCTCGATGCCGGCGAGCCCTTCACGCATCTGCTGCTCTATGTGGCGCAGCGGCGCGGCGGCATGGATGCAGCCGCGGCGCAGGCGGCACTCCGCAGCTTCGCCGGCGATCCCCGCTTCGAGGCCTGGCCGCGCAGCATCGCCCGATACTTCCTGGGCGAGATCGATGCCGCCGCCCTGACCAGGGCCGCCGACCAGGGCAATGCCTATGACCGCCGCAACCAGGCCTTCGACCGGGATTTCTATCTCGGCCAGGGTGCGGCTCTGGCCGGCGATGCCGCCGAGGCGACTCTCAGGTTCTCCGCCGTCGTCGCCACTGGTGCCCGGCAGTATCTCGAGTTCAACATCGCCGCCGCCGAGATCGGCGCCCTGGGCAAACTCGGCGCCGTGGCGGACGGCAAGGTCCCCGGCACGGCGGGTCCGAGCGGCGAAGTCTCCGCCACCAGCCATCCGCCGAAGCCGTCCAAGAAGAACGAGAAATGATGTCGCCGCGCCGCGCCGGGACCGCAGGCCGCCGCCTCACCCTGCCGATCGCCATCTTGGCTGCGCTCATCGGTTTCGGCATCCAGGCCGGTGCCCGGGCGGTCACCTACGGCACGGACGACCGCGTCGCGGAATCCCGCGACCCCGGCACCCCATTCGGCGCGATCGGTCTGCTCTATCACCACGAGGACAGCGGCGGCTATCTCGGCGGCACCGCCTTCCTGGTCTCGCCCTGCCATGTGCTCACCAATTACCATGTGGCCGCCCGTCATGACCGTCGGTTGTCGGAGACGCAGACGAGCGTCTTCTATATCGGCCAGGGCGATATCGGGCCCGATTGGGACGACGGGCAGCATTTCTCGTTGCGGAGCGAGGCCCGGCCCGTGATCTGGGGCAATTTCCTGGCGACCGGACGCGAAAGCGGCGACCGGGCGTCGAAACCCGCCGCCGCCCGGAACGGCTGGGAGGATTGGGCGCTGCTGAAGCTCGACGACTGCCTCGGCGAGGCGGGGCGCGGCTTCGGATACTTGCACCTGCAGCCGATCCCGACCCGCGAACTCACCCTGAGCCAGCGACCGCTTGCCGTCACCGCCGTCGGCCTGCCGGCAGACAAGTCCACGGCGAAGCTCTGGGCCGATCCGGATTGCCGGATCTACGGACAGATCGCCGCTTCCGGCTGGCAGCATGACTGCCTGTTCAAATCCGGCAATTCCGGCGGACCGCTCCTCGCCATCGAACCCCGGACCGGGACGGCATCGGTCTACGCCATCGGCGCCAGTCGCCCGGTCATGCTCGGCCTCCCGGACGACAAATCCGATGCCGTCGTCATCGCGCCGGACGATCCGGACCGCCTCGCGCTGCTGCCGACCGCCGTGCCGGTCGCCGCCTTCCTGGACCGCATCGCGCCCTATCTCCCGCCCGATCCGGAATGGGATGCCTATCTCGCCGACCATCCGCAGGACGAGCATTATTCCGACCCCGGCGACGAGCGCCTGATCGCCGATCTCGAGGCGGCCCTGAAGGCCGATCCGAAGGCCAGCGACGCCCATATCCTGGAAGGGCGCGCCTATGACGCGCGCGGCAAATACGTGCTGGCGATCGCCCAGTATTCCGCCGCGCTCGCGCAGAATCCCAAGGATTGGGCGGCACTCTACCATCGCTGCCTGACCTGGCTCGACGCGGAGGATTTCACGGCGGCGGTGCGCGACTGCAGCGCGGTTCTCGCGGCCTTTCCCGGCCGGGTCGAGGTGCTGATCGACCGCGGCAAGGCCTACTACTACGACAGCGACTTCGAGGCGGCGGTCGCCGATTATTCCGCGGCGATCAAGGGCCGGCCGGGTCTGGACTACGCTTATACCTACCGGGCCGATGCCTATGCGGCGATGAACCGCTTCAAGGAGGCGATCGTCGATTACGGCCGGGCGATCAATCTGGCCGAGGGCGATGCGGCGGACGCCTATTACAATCGCGGCTATACCCGCCTGCGCCTCGACCAGTACGGCGCCGCGATCGCCGATTTCCGCACGGCGATCGACCAGGCGCCGGATGCCGGCGAGGTCTATCGCAGCCTGGCCCTGGCGGAGATCGCCGTCGGCGATGCCGGGGCCGCGAAACGCGCGCTGGACACGGCGATCGGCCAGGATCCCAACGACGCCTGGGGTCTGCTGCAGCGCGGCAACCTCGCTTATGCCGCGAAGGACTTCACCGCCGCCCTTGCCGATTACCAGGCGGCGATCGGTTCGGACCGGGTCTTCATCTATCCGCAGCTGATGCGCTTCCTGGCGAAGGCCCGGCTGGGCCAGGACGGCAGCGCGGAGCTCGCGGCCTTCATCGCCGCGCGGGACGCGGATGGCGCCAAGCCGGACGAATGGCCGATGCAGATCGCCCGGTTCTTCGCCGGCACCGCGACCGAGCAGCAGGTCCGCGACGGCACCAAGGCGAAGAGCGCGCAGATGACCCGCGACCAGACCTTCGACGCCGATTTCTATCTTGGCCAGCTGGCGCTGATCCGCGGCGATGCGACGAAGGCGGCGGACCTGCTCAAGGCCGCGACGGCGGAAGGTTTCGCCGTCATGGTGGAATACGGCATCGCCACCGCCGAGCTGGCGCGGATGTAGCGGCTAGACGCCCTCGAAGCCGCTCAGCACGTTCACCGTGTTGACGCCCAGGGCCTCCACCGCATAGCCGCCCTCGAAGACGAAGAGCGTCGGCAGTTCCGCCCAGGAGATCATCTCGCCCATCCGCAGATAGTCCTCGTGCCGGAGCTTGAAGCGCGAGATCGGATCGTGCTCGAAGGTGTCGAGGCCGAGGGAAACGACCAGGGCCTCGGGCCGGTACTGGCGGATGCGGGCGAAGGCGACGGAAAGCGCCGCCTCGTAGCGCGCCCAGTCGGTGCCCCAGGCCAGCGGCAGATTGAGATGGTAGCCCTCGCCGAGCCCGCTGCCGATCTCGTCGGCATAGCCGATGAAATACGGGAATTCCTGCCGGGGGTCGGCATGCAGCGAGATGGTCAGCACGTCGTCGCGCCCATAGAAGATCTGCTGGGTGCCGTTGCCGTGATGGTAGTCGACATCGAGGATCGCCACGCGCTTGGCGCCCTGGTCGATGAAGGCCTGGGCGGCGATCGCCGCATTGTTGAAGAAGCAGTAGCCGCCGTAGAAATCGCTGCCGGCATGGTGCCCGGGGGGACGGCACAGCGCAAAGACCGCGCGCTCGCCGGTCGCCACCAGCTTCTGCGCCGTCAGCGCCACGTTGGCCGAGGCGGTGATCGCCGCCCAGGTCCCGGCCATGATCGGCGTGCCGGCATCGATCGCGTAGTAGCCGAGGCGGCCGTCGATGCTGTCGGCGAGGCGCCGGCCGAGCCCGGGAACCGGCCAGACATGCGGCAGCGCGTCGAAGGTACGCCCGGTCGCGGCCCAGTCGTACCAGGCGACGCGCAGGAATTCGACCAGCCCGTGGTCGTGGATGCGCTTGATCGGCGCCAGGCCGAAATCCTGCGCCGGCAGCACCTCGCCGAGCTTTTCCGATCGGATGCGTTCGAGCACGATCGAGGCCCGCCGGGGAATCTCGTGTACCGGCACGAAATCGCCCTCGAACATCTCCTTGCGTCCGTCGTGCTTCTGCTGGTCCTCGGCAAATATCGTCCGCATCTTCCCGACCCGATTGTTCTATGCCCGCGCTTCGTCTTCGATCAGCAGATGGGCGGTATCGAAACCGCCCTGCCAGACCTCGGCCCCGGCCCGACGCGCCCGGCGCAGCGCGCCGACCGGCAGCATCGACACCAGCAGCGGACCGGGCCCCTCGACCTCGGTGAAAGGCCCCGTCCGGTCGATCAGGCCGGTGGCCCCGAGGGCGATCTCGCAGGGGGCGAAGAAGGCGGCCCCGGAGCAGTTGCCGTCGACCCCGCCGGCGCCGACCCGGCCGATGCAGCCGACGGCGCCGACGACGGCGAAGAGTTCCACCGCCCGCGCCTTGGCGCAATCGAAGACCCGATGGTAGCCCGAAAGATGCCCGGTCATCGACGGCACCAGGACCAGGTCGATGTCGCGGTCGACCAGCATCTGGGCGACCCCCGGCATCTCGATGTCGAGGCAGATCAGGACCAGGAAGCGCAGGCCGCGCCAGGAGACGACGCGCAGATGCCGGCCCTGGGCGAGAAGCCAGCCCTGCGGATCCTGTTCGGCTGGGGTGAGGACCAGCTTGTCGTGGGACCGGGTCTCGACGCCGCCTTTGCCGTCGGGCAGGAGGATCCAGCTGCGGTTGAGAAAGCCGGGCGCGCCCGCGGCATCGGTTCCGGGGCCGGAGCTAGAGTCGGTCGGGCGGCGGATCGGCATCGATCCGGCGACCACGGCCAGATCGTGCCTGATCGCCAGGGCCTGCAGCCGCGGCAAAGCGCGGGTGCCCTCCTCCGCCATCCAGCCGACGATTTCGGTCGGCTGCAATCCGGCGGGGGCCTGGGCCAGCCAATGCGCCGAGGCATATTCCGGCATGACGAAGAGCGCGGCGCCGCGGGATTTCGCTTCCGCCATCAGGGCGTCGGCCAGGGACAGCCAGCCCTCCAGGCCGTTCACCGGATGAGCGAGATTGGCCGCCCAGAGCGCGACGCCGACGCTGGCGTCGCCCCCTGCTTCTCCCAGAGATGCATTTCCCGGGGCCGTCTTTCCCATGGCCGCATCGTCCATCGCCGTCTCCCGCTCAGAGCTTCGGGCGCTTGCGGGCGCTGCCGTACCAGCCGCCGACCGCCGTCTCGAAGGCGATCGCGGCGCGGAAGACGTCGGCATCGCTGTAGCTGCGCCCGACGATCTGGATCCCGGTCGGCACGCCGTTCCGGGCATGGCCCGAGGGGATCGCGAGCACCGGGCAGCGCGAGAGGGTGTTGAACGGCGTCGTCATGCACCAGCCCAGCTCGGCCGGCAGCTTCGACACCTTGCCGTTGATCTTCAGCTCCTCGCGCGTCTCCAGGAAATCCGCCTTCACCGCCGGCAGGGCCAGGGTCGGGCAGATGAAGACATCGTAGTTCTCCATCATCGGCCCGAAAGTCTCGTACATCCGCGCCGCGCCTTCCATCGAGGCCAGGAAATCCTCGGCGCTGGTCTTCCCTGCCATGCGCGCGAAATCCAGCGCATAGCTGGTCATCAGCGCCTTGTGCTTCTTCGCCACCTTGGCGAGCGAGGCGCCGAACAGGTGGTTGAGATGGTTCATCCCGGTATCGAGGGCGGCGCGGCCCCATTTCAGGTCGACCTCGGTCACCGTGGCGCCGAGGCTGCGGAAGACGTCGAGGGCCGCCTTGGTATTGGCGACGACTTCCTTGTCGACCTCGAAGCAGGTGAGATCCATGGAATAGGCGATGCGCCAGCCCTTGATCGGCTTGTAGGTGCTGGGCAGGGTCAGCTTCGGCCGCAGGCTGGCGATGTCGTGCGGGCTCGGGCCGCACATGACGTTCTGCAGCAGGATCGCATCGGCCACCGAGCGCGTCATCGGCCCGGTATGGCAATAGGGATCGAGATTGAACGGCGGATCGTCCGGATTGCGGCCATAGGGCGGCTTGTAGCCGACGATTCCGGTGCAGGAGGCGGGAATGCGGATCGAGCCGCCGATATCCGAACCGGTGGCAAGGGTGGCGGTGCCGGCCGCCAGCGAAGCGCCGGAGCCGCCGGAGGAACCGCCCGGGGTGAATTTCGGGTTCCACGGATTGCGGGTGATGCCCCACAGCCTCGAATGGGTGACCGAGGCGCAGGAGAATTCCGGGGTGGCGGTGCGCGCATGGACGATGGCACCGGCCTTCAGGATCCGCTCGTTGTTGGGCGAGGTCGTGGTGGCGACAAAGTCCTTGGTGGTCAGCGAGCCGAAGGAGGTCTGCTTGCCCTTGATGTAGCTCTCGTCCTTGACGGCGATCGGCAGGCCCTCGAGGACGCCCAGGCGGGCGCCGGACTTCATGAACTTCGCCTCGGCCTTGCGGGCGTTGTCCAGCGCCTCGTCGTAGTACTTGAAGGTGAAGGCCTTCAGCGTGCCGTCAACCGATTCGGCGCGGGCGATCACCGCCTTCATCAGCTCGATCGGCGACAGCTTCCGGGCGCGAAACAGCTTCTGCGCCTCCGTCGCGGTCAGATAGCAGAGATCGTCGTTCTTCATCGGATGCATCCCCAACTCGTTCCCGGCCGCCGCGATATCCGGCAGCGGCGATCCGCAAGCAAACGGGCCCAGGCCTTCCGGCCTGGGCCCGCCATCGACAGGTCGTGCTATTTCAGCAGGTTGTTCCAGATCTTGCCGTACATCTCCATGACTTCCGGCGAGCAGGCGGCGAGGAAATGATACTCGAAGCCCTGCGGCGGCGTCACTTCCGGCGCCCCGATCATGTCCTTCGGCAGGAACTTCTCGGTGCCGATGATGCCGTTGTCATAGCGCGCGAAGGCGGAAACCATCGCGGCATTCTCCGGATCCATGATGAAGTTCTGGAACAGCTTGGCGTTCTCCAGGTTCGGCGCGTCGGCGAGGACGGCGACGTTGTCCATCCAGGTCTCCTGGCCTTCCTTCGGATAGCCGTAGTGGATCGACGGCACCTGCAGGCGCTGGCGCATGGCGGAACCGTTCCAGTCCATGGTGGCGGCGAAGTTCTTCGCCGTCATGTTCTCGATGGTGCTGTATTCCATCGCCCGCCAGAAGGGCTTCTGGCTGACCAGCATATCGTTGATCTTCTTCAGCGATTCCTTGTCGCTGTCGCAGGACTTCAGCCCGAGATAGAAGCTGGCGGCGTTGATCACGTCGATCATCGAGGGAACGACGTTGACCTTGCCCTTCAGCTCCTCGGGCACGTCGAAGACGATCTTCCAGGTGTTGATGTCGCCCTTGTATTCGTCGGTGTTGACGGCGACGCCGGTGGTGCCCCACTGCCATGGCACGGTGTAGTGGCGGCCGTCGTCCCAGAACACGGTCTTGAATTCCGGGCGGACGTTCTTGTAGTTCTCCATCTGGCTCGGCTCGGTCTTCGCCAGCAGCCCGTCATTGATCATCGAGGGGACGACATAGCCCGAGGGCACCACGATGTCGTAGCCCGAGCCGCCGGCCTTGACCTTGGCCAGCATGGCGTCGTTGCTGTCATAGTCGTCGATGGTGACCTTGACCTTGTAGGTCTCCTCGAACTTCTTGATCATGTCGGGGCTGGTGTAATTGCCCCAGTTGTAGATGTGCAGCTCGCCATCGGCCATCGCGCTGCCGGCGGCAAAGGCAAATCCCAAGCCGAAGACGGCGGCTTTCAATGCCTGTTTCATGTCACTCCTCCAAGAGTTGTTTGCTGTAGTGGATGATGGTCGGTTGTCGGGTTCGCGCATCCTATTTCGCCTTTTTTCGCGTAAACAGGAAGAACAGGGTCACCAGCAGGGCGGAAGCCCCGAGGAACATCGTCGCCATGGCGTTGAGCTCCGGCGTCACGCCGCGCTTCACCTGGCCGAGCACATAGAGCGGCAGCGTGGTCTCGCCCGGACCGGAGACCAGGACGGTGATGACGACGTCGTCGAGGGAGACCAGGAAAGACAGCATCGCCCCGCCGAGGATGCCGGGGATCAGCAGCGGGAAGGTGACGTAGCGGAAGGCCTGCCAGGGCGTGGCATAGAGATCCGCCGCGGCGTTCTCGAAGGTGCGGTCCATGTCCTCGAGCCGGGCGCGGATCGGCAGATAGGCGAAGGGGATGCAGAACACGGTGTGCGCCGCCACCAGGTAGCCGATGCCGTAGATCCCGGTGGTCTTCCGCAGGAAGCCGAAGAAGGCGATGGTGGCGATGGCGGTGACGATCTCCGGCACCATCAGCGGCTGGTTGATGGTGGCATAGATCAGCGTCAGGCCGCGGTAGGAGGGGACCCGGGTGGTGGCCAGCGCCGCCATGGTGGCGAAGGTGGTCGAGACGACGGAGGCGATCAGCGCCACCTTGATCGAGAGCAGCGCGGCACTGCGGATCTCGTCGTTGCTCAGCGCATGCGCATACCATTGCAGCGAGAAGTCGGTCCAGATGGTGACCGAGGTGTTGGCGTTGAAGGAATAGGAGACCAGGACGAAGATCGGCGCATAGAGGCCGACCAGGCAGACCCAGGCCATGAAGGCGAAGCCCGGCTGGTGCTTGACGTTGAAGCTCGGCGCCCGGCCCGGCCGCGCCGTCGCCACGCGGGGAAGTTCGCCGGTCGCTGCTACCGCATCGCTCATCTGGCGTGGCCCTTCTGCGCCTTGCTGGCATAGACCATCAGCGCGATCAGCACCACGCACAACAGCGTGAGCGACAGGGCGGCGCCCTGCGGCCAGTTGCGGGCATTGCCGAACTGCTCGGCGATCAGGTTGCCCAGCATCATCTTCTTGCCGCCGCCCAGCATGCGGGCGATGACGTAGTCGCCGATCGCCGGGATGAAGACCAGGATGCAGCCGGCGACGACGCCCGGCTTGACCAGCGGGATGATGACGTGGCGCAGCACCTTGAAGCGGGTGGCATAGAGGTCGTAGCCGGCCTCGACCAGGCGGAAATCCAGCTTTTCCAGGCTGGCATAGAGCGGCATCACCATCAGCGGCAGATAGGCGTAGAGCAGCCCGTAGCCGACCGCGTAGTTGGTGAACAGCAGCTGCACCGGCTGGTCGGTGATGTGCAGCCCGACCAGGATGGTGTTCAGGTAGCCGCTGTCGCGGATGATCATCATGATCGCATAGACCCGGATCAGCAGGTTGCTCCAGAACGGGATGGTGATCAGGAACAGCCAGAGATTGCGGCTGCGCTCCGGCCGGGTGGCGATGAAATAGGCGGTGGGGAAGCCGATCAGCAGCGCCAGCACCGTGGTCTGCAGCGCCATCAGGATCGACCGCAGATAGATCGAATAGTAGGCGTAGTTCGGACCGAGCTCCTCGCTGAACAGGTCGCGCTCGAACAGCACGTTGACCCAGGCGTCGGTGCGGAATTCCATCACCACGTTGCCGAATTCGCCCGGCTTGCAGAAGGAATAGATGACGACGATGAGCAGCGGCGCCAGGCCGCAGATGAAGATCGCCAGCATCGCCGGCGACACCAGCAGCCAGCGCTTGATGGTGGCGCGCCGCTCGACCAGCTCGGCCGCGGTCTGGACCTGGGAGGTCGGTTGAAGGTCGGCGATCGCCATGCTCAATCCTTCAGGACTTGCATGGCTTCCGGCGCGATGCGCAGGCCGACCGGGTCGCCGATCTTCAGGATCTCCTGGTGGCCGCGGCGGTTCTGCACCCGGACGGTGACGTCGCCGCCGGAATCGAGATCGATGTGGAAATGCGTGTCGGTGCCGAAATAGACGACGTTCTCCACCTTGCCGGCGAGGTGCGAATCACCGCCCGGCCGGATCAGGTCGATGCGCTCCGGGCGGATCGCCAGGGTCACCGTGCCGCCGACCGGCGCGTCATAGCCGAGGTCATGGTCGACCGCGACGCCGGAGGGCAGGCGGATCTGCCCCTGGGTGCCGATGCGCTGCAGCACCTCGGCCTGGATGAAGTTGGTCTCGCCGATGAAGTCGGCGACGAAGCGGTCGACGGGATGCTCGTAGATCTCCGTCGGGCTGCCGATCTGCAGGATCTTCCCCTTGGACATCACCGCGACGCGGTCAGACATGGTCAGGGCTTCTTCCTGGTCGTGGGTGACGAAGATGAAGGTGATGCCGGTTTCCAGCTGCAGGCGCTTCAGCTCGATCTGCATCTCCTTCCGGAGCTTGAGGTCCAGCGCCGAGAGCGGTTCGTCGAGCAGCAGCACTTTTGGATGCGGCGCCAGGGCGCGGGCCAGCGCCACCCGCTGCGCCTGTCCGCCGGAAATCTGGTTCACCTTCCGATTCTTCATCGGCTCCATGTGCACCAGGCTCAGCATCTCGTTGACCCGGGTATCGATCTCGTTCCCCGGCCGGCCGAGCATCTTCAACCCGAAGCCGATGTTCTCGGCGACGGTGAGGTGCGGGAACAGGGCATAGGACTGGAAGACCGTGTTCACCGGCCGCTTGAACGGGGGCAGGTGCCCAACCTCCTCGCCGTCCAGCAGGATGTTGCCGGCGGTCGGCATTTCGAACCCGGCGATCAGCCGCAGCAGCGTGGTCTTGCCGCAGCCCGACGGTCCCAGCAGGGTGAAGAACTCGTTCTGACGGATGGTGACCGAGACGTCATCCAGGGCGCGCACGGCCTCGGCACCGACGCCAAAGGCTTTGACCACGTTCTTGGCTTCAACGGCGGCGAGTGCCGACAAGATTACCCCTCCAGAAAGCCTGAGCCCTGTTCACGATTCCTCTTGGACGACGGCGCGGGGCGGTCGCTTCGCGGCATCCAGTCCCGCCACATCTAAATGTGTGGCTTTGGACAGGCCGCGTGGAAATTTCGGTCACTCTAGGGAAAAACCATTGCCGGTCAACCGCCAACTTGCCGCCAACCCGGCGGCGGCATCGCCAGGGTGCCGAAGCAGGGTCCAGGCCGGCGAACCATGTCCGGCATTTGGTACGCGGCGCTCCTGAGCGATTGGACAGGAACCCTGTCGCACCAGCCGGACCGCCGCCTGCGACACAATCCTGGCGATCCACCGGATGAAGGCTCTATGGTGGGAATCCATCCCGAGACCCATTTCCGCGAGCACGTCTTGTCGTCACCTCCGCCCCCGGCCGCCGGCACGGCCCCCCGCCTTCCTGCCGCAGACTTTGCCGGGAGGCCGCAGCGCGATCAGCCGCTCTCCGCCATTCTGCTGATGAATCTCGCCGTCCTCATCTTCACCTTGATGGACGCGGTGGTCAAAGGCATCTCGGCAACCTATCCGACCGGCGAAATCGTCTTCTTTCGCAACATCTTCGCCTTCATCCCGCTGATGGCCTATGCCTGGGCAACGGTCGGGCACATCTCGCTCCGGACGGCCAAGCCCTGGGGCCATGTCGCCCGCGGCCTGGCCGGGGTCTCGGCGATGTTCTGCTATTTCCTGTCCTACAAGCTGCTGCCGCTCTCGGATGCGATCGCCCTCGGACTCTCAGGGCCGATCTTCCTCACCGTCCTTTCCGTGCCGCTGCTCGGCGAAAAGGTCGGCTGGCGGCGCTGGTCGGCGGTGATCGTCGGTTTCCTCGGTGTGCTCGTGATGACCCGTCCGGGTCACGGCGTATTCGAAATCGCAGCCCTGGTGCCTCTGCTCGCCGCGGTCTTCTATGCCTTGGCCATGGTCTCGATCCGCCGCCTCAGGCATTCCGAGTCCTCGACGACCATCGTGTTCTATTTCACCGCCTTTGCTGCCTGCGCCGGGCTCTGCACCCTGCCGATTGGATACCTGGATGCGGACTACGCCTGGGTCATGCCGCAGGATCTCGGCGACTGGGGCATCGTCGCCCTGATCGGCCTGATGGGCGGCTGCGGCCAGATCTTCATCACCCAGGCCTTCAAGCGCGCAGGGGTGTCGATCGTGGCACCCTTCGACTACATGGCCCTGGTCTACGGATTCCTGCTGGGCTACTTCGTCTTCAGCGAAGTGCCGGACCGCTACCTGATCGTCGGCGGCCTGGTGGTGGTTTCGAGCGGCGTCTACATCATCCACCGCGAAACCGTCGTCGCCCGGCAGAACCGCCGCGCCCAGCCGGTGCCGCCGCTGCCCACCAACGAATAGGCCAGCCGGATTGACAGCCGGCGCCACGGACGCAATCATTTCCCCATGGCCGATCCCGATCCGATCTATCGCGCCCGCTTCCTGGCGCGCCTGCGCGGCCTGAATCCGCAGTCGCTGCTCGATGTCGGCTGCGGAACCGGCGATCTGCTGGCGGACCTGGCCGGCGCCCTGCCGCAATGTGCCGGGATCGAACCCGACCCGGAGCGGGTCGCAACCGCGGTCGCTCGCGGGCTCGAGGTGCGGCAGGGCGACGCCGCGGCCCTGCCCTTCGCGGACGACAGCTTCGACCTCGTCACCTTTCAATTCGTGCCGCATCACCTGCAGGCCTGGGACCCCGCCCTGCGTGAAGCGCTGCGGGTGGCACGGGGCGGCGTCGCGATCCTGGAGGGCTGGTACGAGCTCGGGATCCCGGCCCAGGACGTGGCGGCGCATTACGAGGACTGGTCGAAGCGGATCGATCGCGCAACCGGCATGATCCACGCGACCTATCCGTCGGCGCTGGACCTGCTGCGGCCGCTCGGGGAGCGCAATTCCTACCGGATCGAAACCGGCTATGATCTGGTGCATGAGCTCAAGCCGATCGACGCGGTCATCGGCGACGCCGAGCAGCAGCTTGGCCGGCTCGAGGATCCGGCGGCGGCGCGGGCCGAATGGCACTTCATCCTGGAGAAGGCGCAGCGCGACGGCTTCGGCTATGAAGGTACCGTGAGCGTCACGATCCTGAAGGCCTGATCGGTCAGGCGCGGCCCAGGCGCTCCTCGATCGCGTCCCAGATCCTGTCTTCCAGCACCGTGCCGTCGAAGCGGTTGATCTCCTGCAAGCCGGTCGGCGAGGTGACGTTGATCTCGGTCATGTAGTCGCCGATGACGTCGATGCCGACGAAGATCAGACCGCGCTTCTTCAGCTCCGGCCCGATCGCCTCGCAGATGTCGCGGTCGCGCCGGGTCAGCACGGACTTCATGGCCTTGCCGCCGACATGCATGTTCGAGCGCGCCTCGCCGGCCGCCGGAACACGATTGATGGCGCCGACCGCGACGCCGTCGATCAGGATGATGCGCTTGTCGCCCTGCCGCACTTCCGGCAGATAGCGCTGCACGATCACCGGTTCGCGATAGAGCTGGGTGAACAGCTCGAGCAGCGAATTCAGGTTCTCGTCGCCCGGCTGGATGTGGAACACGCCGGCACCGCCATTGCCGAACAGGGGCTTCACGATGATGTCCTTGTGATCGGCGCGAAAGGCCAGGATCTCCTGGCGGTCGGAGGTGATCAGCGTCGGCGGCATCAGCCCGTCGAATTCGGTGACAAACAGCTTCTCCGGCGCGTTCCGCACGTGCACCGGATCGTTGACCACCAGGGTCTGCGGATGGACGTGTTCGAGAATATGGGTCGCCGTGATGTAGGACATGTCGAAGGGCGGATCCTGGCGCATCAGAATCACGTCCAGTTTCGACAGGTCGATCACTTCCTCGCTGCCGGCGGTGAAATGATTGCCGCGCTCGCGCCGCAGGATCAGCGGCCGGGCGCGGGCGGTGACCTTGCCGTCGCGGAAGGTCAGCTGGCGCGGATGGTAGTGGTAGAGGCTGTGGCCGCGGGCCTGCGCCGAAAGCCCCATGACGAAGGACGAATCCCCGTCGATATTGATGCTCTCGATCGGGTCCATCTGGATGGCGACGGTAAGGGGCATGAGCGCGGATCTCCGGGAAATGCTGCGCGCAGTCTAGCGGCCGGCGCGCTCAATGCAACTGCTGGCCGATCTCCTGCAGCAGCCGTGCCGCATGATGGCGCTGGGTCTCGTTGTCCGAGATCTCGAGGAAATGCAGCAGGGCCGCCCGGGCCGCCATCAGGTTGCCGAGCTTGGCATGGATGAGGCCGGATTCCCGCCAGAGCGGCGCGTGGTTCGGCGCGATCAGCAGCATGCGGTCGATAACCATCGCCGCGTGCTGCAGCTCGCTCTCCTGGATCAGGCGCGTCTTGATGTTGTTTTCCAGGCGCAGCAGGATGTCGCGGTTGCCGATCGGGGCGTAGTGTTCCGGCGTCAGTTCGGCCTTCTCCCCGACGGTCGCCTTCAGCTTGCGCCGCAGATCGGCGATTGAGCAGATCTGGCCGCCCTCGAAAGGATCGAGGATCGCCGCCTTGCCGTCGTGGAACAGCCGGATGACGAAATGGCCGGGGAAATTGACGCCTTCCACCTGCCAGTTCTGGCTGCGCGCAGCGTGGATGTAGAGGATCGACAGGGCGACCGGCAGGCCCTTGCGCCGGTCGATCACCCGCATCAGGTTGGCATTCTGCATGTCGTCATAGGTCACCCGGTCGCCCTGGTAGCCGAAGCTGCCGGACATCACCTCGGCCAGAACCGCCGCCCGGGCCTGCAGACCCTCGTCGCCGGAGGCGCCGATCTCGATGCGCCTGCAGCCGACCGCCATTTCGGCGGCGATCGCATCCAGGTGATTGCGGTAGAGCGTCGGCCCCAGATGCCGGCGCTCCATCGCCGCCAGGGCCAGCGCCGCCTCGGCGAGGTCGATGGTCGCGTCCTCGGTCGCGCCGACACGACGGAGGATCGCCTCGGGATCCCAAGCGGCGCCGGGATTGGAGCCGCTCATTGTGCCGAGGCTTGCGTCGACAGGCCGGTCCCGATCGGGGCTGGCATCGCCACCGCCGGCAGGTCGGGAGTGGGCATCTCGATTTCCGGCGGGTGATCGGGGATCGGCGCCAGCGCCTGATCCTTGAGGCGCACATCGGCGACGACGTTCTGCACATAGGGGATGTCGCGGGCATGATCAATGGCGCGCTGCAATTCCGCCTGGTCCTGGGCGACGCCGACCAGGTAGACCGTTGATCTGATGCAGTCGACGCTGAAGTTGTTGGCGCGGATCCCTTCGTCGACCAGATAGACGAGGCGGAGGCGCTGGATGAGATAGGCGTCCTCCGCGTAGTCGGCGAGGTCCAGGCTGGGGCCGATCCTGATCTGATTGTTGACCTCGCGGACACCGTCGGACATCCAGGCAAGCTTCAGGGCCTCGACCCGGTCCTCGGGCTTTTGCACATAGCCTGACAGCAGCACCCGCCCCTCATGCACCTGGAGGCTGACTTTTTCGAACAGCTGCCTGTCGTTCGCATAGAGGCGATTGTTGATCCCCAGCCAGATGGCGTCGTCATTGACGGCATGGATCAGGCCCCGCTCCTCCATCGCCATGTTGACGACCGTGGCGCCGACGCCGACCGCGGTGCCGACGGGGGAGCAGGCACACAGAACCGACGCTAACCCCACGGTTGAGGCAAGGCGCAATCCCATGGGCCACCTGGGGCACGACTCGGGGCACATGAGGCGATCTTGCCTCAATCCGAATCCGGCCGCCAAGCGTCTTTGAGATGGATCGGCAGGCCGCGAAAGCCCAGCCAACGGCCGAAAACCACCACGTCGAAGCGGAGATCGAGGCCGGCCAGATCGGGGCGTGCAGCGAGGAAAGCCGCGGCGGCGCGGGCGAGGCGGCGGCGCTGCCGCGGCTGCAGGGCATCCGCGGCCTGAGCCAGGTCGCCGCGCTGTTTCACCTCGATGACGACGAGGGTGGTGCCGCGCCGGGCGACCAGGTCGATCTCGCCGGCCGCCGAGCGCCAGTTGCGTGCGAGGATCCGGTAGCCCTTGAGGCGCAGCCACCAAGCTGCCAGCCCTTCGACCCCGTGGCCGCGGCGGAAGGCTGCGCGACCGCGGCCGACCCGCCCGGACCCCGCCGCCCGCGGGCGCCCGCCGGTCTCAGTCGTCCGCGGCATCGGCCTTCTGGAGCTCGAGCGCCCGGGCATAGACGTCACGCGTCGATCTGCCGGTGGCACCGGCCACCGCCGCCGCCGCATCCTTGACCCGCATCGATTTCAAGGCATCGCGCAAGGCGGCATCGAGGTCGACCGTCCGGTGGGCCTCGGCCCCGGGCGGGCCGATCACCAGCACGATCTCCCCCTTGGGCGGGCCGGCATCCGCGTAATGCCGGGCGAGATCCGGCAGCGGCCCGCGCCGGACCTCCTCGTAGAGCTTGGTCAGCTCGCGGGCCACGGCGGCCGGCCGGTCACCCAGGACGGCGGCGCAGTCGGCCAGGCTGTCGGCCAGACGCGGGGCCGTCTCGAAGAAGATCAGGGTCGCCTTGATGCCGGCGACCTCGTTCAATGCCTCGCGGCGGGCGCCGCTCTTGTTGGGCAGGAATCCGGCAAACAGGAAACGGTCGGTCGGTAGGCCGGAAAGGATGAGGGCGAGGATCGGCGCCGAGGGTCCGGGCAGTGCGGTGACCGGGATTCCCGCCTCCGCCGCCTCCCGCACCAGCTTGAAGCCCGGATCCGAGATCAGCGGGGTCCCGGCATCCGAGACCAGGGCCACCTGTTCTCCCGCCTGCAGGCGCGCCAGCAGTTTCGGTCGCATCTCGTCGGCGTTGTGGTCGTGATAGGCGACCAGCGGCCGTTTCACGCCGATATGGTGCAGCAGATTGCCGGTCACCCTGCTGTCCTCGCAGGCGATGACGTCGGCGTCGCGCAGGGCGGCAATGGCGCGCGGCGGGATGTCGCCGAGATTGCCGACCGGCGTTGCCACCAGATGCAGCCTTCCGCCGGCGCGCGGCGGCGGCACACCGGCCGGGCGGCGTTTACTTCCCGGGCCGCTATCGCTAGGCTTTGTCATCGGCTTTTTTGAGGCGGTTCAAGCATGTCGGTCAGTTTCGAGTTCCCGCGGCCCGGCTTCACCTTGAAGCATCTGGCGGTGATCGGGTCGCTGCTGGCATCGGCCTGCGCGCCTAACGTAGCGGCCCCGCCGCCGGCAAGCCAGCCGCAACCGGAGGCCCAGCCGGCCCCGGCGCCGGCCTTGCCCAGCACGACCCCGTCCGCGCCGGTCTCCAGCACGGTGAAAGTCGGGCTTTTGCTGCCCTTGTCCGGGCCGAACGCGGCGCTGGGCCGGGCCATGCTGAATGCGGCGGAAATGGGCCTGTTCGAGTTTGCCGATGACAATTTTTCCCTGGTGGTGCGCGACACGGCGGCCCCCGGCGGGCCGGACGGCGCTGCCCGCGAGGCCCTGGCCGACGGGGCAAAACTGATGCTGGGGCCGCTGTTCGCCGCCGACGTCAAACGCGCCGCCGCCCCGGTCCAGGGCGCGCATGTGCCCCTGGTCAGCTTCAGCAACGACGTGTCGGCCGCCGGCAACGGGCTCTACGTGCTGGGGGTGACGCCGCAATCCCAGGTCGACCGGGTCGTCAGCTACGCCGCCGGCCAGAACTTGAAGCGCTTCGCCATCCTGGTGCCGAACTCGCCCTACGGTAAGTCGGTCCTCGCCGCCTATCAGGAGTCGGTGACGAAGGCGGGCGGCACCATCGCCCAGATGCAGTTCTACGATCCCGCGGCGCCCGATCCGACGGCATCGGTGAGATCGCTGGCCGGGGCCTATCAAGGCGGCGGCTTCGACGCCCTGATGATCCCCGAGGGCGGCCAGAAGCTGCGGATCATGGCCTCGATGCTGCCGGCCTTCGAGATTCCCACCGGGAGCGTGCGCCTGCTCGGGACCAGTCTCTGGAGTGACCAGAGCCTGACCAGCGAGCCGGCGATGGCCGGCGGCTGGTTCGCGGCACCGCCACCGGATCGCTGGCAGGCCTTCGCCCAGAGCTATCAGCAGGCCTATGGCGCCCCGCCGGATATCCGCGCCGGCGTGGTCTACGACGCCGTCACCCTGGCGGTCGCCCTGGCGAAATCGGCACCCGGCGGCGATTTCAGCCAGGCGCGCCTCACCGACCCCTCGGGCTTTGCCGGCGTCACCGGGGTGTTCCGCTTCAATGCCGACGGGACGACGCAGCGCGGCCTGGCGGTGATCGAGATCGATCCCGGCATGCTGAACGTGAAGGATCCCGCCCCGACGAATTTCGCCGCGCTGCTGAACTGATCGGCCGCCCGGCGCTAGGCGAGGAGTTCGCCCAGCACCGCGTTCAGACGCGCCCGCCCGGCCGGCGTCGCCACCAGGCGGCCTGCCGTCACCCGCAGGAACCCGCCCTCGGTCAGCCGCCGCAGCCGGACGGGATCGAGCGCCTGCTCGAACGGCAAGCCGGTCTCGGCGACAAAGCGCGCGAGCGGAATGCCCTCGGCAAGGCGCAGGCCCATCATCACCATCTCGGCCAAACGTGCCGGCGTGTCGATTTCGTCGCTCTGACGGGTGGCGTGACCCCGGCGCTCGACAAGGTCGAGCCAGGATTCCGGCGCGCGATGCTGGCGGGTGGCGATCTTCCGGCCGTCCAGGGTCAGGCGACCATGGGCGCCGGGGCCGACGCCGACATAGTCGCCGTAGCGCCAATAGGTCAGGTTGTGCCGCGATTCCTCGCCGGGCCGGGCGTGGTTGGAGACCTCATAGGCCGGCAGGCCCGCCTCCAGCAGCCGCGCCGCGGTCCATTCGAACAACGCCGCCTGGGTCTCGTCGTCGGGCAGGATGAAATCGCCACGTGCGAAGGCCTGCTCGAACTGCGTGCCGGTCTCGACGGTGAGCTGGTAGAGCGAGATGTGTCCGGCGGCAAAGGCCAGGGCCCGTTCAAGCTCGTCCTGCCACTGGCGCAATGTCTGCTGCGGCCGGGCGTAAATGAGATCGAAGGAGAAGCGGTCGAAGGTTTCTGCCGCCAGGGCCACCGCCTGCAGCGCCTCGCCGGCATTGTGCTGGCGGCCGAGAAACGTCAGCGAGGAGTTCCTCCAGCGATTGGACGCCGAGCGAGACGCGGTTGACGCCGGCATGGCGGAAGTCGCGAAATCTCCCGGCTTCCACCGAGGTCGGATTGGCTTCCAGGGTGATCTCGATATCGGCGGAAACCGGCCAAAGCCGGCTGACCTGGTCGATCACCGCCGCCACGGTTTCGGCCGGCATCAACGAGGGCGTGCCGCCGCCGAAGAACAGGCTGGTCACCGTCCGGCCGCAGTTCAAGGCCGCGTAATGCACCAGTTCCCGCAGCAGCGCCGCACGCCACCGCGCCTGGTCGACGCCGGTGCGGACATGGCTGTTGAAATCGCAATAGGGGCATTTCGACCTGCAGAACGGCCAATGCACATAGATGCCGAAACCGCGGCTGTCCTGGGTCTCCTGCATTGGGACTGGGGGGGCGATTTCCGGGCGCATGCAGGCAGCTTATGCCGCAAAGCCGGATGGGTCGCAACTTGCCCGGCGGATCCGGAGACTAGCCGGCCTTCGGCTGGATCTGCTCGCCATGCCGCCAGGGCCGCTGCAGCATGGGCCGGCCGAAATAGTAGCCCTGCAGGTAATGCACGCCGGCCCCGACCAGGAAGGCCGCATCCTCGGCGTTCTCGACGAATTCCGCCACGGTCTCCAGGCCGAAGGTCTCGGCAAGACCCATCAGGTTGCGGATGAACAGCTGGTTGTCGACATTGTTGGTGAGGTTGCGCACGAAGGAGCCGTCGATCTTGACCATGTCGACGGTCAGGGCCTTCAGGTGGCGGAACGAGGTGAAGCCGGCGCCGAAATCGTCGATCGCGACGCGGCAGCCAAGATCGCGCACCACGTTCACGAATCGGGCCGATTCCTCGATGTCGTGCAAGGCCGCGGTCTCGGTGATCTCGACGATCAGGCGCGGCGCGATCTGCGGCGCGGATTTCACCGCCGAGATCAGCGCCCGCAGCCAGGACTGGTCGGTCGCGGTCAGGCCGGAAATGTTCAGCGCCAGAACCGTCTCCGGCGCGGCGATCAGTTCGGCCACGGCCATGTCGAGGACATGCCGGTCCATCAGGCGGGTCATGCCGAGCTGTTCGATGATCGGGATGAAAGCGCCGGCGGGGACGATCTCGCCGTTCTCCTCGCGCATCCGCAGCAGGCATTCGTATTTCGCCACCTTGTGGGTCTTCGCCTCGACGATCGGCTGATAGGTGAAGAGCAGCCGGTTCTCGCGCATCGCCTGCTGGACCTGGGCGCCGATATCCATGGCGCGCCGGTGCAGCAGGCTCTGTTGTTCCGAGGCCTTGTAGGTATTGAAGCAGCTGCGGCCGGACTTCTTGGCGGAATGCAGCGCCGTTTCCGCCTTGGTCATCACGTCGAAAGCGGTGTTCATCAGGCCCGGGAACAGCACGCAGCCGATCGAGACGCTGACCGGGATCGACTGGCCGTCGATTTCCACCGGCTGCTCGCGGCAGGTCTCGAGGATGCGCTCCATCGCGTGGATCACCATCTCCTCGGGGCATTGCGCCAGCACCACGCCGAAGCGGTCGCCGCCCAGGCGGCCGATCACGTCGCTGGCCCGCAGGAAGCGGTCGAGGCGCTGGCCGATCGCGACCAGGACCGCATCGCCGACCTCGTAGCCATAGGCGTTGTTGATCATCGCCAGCTTGTCGATGCCGACTACCATGAAGGCGCCCGGCATCGCAAATCGGCGGCCGAAGCTGAGGGCGCGATCCAGTTCCTCGCGCAGCCTGGTCTTGTTGAAATGGCCGGTCAGCTCGTCGTAGTTGGCGATGCGCTCGAGCCGCGCCTCGTTCTGCTTGCGTGCGGTGATGATGCGCAGGCTGCCCGACATCGCCTGCGGCATGCCGTTCTCGCCCAGGGCGGCGCGGCCGCGGTCGTGCACCCAGATGACGACGCCCTGGCCGTTGCGAATCCGGTATTCGCATTCATAGGGATCGCCGATCAGGGCCCCGGGTCGCATCGAGGCCGCAGCGGGGCCCGGCTGGCCGCCGCTGCCCTGGCTGAAATGGTCGCTGAGCGCCTTCAGGCGCGTCGGCAGATCCTCGGGATGGATGCGATTGTTGTAGCTGTGGCCGGAGTGGATCGTCTCGGCACCGCGCTCGCCGAGGATTTCGTCGATATTGCCGACCCAATGGACCTGGTCGGTCAGGATGTCCCAGCGATAGGCGATGTCGCCGGAGGCAGCCACGGCCTCGCGAACCCATTCGGCCGGGTTTTCGGGCGATGGCTGGTCGACAGGGCTTGGTCGCTCCCGACCGATATCGTTCTTCATCGCCTTCACGAAAAAACCCACAAATTTCTGAGGGTTAGCCAACCCAACCGTCACATTATGCCGCAGACCTTAAACAAATCATAAAAACCATCGCCGATCGCCCGAGAAACCTGTGGCTAACTCGCCCCGATGCCCATCCGGCATGGTAAATACTTAGTAAATAACGAAAAAATTCTGGTCGAGGCGGATTCCGTGCTTGAGCGGCGAGGCAATTTATCTAAAATCCAATCTAATTCCATCGGCCGCTCCCGCCAAGGGGCGGTGCGGTGCCCGGCAACGATCGACATGGGTCAAGGGTTTCACTTCGCATGGCCGACCTGGCGCGCATCCTGGCATTGCCTCCGCCGCGGAGCTACGGCGCTGCAGCGCATGCTGCCGGCCGCCAGCTGCGGCCGGTCGAGGCCGCGCGCGGCGATGGGGCAAGCACCGGGCTGCCGGTTCGCCAGGCGGACGGCATCGAGGACCCCGCCGACCTGCAGTCGGACGGCCAGGCCAAGCGCTTCAGGTTCCGGGTCTATGACGGCGCCGGACGCGACACGCAATCCACCGATCTGCGGCCCTCCCAGAACGGCGCGGCAAACGGCCGGCGGGGCGCCGCGTCGGGTCCGGCCGCGGAGGCCTCGGCGACGCAACCGCCGGCCGGCCGGCCGCAGAACGATCCGAACGCCAGCGGCCGGAGCGAGCCTAAGGCGCTGGCGACATTTCTCGCCCAGCTGATCGCCCAGGAGCAGCTGGGCCAGGGGCTGCATGCACCGCCGGTCAAGGCGGCCGACATCGCCTATCGTCGCGCCGGCGGCGAACCCTCGATCGACATTGGTTCGCCCGCGCGGTTCAGCCTTGCCGTCTAGCGCATCGCCTTCCTATTCTGCTCGCCGGATCTGATCTGATGCTGGATTGTCGTGGCGGGCGATGCCGCGCTTGGCTGGATAGGCGGTAATGAAAACCATATTGGATGGCTTGCAGGCGACCCTCGGCGACGGGACGGCGATCGCCGCCTCGGCTGCGCCCGATCTCAGCCATCGCGGACTGCACGACCTGGCGACGCGCAGCATCGCGGCACTGAACCGGCATGGCCTGGGCCGCGGCGATCGTATCGCCATCCTGCTGCCGAACGGGCCGGAAATGGCGGCGGCCTTTCTCGCCGTCGCCGCCGGCGCCGAGACGGCACCGCTCAATCCCGCCTACCGGGCCGAAGAGCTCGATTTCTACCTTGCCGACCTCAAGGTTGCCGCGGTCCTGGTCAAGTCCGGGGAGGATCACGCCATCCGCCAGGTGGCGTCGGCCCGCGGCTTGCCGCTGATCGAACTGGAACCGCGGCGCGACACGGGTGCCGGCGACTTCAGCCTGCACTTTCCGACCCTGGCGCAACGCCCCGCCGCCCGGCCCGGCCCGGCCGCGGCCGAGGATCTGGCGCTGCTGCTGCACACCTCCGGCACCACGTCGCGGCCGAAGATCGTGCCGCTGCGCCAATCGAACGTCATGGCCTCGGCCGCGCATATCGCCGCGACGCTGCAGCTGACGCCGCAGGATCGCTGCCTGAACATCATGCCGCTGTTCCATATCCACGGCCTGATCGCCGCGGTCCTGTCTTCGGTGATGGCGGGCGGCAGCGTGTTCTGCACCGACGGCTTCAATGCCCTGAAATTCTTCGGCGACCTCGCGGACGCCAAAGCCAGCTGGATAACCGCCGTGCCGACGATGTACCAGACGCTGCTGACCCGGGCGGGGCGCAACCAGGAGATCATCAAGGCGCACCCCCTGCGTCTGATGCGGTCCTCCTCGGCATCGCTGCCGGCACCGGTGATGGCGGAACTGGAATCGGTGTTCGGCTGTCCGGTGATCGAATCCTATGGCATGACCGAGGCCGCGCATCAGATGGCGAGCAATCCCCTGCCGCCGCGGCCGCGGCATCCGGGCAGCGTCGGCATCGCCGCCGGACCCGAGGTGGCGATCATGGGTGAGGGCGGCCGGCTGCTGTCCGCCGGCGAGATCGGCGAGATCGTCATCCGCGGACCCAATGTGACGGCAGGCTATGAGGCCAACGACAAGGCCAATCAGTCGGCCTATGTCAACGGCTGGTTCCTCACCGGCGACCAGGGCACCATGGACCCGCAGGGATACCTGCGCCTGACCGGTCGCCTGAAGGAGATCATCAATCGCGGCGGCGAGAAGATCAGCCCGCGCGAGGTCGACGACGTGCTGATGGAACATCCCGCGGTGGCGCAGATCGTGACCTTCGCGATGCCGCACGAGAAGCTGGGCGAGGATGTCGCCGCCGCGGTTGTGCTGAAGGAAGGCAGCGAGGCCAGCGAAGCCGAGATCCGGGATTTTGCCCGCCAGCGGCTCGCCGATTTCAAGGTCCCGCGCAAACTCGTTTTCCTCAAGGAGATCCCCAAGGGCGCCACCGGCAAGCTGCAGCGCATCGGCCTCGCCGAGAAGCTGGGGCTCGGCAAGGCAGGCCAGGCTCGATGAAGATCGCAATATACGGTGCGGGCGCCATCGGCGGTCTGCTGGGCGCCAGGCTGGCGGCCGCCGGCGAGGAGGTGACGCTGATCGCGCGCGGCCCGCATCTGGCGGCGATGCGAGCGCATGGGCTGAAACTGACGAGTGACGGGAGCGAGATCGTCACCCACCCGGCGGCGACCGACGACCCGCGCGAGGCCGGTCCGCAGGATGCGGTGATCATCACCCTGAAGTCGCCGGCCCTGCCCTCGCTGATCGGCAAGATCGATCCGCTGCTCGGCCCCGAGACCACCATCGTCACGGCGATCAACGGGATTCCCTGGTGGTACTTCTACCGGGTCGAGGGTCCGAACCGCGACCGGCAGCTGCGCTCGATCGATCCCAGCGGAGCGCTCTGGCGCAGCCTGCCGCCTGAACGGGTGATCGGTTGCGTGGTCTATCCGTCTGCGCATATCGCCAGCCCCGGCCATGTCGAACATGAATATGGCAACCGCTTCATGCTGGGAGAGCCGGACGGATCGAAATCGCCAAGGGTCGAAGCGCTGTCGCAAGTCCTCACCAATGCCGGCTTCAAGGCGCCGGTGCGGCCAAACATCCGCGACGACATCTGGATCAAGCTCTGGGGCAATCTCAGCTTCAACCCGGTAAGTGCGCTCACCGGCGGCACGCTGCAGCAGATCGCCGAAGACCCGGCGACGCGCAGGCTTGTGCGCCAGATGATGGGCGAGGCGGAATCGGTGGCGAAAGCTTTGGGCGCCAAGCTCAGCGTCGATGTCGATACGCGGATCGGTTGGGCGCAGGACGTGGGACACTTCAAGACCTCGATGCTGCAGGATCTGGAGACCGGCAGGCCGATGGAAATCGACGCCCTGGTTACCGTGGTCGCCGAACTCGGCGACATCGCCGGCATCGACACGCCGATGATCGATGCGGTGCTGGCCCTGGTCATCCAGCGGGCGCGGCTCAAGGGCTGCTATCCGGGCTAGGTCCCGGATTGCCGGGGCTCAGGCGCGCATACCCGGCAACAAATCCGCAATGGCACTGACATAATTGCGATTCGACAAGGCCTTGGCGGCCGTTCCTAAAGTCAGGCCCGGGAAATTAACCGCCCATTGTCATCGTACTGTCATCTGGTTGCAGTTTTCACGTCACGAAACCGACTTAGCGTCGCCCCAGCGCCGAACCTCCAGGCGCCGGCCATCGGCACGATGGCGCGGATAAGGCTGAAACTGGCTGCAACTGTTTAAGGAACCCTCCATGAAACGTCTCTCCCTTGCCATCTGCGCGTCGTTGAGCGTGCTGGCGATCGCCCACGCCGCGGAAGCGCGCGACCAGCTCCACATCGTCGGTTCCTCGACGGTGTTCCCCTTCTCCACCGCCGTCGCCGAGCAGTTCGGCAAGAGCGGCAAATTCAAGACCCCGGTCGTGGAATCGACCGGCACCGGCGGCGGCATCAAGCTGTTCTGCGCCGGCGCCGGCGAAGACTCGCCCGACATCGCCAATGCCAGCCGCAAGATCAAGGACAGCGAAGTCGAGACCTGCAAGAAGAACGGCGTCACCTCCATCACCGAAGTGACCATCGGCTATGACGGCATCGTGCTGGCCAACTCCAAGAAGCACGCGGTCTACAATCTCACGGTGCAGGACGTCTGGCTGGCCCTGGCCAAGGAAGTCCCGGTCGACGGCAAGCTCGTCGCCAACCCCTATAAGACCTGGGCCGATGTGAACAAGGATCTGCCGGCCGAGCCGATCGAGGTTCTCGGCCCGCCGCCCACCTCCGGCACCCGCGACGCCTTCGCCGAACTGGTGCTCGACAAGGGCTGCAAGGACTTCGCCGAGATCAAGGCGATCGCCGACGACAAGGCGAAGAAGGCCGCCTGCCAGTCGATCCGCGAGGATGGCGCCTATGTGGAAGCCGGCGAGAACGACAACCTGATCGTGCAGAAGCTGGAAGCCGATCCGACCGCCCTCGGCGTCTTCGGCTACAGCTATCTTGAGCAGAACGGCGACAAGATCCAGGCCTCGGTCATGGATGGCGTCGAGGCCAATGTCGACAACATCACTTCCGGCAAGTACGAAGTCTCCCGGCTGCTGTTCTTCTACGTGAAGAACCAGCACCTCGAGCTCGTTCCCGGCATCAAGGAATACGTTGCCGAGTTCATGAGTGACCGTGCCGCCGGCGAAGACGGCTATCTGGTCGACAAGGGAATCATTCCGCTGCCGGCCGACAAGTTCAAGGCGGCCCAGCAGAGCGCGATGTCCCTGCAGCCAATGATGTAATGGCCGAAGCCTAGCCTGGTCGGTCCTGCAGTGCTCTTTTCCGCCGCCTCCCCCGGAAGCTGGAGGGGCGCCCTGCAGGACCGATAGGCTGGGTTTATCTTATTGTTAAATATACATTTTTCTGTAGTCATATAACTGTCATAAAATTGCAGTATTTTACCGTCTGCATCCCAGGGGACAGGCCGTGGGACGCGCGAGACACCGGGTCGGCAGGCGTCATCAGGGGCGGCAGATGGTAGATCAATCGACGATGCGATTTTGGAACCGCCTCCGGACCCCGGCACAGGCCGCGGCCATCGCTCTTGCCATCAGTCTTGCCGGAACCGCCGCCCAGGCGCGCGACCAGATCCATATCGTCGGTTCCTCGACCGTCTATCCGTTCTCGACGGCGGTCGCCGAACAGTTCGCGCGGGCCGGTCGGTTCAAGGCGCCGGTGGTGGAATCCACCGGCACTGGCGGCGGGCTGAAGCTGTTCTGCGCCGGCGTCGGCGAGGACAAGCCCGACATCGCCAATGCCAGCCGCAAGATCAAGGACAGCGAGGTCGAGGCCTGCAGGACGAACGGCGTGACGCAGATCGTCGAGGTCCGGGTCGGCTTCGACGGCATCGTGCTGGCGAATTCCAAGACCCATGCGCGCTATGAACTGACGGTCAGGAACGTCTGGCTGGCCTTGGCAAAGGAAGTGCCGGTCGACGGCCGGCTGGCCGCCAATCCCTACCGGACCTGGTCGCAGATCGATCCGAGCATGCCGGCGGAGAAGATCGAGGTCCTGGGGCCGCCGCCGACCTCCGGTACCCGCGACGCCTTTCTCGAGCTGGTGATGGACCGAGGTTGCGCCGAGTTCGCGGAAATCAAGGTGATCGCCGACGACAAGAACCGCAAGGCGGCCTGCCAGTCGATCCGCGAGGACGGCGCCTATGTCGATGCCGGGGAGAACGACAATCTGATCGTGCAGAAGCTCGAGGCCGATCCGACCGCGGTCGGCATCTTCGGCTACAGCTTCCTCGAGCAGAACGGCGACAAGCTGCAGGCCTCGGTGATGGATGGCGTGGCACCCAGCGTCGACAGCATCGTCGCCGGCCAGTACGAGGTTGCCCGCTCGCTGTATTTCTACGTGAAGCCGCAGCATCTCGACGTGGTGCCGGGGATCAGGGAATATGTCGCGGAGTTCCTGAGCGACAAGGCCTCCGGTCCCGGCGGCTATCTGGAAGAAAAGGGCATGATCCCGCTTCCGGCCGACCAGCACCAGGCGGCGGGCGCCGCCGCCTTTGCCGCCCTGGGGATTACCGCTGAGGCCGCCGCCGCGACGGACGTTGCGCCGGCCAGTGCCGTACCGCCGAGCCCGGTCCAGGTCGATGTTGCGGCGCTCCCCGCCGGCAGCTTGCTCGCCAGCCCGACGGTGATCTTCCTGGCGATCCTGCTGCTCGGCATTCTCGGCTTCTACTTCGGCCGCCAGCGGGCGCTGGCCGCCGTCGGCGGCAAGGTTCGCGATCTGCATTCGCTGCCCGGCTATCACGGCGTCTTCGTCGCGCTCTATTGCGCCTTGCCGGCCCTGCTGCTGGTCGCCGTCGGCCTCCTGGCGACGCCGTCGCTGGTGGAGACCCTGGTGGTGGGCGCCCTGCCCGCGGAGAAGATCGCCCAGCTCAATCCCGACGAGATGCAGGTGCTGGTTTCCAACATCCGCGAAGCGGCGACCGATGCCGGCGCCTTCGGGGCCAGCCAGGATCCCGTGGTGCACGCGGCCGCCGCGCATTGGGCCGGCCTCCGGCAGACGGCGATCCTGTCCCTCGGCGGCGCCGCCTTGATCCTCGCGAGCCTCGGCCTGTTCTATGCCCGCAGCCGGATTGCCCCCGACCTGCGTGCCCGCAACCGGGTCGAGCGCGCCTTCATGATCCTGATGGTGATCTGCTCGACGCTCTCGATTCTGGTCACCATCGGCATCGTCCTGTCGCTGATCTTCGAGAGCCTCCGCTTCTTCCAGCAGATCCCGATACTCGACTTCCTGACCGGCCTGAAATGGAGCCCGCAGATGGCGCTCCGGGCCGACCAGGTCGGTTCCTCCGGCGCCTTCGGGGCGATGCCGCGTCTTCATGGGCACCATGCTGATCACCCTGATCGCCATGATCGTCGCCGTGCCGATCGGCTTGATGGTGGCCGTCTACCTCTCGGACTACGCGACACCGCGTGTCCGCAATGTCGTCAAGCCGCTGATCGAGATCCTGGCCGGCATCCCGACCGTGGTCTACGGCTTCTTCGCCGCCCTGACCGTCGCCCCGTTCATTCGCGACGGCGGCGCATTGCTCGGAATCGATGTCGCCTCGGAATCCGCCCTCGCCGCCGGCCTGGTGATGGGGGTGATGATCATTCCCTTCGTCTCCTCGCTGTCCGACGACGTGATGAACGCGGTGCCGCAGTCGCTGCGCGACGGCGCCTATGCGCTCGGCGCCACCAAGGCGGAGACCATCCGCCAGGTGGTCTTTCCGGCGGCATTGCCGGGCATCGTCGGCGGCGTCCTGCTGGCCGTGAGCCGGGCCATCGGCGAGACCATGATCGTGGTGATGGCCGCCGGTCTTGCCGCCAACCTCACCATCAATCCGCTGGCGGCGGTCACGACCGTCACCGTGCAGATCGTCACCCTGCTGGTCGGCGACCAGGAATTCGACAGCCCGAAGACCCTGGCCGCCTTCGCCCTCGGACTGCTGCTCTTCACCGTGACACTGATCCTCAACGTCATCGCGCTTCGCATCGTGCGCAGATATCGAGAGCAGTATGACTGATATCGCCCAATCGAAACCGGGATCAGAGATGACCGTCGACTCGACATTGCGCAAGCCGGATCTCTCCGAGGCACGGATCCAACGCCGCTATGCGGCCGAGCGCCGGTTCAAGATGTTCGGCCAGCTTGCCGTGGCGACCGCCATCGGCATGCTGGCGCTGATGCTGTTCACCATCGTCAAGAACGGCTGGACCGCCTTCTATCAGACGCAGATTGCCATCGATGTCGCCTTCGACGCGACCTCGCTCGATCCGACGGGGGCCCGCGACCCGGAGACCCTGCGCGCCGCCGACTGGCAGGGGCTGGTGAAGAACGCGCTGAAGGCGCAGTTTCCCGAGGTCACCGAACGCGCCGACCGCAAGAAGCTCTATTCCCTGGTGAGCTCCGGCGCCGGCGAGACGCTGATGGACATGGTCCTGGCGGATCCCTCCCTGATCGGCCAGACCGTGCGGGTGATGCTGCCCGCCAACGACGACATCGACATGCTGAAGAAGGGCTCATCTCGCGCGATGTCGCGGAGGCCGATCGCGTGGTCGACGACAAGCAGGTCGCCTGGTTCGACAGGCTCGCGGCCAACGGCCAGGTGAGCAGCCGCTTCAACTCCACCTTCCTCACCAGCGGCGATTCCCGCGAGCCCGAGCAGGCCGGCATTCTCGGCGCCCTCATGGGCTCGGTCTATACCATGATCGTCACCCTGGTGATGGCGCTGCCGCTCGGCATCGCTGAGCGCGGTCTATCTCGAGGAGTTCGCCGCCAAGAACCGCTTCACCGACCTCATCGAGGTCAACATCAACAATCTGGCGGCGGTGCCGTCGGTGGTGTTCGGCCTGCTTGGGCCTCGCGGTCTTCCTCAGCGTCTTCGGCATGCCGCGCTCCGCCCCCCTGGTCGGCGGCATGGTGCTGATGCTGATGACCCTGCCGACGATCATCATCGCCACCCGCGCGGCCCTGAAGGCGGTGCCGCCCTCGATCCGCGAGGCCGCCTACGGCATCGGCGCCTCGCCGCTGCAGGTGGTGCTCCACCACGTGGTGCCGCTGGCGATGCCCGGCATCATGACCGGCGCCATCATCGGTATGGCGCGGGCGCTCGGCGAGACCGCGCCGCTGCTGATGATCGGCATGGTCGCCTTCATCGTCGACGTGCCGAAGGGCATCACCGACGCGGCGACCGTGCTGCCGGTGCAGATCTATCTCTGGGCGGACAGCCTCCGAGCGCGCCTTCGTCGAGAGGACCTCGGCCGCCATCATCGTCCTGCTGTTCTTCCTGATCCTGATGAACGCCGCCGCGGTCTCATCCGGCGCAAGTTCGAACGTCGCTGGTAGGTGCAGGATGCAGGCAATGGAAAGCGCAACCCTCAAGCAGGCAGGTACGGGTAAAATGGCATCAGTCATGGCAAGCGCGGCGATCGACGGCACCCGGGCCGAGGGCCAGTCATCCGGCCAGGTCAAGATGCGGGGCCGCGACGTCGACGTCTTCTACGGCGAGAAGCAGGCGCTGTTCGAGGTCAATCTCGACATTCCCGACCGCATGGTGACGGCCCTGATCGGTCCCTCGGGCTGCGGCAAGTCGACCTTCCTGCGCTGCCTCAACCGCATGAACGACGTGATCGAGGGCTGCCGGGTGGCCGGCAGCATCGTGCTCGACGGCCAGGACATCTACGATCCCAAGCTGGACGTGGTCATGCTGCGGGCGCGGATCGGCATGGTGTTCCAGAAGCCGAACCCCTTCCCGAAGTCGATCTACGACAACGTCGCCTACGGCCCGCGCATCCACGGCATGGCCGGCAGCAAGAGCGAGCTCGATGCCATCGTCACCGAGAGCCTGGAGCGCGCCGGCCTGTGGAAGGAGGTGAAGGACCGCCTCGACCAACCCGGCACCGGCCTTTCCGGCGGCCAGCAGCAGCGCCTGTGCATCGCCCGCGCGATCGCCGTGTCGCCGGAGGTGATCCTGATGGACGAGCCCTGCTCGGCGCTCGACCCGATCGCCACCGCCAAGATCGAGGAGCTGATCGACGAGCTGCGCGAGAACTACACCATCGTCATCGTCACCCATTCGATGCAGCAGGCCGCCCGGGTCTCCCAGAAGCACCGCCTTCTTCCACCTCGGCGACCTGGTGGAATGGGGCGACACCGAGATGATTTTCACCAATCCGAAGGACGAGCGCACCCAGGGCTACATCACCGGCCGCTTCGGCTGAGGGAGAGACAGTCATGCCGAACCAGGCACAGGACCATATCGTCAAGAGCTTCGACAGCGAGCTGAAGCTGTTGACCCAGGAGATCGCCCAGATGGGCGGTCTCGCCGAGGCGCAGTTCGCCCAGGCAATCGATGCGCTCGCCCGCCGGGATTCGAACGCCGCGATGCAGGCGATCGAGAGCGACAAGAAGATCGACGCCCTGGAGACCGACGTCGCCAATCTCACCATCCGGCTTCTCGCCCTGCGCCAGCCGATGGCGGCGGATCTCCGCGAGGTGGTGGCGGCGATCAAGATCTCGTCCGACATCGAGCGGATCGGCGACTACGCCAAGAACATCGCCAAGCGCGCGCTGCAGCTCAACCAGCTGCAGCCGCTGCGCCCGGCAAGCTCGATTCCCCGCATGGGCCGGCTGGCCCAGCAGATCGTCAAGGGCGTGCTCGATGCCTATGTCGAGAAGGACGCGGACCGGGCGGTGGCGGCCTGGCGCAGCGACGAGGAAATCGACGAGATGTACACCTCGCTGTTTCGCGAGCTGCTCACCTACATGATGGAGGATCCGCGCAATATCGGCCCCTCCACCCATCTGCTGTTCATCGCCAAGAACATCGAGCGGATCGGCGACCACGCGACCAACATCGCCGAGACCGTGCATTTCCTGGCCAAGGGCAGATCGATCGACGAAGCACGACCGAAAGGCGATACCACAAATGTTGCACTCGATGACTGATCGCACCCGGCTCTCGCCCTCCGGCGCCGCGGCCGCGCGCGAGGCTGCCGGCCGGCCCACGGTCCTGGTGGTCGAGGACGAACCGGCCCTGCTCACGCTGCTGCGCTACAACCTGGAGAGCGAGGGCTACCGGGTGTTCGAGGCGAAGAACGGCGAGGAGGCGCTGATGCTGACCCGCGAGCACAAGCCGGATCTGGTGCTGCTCGACTGGATGCTGCCGCTGCTCTCCGGCATCGAGGTCTGCCGGCAGCTCCGCCGGCTTCCGGAGATGCGCTCGATCGCCGTGATCATGCTGACCGCCAAGGGCGAGGAGGCCGACAAGCTCCGCGGCCTCGAGGTCGGCGCCGACGACTACGTGACCAAGCCCTTCAGCCCCAGCGAGCTGATGGCGCGGGTGAAGGCGGTGCTGCGCCGCTCCAAGCCGCAGATCTCGCTGGAGACCCTCACCTATCGCGATCTCGCCATGGATCTCGCCACCCATCGGGTGCGCCGCGCCGGCCAGGAGGTGCATCTCGGCCCCACCGAGTTCCGCCTGCTGCGCTTCCTGATGGAGAACCAGGGCCGGGTCTTCTCCCGCGAGCAGCTGCTGGACCATGTCTGGGGCCGCGACATCTATGTCGAGCCGCGCACCGTCGACGTGCATATCCGGCGGCTGCGGAAGGCGATCAACCTCGACGGCACCAGCGACGTCATCCGCACCGTGCGCTCGGCCGGCTACGCCCTCGATTCCGAGGGCTGAACCGGCGGGCGCCCGGCTTCAGTCCCTTCTGGCTTCAGTCCCTTCTGACATCGGAATGGCCGAGCGGCTTGTCCGGCGCCACCGCGTCGCGCAGCCGCTGCTTCAGTTCCTTGATGTCGGGGAACCGCCCCTCGGCCTTGCGCGACCAGAGCAGGGCCGCGCCGGCCCGCACCTCGAAGATCCCGCCCGTCCCCGGCACCAGGGTGACGCCGCCGATCTCGGTCTCGAAGGTGGTGAGCAGCTCCTGGGCCATCCAGGCGGCACGCAGCAGCCAGCGGCACTGGGTGCAGTATTCGATCTCGATCCGCGGCAGCGCGCCGGTCATGGTGCCAGTCATGCCGAGGCCGCCGTCGCCGGCACGATGCGGCGCTCGTCGGGATAGAGCCGCGAGATCCACAGCAGCAGGATGAGGCCGGGTATGGCCATCAGCGCGGTCGAGGCCCAGAACAGGGCCCAGTCGTTGCCCATGCGGTCGATCAGCCAGCCGCTGGGGGTCGACATCAGGGTGCGGCCCTGGGCCATGAAGGAGGTGAGCAGGGCATACTGGGTCGCAGTGAAGGCACGGTTGCACAAAGCCGAGAGATAGGCGACCAGGGCCGAGGAGGCGATGCCGCCCGCCAGATTGTCGGCGGTGATGGCGACGCCCAGCCAGACGATGTCATGCCCCTTCATCGCCAGCAGGCTCAGCAGCAGATTGGTCGCCGCCTGCAGGACGCCGCCGATCATCAGCGTCTTCAGGATGCCGATCCGGGCCACGATCAGTCCGCCCAGAATGCCGCCCACCACCGTCGCGATGATGCCATAGACCTTGGTGATCGCGGCGATCTCGACCCCGGTGAAACTCAGCTCCTTGTAGAACGGGTTGGCCATGGTGCCGCCGAAGGCGTCGCCGAACTTGTAGAACAGCACGAAGAGCAGCACGACGACCCAGCCGCGCCGCTGCATGAACTCGAGGAAGGGCCGGGCAACGGCGGCGTTGAGCCAGTCGCCATAGCGGGTGCCGCCGCCGGCATCGGCGGCAGGCGGGCGATGCCCGGCCGGCTCCGGAATGAACAGGGTGAAGACGGCGCAGAGCAGGATGGCGGCGGCGAGGATGGCGAAGATCGTTCCCCAGGACATGAAATCGGAAAGCGCCAGGGCGCCGGCACCGGCGACCAGCAGGGCGATCCGGTAGCCGACCTGGGTGGTTCCGGCGCCCGCCCCCTGTTCCTCGAGCGCCAGCAGCTCGATGCGGTAGGCGTCGATCACGATGTCCTGGCTGGCGGAGAGAAAGGCGATCGCCAGCACCGCGATCGCGGTTTGCGTTGCGTTCACCGCCGGATCGGTCAGTCCCAGGGCGAAGATCGCCGCCGCCAGCAGCAGCTGGATGAGGAAGAGCCAGCTCCTGCGCTGGCCCATCAGCCGGCCGAGGATCGGCAGCGGCAGCTGGTCGATGATCGGCGACCAGGCGAACTTGAAGGTATAGGGCAGGCCGGCCGCGGCGAAGAGGCCGATCGTCGTCTTGTCGACGCCGACGGTGGAGAGCCAGTAGGACAGGGTGGAGAGCGTCAGCAGCAGCGGCAACCCGCTGGCGAATCCCATCACCAGGATGATGAGCTGGCGCGGCCTGAGATATACCGCGATGGCCTCGCCCCAACCCGCCCGCTCCGCCGCCGCCATGCTCGATCCCTTCAGACTCGCTCTTCCGGAGACTGAATCAATTGTCGCGATTCGGCAATGGAGCTGCGGTCCGGGCTACCGGTTGGCGGAATGGGCGAATTCCCAGTAGAGCTGCCGGGCCTTGCGGAAGATCGGGCCGATCTCGAGCTTGCGGTCCTCGACCTGGACGATCGGCATCACCTTGCCGAAATTCCCGGTGGAGAACACCTCGTCCGCCTCTTTCACGTCCGCGAACTGCAGCGTGCGCTCATAGACCGGCACGCCGGCCCTGGTGAGCAGCTGGATCACCCGCTGGCGGGTGAGGCCGTTCAGGAAGGTGCCGTTGGGCGTCGGCGTGATCGCGGCGCCGTCCTTGGCGATCCAGAGATTGGCGGTGCTGAACTCCGCCACGTTGCCCAGCGGATCCAGCATGATGCCGTCGTCGAAGCCGCGCTCATGGGCCTCGCCGGAGGCACGCCCCGCCTGGGCATAGAGGCAGACCGCCTTGGCGTCGGTCGGCGCCGTCTCTGCCGAGGGCCGGCGGAAACGCGACAGGCAGACCTTGGTCCCCTTGGGCTCGGGCAGCGGCGTCAGGTTGACCGAGATGCAGATCCGGGTGCTGGCCGGATCCGGCGCCATCCAGCCGTCGGTCGACCACAGGAAGGGCCGGATGTAGAGCTGGGCGTCCTTCGGGAACTGGCTGACGCCGTCGCGCACGATCTCCTCGATCTCGCCGGCCGAGAGCGGCGACTTCAGCCCCATGTTGCGGGCGGAACGCACGGCGCGGGCACAATGCAGGTCGAGATCCGGCGTCACGCCCTCGAAGGCCCGTGCGCCGTCGAACACGCCGCCGCCCAGCCAGGTCGCATGATCGAAGGCGCGCATCAGCGGCGGATTGCCGCCGATCCACTTGCCGTCGATGAAATGCAGCGCCTCGATTTTTGTCGAACCCACCTTGAACTCCACTCGCCTTGAGCGCGCCGGCCGGCCGTCGGCTGCCGCAAACCATGAGAGCGCCGCACAGGGCACGGCGCTCTTCCGAACCAACGGTAGCGGTCGGCCCCGCCCGCGGTCAAGTGAGGGGGCATGGGCAGCGGTCCAAGGCGGGAGGTCCAAGGCGGGAGGTCCAGGGTGCGACGACGGCGCTGCAGGCGATGCCATGGCAAAGAGGCGATGCCCGAACCCGATCCGCCAACCTGCCGACTGCCAACCTGACGATTGGGCACCCGCGGCTGCCGCTCAGGCCCCGGGATCCATCCGCCCGGGATCCGTCCACTCGGGATGCGCGCGGCGGTGCCAGACAAGTCCGGCGCTGCGATGGTGCTGCAGGTCCTGGAGCGCCGGCTCCGCGCCGGATGTATTGGGCGGGTATTCGGGTCTCGAATCCCTGGTGGCCGCGCGGTTCGCCCGGTGGCGTTCGGCGGCCTTGCCCACCGCCGCCCGCGCCAGATCGTCAAACAGGCGGGATTGCGCCTGGGCTTCGGCGCGGTCCGCCAGGGCCGCGGAGCCATGGCGCAGCGCGCGCCGCGTCTCGGGCGGCAAGGCACCGTCCTGCCTGGCCTCGATCTCCGCGCGCTCCGTCGCGGTCAGAACCGAAGGCAAATCTTGCGATGTCCGGCCTGCGCTCATGGCGAGAACAATACAGGAACGATCTCTACCCGTCAATTCCGGGGTCGCTGCAGGGATGGGAGGGCAGATGGAGTGCCCGGCCCTACTGGCTCGCCCAGAGGATGCGGGCGACCCAGCGCAACTGGTCGTTGTCGACGAACTGCAGCTGATTGCCGGCGACCAGCGGTTCCAGCATCAGGCCGTCGGCATCCTGCCGGCCGACCTTGCGGATGAGCACCGCGCCGTTGCCGGTCCCGACCACCACCCGGTCGCCGCGGCGCACTTCCGCCGCCGGCGACACCACGACGACATCGCCGTCGCGATAGACCGGATCGAAGTCATGGCCGTTGATTTCCACCGCGAAGGCATCGCGATCGGTGGTGCCGCCGAAGCTGAGCCGGCCCCAGCCGCTGCCTTTCGGCTTGCCTTCGTCGTCGAAGCAGTCGCCATTGGCGACGCGGTCGAGGGCGATGATCGGCAAGGCGCGCTGCGGCGCCGCGCGTGTCACCATGCGGCCGCCGGTCACCGGCTGATCGAAGCCCGCGGCGCTGGAATTCCCGGCGCCGGTGAGCTGCACGAAACCCAGGAAGGATTCGCCGGTCACCGCCAGGATCTTCGCCAGCGATTCGGTGCTGGGCCAGCGCGGCCGTCCTTCGCGGGTGATCCGCTTCGACGGATTGAAGGCCGTGGGGTCCAGGCCTCCACGTCGGGCGAGGCCGGACGGCGAGAGTCCATGTTTTGCGGCCAGCCGGTCGATGCCCCGCCAGACATCGGCATGCTGCAACATGGGATTGTGGATCATTGGACTGTTCATCTTCCCTCTCCTTTGATCGACGAGCCACCCTTGAGCGCTTGCCGTGCGTATTCTCCGTCGAACGGTCCCGTGCTTGATGCCGCTCCAATCAAATGCGGGCATGTTCGCGCCGCGCCTTGTCCGCGGCATTCCGGCCAGATCCCCCGCTCATTGCTTGATGGCGTAAAACCGGCAGGGCGTATTGGTCGGCTGGGGCGGGTCCAGATGCCACGTCTTTCGGCGTCGCTTCCTAGGACCGTGAGCCATTGTACAGCCCACCCGAGGGCGAATATATGGCGTAAAAAAGACACTATACGTCGATATGATAGCAAATTAGGCATATTTGTTAATGAACCTGTCAGAATCCATGCATACCGGTCGCAAGATGATTTGCATAATGCGAATTATACAATCCTTCGCCCGGATCTGCAGCAAAGAATTTTGGTCCCGCGCGCACCCCTGTTCCGGGATTCCGCGACCTGCTAGCTTCCGCGCCATGTCGCCATTGGATTCGTACCGTCTCGCCGCGCCGCTGCTTCGCCTGGTCGAGCCGGAGCGGGCGCATCGTCTGGCGCTCTGCACTCTGCGCAGCGGGATCCTCGGCAACCCTGGCGCGACTGATGCGCCCTGCCTGCGCCAGTCCCTGTTCGGCCTGGATTTCCCGAATCCGGTCGGCCTTGCCGCCGGCTTCGACAAGAACGGCGAGGTCTTCGCCCAGGCGCTTCGCCTGGGCTTCGGCTTCGCCGAGCTCGGCAGCGTCACCCCGCTGCCGCAAGCCGGCAATCCGAAGCCGCGCCTGTTCCGCCTGCTCAAGGACCGCGCCGTCATCAACCGCATGGGTTTCAACAATGACGGACTGGACGCGGTTGCCGGACGGCTGGCCGGGCGCGACCGCGGGCTGGGAATCGTCGGGGTCAATCTCGGCAAGAACAAGACGACCGAGGACGCCGCGGCGGATTATGCGATCGGTGTCCGGCGGATGGCGCCGCTCGCCGACTATCTGGTGGTCAATGTCTCCTCGCCCAACACGCCGGGCCTCCGCGCCCTGCAGGGCAAGGCGCCGCTTGCGGCGCTGATCGCCCGCTGTCTCGAGGCACGGCAGGCCGCGATGCCGGCGAAGGCGCCGGCGCTGCTGCTGAAGATCGCCCCGGATCTCACCGAGGAGGACAAGGCCGATATCGCGGCGGTGGCGCTGGACAGCGGCATCGACGGCCTCATCGTCAGCAACACCACGATCGCCAGGCCCGCCGGCCTCGACCCGCATCTTGCCGGCGAGGCGGGCGGCCTCAGCGGCGCACCTCTCTTCGCACCCGCCACCGCGGTGCTGCGCGACATGTACCGCCTTACCGGCGGCAAGTTGCCGCTGATCGGGGTCGGCGGCATCGGCAGCGCCGAACAGGCCTATGCCAAGATCCGCGCCGGCGCCGCGCTGGTGCAGCTCTACAGCGCCCTGGTCTTCGAGGGTCCGGCCCTGGTGGACCGCATCAACCGCGGATTGGTTGGGCTTCTGGCTCAAGACGGCTTCGCCACGATCGCCGCGGCGGTCGGCGCGGATCACCGGTGACAGTGGTCCTCGAGACCGCGCGGCTGCGGCTGCGCCGCCTGCAGGCGGCGGATCTCGACGATCTCTTCGCGCTCTATCGCGACCCCGAGATCCGTCGCTACTTTCCCGAGGGCACCTTGACCCTGGCGCAGACCAGGGAAGAGCTCGACTGGTTCGTCGACGGCGGCGATCCGGAGCATCCGGCGCTCGGCCTCTGGGCCACGATCCACAAGCCGAGCGGCCGGTTCATCGGCCGTTGCGGCCTGATCCCCTGGACCGTCGAGGGCCGGCTGGAGATCGAGATCGCCTATCTGCTGGCCAAGGACTTCTGGCGCCAGGGCCTGGGCGCCGAAGTCGCCGCGGCCCTGGTCCGCCATGGTTTCGAACATCTCGGCCTCACCCGCCTCATCGCCTTCATCGACCGCGGCAACGAGGCCTCGAAGCGCACCGCGATGCGTGCCGGCCTTGCCTTCGAGCGCGAGATCGAGATGGAGGACACCCGCTGCGACATCTACGCGATCGCAAGATAGCGAAGTCCGGCCCTGGAGCCAGACCATGGCGGGCGAGCGATGGCAGTGATCCTGGATGCGAGGGGAAAAAACAGCATCGTCATCCCCGGGCTTGACCCGGGGACCCACGCCTTTCCTGGCCGACCGCTGCCGCCTAGAGGCTGCCGAGATAGTCGGTCTTGCCGAGTTCGACGCCGTTGTGGCGCAGGATGGCGTAGACCGCCATGACGTGGAAATAGAAATTCGGGATCGCGAAGTTGAGGAGATAGGTCTGGCCCTCGAAATGGGTCTCCTTGCCGCCGAGCTTCAGCGTGATCTTCTTCGCCTCGCTGCCGTCGATCTGCGCCGCGGTGAAACCCTGGAGGAAGGCAACGGTCTTGGCGATGCGCGCCTGCAGGTCCGGAAAGGTGGTCTCGGTATCGGCATAGCTCGGCACCTCGACCCCGGCCAGGCGCGCGGCGCAGCCCTTCACCGTGTCGGTGGCGATCTGCACCTGCCGGGCGAGGGCGAACATGTCCGGCGCGATGCGCGCATTGACCAGCACCGAAGGCTCGATGCGCTTCACCCCGGCAAAGGCCACCGCCTTGTCGAGGATCCCGGAGAGATTGCCGAGCATGCGGATGAAGACGGGGACCGAGGCCTGGTACATCGAGAGGGGCATGTCTGTGAACTCCGGAACTTGCGGGGAGGAAGGCTGGACGGGGATCATAGACCCCGGCGGCGCATTCAAGGGCAAATAAATTGCCGCGGCCTCACCCCAGCATCGGCAGCTTCAGCCCGAATTCCTTCGCCGTCCTGGCGGCGCTCTCGTATCCGGCGTCGGCATGGCGCATGACGCCGGAGCCGCAGTCGTTGATCAGGACCCGTTCCAGGCGCTTGGCCGCCGCCGGGGTGCCGTCGGCGACGATGACCATGCCGCAATGCTGGGAATAGCCCATGCCGACCCCGCCGCCGTGATGCAGCGAGACCCAGGTGGCGCCGCCGGCAGTATTGAGGAGTGCGTTCAGCAGTGGCCAGTCGGAGACCGCATCGGTGCCGTCCTTCATCGCCTCGGTCTCGCGGTTGGGGCTGGCGACCGAGCCGGTATCCAGGTGATCGCGGCCGATGACGATGGGGGCCTTCAACTCGCCGCTTGCCACCATCTCGTTGAAGGCGAGGCCGGCGAGGTGCCGCTCGCCCAGGCCGAGCCAGCAGATCCGGGCCGGCAGGCCCTGGAACTTGATGCGCGCCGCCGCCATGTCGATCCAGCGGTGGACATGCTTGTTCTCCGGGAAGAGCTGCTTGATCCTGGCATCGGTCTTGTAGATGTCCTCGGGGTCGCCGGACAGCGCCACCCAGCGGAACGGGCCCTTGCCCTCGCAGAACAGCGGACGGATATAGGCGGGAACGAAGCCGGGAAAGTCGAAGGCATTGGCGACGCCCTCGTCCTTGGCCACCTGGCGGATGTTGTTGCCGTAGTCGACGACCGGGATCTTCATCGCGTGGAAATCCAGCATGGCGCGGACATGGACGGCGCAGGATTTCGCCGCCTCGGCCTTGAGGCGCGCATGCTGCGCGCTGTCGGCCTGGGCGGCCTTCCATTGCGCGACGCTCCAGCCGATCGGCAGGTAGCCGTTGATGAGATCATGGGCCGAGGTCTGGTCGGTGACGAGATCCGGCTTCAGCCCGCCGGCTCTGGCGCGCTTCACCAGCTCGGGCAGGATCTCCGCCGCATTGCCGAGCAGGCCGATGGAAATGCCCTCCTTCGCCGCGCAATGCCGGCGGATGAGGGCAATGGCGTCGTCGAGGTCGCGCGCCTGCGTGTCGAGATATTTGGTGCGCAGGCGGAAATCGATGCTGGATTGCTGGCACTCGATGTTGAGCGAGACGGCGCCGGCGAGGCTCGCCGCCAGCGGCTGCGCCCCGCCCATGCCGCCGAGGCCGGCGGTGAGGATCCAGCGCCCGGCCCAGGAACCGCCATAATGCTGGCGCCCCGCCTCGGCGAAGGTCTCGAAGGTGCCCTGGACGATGCCCTGGGTCCCGATATAGATCCAGCTGCCTGCCGTCATCTGGCCATACATGAACAGGCCCTTGCGGTCGAGCTCGTGGAAATGCTCCCAGGTCGCCCAGCGCGGCACCAGGTTGGAATTGGCCAGCAGCACCCGCGGCGCATCGGCATGGGTCTTGAAGACGCCGACCGGCTTGCCGGACTGGATGAGCAGTGTCTCGTCGCCCTCCAGCTGCTTCAGGGTCTCGACGATCCGGTCGAAGCATTCCCAGTTGCGGGCGGCGCGGCCGATGCCGCCATAGACCACCAGCTCCTCGGGCCGTTCGGCCACCTCGGCGTCGAGATTGTTCATCAGCATCCGCAGCGGCGCCTCGGTCAGCCAGCTCTTGGCGTTCAGCACCGTGCCGCGCGGCGCCCGGATCTTGCGGCTGTTGTCGATGCGGGACATGTGAGAGGTTCCTTGCCTGTCTGGAGGTGTCGCTGGTCGCCGGTCTCAGCCGAGGATGGGCACGAGTTCCGCCCCCACCGCTGCGGTCAGGGCGCCGCTCCGCACCAGGGCGTTCGCCGCCGCCATGTCGGGGGCGAAATAGCGGTCTTCGGTCAGCATCGGCACCTGGGTGCGCAGCAGTTTGCGGACCCGTTCCAGCGGCGGGCTGGAGGCGAGATGGGCCTGGTCGTCGGTGTGGAGGTCGCAGCCCTGGGCTGCCGCCAGCAGCTCGATGGCGATGACGTTGCCGGTATTCTCCGCCATGGCGAGCAGGCGCCGGGCGCCATGCGCCGCCATCGAGACGTGGTCCTCCTGGTTGGCCGAGGTCGGGATGGAATCGATGCTGGCCGGCGTGGCGCGCTGCTTGTTCTCCGAGACCAGCGCCGCCGCCGTCACCTGGGCGATCATGAAGCCGGAATTGAGGCCCGGCCGCGGCGTCAGGAAGGCCGGTAGGCCGCTCAGGGTTGGGTCGACCAGCATCGCCGTGCGGCGCTCGGCGATCGAGCCGATCTCGACCAGGGCCAGGGCGATGATGTCGGCGGCGAAGGCCACCGGCTCGGCGTGGAAATTGCCGCCGGAAATGACCTCGCCGGTCTCGGCGAAGACCAGCGGGTTGTCGGACACGCCGTTGGCCTCGGTCTCCAGCGTGGCGCGGGCCTGGCGCAGGATGTCGAGGCAGGCGCCCATCACCTGCGGCTGGCAGCGCAGGCAATAGGGGTCCTGGACCTTGGTGCAGTCGATATGCGAGGCGCGGATGGTGCTGCCGGCGAGGAGCCGGCGCAGGGTCGCGGCGACGTCGCGCTGGCCCTGGTGCCGGCGCAGATCGTGGATCCGGGGATCGAAGGGCGCGTCCGAGCCCTTGGCGGCATCGGTGGTGAGGGCGCCGGTGATCAGCGCCGCCTGGAAGATCCGCTCGGTCTCGAACAGCGCCGCCAGCGCCAGCGCGGTCGAGGTCTGGGTGCCGTTGAGCAAGGCGAGGCCCTCCTTCGGCCCCAGCTCCAGGGGCCGCAATCCGGCGGCCCTGATCGCGGCCGCCGCGGGCGTGCGGATGCCCTGGACGAAGATCTCGCCGCTGCCCATCAGCGCGGCGGTCATATGGGCCAGCGGGGCGAGATCGCCGGAGGCGCCGACCGAGCCCTGGCCGGGCACCACCGGAATGAGGTCGCGCTGGAGAAAATCCAGCAACATCAACAGGGTCGACCAGCGCAGCCCGGAGGCGCCCTGGGCCAGGCTGGCGATCTTCAGCGCCATCATCAGCCGCACCACGTCGCGCGGCAGCGGTTCGCCGACGCCGGCGGCATGGGAGAGGACGAGATTGGTCTGCAGGGTGGCGAGGTCGGCATCGTTGATCCTGACCGAGGCCAGCTTGCCGAAGCCGGTATTGATGCCATAGACCGGCTCGCCCTTGGCGATGATCGCGGCGACGGTGGCGGCGCTGGCGTCGATCCCGGCCTTGCAGGCCGGGTCCAGCGCCACGCCGGCACCGTAAAACACCCGGCGCCACGCGGTCAGATCCACGGTTCCGGGGGTCAAAATCACGGTATCCGACATGGTGATCTCCGGGTCTTTCGGGTGCCTCAGCATGGCACAAACGGACGGATTCGCCCCCGGTTTCGGAGGCTCCGCCAACTTGTATATACATGTATAGACAATTGGCCGGCTTGTCCAGCGGGCGGGGCTTCGGCTTAAGCCGGTGTTAACCCTAATCGGCTACCAAAGTCGCGATGGCCGCGAGCAAGCACAACTACCTGTTCATCCTCTACACGGTCGCCGCAGTCGGGGCGGCGGTCTGGCTGCCGCATTTCCTCCCGGCGACGATTTCCCCGGTCCTGGGCGGGATCATCGGCGGCTTCGTCTTCTGCACCGGGGCGATGGCGCATCTCAATGTCCGCCAGAGCATCACCGCGAAATCCTATGCCGGCATCATCGGCCAGCTGAACGACGAGCTGGACGCGGTGCTCCGCGATCAGCGACGGCTGGAGGACGACCTGGCGCAGCTGCGCTCCAGCCTCGCCGTGCTGCAGACCACGCCGGAACACGATGTCAACGAGGTGGTGTCCGAGGTCCGGGTGCTGCAGACCCTGATCGAGCAGCTCTATGCCGCCCGCGGCGGCGAACCCGGCAAGCCCGCGGCGAAACCGGCGCCGGCACCGGCGCCGGCAGCCGAGAAACCGGCCGCCGCGGCGCCGCTGAAGAACGGTGCCGCCGCGCCGACGCCGAATCAGGCGGCCAGGATCGCCGAGCCGCCGCGCCCGCAGGAACCGGCCAATGCGGCCAGCCTGCCGATGCCGCCGATCGCCATGGGCCTCTCGGAGACCGAGATGGTCGACCTGCTGCGCGACGGGCTGCGGGAACACGGCGTCGAACTCGCCCTGCAGCCGATCGTCAGCCTGCCGCAGCGCAAGCGCCGCTATTTCGAATGCTTCTCGCGGGTGCGGACCGCGGACGGCCGGGTGATGGTGCCGGAGCAGTATCTCGATGTCGCCGAGCGCTACGGCCTGGTGACGGCGATCGACAACATGCTGCTGTTCCGCTGCATCCAGATGCTGCGCCGGCTGCGCAAGGCCAATGCCAATGTCGGCTTCTTCCTGAACATCTCGCACCGCACCCTGGCCGACCGCGACTTCTTCCGCGAATTCATCAACCTGATGGCGCAGAACGCCGAACTGGCACCCGCCATCGTCTTCGAATTCTCCCAGCGCTCGCTGGAAGCGGCGGATGAGAGCCTGGGGCGCGATCTCGACCGGCTGGCGCAGCTCGGCTACCGCTTCTCGGTCGACCAGGTGAGTACCTTCGACGTCAATGTCGCGGCCCTGTCCAGCAAGCATTTCCGCTTCATGAAGATCGAAGCGGCGCGCCTGGTCAACGCCGCCGCCAACGGCAGCATGGGCGACGATCCCAAGGCCTTCAAGAAGATGCTGGATTCCTACGGCGTCGATCTCATCGTCGACCGCATCGAATCCGAGCCGATGCTGCTCGAGCTGCTCGATCTCCACATCGACTTCGGCCAGGGTTACCTTTTCGGGGAGCCGCGCATCGCCAAGGCCGAATCGACCCCCGCCTTGATCTAGCCCCATCCCCGCAAGCGAACGGGCCGCCCCGATCCGGGAGCGGCCCGCCTTTAGCTGCGGTGTCGAGGGAAACGTCAGTACAGGATGTCGGTCTGCGCCACCTCGTGCTGGGTCACCGTCGCCAGGACGACGGCGGCACCGGCACCATCGCCGTCGGCGTCGAACTTCACCTGGGTGTTGCCCAGCCCGTCGGAGACCAGAGCGAGATGCCCGGTCGCGAAGGGATTATCGTCCTCGCTGATGCCGAAATCGTGGAACAGGTCGCGGACGTCGATCTTGTCCTTGCCGGTCTCGAAATTGGCGATGGTATCGCCGCCGAGGCCGGCGAGCTGGCCCGGATTGTCGATGCGGTAGAGGAAGGTATCGCTCCCCGCCCCGCCATCCATCACGTCGGCGCCCAGTCCGCCTTCCAGCCTGTCGTTGCCGGCGAGACCGAACAGGTGATTGTCAGAGCCGTTGCCGGTGAGGATGTTGTTGAGGCTGTTGCCGGTGCCGTCAACCGCATTCTCGTCGAGGATGAGGTTCTCGAGATTCGCACCCAGGGTATAATGGACGAAGCTCGACACCACCGTATCGGTGCCGGCATTGGCGCCTTCGACGATCTTGTCGGACTCGTCGCCGATGCCGGCCACGTAGGTATCGTCGCCCTTGCCGCCGGCCAGGGTATCGATGCCGTTGCCGTTGCCGCCGAACAAGGTGTCGTCGCCGTCGCCGCCGTTCAGCAGGTCGTTGCCGAGGCCGCCGTCGAGGACGTCGTTGCCGAGATCGCCGTTCAGCCTGTCGGTGCCGTCGCCGCCGAGCAGCGTGTCCTGGCCGGCACCGCCGTTCAGGGTATCGTTGCCGGCATCGCCTTCCAGCCGGTTGTCCTGGAGGTTGCCGGTGATCAGGTTGTCGCCGGCGTTGCCGGTGCCGTTGACGGCATCGCCCAGGAGCTGCAGGTCCTCGACATTGGCTGCGAGGGTGTAGCTGTCGGCCGAACTCAGGACCGTATCGTGGTCCTTGCCGGCGGCTTCCGTTACCTGGTCCGCCGCCGAGTTGACGAGGTAGATGTCGTTGCCGGCGCCGCCGGCGAGCAGGTCATCTCCTTCCCCGCCGTCGAGGATATTGGCGCCGCTGGTCCCGGTGAGCTTGTCGGCAAGCTCCGAGCCGACCAGGTTCTCGATGCCGATCAGCGTGTCGCCGGCGGCATCGCCGCCGCTCGCGGTTCCGGCGGCGAGATCGACGGTGACGCCGCCGCCCGAGCCCGCATAGGAGGCGGTATCGATGCCGGCGCCGCCGTCCAGCGTATCGCCGCCCAGGCCGCCCTGCAGCGTGTCGTTGCCGGCAAGGCCGAGGAGGTGATTCACGCCGTCATTGCCGGTGATGACGTTGCCGAGCGCGTTGCCGGTGCCGTCGACGGCCCCGGTGCCGAGGAACAGGTTTTCGACATTGCCGGCCAGGACATAGGCGGCAAGGCCGGAGATCACCGTATCGGTGCCGCCATTGGCGGCCTCGACCAGCTTGTCGTGGGCGTCGTCTGCCCCGCCGGTCCCGAGGAAATAGGTGTCGTCGCCCTTGCCGCCGATCAGGATGTCGATGCCGGCGCCGCCGCTCAGCGTGTCGTTGCCGTCGCCGCCGTTCAGCGTGTCGGAGCCGTCATTGCCGAGCAGGGAGTCGTTGCCGGCATCGCCGTTCACCTTGTCGTTGCCGGCGTCGCCGCTCATCAGATCGTCGCCGGCACCGCCGTTCAGCGTGTCGTTGCCGGCACCGCCGGACAGGGAATTGTCCTCGGCATTGCCGGTGATGACATTGTCGCCGGCATTGCCGGTGCCATTCCGGGCAGTGCCCTGCAGCACCAGGTCCTCGACATTGGCGGCCAAGGTATAGTCCTGCGCGGTACTGATGACCGTGTCGTGGTCCTTGCCGGCACCTTCGACGACCTGGTCGTCCTTGGAATCGACACGGTAGATGTCGTTGCCGAGGCCCCCGGTCAGGATATCGTTGCCGGCGCCGCCGTCGAGGATGTTGACGCCGCTCGAGCCGGTGAGGATATCCGCCGCGGCGGAGCCGGTCAGGTTCTCGATGCCGATCAGGATGTCGCCGGCGGCATCGCCGCCCGTGCTGTCGCCGAGGCCGAGATCGACGGTGACGCCGGCGATCGAGCCGGCATAGGAGGCCGTATCGTTGCCGGCACCGCCGTCGAGCGTGTCGCCGCCCGCGCCGCCCTCAAGCACGTCGTTGCCGGCGAGGCCCAGAAGGTGGTTGGCGGCGCCGTTGCCGGCGATGACGTTGTCGAGGTTGTTGCCGGTACCGTTGACGGCGCCGGTGTCGAGGACGAGGTTCTCGACATTGGCCGCCAGGGTGTAGCCGGTGAAGCCGGAGATCACCGTATCGATGCCGGCATTGCCGGTCTCGACGAGCTTGTCGGCCTGGTCGCCGGCGCCCAGAACGTAGGTGTCGTCGCCCTTGCCGCCGATCAGGATATCGATACCGTCGCCGCCGCCCAGCGTGTCGTTGCCGTCGCCGCCGTTCAGCTTGTCGTTGCCCGTGCCGCCATCGAGCGAGTCGTTGCCCGCGCCGCCGGTCAGGGTGTCGTTGCCGGCATCGCCGACCAGGGTATTGTTGGCGGAATTGCCGGTGATGACATTGTCGCCGCCGTTGCCGATGCCGATCGCGGCATTGCCCTGCAGTTCCAGGTTCTCGACATTGGCGCCGAGCGTGAAGCTCGCCGCCGTGCTGATCACCTTGTCGACGCCCTGGTCGGCGTCCTCGACCGTCTTGTCGTCCTGGGAATCGACGAAGTAGGTGTCGTTGCCGAGCCCGCCGATCAGCGTGTCGTTGCCGGCGCCGCCGTCCAGCACGTCGTTGCCGTCCTTGCCGGAAAGCGTGTTGTCGCCGCCGTCACCGGTGATGACGTTGTCGAGGCCGTTGCCGATGCCCTCGATGGCGCCGTCCTCGAGCACCAGGTTCTCGACATTGTCGCCAAGGGTGAAGCTGGCCGCCGAACTCCGGACCGTGTCGAGGCCCTGGTTGGCGAGTTCCACCACCTGGTCGTCGGCGGTATCGACGACATATGTGTCGTTGCCGGTGCCGCCGGCGAGACGGTCCTGGTCGCCGCCGCCGTCCAGCGTGTCGTTGCCGGCATCGCCGATCAGCTCGTTATGGGCGTTGTTCCCGGTGATGCTGTTGTTGAAGCCATTGCCCTCGACCAGGTTGTTGTTGCCGGTGGCGCCGTCCAGGATCACCAGCCGCTCGATGTTCTGGCCGAGCTTGAAGTTGAGGACCGAGCTGAACACCGTGTCGAAGCCCTGGTTGGCGGCCTCGGTCACCGTGTCCTTCAGGCTGTCGACGAAGTAGATGTCGTCGCCGGCGCCGCCGCTCATCGCATCGTTGCCGGTGCCGCCGTCGAGCCGGTCGTTGCCGGTGCCGCCGAGCAGCGTGTCATTGCCGCTGCCGCCGTCGACGATGTCGTTGCCGGCGCCGCCGTCGATGGTGTCGTTGCCGGCGCCGCCGATGATGCCGGCGAAGCCCAGGTTCTGCTCGTCGCCATCGCCGCCGTTCAGCACGTCGTTGCCGTCGCCACCGTCCAGGATGTCGTTGCCGCCGCCGCCATTGATGGTGTCGTTGCCGCCCTCGCCGAACAGGTTGTTGTGGAAGTCGCTGCCGGTGATCCTGTTGTCGAGCTCGTTGCCGTCGCCGCCCAGGGCGTTGCCGAACAGCAGCAGATCCTCGATGTCGGTGCCGAGGGTGTAGGAGAGTGCCGAACTCTCCACCGTATCGTGGCCGGCTGTCGCCGTCGATGTCGGATTCGGTCGCGGTATCGTCGAGGGAATCGACGATATAGGTGTCGTTGCCGGCCCCGCCCCGCAGGTTGTCCTGGCCGCCGCCGCCGATCAGCAGGTCGTTGCCGCCCTCGCCGAACAGGTTGTTGTGGCCCTCGTTGCCCCACAGCACGTTGTCGAGATTGTTGCCGTCGCCGCCCAGCGCCTTTCCGGCCAGGATCAGGTCCTCGACATTGTCGCCGAGCGTGTAGGAAAGCGAGGTGCTGACCACCACGTCACGGCCCTCGCCGGCCTGCTCGGTGGTGACGTCGTCGCTGGAATCGACGTCGTAGATGTCGTTGCCGGTGCCGCCGATCAGATTGTCCTGGCCGCCGCCGCCGGTCAGCCGGTCATTGCCCTCCTCTCCGAACAGGTTGTTGTGGGAGAGGTTGCCGGTGATGTGGTTGTCGAGGGCGTTGCCGTCGCCGCCGAGGGGCTGGTTGACGAGGCCGGTGGTCATCAGCACCAGGTCCTCGACATTGTCGCTGAGGGTGTAGCTGAGCGCGGTGCTCTGGACGGTATCGTGGCCCTCGTTGGCCTTCTCGATGACGACGTCGAGCGAGGTGTTGACGTTGTAGAAGTCGTTGCCGTCGCCGCCGAGCATGATGTCGACGCCGTTGCCGCCATTCAGCCCATCGATGCCGGCGCCGCCCTCCAGCCGGTCATTGCCGTCGCCGCCGTCCAGGGAATCGTTGCCGCCGTCGCCGAACAGATTGTCGTTGCCACCGAAGCCGGCGATGATGTCGTTGTCGTCGCCGCCCACCAGGAAGTCGTTGTCCTCGCCGCCGAATATTTCGTCGGCACTCTGGATGCTGATCTGCTGGTCGCTGGCCTGCTGGATGTGCTCGCGCTCGCCAACCAGGAAATCGTTGTCGGTGCCGCCGGTGATGGTGCTCATAGCTGGGTGTCCCTCTCTAGATGCCCCGCCCCGGCGTCGCGCCAAGGCGGGCGTTCGCAGTGCCTGTGACTGGGAACCTAGTGACGGCTACCGGTATTTATGAGTGACCTGCGTCACTAAATGTTGATGTATCACATTATTGTTATTCGCATTTCGGGATGATTTTGCTCAGACCGGCGTATGGTTTGGCGGTAAATCGATACAATTCGGCGCCTGATTCGGCCGAGCAAGGCCGGTCGCAGGCGAGATAGCCGATAAAACCGCGGTTTTTCGGATGGATATCGGCAGGATCCATACTGGATCAATGATTTGGTATTACCGACCGATCCGGTGTGAATTCAACTATAATAACTTGGCGAATCCACATTATTGCGTCCTCGGAGGCGAAAAAAGCATCGCGGTCCGCACTGCCGACCAGGACAATCCGGCCCCGCTTTGGGTGTATTTTCCTTCACAGGCTGCATACCGCCTCGGCGGAGGTTTCTCACGGTTGAGCCCAGTCGGGCCTCTCGTTAGGGTGTCGGCGCAACTGAATTGAATGCGGTCAGCCCTTCCCATGCCCAGCACCAGGATCATCGCCGGCGTCAACGAGATCGTCGCCGGGTTCGACGGCGTCATCATGGATCTCTGGGGCTGCATGCATGACGGGATCCGGGTCTATCCGGCGGCCCTCGACTGCCTGACGCGGCTGAAGGCGGCCGGGAAGAAGGTCGCCATCGTCTCCAACGCCCCGCGGCGGGCGGCGGAGGTGGCCGAGCGCATGGGCGAGCTGGGCATCGGCCCGGAACTCTATGATGCGCTGCTCTGCTCCGGCGAAGAGACCTGGAACTACCTCAAGGACCGGCCGGACGATGCGGCGCGGCGGCTGGGACGGCGCGTCTATACGATCATGGCGGCCCGGGACGCCGGCATGCTGGAGGGGCTCGATCTCGACGTCACCACCGACATCAGGACCGCGGCCTTCCTGCTGGTCTGCGGCATCGAAGGGCCGGGCGAGACCCTGGCGGATTTCGATTCGGTGCTGAAGCGCGCCTGCTGGGACGAACTGCCCCTGCTCTGCGCCAATCCCGACCTGATGGTGCATCGCGGCGACGTGGCGGAGATCTGCGCCGGCGCCATCGCCGCGCATTACCAGGAGCTCGGCGGGCGGGTGATCTATCACGGCAAGCCGCATGCGGGCATCTATCGGCACGCCATGGAGGCCCTGGGCATGCACGATCCCCGGCGGCTGATCGGCATCGGCGATTCCTTCCGCACCGATGTGGCGGGGGCCGCCGCCTTCGGCGCCCAGTCGCTGCTGATCGCCGGTGGCATTCATCGCGAGGAAGTGATGCAATCCGGCCGGCTGGATGCTGCGTATCTGTCCAAGGCCGCGGCGGATTTCCCGGCAATGCCGGATTTCGCCCTGCAGCACCTGGCCTGGTAGGCATCCGCCGCAACCGGGCCTGCGTAGCTGCGGGATCGGGGCCGCGGCGGCGGAAGAACGCTGAACAGGAAGACGCTGAACCGACAGGGGACCGGAATGACGACCGAGCTCGCCGGCGCGAAATCCGAGACCTGGAGCTGGGACTTCGACCATCCGCCGGCGGCGGTCTGGGGCCTGATGGCGGATACCGCGCGCTTCAACGAGGCGGCGGCGCTGCCGCGCCACGAGATCACCGAGATCCCGCAGCCCGACGGATCGGTGCGCTTTTACGGCCGGGTCAGGATGGGGCCCTTCGATATCAAATGGCGCGAGGTGCCGGTCAACTGGGTGACCGGGCAATGGTTCGAGCATTGCCGCTATTTCGAGACCGGGCCGCTGGCCGCGATGTGCGCCTATTTCAGCCTGGAGGCGAAGGCCGGAAAATCGGTCGGCCACTACACGCTGAGCGCCACGCCGAAGTCCTGGGTCGGGCGGCTGATCCTGGCGACCGGCTTCTTCAAGTCCTCGGGCGGCAAGTTCGCCAAGCTGGCGGCGGAAGCCAACCAGTTCGCCGCCGGGGCCCGGGCCACGCCCTTCGACTATCTGCCGCCGACGCCGGGTCCGGAGACCGTGGCGCGGGTGGCCCGCGCCGTCGCCGATATCGAGGCGACGCCGAACGGCCACGGCCTGGCGCGGCGCCTTGGCGATCACGTGCTGCAGGCACAGGAGGTCGACCTCTGGCATATCCGGCCGCTACAGCTGGCGCGGGCCTGGGGCCGCCCGGCCCTGGAACTGATCGAGCTCTGCCTGCAGGCGGTGCGCTGCGGCCTGCTGGAGATGCGCTGGGACATCCTCTGCCCGCGCTGCCGGGTGGCCAAGGCCTGGTCGGGCGGGCTCGACCGGCTGCCGACCGGGGCGCATTGCAGTTCCTGCAACATCGACTACGAGCGCAACTTCTCGCAGAACGTCGAGGCGAGCTTCCGCCCCGCCGCCGCCATCCGGCCGCTGGAGAGCGGCGAATACTGCCTCTGGGGGCCGATGTCGACGCCGCATGTGAAGCTGCAGGTGGCGCTGCGCCCCGGCGAAACCCGGACGGTGGAGGGGGCGCTGAGCTTCGGCCCCTATCGCCTGCGCAGCCTGGAGCCGGGCCCGGAGGCGGAGATTGACTGGCAGGCGGGGGGATTCCCGGCGCTGATCCTGGGCGACGATGCGGTCACCGCCGGACCGCCGGCGGCACCCGGCCAGATCCGCCTGGAGAACCGCAGCCGGCGGCCGCTCACCGCCATCATCGAGGATCGCAGCTGGCTGGCCGATGCCCTGACCGCCGACCGCATCACCGCGCTGCAGGCGTTCCGCGACCTCTTCTCCGACGACGTGCTGCGGCCGGGCGACGAGGTCGCGGTGGGCGAGATCACCCTGCTCTTCTCCGATCTCAAGGGCTCGACCGCGCTCTACCAGCAGATCGGCGATGCCAGTGCCTATCACCTGGTGCGCGATCATTTCGCGCTGATGGCGAAGATCATCCGCGACCACGAGGGCGCCATCGTGAAGACCATCGGCGATGCGGTGATGGCGGCCTTCGTCCTGCCGGCGAACGGCGTCAGGGCGGCGCTGGCGATCGCCCGGGCGGTGGAGGGCTTCAACCGCGACCATGCCGGCAAGATCGGCAGCGGTCCAGCCATCACCATCAAGCTCGGCCTGCATCACGGTCCCTGCATCGCGGTGACGCTGAACGACCGCCTGGACTATTTCGGCTCGACGGTGAACATGGCGGCCCGGCTGCAGGGGCAGAGCCGGGGCGGCGACATCGTGCTCTCCACCGCGGTGGCCGAGGACCCTTCGGTCCGGCCCTGCCTCGCCGGGGTGACCGCCGAGCGGGACCGGGCGCTGCTCAAGGGATTCGCCGAGGCCCTGGATTTCCTGCGAATTCATCCCTAGGCCGGCCGGGCGATCCCCCATCCGCGAGCCATTTGTTCCAGATCAGTTAACCACTTAACAGCTATTGGCGGATAGCCTGGGGCAGCAAAACGAGGCATTCCCGGCCAGCGGGAATGCGCCTGGAGCAGCCCGACCGTGACGATGCCGAGGCCCGCGATGGTCGCCGATGCGCAACGCGACGCCAGATACCAGGAGCTCTGCCGCAAGGCCGCCGGGTCCAACGTCAACGACAAGACGTTGCTGGCGACCGACTACATGAATCACATCAACGAAATCGTCATGCTGATGGAACTGGTGCCCGACGCGCCGGAATGCCTGGAGGACTGCAAGGCCTGGCAGCCCGTCGGCTACCAGGACCACTTCCGCAACAGCGGCATCCACGACCGCGACCTGGCGATCGAGGCCTATGACTGGTCGCCGCCGGAATTCCGCGAGCCCTTCGACCGGCTGGTCGCCCAGATGAACCGGCTGATCGCCCTCAGCGTCGAGCGTCTGGGGCGCCTGCATGCCGAGGCGAATTTCGACATCGCCCGGCTGGTCGCCGAACGGGCCTCGCGCAACCTGCAGGACCTGATCGGCCAAGCCAATGCGGTGATCCACGGCGACGGCCGGGTGGTCGACCAGGCGCAGATCGATGCGCTGCTGGAAGTGGGCTGATCCCCGGACGCGGCAACGGTCGATCAATTGCGCGGGTCAGTCGCGCGGTATTGACTTCTCGTAGAACAGGCTGGTTTCGATAGCCTTGGGCGGCATCTCGGCATAGGGGCCGAAGGGCCCGCAGGCCCGGTAGCCTGCCCGCACGTAGAACTTGAGCGCCGCCAGCTGATGGCGGCCGGTCTCGATGCGCAGCAGGCTGGCGCCGCCGTCGCGGGCTTCCGCCTCGAGATGCTGCAGCAGCGCCCGGGCGACGCCGGTGCCGCGCACCGCCGGCGCCGCGTACATCCGCTTCAGTTCCGCATAGCCCTCCAGGAAGGCGATGCCGCCGCAGGCCACCGCCGCACCGCGCAGCCGGGCCAGGAAGATCCGGATCTGCGGCTGGAACAGCCGGTCGAGCGGCAGAGCGTGGCGCTGTTCCGGCGCATAGGGACCGGTCAGGTCGCGGTCCAAAGCATCGAGCAGCGCGACGAAGTCCGGCGTCGGCGCGGTGACGCGTTCGAACGCGAGTTCCGCGGGCAGGTCCATCGCCGCTAGCGCCGCGCCGCCAGAAGCGCCGCGCGCCGGGCGAGGCTTTCCGCCGGCCAATAGGCCTCGCGGTCGTAGTATTCGGCGACCGCCGGCGTGTCCGGCGGCAGGATCACCCAGGGCTGCTTCGAGGCGGTGAAGATGTGGATGTCGGGCGGCAGCAGGTCGGGCATGTCCAGGGTCCCCACCCGGACGAAATGCACCGCGGGGCCGGCGCCGGCGTAATTGCTCCAGACGGCGATGCGGCAGACCGGGCAGCGCGCGATCTTCTGGCCCTTGCCGCTGTTCGAGGGCGTATCGACGACCTCGGCCTCGCCCTTGAGCAGCTGCACCCGGTCGGCCTCGATCATCGCGTTCAGCGCGAAGGCGGTGCCGGTCTCGCGCTGGCACCAGCGGCAGTGGCAGCAATGCACGAACATCGGTTTCGAGGTCATCCGGTAGCGCAGCCGGCCGCAGGTGCAGCCGCCGTCATGGCTCGTCGCCTGCGGTTCCGTCATGGCGCGCGTCCCGCATTGCTGCCCGAGGGCATGTGCTCCTGAAACCAGGCGATCACCCGGGCACCGCAATCGGCAATCGCCGGATGATGCTGCACCCAGTGGCCCTCCTGCGGGTAGTGCACCAGCGCCGACTTGACGCCGTGCTGCAGGAGGGCGCGGTGAAACTCGATCGCCTGGACCGCCGGGCAGTTGTGGTCGAGGGCGCCGCAGATGTTCAGCGTCGGCGTCTTCACCCGGTCGGCGAACATGATGGCGCTGCGCTTGAAATATTCCCCGCCGGGATTCTTGTAGTCGTCGAGCAGGAAGTTCTCGCAGAAGCCGGGAATGTTGCTGGTCAGCTGCTCGCTGACATAGTCGGTGACCGGCGAGATCACCACGGAGGCGGCGAAGCGGGTGTCCTGGGTGATGATCCAGGCCGCCATGATGCCGCCATAGGAGACCCCGGTGACGCCGATGCGCCTGGGATCGGCGACGCCCTCGGCCACCAGCCGGTCGAGCGCCGCGAGGATGTCCTGGGCATCGCCGCCGCCCATGTCGCCGGCGACGGCGCGGCAGAAATCGAGGCCCCGGCCGGTGCTGCCGCGGGGATTGGGCTGGAAGATCGCATAGCCATCCTTCAGCAGGTTGACATAGGTGGCACTGCGGCCGACGCAGGACGGGCGCCAGGCCCAGACCGGTCCGCCATGGACGTCGACGATGAGCGCCCGCGGGCCCGGGCCGCCGCCGGTGCCCTGCGCCGGATGCAGCAGCCAGCCTTCGATCTCCCAGCCGTCCTTGGCCGCCCACTTATAGGGCTCGGCACGGCCGAGGGCGGCGAGATCCGCGGCGGCACCGTCGGGACCCAGAGTCGCCACCGTCCGCATCCGGCCGCCGGTGAAGACGGCGAGGCTCTGCGGGGTGAAATAGCCTTCGAGGGTGACGGCGCAGTCGCCGGGGGCGGCGCCCGGGCTGACGAAGGGAAAGTAGCGCTCGCCGCCGAGGGTGGTTTCGGTACCCGACCAGAGATCGCGGCAGGTGCCGGTCGCGGCGTCGCAGATCCCCAGCACCGAGTCCAGCGAGCGGAGGCCGGCATAGAGCACATCGGTTTCGCTCTGCCAGTGGGTGAAGGTGGCATCGACCGCCCGGGTGTCGATGCGGCGCTCGGCGCCGTCGCCGAGATCGATCAGCGTGAGTTCGCCGGTGGTGGATTGCCGGTCGCTGGAGAACGAGGAGACCAGCGCGAGGCGCGTCCCGCCGGGCGCGGCGGAGAGCCAGCCGATCTGGTCCTTCGGCGTATGCACGACGCGCGCCGTGCCGGAGGCGAGATCGATCAGATGGACCTTCGCCCGGTACCAGTGATTCTCATGCGGACCGGCGGAGGCGATGGTGGCGACGGCGGTGTTTCCCACCCAGCAGGATTCCCAGGGATTGAGGCCGCCCGCCGCACCCGTCGCGGCGACCTGGCGCAAGCCGCCCGTGGCGACGTCGTAGAGCCAGAGGCTGCGCCATTGCGTGTCGTCGATACCGATATCGACCTGCGGCATCCAGTCTGGCAGGGACGGATCGACGCTCTGGAAGGTGTAGCCACCGAGAAAACCCGAGAGATCGACGCCGCGCCGGGCAACGCCGAGCAGGATCCGGCTGCCGTCCGGCGACCAGTGGACATATTCGATCCATTGCTCGCGGATTGCGGCGCGGGTTTCCCGTCGCGTCGCGAGATCCATCAGGCAGAGCTGCATGATGCCCGGCTCGTCGCGGTCAGACAGGAAGGCCAGGGTCCTGCCGTCGGGGGACCATTTCGGCGTGGTGTCGAGTCCCGGCCCCGTCGTCAGCACGTCGAGCCTGCCGCTGGCCACGTCGACCAGGCAGATGCGCTGCGGCAGGCTGCCCTCGAGTTTTTCCGCGAAGATGCCGCTGCCGGCGATCGTCTTCCCGTCCGGCGACAGGGCGATGTCGTAGAGGTCGGGGGTGCGGCCGCTGCCGAGCCGCAGCCAATGGGCATCGGCCTGCTGCATCCGCGCATAGAGTTCGGTATCGCGAAGATCGGTCTGCATGGCGCCCCCGGCTCCAGTCGTGCCCGCTTCGGCAGGCGCTGTTGCCGGGAGTGTAGCGGCGGCGCGGTCGCCGCCGCAACGGATCGGCGGCCAGGCCACGGGAAGTCATCGGGACGGCGACGGCACCTAGGCTTCGACGATGTCCAGCCGGCGGTTGGTGCGCTCGACCCGCTCGTTCAGGCGGTCGATCTGGACCTACAGATGCACGGCGACGTCGGCATCGCCGGCCAGATCGCGGCGGAGGCCGGCGACCGCATGCGCCATGTCGTTCTGGCGGAGCTTGATATCCCTGATGTCTATACGCGTATCCGCCACGTCCGATCGAATGGCACGCAGGTGTTCGAGAATCAGGTTTTCGGTGTCCTGGGTCATGCGGTCATTTTAGCAGCCACCGGTTGAGAACGAAAGGGGAATATGCACGCCGGCGGGCCGTTTCCTGGACTTCGCCGCCCGCGCTCTGCTATCGTAAAAACCATTGCTGCAGTGCGGGAAAGCCAGCTTGTTCTTGGGCTTGGCGGGTTGGGACGGGTCAGGCGGACATGGTCGATTTTCCGAAGCGGAACCTCGAAGACTGGGCCAGGCTGGCGGCCAGGGAGCTCAAGGGCGCCGACCCCGCCGGGCTCGACTGGGAGACGCCCGAGGGCATCCGGGTCAAGGCGCTCTATACCGCGGCCGACCTCGCCGGCATCGAGGCCCTCGATTCCCTGCCCGGCTTTGCCCCCTATACCCGCGGCCCGCGGGCGACGATGTATGCCAACCGGCCCTGGACCATCCGGCAATATGCCGGCTTCTCCACCGCCGAGGATTCCAACGCCTTCTACCGGGAGAACCTGCGGCGAGGCCAGATGGGCCTTTCCGTCGCCTTCGACCTCGCCACCCATCGCGGCTACGATTCCGACCATCCGCGAGTGGTGGGCGACGTCGGCAAGGCAGGCGTCGCCATCGATTCCGTCGAGGACATGAAGATCCTGTTCGACGGCATCCCCCTGGACAAGATGTCGGTCAGCATGACGATGAACGGCGCGGTCCTGCCGGTCCTCGCCGGCTTCATCGTCGCCGGCGAGGAGCAGGGCGTGCCGCTGGCCGAGCTCTCCGGCACCATCCAGAACGACATCCTCAAGGAATTCATGGTGCGGAACACCTATATCTATCCGCCCCAGCCCTCGATGCGGATCGTCGCCGACATCATCGAGTTCACCGCCCAGAAGATGCCGAAATTCAACTCGATCTCGATCTCCGGCTACCACATGCAGGAGGCCGGGGCGACCGCGGTGCAGGAACTGGCCTTCACCCTGGCCGACGGCCTGGAATATGTCCGCGCCGCCCTCTCCAAGGGGCTGAAGATCGACGAATTCGCTCCGCGGCTCTCATTCTTCTTTGCCATCGGCATGAACTTCTTCATGGAGGTCGCCAAGCTGCGCGCGGCCCGCTTCCTCTGGGCCAAGCTGATGCGCCAGTTCGACCCGACGGATCCGCAATCCTCGGCCCTGCGCACCCATTGCCAGACCTCGGGCGTCAGCCTCACCGAGCAGGACCCCTACAACAACGTGATCCGCACCACCATCGAGGCGATGGCGGCGGTGCTCGGCGGCACCCAGTCGCTGCATACCAATGCCCTCGACGAGGCGATCGCCCTGCCCACCCCGTTCTCGGCGGCGATCGCCCGGAATACCCAGCTGGTGATCCAGGAGGAAAGCGGCATCCCCCATGTCATCGATCCCCTGGGCGGCAGCTACTACGTCGAGGCGCTGACCGCCAGCCTGGTCGCCGCGGCCGAGACGCTGATCGCCGAGGTCGAGGCCCTGGGCGGCATGACCAAGGCGGTCGAAAGCGGGATGCCGAAGCTGAAGATCGAGGAGGCCGCGGCGCGCCACCAGGCCCGGGTCGACCGGGTCGAAGAGGTGATCGTCGGGGTCAACAAGTACCGGTCCGGCCGGACCGACGCGGTCGAGGTGCTGGACATCGACAATACCCGGGTGCGCGAGCAGCAGATCGCCCGTCTGGCGACGATCCGCGCCACCCGGGACCCGGCCAAGGTCCAGGCCTGCCTGGACGCCCTCACCCGCGCCGCCGGGGACGGGTCCGGCAATCTCCTGGAACTGGCGGTGGCGGCGATGCGCGCCCGGGCGACGGTGGGCGAGGTCTCGACCGCCCTGGAACAGGTCTATACCCGGCACAAGGCCGAGGTGCGCTCGATCGCCGGGGTCTACGGCGCTGCCTATCGCGACGATCCGGAATTCCAGGCGATCCAGCGCCGGATCCAGGATTTCGCCCGCGAGGAGGGTCGCCGGCCGCGGATGCTGGTGGTGAAGCTGGGCCAGGACGGCCATGACCGGGGCGCCAAGATCATCGCCACCGCCTTCGCCGACCTCGGCTTCGACGTCGATGTCGGCCCGCTGTTCCAGACCCCGGAGGAGAGCGCCCGCCAGGCGGTGGAAAACGACGTCCACGTCATCGGCGTCTCCTCCCAGGCGGCCGGGCACAAGACCCTGGTGCCGCAGCTGATCCAGGCCTTGCGCGACGCCGAGGCGGAGGACATCGTGGTGATCTGCGGCGGCGTGATACCGGCCCAGGATTACGATTACTTGCGCCAGCACGGCGTTGCTGCAATTTTCGGTCCCGGAACCAATATTCCGAAGGCCGCCGCGGAGATCCTGGCCTTGATTCACCGGCGGCGGAAGGCCGCGGAATGATAGGCTAGCAGCGGCGATCGGCGACTGGGCCGCCAGGGCTCCGCGCCGGCGCCGAAAGAGACGTTGGAAAAGTCAGGGGTCATGGACGCGAATACCATCGAACATCGACGCGCCGTGGCGATCGGCCTCGGGCTCACCCTCCTGTGGTTCGTGGTCTATGGCCTGTATCTCAATCAGTCGGTGGGGCTCGGCAACCTCACGGGGCTGCTGCCGGGCGACCTCGCCCAGGTCGGAATCGCCACCTTCATCGTGCCGGTCTTCATCTGGCTGGTGATCTCCTATGTGATGCGCGGGCGCGACATGCAGCGCCAGACCGCCGCCATCAGCCAGCAGCTGGAGATGCTGACCTATGCCAATCCCAGCGCCGAGCAGCGGGTGCATTCGATCGCCGAATCCCTGCGCCGCCAGGCCATCGAGCTGCGCGCCGCCACCGAAGACGCCGCCGAGGCACTGACCGCCATCGAGGCGCGGTTCCGCGACCAGGCGGCGGATCTGGAAAGCGCCGCCCGGGCGGCCCAGGCCCAGGCCCAGGAGATCGACGCGACCCTCGCGGCCCAGAAGCAGACCCTGGGCGGCATGGCCGAGACGCTGGCACAGCAGAAGGCGGCGCTGAAGCAGGCCTCCAGCGATCAGGCTGACGCCCTGGAGATCACCGCACGGGAAAGCGTCCAGCGCGTCATCGGCGCCTTCAACGCCCGGGGCGACGAGATCGCCGCGATCATCGACCGGGTCCTCGATCACGGCGCTTCGGTGCGCGACGCGATCGAGCGCCAGGCCGAGCAGCTCACCGACCAGGCCGAGACGGTGACCGTGCGGATGGGCACCCAGGCCGACGAATTCGCCCGCCGCATCGACGCCGCCACCGAGGCCCAGCGACGCCAGGGGCACCAGCTGGTCGAGGCGGCCGATGCCCAGGCGGCGCATTTCGTCCAGGCGACGGAAGCTGCCGGCGAGAAGATGCAGCAGATCGTGACCCGGCTGGCCGGCATGCTCGGCGAGGGCATCGACCAGGCGCGGCAGCGCGCCGCCGAGGTCGAGAGCGCCCTGAAGGCGGCGATCCGGGAGATCTCGGAACAGTCCGGCAAGGACTCCGGCGAGATCGTCGGCGCCCTGCAGCAGCAGCTGTCGGCGATCGGCGCCGCCAAGGCCCAGGCGGTCGATGCCGAGGCCGAGTTCCGCGGCATGCTGCAGCAGCAGGCGGCGGCGCTGGTCCAGCACACCAGCAACGCGCTTTCGGTGCTGCGCGGCGAGATCGCCACCGAGCTCTCCAGCATCGCCGAGGCCTCGACCCAGGCCCGCGAGCGGCATCGCGACCTCGACCTCGCCATCAACAGCCATGTCCATGGCCTGGCCGCGGCGGTCACCGATGCCACCAAGGTCCTCGGCGATGCCGCCGGCCACGAGACCGCGCGCCTGAACGCGGCGATGACGACCGCCCACGAACGCTACGAGGCGCTGATCGCCGGGATCGACCACCAGCGCGAAAAGATGGTCTCCGCCGCCGACGACAGCGCCCAGCGCTTCGCCGCCGCCTTGAAGCGCCACCACGAGGTAATCTCGGCGACCTCGACCGCCACCGTCTCGGACATGATCCGCAAGACCAACGACATCCAGCGCACCATCCAGGACCAGGGCGATGCGACAATCGCCTCGATGCGGACGCTCTCGGAGGATTTCGGCCAGTCGCTGAACCGGATCGCCGACCAGATCGGCGTCGCGGTCGCGCGCAGCCAGGCCGACAACGCCGCCCTGGAACAGACCGGACGGGTGCAGGTCGAGCGCCTCACCGAGGCCGCCCAGGCCGCCGCCGGACACTTCAAGCAGGCCCTGGACGGGATGGGCGAGCAGATTGCCGGCGTTGCCCAGTCCCTGGCCGACAAGATCGGCGAGCAGAACCAGAGCATGAAGGCCTCCGTCCGCGCCGAAGGGCAGAATTTCGCCGAGGCCTCCGAGCGCACGGCCCAGGCCTTCGCGCAGCGGATGAGCGAGCTGTCGAAGGAGATCGACGCCGTCGCCGATGCGGCGCGCCGCCGCGCCGAGGGGCTGGGCGAGCTGGTCGAGAGCCAGGGCGCGAAACTGGAAGCTGCCGCCGACAGGTCCGCCGACCGCTTCAGGACCCATCTGGAGGCCCATGAGCAGCGCCTCGGCGAGATCGCCGCGCTGACCGACAAGCGCAGCACCGATCTCACCATTGCCGCCCAGGGCCAGGTGCAGCTGCTGAGCGACGCTGCGGCCCGCGGCGCCGACAAGCTGGCCGAGCTGCTGACGGCCCAGGAGGCGCGGATCGCCGCACTCTCCGAGACGCTGGAGACGCGGCACCGGGCGCTGGTCGATTCGATCGATGCCCAGGGCCCGCGCCTGCAGCAGGCGGCCGATCTCTCGGCCGGACGCTTCGCCGAGCACCTGCGTGGCCACGAGCAGCAGCTGGGCAGCCTGCGCGACGCGGCCGATGCGCAGGGCCTGCGGCTGAACCAGGCGATCGAGATCCAGTCGCGGCGCCTGAGCGAGGCCGCCGACAAGGCGGCCGACAGGTTCGCCGGCCACATGACCGCGCAGGAACCGGCCATCAACGGCTATCTCGGTTCCGTCGCGCTGATGGTCGAGGAGTTGAACCGCCGCGCCGATGCCCTGCGCGGCGATGCCGAGCTGCATGGCCAGGCGCTGCAGGCGGCGGGCGACGCCACGGTCGAGCGCATGAAGGGCCAGCTCGATCGCCATGTCGCGGCGCTGGATGCGGTGATGGCCGGCCTCGCCCGCAAGATGGACGAGCTCAATGCCCAGGCCGAGGCCCAGGGCGGCAAGCTCGGTGAAGCCGCCGCCGCCGCCGCCGAGACGCTGCGCGGGAAGATCACGCTGCAGATCGGCGCGCTCGAGGAGGTGACGGCAGCCGTCTCCCGCAAGTCCGACGAGCTCGACCAGCTGGTGCGCGGCCAAGGCGAGCGCCTCGCCGGCGTCGCCGGTCAGGCGGCGGAAGGCTTCAAGGACATCCTGCGCCGCCAGGCCGACGAGTTCGTCGCCGCCGCGGAAGCCGTCGCCAGTCGCAGCCTTGCCCTGCAGGGCGTCACCCACAGCCAGCGCGACGAGCTGATAGAGGCCTCGAAGCAGGCCGCCGATCTTTTCGCCGGTGCCCTGCGCCTGCAGGCCCAGGAGATCGCCGCCGCCACCACCGCCGCGGTGCAGCAGACGGAAGGCCTCGGCGCCACGGTCAAGGCCCAGGCCGAACAGCTGGCCGATATCGTCAGCACCGGCGCCGCCAGGTTCGACCAGGTCGCCGCCCAGCATGGCGGCGTGCTCGCCGACGCCGCCGAACGCGCCGCCCGCGAGATGACGGAGCGCTTCTGGGCCCATACCGGCGAGATCGAGGGCCGCTTCCAGCGCCTGATCGACCAGGGCCAGATCCTCTCCAAGGCCTCGGAAGACCAGGCGGTCACCCTCGGCACGGCGGCGGAGCAGGCGGCCCAGGTGGCGATCGCCATGCGCGATGCGCTCGCCGAACAGGCGACGCTCAGCAATCGCGCCGGCCAGGAGATCAGCCAGCGCGCCGCCGAGGCCGGACGCCTGTTGTCCGGCCAGGCCGAGGAGCTCAGCGCCGCCATCCAGGCGATCGTCAGCCGGAACGCCGCCAGCCTGCGCGCCACGACCGAAGAGGCCGGGCGCCAGGCGGTCGAGCTCGGCGAGGCCCTGCAGCGCCAGACGACCGACCTCGAGCGCAATCTGGCGGCGACCAGCGAGGCCACCGCCAGGATCCGCGATTCCCTGCGGACGCAGATCGACGATCTCGACGAGGTCTCGCGCAAGGTCGCGGTGGAGGCCCAGGTTATCGGCACCGTGTTCCGCAACGAGGCGCAGACCCTGACCCAGGCCGCAGCCCTGGCCACCGACGGCGCCGGCCAGCTGCAGGAGCTGATGCGCGCGCATATGAGCCAACTGGAGACGGTGACCGAGCGGGCGACCACCAGCGCCGCCACCTTGCGCCACAACATCGAGATCCAGGCGGCGACCCTGAAGGCCGCGACCGATGAAACCGGCCAGCGCACCGTCGAGCTCGCCCAGCTCTACGAGACCCATGCCACGCAGCTGGGTCAGGTCAGCGAGCTCGCCCGCGACAAGCTCGACCAGATGGGCCGGTCGCTGCACCACCAGGCCGAGCTGCTCTCCGCGATCACCGACCAGGCGATGCAGCGCCAGCAGCATCTGAATGTCGCCCTGGGCGCCCGCATCGAGACCCTGAGCCAGGTCGGCCATGACAGCGAGGCCCATGTCGCCGCCCTGCGCCAGAGCATGCAGGGCCTGGCCGAGTTCCTGAAGGCCACCACCATCGACAGCGCCCGCGAAGCGCGCGAGGTGATCCAGTCCTTCCGCGAAAGCGCCGAGGCGCTGACCGAGGTCACCCGCAACGCCTCGCTGCAGGTCTCCGGGGTGAAGGGGGCGGTACAGAACCAGCTGACCGAGCTGTCGCAGATCTCCACCCAGGTGAATGCCATGGCCCAGGGCATCCGCGAGCAGCTGCGGGCCCAGGCCGAGGATTTCGCGGCGGCGGCGATTTCGGCGCGCAATAGCACCGCGCTTGCCCGCACCGATGCCGGCGAGGCCGGCGAGATTCTCACCCGCCAGGTCGCCGCGCTGGAAGCCGCCGCCGCCCAGATGAAGCAGAACCTGGGCGCGGTCTCCGCCGACATCGACACCCGCATCCGCCAGATGACCGCGGCGGCCGAGGAGGCCGTGGCGCGCGCCGGCACGGTGGGCCAGGGCTTCGAGCGCCAGGCCGAGGCGCTGAACAAGGCGATCACCGCCGCCGCCGGGCAGGCCGAGGTGCTCGGTGAGAAGTTCCGCGAGCAGAGCCTCGATCTCGCCAAAACCTCGTCGATCGCCCTGGAGCGCATCGACAAGCTGCGCGAGACCCAGCACAACTCGACCCGCGATGCCTTCCTGCGCGTGGCCGCGGTGATGATCGAGGAGCTGAACAGCCTGGCGGTCGACATCAACAGCCTGCTGGACGGCGAGATCCCGGAAGACGTCTGGAAGAAGTTCCGCGAGGGCGACCGCTCGATCTTCGCCCGCCGCCTGTTCCGCAACAAGGACGCCTATGTCATCCCGGCGATCGAGCAGCGCTACCACCGGGATGAACGGTTCCGCGACATGGTCGACCGCTACATCCACAAGTTCGAGGACCTCCTCACCCAGTCGGGCATTGCCGATCCGGAAGCGGTGCTGAACGCCACCTTCATCACCGCCGATGTCGGCAAGCTCTATCTGGTGATGGCGAAGTCACTCGGCCGGGCGACGGAGCATTAGGCGAAAGTGGCGCACGACCCGCGACCTGCATCCGGACACCCTGCTGCGCCGCGCAAGGCGAAGAACGGGACGCGGGATGCCGCCGGGTCCCAAGATGGAAGATAGAGAAATGACGCCCGTCAAATCTGGCCGCAGGCATAGCCAGTGGGACGCGCTGAAGGCGCTGCTGCCGCATCTCTGGCCACGCGCCGACGGCGAGCTGAAGCTGCGCGTGGTGCTGGCGGTGGGCTGCCTGGTGATCGCCAAGGTCGCCAACGTCTATGTCCCCATCCTGTTCAAGAAGATGGTCGACCTGATGTCGGCGCCGGACCTGCTGACGGCGCTGCCCGTCGGCCTGCTGGTCGCCTATGGCCTCGCCCGGATCACCACCCAGGCCTTTGCCGAGCTGCGCGACGGCATCTTCGCCAAAGTCGCGCAGCGCGCCATCCGGGCGGTGGCGCTCGACACCTTCCGCCACCTCCACAGGCTGTCGCTGAAATTCCACCTGGAACGCCAGACCGGCGGCCTCAACCGCGCCATCGAGCGCGGCGCCAAGGGCATCGAGTTCCTGCTGTTCTTCGTGCTGTTCAACGTGCTGCCGACGCTGCTCGAGATCGGCATGGTCTGCATCGTGCTCTGGTCGCTCTACGACTGGAGCTATGCCCTGGTCACCTTCGTCACCATCGGCCTCTATATCGGCTATACGCTGAACGTCACCGAATGGCGGATCAAGTACCGCCGGCAGATGAACGACAGCGACCAGGCGGCGAACACCAAGGCGGTGGACAGCCTGCTCAACTACGAGACGGTGAAGTACTTCAACAACGAGGAGCACGAGGCTCGGCGCTACGACGTGGCGCTGAAATCCTACGAGATCGCCGCGGTGAAGAGCCGCACCACCTTGGCGGCGCTGAACATCGGGCAGGCCTGCATCATCGCCATCGGCGTCACCGTCATGATGGCGATGGCCGCCGGCGGGGTGATGGACGGCAAGATGAAGGTCGGCGATTTCGTGCTGGTGAACGCCTACCTGATCCAGCTCTACCTGCCGCTCAACTTCCTCGGCACGGTCTATCGCGAAATCCGCCAGTCGCTGATCGATATGGAATCGATGTTCGCCCTGCTGCGCGTCGACGTCGACGTGAAGGACAGGGCGGGCGCGCCGCCGCTGGCGGTCCCCCGCGGCGAGGTCGCCTTCGAGAACGTCGACTTCGGCTACGATCCGCGCCGGCCGATCCTCAAGGGCGTCAGCTTCAAGGTCGAGCCCGGCCGGACCCTGGCGATCGTCGGCCCGTCCGGCGCCGGCAAGTCGACGATCTCGCGCCTCCTCTTCCGCTTCTACGACGTGCAGGGCGGGCGGATCGCCATCGACGGCCAGGACATCCGCGAGGTGCAGCAGCAGTCGCTGCGGGCGGCGATCGGCATCGTCCCGCAGGATACCGTGCTGTTCAACGACACCGTCGAGTACAACATCGGCTACGGCCGGCCGGCGGCGGCACCGGACGCGATCCGCGAGGCCGCACGCCTTGCCCATATCCACGATTTCATCGCCGGCACGCCGGACGGCTACGCCACCATGGTGGGCGAGCGCGGGCTGAAGCTGTCGGGCGGCGAGAAGCAGCGCGTCGCCATCGCCCGCACCATCCTGAAGTCGCCGCCGATCCTGCTGTTCGACGAGGCAACCTCCGCCCTGGATTCCCATACCGAACGCGAGATCCAGGAGAACCTGCGCGAGGTCTCGCGCGACCACACCACCCTGGTCATCGCCCATCGCCTCTCGACGGTGATCGATGCCGACGAGATCATCGTGCTGGAGGCGGGCCGGATCGTCGAGCGCGGCCGGCACGGCGACCTGCTGGCCCAGGCCGGCAAATACGCGGCGATGTGGCGCCGCCAGCAGGAGGCGGCGCGGCGCGAGGTCGAGGCGGAGGATCCGCTGCCGGTCGTGGCGCAATGACGGCCCGGGTCGACGATCTCGCCGCCAGGCTCCGCGCCGGCGACCGCCGGGCCCTGGCCCGCGCCATCACCCTGGTGGAATCGACCAACCCGGCGCATCGGCGCGACGCCGAGGCGCTGCTCGAGACGCTGCTGCCGCTGACCGGCAAGGCCCTCAGGGTGGGCATTTCCGGTCCGCCCGGCGTCGGCAAGTCGACCTTCATCGAGACCAGCGGCCAGCATCTGATCGGCCAGGGCCGGCGCCTGGCGGTGCTGGCGGTCGATCCCACCTCGCGGCTCTCCGGCGGCTCGATCCTCGGCGACAAGACGCGGATGGCGGAATTGGCGAAGCGCCCCGAGGCCTTCATCCGCCCATCCCCCGCCGGCCTGGAACTGGGCGGCGTCGCCCGGCGCACCCGCGAGGCGATGCTGCTCTGCGAGGCGGCCGGCTTCGATCTGGTGCTGGTGGAGACCGTCGGCGTCGGCCAGTCGGAAACCGCGGTGGCCGAGATGACCGACATGTTCCTGCTGCTGCTCCAGCCGGCCGGCGGCGACGATCTCCAGGGCATCAAGCGCGGCATCATGGAACTGGCCGACCTGGTGGTGGTGAACAAGGCCGACGGCGACCTCGCCGCCGCCGCCGCCCGCACCGCCTCGGATTACGCCCATGCCCTCCGCCTGATGCAGCCGCTGCACCAGGCCTGGACCCCGGCGGCGCTGCAATGCTCCGCCCTCACCGGGGCGGGCATTCCCGAGATCTGGGCCCGGGTGGCGGAGTTCCGGCAGCTCCTGACCCAGTCCGGCGAGATCGACCGGCGCCGCCAGGAGCAGGCCAGGGCCTGGCTCTGGCACGAGCTCTCGGACGCGCTCCTCGATGCCCTGCGGGAGGATCCGGCGGTGGCCGGGAAACTGGACGAGCTCGAACGCCGGGTCATCGCCGGAAAAACCACCCCCGGCGCCGCGGCGCGCACCCTGCTGGAGCGGTTCCTGCGCCCGTGATTCCCGGTGGAAAACCGGGAAAATGCACGGTCGGCCGCACGGTCAGGCGCACGGGCGCCATGGCCGGTAAGCCCTGGAATCGCCTTGACCTTCGCCGGCTAACCCCGTAAAAACCGCCCCGAACCGGCCGGAGACCCGCTTTCCGGCCCGATTGTTTTTGGTAACACGCTGGAATAAAAGGATTTTCGCAATGGCTCGTCGTTGCGCCGTCACCGGCAAAGGCGTTCAGGTTGGCAACAAGGTCAGCCACGCCAATAACAAGACCAAGCGCCGCTTCCTGCCGAATCTCCAGGAAACCCGGCTGCTGTCGGATGCGCTGGGCCAGCAGGTGCGCCTGAAGCTCTCGGCCAATGCGATCCGCACCATCGAGCATAACGGCGGCCTCGACGCCTTCCTGATGTCGGTCTCCGATGCCAAGCTGCCGACCGAGGCCGTGCGCCTGAAGCGCCGGATCGAGAAGGCGGCAGCGAAGAAGGCCGCCTAGGCCCGCTTCCGCCTCTGCCTGCGAAGAACCCGCGAGCGACCCTCGCGGGTTTTTTCATGCCGGCGATGTTTCCGTTTGAAGTCAATCGGCTAGCCCGGGATCCGGCAGCATCCACCCCTGCGGATTCTACCGGGCGGCGTTGCGGGCGGACGGCTTGTTGCCCCCGGCGGCCGCGGCTAGATTGGATGCGAGATCCAGCCTGTCCCTGCCGAGGACCGCGATGACCCTGCCGAGCTACCGCCTGCCCAAGGATGCGCCGATCATCGGCGTGCCGATGTGCGTCAAATACATCGACGGCCAGAACTACCACACCGTCGGCGAGAAATACCTGCGGGCCCTGGTCGAGGGCGCCGGCGCCTATCCGCTGTCCTTCCCGGCCCTGGGCGAGGCGCTGGAGGCGAATGCCCTGCTCGGCCATGTCGACGGCCTGCTGTTCACCGGCAGCCCCTCGAACGTCGCCGTGCACCATTACGGCGGCGCGCCCGACCGGCCGGAGAGCCCGCAGGACCCGGGGCGCGATGCCATCACCCTGCCGCTGATCCGCGCCGCCCTGGCCGCCGGGGTACCGGTGCTCTGCATCTGCCGCGGCTTCCAGGAGCTGAACGTCGCTCTCGGCGGCACGCTCCATACCCAGATCCATACCCAGCCCGGCAAGCTCGATCACCGGGGCCCGATGAATGCCAGCTACGACGCGATCTACCAGCCGGCCCACAAGGTGATCTTCGAGCCGGCCGGCCAGTTCGCCCGGCTGCTCGGCAAGCCGGAGACGATGGTCAACACCGTGCATTGGCAGGGCCTGGACCGCGTCGCCGATCGCCTGGCGGTGGAAGGCCGGGCGCCGGACGGCGTCGTCGAGGCGGTTCGCGTCAAGGATGCCGCCGGCTTCGCCCTCGGCGCGCAGTGGCATCCCGAATACCGCTGCGCGGAGAATCCGGATTCGATGAAACTTTTCCAGGCCTTCGGTCAGGCGGCGCGCGACTTTGCGACGCAACGCCGCAGTCTTACGCGTCCCGCAGCGGAATAAGCGTAGGCACCGGCGCGCGCGTGTTTCCCAGGTTGCGAAAGCAATCAGGTCAAGGAGATCTTCGGCGACGTTAACAGGATTGATTGTCGCCCACATTGTCGCCCAATTTGCGGATCGCGCGCGGCCGTGCTGACAAGCCGCTGACAGAGCAAAGAAGTTGCACCATCACCTTTGCGTGAGCCGCGGAAACACTGGGAAATTCAGCCTGTTCCAGCCATGCATGCGTCCTCTGTCAGACATGCAAACAAACGGCGTGTCGGTTCTTGAATTCGGGTGTACCAAAACCATCTATCAAGGCACTAGCAGTGGCTGCAGTCGCAAAGGCTGCAGTTAACCGGAAGCGGTCTCCCCCACCGCAACCGGACTCCGACAACGGAGTGTAGAACGCCCGGTCCTCCCCTGGCCGGGCGTTCGCTTTTCCGGCGCCTGCAAATTTCCGGCTCCCGCAAATCCCCATCGATCCATTCCGGTTATTCGCCGCCCGACGCACCGGCCGACACGTCGCCCGCGCCGCGCCTCGGCGCGTCTGTTCCGGCCGCGGGTTTTCGTGTATGCCGCTAGGCCGATCACGCCACGACTTGGGGGCCGCATGCGTCTTGCTACCTGGAACATCAACTCGCTGCGTCTGCGCATGGATCTGCTGCGCCGCCTGGTGCAGCAGGAGACGCCGGACGTGGTCTGCCTGCAGGAGATCAAGGTGCAGGACAGCGAGTTCCCGATGGACGACGTGAAGGGCCTCGGCTTCAAGCACGTGCTGCATCACGGCATGAAGGGCTATAACGGCGTCGCCGTGCTCTCCAAGCTGCCGCTGAAGGTCCGCGATCCGCAGGACTGGTGCAAGAAGGGCGACGCCCGCCACGGACGGGTGGTGCTGCCGGGCGACGTCGAGCTGCACAACTTCTACATTCCCGCCGGCGGCGACATTCCCGATCCCAAGGAGAACGTCAAGTTCGCCCACAAGCTGCAGTTCCTCGACGAGATGCGCGACTGGTTCAAGGCGCAGAAGAAGCCGGGCAAGGCGATCCTGGTCGGCGACCTCAACATCGCGCCGCTGGAACACGACGTCTGGTCGCACAAGCAGCTGCTGAAGATCGTCAGCCATACGCCGATCGAGGTCGAGAAGCTGACCGCTATGCAGGGCGCCGGCCAGTGGCAGGACGCGGTGCGGCATTTCGTGCCGGACAGCGAGAAGCTGTATTCCTGGTGGAGCTACCGCGCGCCGGACTGGCAGAAGAACGACCGCGGCCGCCGGCTCGACCATGTCTGGGTGACGCCGGCGCTGAAGCCGCGCCTGAAGGCGGCGAAGATCCTGCGCGAGATGCGCAGCTGGACCCAGCCCAGCGACCATGTCGCCGTCGTCGTGGATATCGACTGAGACCGCGCGGGCGCCGGCTAGGCCCGCCACACCACCGGGAACCAGTCCAGGCGCAGGCGCTCGCCGTCGCGCTGGTCGATGCCGGGGAAGGGCGGCGAGGTCCGGCCCGGCCGCGCCAGGAAGGTCACGCCGTCGCCGGTGAAGCGCGCCGAGAAGGCGCGGCGGCGGGCGGCGCCGACATTGCCCGGCGCGCCGTGCACGGTCTTGAAATTGAAGATCACCGCGTCGCCCGGCATCAGCTCCGGCGCCAGGATGCGAGGATCGTCGTCGGCGATCTGCGGCATGTCCATGAAGTCCTCGTCCGAGGCATAGAAATCCGCATTCGAGGCCCAGCGTTTCGGACGCACCAGCTTCGGCCAGAGATGCGAACCCTTCAGTACCCGCAAGGTATTGGCCGAGGTCACCGGGTCGAGGGGAATCCAGTAGCTGGCGGTCGCCTCGCCGGCGACGCAGTAGTAGGGCATGTCCTGGTGCCACGGCGTCGGCTTCGAGGTGCCGGGCTCCTTCACCAGGATATGCTCGTGGAAGATCTGCACCTCGCTGGCACCCATCGCCCCGCCGGCAATCGCCGCCGCCGGCGAGTTCAGGATGAAGTCCTGGAATTCGGGAATCCGCTGCCAGTTGCAGTAGTCCTCGAAGAAGCGCCCCGCCTCGCCCTGGCCGACATTCTCGATGGCGAAGGGACCGGGTTCGCGCAGGTTGCGCTCGAAGCCGGCGCGCAGGGTCTCGACCCAGCCGGCGAAGGCGCCGCGCACCACCACCGCGCCGTCGCGGCGATAGGCGTCGCGGAGGTCGCGGCCCGGATCGGATGCGGATGCGGTCTCACGGGGTGCTGACACGCTGGTTCCTTCGGCAGGCGGTACGGTCCGTCAGCCTAGACGGACGGCGGCGGATTTCAAGGCGCAGGCTGACGCAGCCGTCCGGTCCGGGCGCCGATTTCGGATGCTACTTCCGCGCCGCCACGGCGTCGCGCAACTGCTCGTTCATGTGCTCGAGGCGCAAGGCGAGGACGCGCATCACCTCGATCGCGATCGAGGGGAAGTCGGTGATCATGCGGAAGAACAGTTCCTTGGTGATCTTCAGCGTGGTCAGGGCCTCGGTCGCACGGATGGTGGCGGTGCGGGGAATGTCGCAGAGGATGCCGATGTCGCCGACGAAGGCATCCCGGGTCACCTCGGCCACCTTGAGCGGTCCGCCCGGCGTATCGATCAGCACGTCGGCCTTGCCGTCCAGGATGATATAGGCGGCATCGGCGCTGTCGCCCTGGTGGAACAGGGTCTCATCCGCGTCGTAATAGGCGCGTTCGCTGGCGAAGGCCATGAGCTTCAGCTTTGCCGGCTCGACCTTGGCGAATAGCGGGATGCGCCGCAGCGCCTCGACGTCTTCCTGGATGCTCATGACCTTGCCTCGCAGCCCTTGTCCTTCACCCGCAGCTTGTCCTTCACCCGCGCCCGATCCGGTTCAGGCCGCGGCGCCGACGCCCTCGCCGGCCAGTTCGCGGAACTTGGTGCCCGCCCGGTCCAGGTCCTTGACCTGGCCCTGTTCGACGACCCGCCCGTCCTTCATCACCATCACGCCGTCGAACTGGCGGGCGAGCGCCGCATTGTCGGTGGTGAGGACGATGCCGGATCCGGCCATCACCTTGCGGATATTGGCGGCAAGACGCCGCTGGGTGGCATCGTCGAACACCGCCAGCGCGTTGTTGAGGATCGCCAGCTGCGGCCGCTTCAGCAGGGCGCGCACCAGCGCCACCTTCTGCCGCTGGACGGTGGAGAGCCGCTTGCCGCCGGCACCGACATTGTAGTCGAGCCCGACCTCGATCACCCGTCCCTTGAGGTTGAGACCCTCGATCACCTCGGCGATCAGCCGTCCGACCTTCTGCGCCGCCTGGGCCTGGCCATAGACCAGGCGCCCGAACAGCATGTTGTCCTGCACCGAGGCGGCGGCATTGAACTGCCCCGGGTCGTAGAACTCGATCGCCTCCGAAAGCGCTTCCGGCAGACCCTCGGCGAAGGCCCGCCGGGCGGTCAGGATCTTTTCCTGCATCGCCTCGTCGATCAGGCCCAGGCGGTGGCGCGCCTCGACATAGGGGAAGGTCAGGGCGATCAGCCGGCGGCGATCCTCCGGCGCCATCTTGTCGGCACCGGATTTCTGCAGCCGCTGGGTCAGCTCCTTGAACACCGGCAGGTCGTCGGCCGCGATGAAACTGAACTGCTCGAAGAAAGGATGGCCCGGCGGCAGGTCGGCGAACAGTTCAACCATGGTCTCGGCGATCTTGGCGCCCATCGACAGCAGCTCGCCATAGAGTCCGGTGGCGTGCAGCACCTGGCGCAGGTAGTCGTTGCGGGTCAGCCGGTCCACCTGGAAGGCGGTGCCGACGGCGGTGCCGAACAGCAGGTTCTCCGCCACCGTCATGTTCTTGTTGTAGCGGGCGGGATCGAAGGGCTCGACCAGGGCGGCAAAGGCCGGCTGGCGCAGGCGATCCTGCAGGGCGACCCGGGCGGTCAGGAAATAACTGGCGAGATCGGCGTCGCGGTCGGGATCGATCCGGCCGCGCAGGCCGAGCTGGTAGGCGTCGTCCTCGAACTCGACCTCGCGCAGCAGGGCGATGATGCGATATTCCAGCGCCTTCATGTCGGCGACGCCGGCGCTCTCGAAATCGATCCACTGCGCCTCGACGTCCAGGTTCGGATTGCCGGCGCGCACGGCCTCGCGCACCCGCCGCTCGTATTCCCGCAGCGCCTCACCCTCGTAGGCACCCGGCGCCAGCGGCCGGTGCTTCAATCCGTAGACCAGGTTGTCGCGCAGGCTGAGCGGAAAGAGATAGGTCTCGTCGCCGACATAGGCGAAGCGCCGGCCGGTCACCGCTTCCGGCAGGCTGTCGAGATCGCGGGCACCATAGCGCAGGGTCCCGGCATTCGGCCGGACCAGCCGCGCCAGCAGATGTCCCATCGCCTCCTTGCCGCTGGAGCCGGGACCGATGATCGCGACATGCCGGTCCGGCTTGAACTCGACGGAGACCCCTTCGATCAGCTTGGCGCCGGATTCGTCGTGCAGCATGACGCCGCTCAGGCTCAGCGGCGCGGGTGCGATGTCGTTCTCCGCGTCGATCGCCTGCTGTTCCGGCGCCAGCATGCCGTCCGGCGAGAACTGCTCGATCACCTGGTCGTACTTGATCTGCACGTCCTGGCGCTGCTGGTCCCAGTCGATCAGCTCCTTCACCGGGCTCGGCACGTCCTTGTAGGCGTTGATCGCCGCCAGCAGGCTGCCGACGTCGAAAGTGCCCTTCAGCGCCAGATAGCCGCCGATGATGTAGAACAGGAACGGCGTGGTCTGGGCCAGCATGTTGTTGAGGTACTTGACGAAGAACTTCCGCTTGTAGAGATCGAAGCGGATCTTGAAGATGATGCCGAGCCGGTGGACGATGTCCGCGCGCTCGAAATTCGAGGTGTCGTGGACATGCACGTCCTGCGCCCCGTCGACGACTTCGGCAATGCGGCCGGCCAGCTGCCGGGCGGTGATCTGGCGCTGGCGGCCGAGCTGCAGGATCTTGCGGCGCAGGCGCGGGATCACCATCAACTGGATGCCAAGCACGCCGATGGTCACGGCGCCCAGGAAGACGCTCTGGGTGAACAGGAAGTAGAGCGCGGTCAGCGCCGTGCCCAGGAGATCCGCCGGGGTCACATAGGCGTCGCCGATGAAGCCGCCGATCGGATCGACCTCGTCCTTGATCATGGTGGCGATCTCGGCCTGCTTCACCCGGCGGAAATGGCCGAAGGGAAAGCGCAGCACCCGGTCGAAGAGCTGGTAGCGCAGCCGGCGCAGCATCCGCTCGCCGAGGCGGCCCTTGTCGGTATTGACCCGCTGCTTCATCCAGCCGTTGGCAACGACGAAGAACAGATAGCTGAAGCACAGCGCAAAGAGATAGTTGAGCTGGTCGAGCTCGAACCCGTCCAGCAGGGTGATCTGCGGAATGCCGAGCCAGTCCACCGGCCCGACGGTCAGATGCAGAAAGGACGTGACCGCGTTGCCGGTTTCCTTGAAGACCTTGCCCTGGATGCCGTTATTGACGATCTGCTTGGGCAGATCGAGCGAGACCAGATAAAAGCCCTTCGAGATCAGCACGACAGCCAGGATCGCCAACTGATCCTGCCAGCTATTCCGCCAGATATACTTGAAGAGATTGCGTTCCATCGCCCCGGTTCCGGCCGGAAATGCGGCTTGCACCCGATCACCCCCAGCCCTGTCCCCACCCTGCGACAATAGGGCCCAGATCGCGGCGCCGCAAGCTGCCGCAGCCTGGAAGCATCACAATGTACCGGCGAAACCCATATACTTTCAACGCACTGGGACGATGGTCGGATGCCGGACCGGCACGAAACTTTGACTTTTCCCGGGTGTTTGCGCTGTGCCATACTTTAATCAGTTTTCGCGGGGTCGGGGATGGACGCGTGACGACGAGGCAAGAGCCTAAGCGGGACGCGCGCGTCCTGATCTACAGTCATGACACCTTCGGCCTCGGCCATTTGCGGCGCTGCCGCACCATTGCCCACGCGCTGGTCGACCAGAACAAGGACATGTCGGTCATCATTCTGCGGGCTCGCCGATCATCGGCAGCTTCGATTTCCGCGCCCGCGTCGACTTCGTCCGCGTTCCCGGCGTCATCAAGCTGCGCAGCGGCGACTACACGCCGCTGAAGCTGCTGATCGACATCGAGGAGACGCTGGAGCTGCGCGCCCAGATCATCCAGCACACCGCGGCGATCTTCGATCCCGACATCTTCATCGTCGACAAGGAGCCGCTCGGCCTGCGCGGCGAGGTCGAGGATACGCTGCTGATGCTGAAGCAGCGCGGCACCCAGCTGGTGCTCGGCCTGCGCGACGTCATGGACGAGCCGGCGCTGCTGGTGCCGGAATGGGAGCGCAAGAAGGTGGTGCCGGCGCTGCGCGACCTCTACGACGAGATCTGGGTCTACGGCCTGCCGCAGATCTGCGATCCGCTGGAGGGCATCGACGCTGCCGAAATCGGTGCGGCGCAAGATGACCTATACCGGCTATCTGCATCGCAGCCTGCCCCAGGGCCCGGTTCCCGCCCTGCCGCTGCAGAAGATCGACGACGACTACCTGCTGGTCACCACCGGCGGCGGCGGCGACGGCGAGGATGTGATCGACTGGGTCCTGCGGGCCTACGAGCACGACCCGCGCCTGCCGCATCCGGCACTGCTGGTGCTCGGGCCCTTCATGCAGTCCGAGCGCCAGTCGGAATTCATCCAGCGCGCCGCCAAGCTCGACAATGTCGAGGCCATCACCTTCGAGGCCCAGATGGAGCATCTGATGTCGCGGGCGGTGGGGGTGGTCGGCATGGGCGGCTACAATACGTTCTGCGAGATCCTGTGCTTCGACAAGCGCGCCCTCATCATTCCGCGCACCCGGCCGCGCATGGAACAGTTTCTGCGCGCCGAGAAGGCCGAGGAGATCGGCCTGGTCTCGATGCTCGAGGACGACGGCGTCCGGGACTGGCGGCGGATGGCGACCGCCCTCCGGCAGCTGCCGCAGCAGGCCCTGCCCAGCCATGTGGTGGTGCCGGGCCTGATGGACGGCCTCACCAACCTCAATCGCCTGGTCACCCAGACCCTGGAGCGCGGCCGCCGCCCGACGATGAAATCCCGCCTGAAGGAAGCCGGCCGCAAGCTGCGCTAGGCCCGGTCGATATCCTGAGGTTGCAGATGGCATGATCAAATGCCACTATGCAGCGTATGTATCTTATGTATGTAGATGAAAGTGGCGACACGGGATTTGTCCGGTCACCGACGACTTTTTTGCACTTTCAGGACTGGTGATCCACGAGAGCCATTGGCGTCAATTCGTTGCGCAGGTCGTAGCCTTCCGACAGACCATGAAGATTGCCCATGGCCTTCCGGTCAGGACCGAGATCCACGCATCGGAATACATAAAGCGTCCGCCAATCCCCGGGATGGCAAGATTCTCGCGATTGGCAATACTTAGAAATTTCATCGACGAATTGGCGAAGATGAATTTCATCTCGATCACCAACATTGTTGTCGACAAGACAACGAAGCCCGCAACGTATGATGTTTTTGCGAACGCGTGGCAGGCGCTGTTCCAGAGATTTGAGAACACTTTGTCTTCCGGGAATTTTCCCGGAGCCCACGTCAAGGACTTCGGGATCGTTCTGACCGATGCGACCGACGGAAAAAAGCTGCAGAAGCTGGTTCGCAGAATGTCGGTATACAATCCGGTTCCGAGCATGTTCGGCCCGGCGAGGAACATGCCGATCCTTCGGGTGATCGAAGACCCGCATCCGAAGGATTTAAAGGACAGCTATTTCATCCAGGCATGTGACGTCGTCGCGTATTTCCTGTTTCAACGGTTCTGCGCCAACAGCTTCGTCAGAAAGGCCGGGGCTCAGAACTACTTCAATCGGCTGACGCCTGTCCTGAACACAAAGGCGAGCCTGAAGAATGCCCAGGGAATCGTCATTCTATGATTTGGCAAAAGAAGGGGGAGAAGCTCGCGCTTCTCCCCGGTGCAATCCTACTCCGCGGTTGTGCCGTGTTTCAGATCACCTTCTATATTTATCATATTCACGATTAAAATCAATATGTTGAATATGATTCTCGATCAATAGGTTGGCCATTTCGGGCGAAACTCTCGGGCTGGGCGTGCTCGATCGTCTGGACGGCCAAGCGAACGCGGAGCGAGCAAGACGACTGCGCCAATCTCATTGCCGAGCATTTGCGCTCGGTTCATGGCGTTCAATATCCGTCGCCCTGTTTCCGGACATCGCCGGGGCGAAGCGATTGCCGGGGTTGTGTGGGACCGCTAAAACCCAGGCGTGACCGGATCGATCGTCTTCATCCTCAAGGGCTATCCGCGCCTGTCCGAGACCTTCATCGCCCAGGAGATCCTGGCCCTGGAGCGGCGCGGCATCCCGCTGCGCATCGTCTCGCTGCGCCTGCCCACCGACAGGCAGGTGCACCCGATCAACCGCGAGATCCGGGCGCCGGTCGGCTATCTGCCGGAATATCTCTACCAGGCGCCGCTGCGGGTGCTGCGGGGCTGGTGGACGGCACGGCGGCTGCCCGGCTATCGGGCCGCATTCCGCCATTGGCTGGGCGATCTCCGCCGGGATTTCACCGCCAATCGCGGCCGCCGTTTCGGCCAGGCCTGTGTGCTGGCGGCCGAGATGCCGGCGGATACGCGGCGCCTCCATGCCCATTTCCTCCATACGCCGGCCAGCGTTGCGCTCTACACCCATCTGATGACCGGGATTCCCTGGAGCTGCTCGGCCCATGCGAAAGACATCTGGACCTCGCCGGCCTGGGAAAAGACCGAGAAACTCGCCTCGATGGACTGGCTGGTGACCTGCACCGCCGCCGGTCATGTGCACCTGCAGGCCCTGGCCGAGGCGCCGGAGAAGGCGGCCCTGGTCTATCACGGACTGGATTTCGCCCGCTTTCCCCCGCCGCCGGAACAGCCGGCGCGCGCCGATACCACGGTCACCCTGCTCTCGGTCGGACGGCTGGTGCCGAAGAAGGGCTATGCCGGCCTGCTCGACGCCCTGGCGCGCCTGCCCCGGGACCTCGACTGGCGGCTGCGGCAGATCGGCGGCGGGCCGCTGGGCGATGGGCTCCGGGCCCAGGCGCGCCGCCTCGGCATTGCCGAGCGCATCCAGTGGCTTGGCGCCCTGCCGCAGCAGCAGGTGCTGGAGGAGTACCGCCGGGCCGACCTCTTCGTGCTGGCGAGCCGGGTGGCCGAGGACGGCGACCGCGACGGCCTGCCCAACGTACTGATGGAGGCCCAGAGCCAGCGCCTCGCGGTGGTCTCGACCCTGGTGTCCGGGGTGCCCGAACTGGTGGTCGACGGCGAGACCGGCCTCTTGGTGCCGCCCGACGATGCGCCGGCACTGGCCGAGGCCCTCGCTGCGCTGATCGGCGATCCCGCCCGGCGCCGGCGCCTGGCCGAGGCCGGCTTCCGCCGGGTCCACGAGCATTTCGCCGCCGAACTCAGCATCGGCGATCTGGAGCGCCGGTTCCGGGCCGATTTGCTATAAGGCATGCCATGCGACTTGCTTTCTATGCACCGCTGAAGCCACCCGACCATCCCTCGCCCTCCGGCGACCGGACGGTGGCACGGCTGCTGATCAAGGCGCTGAAGCTTGCCGGGGCCGAGATCGAGATCGCCAGCCGGCTGCGCAGCCGGATCGGCACGGCGGATGAAGCGGCGCAGCACCGCATGGCGGCCAGGGGCGCGGCGACGGCGGCGCGGCTGATCGGCCATTACCGGGCCCTGCCGAAGCGCCGGCGGCCCCAGGCTTGGTTCACCTATCATCTCTATTACAAGGCGGTGGACTGGATCGGGCCGAAAGTGGCCGCGAGCCTGGACATTCCCTACCTGCTGGCGGAAGCGAGCCATGCGCCGAAACGCGCCGCCGGGCCCTATGCCTTCAGCCATGCCGCCGCCGAGGCGGCGATCCGGCAGGCGGCGGCCATCTTCTGCCTCAACCCCAGCGACAGGGAATGTTTATCGGCGATCGCGGCGAAGACGCGGCTGATCGACCTGCCGCCCTTCCTCGACCTGCAGCATTTCGCACCCGCTTTGCCGGACCGCGATGTCGCCCGGCTGAAACTCGCCATGCATTACCGGCTCGACCCGACCAGGCCCTGGCTGCTGGCCGTCGGCATGATGCGGCCGGGCGACAAGCTCGCCTCCTACCGGATGCTGGCCGAGGCCCTGCGCCATCTGGCGCGGCCCTATCAGCTGCTGATCGTCGGCGACGGCGCGGCGCGGCCGGAGATCGAGCGGGCCTTCCACCCCATCGCCCGCAACGTCGCCTGGCTGGGGCTGGTGGAACATGCGGCCCTGGCGGAGATCTACGCCGCTGCCGATCTCCTCGCCTGGCCGGCGATCAACGAGGCCTTCGGCATGGCGCTGCTGGAGGCCCAGGCCTGCGGCTGCCCGGTGGTCGCCGGCCGGTCGGGCGGCGTGCCGGCGATCGTCGCCGACGGCAGGACCGGCTGGCTCTCGGCCCCCGGCGACGGTGCCGCCTTCGCCGCCGATATCGACCACGCGCTGGACGTCGACCTGGCGCCGGTCCGGGCGGCGGCGCGGGACAAGGCGCTGCGCCAGCACGACATCGCCGGCGCCAGCGCGCGGCTGGCCAAGCCGATCGCCCGCCTGGTTGCCCGCCCGGTCGCCGGCCGGAAGGGCCGCCGGGTGAAACCGTGAGCGTGACGCCCGCGCCGGTCCGGCTGGTGCTGATCCGGCATGCCCCGACCCCCTGGAATGCCGCGCGGCGCCTGCAGGGCCGCAGCGATGTCGCCCTGGACGCCGCCGGCAGATCAGTCGCCGCTGGCTGGCGGCCCGATCCGGCCTGGCGCCATTACCGCCTGCTGGCGAGCCCGCTGGCCCGCGCCCGGGAAACCGCGGCGCTGATGTTTCCCGGCGCCGCCATCGAGATCGAGCCGCGGCTGATCGAGATGGATTTCGGCGCCTGGGAGGGGAAATCCCTGCAGGATCTCCGCGGCGCCGCCGGCAGCGATGCCGCCCAGCGGGAGACCCTCGGCCTCGATTTCCGCGCCCCGGAGGGGGAATCGCCGCGCGAGGTCCAGGCCCGGATCCGGCCGCTGCTGCTGGAGCTTGCCGCCGCCGGCCACCCGGCGATCGCGATCACCCACAAGGCGGTGCTCCGCGCCGTCTATGCCCTGGCGACCGGCTGGCAGATGCAGGCGAAGCCGCCGCAGAAACTGCACGACGGCTGCGCCCAGGTCTTCCTGCTGGATGCCGGCGGCCGGCCCACGGTCGACCACCTCAACCTCCCCCTCGCCGCGTGACCGCCACGATGAGCCGGCCGGGCGTTCTCATCTATGTGCAGCATCTCCTCGGCATCGGGCATCTGAAGCGGGCGGCGGCGATTGCCCGGGCGCTGGCCGCGAGCGGGGCGCGGGTGACGGTGGCGTCCGGCGGCGTCGCCGAGCCGCGGGTCGATTTCACCGGCGCCGAGGTGGTGCAGCTGCCCCCGGCGGTGGCGGCGGATGCGGCCTTTTCCGCCGTGCTCGATGCCTCGGGAATGCCGATCGAAGATGCCTGGAAGGCGGCGCGGACCCGGCAGCTCCTCGCGCTGTTCGACCGGGTGAAGCCGGATATCCTGCTGATCGAGATGTATCCCTTCGGCCGCCGGCTGTTCCGCTTCGAGCTGCTGCCGCTCCTCGACCATGCCCGGGCGGGCGGCACGCCGCCGCTGGTCGCCTGTTCGGTGCGCGACGTGCTGATCGCCCGCAGCAAGCCCGAGCGCAGCCTGGAGAGCGCCGAACTGGTGCGCCGCTACTTCGACCTGGTGCTGGTGCATGGCGACCCGCGGCTGATCGCCTTCGGCGCCACCTTCCCGCCCGCCGATAGTATCGCCGGGCACCTGCAGTACACCGGCTATGTGACCGATCTCGCCGTGCAGGCACCGGCACCGGACCGGCGACAGCACGGCGAGGTGCTGGTCTCGGCCGGTGGCGGCGCGGTCGGCATGCCGCTGCTGAGGGCGGCAATTGCGGCGAAATCCCGCTCCGCCCTCGCCGGCCGGCCCTGGCGGATCATCGCCGGCAACAACCTGCCGGCGGCGGATTATGCGGCACTCGCCGCCGCCGTGTCCGGAGACCCCGGGATCACCCTCGAGCGCTTCCGGCCCGACTTCCCCAAGCTCCTGCAGAATTGTCATATTTCGGTGTCGCAGGGCGGCTACAACACGGTCATGGAGCTGATCGCCACCCGCACCCCCGCCGTCGTCGTGCCCTTTGCCGAGGGCCAGGAGAGCGAGCAGAGCCTGCGCGCCGGGCTGCTGGCCCGGAAGGGCGTGCTGGAGGTCCTGGCCCCGGCCGATCTCACCCCTGCAACCCTTGCCGCCGCGATCGACCGGGCGGCGGCCAAGGGCCCGGCCGCGCTCGAGATCGACCTCGACGGGGCGCGGAAATCCGCGGCGCTGCTGCTCCAGGCCCTGGCCGAACGGGCGGCCGGATGAGCAGCTGGCAGGACCTCGACCGGGAAATCGGGCTCTGGGCGGCGGCGGGACGCCGCGCCACCCTGTGGTGGCGGGACGACGATGCGGTGGCCGATACGCCGGAGCTGCGCCGGCTGCTCGAGGTCGCCCGGGCGCCGCTCGCTCTGGCGGTGATCCCGGCGGCGGCCGGGCCGGATCTGGCGGCGGCCCTTTCCGGCCACCCCCGGGTCGCGGTCTTCCAGCATGGCTACCGGCACCACAACAACGCCGCACCCGGCGCCAAGAAATGCGAATTCCCCGACGGCAGGACCGGCACTGCCGCGGCCGCCGAGCTGCGCCTCGGCCGCGACCGCATGGCGGCCCTGTTTCCCGCGGCCTTGCTTCCCGTCTTCACCCCGCCCTGGAACCGGATCGGCGCGGAAGCCATTGAAATACTTGTCGAATTAGGATTTATCGGCCTTTCCACCTATCTGCCGCGCCGGGTCGAGCGGCAATCCAGCCTCACCATCGTCAACACCCATGTCGATGTCATCGACTGGCAGACCCGGCATTTCCTGGGGGAAGGAGCCGTCCTCGACCTGCTGGTCGGGCATCTCCGCGCCCGGCGTCTGGGCACGGCCGACCCCACCGAACCCACCGGCCTCCTCACCCATCACCTGGTGCATGACGCGGAGACTTGGCGATTCCTCGAGAACCTGCAAGATTTCCTCCGGGATCGCCCCTCCCGCTACCGGGAGGGTTCCGGGGGAGTCGGGTTTATCGAACCGGCAGAGGCATTCGGCGTCCAGCCCGGGTCTCTTTCGGCGTCTGGGTCGGGGTAAATGTTCGAAGTTCGCTATCCATTGAGCGCCTTGGCCAACGATTATCTGCGTGGCCTGCTCCTCCTAGGCATTTGTTCTGTGACCACCGTCACGCTCGAGCCGGATAATCCGGCAATCTGGGTGTTCGGTGCGCTAACATTGGCGGCGGTGATCTTTCCGCTGCGGACGGTCAGCAGCCATGTCGCCAGGTTCAAGCTGACCGAAGAGGGGATCGGCCGCTCGCCATGGCCGACGCGCTACATCGCCTGGGGGAAGCTCGATGGCATTGCCTTGCGGTACTATTCGCTCCGGCGCAATCGCTCCGGCGGCTGGATGACGATGACCCTGAAATCCGGCCCAACCAGCATCGAGATCGAATCCAGCCTGCCGCATTTCCAGGCGATCGTCGCCCGCGCGGCCAAGGCCGCCAAGGACAACAATGTCACAGTCGACCGCATCACGCTCGACAATCTTAACGCCATCGGGGTAAATCTCAGCGAATGACCGATCTATTGACCGTTAAGAACCTGCAAGTCGATTTCGCGCTGGAGGGTGCCACGCTGAACGCGGTGCGCGGCGTCTCGTTCCGCGTCCCCGCCGGCAAGACCGTTGCCCTGGTGGGCGAATCCGGCTCCGGGAAATCCGTCTGCGCCCAGGCGATCATGGGCATCCTGCCCAAGGCGGCCAAGATCGTCGGCGGCGAGATCCTGCTGGATACGGCGGCCTGCCGCACCAACCAGTCGACCGGCGGCATCGTCGACATCGCCAAGCTGGACCGCGACGGCCCGCAGATGCGCGGGATCCGCGGCGGCTCCATCTCGATCATCTTCCAGGAGCCGATGACCTCGCTGTCGCCGCTGCACACCATCGGCGACCAGATCGGCGAGGCGCTGCACTTGCATCGCAGCATCGGCCCGGCGGAAGGCCGCGCTTTGGTCATCGACATGCTGCGCCTGGTCGGCTTCCCGGATCCGGAGCGGGCGCTGCACACCTATCCGTTCGAGCTCTCCGGCGGCCTGCGCCAGCGCGCGATGATCGCCATGGCGCTGGTCTGCCGGCCGGCCCTGCTGATCGCCGACGAGCCGACGACGGCGCTCGACGTCACCATCCAGGCGCAGATCCTGAAGCTGATGGCGGACCTGCAGGCCGAACTCGGCATGGCGATGCTGCTGATCACCCACGATCTCGGCGTGGTCGCCAACATGGCCGAGGACGTCGTCGTGATGTATCACGGCGAGGTCATGGAATCCGGTTCGCTGCACGACATCTTCGGCGCGCCGCAGCACCCCTATCTGCAGGCGCTGCTGCAGGCGGTGCCGCGCTTCGACATGGCGCCGGGCGAGCGCCTGGTGCCGATCCGCGAGATCAAGCCGGCGGACAGGCCAGCTCTTCGCCGCCAAGAAGGCCGTGGCCGGAGGACGCCGACCGCGCCGGGCCGCTGCTCGCGGTGCGAGAACCTGACCAAGACCTTCAAGATCCGCAAGGCCGGCATCCTCTCGAAGCAGCCCGGCGAGACCTCGATCATCGCGGTCGACGACGTGAGCTTCGAGGTCGAGCGCGGCGAATGCCTGGGCCTGGTCGGCGAATCCGGCTGCGGCAAGACCACGCTTTCGAAGCTGATCCTGCGGGCCGCTCGATCCGGACCACGGCACGGTGCAGTTCAACGACCGCGGCAAGATCCTCGACGTGCTGTCGCTCTCCGGCAAGCCGCTCTCCGACTTCCGCGAGCGCATCCAGTTCGTCTTCCAGGATCCCTTCGGCTCGCTCAATCCGCGCATGACGGTGTTCGACATCATCAGCGAGCCGCTGGTGATCCACGACATCGGCGACGACGCCGAGCGCGACGAGATGGTCAAGGAGCTGATGGCGCTGGTCGGGCTCAACGTCAAGCATCTGCAGCGCTATCCGCACAGCTTCTCCGGCGGCCAGCGCCAGCGCATCGGCATCGCCCGCGCCTTGGCGCTGCGTCCCGACCTGCTGATCTGCGACGAGCCGGTTTCGGCGCTCGACGTGTCGATCCAGGCGCAGATCCTCAACCTGCTGAAGGATCTGCAGCGCAAGCTCGGCCTCACCTACATCTTCATCTCGCACAACCTGGCGGTCGTCGACTACATCGCCGACCGGATCATGGTGATGTGCGCCGGACGCGTGGTGGAAATGGCGTCGGCCGAGACCCTGTTCCGGAACCCGGTGCATCCCTATACCAAGGCATTGCTGGCGGCGGTGCCGGATCCGTCGCTGACCCAGCGGCTGGATTTCACCAAGCTGATGGAGGGCAAGACCTCGCAGCCGGCGAACTGGCCGGCGCCCTTCACCATCGACGGCGACAACCGCCCGACCCTGATCGACATCGGCGACGAGCACTGGATCCGCGCCGCCGTCAGCATCCGGAGCGCAGCATGACGCGACCGATCGCCCTCCTGCTCGGCCTGTTCCTGGTTCTCGGCGCGGCGCCGCTGGCGCGGGCCGATTTCGTCAGCCCGGCCTATTTCGCCGAGGCGGAGAAGGCCGGCGACTTGCCGCCGGTTGCCGAGCGCCTGCCGGAGCATCCGGCCGTGGCGACGATGGACGAAACCGGCTATCCCGGCGGCGAGATCACCATGCTGATGTCGAGCCCCAAGGATACCCGCATCCTGGTGGCCTATTCCTATGCCCGGCTGGTCGGCTACGACCGCAGCTACAAGATCGTGCCCGACATCCTGGAGAGCTTCGAGGACGAGGGCGACCGGGTCTTCACCTTCCATCTGCGCAAGGGCCACAAATGGTCGGACGGCGAGCCCTTCACCACCGAGGATTTCCGCTATTTCTGGGAAGACGTGGCGAACAATCCCGACCTGTCGCCGGCCGGGCCGCCGAAGGTGCTGCTGGTCGACGGCAAGCCGCCGAAGGTCGAGATCATCGACGAGACGACGATCCGCTACACCTGGGACAAGCCGAACGCCGAGTTCCTGCCCAGTCTCGCCGCCGCCAGCCCGCTGTTCATCTTCCGGCCGGCGCATTACCTGCGGAAGTACCATGTGAAATACCAGAAGCCGGACAAGCTGGCCGACCTGGTGAAGGATTCCGGCCAGCCGACCTGGGCGGCCCTGCATAACCGCAAGGACAACCAGTACAAGAACGACAATCCGAAGCTGCCGACGCTGGATCCCTGGATGCTGCGGATCAAGCCGCCGGCCGAACGCTTCATCTTCACCCGCAATCCGTTCTACTACCGTGTCGATTCCAAGGGGCAGCAGCTGCCCTATCTCGACCAGCTGGTCTTCAACATCGCCGACAGCAAGCTGATCCCCGCCAAGGCCGGCGCCGGCGAGGCCAGCCTGCAGGCGCGCAACATCCGCTTCGACAACTACACCTTCCTGAAGGAAGGCGAGAAGAACGGCAAATACCAGGTGCGGCTGTGGAACCAGGGCATGGGATCGAACCTCGTCCTGCTGCCCAACCTGACCACCAATGACGAAGTCTGGCGCGGCGTGATCCGCGACGTGCGCTTCCGCCGCGCGCTGTCCCTCGCCGTCAACCGCCATGAGATCAACCAGGCGATCTATTACGGGCTCGGCCAGGAGGGCGCCAACACGGTGCTGCCGCGCAGCCCGCTGTTCAAGCCCGAGTACCGCGACGCCTGGGCGAAATACGATCCCGACCAGGCGAACCGGCTGCTCGACGAGATGGGGCTGACCCAGCGCGGCGATGACGGCGCCCGGCTGCTGCCCGACGGCCGGCCGATGACCATCGTCGTCGACACCGCCGGCGAGTCCACCGAGGAAACCGACGTGCTGGAACTGGTGCGGGATTCCTGGCGGGCGATCGGCATCGAGATGTTCGTCAAGCCCTCGCAGCGCGAGGTATTCCGCAACCGGATCTTCCAGGGCGATTCCATCATGTCGGTATGGAGCGGGATCGAGAACGCCTTCCCCACCGCCGACATGAGCCCGCAGGAATTCGCCCCCTCGACCCAGCAGCAGTACATGTGGGCGAAATGGGGCCAGTTCATCGAGACCGCGGGCGGCGACGGCCAGGACATCGACATGGCGGAGCCCAAGGCACTGCTCGGCCTGCTCGACAAGTGGCGGGGCGCCGGCAGCACCGAGGAACGCGCGGAGATCTGGAGCCAGATGCTGCAGATCTGGGCCGATCAGGTCTATACGATCGGCACGGTTTCCGACATTCCGCAGCCGGTCGTGGTGATGACCGGCCTGCACAACGTCCCGGATAAGGCGATGTGGTCCTGGGAACCGGGCGCGCAATTCGGCGTCTTCAAACCCGACACCTTCTGGCTCGAAAATCCGGGCGCACTCAGCCCAGTCGAACAGCCGGCGCAATAGGAAGCCAGAATCGATGTTGCGGTATTTGATCCAGCGCGTCTTCGTCATGATCCCGACGCTGCTCGTCATCAGCGTCCTGGTCTTCGCCATCATCCAGGCGCCGCCCGGCGACTACCTGGAATCGATGGTGGCCGAGATGCAGTCGCGCGGCGAGGACATCCCCCAGGAAAAGGTCGACTTCCTGCGCAAGACCTACGGCCTGGGCGAGCCCTTCCACATCCAGTACCTGAACTGGATGTTCGGCCATTGGGAGGGCCTGCATCACACCGGTGGCGGCCTGGTCTTCGGCGATCTCGGCTATTCATTCGAGCACGAGGCGCCGGTCGCCGAGGTGGTGGGCGACCGCCTCAGCCTGACCATCGTCATCTCGCTGGCCTCGATCCTGCTGGTCTGGCTGATCAGCTTCCCGATCGCGGTCTATTCCGCCACCCACCAGTACAGCTTCCTCGACTACTTCTTCACCTTCCTCGGCTATCTCGGACTGGCGACGCCGAGCTTCCTGATCGCGCTCATCCTGCTGTACTTCGCCAACATCTATTTCGGCACCTCGATCGGCGGGCTGATGGATCCGTCCTTCCTGGACCAGCCGATGAGCTGGGCGAAATTCAGCTCGGTGCTCGAGCACATGTGGCTGGCGGTGCTGGTGATCGGCCTGCCCGGCACGGCCGGCATGATCCGCCGGCTGCGCGCCAACCTGCTGGACGAGCTCAACAAGCAGTATGTCACCACCGGGCGCGCCAAGGGCCTGCCGCCCGGGCGCCTGCTGGTCAAGTATCCGCTGCGCATCTCGCTCAATCCCTTCATCGCCGATATCGGCAGCCTGCTGCCGGAACTGATTTCCGGCTCGGTGGTGGTCTCGGTGGTGATGTCGCTGCCGATCACCGGGCCGATGCTGCTGGATGCCCTGCGCTCGCAGGACATGTATCTTGCCGGCTCGTTCCTGATGTTCATGGCCTTCCTGACCGTTGTCGGAATCTTCGTCTCCGACGTGGCCCTGGCCCTGCTCGATCCGCGGATACGTCTCGGTGCGGGGACCGCGAAATGAACATGGCAGACATCAAGGGCGCGACACCGACGCCGCATTACGTCTCGACCGCGCCGTTCGATCCCTCGTCGGTCGAGCAGGTCAGTCCCGAGCAGGAAAAGATCTATCTCGCCTCGCAATGGCAGATGATGTGGCTGCGCTTCAAGCGGCACCGCCTGGCGGTGGTCGCCGGCATGGTGCTGCTGCTGATGTATGCCTCGATCCTGGTGGTCGAGCTCATCGCGCCCTACAGCCAGCATACCCGCAACGTCGACTACATCTTCGCGCCGCCGCAGGGCATTCATCTGTTCCACGACGGCAGTTTCGTCGGGCCTTTCGTCTACGGCTTCGACTACCAGCTGGACATGACCAAGCTGAAGCGCGTCTACACGCCCAACCCGGCCAAGGTCGAGAAGCTGCGCTTCTTCTGTTCCGGCGACAGCTACAAATTCATGGGCCTGATCCCCGGCAACCTCCACCTGGTCTGCCCGCCGGCCGAGGCGCCGATGTTCCTGCTGGGCTCCGACCGCCTGGGCCGGGACATGCTCTCGCGCATCCTCTATGGCATGCGGGTATCGCTCTCGATCGGGCTGCTCGGCGTCACCGTCAGCTTCGTGCTCGGCATGCTGTTCGGCGGACTCGCCGGCTATTACGGCGGCTGGGTCGACGATCTGGTGCAACGCGCGATCGAGATCCTGCGCTCGATCCCGCATCTGCCGCTCTGGCTGGCGCTCGCCGCTATCCTGCCGGTCACCTGGTCGCCGCTGCTGATCTATTTCGGCATCACCATCATCCTCGGCCTGATCGACTGGACCGGCCTTGCCCGGGCGGTGCGCTCGCGGCTCCTCAGCCTGCGCGAGGAAGATTTCTGCGTCGCCGCCCAGCTGATGGGCGCCAGTCCGGGACGCATCATCTTCCGCCACCTGATGCCGAGCTTCATGAGCCACCTGATCGCCTCGGCGACCCTGGCCATTCCCAGCATGATCCTGGGCGAGACCTCGCTGTCCTTCCTCGGCCTCGGCATCCGGCCGCCGATCACCAGCTGGGGCGTGCTGCTGAACGAGGCACAGAACATCAACGTGGTGGCGCTCTATCCCTGGCTGATGCTGCCGATCGTGCCGGTGATCATCGTCGTATTGGCCTTCAACTTCCTCGGCGACGGCCTCCGGGACGCGGCGGACCCGTACAAGTAGCGGGACGCGGAGATTTTGCGCGGCAGGAATGCAATTGCTTTGACAGCGGCACAATCCAGGATAGACTAGGAACGTAGTCTATCTCGGAGAACGTGCCGTGAAACGCTGTCTGGTGGCGCTCTGTGCGCTGGCGCTGGGGTCTCCGGCGCTGGGGGCCTGCGCCGGAAAATCCGACGAATATGCTCCGGGTTCCGGCAAGAAGGTGATGATCGACAAGAGCATCTGGTCGAACTACCAGGAATATCTGGCACTGGTTTCCGGCGCGCATCCCGGTGCCTTCGCCGTTACCGTCGACGGCCTCGGTGCCGCCTGGAGCTGGTGCCGGGATATCCGATGCCGGACGACCACCGGCTACGCCAACGACGCGTTGCGCGACTGCGAGCGCTATTACGGCGTGGATTGCGTGCTCTTCGCCCGCGGCGATGCGATCGCCGTCGGCTACGAAATCTTGGAATAGGCGATGCAGATGGGCGGCTGGATCGCAGCGCGCTCCGCCGGGCTGATGCTCTGCGCCGGCCTCGCCGGATGCGCCACGGGAACAGCCGGATCAAAACCGGCAGGCGAGCTGACGGTGACCAAGGAAACCTGGGCCTATTATCAGCAGTATCTGCGCGACATCGGTACGACCTCGGCCGGGGCCTTCGCCGTTTCCGCCGACGGCGGGTCCGCCTTCTATTTCTATTGTCCCGATGTCGCCTGCGTAAATCGCGCGAACTACAAGCAGCGCGCCCTGAAGGGCTGCGAGTCCTTCGGCCGGGACTGCGTCATCTTCGCCTATGGCGCGGACATCGTGGTGAAATACCGGGTCGAAGGCTAGGCCTCGGGCCCGCCGGGCCTAGTCGGTGATCAGCAGGTGGCCGTCCTGGGATTTCACCCGGGCGAGCCAAGCGCGGATCGCCGGATAGCGGCCGAGGTCGAAGCCGCCTTCGCCGGCGACATGGGTATAGGCATAGAGCGCGATGTCGGCGATCGAGTAGCCGGGGCCGGCGAAGAAATCGCGGTGCCGCAGGTGGCCTTCCATCACGTCCAGGGCCTTGTAGCCGCCCTCGATCCGCTTCGGCAGCTGCGGCTCGGTTTCAGGCGTCCTGCCGAGATGGGCCACCCAGTGGCGCACCACCGCGACATAGGGTTCGTGGCTGTACTGCTCGAAGAACATCCATTGCAGCGCCTGGGCCTGGTCCAGCAGGTCCTCCGGCCAATAGGCGGTGTCGCGCGCCAGGTAATAGAGGATGGCATTCGATTCCGCGAGGCAGGTGCCGTCCTCGAGTTCCAGGGTCGGCACCCGGCCGTTCGGATTCTTCTTCAGGAAATCCGGCTTGCGGGTCGAGCCGTCGTCGACGTTGAACTCGACGCGCCGGAACGGGATGTCGAGATGGGTGAGCAGCAGGCGCACCTTGTAGGCATTGCCGGAAATGGCGCTGTCGTAAAGCGTGTACATCGGCGGTTCCCCCTCGAGCTGCATGGCTGGCGGGGAGAATGCGGCGGAACCGCGGCGGTCCACAACCTCGCTTTGCTCACAGGCCTGTGACGAAAACTGGCCTGTGGGGGCACTGTAGCGGCGGCTCAGGGCAGGCAGACCATCCGGCCCATCGGCTGGCCGCCAAGGATGTGAACATGGTAATGCGGCACTTCCTGGTGGCTGTCCGCCCCGGCATTGGCGATCAGGCGGTAGCCGGTGACGGCGACGCCGGCATCGCGCGCCACCCGGGCGACGGCGCGGTTGAAGGCGACGATCTCGGCCTCCGAGGCCTTCTCGGCGAAATCCTGGGCCGAGACATAGGGGCCCTTCGGGATCACCAGCACATGCACCTTGGCCTGGGGCTTGATGTCGTGGAAGGCCAGGACATGGGGGTCCTCGTAGGCCTTGTTGCAGGGGATCTCGCCGCGGATGATCCGGGCGAAGATGTTGTTCATGTCATAGGCCATGACGGTTCCTGCTCCTATTCCTTCGGCCGGGCGGCCTTCTCGGCGATCCCGGAGATCCCCTCGCGGGCCCTCAGCGCCTCCCAGACCTCGCTCGGCTGCACCCCGGTCACCGCCCACATCACCAGCAGGTGATAGAGCAGGTCGGCGGATTCCAGCACCACGCCCTCGCGATTGCCCTCGACGCCCTCGATCAGCGTCTCGACCGCTTCCTCGCCGAGCTTCTGGGCGATCTTGCGCACGCCCTTCTTGAACAGCTTGGCGGTGTTCGATACCGCCGGATCGGCGCCGCGGCGGCCCTCGATCACCTCGTAGAGCTGGTCGAGAAATGCGCCGTCGAGTTTGCGTGCCATCTGTTCCCCGTGTCCCCAGCGTGAAGCGCCGAACCGCGCCTAGTGCAGCCGCATCGGCAATCCGGCCGCGGCCATATGCACCTTGGCCTGGGCGATCGTATAGGTGCCGAAATGGAAAATCGAGGCCGCCAGCACCGCCGTCGCATGGCCGTCGCGGATGCCCTCGACCAGGTGGTCCAGGGTGCCGACGCCGCCGGAGGCGATCACCGGCACGCCGACCGCGTCGGCGATCGCCCGGGTCAGCGGAATATTGTAGCCGGACTTGGTGCCGTCGCGGTCCATCGAGGTCACCAGCAGCTCGCCGGCGCCGCTGGCGGCCATGCGCCGGGCGAAGTCGACGGCATCGATGCCGGTCGGCGTGCGGCCGCCATGGGTGAAGATCTCGTAGCGGCCGGGGGCGGTCTCCTTGGCGTCGATCGAGACGACGATGCACTGGTCGCCGAACTTCCGCGCCGCCTCCTGGACGAAATCCGGATTTGCGACCGCGGCGGTGTTGATCGAGACCTTGTCGGCCCCGGCGAGCAGCAGCTTGCGGATATCCTCGATCTTGCGCACCCCGCCGCCGACGGTCAGCGGCATGAAGCAGGCTTCGGCGGTCTTCGCCACCACGTCGTAGAGCGTGTCGCGGTTCTCGTGTGAGGCGGTGATGTCGAGGAAGGTGAGCTCGTCGGCGCCGGCGGCGTCGTAGAGCTTCGCCTGCTCGACCGGATCGCCGGCATCGACCAGGTTGACGAAGTTGACGCCCTTGACCACGCGCCCGTCCTTCACGTCGAGGCAGGGGATGACGCGCATCTTCAGCATCGGGCGACCGTCCTCAGCCGCGCCAGGGCGGCCTGCAGGTCGAGGCGCCCGTCATAGATGGCGCGGCCGGAAATGACGCCGGCGATGCCGCCGCCCCTGACCCGCGACTGCGGCAGGGCGGCGATGAGCGCCTCGATGTCGGCGAGATCCGAGACCCCGCCCGAGGCGATGACCGGGATCGAGATCGCCGCCGCGAGCGCCGCGGTGGCCGCGACATTGGCGCCCTGCATCAGGCCGTCGCGGTCGATATCGGTGTAGATCAGCGCGGCGACGCCGGCATCCTCGAACTTCAGCGCGAGGTCGAGGGCCGAGATGTCGGCGGTCTCGGCCCAGCCCTCGACGGCGACCTTGCCGCCGCGGGCATCGATGCCGACCGCGATCCGGCCGGGAAAGAGCTTGCAGGCGGCCTTGACCAGCGCCGGATTCTTCAGGGCGACGGTGCCCAGGATCACCCGGGCGATGCCCTTGTTGAGCCAGTCCTCGATTCGCGGCAGGTTGCGGATGCCGCCGCCGAGCTGGCAGGGCAGCCGCACCGCCGCGAGGATGGCTTCCACCGCCGGGGCGTTGACCGGCGTGCCGGCGAAGGCGCCGTCGAGATCGACCAGATGCAGCCACTCCGCGCCGGCTGCGGCGAAGCGCCGGGCCTGGTCGGCCGGATCGGCGTTGAACACCGTCGCCCGATCCATGTCGCCCTGCTTCAGGCGCACGCATTGCCCGCCCTTGAGGTCGATCGCCGGGAACAGGATCATGGCGCGCTCATCCGGTTCGGCGCCTCGATGTCGAGCGCCTTCCAGAAATAGAGGCCGGCGACATACCGGCCGTCGACCTTGGCGTATTTCGGATGCCGGCCGATCTCGTGATAGCCGAGCGAGCGGTAGAGCTGGATCGCCGCTTCCTGGGTCTCGCGCACATCGAGGTTGAGGACGCGGAAGCCCTGCGCCCGGGCATGATCCTCGACCGCCAGGGTGAGCTGGCGCGCCAGGCCGTGGCCGCGCGCCCAGGGCGCCACGAAGCTGGTGGCGAGATGGGCGGTATGGGCCTGGGCCTCGTTGTTCTTGTTCGGCCGGATCAGCTGGGCCGACCCCGCCACCGTCGCGTCGAGCCAGCCGACGAAGAGCGTGCGGTCGGGCACCAGCAGCACGCCCTTCCAGTAGCCTTCCATCACGTTGGGATGCGGCGGCTTCAGCCAGCCGAAGCCGCCGCCGACCTCGATCGCGTCGTTGGCGGCCTCGCAGAGCTCGGAGAGCTCGGCGCGCTTCAGTTCGGTGACGATCTGGACCCGGATGTCGCCCATCTCAGCTGCCGTCCATCTCAGGGTGCCCAGGACATGAAGTTGGCGAGGATCTGCAGGCCGACCTGCTGGCTCTTCTCGGGATGGAACTGCAGGCCGACGAGATTGTCGCGCCCGACCGCCGCCACCACCGGCCCGCCGTAATCGACGCTGGCCAGCACCTCGGCCGGGTTCTCGGCGAGGAAGTGGTAGGAATGCACGAAATAGCCGTGGGCCCCGACGGGAAGGCCTGCGAACAGCTTGTGCCGCGACGGCGCGATGACCAGATCGTTCCAGCCCATCTGGGGAATCTTCAACCCTGGATCGGCGGGCGTCAAGCGCACCACCCGGCCCTTGATCCAGTCGAGGCCGCGATGGCTGCCGTATTCGATGCCGAGGCTCGCCATCAGCTGCATGCCGACGCAGATGCCGAGAAACGGCCGGCGGCGGCGGAGGGCGGACTCGCTCAGCGCCTCGACCAGGCCGGGGATGCGATCCAGCCCCGCCCGGCAGTCGGCGAAGGCACCGACACCCGGCAGCACCACCCGCTCGGCTTCGGCGACCGTGGCGGGATCGGCCGAGACCACGACCCGGCGGCCGGAGTCCCGCGCCGCCACCGCCAGCGCCTTGGCGGCAGATCTGAGATTGCCGGCGCCGTAGTCGACGACAACGACGGTCATCGCGGGCGGCGTTTCATTTCAGGCTACCGCCGAGCACGCCCTTGGTCGAGGGAACGGCATCGGATTTCCGCGGATCGATCTCGACGGCGCGGCGCAGCGATCGGGCGAGGCCCTTGTAGCAGCTCTCGACGATGTGATGGTTGTTCTCGCCGTAGAGATTTTCGACATGCAGAGTGAGGCCGGCCGCCTGGGCAAAGGCCTGGAACCATTCCTTGAACAGCTCGGTATCCATCTCGCCCAGCTTCGGCCGGGTGAAGGCGACCTTCCAGATCAGGTAAGGACGGTTCGAGGCGTCGAGCGCCACCCGGGTCAGGGTCTCGTCCATCGGGATCAAGGCGTCGCCGTAGCGATTGATGCCGGTGCGGTCGCCAAGGGCCTTGGACACCGCCTCGCCGATGGCGATCCCGGTATCCTCGGTGGTGTGGTGGAAATCGATGTGGAGGTCGCCCTTGGCCTTCACCGTGAGGTCGATCAGGCTGTGGCGCGCCAGCTGCTCCAGCATATGGTCGAGGAAGCCGATGCCGGTCGCGATCTCCGACCGGCCGGCGCCGTCGAGATCGAGGGAAACCGAAATCTCGGTTTCCTTGGTCTTGCGCGCCACAGAAGCCTTCCGCATCGCCCGAAATCCCCCGCCAAAACTCGTTTTGCGCCCGCTTCTTAGCAAGGTTGTCCCAGCCGCGCCAGTCTCCCTGGGAGCGGCCGTCCCGGCGCCCGCCCGGCGGGCATGGCCGCCATTCGCGCCGCGGCTTACGGCCGTGCTTGAAGAATCCCTGCCGTTAACCTATTTCGGTAGGATGCGCGACGAAAACGACAACACCCACGGCATGGCCGCCTGGCACGGCACCACCATTCTTCTGGTGCGCAAGGGCGGCGATGTGGTCATCGCCGGGGACGGCCAGGTCACGGTCGGCCCCACGGTCATGAAATCCAACGCCAAGAAGCTGCGGCGGCTGGGAAAAGGCGAGGTGATTGCCGGCTTTGCCGGGGCCACCGCCGATGCCCTGACCCTGTTCGAGCGGCTGGAGGCCAAGCTGGAGCAGCATCCGGGACAACTGGCCCGGGCCTGCGTCGAACTGGCCAAGGACTGGCGCACCGACCGCTATCTGCGCCGGCTGGAGGCGATGATGGCCGTGGCCGACAAATCGGTGAGCCTGGTACTGACCGGGACCGGCGACGTGCTGGAGCCCGAGGACGGGCTGATCGGCATCGGCTCCGGCGGCAGCTTCGCCCTGGCCGCCGCCCGCGCCCTGGTCGACATCGACGGCCTGGACGCCGAGACCATGGTGCGCCGGGCGATGAAGATCGCCGGCGATATCTGCATCTATACCAACCACAACGTCACCCTCGAAAAGCTGTGAACCAGATGAACGATGCCGCCCGCGCGACCGCGGCCGCCAAGTCCTCGACCCCGGAGGCGCCGCTCACCTCGGCGCTGACGCCGCGCGAGATCGTCTCCGAGCTTGACCGGTTCATCGTCGGGCAGAACGAGGCCAAGCGCGCCGTCGCCATCGCCCTGCGCAACCGCTGGCGCCGGCAGCAGCTGGCGCCGGAGATGCGCGAAGAGGTCAGCCCGAAGAACATCCTGATGATCGGCCCGACCGGCGTCGGCAAGACCGAGATCGCCCGGCGTCTGGCGAAGCTGGCTCAGGCGCCGTTCCTCAAGGTCGAGGCGACGAAGTTCACCGAGGTCGGCTATGTCGGGCGCGACGTCGAGCAGATCGTCCGTGATCTCCTCGAGATCTCCATCGCCATGACCAAGGAAAAGATGCGCCGCCAGGTCCAGGCCAAAGCGGAAGTGCTGGCCGAGGAACGGGTGATCGACGCCCTGGTCGGCGACGGGGCATCGGCCGAGACCCGGGCGAAATTCCGCAAGATGCTGCGCGAAGGCACGCTCGACGACCGCGAGATCGAGCTGAAGGTGAAGGATGGCGGCTCGCTCAACCTGCCGACCTTCGAGGTTCCCGGGATGCCGGGCGCCTCGATGGGCATGCTGAACCTGAACGACATGCTGGGCCAGGCCCTGGGCGGACGGCAGAAGACGCGTCGCCTGACGGTGGCCGATTCCTACGCCGTGCTGATCGCCGAAGAGAGCGACAAGCTGCTGGACCAGGAGAAGCTGCTGGCGGAAGCGATCCAGGCGGTGGAGCAGAACGGCATCGTCTTCATCGACGAGATCGACAAGATCTGCGCGCGCTCCGAGCGGATGGGCGCCGATGTCAGCCGCGAAGGCGTGCAGCGCGACCTGCTGCCGCTGATCGAGGGCACCCAGGTCTCCACCAAGCACGGGCCGGTGAAGACCGACCATGTGCTGTTCATCGCCTCCGGCGCCTTCCATATCGCCAAGCCGTCCGACCTGCTGCCGGAACTGCAGGGCCGGCTGCCGATCCGGGTCGAGCTGAACGCGCTGAGCCGCGCCGACATGAAACGCATCCTGACCGAGCCGGAAGCCAGCCTGATCAAGCAGTACGTCGCCCTGCTGAAGACCGAGGACGTCGCCCTCAGCTTCACCGATGACGCGATCGAGGCGCTGGCCGACCTCGCCACCGAGATCAATGCCGCAGTGGAGAATATCGGCGCCCGGCGCCTGCAGACGGTGATGGAGCGGCTGCTGGAAGAGGTGAGCTTCACCGCCAGCGAGAAATCCGGCGCCGTCATCAGGATCGACGCCGCCTATGTGCAGGAGAAGGTCGCTCCGCTGGCGAAGAACACCGATCTCAGCAAGTTCATCCTGTAGCCCCGGCTATTCGCCGCCGCCGGCGTCATCGCCGCGATCAGGAAGGTCGCCAGCACATAGCCCATCAGCTTGTGGGCATAGAGGTAGTATTTCGGCCATTCCTCGAGATCGAACTCGTAGTGGTGATGCCGGAGATGGACCACCGGCAGCAGCATGTCGAGGCTGTAGATGGCCCGCTGCGGCCAGGTGAACTGCCGCATCTGCTGGGCGCTGTCGAGTGAGAAGACATAGGTGCCGAGGGCGATCAGCACGATCACCCAGATTCCGGCCTTTTCCGGATAGATGCCGTAATCGGTGATCAGGTATTGCAGCGTCAGCCAGAACCTGGTGGTGCCGCTGGACTGCGCCCGCTCCCGCGCCTTGCCGGCGAAGAGGATCGCCTTGGCCTTCTCGTTGTTGCCGGACTGCTTCAGCACGCCGGCCAGCTGGGCATAGGGCTGCGGCGAGAACGGCTCCTGGCGCGCCAGCCAGTTGATCAGGTCCTCGTCCGCCCGCTCGATGATCGGATGGTCGGAATTCGAGCCGCCGATGCGCTGATAGGTGAAGCCCTCGATATCGATCGTCTGCGGCCAGGAGTTCGGCAGATCGCGCAGTGAATTCGCCATCGCATTGCGCAGCGACAGCTGCGATCCCGCCTGGAACTGGGCCGTCTGGTTGGCATCGGCGAGGCGCAGCTCGGCACCGATCTCGGCGCCGGTCAGGTCGACCGAGGCGAACTTGCCCTGGGTCATGTCGAGATTGTCGCCGATCTTGGCGAAGGCGGCGCTCAGCGGCGCCTCGAAGGTGGTGCCGCAGTTCATGTTGAGATCGCCGCCGGTGGTCAGCGACCGCAGGATCGGCGCGCCGATCACCTGTGCCCCGGCAAAATCGATGTCGCCGCCGATCCAGCTGCTGGAGAGGTTGAGCACGCCCTGGATCCGCGTGCTTGGGCTCATCCAGACCGCCTTGCCGATGCGCAGGCTGTCGGCGAGGAAATTGTAGTCGACCGCGGTGCCCTGCAGCAGGGCAAAGCCGCTGACCGTCATCCCCGACAGCGTGACATGGGCGAAATGGCTGCCGGTGATCCAGAGATCGTCGCCGACCCGGGCGTCTTCGAGGCTGAGTGCCCAGACCACGCTGTTATCGATCGCCTCGGCCTTGCGGATCGAGACCTCGCCCTCGATATTGGCGCCGATCAGGCTGATGCTGCGGGCGCGGAACATCGTCGGCGGCGGCGGTGCGGGCGTTTCCGCGGCGCTCGCATCGGCCGCGGCCGGCGCCGGCGCATCGGGGCTCGGCGCGGCGGTCGCCGCCGCGCTGGCCGCCGCCGCGGCGTCGCCGAATGCCTTGCAGGACGCTGCAGGGGTTGCCGGGCTGTCGTCGGCGGGGCCGATCGAAACGCGTCCGCCGATCCGGGCATTGGCGCCGTCCACCTTGCCGCCGGCGATGGTGCCGTCGGCCGCCGGCGGGCGCGCGAGGATCTGCGCGGCGCCGAGCAGGAAATTGCCGCGGATCTGGGTGAAGTTCATCAGCAGATCGCCGGTCAGCTTGATGTCGCGCAGGTCGGCATTGCCGTCGATCCGCGCGCTGTAGATGTTGAGATCGCCATCGATCAGGGTCTGGTACATCGCCAGGTTGGCGCCGAGACGGCCGTCCTGCAGCCCCACCGCGCCCAGCGAGGCATAATTCAGGTTGAGGCCGTTGTCGAGATTGGCGGCGGTGAGGTCCAGCGACAGGTTGGTGTCGGCGACATAGGTATCGGGTTTCTCCGGCCGCCAGCGGAACCAGCTGGTGTGGAAATCCACCTCCGCGACACTGTGCATCTGCCGTAGATTGACCGGCATCTCGAACACCGTCTCGGCGAGCCGTAGGAAATGCCGCAGCTCGAGATGCTGCAGGTCGAGCGGCTCGCGGAAGCGGGCGCGGAAGATCTGTACGCCGCTATAGGGCGTCGCCGCGACATAGGTGGGATCGGTCAGGACGGTGGTGAGAAACCGGGCGGAGAGCTCGCTCTCCGGCGGCCACTGGTCCATGTGATCGAAGCTGAGCTCGGCCTTGGTGATGGTACGCAGGTCGGCGATCTTGCCGTCGCAGATCCGGGCCCAGACCTCCCGCTCGCTGGCCGACCAATCCGGCTGCGGCGGCAGGCTGCAGGCGAAGGCGCCGGCGGTCGTGAGAACGAGGGCGATCGCCGCGCCCAGCACGCTCTTGGCCGATTTTCCCCAGGTCATGGGCCGATCCCCGTTCGTCGCGCGCCGCCCCCGGAGATCAGGTTAGCCTCAGGCGACGGCCGCCGACCAGCCGCATCGCATTTTCGCGGGCAGGCCCGGCCCCTAGCCCTGGATCAGCAGCAGGACCGCCCAGGCCGATCCGAGCACGATCCGGTACCAGGCGAAGGGGGTCAAGCCATGCCGGCCGACGAAGCCGATCAGGCCTTTGACCACGGGAATGGCGACGACGAAGGCGGTGACGAAGCCGATGGCGATCAGCCCCATCCCGTCGCCGGTCAGGCTGTCCCGGGCCTTCCAGAGATCCAGCACGGTGGCGCCCAGCATGGTGGGAATGGCCAGATAGAACGAGAATTCCGTGGCGATGCGCCGGTCGACGCCCAGCAATTCGCCGCCCAGGATGGTGGCCCCGGCGCGGGAGACGCCGGGGATCATCGCCACCGCCTGGCAGAAGCCGATGCCGACGGCGGTGCGGAAGGGAATCGTCTCGATCCGGTCATAGCGCGGCCGCGGGGCCCGCTTCTCGATCAGCAGGATGGCGATGCCGCCGAGGACCAGGGTCACCACCACGACCCAGGGCGAGAACAGCACGGTCTTGATGAAATCGTGGAACAGCGCCCCGAGCACCGCCGCCGGCAGGAAGGCGAGGATCACCGCCAGGGCGAAGCGCCGCGCCTGGGGATCGGCCGGAAGCCCCACCAGGACGCGCCAGAGCCGGCTCCAGGAAAACACCACGACGGCGAGGATGGCGCCGAGCTGGATGACGATCTCGAACACCTTGCCGAGATCGCTCTGGAATCCCAGCAGGTCGCCGGCGAGGATGAGATGCCCGGTCGAGGAGACCGGCAGGAACTCGGTCAGACCTTCGATGGCCCCCAGGATGACGGCGCTCAGGATGTCGTGAATTCATCGGAACCTCGGCGATTGCGGGTGCCTAGGGATAAGCGGGGACGGAATCCGGCGCAAGCGTCCTCTGCCGCTAGGAAAGCTCCCGCAGCAGGGCACGCAGGGTGGCGTCGTCGAGGTCCTCGATCCGCAGCGCCAGGCGATTGGCGACCTCGGTGGCCAGGGGCGACAATCCGGCGGTGTCGATCGTCGGCTTCGGATCGGAGATCTGCGCCAGGGCCTTCAATTCGTCGACCTCCTCCCAGGCGAGATTGAAATAGGCCGCGACCTGCTGCACGAAGCCCGGCGTCGGCCGGGCGCGATGGCCGTGTTCGAGGGCCGAGAGATAGGCCGAGGAGACCTTCAAGCGCCTTGGCCAGGTCCTTCAGCTGGCGACGATGCGTCGCCCGCAGTTCGCGCAGTTTCTGGCCAAAAGGCGTCATGGCGCCGCCGTCCGCTCGCGCTTCAGCAGCACATAGAGCGCCCCCTCGCCGCCGTGCTCCGGCCGGGCGAAGGCGAAGGCGAGGACATGCCGGCGCAGATTGGGCTCGTTCAACCAGCGCGGCACATTGGCCTTGAGGACACCGGTCTTCGACGCCGTCATGCCCTTGCCGGTGATCACCAGCAGGCAGCGCTTGCCGGCGCGATGCGCCCGGGAAATGAAGTCGCGCAGCGCATCGTGGGCCTCCTGCTGGGTGCGGCCGTGGAGATCGATGCGGCCGTCGATCGGGGTCTGGCCGCGACGGAAACGTTCCGCCTGGCGCTTGTCGATGCCGACGGAAATGCCGTGGCTGAGCTCATGGGCGGGGCGCAGGGGATGCGGCACCGGCACCGGCGGCGGGGCTACCGCCTTCGTGCGCCGTGGCTGTTTTCCGGGCGGTTGTTTGCCGGGCGGCGTGGCGGCGGTCGGCGCCGCCGCGGCGTCGAGAGGTGCTGCCGCCTTGGTCTTCGGGCGCGGCTTCAGCGGCTTGGCGGTCTTGGCGATGGTTTCCCACAGCAGCCGCTCTTCCTCGGATAGGCGCCGCCTGGCCATTCAGGTCCTAGCCATTCACCAACACGATATGCAGGCGCTTCGGTCCATGGGCGCCCATCAGCAGGATCTTGCCGATATCGGCGCTGCGCGAGGGTCCGGTGACGAAGTTGACCGTGCGCGGCACCCTGCCGCCGGTCTTCGCCTTCAGCCGCTCCAGCGCCTCCTCATAGGTGCCGACCACCTCGCTCGCCTTCATCACCACGATATGGGTATCGGGGAGGAAATGCAGCGTGCTCGGGGTCTCGGCGCCGGAATGCAGGACAAGCGTGCCGGTCTCCGCCACGCCCGCCAAAGCCGGCGTCACCGAGACCTCGTCGAACCCGTCGCTGGCGCCGGTCGAGACCTCGAGCAGGGGCTGGTTCGACCAGGGCAGGCCGGCGACGCGGGCATCCGGCGACACGCGCAGTTTCGCCGGCAGGTTCCGGCTGCTGAGATAGCGGGCGACGGCGGCCGGGACGTCGGCTTCGCTGGCGACCTCGTCCAGGCTGGTCGAGGCGATGCCGACGTAGCGCTTGAAGAGATCGAGCAGCGCCTGGCCGGTCACCTTGCCGCGGGCCGGCACCAGCGGCGCCGGCTTCGGCGCCACCGGCTTGTGCCGGGCGGTGCCGGCATTGATCGCCGCCAGCATGCGATCGCGATCGGTGCTCATCTGCGCGCCGCCCAAAGCTCGTGGAACGTGCGGCCGGCGGGTACCGGCAGGTCGCGGTGCCGGGTCCAGCCGCCGGCCAGGGGCAGGGCGGAGACGCGTCCCTGCCCGGCGCCGCGCCAGGCCAGGATGCGCGCCGCACAGCGCGTCATCAGGCGATAGAGCCACGGATGCCGCACGGCGAAGGCCCAGAGGCCGAGACCCGACCGCTGCACCGGCGGGATCATCGCCCGGCTGAACTCCTGCTCGCGCCAGTGGCGCAGCAGCTTCGGGATCGGAATGCGGACCGGACAGACGGATTCGCAGCGGCCGCACAGGGTCGAGGCATTCGGGAGCGGACCGGCATTCTGCAACCCGACCAAAGCCGGCGTCAGCAGCGCACCGATCGGACCGGGATAGACCCAGCCATAGGCGTGGCCGCCCACGGTGTGATAGACCGGGCAATGGTCCATGCAGGCGCCGCAGCGGATGCAGCGCAGCATCTCCTCGAACTCGGTGCCGAGAAAGGCGCTGCGGCCGTTGTCGAGCAGCACCACATGGAACTCGTCGGGTCCGTCGAGATCGCCGGGACGCTTCGGCCCGGTGGAGAAGGTCGCATAGACCGAGAGCTCCTGGCCGGTGGCGGAACGCGGCAGGACCCGCAGCAGGGTCATCGCATCGGCGACGCTCGGCACCACCTTCTCGATCGAGGCGAGGACCACGTGGATGCGCGGCAGCATCTGCGTCAGATCGCCGTTGCCCTCGTTGGTGACGATCACCGTCGAGCCGGTATCGGCGATCAGGAAGTTGGCGCCGGTGATGCCGATATCGGCCTTGAGGAATTTCGAACGCAGCTTGGTGCGCGCCTCGGCCATCAGCGTCGCCGGCTCCTCCAGCGAGCGCTTGGGGTCGAGATCCTGATGCGCCGCGCGGAAGGTTTCCTCGACCTGCTTCTTGGTGACATGCAGGGCCGGTCCGATGATGTGGCTCGGCGTCTCGCCGCGCAGCTGGATGATGTATTCGCCGAGATCGGTCTCCACCGGCTCGATGCCGTTGGCCGCGAGGAAGTCGTTGATGCCGATCTCCTCGCCGATCATCGTCTTGCCCTTGGTGGCGGTCTTCGCCTTCGCTCTGCGGCAGAGCTGCAGGATGGTCTGGCGGGCGGTTTCGGCGTCGCTGCACCAATGTACCTGGCCGCCCGAGGCGACGACCGAGGCCTCGAACTGTTCGAGATACCGGCCGAGATTGGCGAGGACGTGGTTCTTCAGGTCCCGCGCCTGGTCGCGCAGCGCCTCGAATTCCGGCAGGGCGGCGACGGTCTTCGCCCGGGTCTGGATCGAATGCGAGCGCACCACGGCGAGGGCTTCCTGCAGCGGCTCGTTCTTCAGCGCCGCCGCCGCATTGGCCGTGAAATTGTTCGAGGTCGGCTGCAGCATGGCCTAGCCGGCCTTGCCTGCGGCAGGTTCCCCGATCGGCGGCTCCCCGATTGCCGGTTCCCGGGTCATGCCGGCGAGAACCTCGGCAACGTGGCGGACCTGGATGGCGCTGCCCTGGCGCTTCAGCTTGCCGGCGATGTTCAGCAGGCAGCCGAGATCGCCGGCCAGCACCAGCTCAGCGCCGGTAGCGACGATGTCCGCGGTCTTCTGCTCGACCATGTGGTTGGAGACGTCGGGAAACTTGACGCAGAAGGTGCCGCCGAAGCCGCAGCACACATCCGCATCCTTCAGTTCGGCGAGGGTGAGCCCGGCAACCGAACCCAGCAGCGTGCGGGGCTGCGCCTTCACCCGCATCTCGCGCAGGCTGGAGCAGGAATCGTGATAGGTGCAACGGGCGGCAAGGCTGGCCGCGACCCTGTCCCGGCCCATCACCTCGACCAGGAACTGGGTGAGCTCGAAAGTCTTCGCCGCCAGGGCGGCGGCGCGCGGCGCCCAGTCGGGATCGTCGGCGAGGAGCTGCGGATAATGGTGGCGGATCATGCCGCCGCAGGAGCCCGACGGCACCACCACGTGATCGTAGCACTCGAAGGCCGCGATCACCTGCTTGGCGATGGCGAGGGCATTGGCGCGGTCGCCGGAATTGTAGCCGGGCTGGCCGCAGCAGGTCTGGCTAGGCGGGACACTGACCCGGCAGCCGGCATCCTCCAGCAGCTTCACCGCGGCAAAACCGATGCTGGGACGGAACAGATCCACGAGGCAGGTGACGAAGAGGGCGACATGCGGCGCGCTGGCATCGGTCGTGCTGGGCGCGGCGGCGGTCGGGTTCATTGCTGGCTCAGGATATCCGTGACGGTCAGGGTGTTGCGGTCCGCCACCGGCTTGGGCAGCAGCAGGAAGTAGCGCCCAACATTCTTCATGCGCCCGGCGAAGTCCAGCGCCGCGTCGCCGCTGCCCCAGAAAACATCGCCGCGGACCGGGCCCTTGATCGCGTTGCCGACGTCCTGGGCGACCATCAGCCGGCGCAGCGGATCGCCGGCCTTGATCGTGCCGCTGTCCTTGGGCCAGGCGGTGTCGAGCCAGATCGGCACGCCGAGCGGCAGGAATTCGGGATCGATGGCGAGGCTGCGTCCGGCGGTGAGGGCAACGCCCAGCGCGCCCAGGGGCCCGTCGCCCTTCACTTCGCGGAAGAAGATGTAGCGCGGATTTTTCGCCATCCAGGCCATGGCCTCGGCCGGATGGGTCTTCAGCCATTCCCGGATCGCCTGCATCGAGACGCCGCCCTTGGGCAGGACGCCCGCATCCAGCATCACCTTGCCGAGGGCGACGAATTTCTGGCCGTTGTTGCCGGCATAGCCGACCCGGATCACCCGGCCATCCGGCAGGCGGATCCGGCCCGAGCCCTGGACCTGCAGCAGGAAGACGTCGACCGCGTCGTGCAGCCAGAGGAATTCCAGTCCCTGGCCGGCAAGCGCGCCGGCATCGATCTCCGCCCGGGTGAAGGCGACCGGCGTGTCGGGCGCATGATAGAGCGGCGCCTGGAAGTCGGCGCTGGGCGCCAGCGCGCCTTCGAGGTCGGCCTCGTAATAGCCGGTGAACAGCCCCTGGCGCCCGGTGCGGTCCAGCGCCGCGAAGGGACGGAAATAATCGGTCATGAACTTCACCATGGCGGTGTTGTCGCTCTTCGGCACCAGGGCCGCCATGCTGCAGGCCTCGTGCCAGTCCGCCGGCGTGCCGGCGAGGCCGTTGGGGCCGATCGACTTGTCATCCGGGAGCTTGGCGATGGCGGCGCAACTGCGCAGCAGGGCCGGCAGGGCCTCGGTCATCCGGTCCTGGTCCCAGCCGGGCAAGGCGGTGAAATTGGTCGGGATCAGGCTGAGGCCGGGCGGGGCCTCGGGCGGGCGGCCGCAGCCGGCAAGCAGCGCCAGGAGGCCGAAGATCGCCACGACCGATCGCACCGATCGCAACGTCTGTTCCCCCACCCTCATGCCCCGCGGGATTCTAGTTCGGGCTCTCGGTCGCGACCAAGGACCAGTTCGGATCCCGCGAGGCCACCAGCCGCGCGAAGCTCCAAACGTCGACGATGGTGGCGACCTCGTTCGGCTGGCCGTCGACGATCCGGCCCTCCGCATCCTCGGTGACGTTCACCTGCTGCGAGGTGAATTTCAGCGTGATCCGCGCTTCGCCGCTGCGCAGGTCGGCATCGAGCAGATCGGCGCCGGTGATCCCGGCGATGGTGGTCTTCAGCTTGTGCTTCAGGCGCTGCCGCTCGGCGATGGCGGTGGCGAAATTCTGGAACACGTCGGGGCTCAGCAACGGCTTCAGGGCATTGACGTCGCCGGCCGCGAAGGCACCGAGGATCATCTCGAAGGCGACCTTGGCGCCGGCGACGAAATCGGCGTAATCGAAGGCGGGATCGGCGGCACGGATCGCCGCAATGCCGGCCTGGGCCGCATCCGGGGCGCGGGCCAGGCTGGCTTCCGCCAGACGGCGTTCGCGCGGCAGGGTGGTCGAGCGCGTCTCGGCGGCACCCCGGCCGGACTGGTCCTCGATCCGGCGTGGCTGGGTCCGGTCGGCCGGGGCGGGTTTCGGGTCCGCCGCGCCGCCGGACGGACTGCCGGGCGGGTTCGGGCGGGCAAAGGGGTCGATCTGGCGCTCGTTGCCGGTGCGCCGGCCGAGCACGGAATAAAGTTTCCAGCCCAGAAACAATGCCAAGGCGGCAAAGAAGATCAGATCAACGGACATTTCGATCTCTCGGGTCCCGGGTGACACCAGCCGGCTAGCCCGGCTTGACCGCACCCTCGTTCATGATTAACCGCAATTCATGAACAATTCCCTGCGGCTGGACCCGTTCCGCCGGTTAGGATAAGTGCTTGGATCGTTACTCTACATAGTAAACGGGGCCCACGCCAACAAGTATGACCCGGCTCATTGGTCTTGCACTTCTGCTGCTGCCCCTGCTGGAAATCGCCGGATTTATCCTGGTTTCCCGGTGGATTGGGCTGTCCGGCGTGCTGATTGCCGTGATCGCCGGGGCGGTCGGCGGGCTGCTGTTGCTGCAGCGCACCGGCCTCAATACCGTCACCCGCCTGCGCCAGTCGGTCAGCGAGGGCCGCGAACCCGGCCGCAGCCTGATCGACGGCGCTTGTTTTGCCGCCGCCGGCCTCCTGTTCATCGTTCCCGGTTTCGTCAGCGATCTCATCGCCTTTGCCCTGCTGTTGCCCTGGACCCGGGACTATCTCCTGCGTCGGATCGCGGGGCATTTCGAGACGCGAATTTACCGGAAAACCCGCAGTTCCGGGGACGGAGAGACCATTATCGAGGCCGAATTCGCCGAAATATCGCCGGAAGACCGGGATTCCACCGTCCAAAAACCCGGAAACCCGCCTTTGATCGACCTGGACCCGGATTCTAAGCCATGATTCTCATCCGCCACGGCGAATCCCAGTGGAATGAGGTCTATAACCGGACCGGTGTCAGCCCCGACATCCCGGATCCGCATTTGACCCAGCGCGGCCGGGACCAGGTCAAGCGGGCCGCCGAGGCCTTGGCCCAACTGCCGATCCGCCGGGTCCTGGTCAGCCCGTATACCCGGGCCCTGCAGACCGCCGAGATCATCGCCCGGGCACTCGACCTGCCGATGGAGGTGGAACCCCTGGTCCGGGAGCATGCCAATTTCCATTGCGACGTCGGCACCCCGCGCAGCCGCCTGGCGGAAATCTGGCCGGCCCTGGATTTCGCCCATCTCGAGGAGACCTGGTGGCCGACCGCCGAGACCGAGGCGGAGCTCCTTGCCCGCTGCCGCAGCTTCCACGTCAAGGCCGCGGACCTGCGGGATTGGCGCCATGTGGCGGTGGTCACCCATTGGGGCTTCATCCGCGGCCTGACCGGGCGCCAGGCCCGCAATGCCGAGCTGGTGCCCTTCGACCCCGAGCGCCGCGGGCTCTAGCCGCGCCCGGATGCCGGGCGCCGGCCCAGGGATTCGGCAAAGCGCAGCAGATAGCCGTCCGGATCCTGGACCAGGAACTGGCGCTGGCCGTTCTCGACCTCGCCGGCGCGGTACCAGCGGTCCTGCGGCGGCAGGTAGAGCGGCCAGCCGGCGGCGGCGAGCCGGTCCAGCATCGGCGCCACGGCGGCAACGTCGATCTGCAGGTTGATGCCGCGCCCGAAGGGCCGCACCATTTCGCCGACCGGCCAGGAAGCTGGGCCGAGCTGCTCCAGCATGACCTCGGCCCCATCGCGGCCGAGATAGGCGAAGCCCTCCTCCGGCCGGTCGAAGAGCACGGCAAAGCCCAGGAGCTCGCACCAGAAATGCAGGCTGGCGGCGATGTCGCTGACATTGAGTTCAGGCACCACCTGCGCCCAGTGATGGGTCGCGGAATCGAATGTCGTCATTCTCGCGCTCCCGTCCCGGATCGCCGCTTGACCGCGGCAGCGCCGCCGGGTGAAGACTTAGCGCATGACATTCGAAACGACAATCGAGACGCCGCGTCTCCTGCTGCGGCCGGTGATGCGCTACGACGCGCCGGTCCTGCATCAAGCGCTCTCGGATCCCGCGGTGATGCGCTACTGGTCGACGCCGCCCCACAGCGAGCTGGCGGAGACCGAGACCTGGATTGCCGAGAGCATGGCCGCCATGGCCCGCGGCGACGCCCATGATTTCGCGGTGCTGCATCAAAACGAGGTGATCGGGCGCGTTGCCTTCTGGATGGGCGACGAGATCGGCTTCTTCTTCCTGCGCCGGGCCTGGGGCAAGGGTTTCGCCCGCGAGGCCGCCCTGGCGGTGCTGCGCTACGGCTTCGATACGCTGGGCCTCCGGCAGGTGCGGGCCGACGTCGATCCCGACAATGTCGCCTCGCTCCGCCTGCTGGAGGCGGTGGGCTTCAGGCGCACCGGCTTTGCCAAGAACACGCTGAAGGTCGGCGAGGCCTGGGTCGACAGCGTCTATCTCACCCTGCTGCCGGCCGATCTGCCGCGCCGCGACGCCGCCTAGAACGTCTCCACCCAGGGCCGCAACTCGACCTCGGTGCTCCAGGCGCTGCGGTGCTGGCGATGGGTATCGAGATAGGTCCGGGCGATGGCATCGGGATCGAGCCATTTGTCCGCCGCCGGTTCCGCGGTGCCGGCGGTCCGCGCACTGGCGATGCCGCCGTCGATGACGAAATGCGCCACATGGATGCCCTTGGGCTGCAGTTCGCGCGCCATGCTCTGGGCGAGGCCGCGCAGGGCGAATTTCGCCATGGCGAAGGGCGCCGACTGCGCATAGCCCTTCACGCTGGCCGAGGCGCCGGTGAAGAAGATCGAGCCGGCGCCGCGCGGCAGCATATGCCTGGCCGCCGCCTGGCCGGTGAGGAATCCGGCATAGGCGGAGATCCGCAAGGTCTTCTCGACCTCGGCCGGATCGAGCTCGATCAGGGGACCCCGGGTGCGATAGCCGGCATTGAAGACCACCAGATCGGGCGTGCCGACCTCCGCCGCCAGCCTGGCGAAAAGGCCCTCCACCTGGTCCGGCGCCGCCGCATCGCAGGCATAGGCCCTGGCTCCGGTTTCCCGGACGAGGTCGTCGAGTTTGGCCACCTGCCGGGCGGCCAGCGCCACCCGCATCCCGGCCTTGGCGGCGGCCCGCGCCAGGCTGGCGCTCAGGCCCGATCCGGCACCCACGATCAAGGCGATCTCCGTCGGCATGCACATCTCCCGGTCAAATCCGTCAGGCAGGGCTTCCTGCGAGGCCAATAACCTGGGGACCTGCCGCAGCTGCGTCAACTGCATCCCCGGCATGGCGGTGCCGCGGCGTTGCGGTTGCCAAGCCGGGCGAAAAGATGCTAGCGGAGCGCCAGCAGCAGAAACGAGGACAGTCCCATGGCCGAGACCACCGATGGCGCCGCGACCGCCGACGCCCAGAACCAGCAGGCGGGCGCCGGGTTCCCCCTGGTCGTCGTCAACCAGTTCCTGAAGGACTTCTCCTTCGAAAACCCCGCCGGCCATGACGGCCTCTCCACCATCAAGGAGGCGCCGACCGGGATGATCCGGGTCGATGTCCGGGTGAAGCCGATGACCCCGCCGGATGTCGAAGTCGCCTTGTTCATGTCGGTGGACGCCAAGGCCGGCGAGACCCAGGTTTATGTGGTGGAATGCGAATATGCCGGCATCTTCCGGGTCGGCCGGGTGCCGCAGGAACATGTGCTGCCGCTGATCATGATCGAGGCGCCCCGCCTGCTCTTCCCGTTCGCCCGCCAGGTCATCGCCAACGCGATCCAGGCCGGCGGCTATCCGCCGCTCTACATCAATCCGGTGGATTTCGCCGCCCTCTATCGCGACAAGCGCGCCGAGCTGATGAAGGCCCAGGCCGAGGGCAAGTTGGATGCCGGCGGCACCGTCAACTGAGGCCGCGACATAACGCCCGCGCGACGCACGGTGCAGCGAATGGCTTGCGCTGAGTTGCGAATCGTTATTAACTTGCCCTCCGCGCCGCCCTCGATCTGTGGAGACTGCCCATGTTGCCTCGCCTGAAGCGTTCCAGCCTCCTGCTTTCCACCGCCCTCGCCGTCGGGTCGCTGACCCTGGCCGGCTGCGGCGACGAGGGCGAAGGCGGCGAAAAAGGTGGCGGCGATGCCGTCGGCGAGGCGCTGACACTGCAGCAGCATCTGGTGGCCGAGATGGGCCCCAAGCTGCAGGCCTATAGCGATGCCGTGCAGAAGGGCGATGCCGCGGCGACCGAGGCGGCGGCCAAGGCGCTGAACGAGGTCGCCGACAAGGAAGCCGATCTCGCCAAGATGCTGGCCGATGCCAGCGCCGCGGCGGGTGCCGAGGCGGACAAGGCCAAGGCCCTGGTCGCCCAGGCGGTCGCCACCCAGGCGGCGATCGTGGAAAAGACCGCGGCGAAGACCGCGGCTTCCGCCGAAGAGGTCGGATTGGACAAGCTCGCGGGCGCCGCTTCGGCCCTGCAGCTCGCCGGCGACGAGCTCTCGAAGAAGATCGCCGGCGCCGGCGAAGACGCGGTTGCGGAACTGCATAATTTCGTCGATCAGTTCGCCGGCGAAGCCGGCAGCGAGGATGCCAGCGAGGCCGGCGAGAGCGGCAACTAGGCCGGGTCGCAGCAAACGGGGCCGGATCCCGGATCCAGCCCCGCCATCCTCGCCTAGCGCGCTGCCCCTCCACCCATACCGCCACCCGCGCCGCCGCCGTTATTCCCCTGCGGCCCGTCATGGCCGCGGCCGCCATTGTCCGGCTTGAAGCTCCGGCCGACCGGATTGGGATTGACGATGTCCGGCGGGCCCGGCATGTCGTCGTCGAACAGCCCGACCTCGCCGCGCTTCAGATCGTCCCCGTCCTCGCCGTCGCCCTTGCTCTTGTTGCCCTTGCCGGCATGGCGTTTCAGCTGTTCGGTCGGGCTGCCGGCACCCGGGGTGATCCCGCCGCCCCCGCCCCCGCCGAGACCCTCGGTATCCTCGTAACCGACGTCGCCGGGATTGTGATAGGGATCGATCAGATGGCCGCCGCGCAGCAGCGCGTGGCCCAGGGGCGTGCCGGCGAGATTGGTCATGCGCTTCAGCCCGACGCCGTGCTTCTTCAGCAGATCCGTCAGATGGTTCCAGCCGTCTTCGCTGCCGCTGCCTTCCTCGGGGTTCGGATTGTCGAAGCCGTCGGCCAGATAGCCGATGGTTTCGCCGTCCTCGATGACGAAGATCAGCGTGCGGCCCTCGCCGTCCGACCAGAACTCCACCCAATCGCCGTCGTCATCGAAGTAATCGACCTTGTCGAGATGCCAGCCATAATCGGCCCGGGCCGAGGCTACGGCGCCCAGCGAAATCGCCAGCGCCGCGGTGCCGGCCAGCAGAAGCTTGGATGTCCACATCACACGGCCCTCCTCATCGTCGAGGGCCGGAATCGACCCCCATCCGGAAGCTCAGGCGCGGTGCAGACGCCGGGGGTTCGAAGAGGGGAAAGGCGATGTGACCTGGCGCACATCGCCGGCGGCAATCACTTCAGCCAGATCGCATCCTTGAGTGTAGCGATGAAGGCGCCATGGGCCTCCAGTTCCTCCGCCGTCGGTGCGTGTGGGCGCGGTGCCCGGACCGGACGATTGTTCTTTTTCCGCGCGGCGGAACCGGTGAAATCGAGATCGCGCGAGACCGGCCCGTCGTCCAGCGTCAGCCCGGTCTGCCGGCCGCCCAGCAGTTCGATATAGACCTCGGCCAGCAGCTGGGCGTCCAGCAGGGCGCCGTGCAGCGAGCGCGCGGAGTTGTCGATGTTGAAGCGCTTGCAGAGCGCATCCAGGCTGGCCGGCGCGCCGGGAAACTTGGTGCGCGCCATCCGCACCGTGTCGGTGGCCCGGGCCATCGGAATCGAGATCTTGCCGGCGCGCTCGAGCTCGAAGTTGATGAACTTCATGTCGAATTCGGCGTTGTGGATGACCAGCGGCGCATCGGCGACGAAATCCAGGAACTTGTCGACGACCTCGACGAATTTCGGCTTGTCGCTGAGGAACTCGCTGGAGAGACCGTGGATCTGGAACGCCGCTTCCGGCATGTCGCGCTCCGGATTGAGATAGAGCTGCAGGTTCTTGCCGGTGGGGATGTGGTTCCAGAGTTCGAGACAGCCGATCTCGACCAGCCGGTCGCCGCTGACCGGATCGAAGCCGGTGGTCTCGGTATCCAGCACCACTTCACGCATGGCGGCGGTCTTCCTTGTCGCTGTCCAGTCGCTCGAAGCCAAGATGACGGCCGAGGAAGCGCGTGGCAAGGGCGCTGACGCGCACCGGATCGCCGGTGGTGAGGCCGCGCAGCATTGGCGTCTCGGCGGCGAAGGACTTCATCTCGGGATGGCGGAAGAGATAGGCGACCAGCGCCTCGGCGACGCGCGCCGGCTGGCTGACGATCCGCGTGTCCGGCGGCAGGGCGTGGCGGAACAGGTGTTCGATCAGCGGATAATGGGTGCAGCCGAGGACGGCACTGTCGAGGACGGCGCCCCGCAGCTCGCCGATCAGGGCCGCGACATGGGCCTCCACCGCGGGCAATATCGCGGCATCCGTCGCGCCGGCCTCGATCATCGCCGCCAGTTCGGGACAGGCCCGCTGCAGGATCCGCACCTGCGGCGCGCGCTTGGCGGTCTCCCGCACATAGGACTGGCTGGCCACCGTGGCGGGGGTGGCGAAGATGGCGACGGTTTCCGGCGCCCGGGCCGCTTCGGCGGCGCCGGCGCTGGCATGCCAGGGGTTGCGGGCGATGGCCTCCACCAGCGGCACCAGCACGCCCAGGACCCGCCGGTCGGGATGCTGCGCCGGCAGCCAGCCCTGCTGCAGCTCGCGCAGGGCCACGGCCGAGGCGGTGTTGCAGGCGAGGATCACCAGCCGGCAGCCGCGGGTGAAGAGCGCCGCGACGCCGCGACGGGTGAGCTCGGTGATCTCCGCGGCCGACTTCTGGCCATAGGGCGCATGGCCGTGATCGCCGAGATAGAGGAAGGCCTGGCGCGGCAGGCGCTCGTGCAGGGCGCGCAGGATGGTCAGCCCGCCATGGCCGCTGTCGAAGACGCCGATCATCGGCAGCGCATCCGGCGCAGCGCCCGGCGCAGCGCCACCAGGGCCGGGCGCTGGCCCTGGCCGGTCTGCACCACGAAATCGGCGCGGCGGCGCTTTTCGGCGTCCGGCATCTGCTTGGCGCGAATCTGGGCGAGGCGCTCAGGGCTCATGTTGGGCCGCGACAATACCCGCTGATCCTGCAGAAATTGCGGCGCCGTCACGACCAGGGTGGCATCGCAGCGGATTTCACCGCCGGTTTCAAAGAGCAGCGGGATGTCGAGCACCGCCAGCGGGACGCCCCGGGCCCGGCAGGTCTGCAGGAAGCGCCGCTCCTCGACGCGGACCAGCGGGTGCAGGATCGCTTCCAGCCGCCTCAGGGCCGCCGCATCGGCAAAGACCCTGGCCCCCAGGGCCCGCCGGTCGACCGCGCCGTCGACGACGACACCGGGAAAGGCCCGGTCGACCGCCGCCACCGCCGCCCCGCCCTTGGCCAGCAGGCGATGCACGGCCGCATCGGCATCGTGCAGCGGCAGGCCGAGGCGCCGGAGCGCCCGTGCCGCCGTCGATTTCCCCATCCCGATCGAGCCGGTCAGGCCGAGAACCTTCACGGAATATCCTGCAGCACGAAGTCCCGGAGCTCCGGCGTCACCTCCGGCTCGATGCCGAACCAGGCGGCAAAGCCCGGCCGCGCCTGGTGCAGCAGCATGCCGAGCCCGTCGACGGTGCGATTGCCGCGGGCCTTCGCGGCGGCCAGGAGGGCGGTCTCCATCGGCACATAGACGATGTCGTCGACCACGGCTTCCGGCGGCAGGTGCTTGAGATCGATCTCCAGCGGCGGCTGGCCGGCCTGGCCGAGCTGGGTGGTGTTGACCAGCAGCCCGGCGGTCTTCAGCGCCACGCCCCGCTCCGCCCAGCCGACCACCTCGATGTCGCCGCCGATGTCCCGGGCCAGATCCTCGGCCCGGCGTTCGGTGCGGTTGGCGAGGAGGACCCGCGGAGCGCCGGCATCCAGCAGGGCGACGACGATCGCCCGGGCCGCACCCCCCGCGCCCAATACCACGGCATCGCCATGGGCGGCGCGCCATTTCGGCACGCTGGCCTTCAGGTGGGCGAGGAAGCCAAAACCGTCGGTATTGTCGCCGTGGATCAGCCCGTTCTCGCCGATGACGATGGTGTTCACCGCGCCGATCCGCTGCGCCCGGGCGGTGACCTCGCCCATCATCGCCAAGGCCGGCTCTTTGTGCGGCAGGGTCACGTTGGCGCCGCGGAAACCCAGGCTGGGCAAGGCACGGATGGCGGTTTCAAGTGCGTTTGGATGGGTCGCGAAGGGCAGATAGGCGCCGTCGATACCGTATTTCGCCAGCCAGTAGCCGTGCAGGCGCGGCGACCGCGAATGGGTCACCGGCCAGCCGAAGACCCCGGCGATCCGGGCCCGCCCGGTCAGGGTGCGGACCGGCGCGGTCGCGGCGGCAGGTGCGGCGGCGGCAGGTGCTGGTTTCGGGGCACTCATCGCTGCAGCATCCCTTGTTCGCGCAGAATGTCCAGTACCGGCAGCAGCGGCAGGCCGAGGACGGTAAAGAAATCGCCGTCGATCCGGCGGAAGAGCTGCGCCCCCAGGCTCTCCAGCTGATAGCCGCCGACCGCGCCGAGAACGGCGGCGCCGGCGGCGGTCAGATAGGTATCGAGGAAGGCATCGCTGAAGTCCCGCATCTCGAGATCGGCCGTGGCGGTATGGTGCCAGAGTCGGACGCCGTCTCGCACCAGCACCGCGCTCGAAACCAGGCGATGGCGGCGGCCGCGCAGGAGCAGGAGATGCGCCCGGGCCTCGGCGAGGTCCCCGGGTTTCTCCAGCCAGGTGCCGCCGCAATCCAGCATCTGGTCGGCGCCGAGAACCAGGCGGCCGGGATATCTGCCGCTCACCCGTTGCGCCTTCAGTTCGGCGAGGGTCTCGGCGACCCGGTCGGGGGCGGCGCCGTCCCGGCGGAGGGATTGCAGTATTTCGCTCTCGTCGATGGCGGCGACGGCGACATCGAGGACGACCCCGGCTTCGCGCAGCAGCCGTGCGCGGGTCGCGCTGCCGGAGGCGAGGACCAGCGCTGGCATCGCCGTCGCGTGCCCTCAGGCCGGCTGGGCCTGGCCGGCGCCCGCCGCCACGCCCTGCTTGTCGCGATGATCCTGCAGCAGCTGGATGATCGCCGCCGCGGTTTCCTCGATCGATCGCCGGGTGACGTCGAGCACCGGCCAGTTGTGATCGCTGCAGAGGCGGCGCGCCTGGGCGACCTCATCGCGAACCGAGCCGGCATCGACGTAGTTGGTTTCCTCGTCCTTGGCGATCATCTGCAGCCGGTTCTTGCGGATCTGGACCAGCTGGTTGGCGTCCTTGGTGAGGCCGACGACCAGCGGGCCGCGCACGGTGAAGAGTTCCGGCGGCAGCGGACAGCCGGGAACGATCGGCACGTTCGCCGCCTTGATGCCGCGATTGGCCAGATAGATGCAGGTCGGGGTCTTCGACGACCGGCTGACGCCGACCAGGATGACGTCAGCGTCGTCGTAGCTGCGGGCGGATTGTCCGTCGTCATGGGCGAGGGCGTAGTCCATCGCCGCGATGCGGTCGAAATATTCCTGGTCCATGGTGTGCTGCCGACCGGACTGGCCGCGGGCGGTCAGGCCGAAATGCGCGCCGATCGCCACCATGACCGGATCGAGCACCGGCACCACGGTGACGCCGATCCGCCGGCAGCCTTCGAGCAGCACCTGGCGGAGCTTGTCGTTGACGATGGTATAGAGCACCAGGCCGGGATGCAGCTTGATGCCGCCGAGGACCTTTTCCATCTGGCCCGGCGTGCGGATCAGGGTCCAGCTGTGCTCGATCGGCGTCACGCCCTCGAACTGCACCAGGCAGGCCCGGGTGACGCTGTTCAGGGTCTCACCCGTCGCATCGGAGACCAGATGCAGATGATAGGATCCCGTCATGTCCGTGCCATCCGGCGCCACCTTATCCAAAGCATCTCCATCCGAACGCGTCTAGGTTCGATCGACTGTCGCCAATTTCGCTCACAGGAACCTGTGGACATCACCTGGATAACACGACGCTGGTATCCGTCGCCGGAGTTATGCCTGGATCTTCTTCAGTCATGGCATCGCTTGTCCGCCGGATCAACCCCTTCGCACCGGTCCGGTGAATCCGGCGCATAACTTCGCCCGGCGGCTTATCCGCCTTATCCCCGTTTTCCCGTTTCGCGGGCCGCGGCGCCTGCGACCGGTTGTTCCACCCGATGATCCACCGGCGGATCTTCCATCTATATCCACATGCCGGCGGTGCAGAAACCGGCGTCACCGGGGATTAACAGGACTCACCGCACTACAAATACTACTATCTCATACGGATTCTTATTAGGTATTAGAGGGCTGACCAGCCAGATGGGGATAGATCCGGTGCCGGACCAGAAACTGCTCCTGAGGAGTTTGCGCGGCGAGAAGCTGGATCGGCCGCCGATCTGGCTGATGCGCCAGGCCGGTCGCTATCTTCCGGAATATCGTGCGACCCGGGCCAAGGCGGGCGGCTTCCTGGATCTCTGCTTCAACCCGGATCTCGCGGTCGAGGTGACCTTGCAGCCGATCCGCCGCTTCGGTCTCGATGCGGCGATCCTGTTTTCCGACATCCTGGTCGTGCCGCACGCGCTAGGCCAGCCGGTGCGCTTCGAAGAGGGCCGGGGGCCACTGCTGGATCCGCTGGTGGGCGAGAACGACCTGTCCCGGCTCAGCATGGCGCGGTTCCATACCGGCCTGCAGCCGGTCTATGAGACCCTGCGGCGGCTGAAAAAGGAACTGCCGGCGGAAACCGCGCTGATCGGCTTTGCCGGGGCGCCCTGGACGGTTGCCAGCTATATGATCGAGGGCGGCTCGAGCCGGGATTTTGCCAAGACCAAGGCCTGGGCCTATGGGCATCCGGAAAATTTCCAGGTGCTGGTCGACCTGGTGGTCGAGGCGACGGCGCAGTATCTCCTCGGCCAGATCGATGCCGGTGCCGAGGTGCTGCAGCTGTTCGATTCCTGGGCCGGTGCCCTGGATCATCGCAATCTGCTGCGCTGGTCGCTGGAGCCCTGCCGGGCGATCGTTGCGCGGATTCGCCAGAGCCATCCGGAGATTCCCGTGATCCTCTTTCCGCGCGGCGCCGGCGTCGGCTATCTGGATTTCGCCCGGGCGGGTTTCATGCGCGGCCTCGGCCTCGATCCCGGCGTGCCGCTGGACTGGGCCTGGACCCAGCTGCAGGGGCGCGTCGCCCTGCAGGGCAATCTCGATCCGCAGCTGCTGGTCGCCGGCGGCCGGGCGATGCAGACGGCAACCGAGGAGATCCTTGCCAAGCTCAACCAGGGCCCCTTCGTCTTCAATCTCGGCCATGGCATCGTGCCGGAAACGCCGCCGGAACATGTGGCCGAGTTGGTGAAGACCGTCAAAGCCTGGCGAGGATAGTCGGTTGAGCAATCCCCGGCGCATCGCCGTCGTGCTGTTCAATCTGGGCGGGCCGGACAGCCAGGCGGCGGTCGAGCCCTTCCTCTTCAACCTGTTCAACGACGTCAACATCATCGGCGCACCGGCACCGATCCGCTGGCTGCTCGCCAAGCTGATCTCGAAACGGCGGGCCGGCGTGGCGCGGGAGATCTATGCAAAGATCGGCGGCGGCTCGCCGATCCTGCCCAATACCCAGCGCCAGGCCGCGGCTTTGCAGCTGGCGCTGAAGGATCTGGGCGAGGTCAGGGTGTTCCCCTGCATGCGCTACTGGCATCCGCTCAGCGATGCGGTGGTGCGGCAGGTGAAGGCCTTCGCGCCCGACGAGATCGTCCTCCTGCCGCTCTATCCGCAATTCTCCACCACCACCACCGCCTCTTCCTACCGGGTCTGGCAGGAGGAAGCCGCGCGGCAGAAGCTGAGCGTGCCCAGCAAGCTCATCTGCTGCTATCCGACCGAGCCCGGCTTCATCGGCGCCCTGGCGCAGATCACCGGCGAGGCGGTGGCGGCGGCCAAGGCGCAAGGCGGGGCCGCCCCGGCCATCATCTTCTCTGCGCATGGGCTGCCGAAGAAGATCGTCGACCAGGGTGATCCCTATGTCGCCCAGGTGGCCGCCAGCGTGCGTGCCGTCGCCGCCTGGCTGGACCTGCCCGAGGACCAGTGGGTGATCGCCTTCCAGAGCAAGGTCGGACCCCTGCAATGGGTGGGTCCCGCGACCGACGAGGCCATCATCCGTGCCGCCCTCGACGACAAGCCGATCGTGGTGGTGCCCGTCGCCTTCGTCTCGGAGCACTCGGAAACCCTGGTCGAGCTCGACATCGAATACCGTCATATCGCCGAGATCCGCGGCGCGCCGGCCTATGTGCGGGCGCCGACGGTATCGGCCCATCCGGATTTCATCGTCGGCCTTGCGCATCTGGTGCAGCAGGCGCTGGCGCGTGAGGAGACGGTGCAGGACGGGATGGGGCGGACCTATTGCGCAGACTGGCCGAAATGCGCCTGCCAGATGGCGGAAGCGACGGCCACCGCGGCACAAGCCTGACAGGAGGATCGAAAGAATGGATCTCTATACCTGGGTGAAGGCGCTGCACGTCATCGCGGTCATCGCCTGGATGGCCGGCATGCTCTATCTGCCGCGGCTCTACGTCTATCATGTGAAGGCGGCCAACGGCTCGGAGCTCTCGGAAACCTTCAAGGTGATGGAGCGCCGCCTGCTGCGCGCCATCATCAACCCGGCGATGCTGGCCGCCTGGGCCCTGGGCCTCACCCTGGCCTATCTCGGCAACCACTGGATGGACGGCTGGTTCCACGCCAAGCTTCTGCTCCTCCTGGGCATGCAGCTGGTCCATGCCGGCTATGCCCGCTGGCGCCGCTATTTCGCCAAGGATGCGAATTTCCACACCGAGACGTTCTATCGGGTGATGAATGAGGTGCCGACAGTGCTGCTCATCGGCATCGTCATCCTGGCGGTGGTGAAGCCCTTCTAGACCGCGCCAATCCATGGAATTTTCGGTCCCGGCGGCCCCGCCTGGTATCGGTTCGGGTCCGGCGCTCCCTGCAAGGACCCGCGGCTTTGCCGGCCGGAGACCCTGCCCCGGATCTGGAAGGCATCACAAAATACCTATTTGACAAAGCCTTAAACATCCGGTATCGCGTTGATCAAGTCCGACGACCACATCGGTGGGGCGGGCTGGCCTTCCCCTGCTGATTTCTCCACGCAACATCAGATCAATCGGCCGAAACGGCCGCGCGTCGGGGGCAAGGGGTTCATCCAAACCTGTTCCGCCTGCTGCATCCAGCGAATCCGGTCATCCAAACCCCCGCGATACATCCCCTCGGACACCCCCCTCAGAACCAGAGAACCCATAAAAACCCATGAATCTTCAAGAACTTAAACTCAAGACCCCGGCGGCGCTCCTGGAATTTGCCGAGAGCCTGCAGATCGAGAATGCCAGCGCCCTGCGGCGGCAGGACATGATGTTCGCGATCCTGAAGCAGCTGGCCGAGAACGACACCGCGATCTTCGGCGACGGCGTGCTGGAAATCCTGCAGGACGGCTTCGGCTTTCTGCGCAGCCCGCAGGCCAACTACCTGCCGGGTCCCGACGACATCTATGTGAGCCCCAGCCAGGTCAGGCGCTTCGCGCTGCGGACCGGGGACACCGTCGAGGGCCAGATCCGGGCACCCAAGGACGGCGAGCGTTATTTCGCCCTCCTCAAGGTCAACAAGATCAATTTCGAGGATCCCGACAAGATCCGCCACCGGATCAACTTCGACAACCTGACGCCGCTCTATCCCGACGAGAAGCTCACCATGGAGCTCGAAGGCAAGGGCGACGTGGAGATGCCCAAGCTGGTCGAGGAGCCGGTGACGCCGCGGGAGATCTCGCCGGGCAAGAAGATGGAACTGGGCGGCAAGCCCGCCAGGCTGCGCGAGACCCGCGAGAGCCGGGACAACCAGAAGGTCGACATCACCGCCCGCATCATCGATCTCATCTGCCCGATCGGCAAGGGCCAGCGCGCCCTGATCGTCGCCCCGCCGCGCACCGGCAAGACGGTGATGCTGCAGAACATCGCCCATTCGATCGCCGCCAATCATCCGGAATGCTACCTGATCGTGCTGCTGATCGACGAGCGGCCGGAGGAAGTCACCGACATGGCGCGTTCGGTGAAGGGCGAGGTCGTCACCTCGACCTTCGACGAGCCGGCCTCGCGCCACGTTCAGGTCGCGGAAATGGTGATCGAGAAGGCGAAGCGCCTGGTCGAGCACAAGCGCGACGTGGTCATCCTGCTGGATTCGATCACCCGCCTCGCCCGCGCCTACAACACCGTCGTGCCATCGTCGGGCAAGGTGCTGACCGGCGGCGTCGACGCCAATGCGCTGCAGCGGCCGAAGCGTTTCTTCGGCGCGGCGCGCAACATCGAGGAAGGCGGCTCGCTGACCATCATCGCCACGGCGCTGATCGATACCGGCAGCCGCATGGACGAGGTGATCTTCGAGGAGTTCAAGGGCACCGGCAATTCGGAAATCATCCTCGACCGCAAGCTCTCCGACAAGCGCACCTTCCCCTCGATCGACATCACCAAGTCGGGCACCCGCAAGGAGGAGCTGCTGGTCGACAAGGCAACGCTCAGCAAGATGTGGGTTCTGCGCCGCATCCTGATGCCGATGGGCGTCACCGACGCGATGGAGTTCCTGATCGACAAGCTGAAGCACTCGAAGACCAACAACGACTTCTTCCAGTCGATGAACCAGTAGCGCCGGACGTCGGGCGCGCGGGGACGGGCCGGATCCTTCGATCCGGCCCTTTCTGCTTGTACCGCCGCCCGTCTTGACCGAGTCTGGCACCCCGTCCGATCCACAGCCGTCCGATCCACAGCCGAGGAAGCTGCGATGACTGCCACCGAGAGCCGCCCGCCCTTGCCGCCCTTCACCCGCGAGACCGCGATCCAGAAGGTGCGCGCCGCGGAAGACGGCTGGAATTCCCGCAATCCCGAGCGGGTGGCGCTGGCCTATACCGAGGACAGCCGCTGGCGCAACCGCGCCGAGTTCTTCGAGGGGAGGCCGGCGATCGTCGGCTTCCTGACGCGGAAATGGGCGAAGGAGCTGGACTACCGGCTGATCAAGGAACTCTGGGCCTTCACCGACGACCGCATCGCCGTGCGCTTCGCCTATGAATGGCGCGACGATTCTGGAAACTGGTTCCGCGCCTATGGCAACGAGAACTGGGAATTCGACGCCCGCGGCCTGATGCGCCGGCGCCATGCCTCGATCAACGACCTGCCGATCGCGGCGGCGGAGCGCAAGTTCCATTGGCCGGCGCCCGGTCCGCGCCCGGCCGATCACCCCGGCCTCGGCGATCTCGGCCTCTAATCGGTTCTAGAGACGGCGGAACAGGCCGGGATAATCGGTGACCAGGCCTTCGGCATCGACGACGATGTCGGCGGAGAAGCCGGCGGGAAAGCCTTCGTAGCGCCAGCGCGGCCTGCCGTCCGGACCCGGGCCGAGATGGGTATAGCGCTGGGTGACGGCGGAAAGGGCGAGGCTGGGCACCGCGACATAGGCGACCTTGATCTCGGCGCCGGCCCCCTTGCGCAGGCCGAGGCGGCGGATCGGGAAGGTGTTGGTGAAGGGCGAGACGGCGAGATCGATGTCGATGGCGCCGGATAGCTCGGGGAGGCGGTGGTCGGCCTGGTCGAACCAGTGGCCGTTGCCGTCGGTCTTCAGCGCCAGGCTCCGGGCACCGGCCTCGCCGATCACCGAGACCCGCGCCGAATGCAGGCGCCAGGCATCGTCCCAGGCCAGTTCATAGGCGAAGCGGAAGGGCTTGCCGTCGTCGTCGATGCCGACGACGACACCGTCGGCGGCGCGCTCGGCCAGGGTCAGATGCTCGATGCTGGTGCCCTGGGCGGAGCTCCAGGCCAGGCTGCGCGGCGGCTTGCCGCTGGCGATCGACATGACCGGCCCCTAGGGAATGAGGACGATGGAACCCGTGGTCTTGCGGCCCTCGAGATCGCGATGCGCCTGGGCGGCCTCCTTCAGCGGATAGGTGTGGTTGACGGCGATCTTGACCACGCCGCGCGTCACCACGTCGAGGAGCGCGTTGGCCGAGAGCTCGAGATCGGCGCGGGTCGCGGTATAGGCCATCAAGGTCGGCCGGGTCAGGAAGAGGGATCCCTTCATGCTGAGCAGCAGCGGCTCGATCGGCGGCACCGGGCCCGAGGCATTGCCGTAGGTCACCATGTAGCCGCGCGGCCGCAGGCAATCCAGCGAGGGGATGCAGGTATCCTTGCCGACGCCGTCATAGACCACATGCACGCCCTTGCCGTCGGTCAGTTCCTTCACCCGCTTCACCCAGTCCTCGGTGCGGTAGTTGATGGTGAAATCGGCGCCGAGGGACTTGGCGATCTGGCATTTCTCGGCGGAGCCGGCGGTGCCGATCACCGTGGCACCGAGGGATTTCAGCCATTGCAGCGCGATCGAACCGACGCCGCCGGCCGCGGCATGGAACAGCACCCAGTCGCCGGCCTTCACCGGATAGGTGCGGCGGATCAGGTATTCGACCGTCATGCCCTGCAGCATCATCGCCGCGCCGGTCTTCGCTTCCACCGAATCCGGCAGCTTGATCAGCTTGTCGACCGGGTAGGTCCGCAATTCCGCATAGGAGCCGATCGGCGCCGCGCAATAGGCGACGCGGTCGCCGACCTTCAGCGTGGTGACGCCGGCGCCCAGGGCCTCGATCACGCCGGCGCCCTCCAGTCCGAGGCCGGAGGGCAGCGCGATCTGGTAGAGGCCGGTGCGGTGATAGGTGTCGATGTAGTTCACGCCGCAGGCCTGGTTGCGCAGGGTCACCTCGCCGGGGCCGGGCTGGCCGACCTCGATCTCCTCCCAGCGCAGCTTCTCCGGTCCGCCGGTTTCGTGGATGCGAATGGCGTGGGTCTTCATCTGCCGTCTCCTGCTTGATCCTGGCGGCTACTTTGCGATGCCGGTCGGGAGATTCCAAGCGCGTTGTTGCCGATCGCCGCGGCGCGTTCCGTCGCCGGATCTCAGGCGGCGCGCTCCGTCGCCACCGACCGGTAGCGCACCAGTTCCTGGATGGTGAGGCAGGGAAAGCCGTTGCGCCGCGCATAGGCCTTGGCCGCCGTCCCGCGCAGCATCTCGCCGTCCCTGGTCATCAATTCGCAAAGCACCGCCGCCGGCTTCAACCCGGCGAGAACGGCGAGATCGACCGAGCCTTCGGTATGGCCGCGGCGCACCAGCACGCCGCCGGTCTCCGCCCGCAGCGGGAAGACATGGCCGGGGCGGACGAGATCGGCGGGCGTTGCTCCCTCAGCGATGGCGGCGCGGATCGTCGCCAGGCGATCCGCCGCCGAGACGCCGGTGGTGACGCCGCGCCGGGCGTCGACCGAGACGGTGAAGGCGGTGCCGTGGCGGCAGCCGTTGCGCGGCGTCATCGGCGGCAGGTCGAGCCGGCGGATTAGCGTATCGTCGAGGCAGCGGCAGACGATGCCGCTGCAATCGCGGATGAAGCGCGCCATCACGTCATGGGTCAGGGCCTCGGCGGCGATCACCAGATCCGCTTCGTTCTCGCGTTCGTCGTCGTCGAACAGCACGACGGGAATGCCGGCGCGCATGGCGGCGTCGATGCGCTGGGTGAGCAGGGGTATGCCGGGTTTGGTCATGGAAACGCTCCTCGCAAAGGCGCGTGGGGCCGGTGGGGCGGCCACGCGCGGGTCAAACGACTGCGACAAACGTTCCAGGGCAAACGCCAGAACGGGACGCGGATCCGCACATGCGGACTCCGCCCGTCGGCGCGCGCGTCTTCTTTCATCCGGACTGTGACTGTCGGCCCAGGATTTCGACCTGGTCTGCTGACCCGCGGATCCTGCGATCCGCGGCGCTCGCGGGCTCGACATGTGGGCCTTTAGGCCCCATGCCCTACCGCCGGTAGGGACTTGCACCCTGCCCTGAAGACGTATTGACCGGGCGAGAGTTCCAGGAAAATCCCCGTCGCGTCAAGACCATGTCCCGTTAACCACCCGCAACTGGCAGGCGGAGCGGTGAGCCCCGTCGCGGTGAGCCCCGTCGCGGTGAGCCCCGTCGCGGTGAGCCCCGTCGCGGTGAGCCGGGGAAAGGTTCAAACATGGTGACCGGCGTCACCCCGGAATCGCTGGTGACTCGACATTCCTCCGCCAACTATAGAAGCTGATGAACCTGGCAAAACAAACGGGACGGCGGCGTTGGCGGCTTAACGTCGGTTACAGGGGATCAGCATGGCGAACGAGGGCACGGCGTCTGGCGCGACAAGCGTGCAGACGGATAGCGTCATCTGCGGCTTCGATCACCCGGTGGCGACAAGCGCGCTGATCACCGCTGCCGAGGTGCGCCGATGACCGCGAACAATGATCTCGACCGCACCGTCGACGGCATCGCCACCGGCAATGTGCTGACCGGCATCGGCACCCTCGTTCCCGCCCTCGGCAAGGATATGGCCGGCGCCGACCCCTCGCGGTCAATTCGCTCAGCTTCGGCAAGATCACCGTCCCGGTCTTCACCAGCATTGCCCTGCAGGGCACCTTCGGCAAGCTGCAGATCGCCGCCAACGGCGACTACACCTATATCGTCGACACGCTTCCGCCCTGGGCGCCGGCCAAGCACGAGATATTCAGGTACACGGTGGCGAATCCGAGCGGGCTGTCCGGACCGGCCGAGATCCGCATCCTGATCGCGCCGGACACCATGGGCGTCTTCAATGCCGGGACCAAGACCTTCCTCGGCACCGCGGCCGACGATACCCTGTCGCAGTTCGATCTGCGCGGGGCTCGACCGCGGTGACGATCGACGGCGGCGCCGGCTCGGACATCATGACCGGCGGCAATGGCGATGACGTGCTGATCGGCGGCCTGGGCAATGATGTTCTGGCCGGAAATTTCGGCCTCGACAGGCTGTCCGGCGGCGCCGGCGACGACACGCTGAGCGTCGAGGGTGCGGGCAGCGAGATGGAAGGCGGCGCCGGTGCCGATTCCCTGGTCGACCAGACGATCGGCAACGCCTTCGCCACCTATCGCAACGCCAAGATCGGCGTCGTCGCCAATCTCACCGACCCGTCCTTCAACTCGAACGACGCGGCCGGCGACAGCTACAAGGGCGTCGCCAACCTGATCGGCTCCGCCTTCAACGACGTCCTCTCCGGCGCCGTCGGCGCCAACGAGCTCCAGGGCCTGAAGGGCGACGACATCCTGGATGGCAGCGACGGCGATGACACGCTGTTCGGCGGCGCCGGCAAGGACATCCTGCTGGGCGGCAAGAACGACGACCGCCTGAGCGGCGGCGCCGGCGGCGATACGCTCAACGGCGGCGCGGGGAACGACCGGGCGGATTATCGCGATGCGACGGCCGGGGTCACCGTCAACCTTCTCGACCCCAGCAAGAACAAGGGCGATGCGACCGGCGATGTCTACATCTCGATCGAGCGCATCGAGGGCACGGACTTCGCCGACAAGATCACCGGCGACGACGGCGACAATATCCTGGACGGCAACGGCGGCAAGGATGTCCTCGATGGCGGCAAGGGCAACGATACCCTTCTCGGCACGTCCGACACCGAGACCTTCTTCGGCGGCGCCGGCGACGACATCATCAACAGCGAGGGCGGCGAGGACAAGATCTCCGGCGGCGACGGCAACGACGAGATCACCGGCGAGGGCGGCGGGGAGACGTTCCACGGCGATGCCGGCGACGACAGCATCGACGGCGGCAACGGCAACGACAAGATGTTCGGCGATGCCGGCAACGACACCCTCGTCGGCGACGACGACGACGATCTGATCGACGGCGGCGCCAATGACGATATCCTGGACGGCGGCGCCGGCAACGACCAGCTGTTCGGCGGCGACGGCAACGACACCTTGAGCGATACGGCCGGCGACAACCTCCTCGACGGCGGCGCCGGTTTCGACAAGCTGACCGGCGGCGCGAACAACGACCGGCTGTTCGGCGGCCTGGATGCCGACGAGCTCGACGGCGGCGCCGGCGACGACATTCTGGAAGGTGGCGCCGGCGGCGACAAGCTCACCGGCACGACCGGGCTCGATCTTGCCAGCTATGCCAATGCGACGACCGCGATCGTCGCCAGCCTGCTGCTGCCGGCGCAGAACACCGGCGATGCGCAGTTCGACGCCTATTTCACCATCGACGGGCTGATCGGCGGCAAGTTCAACGACACCCTGACCGGCGACGGCGCCAAGAACGAGCTTCGCGGCGGTCTCGGCGACGACACGCTGGACGGCGGCATCGGCAACGACACCCTGCTCGGCGGTGCCGGCAAGGACAAGCTGATCGGCGGCGCCGACAACGATGTCGCGAGCTACCTTGCGGCGACCGCCGGCCTCACCGTCAATCTCGGCCAGGCGGGGCTGAATACCGGCGAGGCGGCCGGCGACACCTATAGCGGGATCGAGGGCTTGGTCGGCAGCAACTTCGTCGACAAGCTGACCGGCGACGGCGCCGACAACATCCTGTTCGGTGCCGACGGCAACGATACGCTGGACGGCGGCGCCGGCAACGACATCCTGATCGGCGGGTTCGGCAACGATACGCTGAAAGGTGGCATCGGCGACGACCAGATGGGCGGTTTGTTTGAATTCGGCACCAACAAGATGTTCGGCGGCGAGGGCAATGACATCTTGGTCGGCGGCAGCGGCACGGCGGCCGACCAGCTCAACGGCGAGGCGGGCGACGACACGCTCACCGGCAAGGGCGGCGACAATATCCTCGACGGCGGTGCCGGCAAGGACACGCTGAAGGGTGGCGGCGGCAACGACACGCTGCTGGGCGGGCTCGACGACGACACGCTGGACGGCGGCGACGATGACGACAGCCTCGACGGCGGCGCCGGCAAGGACGCGCTCGGCGGCGCTGCCGGCAACGACAGGCTGCTGGGCGGCGAGGGCGACGATACGCTGGACGGCGGCGACGATGACGACGTGCTGGATGGCGGGGTGGGCAACGACACCCTGACCGGTGGCGTCGGCAATGACCGGCTTCTCGGCGGCGCCGGGGACGACATCCTCGACGGCTCCGACGTGGTCCGGCTCGACGAGATGGAAGGCGGCGCCGGGGCCGATACGATGGACGGCGATGCCTTCGACTTCGCCACCTATCGCACCGCTTTGGCCGGGGTGGTCGCCAGCCTGCTCAGCAATGCCGGCAATACCGGCGACGCCGCCGGCGACACCTATGGCGCGATCGACAACCTGATCGGCAGCAGGTTCAACGACACCCTGACCGGCAATGCCGATGCCAACCAATTGCGCGGCGGCCTGGGCAAGGATGCTCTCGACGGCGGCGCGGAGAACGACATCGCCAGCTACGAGGAAGCGACGGCCGGCCTCACCGTCAATCTCGCGAATGCCAAGCTGAATACCGGCGAGGCGGCCGGCGACACCTTCGTCAGCATGGAGGGGATCAACGGCTCGCAGTTCAACGACAAGCTGACCGGCAATGACGGCGACAATCAGCTCGATGGCGGGTCCGGCAACGACGTGCTGGATGGCGGCAAGGGCAGCGACACGCTCTTTGGCGGCACCGGCAACGATACCGTCAACGGCGGGGACGACAACGACACCATCGAGGAGAGCGCCGTCGAGTCGGGCGACGATATCCTGAATGGCGGTGCCGGCAATGATGTCATCCACGCCCAGGATGGCAACGACAAGCTGTTTGGCGGTACCGGCAACGACATTCTCTTCGGCCAGGGCGACGACGACGAGGTCTTCGGCGAGGACGGGAACGACATTCTTTCGGGCGACTTCGGCAGCGACACGCTGGACGGCGGAATCGGCAACGACATCCTGCAGGGCGGATTCGGCAACGACACGATGGACGGCGGCCAGGGCGACGACATCCTGGTCGGCGATGACGCCGTTCAATTTCGGCGACGACCTGATGCGCGCGGCGAGACATGGAGCGACAACGACACGATGGACGGCGGCCAGGGTAACGACCGCCTCGAGGGCTCGGCGACGGCTAACGACATCCAGGAACTGGCGGCTTGCCGGCAATGACGAGATCGAGGGCGGTGCCGGCGCCGACAAGCTGACCGGCAGCGGCAAGGATGTCGCCAGCTACCGCAACGCCACGCTCGGCGTCACCGCCGATCTGCTGAACATCGCCAACAACTCAAGGATGCCGCCGGCGATACCTATATCGGCATCCTCAACATCCTGGGCAGCGCCTTCCGGATACGCTTGTCGGCAACAATGTCCGACAACACGCTCGAGGGCGGCGCGGGGAACGACAACATCGTCGGCAATGACGGTGCCGATACGCTGATCGGCGGAATCGGCGTCGATTCGCTGATCGGCGGCAAGGACGCGGACATCCTGATCGGCGGAGCGGGCGCCGACGATCTCTTTGGTGGCAACGACATCGACACGGCAAGCTATGTCACCGCGACCGCTGCCGTCACCGTCAATCTGATCTCCTCCAGCCTCAATACCGGCGATGCCAAGGGCGATCTCCTGAACAGCATCGAGATCGGATCAACGGCAGCATTTCAATGACACCCTGATCGGCAACAGCGCCGACAACCACCTGATCGGCGACCTCGGCAACGACACGCTGAAGGGCGGCGACGGCAATGACCAGCTGGAAGGCGGCGCGGGCAACGACACGCTGGAGGGCGGCGCCGGTTTCGACCAGCTTCTCGGCGGCGACGGCAACGACAAGCTGTTTGGCGGCATCGATGCGGATACCCTGCACGGCGACAAGGGCAACGACACGCTGAACGGCGACAGCGAGGGGGATCAGCTGTTCGGCGATGCCGGGAACGACATCCTGCACGGCAATGCCGACAGCGACCTGCTGCAGGGCGGCGCCGACAGCGACAGCCTGTTCGGCGACGCGGGCGAGGATTTGCTGCGCGGCGGCGCCGGCGACGACAAGCTTTCCGGCGGCACCGAGGCCGATACCTTCGAGATCGACTTCAAGGACCCGGCAACGACACGATCACCGATTTCAAGATCGGCGAGGATATCCTGCGCTTCACCGATATGGTCGACCGACACCGCCGACGATCTCGCCGATCTGGAGGGCACCGGATCTCACGGCGCTCACCTCGGGTGCCGGCAATTCGACCCTGACCCTCAGTTGGAACGACGGCGACGAGCAGCCTGGTGATCTCCGGCTGGAAGGGCGGCGCCATCAGCGATCTCGAAACCCTGAGCTACGTCCTCGGCGACAAGCTGGTGGCCGACAACTGAGGCCGGCTAGAACAGCCGCCCCTGCCCGCTTTCCAGGTCCAGCAGATAGCGCTTCGCCCGGAGGCCAAGCTCGCTGGAATAGCCGCCCAGCCAGTTGGTGCCGGTGATCCGGTGGCAGGGGATGATGACCGCGATGGGGTTCTGGCCGCAGGCTTGGCCGACGGCCCTGGGGTCGATCAGGCGCGGATCCGTCTCGTGGCCCTCGGCTCCGAGCTTCGCCGCGACATCGCCGTAGGTCAGGGTCTCGCCATAGGGGATCGCCAGCATCTCGCGCCAGACGGCACGGGCGAAGTCGCTGCCATCGGCCTTGATCGGGAGGTCGAAGGCCTTCAACCGGCCGGCGAAATAGGCGGCGAGCTGCTTTTGCGCCTCCTTCACCAGCGGCGAGGCGGCGAGCCGGGCCGGCCTGGTGCCGCGCCAGAAGAGATGGGTGATGGCATCGCCGTCGGCGGTCACCTCGATCCAGCCGATCTCGGTCTCCAGGGCGGCGACGGGCACGGACTCAGCCCTGTAGCAGGGCGGCGCGGAGTGCCGCCGGGTCGGTGACGGGAAGGCCGCAGCTCTGGCCCCGGCAGAGATAGGCGGTGGCCCTGCCGCCGATGCGGGTCTTGCCGGCGGCGGGATGGTTAGGCGGCACCGGGCTGTCCGGCGCCACGACCAGCAGCAGGCGGTTTGGCAGCGACACTCCGCGGACGACCTCGATCAGGGCCCCGGTATCGGCGGCACCGCGATCGCCGACGATCACCACCTGCAGGGCGCGCTGCAGGAAGTCGTTGTTGTTCAGCAATGTGGCGAGGGGGAAGAAGTTGCGGCCGATCTCGCCGGCAAAGGCGGCGACCAGGGCATGGGCGCGGTCGAGATAGGCCGGTGCGCCGGTGAGGTGATGCAGCCGGGCCAGGACGCCGACCATGGTGCCGTTGCCGTTCGGCGTCGCATTGTCGGCTGCGGATTTCGGGCGGACGACCACGTCCGCGGTATCGTCCGCGGTCATGAAATAGCCCCCGGCCTCGGCATCCCAGTAGTGCCGGTCGAGGAGGGCGACGATCTCCCGCGCGGCGGCGAGATAGGCGGCGTCGGCGGTAGCCTCGTGCAGCGCCAGCGCCGCCTGGGCGAGATTGGCATGGTCGTCGAGCGTGGCGGGATGGGCGAGCCTGCCCTGGCGCCAGGCATGGAACAAGCGGCCATCCTTGAACATCGTGCGCCGGATGAAGGCGAAGGCGGACCGGGCGAGGTCCAGCCAGTGCGGCGCCGCGAAAACCTGGGCCGCCTCGGCGAGGGCGGTGATCATCAGGCCGTTCCAGTCGACCAGCACCTTGTCGTCCCAGCCGGGCCGGATCCGTCCGGCCCGCTCCGCCAGCAGCCGCGCCCGGCAGCGTTCGAGGCGGGCCTCGGTCTCGCCGCCGAGATAGGCCGGCAGGGCGGTGCGGTTGAGGATGGTCTTTCCCTCCCAGTTGCCCGCTTCCGTCACGTCGTAATGTTGCTTGAAGAACTCCGCCTCGGCGCCCAGGGCGGCGTCGATCTCCGCCGCCGTCCAGACGTAGAACTTCCCCTCCTCGCCCTCGGAATCGGCGTCGAGCGAGGCGGCGAAGGCGCGGTCGCCGGCGGCGCCCGGGGTATCTTCAGGGGCGGCAAGCATCTCGCGTTCCAGCCAGCCGACGGTTTCGCGGACCCGCGCTTCGAACAGCGGGTCCCGGGTCTCCTGCCAGACCAGGGTCAGCAGCGCCACGAATTCGGCATTGTCGTAGAGCATCTTCTCGAAATGCGGCACCAGCCAATGGGCATCCGTCGCATAGCGCGCCAGCCCGCCGCCGAGATGATCGTAGATCCCGCCCTGCGCCATGCGGATCAGGGTCAGCACCACCGCATCCTTGTAGCCGGTGTTGCCGCTGCGCTTGTAGGCGCGCCAGAAGGAATTGAAGAGGGGGGCCTGGGGGAATTTCGGCGCACTGCCGATGCCGCCGCTCTCGAAATCCACCTCGCCCAGCAGGCGCTCGGCGATCTGGTCGGTGAGGGTCAGGGAAATCTCGCCGCCGGGTTGCGGGCGGGCGAGTTTTGCCATCGCCTCGGCGAGGCCGGCGACGTTCTTCTCCACCTTTTCGGCATCGCGGTGGAAGGTCTCGGAGATGAAATTCAGCACGTCGCCGAAGCCGGGCCTGCCGTAGCGCGGCTCCTTCGGGAAATAGGTGCCGCCCCAGAACGGCCGTCCGTCCGGCAGCAGGAACATGGTGAGGGGCCAGCCGCCCTGCTGGCCGAGGAGCGCCAGGGCCTGCTGGTAGATCGCATCGAGGTCGGGCCGTTCCTCGCGGTCGATCTTGATGTTGACGAAGAGCCGGTTCATCTGCGCGGCGATCGCCGGATCCTCGAAGCTCTCATGCGCCATCACGTGGCACCAGTGGCAGGCCGCATAGCCCACCGAGAGCAGGATCGGCCGGTTGGAGTCCCGCGCCTCGCTCAGCGCCGCCGCGCCCCAGGCATGCCAGTCGACCGGGTTGTGGCGATGCTGCAGCAGATAGGGGCTGGTCTCGCGCGACAGGCGGTTGTTGGGATTGGGCGGCGGCGCGCCGTGGGGATGGTCCATGCCGGGTCCTTCGTGGTCCGGGCTCCATATGACGCCGGGGAAAAGTCCGGTTCAACCCGGATGTTACTGGGGATATGCCCGGCCCGATCTGCGGATCCGCCCGGCACGAGGCGGATTTCCCTCGGTTTTTCAGGCGCTTCGCCCGGCCGGTCGCTGCGACAGGCAGCCGCCCTTCCCAACCCGGCCGCGATATGCTTTCATAAATGAACGTTCATTCATTATGGCGCCGGGAGGATGGCATGGGCGAGGTCGGGCAGAGTTGGGACACCGTCTCCGGCCGCGGCGGCCGCGGCGGCAGTGCGGCGCGGCGGATGCTGCGGAAATCCGGACCGGCGGCGAGCGCGGTCAAGGCCGGCATGCCCGGCGGCACCTATCGCCCGCTCTCCGATCGCGACCTTCAGCGGGTGCATGAGACCGCCCTGGACGTTCTGGAGAAGCTCGGCGTCGGCGACCCCATCCCCGAGATCCTCGAGGTCGCCCTGCCCCGCGGCGCCTGGCTGAACGACAGGGGCCGGCTGTGCTTTCCCCGCGCCCTGGTCGAGGACGTGCTGGCCATGGCCTGCCGCAGCTACGTCGCCTATGGAGTGGCGCCGGAGCACGATCTCGAGCTCGGCGGGCCGCGGGTGAATTTCGCCACCGCCGGCGAGGCGATCAAGGTGCTGGATTTCCACTCCGGCGCCTTCCGCCCCTCGACCCTGCTCGATCTCTACGACTTCGCCCGGCTGGTCGACCGGCTGGAGCATGTGCACTGCTTCGGCCAGACCATCGTCGCCACCGACATGCCGGACCGGCTGACCGCGGACTACAATGTCAGCTACGCCTGCCTCGCCGGGACGCAGAAATCCTTCGGCGTCTCGATCGAGAACGTCGCCAATCACGCCAGGCTGATCGCCTTCTTCGACGCCTTCCTCGGCGGCGAGGGCCGGTTCCTGGAGCGGCCGTTCTGCATCATCGGCGGCTGTCCCATCGTCTCGCCGCTGCGCTTCGGCAAGGAGAATGCCGAGGTGATGGTGGCCAATGCCCGGCTCGGCCTCTGCATCGATCCGGCGATCGCCGCGCAGGCCGGGGCGACGGCGCCGGCCGCCCTGGCCGGAACGCTGGTGCAGACCGTGGCGGAGACCCTGGTGCCGCTGATCGTCGGCAACCTCATCCGGCCGGGCCTGCCGGTCTCCTTCGGCATCTGGCCCTTCGTCTCCGACCTGCGCACCGGCGCCTTCACCGGCGGCGGCGGCGAGGAGGCCCTGCTGACCGCCGCCGCGGTGCAGATGTGCCGCTTCTACGATCTCCCGAGCTCGGTTGGCGCCGGCATGACGGATTCGAAGTCGATCGACGCCCAGGCCGGCTACGAGAAGGGGGTGAGCGTCACCCTTGCGGCGGTGGCCGGCGGCAATTTCGTCAGCGAATGCTGCGGCATGATGGGCAGCCTGATCGGCTGTTCGGTGGAAGCCATGATCATCGACAACGACATGCTGGGCAACATCCAGCGGGTACTGAAGGGGATCGAGGTCAGCGACGCCACGCTGAGCTTCGACGAGATCGCCCGGGCGGTGCATGGCCCCGGCCACTACCTGGGTTCGCCGAAGACCCTGGAGCTGATGGAGACCGAGTACCTCTATCCGCATATCGCCGATCGGGATTCGATGAACGGCTGGGAATCCCGCGGCGCGCCGGACATCCGCCAGGCGGCCCGCAAGCGCGCCCGGGAGCTGCTGTCGAGCCATTACCCGAACTATATCGATCCGGATACCGATGCCAGGCTGCGCGCCCGGTTCCCGATCCTTCTCAGGCCCGAGGACATGCGCGTCGGCAACGGCAGGTGGTGAGGGCTAGTCCTCGAGGGCGCGCTTGAGCTCCACCTTGCGTGCCGCGGGCAGGTCGCGCCAGTGGCAGTCGAGCAGCGCCGCCTCCAGCGCATAGAGCGCGTTGAGCGAGGCGTCCCGGGGGAAGCGGAACTTCAGCCGGCGATAGGCGGCGAGGGCACCGAGCCGGCGCAGATCGGCCAGGTCATGGATGTCGATCGCGGCCAGGCGCGCCATGGTCTTCGGCCCGATGTTGCGGAGTTTGGCGGACGGGGATGCGGCGGCGCGTTTTGTCATGCTGCAGTTCAGCACGGCGGGAGCGGATGGTGCAAGCCGTCCGCCGGCGGTCGGAGGTCGTGCCGCCGCTCAGAACTTGTAGCCGAAGCCGACGCCGACGATCCACGGATCGACGTCGACCTTGGCCTTGATGTCGCCGCCGTTGATCTTGACCTTGTCGTTGAGCCAGAGCCGCTTCACGTCGACGTTGAAATAGAAGTCGTTGGTGATGCCGATGTCGAGGCCGGCCTGCAGGGCGAAGCCGACGCTGTCCTCGTAGTGGATGCTGGTGACCGGGCCGTCGTCGGGCACGCTGTCGTTGAAGAAGAAGGTGTAGTTGACGCCGGCGCCGAGATAGGGGCTGAAGCGCTCCTTGGGCAGCGGGTGGTATTGCAGCGTGATCGTCGGCGGCAGCAACCAGATGCTTCCCAGGTCGACGTCGCCGATCGACGAGTTCTTGACATGGGCGTCATGCTTGGTCACCGCCGCGATCGCCTCGATGGCGAAGTAGTCGGTGATGAAATAGGTGAGATCGAGCTCCGGCACATAGGTGGTGGAGAGCGTGGTATCGCCGCCGATCGGATCGATGTAGTCGGCGTGATCCCGCGGGATCACCGCAAGGCCGCGCAGGCGCACCATGAAATCGCCGCCGGATTTCCCGGTGAACTCGTCTTCCGCCGGCGCTGGGGTGGTGGCGGCGGGCGCCGGCACGGTATCCTGCGCCCAGGCGGTGGACGGGTTGGCGGGCAGGGCGACGGGCAAGGCGGCGAGACCGAGACCGCCGGCGGCGATCACGGCGGCTAGGCCGCGGCGCTGGTGACTCTGCATGATGATTTTGTCCCCGAATGAGCGAAATTCGGAAATCACGCCGGGCCGTCCCGCTCCGGGATCGATCGCGGAATCGACCGGATTGATCCGGTCCGGCGCAATATCCATAAAATATGTAGGGGATGTGGGAGGTGGATTTCCAAGCACCTTTGGTCGCGCGGCGGGCGGTCGCTGCGGCAAGATGGCAAGGCAGGGACGGCCGGCGGGAATGCCAGCGGGGAGGCCGGCGGCACCGCATCGTATTAGACTGTCTTCGACCGGCGGCGGCCGGGAAACGGTGTCGATGGAAGGATCGCCCGGCTTGGACCCGATAACGGCACCCCCAAAGACGGCGACGACCGCCCATGGCACGGCCTGGCGGATCGGCCTTTCCTGGCTGTCGGGCCTCCTGGTCCTGGCCGCGGTGGTGCTGGTGGCGACCCGCTTCACCGAGATCGAGCAGTTCGCCGCCCTGGCGCAGCGGGCGGAACCGCTCTGGCTGCTGGTCGCGGCCGGTCTGCAGGCTTTGACCTATGCCTGCGCCGCCGCGGTCTGGCACGGGGCGCTGCGGCGCGCCGGAAGCCGCCGCGGCTTCTGGTCGATCGTCCCCCTGGGCCTCGCCAAGCTCTTCACCGACCAGGCCCTGCCGACCGGCGGCATCGGCGGGACCCTGCTGGTGGTGAGCGGCCTCGGCCGGCGCGGCGTTCCCAACGGCATCGCCATGGCGGTCCTGCTGATCGGCATGATCGCCTTCTACATCGCCTATCTGGCGGCAGTGGTCATCGGGCTGGCGCTGCTCTATCGCCGCGGCCTGCTCGACTGGTACATGGTGCTCGCCGCCGCGGCCTTCGTCTGCGTGGCCTTCGGCGTGCCGGCGGCGGTGCTGGCGGTGCGGCGCTGGTCGCGCCTGCAGTCGCGGCTCGGCTCCCTGATGGGCTTCGCCGCCTGGCTGATGCGGATCCCGGGTTTTGCCGACCTGCTTTCGGCGATGGCGGCGGCGCCGACCGAACTGCTGCGCGATCCCCTGCCCTTCATCCGGGCTGCGGTCCTGCAGTTCCTGATCTTCGTCCTCGATGCGGCGACGCTCTGGGCGATGCTGCACGCGGTCGGCAGCGACGGGGCACCGGACATCGCCTTTGCCGCCTTCATGATGGCCTCCGTCGCCGCCACGGTCGGGCCGATGCCGCTCGGCCTCGGCACCTTCGAGGCGGTTGCGGTCGCGGTCCTGCACCTCCAGGGCGTGTCGATCGAGGCGGCCTTGACCGCGACCCTGCTGCTGCGCGGCTTCACCTTCTGGCTGCCGATGATTCCCGGCCTCGTCCTGGCGCGGCGTGAACTGCGCGGCGCGCATGCGGTCGGCACGCCGGCTAGTCCCGGCTGAAGCGCCGGTAGAAAACCCGTTTCGCCAGCTCGACCAGCGCCAGATAGGATATGACCGCCGCCGCCAGATAGGCGAAGTACAGCGGCGGCAGGGGCACGAAGCCGAACCAGGCGGCCAGCGGCGTGAACGGCAGCGTCATGGCCAGGGCAGCCAGGCCCAGGGCCACCACGACCAGGAGTCCGCGCGGCCGGCTGGCGAAGATGTGGCGGCGGGTGCGGATCGCGAAGACCACCAGGATCTGGGTCGCCAGGGATTCGACGAACCAGCCGGTCTGGAACAGCTGTTCCCCGGCATCGAACAGGTGGAACAGCACGTAGAAGGTGAGGAAGTCGAAGACCGAGCTCAGCGGTCCGAAGACCAGCATGAAGCGTTCCACCAGGCCGTTGTTCCAGCGGGTCGGCGCTGCCAGGGCCTCGGTATCGACGGTGTCGAAGGGGATGGTGATCTGCGAGACCTCGTAGATCAGGTTGTTCAGCAGCACCTGGACCGGCAGCATCGGCAGGAAGGGAAGGAACAGCGCCGCCGCCGCCATCGAGAACATGTTGCCGAAATTCGAGCTGCTGCTCATCAGGATGTACTTGGCGACGTTCTGCACCGTGCCGCGCCCGGCCAGAACCGCCTGGCGCACCACCGAGAGATCGTGTTCCAGCAGGATGAGATCGGCGGCCTCGCGGGCGACATCGGCGGCGCTGTCGACCGAGATGCCGACATCTGCGGCATGCAGGGCCGGCGCGTCGTTGATGCCGTCGCCCATGAAGCCGACGATATGGCCGAGCCGCTTCAGCGCCAGGATGATGCGGAGCTTCTGCTGCGGATTGACCCGGCAGAACAGGTTGACCTTCGGCAGGCGGGCGAGCAGGGCCTCCTGGGACAGGCGATTGAGATCGTCGCCGGTCAGGATCCCCAGCACCGGCAGGCCAAGCTCGCCGAAGACGTGCCGCGTTACCTGCTCGTTGTCGCCGGTGAGGACCTTGACCGCGACGCCGGCCGCGGCCAGCTCGCCGATGGCCGTAGCGGCGGTGGGTTTCGGCGGGTCGAGAAAGATCGCGAAGCCGGCGAAGATCAGGTCGGTCTCGTCGGTGAGGGCGGCGGAATCGTGATCCGCCGGCGCGACATGGGTGGCAATGGCCAGCAGCCGCTGACCGGCCGCGCTCAGGCGGTCGAAGGTCGCCTGGATTGTCTGGCGGGCGGCATCGTCGAGCGGCAGCACCGTGCCGGCGGCGGTCTCGTAGCGGCTCGAAAGGCGGAGGATCTCCTCCGGCGCGCCCTTCACCACGAGCAGGCGCTTGCCGACGGTCTCGGCCAGGATCGAGACCCGGCGGCGCTCGAAGTCGAACGGCACCTCGTCGATCTTGCGCCAGAGGGCGAGATCCACCAGCGGGGCGCCGGCCTGATGGGCGGCGAGGATCGCCTCATCCAGCGGGCTCTTCATGCCGCTCTCGAAGCGGCTGTTGATATAGGCGTAGGTGAAGGCGCCGGGACTGACCGCGCCCAGGCCGTCGACGACACCGACGAGATCGATCCGTGCTTCGGTCAGGGTGCCGGTCTTGTCGGTGCAGAGCACGTCCATGGCACCGATGTCGTGGATCGCCGCCAGGCGCTTCACGATGACCTTGCGCCGGGCGAGATCGATCGCCGAGCGGGCGAGGGTGACGGTGAGCACCATCGGCAGCAGTTCCGGCGTCAATCCCACCGCCAGCGCCAGGGCGAAGAGCAGGGATTCGAGGACCGGCCGGTGGAACGAGATGTTCACCACCAGGACGAACAGCACCATCAGCACGGCGATGCGCAGGATCAGCATGCCGAAGCGCCGGACGCCCAGTTCGAAGGCGGTGGCGGGCGGCTTCTCGGCGAGGCTGGTGGCCAGTGCGCCCAAGGCGGTGGCGCCGCCGGTCCGGGCGATCAGCGCCACGCCGGTACCGCTGAGCACCGAGGTGCCGGCAAAGAGCGCATTCTGGGCCCCGGCGAAGTCCTCGGCCGCCGATTCCGAAGCTGGGGCGCCGCTGTCCAGGGCGGCCTTTTCCGCCGGATAGGGTTCGCCGGTGAGCAGCGCCTGGTTGACATAGAGGTCGCGGCTCTCCAGCAGCCTGGCATCGGCGGGGATGAGGTCGCCGGCGGCAAGCTCGATGACGTCGCCCGGCACCAGCCGGTCGACCGGAATCTCGGTCGCGACGCCGTCCCGGCGCACCTTGGCGCGGATCGCCACCGAGCGGCGCAGCGCCTCGACCGCGTCCTCGGCGCGGGTTTCCTGGAGGAAGTCCAGGGTCATGCTGACGGCGACGATGGCGGCGACGATGACGAAACTGGCGACATCGCCGGCGGCGGCGGAAAGCGCGCTGGCGACCAGGAGGATGATGACCAGGGGATTGCGGAAGCGGTTCAGGAAGCGCAGCCAGCGCGACGGATGCTTCACCGCGGCAGCGTCGTTCGGACCGTATCTGGCGCGGCGCGCCTCGGCCTCGGCGCCGCTCAGCCCGGCCGGGGCGCTGGCCAGCCGTTCCAGGAGGCGCGCGGCCGGTTCGCCCCAGATCTGCGCCGGATCCAGCCCGCCAGGGCCGGCGGAACGGGAAACCGGCCGACGGTTCGATGCGGGCGCTGGGGCGGCGAGCGGCATGGGTGCGGACTGCGATGAAACTCGGTCCGATCGACTATGGCACCCGCGGGTGGGCTCGGCTAGTCTTCGGCCTGTGACGTTTGAGCCCGGTGCCAGCCGTGTCCCCGGGCCAGGGCCGAAGCAGGGCCGAAGCAGAGCCGAAGGGAGCCGGGCGATGAAGGTGCATATCGATATCGACTGCACGCCGGAGGAAGCACGGGTGTTCTTCGGCCTGCCCGACGTCCAGCCGATGCAGGCGGCGGTGATGAAGGAGCTGCAGGGCCGCATGCTCAGCTCGATGCAGGCGATGGATCCGGAGACCCTGGTGAAGACCTGGATGCCGGCCGGCATCGCCGGCATGGAGCAGCTGCAGCGCATGTTCTGGCAGCAGTTCGGCGGCACCGGAAATCCCATGGGCGGCTCGACGGGCAATCCGATGGGCGGCGACAAGACGAAGAAATAGCCCCACAGAAGCGAGATCAGATGTCGAAGCGAGATCGGCCCGATCGCGGCCTGCCCGGCGATCCGGCCCCCTATTACCAGGCGCATGTCTTCTGCTGCGTCAACGAGCGTCCGGTCGGCCATCCGCGCGGCTGCTGCAAGGAAAAGGGCGCCGAGAAGCTGCGCAATTACATGAAGGCGCGGGCGAAGGAGCTCGGCCTTGCCGAGGTGCGGATCAACCAGTCGGGCTGCCTCGACCGCTGCGAACTCGGCCCGACCATGGTGATCTATCCCGAGGGCGTCTGGTACAGCTGCCAGACGATCGCGGATGTCGAGGAGATCCTGCAGCGCCATCTTCTCGGGGGCGGGCGGGTCGAACGGCTCCTGCTGCAGCCCGGGGACAAGCTGCCCGCCGATCGCGGCACCGCCGCAAAATGACCACCATCTTCGCGCTGGCGACGCCGGCGGGAAGGTCCGGCGTCGCGGTCATCCGGGTTTCGGGGCCGGATTCCGCCCGGAGTCTCCGCGCCTTGACCCGCGCGGCACCGCCGCCGGCCCGGGTCGCGGCCCGGCGGAAGCTGTGGATACCGGCACCCGGCGATGGCGAATCCCCGCCGCCGGCGATGATCGACGACGGGCTGGTCCTGTGGTTTCCCGGGCCGGCGAGCTTCACCGGCGAGGATGTCGTCGAGTTTCATGTTCATGGCGGGCCGGCGGTGATCGCGGCGATGGCGGAGGCCCTCGGCGATCTCGGCCTGCAGCTGGCCGAGCCCGGCGCCTTTACCCGGCGCGCCTTCGATAACGGCAAGCTCGACCTCACCGAGGTCGAGGGCCTCGCCGATCTCATCGCCGCCGATACCGAGGCCCAGCGCCGGCAGGCGCTGCGCCAGATGGAGGGCGAGCTCGGCGCGCTCTACGAGAGCTGGCGCATGACACTGCTGCAGGGTCTCGCGCGGATGGAGGCGGCAATCGACTTTCCGGACGAGGATCTGCCCGCCGGGTTGATCGCCGGGGTCGATGAAATGCTGCGCAGCATGGCTGCAGCAATTTCCCGGCATCTCGACGACGCGCATCGTGGGGAACGCCTGCGGGACGGGCTTTCCGTGGTGATTCTCGGCGCGCCGAATGTCGGCAAGTCGAGCCTGCTCAACCGCCTGGCGCGGCGCGAGGCGGCGATCGTGTCCGCCCAGGCCGGGACCACGCGCGACGTCATCGAGGTGCGGCTTGATCTCGGCGGCTTTCCGGTGCTGATCGCCGATACCGCCGGCCTGCGCGCGGCGCCGGACGAGATCGAGGCGGAAGGGATCCGCCGGGCGCTGCAGCGCGCCGCCCATGCCGATCTGAAGCTGCTGCTGTTCGACGGCGGGACCTGGCCGGCGGCGGCCGAGGAGACCCGGCGCTTGATTGACGATGCGGCGATTCTCGTGTTGAACAAGGCCGATCTCGCGGCCGCCGCGGCGATTCCGGAGCTCGCCGGACGCCGGCTGTTGCCGGTCTCGGCGCGGACCGGGGCGGGGCTGGAGGCGCTGCTGGCGGAGATCGGCCGGCGGGCGGCCGGGCTGCTGGCGGCGGGCGATGCGCCGGTGCTCACCCGGTTGCGCCACCGCAAGGCCTTGGAAGATTGTTTGGAATCGCTCCAGAGAGGATTGCAAGCACCTCTGGCAGAACTGAAATCCGAGGACCTGCGGGGCGCGGTCCAGGCCCTTGGGCGGATCACCGGGCGGGTCGACGTGGAAGACGTGCTGGACCTGGTCTTTCGCGAGTTCTGCATAGGCAAGTGATTGAAATATATAGTATAATTTGAATTGTTTCACGTGAAACATCGAGGGCAGAGTGGCGCGGGACGGCTTCGACGTGGTGGTGGTGGGTGGCGGGCATGCCGGGACCGAGGCTGCGGCGGCGGCGGCGCGCCTTGGCGCCAGGACCCTGCTGGTCACCCACGATCCGGCCAAGATCGGCGAGATGTCCTGCAACCCGGCGATCGGCGGCCTCGGCAAGGGACATCTGGTCCGCGAGATCGATGCCCTGGACGGCATCATGGCCCGGGCCATCGATCGGGGCGGCATCCAGTTCCGCATGCTGAACCAGTCCAAGGGCCCGGCGGTGCGCGGTCCGCGCGCCCAGGCCGATCGCAGGCTCTATCGCCAGGCGGTCCAGGCCTTGCTGGCCGAGCAGCCCGGTCTGACGATCCAGGCGGGCGCCGTCGACGATCTCGAGATCGACGCTGCGGGGAGGGTTGCCGCGGTCCTGACCGATCGCGGCCAGCGGATCCCCTGCGGTGCCGTGGTGCTGACCACCGGCACCTTCCTGCGCGGCCTCATCCATTGCGGCGAGGTGAAGATTGCGGCCGGCCGGGTGGGCGAAGCGCCGGCGGTGAAGCTCTCGGAAACCCTTGCAAGGCTTGGCTTTCCTCTGGGACGGCTGAAGACCGGAACGCCGCCGCGCCTGGACGGCCGGACCATCGACTGGTCGGGCCTGGAGATGCAGCCGGGTGATCATCCGCCCCAGCCGATGTCCTATCTGACGGCGCGGATCGACACCCCGCAGATCGCCTGCGGCGTCACCTATACCGGCCCGGCGGGCCATGAACTCATTCGCGCCAACCTGCACCGGGCGCCAATCTATTCCGGCCAGATCGATTCCACCGGTCCGCGCTACTGCCCCTCGATCGAGGACAAGGTGGTGCGTTTCGCCGACAAGGACCGCCACCAGATCTTCCTGGAACCGGAGGGGCTGGACGACCACACGGTCTATCCCAACGGCATCTCGACCTCGCTGCCGGAAGCGGTGCAAAAGGACCTGCTGAAGACCATTCCCGGCCTGGAACGGGCGGATATGCTGCGTCCGGGCTATGCCATCGAATACGATTTCGTCGATCCGCGGGAGCTGACGCCGGCCCTGGAGACCCGCCGGGTCCCGGGCCTGTTCTTCGCCGGCCAGATCAACGGCACCACCGGCTACGAGGAGGCCGCGGCCCAGGGCCTGATGGCGGGGATCAATGCGGCGCTGCTCGCCGGGGCGGGGGCCGGAACGAATGTTTCACGTGAAACATTCGCCGCCGGCCGGTTCACCCTCGATCGGGCCGATGCCTATATCGGCGTGATGATCGACGACCTGATCTCGCGCGGCACCAACGAGCCCTATCGGATGTTCACCAGCCGCGCGGAATACCGCCTGCGGCTGCGCCAGGACAATGCCGACCAGCGCCTGACCGCCCAGGGCATCGCCGTCGGCTGTGTCGGGACGGCGCGGGCGGAGGCCTTCGCCGGCAAGCTCGCCGCTTTGGAATCGGGGCGGGCGCTGCTGCAAGGCCTCACCGCCACGCCCAACGAGCTGAAGCTCCAGGGCCTCGCCATCAACCAGGACGGCGTTCGCCGCAATGCATTGGAATTATTGGCATATTCAGAGATATCGACGGCGAGCCTGGGGCTTATCTGGCCGGCGATCGCGGCCCTGGACCCGGCGATTGCCGAGCAGCTCGAGATCGACGGGCGCTATGCCGGCTATATCAAGCGCCAGGATGCCGACATCCTGGCCTTCCGCCGGGACGAGGCCCTGGAACTGCCCGACGGGCTGGATTACGACGTCATCGGCTCGCTCTCGACCGAGGTGCGGCTGAAGCTGAAGGCGGCGCGGCCGGCCACACTGGGCGCCGCGTCCCGCATCTCCGGGATCACCGCCGCCGCCCTGATCGTGCTGCTGCGCCATGTGCGGCGGGCCGAGCGCGCACGGCGCAGCGCGTGACGCCGCCGGCGCCACCCGGTCCGGCCCCGCTCGGCCCCGCCGGCTTCACCGCCGAACTCAGCCGTCTCGGGCAAAATGTTTCACGTGAAACATTTTCCGCCCTCGAGACCTATGCCGGCCTGCTGGCGAAATGGCAGAAGGCGATCAACCTGGTCTCGCCGGACAGCCTGAAGGACCTCTGGCGCCGGCATTTCCTGGATTCCGCCCAGCTCCTGCCCTTGCTTCCGGCGGGGACGGCGCCGATCACCGATTTCGGCTCCGGCGGCGGCTTTCCGGGCCTGGTCCTGGCCATTCTCACCGAAAGACAGGTCCATCTCATCGAATCCGATGCGCGGAAATGCGCCTTTCTCCGCGAGGTCGCCCATGCCGTCGGAATCGGCCCGCGGGTCACCGTGCACAACCGGCGCTTCGACCAGCTCGACCCCTGGCCGGCCCCGGTGATCACCGCCCGGGCCTGCGCCAATCTCGGCGAGCTCCTGGATCATGTGGCGCCGTTCCTGGCGCCGGAGACGGTCTGCCTGTTTCTCAAGGGCGCCAAGGCGGATGATGAATTGACCGAAGCCCGGAGACACTGGAATATGCGCCTCGAGCGCCGCCGGAGCGTGACCGATCCCTCCGGCACAATCCTGATACTCGACGGCCTGAAAAGACTAGAGACTTGAAAAGATTGGCTTTGAAAGGGCAGGGCTTAGGGTGAACGAGCAGCCGAACGGGACTCCCCCAGGCGTCAGCCCGGCGGGCGGACATCATCCGCGCATCATCGCCGTCGCCAACCAGAAGGGCGGCGTCGGCAAGACCACGACCGCGGTCAACCTGGCCACCGCGCTCGCCGCCTGCGGCAAGCAGGTGCTGATCATCGATCTCGACCCCCAGGGCAATGCCTCGACCGGGCTCGGACTGCAGCCGATGCAGCGCCGCAACGGCGCCTATCAGGTGCTGATCGAGGGCGCGCAGGTGGCCACAGTCATTCAACCGACGATTGTGCCCAACATGATGCTGGTGCCGACCACCTCGGACCTGGCCGGGGCGGAGATCGAGCTCATCGATCTGGAGCGCCGCGAGTTCCGCCTGAAGGACGCGCTGGCCGCGGCGCCCTTGCCCTACGACTTCATCCTGATCGACTGCCCGCCGTCCTTGAGCCTGCTGACGCTGAACGCGATGGCGGCCGCGGATTGCGTGCTGGTGCCGCTGCAATGCGAGTTCTATGCGCTGGAAGGCCTGTCGCAGCTGATCAAGACCGTCGAACGGGTGAAGCGGCATTTCAATCCGGTGCTGGAGATCCAGGGCGTGGTGCTGACCATGTTCGACAAGCGCTCCAGCCTGAACGAGCAGGTGGCCTCCGACGTGCGGGCGCATTTCGGCGAGAAGGTCTATGAGACCGCGATCCCGCGCAATGTCCGCATTGCCGAGGCGCCCAGCCATGGCAAGCCGGCACTGCTCTACGACATCCGCTGCGCCGGCTCCCAGGCCTATATCCACCTGGCGGGCGAGGTCCTGAAACGCGAGCAGGGCCTGCGCGGCCGTTCGTTGCGGGCCGCCTGAGGCGGCCCCCCGTGATCAATTCCGGCTCTCCGAGGAGCATATAGGCGTATGTCGGCGAAGAAACATCTGGGGCGCGGTCTTTCCGCCTTGCTGGGCGGCGACGACGAGGCCAACGCGACGACGGCGCAGCGCAGCGTACCGGTGGAATTCCTGCATCCCGGGAAATACCAGCCGCGCGGCAACTTCACGCCGGACGAGCTGGCGAGCCTCGCCCAGTCGATCAAGGAGAACGGCATCCTGCAGCCGATCCTGGTGCGCGCCCATCCGGTGCGGGTCGGCGAGTTCGAGATCGTCGCCGGCGAGCGCCGCTGGCGCGCCGCGCAGCTGGCGCAGCTGCACGAGGTGCCGATCATCGAACGCGAGCTCGGCGACCGCGAGGTGCTGGAAGTCGCCCTGATCGAGAACGTCCAGCGCCAGGATCTGACGCCGCTGGAAGAGGCCGAGGGCTATCGCCGGCTGATGGCGGAATTCGACTATACCCAGGAGATCCTGGCGCAGCGCATCGGCAAGAGCCGCCCCAACGTCGCCAATCTCCTGCGTCTCCTCGATCTTCCCGGCCAGGTGCGCTCGCTGATCGCCGAGGGCAAGCTCAGCGTCGGTCATGCGCGGGCGCTGCTGACCTGCGCCGATCCGCTGGGCCTCGCCCGCGAAGTGGTGGCGAAGGGCCTCAACGTGCGCCAGACCGAGATCCTCGCCAAGGGCTTCAAGGCGCGGCCGGCGAAACGCCCCGGCGCCGGCAAAGCGAAAGCGGCGAAGCCGAAGGACGCCGATACCCGGGCGCTGGAGGCGGATCTCACCCTGAGGCTCGGCCTGCAGGTCGAGATCGAGTTCGACGGCAAGACCGGCCGGGTCGTCATCACCTACAATTCCCTCGACCAGCTCGACGACCTCATCGCCAGGCTCGGCAGCTAGAGTACTCCCCGGGGCGCCGCCCGCGGGGACGCTCACGCCAGCGGATTGGCCTTGCGCCCGCCGCCTTCGATCGTGGCCGGCGCCGCGCCGGCGGCGACCAGGGTTCCCGCCATGTCGAGGCAGCGGTCGGCCAGGGCCGCCGCGCCGGCGCGCAGCTCGGCGCTCTCCTGCACCTCGCGGACATTGTTCTCCATGTCCTCCGCCGACCAGCCGCGGCTATGGGCGATGAAGGGGAATTGCGGGAACTGGAAGCCGAGCTCGCCGAAGAAGGTCAGCATCTGGCCGGCCACCGCCTGGACATTGTCCTGCCCGCCGACGATGACGAAGCCCGCCACCTTGTTGCGGATCAGCACCCGGTCGTGGGTGGTGATCTGGTTCTGGATGCAGTTCATCCGCTCGATCATCTTGAAATAGAGCGAGCTCGCATTGCCCCAGCGGATCGGCGTGGCGATCACCACCGCATCCGCCCAGAACACCAGGCTCTCATAGACCGCGGTCAGTTCGTCGTTGGGATCCATCTGGGTGATGGTGCAGGGCCAGGTGCAGGCCCGGGCGGATTTCGAGTAGTAGCCCTCGCAGGCACGGAACCTGAGATCGTTCAGGCGCAGCAGCCGGGTCTCGGCGCCGCGCGCGCCGGCGCGGGCGAGCGCCACCTGCAGCAGGTCCTCCGAGGCGGAATAGCGCGGGAAGCCCCGGTCCATCGCCGTCGTCGAGATGCCGGCGACGCGCAGCGGCCCCGGGGCACGCCCCGGTTCCCGGGCCAGGGCATGCGCCGGATGCGGCGCCTGCACCCGCTTGCTGGCATTGGCGAGATCGATCCAGACCTCGCCATTCTCCACCTTGACCGGATAGCACGGCACCGCCGCCGGTATCCCCGGCTGCGCCGCGCCGGTCTGGCGATGGAACATCCAGCTGTGCCACGGGCAGACGACATAGTCGCCCTTGATGGTGCCGCTGCCGAGCGGCCCGCCGATATGGTTGCAGCTGTTGGCGATGGCGCCGAACGCGCCGTCCTTGCAGCTGAGGGCGATCTGGATCTTGCCGAGGGTGATCGGCTGCAGCTCCCGCTGCCGCAGGGTCTCCACCGGTCCGAGCGACTGCCAGCGCGCTTCCGCCATGCCAGGTCCTTTCCGTTGCCGCCTGCCGCGTCCTATCTGCCGCCCATGCTGCCGATCTCGGCGGCACAGCGGCGGGTGAGGGTCTCGGCGAGATGATGATGCCGCATCGCCATCGCTTCGGTCTCGCCGAGCCTGACCAGCGCATCGGCGATGCGCGGCGGCGACCAGCGGCGGCACTGCTTCTCGAAGCGCGACTTGACGCTCCAGAACAGCGGCGGCCGCAGCCCGGCCACGGCGCTCTCCACCGAGGCGCCGGCGGCGATCCGGCCCACCGCCGCATGCAGCCGGATGAAATGCCGGGCCAGCGCGCGCAGCACCGAGATCGCCCCGGTCTCGGCGAGATTGAGATCGAGGTAGCGCTCGATCGACTTCTGGTCGCCGTCGCCGATGGCGAAGCAGAGATCGTCGAGGGCGAAGGCCGACTGGTCGCCGATGCAGGCCCGCGCATCGGCGAGCTCGATGCGCTTCGCCGCCGGACCCATGTAGAGCAGCAGCTTCTCGATCTCGGTGCGGGTGACGCCGCGATCGGCGCCCAGCGACTGCACCAGATAGGCCAGGGCATCGGGCGCCAGGCTGAAGCCCGCCGCCTTCGCCTGCTGCTCGATGATCGGGCCGAGGTCGCGCGCCTCGTCGCGGTAGCAGGCGATGGCGGCGGCGTGGGGCAGGGCCTCGAACAGCTTCTTCAGGCCGGACTTGCCGCCGAGATCGCCGGCTTCGAAGACCGCCAGGGCGTTGCGCGAATCGCGATGGGTCTCGAGAAAGGCCGCGATGGTTTCGCCCAGCCCGTCGCCGACGCGGGTGAGGCGCACCACCCGGCGCCCACCCATCATGGAGATCGCATTGGCCTCGTCGCTGAGCCGCGCCGGATCGTCCTTCAGGGCGTCGGGGGCGAGTTCGACGACGCGGAAGGGATCGTCGAGGGTCCCGGCCACCGCCCGGGTGAGCGCGCTGCCGCGCTCGCGCACCAGCCCCTCGTCGGGCCCGAAGATCAGCACCGCCGCCACCGTCTCCGGCGGCTGCTTGAGGAATTTCTCCAGCTGGCCCTTATCGAGCTTCATCGGACCTCATCTCCAGGCAGCCGGGCGTGGCGCCACCTCCCTCTCCAACTCTCCCCCGCAAGGGGGGAGAGGGAGGTTCGGCGTTGCCATGGGCAGCGACGTCCCGACGTGATTCCAGCGGGGAACCCAGGGGCACCTGGCGGCGGAAGCGGAATGTCGCAAGTTGCTTTCTGCGCAGCAGCGCCCAAAGGCAGCGCTCCGTTTCCGTCGGATGATGTCGCAACAGGCGCGCGCGGGAGGCGGTCACGCGGGGGGCGGGCTTAATGGCCCTTGGTGAAGTAGACCGCGAGCCGGGTGCGGATCAGCTCGCCCAGCTGCTCCGCGGCGCGCCGCCTTGCGTCCTTGCGCACCGAGATGTCGTTGAACGGCTCGTTGCTCACGTCATAGCTGGTGATGATGCGCGAACTGTCCTTCAGCAGCGCCGTGCCCTTGACGTCGGTCAGCTCGTAATCCGCCCGGATCGCCAGATCCTCGCGGGTGGTGTTCTCGTTGTCGACGCTGAGGGTGCGCACGACATTCTCGTCCAGGGTGATCGCCAGGCGATAGGCGGTCTCGCCGCCGACGCCCTTCGGCGTCAGGCCGTCGCGCAGGTAGTTGTGCAGGATCTGGCCGGTGCGGGCGTCGTAATCGGCGACGAAGCCGTCCTGCAGCGGATCCGGATTGCGCGTGCTGGCGACCGGATCGACCTTGATCTTGGCGAGCTGGTCGTTGACCGGACCGCTGCTGGTGGCGGACGGCGCCCCGCTTTGGCCGTAGAGCGGCCGGAAGCCGCAGCCGGCGAGCAGGAGCGCCAGCGCCCCGCCGCCCAGGCCGGAAGCCAGCAGCCGGCGCCTAGACCACGACATTGATCACCCGATTGGGTACCACGATCACTTTCTTCGCCCCCTTGCCGTCGAGCGCCCGCTGGACCGCCTCTTCGCCCAGCGCCCGCGCCTCGGCGACCGCCTTGTCCGCATCGCGCGGCAATTCGATCGTCGCCCGCAGCTTGCCGTTGACCTGCACCGCCACGGTGACGGTGTCGTCGATGATAAGCGTCGGATCGGCCTGGGGCCAAGCCGATTCCGCGACCAGCGTCTTGTGGCCGAGGGATTGCCAGATCTCCTCGGCGAGATGCGGCATCATCGGGCCGATCAGCAGGGTGAGCGTATCCAGCGCCTCGCGCCGGGCCCACAGGCCGCCGGCATCGGCCAGCGCCGAATCCTTCACCTCCGCCAAGGCATTGGCGAATTCGTAGATCTTGGCAACGCCGCGGTTGAAGCGGAACTTCTCGATGTCCTCGGTGACCGCCGCGATCGCCTTGTGGGTGACCCGGCGCAGGGCCGTGGCCTCGGCCGAGAAGGATCCGGGCGCCGCACCCAGGGCGGATTTCAGGGCCGGGAAGGTCTCCAGCCAGGCTTCCGCCTGGCGCCACAGGCGCTGGGTGAAGCGCCAGGCGCCCTCGACCCCGGATTCGGTCCATTCCAGGTCCCGTTCCGGCGGGCTGTCGGAGAGCACGAACCAGCGGGCGGTATCGGCGCCGTAGGTCTCGATGATCCGCGCCGGCGGCACCACGTTCTTCTTCGACTTCGACATCACCTCTTTGCGGCCGATCTGCACCGGGCCGCCGGTCTTCGTCATGGGTCGCCGATCCGTCGGGGTGCTTGCGCACCTCCTCGGGATAGAGCCATTTGCCGTCCTCGTCCTTGTAGGATTCGTGCAGCACCATGCCCTGGGTGAAGAGGCCGGCGAAGGGCTCGTCCAGCTTGACATGGCCGGTGAGCTTCATCGCCCGGGTGAAGAAGCGCGAATAGAGCAGATGCAGGATCGCGTGCTCGACGCCGCCGATATACTGGTCGACCGGCAGCCAGTAGTCGACCGCCGCGGCATCCACCGGGTCCTTGCCGCGGGCATCGGTGAAGCGCGCGAAATACCACGAGGAATCGACGAAGGTGTCGAAGGTGTCGGTCTCGCGCCGCGCCGGCTTGCCGCAGGTCGGGCAGTTCACGTGCTTCCAGGTCGGATGGCGGTCAAGCGGATTGCCCGGCTTGTCGAAGGTGACGTCGTCGGGCAGCAGCACCGGCAGGTCGGCGGCCGGCACAATGCCGCAGCCGTCGCAATGGACGATCGGAATCGGGCAGCCCCAGTAGCGCTGGCGGCTGACCAGCCAGTCGCGCAGGCGGAAGACCGTGGTCGGTTCGCCATCGCCCTGCGCCTTCAGCCGCTTGCCGACCTCGCGCTTGGCATCCTCGATGGCGAGGCCGTCGAGGAAACCGGAATTGTAGATCGTGCCGTCGCCGGTATAGGCGATGTCGGCGACGGCGAAGGCCTTGGGATCGGTCTCCGGCGGCAGCACCACCGGCGTCACCGTCAGCCCGTATTTGCGGGCGAAGTCGAGATCGCGCTGGTCATGGGCGGGACAGCCGAAGATCGCGCCGGTGCCGTATTCCATCAGCACGAAATTGGCGATGTAGACCGGCAGGGTCTTGCCCGGCAGGAAGGGATGCAGGGCGGCGACGGCGGTGCGATAGCCGCGCTTCTCCTGCGGCCTCGATCGCCGCTTCCGAGGTGCCGGCGGCGCGGCATTCGGCGATGAAGGCGGCGGCGGCGGGATCGCTCTTCGCTGCCTCGTCGGCCAGCGGATGATCCGGCGAGACCGCCATGAAGGAGGCGCCGAACAGGGTGTCGGGCCGGGTGGTGAAGATCTGCAGCCGGTCGGCACGGTCCTGCAGCCGGAACTGCACATAGGCGCCGGTCGACTTGCCGATCCAGTTCTCCTGCATCAGCCGGACCTTCTCCGGCCAGCGGTCGAGCTTGCCGAGGGCCGCCAGCAGGTCGTCGGCATACTGGGTGATCTTCAGGAACCACTGGGAGAGCTTGCGCTTCTCGACCAGGGCGCCGGAGCGCCAGCCGCGGCCGTCGATCACCTGCTCGTTGGCGAGCACGGTGTGATCGACCGGATCCCAGTTGACGAAGGCCTCCTTGCGATAGGCGAGGCCGGCCCTGAAGAAGTCGAGGAACAGCTTCTGCTGCTGGGCGTAGTAGCCGGGATGGCAGGTGGCGAGCTCGCGCGACCAGTCGAGGGCCAGGCCCATGCGCTTCAGCTCGGCCCGCATCGCCGCGATGTTGTCGTAGGTCCAGCGCGCCGGATGGATCTTCTGGTCGCGCGCGGCATTCTCCGCCGGCAGGCCGAAGGCGTCCCAGCCCATCGGATGCAGCACGTTGAGGCCGCGGGCGCGCTTGAACCGCGCCACCACGTCGCCCATGGCGTAGTTGCGCACATGGCCCATGTGGATGCGCCCCGAGGGATAGGGAAACATCTCGAGGACATAGTATTTCGGCTGGCCGGGCCGGACCTCTGCGGCAAAGCAGTTGCGCGCCGTCCAGGCCGATTGCCATTTGGTCTCGGCTTCGAGGAAATTGTATCGGGTGGCGGACATTTCGCTTGATATCAGGCGGCCGTCACGGCCGCGGTTACTGTTGCTGGCCGGAGATCTTCAGCTCCCGCGCCCGGGTCAGGATGGCGTTCTCGAGATCGGTCGCGGTGTTCAGCGCCACCGGCGCGTCCACCCAGCTCCCGGCCTGCTGCTGCTGGCGGAACACCGAGGCGCGGATGCCGTCGGCGCGCAGGGCCCGGCCGAGAATGTAGATGTTCACCTTGAAGCGCTCTTCCGGCGTCTGCGGCGGGGTATACCAGTCGGTGATGATGACGCCGCCGAAGGGGTCGGCCGAGACCAGCGGCATGAAGGAGACCGTATCCAGCGAGGCGCGCCACAGCAGGCTGTTGACGCCGACACCGCCGCCCCCGCCCCCGGATCCGTCGTCCTTCTTGGCGTCGCCGAACAGGCCACCTTCGCCGAACACCGTCTCGCGCTCTCCATAGACCGGCTGGTTGTCGCCGGGCTGGCGCGGCAGCGGATATTTCTGCTCGCCGCCGAAATCGACGTTGCAGGCCGTCAGCCAGGTGCCGATGCAGCAAAGGATCGCCAGCGAAATCAAACGCTTGAAAAAAGTCTTCCGGTCCGTAAACGCGGCGATTTGCATATTGACGGCCACCGATTGCTCCCAGATAAAGCACCCGTTTCCGGGCGGTTTCCCGGGCGGTTTCCCCCGAGTGTTTCCCAGGTACGTCCCGGTAGTTCCCCGCGCCCAGGCAAACAGGCCACAGACCTAAGCGATTTGCGCCAGCCCGGTCAAGCGGATGATCGCCGGTCCGGGGCAGGAAAAGGCGCCGAGACAGGTTGTTGATTTCACGGCGACTTATGCCTTACCTAGGCCCCCGGCGAGCGGCGCGGCGCGGCCAGGGCCGGTTTCGGCGACTCTATGGCGCAGACCCGCCGTTTGCGACCGGACGGCGCGACTGGCTGGCGGCAAGGGATTCGGGACGGATTTCGGGACAGATTTCGGGACAGGGGCAATTTCTCGCTATGGGCAAGATCATCTGGCTGGCCAGCTATCCGAAATCCGGCAATACCTGGATGCGCGCGTTCCTGCACAATCTGCTGCGTAATCCGGACGATACCTATGATATCAACAAGATGACGGATTTCTCGACGGGAGATTCTTCGATCATCTGGTATCAGCGCCTGGATGCCCGCCCCTGGCAGCAATGGACCCACGAGGACATCGCCAACATGCGCTGGGACGCCCAGCGCCTGATCACCCAGACCTCGCCGGACAACGTCTTCGTGAAGACCCACAACGCCCTGATCGAGTTCAAGGGCAAGCCGCTGATCAGCATGGACTGGACCGCCGGCTGCATCTACATCGTGCGCAACCCACTGGATGTCTGCATTTCGCTTTCGCACCATTACGGCTGCCCGATCGACGAGGCGATCCGGATCATGAACGATCCGACCAACGGCACGGTCGGCAACGAGCGGATTGTCTACGAGGTCCACAAGAGCTGGTCGATCCATGTGAAGAGCTGGACCCAGAATCCGCATCCCGGACTGCTCGTCCTGCGCTACGAGGACATGCTGAACAAGCCGCTGGCGGCGTTCTCGAAGGTGCCGCAGTTCCTCGGCCTGAAGCCGCCCAAGGAGCGCATCCAGCGCTCGATCAACCTCTCGTCCTTCGACAGCCTGCGCAAGCAGGAGGACAGAAGCGGTTTCCGCGAACGCTCCAACAAGACCGAGAAGTTCTTCCGCGTCGGCAAGGCCGGGCAATGGCGCGACGCCCTCACCCAGGCCCAGATCGACAGGGTCGTCGAGGCCAACAAGGAGCAGATGCAGCGTTTCGGCTATTGGCCGCTCTAGCCCCCGCGTCGGGAAACGAAGTCACATCATCGTGTGATCGAGCTGCCCGAATAAGGTGCCGCGTAGCGCCAGATCGCGACAAAACCTGTCTTTTACCCGACGAATATTAAGGACAGGCTAAGGACAGACTCGCCCCCATGGCACCGACCGTGTGATATTGGCAACGGTCCGTCCGATGGGCAATTTTCCCTGCATTTCAGAGGCCATATCGTCAAACTGTGGCTCATGGGACACAGGATTGAAGAAATGCCACAGGGTTTGGTTCAAATGGTTTGACACCGGGAATCCATTTGGGGAAGGTAACGATAGTTCCGGGTCAGAAGGGATGTTTGATCGATTCTGCCAACACCGGTGAACCGCGCAAGCGGACAGAAACTGGGCAAAATCGAACAAACAGACTGGCTCGAGAACAAGGGGCATCCGATGCCGGTACCGACATCGGTGGCAATCGCAAACTTAGGGAATCTCGAGATGAAGAAAGTTCTTCTAGGCACCACGGCCCTTCTCGGCGTCGGCACGATTGCCGGCGGCGCGATGGCGTCCGATGGGATCAAGTTGGAAGTGGGCGGCTTCTTCCGCACCGCGTACCAGGTCAACATCGACGACAACGGCGAAGGCGAAGCCGGCAACGAGCGTAACGTCGACGGCGTCTTCCAAGACGCCGAAGTGCACTTCAAGGGCGAAGTGACCCTCGACAACGGCCTGACGGCCGGTGCGCGGATCGAGCTCGAAGGCGAAACCGCCGGCGATCAGATCGATGAATCCTACATCTACTTCTCGGGCGGCTTCGGTGAATTCCGCGCCGGGTCGGACGACGACGCGCTCGCGACCATGTGCGTCACCCCGCCGAGCAGCACCACCAACTTCGGCGTGTTCTCGCCGAACCAGTGGGCGGCCAACACCGCCGGCTTCCTCCTGTCGTCGAACACGGTCTGCAGCGGCGTTGACGAGTCGAGCGGCGGCGATGCCGAAAAGATCGCCTACTACACGCCGAACTTCTCCGGCTTCCAGCTGGGTATTTCCTACACCCCGGTTTCGGCGCAGAGCCAGGGTGACGTCGGCCCGCACGTGGGCATGGTGCAGCACACCGATGGTCAGTCCCGTCACAACGTCGCGGCCTATGCCAACTACTCGTACGAAGGCGACGGCTGGGGCCTCACCTGGGGCGGCGGCGGTTCTTGGGAAGGTCGCGTAGAGAACTCTGAAGGCAAGGATCGCCCGAACCAGGACTTCTACCAGACCGGCCTGAACCTGAGCTTCGGCTCCTTCAAGGTTGGCGGCGCGTTCGAATACTTCCATGACCTGGGCCTCCAGGCGGATGATTCCGATGCGGATGCTTGGGTTGCTGGCGGCGGCGTGTCCTACAACGTCGATGCCTGGACCGTTGGCCTGGGCTACAGCCATGGCTCACTCGAAGCGAGCGACTCAGACGATAACAGCGGCCATGACAAGATGGACCGCGTCGCTCTGACCGGCAACTACGACATGGGCCCCGGCATCTCTCTCGACGCCGAACTGGCCTATACCTGGACCAGTGCTGTCGACAATTCGAACCCGAACGACAATTACGACGCGCTCGAAATCGGCATCGGTACGGCCTTTACCTTCTAATCCAGCCCAAGCATAAGCGCTTAGGTTTAATTAGAAGTCGGATCGGGGGAGCGGAAAACCGCTCCCCCTTTTCTTTGTCCGCGCCGATGGCGCCGGAGGCCGGCACCGCGGCGGCGGCTTCCCTTTTCCCCGGCGCTCGGCCAAGCTGGCGCCCATGACACAGAACCAACTCCCACAATCCGCACATGCCGAAACGGTATCGGCACCCGTCGCCGACGTCGCCGCCAACCTGGCGGTGATCCGCGCCCGCATCGCCGCCGCCGCCCGCGCCTGGAACCGCGATCCCGCCGAGGTCCGGCTGGTCGCGGTATCGAAGACCCATCCCGCCGATTCCGTCCGCGCCGCCCTTGCGGCGGGGCAGGCGATCTTCGGGGAAAACCGCGTCCAGGAAGCCCAGGCGAAATTCCCGGCGCTGAAGGCCGGGCATCCGGCGCTCGAGCTCCATCTCATCGGCCCGCTGCAGAGCAACAAGGTGAAGGAGGCGGTGGCGCTGTTCGACGTCATCCAGAGCCTCGATCGCGCGAAGCTCGCCCATGCCCTGGCGGGCGAGATGGCGAAGCAGAACCGCCGGCCGCAGCTCTATGTCCAGGTGAATACCGGCGAGGAACCGCAGAAGGCCGGGATCGGGCCGCGCGACACCGATGCCTTCATCGCCCTCTGCCGCACGCAGCTGAAGCTCGATCCCGCCGGGCTGATGTGCATTCCGCCGGCCGACGAAAATCCGGCGCCGCATTTCGCCCTGCTGCGGGAGATCGCGCGGCGCAACGGGCTTGCCGGCCTCAGCATGGGGATGAGCGGCGATTTCGAGACCGCCATCCAGTTCGGCGCCACCCATGTCCGGGTCGGCACCGCGATCTTCGGCAGCCGGCCGCCGCTCAAGCCCTGACGCGCTCCGCCCCGCTCCCGCTGCGCCTCCCGCTTCACCTAGGTGTTCGGCGGGCGCCAGTCGTCGCGGATCACCAGGAAGCTGGTGAGGTTGTACTTGATCCCGGATTTCGGCGAGGCGCCGCGATGGGGATGGGTCCAGAACGGCGGGAAGAGAACCATGGTGCCCGCCTTCGGCTGCAGCTTCACCTGCTGGAAGGGGAATTCCGTGGCGCCGCCGCCGTCGATGTCGCGCAGATAGAGCAGCGCCGCCACGGTGCGCATATGGGTGCTGGCGACGGTGGCATCGACATGCATGCCGAAGCCCTGCATCGGCTCGATCCGCTCCATCAGCGGCGGCGAGCGGAAGCTGACGCTGGGCTGCAGCAGTTCGTTGAGCGAGGGAAAGCTCTGGGCATAGGCACGCAGGTTGCGGTCCAGGGCGGACTGGTAGATCGCCACCACATCCTGCCATTCCGGATACTGGCTGATATGCAGCATGGTGCCGCTGCGGATCAGCGGCTTCTCGCGGGTCGCCGTCGAGCTCGGCCCCTTGCGCGCATCCGCCTCGAAGCGGGCGATGATGTCCTCGCAGGTATGCGGCGTCAGCGAATTGGGAAAGGCCCGGATGAAGGTCGGGCCCCCGGTCTCGGGATTCCGGCCGGCCTCGCCGGCGGGTGAACCGGCGGTCGCGGCCGGCGGTGTCGACGTTCCGCTCATGATGCGGCATCCCCAAGTTCGCGTGCGGCGATCCGATGATAGGGATCGTGTCTGGCGGCGACAAGCCGCGGCATTCGCCGGACCGGCATCTAGACCGCCCGGCTCAGGTGATAGCGCCCCGGCTTGACGCCGTCGGGCAGGTCGAGGGCGCGGAAGCCCGGATGCACCATCGCCTGGTCGCTGACCAGGATGCCGCCCGGGCGCAGCAGGGCGCGGACCTGGGGCGTCACGATGCGCGCCAGGGCTTCGCTCGCAGCCTTGTCGCCGCTGCCGAGATCGACATGGGCCAGCACCGCATTGGCGCCGAGCCGGGCGATCGCCTGCGGCAGGGTCGTCGCGAAATCGCCGAGGAACAGGTGGTCGGCCGGCGGGATGCAGTCGGGATGCGCCGCCACCTGGCGGTCGAAGACATAGATCGCGCGGCCGGGGCAGATCGTGCGCAGGTGGTCGTAGGTCCGCCCGTTGCCGAGGCCGAGCTCCAGCACCACGCCGTCGAGATCCCGGGTCATCGCAGCCGCGGCATCCAGGCAGGCGCGCTGCGCCTGCAGGCGGCGGATGAAGCTGTCGAGCCGGCTCATCCGCCGCTCATGCCAGGGATACGGTTACCCGGTCCGCCGCGGTCATCGCCGCGAGGATCCGGATGAGGTCGCCGGACTTGAAGGCGACGCAGCCTTCGGTCGGCGCGTAATCGTCATGGGCGAGGTGCAGGAAGACCGCGCTGCCCTTGCCCGGCACCACCGGGGCATCGTTGTGACCGATCACCGCGACGATGTCGTAGAGATGATCCGCGCGCCACATTCGCTCGTGGCTGGCGCGGTAGGGCAGGCTGATCGCGCGGTTGTAGTTCCAGTCCGCCGGATCGTCGCACCAGCCGTCGTCGGGGGCGAGGGCGCGGCACGGCAGGCGGGTTTCGACCAGCTTCAGCCGGTCGGGACGGTACAGGACCTGGCGCATTTCAAAGCTGCCGACCGGCGTGCCGCCGTCGCCTTCGACCTTGTCCGCCAGGATGCCGCTGCGGCCAAGCGCGCAGTCAAACACCGCGTCGCCGAAGCTCGCCCGACCGGTGGTTTGGCCCGCTGCCGCCTTGACGATCAGATCCAAGCTGGTCTCGTCCCCAGAATGCCAATGGCAATGCCGATGCCGGCCAACCTAGCATGACGGCGGCCGGGGGAAAGGCGCGTTCCGTCGCAGAAATCCCCGGCGGTTTCGGCAGCCGCCCTCAGGCGTCGTGGCCGCCGTTGTCGCGGTCCATGTTGATGGCGCTGGAGCGGACGGTGGTCGGGGGTACCGCTTCCGCGGTCGCGACCGCGGTGCCGTCCGGCGTCCGGTCGCGGCCGAACAGCAAGGCGAGGGCATTCGCGCCGATATCCTGGCCGGTGGTGTCGCGCACCGCGAGATCTATCACCGCCGCGATGGTGCTGGTCGCGCCGAAGGGCAAGGCGCCGAGCAGTTCCGCCGCGCCGTTGATCTGGTCGCCGCTGACGGCGCGATAGATCTGCGCCACCACCGGGATATGCTGCAGCGGATTGATCAGGTCGACGAAATCGTCCCAGCCGAAGACCTCGTCGGCGCCGAAGAACAGCTGGCGCGAGCCGGGCGTCTCGTCGACCACCCAGCGCTTGCCGGAGGCCGACAGGGCCTTGCGTTCTTCCTGGTCGGGCAGATGCTTGAAATGCACGACGCGGGGGTCGGCGCCGGCATCGGCCGTCTTCGGGTCGCTGGTTTCCGGGTCATCCGGCGCGGGCGTTGCAACCGGGACATCCCCGGCATATCCCGGGACATCCCCCGGGACATCCCCCGGGCGGACCGGCGGCAACCGGGGCGGCACCGGAAATCACCATGGGCGGCACCGTGGATTCACCGGGCATCTCCGGTACCGGCGCCGGTGGCGTCACGGTCTGGCCGCCGGTCAGGACGGCAAATTGTGCCGGCGTCAGTGTCGGAATCCCGTCGAGGGCGAGGGCCGGATCCGCCGGCAAGGCGGCTGCCGGACCAGCCTGCCCGGGCGCCGCCTGGGTCGCCTGGGCGGCCTGCAGCATGGCGCGGAACTGGGGCTGGTCGATGGCGCCCGGCCGCAGCAGACCGCCGGAAATCGCCCCGGCGCCGGCGCTGGACGGCCCGGTCGCGCGCGCCGTGCCGGGGAGCACCGGCTGCGGCGCAGGATAGGTCGGCAGGGTGAAGGCGGTCTGATCCATGGGGCCATCTGTCGGTCGGAACCGGCAGGATCCTCGCAATGGCCGTGCCACTCGCCCCGCGAGGCCGGGCAGATCAGAACATATGGCCGAATTTCAATGCCTTGGCGCTGAGATAGCGCTCGTTATGGTCGTTGGCCGGGAAGATATGCGGCACCCGCTCGCTGACCGCGATGCCGCATTGGGCGAGGCCCTTCACCTTGTCGGGGTTGTTGGTGAGCAGCCGCACCGCGCCCACCCCCAGCTGCCGCAGCATCTCCGCCGCCGGATGATAGACCCGCTCGTCGGCCCCGAAGCCGAGCTGCAGATTGGCATCGGCGGTATCGGCCCCGGCATCCTGCAGGCGGTAGGCCCGGAGCTTGTTGATCAGGCCGATGCCGCGGCCCTCCTGGGCGAGATAGAGCAGGATGCCACTGCCCGACTTGGCGATCTCCTCGATCGCCCCGCGCAGCTGATCGCCGCAGTCGCAGCGCAGGGAGCCGAGCAGGTCGCCGGTGAAGCATTCAGAATGCAGCCGGGTCAGGACTGGTTTGGTAAGGTCCGGCTTACCGATCACAATGGCGAGGTGTTCCTTGCCCCCGTCGGAGGGACGGAAGGCGATGATCTCGGTCTCTTCCGCCCCGGTCAGCGGCACCTGGGCCGAGCCGACCCGCTTCAGGGTGGCCGCGGCGCTGCGCCGATAGGCGGTGACGTCGGCGGCGGCCAGGCGGTAGGGCTCGGCCACCCATTGATCCAGCGCCGCCGCCGGCACGATGGCCATGGCCATGGCGGGCAGCAGGCGGGCGGCCTTGGCGAGGTCGATGGCGGCCTGGCCGAGTTCGGCCGGCAGCTCCTCGGCACCCGGCTGGGCCGGAACCAGGCCGAGATCGATCGGGTTCTCCACCCTGACGGTAGGGTCCGCGAGCTGGCGTACCGCATCGGCCGACAGGGCCTCGGGCAGGGCGCAGAGCCGGAAGGCGGCGGTCTTCTGATGCGCGCCGAGGCCGAGTTTCGCCGCCCGCTCGGCGGTCAGCAGCAGCCGGGGCCCGGCCGGCGCCGCGGCGGCGGCGAGCCAGGCGAGGCCCGGTTCCTCGAGCAGTTCGGCGGCAATCGCCAGGACCGACCGGCCGCCGGAGCTCAAGGCCACCGCCCCGCCCCGGCGCAGCTCCGCCACCGACCGTTCGACGGTGGTCTGGGCGCTGGCGGTGCGGGCGGACGGATCGGCCGTGGTCATGCTTTGTCCTGAGCGGGAATGATCCCGGCATATGGAGCCAGGGCGCCGGAAACGTCAAGATAGGGTCCGGACGGCCGCCTGAAAGGCCGAATCCGGGCCCGTTAAAGAATGGACCGGGTCGCAACAATCTTACCCATCGACTTGCAGGGTCGAAACGCCGATGGTATCTGCGATGGCACCCGGGGCCTTGAAACGCCCGCCAAATTGACCCCGGGAGCGGAACTGGAGACATGCATGCCGACACCTGCCGCCAAACGCATCCTGCTGGTCGATGACGACGAGACCCTGCGCAAGACCCTGGCGGAACAGCTGGCGAAAGACGGCGAGTTCGAGTGCCTGGAGGCCGGTTCCGGCGCCGAGGCGCTGAAGGTCGCCAAGGCGGAGAAGCTGGATGCGATCCTGCTCGACGTCGGCCTGCCGGACGCCGACGGGCGCCAGGTCTGCAACGACCTGCGCAAGGCCAATGTCGCGGTGCCGATCATCATGGTGACGGCGTCCGGTGGCGAGGCCGACACCATCAAGGGGCTGGATTCCGGCGCCAACGACTACATCGCCAAGCCCTTCCGCCTCGGCGAGCTGCTGGCCCGCCTGCGCGCCCATCTGCGCCAGCACGAGCACAGCGAGGATGCGGTCCTCGCCATCGGCCATTACACCTTCAAGCCCAACGTCAAGATGCTGGTCGACGAGAAGGCGAACAAGAAGATCCGCCTGACCGAGAAGGAAACGGCGATCCTGAAATACCTCTATCGCGCCGGCCAGCGCGCGATCAGCCGGGAGACGCTGCTGGGCGAGGTCTGGGGCTACAATGCGGGCGTCACCACCCACACCCTGGAAACCCATGTGTACCGCCTGCGCCAGAAGATCGAGAAGGATCCGGCCAAGGCTGCGATCCTGGTCACCGACCAGGGCGGCTATCGCCTGATGCCATAAGGCATCGGCCGGTCAGCGCCGCACGTCGCCGCGCAGGACCTGGCCGATCTCCTGCCGGTCGAGGCCGATATCGGCGAGCCGCGCATCCGTCTGCTCCAGCAGGTAACGCTCGTCGCGGCGAATGCGATACCAGGCAGCCAGCACCGCCGGCAGGCCGAAGATCCAGGCGCCCGCGGCCTGGGCAAGGGCGAAGGCCCGCTGCTGACGCATTGCCGACGCCGTTGAATACCGATACCGCATGACCGTCTCCTTCCATTCGGGGTCGCGGCGATACTGCCGTCGACGGGTCGCGAAAGGGCCGCAAAGCGCTTCGGCCGGATGCGGAATTCTCGCTATAATACCGGCCGATTTGCGTGATTCCCGCAGGGCGGCGACAGGACGGCATCATGGAACTCGACAGTTTCGATCGGCGACTGCTGATGGCGCTGCAGCGGGACAACCGCCAGACCGGTGAACAGCTGGCGGAGATCGCCGGCCTGTCGCCGGCCGCCTGTCTGCGGCGGGTGCAGCGCCTGCGCGACGAAGGGGTGATCGACCGCGACGTCTCGCTGCTGACGCCGGACGCCGCGGGACGCGGCCTGACGGTGATCGTCATGGTCGCGCTGGAACGCGACGGCACCAATCGCCTCGATGTCGCCGAGCGCTTCAAGTCGGCGATGCGGCAGGCGCCGGAGGTGACGCAGTGCTACTACGTGACCGGGCCGACGGATTTCGTCGTCATCGTCAACATCCCCAGCATGGAGGATTACGACGCCTTCACCCGGAAATATTTCTTCGAGAAGCACATCAAGCGATTCGAAACCATCGTCTCCATGGGCCGGGTGAAGTTCGAAACCGCGTTGCCGCTCGCCGACGACTGAGTTCCCCGCGACGCGCGTCCGCCGGTTCCCGGCACATCGCATAGGTGCGTGTGAGTCGCACGGGAAACGCTGCGACGAAGCGACACAAATCCGACAGCAAAATGTGATTGGATCGTGGCGTCGCTCCGGCGCTAGGATCACATTGTCGATTGATCGAGCGGATCGAGCGACCGCGGATCCGGCGCAGGTTCTGCCGCCTCCGTATCGAAAAGTCCCGCCGGCACAGGCCCGGCCGAAGTGCAGCATTTTGCGACGACATATGGCGGCTCGGATCGACGTTGCCAGAGCACGGCGCTTGCCCGCCGTGGCAGGCGAAGATTCGCGCCGACGGATTGCAGAAACCAGCCAGCCAGGAGGTCGAGATGAAGAAGAGCGAGATCGGCAACGGCAAGACCGAGACCACCGATGCGACAGCCGATTGGAACAACCTGATCGCGGCACAATGGTCGGACATGCTGGATCGTTCCGGCCAGACCTGTGCGAAGCTAATGACTGCCTGGCGCGACGAGATGGTCGGCTTCGCGGAGAAGCGCCTGCAGGCCGATCTCGACACGATGCGCGACCTCGCCGCCTGCCGCAGCTGGAGCGAGATGATGGAACTGCAGCAGAGCTGGCTGACCCGGACCGTCGATCACTATGTCGAACAGAACGGCCGCCTGATGGAACGCTGTCGCGAATTGGCGGAATCCGAGGCAGCGGTCCCGGCGACCGAAGCCAAGGTCGAATCGCGCGCCGCGGCAAAACCGGAAGCGCGGCCAGAGCATCGGCCAGAGCATCGATCGGAGCATCGATCCGAGGTCCGTCGCGCGGCCTGAGATCGCTCAGCGCGGCGGCGGGCGGCGTTCAAACCGCCAGAGCCCGACGGCGATGATCGCCGCCAGCGTGGTCAAGGCGGCGATCACATAGGCGGCGGCGATCCAGCCGCCAGTCCAGCGCACCAGCGCCGCCAGCAGGATCGGCCCGGCGAAGACGCCGATGTTGCGGCCGGTCATCACGATGCCGAAGGCGCTGGCGCCCGCGGTGCGGCCCAGGATGTGATGCGGCAGGTGGAACAGGCAGGTCGGGATGACGCCGGCGGCGACGCCGAAGAGGACGAGGGCCAGAATGCCGATCCAGCCGTCGAGGATCGGCGCGGCCAGCCAGATCGAAATCTGCAGCACCAGGCCGGCGATCAGGGCCGGCATCAGCGCGAGACCGTGGCGCAGGGCCCAGCCGGTCAGCAGATTGCAACTCAGCAGCACCACGATCGGCAGGAGATAGGCGAGGACCGCGTCGCCCGGCGCCAGATGCAGCTGCTGGGTGAGATACTGGGTCAGCCAGGTCATGAAGGCGAAATACTGATTCGACCAGAGCAGGAAAATCGCGCCGGTGAGCACCAGGGCGACGATCTCGCGGCTGGACAGGCGCGGCCCGCCGCGACCCTGGCGGCCCATCGCCGCCGACTGCGGCGGCAAGGCCAGCCGCGCCCAGAGGCCAAGCAGCGGGATCAGCACCAGACCCGCCAGCCACAGCGCGCGCCAGTCGCCGAACTGCAGGGCCAGCAGCGCCGCCAGGATCTGGCCGATCGGAATCCAGCCCGCCAGGAGCCCGGTGACGATCGGCAGGTCGCGCCGGCTGGCGGCCGATCCGGCGATCGCCGGGCCGGCAATGGCGCCGAAGGCGAAAGCCAGGCCTTCCAGCCCGCGGGCGGTCAGCATCAGGGGACCCGAATCCGGCGCCAGCAGGGCCAGCCCGATGCCCAGGGCGCTGAGCCCCAGCACCAGGCCGATCCCCAGCCGCCAATGCGCCGGCACCAGCCAGCCGCCGATCGCTGCCGAGGCCAGCAGCCCGACCAGGGCATAGACCGACATAAAGCCCGCAGCGACGATAGGGTCATGCGGATGCAGGGCCAGGAAGCCGGGGAGGACCGGCGGCAGTTTGAACTGCTGATAGGCGACAAAGGCGCTCAGGCCGACGCCGAATGACACGCGCGACCAATCGGTCCTGACCGAATCAGGGGCAATCTCGCGGGGAGTCGCAGGCGGGACCTCGGCGGCGGCGGGCATGGTGAATGTGGCCAATGGTGTGGGGCGCGTTATCCCGGCTTTGCAAGCGGGGGCCAACCATGCCATCATTTCCCCGCGCGGAACAGGCGGATGAGGTTCGGCGTATTTCGCTCGGGCCGGGTGGGCCTGTACTTCGGACGGGGACGCCGAACCAAAGAGGCAGCTTTTGACCACGACGGCCGATTTCTCCGTTCGCTTCTGGGGCGTCCGCGGCTCACTCTCTTGTCCAGGTCCCGATTACGTGCGCTACGGTGGCAATACCAGCTGCCTGGAAGTGCGTTGCGGGCCCAACATCCTGATCTTCGATGGCGGCACCGGGCTGCGGCCGCTGGGCCAGGACCTGGTCAAGGACGGGCCGATCACCGCCGACATGTTCTTCACCCATACCCATCTCGATCACATGGTCGGCGTGCCGTTCTTTGCGCCGCTCTATCTCAAGGACAGCAACATCCGCCTCTGGGCCGGCCATCTCGAATCGCCGCGCTCGCTGAAGGACGCCCTGTCGGGCATGATGGTGGAGCCGCTGTTCCCGGTACCGCCCGAGGTCTTCAGCTCGAAGCCCAGCTTCCACGACTTCAAGGCCGGCGCCACGCTGAAGCCGTTTCCCGGTGTCTCGATCCGCACCGCGGTGCTCAATCACCCCAACGGCGCCACCGGCTATCGCGTCGATTGGAACGGCAAGTCGATCTGCTACATCACCGACTGCGAGCATGACGGCCACGGCCCGGACCGCGGCATCGTCGACCTGGTGAAGGGCGCCGACATCTTCATCTACGATTCGACCTATACCGACGACGAATACCCGAAATACAAGGGCTGGGGACATTCGACCTGGCAGGAAGGCGCCCGCATCGCCGATGCCGCCGGGGTGAAGACCCTGGTGATCTTCCACCACGATCCCAGCCATACCGACGATGTCATGGACCAGATCGCCGCCGACGCCGCACAGGCGCGCCGCGGCACCATCGTCGCCCGCGAGGGGCTGGTCCTGGAGCCGTGATCCGGCCCTTCCGACATGGGTGAGCCCGCGCAGTCGAGCTCGCGCCCCTGGTTGACCGGGCGGGAAACCTGATGGGCGACCTGCGGACCCGTTGGCGCCGGCTGCAGCTGGGTCTTTCGACCCTGCTCACCGACCGGCCGCGCGGTTTCTTCATCCCCTATCGCCATGCCGACCAGGTCACCGCCGCGCTCGATTACGGCGCCGCGGCACGTGCCTTCCGCCAGGCCCAGCCGCAGTTCATCGCGACCCTCGACGCGGTCGAAGCGGTCGCCCCCGACCTGGAGCGGATCTCGGGAACGGCGGAACCGCCCGAGCCGCGCTGGAACCAGGACTGGCTGGTGACGCTGGATGCGGCGGTGCTCTATGCCATGCTGCGGTCGCGCCGGCCCAAGCGCGTGGTCGAGGTCGGCTCCGGCCATTCGACGCGCTTCATTGCCCGGGCGATCCGCGACGGCGCCCTGGCGACCCAGGTGACCGCCATCGATCCCAAGCCCCGCGCCGACATCTCGCGCCTGAAGGTGACGCAGCTCCGCGGCGTCGTCCAGGCGGCGGATCCGGCGATCTTCGCGGCGCTGGAGGCAGGCGACATCCTGTTCATCGATTCCAGCCACATCCTGATGCCCGGCACCGATGTCGACCTGCTGCTGAACGGCGTGCTGCCGCTCCTTCCCTCCGGGGCGCTGGTGCATGTCCACGACATCTTCCTGCCCGAGGACTATCCGGCCGGCTGGCGCTGGCGCGGCTACAACGAGCAGCTCGGCGTGATGGCGCTGATCGCCGGCGGCGGCTGGCAGCCGCTCTTCGCCAGCAACTATGCGAAGCTGCACCTGGCGGAACAGCTCGGCCGTTCGGTGATCGCCCGCCTGCCCGGGATCGCCGCGCCGGCGTCCAGCCTGTGGCTGCAGAAACGATAGCCCCGGCCTCGCGCCGCGATCCGAAAGTCCGCATTCGATAACCCCGGGGCATCGATCCCTGCGCTAGAGTGCCGATGAAGGAGCCTGCCATGCCCGATCTGCTGATGCGCCACGAAGAGGACGAGCTGCCGCCCTCGGTCCGCGCCGCCGTGGCGGCCCGCCAGGACAAGAGCGAGCGTCTGATCGGCTGGATCCAGCTGGCGATCATCATCGTCTTCGGCGTGCTCTATACCCTGGCCCGCAAGACGACGCCGATGCATACCATGATCACCCCGACGGCGATCGGCCTCTATTTCGCCTTCACCCTGATCCGACTCTTCATGGCCTATCGCTGGCGCCTGAACTTCTGGCTGCTGGCGGGCTCGATCCTGATCGACATGGGCCTGCTCTACGGCCTGATCTGGAGCTTCCACATCCAGTACCACCAGCCCGCCTCCTTCTATCTGAAGGCGCCGACCCTGCTCTATGTCTTCATCTTCATCGCGCTGCGCGCCCTGCGCTTCGAGGTGCGCTACGTGGTCCTCGCCGGACTGGCGGCGGCCCTGGGCTGGCTGGCGATGGTCGCCTATGTCGTCTATGCCGATCCGCAGAACAACATGATCACCCGGGACTACATCCAGTACCTGACCTCGAACACCATCCTCCTGGGCGGCGAGTTCGACAAGGTCATCTCGATGCTGATGGTGACCGGCATCATCGCGCTCGCCATCCATATCGCCCGGCAGATGCTGACCAGTTCCTTCGCCGAGGGCCAGGCCAAGCAGAACCTGTCGCGCTTCTTCGATCCGGAAGTGGCGCGCCGCATCGGCCGCCGCGGCGAGGAGATCATGGCCGGCACCGGCGAGGCCCGCGACGTGGCGATCCTCAATCTCGATCTCCGCGGCTTCACCCGGATGTCGACCCAGCTGAAGCCGCAGGAGGTGATGGCGATCCTGGCCGATTACCAGAGCACCATGGTGCCGATCATTCAGCGCGAGGGCGGCGCCATCGACAAGTTCCTCGGCGACGGGATCATGGCGACCTTCGGCGCGGTGCAGCGCCAGGAGGATTATGCCGCGCGCGCCTGCCGTGCCCTCGAGGCGGCGATGGCGGTCTCGGCGGACTGGGCCGGGCGGCAGCAGGAACTGGGCCGGCCGGCCCTGTCGGTCAACGGCGCCGTCGCCTCCGGCCGGGTCGTCGTCGGCGCGGTCGGCGACGAGAGCCGGCTGGAATTCACCGTGATCGGCGATGCGGTCAACCTCTCCGCCAAGCTGGAGAAGCACAACAAGGCGATCGGCACCCGGGCGGTCATCGCCGCCGATACCTATGCCGTCGCCCTCGCCCAGGGCTATGCGATCGGCGCCGCCCACCGCGCGCTGGCCCAGTCGCAGGTTGCCGGCGTGCCGGCGCCGATGGACCTGGTGGCGATCGCCTGATAGAACGAAAACCGGATCATCGGCCTGTGGTTTGGGGGATCGGGATGAGCGAGGCCGCCGTCTTCGCGCCGGGACTTTTCGTCGGGCGCCATGTGCTGATCACCGGCGGCGCCACCGGCCTGGGCTATGCGATGGCCGAGCTGCTGGGCGGGCTCGGCGCCAAGGTGACGATCGCCTCGCGCAATCTCGACACCTTGAAGGACGCGGCGGCGCGGCTGACGCAGATCGGCATCGATGCCGGCCACTGCCGGGTCGACATCCGCGATACCGAGTCCGTGGCGGCGCTGTTCGCCGATCTGGCGGCGGGGCGCGGGCTTCCCGATCACCTGGTCAACAATGCCGGCGGCCAGTTCAGCGCCGCGGCGCTCGACATCACGCCCAACGGCTTTCGCGCCGTCACCGATCTCAACCTCCAGGGCACCTGGCAGATGAGCCAGAGCTTCGCCAAGGCGGCGATCGCCGCCCGGCGCCCGGGGCGCATCGTCAATATCGTCTTCGCCCATACCGGTCCGATGGCGGGCTTCGCCCATGCCGCGGCGGCGCGGGCGGGCGTGGTCAATCTCACCAGGACCCTGGCCCTGGAATGGGGCCGCAACGGCATCCTGGTCAATGCCGTCGGTGCCGGCACCATGGAGACCGAGGCCCTGGCGCGCTACGCCGATGCCGATGCCTGGCGGGAGGCGGCGAAACGCCAGCCGGTGCCGCGCCTCGGCCAGCCGCGCGACCTCGCCTTGGCGGTGGCCTATCTGCTGTCCCCCGCGGGCGACTACGTGACCGGCACCCTGCTCACCCTCGACGGCGGGGAATCGCTGCTGCGCAGCTAGCGCAGATGCTGCGCCTGGCATTCGGCGACGACGCCGCCGATCGCGGTGTTGGTGGTTTCGCTCTGTTCACCGAGGCCCAGCTTCTCGAGCTCGCCGGGCGAGATCCGTGTCGTCATCGCCGCGGCCACGCAATCGCAGTAGCCGACCAGCTTCTCCTCGGTCGCCGCATCCAGCGCGAGGTCGCCGCCGCCATTTGCCTTGCGGGCTTCCCTGAGGCAGGTGGTGTGGAACTCGGCGAGGATGCCTGCGGTCTCGACCTGCCGTGCCGCAAGCGGCGGCGGGGCGCAGCAGACCGGCCACCAATAGATCCAGCCGGCGCCGGCCAGCAGCGCCAGGACGGCGAGGGACAGGGAAAGCCTGCGGCTGCGCGTGCTCACGCCGGTTGCTCCGGTTCGGTCCGCCGGCTGCCGGTGGATTCCGGGCCCGCCGTCGGGTTAAGCTGCCGATCATAGGATTTTTGCCGGTCGATTGGGAGGCTCCCCTGCCCGCACCCCAGATGCCGAAACCGGTTCCCGCCGCCCCGGTGCCTGCCACCGCGGATGCTCCCTGCCGGCTGCGGGCGGCGCGGGTCGGCGAGGCCTCGGCGCTCACCGACCTGGCGCTGCTGTCCAAGGCCAGCTGGGGCTACGAGGCGTCCTTCATGGCGCGCTGCCGCAGCGGCATGGTGATCCGGCCGGCGGCGATCCGGCGGCATCCCTTCGTGGTGGCCGAGGATCTCGGCCGGCTGCTGGGTTTCTACGGTTTCGGGCGGGAGGCCGACGAGCTCAACCTCGACTGGCTCTTCGTCCATCCCGACCATCTCGGCAAAGGGATCGGCAAGCGGCTGTTCCGCCATGCCGAAACCTGGGCCCGGGGCGCCGGCTGGACGGAGATGACGATCGTCGCCGATCCCCATGCCGAGGATTTCTACCGGCACCTGGGGGCGACGCCGGCGGGCGCCCGGCCCTCGGAACTCTTCGCCCGGCGCAACCTGCCGGTCCTGCGCTACCGGCTGGCCTGAAGATCGAGTGGCCTGAAGACCGGTTGGGCGGGTTGACGCAGGGTTGACGCCGGGTTGACTCCAGGTTGACTCCGGCCTGCCGGTGACCCAAGTTCTCGCCCATCCCGCCAATCACGCCAGATCCAGACCATCATGACCCAGAATTTGAGTGCCGATTTCGCGCCGCTGCTGGAAGCCGCCCTGGCCCGTGCCAAGCGGTCCGGGGCCGATGCCGCCGATGCGATCGTCGGGCGCAACATCAGCCTGTCGGTCGGCGAGCGCATGGGGGCCCGCGAGAAGCTGGAACGCTCGGAGGCGCAGGACCTGGGCCTCCGGGTCTTCGTCGGCAAGCGCCAGGCGATCGTCTCGACCAGCGACTTCAACCAGGCCGGCATCGACGAACTGGCCGACCGGGCGGTGGCGATGGCGCGGGTGGTGCCGGAAGACCCGCATTGCGGCCTCGCCGACCCCGCCGATCTCGCCAGGACCGTCGCCATCCTGGACTGCCTCGATCCGACCGAGCCCAGCGAGGCCCAGCTGACGACGCTGGTGCGCGCGGCCGAGGCGGCCGCCCGTGGCGTCGCCGGCGTCACCAATTCGGAAGGTGCCGAGGCCGGCTGGGGCCGGGTCGAGGTCGCCCTCGCCTCCTCGACCGGATTCTACGGCGCCTATGCCCAGAGCAGCTTCGGCCTCAGCGTCTCGGTGCTGGCCGGCACCGGCACCGGCATGGAACGCGACTACGACTATTCCTCCACCGTCTACCTGGCCGATCTCGAAGATGCGGCCAGCCTCGGCCGCTCCGCCGGCGAACGGGCGGTGAAGCGTCTCAATCCGCGCAAGGCGCAGACCAGCAAGGTGCCGATCGTCTTCGATCCCCGGATCTCCGCCTCGCTGGTCGGGCATTTCCTCGGCGCCATCAACGGCGCCGGCATCGCCCGCGGCACCAGCTTCCTCAAGGACCGGATGGGCGAGGCGGTGTTCGCCGCCGGCATCGACATCCTCGACGATCCGCACCGCGCCCGCGGCCTGCGCTCCAAGCCCTTCGACGGCGAGGGGCTGGCAACCCGGCAGCATCGCCTGGCGGAGAACGGCGTGCTGAAGACCTGGATCCTGGATTGCCGCTCGGCGCGGCAGCTCGGGCTGAAATCCACCGGCCATGCCGCGCGCGGCGCCTCCTCGCCGCCCTCGCCCAGCGCCACCAACGTGCACATGGCCGCCGGCAAGATCACCCGTGCCGACCTGCTGCAATCGATCGACGCCGGCTTCTACGCGACGGAGCTGATCGGCTCGGGCGTCAATGGCGTCACCGGCGACTACAGCCGCGGCGCCGCCGGCTTCTGGATCGAGAAGGGCGCCATCGCCTATCCGGTCTCCGAGATCACCATCGCCGGCAACCTGAAGGAGATGTTCAAGCGGCTGACGCCGGCCGACGATCTCGCCTTCCGTTACGGCGTCAACGCCCCGACCATCCGCGTCGACGGCATGACGGTGGCGGGGGCCTGATGGCGAGGACCATCCTCATCACCGGCGCCGGCCGGGGCATCGGTCGCGAGGCGGCGATCCTGGCCGGAAAGCACGGCTGGTCGGTCGGCGTCAATTTCGCCGGCAATGCCGAAGCCGCGGCCAGGACGGTGGCGGACGTCGTTGCCGCCGGCGGCCGGGCGATCGCGATCCAGGGCGACGTCGCGGTCGAGGCCGACGTCGTCGCGATGTTCGATGCGGTCGAGAAGGCGTTCGGCCGGCTGGACGGCTTCGTCAACAATGCCGGCATCGTCGCGCCCGGGATGAAGCTGGCGGAGATGACCGCCGCGCGCATGAAGCGCGTCTTCGAGGTCAATGTGCTCGGCGCCTATCTCTGCGCCCGGGAGGCGGCGCGGCGCATGTCGACGTCCCGCGGCGGCAAGGGCGGTGCCATCGTCAACATCTCCTCGGCGGCGGCGCGCATGGGCTCGCCCGGCGAATATGTCGACTATGCCGGTTCCAAGGGTGCCATCGACACCATGACCATCGGCCTTTCCAAGGAACTGGCGCCGGAAGGGATCCGTGTCAATGCGGTCCGTCCCGGGGTGATCGAGACCGAGATCCATGCCAGCGGCGGCGAGCCGGGCCGTGCGGCGCGGGTCGGCGTCACCACGCCGATGGGCCGCGCCGGCCGGCCGGAAGAGATCGCCGAAGCCATCGTCTGGCTGCTCGGCGACGAATCGAGCTATGTGGCCGGGGCCCTGCTCGACGTCTCGGGCGGACGCTGAGACCGCCACTGCGACCGTTCCATGACCGCCGCGTGACGGCGGCGTGAAACCTGCCGGCGCCAGGCCCGAGCGTCATCCGCCTGCAACCGAATCATCGCTATCTGAGCCGGCGTTTCGCGGCCGCAAGGGGCTGCAGACACGGATTGGACAGGATGAACGCAGCGCCGGCGGCACGGACCTATCGCGCGATCTTCATTTCCGACGTGCATCTCGGCACGCGCGGCTGCAAGGCGGACTTCCTCCTCGACTTCCTGAAGCACAACGAGGCCGACCAGATCTATCTGGTGGGCGATATCATCGATTGCTGGCGGCTGAAGAAATACTGGTTCTGGACCCAGGCGCATAACGACGTGGTGCAGAAGCTGCTGCGCAAGTCGCGCAAGGGCACCGAGGTCACCTATGTGCCGGGCAATCACGACGAACCGCTGCGCGACTATGACGGCCTGGCCTTCGGCGGCGTGCTGCTGCGCAACGAGGTGGTGCATGTCACTGCCCAGGGCAAGCGCCTGCTGGTGGTGCATGGCGACGCCTTCGACGGCGTCGTGCAGTATGCCCGCTGGCTCGCCCATCTCGGCGACACCGCCTACAACCTGGTGATCCAGCTCAACCACTGGTTCAACCATGCGCGGGTCAGGCTCGGCTTCCCCTATTGGTCGCTCTCCGCCTATCTGAAGAACCGGGTGAAGGACGCGGTCAAGTTCATCAGCGAATTCGAGACGGCGATGGCGGCCGAGGCCAAGCGCCGCGGGCTCGACGGCGTCATCTGCGGCCATATCCACAAGGCCGAGATGCGCGAGATCGACGGCGTGCTCTATTGCAACGACGGCGACTGGGTCGAGAGCTGCACCGCCCTGGTCGAACATCGCGACGGCCGCCTGGAGATCATCGAATGGGCGGCCGAGCGCCAGTTCTCGATGCTGGCGCCGACGCGGCCGGCGATCACCGCGGCAGCCGAATGACGCGATGAAGATCTGCCTGGTCACCGATGCCTGGGCGCCGCAGGTGAACGGCGTCGTCCGCACCCTGTTCCGCACCCGCGAGGAGCTGACCGCGCTCGGCCATAGTGTCTCGGTCGTCGCGCCGGATCAGTTCTTCAATCTTGCCTGCCCGACCTATCCGGAGATCCGCCTCGCGCCGTTCGCCGGACGTGAGGTGGCGGCGCGGCTGGCGGAGCTGGCGCCGGATGCGGTCCATATCTCGACCGAGGGACCCCTCGGCATGGCGGCGCGGCGCCATTGCCTGAGCCGGGGCCTCCCCTTCACCACCGCCTATCACACCCGCTTCCCGGAATATGTGGCGGCGCGTTTTGCCGTGCCCCTGAGCTGGACCTATGCCTGGCTCCGGCGCTTCCATGCCACCGCCTGGTCGGTGATGGTGGCGACCGCCTCGATCGAGGCGGATCTGCAGAGCCGCGGCTTCGGCAATATCCGGCGCTGGTCGCGCGGCGTCGACACCCAGCTCTTCCAGCCGGGCGACAAGTCCTTCCTCGACCTGCCGCGGCCGATCCATCTCTATGTCGGGCGGGTGGCGGTGGAGAAGAACATCGAGGCCTTCCTGGCGCTGGAGCTCGATGGCAGCAAGGTGGTGGTGGGGGATGGGCCGCAGCTGGCCGAGCTGAAGCGGAAACATCCCGGGACCCGTTTCCTCGGCGCGAAGACCGGCGTGGAGCTGGCGCAGCACTATGCCGCGGCCGACGTCTTCGTCTTTCCCAGCCTCACCGATACCTTCGGCCTGGTGGTGCTGGAGGCCCTCGCCTGCGGTCTTCCGGTCGCCGCCTTCCCCGTCGCCGGGCCGAAGGACATCCTGGCCGGCAGCCATGCCGGCGCGCTCGATCCCGACCTCAGGACGGCAATCGACCGCGCCCTGCGGATTCCACCCGGTGTCTGCCGCGCCTGGGCCGAGCGCTACACCTGGCGCGCCGCCACCGAACAGTTCCTCGGCAATCTGGCGCCGATTCCGCATTAGCATCAAAGGCTTGCGCCGAGGCGCAGAATTCTGTTCCATCGCACCGGTGTGGCCCATGCGGCAAACCGGGGATTGATCAGGATGGAAGACTCAACCGCCCAGGCGCTGTTCGGGCTCGACCCGCTCTGGACGTCGACGGCGCTGCTGGTCGCGACCTATGGCGCGATCATCAGCGAGAGGATCAACCGGGCGATCGTGGCGCTGCTCGGCGCCGGGCTGATGATCGCCTTGGGGCTGCTCAACCAGGAGCAGGCGATCCGCGGCATTGACTTCAATACCCTGGCCCTGCTGACCGGCATGATGCTGATCGTTGCGGTGACCCGGCGCAGCGGCGTCTTCCAGTATGTAGCGATCCGCGCCGCCAAGCTGTCGCGGGCGAATCCGGCCGGCATCCTCGCCATGATGGCGGTGGTGACCGCGGTCTTCTCGGCCCTGCTCGACAACGTCACCACCGTGCTGCTGGTGGCGCCGGTCACGCTGGTGATCTGCCGCGAGCTCAAGGTCAATCCCTATCCCTTCCTGTTCGCCGAGATCTTTGCCTCGAATATCGGCGGCACGGCGACGCTGATCGGCGATCCGCCCAACATCATCATCGGCTCGGCGGCACATCTGGCCTTCATGGATTTCGTCTATGCCCTGACGCCGGTCATCCTGGTGATCCTGGCGCTGCAATGCCTCGCCATCCATCTCATCTGGGGCCGCGGCATGACCGCGACTCCCGAGGCGCGGGCGCGGGTGATGGCACTCGATCACAAGGACGCCATCACCGATCGCCGGCTGATGCGCCAGTCGGTTTCGGTGATCTTCCTCACCATCCTCGCCTTTGCCTTTGCGCGTTTCCTCCGCCTCGAGGCCGGCAGCATCGCGCTGTTCGGTGCCGCGATCCTGCTCCTGCTCGACAACCTCGGCCGTCCGGCCGAGGCGCAGCATCACCGGCTGATCGAGGCCTTCAACGAGGTGGAATGGATCACCATCTTCTTCTTCGTCGGGCTGTTCATCGTCGTGGCCGGCGTCGAGCAGGCGGGCCTGCTGCACTTGCTGGCGGAAAAGCTGGTGGCGGCCACCGGCGGGGATTTCGCGGTAACGGCCATCGCCATCCTCTGGGCCTCGGCCATCCTCTCGGCCGTCGTCGACAACATCCCCTTCGTCGCCACGATGATCCCGCTGGTCAAGAACCTGGCGCCGGGCTTCGGCGGCGATGCCGCGATCCTGCCGCTGTGGTGGGCGCTCTCCCTCGGGGCCTGCCTGGGCGGCAATGGCACGTTGATCGGGGCCTCGGCCAACCTGACGGTGGCGGGGATCGGCGAGCGCGCCGGCATCCCCTTCCGCTTCCTCGCCTATCTGAAGGTGGCCGCGCCCCTGATGCTGCTCAGCATCGCCGTCAGCCACCTCTACCTGTGGTGGCGATTCCTTTAGCCGCCCTTAGAGGTACCAGTCGTATTCCTGGCGCGAGATCGTGCCCATGAACTTCTCGATCTCGGCGCGCTTGGCGTCGACATAGAGCTTCAGGCATTCCGGCTCGATGTAGTCGGGCAGGATCCTTGCCTTGGCGAGACGATCCAGCGCCGGCAGGAAGGCGAAGGGGATCTTCGGATCCGGCAGGGTACCCTCGTCGCCGCCGACGGTCTCGGCGCTGCAGTCAAGCTTCTTCTCGATGCCATGGGCGATGCCGGCGAGGATCGCCGCCACCACCAGATAGGGATTGGCATCGGCCCCGGCCACCCGGTGCTCGATGCGCCGCGCCTTGGCATCGCCGGCGGGGATGCGGAAGGCGACCGAGCGGTTGTTCTGCGCCCAGTTGGCGCGCAAGGGCACGTTGTGGCCGGGCTGGTAGCGGCGGAAGGCATTGATATTGGCGCCGAACAGGGCCATCGCCTCGGGCATCGTCGCCTGCAGCCCTGCGATCGCCTGGCGCAGCAGGGTCTCGCCCTTCTTGCCGGTCTCGCCGAACTGGTTCACCGCATTCTTGTCGATCAGGCTGACATGGACATGCATCCCGCTGCCCGCCGCATCGAGGAACGGCTTCGACATGAAGCTGGCGATGTTGCCCTGGCTCCGCGCCGTCGCCTTGATCGCGCGCTTCAGCATCGCCGCCTGGTCGCAGGCGGCGACGGCGTCGAGCTGGTGCTTGAGGTTGATCTCGAACTGTCCCGGAGAATATTCGGTGATCGCCGTCGAGGCCGGGATGTTCTGGCGGATGCAATGGCCGGCGACCGCGCGGATGAAGGCGCCGTAGGCGTCGAGATCGTCGATGCTGTAGGGCTGCTTCGAGGATTCGACCTCGCCGGTCTGCGGGTTCTTTGGCAGCAGCGGCGCGCCCAGGGCATTGCGCCCGGGGGCGAAGAGATAGAATTCCAGCTCCACCGCCACCACCGGGTTGACGCCGAGCCTGCGCAGCCGCGCCAGGGTCCCGGCCAGGGCGGCACGCGGGCAGAATTGCGACGCGTTGCCGGCATTGGGAAAGCCGACCGGGTCGCGCATCTGCAGCAGCACCTGGGCGGTGGGTTCGTCGGCCCAGGGCACGGTGGCAAGGCTGCCGGCGACCGGGGTCGCCGTGCCGTCCGGATCGCCGAGCCTGCCCGAGCGCCCGCCGGGATCGAGATCGTCGCCGGTGGGATCCAGGAACAGCATGCAGCGCGGCAGCTCGACCCCGGATTTCCAGATCTTCCCGGCCTCGGCGACCGGGAACCGCTTGCCGCGCAGAAATCCGTTGATGTCGTGCACGAAGGCATCGACATGCTTCAGGTCGGGATGACGTTTCAGGAATGCGTCGAATTCAGTCGCGGCGGCTTTGGCCATATCGGCGTCCCCCTATGCCTGCGAGGCTAGGGGATCGTTCGGTGCGGATCAAGCTCAGTAGCTGGATCGGATGCTCCTTCCAGTCCCTCGCCCGAATCGGGGGAGGGTCAGGGAGGGGTCCAGTGGCTGAGGGTTCGAGGGCGTCGCCTAGGCCGCGCTCAGATCCTCGCCCTTCAGCACCCGGCGGATGAGGTCGGCAGTCTCCTTCCGGCCGTACAGGGCGATGAAGGAGCCCATGCGCGGACCTTGGTCCTGCCCGAGCAGCGTCTCGTAGAGCGACTTGAACCAGGCCTTGAGATCCGGGAACGGGTGTCGCTTGCCGATCTCATAGACCTCGTTCTGCAGGTCCTCGGCGGAAACCCCCGCCGGCGCCGCGTCGAGATAGCGCAGCAGCTCCTCGAGCGCCGCGCGCTCGGTCGCGTCGGGTGCGCGGTATTGCTTCTTCGGCCGCACGAAGTCGCGGTAGTAGTTGATGGCGCAGCCGACCAGCCGGTCGAGGAAGGGTGCCGTCTTCGCGGTGGCCGCCGGCACATAGCGGCTGATGAACCCCCAGAGCGTCTCCTTGGCGTCGGCATTGCAGACCGAGGCGAGGTTCAAGAGGATGCCGTAGGACAGCAGCGCATCGACCTTCGGCGGCTGGCCGTTGTGGATGTGCCAGGCGGGATTCTCCAGGCGCTGGGCCGGTGCCTCGGTCTCGAACTTGGCGCAGAAGCTCAGATAGTCGTCGACCGCGCGCGGGATCACGTCGAAATACAGCCGCTTCGCCGCCCGGGGCTTGGAATACATGAACAGCGACAGGCTCTCCGGCGGCGCGTATTCCAGCCATTCCTCGACGCTGAGTCCGTTGCCCTTGGACTTGGAGATCTTCTGGCCCTTGTCGTCGAGGAAGAGCTCATAGTTGAAGCCCTCCGGCGGCGGCGAGCCGAGCACCCGGCAGATCTTCCCGCCCAGTTCAACCGAGGGGATGAGATCCTTGCCCGACATCTCGTAATCGACGCCCAGGGCATGCCAGCGCATCGCCCAATCCGGCTTCCACTGCAGCTTGCACTGCCCGCCGGTCACCGGCGTTTCCACCAGCTTGCCGTCCTCGTCCTTGTAGACGATGGTGCCGGCATCGACATTCACCTCGGTCACCGGCACCTGCAGCACCCGGCCGGTCTTCCTGCAGACCGGCATGAAGGGCGAATAGGTCAGCGCCCGCTCCTCCCGGAGCGAGGCCAGCATGATCTCCTGGATCTTGTCGTAGTTCCGCAGGACCGTGAGCAGGGCCGCGTCGAAGCGGCCGGACGTGTACCAGTCGGTCGAGGACTGGAACTCGTACTGGAAGCCGAAGCCGTCGAGGAAGCCCCGCAGCATGGCATTGTTGTGGTGTCCGAAGCTCTCGAACTTGCCGAAGGGATCCGGCACCTTGGTGAGCGGCATGCCGAGATATTTCCCCAGCATCTCCTGGTTGGGAACGTTGGTCGGCACCTTGCGGAGCCCGTCCATGTCGTCGGAGAAGGCGAACAGCCGGGTCGGGATGTCGGACAGCCGCTGGAAGGCCTGGCGCACCATGGTGGTGCGGACGACCTCGCCGAAGGTGCCGATATGCGGCAGCCCGGAGGGGCCGTAGCCGGTCTCGAACAGCACATAGCCTTTTTCCGGCGGGGCGGCCCGGTAGCGCGCCACCAGCTTGCGCGCCTCCTCGAATGGCCAGGCCCGCGCCGCTTCGGCGTAGATGCGTTCGTCGCTCACGATGTCGCTCTCGATCATTCGGTGGAAATGCAGGACGGCGCGAGACTAGAGGCCGAATTCCCGGGCCGCAAGCGCGATTCCGGGCGGTCCGGGGCCGGAAAAGGCCGGTCCGGCCGCCGCCGGTCACCATGGGCGTTCCGGACGACCCTCGACAATTCTTGGCTGAAATGAGAGTCTTTGCGGCGACGATGAGCGAGGGATTCGGGGAAGAACGGCATGGATGCGGGCGGCGGGCGGCCCGGCACGGCCTTGCATGGCCGCGGCTCCCGGCGCTTCTGCTGATCGCCCTGCTGCTGGCGCTGACCCCCGGCAGACCCGCTTCGGCCCAGACCGGCGATACCCAGACCGGTGCGCCGCAACCCGGCGACCCCCAGCTCGACCTCGCCTCGGGCGACTATTTCATCGGCGCCTCGGTCTTCCTGTTCCAGCGCGGAGTGATGTCGGTCTTTGCGCCCAAGGGCAGCGACGATGCCGAGCTCGACCGCGGCGCGATCTACCTCGCCGTGGTGAATTCCCAGGGCGAATCCGGCTCGATCGCCCTCGACACCATCCATGGCTGGCTGGTCGCCTGGGCCCGCGGCGACGGCGATCCCCCCGGCTTCGACCCGGCGCGGCGCGGCCATCTTGCCTGCCTCATCGTCGGGGCCGATCCCAAGGCCGCAGCCGACCTCGCCGCGGCGGCCGGCCTGGACGAAGCGGCGCGTCTGGCCTGTGCGGACGAATACCGCCAGGCGGCGGCGCGCTGGTCGGCGCTGCTCGCCCCCTATCGCCGCGGCGTCGACCTGGTGCCGCCGCCAGCGACACCCCCGGGCACAGGCACGCTCGCCGTGGAATACGCGCCGGCGATCGAGCCCGCCAACGACCTCATCGCCCAGGCGATGCAGAAGAACCAGCTGTTCGATGCCCTGACCGACGAGCTCAACGCCGGCCTGGCGATGCCCGCCGACACCCTGGCCCTGCTCACCGAATGCCGGAAGCCGGCAAGCTTCTACAATCCCGACCGCCGCGAGATCGTCTTCTGCTACGAACTGCTCGGCGGCATCCTGGCGGCGGCGGGGAAGTAGCGCCCGGCCGGTCTAGGCGTAGTAGCGGCCGAAGCGGTTCTCGAGGAAATGGTGCAGGTCGCACATCTCCTGCTTGATGAAACCCTTCTTCGGCAGCAGCCCGTCGAAATGCAGGTCGAGCATGGTGCAGATTCCCGCCGCGGTGGTGATCTGGATGGCGCTCATCAGCTTGCCGTCGATCTCCTTGGCATAGATCTTCTTGGCATAGCTCTCCTGGGTGAGCCGCCCCTCGCGCATGCCGGTGACGGTGACGAAGATCAGCACCACGTCCTGGTGGGTGATCGGCACCGACTTCTCCATGATGTCCTTCAGCAGATCGCGGCGGTCCCGCAGGCGCAGATCCTCGAGCAGCATCTTCATGATATCGCGATGGCCGGGATAGCGCACCGTCTTGTAGTTGAGCGAGACCACCTTGCCGTCCAGGGTCTCGCAGAGTGTCCCGAGGCCGCCCGAGGTGTTGAAGCATTCGTAGTCGACGCCGTCCAGCGAGAAGGTCTCCAGGCCCTCCATCGGCATCACCTCGACCTGCTTCGAATCGTAGATCGCCTCGCAGGGGTTGCAGTATTCGTTGATCAATCCGTCGGTCGACCAGGTGAGGTTGTATTTCAGCGCATTGGCCGGGAATTCCGGCAGGGCGCCGACCCGCATATGCACTTCGCGCAGGGAATCGAACTTCCGCGCGAGGTGATTGGCGACGATCGAGATGAAGCCCGGGGCGAGGCCGCATTGCGGGGCGAAGGCAACGCTGGATTTCCTGGCCACGGCGCGCACCGCGCGGGTGGTCTCGACGTCCTCGGTCAGGTCGAAGTAATGCGCGCCGACCGCGGCGCAGACCTTGGCGACGCCCGGATTGAGGAAGAACGGCAGGGCCGAGAGGATCGCCTCCTGGCCCTTGGCGATGTGGGTCAGCGCCTTCATGTCGCTGACGTCGATCTTCACGCCCCGGGCCTTCTTGCCGGCGGCGAGCTTGAGGAAGGCGGCATTGGCATCGGCGACGGTGATGTCGTAGTCGCCGGTGGCGAACAGCAGGTCGACGATGGCGCCGCCGATCTTGCCGGCACCCAGAATGAGGACCTTGCGTTTCATGAGCCTTCTCCCTTGCGGTGACCGATCCCGGGGAAATTCGCGGAATCGGATGCGTGCGGGACAGTAACCCCCGGATTGGGCTTGATTAAAGCCAGCGAAAGGGGGAAAAGCGAGCAGGGGACCGGCGATTCGACGGGATGGCATGGCGAAGCGCAATCTGGACGACACCGACCGCAAGCTGATCGCGCTGCTGCGCGCCAATGCCCGTACCCCGACAGCGGCCCTCGGACGGTCGCTGTCGCTGTCGCGCAGCGCCGTGCAGGAGCGCCTGAAACGCCTGGAACGGGATGCCGTGATCACCGGCTATACTCTGACCCTGGGCGAGGCCACGGATCATCCGGGTGTCGGCGCCCATGTCCTCCTCACCCTCGATCCGAAGCAGCAGGACCGCGCGATGATGGCGCTGAAGGGCCTGCCCGAGGTGACCGCGGCCTATACCGTCTCCGGCGCCTATGACGCCATCGTCATGCTGAATGCCTCGACCTCGGCGCATCTCGACGACGTGCTGACCAGGATCGGCAAGCTGCCCGGCGTCAACCGCACCACCTCCTCGATCCTGCTGTCCACCATGTTCGAGCGGCGCAGGTAGGGTGCACGGCAAGTTCATGACCTCGTCCGCCCGATGATTTCTCCCGACGATATAGTCGCAGCGGCACGGCGGATCTCGCCGCATGTCCGCCGCACGCCGCTGATCGCCCTCGAGGCCGAGGCCTTCGGCCTCCCCGCCGCGGTGATGCTGAAGCTGGAGCTGCTGCAGCACTCGGGCTCCTTCAAGGCCCGGGGTGCCTTCAACAACCTGCTGGCGCGCCCGGTCCCGGCCTCCGGCGTCATCGCCGCGTCCGGCGGCAATCACGGCGCGGCGGTGGCCTTTGCCGCCCGCTCGCTCGGACACCGGGCCGAGATCTTCGTGCCGAAGCTCGCCTCGGCGGCGAAGGTCGCGCGGCTGAAGGATTACGGCGCCGCGGTGACGGTGACCGGCGAGAGCTATGCCGAGGCCTTCGCGGCATCCGAGGCGCGCCGGGCCGAAACCGGCGCCCTCAGCGTGCATGCCTATGATTCCGACCTCACCCTGGCCGGCCAGGGGACGCTGGCGCGGGAGCTCGACGCCCAGTCGCCCTCGATCGACACCCTGCTGGTCGCGGTCGGCGGCGGCGGCCTCATCGGCGGCATCGCCGCCTGGTATCGCGGCAAGGTCCGGGTGGTCGGGGTCGAGCCCAAATCCTGCCCCACCCTGGAACGCGCCTTTGCCGCCAAGCACCCGGTCGAGGTGGCGGTGGGCGGCCTCGCTGCGGATTCCCTCGGCGCCAAGCGGGTCGGGGACCTGATGTTCGAGATCGCCAAGGACCATGTCGAGGGCGTGGTCCTGGTCGAGGACGACGCCATCCGCCAGGCCCAGCGCCGGCTCTGGAACGACCTCCGGATCATGGCGGAACCGGGCGGGGCGACGGCCCTGGCGGCTCTCACCTCCGGGGCCTACCAACCGGCGGTCGGCGAGAAGATCGGGGTGATCGTCTGCGGCGGCAACGTCGATCCCAGCTCGGTCGGCTGAAGTCAAAATAATTCTATATATTTCAATATCTTAGTCGTGAGGCGCAGCGGCCTGCCGGCGCCGGCACAGCTTTCTCACAGTGATTTGTTGACGATTCAGCGGTCGCTTCGGTGACATTTAAATGAAATTCGCCTATGTCCATCAGCGGATTTGCCGCCGGGCCGGGCTCGGGCCGGCGCAAGGCGGGCAAGGACGAGGGCGATGCCGCGGATCAAGATTGCAGGTTGGCCGTCCTGGGCCGTCGCGTTGGTGCCCCTGGGCGCCACGGCGGCGCTCTATGGGCTGGCCTATGCCGTCTGCCGCTTCGCGCTCGCGACCCCGCTGGTTCCCGAGCGCATCCCCTATGATTTCGCCCTGCTGACCGGCTTCAGCTACCTGCTCTTCGCGGTCTCGCGCCGGCTCTGGGCCTATATCGCCCTGCTCGCTTTGCTGATCGGCGCGCTCTATGTCGGCAGCGCGGTGAAGATCGCCTATCTCGGCCGTCCGATCATGCCGGACGACGTCTACAGCATCGCCGCCTTGTTCCGCATCCTCGGCGCCTGGGGCTGGCCGGTGGTCGCGGCACCCCTGGCCCTGATCTGCGGCCTCTTCGCCTTCAATCTCCGCCTGCAGGGGCGGATCCGGAAGGTGGCCCTGTCGGCGCTCATCGTCATTCCGACCGGCGCCACGGTGGAAAGCCTGCCGCTCTATCACGCGATGGACGATTTCTGGGGCAACACGCCCTGGGACCAGCGGGAGAATTTCCTCTGGCGCGGCGGCACGGTGCATCTGCTGCAGGAATGCCTGCGCAGCGTCGCCCTGCGCCAGGATCCGCCAGATTCCGACGCGGTGACCCAGGCCCTGGCACGCCGGCACGATGCCGCGGGGACGCCCTGATGCTGAACCGCCGGCAGCTGATCCATCGCCTCGCCGCGGGCAGCCTCGCCGCCAGCGCCGGCGCCGGCATGCTGCCGCGCCCGGGCCGGGCGGATACCGGCGGGAAGCCGCGCAACATCCACATCGTCCTGGAGGAATCCTTCTGGGATCCGGCGCCGTTGACCGCGGCCGGGCTCGACCGCTCGCCGCTGGATCCCCAATTCCAGGCGCTCTGGGCGCAGTCCGGATTCTCCCGCACCCTCTCGCCGGCCTTCGCCGGCCAGACCGCCAATGCCGAATTCGAGATCCTCTGCGGCTTCCCGCTCGACGAGGTGGCGGTGAAATTCGAGCGCGGCTTCAACGACAACCTGCCCGCCTTGCCGCGGATCCTGCGCGACATCGGCTATCGCACGGTGGCTTCGCATCCCAACATACCGGGCTTCTGGAACCGCCAGATCGCCTACGAGAAGATGGGCTTCGAGACCTTCTGGTCGAAGGACGACTTCATCCAGGACGACATGGCCGGCCCCTTCCTCTCCGACCGCTCGCTGCATGCCCAGGTCGGCAACAAGCTCGCCGATACCGACGACGGCCGGCCGGTGCTCGACTACGTCGTCACCTTCTACGGCCACTGGGCCTATGACGTCAGCGCACAGCGCCCGCTGGTGATCGAGACCGGCTCGCAGGTCGCCGAGGTGACGAAATACGTGAACACCATGCACTACAAATCGGCGGAGATGATGGATGCCCTGGCGCATCTGCAGGCCGCCGACCCCGACTCCATCATCGTGCTGTTCGGCGACCACCTGCCGATCCTGGGCTGGAACTTCGACGGCTACGCCGAATCCGGCTTTCTCGCGAAATCCTTCGGCGATTTCACCCCCGACATGTACGCCCGCTCCACCGCGACGCCGCTGATCGTCATCGACGGCCGCAACGGACCGCTGCAGCTCGGCAACATGCCGATGTACCGCCTGGGACGCACCCTGCTGGATCTCATCGCCTATGACCGGCCGAGCATGTTCGATCTGGCGGCGCCGCCGCGCCAGCGACTGGGCGAGATCGTGCTGCGTCCGCTGCCCGGCGTGGTGGTCGGCTACCGGCCGGAGGGGCTCGAGCAGGCGACGGTCTGCCGCCCGGACCAGGCCCTGGCGGAAGAAGCCGAGATCGTCGCCTGGCTGAATGACGTCAAATTAATCTCACGTGACATCTTCGATGGGCGGCAATACGCCCTCCGCCCGCTGGCGGAGAGCGTCAGCCTCTAGAGCCCCTAGGATCCCTGCTCCCCGGTCGCCGGCTGCGGCGCCAACGGCTGCACCGGCATGCCCGGGCCGATCTTCTGCAGATCGCCGGTAATCACCTGGTCGCTGGCGGCGAGGCCCTCGGTGACGACGATGAGATCGTCGAACACCGCGCCGACCTTGATGAAGCGCTGCTCGACCACGCCGCCCTTGCCGATGACATAGACGAAGCGGCCCATCTGGCTCGATCCAAGGGCCGATTGCGGCACCAGCAGCGTATCGGGCTGCTCGGTCAGGTACAGTCGCACCCGGACGTACTGGCCGGGCAGCAGCTCGCTGCCCGGATTGTCGATGGTTGCCCGCGCGGTGATCGTGCCGGTGCTGCGGTCGACGGTGTTGTCGACGAAGGTAAGCTTGCCGTGAAACCGCGGTGCAGTCTCGCCGGTCAGCAGGATGTCGACGGCGATATCGCCCCGCGCCCGGTATTTCTCGATCAGCGCGAGATCGGTCTCGCTCGGATTGAAGGTCGCATAGATCGGCGTCAGCTGGACCAGGGTGTTGAGATCGGTCTCCTGCTGCTTGATCAGGGCACCCTCATGCACCTGGGTCTTGCCGATGCGGCCGTCGAACGGCGCCCGGATCTCGGTGTAGCCGAGGGTGAGCTCGGCGTTGCGGATCTGCGCCTTGTCGGAGACGATCGCCGACTCGGCCTGGTGCATCAGGCTGGTCTTCTCGTCATTGGTGTCCTTGGCGACGACGCCCTGCTGGCTCAGGGTGTAGTTGCGGGCCTGGCTGGCCTTGGCATATTCCAGCGCCGCGATGTCGCTCTGCAGCTGCGCCTTGACCTGATCGAGCGTCGCCTGGAAGTCCCGGTCGTCAATCTTGTAGATGAGGTCGCCCTCCTTCACGTCGGCACCGTCCTCGACCAGATGCTGGGCCAGGAAGCCGGTCACCTTCGACTGCAGCGTCACATAGCGCAGCGCTTCGGTGGTGCCGACATAGTCCAGATAGACCGGGACGGTGCGCGTGGTGACCGCGGTCACCGGCACCGGGAAGGCCGGTGGCGCGCCAGCCGGCGTCCCTGCCGGTGCCGCAGCGGCGGGCTTTTCCGGCTGCTGTGCGGCATCGGCGGCCAGTGAGCCGATGACGACTTGCCAGGCTGCGGGGAACATGAATTTCCCCACCAGCACCGTCAAGGCCAGCACGACGCAGAGTCCAACCAGGATTTTCAAGAAACGCATCATATACCTACCTTAAATCCGCATTCGCCGTCGTTGCAACCGCCGCTGCCTGTCTCGCCGTCATTCGCCAAGGTCATTCCCCGGGCGCCAGCTGCGGATGCGGCGCCTCCTGGGTCCCGCGCTCGCGCCAGCGTTCGATGATCGCATAGAACACCGGCACGAAAGCCAGGCTGAGCAGGGTCGCCGCCAGCATACCGCCGAACACCGCGGTGCCGATCGACTGGCGACTGGCGGCGCCGGCGCCATGCGCCACCATCAGCGGCACCACGCCGAGGATGAAGGCGAAGGCGGTCATCAGGATCGGGCGCAGCCGCAGGCGGCCGGCCTCCATCGCGGAATCGACGATGGTATGGCCCATCAGCCGGCGCCGCTTGGCGAACTCGACGATCAGGATGGCGTTCTTCGCCGAGAGGCCGATCAGCATGACGAAGCCGACCTGGGAATAGACGTCGATCTGCATGCCGCGGAGCCACAGCGCCAGCACCGCGCCGAACAGCGCCAGCGGCACCGCCAGGATTACCATGAAGGGCATCGAGAAGCTCTCGTACTGCGCCGCCAGGAACAGGAAGACAAAGACCAGCGCCATGCCGAAGACCAGGATCGCGATCGATCCCGCCTTCAGCTCCTGATAGGTGATGCCGGTCCATTCATAGGCGTAGTCCGCCGGCAGCACCTTGGCGGCAACGCGTTCCATCGCGGCGATCGCCTGGCTGGAGCTGTAGCCCGGCGCCGGCGAACCGTTGATCAGCGCCGAGCCATAGGCGTTGTAGTGCGAGATGAATTCCGGCCCGACCGTCGGGCGCATGACGCCGAGCGTGCTCAGCGGAATCATCCCGCCCTCTTTGTTGCGCACGTAGAGCCTGGAGATGTCCGTCGGACTCGCGCGCGACGCCTGCTCGGCCTGCACGGTCACCCGGAAGGTGCGGCCGAATTGGTTAAAGTCGTTGACGTAGAGCGAACCGAAGAAGATCTGCAGGGTGTTGAACACGTCCGGCAGCTCAAGGCCGAGCAGCTTCGCCTTGGTGCGGTCGAGGTCGTAGTTGTATTGCGGCGTCGAGGTGCTGAAGGTCGAGAACAGGGCGTGGGGATTGAGCTCGGGCTGCTTGCGTGCTTCCGCCAACAGTGCCTGGGTCAGTTGGCTCAAGGCCTCGCTGCCGCGTCCCGAGAGGTCCTCCAGCTGGAATTCGAAACCGCCGGTGGCGCCGAGGCCGGGAATCGACGGCGGATCGAAGCTGAGGGCGATGCCGTCGTGCAGGGCCAGCAGCTTGGGCCGCACCGCATTGACGATGCTGGTCGCGTCTTCCCCCGGGCCGCGTTCGCTCCAGGGCTTCAGCGGCGCGAACTCGACGCCGGTATTCGACTGCGCGGCACCGGTCAGGAAGTTGAAGCCGCTGACCGAAACCGCATGCTCGACGCCCGGCGTGGCGCGCAGGATGTCGCGCACCTGCTTGGCCACCACCTCGGTCCGCTCGATGGAGGCGCCGTCCGGCAACTGGATCACGGCAAAGAAATAGCCCTGGTCCTCGACCGGGAGGAAGGTGGTCGGGATGCGCTGGTAGATGCCGTAGGTCAGGCCGAGGCCGAGCACGAAGACGATCATCGCCGCCCAGCGCCAGCCGATCACCCAGCTGATGGCGCGGGCATAGAAGTTGGCACTGTGGATGAAGGCGGAATTGAACAGGCGGAAGCCGACGAAGCGCGAGGGCGGCTGGTTGCGCAGGAAGACCGCGCAGAGCGCCGGGCTCAGGGTCAGCGAGTTGAAGGCCGAGAGCGCCACCGAGATGGCGATGGTGAGCGCGAACTGGTTGTAGAGCTGGCCGGTGACACCGGGCAGGAAGGCGACCGGCACGAAGACCGCCATCAGCACCGCCGTCGTCGCGATGATCGGCCCGGTCACCTCGCCCATCGCCGCCCTGGCGGCGGCCATCGGCGCCAGGCCGTTGTGCAATTGGCGCTCGACGTTCTCGACGACGACGATGGCGTCGTCGACCACCAGGCCGATCGCCAGGACCATGCCGAGCAGGCTGACGGTGTTCAGCGAGAAGCCGAGCCCGTACATGATGGCGAGGGTGCCGACCAGCGAGACCGGGATGGCGATCGCCGGGATCAGGGTGGCGCGCCAGCTCTGCAGGAAGACATAGACCACCAGCACGACCAGGATCAGGGCCTCGGCCAGGGTGATCATCACGTCATGCATCGAGGCCGAGACGAACATCGTCGTGTCGTAGACGATGCCGTATTCGACACCCTTGGGGAACCTCTTGGAGAGCTCCTCCATCTTGGCGCGGACCTGGCGGTCCATCTCCAGCGCATTGGAGTTGGGCGACTGGAAGATGCCGAGAAACACCGACGGCTTCTCGTCCAGATGGGCGCTCGAGCTGTACTGCTGGGCGCCGAGCTCGATCCGCGCTACGTCCTTCAGGCGCAGGGTGGCCTCGCTGCCGGTGCCGGCGCGGATGACGATCTCGCCGAACTCCGCCGGATCGGTCAGCCGGCCCAGCGCATTGACCTGGACCTCGAAGGCGGTGCCGTCGGGGGCCGGCGACTGGCCGATCTTGCCTGCCGCCACCTGGATGTTCTGGCTGGCGATGGCATCGGTGACGTCGAGGGCGGTGAGGCCGAGATTGGCCAGGCGATCGGGATCGAGCCAGACGCGCATCGAATAGCGCCGCTCGCCGAAGATGATGACGTTGCCGACGCCGGTCAGGCGCTTCAGGGGATCGGCCAGCTGCAGGTAGGCGAAGTTGCTGAGGGTGGTGAGATCGACCGAGCCGTCCGGCGAGGAGAGATTGACCGCCAGGGCGAAGTTCGGGTTCTGCTTCTGGATGGTGACGCCGCCCTGGTTGACGATGGCCGGCAGCTGGCCGCTGGCCGCGGTGATGCGGTTTTGTACGTCGACCGCGGCGACGTCGATCGGATAGCCGACCTCGAAGGTGATGGTGATGGTCGAGGTGCCGTCATTGGCGCTGACCGACGACATGTAGGCCATGCCGGGCACGCCGTTGATCTGCTGCTCCAGCGGCGTGGTCACCGTGTCGGCGACCACCTGGGAGCTCGCGCCTGGATAGGCGGCGGTCACCACCACCTGCGGCGGGGTGATGTCGGGAAACTGCGCGACGGGGAGCAGCTGGTAACAGATCAGCCCCGCCAGGACCATCACGCCGGCGATGGCAGAGGCGAAGACGGGCCGATGAATGAAGAAATTGACCAAGACGAATTCCTATCGAAATCCAAAGAAGAACATTTATGGAACGCGCGCCGACAAAATAACCACGCCACGTCACGCGTCAACCCGGTCCATACCGGAAGGCTGCCCTGCCCCGGCGGTCGGTGCCGACGGCATATCGGTGCGCCGGCGCCACGTCACAAGCCGAGGTCACAAGCCGGGTGACAGGTCCCAGGATATGTGTTACTGACCGGTCACATATCGGCGGAGAAAATAGTGACCTCCCGGTTTCAAGTCAACCAGGAATAAGAATGAGTTCCGATGCGGGACATCCCATGGGGGACCTGAAGGCGGCGGACCGCCTGCCCCGGCCGCGCGACCGGATTCTTGCGGCCGCCAGGGACCTCTTCTACCGTCACGGCATCCGCGCGGTCGGGGTCGAGGCGATCGCCGAGGCGGCCGGCACCAACAAGATGACCCTCTATCGTCATTTCGCCTCGAAGGACGCGCTGGTGGCCGAATATCTCCGCCAGCTCGGCCAGGAAGCCGATGCCGAGTGGGACGAGGCCGCCAAGGCCTTTGTCGGCAATCCCCAGGGGGAGATCGGCGCCTGGCTGGAACAGGTGGCCGTCTGCGTCACCTCCGGCGGCGAAGGCGGCTGCGCCCTCGCCAATGCCGCGGTGGAGTTGCGCGACAAGGATCACCCGGCCCGCGCCGTCATCGAGGAATTCAAGACCCGGCACCGCAACCGCCTGGTCCGCCTGTTCCACGATGCCGGCCTGGCCGAGCCGGAACGCCTCGCCGACGAGATCTTCCTGCTGATCGAGGGCGCGCGGATCAACATCCAGAGCGTCGGCCCCGACGGCCCGGGCTCGCGCCTCCTCGGCATGATCCGGGCCCTGGTCGATGACCATGCACGGCGCGGCGCGAAACAGCCGGCCTGAAGACACCCACCTGACGCCGCCCGTCTCAACCCGTTTGCGCAGGTCGATCTGGTCGCGCTGCCCAATTCCAATTCCAAATCGCCGGCAAGCCCATTACATTTCAGCCGAACCCCGACGCCCCCTCATTGCATTGGCCACCATCCACCCACATGTCGCGTCTCAAGGAACGCCGCTCGCTGCCGCCGCTGAACGCGCTCCGCGCCTTCGAGGCCGTGGCCCGCTCGCTGAGCTTCACCCGGGCCGCCGACGAGCTCCTGGTGACCCAGAGCGCGGTCAGCCGCCAGGTGAAGAACCTCGAGGACATCCTCGGCGTCACCCTGATCAGCCGGAAGGCCAATCTCGAACTGACCGAAGAGGGCCGCCGCCTGCTGCCGGTCCTCACCGACAGCTTTGACCGCATCGATGCCGTGGTCGCCGGCTTCAAGCGGCAGTCGAAGAAGCCGCCGCTGAGCCTCAGCCTGCCGCCGACCTTCGCCCGCCGGATGGTGCTGCCGCGACTGCCGGAATTCCAGCACCAGCACGCCGATCTCGAGATCCGCATCGAGACGCCGCCGGTCAACGTCGACTTCCGCAATTCCGGCCACGATCTCGCGGTGTTCTTCGGCGTCGCCGAGGAGCCGGACCTGATCGTCGACCTGCTGATGCAGGATCGCCTGGTGCCGGTGGCGGATCCGGCCCTGGCGGCCAAGGCGAAATGGCCGGACCTCAGGTCGATGGCGGCGAATGCCCAGCTGCTGCATGTGCGCCAGGGCAACGATCCCTGGCACGACTGGCGCCTGTTCCTGCGCCAGGTCGGCCTTTCCGGCATTCCGGTCGAGCGCGGCCTGGTGCTCGAGACCGCCGATCAGGCGGTGCAGTCGGCGATCAGCCAGGGCGGCGTCGCGGTGGTGGATCCCCGGATGTTCACCGACGAGATCGAGCAGAAGAAGCTGGTACCGCTGTTCGACGTCAACGTGCTCTCCGGCCGCCACTATTTCCTGGTCAGCCGGGCGGAAGAGATCGAGCTGCCGCGCATCGCCGATTTCCGCAGCTGGATCACCCGGCATTTCGCCGAAGCCTGATCAGCCTTCCTTGCGCGCGACCGACTGCGGCTTGAAGATGCCCATGATGTTGGGCGTGATGCTGAGGCCGCTTTTCGCCGCGGCGACGCCGTCGGTGAACACCAGCGGGATCAGCGGCAGATCGATCATCGCCAGCGCATCGGCGCGACGCAGCAGGGCGACGCGCTCGCCGGGATCCATTTCCGACTTGATCGCCGCCAGCAGGCTGTCGAGCGCCGGGTTCGAATAGAGCCCGTCATTGCCGACGCCGCTGCCGCGCCGCGGCGTATAGGTGCCGGCGAGCTCGCCCAGATTCTCCTCGGCATCGCCGGTGCCGCAGATCCACGAGCCGATCTTCAGCCCGAAATCCGGCTTCTCGGTGAGGCAGTAGTGCTCGCGCAGCGGCTTCAGCTCCATGACCAGCCGTATGCCCGCCGCCTGCAGCATGACCTCGATCGCCCTGAGCACGCGCCGCTCGTGCAGGCGCCAGTCGTCCATCGCGCCGATGCGGATGGTCAGCCCCTCGGGGAAGCCCGCTTCCGCCAGCAGCCGGCGCGCCCGGGCGGGATCGTAGGGATCGGGCTCCAGGTCCGGATTGGCGCCGATGACGCCGGGCGGCACGATGCTGCAGGCCGGTCGCGCCAGGCCGCGCAGGACATGGTCGCAGAGGAACTGGCGGTCGATCGCCAGTGACAGGGCGCGGCGCAGGCGCAGGTCGCGGAACGGGTTGCCCTCCACCGGCCGGCCGTCAGGATGGAAGGCGATCCGCGTCGCATCCACCGCGTGATTGACCCAGAGCATGATCACGTCTGGGGCGGGGAAGTTCCAGATCTTGAGATCCGGGTTGCTGCGCAGGCTCGCCACCGAATCGAAGCTGATGCGGCTCAGCAGATCGATCCGGCCTTCGGCGAAATCGCGCTGCAGGTTGCCGCCGTCCTGCGGCATGCGGCAGATCACCTGGCGCCAGGTCGCCGTCCGGAAGCGCCGGTTGGGATTGAACAGCAGATGGAATTCCCGCGGCCGCACCCCGGCCAGCCGATAGGGGCCGGTGCCGACGGTGGCGGCGCCGGATTCGAAGGCGCTGGCCTCGACGCTGGCGAAGCGGCGGCTGATGATCGCCATCTGGGCGAGGCGCCGCAGCAGCATCGGATTGGGTTCGCGGGTGCGCAGGCGCAGGCGGCTCTGGCCGATGGCGCTCCAGCTCTCCAGCTCGCCGATATAGGAGACGACGTATTTCGGGTTCTCGCTCAGCCGCCGCATCCGGTTGAAGCTGGCGATGATGTCCTCGGCGTCGAGTGCCTGCCCGTCGTGGAACACCGCATCGCGGCGCAGCTCGAATTCCCAGGTCAGGTCGTCGTGGCGCCGCCAGGAGGTGGCCAGCGCCGGCAGGATCGTGCCGTCCGGACCGATCGAGGTCAGGCACTCATAGACCAGATCCAGCAGGAACATGTCGAAATGCATCACGCCGGCATGGGGATCCAGGGTCGGCAGGGCCTCGAGGAAGCCGATGGCGAGCGAATCCGCCGGGCGCTTCTCCAGCTCGGCGGCGCCGTTGCCGTTGGCCGCGGGCAGGCGCAGCGCGAACCGGGTGCCCTTGCCGGGGGCGCTGTCGACCTCGATCCTGCCGCCGAGCAGCTGGATGAGGTTGGCGGTGATGAACAGGCCGAGACCGTGGCCGCCGAGCTCCCGGGAATGCCGGCCGCCGATATTCGAGAAGGCATTGAACAGCCGGGCCTGCTGCTCGGCCGACAGGCCGATGCCGGTATCGCTGACCGTGATCTCGATCTCGTCGTTGTAGAGGCGCTGCGCGTGCAGGGTGACCTGGCCATGCTCGGTGAACTTGCCGGCATTGCTCAGCAGGTTGATCAGGATCTGGCTGAGCTTGGTGCGATCGGAACGGATGACGCCGAGATCCGGCGCGATATCGATGGTGAGCACGTTGCCGCGGATGCGGATGCTGGGAGCGGCGATCTCGACGATGTCGTGCGCCATGGCGGCGAAGTCGAAATCGGTGGGGTCGATCGCCGCCGCGCCGGCCTCGATCTGAGCCGCGCTCAGCATGTCGCCGGTGAGGTCGATCAGGTGCCGCGCCGCCTGCTCGATGGTCTTCAGCCGGTCCTGGCGCTGGGCATGGTCGAATTGCGGATTGGCCATCTGCAGCAGCTGGGCATAGCCGTAGATCGCGTTCAGCGGATTCTTCAGCTCGTGGGCGAGGGCGGCGATGAAGCCGGCCTTGTCCCGGATCGCCTGGTCGGCCTGGCTGCGCAGCCAGATCGCCTCGTCGCGCTGGGCGAGGGCGTTGATGGTGACGTCCCACAGCGCGTCGGACCCGCCGGGGAGCGCCGCCGCGGTTGCCCGTGTCTCGGGACGGCGAAAGGCGGAGAGGGGATCGGACGTGGCGGCGCCGGTGCCGACATCCTCGTCGATCAGCCGCCGCGTCGACGGCACGCGCCAGCCGCCGGCGCGCCGGTCGGTGGCCTTGCCGGACGCAGCCGCCTTCTCGTAGTGGCCCCAGTCTCTTGGGTCCCGAGTCATCGTCGTGAGATGCTTTCTTCCTTCACCCCGAGCCGGCCCTGCGGCCGAACTCGCCCGCCGCAACCATAATTCGTTTGGACCCCTTAAACAATTCCCCAAAACGACATCTGTCCGGGTGGTCAGAATTGCGGGTCCGGGCGTTAATCATAACCTGCGGATGCCTCTGGAAGGCTGACATCCGCAGGTTAGGGCGGGGTCTGCTACTTCTCGCGCTCCCGGGCTGCGGCGGCGGCAACTTTTGCGCGACGGTCCGCCTGATGGCCGATGGCGATGTAGAAGGCCAGGATGGCGATGCCGATCAGGGCCATCGCCAACCCGACGAAGGCCAGCTGGCGGATCTGCAGCACCGCCTCGCCGAAGACCGCCAGGCCGAGGCCCAGCAGCACGTCGACGATCAGCAGGGCAACGATCAACCGGTACATCGGATCCCGGCTCGGCTGGCTGGCTGTCGCGTCGGCGGCGGCCGGCTTGTCTGCTTGGTCCTGCGTCATGGCGACCCCTTCCCCTATTTCGCCGGAATCCCGGCCGGGCGTTGCGGCTTTGTACCGCGGCCGCCGGCCGGGCTGACGGGGCCGGCGGCGCCAATGATGATCAATTGTCGCGGGCCCGTCGGCAATCCTTAATTTCGTCGGGACATCGCCTTGCAAAGCCTCGCGAACCCCTTATATAACCCAGCGGATTGAATGGTTTCCCGGGCTTTCCGATCGGTCTTGCCCGCCCCCGCCTCGCCGGCGGCAGGCGTCCGGCCGGAAATGGTGGGGATCCGCTCTGTAAACAACCGAACGGGGATCTTGGCGGCGCCTAGCCTCTGGGCCGCACAGGGATCTGCTGCAGAAAGGACACGTTCATGAGTAAAGTCATCGGCATCGATCTCGGCACCACCAACTCCTGCGTCGCCGTCATGGAGGGCAAGGACGTCAAGGTGATCGAGAATTCCGAGGGTGCGCGCACCACCCCCTCGATGGTCGCCTTCACCGATTCCGGCGAGCGCCTGGTCGGCCAGTCCGCCAAGCGTCAGGCAGTGACCAATCCGGAAAACACCCTCTTCGCGATCAAGCGGCTCATCGGCCGGCGCTTCGACGACCCGATGACCCAGAAGGACATCCATCTCGTCCCCTACAAGATCATCACCGGCGACAACGGCGACGCCTGGGTCAATTCCCACGGCAAGAATTACAGCCCGTCGCAGGTCTCCGCCTTCATCCTGCAGAAGATGAAGGAAACCGCCGAGAACTATCTCGGCGAGAAGGTGACCCAGGCGGTCATCACCGTCCCGGCCTATTTCAACGACAGCCAGCGCCAGGCCACCAAGGACGCCGGCAAGATCGCCGGGCTCGAGGTCCTGCGCATCATCAACGAGCCGACCGCGGCCGCGCTCGCCTATGGCATGGAGAAGAAGGGCGCCGGCACGATCGCGGTCTATGACCTCGGCGGCGGCACCTTCGACGTCTCGGTGCTGGAGATCGGCGATGGCGTGTTCGAGGTGAAGTCGACCAACGGCGACACCTTCCTCGGCGGCGAGGACTTCGATGCGCGGATCATCGATTACCTCGCGGACGAGTTCAAGAAGGACCAGGGCATCGACCTGCGCAAGGACAAGCTCGCCCTGCAGCGCCTGAAGGAAGCGGCAGAGAAGGCCAAGATCGAGCTCTCCAGTTCGATCCAGACCGAGGTCAACCTGCCCTTCATCACCGCCGACGCCTCGGGTCCGAAGCATCTCAACATCAAGCTGACCCGCGCCAAGCTGGAAGCCCTGGTGGACGAGCTCATCGAGCGCACCATGGAGCCCTGCAAGAAGGCGCTGAAGGATGCCGGGCTGAAGGCCTCGGACATCAACGAGGTGATCCTGGTCGGCGGCATGACCCGCATGCCGAAGGTGATCGAGAAGGTGAAGGAGTTCTTCGGGCGCGAGCCGCATCGCGGCGTCAACCCGGACGAGGTCGTCGCCATCGGCGCCGCCATCCAGGGCGGCGTGCTGAAGGGCGACGTCAAGGACGTGCTGCTGCTCGACGTCACCCCGCTGTCGCTGGGCATCGAGACGCTGGGCGGCGTGTTCACCCGGCTGATCGACCGCAACACCACCATCCCGACGAAGAAGTCGCAGGTGTTCTCGACCGCCGAGGATGGCCAGACCGCGGTCACCATCCGCGTCTTCCAGGGCGAGCGCGAAATGGCGGCGGACAACAAGCTGCTCGGCCAGTTCGACCTGGTCGGCATCCCGGCCGCGCCGCGCGGCGTGCCGCAGGTCGAGGTCACCTTCGACATCGACGCCAACGGCATCGTCAACGTCTCCGCCAAGGACAAGGCGACCGCCAAGGAGCAGCAGATCCGCATCCAGGCTTCGGGCGGATTGAGCGACGCCGATATCGAGAAGATGGTCAAGGACGCGGCCGCCCATGCCGCGGACGACAAGAAGCGCCGCGCCCTGGTCGAGGCGCGCAACCAGGCCGATTCGCTGATCCACAATGCCGAGAAGCAGCTGAAGGACAACGAGGGCAAGGTGGCGCCGGAAGCCAAGGCGTCGGTCGAGAGCGCGATCAACGACCTGAAGAACGCGCTGACCGAGGATGACGCGGCCGCGATCGAGGCCAAGACCCAGGCCCTGACCGAGGCGCTGATGAAGGTCGGCGAGGCGCTCTACCGCGCCGCCCAGGCGGAGGGCGCCGCGGCGCCGGCCGGCGATGGCGGGGCCGAGGGCCCGGCGGCTGGAGCCGCGTCCGGCGACGAGAAGGTCGTCGACGCCGACTTCGAGGAAGTCGACGAGCGCAAAGGCAAGAGCGCCTAGGGCGCACAGGTGTCAGAGGTCAGGGATGGGGACTTGACGGTTCTTTTCCCTGACCTTTTTTCTTGCCTGATCGACCGAGCCTGATCAACGATGCCTGACCAAGTGATTACCGAGCCATGAAGCGCGATTACTACGAGACCCTGGGTGTAGCCAAGGACGCCGATGCCGAGGCGATCAAGAAGGCTTTCCGCAAGCTCGCGATGCAGCATCACCCGGACAAGAACCCGGATGACAAGACCGCCGATCACAAGTTCAAGGAAATCAACGAAGCCTACGACGTGCTGAAAGACCAGCAGAAGCGCGCCGCCTACGACCGCTTCGGCCATGCCGCCTTCGAGAACGGCGGCGCCGGCCGCCCCGGTCACGGCTTCGCCGGCGGTGGTGCCGGCGGCTTCGACTTCGCCGACATTTTCGACGAGATGTTCGGCGAGTTCATGGGCGGGCGGCGCGGCGGCCAGGCGCGGTCACGCGGCGGCGATCTGCGCTACAACATGGAAATCACCCTGGAAGAGGCCTTCCACGGCAAGCAGGCGACGATCAAGGTGCCGACCTCGGTGGCCTGCGACGCCTGCAACGGCAGCGGCGGCGAGAAGGGCGCGCAGCCGGTCTCCTGTCCGGCCTGCCACGGCCACGGCAAGGTCCGGGTCACCCAGGGATTCTTCACCATCGAGCGCACCTGTCAGGCCTGCCAGGGCGCCGGCAAGGTGATCGAGAAGCCCTGCAAGTCCTGTCACGGCTCCGGCCGCAGCGCCAAGGAGAAGACCCTCCAGGTCACCATCCCGGCCGGCGTCGAGGACGGCACCCGCATCCGCCTTGCCGGGGAAGGCGAGGCCGGCATGCGCGGCTCGGCCGCCGGCGACCTCTACATATTCCTGTCGGTTGCCAGTCACCGCATCTTCCAGCGCGACGGCGCCAACATCCATTGCCGCGTACCGATCCCGATGGCGCGGGCGGCGCTGGGTGGGCAGATCGAGATCCCCACCATCGACGGCGGCAAGGCCAAGGTATCGGTCCCGGCGGGGGCACAGACCGGCCAGCAGTTCCGGCTGAAGGGCAAGGGCATGAGCGTGCTGCGCTCGCAGTCCCGCGGCGACATGTATGTCCAGATCGCGGTGGAAACGCCGGTCAACCTGACCAAGAAGCAGAAGGATCTGCTCGAGCAGTTCGAGACGGAGAGCCACAAATCCGGCAGCCATTCGCCGGAATCCGAGGGCTTCTTCGCCCGGATCAAGGAATTTCTCGACGGCGGCCGCGGCTGAACAGCCGCCCCAGGCATCTGGCGCTTCGGCCCGGCGGCTGCAGCGGCAAAGCGCCGGCTTGCGCCCGGCCCCGAAGCCGTCTTTGATCGGCGTGCTCCTGTCCTGATCCGTTGACTATGGCGATTGCCGCAGGCCATCGCCCGCCAGCAGCGCAAGGATGACGAAAATCGCTGTTACCGCCGCCAGTTCCCTGATCAGCCGCGCCCGGGATTCCCGGATCCGCACCATTGCCGTCCTCGGCCTGCTGCTTGCCGTCTTCATCGCCGGCCACTACGCCTTCGACGCTGGCAGCTCCGGGATCCATGCCTGGACCAACGCGGCCTGGCTCCTGGCATCCGCGGCCTGCAGCCTGCAGCAGCTGCGCCTGGGCTTGATTATGCGCGGCCGCGACCGTCGCGCCTGGCTGCTGATCGCCGCCGGATCGCTGATCTGGTTCGCCGCCGAATGCATCTGGAGTTACCGCGAAACCGTCCTCGGCGAGGTCACGCCCTTCCCCTCCCTGGCCGATCTGGGTTGGCTCGGCTGCGTGCCCTTCTATGCCGCGGGGCTGGTGCAGCTCGGTGCCAAGCGGAACTACGAGGCGATCGGCATCAAGCAGGTCTGCTATTTCATTCTGATCGTCGCGACGCTCTATGCGGTGCTCGGGATCGGGCTCTATGACGGCATCCTCCTCTCGGGGCTCGACGGATTCTCCGCCTTCGTGGCGATCGCCTATCCGGTCCTGCATGCCTCTCTGTTCCTGTTCGGCATCGTGACGCTCTGGCTCTATGCCACCGGCGCCCACCGGCGGATCTTCGGCCTGCTCGTCGCCGGCCTGGGCATCCAGGCGGCGGCCTTCGCCCGTTACGGGCTGGCGCTGCTGGATACCGACTATGAGGTCGGCGGCATGCTGGATTTCTGGTGGCTCCTCGGATTCGCCCTGCTCTACCTGGCCGGGTTCGAACAGGCGGAACGGATCGCCGTACGATCCGGCAGTACCGTCGATGCGGCGGCCGGCGCAGCGCGGGCGCAGCGCGTGGCGCGGCAGAGCCGTCTCCTGGAACCCTTCATCCCCGCCGCCTGCATCCTGCTTATCGCGACCGTGATGGCGATGAGCGAGAACGGCATCTCGCGCCCGGAGACCATCTTCATCCTGCTGCCCGCCGAAATCGCCATCACCCTGTCGCTGGGCATCAACGAATGGCGCGACCGCTCCGCCGAATTCGAATTGCGGTTCCGTGCCAATTCGGCGCTGCGGGCGCTGCAGCTCTCGGAACGGCGGCTGGCCTCGATCCTGGAGATCGCCCCGGAGGCCATTGTCGCTGCCGACGACGCCAGCCGCATCAAGCTGTTCAACAGCGGCGCCGAGCGGATCTTCGGCTACAAGGCGGCGGAAGTGATCGGCCAGCCGATCGAGATGCTGATCCCCGACAAATTCCGCGCCACCCATGGCCGGCATGTCCGGGATTTCGCGACGTCAAGCCAGCCCAGCAGGCTGATGAGCGAACGGCGCGACATCGTCGCCCGGCACAAGGACGGCCGCGAGTTTCCCGCCGAGGGCTCGGTCTTCAAGCTCGACCTCGACGAAGGCCAGCTCTTCGCCGTGATCCTGCGCGACATCACCGAGCGGCGGCGCCACGAGCGGGAGCTCCGCTTCGCCAAGGAGACCGCCGAGATCGCCAACCGCGCCAAGTCGGATTTCCTCGCCAATATGAGCCACGAGCTGCGCACGCCGCTGAATGCCATTCTGGGATTTTCCGAGATGATCGAGACCCGGCGCGTGGAAGGCGAGCGCTGTATCGAATATGCCCATGACATCCACGAGAGCGGCAAGATGCTCCTGGCGTTGATCACCGACATTCTCGACCTGTCGAAGATCGAGGCGGGACATGCCGAACTGTACGAGGACGAGGTCGACCTGGCTCAGGCGATCGATGCCTGCCTCAGGGTGGTCGCAGAGCGCGCCCGGCGCGGCAACCTCACGCTGCTGCGCAACCTGCCGGAGCGGCTGCCCCGGCTGCGGGCCGACGAACGCAAGCTGAAGCAGATGATCATCAACCTGCTGTCGAATGCGGTGAAATTCACCGGTCCCGGCGGCACCGTCGAGATCTCGGTCCGCTGCCCAGTGGGCGACGGGGTGGGCGACGGGGTGGGCGACGGGGTGGGAGGGCGACGGGGTGGCGACGGGGTAGGCGACGGCCTCGCCGTCGTCGTCCGCGACAACGGCATCGGCATGGACCCGGAGCAGATTCCCCTGGCCCTGACGCCCTTCGGCCAGATCGACCAGGGCCTGGCCCGGCGCCACGAGGGGACCGGCCTCGGCCTCCCTCTGGTGACCAAGCTGGTCGAGCTCCATGGGGGCAGCCTGACCCTGGAAAGCGCCCGCGGCAAGGGCACCACCGCCATTCTCCGTCTGCCCGGGAACTGCCTTCTCGGCTGAACTTTTCGGGACCATATTCCTGGTCAGTTGCCCTCATCCCACGAAACCGATTAGATTTAACCAGTGCTTTTTTCGGGGGGATGAATGGCGGGGTCGAAATCGGCAAAGGCGCAGCCCAAGAAGGCCGCCAAGCCCACTCCGGTGGCCAAGCCGGCCAAGACCGGGGTCAAGCAGGTTAATCTATTGAAGACAAAGGATAAACACAGCGCGACCAGTGTCGCCAAGAAGCCGATTCCGCAGCCGGTACCGGTCGTCGCGGCCAAGCCCGAGGCGCCGAAGCCGGTGCCTGGGAAGCTGGCGCCGGCTAAACCGACAGTGGCAAAACCACCCCTTTCGAAGCCGATAGCCGCGGTGGCAAAGCCGGCGCCCGCCCAGCCGGCGACCGGGTCCCGTCCGAAGCGCAGCCCGAACGGCGCCATCAAGGTCGGCGTCGCCGGTTGTGCCGGGCGGATGGGCCAGATGCTGCTGAAACTGCTGATCTCGGCGCCGGGCGTCCTGGTGGTGGGCGGTACCGAGCGCCGGGGCTCCCATGTCCTCGGCCAGGATCTCGGCGCCATCGCCGGCACCGAGCCCCTCGGCATCACCGTCAGCGACAATGCCGAACCGCTGTTCGAACAGGCGGATGTGGTGGTGGATTTCACCAATCCCGCGGCCACGGTCAATCATGCCCATCTGGCCGCCAAGAGCGGCTGCGCCCATGTCATCGGCACCACCGGGCTCGATGGCGACCAGCTCCTCTCGATCGGCCGTGCCGCCCAGCGCACGCCGGTGATCCTCGCCGCCAACATGTCCCTCGGCGTCAACCTGCTGGAACAGGTGGTCGAGGAGGTGGCGCGGATCCTTGATACCGAATGGGACATCGAGGTCATCGAGATGCATCATCGCCACAAGGTCGACGCGCCGTCCGGCACGGCACTCGCCTTGGGCGAGGCCGCCGCCCGCGGCCGCGGCGTCCAGCTCCGCCGGGTGGCGCGCCGGTCGCGCGACGGTCATGTCGGTCCGCGGGTGCGGGGCGAGATCGGCTTTGCCGCCCTGCGCGGCGGCGACGTGGTCGGCGACCACACCGTCATCTTCGCCGCCGACGGCGAAAGGGTGGAGATCACCCACAAGGCCTCCAGCCGCGAGATCTTCGCAAGAGGCGCCATGAAGGCGGTGCTGTGGTCCGCCGGCAAGAAACCCGGCCTCTACAGCATGAAGGACGTGCTGGGCTTCAGCGTCGCCGGCAATCCCGCCGGTACCGCCGGCTGAGCCGCCGCCGCTAGCTCCCGGGGCGGTGCAGCAGCCGCGGCACCGCCAGCCCCAGCAGCACCAGTGTCAGGGCCGCGACCGCGTTCAATCCTGGCCGTTCGCCCAGCCAGAAGAAGCCGTAGACCAGCGCGATCAGCGGCACCAGGTAGTTGTTGAACGACGAGAAGCCGGCGCCGGCGCGGCGCAGGATGATGAAGAACAACAGATTGCCGCAGCCGGTCGAAGCGAGGCCCAGCCACAGCGTCGCCTGCAGCGCGTGCGACTGCCAGAGGCCCGGCCAGTCCAGCGCCCAGGGCCGGTCATGCCAGAGCCAGACCGGCAGCATCAGGACGAAACCGGCCAGCAGGATGGAGCCCACGGTCATTTCCGGCCCCATCTTCGGCAGACGCCGGGTATGGACGCCATAGAGCGAATAGCTGAGGCAGCCGCCGAGAATAGCCAGCTGGCCGATGACCTGATCGCCGAGCCCTTTCAGCGCATCCACGCCGACCAGGATCACCACGCCGAGAAAGCCGAGGCCGACACCGATCAGCTTGCCCCAGGAGAGCTTCTCGTCATGGGTCATCAGATGCGCCAGGATGACGACGAAGAGCGGGATGGTGGCCATCAGGATCCCGGCCAGCTGCGAGCTGGTGAACTGCTCGCCCCAGCTGATCAGGAAGAACGGCAGGGAATTGCCGATGACGCCCAGAAAGGCAATACGCAGCCAGAGCTTCCGGCCGCCGCCGTCGAAACGCGGCCAGGCCTGGCCCTTGGCCTTGGCAAGGCTGCACAGCATGAGGGTGGCGATGCCGATGCGCAGCGCCGCCACGGTCAGCGGCGGCATGGCATTGGCGACCGCCAGCTTGATGGCGATGAAGGAGGAGCCCCAGACCAGCGACAGCAGCAGCAGCAGCCCGTATTCCGCCAGTCCCGGATGCTTGATGGCGGCGGCCCCAGCCGGCCCGCCCGGTTTGTCCACGACTGCCATGATGAACCGGTTTCAGCCCGCCGGTTGCGCGCCGCGATGGCGCTGCAGGACGTCGACCAGCTCGGCGGCGAATTGCTGGCGCTCCTGCGGCGAGAGGAAGGCGCCGATCTCGACCTGGCGTCCATGCGAGCGCAGGTAGAGCGGATGGCGGAAGGTGTCGGCGCGGTCCAGGATCACTTGCAGCCAATAGGGCTGCAGCACATAGGTGGTCAGCCGCCCCCTGGCGTCGAGCGCCTCGATCAGCAGCCGATCCGGGAACAGGCGCAGCCGCTCGCCCCGGCGGTCGCCGCGATAGTGCCGCGAGAACAGGAACCAGAACAGCAGCCATTCGGCGCCGAGGAAGCCGAAGATCGGCCAGGCGCCGAGCACCAGGAAGGTGACACCGTAGAGCCCGATGATGCACCCGGTGCCGCCGATCAGGATCAGATAGCCGCGGCGGTCCAGCGAACGGCGCGGATAGAGCAGGGCCTCGAAGACCGGCTGTTCCGACAGGGTCTCGGCACCGGCCTCCGCGGCTCTCGGGTTGGCTTCCGTTTCCATGGGGGGCAAGTATAGACTGCCTCTGCCGCGGGGGAAATCGCCCAAGTCGTCCGCGGCCGTCATATGGCAACATGGCTCGGCAATATTTTTCGTCAGTATTTTTTGGGGGCTGCACAGGCGTCATGCTGAAACACGACCAGATCGTCGACTTCTTCAAGGCGTTGCGGAAGCAGCTGCCCGAGCCCAGGGGCGAGCTCGACTACATCAATCCCTATACGCTGCTGGTCGCCGTGGTGCTCTCCGCCCAGGCCACCGACGCCTCGGTGAACAAGGCGACGGCGCCGCTTTTCAAGCTGGTCGATTCGCCGGCAAAGATGGTGAAGCTGGGCGAGGCCAGGCTGAAGACGTTCATCAAGACCATCGGCCTCTTCAACACCAAGGCGAAGAACGTCATCCGCCTGTCGGAGATCCTGGTCACCGAGCATGGCGGCAAGGTGCCGGCCGATCGCGAGACCCTGCAGACCCTGCCCGGCGTCGGGCGCAAGACGGCAAACGTCGTGCTCAACATCGCCTTCGGCCAGCCGACCATCGCCGTCGACACCCATCTCTTCCGGGTCGCCAACCGCACCGGCCTTGCCAAGGGCAAGACGCCGCTGGAGATCGAGCTCGGCCTGGAGAAGCGCATCCCGGCGGAATTCAAGCAGCACGCGCATCACTGGCTGATCCTGCACGGCCGCTATGTCTGCAAGGCGCGCAAGCCCGATTGCCCGGCCTGCGTCGTGCGCGAGATCTGTCAGTTCAAGGGAAAATCGATCTAGAGCGCCGGCGCCGGTCGCGACCCGGCCGGCCCGATCTCAATCGGCGAAGGCCGTCGGGTGCTGCAGCACGGACTTGACGCAACGCTCGGTGGGCGAGGTTTCGGCCTTGGGCGAGCGCGCTTCCAGATAGGTGACGCGGGAAACACCGCCATCCTCGTAGAGATAAAGGTCGAGCACGCAATCGGCGGCCAGATACTGCCAGACCTGGGCCGGTGCTTCCTTGCGGATCTGCTCCGGGGTCCCGAGCGCGCTGGCGACGGTCTCGGTGTCGAGGCCCATCAGTTCCTGGGGATCGCCGGTCAGGCGTACCGGCCGCTTTTCCGGCACCAGGATCGCGGCGGTATCCGGCGAGATCTGCTTGATCTTCGGCCCGGCCTTGCTGGCGATCGGCACATGGCTGACGGCGGGAACCTGGCAGCCGGCGAGGGCGAGGCCGGCGAGGAGCAGGACGGCACGGAGCGCCGAACCGCCGGACCTGTCCGTCGAGCGACGGTCGTGCCTGGCCGATCCTGACCGGATCGGCGCCGACCGCATCTCGATTGACAACTCCCCGGCCATCGCGCGACCCCTCCGGGTCCATCTGAGGTTGATCTAGGCGGCAGGCCTCGGTCGGCGGTTCGACCGCGGCTGCCCCAGCCCGCGGTCGATCCGGTTTCGTGTCGTCAATGCGTCGTCGCGTGATCGCCCTCGGCGCCCTGCGCATCCGGCAGGGCCTCGATCTGGCCGGAGATGATGCCGCCGCGTTCGGTCTCGAGCTGGCCGTAGCGGATCTTGCCCAGCACCTTGCCGGTGGCGCGGATCGTCAGCCGGCCGCGGCAGGTGAGGTCGCCGTCGAAACGGCCGCTGATATCCGCGTTCTCGACTTCGGCGGCGCCCTTGAACTCGCCGGCACCGGCAATCTCGATGTTGCGGCAGTCGCTCAGCACCGCCTCGACCTTGCCCTCGACCACCAGTGTGTCGCAGGTGCGGATCTCGCCGTTGAGGAAAATGTCGCGTCCGACGATCAGCTTCTTGTGGTCGGTTTCCTGGCGCTGGCCGGCGGGCGGCGGCGTGGTCTGGCTGTCGCGGCGCGGCGCGAACATCGACATGTCGGGCCCGCGGCGGGCGATTTCGGGGTTCAGCGCCGGGCGGCTGGCCACCGGCTGGCTGGCAACGGCGCCGGGCGTGCCATCGGGCTTGCCGGCGGCGTCCTTGGCGGTATCGGCGGGGGAAGCGGGCTCGTCTCTTTTCTTACCGAACATGTGGATACCTTTGTCCTTTTGCTTCCCCAAATGGATCATGGTCGAACTGCGTTCGCGCCCCGTACCGGCACATGATTTACCACAGATTCAAAAAGATGCACCATAAAAGCAGTCGCAACTATGGGCGCAATAAGGTTGACGATTGGTAAAGTCGAGAGGAAGGCGATGACGATGCCGGCGCCGACGAAAAGGCCGCGATTGCGCGCGAAGGCCGCCCGCGCATCGGCGTGGCCGAGTCGCCGCTGGGCCACCATCGAGAAATATTCGCGTCCCAGTAGGTAGCCGTTGATCCCGTAGACGATCGCCACATAGGCCGGCGGGAAGATGATCAGGAAGGGCAGGGCGAAGAGGTTGGCGAGTAGCGACAGCCCGGCCAGCTTCAGTCCGTCCAGTGTGGCCGCCCAGAACGGCGTCTGCCGCGGTTTCGGCCGGTTGGGATAGTGGCGGGCCTCGACCGCGTCGATCACCTGGTCGGCGAAGATCGCACTCAACGCTGCGGCGAGGGCGGGGAAGGTGAACCAGGCGAGGATCAGCGTCACGAAGATCCCGCCGAGCTGCGCCGCCTCGCCCCACCAGCCGGGCAGGCCGGCGATGATCCCGATCAGGAACCAGGCGAGGATGGCGGTCCCGGCGAAGACCGCGACGGCCAGGCCGATCGCCACCCCGACGATCTTCTGGATCGCCGGGTCGGCGAGCTGGGCCAGGGCCTTGAAGAATGCGCTGAACACGGGAATTACACCTCTATTTCAATGCGGTAGCTGGGAGATTCCGGGCTGGGAGCCGGCTGGCCGCCGGCACCCCGAAAACCGCGGTTGCTCGGCCGGGGGCGATCCATATACTGCGCCGCAAATCTGGGATGCGGGTCAATATGGCTGATAAGCACTTCGACGTCTGCGGCATCGGCAATGCGATTGTCGATATTCTGGCTCATTGCGATGAAGACTTTGTGGCGGAGATGCGGTTGAACAAGGGGGCGATGACCCTGGTCGACGCCGCCCGTTCCGCCGAGCTCTACGACGCGATGGGACCCGCGGTCGAGGCCTCGGGCGGTTCCGCCGCCAATACCATCGCCGGCATCGCCTCCCTGGGCGGCAAGGCGGCCTATTTCGGCAAGGTGGGCAACGACCAGCTGGGCGGGATCTTCCGCCACGACATCCGCGCCTCCGGCGTCTATTTCGAGACCCTGAGCGCCACCAGCGCCACCCCCACCGCCCGCTGCATGATCTTCGTCACGCCGGATGCCGAGCGGACGATGAACACCTATCTCGGCGCCTGTGTCGAGCTCACGCCGGCCGATGTCGAGCCCCAGGTGGTCCAGCGCTCCAAGGTAACCTACCTCGAGGGCTATCTCTGGGATCCGCCCCTGGCCAAGCAGGCCTTCCTGAAGGCGGCGGAGATCGCCCATGAGGCCGGCCGGGAGATCGCCCTCACCCTGTCCGACTCTTTTTGCGTACAGCGCTACCGCAAGGAGTTCCAGGACCTGGTGCGCGACCATGTCGACATCCTGTTCGCCAACGAGACCGAGGTGAAGGCCCTCTGGGAGACCGAGAACTACGAGGAGGCCCTGGCGATCACCCGGCAGTCCTGCAGCCTGGCGGCCCTCACCCGCAGCGCGAAGGGGTCCCTGATCGCCACACCGGACACCGTGATCGAGATCCCGGCCTGGCCGGTCGAGCGGGTGGTGGACGTGACCGGCGCCGGCGATCTCTACGCCGCCGGATTTCTCTACGGCTACACCCAGGGGCGGGATTACGCCGATTGCGGCAGGATCGCCTCCCTGGCCGCGGCCGAGATCATCAGCCATTTCGGCGCCCGGCCGGAAACCCCGCTTTCCGAGCTGCTGTTGCAACAATTGATCTGAACCTGTAAGACCCCCCCACCCCGGCACCACCGGGTCACGCGCGGCAACGGGGCAAGCTCACCTCGCCCCGGTCGCCGACGGCAGCCGCCCCGGGATCCCGGTCCCGGGAAGGGCCAGCCGGGCGAAATATGCCTGAAACGACTTTCCCGCAGATTGGGGAAGGATCGGGCGAGGACAACGGAAAGCACAGATCTAGTCATGCAACTGCGTAACATCGCCATCATCGCCCATGTCGACCACGGCAAGACCACCCTGGTCGACCAGCTGCTCCGGCAATCGGGCTCCTTCCGCGCCAACCAGCAGGTTGCCGAGCGGGTCATGGATTCCAACGATCTCGAACGCGAGCGCGGCATCACCATTCTGGCGAAATGCACCTCGGTCGACTGGAAGGGCTATCGCATCAACATCGTCGATACCCCGGGCCACGCCGATTTCGGCGGCGAGGTCGAGCGCATCCTCTCCATGGTCGACGGCGTCGTCGTCCTGGTCGATGCCGCCGAAGGCCCGCTGCCGCAGACCAAGTTCGTCACCACCAAGGCGCTGAAGCGGGGATTGCGGCCGATCGTGCTGATCAACAAATGCGACCGGCCCGATGCCGACCCGCATACCGTGCACGACCAGGTCTTCGACCTGTTCAGCGCGCTCGAGGCCAGCGATGCGCAGCTCGATTTCCCGACGCTCTTCGCCTCCTCGAAGCAGGGCTGGGCAACGGAGAATCTCGAGACCGGCTCGCGCGAGACCCTGGCGCCGCTCTTCGATCTTATCGTGAAGCACGTGCCGGCGCCGACGGTCGAGATGAACAAACCGTTCTCGATGCTGATCACCACCCTGGAATACGACAACTATCTGGGCCGGGTGTTGACCGGGCGCATTCTCACCGGCAAGGCCACCGTCAACATGCCGGTGAAGTCGCTGCGTCCCGACGGCCAGGAGATCGAGACCGCGCGCCTCACCAAGCTGCTCTCCTTCCGCGGCATCGAGCGCGTTCCGGTCGATGAAGCCGAAGCCGGCGACATCATCGCCATCGCCGGCCTCGCCGACACCACCGTCGCCGATACCATCTGTTCGCCGGAAGTCGAGGCGCCGATCCACGCCCAGCCGATCGATCCGCCGACCCTCGCCATGACCTTCTCGGTCAATGACAGCCCGCTCGCCGGGCGCGAAGGCGACAAGGTGACCAGCCGCATGATCCGCACGCGCCTGATGCGCGAGGCCGAGGGCAACGTCGCCATCAAGGTGACCGAGACCGAGGACAAGGACGCCTTCCAGGTGGCCGGCCGCGGCGAATTGCAGCTCGGCGTGCTGATCGAGCAGATGCGCCGCGAAGGCTTCGAGCTCTCGATCAGCCGGCCGCGCGTGATCTACCAGTTCGATTCCCAGACCGGCCAGAAGCTGGAGCCGATCGAGGAAGTGGTGATCGACGTCGACGACGCCTTCACCGGCGTCGTCATCGACAAGCTCGGCCAGCGGCGCGGCGAACTGGTCGAGATGAAGCCCTCGGGCGGCGCCAAGACCCGTCTGGTGCTGCATGTTCCGGCCCGCGGCATGATTGGCTATCACGGCGAATTCATGACCGATACGCGGGGCACCGGCGTGATGAGCCGCCTGTTCCATGGCTATGCGCCGTTCAAGGGTCCGATCGAGGGCCGGCGCAATGGCGTGCTGATCTCCACCGCCGACGGCACCTCGGTCGCCTATGCCTTGTGGAACATCGAGGAGCGCGGGACGCTCTTCATCAATCCCGGCGAGGCGGTCTACGAGGGCATGATCATCGGCGAGCACAGCCGCGACAACGACCTCGAGGTCAATCCGCTGAAGGGCAAGCAGCTGACCAACATCCGCACCACCTCCAAGGACGAGGCGATCCGCCTCACTCCGCCGCGGGCGATGACGCTGGAAAAGGCCATCGCCTATATCGAGGACGACGAGCTGGTCGAGGTGACGCCGAAATCCTCGCGCCTGCGCAAGGCATTGCTGAGCCCGCATGACCGCAAGAAGGCCAGCCGCCAGTCGGAAGCCCAGGCGGGCTGAGACGGCACAGGCAACGTGGAACGAACGAGCCCGGAAGCAGCCCTGCCGCTTCCGGGTTTTTCTTTGCCGGCAGGTCAGGCGAACGCGGCGGCCTGGGCGATCAGCAGCGATCCGGTCGCGACGAGACTGACTCCGATGGCGCGGGCGGCACGCCTGCCGTCCGCGGCACGGCGTTCGACGGTGACGGCCGCAGCCACTGCCGTCATCGCCGCCGGATCCATGACCCCGACCGCCAGAAGCGCAGCCGTCAGGCCGGCGCAGCAGAGGCAGCAGTCGAGGCCAAGGCGAAGCCCGTGCCGCCATGCCGTGCCGGCCTCCGCCGGCAGCAAGCGGCAGCAATCCGCATCTTCCCGGCAGCAGGTGAGGCGACGCGTCTTCCAGGCGGTGAGCTGCAGGGCGCCGGCCATCAGCACGACGATGCCGGCGGCGAGTGGCGCTGCGCGGGCCAGGGACGGAGACGCGATCGCCATCGACGTCATGGCTGCCCCCAGCGGAAAGACCGCGACGCCCAGCAGGATCCAGACGGCGAAGTAGCCGAGGCCGACCAGCGCGGTCAGCCGATCGCGCCGCCGCCGGCTGACCGGGACGATGGACCGGCGGTAGCGCCGCAGCATCGGGACCAGGGATGGCAACATCATCGCCGCCGTCATCGCGATCCACATGCCGAGGAACGCCGCCGCCGTCGCCGACCAGGTCCTGCCGCAGGCCGGCAGCCAGGCCATCGACAGGTTCCAGCCGCCGGGCATCGGCACGTTGCCCATCGCTGACATCGCGCCACCCCAGGCGATCGTCACCGCAGCGCTGCCGGCAAACAGCAGCGCCGCGGCGGCGAGGAAGGCCCGGTCGGAGGCCGGAACGGACATCACCGCTGGTGCCGACGATGCGGTTCAGTTCCCGCCGTATTCGTCACGGCGGCGGAACCAGGCGCCGGTCTCGTTGCGGCCCTTGGGTGCGCGGTCGAGCCACTGATACATGCCCCACAGGCCGTCGAGCCCGCGGGCATAGGTGGAATAGGTGTGATAGACCACGCCGTCCTCCAGCACGAAGGCGCTGAGGCCCGGCCGGTCGCGCGCATAGGTGGGAGCATCGGTGCCGGACATCGCCGCGAATTCGACGACGGGCGGCGGAGCCGGGACCAGGTCCAGGGCATGGCCACCGCGCTCGAAGTTGTATTCGATGCTCCCCGTGCGCTGCTGCTCCTCGGTGAAGGAGACATTGAAGTCGAAGTTGAAGTCGCTGCCTTGCGACGACGCCCAGGGGAAGGTCCAGCCCATGCGGCGCTTGTAAGCCTGCAGCTTCGCGAGCGGTGCGCGCGACACCGCCGCCAGCGTCACGTCGTGATTGGCGAGATGCACGACGGAGCCGTTGAACCCGTCGGCGACCGCCGAGCAGGACGGGCAGCCGGCCTTGAAGTCGGGCCCGAACATGAAGTGATAGATCAGGAGCTGCGAGCGCCCCATGAACAGGTCCGCCAGCGCGACGTTGCCGGCCTCGGAATCGAAACGATAGGCCTTGTCGACCCGCACCCAGGGCAGCGCCTGGCGCCGCCGGGCGAGCTCGTCGCTGCGCCGGGTGAGCTCCTTCTCCGCCTGAATAAGATCCAGACGGGCCGCGAGCCAGGCTTCTCGTGTTCCGGTCACATGTGTCGTCATCGTCTTCACTCCTTCGATGTGCAGCGCCGTCCGGTCGGCGACCGAGGCGGCTTTGCGGGTTGCCGGTCCTGGGATAGATTGGCCGCGGTCTTCGAAGGGTGGGAGTGACAAGTGTGGCGGGATTCCGATGGACTCGCTGATCACGGCTGCGGCGCGCGCGCTCGCGGCGGGTGATCCCCTCGGCGCACTGGACCGCGTCGCCCTGCGCGACGACGCGCCGGCGCTGGCCCTGCGCGGCATCGCCATGGCACAGCTCGGCGATCTCGTCCGCGCCAAGGCGCTGCTGCGGCGGGCGGCCCGCGCCTTCGGGCCGAAGGAGGCGGTGGCCCGCGCCAGATGCGTCGTCGCCGAGGCCGAGATCGCCTTCGTCTCGCGTGATCTGGCCTGGCCGGCAAAGGCGCTCGCGGCGGCGCGCGCGACCCTCGAGGCGCATGGCGACCGGGCGAATGCCGCCCATGCGCGCTATCTCGAGGTCCGGCGCCATCTCCTCATCGGACACCTGGATGCGGCCGAAGCGGGGCTGGCGGCGCTCGATCCCGCGCCCTTTCCGCCGGCCCTGCGCACCGCCCACGAACTGGTGGTGGCCGGGATCGCCATGCGCCGGATGCGGGCGCGGGCCGCCAAGTCCGCTCTCGCCCGGGCCGCGCAGGCCGCGCGTCAGGCCGGCATCCCGGCCCTGATGGCGGAGGTCGAAAGCGCCCTGCGCGCGCTGAACGCGCCGGCGGCGCGGCTGGTGGCGCGGGGCGAGGTGCGCCCGCTGCTGCTGGCGGAGGTCGAGACGCTGCTGGCGTCGAAGGCGCTGGTCATTGATGCCTGTCGCCATGTGATATGCGATCCGCGCCGCCGGGTCCTGCTCGCCAGGCGCCCGGTTCTCTTCGCCCTGGCGCGGGCCCTGGGCGAAGCCTGGCCGGGCGACGTGGCGCGAGATACGCTCGTCGCCCGGGCCTTCAGTGCCAAGCGCGCCGATGACTTCCATCGCGCCCGGCTGCGGGTCGAGATCGGCCGGCTGCGCAGCGCCCTGCGCGGGCTGGCCGGGGTGAGCGCGACGAAACAGGGGTTCCAGCTGGTGCCGCCCGGCGGCCGCGTCGTCGTCGTGCTGGCGCGTCCGGTCGAGGAGCGGCATGCGGCAGTACTCGCCGTCCTCGCCGACGGCGAATCCTGGTCGAGTTCGGCCCTGGCCCTGGCGCTCGGTGCCAGCCAGCGCAATGTGCAGCGCGCACTCGAGGCGCTGGCGGCTTCGGGCAAGGTGCAGTTCGTCGGGCGCGGCCGGGCGCGGCGCTGGATGACCCCGCCGATGCCGGGATTCACGACGGTTTTGTTACTCCCCGCCCGGCTGCCGACCGACTAGGATCGAGCCATGAAAACATCACCCGCCAAGATCCTCCGCGAATACGGGCCCTTTCCCGGCATCGAGCATGTGCACGGCGTCACCTTCGACGGCGCGAACGTCTGGATCGCCGGTGGCGATACACTGAACGCCGTCGATCCGGCGAGCGGCAAGACTTTGCGCGCGATCGAGGTCGCCGCCCAGGCGGGAACGGCCTATGACGGCAAGCATCTGTTCCAGATCGCCGATGCGCGCATCCAGAAGATCGACCCGGAGACCGGCCGCGTGCTGGCCACCATCCCGACGCCCGAGGGCGGCGCCTCCGGGCTCACCTGGGCCGAAGGGACGCTCTGGGTCGGGCAGTATCGCAACCGCAGGATCCACCAGGTTGATCCCGAGACCGGCGCCATCCTGCGCAGCATCGAATGCACCCGCTTCGTCACCGGGGTCACCTGGGTCGAGGGCGAGCTCTGGCACGGCACCTGGGAAGACGACAAGAGCGACCTGCGCCGGATCGATCCGCAGACCGGCGAGGTCCTGGAAAAGATCGAGATGCCGGCGGGCACGGGCGTATCGGGACTCGAATCCGACGGCGCCGACCGGTTCTTCTGCGGCGGCGGCAAGAGCGGCAAGCTGCGGGCCGTCAGCCGGCCCAAGCGCGCCGCCGCCGCGTAGGCGAGCTTCCTTCGCCTACTTGCCGCGATTGTCGAGGCTGAGCGGCCCGGCGCCGAAATAGACGATCTGCAGCAGGCCGCCGGCGATGGCAATGTTCTTCCAGAAATTGATCGCCTGCATCTGGTCGGCGAAATTCGCATGGAACAGGAAGGCCGCGGCGATCGAGAAGACGGCGATGGCCGCCGCCACCCAGCGGGTCTTGAAGCCGAGCACCAGCGCGATGCCGCCGAAGAACTCGACGACGATGGCGGCCACGATGCCGAGCTGGGGCAGGGGCATGCCGGCAGATTCCGCATAGCCGACCGAACCGGCGAAATCGGTGAGCTTGCCGAAGCCGCTCATGACGAAAATGATGGCGATCAGGAGCCGGCCGAGGGCCGGGGCAAAGCGCAGAGCGTCGGACATCGAATCCCCCAGAATGGACGGTGTTGCTGTCGATCCGGCCAGAATAGGCGACCGGATTCGCGATTCCCATCAAGTCTTCGTGAGCGCCCCGCTTCGCTCAGGCCGCCATCAGGGTCTCGGCGAGGCGCAGGAAGGCGGCGCAGATCCGGGCCGGGTCGCGTTCAGGGCGCGCCGCCTGGGCGCGGGCCCCGGCCGCAAGCCGGGCATGTTCCGCAGGGTCGTGCCACAGCCGGTCGAGGGCGGCCACCCAGGCCTCGGGCGGCGCATGCAGGGGCACCACCAGCCCGCCGGCGCCCACCGTCTCGGGCAGGGCGCCGCGATCGGAGACCAGTGCCGGGATGCCGGAGACCTGCGCCTCGGCGAGGCTCCGCCCGAAGGTCTCTTCGTGGCCGCTCGGCATCAGCAGCACCCGGGCCCGGCGATAGACCTCGCGCATGTCGTCGCCGGGCTGCCAGAGCTCGATATTGCCGAGCGCCGCGGCGCGGTTGGCCAGGATGCCGCGCCAAGTCGGGGCGAGACCCCAGCTCTCGACCGCGAGAAAGGGGATCTGCGGCCGCGCCGCCGCCAGGCGGAAGAAGATTTCGGCGCCCTTATGGACCGTGGGGTTGATCATCGCCACCGCATCGCCGGGCATCTCCACCCGATAGTCGTCGGGCTCGATCACCGGCGGCAGGATTTCGGCGTCGATGCCGAGTAACGCCTTCAGGCGCGCGGCAGTGAAGTGCGAATTGGCCACGTAGGCGAGGCCCGGCTGGTCGATGATGAAGGCCGCGAGGTCGCGCGGCTCGACGCTGTGCACATAGAGGATGAGCTTCAGCCCCCGGGCCAGGGCCAGTGCCGCCAGCGGTGCCGTCCCGGTGCCGTAGGGCAGGACGACGATCTCCGCCGCCCAACTCTCCAGCACCGCGCCGAAGGACTGCAGCGGCCGGCTGGCGCGAAAGGTCGGATAGCCCATGACCTGGTCGAGGTTGAGCGTCGGCGCCGCCGTGGCATCCTCGACCAGCTGATCGGGGCGTCGGGAGGCGGCAAAGGCGGCAACTTCAACGCCCGCATCGTGCAGGCGTCGCGCCAAGGCATGGGTGCTGGTCTGCATGCCGCCGATCCCTTCCGGCAGATGCGCGACCGTGGTGGCGAAGAGGAGGCGCATCAGCGGGCCGCTCCCGGCGGGCCTAGCTGACCTGGACCGTGTCGATGACGACGAAGCGGTTCAGCGAATCCAGGACCTCGAGATTGTCGAAGCCGAGATCGTCGATCGGCAGGTCGTTGATGCCGCGATCCGGCAGCTCGCCGGAGCCGATCTCGATGATCGGACGCAGCTGCCCCGGCGGCAGGTCGCCGGCCTGCCGGGTGTTCCGGCTCTCCAGCGCCTGGCGGATCTCCTCGAGCTGCTGCGCCGTCAGGCGGAAGGGCCCGCTGGGTGGGCCGCCATCGGCCGGGAAGCGGATGGCGAAGCCCGGCCGGGTGATCAGGCGCTCGATGCCGTCGATGCCGAGGATCTTCAGCTCGCGGCCATAGACGAGGACCGCATAGCCGTCCCTTCCACGCGGAAAGTAGAACAGGCCGATGCCGCCGCGGATCGCCATGGTGGCGGTCGGACCGCGGATCTCGACCGCGTTGGTCTTGCTGATCCTGCCGCCAATGAAGCGCAAAGCGCCCTGGCTGATATTGATTGCGAGCGCGCCGGTCTGGCTGGCGGGGTCGTAGACGAACTTGTCCAGCACCACCTCGGAACTGGCACCGACGGTCAGGCTCGACTGGTCGGCGAACATGACGTCGACCAGTCCGTCGGCATTGGTGGTGATCCGCTCGTCCTGCACCAGGCTGGCGCCGATCATCAGGGTGCGCCCGGTGCCGCCCGGCTCCTGGCCCTCCGCCTGGGGATTGACCGCTGCCACGGCGCCGATCGCGGTCGACTGTGCCAGGGCCGCCTGGGTCGCCAGGGCGGCGCCCAATCCGCTGGAGAGCAGACCAATTCCGACAAGCCAATCGCGCTTGATCATCCGGGCTTACCTCAAAACCGCCAATTGGCGGACAAAGTCGCAGCAAAGTTGTCGTAGGAGAAGTTCGAAAGGTTCGAATCGACGATCAGGTATTCGACCTGCTGGGTAACACTCCAGGCGTCATTCAGGGGAATGAGGTTGGTGGCGGAGACCCGATAGACGTCGTCCTGGCGCTTCACGTCGTCGTCGATCTCCGGGTCGACGCCCTCGAACCAGCGCCCCTCGTATCGGGCACCGAGGCTGAACCACCAGTCCAGCGGCATCGCCTCGATCGGCGAGCCATAGGCCTGCAGCAGCCCGATCGAGGCGTTCACCGCGTTGAAGTCTAGGAAATCCTTGCGGGTATCGGCGAAGCGTCCGCCAACCCCGAAGCTCAACGTGGTCTTCGGCAGGACCTGCCAGGCGATCGCCAGGCCGCCCTGCTGTTCGCTGCCGCTGTAATGCTGGGTATCGCCGAGGTCCGCGACATGGTCGAAATCGCGGAACATCACGTCGTAATCGGCGGTGATGCGAACCGTCTCCGACGCCTTGTAGCTGACGCCGAGGCCGGGGCCGCCGCCGAATTCCAGCCATTCCCCGTCCTGGACGGTAAATTCCAGATTGCCGCGCGGCTGGATGCGCAGGCGATCGCCGAGGGCGGCGAAGGGGTTGACGCCGATGCCGCTCTGCAGGCCGAAATGCAACTCGTCGAGATCGGTGACATCGGTGTGGTAGAGGGCGAAGCCGCTGGCCTCGGTCTCCAGGGCGGCGCCGTTCTGGGCGTCGAAATCGTAGACGTGGTTGAGCATGAAGCCGCCGAAACCGCCGAGATCGTCGTCCGGATCGGCATCCTTGGGCCGGTCGATGGTGGCGTCGAAGTCCTGGATGTTGCGGCTGTCGGGCCCGGCATTGGCATTGGTCTGATAGCGGAGGCCCGCATAGAGCTTGCCGGAGAATTGCGACTGCACCGTCTGCGGCTTGGCCTTGCGGGAGAATTCCTCGGCGCGCTGCTTCAGCGCCGGATCGGCATTCGCCATCGCCTTCACCTGGTCGAAGGCGCGCTCGGCCATCAGGTAGGAGCCGAGCCGGTAATAGAGGACGCCGATCTCGAGCCGGATCTTCGCCTCGTCGGGATAGCGGATGGCGAGGCGTTCCAGCACCGCGACGGCGGCCTCGTAGTCCCGGTCCTGGACCAGCGTATCGACATAGGCGAAGGCCTTGTCGACATTGCCCGGATCCTGCAGCAGCGCGTCATAGGCCGCTTCCCGGCCGCCAGCATCCTGTGCCCGGACGGCTGCCGGTGCGACAGCGGCAAAGCCCAACACCAGCGCGGTGGCGAGCAGACGGCCGCTGCGGCCATTTCTTCCCCTGGTGAAACCCATGCCCCGCTTCCAGCCTCGCAGTGGTTGGTCTGGCGCCGACTCGGACATCATCCCCTGTCCGGCGGGCGAAGAGGCGAAGCCTAACCGAAGCGGAATCGGATGAACAGGTGCAATGGCCCTGATTCCATTGGGATTCCGGACGTTTCCCCCGCGCATGGCCGGAGCCGTTCGCGAGGGGCAAACCGCCCCGGCAAAACAAATCTGCCGGTGAACTGGGGCCTACATCCGGCGGCTAAGCCGGGATCAAACCGTCAAATGCCGGGCGCGGGCGCCGCGTTCGATGGCGGCGGCGACCAGCTTGCCGATCTCCAGTTCGTAGCGGATGAGATCGAGGAGGCGCGCCTCCTCCTGGCTGACCTTGCCGTCCGCCGCGGCGACGTCGCAGGCCAGGGCATAGGCGGTCTCGCGCAGCCGGTCGGGCAGTGCCTTCTTGATCGCATGCAACACGCCGTCGAGGCCCTCCTTGCCGTTCAGCACGTCGATGCAGCCGGAGGCGGTCTTGGCGATCTTCGACTTGTCGTAGTCGCGGAACACCGGCAGATGCGAGACCAGATCGCCCATGGTGGACATTTCCGCATCGGTCATGTTCCGGTCGGCGGCCGACATCAGGACCATGGTGTAGATGAGGGCGGCGTGATGGTTCATCATGCGGATATCCGATCCTTTGGAGGTTTCGCGGCGCAATCTAGCGGTTTCGCCGGCCCCAACTCAAGGCTTCCCGGATTGTTCTCCGCCGCGAAGCGCTGTCTTGCCTTGGCCTGGCCTGCTGACCGGGAGAACCCGCGCGAGGATCGGCGGCACCCGGCGTCCGTCGCTTCGCAGCCATCCCGGGAACGAAAAAGGAACTCGCGTCCTGCACCCACGGCCCATCTCGCGGTCACCCGCAGAGAAACGCATGGGTTCCCGGGCCGGGCCCGGAGATGCCGGAGATTTCGAGCCGAGACACCCTGCGCCGTCATGGCCGCATGCCCGCTTCGCGCTGGACGGGCGTTGCAGGGCTCTGCCACCTTGCCGCCATGCAAGCCATCCTCGACGTCGTCCTCCCCGTCTTCGCCATCATTCTTGCCGGCTATCTCTGCGGCCGCGGCGGCATCCTGGGGGCGGCGGCGTCGGAGGCGCTGAACGGTTTCGTCTACTTCGCCGCGCTGCCGGCCCTGTTCTTCGTCGCCACCGCCCGGGTGCCGCTGGCAGAGATCCTCAACCTGCCGTTCCTCGCCGCCTATATGGCCGGCATGATCGCGGTGGCGCTGGCGGTATTCCTGCTCGGACGGCGGTTCTTTCCTGGCAACGGCGCGGAACTCGGCTTGCAGAACATGTCGGCGATCTTCTCCAACACCGGCTATATGGGCATCCCGCTGCTGATCACCGCCTTCGGCGACAGCGGCAAGCTGCCGGCGATCATCGCCACGCTGATTAACGGCGCGGTGGTGATGGGCTTCTACATCGCGGTCGTCGAATTCGCCCAGAGCCGGGCCGAGCGGCTCGGCCATGTCATGGCGGATGTGGCGAAGGGCGTCGCCAGATCCCCGCTCGTCCTGTCGGCCCTGGCCGGCATCCTCTGGTCGGCCTGCGGATTCGGCATGCCGACCTTCCTCGGGCGCTTCTGCGACATCCTCGGCGCCGCGGCGCCGCCGGCGGCGCTCTTCGCCATGGGCCTCTTCATGGTGGGAAAGAGCTTCCGCGGCGACCGCACCGAGATAGCGGTGCTGACGGCGGTGAAGCTGCTGCTGCATCCGGCGATCACCTTCGCGCTCATCTGGCTGGTGCCGCTCGACCACGACTGGAGCCGCGCGCTGATCACCCTGGCGGCGCTGCCCACCGGTTCGCTGACCTTCGTGCTCTCCAGCCGCTACGGCGTCTATACCCAGCGCTCGACCGGCGTCATCATGGCCTCGACCCTGGCCTCGGTGGTGACGCTGTCGCTGCTGTTCAACTGGATGGGCATCCGCTAGAGCGGGTTCAGGAATCCCGCCGTCGCCTCGATCGCCTGCTTCAGGCCGATGCGCTCGACCGCGACGCCTTCCGGAAAGGCGGTGAGCAGGCGGGACGGCATCGCCTTGTCGAGAAGCACGAAGACGCCGTGGTCGTCGGCGCGGCGGATCAGGCGGCCGAAGGCCTGCTTCAGTTTCAGCCGCGTCAGCTGGTCCTCATAGGCGGTGCCGCCGAAATGCGCCTTGCGGGCCTTGTGGAGAATGTCGGGACGCGGCCAGGGCACGCGATCGAAGACGATCAGGCGCAAGGCCCGGCCCGGCACGTCGACGCCGTCGCGCACCGCATCGGTGCCGAGGAGGCAGGCATCCTCCTCGCCGCGGAAGATGTCGATGAGGGTCGCGGTATCCATCGCGTCGACATGCTGGGCGAGGAGATCAATGCCGGCCTTGTCCATGGCCGGGGCGATGCGGCGATGCACCGCGCGCAGGCGGGCGATGGCGGTGAAGAGCCCGAGTGCGCCGCCCTTCGCCGCCAGGAACAGGCTGCGATAGGCGCCGGCGATCTGGTCCATGTCGTCGCGCTGCACGTCGGTGACGATCATCACCCGGGTCTGGCGCGGATAGTCGAAGGGCGAGGGGACGCGGAGACGAAAGGCGGGTTTCGGCAGGTGCCGCGCGCCGGTGCGCGCTTCCGCGCCGTCCCAGGATTCCGCCGAGCCGCTGCCGTCGGTGAGCGTGGCCGAGGTGACGACGATGCCATGGGCGGGCTTCGCTACCGCTTCGACGAAAGGGATGGTCGGATCGAGCCAGTGGCGATAGAGCCCGACATCGATCTCGCGGCCGTCGCTGCGCTCGAGGGCGAACCAGTCGACGAATTCCGGCGGCGTCGCTGCGGCGAAGGCCTTCAGCATCGAACGCCAGGCCTGGAGCTCGTTCTCGGCCCGGCGCTGGATGCCGCGCACCATCGCCTCGATGCGGATCCGCATCTGCGGGTCGAGCACGTCGGCATCGGTGTCGAGCCGCTTGGCGAGACGCGCCGCCAGCTCCCGCATCGGCGCCTGCAGCCGCCCCAGCGCGCGGTCGAGCTCGAGGGCCGCCTCGGCGACGCGCGCGTCGAGCGGCTGGGTGCCGCATTCGATGGAATAGCCGCCGCGCTCGTCGGCGGCGCGGGCGAGCACCTGGTGGCGCACGGTGGCGAGGAAGGCCTCGACCGGGCCAGCGGGCTTGCCGTCGATCAGCCGCTGATGCCAGCCCTCGCCGGGCAGGGCGCGCGCGGCCTGGAGGATGGCGTCGAGCAGTTCGATGGCCTTGGCATCGTCGAGCACCAGGTCCTCGATGCGGCGCTTCAGGCCGCGTGCCCGGCTGCTGCGGCCGCCCTCGCCGCCAAGCAGCCAGCGCCGGAGATCGGTGGTCTCCTGGCCGGTCAGATGGCCGGCGAAGGCGGAATCCACCGCCGAGAATAGATGATGGCCCTCGTCGAAGATGTAGCGGGTGGGCAGGCTCTGGTCATCGGGGCCGAGGGCGGCCTGGATCATTACCAGGGCATGATTGGCGATGACGATGTCGGCCTTGCGGGCGCGCCGGATGCCGCGCTCGATGAAGCAGCGGCCATAATGCGGGCAGGCGGAGTAGACGCATTCGCCGCGCCGGTCGGCGAGGCCGAGGCTGCGGCCGGGACCGACGAGGTCGGGGAGCCAGCCGGGCAGATCGCCACCCACCATGTCGCCGTCTCGGGTCGCCATCGCCCAGCGTGCCATCAGGCCGAAGGCGATGGAATCCTGCGGCCGGGGTCCCAGCCCACCGGCCAGTTCCGCCAGATTGAGGAGGCAGAGATAGTTCTCGCGCCCCTTGCGGATGACGACCTTTTCGGCCTTCAGCGCGGGATTGGCATAGAGCCGGTCGAGCTCGCCGTCGATCTGGTGCTGCAGATGCCGGGTGAAGGTGCTGATCCAGACCGGCCCCTTGTTCTTCTCGGCCCAGAGTCCGGCAGGCGCGATATAGCCCAGGGTCTTGCCGACGCCGGTCCCGGCCTCGGCCAGCACCACGTTGGGTTCGTTCTCGGACGCGCGCGGGGCGAAGGCGGGGGTGAGGGCGGTGGCGTAATCCATCTGCGGCGCCCGCCGCTCGGCATCGGGGCCGAGCAGAGCGAGGAGCCGATCGCGGGTCTCGGCGACCTCGACCGGGAAGCTGTCGGCGGCGGTCGGCGGGGCGGTTTCCGACCATTCCGGCAGGTCCTCCCAGACGCCGAGTTCCGGGCATCGCCTTGGCGTCCCGCTCGGCCGAGGGGCCGAGGGCCGCGAGCACGGCAGGACCCCAGCTCCAGCCGCCCTTGGCCATCGCCCAGGCGATGCCCAGGATGCGCCGGCGCCGGCGGTCGGCGGCGGCCAGTTCCCGGAGCAGGGCATCGGCAGCCTGGGGCAGGATGGCCGCCTGGGCTTCCAGGCTGGGGGCGGGGTCGAGCGGCAGGCCGAGCGCCTGGGCGAGGCCGCGCGGGGTGGGGAGGCAGAAGCTCGCCGGACGGACAAAGGCATAGAGCTCGAGGAGATCGAAGGCCGGGAAACGCTCGGACTTCAGCCGCCGGCAGAGGGCCGGCAGGTGGCAGACCAGGGGCGGCTCGGCCCGGGCCCTGGCGGCGGCGGGCCCGTGTCCAAGCCGCAATGGCCTGTCGTCCAGCGACGAATTTCCGGCGGGAACCCAGACGGCGTCGTTCAGGCCGGCGATGAGGATGGGGGTGCTCGCGGACGCCATGGCTGAGCTTTATCGGCAGAAGGCCAGGGAACGCAAGTAGAACCCGCCTCAGGCGCGAGGGAAGCAGCCGTCGACCAGCTGGCGGAAGGCTGCCGCGCGGTGGCTCATGGCGTGTTTGGCCTCGGGTTCCATCTCACCGAAGGTGAGATCGTGGCCCGTCGCCTGGAAGATCGGGTCGTAGCCGAAGCCGCGCGAGCCGCGCCTGACGGCGACGATCGTGCCCTGGACCTCGCCCTCGAAGGCGTCGCACCGACCGTCGGGATAGGCGAGAGCGAGGGCGCAGACGAATCTCGCACTGCGGTCGGGCTTATCCTTGAGGAGATCGAGCACCCGCGCCATGGCGGCGTCGAAATCCTTGCCGGGTCCGGCCCAGCGCGCCGAATAGATGCCGGGGTCGCCATTCAGGGCGGCGACCGCCAGGCCGGAATCGTCGGCGAGCGCCGGCAGGCCGGAGGCCCTGGCGGCAGCCACCGCCTTCAGCTTGGCATTGCCGATGAAAGTGGGCTCGGTCTCCTCCGGCTCGGGCAGACCGAGCGATGCCGCCGAGATCACCTCGATCCTGAAGGGCGCCAGCAGCTCGGCGATCTCCCGGGCCTTGCCCGGATTGTGGCTGGCGATCACCAGGCGATCGCCGGTGAAGGGTCGTGGCATGGCGTCGGCTCCGCGCGTTCAGAGACCGAGCGCCTGCTTCTGCAGCAGGGTCAGTTCGCCGATGCCCTTGCGGGCGAGGCCGAGCAGGTCCATGAACTGCGCCTCGGAGAAAGGATCCTTCTCCGCCGTGCCCTGGATCTCGACGATCCCGCCCTTGCCGGTCAGCACGAAGTTGGCATCAGCCTCGGCCTTGGAATCCTCGGCGTAATCCAGATCGAGCACCGCGGTGCCCTCGTGCAGACCGCAGGAGACCGCCGCCACGTGGTCGATCAGCGGGATGGTCTTCACCACGCCCATCTCCTTCATGAACTGGAAGCAGTGATGGAGCGCCACATAGGAACCGGTGATCGCCGCGGTGCGGGTGCCGCCGTCGGCCTGGATCACGTCGCAATCCAGCTTGATCTGCCGCTCGCCGAAACCCTTGAGGTCGGTGACGGCGCGCAGGGCGCGGCCGATCAGGCGCTGGATCTCCTGGGTGCGGCCCGACTGCTTGCCTTTCGCCGCCTCACGATCGGTGCGGGTGTGGGTAGAGCGCGGCAGCATGCCGTATTCGGCGGTGACCCAGCCCTTGCCGCTGCCCTTCAGGAACGGCGGCACCTTCTCGTCCAGCGAGGCGGTGCAGAGCACATGGGTGTCGCCGAACTTCACCAGGCAGGAGCCCTCTGCATGCTTGGCGAAATTCACCACCAGCTCGATCTTGCGGAGTTGGTCGGGGCTGCGGCCTGACGGGCGCGTCTGCGGGGGGCGCATGCTCGGGGTTTCCTCGATGTTGGCGGGTGAAGTTTCGCGGACCCTACACGCGGGCGGGCCGGCATGCAATCATGGGCGGGTCAGGCAATCCGGAGGGCTCGATCATGGCGAAGAAGAAGGCCGGCAGGAAGATGCCGGCGCCGGCGATCCTGGAAAAGGAGGACTACGAGGCGCAGCTCTACCAGCTGCAGGTCGAGCTGGTGAAGCTGCAGCGCCACATCATCGCCAAGGGCGACCGCATCCTGGTGATCTTCGAGGGTCGCGACGCCGCCGGCAAGGACGGCACGATCAAGCGGATCATCGAGCATCTCAGCCCGCGCGAGGTGCGGGTGGTGGCGCTGGGCGTGCCCTCCGACCGCGAGCGCGGCTCCTGGTACTTCCAGCGCTTCGCCGCGCATCTGCCGACGCCCGCCGAGATGGTGCTGTTCAACAGGAGCTGGTACAACCGCGCCGGCGTCGAGAAGGTGATGGGATTCTGCAGCGCCGCAGAGTATGCCGACTTCATCGATTCCGTGCCGCGCTTCGAGCACATGCTGGTCGCCTCCGGCATCCGCCTGCTGAAATACTATCTCGACATCAGCCGCAAGGAGCAGAAGCAGCGTCTGGCGGCGCGGCGCAAGGATCCGCTCACCCAGTGGAAGATCAGCCCGATCGACGAGAAGGCGGCCAAGCTCTGGGACAAGTACAGCAAGGCGCGCGACGCGATGCTGGCGCGCACCCATACGCCGGTCGCCGAATGGACTGTGGTCCGCGCTGACGACAAGCGCCAGGCGCGGATCAACGTGATGAAGGACATGCTGGCGCGGCTCGACTACGCGGGCAAGGACGAGAAGCTGACGATCGCCGATCCGACGGTGATCCTGCGCTACGACCAGGCGATGGCGAAAGGCGGGCTGATCGCTCCCTAGAGCGGTGCCGATCCGGCGAACAGGCGGGCGATGTCTGCGGCATCGCAGATCCGCCACTTGCCGGAGGGAAGATCGCCGAGGTCGAGGCCGCCGACCGCCGGGCGGTGCAGGGTCTCGACATGGTTGCCGATGGCGGCAAACATGCGCCGCACCTGGTGATAGCGGCCTTCGGAGATGGTGAGGCGCGCCTGGCGTGGCCCGAGAATCTCCATCTTCGCCGGCAGCAGCGGCGTGGTTTCCGAGTCCAGCATCAGCTCGCCGCCGGCGAAGATCTCGACCGCCCCGGGGTCGATGTCGCGCGCGGTGGTGCAGTCGTAGATCTTGTCGATCCGGCTGCGCGGCGAGGTGACGCGATGGGACAGGCCGCCGTCATCGGTGAAGAGCAGCAGGCCCGAAGTATCGCGGTCGAGCCGGCCGATGGTCGACAAGGCGGGCTTGCGCAAGCGGAAGCGCTCCGGCAGCAGGGTATAGACGATGCGGCCCGGATCCTTGGTCGAGCAGGTATAGCCGGTGGGCTTGTTCAGCATCAGGGTGAAGCCCGCCGCCGGATCCAGCTTCGCGCCGTCGAGGCGGAGCTCGCCATGGTCGAGCCGCGAATCCGCCTCGACCGGGGCGCCGGCGGCATCGGTGATGCGGCCGTCGCGGATCATGCGTTGGACGTCCTTCCGGCTGCCGTAGCCGAGATTGGCGATCAGGCGGACGATCCGCATGCCTTACCCCTTCACCGCTTCGACGATCTTGTAGCCGCCGGTCTCCGCGACGAAGCGGAAGCCGGCGAAGCGTGCCTTCAGCTCCGCTTCGTAGGGCAGATGCGCGTTGGCGACCAGCCACAATCTGCCGCCCGGGACGAGGGCGGCGGCGGCGGCGGTGACGAAGGCCTGCCCGACATCGACCCGCTCGGCGCGGCCCTGATGGAAAGGGGGGTTGGTGACGATGAAATCGTAGCTCCGCTGCAGGCCCGCGGTCACGTCGTGCCAGAGGAAGTCCAGCGCCGCACCGGGGCCGACTCCGGCGGTCGGCGCGAGATTTCGCCTGGCGAGATCGAGGGCGCGGGCCTCGGCCTCGTAGAGGTCGAGCGCGGTCACGCCGGGGCAGCGCGCCAGGATCTCCGCCGCGAGATAGCCGAAGCCCGCGCCGAGGTCGGCGCCGCGTCCGGCGAGTCCGTGCGGCAGGTGTTCGGCCAGCAGCGCCGACCCGGCATCGATCCGGTCCCAGGCAAAGAGGCCCGGCCGGCTGAGGAACCGGCCATCGGCGATCGGCCGCGGCTGGTCGAAGGCGGCCCAGTCCGCCAGGAGCCCGGCATCGATGCGGGAGGGCCGGGTCCAGAACACCCGGCATTTGCGCTTCGAGAGGCTCTCGACCGGCCCGGCAAGGCTGGCGAGATCGTCCTCGACGCCGCGGGCCCCTTCCGCGTTCAGCTGGGCGACGACGACCGTGCCGTCGGGCGCTGCATGGGCGACCGCCTCGGCCAGGACCGCGCGGGCCTCGTCGCGCTGGCGGGGCGGCAAGGCGAGGACCAGGGGAAAGATCTCGTCCGGCGCCGCAGCCGCGACCGGGAACGCAGCGGCCTCCAGACCTGCAGCATCGGGGCGGAAGGTCTGCACCGGGACGAGATCGGTCGGCGGCAGGCGGGTCAGGGCGGGACCGGTGCGGGCGCGCAGGAACAGGGTGCGGCGCGCCGGCCAGTCGAGCAGGCCGGCGGCGAAGGGCATGAACAGGGTCTCGAGGGCGGGATCGTCCGGCATCACCCGTTCATAGCCGTGTCAAGCGCCCGGGCCAAGGGATCCATGTCCGGGCGATCTCACGTCATGTAGTCGAAGACGACGCTGCCCAGTCCCAAGGTCAGATTGGCCTTGAGATGCAGCGCCGAGACGACCTCGCGTACCGGCAGCCGGGCGACGTCGGCCAAAGCGTGGCCGTGCAGGTCGAGCGCCGCCGGTCCGGTCCAGGCTTCCTTCAGCTCGATATCCTCCAGGTGGTACCGCACGAGCTCGCAGATCCGCGGCGTGCCGTCGACATGGGGGATGATCTTCAGCAGGTAGTTGGGTTCGGACATCGCCGCCAGCACCGGCTTGAAATCGACGGCGCGATGCTTGTAGCCCATGCTGCCGGTGGCGCAGAGGGTCGAACCGTAATGCAGGGTGCCGACCAGAACGTCGCTTTCCACCTTCAGCTTCGGATTGCCGAGCTTCTTGGGAAAGCCCCAGATCTCGCGGCCGCCGGCGATCGGCGCGTCGTCGTCGAGGAACATCGAATGGACGAAAACGCCCGGCTTGCCCTCGAAGGTGACGGGAATGACCTGGCCGGTCTCGGTATAGTCGCCGAAGCCGGTCGAATCCGGCATGCGGATGAACTCGTATTTGACCAGCGGCTCCCCCACCTGCAGCGGCTCGGGAACGACGGCGGCCAGGGCCTCGGGATCGGTGCGGTAGGTGATGATCAGGTATTCCCGATTGAAGAACCGGTAGGGCCCCGGCGGATAGGAGGGACTCGTCAGCGGCATGGCGAAGGCATTGCGCCGTACATCGGCCAGTTTCATCTTGCATCGCTCCATCGGCTCGGATTGCGCCGGCTGAAGATGTGGGGCCGGCGCCGGCGGTTACCAGTCGAATATGACGGTGGCAGGTGGCGGCGGCATGTCAGAGTGCCGGCGCCGCGCGCGCGCCCGGCTCGGGCTTCCAGGCTCAGGCCGCCCGGCGGTTGCGCATCACGCCGCGGAAATTGTCGTAGAGCTTCCGCGAATTGGCGGTGAATGCCGCCATCCGGGCGGTCGCCTCGGCTTCCATCCGCGGCAGGGCGCCCGGGCCGAGGGTGGCGTCGAGGGCACAGGCATAGGCCGGCACCGCGCCCCATTCGGCCACCGTCTGCGGCGTGAGCTCGACATGGTACTGCAGACCATAGGCGACGTCGCCGATCCGCATCGCCTGGTTGGCACAGACCGGGGAGGTGGCGAGGAGGACGGCCGAATCCGGCGCCCGCAGTACCGCCGCGCCATGCCATTGCAGGGCGTGGAAGCGGGGGGCGATGCCGGCAAAGATCGGGTCCCGCCGGCCGGCCGCGTTGAGGTCCACCTCGAGAACCCCGACCTCGGGCTGCGGCATCTTGCCGACCTCGCCGCCCAGTGCCGCGCCGAGGAGCTGATGCCCCAGGCAGAGGCCGAAATAGGGCTTGCCGCGCTCCACCACCCATTCGCGAATCGCCTGCTTTTCCGCCTTCAGCCAGGGATGCCGGTCCTCCTCCCAGACATCCATCGGTCCGCCCATCACCCAGAGGGCGTCATAGCCCGCCAGATCCGGGATGGGCTGGCCCTCGTCCAGTTCCACGGCATCCCAGGAAATGCCGTCCTTGGCGAGAAAATCCCGGAAAATGCCGGGATGTTCGATGGCGATGTGCTGAAAGACCAGGAATCGCATGGAAACTCCGTCATACTGCGGTTCCCGCCATCCTTGCACGGGCCCGGCGGCCGTGTCATCCAGACAGGACCGGCACCGGGTGACGTTCCCGGGCGCATTGACGGGTGGGACCCGGCTTCCTAGATTCTGCGGGTTGGATTGGGACGAGCATGCATCATCTGCCGCGCAACATGGCCCAGCACCGGCCGGTCCTGAGCGAGCTGTCCGAGCGCTCGCGGGAGATCTTCCGGCTGATCGTGGACGCCTATTTCGAGACCGGGGAGCCGGTTGGCTCGCGCACCCTCTCGCGCCGGCTGGGCCAGCTCTCACCGGCCACCATCCGCAACGTCATGTCCGACCTGGAGGAGCTCGGCCTGCTCTTCGCGCCGCATACCTCGGCCGGGCGCCTGCCGACCGAACTCGGCCTGCGGCTGTTCGTCGACGGGCTGATGGAGGTGGGCGGGCTGACCCAGGAGGAACGGGCGGCGATCGACGGCCAGTGCCAGTCGATCGGGCGCAGCATGCCCGAGGTGCTGGAACAGGCCTCGACCATGCTCTCGGGATTGTCGCGCTGCGCCGGGCTGGTGGTGGCGCCGAAGACCGAGCGGCCGCTGAAGCATATCGAATTCGTCCATCTCGCTCCCGGCCGGGCCCTGGTGGTCATGGTGACCGAAGGCGGCATGGTGGAGAACCGCATTGTCGACGTGCCCCTCGGCCTGCCGCCCTCGGCCCTGGCCGAGGCGACCAACTACCTGACCCAGCGTCTCGCCGGGCGCACCATCGCCATGGCCAAGGGCGAGATCACCGCGGAACTGGAGACCCACCGGGCCGAACTCGACGAGCTCACCCGCAAGGTCGTGGAAGCCGGGCTCGCCACCTGGTCGGACGGCACCGGCCAGGGCGCTCTGATCGTGCGCGGACAGTCGCACCTCCTTGAAAACGTCACCGAGGTGGCCGATCTGGAAAGGGTGCGCGGCCTGTTCGCGGCTCTCGAGACCAAGGAACAGCTGCTGAAGCTGCTGGATTCCGCCGAGATCGCCGATGGCGTGCAGATCTTCATCGGCGCCGAGAACGACCTCTTCGGTCTGGCGGGCTGTTCGGCGGTGATCTCGCCCTATCGCGACAGCCAGCGCCAGCTGATCGGGGCGGTGGGGGTGATCGGGCCGAGCCGGATCAATTATGCCCGGATCATCCCGATGGTGGACTACACGGCAAAACTGATCGGCAAGCTGCTGGGCTGACCCGGATAGGCCGGTTTGGACCGGCCGGAACCGGGGCGAAACGGCGCCAGATTCAACCGTTGCATTCATAACCGCATTGGAGTTAAACGGCGGCATGATGATGACCGACGACAAGACCGCGAACGAAAACGATCCCGCCTTCGATTCACCGATCGGACCCGGCGAGTCCGGCAACGTCAATCTCGGTGGCGAGCAGACGCCGGCGCAGCAGCTCGAAGCGGCCAGGGCCGAGGCGGCGCAGCTGAAGGACCAGCTGCTGCGGGCCATGGCGGAGACCGAGAACGTGCGCCGCCGCGCGGCGCGCGAGCGCGAGGATGCGACGAAATACGGCGTCGCCAATTTCGCCCGCGAGATGGTCGGCGTGGCGGACAACCTGCGCCGTGCCCTGGAGGCCATTCCAGCGGAGGCCCTGGCCAATGACGAGGCCCTGAAGACGCTGTTCGAGGGTGTCGCCGCGACCGAGCGCCAGCTCGAGGCGGCCTTCGAAAAGCAGGCGATCAAGCGGCTCTCGCCGATGGGCGAGAAATTCGATTCCAACCTGCACCAGGCGATGTTCGAGGTGCCGGGCACCGGCCAGCCCAACGGCACCGTCGTGCAGGTGCTGCAGGCCGGCTACGTGATCCACGACCGCCTGCTGCGGCCGGCCATGGTCGGCGTCGCCAAGGGTGGCGCCGCGCAAAGCCCGGGCTCCGCGGCACCCGGCGGCAGCGTCGATACGGTTGCCTGAAGTCAAGGCTCCGGCGCGCCTCAGCCTTCCGCCAGCGGCAGATAAACCGTGAAGACGCTGCCTTTGCCGGGCGTCGATTCGATCTCCAGACTGCCGCGGTGCCGGCTGACGATGTGCTTGACGATGGCGAGGCCGAGCCCGGTGCCGCCGAGTTCGCGCGAGCGGGCCGAATCGACGCGATAGAAACGCTCGGTGAGACGCGGGATGTGCTCGCGGGCGATGCCCTCGCCTTGGTCCGCGACGCTGAGCGCCACCATGCCCTTCGGCTCGCGCAGACCGCTCAGCCGCGCCTTGCATTCGACCGGATCGACGATGCGCTCGACGCCGATGCTGACGATGGATTGCGGCGGCGCGTATTTCAGCGCGTTGTCGAGCAGGTTCTGCACCACCTGGGTCAGCTCGTCGGTATCGCCGGCGACGGCAGGCAGGCCGCCGGCGGCCGAGGTCACGATGTCGATGCCGCGCTGCTGCGCCTTCAGCGTCAGGCCGTCCATCACCGTCTTGATGATCGCGCCCAGCTCGGCGCGGCCCGACGGCGGCTGATGTTCGTTCATCTCGATGCGCGACAGCGAGAGGAGGTCGGCGACCAGCCGGCTCATGCGCGCCGCCTCGGTCTGCATGATGCCGAGGAACCGCTCGCGCGCTGCGGCATCCTCCTTGGCCGGTCCGCGCAGGGTCTCGATGAAGCCCATCAAAGTGGCGATCGGGGTCTTCAGTTCATGGCTGACATTGGCGACGAAATCCCGCCGCAGGGTCTCCGCCCGTTCCGCCGCCGTCGCATCCTCGATCAGCATCAACAACGCCTCGCCGCCGGGCAGAGGCGGATCGATCGCCTTCATCCGGGCCACCAGCTTGCGGCCCTTGGTATCCGGCAGGTCGACGCCGCCGGGGGTATCGCCGCTGGGCGTTTCGCCGGCGGCGGCGAGGTCGATCGCCGCCAGCAGAGGCGGATGCCGCAGGAAGGCCATCAGGCTGCGCCCGGCCAGTTCGCCGCCGAACAGCCGGGTCGCCGCCGCATTGGCGAAGCGCACGTCGCGTCCGGCATCGAGCACCAGCACCGGGGCCGGGATCGCTTCCAGCAGGACGGCCATTGCCGCAGCCGGGTCGGCGTCCGGCGCCTCGATCCGGGCGGCGGCCGGCCCGGCCAGGATTTCCCCCAGGTGTCGGCGCAGGACCAGGAACAGGCCGAAGCAGCCGGCCAGGACGATCAGCGCCAGGAAGCCCGGATCGTGCCGGCCGGCCAGGCCGACGACCAGCACGGCAGCCAGGAAAATACCCAGGACGTCACGGAGAATTGCGAGAAAAGCCTTCGGCAAACCGCCACCGATCCTACATAATCCGCCTGCCGGCCGTCCCGTTTCGCATGAACCGGGAACATCGGACGCCCGGGGCCATTAGACACCCATAACCCGGCCAACCATAACCGATCGACTCAGCTACTGGGATGCCTGTCATGAAATTATCATCCGCATATCGGCTTTCGGCCAAGGCGCGCAGCCTGGCGACGGTTTCGACCCTGGCCCTCGGGCTGATGCTCGGCCTGGCGACGGGGGTCGAGTTCGCTGCAACCGGCCCTGGCCGATACCACAACCCAGCAGTATCAGCCCTGGCAGGGCTCGAACATGCAGAAGCTGCTGGCGGAGCTGAAAGCGAAGATCGCCCAGGCCGAAAAGGATCAGGCCGCCTCGCCGGACTTCCTGGCGGACCTCAAGGCGCTGCAGGCGAAATACGAGGCTCTGTCCGCCAATCCGGCGCCGGCGCAGCAGCCGGCGGCGGTTCCGGCCGGCACCGTGCTGCTGAGCGACAACTTCGCCGACGGCAATTTCTCCGCCAATCCCGCCTGGAAGGTCAGCGCCGGGCAGTGGAATGTCGATGTCGGCGGCAACAATATCGGCCTCGTCAGCAAGATCCGGCCGCAGAAGGTCAACGTCAACAGCGTGCTCGGCGCGCTGCTGGCGCCCCAGGGCACGACACAGGCCCAGAGCGAATTCGCCTCGATCTATACGCCGGCGAAGATTCCCAACGCCTTCACCTTCAAAGTAAAGCTGACCTCGAAGGACAAGCAGGGCGCGCTCAATCTCGGGCTCTATCAGGGCGCCTCGGGCAGCACGCTCTATCGCATGGTCTATCAGCCGGGCGCCGCGCCGGGCCTGTCGATCCAGCGGGTCACCGCCCAGGGTGCTTCGACCATCGCCGCCTATAACGGCGGCGTCAACCTGGAGGACGGCCGCGCCCACGAACTGGCCCTGATCCGCGACGTCCAAGGCAACATGACCCTGACCCTGGACGGCCAGATCGCGGCGACGGTGAAGGATACCCAGATCCAGGGCGACTTCGGCGGCGTGCTGCTGATCAATGCCGGCGGCGCCTATTGGATCCGCCAGGTAACGGTCGTCGCGGGATAGTCCTGCATCGCCTTTGCCCAGGAACCATGACCCCGGCCCGCGACCCGAGACGGTCGCGGACCGGGGTGGACGGCTGATCCAGGCAGGCTAGGGCAGTGCCGCCGCCTGATCGATCTTGGCCTGCAACTCGGTGAATTCCTCGCAGCTGCCGCAGACCTGGCGCAGGACCTCGAGCCGTTGCCTTGCCATCGCCGGCTGCTTCAACTCCAGATACAATTCGCCCAGATACTCATTGGCGCCCAGGTGATCCGGCTTCAAGGCCAGGGCGCGGTTGTAGAAATCGAGCGCCTGGTCGGCATGGCCGGTCTTGCGCAAGCTGAATCCGATCAGGTTCAGGATATCCGGATTGGGCGCCGTTTGGATGTCGAGGGCCTGCAGGCCCGGCAGGGCCCCGGCATAGTCGCCGGCATCGACCATGGATTTCAACCGGGCGAAATCCGGGCTGGCGGCACCGGCGGGAGTTTCCACGGTATCCTCGGCCAGGGCCACGGGGCTGCCGATGGCCAGCAGGAACACGGCAAGCATCGCCGCGCAGTTGAGTGGCGTCTTCATCATCGTTTCCTTTTTTCCAGGTGATTCAGGGGTCAGGCGGTCAGGTGGTCGTCAATCTGCAGCGGCTCGTCAGCCGTGCCGATCTCCCGCCAGCCGATGCCGTGATCGGCCGCCGTCGGATCCCAGGGCAGCGGCGCCTTCTTCGGCGCGGCACCGGGTGCCGGCAGCGGATACATCGCCGAGCGCGCGGCAACATGGGTCACGTTGCCGGCGACATGGGTGTTCTGCTGGTGGATGTGGCCGTAGAACACCGTCACCTTCGCGAACGGCGCCAGCAGCGCCGTGGCCTTGGCGCCATCGCGCGTGAACCAGTCCCAGTCGGGCTTGAGATCGAAGAGCGGGCGATGGGCGAGCACCACGATCGGCTGATCGCGCTTCTGGGTCTTCAAATCCGCCTCCAGCCAGGCGAGCTGCGCCTCGCCCAACAGACCCTGCGGATCCGAGGTATTGTCGAGGGCGACGAAATGCAGCCCCTTGTGGTCGAAGCTCTGATGCAGCGGCCCGAAGATCTCCTGGAAGGCCTGGCCGCGATCGGCCGCGGCGTCGTGCTCCCCGGGCAGGAAGACCTGCCGCGCGGCCGTCAGCTTGCCCAGCATGTCCCGGACCTCGCCCATGCGCCGGCGGCGCTCGACGCCATCCTCCGTCTTGTGGGTGAGATCGCCGGTCATGACGACGAAATCCGGCTGATGCGGTGCGGCATTGATGGCGGCAATCGCCTTTTCCAGCGTCGCCCGGGGATCCGGGTTGACCTTGGGATCCTGGAAACCCCAATGCAGGTCCGAGAGCTGGACGAAATAGAAATCCTCCGCCGCGGCGATGCCGGGGTGCAGGCTGAGGCGGGAGGCGAAGGCGACGCCGCCGACCGCCGCGAGGCGGACCAGATGGCGGCGGGTGAGCTGAAGGGTCATGGTGAAAGCTTCCTTTCGAGGGTTGCGGAGCGTGACGTGCAGCTGGATTACCCGCCCGGCGCCGGCATTATTCCGAGGATTCACGTCCGGGAATAAAATCGCCGGCCGCGTGGTAGTATCTGCGGCGGCATCATTCCCGGGATGCCGGCCGGCCGGGCGGCGGGCGAGACCGAGGCAACGAAAGCGGGTGGAGACGGACGTGTCCCAGGTCGACCGGCAGGCGCGATTCGAGGCGACCCTGCTGCCCTATCTCGACGATGCGATGAATCTCGCCGGTTGGCTGAGCGGCAGCCGGACGGATGCCGAGGACATCGTGCAGGAGGCCTATCTGCGCGCCTTCCGGTACTTCGACCGCTTCGATGGCGGCGCGGCGCGGCCCTGGCTTCTGGCGATCGTGCGCAATGCCTGTTTCAGCTGGCTGGCGCGCAACCGGTCGAAGCAGCTGGTCTTCGTCGACGACGTGCGTCTGGCCGCGGAGGCGGAGCTCGACCGCCAGGACAATGCCCCGCCTTCGCCCGAGCTCGAACTGCAGCGGCGCCAGGATGCGGCGGCGCTGGATCGGGCGGTCGCCGCGCTGCCGGTGGAATTTCGCGAGGTCATCCTGCTGCGGGAGATCCAGGGCCTCAGCTACAAGGAGATCGCGGCGGTGATCGATGCGCCGATCGGCACCGTCATGTCGCGCCTCGCCCGGGCGCGCAAACTGTTGCAGGGCAGCCTGAAGGAGCTTGCGGCATGACCGGTTCGGTGACGATGGACAGGGCCTCGGGCAATGGCGGGATGCCCGACTGCGCCCGGCTCAACCTCTATCTCGATGGCGAACTCGACACGACGGAAAGTCTCGCCTTCGAGGCGCATGCGGAAAACTGCGCCGGCTGCAGCGGCGATCTCGCCGCCTATCGCGCCTTGCGCGAGCGCCTGCGCGCCGGCCTGACGCGCCATCCGGCGAGCGAGGCCCTGCGCCGGAAGATCGCGGCGCAGCTGGCCCCTGCAGCGCCGCGCCCGGCCGCGGCGATTGCGCCGGCGCAACGGCTCCGGCCCTGGGCGCGATGGTCGCAGATGGCCGCGGCGGCGGCGGTTGCCGCCGTCATTTCCAGCGGCACGACGGTTTTTTTCAACCGGCCGGACGCGGAATCGCAATGGATCGACGGCGTGGTTGCCGCCCATGAGCGGGCCATGCTGTCCGGTCACGAGATCGACGTCGCCTCGTCGAGCCGGCATGTGGTGAAGCCCTGGTTCAGCGGCCGGACCGCGGTCGCGCCGCTGGTGGTGGATCTGGACGATGTCGGATTTCCGCTGGTCGGCGGTCGCCTGGACGTGCCGCAGAAAGCGCCGGTTCCGGCCCTGGTCTACCGTGCCGGCCCGCATGTGGTCAGCGTCTACATGCAGCCAGCGGCAGGCAACTCCGCGCCGCACCTGGCGAAGGTCGACGGTTTCTCGGTTCTGAGCTGGCGCCAGGCCGGCTTTGCCTTCTATGCGGTCTCCGATGCCGACGGGCCGGAAGTCGAGAAATTCCAGGCGGCCTTTGCCGCCAAGGCCGCGACCATGCGCTGAGCGACGGGCGCGGATTTCAGGCGCCGAGATCCCGCAGGATCGCCTCGCAATAGAGCCGAAGCTCGGCGATGGCGGCGGGATCGATGGCGAAGTAATGCCGCCGCCCCTGGCGCTCTTCCCGCACCAACCGGGCGGCCTTCATCAGCTTGAGGTGCTGGGACACGGCCGGCCGGCTGACCGGCAGGACCGCGGCGATCTCGCCGACCGTCCTCGGGCCCTGGCGCAGGCAATCCAGCAGCTGTCGCCGCGTGGGGTCGGACAGGGCAGTCAAAGCGGCGCGGGCGAGGCTCATGCCCTATCGTAAGCAATCACTTACCGATCTGCAATCCCGGATCAGCGCATCGTCGAAAGCGGTGTGGTCGCCAGGGCGGCGAAGGCGGCCGAGGTGACGATCTCGTTGACGGTCGCGCCGGTCTGGACGATCTGCACCGGCTTGGACAGGCCGACCAGGACCGGCCCGATGGCAGTGCCGCCCAGCTCCTGCATCATCTTGGCGACGATGTTGGCCGAGTGCAGTGCGGGCATGATCAGGATGTTGGCCGGGCCGTTCAGCCGGCTGAACGGATAGAGCTCCTTCATCAGGCCAAAGTTCAGCGCCACATTGGCCTGCATCTCGCCCTCGTATTCGAAATCCACCCGGCGGCCGTCGAGCACCGTCACCGCCTCGCGGATGCGCTCGGCCTTCTCCCGCGGCGGGTTGCCGAAATTCGAGAAGGACAGCAAGGCGACGCGCGGTTCATGGCCGAGCTGGCGCCCGATCGCGGCGCATTGCACGGCAAAATCCGCCAGCTGATCGGGTGTCGGCAGTTCGTGCACCGAGGTGTCGGCGATCAGCACAGTACGACCGCGGGCGATGATGATCGACAGCGCCATCAGGGTCTGCCCCGGACGCACGTCGATCACCTTCAGCGTGTCGTCGAGGCAGGCGTAGAAGCTGCGGGTGACGCCGGTGACCATGGCGTCGGCGTGACCGCTCGCCACCATGCAGGCGGCAAACACGTTGCGGTCCTGGTTGACCATGCGCTGCACGTCGCGCGGCAGGGAGCCAGCGCGCTGGAGCCGACCGTAAAGCATCTCGGTGTAATGCTTGTTGTGCGGCGAGATCGCCGCATTGGCGACTTCCAGGCCGGTCGCGTCATGCAACCCGTTCGACTTCACGACCTCGTCGATCCGTTCCCTGCGTCCGACCAGGACCGGCGTGCCGTAGCCGGCGGCGCGGAAGGCGATGGCCGCGCGGATCACCTTCTCGTCCTCGCCCTCGGCGAAGACCACGCGCTTGGGATGATGGTGCACACGCTCGAAGATCAGCTGCAGCGATCCGGCGGAGGGATCGAGCTTGTTCTTCAGCGAGGTGACATAGGCCTCCATGTCGATGATCGGCCGGCGCGCGACACCGCTGTCCATCGCCGCCTTGGCCACCGCCGGCGGCACATGCGAGATCAGCCGTGGATCGAAGGGCACCGGGATGATGTAGTCGGGGCCGAAGCGCAGGCGGCGCCCGGCATAGGCGGCATCGACCTCGTCGGGCACATCCTGGCGCGCCAGTTCCGCCAGGGCCTTGGCCGCCGCCACCTTCATCTGGTCGTTGATGGTCGAGGCGCGCACGTCGAGCGCGCCACGGAAGATGTAGGGAAAGCCGAGGACGTTGTTGACCTGGTTGACGTAGTCGCTGCGTCCGGTGGCGACGATGGCATCGGCACGCACCGCCTTCACCTCTTCGGGCGTGATCTCCGGATCGGGATTGGCCATGGCGAAGATGATCGGCTTGTCGGCCATGGACTTCACCATGGCCGGGGTCACCGCGCCCTTCACCGAGAGGCCGAAGAAGACGTCGGCGCCCTGCATCGCCTCCTCGAGGCTGCGCGCCTTGGTCACCACGGCATGGGCGGATTTCCACTGGTTCATGCCCTCGGTCCGGCCTTGGTAGATGACCCCCTTGGTATCGCAGAGGATGGCGTTCTGATGCGGCAGGCCCAGCGACTTCACCAGTTCGACGCAGGCGATCGATGCGGCGCCGGCGCCGTTTACCACCAGCTTGGTGGTCTTGATGTCGCGGCCGGTGAGATGCAGCGCGTTCAGCAGGCCGGCCGCCGAGATGATCGCCGTGCCGTGCTGGTCGTCGTGGAAGACCGGGATGTCCATCAGCTCGCGCAGCTGCTGCTCGATGATGAAGCATTCCGGCGCCTTGATGTCCTCGAGGTTGATGCCGCCGAAGGAAGGACCGAGATAGCGCACCGCATTCACGAAGGCATCGACATCCTTGGTGTCGACCTCGAGGTCGATGGAATCGATGTCGGCGAAACGCTTGAAGAGGACCGATTTGCCTTCCATCACCGGCTTCGAGGCGAGGGCGCCGAGATCGCCAAGGCCGAGCACCGCGGTGCCGTTGGAGATCACCGCGACCAGATTGCCCTTGGCCGTGTAGTCATAGGCGGTGTTCGGGTCCTTGGCGATGTGGAGACAGGGATAGGCCACGCCCGGAGAATAGGCCAGCGACAAATCCCGCTGTGTTGTCAATGGCTTGGTGGCAATGATCTCGATCTTGCCGGGGCGCCCCTGCATGTGGAAGGCGAGGGCGTCTTCCTCGGTGATCGTCGGCTTCTTTGGCGTCATTCTTATCCCCTGAGGACCCGCGGCGATCCGGCGTCGCCGGCCTTGCCGGTCATCTTGCACGATCCGCCGGGCACAACCAAGGGGTGGACGCGCCCGTTGTCCCGCGAGACAGAGTGTCGCGCCGACCGTTCCGCCCGGCCGCCGGGTGCGGCGGGCGGGTCGGACGGAGGGCGATGCCGGTGCTGCGCGATCGCGTGCTAGGCGATCTTCAGTACCGCGCGGCCGACAATCTGGCCCTTGCGCATCTTGTCGAAGATCCGGTTCACGGCGGCGAGCGGATGGGTCTGGATCTTCGCCCTCACCAGGCCGTTGACGGCGAAGTCGACGGCCTCGTTGAGGTCGAGGCGGGTGCCGACATTGGAGCCGCGCACCGTCAGCTCCCAATTGGTGATGGCGGAGATCGAGGTTCGGATCTCGTCGGCCTTGCCGCCGGGCAGGCCGATATAGGTGACGGTCCCCGCCGGGCGCAACATCAAGATCGCCTGTTCGAAGGCCCGGGTGGCGACGGCCGTCACCACCGCCGCATGCACACCGCCGAGCCTCTCCTGGATCGCCTTGACCGGGTCGGTCTTCGAGGCATCGACGGTGAATTCGGCGCCGAGCTGCTTCGCCAGCTTGAGCTTCTCCGGCGAAACATCGACCGCGGCGACGCGCAGGCCGAGCGCCCGCGCATACTGGACGGCGATATGGCCGAGTCCGCCGATGCCGACGATCGCCGCCCACTGTCCCGGCCGCGCATTCGTGCGCTTCAGGCCGCGATAGGTGGTGACGCCGGCGCAGAGGATCGGCGCCAGTTCGTAGAAATTCGCCGTCTTCGGCAGGCGGCCGACGAAGGCTGCGGGTGCCACCATGTATTCGGCGTAGCCGCCGGGCTTGGAATAGCCGGTGGCCTCGCCGGACTTGCAGATCGTCTCCATGCCGGCGAGGCAGAATTCGCAGTGGCCGCAGGCGCTGAACATCCAGGGCACGCCGACCGCATCACCGGCCTTGAAGCCGCTGACGCCGCTGCCAATTCCGGCGACATGGCCGGCGACCTCATGGCCGGGAATGAGCGGCAGGTTCGGACCCGGCGTCCAGTCGCCGTCGATCGCATGCAGATCGCTGTGGCAGACGCCGCAGGCCACCACCTTGATCAGGATCTCGCCCGGACCCGGCTCGGGAATCGGCAGGGTCTCGATCTTCAATTCACTGCCGATCTTGCGGAGAACCGCCGCCTTCATCTTGCCTTTCATGTGCCCCTCACTTGCTCGCGTGATCGAGATAACTGTCCCAGAGATCGAGATGGATCCTGTCGTTGCCGGCATAGGCATCGCCCCAGAGCTCGCGAGAGGTGAAGGCGACGGTATAGAGATGCTGCGGATCGGGACCGGCGCCGCGCGCATTGCTGTCGGGGAAGCTGAAGATTCCGTGATCGCGCAGGATGACGCCGCACCGGCCCCGGGCATAGCGCGGCAGGCGCGTGTGTCCCGTCGGGTGGATGTTGCGGGCGATCACCGCATCGCCGGTGGAAAAGCGCGGTGCGATACCGGCCGCCGGCATCCGGGTCGGAACGCCGGCCGCGATCGCCTCCATTACCGCCCCGGCCGCGATCGGCGCCGGCAGGCCCGGGGGATTCGCCAATTCCAGAACGCCATGCTGGCGCAGCAATTCGCGATGCGCCAGATACCAGAGTTCGTAATAGCCGACGGTGAGATAGGTCACCGGATCGATGCGCTCGATCTCCTGTCGGCCGTGGTCGTCGCCATAGGGCACCACGAAGGGAATGGTCGAGGCCAGAGCGAACATCCGCCGCTCCCAGTCGGCGTGGAACACCGGCTCGTTCGCCTCGCGCTCGATCGGCCCGAATCCGTCCATGCCACCCATGTCGTGGATCGAATTCACAGCACGGCCGTCCCGATCATGGCGTCGCGGGTCACCAGTTCCGCAAGCTCCGCCTCGCTCCTGCCGGCGGCCCCGGCCGGCGGCATCGGCAGGACCATGTAGCGGAGCTCGGCGGTGCTGTCCCAGACCCGGACCTCGGTGGCGGGATCGAGTGCCACGCCGAACTCCCGCAGCACGCCGCGCGGATCCTTGACCGCGCGCGAGCGGTAGGGTGCCGATTTGTACCAGACCGGCGGCAGGCCGAGGACCGGCCAGGGGTAGCAGGAGCACAAGGTGCAGACGATCAGGTTGTGGACGCCGGGCGTGTTCTCGACGGCGATCAGGTTCTCGCCCTGGAGGCCGCGATAGCCGAGTTCGGCGATGGCCGCCGTGGCATCTGCGAGCAGGCGCTGCTTGAAGGCGGGATCGCACCAGGCCCGCGCCACCACCCGCGCCCCGTTGCGCGGGCCGATCGATGTCTCATAGGCATCGATGAACCGGTCCAGCGCCGCCCGATCGACCACGCCCTTCTCGACCAGCAGCTGTTCCAGGGCCCGCACCCGGGCGGCAATGTCGGTCCGGCCTCCCGAGCGGCCGTCGGGCCCCGGGTGGACATGGCCGGCGCCGCCGTGATCCGGGTGACGGTAGCCCGAATGATCGTGGCCCGAGTGATCGTGGCCCGAGTGATGGTGGCCCGAGTGATCGGATGGTCTGGGTGCAGATGCTTACCGGTCACTATCGTCTGGCCTTGAACCATTGCGGGCAATTGGTCGCGCGTGCCGCGTCCGCCCGGCGCTCGTATTGACAGTGCTGCAACGCGCTCGCATGATCCGACGACGCTAATCAGAAAACGCAACATGCACAAGTGCAGGGAGGGGAATATGTCGGGATCCTGGTATGGCGATCTGCCGAAATATTATCAGCGCCAGATTGCGGCGATGGGCCTGGACGACGCCGGCATGAGCCGCCGCCGTCTGCTGAAGACCGCGGGCGCTGCCGCTGCCATTGCCGGCACCGGTGTCGCGACCCTGGGCCTCGGCGGGCGCGGCGCGCAGGCGGCGACCCAGATGAGCTACATGTGCTGGGAAGGCTATAACGATCCGCGGATCATCGATCCGTTCAAGGCCGCCAACGACTGCGACATCGCCTTCGACCTGATCGTCAATTCGCCGGGCGGCTTTGCCAAACTCCAGGCCGGTGCCTCGCGCGAAGTCGACGTGGTGTCCACCGACATGCCCTGGGTCACCCGCATGGGGCCGGCCGGCCTCGCCTTGGAGCTCAACCCGGACGACTATGCCGACGTCTATGCCACCTTCTATGACCAGTTCAAGCCGCCCTTCGAGCCGCTGATCACCGACGGCAAGACCATCGGCGTCGCCACCCGCTGGGGCTGGGTCGGGCCCTGCCTCAACCTCGACAACACCAAGCCGGAGGATTGGAAGACCTACGACCCGGTCTTCGATGCCGCCAACAAGGACAAGATCTGCGTCATGGATTGGGGCGACTGGCCGATCCTGCCGATGGCGCTCCATGCGGGAATCGATCCCTATGCCGAGCTCGACAAGGCGGCGCTGGAGGAAGTCCGCAAGGTTCTGCGCGCCATGTTCAAGAACACCCGCACCCTGGTGGCCGACCTCACCCTGGCGCAGAAGGGCCTGATGGACGGGTCGCTGAAAGGCTGCATCGGCGCCGGTTCCTATCTGACCTCGGCGCTCCGCAAGCAGGGCCACAACAACATCATCGCCACCGTGCCGGATCCGAAGAACGGCCTGAAGCAGGGCATCATCTGGGTCGAGGCGACCGCGATCCTGAAGGAAACCGACCAGCCGGAGCTGGCGAAGAAGCTGGTCAAGCACGTGGTTTCCAAGGATGCCGGCCATATCCTCTCGCTGCTCGACACCACCTGCAACGTGGTGACCAACAAGGCGGTCGAGGAAACCTACAGCGATGCCGAAAAGAGCATCCTGCAGACCGACTACATGTGGCATGCTTGGGACAACTCCCAGATGCACCGCATCGCGCCGAACATCGACGAGATGCTGCAGATCTGGCAGGAAGAACTGGCCGCCGCGCAGTAAGATGCACGGGGAGCGGGGCGCCCGGCTCGACCGGAGCGGCCCGCTCCCGCTCGCTTCCAGGGCGCGGCCATGAAGGATTGGGGTGGCCGTGGGGGACTTGCTCGAGATCGTCGGCCTGAAGAAGCAATACGGCCAGTATCAGGCCGTTAAGGGCGTCTCGCTGTCCGTCGCCCAGGGCGAGTTCATGGCCCTGGTCGGCCCCTCCGGCTGCGGCAAGACCACCCTCCTCAAGCATATCGCCGGTTTCGAAAGCCCGACCGAGGGCCAGATCCGGATCGACGGACAGGACATGACCGACGTGCCGGCGGCTTTGCGGCCGACCAGCATGGTGTTCCAGAAGCTCGCCCTCTTCCCGCACATGACCATCGCCGAGAATATCGGCTTTCCGCTGAAGCTGAAGCGGGCCCCGGCAGCGGAGATCAAGCGCCGGGTCGGGGACATGATCGAGCTCATGCAGCTGAAGCCGGAATATCTCGGCCGCTTCCCGCGCCAGCTGTCCGGCGGCGAGCAGCAGCGGGTCGCCCTGGCGCGCTCGATGATCTCCTCGCCGAAGCTGCTGCTGCTCGACGAGCCGCTGAGCGCCCTCGACGTCAAGCTGAAGAAGGTGCTGCAGGCGGAGCTGAAGCGACTGCACCGCAGCCTCGGCGTCACCTTCGTCCACGTCACCCACGATCTCGAGGAGGCGATGATGCTGGCCGACCGGATCTGCGTGATGCAGGCCGGTCACATCCTGCAGCTGGGCGAACCCAACGACATCTACTATCGCCCGGCGGACGCCTTCGTCGCCGGCTTCATCGGCGAGACCAACCTGTTCAAGGTCGAGGTCGCGTCGCGCGACGGCGGCGGCGCAAGCCTGCGCTCGGCGGAGATCGCCTTCGCCGATCCGGTCATCCCGGCATCGATGGTGGCCGAGGAGCTGCAGCCGGGACCGGCCCTGCTGATGGTACGTCCCGAACTGATCCTCATCCTGGAGCCCGGTGAGACGGCCGATGCCGTCATCGAGGTCGAGGTGACCGAGCTCTTCGACAAGGGCAGTGCCGTCCAATACCGCTCGCGCAGCCGCGCCGGCACCGAGGTGATCTTCGAGCTGCCCGGCTGCTCGCGGAAGCCGACGGCGATCGGCGATCATATTCGCCTGGGTTGGGCCAAGCGGGACATCTTCGTCTTCGCCGAACGCGAACCGGTCCGATGAACGGCGCGCTCGACCGGACCTGGCTCGACCGCGAGCTGCTGATCAAGGCGCTGCCGAGCGTGCTGCTCCAGACCAGCTGCTTCCTGGCGCCGCTGCTGATGACCTTCATCCTCACCTTCCAGCGCACCAAGAATTTCCAGCTCGACTGGACCTGGAGTCTCGATACCTGGATCGACATCTTCTCCAAGCCGCATTACTGGACGATCCTGACCCACACCCTGATCATGGGCGCGATCTGCGTCGGCCTCTGCCTGGTGATCGCCTTCCCGATCGCCTATGCCCTGGCGACGCGCCTGCGCGCCTTCGACAACCAGATCAAGATCCTGATCACCTTCGCCTTCCTCACCGACACGACGCTGAAGACCTTCGGCTGGGTGCTGTTCCTCGACCAGCACGGCGCGGCGAACTACCTGCTGCAGCTGGTCGGCCTCGAAGGCCATGTTGACGTCATCCTGTTCAGCGACTGGGCGACCATGCTGGGCATGGTCTACAACCTTCTCGCCTTCGCCATCTTCACCATCTATCTCTCGATCGATGCCATCGACCGGTCGCTGATCCTGGCCGCCTACGACGCCGGCGCCAGCAAGCTCCGGGCCTTCTGGGAAGTGACGCTGCCGCTCTGCCGTCCCGGCATCTGGGCCGGCGCGGTCCTGATCTTCCTGCTGAGCGTCGGGTCCTTCCTCGAGCCCAAGGTGCTGGGCGGCGGCAAGTCACCGATGTCGGCCGATCTCATCCGCCAGACTTTCGAGACGCGAGTGAACTGGCCGCTGGGCGCGGCGCTGACGCTGGTGCTGATGGTGGTGTCGATCTTCGTCATCCTGCTGTTCAGCCGGCTCTATTCGCTGCGCAAGGTCATGGGCTAGAAGATGCACAGCCTGATCGGCCATCGCCTGGAAGCCCGTCTTGTCGATATCGCGCTGTATGGCGCGACGGCGGCGGCGCTGCTGTTCTTCTATATCCCGATCTTCACCCTGATCGCCTTCTCCTTCCAGCAGGGCCGCTACCTGACGCTGCCGTTCGAGGGCGTCTCGCTGCAATGGTATGGCGAGCTGTTCCGCAATTCCGCGGCCGGCGGGGCGCTGTGGAATTCCACGCTCATCGCCGCGATCGCCACGATTTTTGCCACGGTGATCGGCTCGGCCGGCGCCATCGTCGCGGTGCGCTACCGCTTCCGGGGCCTGCGCCTGTTCCAGGGTTTGACCGGCGCGCCGCTGGCCTTTCCGCAGCTGCTGCTGGGCATCGTGCTCCTGCTCTGGTTCTCGGTGCTCGGCAAATGGCTGGGATTCAACAACGGAATCGTCACCGCGATCATCGGCCACGTGGTCTATATCACGCCCTTCGCCATGGTTGTGGTCGCCGTCCAGGTGTTCAATTTCGACGGCGCCCTGGAGGATGCCGCGCGGGATTGCGGGGCGAATTCCTGGGAGGTCTATCGCTACGTCACCCTGCCCCTGCTCTGGCCGGGGATCTTCTCGGCGGCGATCTTCGCCTTCCTGTTGAGCTGGGGGAATTTCTATCTCACCTACAGCCTGGCCGGCTCGACCCGGACGCTGCCGACCTTCGTGTTCAGCGGCATCGCCACCGGCTCCTCGCCGCTCTATCCGGCGATCGCGACGGTGGTCTTCATTCCCGGCATCCTGCTGGTCGCCCTGGCCGACAGGATGCGGCGGCGCTGAGTTCCCCCGGTTCGCGCTGTCAAATGCGGCCCGTCTGGCCAAGCCGGCCAATCGATGCTAATCCACCGCTGAGCCCAAACCATGCCCCCCGATGATGGACGAGCGCGCGACAACGGATAAAGAGATACCGCCCACGGCCGGCCCGGTAACGGCCCTGCCGGACGCCGCGGTGACGCCGATGATGGCGCAGTATCTCGCGTCGAAGCGGGAGCATCCGGATGCCCTGCTGTTCTACCGGATGGGCGATTTCTACGAACTCTTCTTCGCGGATGCGGTCCAGGCGGCTGCTGCCCTCGACATCGCCCTCACCAAGCGCGGAAAGCACGAGGGCGCCGATATCCCGATGTGCGGCGTGCCGGTCCATGCCCATGAGGCCTATCTCTCGAAGCTGGTGCGCAAGGGCTTCAAGGTCGCGGTCTGCGAGCAGATGGAAGACCCGGCGGAGGCGAAGAAGCGCGGCGCCAAATCCGTGGTGAAGCGGGCCGTCGTCCGCATCATCACGCCGGGGACCCTCACCGAGGATGGGTTGCTGGAGGCGCGGGCCCACAACTACCTAGTGGCACTGGCCGACGTCTCCGGCGATCTCGCCATCGCCTGGGTCGATATTTCGACTGGCGGCTTCTGCGTCCAGGCGCTGGGCCGGGCGGAGCTGCCGGCCGCCCTGGCCCGGCTCGACCCCAACGAAATCCTGCTGCCCGACCGGCTGCTGGCCCAGGCGGACCTCGTCGAGCTCTTTGCCGACTGGCGACGGCAATTGTCGCCGCTGCCGGGCGCGCGCTTCGACAGCGACAATGCCCGGCGGCGACTGCAGCGCTTCATGGCGGCCGCGACCCTCGACGCCTTCGGCAGCTTCTCCCGGCCGGAAATCGCCGCTGCCGGGGCGATCCTGGATTACGTCGAACTCACCCAGCAGGGCAAGATGCCGCGCCTGGCCGGGCTGCGGCAGGTCTCCAGCGGCGCCATCCTGGAGATCGACGCCGCCACCCGCCGCAACCTCGAACTGACCCGCAGCATGTCCGGCGAGCGTCAGGGCAGCCTGCTCGCCAGCATCGACCGGACCTTGACCGGTGCCGGCGCCCGTCTGCTCGGCGACTGGCTCGCCGGGCCGCTGACCGACGTCGCGCAGATCGCCGCGCGCCACGATCTGGTCGGTTATCTGGTGGAGGACGACGGATTGCGCGAGGCCCTGCGCAGCGCACTCCGCCAGGTGCCGGATATCGAGCGGGCGCTCTCCAGGCTCACCGCCGAACGCGGCGGCCCGCGCGACCTGGCGGCGATGCGCGACGGCCTGCGGGCCACCGCCGCCTTCCGGACGCTGATCGCCGAGACGCGCCTGGCGCCGGCCCTGCTCGCCGCAGCCGAGACCGGCCTTGGTGTCCACGACGAGACCGTGACGCGTCTCGCCAGCGCACTGGCCGAGGATCTTCCGGTCTTTGCCCGCGACGGCGGCTTCATCGCCAAGGGCCATCTGCCCGAGCTCGACGAGCTCCGCCTGCTGAAGGACGATTCCCGCCAGCTGATCCTGCGCCTCGAGGCGCGGCTGAAGAGCGAGACCGGTGCCGCCAGCCTGAAGATCCGGCACAACAACGTGATCGGCTACTATATCGAGGTGACGCCGCTGCATGCCGAGAAACTGCGGAGCGACACCGCCTATATCCACCGCCAGAGCATGGCCAATGCCATGCGCTTCACCACCACGGAACTGGCCGAGCTCGAGCAGAAGATCCTGCAGGCCGGCGATCGCGCGCTCGCCCTGGAGCTGCAGCTCTTCGCCGATCTGGTCGCGGCGGTCGTCGCCCGCAAGGAGCCGATCGGCCGCGCCGCCGAGGCGCTGGCGCTGATCGATGCCGGTGCAGGGCTGGCGCAGCTGGCGCGCGACGAGGCCTGGGTGCGACCCCTGGTCAACGACGGCCTGGCCTTCCGCATCGAGGGCGGCCGGCACCCGGTGGTGGAGGCGGCGCTGAAGCGCCAGCAGGCCGGACCCTTCATCGCCAATGACTGCGATCTCTCGCGCGACCAGCGGCTCTGGCTGGTGACCGGCCCCAACATGGCCGGCAAATCCACCTATCTCCGGCAGAACGCGCTGATCGCCATCCTGGCGCAGATCGGCTCCTTCGTTCCCGCCAAGGCGGCCGAGATCGGCGCGGTCGACCGGCTGTTCAGCCGCGTCGGCGCGGCGGATGACCTGGCGCGCGGCCGCTCGACCTTCATGGTCGAGATGGTGGAGACGGCGGCCATCCTGAACCAGGCCGGCCCGCGGGCGCTGGTCATCCTGGACGAGATCGGCCGCGGCACGGCGACCTTCGACGGTCTCTCCATCGCCTGGGCCTGTCTCGAACATCTGCACGAGATCAATGGCTGCCGGGCGCTGTTCGCCACCCATTATCACGAACTCACCAGCCTCGCCGCTTCGCTGCCCGCCTTGCGGCCCTATACGATGAAGGTCATGGAGTGGCAGAACGAGGTCAGGTTCCTGCACGAGATCGCGCCGGGTGCGGCCGACCGCTCCTACGGCATCCACGTCGCCAAGCTGGCGGGATTGCCCTCCGCCGCGATCCGGCGGGCGGAACAGGTCCTTGCGACATTGGAGAAAGGCGAGCAGGCCGGGGCGCTGACCCGGCTCGCCGACGATCTGCCGCTGTTCGCCGCGACGCTGGCACCGGCCGCCGGTGGACCCGCCGGGCCCAGCGCCGCCGAAATCGCCCTGGGTGAGATCAATCCGGATGAAATGTCGCCGAAGCAGGCGCTGGAAACGCTCTACCGCCTGCGCGGCCTCCTGAAACCCTGATCGGCCGCGCGGCTAGTTCTGCGGCGGCGGCGGCGGCAGCAGCTCCATCACCCGATGGGTGACGCCGTCATCGAGCTCGATGTGCAGCTTCGAGCGCTGCCAGCTGGTGCCGTAGACCGCGAGGTCGGGCACCCGGATCAGCACCCGGCTGGCGGTCACCGCTGCGGTCACCCCGGTGCCGTCGCCGCTGCCGAAGAGCGGAAAGCCGATGCCGATGCCGGTGCCGATGCGGCTCGACGAGCCGCCGGTAACGCCGACGCCGACCGATGGCTGGATGCTGCCGTCGCTGCGATAGACCTCGCGGTCGCGATCGATCTGGTAGGCCGCGACCGCCGTGCCGTCGGGCCCGATCAGGGAGGCGGCCGCGACCGGCAACGGGTCGGTGACGTCGACCTGGATCACGCCGCGTTCGGTGGCGCTGAAATAGCCGGTGACCGATTGCTGGCGCGGCGCCGACGGGCCGCTGGAGCCGCCGGAATAACAGGAGGCGAGGGCGAAGGCCGCGGTCGCCAGGAGGACCGGCCGAAGGACAAGCAGCTTCATCCGCCCATTCTGCGCGTCATTTCCCGCGGAGCAAGCCCGCGGCTCACACAGTTTCGTGAACGGTAGGATCTCGGATATCCAGGCGCTGGAACGCGGCGCGGATCTCGTCATGGAAATATCGCACCCCGTCCTCGTGGCGCGGACTCAGCGGTCCGGCCCGGTGGATGCCCGCGGCCAGGTTGAGTTGGGCCTCCTCGCAGATGCCGAAATCCTCGCGCACGATGGCGCAGTTGGTCTCCACCGTGACACGATGCCGCGCTTCGAGTGCCGGTGACAGGTCGGCGAAGTAGAAGGTGTATTCCAGCTCGGTATGGCCCTCCGAGGTCGGCAGGATGCGCGAGGTGTTCATCCCGTCGGGATAGACCGACAGGGTCATGTTCGGCCAGATCCAGAGCCACAGCCCGCCATAGATCGATCCGCCTTTCTGCGGCGCGGTCATGATGACCAGGTGCCGGCGATGGGTGGTCTCGAATTTCTCGAACTCGATCGCGGCGTTCAGCCCGGCGTGAATGCCGGGAATATGATACCCCTCGACGAAATTGTCGGTATAGGTCTTCCAGTTGCTCGCCATGGCGAACCGTGCCGTGTCGAACCGGGCAAAGCGCTCGATCGGATAGCCGGCGGTGAGCGCGGTGACCTCGCCGAGGAAACTGCTCAGCGGCTCGGCACCGGCATCGATGTTGACGAAGACCAGGCCGCGCCAGGTCTCGACCCGCACCGGCCTCAGCCCGTAATCCGCCTTGTCGAACCAGTCGGCCTCGCCGAAATGCGGCGTCGCCTTCAGGCGGCCGTCATGATCGAAGGTCCAGCCGTGATAGCGGCAGCGCAGGACGTTGCAATGGCCGGCACCCGCGGCGAACAGCGGCGCGGCGCGGTGCGGGCAGAGATTGTGGAAGGCCTTCAGGCCGCCGGCGCGATCGCGCAGCACGAACAGCCGATAGCCGGCGATCTCGATGGCACGATAGTCTCCCGGCCGGGCGACCTCCGCCTCCGGCCCGACGAACTGCCAGGTCCGCGCGAAGATCGCCTGGCGCTCGGCAAGATAGACATTGCGCCGGTGATACCAGGCGGCCGGCAGCGACAGGATCTTCGCGGCCGTGCCCGGCGCCTGTGCGTCGATATGCTGGTCCAAGGTGCCACGCTCCGCTGCCCAATCCCGCTGCGGCCAGTCTAGCCGAAGCCCTGCCGCCGCGTCACGCATGGTCGATGGCATCCGGCCGATGCAACCCGGTTGGCCGCCTCCGGGTCAGTTCTCCAGGGCCTTGATCTCGCGTTCCAGGCTGCTGCGCTGGGGCGAGTTCGCCGGCAGCAGGACCAGAACCTTTTCCCACAAGGCGCGAGCGGCGGCCTTGTCCCCCTTCGCCCGCTCCACCAGGCCGCCGTAATAGAGCCCGAGCGGATTCTCCGGCGCCAGCGTGCGGATCCGGGTCACGGTCTCGGCGAAGGCCGGTGGCAGGTTCTTGTCGAGATCGGCCCGGCCGTCGATCAGGGCGTTGGCATATTCGACCTGCAGGTCGAGCTGGCCGGGCGCGAGGGCCGCGGCCTTTGCCCAGGCTGCGACGGCATCGTCGCCGCGCTTCAGCACGCCATAGGCCCGGGCAAGCTTGATCCAGCCGTCGAGATCGTCCGGCGCGGACTTCAGCCTCTCGGCCAGGCGCTCCACCATGCCGTTGATGAACGCCTGCTGCTCCTCCGGCGACATGGCGGCAACCGCTGCGACGTCGTCCTCGCGCGCCCCGGGGATCGGTGCGATCCGGCCCGGCAGCGCCTTCGGGTCCTTGCCCAGATCCCTGGCGAGCTGGTCGATATTGGCCACGAGATCAGGCCTCCATGGCGTGTCCGCCGGCAGTTCCCGCTCCAGCGCCAGCCAGTCGGTCAAGGCCGCCTCGCCGTCGCCGGCTTGCTGCTTGGCGAGGCCGAGGAAGAAGCGCGCGGTCGGATCGGTCGGGTCGGCGGCGAGTGCCGCCTGGAAGGCGGCGCGGGCCTTGTCGTCAACCTTGCCGTTGGCCGCCACCACCAGCGCCGATCCATAGCTCGCCTCCACTCTTGCGCCCTTGGTGCCGAGGGCGATCGCCTTGGCGAAGGCATTGGCAGCATCGCCGGCGCGCTTGGCCTGCATCAGGCCATCGCCATAGGCAAGCCAGGCCTGGCCGTCGCCCGGCTGGGCCGCGACGCCCTGTTCCAGTGCGGCGAGCGCCGCCGAGGCCGCCGCCGGCAGATCGGTCTGGCGTGCGGTGAGGGGCGCACCCGGCAGGGCCGGCGAGCCGAGCAGCAGATAGAGTCCGAAACCGGAAAGCGGCAGCACCACCGCCAGGGCGATCATCAGGCCGTGCGACGGGGCCCGCGCAGGCTTGAACATCGGGGCCTCCGCCAGGGCCAGGATGCGGCGCTCGATCTCGACCTGCGCGGCCTTCGCCTGGTCGTGGTCGAGGATGCCGCGACTGGCATCGCGGTTGATCTCGGCGAGCTGATCGCGATAGACCTCGAGCGCGAAGGAGCTGTCGTTCTTCAGCTTGCGTGCATCGAACAGCGGCAGCGCCAGGATGACCGCCGCCGCCAGCGTCATCAGTCCGCAGATCAGCCAGAGCAGAATCACGGCTGCCCCCCGCTGCCCGACGTATCGGAGGCGGAGTCCTCGCCAGGGCCCTGCTTCAGGAAGGCCGCCACCCGCGCGCGTTCGGCCGGCGACAGGGCGGCCGCGGCCACGGTCGATGGCCGCCGGTAGAACAGGAACACGCCGAGCCCGGCGATCAGTGCCAGGGCGAAGGGTCCGAGCCAGAGCACCAGGGTCGCCGCCTTGAACGGCGGCTTCAGCAGGACGAAATCGCCGTAGCGGTCGGTGAGATAGGTCCGGATCTCGGCATCGCTCCGGCCGTCGGCGATCTGGCTGCGGACGATCTGGCGCATGTCGTGGGCGATGCCGGCCTCGGATTCGTCGATCGACTGGCTCTGGCAGACGACGCAGCGGATCTCCTTCATCAGCCGGCGTGCCCTGGCCTCCAGGACCGGATCGGCGAGCGGCTGGTCCGGCGTCACGATTTCGCTGGATTGCGCGATGGCCGGGACCGGAACGGCGGCGCCGGCGCATGCCAACAGGAGGTAGATCAAGCAGGCGAGGCGGCGCATCACTTGGTCAGCTCCAGCAGCAGCGGCGTCAGCTCGTCCTGCAGGCGCGTCGGGTCCAGCGGCTGCGGCAGGCGATAGCGCACGATGCCGTCGCGGTCGACCACGAAGGTCTCCGGCACGCCGGTGATGCCGAAATCGATGCCGGTGAGGCCGCTGGCGTCGGCCACGGTGCGCTTGTAGGGATCGCCGAGCTCGGCCAGGTAGTTCGCGGTATCCGCCGGCTTGTCCTTGTAGGCGATGCCGTAAAGCGTCACGCCTTCGAGCTTCGCAAGATCGCCGAGCAGCGGATGCTCGGCGCGGCAGGGCAGGCACCAGGAGGCGAAGAAATTGATCACCGCGACCTGGCCCTTCAGGTCCTCGCGGGTCAATCCCGGCTGCCCCGCCGTGATGGCCGCCAGGGTGAAAGCGGGGATCGGCTTGCCGATCAGCGCCGAGGGCAGCACATGCGGGTCGCGGCCGGAGTTCAGCGTCTTTGCCGCGAAGAAGGCAACTCCGGCCAGGATCAGGATCGGCAGGACGAAGAGCAGGCGCCGCATGGATCAGGTACCGCTCGCGCTGGTACCGCCCAGCAGATTGCCGGCCTGGGCCGAGGCCGCGCGGTTGGGCGCGCCGATGCGGAACCGCCGGTCGCTGAGGGAGACCAGGCCGCCCAGGGCCATCAGCAGGCCGCCGCCCCAGATCCAGATCACCAGCGGCTCGTGATAGATGCGCACGGTCCAGCTGTTGTCGCCCGTCGCCTCGCCGATCACCGCGTAGATGTCGCCGCGCCAGCTCGAATGGATCGCCGCCTCGGTGGTGGGCATCGCCTGGATCATGTATTGCCGGCGCTCCGGCTGCAGCACGGTATAGGGCTTGCCGTCGCGGCTGACCTGGAACGTCGCGCGTTCGGCCAGATAGTTCGGCCCGCGCAGGCCCTCGACCTTGTCCAGATGATAGGCATAGGCGCCGACGGTGAGGCTCTCGCCCGGCCGCATCTCGCGCACGGTTTCGACCTTCCAGGCGCTGGCGCCGGTCATGCCGATGATGGCGACGGCGAGTCCGGCATGGGCCAGCGACATGCCATAGGCGGAGCGCGGCAGGTGGCGCGCCCGTCGCCAGCTTTCCTGCGGCCGGCTGCGGAACAGGCGGATGCGCTCGGCCCATTCCACGACGGTGCCGCAGAACAGCCAGACGCCGAGCGCGATGCCCAGCGGCGGCAGCAGATCCATGCCGGTCTGCAGCCGCAAGGTCAGGGCGAAGGCCGCCGCCGCCAGCGCCGCCGCCGCCATCAGGCGCTGCAGCGCGCCCTTCAGATCGCCGCGCTTCCAGCCCAGCAGGGGGCCGACGGCCATCAGCAGGATCATCAGCGACATGATCGGCACGAAGGTCCAGCTGTAATAGGGTGCGCCGACCGAGATCGGATTGAGATCGAGGGCCGCGATCACCATCGGGATGATCGTGCCGAGGAAGACCGTGCCGGTGCCGACCGCGAGGAACAGGTTGTTCAGCACCAGCGCGCCTTCGCGGCTGACCGGGGCGAACAGGCCGCCGGCCTTCATCTGCGGCGCCCGCCAGGCGAAGAGGGCGAAGGGCACGCCCATGCCGATCACCAGGATGCCGAGGATGAACAGGCCGCGCGTCGGGTCCTGGGCGAAGGCATGTACCGAGGTGACGACTCCGGAGCGCACCAGGAACGTGCCGATCAGGCTGAAGCCGAAGGTGACGATGGCGAGGAAGATCGTCCAGGCCTTCAGCGCATCGCGCTTCTCGACGACGATCGCCGTGTGCAGCAAGGCGGTACCGACCAGCCAGGGCATGAAGGAGGCATTTTCCACCGGGTCCCAGAACCACCAGCCGCCCCAGCCGAGCTCGTAATAGGCCCAGTGCGAGCCGAGCGCGATGCCGGCGGTGAGTGCCGTCCAGGCCAGCAGGGTCCAGGGCCTGACCCAGCGCGCCCAGGCGGCGTCGATCTTGCCTTCGATCAGGGCGGCGATGGCAAAGGAGAAGGCCATGGAGAAGCCGACATAGCCGAGGTAGAGCATCGGCGGATGCAAGGCGAGGCCGGGATCCTGCAGCAGGGGATTGAGCTCCTCGCCCTCGAGCGGCGCCGGGCTGAGCCGGTCGAAGGGATTGGAGGTCAGCAGCATGAACAGAATGAAAGCGACGCCGATCATGCCCTGGACGCTGAGCGCGCGCGCCTTCAGCCGTGGCGGCAGGTTCTCGCCGAACAGGGCGACCAGGGCACCGAACAGCGCCAGGATCAGGACCCAGAGCAGCAGCGAGCCTTCGTGATTGCCCCAGACAGCGGCCACCTTGTAGACCAGGGGCTGCGCCGAATGCGAATAGTGATAGACCGCGGCGACGGAGAAATCCGAGGCCACGAAGCAATAGGTGAGCGCCAGGAAGGCCAGCAGGATGAACGCCAGATGGCCGAACGCCGCCGGCCGTGCCAGCGCCATCCAGGGGCGGATGCCGCGCTGCGCGCCGATCATCGGCAGGCTGGATTGCGCAAGCCCCAGCACCAGCGCGAGGACCAGGGCGTAATGGCCGATCTCGGCGATCATGGCTTCACCATCATGGCGTCACCGTGCCGGCCGGTTTCGCCGCGGCCGGGGCGGCGCCGCCGGTTTCCTGCCAGCGTCCGGATTCCTTCAGCGCCTTGGCGACTTCCGGCGGCATGTATTTCTCGTCATGCTTGGCCAGGACCTCGGTGGCGACGAAGGCACCCTGGGCGTCGAAACTGCCTTCGACCACCACGCCTTGGCTCTCGCGGAAGAGATCCGGCAGGATGCCGCGATAGGTGACGGCCACGCCGTTCTGCAGATCGGTGACCCGGAAGCTGACGCTGGCGCCGTCGGCAAGGCGCTGCAGGCTGCCGGCTTCGACCAGGCCGCCCAGCCGCACCCTCTGGCCTTCCGACGGGCGATGCGCGGCGATATCGGTCGGGCTGAAGAAGAAGACGATCTTGTTCTGGAAGGCATAGAGCGCCAGCCCGACGGCAAGGCTCAGCAGGCCGACGCTGATGACGAGAAGATAGAGCCGCAGGGTCTTGCGCTTCATCGGCCCCGGCCCCGCGTGCCGCCCGGCCTGCTGGCGCCGGAGCGCGCGGCGTCATCGCCCTCGATCTCGGCGATGCCGCGCCGGGCCGCGGCGAGGCGGAGCCAGGCCTGCAGCGCCAGGCCGATCATCAGCACTGCGGCCAGGAGGTAGCAGGGCCAGACGAATCCCGCATAGCCGCCCATCGCCAGCCAATCGCCGAGGCTGTTCATGATCCGCGGCTCACAGCGGCCGCCGCGCCGTGGCGGCGCGCGGGCGAAGCTGGTTGCGCGCGCGCTGGTCGAGCAGCATCGTCTTCATCCGGACGAGGAGGATGGTGAAGAAATACAACTGGAAGGCCAGGGCCATCACCAGCAGCGGCGTCAGGATGCTGGGGTCGATCGCCGGCATGCCGAGGCGGCTGACGCTGGCCGGCTGGTGCAGCGTGTTCCACCAATCCACCGAGAACTTGATGATCGGCACGTTGACGATGCCGACCACCGCCAGCACTGCCGCCGACCGGCGGCCGCGGGCCTTGTCGTCGAAGGCGTTCAGCAGCGCGATATGACCGAGGTAGAGGAAGAACAGCAGCAGGAAGGAGGTCAGGCGCGCGTCCCAGACCCAATAGGTGCCCCACATCGGCTTGCCCCAGAGCGAGCCGCTTACCAGCGCCAGGAAGGTGAAGGCGGCGCCCAGCGGCGAGGCAGCCTCCGCCGCGACATCGGCCAGGGGATGGCGCCAGATCAGCGCCGAAATCGAGGCGGCGCCCACCAGGCAATAGGCGAACATCGCCAGCCAGGCGGCGGGCACGTGGACATACATGATGCGGACAGTTTCGCCCTGCTGGTAATCGGCCGGCGAGGCCCATAGCGCCAGGTAGAGCCCGATGGCGAAGCTCGCCGCCGTCAGAGCCGTCAACCAGGGCAACAACCTGTCGGCCAGCCGGAGAAACCGGCCGGGATTGGCAAATCTATGCATGGCGGGGAGTTATACAGGGATCGGCGATGGGAAAACAGGGATCACCGGTCACGCCTCCGCGAGTGGCAAGATGCCGCGCCCGCAGGAATATTTCCGATATCCCCGGTGCCCGGAAATAAAACGGGCGCCGCCCGAAGGCGACGCCCGAAAACTGCAGGCTCGGTCTTCGTCCGGCCTTCGACCCCGAGGGATCGAAGGCCGGCGAAGGATCGAACTTACATCTTGCCTTTGTTGTACGTGCCGTGCGGCGCGATCATGACATCGACGCGACGGTTTTCCTGGTTGTTCTCGTTGTCGGGTGCGCCTTCCGGCTCGCCGACGGCCTTCTGCGACACGGTCGAGGCCAAGGGAACGCCCATCTTCTTCATCGCATCGATAACCGAAGCGCAACGACGCTGTGCCAGCGCCTTGTTCGACGCCGTCGAACCCTGCGTGTCGGTGTAGCAATCGATCTGCACCTGGGCGATCGGATACTGGCTGAGGAAGTTGCCGGCATCGCCAAGCTTCGCCTTCTCTTCGTCCGTCAGCTTCGAGCTGCCGGTGGCGAAGTAGACCGAGGCCTTCATCGGGCCGACGTCTTGCGGGACGTGCAGCGATTCGAGATAGGCCAGACGCGCCCGGATCGGATCCAGGATGCGGTTCAGAGCGGCTTCCGCCTTCCGGCGGTGCTCAAGCGCTTCCTCAGAGAGCTTCACGCCCTTCTGACGCAGCGGCAGATTGGTGTAGAGATAGGGGGCATCGGCGTCGATGCTTTCCTTGATCTCCTGCGCTTCACGCGCCTTGTCTTCGGCTTCGACCAAGTTGTAAAGGAACTCGCCGAAGTCGCCTTCGCGGGTCTGATCGACATTCGACTGAATGTTCGAGAGATCCGGCTCACGGTTCGGCGCAGCGCAGGCCGCGACGGCCAACAAGCTCGAACCGAGCAACAGCAGTTTAAATTCGCGAATCATGGTTTGTAACCCCCTGGGACATTCACGGAGAACTGCGATTCCGCGGATCGCAGCCATCTGGCACGTATTCGCCAGATAACGGCAAGATAAGCCGATTCAACCCAAGGAATCCATCGGGAATCTGGATTTTGCGGTCAGCTGTGCCAAAAATCCCCTAACTGTTGCGGCATTGCAACATAGGATTGAGAGCCCAAAAAATGGATTAATTCAAGAACTTGCCTGGCGTAACGCAAAGGCTGTCGCCCAAGGGCATAGCGCCAGGGCCGCAAGGTCCAAACCGGCGAGGACCAGGGCATGGGCACTACCGCCGGTACCCATCAGGCTGGCCTCCAGCGACGCCACCGCGAGGATCAGCACCGGGACGTAGAGCGGCAGGATCAGGAAGGTCAGCAGGATTCCGCCGCGGCGGCTACCCAAAGTGAGTGCCGCACCCATCCCGCCCAGCAGGCTGAGGATCGGCGTGGAGAGCGCGACGGCCAGCAGCAGCGGCCCGTAGCCGGCCGCCGGCAGGTTCAGCATCAGCCCGAGCACCGGCGTCGCCAGCAGCAGGGGCACCCCGGTCAGCAACCAGTGGGCGAGGGCCTTGGCCAGGGCGGTCAGCTCGAGGGGCAGGGGGGCGAGGACCAGCTGGTCCAGGCTGCCATCCTCGAAATCCGCCTGATAGAGCCGGTCCAGCGACAGCAGGGCCGACAGGGCCGCCATCACCAGGGCAATGCCGCCGGCGAGCCTGGCCAGGAGATTGGGTTCCGGGCCCAGGGCGAAGGCGAAAAGGGTGCCGGCGGCGAGGAAGAACAGGATCACCACCAGCGCGTCGATGCCCTGGCGGAAACCCAGCCGCAGATCGCGGGCCAGCAGGGCGTGGAAACCGCTCATCGGCCGGCCCGATCCGGGATTTCACCGAGATCAAGCCGCACCAGACCCGGTAAAGTCACGGTCTCATGGCTGGACAGAACCACGATTCCGCCGGACTTCCGGTAGTCCGTCACCAGGTCCTGAAACGCCGCGGCTCCGGCCCGGTCGAGCGCCGTCGTCGGCTCGTCCAGCAGCCAGAGCTCGGACCGGCCGAGGCAGAGCCGGGCCAGGGCCAGGCGACGCTTTTGTCCCGCCGAGAGATGCCGGGCCGGCAGATGCCGCAGCCGGGCAAGGCCGAGTGTCTCCAGGGGATCCGCCGCCGGCGACCGGGAAACCGCCCAGAAGGCCGCCCAGAAATCCAGGTTCTCCGCCACTGTCAGCTGCGGCTTCACCGCGTCCAGATGGCCGAGATAGCGCAGCCGCGCCCGATGCGCCTCCGCCGCCCTGCCGATCGCCGCGCCGGCCCAGCTGAGGCTGCCCGAAAGCGGCGCCAGCAACCCCGCCATCAGGCGCAGCAGGGTCGATTTCCCGCTGCCGTTGGGCCCCGCCAGCCAGAGGCAGGCCCCCGGCTCGAGGGCGAAATCCAGCCCTTCGAACACCAGGTATTCGCCGCGCTGGCAGGCCAGATCTCGACCTTCGAAAAGGGGCATGGGCTCGGGAAACCAGGATCGTTGCGGGCGCCGGCAGATTAACCGATGGCGTGCAGCCCGCCAGCATCAAGATTTGCCGGGCATTTTCCCGGCCGCACTTCCAGCGGTGACAGCCCGCAATCTGCGCGGTCGATGACCAAACCGGCGGGGAAATAAGAGGGCCGACGCCGCGCTTCTCGGGGATGGGATGGAAGCGCGGCGTCTAGGCCCGGCTTCGGCGCGCCGCTCGGGGGTAGCGCAGCGCAACCGCTTCGGCCTCGTCCCAAGACCGGACCGCCGAGACTGTCTCGAAACGATCGTCGCCGGGGCGTTTTGGGGCATCGCGAAGGTGGGCCGACCACCTCGAGCAAACAGAGGGGATGAGCTCTGTTCAATGCACGTTCGCAAGTCCCTATGGCTTGAATACGACCGGATTGTGGCAAGATTGTGGTAGGGGGACGGGGCCTGCACCGGCCCCGATCGGTGCAGGCCAAGGTGCAGATTTCGCTTGGATTTTTGCCGGTTTCCCGGATTGCCCTCGCTGGCCGCCACAGGCCATGCTATAGAAACCCGGGGCATACGGGCGGTGTGAAATCGAATTGGCCGATCCGCGCCCAAATCTGGCCGGCGCCGGAATCCTTCGCGAAAATGGCCGCCGATCAGGTCAAATATGCTGTCGCATCGCGCCCTGGCGGAGATGTCACGCCCAGGGACGCCGAACCTTGGGGAGATCGCCACGTGACCGCGGGATTGAACAGCCTTAAATCCAGGAAGACGCTGAAGGTCGGGAGCAGGTCCTACGACTATTTCAGCCTCAAGGCCGCCGAGAAGACCCTGGGCGACCTGTCCCGCCTGCCGTTCTCGATGAAGGTCCTGATGGAGAACCTGCTGCGCTATGAGGACGGGCGCTCGGTCACCCTGGACGACATCAAGGCGGCCGCCAAATGGCTGCAGGACAAGCGCTCGGACCGCGAGATCGCCTATCGCCCGGCCCGGGTGCTGATGCAGGATTTCACCGGCGTTCCGGCGGTGGTCGATCTCGCCGCCATGCGCAGCGCCATGGTGAAGCTCGGCGGCGATCCGAAGAAGATCAACCCGCTCTCGCCGGTCGACCTGGTGATCGACCACTCGGTGATGGTGGATTTCTTCGCCGGTCCCGGCGCCTTCAAGAAGAACGTCGAGCTCGAATACCAGCGCAACGGCGAGCGCTACGCCTTCCTGCGCTGGGGCCAGACCGCCTTCGACAATTTCCGCGTCGTGCCGCCCGGCACCGGCATCTGCCATCAGGTCAACCTGGAGAATCTCGCCCAGGTGGTCTGGACGGCGAAGGAGCCGGCATCGGTGCTGAAGGGCAAGAAGGTCGCGGGCAAGACCATCGCCTATCCCGATACGCTGGTCGGCACCGACAGCCACACCACCATGGTGAACGGCCTCGCCGTGCTGGGCTGGGGCGTGGGTGGCATCGAGGCCGAGGCCGCCATGCTCGGCCAGCCGATCTCGATGCTGATCCCGGAAGTCGTCGGCTTCAAGCTGACCGGCAAGATGAAGGAAGGCACCACCGCGACCGATCTGGTGCTGACCGTCACCCAGATGCTGCGCAAGAAGGGCGTGGTCAACAAGTTCGTCGAATTCTACGGCCCCGGCCTCGACGAACTGTCGCTGGCCGATCGCGCCACCATCGCCAACATGGCGCCGGAATACGGCGCCACCTGCGGCTTCTTCCCGATCGACGGCGAGACCATCCGCTTCCTGAAGGCGACCGGCCGCAAGGCCGACCGCATCGCCCTGGTGGAGAAATACGCCAAGGCCCAGGGCATGTGGCGTGACAAGAAATCCCCGGATCCGGTCTTCACCGATACCCTGGAGCTCGACGTGACCACGGTCGAGCCCAGCCTCGCCGGGCCGAAGCGGCCGCAGGACCGGGTGCCGCTGTCGCAGATGTCGGAGAGCTTCCGCAAGGCGCTGACCGAGACCTTCGGCCGCAAGGGCAACGAGAGCCTGGTCTCGGTGCGCGGCACGAACTACGAGCTCGAGGACGGCGCCGTGGTGATCGCCGCGATCACCAGCTGTACCAACACCTCCAATCCCAGCGTCATGCTGGGGGCAGGGCTGGTGGCGCGCAATGCGGTGCAGAAGGGCCTCACCGTGAAGCCCTGGGTGAAGACCTCGCTGGCGCCGGGCTCCCAGGTGGTCACCGACTATCTGAAGAATGCCGGCCTCAACAAGTATCTCGATCAGCTCGGCTTCAATCTCGTCGGCTATGGCTGCACCACCTGCATCGGCAATTCCGGGCCGCTGCCCGAGCCGATCGCCGACGCCATCGTCAAGGGCGACCTGGTGGCCGGGGCGGTGCTCTCCGGCAACCGCAATTTCGAGGGCCGGGTCAATCCGCATTGCAAGGCGAACTATCTCGCCTCGCCGATGCTCGTGCGTCGTCTATGCGCTGGCCGGCAACCTGAAGAAGGACATCACCCGGGACCCGATCGGCTACGACAAGAAGGGCAATGCCGTCTACCTGAAGGACATCTGGCCCTCCAACAAGGAGGTCCAGGAGGCGGTGGCGAAATTCGTCAAGCCCGCCGACTTCAAGAAGCGCTATGCCGACGTGTTCAAGGGCGACGCCAACTGGCGCAAGGTGAAGACGGTGAAGGGCATCACCTATCAGTACGACGCCAAGTCGACCTATGTCGCCAACCCGCCCTATTTCACCAACATGGCGAAACAGCCCGCCGCCATCACCGACATCGTGAAGGCGCGGCCGCTGGCGATCCTCGGCGATTCCATCACCACCGACCACATCAGCCCGGCAGGCTCGATCAAGAAAGACGGGCCGGCGGGGCAGTATCTGGTCAGCCACGGCGTCGCGGCGGCGGATTTCAACTCCTACGGCGCGCGGCGCGGCCATCACGAGGTGATGATGCGCGGCACCTTCGCCAATATCCGCCTGAAGAACGAGATGGCGCCGGGAACCGAAGGCGGCGTCACCCGCTACATGCCGGCCGGCGAGGCGATGTCGATCTACGACGCCTCGATGAAGTACCAGAAGGCCAATGTGCCGCTGGTGGTGATCGGCGGCAAGGAATACGGCACCGGCTCCTCGCGCGACTGGGCCGCCAAGGGAACCCTGCTGCTCGGGGTGCGGGCGGTCATCGTCGAAAGCTTCGAGCGCATCCATCGCTCGAACCTGGTCGGCATGGGCATCCTGCCGCTGCAGTTCAAGGGCGACATGACGCGGAAGACCTTGAACCTCGACGGTTCGGAGACCTTCGATATCCTCGGTCTCGCCAAGGGCATCAAGGCCAAGATGGACGTCAATGTCGTCATCACCCGGGCCAACGGGCAGAAGCAGGACATCGTCGTCACCTGCCGCATCGATACCGCCGACGAGGTCGACTACTACCGCAACGGCGGCATCCTGCCCTACGTGCTCAGGAACCTCGCGCTTTCGGCGGCGTGAGGCGACGACGATCCGGTTCCGGTGCCGCAGGCGATGACATCAGCCTGCGGGCGCCGGGTCCGGCCGACCTCCTCGAAATCGCCGCCCTCATCGAGAACCTCTCGCGCCGCTACCTGGACCAGGACCTCGCCCCGGAAGGTCGTGCCGTCATCAAGGCGGCGAGCGGGCCGGGGGCACTCGGCGCCCGATGGGCGGGCCTCGTCCATCCCTCGCCCAATCCGCGCTTCGTCGCGGTCGACGGCAGGCGCATCGTCGGCTACGGGGCAATGCGGGATCGCACCCATATCACCCAGCTCTTCGTCGCCGAGGACCGCCAGGGCCTGGGCATCGGCTACCGGCTGGTCGGCGCACTGATCGACGCGGTGCGGGAGCAGACTCCCCAGGCGGTTGAAATTACGCTCAATTCCGCGCCGAGTGCGCTCGTCGCCTATCTCCGCATGGGTTTCCGCCCGTCCGGGCCGCCCGCCACGCGGCAGGGGATACCCGGCCAGCCGATGGCGATGCCGCTCGCGCGGTGACCGGGCGCATGGAAGATGCACGGCCGCCGGGCCTCGCCGCGGCTCTGTTCCGCAATCGTCACGCAATAGGTCGAATCCGACCGTGCCCGCCCCTGGAACGGATCGACAGTTGACCTAGATCAAGGACGGGGTGCGCCGCGGGGCGCATAAATTGCGCGTCGATGGATATTTGCCGTCGGTGGAGCCCCAGTTCCGGCAATCCGACGCCCAAGATCAGTCTGTGCCGCATTTGGTTCAACATGATGGGATGAAACGACCATGCCGAAAAAAATCCTCTGTGCCGTAGATGGCTCCAAGTCCTCAGCCGACGCCGCCGCTTGCGCGGTCGATCTCGCCCGGTCCACCGGCGCGAAGCTGACCTTCCTCAACGTCAACGTGGTTCCGGCGCGGGCGCGGCGGACCTATTTCTGGGACGCCGAACTGCTCAGCGCCTCGGACGCCCAGTCGCACAAGCAGCTGAACGCGGCGGCGAAAGTGGCCAAGGCGGCGAAATACGAGAGTTTCGACTGCGTCATCGCCACCGGCAACAGCGTCGCCGATGCGATCGTCGCCTATGCCGACAAGAACAAGAGCGACCATATCGTGATGGGCACGGCGACGACCAACGAGCTGGCGCGCATCTTCATCGGCTCGGTGGCGATGGCGGTGGTGTCCCACGCCCATTGCCCGGTCACCGTGGTGAAATAAGCCGGGTTGCCGGAGCCAGGAGTTTCGGGGGCGGCCCGCAAGGGTCGCTCCCGATTTCCGGCCTGACCCTGCCGGACCGCGCCGGCACGGTCAGTGCCGGAAATGCCGAAGCCCCGTGAACACCATGGCGAGGCCGGCCGCATCCGCGGCCCGGATCACGTCGTCGTCGCGCATCGAGCCGCCGGGCTGGATGACCGCCGTCGCCCCGGCTTCCGCCGCCGCCAGCAGGCCGTCGGCGAAGGGGAAGAAGGCGTCGGAGGCGACCACCGAACCCTTGGCCCAGCTCTCGGCGCTCCCCGCGGCCTTCGCGGCTTCCGCCGCCTTCCAGGCGGCGATGCGCGAGGAGTCGACCCGGCTCATCTGGCCGGCGCCGATCCCCACCGTGGCCCCGTCCCGGGCATAGACGATGGCATTGGATTTCACGTGCTTGGCGACGGCGAAGGCGAAGAGCATGTCGCCGGTCTCCTGCGCCGTCGGCTGGCGCCTCGTCACCACCTTGAGATCCGCCGCCGCGGTCCGGGCGCCGTCGCGGTCCTGGGCGAGGAAGCCGCCGGCGAGCGAGCGGAAGACCAGGCCACGGTCCCGGGGATCGGGCAGCCCGCCGGTCGCCAGCAGCCGCAGGTTCTTCTTCGCCGTGAGCACCGCCAGGGCGTCGCTGGAAAAGGCGGGCGCGATGATGACCTCCGAGAAGATGCCGCCGATCAGCTCCGCCGTGCGGCCGTCGAGCTCGCGGTTGACGGCGATGATGCCGCCGAAGGCGCTCACCGGATCGCAGGCGAGGGCGCGGGCATAGGCGGCGGCGAGATCGGCGCCGGTGGCGACGCCGCAGGGATTGGCGTGCTTGATGATGGCGACCACCGGCACGTCGAATTCGGCGGCGAGCTCGAAGGCGGCGTCGGTATCGTTGAGGTTGTTGTAGCTCAGTTCCTTGCCCTGCAGCTGCCGTGCCGTGGCGATGCCCGGGCGGTTCTCGCCGGTGGCATAGAAGGCCGCCTGCTGATGCGGGTTCTCGCCGTAGCGCAGGGTCTGCACCCGGGTGCCCGCGATGGCGAGGCGCCGCGGGAACATCTCGCCTTCCTCCGCCGCCATCCAGCGGCCGATCGCGGCGTCGTAGGCGGCGGTCCGCGCATAGGCGGCCTGGGCGAGGCGGCGGCGGAGCGCGAGGCCGGTGGCGCCGTCCTGCGCGGTCATCTCATTGATCACCGCGGCATAGTCCGCCGGCTCGACGACGACGGTGACGAATTCGTGGTTCTTCGCCGCAGCCCGGATCAGCGCCGGCCCGCCGATATCGATGTTCTCGATGCACGCCGCGCGCGCCTTGCCGGCGGCGACGGTCGCCTCGAAGGGATAGAGGTTGACCACGACCAGATCGATATCGGCGATGCCGTGGGCCTGCTGCGCGCCGACATGCGCGGCGAGATCGCGCCGGGCCAGGATGCCGCCGTGGATCTTCGGATGCAGGGTCTTCACCCGCCCGTCCATGATCTCGGGAAAGCCGGTATGGGCCGAGACGTCGACCACCGGGACGCCCGCATCGCGCAGCACCTGGGCCGAGCCGCCGGTCGAGAGGATCTCGACGCCGCGTCCGCTCAGGAATCGGGCGAAGGGTTCGAGGCCGGACTTGTCGGAGACGGAAATCAGCGCGCGGCGGATCGGCCGCTCGGTCGAGGTCATGGATTGAAGCTCCTTGGAGGCGCGCCGGTCACTTCTTGCCGCTCTCGCGCTGGATCAGCCATTTCAGTTCGGTCTGGTTGCTCTCGATGGTGCCCATGACCATCAGCTGCTGGGTGCGGCGGACCTGGCCGCCGATCCCGATATGGATGCCCTCGGCCAGGGTGAGGTCGCCGCCCTGCACCCGCATCCGCCAGCCCGAGCCGCCGGGCAGCTTGATCAGCGCGGCCTGGCCGTTCTGGGTGACCGTCGCCTGCACCAGGGGATGCAGATGGAAGCGCAGGGCGAAGCTGTTGCCGCCCTTGCCGATGAGGTGATCCTCGCCCATGAAATCGTGGCCGTCGGCCGAGAGATAGAGCCGGCGGCGATGCACCAGGCCGAAGCTCTCCTCGTAGCCGTCATGGGAAAGGTCGAGCCAGATCTGCCCGTCGGTCTCCTCGCGCCGGCTGGTGACGACCTCGGGCTTCAAGGCCATGCCGCCGAGATCGAGGCCCGCCACCTTCAATCCGGTGGGCGGCAGCAGCATCGCCGAATTGGTGTTGTCGACGACGATGGTGGAATGCGCGGCGGTGGTGCGCTGCACCTGGCGCCATTCCTTGGACCAGGGATGGGCGCCGCAATTGACGATCATCCGCTCGCCGTCGTAGCAGAGCTCGAAGCTCAGGGTCCCGGCATGGGCATGATCGTCGAAGCCGTGACGTGCCGGGGCGCCGCAATCGACGATCACCGAGGTCTTGCCGCGATCGAGCCGCTGGAAGCCGGTGATCGGCAGCTGGTTCAGCGGCCGCAGCCGCTCGGTCGCCCGCTTCAGCGTCGATTCCAGGAAGGCGGGCTGCAGCTCGGGCGTGTCGTTGAAGCTGGCCAGCGTGCCGTCGCCGTGGCGCAGCATGACGACGACGCTGGCCAGGTTGTCGATCGCCATCTGCAGGCTGTCGGGCATCGGCTGGCGGGCGAGGGCGAGTACGTCGCGCAGGTCGATCAGGTGCTGCAGCAGCTCCAGCATCACCTGCGGGCTGCGCTCGATATGGCCGCCATCGGCCAGCATCTGCTTGGGCAGCTCGACGGCGAAGAGCTGGCGGCCCTTGGCCAGGAAGTCCTCGCCCTTCGGCAGCATCAGCCCGGCCAGCATCAGGGCGACGATCGCCTTCAGCAGCGCCGCCCCCGCCAGGCCGTCCGGCAGGGCGCGGGAAAGGTGGGTCGCCTGGCGGTTGAGGCTGCGCAGCAGGGTGGAGCGGAACAGCGCGTCGCTGTTGACCTCGAGATAGCCGTGGTTCAGCAGCAGGTTGCGCAGCCGCGCGGCCAGGATATCGCCGCGCCAGGTATAGGGATCGTAGGTCCCGTTCTCCTCGATCCAGCGCTGGATCAGCTGCTTGCCGAGCTGGCGCGCCGAGGGGCCGCCGCAATCCCGGAGATCGTTGATCCAGGGAAAGGTGTTCAGCACGTAGCGCCAGCCCTCGCTGGCGCCGATCGGATCGCTCAGCGGCGTCGGCTGGCGGATGGCCTCGCCGGCGAAGCGGAACTCGCCGGTGAGGATCTGCAGCCCGACCTGGGCGTCGCCGGGCCAGCCGAGCACGGTGTCGCCGCCGTCGGCCTGCAGTTCGCCCGAGGAGCGCGATCCCAGGGTCATGCTGTAGAGGCGGCTGCCATAGACCGGCTGCATGATCCGGCGCCAGAGCCGCGAGAGCAGGAGCTCCGAGGGCAGCGAGAACATGGTCTGCAGGGTGGGGGCAAAGAGCTTCGGGCGCTGATTGCCCTTGCGCACCGGCCGATGCGCCGCGGCGCCGGGTTTTCCCGCCTTCTTCTTCTCGCTGCCCGCGCCTTCGGCCATCGGCGGCCTCACTTGCGCAAGCGTGCGATGTTCCCGGCATAGGCGGCGGACCCGCCGGTGAAGACTGCGGTGCCGGCCACCAGCGTATCCGCCCCGGCGGCCACTGCCGCCGCCGCGGTCTCGGCATTGATCCCGCCGTCGACCTCGAGGTCGATCGGCCGGCCGTTCTGGGCGGCGGAGACGGCGTCGATCCGACGCCGCAATTCCCGGATCTTGTCCAGGGCGGAGGTGATGAACTTCTGCCCGCCGTAGCCCGGGTTGACGCTCATCACCAGGACCAGGTCGAGATCGGCCAGCAGGTAGTCCACCGCCGAGATCGGCGTCGCCGGATTGAGCGAGACGCCGGCCTTCTTGCCCAGGGACTTGATCAGCTGGACGGTGCGGTGCGGATGGGCGCCGGCCTCCGGGTGGAAGGTGATGATATCCGCCCCGGCGGCGGCGAATTCCGGCACGAAGGGGTCGACCGGGCCGATCATCAGATGGACGTCGAAGGGCAGCGTGCTGTGCGGCCGCAGGGCCTTCACCACCATGGGGCCGATGGTCAGGTTGGGCACGAAATGCCCGTCCATCACGTCGACATGGACGTAATCCGCCCCGGCTTCGGTGATTCCGGCCACTTCGATGCCCAATCGGGCGAAGTCGGCGCTGAGAATCGAGGGGGCGATTTTGGTCTTTTGCTGCATCTGCGATACCTAGCATCCGACCGGCCGAGGGGCAAGCGACTGGCCCGGAAAACCGCGCCGGTCCCGGGCCGGAACCGGGTTGGAACCGGGTCGGGCCGGATCCGCCCCGGTAACTCACGCCGGCGTTCGGAAAATTCATTTGCAGCCCGGACGGAAAGCCGGATGAATCGGCTCTGGCGCCCGCAGAACGACCGGCCTCTTAAACCCTGGCAGGACCCCCATAGGACCGATGGCATGACCGCAGCCTATCTCGACCACATCCAGGCGACGCTCGCCCAGATCCGTGCCGACGGCTTCTGGAAGGCGGAGCGGCTGATCGCCACGCCCCAGGATGCGCGGATCACCCTGGGCGACGGCGCCGAGGTGCTGAATTTCTGCGCCAACAACTACCTGGGCCTCGCCGACGATGCGCGGCTGGTCGCGGCGGCGAAGCGCGGGCTCGACGACTACGGTTTCGGCATGGCCTCGGTGCGCTTCATCTGCGGCACCCAGACCATCCACAAGACCCTGGAGGCCGGGATCAGCCGCTTCCTCGGGACCGAGGACACCATCCTCTACGGCAGCTGCTTCGACGCCAATGGCGGCCTGTTCGAGACCCTGCTCGGCGAAGAGGACGCGGTCATCAGCGACGCCCTCAACCATGCCAGCATCATCGACGGCGTGCGGCTCTGCAAGGCCAGGCGCTACCGCTACCAGAACAACGACATGGCCGATCTCGAGGCGCAGCTGAAGGCGGCCGACGCGGCCGGCGCCCGCTACAAGATGATCGCCACTGACGGCGTCTTCTCGATGGACGGCATCATCGCCGACCTGAAGGCGATCTGCGATCTGGCCGACCGGTACCGGGCGCTGGTCATGGTCGACGATTCGCATGCGGTGGGATTCGTCGGCCGCAACGGCCGCGGCACGCCCGAGCATTGCGGCGTCGAGGGCCGGATCGACATCTATACCGGGACCCTGGGCAAGGCCCTGGGCGGCGCCTCCGGCGGCTATACCTCGGCGAAGCGGCCGATCGTCGATCTGCTGCGCCAGCGCTCGCGGCCCTATCTCTTCTCCAACTCGGTGGCGCCGACCATCGTCGCCGCCTCGCTGGCGGTGCTCGAGCTGCTGCAGACCGCGGAGGGCGCCGCCCTGCGCGACCGGGTGCGGGCCAATGGCGAGCGCTTCCGCGCCGCCATGGCGCAGCTCGGCTTCAGCCTGGTGCCCGGCGAGCATCCGATCATCCCGGTGATGCTGGGCGATGCCCGGCTGGCCACCGGCATGGCGGATGCGCTGCTCAAGGAAGGCGTCTATGTGGTCGGCTTCAGCTTCCCGGTGGTGCCCAAGGGCAAGGCCCGCATCCGCACCCAGATGAGCGCCGCCCATACGCCGGAGCAGATCGACCGCGCGGTCGCCGCCTTCGCCAGGGTCGGGCGGGCGATGGGGGCGATATCCTAGATGCCGCCGCGGGAACCCGTTTGCAGAGGTGATGCGAGATGAAAGCCCTGGTCAAAGCCGAAGCCGCGCCCGGACTGGTGATGCAGGAGGTGCGCGAACCCGAGGTCGGGCACAACGACGTCCTCATCCGGATCCGCAAGACGGCGATCTGCGGCACCGACATCCATATCTGGAAATGGGACGACTGGGCGCAGAAGACCATCCCCATCGGCATGCATGTCGGCCACGAATATGTCGGCGAGATCGTCGAGATGGGCCAGGAGGTGCGCGGCTTCGCCGTCGGCGACCGGGTCTCGGGCGAGGGCCATATCACCTGCGGCTACTGCCGCAACTGCCGTGCCGGGCGGCGGCACCTCTGCCGCAACACCTTCGGCGTCGGCGTCAACCGCGCCGGCGCCTTCGCGGAATATCTCAGCATTCCCGCCTTCAACGCCTTCAAGATCCCGGAGAACATCTCCGACGATCTCGCGGCGATCTTCGATCCCTTCGGCAACGCCACCCATACCGCGCTCGCCTTCAACCTGGTGGGCGAGGACGTGCTGATCACCGGCGCCGGACCGATCGGCATCATGGCCACCGCCATCGCCAAGCATGTCGGTGCCCGCTTCGTGGTGGTCACCGACGTCAACGACTATCGCCTGGGCCTCGCCGGCAGGATGGGCGCCACCCGGACGGTGAACGTCGCCCGGCAGTCGCTGAAGGAGGTGATGACCGAGCTCGGCATGGTGGAGGGCTTCGATGTCGGCCTCGAGATGTCCGGCGTGCCCTCGGCCTTCGTTGCCATGCTGGAACACATGAATCACGGCGGCAAGGTGGCCCTGCTCGGCATCCCGCCCGCCGATACCGCGATCGACTGGAACCAGGTGATCTTCAAGGGCCTGGAGATCAAGGGCATCTACGGCCGCGAGATGTTCGAGACCTGGTACAAGATGGTGGCGATGCTGCAGAGCGGCCTCGATCTGTCGCCGATCCTCACCCATCATTTCCCGGTGGCGAAGTTCGTCGACGGCTTCCAGGCGATGCTGAGCGGCCAGTCCGGCAAGGTCATCCTGGAATGGTGAGGAGCGTCCCGCACCGCTAGGGCGCGGGCGACAGCGACACCCGGAGCCGCCCGACGCGCGCGAAGCCGATATCCGCCATCGCGTCGCAGATCTCCTCCGCATCATAGGAAACCAGCGGAATACCGCCTGCCAGTTTCGCGACGGCGTCGATGCAGGCGCGCCGGTAGACGTCCTGCGTCGCAGGAGGCGCGAAAAGATTGCTGATGCCGATGACGCCCGCCGCCTTGCTGGCGACGCAGCCGGCGATGATCTCGCCGCCGAGATCGCCGGCAATGATGGTGACGCCCGGCTCGGCCAGGAGCGGCGACAGGAAGATCGGCGGCTGCGCGGCTTCGCGCCCGCCGCCCCAGGCGATTTCCCAGCGCCGGAGGTCGTCGCCGGTTTCGACCCGCCGCCAGGCGAGGCCGGGAATCATCGTTCCGGACAAGGGGTGCGTCGGCGATCGATGGATCCAGCTCGCCTCGAACAGGGTCGTGAAGCCGAGCGGGTCGAGATCGAGGCAGGCGAAGCTGTCCTTGACCGTCCAGCCCCCCGGCAGGCCGGCTTCGGTCAGCGCATGAATCTGCTCGAGCTGGCTTGCATCGCCGATCGGGACATCCAGGGTCACCACATTCGGATAATAGCGCGGCATGGCGGAAGAGCTGAACCAGGTCGACGGCGTGAAGGCGCCGGTCCGGCCATGGGCGCGGCACATGGCGTCGCACCAGCAGGCATTGTTCAGCGCGGCGCGTTGTGCCTGGTCGCTCTGCACGTGGCTGTCCCGTTGCGTTCAGGAAGCGGTATGATGGATGCTAGCATGAAAACCTGGTCGGCGAGGTCGCCCGAAGATGATTCTGGAATCCGCGATGCTCCATGTGCGTCCCGGGCAATCCGCCGCCTTCGAGGCCGCCCTCGCCCAGGCGCTGCCGCTGATCGCCGCCAGCAAGGGCTTCAAGGGGATCGAGGTGCGGCCCTGCATCGAGGCGCCGGGGCGGTATCTGCTGCTGGTCTGGTGGGAGACTCTGGAGGACCATACGCAAGGTTTCCGCGGGTCGGACCGCTATCCACAGCTGGAAGGCGCTGCTGCATCATTTCTACGATCCGTTCCCGACGGTCGAGCATTTCGCCGCCTCGGTCGTCTGACCGGCTCAGCCCTGCTTCACCAGGCGCGCGGCGTAGAAGCCGTCGAGTCCGCCCTGGTCGCCGAGATGGCAGGGCAGGGAGCGGAGATCGCCCTCGGGCGAGACCAGCTCGCTCATGCCGAGGACCTCGGCGGTCGTGATCTTCTGGCGCTTCATCCCGGGATGCCGCTGCAGGAAGGAGGCGATGCGCTGCACGCCTTCTTCCGGCTGCAGCGAGCAGACGCAATAGACGAGAGTCCCGCCGGTCTTCAGCAGGCGCGCCGCCACGTCGAGCAGCCGGTCCTGGGCGATCGCGAGCTTCGGCAGGTCGCGCGGATCCTTCAGCCAGGCGACATCGGGATGGCGGCGGATGGTGCCGGTGGCCGAGCAGGGCGCGTCCAGCAGCACGGCGTCGAAATCGCCGGCGCGGTCCCACATCATGGCATCGGCGCATTCGATTTCCGCAGCCAGTTTCAATCGCGCCAGGTTCTCCTTCACCCGTACCAGGCGGGTGCGCGAGCGGTCGAGGGCGGTGACGAAGGCGCCGGCGGCGGCGAGCTGGGCGGTCTTGCCGCCGGGTGCGGCGCAGAGATCGATCGCGCGCTTGCCGGCGATGTCGCCGAACAGGCGCACCGGCAGGCTGGCCGCCAGGTCCTGGATCCACCAGGCGCCGTCCTCATAGCCGGGCAGATCCTCGATCCGCTGCTGGTGCAGCCGCTCGGCGCTTTCGCTGGCGACCGGCCGGCGCAGGGTGCCGGCAAAATGCGTCTCGTCGGGCATCGGCCGGGCATGCAGCTGCTGCGCCCAGAAGCCCATCTCGCCGGGCCGGGCCAGGGTGAAGTCCAGCGGCGGTTCATAGAGATGGGCGGTGGCGATCTGGGTCGCCTTGGCCACGCCATAGGCGTCCACCCAGGAGGCCCAGAGCCAGTCCGGCAGGCTGATGGCGCCGGCCGGGGCCGTCGCCAGGAAATTCGCCCGGTCCTTGGCGATCCGGCGCAGGACGGCATTCACCAGCCCCTTGTAGCCGGCCTCGCCGCCGCGGCTCGCCGCTAGGCCCACCATGGTGTCGACCACCGCATGGGCCGGCGTGCCGAGGAACAGCGCTTGCGCGGCGCCCAGGCGCAGGATGTTGCGGATCGCCGCGGCGCGGGCAGGCAGCGGCTTTTCCAGGCATTGGCCGAGGGTGTGGTCGATCTGGCCCAGATGCCGGAGCGTCACGTTCACCAGCGCCCGGACGAACTGCCGGTCGCGATGGCTCAGGTCCTTCAGATTGGGATGGGTCGCCAGGGCGTCGTCAAGCGACCGCCGGCGGCGCAGCACCCCTTCGATCACGTCGAGAGCCACGGCCCGGGCCGAAACCTGCGGCGGGGACGAAATCGGCTCGGCCGGCCCCGGTGTCACCGGGCCGGCGGCAGTTGCGCGGGCGGACATCATGATCGGAGGTTATGCCAGATTGGTTAATGATTGTCCAATTTTTGTAGCCCTTTACGCGAATTTCTTAAAGCGACGCGAAAACCTGGGCCGGTGATCCCCGTCACCAAGCTGTCGAATGACCCGAACCCAGGCTCAGCGGTCCTCCCGTGGCTTTATCCCCAGGGCCCCTGCCGGCACCTGGCCGTGGCCGGGACCGGGCTCCGCCGGACGGGCCCGGCCGCCGGCATCGCCGCGCCGCCCTCCGCCATCTCCAGCAGCCGGGCGATCCGGTTCTCGACATTCGGATGGGTGGCGAACAGGCCGTCGGCGGCATGGGCATGCAGCGGATTGACGATGAAGAGATGGGCGCTCGCCGGATTGGCCTCGGCCACCGGGTTGTCGATCGCCGCGGCGCCCTGGCTGATCTTGCGCAGGGCCGAAGCGAGGGCGCGCGGCATGCCGGAGATCTCGGCGCCGATCCGGTCGGCCTCGTATTCCCGGCTGCGCGAGATCGCCATCTGCACCAGCATGGCGGCCAGGGGGGCGAGGATCATCACCAGCAGGGCACCCAGGCCGCCGAGCGGCGCGTTGCGGTCCCGGCCGCCGCCGAGGCCGAGGAACATCAGCGAATTCGCCAGCATGCCGATGGCGCCGGCAAGCACCGCGGTGATGGTCATGGTCAGGCTGTCGCGGTTGCGCACATGGGCGAGCTCATGGGCCATCACCCCGGCCAGTTCCTCCCGGCTGAGCAGCCGCAGGATCCCGGTGGTGGCCGCCACCGCGGCATTCTCCGGGTTGCGGCCGGTGGCAAAGGCATTGGGCTGGGGCGTCTCGATCAGATAGACCTTGGGCATCGGCAGGCCGGCCCGCTGCGCCAGCTCGGCGACGATCTCGTTGAGGACCGTGCCTTCGACCGGCCGGGCGCCGTACATCCGCAGCACCAGCCGGTCGGCATACCAGTAGCTGGCGACGTTCATCACCCCGGCCACGATCAGGGCGAAGATCATCCCCTGCGGCCCGCCGATCAGATAGCCGGCGGCCAGGAACAGGCCGGTCATTGCCGCCAGCAGCAAGGCGGTGCGTGCGTAACCCATCGGCGTCCTCTCCGTTCATCCCGGTCGCCGGAGAGATGGCCCGGATCGCGGCAAAATCAAGCGCGGCGGCTTGCTGCCGGGCAACGGGGCGCGTAGGCTCGGACCCATGCCCATGCCCATGCCCAAGCCCGCTCCAGCGCCACCCGCCACCGCGAAATCCGGGCCCAATCCCGGGACCGCAACCGTGCTGGACCCGGCGGCCACCGCGCCAACACCGGCATCTGCGCCGGTCGGACCACCGGCCCGGCCGGCGGAATTCGGCGGTCCCGCCGGTCCGGAGCCGACCCGCTACGGCGACTGGGAGCGCAACGGGCGCGTTAGCGATTTCTGAACCATGGACGGGGTAACTACCTGTCGATGCGAGAAAAGCATGGCCTGTCACCGCTTCGTGATTGGCGGCGGTTTCGGCAAGGGACTTAGTCTGCAGGTATGAAATTCTCCGCCATCCTGATCGCCGGATTCCTGTTCGCGGCGCCGTCGGCCTGGGCCCAGCAATCGCCGCTGGTGATGCCGCTGGTCGAGCCCGGGCAGCCGATGGAGGCATCGCCGCTCGAGCCGGCGCCTGAAATCCCCGATGCGGCCGCTTCGGGCGACATCGTGCCGGCCGCGCCGCAGCGCCAGGAGATTGAGGCCGAAACCACGCCGGCGCCGGTGGTGGTCGAGCTCTTCACCTCCCAGGGCTGCAATTCCTGTCCGCCGGCCGAGGCCTATCTGGGCGAGCTCGCCAAGCGCAAGGATGTGCTGGCGCTCTCCTTTCACGTCGACTACTGGGACTATATCGGCTGGAAGGATCGCTACGCCGACCCGGCCTATACCACCCGCCAGCGCGCCTATGCCAAGACCCTGGGCGACGGCATGGTCTATACGCCGCAGATCATCGTCGCCGGAGCGAGCGATGCGGTCGGCTCCAACCGCGCCACCGTCGATGCGGCGATCAAGCATGCGAAGACCCGGCTGAAGATGCAGTCGCTGAAGATCGAGCGCGATCCGGCGAGCGGCGAGGTCACCCTGGACCTGCCCGAGGCGAATCTGCCGGTCCCGGCGACGCTCTGGCTGGTGACCTATCAGTACGAGAACCAGGATGCGATCAAGGCCGGCGAGAATCGCGGCCGCAAGCTGGTCTCCTTCAACACCGTGCGTTCGCTGCAGAAGGTCGGCGTCTGGGACGGTCGGGCGGCCACCCTGCCGCTCGACCTCACGGCCGAGGCGAAGGCCAACAATCCGGACGGCTGCGCGATCATCGCCAATCTCGCCGATTACGGCCCGGTCATCGCCGCGGTCGCCTTCGACTTCGACGAGGCCTGGTAGGGGCCCGCGGAAATCGGCCTTGTTCGGGCCCAGCCCGGGCGGATAGTCTCCGCCCATCATGACCGAGAACATCCCCTTCGTCTCCGCCGCCGCCATCGATCGCGCCCTGGACTACCCGGCCCTGGTCGAGGCCCTGCGGCAGGCCTTCGCAGGCGACTGGACGGTGCCGGTGCGCCATCACCACGCCATCCCGATGCCGAATGGCGAACCGGAACAGACCCTGCTGCTGATGCCGGCCTGGGATGCCGGGCGCAGCGTGGGCGTGAAGATGGTCACCATCACGCCGGGCAACGGCAGCCGCGGCCTGCCCGCGGTCCAGGGCATCTACCTGCTGCTCGACGGCCTCACCGGCGCGCCGAAGGCGCTGATGGAAGGCAAGCAGCTGACCGTGCGCCGTACCGCCGCCGCCTCCGCCCTGGCGGCGAAATATTGCGCCCGGCCGGATGCAGCCCTGCATCTCATGGTCGGCACCGGCGCCCTGTCGCAGCCGCTGATCGAGGCGCATCGCGCCGTGCGTCCGATCCGGCAGACCCGGATCTGGGGCCGCGACGTCGCCAGGACCGCGGCCTATGCCAAGGACCTCGCCGGCCGCGGCCTCGCCGTCGAGGCGGTGGCGGATCTCGAGGCGGCGGCGCGCGAGGCCGACGTCATCTCCTGCGCCACCCTCTCGACCGCGCCGCTGATCAAGGGCGACTGGCTGAAGCCCGGCGCCCATCTTGACCTGGTCGGCGCCTATCTGCCGGAGATGCGGGAATCCGACGACGAGGCGGTGCGTCGCGCGACGCTCTTCGTCGACACCCGTGGCGGTGCCCTGAAGGAGGGCGGCGACATCGTCCAGCCGCTGAAGGCCGGCGTCATCGTCGAAGGCGACATCGCCGCCGATCTCTTCGATCTCTGCCGCGGGCGGCATCCCGGCCGCCGCAGCGCCGAGGAGATTACCCTGTTCAAGTCGGTCGGCACCGCGATCGAGGATCTGGCGGCCGCGCAGCTGATGCTGCAGCGCATGTAGCGCAGCCGGGACGGCCCGCCGCCTCAGACCACCTTCTGCAGCACGCCCGAGAGGCGCCTGGCGAAACCGGCGGGATCCGGCAGGGTCTCGCCGTCGAGGATCCGCGCCTGGTCGAGCAGCAGCCAGCAGGCATCGCCCAGGGCATCGGCGCCGCCGCTCTTCGAGACCGCCTTGGCGAGCGCCGCCACCAAAGGATGGGTGCCGTTGATCTCCAGCACCCGCGGCAGCGTGGTCTCCAGGCGCTTGTGCTGGCGCATCAGGCGCTCGAGATGGATATCCATGTCGCCCTCGTCGGCGACCAGGCAGACGGCGCTGTCGGTCAGGCGGTCGGTGACGCGGACGTCCTTCACCGCCTCCTTCAACGTCAACTTCATCAGCGCCACCAGGTTGTCGATGCCGGCAGCCGGCGCCTCCGGCGCCTTGGCGTCGGCCGCGTCCGGTTTCGCCACGGCATCGAGATCGGAGCCGCCGCGGGTCGCCGACTTGAACGGCTTGCCGTCGAAATTCTCCACCATCGAGATCCAGAAATCGTCGACCGGATCGGTCAGCAGCAGAACCTCGACGCCCTTCGCGCGGAAACCCTCGAGCTGCGGCGATTTCATCAGCGCCTCGATCGAATCGCCGCTGATCGTGTAGATCGCCTTCTGGCCGTCCTTCATCCGGCCGACATAGTCGGCGAGTCCGGTGAGCGCATCGCCGGCGGTCGAGCGGAAGCGGGAGAGCTTCAGCAGGGCGTCGCGGTTCTCGGCATCCTCGTAGATGCCCTCCTTGATCACCGCGCCGAAATTTCCCCAGAAGGCAGCATAGGACTCGGGCTCCTTCTCCGCCTTCTTCTGCAGCTCGCCGATCAGGCGCTTCACCAGGGCGGCGCGGATCTTGGCGATCAGCGGATTGGCCTGCAGCGTCTCGCGGCTGATGTTCAGCGGCAGGTCCTCGGAATCGATCAGTCCCTTCACGAAGCGCAGCCAGGGCGGCAGGATGTCCGGGCACTGGTCGGTGATGAAGACCCGCTTCACGTAGAGCTTCAGCGACTGCTTGCGGTCGGGATGGAAGAGGTCGAAGGGCTTCGAGCCCGGGATGAACAGCAGGCCGGTGTAGTCGATCTTGCCCTCGGCCTTGAAATGCAGCGTCGCCCAGGGTTCGTCGAAGGCATGGGCGACGTGGTGGTAGAATTCCTTGTACTGCTCCGGCGTGATCTCGCTCTTCGCCCGGGTCCAGAGCGCAGCACCCTGGTTGACGTGGCGCTCGACCTCGCCGTCGATCAGGCGGATCGGCAGGGCGATATGGTCGGAATACTTCGCGATCACCGTGGCGAGGCGCGAGGCCTCCAGCCATTCGCTCTCCTCGGCCTTCAGGTGCAGCACGATGGCGGTGCCGCGCTTCGCCTCGGCCACCGGCGAGACGGTGAACTCGCCCTTGCCGTCGGAGACCCAGCGCCAGGCCTCGGCGGCGCCGGCCCGGCGCGAGATCACCTCGACCTCGTCGGCGACCATGAAGGCGGAATAGAAGCCGACGCCGAACTGGCCGATCAGCGACAGCTTCGCCTCAGCGCTCTTCGCCGCCTCGACCTCGCTCATGAAGCGCGCCGAGCCGGAGCGGGCAATGGTGCCGAGATTGCCGATCAGCTCGTCATGGCTCATGCCGATGCCGTTGTCGGCGATGGTGAGCCGGCGCTGTTTCTTGTCGATGGTGACGGTGACCTTGAGGTCCGGGTCCTCGGCCATCAGCCCGGCCTCGGTCAGGCCGAGGTAGCGCAATTTGTCGCAGGCATCCGAGGCGTTGGAGATCAACTCCCGCAGGAACACCGCCTTGTCGCTGTAGAGCGCGTGGGCGACGATATCCAGCAGGCGGGAGACTTCCGCCTGGAAACCGTGGCGTTCCGGCTTGGCGCCGGTCTCGGTGCCGGTCTTGGCGGTGGTTTCGGGCATCCTGGCGGTACTCCGACGGCAATGGGCTGAGGCGCCGTTCATATGCGGAATTTACCGGACGGGTTCAAGGGGGTCGCGCGGTGCCCGGCCTTCATTTTTCCCCGGATTTCTGCCAGCATGGTTCCGACCAGTCACGGGAGATGCAGATGAGCGCCGAAGCCAGGTTAAGGTCCGTCGAAACCCCGAAACGCTCCGACGAGGAATGGCGCCTGCGCCGGGAGCTCGCGGCCTGCTATCGGCTGGTCGCCCATTTCCGCATGACCGACCTCATCTTCACCCATATCTCGGTCCGGGTCCCCGGGCCGGAGAAGCATTTCCTGATCAATCCCTACGGGCTGTTCTTCGACGAGATCACCGCCTCCAACCTGGTGAAGATCGACATCGACGGCAAGGCGGTCGAACCCTCTCCCCATAGCGTCAATCCGGCGGGCTTCGTCATCCACAGCGCCATTCACGCCGCCCGCGAGGACGCCCATTGCGTGCTGCATACCCATACCAAGGCCGGCTGCGCCATCGCCGCGCAGAAGGAGGGCCTGCTGCCGGTGAACCAGATGTCGCTCGAATTCTACGGCAAGGTTGCCTATCACGACTACGAAGGCATCGCCCTCGACTTCGCCGAGCGCGAGCGGCTGGTGCGCGATCTCGGCCACAAGCCGGTGATGATCCTGCGCAACCACGGTCTCCTTACCGTCGGCCATACGGCGCAGCAGGCCTTCCTGCGCATGTACTATCTGGAAAAGGCCTGTGAGATCCAGCTGGCGGCGCAGACCGGCGGCGCCACCCTGGTCCTGCCGCCGCAGGCGGTCTGCGAGCATACCGAGCGGCAGTTCAATGCCCCGGCGCCCGCCAGCGCGACGACGCTGAACGATACCGACGGCTATGACCTGACCTGGACCGCCCTGCTGCGCCTGCTCGACAAGATCGATCCGAGCTACAAGACCTGAGGCGGGCGAGGCCATGACCGCCGACGGAATGACCTCCTGGCACAGCGCGCTCAAGGGTCTGGCTGCGGCGGTCGGCCTGTTCGCCTGCGTCGCCGTCGCTGCCGCGGGCGAGCTCGACGGCAGCTACGATGTCCAGGGCCGCACCCCCGACGGCAAGGCCTATGGCGGCGAGCTGTTGATGAAGTCCTTCGGCCGGACCGAGGCCGTGCTCTGGCGGCTGCAGGGGAACCAGGGCTACAAGGGCCTCGGCATCGTCAGCGACGGCATCCTCGGCGCCGCCTATGCGATCGACAAATCCTATTTCGGCGTCGTCATCTACGAGGTGCGCGGCGGCATCCTGGACGGCGTCTGGACGGCGGTGTCCAGTCCCAAGGCGACCGGCCGCGAGGTGCTGGAGGGTCCGGCCAGCCTCGACGGCACCTACAAGATTACCACCGGCGAACAGCTCGACGGGCTGACCAATTATTCCGGCCAGGTGGTGATCAAGCCCAACGGCAAGACCTATCTCGTGGCCTGGCTCGGTCCTTCCCAGTCGCCGGCGCCGATCGCCATGGGGGTCGGCATCCTGGCCGACAGCAAGCTGGTCGTCGCCTTCGGCAAGGACCGCATCCCCGGTGTCGTCGCCTATCGGATCGACGGGCCGCGCCTGGAGGGCGTCTGGGCCTCGGGCGGCGCGCCGCAGACCGGCACCGAGACCCTGATCCGCAAGCCCGCACCCTAGTTCCGCGCTAGGCGGTCACCCGCGCGGACAGGGAATAGGACCGTTCCGCGAGATAGACCGAGCCCTCGCCGCCCATCAGGCTGGAAAACAGGGTGAAATGCGTGACCTCGAAGGCATCCGAACGGAACAGGTTCCGCTCGGCCAGGTAATGCTGCAGCTTCGCCTGCGGCGGGTCCTTGGTCCAGCTTAGCGTCACATGCGGGGTGAATTTCTGCCCGTTCGGCGGCAGGCCGGCGCGAACCACGGCGGATTCGACCTTGTCCTGCAGATGGCTGAGCGCCGGTTCCTTCTCGACGCCGGCCCAGACCGCCTTCACCCGGCCGCCGGTCGCGAAATGTCCGATCCCGGCGAGACGCAGCTTGAAGGTCGGCGCCCGGATGCCGGCCAGGGCCGCGTCGACATAGTCCATGTCGCGGCCGTCGATCTCGCCGAGGAAGCGCAGGGTCAGATGGTAGTTTTCCGGGGGCACCCATTTCGCGCCGGGCAGGCCGCCGGTCAACATGCGCAATTGCCATCGCACGTTCTCGGGCAATGACAAGGCGACGAATAACCGCATAGGGCACCTGCCGGCGACTCGAAGGTGAGTTCAGCATAACAAGCAGGGACCGGTGTGACCACCCTGCTTGCCGGCATCACGCTGCCGGATAGGTGTGCTGGCGGTTGATCGCGTCGATCCCGTCAAGCACTTCTTTCGACAGGGAAATCCCGATGCTGGCGATGTTGGACTTCAGCTGTTCCAGGGTGGTCGCGCCGATGATGTTGCTGGTGACGAAGGGGCGCGAATTCACGTAGGCGAGGGCCATCTGCGCCGGGTCCAATCCATGCCGGCGCGCGAGGTCGACATAGGCCCGGGTGGCGGCCTCGCAGTCCGGCTTGCGGTAGCGCTTGTAGCGGTCGGCGAACAGGGTCAGGCGCGCATTCGGCGGTGCCGCGCCGTCGAGAAACTTGCCCGAAAGCGCGCCCATCCCCAGCGGCGAGAAGGCGAGCAGGCCGCAATCATCGCGGATCGAGATCTCGGCCATGCCGACCTCGTAGCTGCGGTTGAGCAGGTTGTAGGCGTTCTGGTTGGAGACGATGCGCGGTCCCTTGCCCTGCTCCGCCAACTTGAGGAAGCGCGAGCAGCCCCAGGCGGTCTCGTTGCTCAGCCCGACATGGCGCACCTTGCCGGCCTTGATCACCGCATCCAGCCCCGCCAGGGTCTCCTCCAGCGGCGTCCAGACCTCGTCCGGCTGGTGCACGTAGCCGAGCTGGCCGAAGATGTTCACCGAGCGCTCCGGCCAGTGCAGCTGGTAGAGATCGATATAGTCGGTCTGCAGCCGCTTCAGGCTGGCATCGACGGCGGCGGCGATGTTGCGGGTGTCGTGGCGCGTCGTGCCGCCGCGCACGTAACTGGTTTCCGGGCCGGGTCCGGCAATCTTGCTGGCGAGGATCACCTTGTCGCGCCGGCCGGCGTTCCGCCGCAGCCAGGTGCCGATGATGGTTTCGGTGGTGCCGTAGGTCTCCTTGCTGGGCGGAATCGCATACATCTCGGCGGTGTCCCAGAAGTTGACGCCCTGATCCAGGGCATAGTCCATCTGCCGATGTCCCTCGGCCTCGGTGTTCTGCTTGCCCCAGGTCATCGTCCCCAGGCAGATCAGGCTGACCTTCAGGTCGGTGCGGCCGAGACGGCGGTATTCCATGGCAGGGATTCCTTGGCGGGTGAGGGGGATCAGTAGAACAGCGTGAGGACGCCGGTATGGCCGTAGAGCTGCTGCCGGCTGATCTCGCCGTTGGCGAAGAATCCGATCAGCGGAATGGGACCGAGGCGATCGAGGATCAGCCGGGTCTCGGCCGCCTGGGGCCCGAAGAGGTTGATGCCGCGGGCGACGCAGGAGACATAGATCCCGCCCTTCACCGGCCGGTCGATGCGCTGCTTCAGGCGGTCGATCATCCGGCCGAGATCCGCCTCGGCGCTTTCCCGGTCACGGCGGGTGAACATGATCTGCTGGCCGGTCTCGACCAGGTCGCCGATGGCGATCCAGCCGCGCTTGGGATCGATGCCGGTGATGTTGCGCACCAGGTAGTCACCGGTATCGGATCCCGGCAAAGGCAGGGCGGCGAAGATGAAGCCGGCGACGCGGTTGAGATTGCGCGCCAGCACGTCGCCGATCTCGGACTTGAACACCTCGAGGGCGGGCCGGTCGTCGATCGCCATCACGATGTTTTGATCGCATTCCGTGATCGTGTGATGCGGCCCGATCGGCGAGCAGCCCTGGCTGAGCCCGGTCGCCACCGCCACCTCCGCCGCGAACATCACCCCCGAGGTGCCGCCGTCGCCGACCGACTGGGCCACCTGCGGGAAGCTCGACCGCGAGGAGCTGAGGCCGCCCACCAGGAAGGCGCTAGCGGTCGTCGCCAGGGTCTCGAGGAGCCGCGGCAAATGCTGGTTGCGCGGATCGCCGTGGACCAAAGCCAGGCTCGGATGATGGGCGGCGATCCAGTCGCCGTGCCGGCCCTCGAGCGAGCCGCCGCCCGGCTCCAGGATGCGCAGCGCATCGGCGGGAAAATCTCCGACCATCAGCGCCATCGCCGGTTCGTCGAAATATTCCGCCGGCGGCAGGTTCGAGCCGCCCGGCCCATGGGCCAGGATGCCGATCCCCACCGTGCCCACCCAGTCGGCGATGCCGGTCATCAGCCGCAGGTGATCGACGATTTCCGCCAGATGGGTCGCCAGATGATCGGTGACATAGACGAAACCCAGCCGCGCGCCGTCGGCAGCCGGCACCTCGCCCAGCTGCGCGAGGCAGGCACGGGTCACGTCCGACCAGTGCTGGCCGGCGGCATGGGCGGTGCGATAGGCGGTCATTGCGGCAGGCGATCCATGATCCTGGTCAGCGACGGTAGCAGGCGGGCGACGATGATGGCCACACCTTCCGCCGTCGGATGCAGCCCGTCGGCCTGGTTGAGCTCCGGCCTGCCGGCGACGCCGTCGAGGAAGAAGGGGTAGAGCTCGACGCCTTCCGTCCGGGCGATCGCCGGGTAGACCGCGTCGAAGGCGGCGACATAGTCGGCGCCGAGGTTGCGCGGCGCCAGCATCCCGGCCAGCAGGACCTCGGCCCCCGCCGCCTTGGCCCGGGCGGTGATCGCCAGCAGATTGGCCTTCATTTCTCCCGGATCGAGGCCGCGCAGGGCGTCGTTGGCGCCGAGTTCCACGATGACGATCTGCGGCCGGTCGGCGAGGGCCCAGTCGATGCGCTGGACGCCGCCGGCGCTGGTGTCGCCGGAAACGCCGCCATTGATCACCACCGCCGGGCGGCCCATCTTAGCCAGGGCGGCGGTGAGCTGGGCGGTGAATCCCGCCGTATCAGGGAGGCCGTAGCCGGCGGTCAGGCTGTCGCCGAAGGCCAGGATGCGGACGGGATCCCGGGCCGCGGCCGGGGAAGCGGCGAACAGCGACAGGCAGGCCAAGGCGGCAAGCAGGAATTTAGAATGAACCATTACCCGGCCGATCATGATTGAAATCGAGAACCTGCAGCTGAAGCTGGCGAGCGATGCCGGCGAGGTCAAGATCCTGAACGGCATCGATCTCCGGATCGGCGCCGGCGAGACCGTCAGCATCGTCGGTCCGTCGGGTTCCGGCAAGACCAGCCTGATGCTGCTCCTGGCCGGGCTGGAGCGGGCCAGCGCCGGGCGGGTGCGGATCGACGGGGCGGAGATCACCGCCCTGGGCGAGGACCAGCTGGCGCTGTTCCGCCGCCGCAACATCGGCATCGTCTTCCAGGCCTTCCACCTCATCCCGACCATGACGGCGCTGGAGAACGTGGCGACGCCGCTGGAACTCGCCGGCGCCGCGGCGGCCGCCGAACGGGCGCAGGCGGCCCTGGAATCCGTCGGCCTCGGCCATCGCCTGGCGCATTACCCCTCGCAGCTGTCGGGCGGCGAGCAGCAGCGCGTGGCGCTGGCCCGGGCGATCGCGCCGGGGCCGAAGCTGCTGCTGGCCGACGAGCCGACCGGCAACCTCGATCTGGAGACCGGCCTGAAGGTCATCGACCTGATGTTCGGGCTGCAGCGGCGCCAGGGCGCCACCCTGCTGCTGATCACCCATGACGCGGAGCTGGCCCGGCGCTGCGACCGGATCATTCGCCTGGCCGACGGCCGGGTGATCGCCGAAGAGCGCGCCGCCGCGTGAACCGCGCCCTTCTCACCAGCCTGCTGCGCTTCCTGCGGCGCGAACTCCGCGCCGGATTCGCCCGCGGCTTCCGCGGCTTCCGGATCTTCCTCGGCTGCCTGGTGCTGGGCGTCGCCATCATCGCCGGGGTGGGCTCGATCGGCGCCGCGGTCGAGCAGGGCCTGGCCGCCGACGGCAAGCGGATCCTCGGCGGCGACCTGGAATTCCGCCTCGCCTATCGCGAGGCCAGCATCGACGAGGCGAATGCCCTGAAGTTCAGCGCCGCCGTCTCGCATACCACCGAGATGCGGGCGATGGCCAAGGCCGGCGCCGTCCAGCCGACCCTGGTCGAGCTGAAGGCCGTCGACCTGCTCTATCCGCTCTACGGCGAGGTCGTGCTCGATCCGCCGATGCCGCTGGTCGACGCCTTCGCCCGGGGCCCGGACGGGCGCTTCGGCATTGCCGTCGAGGGCGACCTGCTGGCGCGCCTCGGCGTCCGGCGCGGCGATACCATTGTCGTCGGCGATGCCAGGATGGAGCTCCGGGCGGTGATCCTCCGCGAACCCGACCGCGGCGCCCAGGTCTTCAATCTCGGCCCCCGCCTGATGCTCTCGCGGGCCGCTTTGGCCGCCACCGGCCTCGAGCAGCCGGGCAGCATGGTCTATCACGTCTACCGGGTGAAGCTCGGCGCCGGGCTCGATGCCGGGCGCTGGGCCGCCGGCGTCAAGGCGAAGTTTCCCGATGCCGGCTGGCGGGTGCGCGGCGTCGACGATGCCGCCGCCGGCATCCGTCGCTTCATCGACCGGACCGGGATGTTCCTCAACCTGCTCGGCCTCAGCGCCCTGCTGATCGGCGGCGTCGGCATCGCCAATGCGGTTCGCGCCTTCCTCGAATCCCGGCTGCAGACCCTGGCGATCCTGAAATGCCTCGGCGCCACCCGCGCCTTCGTCCTTGCCCTCTACCTGCTGCTGATCGCGGTGATGTCGCTGGCTGGCGTCGCCATCGGCCTTGGCCTCGGCGCCGCCGTGCCCTTCGCCGCGCAGGGCCTGCTGGCGCGCTACGACCTGCACCTGCTGCCGGCGATCTATCCCGTGCCGCTGGCGATCGCCGGCGGGTTCGGCCTGCTGACGGCGGTCGCCTTCTCGCTGCCGCCGCTGCTGCGGGCGATCCGCATCTCGCCGGCCCAGCTGTTCCGCGCCGCCGCCCTCGAGCTGGGCGGCGCCCGCTGGCGGGACCTCGTCGCCGTGGGTGGTGCCGCCGCCGCCCTGGCGGCGCTGACCATCCTCGCCGCCGGCGACCGCAAGCTCGCCGCCGGCTTCGTCGCCGCCGCGCTGCTCACTCTCGGCCTCTTCGCGCTGCTTGCCCTCGGCCTCAAATGGCTGGCGCGCCGCGGGCGGATCGCGGCGACCCGGCCCGGCCGCCGCTGGCCGGCGCCGCTGCGCTCCGCCCTCGGCGCCATCGGCCGGAAGCAGACGCCCGCCGCCAGCATCGTGCTCTCCCTCGGCCTCGGCCTCACCGTGCTGGTGGCGGTGGTGCTGATCCAGCGCGGCCTGGTCGCCGATATCGAGGAGACCCTGCCGAAATCCGCGCCGAGCTACTACTTCATCGACATCCAGCCCAACCAGACGGCGGCCTTCGATGCGCTGCTCACCGGCTTTCCGACGGCCGCGGGGCTGGAGCGGGTGCCGATGCTGCGCGGCCGGATCGTGCAGTTCAACGGCGTCCCGGTCGACAAGATCCAGGCACCGCCGGATCTCGCCTGGGTGCTGCGCGGCGATCGCGGCATCACCTGGGCGGCGGCGCCGCCGCCGGATGCGAAGGTCGTCGAGGGCGCCTGGTGGCCGGCGGATTATCGCGGCGAACCGCTGGTCTCGCTCGATGCCGAGACCGCCCACGGCTTCGGCCTGAAGCTCGGCGATACGCTGACCGTCAACCTGCTCGGCCGCGACATCTCGGCCCGGATCGCCAATCTGCGCGAGATCGACTGGACCGGCCTCAGCATCAATTTCGTCATGGTCTTCTCGCCGGGCCTGATCCAGAGCGCGCCGCAGACCCATATCGCCACCATCCATGTGGCGCCGGAGCACGAAGGTGAGCTGGTCGCGGCGGTCTCCCGGGAATTCCCCAACGTCTCGGCGATCCGGGTCAAGGACGCGATCGCCGCCGCCGCCGATATCCTGCGCGCCGTCGGCAGCGCGGTCCGGGTGACGGCCGGCCTGGCGCTGCTCGCCGGCATGATGGTGCTGTCCGGCGCCATGGCCGCCGGGCAGCAGCGGCGCATCTACGAGGCGGTGCTGCTGAAGATGCTGGGCGGCACCCGGCGCGACGTCGCCCTCGGCTTCGTCTGGGAATTCGCCTTGCTGGCGCTGGCGACGGCGCTGATCGCGCTGCTGCTCGGCAGCCTCGGCGCCTATGTCTTCCTGACCCGGGTGATGGAGGCGACCTGGAGCTTCTCGCTGCCGCTCGCCCTCGGCGCCGTGCTGCTCAGCCTGGCGGTGACCCTGGCGATCGGCTTTGCCAGCTCCTGGCGGGCGCTGGGCGCCAAGGCGGCACCCTATCTGCGCAACGACTAGGCTGCCGGGCGGCGGCTACTGCGCCGCCGGGCTCGCGGCGAGATCGCGGGCGGTCTCCGGCTCCTCGAGGATCCGCATCAGCGCCTCGCGGATCGCCTTCAGGCGATGCTCGCTCTCGATCTTCAGGCCGAACTGGTCTTTGACGTAGAACACGTCGATGACCCGGTGGCCGAAGGTGGAGATCTTCGCCGTCGAGATCTGCAGATTGAGCGCCGAGAGCGCCGCGGTGAGGAGATGCATCAGGCCGCGCCGGTCGCGGCCGTTGACCTCGATCAGCGTATGGGTGGCGCTGGCCTTGTTGTCGATCAGCACCCGCGGCACCACCGGGAAGCTGCGCGCCGCCGGATTGATCGAATGCGGCAGCGAGCGCAGCTCGGCCAGGGTCTTCGCCGGGTTCTGCAGCACCCGCTCCACTGTCGCCGAGAGCCGGGCGAGGCGCGCCGGCCGGTCGAACGGTCCGCCCTCGGTGTCCTGCACGGTGAAACTGTCGAGCGCCATCCCGTTCTTCAGGGTGAGCACCCGGGCATCGACGATGCTGGCGCCGGACAGCGCGATGGCGCCCGCCAGCTGCGAGACCAGGCCATGGTGATCCGGCACGTAGATGGTGACCTCGGTCATCGCCCGCCACTGGTCGACGCTGTAGTCGATCGACAGCGGCCGCTGCTCGATCTCGGCATCGCGGATCAGGCGCGCCTGGCGCACCAGGCTCGGCAGCGGGAAGCCCAGCCAATAGGCGGCATGGCCGCGGGCGGCATGGGCCTCGAACTCGGCATCGCTCCAGTCGGCGAGTTCGCCGCGCAGGCCGGCCAGCACCTGCGCCACCCGGGCCTCGCGGCCGGCGGTGATCAGGCCGCCGGAGAGCTGTTCCTCCGCCCGGTTGTAGAGCTCGCGCAGCAGCTGCGCCTTCCAGCCGTTCCAGGTCTTCGGCCCGACGGCGCGGATGTCGGCGACGGTCAGCAGCAGCAGCAGGCGCAGGCGCTCGACCGACTGCACCGCGCCGGTGAAATCGGCGATGGTCTTGGGATCGTCCATGTCGCGGCGGAACGCGGTGTTGCTCATCAGCAGGTGATAGCGCACCAGCCAGGACACGGTTTCCGTCTCCTCGGCCGAAAGCCCCAGGCGCGGGCAGAGCCGGTCGGCCACCTCGGCGCCGAGCACCGAATGATCGCCGGCCCGGCCCTTGGCGATGTCGTGCAGCAGCACCGAGAGATACATCACCCGGCGCGACAGCACCTGGTGGACCACCGAGCTGGCGATCGGCGCATCCTCCTTCAGGTCGCCGCGCTCGATCTTCCACAGGATGCCGAGGGCGAAGATGGTGTGCTCGTCGACGGTATAGTGATGATACATGTCGTATTGCATCTGCCCGACGACGCGCCCGAAATCCGGGATGAAGCGCCCGAAGATGCCGGCCTCGTTCATCCGCCGCAAAGTGGTCTCCGGCCCGTTCGGCGCGGTCAGGATGTCGAGGAACAGCGCATTGGCCTCCGGATCGCTGCGCAGGGCGTCGACATGGCGCGCCGACTGCGCCAGCCAGGTCATGGTCACCGGATGGATGTCGAGATCGTTGCGCTGGGCCGACCAGAAGATCTTCAGCAGGTCGATCGGCCGGCGGCTGAAGTGGTCCGGCTTGGAAACCGTCAGGCGGCCGCTGTCGAGGCCGAAGCCGTCGATCTCCTTCTTCAGCAGGCCCAGCGACGGCAGCCGGAACAGCGAGCGGTGCAGGTGCTTCGATTCCACCGCCGCGCAGAAATAGCGGGTAAGGCCGCCGACCGACTTCGCCATCAGGAAATAGTGCTTCATCAGCCGCTCGACGCCCTTCGAGCCGGCGTGATCGGTGTAGCCGAGGCGCCGGGCGATCTCCGGCTGCAGGTCGAAGGTCAGGCGCTCCTCGGCCCGCCCGGTGAGGTAGTGCAGGTGGCAGCGCAGGGTCCAGAGGAAATTCATCGCCTTCTCGAAGGCGACGACCTCGCGTTTGGTCAGGACCTCGCGATCGACCAGCTGGTCGACCGAATCCACCCGGTACAGGAAGCGGGCGATCCACATCAGGGTCTGCAGGTCGCGCAGCGCCCCCTTGCCCTCCTTGATGTTCGGCTCCAGGGCATAGCGCGAACTGCCGTTGCGCCGGTGCCGCGCGTCGCGCTCGGCCAGCTTCTCGCGGAAGAAGGCCTCGCCGCCGTGTTTCACGATCTCGCGCTTGAACCGCTTCTTGAACTGGTCATAGAGCGCCTGGTCGCCCCAGAGGTAGCGCGCCTCGAGAAGGTTGGTGCGGATGGTGAGGTCGGTCTTGGCCTGGCGGACGCATTCGTCGATGCTGCGCGCCGCATGGCCGACCTTGAGGCCGAGATCCCAGAGCCGGTAGAGCATGAACTCGACGACCTGCTCGCCATAGGGCGTCAGCTTGTAGGGCAGCAGAAAGAGCAGATCGATATCCGAGAACGGCGCCAGCTCGCCCCGGCCGTAGCCGCCGACGGCCGCCAGGCTGAGAACTTCGGCGGCGGTCGGGTTGGGCAGGGGAAAGGCGCTCTGGGTGGTGAAGTCGTAGAGACAGCGGATCAGCTGGTCGATCAGGAAGCTGGCTTCGTGCGCACAGGCCTGGCCGGCGCCGGCGCCGCGCGGATCGGTCTCGAAGCGCCGGCGGATCTCCGCCCGCCCGTCGGCGAGGTGGCGGCGGAGGATCGCCTGGATGGCGGCGGTTTCCGTCGACGGGTCATCGCTGCGCGCCGCCAGTTCCGCCAGCTCGGCGGATAGCCGTCGGCGGTCCAGGATGGCGCGCTGCTGCTCGATATCGACCATGGACGGCCATGCTATCCTGCGCCGCCGCGGGCCTCAAGCTGCGTGCCCGGGGTCGCAAGCCCGGGGTCGCAAGCCCGGGGTCGCAAGCCCGGGGTTGGGGGTTGAAGCGGGGGCCAAGGCCGGAACCAAGGTTGGGCCCCGGCGACGAACCTAATCCGAGGGAATATCCAGCTTGCGCAGGGCCCCGTAGACCATGTCCCGGTCGGTCCGGCTGCAGCCGAACCCCACCGTGACGCCGCGATAGCCGCCATGCTCGGGGCCGAAGAAGTGCTGGAACCCGACGCAATGCGAGGGAATGCTCTTCACGTCGGCGTCGAATTCCGAGGTATCCATGCGGCCGATTGCCTGGCCGTTGTGCCAGTTCGACATCTGCTCCAGCTGGAACATGCTCTCCAGCTGCTTGTGCAGCGGCACGCGGGTCAGGATCACCTGGCCCTGGGCGATGATATTGAGCACGGTCAGGAAATGGCTGCCGTCGACCGACGTCGCCTCCAGCACGTCGGTGCGCCCGGTGCCGCCCATGCCGGAGAACATGAAGTTGTCCTTGAAGCAGGAGGTGTCGTAGCCCGGGTCGCTCAACGCCAGCTTGACCTCGCTGCACTCCACCTCGCTCTCCTCGGCGGTCGCACCGGAGAGTGTGGCTGCAGCGAGCAGCAGGCCCAGCAGCACGGCCGGGCCGATGCGCCCCTTCCGCCTGTCGGGCCTGTCGCCCCTGTCGCCCCCGTTGCCCCTGTCGCCCCTGTCGGGCCGGGCGGCCGACTCAGTCACCGGGTGCGTCCAGCTGCTTCAAGGCGTCATAGACCTGGCCGAGATTGCGCAGCGAGCAGCCGATGCCGAAGACCACCCGCCGGTAACCGTTGCGCACCGGATTGACCGTGCGCTGGAAGGCCAGGCATCGCGAGGGATGGGCGCGCACCGCGCCGTTGAACTCGCCGATCTCGAAGTCGGCGAAATCCGCGCCGTGATGCCAGTCGGCGACGCCGATATCGGCGAAATAGTCCTTGATGCGGTTGTAGAGCGACTGGTGGGTGTAATAGATGTCGCCGGTGGCGCGGATGTCGATCGCCAGCAGGAAATGGCTCTCGTCGTTGGCGGTGGCGTTGAGGAACTCCGACTGGCCGCCGCCATTGGCGCTGTTGGTGCGGTAGGTCTCGGTCTCGGCCTCGCAATCGACTGCATAGCCGGCACCGTCGAACCGCATGGTGATGCTGCTGCAGTCGACCTCGGCGGCCCGGGCACCGGAGACTCCCAATCCCGCAAGCGCAAGGGCGGGGACGGCCCCGATCGTGACAAGCCAGAAGCAGAACCGGGCAAAGAACGCGATCGGCGGCGGCATGATCGTAAGATTTGCATTTCTGCCCGCGCACTGTCAAATGGCGGCGCGGCCTTGGGGACCTGCGGCCGGCGCCCCAAGGTCGACGGTGACCGGCGGAGGTCGCGGCCGGATCGGCGTTCCCCGGCGATTTCCGCTTGGCAAAATGCACGGGAAGTCCGATAAGGAAATTAGGGGAGGCTACCGGCCCGGAGAGGCCGGAGCAGACAGGCGCCGGTGCGGCGCCGCTGAAACATGGGGAGCGTGTGCGATATGGCGGAAGCTGCTCTGGTCGTCGAGGATCTGCATAAGCGCTTTGGCGATCTAGAAGTCCTGAAGGGCGTGTCCTGCACCGCCCATGTCGGCGACGTGATCGCGATGATCGGCTCGTCCGGCTCCGGCAAGAGCACCATGCTTCGCTGCATCAACCTGCTGGAGACCCCGGATTCCGGCAAGGTGCTGGTCAACGGCGAGCTGATCCGGATGAAGCCGACCCGGGACGGCCATGCCGTCCCCGAGGACAACAAGCAGGTCGACCGCATCCGCGCCAGCCTCGGCATGGTGTTCCAGAGCTTCAATCTCTGGTCGCATATGACCATTCTCGAGAATGTCATCGAGGCGCCGGTACATGTGCTGAAGGTGCCGCGCAAGGAGGCCGTCGAGCGGGCCGAGAAGCTGCTCGCCAAGGTCGGCATCGTCGACAAGCGCAACCACTATCCGAGCCATCTGTCCGGCGGCCAGCAGCAGCGCGCGGCGATCGCCCGGGCGCTGGCCATGGAGCCGAAGGTGATGCTGTTCGACGAGCCCACCTCGGCGCTGGATCCCGAGCTGGTCGGCGAGGTGCTGCGGGTCATGCGCCAGCTGGCGGAAGAAGGCCGCACCATGCTCGTGGTCACCCACGAAATGGCCTTTGCCCGCGAGGTCGCCAACAAGGTGATCTTCCTGCACCAGGGCCGGATCGAGGAAGAGGGCAATCCGAAGGAAGTCTTCGCCAATCCGAAATCCGACCGGCTGAAGCAGTTCCTCACCACGGCGCACCACAAATAAGCGCACCACAGATCGGGCCGCCGGCACCGCCTATTTGTGCGAGCCTTCCTTCTTCGGGGTCTTGAACAGCTCGTTCGACAGCTTCAGGCCGAACTGGGCGTCGTAGAGCCCGACCCGGACCTCGGAGCCCTTCTCGTCGACGATGGTCCATTGCTGCAGTTCCATCGGATGGTCGCCGAGCACCAGCATGACCTTGCCGGCCTCCGGCTCGTCGGTTTCCTGGATGCCGATGCGGAAGGCGCCCGGCGCGCGCTCGAAGGAGGTGACGGTGACGTCGCCGCCCAGCTTCACGTCGTTGCGCAACAGGAACCAGAGCGGCGACAGGCTGAGCGGCGCCTGGTTGAGCTCGTTGAGCTCGGCATCGTAGTAGCTGATGGCGATGCTGTCGGCGACCAGCAGGATCTGGCTGGGCGGATCGTATTCCACCCGCATGAAGCCCGGCCGGCGCACGAAGATCCGGCCGAAGGCGAGGCCCTCGACGCCGGAATACTGCTGGAACTTCGCCTGCATCGTGGTGATGCCGTTCAGGTAGGCCTCGATCCGTCCGATGTCGGCGCGGTCCTCGGCCGTGAGATTGGCGGGAACCGCATCCGCGCCCAGCGCGAAACGGCCGCTCAGCACCAGCGGCGCGAACAGGGTCAGGGCCGCGGCCTGCATCAGGCTGCGGCGCGAAAGGCTCGGTTTGGTCAAGATTTCAATCCATTCCGTCTATGTTGCGGCCCAGCACTTCGCGCTTGCCGACGTGGTTGGCGGCGCTGACCACGCCTTCCTTCTCCATCCGCTCGACCAGCCGCGCCGCGCGGTTGTAGCCGATCTGCAGGTAGCGCTGGACGAAACTCGTCGAGGCCTTGCGCTCGCGGCAGACCAGCGCCACCGCCTTGTCGTAGAGCTCGTCGCCTGAACCGCCGTCGCCGTCGAAGGTTCCCGCCTCGTCGAGATTGTCGTCATCGAGCGTCACCTCCTCGATATAGGCAGGCTCACCCTGGTCCTTCAAGAAGCGCACCACGCTTTCCACCTCGCGGTCCGAGACGAACGGGCCGTGAACGCGGGTGATCCGCCCGCCATTGGCCATATAGAGCATGTCGCCCTGGCCGAGTAGCTGTTCCGCGCCGGTCTCACCAAGAATTGTCCGGCTGTCGATCTTGGTGGTGACGTGGAAACTCACCCGGGTCGGGAAATTCGCCTTGATCGTGCCGGTGATGACGTCGACCGAGGGGCGCTGGGTGGCCATGATGATGTGGATGCCCGCCGCCCGCGCCATCTGCGCCAGGCGCTGGATCGCCGCCTCGATGTCCTTGCCGGCGACCAGCATCAGGTCGGCCATCTCGTCGACGACCACGACGATGAAGGGCAGCGGATTGAGGTCGAACGGTTCCTCCTCGTAGATCGGCTTGCCGCTGTCGGGATCGAAGCCGGTCTGCACCCGGCGGGTCAGCTGCTCGCCGGCCTCCCGGGCGATGCCGAGGCGCTGGTTGTAGCCCTCGATGTTGCGCACGCCCAGCTTCGACATCAGCCGGTAGCGGTTCTCCATCTCCTTCACCACCCATTTCAGGGCGACGATCGCCTTCTTGGGCTCGGTGACCACCGGCGAGATCAGGTGCGGGATGCCGTCATAGACCGAGAGCTCCAGCATCTTCGGATCGATCATGATGAACTTGCACTGCTCGGGCGTCAGCCGGTAGAGCAGCGACATGATCATGGTGTTGATCGCCACCGACTTGCCGGAGCCGGTGGTGCCGGCGATCAGCAGGTGCGGCATGCGGGTGAGATCGACGACGATCGGCGCGCCGCCGATGTCCTTGCCGAGCACCAGCGCCAGTTTCGACGCCGAGCCGCTGTAGCTCTCGTCCTCGAGCAGCTGGCGCAGGCTGACCACCTCGCGCTCGCGGTTGGGCAGCTCGATGCCGATGACGCTGCGCCCGGGGACCACGGCGATCCGCACCGAGACCGCGCTCATCGAGCGGGCGACGTCGTCGGCCAGCGACACGACGCGGCTGGTCTTGGTGCCGGGCGCCGGCTCCAGTTCGTAGAGCGTCACAACGGGGCCGGGGCGGACCTTGACGATCTCGCCCTTGACGCCGAAATCGTCGAGCACGGTCTCCAGCAGCCGGGCGTTCTTCTCCAGGCTCTCCTCGTTGATCCGCTGCACCGTCAGGTTCGAGGCCGGCCGCGACAGGATGTCCATCGGCGGCAGCTCGAATTCGCTCTCGTCCTCGAGGTCGAGCTGCGGTTGGGCGCGTTCGCGCCTGGCCGGCTTCGCCTTCTCCTTCTTCACCGCCGCCGGGGCGATGACCACCCGGGCCGCGCCGCCGCGCTCGCGCGAGACGTCGATCGGCGCCACCGGCAGGTCGATTCCGCCCTCGCGCGTTGCCGTGCCGTCGAGGCGCGGCTCGTGGCGCTCGCGCAGCGGCTGCGGCGCCGCGCTGCGCCGGAAGGGGTTCCAGCGCCAGCCGCGCCGTTCCGGCCGGCTGCGGACCAGGTCCTGGCGTCCGGTCTCGCCGCGGGCGACGCCGCTCCCCTGGCGCACCAGGCTCTGGTGCACCAGGCTCTGGCGCCCGCGGTCGATGACCTCGCCCATGTTGCGGCCCACCGAGGCGACGCCGCGGCCGAAGCGCAGATAGCTGTGGAGGCCGATTCCCAGCATGAAATACAGGGCGACGCCGGCGAGGAGCGCGGTCAGCAGCGCCAGGATCGTCAGCCACTGGGTGGCGGTGAGGGCGAATCCCAGGGCACCGGCGATGCCGCCCGCCAGGGCCAAGAGGCCGCCGGCGCCGTCCGAGCCGAGCAGGATCATGTGCCCGGCAAAGCCGCCGAGTCCGGCGGTGAAGGGCCAGTCGCCGCTGGCCGGCAGGGCGGCCAGCGGGATCGTGGTCAGCAGGCAGGCGATGGGGAACAGGCCGAGCTTCAGCCACCACTGCTCCAGCGTCCGCAGGCGGATCAGGTTCCAGCCCCAGGCGAACAGCGCCGTGGCCGGCACCAGGGCGGCGAGGCCGAGGGACTGCAGGGTGAAGTCCGCAGTATAGGCGCCCGGCAGGCCGAGGAGGTTGCGGGCGGCACCCTCGGTCGCCCGGTTGAAGCTGGGATCGGCGCCGTCGGCCGAGATCAGGGCCAGCAGATAGGCCAGTCCCACCGCCAGCAGGAGACCGCCAGTCGCCTCCATCAGCCGCCGCTGGAGGAAATGGCCGATCCGTTGCTGGACGCTGCGTGCCGTCGCCATGGTGCCGCCTTCGCTGCTCATCTCTACCCGTCCCCCGCTCGTCGCCCGGCTGCCTCAGCCGGTGCGCGCCGCGGACCTGCCGTGCGATAGCAGAGTCCCCAGCACGCTGGCCATGCGTTTCAATGCGCCTTCCATCAGATCCGGATCATAGACCAGCGCCACCCGGATGTAGCGGGCACCGGGATTGACGCCGGCGGCATCCGGCCGCGCCATATAGGCGCCGGGCAGGACCTTGATCGCCGCCTGGCGCCACAATTCCACCGCCGCCTTTTCTCCGTCGCCGACGTCCAGCCAGAGGAAGAAACCGCCGGGCGCGCGGATCTCGCCGAAGATCGGTCCGAGGATGCGCTGGGCGAGCTCGAAGCTCCGCCGGTAGCGCGCCCGGTTCTCGGCGACATGGGCCTCGTCCTGCCACAGGGCGGTGGCGGCGGCGAGGATCGGCAGCGGCGTGGCGACGCCGCCGTAGTTGATCAGCTGGGCCTGGCGCTGGATGTAGCGCGGATCGCCGGCGACGAAGCCGGAGCGCAGGCCGGGCGCGCTGGAGCGCTTGGACAGCGAATGGAAGACCAGCAGGTTGGTGAGATCGCCACCCTGGGCACCGCCGAGGTCCCGCGCCGCCTCGAGGGCGCCCGGCGGCGGCGCGTCCTGGTAGATCTCGGCGTAGCATTCGTCGGCGGCGAGCAGGAAATCGTGGCGCCGCGCCAGCTCCAGCCAGGCCTTCAGGTGGTCCAGCCCGGCCACCGCACCCTGCGGATTGGCCGGCGAGCACAGGTAGATCATGGCGGCACGCTGGAGAACCGCCGGTGGAATCCCGGTCGGCGACGGCAGGAATCCGCTGGCGCGGTCGGCGGCGAGGAAATAGGGCTCGCCGCCGGCGACCACCGCCGCCCCGGCATAGGAGTGGTAGAAGGGATTTCCCATCAGCACCAGGGTCTTGCCCTTGGGCGCGCCCAGGGCGACGGCGGAGAGGGCGATCTGGAACAGGGCCTCGCGGGTGCCGGAGACCGGCAGGATGTGCTTGGCGGGATCGACCAGGGCGGCGGGCAGGGCGTAGCGCCGGTCGAGCCAGGCCTTCGCCGCCGCGCGGAACGCCTCGGTCCCGGCGGTCGGCGGATACTTGGCCCAGCCGGCGGCGGATTTGGCGATGATCTCGGCGACATAGCCCGGCGGGTCGAATTGCGGCTCGCCCAGGGATAATAGCAAAGGCGTATTTCCGCCCCCCGGTTCCACGCCGTCCAGCAGCTTGTTCAGCCGGGTGAAGGGGTGGAAGGAAATCAGCGACTCGAGTCGGTCTTCGGCCATTTCGCCTCTGCACGCCCGCGCAGCGTCAAAAGCCCGCGGAATCCCTTGCGCGACTCGGAAACGAGCCGTGCGGTACAAGATGGGAACGAGAGTAATCTCTGAAGTTCCATAACTCAAGCCATTGTATTTACCGACTTTCGACCCCACAAGACCGTTCTCATTCGGAGTCTGAAATCGTTCCGCCAAGGTTCCTTGAACGCTATGGAGCGTATTTTACCGCAAAAAATGTTTCACGTGAAACAAATCCGCGCCGCCGGCCGGGCCGGTCAGGTGCAGCGCTTGGCGACGACGCGGTCGCGGCCGCCATGCTTGGCCTCGTAGAGCGCGGCGTCGGCGGCGGCCAGGACCACCGCGGGATCGGTGCGCCCGCCGGTCGAGGTGGCGGCGCCGATCGAGATCGTCACCTGCGGGAGCCGCAGCTCGACCTCGGCGCGGCGATCCTTCTGCTTGATCCGCTCGCGCACCTTCTCGGCGATGGCCTGGGCCTGCTCCGGGCCGCAATCCACCAGCAGTACCACCATTTCCTCGCCGCCGTAGCGGAACACCTGGTCCGAGCCGCGCACGGCGGTGGCGAGGCGCTTCGCCGCCTGGCGGAGGACCCGATCCCCGGTGTCGTGGCCATAGGTGTCGTTGATCTTCTTGAAGTGGTCGAGATCGCACATCAGCAGCGAGATCGGCTTGCCCTTGCCCCGCGCCCGGCGGAACAGCTCGCCCAGGGCGGAATCGAAGGAGCGCCGGTTGAGGAGTCCGGTCAGCGCGTCGAAATTGATCTGGTACTTCATCTGCGCCTCAGCGCGGTAGCGCGCGAGGTCGAGCCGGCGGAAGCTCATCGTCGCCGGCGCGATCGCCACCGCGATGGCCAGGGTGCTGGCAACGACGATCTCCGCGGTTCCGGTGCCGATCTCATCGCGCAGCATCAGCCGCACGAAGATGAGACCGAACAGCAACGGCGCGACGCAGGCGACGGCGAGCTGCTGGCGGGCGAACCGCCCGGCCACGCCGTCGCTCAGGATCGCCCGCATCGCGCCGCGATGGCTGCGCGCCGCCAGCCCGGCGATGCCCAGGATCGTCAATGCCGCCACCACATAGATCGACATCCGCCCGGCGATCACGCTGACGCCGTAGATGTAGCCGACGGTGCTGGTCAGCGGCGGCGCCAGGCCGATCAGCATGGCGATCTGGCCCAGTGCATAGCGCCGCCCGGCATAGAGCAGCCAGCCGGCGCCGAAGCAGAACAGCGACGCCGCGGTGCTGAGGCCCATCTGGTTGGGAAGGTCCTGGGCGCGGTCGGCGGCGACCCGGATGCCGAAGGGCATCAGCCGGTCGGCGAGGTCGGACCCGAGCAGCGCATCGGCGATGCGGATCGCCACCAGGACCAAGGCGAGATCGACCAGGACGATCCCGGCGAGGCGCAGCCGGCCCCGGCTGAGCAGCGCCCCGCCGGTCGCCATGATCAGGATCGCCATGGCGGAGAGTGGGTTGTAGGCGGGCCCGTCGGGGAAGAACCGCCAGCCGGGCACGAAGCCGACGGCATAGCTGGCCAGGGTGAAGACGGAGACCAGGCCGGCCAGGCCGCAAAGCGGCGCCGTCGCGCGGGCCACGACCTTGATGTTCACCGCCTTCATGCCGTCCCCCCGGGGCGCCTGTCAGCCCGGGATTTTAACGAAGTCCGGCGGCGAGGCAAATCGACCCTGGCCCCGCGATGACGCGTGGCGGTGACGTGTCCGGCGGTATCTGCTAGAAGGCCGGCCATTCCGGGGCGAAAACAGGGACCAAGAGCATGGAAATCAAGGGGCAGACGGCGCTGGTGACCGGCGGCGGTTCGGGGATCGGCGCGGATGTGGCGCGGCATCTGGCCGCGCTCGGTGCCAAGGTCGCCGTGCTCGACGTCAACCTGGCGGGCGCCGAAGCGGTGGCCAAGGAGATCGGCGGCCTCGCCGTCGCCTGCGACATCGCCAGCGCGGAATTGGGTGCTGCGGCGGTGGCCAAGGTGAAGGCGGCTCTCGGCGCGCCGCGGATCCTGGTCAATGTCGCCGGCATCCTCATCCCCAGCCGCATCGTCGGCAAGGACGGGGCGATGCCGCTGGAGAAGTTCGCCAAGGTGATCGAGGTCAACCTGATCGGCACCTTCAACATGATGCGCCTCGCCGCCGCCGAGATGGCCTTGCTGCCGCCGCTGGCGGACGGCGAGCGCGGCGTCATCGTCAACACCACCTCGGTCGCCGCCTATGAGGGCCAGATCGGCCAGGCGGCCTATGCCGCGTCGAAGGCCGGCATCGTCGGCCTCACCCTGCCGGCGGCGCGCGATCTCGCGCGCTCCGGCATCCGCGTCCTTGCCATCGCGCCGGGCCTGGTGGCGACGCCGATGATGCTGAACCTGCCGCCCGACATCCAGAAGGCGCTGGGCGAGTCCGTGCCCTTCCCCTCGCGTCTTGCCGAGGCGCGGGAATTCTCGCGCCTTGCCCAGCACATGATCGAGAACGTGATGCTGAACGGCGAGGTGGTGCGGCTGGACGGGGCGCTGCGCCTGCCGCCGAAATGACCGCTTAGGACCGCGCCGCGATCCAGGCCTCCGCCCTGGCCAGGGCCGCCGCGCGCTCGGCCGGGCCGCGGCCCGCCTTCTCCAGCAGCAGGACGTCGAGGCTGCGGATGCCGATGGCCGCGAAGAGATAGGTCAGATAGGGCGTCAGGAAATCCCTCTGCACTGCGGGATCGTCGCTGAAGGCACCGCCGCAGGCGACGACGACATGGACCGGCCGGTCGGCGAGCAGCCCGACCTTGCCGGTCGGCGTCGAGCGGAAGGTCCGGTTCTTCCGCACCACATGGTCGATCCAGGCCTTGAGCGCCGAGGGCACGGTGAAATTGTGCATCGGCGTGTCGATGACGACGGCGGCGGCATCGCGCAGCTCGGCGATCAGCATCTCCGAATAGGCGAGCGCCCGGTCTTCCGCCGGACCGCGCTCGGCCTCGGGCATCAGGCTGGCAGCGACGAAATCGGTCTCGGGATGCGGCGGCGGTGCCGTGCCGAGATCGCGGAGGATCACGCGGCGTTCCGGATGGCCGGCCTGCAGGCGGGCGACCAGGCGGCGCCCCAGGTCGCGGCTGATCGACTGGTCCGCCCGGCTGCTGACCGAGATGTGGAGGAGATGCGCCATTCAGGTCGCCCCCGTCTCAGGTCAGCGCCATCGAGAACCGCAAGGCGGTCGCCAGCAACCCGTTGCGGTAATAGAAGCGATGCCCCAGCGTGTTGCCGAGGGCGGTATCCAGCACCAGCCGGCCGCAGCCCAGCCGTCGCGCCTCGGCCATGGCGAAGGCGATCAGCCGTCCGCCGTGGCCGCGGCTGCGCGCGCCCTCGGCGGTGACCAGATCGTCGATGTAGAGATGCAGGCCATGCATCAGGTTATCCTGCAGCCGGAAACCGGCCAGCGCCACCGGCTTCCCGTCCGACCAGAGGGCGGCGATCCGGTAGCCGGCGGGCGCCTGGCGCTGCCAGCGCGCGGCGAATTCCGCCGGCGAGGCGAGATGCGGCCGCAGCTCGCGCATCAGCGGGAAGAGCGCCGCCGCGTCCCGCGCCGGATCGGCATAGGCCGGATGCGCCGCCACCTCGGCCGCGGATGCGGCCCCGGTCATGCCGCGCTCGCATCCTGCACCGCGGGGATCGGCGGCGTGAAACGGAAGCTGCCGCAGATCCGGTTCCAGACGTTGATGGCGCCGATGGCGGCGGTGAGATGCGCGAGCTCGGCCTTGGTGAATTGCTGCGACACGGCGGCGAAATCCGCGTCGCTCACCTCGTGCTCGGCAATCCGGGTCAGCGTTTCCGTCCAGGCGAGGGCCGCCATTTCGCGCGGCGTGTAGATCCCGGCCTCGCGCCAGACACCGAGGAGGTCCAGCTTGGCCGCCGGCAGGCCGAGTCCGCGGGCGAGGTTGAGGTGGAGCTGCAGGCAGAAGGCGCAGCGGTTGATCTGCGACGCCCGCAGCTTCACCAGCTCCAGCAGGGACTTCTCCAGCCCGGCCTCGACCGCGGCATTGCCCAGCGCCAGGATTGCGGCATTGGCCGCCGGCGCCAGCTGTTTGAACTCCTGCCATTCGATGCGGGGATGTGACGACATGGGGCTTCTCCTTTCGGGCGATCCGGTATATTATCAGTACACGAACATCATATAAGAGTTCTGATAACATGCGCAAGCCGGCCGGACGGAAAAAACTGCCCCTCGGGACGCCCCTGGCGACGCCGCAGGTACCGGCGCCCGGCGAGGGCAAGCGCGGTGTCGAGGGACATCTCGGCTACCTGCTGCGCCAGGCGGCGGCGGCGCAGCGGTCGCGAACCGAACGCGCCCTGGCCGATCTCGGCATCACGCCGCCGCAATTCGCGGTGCTCACCATGCTGAACGCCTATCCCGGCATCTCCAATGCCGATGTGGCGCGGCTCTCGCTGCTGACGCCGCAGACGGTCAGCGTCATCGTCGGCAATCTGCTGAAGGCCGGCTGGATCGGCCGGCGGCCGCATGAAATCCATGGCCGCATCCAGCACATCGACCTGACCGCGCCCGGGCGCCGGGTCCTGGCGCAGTGCCGCGGGCGCATCGGCCACCTTGAAACGCGGATGACGGCCGGGCTCTCGGCGGCGGAGGAGAAGATCGTCCGCCGCTGGCTGGTCGATCTGGCGCGCGACGGCGCGGGCTGACGGGCGGTTCAGGCGAGCAGCTTGTCGATCGCCCGTGCCAGTTTCACGTCGCGTTCCGACAGTCCGTCGCAGTCATGGGTGGTCAGCAGGATGTCGACGCGGTTGTAGACGTTGAACCATTCGGGATGGTGATCCTGGGTCTCGGCAAGGAGCGCCACCCGGTTCATGAATCCCCAGGCCTCGCTGAAGGTCTTGAACTTGAACGAGCGCTGCATGGCATCGCGATCCGCGACCTCGCGCCAGGCCGGCAGGTCCTGCAAGGCGGCCTTGCGCGCGGCTTCCGACAACTTGGCAATCATCCGACTTCTCCCTGACCGGCGGACCCGCAGTCTACTCCCGCGCGGCAGCGGGCGAAAGAAAGGGCCGATCGCCGGGGAAGGGCGATCGGCCGGAGTTCAGGGAGACTTCAGGGAATCCCGGGACGGGGAAGCATCCCGAGACCAGTTGCTTCCGGCGGGGAGCCGGAGGCTAAACGGCATCGCGGCGCCAAGCCGAGCGTCGCAAGGCCGGATCTTCGCCGGCGGAATGGGATTTCCCGGCCGCTTCGGCGTCACGCAGGGCCGGGCCTTCCGGCCCGTCGATGGCGCGTTCGGCCGCTTTTGCCTTTGTTTCGACCTTGCCGCTTCCGGCAAATTGCGTAGCGCCCATGTTATAGGCGCGGGCGGCGGTCTTGCTGCCTTCGCCCTCATTCTGCGAGGTTTCGGCGGACTTGCCCGGATCGCGCGCGCCCGGCGCCCTGATCGCGATGGGCTGATCCGGCCGGGGATCGGCGGGACGGTCGGGCTGCGGATTCTGCTTGTTCGGATCCTGCTGCTTCGGATTCTGCTGCTTCGGATTCTGCTGGGTCGGATTCATGGGTTTCTCCTTCGCACCAAGCGAAACGGCCTGGACATGGAGATGGAATGCGAGGATCGGCGAATTGTTCCGGATGCGGAAAGTCGTATCGTCGGCGGCGCGGCTCCTAGACGATGATGTTCTGCGGCCGCCCGGCGAAGAAGTTAAGGATGTTGTCGAGGCTGATCCGCATCAGGCGGTCCAGCGAGGCCGTGCTGTTGAAGGCGACATGCGGCGTCAGCACCACGTTCTCGAGATGCCGGAGCGGACGTTCCTTCAGCGGTTCCTCCGGGAAGACGTCGAGGCCGGCGCCGAAGATCCGGCCCTCGACCAGCAGCTTCTCCAGGGCATCGTAGTCCATCAGCGGGCCGCGGGCGGTGTTGATGAAGATCGCCTCGGGCTTCATGCGGTTGAGCAGTGCGGCGTCGATCAGGCCCCGGGTGGCATCGTTCAGCGACAGATGCAGCGAGACGACGTCCGAGGTCGCGAACAGGTCCGGCAGGGGAATGAACTGCACCTTGGAGAAGCTGCGGCGATACTTCGCGGCGTTCCGGGTCCAGGCAACGACCTCGAGGCCCAGCCCCTGCGCCATGCGCGCAGTCTGCTGGGCGATCGGACCGAAGCCGACCAGGCCGATGCGCCGCCCGACCAGTTCCAGTCCGGAAGGATGCTCGCCCCAGCCGCCGCCGCGGATCATCGCGTCGAAATGCAGGATGCGGCGCGACACGGCGAACATCAGGGCGATGGTATGCTCCGCCACCGTGCGGTCGCCGTAGCCCGGCGTGTTGGCGACGCGGATCCCGCGCGCCCTGGCGGCCTCGAGATCGACATAGCTTTCGACGCCGACGCCCATGAAGGAGACGATCTGCAGCCTGGGGCAGGCGGCCATGATCTCGCCGGTGAGGGTGGCCCAGCCGAGCAGGATCGCCTCGGCGTCGCGGCAGCGCTCGATCAGCGCCTTGGTGTCGTCGCGCGGCACGCAGTCGATGGCGAGCCGGATGCCGTCGGGCATCTTCCATCCGGACATCAGCTCCATCGTCTCCGGCGCGGCGTCGGGATAGGCGATCAGCAAGCGGGCCCCCTGGTCCATCGATCGACTGCAGTCTTGCAAAGAACGCGCCCGCGATCCAGCGCCGCTTCTGCAACGCAGCCATTCGAGCCCAGTTGACGGCACCTGCCGGGATGGCGAAGCTGGCCCCCGACCTGCCAATGATGCAAGACCTGCCTAACAGGAGCCCGCCATGCGCCCGGTGAAATGGGGAATCATCAGCACCGCCCTGATCGGCACCAAGAAGGTGATCCCCGGCATGCTGAAGGCCGCGGGGGTCGAGGTGGCGGCCATCGCCTCGCGCGATCTCGGGCGGGCGCAGCAGGCGGCCAAGGCGCTCGGCATCCCCAGGGCCTATGGCAGCTACGAGGCCCTGCTGGCCGATCCCGAGATCGAGGCGGTCTACAACCCGCTGCCCAATCATCTGCATGTGCCGCTGACGGTCCGGGCCCTGGATGCCGGCAAGCATGTGCTCTGCGAGAAGCCGATTTCCATCGATGCGAAGGAAGCCGAGGCCATCGTCGCCGCCGAGAAGCGCAGCGGCAGGATGGCGGCCGAGGCCTTCATGGTGCGGTATCACCCGCAATGGATCCGCGCCCGCGAGATCGCCCGCGGCGGCGGGCTCGGCGAGGTGAAGCTGGTGCATGTCATCTTCAGCTATTTCAACGACGATCCGGCCAATGTCCGCAACCAGGCCGATATCGGCGGCGGCGGGCTCTACGACATCGGCTGCTATGCGGTGACCGGGGCGCGGTTCCTGTTCGACGCCGAGCCGGAACGCGCCGCCGCCATCATCGAACGCGATCCCAGATTCAGGACCGACCGGCTGACCAGCGGCATGCTGGCCTTTCCCGGCGGCCGGCAGCTGGTCTTCTCCTGCGCGACCCAGCTGGTGCCCCGGCAGGTGGTCGAGGTCTTCGGCACCAAGGCGCGCCTGGAGATCCGGGTGCCCTTCAACGCCATCCCCGACCTGCCGATGGAGATCCTGGTCGACGACGGCAGCGACCTGATGGGGGCCAGCGCCAGGGTCGAGCGGATGCCGGTCTGCGACCAGTACACGCTCCAGGCCGAGGCCTTCTCCAGGGCGGTCCGCGGGGTGGAGAAGCTGGACTACGGCATGGCGGCGGCGATCGGCAACATGCGGGCGATCGACGCCCTGTTCAAGGCGGCCGACAGCGGCAAGTGGGAGAAGGTGTAGAACTCCAGCTTTCCAGGCCTTTGGCGCAGGGCTATAGGAATAAATACCGATCCGGGCCGGATGGGCCCGGGAAAGCGCTTGCCACTTTCCTCGAAATCCCTATATTCCGGCCAAATCCCAGGATCGCTATGAGATCCAAAACGAAGGGTGGGCCCAAACGGCCCGCCTTTTTTGTTGGCCGCGGCGAATTTGCCCCTGGGACGGAACGGAACGACGGAACGCAATGGCTTCCAGCCAGACCATCGAACGCCTGATCACCCCGACCCTGGACGCGCTGGGCTATGAGCTGGTGCGCGTGCAGATCGCCGGCGGCATCCGCAAGACCCTGCAGGTGATGGCGGAGCCGAAGACCGGCCGCCACATGTCGCTGGAGGATTGCGCCGAGCTCTCCCGGGCGATCTCCGCCGTGCTCGACGTCGAGGACCCGATCTCCGACGCCTATTCGCTGGAAGTCTCTTCGCCCGGCATCGACCGGCCGCTGACCCGGCCCAAGGATTTCCAGCGTTTCGCCGGCCACGTGGCCAAGGTCGAGACCACGGAACCGGTCGATGGCCGGAAGCGCTTCAAGGGCAAGCTGCTGGGGCTCGCCGACGGCGCGGTGCGGCTGCAGCGTCGACGGGGCCGAGGTCGCCCTGCCGCTCGCCCTCATCCACACGCGCCAAGCTGGTGCTGACCGACGCGCTGATCGCGGAGCACCAGCAGGCCGAAACGCCGGCCGAAGCGCCGGCGCTCCAGCTCAACCAACACGCCAACTGAACCAACACGCCAACTGGGCCAAGAAACCGAGGACGAAGACGATGGCTATGGAATCGACGATCGCCATTCCCCGCATCGGAACTGCTGCAGGTCGCCGACGCGGTCGCGCGCGAGAAGAGCATCGAGCGCGAGCGAAGTGCTGGAGGCGATGGAGCAGGCCATCCAGAAGGCCGGCCGCGCCAAGTACGGCCACGAGAACGACATCCGCGCCGACGATCGACCGCAAGACCGGCGAGATCAAGCTGTCCCGCTGGAGCGAGGTGGTCGGAGCCGGTCGAGAACGAGGCGACCCAGATCCCGGTCGAGCGCGGCGCAGAAGCATCAATCCCGAGCTCAAGCTCGGCGACTTCATCGTCGACCCGCTGCCGCCGATCGATTTCGGCCGCATCGCCGCCCAGACCGCCAAGCAGGTGATCGTGCAGCGCGTGCGCGAAGCCGAGCGCAAGCAAGCAGTACGACGAGTTCAAGGACCGCGTCGGCGAGATCATCAACGGCATCGTCAAGCGCGTCGAGTTCGGCAACATCATCGTCGACCTCGGCCGCGCCGAGGCGTGCTGCGCCGCGACGAGACGATCCCGCGCGAGACCTTCCGCAACGGCGACCGCGTGCGCGCCTACATCTACGACGTGCGCGAGGAACCGCGCGGCCCGCAGATCTTCCTGTCAGCCGCACCCATCCCGACTTCATGGCCAAGCTGTTCGCGCAGGAAGTGCCGGAAATCTACGACGGCATCATCGAGATCAAGGCGGTCGCCCGCGACCCCGGCAGCCGCGCCAAGATCGGCGTGATGTCGCACGACAGCAGCATCGACCCGGTCGGCGCCTGCGTCGGCATGCGCGGCAGCCGCGTGCAGGCGGTGGTGCAGGAGCTGCAGGGCGAGAAGATCGACATCATCCCCTGGTCGCCGGACACCGCGACCTTCGTCGTCAACGCGCTGGCCCCGGCCGAAGTCGCCAAGGTCGTGCTCGACGAGGAAGCGAGCCGCATCGAGGTCGTGGTGCCCGACGACCAGCTTCAGCCTGGCGATCGGCCGGCGCGGCCAGAACGTGCGCCTCGCCTCGCAGCTGACCGGCTGGGACATCGACATCCTGACCGAGGCCGAGGAATCCGAGCGCCGCCAGGAGGAATTCCGCAAGCGCGCTCGCAGCTGTTCATCGAAGCGCTCGACGTCGACGACGTCATCGCCGCACCTGCTGGTGGCCGAAGGCTTCACCTCGGTCGAGGAACGTGGCCGTCGTGCCGATCGAGGAACTGGCCGGGATCGAGGGCTTCGACGAGGAGGTCGCCGCCGAGCTGAAGCGCCGCGCCCAGGCCTGGATCGAGCCGAGCGCGACGAGCGAGCTGGACGACAAGCGCCGCGAGCTGGGCGTCGAGGACGAGGTCGCCGCGATCGAGCGGCTTCACCCGGCGATGCTGGTCGCGCTGGGCGAGAAGGGCGTGAAGACGCTCGACGACCTGGCCGACCTGGCCGCCGACGAGCTGATCGATGCCAAGGACGGCATCCTGAAGGATTTCGAACTCACCACCGAGGACGCCAACGCCATCATCATGGCGGCGCGCGCCCATTGGTTCGAGGACGAGGACAAGGCCTGAGGGCCGGAGCGACAGGGAAGAATGGATCTAGGCGTGACCCAGGCAGAGCCGGAGACCGGCGACGACGCCGACGCGTTCCCCAAGAACGCGCCGCAGCGCCGCTGCATCGTCACCCGCGAGGCCCTGGACAAGGCCGAGCTGATCCGCTTCGTGGTCGATCCGGAGGGCCAGCGTGGTGCCGGATCTGAAGGGAAACCTGCCCGGCCGCGGCCTCTGGGTGAAGGCGGAGGCCGGGATCCTGGCCGAGGCGGTCAAGCGCAACGCCTTCGCCAAGGCGGCGAAGGCCCCGGTGAAGGTGGCGAAAGACCTGCCCGACCAGGTGGCTTTCCTGCTGAAACGGCAGATTTGCGACCTGCTCGGCCTCGCCCGGCGCGGCGGGATGCTGGTCACCGGCTTCGAAAAGGTCGAGGGCCGGCTGCGGGCCGGCAATGTCGCCCTGCTGATCGAGGCCAGCGACGCCGCGGCCGACGGTCGCGCAAAGCTGGCGCGACTGGCTGGAAGTGGGGTAGAGATATGGACCCCGCTCACCGGCGTGGAATTGGCCCAGGCCCTGGGTCGCGAAACCGCTGTCCATGTGGCGGTGACGCCAGGTGGATTTGCGACCACGTTGCAGGCCGCCTTCCGACGGCAAGCCGGATTCTCCGGCGATCGCCGGCCGGAGCGGCCTTGAGTGCCGGGCGAGACCGCCTGACTGCTTGAATTGACTGCTTGAATTGACTGCGACGGACAACTGGAACAGACGGACATATGACCAGCAACACCGATACACCGACCAGGAAGCCGCTGAAGCTGTCGTCGCCGGGCAAGCTTGAGCTGAAGAAGACCGTCGACGGCGGTCAGGTGCGCCAGAGCTTCCCGCATGGCCGCACCAAGACCGTCGCCGTCGAGGTGAAGAAGAAGCGCACCTACGCCCAGGGCGCCGGCGGCAAGATGACGGAAGTGCCCAGCGAGGCCGAGGCCAAGCTGCACGGGCAGATCGCGGCGCTGACCGCGGAGCTCGACGACCGGCACCACAACCTGACCGATCACGAGCGCCAGGCGCGGGTGAAGGCGCTGGAACAGGCCAAGCGCGACGAGGACGTCCGCCGCCAGAACGAGGCCGAGGAAAGCCAGCGCGCCGCCGAGCGGGCCGAGCGCGAGCGCCTGGAGATCGATCGCCGCCGCCGCGAGGAGGACGAGCGCAAGGCCGCCGAAGAGGCGCAGCGCAAGACCCGCGACGGCGCCCCCGCCAAGGCCGAGGCGAAGGCCGAGCCGCGCGCCGATGCCGTCGTGCCGGTGGACCCGGCCAAGGTCGAGGCCACCCTGGCCGCCGCCGCCGCCCATCCCGGCAAGATGCATCTCAACAAGGCGGTCGCCAAGCAGGGCGCCGAGGAAGAGGAAGAGGAAGCCGCGCGCCGGCGCAACATCGGCCGCCACGCGGTGGCGCCGAAGCCGACGCCGAGCCGGGCCAAGGACGAGCCGAAGCGCCGCACCGGCAAGCTCTCGGTGACCCAGGCCCTGTCCTCCGAAGAGGGCGAGCGGATGCGCTCGCTGGCGGCGTTCCGCCGGCGGACGGAAAAAGAGAAACGCGCCATGCAGCAGATGCAGCAGGTGCAAACCAAGGTGGTGCGCGAAGTGATCCTGCCGGAGACCATTACCGTGCAGGAGCTGGCCAACCGCATGGCCGAGCGCGGCGCCGACGTGATCAAGGCGCTGATGAAGATGGGCGTCATGGCGACCATCAACCAGCCGATCGACGCCGATACGGCGGAGCTGATCATCGGCGAGTTCGGCCACAAGTTCCGCCGGGTCTCGGCCTCCGACGTCGAGCTTGGGCTGGAAGGCGCCGAGGACGTCGAGGAGCATCTTCTGTCGCGGCCGCCGGTGGTCACCATCATGGGCCATGTCGACCACGGCAAGACCTCGCTGCTCGACGCGCTGCGCCAGACCGACGTGGCGGCGCACGAGGCGGGCGGCATCACCCAGCATATCGGCGCCTACCAGGTGCACATGCCGACCGGCAAGAAGATCACCTTCATCGACACGCCGGGCCATGCGGCCTTTACCGAGATGCGCGCCCGCGGCGCCAATGTCACCGATATCGTGGTGCTGGTGGTGGCGGCGGATGACGGCATCATGCAGCAGACCGTCGAGGCCATCCGGCACGCCAAGGCGGCGAAGGTGCCGATCCTGGTCGCCATCAACAAGATGGACAAGCCGGATGCCGACGCGACCCGGGTGCGCCGCGAACTGCTGAACCACGAGATTGTCACCGAGGAAATGGGCGGCGATGTCCTCACGGTCGAGGTCTCGGCGAAGACCAAGATGAATCTCGACAAGCTGGAAGAGGCGATGCTGCTCCAGGCCGAAGTGCTGGATCTGAAGGCCAATCCGGACCGCGCCGCCCAGGGCGCGGTGATCGAGGCGAAGCTGGAGCGCGGCCGCGGCGCGGTGGCGACGCTGCTGGTCCAGAAGGGCACGCTGAAGGTCGGCGACATCTTCGTCGCCGGCACCGAATGGGGCCGCGTCCGCGCCCTGCTCGACTATCTCGGGCGGCCGATCGATGCCGCCGGCCCGGCGATGCCGGTCGAGGTTCTCGGTCTGCAGGGCAGCCCGCAGGCCGGTGACGTCTTCTCGGTCGTCGAATCCGAGGCGAAGGCCCGCGAAGTCACCGAGTTCCGCATGCAGCGCCAGCGCCAGAAGCAGGCGGCGGCCGGCGCCCGCGGCACGCTGGAGGAGATGTTCTCCAAGATCCAGGCCGGCGAGGCCAAGGAGCTGGCGGTGGTGGTGAAGGCCGACGTCCAGGGCTCGGTCGAGGCGATCATCAACAGCCTCAACAACCTCTCGACCAACGAGGTTGCGGTCCGCGTGCTGCATTCGGCGGTGGGCGGCATCAACGAGAGCGACGTCACCCTGGCCCGCGCCACCGGCGGCATGATCATCGGCTTCAACGTCCGCGCCAATCCGCAGGCGCGCGAGATGGCGAAGCGCGACCATGTCGACATCCGCTACTACTCGATCATCTACAACGTGGTCGACGACGTGAAGGCGGCGCTGTCGGGCATGCTGGCGCCGAGCCTGCGCGAGAAGTTCCTCGGCAACGCCGAGATCCGCGAGGTCTTCAACATCACCAAGGCCGGCAAGGTTGCCGGCTGCATGATCACCGAGGGCGTGGTGAAGCGCGGCGCCAAGGTCCGCCTGCTGCGCGACAACGTGGTCATCCACGAGGGCGCGCTGAAGACGCTGAAGCGCTTCAAGGACGAGGTCCGCGAGGTCAAGGAAGGCTTCGAATGCGGCATGGCCTTCGAGAACTACGAGAATATCGAGAAGGGCGACATCATCGAGTGTTTCGAGATCGAGGAAGTCAGCCGGACCCTGGCCTAGGAAGCCCGGGATCGTCACGGCCGGGCTTGCCCCGGCCGGCCACGACCTCCACTCGTTTCGACCGAAGACGTGGATGCCCGGGTCAAGCCCGGGCATGCCGCGTTAGCGGCAGCGGATGCCGCGCCAGGAAAGCCGATAGAGAGACATGCCCCGCAAGAAACAGACCGCCGCACCCGGACAGCGCCAGCTTCGCGTCGGCGAGGAAATCCGCCACGCCCTGACGCGCATCATCGCGCGCGACGAGCTGGACGATCCCGATCTCTATGGCAAGTCGGCGACGGTGACCGAGGTGCGGATCAGCCCGGACCTCCGGAACGCCACCGCCTTCATCGTGCCCTTCGGCGCCGCCCTGGCCGATGGCGAGGCGGTGAAGCCCCTGGTCAAGGCGCTCAACCGCGCCGGCGCCTATTTCCGCGGCCAGCTGGCCCGCGAGGTGAAGCTGCAATTCACCCCCTCGATCACCTTCAAGGCCGACGAGAGCTTCGGCCAGGCCAGCCGGATCGAGGCGCTGCTGCACGATCCGGCCGTCGCCCGCGATCTCGGCCCGCGTTCCGGCAGCGATGACGACGGCGACACGGGTGCCGGCTGATGGCGCGGCGGAAGAAGGGCCAGAAGGTCGACGGCTGGCTCATCCTCGACAAGCCGATCGGCATCACCTCGACCCAGGCGGTCGCCGCGGTGAAGCGCCTGTTCGACGCCCAGAAGGCCGGGCATGGCGGCACGCTCGACCCCCTGGCCACCGGCATCCTGCCGATCGCCCTCGGCGAGGCGACGAAGACGGTGCCGTTCGTCATGGACGGGGCCAAGACCTACCGCTTCACCCTGAAATTCGGCGAATCCCGCGCCACTGACGATGCCGAGGGTGCCGTCACCGGGACCTCCGACCGGCGCCCGACCGATGCCGAGATCCGGGCCGCCCTGCCGCATTTCATCGGCGAGATCGACCAGATCCCGCCGATCTTCTCCGCCATCAAGGTGGATGGCGAGCGGGCCTACGACCTCGCCCGCCAGGGGGAGGCGGTGGAACTCGCCGCGCGGAAGGTTCGCATCGACGATTTCCGCCTGGTCGAGCGTCTGGGTCCCGACGAGGCGGTCTTCGAGGTCAGATCCGGAAAAGGTGCCTATATGCGGGCTTTGGCCCGCGATCTCGCCCTACATCTGGGGTCTCTGGGGCATGTTTCCGCCCTCAGACGCCTATCTGTTGGGGCTTTCACCGAAGCGGGGGCGATTTCTCTGGACGCTCTCCGGGCTTTGGGGCATATTCCGGCCGCTTTCGAGCATATTTTGCCGATTGAGACCGCGCTGGACGACATCCCGGCGTTGGCCTTACGGCCACCGAGGCGATGCGCCTTAGGTCCGGGCAACCGGTTGGATTGCTCCACCGTCAAGACCGCGACCGAATCCGGGGTTTCGATCCCGGCGGCATGGTTTGCGCCATGTCGGAAGGCAGACTCGTCGCTCTAACCCGTTTCGAAGCGGGTGAGCTCGTCCCGGTGCGCGTCATGAACCTCTGATTGAAAGGAGATCCCGATGTCGATCACCGCGGAGCGGAAACAGGAAGTCATCAAGGAATATGCCAAGGGCGGCAGCGATACCGGCTCGCCCGAGGTGCAGGTGGCCCTCCTCACCGAACGTATCACCAATCTGACCGAGCACCTCAAGTCGCACGACAAGGATTTCCATTCCCGTCGCGGACTGCTGGTCATGGTCGGGCAGCGCCGTCGCCTGCTCGACTATCTGAAGAAGAAGAACAACGCGCGCTACCAGGAAATCATCACGCGCCTGGGTCTGCGTCGTTAACGCGAATCCGGATCCCCGCTTCGGCACCAGCGATGGCCGCCGGAGCGGGATCTGCAGTTCTACCTACATTCCCGCCGCTGATTGCAACCGGCACGGTGGGAAGGTGACGGCGCCGGGCCGACGCAAGCAACGCAGCTTCACAGACATATGCGTTGCTTTCGCGGGTCCGGCAAAGCTCCGGTCGCTGAACCGTAATGGATTCCGCAATGGAATCCGAAAAGGACCCAGATGTTTAAGGTTTTTCGCAAGGAACTGATGTGGGGCGGGCGGAAGCTCATCCTCGAAACCGGCAAGATCGCCCGCCAGGCCGACGGCGCCGTGCTGGCCACCTACGGCGACACCATGGTGCTCTGCACCGCGGTCGGCGACCCGGAGCCGAAGCCCGGCGTGGATTTCTTCCCGCTCACCGTGAACTACCAGGAGAAGGCCTTCGCCGCCGGCAAGATCCCCGGCGGCTTCTTCAAGCGCGAAGGCCGCCCGACCGAGAAGGAGGTGCTGACCTCGCGCCTGATCGACCGGCCGATCCGCCCGCTGTTCCCCCGAGCTTCCGCAACGAGACCCAGGTGGTCTGCACCGTCCTGAGCCACGATCTGGAGAACGATCCGGACATCGTCGCCATGGTCGGCGCCTCGGCGGCGCTGACGCTCTCCGGCATTCCCTTCTTGGGCCCGATCGGCGCGGCGCCGCGTCGGCTATATCGACGGCCAGTACGTGCTCAACCCGACCGCCGAGCAGACCTGCCCAGACGTCGTCGCTCGACCTGCGTCGTCGCCGGCACCTCCGAAGGCGTGCTGATGGTCGAATCCGAGGCCAAGGAGCTGTCCGAGGAGATCATGCTCGGCGCCGTCAAGTTCGGCCACCAGCAGTTCCAGCCGGTGATCAAGGCGATCATCGAGCTGGCCGAGCAGTGCCGCCAAGGAACCCTGGCCGCTGAAGGAAGCCGACCCGACCCAGGCGGCGGTCTGGCAGGCCCTGAAGCGCCAGTTCAGCGACAAGCTCGCCGAGGCCTATACGCGAGACCGCGAAGCAGGCCCGCACCGACAAGGTGGCGGCGGTGAAGACCGCGGCCAAGGAAGCGGTCGGCGGCGGCGACGAGAAGAAGGCCGAACTGGTCGGCAAGCTGTTCAAGGAGCTCGAGAAGCCGACATCGTCCGCAGCAACATCCTCGACACCGGGATGCGCATCGACGGCCGCGACACCAAGACCGTGCGCCCGATCGTCGCCGAGGTCGGCGTGCTGCCGCGCGCCCATGGCTCCGCGCTGTTCACCCGCGGCGAGACCCAGGCGCTGGTGCGTCGCCACGCTCGGCACCGGCCAGGACGAGCAGATCATCGACGCGCTGGAAGGCGAGTACCGCGAGAACTTCATGCTGCACTACAACTTCCCGCCCTATTCGGTCGGCGAGACCGGCCGCATGGGCTCGCCGGGCCGCCGCGAAATCGGCCACGGCAAGCTGGCCTGGCGCGCGATCCATCCGCTGCTGCCGGCGAAGGAAAAGTTCCCCTACACCATGCGCGTCGTCTCCGAGATCACCGAGTCCAACGGCTCGTCGTCGATGGCGACGGTCTGCGGCACCTCGCTGTCGCTGATGGATGCCGGCGTGCCGCTGAAGCGCCCGGTGGCCGGCATCGCCATGGGCCTGATCAAGGAAGACCAGCGGCTTCGCCGTGCTGTCCGACATCCTCGGCGACGAGGATCATCTCGGCGACATGGACTTCAAGGTGGCCGGCACCGACCAGGGCATCACCGCCCTGCAGATGGACATCAAGATCACGTCGATCACCGCGGAGATCATGAAGATCGCGCTGGACCAGGCGCGCGACGGCCGCCTGCACATCCTGGGCGAGATGGCCAAGGCGCTGACCGGCGCCCGCGAAGGCGTGTCGCAGACCGCGCCGCGCATCACCGTCATCAACATCCCGAAGGACAAGATCCGCGAAGTGATCGGCACCGGCGGCAAGGTGATCCGCGAGATCTGCGAAGCAGACCGGCGCCAAGATCGACATCGAGGACGACGGCACGATCAAGGTGGCCGCGGTCGACGCCAAGGCCGGCGAAGCCGCGATCGACTGGATCCAGGGCATCGTCGCCGAGCCGGAAGTCGGCGTGATCTACAACGGCAAGGTCGTGAAGATCGTCGATTTCGGCGCCTTCGTGAACTTCCTCGGCGCCGCGGACGGCCTGGTCCATATCAGCGAGCTGGCGCCGCAGCGCGTCGACAAGGTCACCGACGTCGTCAAGGTCGGCGACGCGGTGAAGGTGAAGGTGCTGGGCATCGACGACCGCGGCAAGGTCAAGCTGTCCATGAAGGCGGTCGACCAGGCAGACCGGCGCCGACATCACCGAGAAGCTGGAGGCCGAACGCCGGGCCCAGCGCAGCCAGGGTCAACCGGCCTAAAAGCGCCGATGATCCGCACGGCACTGCTCGATCCCAAAGGCCAGCGGCCGTTTCCAGACGCGCTGCTGGCCGGTGGGGTCGAAGTGCCGGAGACCGGGGCGGCAACGCCCGTTCCCCGGGACGCCAACCCGAACGAGGCCGCGCCCGAGCAGGTTCCCGCCGATGCGGCGATGCGGCCGGTGATGCGCCGGGCGATGTATCCGAAGTGAAGCTGCCCAGGATCATCGGCCATCGCGGCGCAGCGGAAAACGCTCCGGAAAACACCCTGGAAAGCTTCCGCGCCGCCGCCGCCGAAGGCGCGCAATGGGTCGAGTTCGACGCCAAGCTCACCGCCGACAATGCGATCGTCATCCTGCATGACGACGACCTCGACCGCACCACCAGCGGCAAGGGGCCGGCGCGCCTGAAGACCTTGGCCGAATTGCAGGCCCTCGACGCCGGCGCCTGGTTCAAGCCGGTCTTTGCCGGGGCCCGGATCCCGACGCTCGCCGAGACGGTGGCCGTCCTCGGCCAGCTTGGCCTCGGCGCCAATGTCGAGATCAAGCCCTGCCCGGGACGCGAGCGGGAGACCGCCCGCGTCGTCATGGCGGCCTTGCGCCGTCTCTGGCCGAAAGCCAGGCCGCTGCCGCTGGTCTCGAGTTTCGCGCCGGAATGCCTGCGGATCGCGCAGGCCGAGGCGCCGGAATTCGCCCGCGGCCTGCTGCTCGAAGAACACCCGCTGGATTGGCTCGCCCAGGCCCGCGGCGTGGGAGCCGCCACGGTCAATATCTGGGAGCGCGATGCGACGCCGGACTGGTGCCGCGAGATCAAGGCCGCCGGTTACGGACTCCTGGCCTATACCGTGAACGATGCCGACCGGGCGGCCGAGCTGTTCGCCTGGGGCGTGGACGGCGTTTTCACCGATGCACCAGGACGCCTGTTGGCGAAGCTCGGCAATTGACTATAATCAATCGTCCAGCCTAGCCAGTGATCGATGGCCGGGAAGTCGTAGCCAGCGGTCGAAGTTCCGGCCGGTCGGGAGGATCGCCTTGAACGCACTGAAGCCGATGCTGATTTCCGGACGCGAAGTGCTGCCGCTGGTCGAGGGCGGCAAGGGCATCTCGGTCTCCAACGGCGAATCCTCCGGCGCCTGGGCTGCAGCCGGGGCGGTCGGCACCTTCTCCGGGGTGAATGCCGACTTCTACGACGAGCACGGCAATCGGATGCCGCAGATCTATTACGGCAAGACCCGGCGCGAACGACACGAGGAGCTGCTGGCCTATTCAATCCGCGGCGGCATCACCCAGGCCCGCATCGCCCATGAAATGTCGAACGGCCAGGGCCGGATCCACATGAACGTGCTCTGGGAAATGGCCGGGGCGGAACGGGTGCTGCACGGCGTACTGGAAGGCGCCAAGGGGCTGATCCACGGCGTCACCTGCGGCGCCGGCATGCCGTATCGGATCTCCGAGATCTGCGCACACTACAATGTCCACTATTACCCGATCGTTTCCTCCGCCCGCGCCTTCCGTGCCTTGTGGAAGCGGGCCTATCACAAGTTCCGCGACTGGCTGGGCGCCGTGGTCTACGAGGATCCCTGGCTGGCCGGCGGCCATAACGGCCTCTCCAATGTCGAAGACCCTTTGAAACCGCAACCGCCTTACGCCCGCGTCGCCGAATTGCGCAAGATGATGCGCGAGGAATGCGGCCTCGAGGATACGCCGATCGTCATGGCGGGCGGCGTCTGGTATCTGCGCGAATGGGCCGACTGGATCGACAATCCGGAACTCGGGCCGATCGCCTTTCAGTACGGCACGCGGCCGCTGCTGACCAGGGAGAGTCCGATCTCCGACGCGTGGAAGAAGCGCCTGATGACCCTGAAGGAGGGCGACGTCTACCTGAACCGCTTCAGTCCGACCGGGTTCTATTCCTCCGCCGTCTCCAATCCCTTCCTCGACGAATTGAAGAGCCGGGCCGACCATCAGGTCGCCTACAGCCAGACCAAGGTCGGCGAGCATGAATGGCCCTTCCCGGTTGGCGCCCGCGGCCGGCTGGTCTATCTGACCGCGGCGGACAAGCTGCGGGCGGAAGAATGGGTCCGCTCCGGCCTCACCGAGGCCATGCGCACGCCGGATTCGACGCTGATCTTCGTCACCCGCGACAAGGCCAACGAGATCCTCACCGATCAGATCAACTGCATGGGCTGCCTATCGGCCTGCGGCTTCTCCAACTGGTCGCAGAACGAGCAGGGCACCACCGGCCGCAAGGCCGATCCGCGCAGCTATTGCATCCAGAAGACGCTGCAGGAAATCAGCCATACCGACCGGACCGAAGACCAGCTGATGTTCGCCGGGCACAATGCCTATCGCTTCAAGGACGACCCGTTCTATGCCAACGGCTTCGTGCCGACGGTGAAGCAGCTGGTGGAGCGCATCGCCACCGGCGACTAGAGCCAGTCCCGCCGTACACCTCCGTTCCGTTCAGAAAAGCCTGAAGAATCAGGTGGGTATCTTGTAGTTCCGGGTACAATTAAAATTATATAGGAAAAATTCTTTGCAACCTCTGGTAATTTGTGCGATCGTTGGAACATATGCAGAACTGATGGGGAGGTAGCATATGTTCGATCGGAAATTGGGCATTTCCCGGCCGGCAAACGATCTGCAGATCCCGGGTGTGGACCAGGCGGCGCGTATCGATTCGTCAGCGGACGTTGCACCGGTGCAGGCGGAGGTCCCGCCGGAAGTTCCGGGCGAAGCCCCGGAGATCGACGGGGCGGGTGAGGCGGCGGGTGAGGCGGCCGGGCAAGATTTCGACCTGGAAGCCGCCATCGACCACTGTGTGCGGCCGGGGGCCCAGGGCTTCGTCCGCGCGGTCTTCCTTTCCGATCGTGCCAACCGGCTGATGGATGAAGGCGATCTCGACGGCGCCATCGCCGGATTCCGGGAGGCGCTCGCGGCCTGTCCCGATGGCTGGTACGCCGGCAATCTGCAGGTTCTGCTCGGCAATGCCTGCCAGTCCGGCAACCGGCTCGATCTGGCGCTCGAGGCCTATGGCCGCGCCCTGGCGCTGGACTGCAGCGCGCCGGCGGAAGCCTATCGCCGGCGTTCCTTCGTCCATTCCGCGCAAGGGCGGTTCGATGCCGCGCTGGCCGATATGCGCCGTGCCGCCGTCGAGGGCGAGGATCCGGCTTTCGCCGCCGCCAAGCTCTGCACCATCCACCTCGTGATGGGCGATCCGGGTGCCGCCGTCGCGGCGGCCGCCGAGACGGCGGAAACCCGGACCGGCGCCGCGAAATATCGTCTCGAACAGATGCAGTCCCGTGCCGAGGCCCGGCTGCTGCTCGGCGACCGCATCGGCGCCGTCGCCGATCTGGCCGGTGAAGCGGCGTTGGCCGAGGGCGACGATCCGGACCTGGCACTCTGGCGCTATATCATCCGCAGACGGGCCGGACTCGCCGGCCTGACCGAGCAGATCGAAAGCCTGATCGGTGGCGTCGGGGTCCGGGACAGGGTCGGTCTTTTCTATCGCTGGTTCGCCGACGGCGATGCCGGTGCCCGCGACCAGGTGACAGGGAAGCTGGAGGCCATCCGGGGCAGGGGCCAACCCCTGGCCGCGATTACCGAATCCTACTACCTGCTGGGGGCTGATGCGGAGTGCCGCGGCGACCGGGCCGCCGCGTTCCGCAACTATACCGTCGCCACGGCCGATCTTGAGAATGCCTGGTGCATCGAATATGCCTTGGCGCAATACGGTTTGCGGCGCGTCGCGGAACGCGCCGACGGATCCGGCGCATAGGTGCGCCCGTGTTCGCGATTTTCAGCTGGGTCAACGCATTTGCACCGAAGCGCTTCTGGGAGGGTGGGCGCAGATGGCCGATCATCTTCGTCATCGCCTGGATCGCCGTCGGTGCCGCTTTAGTTGCCTGGCGGGTTCATGTGCTGGAAGACCGGTGCCGACGCAATGGCGGCCCCTATTGCGCGTCGGTGGATCTGCCGCAGGAGCAGCCCCCGGCCAAGACCAAACGCCGCAATCAGCCGGCGGTGGCGGAGCGCTTCTTCATTCCGAGAGGGCGAATGGATTGAACTTCAGGTCCCGGTCGTAGACGTCGACGCCCTCCTGGCGCTTCAGGAAATTCACCACCAGGTAGGTCAGCGGCGTCGCCGCCGTTTCATAGGCGACTTTGAACAGCCATTGAAACGCGATCAGCTGGAGCAGCACGTCGGTCGGCATCACGCCGTAGAAGGCGAGAGTGACGAAGATCGAGGTGTCGAAGGCCTGCCCCACCACAGTCGAGCCGATGGTCCGGGTCCAGAGATATCTGCCGGCGGTCCAGACCTTCATCCTTGCCAGCACATAGGAATTCATGAATTCGCCGAACAGGTAGGCGGTGAACGAGGCAGCGAGGATCCGCGGCTGACTGCCGAGGATCGCGTCATAGGCCGCCTGGTCGTGCCAGTCGGGCTGGGCCGGGAGCATCTGGCCAAGGGTGATGGCACCGGCGGCAAACAGGTTGCAGCCGAAACCGATCCAGATCGCCCGCCGCGCCTTCTTGAATCCATAGACCTCGGTCAGCACGTCGCCCAGGATATAGGTGACGGGGAAGATCAGGTCGGCGGCCTGGAGGACGGTGCCGCCCAGGGAAATCGTCTTGACGGCAATGATGTTGGAGACCAAAAGGTCGGTCACGAACAGGGCCACCACGGCCACGAACCAGGTGGAATGTTCCGCCTTCTGGGTCACAGGTTGCATCATGTCCCTCATCACCGGCGCCGCGTCCCAGCCCGATCGCGGGCTGCCTTGCGCGGCGCTGTTATAGCCGCGGTCCGGGGCCATGAAAACCGCCGATTTCGACTTCGACCTGCCGCTGGACCGGATCGCCCAGTTCCCGGCAAACCCCAGGGATTCCGCGCGTTTGCTGCGGGTCGGCGCCACCCTGGAGGACCGCCTGGTCAGGGACCTGCCGGCGATCCTCCGCCCCGGCGACCTCATGGTCTTCAACGACACCAAGGTCATCCCCGCCCAGCTCCAGGGCCGGCGCGGTGCCGCCCTGATCGACGTCACCCTGCATAAGCGGGAAAGCGCCGATACCTGGCGGGCCTTCGCCCGGCCGGGAAAGCGGCTCCGCCCCGGCGACATCGTGGCGTTTACCGGGGATTTCACCGCAACCGTCCTGGAGAAAACCCCTGAGGGCGAGGCGGTCCTGCGGTTCGACCGCGGTGCCGAGGCGCTTCTCGCGGCCCTGCACCGCCACGGCGCCATGCCCCTGCCGCCTTATATCCGCAAGCTCCGCCCGGTGGCGGCCCGGGATGCGGCGGACTACCAGACGGTCTATGCCCGGGTCGAGGGGGCGGTCGCGGCCCCCACCGCCGGGCTGCACTTCACCCCGGAGCTGCTGCGGGCATTGGAGGCCGGCGGCATCTCCCGGGTCAGCTTGACGCTCCATGTCGGCGCGGGCACTTTCCTGCCGGTGAAGGCCGAAGAGCTGAAGGATCATAGGATGCACGCCGAATGGGGCGAGATCGGCGCCGAAGCCGCGGCGGCGATCAACCGGGCGCGGGACGAAGGGCGGCGGGTGGTCGCGGTCGGCACCACGGCCCTGCGGCTCCTGGAATCCGCCCTCGATCCCGCCGGCCGGATGCAGGCCTTCACCGGCGACACCGATATCTTCATCACCCCCGGCCATCGCATCCGTTCGGCGGACCTGCTGATGACCAATTTCCACCTGCCGAAATCAACCCTGTTCATGCTGGTTGCCGCCTTCGCCGGACTCGACCGCATGCGGGCCGCCTATGCCCATGCCATCCGCAGCGGCTATCGCTTCTTCTCCTATGGCGATTCCAGCCTGCTGGAGCGCGGCGGGTGAGCGCCGCCTTCACCGTCGCCGCGACCGACGGCAAGGCACGGCGCGGCCGGCTGACAACGGCCCATGGCGTGGTCAACACCCCGGCTTTCATGCCGGTGGGGACCGCCGGCACGGTGAAGGCGATGCTGCCGGAATCGGTCCGGGCGACCGGCGCCGAGATCATCCTCGGCAACACCTATCACCTGATGCTGCGCCCCGGCGCCGAGCGCGTCGCGGAATTCGGCGGGCTGCACAAATTCATGAACTGGCCCGGGCCCGATCCTCACCGATTCCGGCGGCTTCCAGGTGATGAGCCTCAGCGATCTCCGGAAGATCAGCGAGGATGGCGTCGCCTTCCGCTCCCATATCGACGGCTCGAAGCAGATGCTGACGCCGGAGCGCAGCATCGAGATCCAGCACCTGCTCGATGCCGATGTCACCATGTGTTTCGACGAATGCACCTCGTTTCCGGCGACGCCAGAACAGGCCGCGTCCTCGATGCGGCTCTCCATGCGCTGGGCGGAGCGGTGCCGCAAGGCCTTCAGGGCCCGCGACGGCTATCATCTTTTCGGCATCGTCCAGGGCGGCATCTACGCGGACCTGCGCCGGGAATCCGCGGAAACCCTCCGCCGGATCGGGTTCGACGGCTATGCGATCGGCGGGCTCGCCGTCGGTGAGGGCCAGCAGGAGATGTTCCGGGTGCTGGATTTCACCCCGGATTTCCTGCCTTCCGACCGGCCGCGCTACCTGATGGGCGTCGGCAGGCCCGAGGACATTCTCGGCGCGGTCCGCCGCGGCATCGACATGTTCGATTGCGTGATGCCGACGCGGTCGGGACGCACCGGACAGGCCTTCACCCGCTTCGGCGAGCTCAACATGCGCAATGCCAGGCATGCGGCGGACCCGGCGCCGATCGATCCGGCCTGCAGCTGTCCGGCTTGCACCTCCTATACACGCGGCTATATCCACCACCTGATCAAGGCGAAGGAGATCCTGGCCGCCATGCTTCTGACCTGGCACAACCTGCACTACTATCAGGAGCTGATGCAGGGAATTCGGGCGGCTATCACGGCCGGCCGGCTCGACGACTTCAGCGCCGCTTTCGATGCCGCGCGACAGACTGGAGAGACCTGATGGCGAAGAAACCCAAACCCGCACGGCCGTATCGCGAGCTGACCCAGCTGGGCGGCGCATCGGCCCTGCCGGAGTCTCCGGAATCGGCGGTGCTCGAGCGGGTCGACAATCCGCATCCCAAGGAGATCTACCTGGTGCGTTTCACCGCGCCGGAATTCACCTGCCTCTGCCCGGTGACGGGCCAGCCGGATTTCGCGCATTTCGTCCTTGACTACGCACCGGGCCGCTGGCTGGTGGAGAGCAAATCGCTGAAGCTCTATCTGCACAGCTTTCGAAATCATGGCGGCTTCCACGAAGGCACAACACTCGACATCGCCAAGAAGGTGATTGCGGCGATCAGCCCGCGCTGGCTGCGGATCGGCGGCTACTGGTATCCGCGCGGCGGCATGCCGATCGACGTCTTCTTCGAGCAGGGCCGCCTGCCGAAGGGGCTCTGGGTGCCACCCCAGGGTGTCGCGCCCTATCGCGGCCGCGGCTGAGGGCGCGACCGCGCGGATGCCGATGAGCGAGATCCGCGATGCCATTCGCCGGCGGGCCCTCGAGACCGGCTTCGACGCCGTCGGCTTTGCGCCGGCGACTCTTTCCCGGGAGGTTCGGGATGGACTCGCCGCCTTTCTCGCCGCGGGACATCACGGCGACATGGGCTGGCTGGCCGACAAGGCCGACCGGCGGGGCGATCCGCAGATCCTCTGGCCGCAGGCGCGAACGGTGATCGCGCTGGGGATGAATTACGGGCCAGAGGGCGATCCTCTGGCACTGCTGGCGCAAGGCGACCGCGCCGACATCTCCGTCTATGCCCGCAACCGGGACTATCACGACACGGTGAAGAAGCGCTTGAAGGAACTGGCGCGCTGGGTTGCCGCGCAATACGCGACCGAGGTCAAGGTCTTCGTCGATACCGCCCCGGTGATGGAAAAGCCCCTCGCGGTCGCCGCAGGCCTCGGCTGGCAGGGCAAGCATACCAATCTGGTGTCCCGCGCCTGGGGATCCTGGCTCTTCCTCGGCGAAATCTTCACCACACTGGAGATTCCGCCCGATGCATCGGAGATCGATCATTGCGGCAGCTGCCGCAGCTGCCTCGACATCTGCCCGACCCAGGCCTTCCCGGCGCCTTATCGGCTCGACGCGCGGCGCTGCATCTCCTACCTCACCATCGAGCACAAGGGGCCGATCCCGCACGAGCTGCGCCCGCTGATCGGGAACCGCATCTATGGCTGCGACGACTGCCTCGCCGTCTGTCCCTGGAACAAGTTCGCCGAGGCGGGGAGCCATGCGGATTTCCAGGCGCGGCCCGAGCTAGACGGCCCGCGCCTCGCTGAGCTTGCGGGGCTCGACGATCCGGGATTCCGCGCCCTGTTCCGGGCCTCGCCGGTCAAGCGCATCGGCCGTGACCGCTTCATCCGCAATGTCCTGATCGCCATCGGCAACAGCAAGGATCCGAACTCTGATCCCGGCGGTGTGCCGGCTGCTGGACGATCCGTCGCCGTTGGTCAGGGGTGCCGGGGTCTGGGCCCTGTCCCGGCTCTGTCCTGACGGGCTTTTCGCCTTCGCCCCCAAGGGCGGCGATAGGGATGCAACGGTGCAAGGCGAATGGGCGCGGGCGCTGGGATCGACCTAGTCGCCACGCCGGAGCAGGATGCTGTGCGCCGCGTCACATGACCCGCAGATTGCCTTCCGGCTCCGGCCGGGATCGCCATATAATCCTGACTGAAGCCTGGTGCGCCAGGTGGTGCAGCGTGTGGACGGCCCGATGCGGTTTCTGCAGATCATTCTTGCCGCGATACTGGCATTCGGCTTCGGCGGCCTCCCGGCTGCGGCGGAGCCGCGCGTCGCCCTGGTGATCGGCAATTCGGCCTATGGCGAGGAAATGGGGGCGCTGCCGAATCCGGCCAATGATGCGGCACTGATCGCCAAGGCCCTGCGCAAGGTGGGCTTCGCCGTCATCGAAGTCACCGATGCCTCGCAGAAGAAGATGAAACGCGCCATCGTCGATTTCGGACAGAAACTGACCGATGCCGGGCCCGGCACCACCGGCCTGTTCTTCTATGCCGGCCACGGCGTCCAGGTGGCCGGCGAGAACTACCTCATTCCGGTCGAGGCGCAGATCCGGCGCGAAGGCGATGTCGAGGTCGAGGCGGTACCCGCCAACATGGTGCTGAAGCAGATGGATTTCTCCGGCAGCCAGGTCAGCATCGTCATCCTCGATGCCTGCCGCAACAACCCGCTGGCACGCAGCCTGCGCTCGGCCACCCGCGGCCTGGCCGAGATCAGCGACCGGCCGACCGGCAGCTTCATCGCCTATTCGACGGCGCCGGGCCAGACGGCGGCGGACGGCACCGGCAGGAACAGTCCGTACAGTTCCGCCCTGGCCGAGGCGATCCAGACGCCGGGGCTCGGCATCGAGGAGGTGTTCCGCACCGTGCGCGGCAAGGTGATCGCCGCCACGGACCAGCAGCAGGTGCCCTGGGATGCCTCGTCGCTGACCGCGCCCTTCTACTTCCTGCCGCCCACGCCGGCGCCCGCCACGCCGTCGCCGGCAGATCAGGTCTCGATGCTCGATACCAAGCAAGTCGAGATCGCCTTCTGGAACTCGATCAAGGACAGTGCGGCTCCCGAGGATTTCACCGCCTATCTGGAACAATATCCGAGAGGCGCATTCGTGAAGCTGGCGCGCAACCGGATCGCCGCGCTCGGCAGCGGCAAGGACCGCGAGCCCGCAACCACCGTGGCCGTCGAATCCGGGATGGCCGCGGCGAAACCCGCACCGGTCCAGCAAGCCTCCATCGCACCCGATATCGGTGCCGTCCTGAAGACCTGCGAGGCCGAGGATACGCCGGATCAGGAACGCATGGTTGCCTGCAAGAGTGCCGTGGAGTCCGGCAAACTCACCGGCGACAAACAACACAGGGCCCAGAACGAACTCGGCCGGGCCTATTACGCGCTCGGCCAGGCCGATCCGGCCGCGGCGCAATTCCGCGCGGCGATCGACTCGGACCCGCAGGATGCCGCCCCCTATTTCAATGCCGGTCTCATCCTCGCCGATCGGCAGGATTATGCCGAAGCGCATCGCCTGTTCGACAAGGCGGCGCGGCTCGATCCGCAGGATCCGGACGCGGTGTATCAGCGCGGCATGGCGGCCTCGGCGCTCGGCGAACTGGAGGATGCGCGCCGCGATCTCGATCGTGCCGTCGCCATGGACGCCAAGAACGTGAATTACCTCGATCAGCGCGCCTATCTGCGGATGGCTGCCGGCGACCTCGCCGGCGCCGAGGCCGACGTGGCGGGCGCGGTACAGGTGGATCCCGCCTATTGGTCGCTGACGGCGGTGCTGGTGGCGTATCTGGCGGGGAAGCCCGATGCCGCGGCGGCGATGGCCGATCGCGTCATCCAGGGCGAGCCCGACTATCCCTATGGCACGCTGTGGAAGGCTTTGGCCCTGAAGGCCCAGGGCAAAGGTGCGGTGGCCGACAAGCTGCTATCCGCGGGCGCCGCAAGATTCGCCAAGTCCTCCTGGCCGACGCCGCTCTTCGACTTCTTCCGCGGCCAGCTTGCCGATGCGAAGCTGCTGGCGGCAACCCAATCGAGCGATCCCAAGACCCGACGCGAACGGCTCTGCGAATACTATTTCTACACCGGCGAGGCCGCCTATCTTGCCGGCAACCGCGACCTGGCCGCGGCGCGCCTGAGGCAGGCCGTGGAGAGCGGAACATATTATTACCTCGAATATGGTGCCGCCCGGATGCGCCTGCGTCAGGTGGCGCCCTGAAGGCGGACGATCCCGGGGGGGTGCCGTCCGGACTGCGCCGGCAAACGCGAACGATTATAAAATAGGCCTTTAACTCCCGGGAATCCCGGGCCATATTAAGGGTATGTCCGAGCCAAGGCCCTTTGCCCCGATCGTCCAGCAGCTGAAAGCCGTCGGCCTCCGCCCGACTAGGCAAAGGTTGTCCCTGGCGAAACTGCTGTTCGAGACCGGCGACCGACATGTCACGGCGGAGCAGCTGCATCAGCAAGCCGAGGCCGCCCGGGTCCGCGTTTCGCTGGCGACGGTCTACAACACTCTGCACCAGTTCACCGCCGCCGGCATGCTGCGGGAAGTGGTGGTCGAGCCCGGCCGCTCCTATTTCGATACCAACACCTCCGATCACCATCACTTCTACATCGAGCGCGACGGCAGCCTGATGGACATCCCCGGCGACAGCGTCGCCCTGGCCCAGCTGCCGGATCCGCCCGCCGGCATGAAGATCAGCCGCGTCGAAGTCATCGTGCGTCTCGAGTCCGAGAAATAAGCGTTTTTATATAACGCTTAGGAATCTAGATTGTAGTAATTCTAATCTATTGACAGCGCGGATTGTCGCTGCCATATGATTCTCATTCCAATCTGCCGGCAGCCGTCCATAGTCGACGGGTGGAACCGATCAGAAGCAAGCGATCAACGCCAGCCAAGGGAGCATCGACATGGCAAACCTGAAAAGTTCGAAGACCGAGGGCAATCTGAAGGCCGCCTTCGCCGGCGAGAGCCAGGCCAACCGCCGCTACCTCTATTTCGCACAGAAGGCTGATGTCGAAGGCTATAACGACGTCGCCGCCGTGTTCCGCTCGACGGCGGAAGGCGAGACCGGCCATGCCCACGGCCATCTCGAATTCCTCGAAGCGGTCGGCGATCCGGCGACCGGTCTGCCGATCGGCCCGACCGGTCCGAATCTGAAGGCCGCCATCGCCGGCGAGACCCATGAATACACGGATATGTATCCGGGCATGGCGCGCACCGCCCGCGAGGAGGGCTTCGACGAGATCGCCGACTGGTTCGAGACGCTCGCCAAGGCCGAGAAGTCCCATGCCGGCCGGTTCCAGAAGGCCCTCGACACGCTCGGCAAGTAGCCCTTCCGATACCGACGCGCGACCGGCGGTGCGGCACCGCCCGCCGGCCGCGCGTCGTTCCTTCCGCCTCTAGCAACGGAGCAGCTGCATGCGCGAAGGCAGCCTGGATGCGCCGATCCGGCATGTGCTGGACTGGCAGAACCCGGACTTCTACGACATGGCGAAGATCGAAGCCGAGATGCATCGGGTCTTCGACATCTGCCACGGTTGCCGGCGCTGCTTCAATCTCTGCGATTCCTTCCCGCGCCTGTTCGATCTGGTCGACGCCCAGCCCGACGAGATGGCCGGGGTGAAGACCGCGGACTACAAGCAGGTGGTCGATGCCTGCACACTCTGCGATCTCTGCTTCATGACCAAGTGTCCCTACGTGCCGCCGCACGAATGGGCATTGGACTTCCCGCACCTGATGCTGCGCTACCGCGCGGCGGAGCTGAAACAGGGCAAGGTCAGCCGGATCCACCAACAGCTGACCGAGACCGATCGCAACGGCAAGGCGGCGGCCCTGGCGGCGCCGGTCGCGAATTTCGGCAGCCACAACGGCCTTGCCCGCGTCGTCCTGGAGAACGTCGCCGGTATCGACCGCGAGGCGGCGCTGCCGAAATTCCACGGCAAGACCTTCGTGCTGCGGGCGATGGAAGAGCCGGCCGAGGTGAACGTCCGCGCACCGGCCTTCGGGCGCAAAGCGGTGCTCTTTGCGACCTGCTTCGTCAATTACAACAACCCCGATATCGGCATGGCGGCGCGTGCCGTCCTTGCCAGGAACGGCGTCGCGACCGAGGTCGTCTATCCGCGCTGCTGCGGCATGCCGCAGCTGGAACAGGGCAACATCGCCCGGGTGGCCGAGCACGCCGCCAGCGTCGCCGATGCGCTGCTCCCCTATGTCGAGCAGGGCTACGACGTAATCGCACTGGTGCCGTCCTGCACCCTGATGCTGAAATTCGAATGGCCGCTGATCCTGCCGAAGGACGAGCGGATCAAGCGTCTGGCCAATGCCACCTTCGACGTCAGCGAATATGTCGTCGACATCGCCAAGCGCGAGGGCCTGGCGCCCGGGCTCGAAGCCTTGCCCGGCGGCATGGCGGTGCATCTCGCCTGCCATGCCCGCGCTCAGAACATGGGGCAGAAGGCGGCGGAACTGCTGAAGCTCATTCCCGAGGCCGACATCACCGTGATCGAGCGCTGCTCCGGCCATGGCGGGTCCTGGGGCGTGCTGAAGGAGAATTTCGACATCGCCCTCAAGGTCGGCAAGCCGGTGGCGCGCCAGGCGCTCAATTCCGGCAAGGCCTTCGTTGCCTCGGAATGCCCGCTGGCCGGAGATCACATCATCCAGGGCATGGAGCGGCTGGCCAACGGCGCCCCGCATGCGGAGCAGGCCTTCCATCCGATCCAGCTCTTCGCCCGCGCCTACGGGCTTACCGCAGAAACCTGAGACAGCAATCCAAGATGATGCAGATGGCCAAACGCGAAATCACCCGCGCCGACATCCTCCCGATCGAACAATACGCCCCGAAGCGCGCCGAGATGCGCAAGGCGGTGGTGGCGCTGAAGAAGCGGCGGCGGGTCGAGGTCGGTCCGGTCGCCACCTTCTATTTCGAATGCTTCGCCACCATGCTGCAGCAGGTGCAGGAGATGCTCTTCATCGAGAAGGGCGGCGAGGGCCAGATCCCGGACGAGCTGCGTGCCTATAATCCACTGATCCCGAACGGCGGCGAGCTGGTGGCGACGGTGATGTTCGAGATCGACGATCCGGTGCGCCGGGCGAATTTCCTCGGCCGTCTCGGCGGCGTCGAGGAGACCGCCTTCATCCGCATGACCGACGCCAGGCAGGACGAGGTCATCGTCAAGGGCGTTCCCGAAGCGGACCAGGATCGCACCAACGAAGCCGGCAAGGCCTCCTCGGTGCAGTTCGTGCATTTCCCCTTCACCCCCGAACAGATCGCGCAGTTCAAGCGCCCGGGCAGCCAGGTGATCCTCGGTTTCAGCCACCCGGAATACAGCCATATGGCGGTGATGCAGGAAACGGTGCGGGCGGAACTCGCCGGCGACTTCGCCTGACGACGGAAACTCCGCCCGGCGCCGCTATTCCTTGAGGGCTTCCTCGGGGTAGACGCCCCAGAAATCGGCGCGCTTCAGCCAGCCCTTGTAGCCCTGGACCTCGAGGCGGCACCAGACGCCGTCGCATTCCAGCACCCGCGCGATGACGCCGGGATCGAGCAGGGCGACCGCCGGAGATTCATCCTCCGCGCGCTTGCGCAGGGTACGGCGGGTTTCGGTGACGATGGCGGTGCGATGGCCGGAGAGCAGGCTCCCCTTCACCCAGCCGACGACGCCCTGGTAGTCCTTTACCCGGCGCCAGATGTCGAATTCCTCGATGATCTCCACCGGCATGCCGCGGCGCTGGTAGACCCAGAGCTTGGGATAGGTCTCGCCCGGCCCGGCGCGCATATTGACCTCGTCCGCCTCCAGGGAGGCATAGCGGGGCAGGGGCAGCTTGGTGTCCTCGGCGCCCGCCGGTGCCGGCAGCAGCACCAGCAGGCAGAGCCCGAGCCATCCCGGAAATGCGGCGATGCGGCGCAGTCTAGGGGCGAATTTGCGGGTGTCGGCGCTCGAGTCGATCATTTGCGACAGAATTTACGGGCTTGGCCGTCCGGTCAAGCGTCCGTCGCCGGATAAGCTGTTGAAATGCCCGATTTCCATCGCGGATCCGGTGCCGCCGTCGCGGTTCCGGCGGGCGAGGTCGCCGGCCGGCCGGAAAACGCCGCCAATCGCTGGACAAGGCCGCTTTAGCCTTGGTATTCCATGATGGAGCCAAAGATCGCCAGCCCAGTCCCCCCGAGGTCGCCGGATGTCCCTGAAACCCACCGTCGTCGTCACCCGGAAGCTGCCGGACGTCATCGAGACGCGGATGATGGAACTGTTCACCGTCAAGCTGAACCTCGACGACCATGCGATGACCCAGGCCGAGCTGATCGAGGCGGTGAAGACCGCCGACGTGCTGGTGCCGACGGTGACCGACCGGATTGATGCCGCGGTGCTGTCCCAGGCGGGCGAGAAGCTGCGGCTGATCGCCTCTTTCGGCACCGGCGTCGACCATATCGATCTGGCGACCGCCCGGCAGCGGGGCATTACCGTCACCAATACTCCCGGTGTCCTGACCGAAGACACGGCCGACATGACCATGGCGCTGATCCTGGGAGTCGCCCGCCGTCTTTCGGAAGGCGAGCGGCTAATGCGCTCGGGGAAGTGGCAGGGCTGGAGCCCGATGGGCATGCTGGGCCACCGGATCTACGGCAAGCGCCTGGGGATCGTGGGGATGGGCCGGATCGGCTCCGCCCTGGCCCGCCGGGCCAAGGGTTTCGGCCTCTCGGTGCACTATCACAACCGCCGCCGGGTGCACCAATCGGTGGAACAGGCGCTGGAGGCGACCTATTGGGAGAGCCTCGACCAGATGCTGGCACGGATGGACATCATCTCGATCAACTGCCCGCATACGCCGGCGACCTATCATCTGCTTTCGGCGCGACGCCTCAAGCTGTTGCAGAAGCACGCCTATCTGGTCAACACCTCGCGCGGCGAGGTCGTCGACGAGAATGCCCTCACCCGCATGCTGCAATCCGGCGAGCTCGCCGGCGCCGGGCTCGATGTCTTCGAACACGAACCCGCGGTCAATCCGAAGCTGCTGAAGCTGGATTCGGTGGTACTGCTGCCGCATATGGGCTCTGCCACCATCGAAGGCCGGGTCGACATGGGTGAGAAGGTCATCATCAACATCAAGACCTTCGCCGACGGGCACAAGCCGCCGGATCGGGTGCTGGAGACGATGCTCTGACCGGGACTTCGGCCACCCGCCCGATGCAGGCCGCCCCCAGAATCGCCATCGAAGACCCCGACCAGCCGGAGATCCATGCTCTGCTGGCGGAGGCCGACCGCTACTATGCCGGCCTCTATCCGCCGGAAGAGAACCATCTGCTGGATGTCGCGACCTTGAGGACGGAGGCCACCGCCTTCTTTGTCGCGCGCCAGGGATCCGAGGTTCTGGGCTACGGTGCCGTCGTCCGGCGCGGCCGGGACCCGGGCGGTCTCTGGGGCGAGGTGAAACGGATGTATGTGGCGCCGGCGGCGCGCGGCAAGCGCATCGGCAAGGCGCTGCTGGACGCTTTGGAGGCCCATGCCCGGCAGATCGGGATCCGCTGTCTGCGCCTGGAGACCGGCAACCGCCAGCCGGAGGCTCTCGGCCTCTATCGCACCGCCGGCTACGACGACATTCCACCCTTTGCCGGCTATGGGCCGAGCGACTACAGCCTGTTCATGGAGAAACTGCTGGGCTGACCTGGCGGGGCTCAGCCCCTGCTCTAACGTCCTGCGGTGCCGCAGCAGGGGCAGGCCGGATCCTTCGGAACCCTCACCTTGCGAAATTCCGCCGACAGGGCGTCATAGATCAGCAGGCGGCCGGAAAGCGAGTCGCCGAGGCCGAGCAGTTCCTTCAGGACCTCGGTCGCCTGTAGCGTACCCATGACGCCGGCGACGGCACCCAGGATTCCCGCCTCCTCGCAGCGCGGGATGAGATCGGGTGGCGGCAGATCTGGAAACAGGCAGCGATAGCAGGGATGGCCGTCGCCGAGATAGGCCTTGTAGGTCGACAGCTGGCCGTCGAAGCGCAGCAGGGCGGCACTCACCAGGGGCTTCTTCGCCCGGTAGCAGGCGTCGTTCAACAGGTAGCGCGTCCTGAAATTGTCGGTGCCGTCGGCGACCAGATCGTAGTCGGCCAGGATGCGTTCCACATTTTCCGGCGTCAGACGCTCCTGATAGGTGACGACACGGGTCTCCGGATTCATCGCCCGCAGCCGGGCGGCGGCACTTTCCACCTTCGGCCGTCCGACCGAGACCTCGTCGTGGATGACCTGGCGCTGCAGGTTCGAGATATCCACGGTGTCGTCGTCGATCACCCCGAGGGTGCCGATCCCGGCCGCCGCCAGATAGAGCAGCAGCGGAGTTCCCAGGCCGCCGGCGCCGACCACCAGCACGCGGGACCGCAGCAGGCGCAGCTGGCCTTCCTCGCCCACCTCATCGAGGATGACGTGGCGCGCATAGCGTTCCAGCTGGCGGTCGGAGAGCTCGGCCGTCACGGGCAGGCAGCCTTGTTCATTCCAGTCCTTCGAACAGGGCGGTCGAGAGATAGCGCTCGGCGGAGGAGGGCAGGATGGCGACGATCCGCTTGCCCGCCATGCCGGCGCGACGGCCGACCTCGCAGGCGGCGGTCAGGGCGGCACCCGACGAGATGCCGACCGGCATGCCTTCGAGTTTGGCGACCTTCCGCGCCATGGCGAAGGCGTTGGCATTGGAAACGGTCAGGATCTCGTCGATCACGCTGCGATTGAGGATCTCCGGCACGAAGCCGGCACCGATACCCTGGATCTTGTGCGGGCCCGGCTGGCCGCCGGAGAGGACCGGGCTGTCCTCGGGTTCGATCGCGATCATCTTCAGGCCGGGATTCCGCTGTTTCAACACTTCCCCGAGTCCGGTGATGGTGCCGCCGGTGCCGACGCCGGAAATGATGGCATCGACCTTGCCGCCGCAATCCTTCCAGATCTCCTCGGCGGTGGTGCGGCGATGGACCGCCGGATTGGCGGCATTCTTGAACTGCTGCGGCATGATCGAATTGGGAATCTCGGCCAGCAGCTGCTCGGCCCGGGCGATCGCGCCGGACATGCCACGTGCCGCCGGTGTCAATTCGAGTTCCGCACCGAGCAGACGGAGCATCTTGCGCCGCTCCACCGACATGCTTTCCGGCATGGTGAGGATCAGGCGATAGCCCTTGGCGGCCGCGACGAAGGCGAGCGCGATGCCGGTATTGCCACTGGTGGGTTCGACCAGGGTAGCGCCCGGCTTCAGCTTGCCGCTGGCTTCCAGGTCTTCGATCATGGCGAGACCGATGCGGTCCTTGACCGAGGAGAGGGGGTTGAAGAATTCGAGCTTGGCGCAGAGCTCGGCCGCGACTCCTTCGGCCTTCTGCAGGGCCGCCAGATGCACGATCGGCGTCGCGCCGATGGTGGCGAGGAAACTGCCGTAGATCTTGCCGCGGAACTCGGTCTTGCTGTCGGTCATGATGCTTCTTTCGTCGGGAATCGGGGTTGCGGACTAGATGCTGAAATCGAGGCGCTGATGCGCATCGGAACGGATGCCGGCGGTCTGGGCACGCTGGCAAAGGTCCTCCAGCGTGACGGAATCGAGTTTCACCAGCATTTCCGCCTGCAATTCGCGCCAGAGCGGGCGGACGATTTCTAGCCCCACGCGGGATCCCGATGCGGTCTGCACCGGGTCGCTGGCGCCTTCGAACTGCCGGACCGCACGAACGATCTCGCCCATGGTGATGCGCCGGCGCTCCCTGGCGAGCAGATAGCCGCCCTTCGGGCCGCGATGCCCGGCCAGAATCTCGGCGCGCACTAGATGCTGGAGCACCTGCTCGAGGTACCGCCGGGGGATGCCCTGGCGGGTCGAAATCTCGCCGGATTGCACCGGCTGCGATCCGCCGTAATAAGCGATGTCCAGAACCGCCTCGATGGCGAAGAGCAGTCTTTTCGAAGGATGCAACATGCCGCCAGATCTCACGCTCTCTGCTTGGTGTCGGATGGAACGGTGCCGGCCCCGATCGCGCGGCCGGTCGAGCCGAAGCCGCCGGCGCCACGGGTCGTGGCGTCGAGCGCATCGCCCTCGCGCCAGGCGAGCCGCGCCACGGCCGACAGGATCAGCTGCGCGATGCGATCGCCGCGGCGGATGACGAAGGGCGCCTCGCCGTGATTGACCAGGATGACGCCGACCTCGCCGCGATAATCCGCATCGATGGTGCCGGGCGCGTTCAGGACGGTGACGCCATGTTTCAGCGCCAGACCCGAGCGCGGCCGGACCTGGGCCTCGAAGCCGGACGGCAGGGCCAGGGCAATGCCGGTCGGCACCAAGGCCCGCGCGCCGGGCGCCAGGATCAGATCGGCGGCAATGGCAGCGAGCAGATCAAGCCCGGCGCTGTGCAGGGTGGCATAGGCGGGCAAGGGCAGATCGCGGCCATGGTCCAGCCGCGTCACCGCAACGGCGACGTCATCCATGCGCCGCCTTTCCGAGATGCTGGGCGATGCGTTCCGCGAGGCGTTCGGCGACCTCGGCCTTGCTCAGGGTCGGCCAGTTCTCGACGCCGCCGCCGCCGATCAGGTGGATCGTATTGCGATCGCCGCCGAAGGTTCCGCTGCCGGGCGAGACGTCATTCGCCAGGATCCAGTCGCAGCCCTTCCTGCTGCGCTTGGCCATGGCGTGGTCGACGACGTTCTCGGTCTCGGCGGCAAAGCCGATGACCAGGCGCGGCCGGTCGGCACCGGGCTGCGAGAGTTGGGCAAGGATGTCGGGATTCTGCGTCAGCTCGAGGACGGGCGCCGCGTCGCCGTCCTTCTTCAGCTTCTGGTTGGCCTGGCGTGCGACCTTCCAGTCGGCCACGGCGGCAGCACAGACGGCGACATCGAGCGGCAGCAGCTGCTCGCAGGCGGCCAGCATCTCGGCGGCGCTTTCGATGCGCCGGACCTTGACGCCCAGGGGATCGGGCAGGGAGGTCGGGCCGGAAACCAAGGTGGTCTCGGCACCGAGCCGCGCCAGGGCGGCAGCAATGGCATGGCCCTGCTTGCCCGAGGACCGGTTGGCGATGTAGCGCACCGGGTCGATGGCCTCGTGGGTGGGGCCCGAGGTGACCAGGGCCTTCACCCCGGACAAGGCGCCGCCCTGCGCCAGCAGGGCCGCCATCGCGTCGAGGATTTCCAGTGGCTCCGCCATCCGCCCCGAGCCGACTTCGCCGCAGGCGAGGTCGCCGGCCGCCGGACCGACCAGATGCAGCCCGCGGGCCTTCAGCGTCGAGACATTCGCCTGTGTCGCGGCGTGCTGCCACATCATCAGGTTCATCGCCGGGGCGATCAGCACCGGCTTGTCGGTGGCAAGAAGGGCGGTGGTTGCCAGATCGTCGGCCATGCCGTGGGCCATCTTGGCGATGATGTCGGCGCTGGCCGGCGCCACCACGACCAGATCGGCTTCGCGCGACAGGCGGATATGCCCCATCTCGCTCTCGTCGGTCAGCGAGAAGAGGTCCTGATAGACCCTGTCCTCCGAAAGCGCCGCGAGGCTCAGCGGCGTGACGAACGCGGCGCCGCCTTCGGTCAGAATGGTACGGAACGAAAACCCGCGCTCTCGACCGCGCCGGATCACCTCCAGCACCTTGTAGGCGGCAATACCGCCCGAAACGATCAGCAAAATGCGCTTGCCCGGCTGCATGGCGGACCCGATTCCACAGTGAGACCTTGTATTTACCTCTTGAATGCGCGGATTTCAAGGGCAGCAGAATTAATATAATTTATTCAATATCTTAATCAGCGAGTGAAGACCAGGCCTGCGGCCAGCACCGCGACCAGCAGCCAAGGAATCCAGGTCGCACCGGTGCGGTTGATGACCTTCAGGGCTTCCGGGTCGAGCTTCAGCCCGCCTTCCGCCAGATGGCCGACGAGGCGGTCCAGATTGCGCATCACGGCAGGGAGGCGCTCGGCAATATGCACCAGTTCGGTGACCGCCTGGGCGGCGCGGGCTTGCGGCCCGCGATTCTCCACCATCCATTCCTCGATCAGCGGCTGGGCGAGGGTCCAGATGTTGAGGCGGGGATTGAGCTGGCGCGAGACGCCTTCGGCGATCAGCATGTTCTTCTGCAGCAGGAGGAGCTGGGGCTGGACCTCCATCTGGAAGGTCTCGGAAATGCTGAACAGCTGGCCAAGCACCCGGGCGAAGGAGATCTCGTGCAGCGGACGCCCACGGATGGGCTCGCCGATCGAGCGCAGGGCCAGGGTGAAATCCTCGACCGCCTGGGACGTCGGCAGATAGCCGGCATCGACATGCACCTTGGCAACCCGCTCGTAATCGCCCTCGATGAAGCCCAGCAGCATGTCGGCCAGGAAGTACCGTGTCTTCTTTTCCAGCCGGCCCATGATGCCGAAATCGACCACCTGGATCGCGCCGTCATAGCCTACGGTCATGTTGCCGGGGTGCTGGTCGCCGTGGAAATAGCCGTCGCGGAAGGCCTGGTTGAAGAAGATCGCCGCCGCCTTGGCCAGCACCTCGTCGACATCGAGACCGGCCGCACGCATCGCCGCCCCGTCATCCATCGGGATGCCGACCAGACGTTCCTGGGTCATCACCCGGCGACCGGTGCGACGCCAGTCGATCTCGGGCACGCGATAGCTCGGATCGCCGGCGAAATTCTCGCGCAGCTCCGAGGCCGAGGCCGCCTCGAGACGGAGGTCCATCTCGACATGGACGGTGGCGGCGAAGGTCTTCACCACCTCGACCGGCTTCAGGCGCTTCAGTCGCGGCTGGGTGCGCTCGATGATCTCGGCGATCCACAGCAGCAGGTCGATATCGCCGGCAAAGGCCTTCTCGATCCCGGGCCGCAGCACCTTGACCGCCACTTGGCGGCCTTCGGGAAACTGCGCGTCCGGCAGGGTGATCGCGAAATGCACCTGGCTGATCGACGCGGCCGATACCGGCTCGTCATCAAAGCCGAGATAGAGCGCCTCGATCGGCTCGCCAAGTTCGGATTCGATGGTGGAACGGGCCTCGAAGGAACTAAAAGCCGGCAGCTGGTCCTGCAGCTTGGCGAGATCGGCGGCAACCTCTTCGCCCAGAAGGTCCGAGCGCGTCGACAGCACCTGGCCGAGCTTGATGAAGGCCGGCCCCAGCTCGCTCAAGGCGGCGGCGAGCCGCTCGCCCGGCCGCATGTCGCCGACCTGACGCCCGAAGATCAGGCGCATCAGTACCAGCAGGATGGGAGTGAGCCCTGCCCCGGCGAGAGCTTCCTCGAATGGCGCCATCGCGCCGTGCCGCGCCGCGCTGCGGGCCATCTCGAACAGGCGATAGAGGGAACGCAGGGCGCGCAGCATTCAGACCCGCCATCCCGAATGCAGGGCGGCGATGCCGGCTGTCAGGTTGCGATAGCTGACCTGCTGGAAGCCCGCGCGCGCGATCATCCCGCACAGCTGCTCCTGGGTCGGGAACCGGCGGATCGATTCCACCAGGTACTGATAGGATTCGCGGTCACCCGCCACCTGCTGGCCCAGCCAGGGCAGCAGCCTGAAGGAATAGGCGTCATAGAGCCTGGCCAGGGCCGGCAGCGCGACATGGGAGAATTCCAGGCAGAGGAAGCGGCCGCCGGGGCGCAAGACGCGATAGGCCTCGTGCAGCGCCTTCTGCTGATCGGCGACGTTGCGCAGGCCGAAGGCGATCGTATAGGCGTCGAAGCGCATGTCCTCGAAAGGAAGGTCCTCGGCATTGCCCGCGACCCAGGCGAGACCACCCAGAATGCCGCGATCGATGGCCCGGTCGCGGCCGACCTCCAGCATCGCCGGCGTGAGATCGCAGACCGCCGCTTTTGCGCGCGGGGCCCGGTCCAGGATGCGGAAGGCGATATCGCCGGTGCCGCCGGCGACATCCAGGAAATTCTGCCCATCCCGGGGATTGAGCCAGTCGATCATCGCCGATTTCCACAGGCGATGAATGCCGCCGGACATCAGGTCGTTCATCAGGTCGTACTTGCCGGCGACCGAAGAGAACACGTCCCGCACCAGGCCGGTCTTCGCGGCGCGGTCCACGCGGCGAAAGCCGAACCAGGTCTGGCCGGAGCTGTCTTCGGGTTCGATTTCCGTCATGCCTTACCGTTCAGGGCGGCCCATCCGTATTGCGCCGGACAATAGCCGCCCGAACCCCGATAGGCTAGCCTCATCGGCTGAAGCGAATCGGCTCGATCGAATCGGGCAGGGAGCCGGAAAATGCCGGAATTGCCGGAAGTTGAGACGGTCTGCCGCGGCCTGGCGCTGAAGCTGGAGGGCCGCCGCCTCGTCCGGGTCGAGGCCCGCCGCAAGGATCTGCGCTGGCCGCTGCCCAAGGGCTTCGCCCTGCGCCTCACCGGGCGCCGGATCCTGCGGGTGCGCCGCCGCGCCAAATACATCGTGATGGACCTCGACGACGGCCAGGCTCTGCTGGCGCATCTCGGCATGTCCGGGCGGATGCTGGTTACCCGGGGCCGACCGGACGAACTGGAGACACACGACCACGTTATCCTGGAAACCGACGACGGCTGGTGCCTGCGATTCAATGACGCACGCCGCTTCGGCATGATGGACCTGGTTGCCGGCGACAGGCTGGACCGGCACAAGCTTTTGCAGGGTCTCGGGCCCGAGCCGCTGGGCAACGACTTCAGCGGGCCGATCCTGGCGGCGAAGCTCAAGGGCCGCAGGACGCCGATCAAGTCCGCGATCCTGGATCAGAAGCTGGTGGTCGGGGTCGGCAACATCTACGCCTCGGAGGCGCTCTTTCGCGCCGGCATCAGCCCGAAGCGCCTGGCCTTCCGCGTGCAGGGTGATCGCGCCGAGAAGCTGGCGGCGGCGATCAAGGAGGTTCTGCGCGAGGCCATCGCCGCCGGCGGCTCGTCGCTGCGGGACTATGTACAGACCGACGGCGAGCTCGGCTATTTCCAGCACCGCTGGCGCGTCTATGACCGGGAAGGCCAGGCCTGCGCCACCTGCGGATCGGCCGGCGGCAAGCCGGGCGGCATCCGCCGCATCACCCAAAGCGGACGCAGCTCGTTCTACTGCCCGACCTGTCAGAAATGAGTTGGGGAACCGCGCTATTGTCCGGCCATCCGCCCTGGGATAGAAAGGGCGCGGTTTATGGATCGGGAGGCCCTATGCGCCGCTGGATTGCCGCCCTACTGCTCTGCCTGTGCTGTGCCCCCGCGGCATTCGCCGTCGACTACCTGGCTGCGGCGAGCGATCTGCCGCTGGCCGATGGCCTGAAGGAGCAGACGGAAAAATCCACGGTGTTCGACACGCCGATGGGGCGCATCGTCAACGCCTATGCGACCGGCGCGACCACCGCCGAGAAGGTCTACGAATTCTACGATGCGACGCTGCCGCAGCTCGGCTGGGAAAAGCAGTCCAGCGGCAGCTATCGGCGCGCCCATGACACGCTGAAGATCGATGTCTGGGGGCCCGATGCGGGTCCGGTCAATGTCAGCTTTACCCTTTCCTCGGAGACGGAATAGATCATGGCTTTCGAAAACATCCTGGTCGAGCGCCGCGGCCGCGTCGGCTTGATCACGCTCAACCGGCCGAAGGCGCTGAACGCGCTCTGCGATGCGCTGGTCCGCGATCTCGACCAGGCGCTGAACGAGTTCGAGGCCGATGCCGGCATCGGCGCCATCGTGATCACCGGATCGGAGAAGGCTTTTGCCGCCGGCGCCGACATCAAGGAGATGAAGGACCGCGGCTTCATCGATGTCTATCTCGGCGATTTCATCACCAAGGGCTGGGAGCGCGTTGCCCAGTGCCGCAAGCCGACCATTGCCGCGGTCGCCGGCTATGCCCTGGGCGGCGGCTGCGAGGTCGCCATGATGTGCGACATCATCATCGCGGCGGACAGCGCGAAATTCGGCCAGCCGGAAATCACCATCGGCACGATTCCCGGTGCCGGCGGCACCCAGCGCCTGACCCGCGCCGTCGGCAAGGCGAAGGCCATGGACATGGTCCTGACCGGTCGGATGATGGATGCCGCCGAGGCCGAGCGGTCGGGACTGGTCGCCCGCGTCGTGGCGCCGGAGAAGCTGCTGGAGGAGGCATTGGCCGCCGCGGAGAAGATCGCCGGCCACAGCCTGCCGATCGTCCTGATGGCGAAGGAATCGGTCAACCGCGCCTTCGAGACGACCCTGGCCGAGGGCGTGAAGTTCGAGCGCCGGATCTTCCACGCAACCTTCGGCACCGAGGACCAGAAGGAAGGCATGACCGCGTTCACCGAGAAGCGGAAGGCCGACTTCAAGCATCGCTGAGCGTGCCCGGAAAGCGGCGTCTGCCGGGTCGGCATCCCCGGCTTCCTAACGATTTCGTAACCATCTGAGGAGCCAACTGGCGTTTGGATGGGGAGGCTTTTGCCTTCCCGGAATGCCGAGAGTTACAGGCCCCTCCGATGGCTACCGCAGTCGCAATGCCGCGCTTCACGCTGAAGAACATGCAGGTGTCGATCGATCGGCATAACTATCCGATCGCCAGCATGAACATCCTCGACGTGCTGATCGCCGGTGCCCCGGACTGGATTGCCCCCAAGCAGCGCCTGGAATTCTCCTTCGTCATCACCCTGCCGGATTGGGAACGATCCCTGCCGACCTTCGGCGTGGTGATGAAGAACAGTGCCGCCGGACTCGATGTCCGCTACAACCCGCCGAATTCCAGTTGGCGGAGCATCCTCATGAAACTGCTCGCCGAAGAGAACAAGGCGAAATAGCCCCGCATTCCCGGCCATGGTCCGAAGGCCTGCAGTCCGGCTGCACCGCTTCCGGCGGAAAGGGGCTGTCGGCGCGGGTTCCGGAGGGATGGGGACTGGAACCCGCGCCGACTGGCGAACCGATCTGGCGCGGCCTGCGGGGGGTGGAGGCAGGGCGGCCGGCCCGATCGGCTCGGGGTCGATGCGTTCTAGCGGCTAGGCATCGTCAAGCTTCACCGCGACGAAGAGGTCGCGGCCCTCGCGTTGCACCAGCATCAGCAGCACGGCCTGCTTCTGCGCCTTGGCGGTGTCGGCCAGGCGCTTGACGTCGGCCGGCGAGGTCACGTCGGCATCGGAGACGCGCTCGATCACGTCGCCGGCGCGGATGCCCTGATCGGCCAGCGGGCTGTTCGCCTGCAGGTCGGCGACGATCACGCCATGGACATCGCCCTCGAGATTGAACTGCTGCCGGGTCTCCGGCGTCGCAGTCACCAAGGTGGCGCCGAGCGCGTCGACCTGCTGGCTGTCGCCGGCCGGGCCGTCGGCCGACGGGTTGTCGGCGCTGGCAACCTGCTGCTCGTCCTTCAGCTTGCCCAGGGTGACGCCGATGGTCTGCTGCTTCTTCTCGCGCAGCACGCCGAGTTCGACCTTGCTGTTCGGGTTGGCCTCGGCGACCAGGCGCGGCAGGTCCTTCATCTCCTGCACCGGCTGGCTGTTGAAGCTCAGGATGACGTCGCCGGCCTTGAGATGCGCCTTGGCGGCGGGGCTGTCCGGCTGAACATTGGCGACCAGCGCGCCCTTGGCCTCGTCGAGACCGATGGCGCTGGCGATATCCGGGGTCACCTGCTGGATCTCGACCCCCAGCCAGCCGCGCTCGATGGCACCCTTGTCACGCAATTCGGCAAGGATCGGCTTTGCCAGATTGGCCGGGATCGCGAAGCCGATGCCGACACTGCCGCCCGAGGGCGAATAGATCGCGGTATTGATGCCGATCACGTTGCCGGCCATGTCGAAGGTCGGCCCGCCGGAATTGCCCTGGTTGATCGAGGCGTCGATCTGCAGGAAATCGTCGAACGGACCCTCGTGGATGTCGCGGCTGCGGGCGGAGATGATGCCGGTGGTGACCGTGCCGCCCAGGCCGAAGGGGTTGCCGACAGCCAGGACCCAGTCGCCCACGCGCGCGCGGTCGGAATTCCCGAAGGCGACGGCGGGCAGCGGCTCCTTGGTCTCGATCTTCAGCAGCGCGAGATCCGTCTTCGGATCGGCGCCGATCAGTTTTGCCGGATGGTCCTTGCCGTCATTGGTGGTGACATGGATATCGGTCGCCTGGTCGATGACGTGGTTGTTGGTGACGATGTAGCCGCTGGGATCGATGATGAAGCCGGAGCCGAGCGCCGTCAGCTTGCGCTTCATCTGTCCGTGCTTCTGCTGATCGAGGAAGGGCTTGAAGAACTGCTCGAAAGGCGAGCCCTTGGGGAAGTCGGGGATTTCCGGCCCGGCTTCCGCCGCTTCGACATGGGTCGAGGAGATGTTGACCACCGCCGGGCTCACCTGGGCGGCGAGGTCGGCGAAGGAGACCGGCATGTTGACGCCCGGGGTGGGGGAGGCGGTTGCGCTCGCCGGCGTCGTGTCGGCCAGGGCCGGATGATCGAAGGTAAGGCCGGGGACGGCAAAGGCGACGCCGCCCAGGGCCAGCAGGCCAAGCAGGGAAGCCGCGCCGCGCAGGCGAAGCCGGCGGCCGGCGGCAGGGGAACGGGATGCGGGGATCATGGTCAAGGTGCCTTTCGTCTTGCTGGTCGGTTCGGGCGGCCGGGCTCCGGGTCGGAATTCCGCCGCCGCTCTTGGGAAGGGATCTTGTGGTCGGCCGGCAACGTGACAATGTCTGGAACCATGGCATTTGGTAACGAATTGCGACCGCCCCACCGCCTGTTACAATCGGTTACACGAATCCGGCCTGAGCCCGGCCGGGCCGCCTTGCGCCGCGGCCGGAAACTGTCGAGAGAAGGGCATGGTCGGGCGCGAGGCGGCTCCGGCGGGATGATCTGAACATGGAAAAGAGTCCGCATATCCTCATCGTCGACGATGATCGCGAGATCCGCGACCTCCTGTCCCGGTTCCTGCAGAAGCACGGATTCCGCGCCTCGGTTGCGGCCGACGGGCGGGAGATGCGCAAGCAGCTGGCCGACGCCCATATCGATCTGGTGGTGCTCGACGTCATGATGCCCGGCGAGACCGGGCTGCAGCTCTGTGCCCAGCTGCGGGCCCAGCCGAAGCTCGGGGCCAAGCTGCCGATCATCATGCTGACCGCGGCGGGCGAGGATACCGACCGGATCGTCGGGCTGGAAATGGGGGCCGACGATTATCTGCCGAAGCCGTTCAATCCCCGCGAGCTGCTGGCCCGGATCCGGGCCGTGCTGCGGCGGAGCGAGGATGGGGCGCGCAGCCTGGTCGAGCCGGGTGCGGCGGAGCGCCTGCATTTCGCCGGCTGGACGCTCGATCTCGGCCGGCGGCGGCTGACCGCGGCGGATGGCCGCGACGTCGAGCTCTCGGCCGGCGAGTTCGACCTGCTGGCCGCTTTCGCCCAGCGACCGCGGCGCGTCCTCTCGCGCGACCAGTTGCTCGATCTGGCCAAGGGCCGCGCCGCCCAGGCCTTCGATCGCAGCATCGACGTCCAGGTCGGCCGGCTGCGCAAGAAGATCGAGGCGGACCCGGCCCAGCCGCAGCTGGTGACCACGGTGCGTGGCGGCGGCTACATGTTCACGCCCGACGTCATCCAGGGCGGGGCCGATGCGGTGTCGCGGCGCGACGCGAAAGAGGCCTGATGACGCGGCGTCGGCTGGTTCCCGACAGTATCCTGGGCTGGCTGGCGCTGATCCTGATCGCCGGCGTCATCGCTTCGCAGGCCCTGACCACCCTGCTGCACAACGCCAACCGCAACGCCGCGATCCTGGAAATCGAGGACCGGCGGGCCGCCGAGCGGATCGCCACCTTCGCCCTGTTCCTGCAGCACACCGCGCCATTCCTGCGCGAGAGCGTCGCCGGTTCGATGAGCGGGCCCTCGCTCTCGGTATCCGTCGGCCGCACCGCCAGCGCCGTGCCGGATGCGTCGGACGGGCGGATTGCGCATCTGAGCGACGCCCTGGCCGAGCGGCTGAAGGGGCCGGACTGGCGCGAGGTCCTGGTCAGCCCGGGTGCCGCCGATGCCGTCCATGCCGAGCGCGGGCTGCGGGATTTTCGCGTCTCGATCGCGCTGCGCGACGGCGATTGGATCAATTTCGCCTTTCCGGCGATCGATACGCTGCCGCTGTTCTCGCCGCAGCTCCTGGTCCTGATGATCGGCAGCATCCTCGCCGTGCTCGGGCTCAGCTTCTACGCCGTGCTGCGCGTGACCCGGCCGCTCGAGCGCCTGACCCGGGCCGCCGAGGAACTCGGGCGCTCGGGGCGCACCGAGATCCTGCCGGAGAGCGGTGCCAGCGAGGTGCGCCGTGCCGCCCGCGCCTTCAACGAGATGCAGGGCCATATCAAGCGCCTGATCGACGACCGGCTGCAGATGACCGCGGCGATCTCCCATGATCTCCGCACCCCGATCACCCGGTTGAAGCTGCGCGCCGAGTTCGTCGAGGATCCGCTGCAGCGCGAGAAGATGCTGCGCGATCTCGACGAGATGGAGGCGATGATCAAGTCGACACTGGCGCTGGCGCGGGAGGATGCCAATCCCGAGCCGCGGGCGGCGGTCGATCTCGGCGCCATGCTGGCGGATTGCGCCGAGGGCCTGGAGCATGTGGCGATCAGCATCGGTGCGCCGCAGCCGGCAACGCTGCAGGCACAGCCGCTGGCGATGAAGCGGGCGCTGGGAAATCTCATCGAGAATGCGGTGAAGTTCGGAAAGACGGCACGGGTCCGTCTCGACGCGACGCCGGGCGACTATGTGATTGCCATCGACGACGACGGACCGGGCATTTCTTCCGCCGAGATCGAGGCGGTGTTCCGGCCCTTCTATCGGGTCGAGGCCTCGCGCAACCGCGAGTTCGGCGGCGCCGGCCTCGGCCTCGCCATTGCACGCAGCGTGATCCGCAGCCATGGCGGCGACATCCACCTGGAGAATTGGCCGGAGGGCGGTTTGCGCGCCCGGATCACGCTGCCGCGCTGACGCCGCGTGCCAGGGCTATTCCGCCGCGCGCCCCTGCTGCCAGGGCATCGGTGCCGTCTGGCGCTGGGCGGCATGGCGTTCCCAGTCGAACATGTAGTCGCGGGTCACCGGCACGGTGGCGATGCCGCGCGCCATCTGCATCTGGAACACCATGTTGTAGTCGTGCCGGAACGACAGTTCGCTGCCGATCAGGTAGAATTCCCACATCCGGCAGAAGCGCTCGTCGTAGAGCTTGGCGATTTCCGCGCGATGGGTCTCGAAATTCATCCGCCAGTGCTTCAGCGTCTCGGCGTAATGCAGCCGCAGGATCTCGATGTCGGTCACCCACAGTCCGGTACGCTCGACCACCGGCAGCACCTCCGAGAGGGCCGGACTGTAGCCGCCGGGGAAGATGTACTTGCGCAGCCAGGGATTGGTGAATCCCGGTCCGTCGCGCCGGCCGATCGCATGCAGCAGCGCCACGCCATCGGGTTTCAGCAGCGCCTCGACCTTGGCGAAGAACTCCGGATAGTGCTTCACCCCGACATGCTCGAACATCCCGACCGAGACGATGCGATCGAAGCCCGCCGCCTCTTCGCGGTAGTCCATCAGCTTGAACTCGACCTGGCCGTCGAGCCCCGCCTCCTTGGCGCGGGCGCGGGCCACCTCCAGCTGTTCCTTCGACAGTGTGACGCCGGTGACCTGCACATCCGCCGTCTTCGCCAGATAGATGCCGAGCCCGCCCCAGCCGCAGCCGATGTCGAGCACGCGCTGGCCGGGCTCCAGCAGCAGCTTGGCGGCGATGTGGCGCATCTTCGCCTGCTGTGCCTCGGCCAGGGTTGCGGTCGCCGCTGGGAAATAGGCACAGGAATACTGCATGCTCTCGTCGAGGAAGAGCGAGAACAGCTTGCGGTTCAGGTCGTAGTGGTGGGCGACATGCTCCTGTGCCCGGCCGATCGGATTGTGCTGATGCCACCAGCGCAAGGCGCCGTTGGCGAAGCTGACGAAACGCTGGGTGAAGGCGCCGTTGAGGCCGCTGGTATTCAGCATGCCGATCTCGATCAGATCGTAGAGGCTGCCTTCCTCGATGGTCAGGCGCCCGTCCATATAGGCCTCGCCGATGCGCAGCCAGGGATTGAGCGCGAGCTCACGGCTCACCTTTGCGTCGTGCAAACGCAATGTGACTGCCGGCCCATCGCCGCCGCCCACGACGCGACGCCTGCCGCTGAAATCGATCAGCGTGATCTGGCCGTTCCTGATGGCATGTTTGAGCAGGCGACCGAACATCATCCCCATCCCTGGATTCCGCACATGGCCCGTTGGAAAACACTAAATTAACCAAAAGGTTGCCGTCAATGCTCCGGGACAGATGTCCCGGTTCACCGGAACGTGATGGGTCCGGCCCGGGGGATATTCGTAAAGCGCTGATAGGCTGTGAAAAATCGAGGCAAATCGATGCGGATCGGGCGGGCTGTCGCGACCGGAATTGCAGCTATGACCTTGCTGCATGACCTGGCATGGCCGATCGCCAGGGCGGAACCCATGGCGGTCGAAGTCGGCCGGTTTTCAGCTGGCGACCTCGCGGGCTGGACGGAGACGGCTTTCGCCGGCCACACCCGCTACGACTTGGCAGCGGTCGACAGTTCCGGCCGGCTGGCGCTGCGGGCCGAGGCGAGGGCCAGCGCGTCCGGATATTGTCGCGACATCGAGATCGATCTCCGCCGCACGCCGGTTGTCGCCTGGTCCTGGCGGATGGATCGGGGACCAGCCGGTCGCGATGAACGCAGGAAGTCCGGCGACGATCATCCCTTGCGACTCTACTTCGTGCATCGGGCCGGCCTGTTCGGCAGCGCATCGCGCGCGGTGGAATACGTCTGGTCGCTCGGCGAGCCTGCGGGGGCCAGCTGGGCCAATCCCTTTGCCGGCACGGTCATGCAACTTGCGGTCGACTCCGGCACCTTGGCGGCGGGATCGATGCGGCATCACGCGCGCGATCTGCGCGCGGATTTTCGCACGCTTTCCGGCATCGATATCGATCGCATCGACACCGTGTGTTTGATGACGGATTCGGATCAATCCGGCTCTGATTCCAAGGGCTGGTATGGCGATATCAGCTTTCGCGACAAGCCCTAGGGGGCTGCGGCGAATCGCCTCGAATCCCCTTGACATTTTGTTACTCCCAAAGCCTGATGCCGCTTGCAATCGACGATTTGGCCTGTCTTGTCGGCCCGACCGCACGTGGGGACTACCGCGTAAGACGGACTTCCAGGCACCAAAAATCCAGGTTGTGGGGGGCTGCGCGCCAAAAGCGCGGTCAATTTCTTGTTTCGTCTTTGGAGGCCAGGATGGCTACAGGTACTGTGAAATGGTTCAACCCGGTGAAGGGCTACGGCTTCATCAAGCCGAGCGACGGGTCGAGCGACGTCTTCGTGCACATCAGCGCCGTCGAGCGCAGCGGTCTGGGTGCGCTCTCGGAAGGGCAGAAGGTCAGCTATGACATCGCCACCGAGCGCGGCAAGACGGCGGCGGTAAATCTGAAAGCGGTCTAACCGCTTCCTCCGCGCCGAAAATATGAATGGGCGGGTGTCATCGGCACCCGCCCTTTTTCTTTGCCGGCAGGCCGCGGCCTGGGCGGCGGCAAACCCAGCTGCCTTGCGCCGCTCGATGGAGGACGCGGTCAGATTGCCATCCGGTATCGCCTCGGATAGGGTCGCGACGATTTCCCGACCCGTTGCGACCGAGGATCCGCCATGCGCGCCGCCTATTACGACCGCCTGGGCCCCGCCCGCGAGGTGCTGCAGTTCGGCGACCTGCCGCTGCCGGAACCGGCATCCGGCGAGGTGCGGGTCCGGGTCCGGGCTTCGGGCGTCAACCCGTCGGATGTGAAGATGCGGCTCGGCACTGGCAGCGCCGCCGCGCAGTTTACCCGCATCGTTCCCCATAGCGACGGTGCCGGTGAAATCGACGCGGTCGGATCCGGCGTCGACCGGGGACGTCTCGGCCAGAGGGTCTGGCTGTGGAACGCCCGGTGGAATCGCCCCTTCGGCACCTGTGCGGAATATGTGACCTTGCCGGAGGCGCAGGCCGTGCCGCTTCCGGCGGGGACCGATTTCGATTCCGGTGCCTGTCTCGGCATTCCGGCACTGACCGCCTGGCAGGCGATCGCCACCGACGGCGGCTGCGCCGGCGCGACCCTGCTGGTTCAGGGCGGCGCCGGCGCCGTCGGTCACTACGCCATCCAGATCGCGAAGCTGCATGGTGCACGGGTGATTGCGACGGTGAGCGGGCCGGAGAAAGCCGCGGTCGCGGCCGCGGCCGGTGCGGATTTCACCGTCGACTACAAACGCGAGGACGTCGTTGCCCGCATCAAGGCGTTGACCGACGGCAAGGGCGTCGATCGGGTGATCGAGGTCGATCTTGCGGCCAACAACAAATGGCTGCCCCCTGTCGTCGCCGATTACGGGTTGATCGTGGTCTACGGTTCGAGTGCCCGCGAGATACCAGTCAGCTTCGGGGATTCCATCCTTGGCAATATCGGCTACCGCTTCTTCATCGTCTACAACCAGCCGTCTGAGTTGCGCCGTCGCGCGCTGGACGAGGTGACGCGTCTGCTCGAAGCAAAGCGCCTGCGCCATGCGATCGGCGCCCGGTTCCCGCTGGAGCGGGTTGCCGAAGCGCATGAGGCGGTCGAGTCCGGCAGGGTGACCGGCAATGTCGTGGTGACGATCGGGTGATGCGCAAGTCGGGCCCAGCCGCCGCCCTCAAGCCCGACGAGCTGCTGGCGCGGCTGCTCTATCGCGACGGCCTGATGCTGATCGTCGACAAGCCGGCCGGGCTGCCGGTCCATGCCGGTCCGGGCGGCGGTCCCAATCTCGAGCAATATCTCGACGTGCTGCGCTTCGGCCTGCCGAAACTGCCGGCCCTGGCGCATCGGCTGGACCGCGACACCAGCGGCTGCCTGATTCTCGGGCGACATGCCAAGGCCCTGCGCAAGCTGGGCCGGCTGTTCCAGGAGGGCCGCATCGAGAAGACCTATTGGGCGGTCTGCGAGGGCCTGCCGCCGGCTGCCGAGGGACGCATCGACCTGCCGCTGCGCAAGTTCAACCAGAAGACCGGGTGGCGCGTCCTCGCCGATCCGACGGGCGAAGGGCCGGAGAGCCAGAACGCGGTCACCGAATATCGCCTCCTGGGAACATCGGACGGCCTCAGCTGGATCGAATGCCATCCGCGCACCGGCCGTACCCATCAGATCCGCGTGCATCTGCAATCGATCGGCTGCCCGATTCTCGGCGACCCGGTCTATGGCAAGCCCGGCGGCGACGTGGGAGCTGGGCTGCACCTGCATTCGCGGGCGATCGGCGTGCCGCTCTATCCGAAGCGCGAGGCGATCGTCGCCGTGGCACCGCCGCCTGCGCATATGCTGGCGGCCCTGCGGGCCTGCGGCTTTGCCGAAGCAGCCGAGGGCTAGGGACGCGCCCGCCTCCGCCCGCCGCCTCGCATTATTTGCTGCGCGCCCGTTCGCGCTTGATCTTGGCGTAGGATTCGTTGATCAAGGCCGCGCGCACCGTGGCGAGCTCCAGGAATTCGCTTGGCAGCCCCAGCGACTGGATGTGATCCGGGTGAACCGAGGCGATCGACTTGCGATAGGCCTCGTGCAGCTGGTCGTCGGTCGCCATCGGCGTGATGCCCAGAAGCTCATAGGGATCGCGGCTGGCGCGCCGGACGCCGGACTCAAGCGGCGTTACCCGCCGGATCGACGACTTCTTGATGATGACGATGGAGCCGTCGGCGGTCTCGAAGGGCAGAAAGGCACGGTCGTCGTTCAGCATGTCGACCAGCCGGGTACCGGGCGCGACGAAACTGAACAGGGTCTGCGAGGGTTGCCCGTCGAGTTCGATTTCCACCGCCAGCTTGTTGCGCGGCTTCCTATGTCCGGATTCAAACATGCCCGTGCAATCAATGTGTTAAGTCTGACGGCGTCCCCTGTACCAACAGATAGCATGCAACGGGATGGATTTACAGCGCGGCCTCGGCGCCTGCCGCAGCCGTTATCCAGTCCAGGAACTGTGCCGCCTCGAAGCTCGGCGCCCGGTCCTGGGCCGGCCAGGCGATGTAATGCGCCTGGCGCTGCGGCTGTTCGATGCGGATCGGCCGGACCAGCCGCCCCTGGCGCAGATAGGGCTCCGCGAAACTGGAGAGCACAAGGGCGACGCCGGCCCCGGTGCAGGCCAGTTCCAGCGCCGCCAGCGACGTGTCCATGGCGTAGCTTTCCTTCGGCATCGTGCCGCTGTCGCCGAGCAGCCGGTCCCAGCCGTCATCCACGCCCATGATGTGGAGCAGGTTGAGCTTCAGCAGGTCGCGCGGCTTGGCGATCCTGCCGGCCCGCGCCAGATAGTCGGGCGCGCAGACCGGAATCGCCGGCTGCTGCAGGATCTTCTCGGCGTGAAATCCCGGCCACCTGCCGTCGCCGTAGCGGATATCGACGTCGACCCGGTCCGCCGGCAGCGATTCCGCCCAGATCGCGGAGTAGAGGCGGATGCTCAGGTCCGGATGGCGGGCCGCGAAATCCGGAAGGCGCGGCACCAGCCAGAGGGTGGCGAAGGAAACCGGGGCGCGGATCAGCAGGGCCCGGCGCCGCGGCGGGCCGAACAGGCCGACCGTGGCGGCCGCCAGGTCCTCGATTGCCTTGCGGACCGGATCGAGATAGGCGCGCCCCATTTCGGTGAGCTGCACGCTGCGCGGCAGGCGTTCGAACAACGGGAAACCCAGGTGGGTCTCCAGATTCTTGACCTGATAGCTGACGGCGGTCTGGGAAATCCCCAACTCCTCGGCCGCCCGGGAAAACGAGCTGGCCCGTGCTGCGGCCTCGAAGACCCGCAGCCATTGCAGCGGCGGCAGCCTCTGGTCCATGGATCGCTCCCCGGTTTAGCCTCCATATTTTATGGCCTAAGCGGGTTTATTATTCATTTCTTTTTTGCATGGATTCGGCGGAAACTGGCTGAAATCCTCCAATATCCTGCGGAATCCCAGAACATGGCGGCAAGCACGGCGACCGAGGCCAAATCCGAGCCGGCCGCGGATTATCTCATCATTGGAGCCGGGTCGGCCGGCTGCGTGGTCGCGAACCGCCTGACCGCCGACGGCCGACATCGGGTCGTGCTGCTGGAGGCAGGTCCCTCGGACCGGCGCCCCTCGATCCAGGTGCCGGTCGGCTACGGGGTGAATTACAACAATCCGGCGGTCAACTGGATGTTCGAGAGTGCGCCGATTCCCGGCTTCAACGGGCGCACCAACTACTTCCCCCGCGGCAAGATCCTGGGCGGTTCCAGTTCGATCAACGCCATGGTCTACAGCCGCGGCCAGGCCGGCGACTTCGATGCCTGGGCCGCGCATGGCAATCCCGGCTGGAGCTGGTCGGATCTGCTGCCGCTCTATCGCCGGATGGAAGATCATGCGCTGGGCGCCAGCCCGTGGCACGGCGCCGGCGGCCCGGTCCATGTGACGGAGATCTCCAGCTTCGCCCATCCGACCTGCCGGGCCTTCTTCGACGGCGCGGCGGAACTGGGCCTCGGCTTCAACCCCGACCTCAACGGTGCCACCCAGGAAGGCGTCGGCCATTACCAGATCACCACCCGGAACGGCCTGCGCCTTTCCGCCTCCAGGGCCTATCTCTGGCCGGCGCGCCGGCGGCCGAACCTGACCGTGATCACCGGCGCCATGGTGCGGCGAATCCTCTTCGCCGGAACCCGAGCGATCGGCGTCGAGTACCACTGGCAGGGCGAAACCAAGCAGATCTTTGCCGGCCGGGAGGTCATCCTGGCCGCCGGTTCGATCGGCTCGCCGCAGCTGCTGCAGCTTTCCGGCGTCGGTCCCGCCTCCGCTCTGGCGGAGCTCGGCATCGGCCTCACCCAGGACCTGCCGGCGGTCGGCGCCAATCTCCAGGACCATCTCTGCTACGACCATATCTATCGCTGCCGGCGGCCGACGCTGAACCAGGAACTGGGCCCCTGGTCCGGGAAGATCCTGGCAGGCCTGCGCTATCTGCTCACCCGCGGCGGTCCCCTGTCGCTGAGCGTCAACCAGGGGGGCGGCTATTTCCGGAGCGGACCCGAAGTCGAGCGCCCCGATATCCAGCTCTATTTCTCGCCCCTGACCTATGAGCATTCCAAGAATGCGGGCCGCAAGCGCCGCCTGATGAACCCGGATGCCTTTCCCGGCGCCATCGTCAGCGTTTCGCCCTGCCGCCCGAGCAGCCGCGGCCGTCTGCGCCTTGCATCCGCCGACCCGGCGGCGGCTCCGCTGATCGAGCCCAATTATTTGTCCACCAACGACGATGTCGAGACCCTGCTGCGCGGCGCCCGATTCCTGCGCAAGCTTTCACGGACCAAGGCGATGCAGGGGCTGATCGAAGCCGAGATGAAGCCGGGGCCCGGGGCCGTGGACGACGCGGATCTGGTGGCGGATATCCGCGCCAGCAGCTACTCGGTCTTCCACCCGGTCAGCACCTGCCGCATGGGGCCGAGCCCGCGGGAAGACGTGGTCGATGCCAAGCTCCGGGTGCATGGCCTGACCGGTCTCCGGGTCGTCGACGCCTCAATCTTTCCCTATGTCACCTCGGGGAACACCAATGCGCCAGCCATGCTGGTCGGCGAAAAGGGCGCCGATCTCATTCTCGAAAGCCTAGGCTAGACGGTGGCCGCACGCGAACGAAGCGGGCGCAAGTAAACGGGGGATTGGTATGAAGATTGCCGGACTGAAGACCTTTGTCGTTGGAAACCCGCCGCCATATGCCGGCGGGCGGTATTTCATCTTCCTGAAGCTGGTTACCGCCGACGGCATCGAGGGCGTCGGCGAGGTCTATAGCGCGAGTTTCGCGCCCGCCGCAGTCGTCGCCCAGATCGAGGACGTCTTTTCCCGCCATGTCGACGGCATGGATCCCTTCCGGATCGAGACGCTGTGGCGCAACGTCTACGGCCGCGGCTACTCCCAGCGTCCCGATATCAGCCTGATGGGCGTGCTCTCAGGGATCGAGATGGCGCTCTGGGACATCCTGGGCAAGTCCCTCGGGAAGCCGATCTACGAGCTTCTCGGCGGCAAGGTGCACGAGCGGCTGCGCTGCTATACCTATCTCTATCCCTATTTCGACCGGGGCGAGCACGCCTACTCGCCGTCCAAGGTCTACAGCGACCCGGATGCCGCCGCCGAGCGCGCGCTTAAGTATGTTGAAGAGGGCTTTACTGCCGTTAAGTTCGACCCCGCCGGCGCCTATTCCACCTTCGATCCGCGCCAGCCCAGCCTGGAGGCGATGGAGCGTTCGGGCCTGTTCTGCCGGCGGATCCGCGAGGCGGTGGGCACGCGCTGCGATCTGCTCTTCGGCACCCACGGCCAGTTCACCACCTCCGGCGCCATCCGCCTCGCACGGCGTCTCGAGCCCTATGATCCGCTCTGGTTCGAGGAGCCGGTGCCGCCGGAAATGCCCGAGGAGATGGCCAAGGTGGCACGCCAGACCCGGATCCCGATCGCCGCCGGCGAGAGACTCTGCACCAAATACGAATTCGCCCGGGTGCTGGAAACCGGCGCCGCTTCCATCCTGCAGATGAATCTCGGCCGGGTCGGCGGATTGCTGGAGGCGAAAAAAATTGCCGGCATGGCCGAGGCGCATTACGCCCAGATCGCGCCGCATCTCTATTGCGGGCCGGTGGTCGGCGCGGCCAACATCCAGATCGCCGCCTGCAGCCCGAATTTCCTGATCCTGGAGAGCATCGAGCGCTGGGACGGCTTCCAGGCCAGGCTGCTGAAGGCGCCGATCCGCTGGGAGGACGGCCATGTCATCCCCCGGCGGCGCCGGGGCTCGGCGTCGAACTCGACGAGGCGGTGGCCCGCGCCCACCCCTATGCCGGCGACGATCTCCACCTGGTGCCGACCGCGCGTCCGGTCGACGACTACCTGCCGAACTGAAGGGAAACCCCATGCATTACGGTTATATCGGTCTTGGCCATCTGGGCGGCCATCTGGCGGCGAACCTGCTGCGCGCCGGATTCGCGGTGTCGGTCAACGATCTCGACCCGAAACTGGCCAAGCGCCATCTCGAACTCGGCGGGCAGTGGGCGGCAACGCCGAAGGAACTCGCCGCGCGCTGCGACGCGGTGATCACCTGCCTGCCGTCGCCGGCGGTGTCGGAACGGGTCCTGACCGGCGACACCGGCATCCTCGCCGGGTTGAAATCCGGCGGCACCTGGATCGAGATGAGCACCCTGGGGCGGGAGGAGATCCTTCGCCTGGCGGAAGTAGCGAAAAAGACCGGTGTCTCCACCATGGAAGCGCCGGTGACCGGCGGCGTGCACCGGGCGGCGGCCGGTGAAATCACGGTTCTCGCCGGTGGCGAGACGGCGCTTTTCACGGCGCATCGCCCGGCCCTGGAGGCCATGGGCGGCGAGATTTTCCACATGGGCCCGCTGGGTTCGGCCGCGGTCATCAAGGTCATCACCAACATGCTGGCCTTCATCAACCTGGTCGGCGTCGGCGAAGCGCTGATGCTGGCGAAGAAGGGCGGCCTCGACCTGGCCAAGTCCTTCGCGGCGATCAAGGCCAGCTCCGGCAACAGCTTCGTTCACGAGACCGAGAGCCAGGTGATCCTGAACGGCAGCTACAACATCAACTTCACCATGGACCTCGCCTGCAAGGACCTGGGCTTCGCCACCAAATTCGGCCGCGAATTCGGCGTGCCGCTGGAACTGGCCGGGCTGGTCGAGCAGACCTTCATCCGCGCCCGGGCGCAATATGGCGGCCAGGCCTGGTCCTCGCAGGTGGTGAAGCTGCTGGAAGACGCGGTCGGCGCCGACCTTCGGGCGCCGGGCTTTCCGGCCGAACTCGAGGCGTCGTGACCTGCCGCCTGACCTGGGCCGCCTGACCTGGGCCGCCTGACCTGGGCCTTGCATTGACACGGAACGCCGCGGCTCACTAGGCTGCGGCCAGCAAAAACGGGGACATACCATCCATGAAGATCACCAGGATCAGCGCCTATCAGGTCGACCTGCCGCTGCATGAAGGCACCTATCGCTGGTCGGGCGGGAATTCGGTCACCGTCTTCGATTCGACCATCGTCGCGGTGGAAACCGATGCCGGCATCACCGGCTACGGCGAGGTCTGCCCCCTGGGCCCGGCCTATCTCCCGGCCTATGCGGCGGGTGTCCGCACCGGCCTCAAGGAGATCGGCCCGAAGCTGATCGGCCTCGATCCCCGCGATCTCGGCATCCTGAACGAGCATATGGATGCGGCCTTGCGCGGCCATCCCTATGTGAAATCCGGCATCGACGTCGCCTGCTGGGATATTCTCGGCAAGGCAACCGGCCTGCCGGTGGTGACGCTGCTCGGCGGCCGGCACGGCGACGATTTCCTGCTCTACCGCGCCATCAGCCAGGAGAGCCCGACCGAGATGGCCGGCAAGGTCGCCGGCTACCGCGCCGAGGGCTATACCAAGTTCCAGCTCAAGGTCGGCGGCGATGCCGATACCGATATCGCCCGGATCCGGGCGGTGGCCGAGAAGCTGAAGACCGGCGACGTGCTGATCGCCGACGCCAATACCGGCTGGCTGATGCACCAGGCCGCAAGGGTGGTCGATGCCGTGCGCGACGTCGACGTCTATATCGAGCAGCCCTGCATGTCCTACGAGGAATGCCTCAGCATCCGGCGGCGGACCGCCCGCCCCTTCATCCTGGACGAGGTCATCGATTCCCTGAGCGCGGTCCTGCGCGGCCACCAGGACCAGGCGATGGATGTGATCAACCTGAAGATCTCCAAGGTGGGCGGCCTGACCCGGGCCCGGCAGATCCGCGACCTCTGCGTCGCGCTGGGCATCGCCATGACCATCGAGGATACGTGGGGCGGCGACATCGTGACCGCCGCCATCAGCCATCTCGCCCATTCGACGCCGCCGTCCCTGCTGTTTTCGGCGACCGATTTCAACTCCTACGTCACCCGCTCGATCGCCGAAGGGGCGCCGAAACGGGTAAATGGACGGATGTCAGCGTCCGCCAACCCCGGCCTTGGGACGACGCCGCGCGCCGAATATCTGAAGACTCCCGCCGTTTCTATTGGTTGATAATCATAACATAGATTCCCGTAAAATTTATACCTCAGCTGTGACTTTTCTGTGTTCCCAATAATTTAGCCCACGATTCTTTTGCTATACATTCACTCGGATGGCATGATTCGCCGATAGTGGCTGCGCGAGTCGTTTGCAATTTGCAATCGATATGCAAGGCGAAGCCGCGCTTAGGCGGGTGCCATGGCAAGACGACGGATCGACGGCGTTAACGATAGGACTGAACCCCATCTCCTGACGAATACGACCCAGGGCCTGGCCCTGAGATTGGCGGATTTCGGCCGGGCCCGGACCCTGGCGCAGGTGATGGCCCTCCTCGAGGGGGACACGGCCCTGACCGCGGTCTTCAGCCGCAACCTCGACTGGCGCCTCCTGGCGCCGCTCGGCCGCAGCCAGTGCCGGATGATCTGGGACAAGCAGCAGATGGTGGGCTTCGTCACCTGGGCCAATGTCGACCCCGCCCGGGCTGCCGCCCTGAACGCTGCCGAGGATTTCCGGATCGAAACCGCGGACTGGTCGAGCGGCGAGCAGCCCTGGGTGGTCGATGCGGTGATCCTGCCCGGTTCGGAAGCGGCCTTGGCGCGGACCTTCGCCACCCTGTTTCCCGACGGGGTCGAGCAGTTCGCCCAGGGTCTGAACACCTGGATCCAGACCGGAATCGGCCGGCTCACGGCCGCCCAGTAATTCAGGAATTCGGCCGCTCCAGCAGCGCCGCGATATCGGGGCGCTGGCGTGCACGCGCCACATCCGCCGGCGTCTGCCCGGCTTTGTTCCGCGCCTTGAGATCCGGCACGAAGCTCATCAACTGGTGGATCGTCGACAGCGACCCGGCCCGTGCGGCGTAATGCATGACGCTATTGCCCTTGGCATCGACGCCATGGATATCGGATCCCCCGACCACCAGCGCCCGGGCGGCGAGGCCGCGATCGTTCAGGGCGGCGATGTCCAGGGCGCGCAGACCCTGGGAATTGCGGGCATCGATGTCGATCTTCTGTGCCTGGGCGTCGCGGATCGTCGCGTGGAGACCGTTGACGTCGCCCTTCGCCGCGAGGTCGAACAGGCGCCCGCGGATCTCGTCGGGGCCCAGCCGCGCCTGGGTCCCGCCGGTCACACCGAAATCGTTGTCGCAACCGGCCAGGAGAAGCAGCGCACCGGCCGCAAGCCCACACAGCACGACCCGTCGGGACGGAGCGAGGCGGCCGGCAATCGGGCGGATGAATGGCGTCCAGGTCATCTGCTGCACGTGGTTCGGTAAAGGTCTCGGCGCTGTGGCCGCGCCTCCCGCATAAAGAGGCAGGCATCGCAAGGATCAAGCGTCCTTGGGCCAACCGGGCATGGCCGTCGCATCGAGAGCAGTATCGACTGCCATTCAAGAACGAAAAGTTAAGATGAAATTCCTTGGATTTAGGTCAAACCGGATCTGTCAGGGCGATTGGGCTCAGGGCATAACGCTGCCGCCATTGGGATGGATCGCCTGGCCGGTCATGAAATCGCCGCCCGGGCCGGCAAGGAACACCGCGCTGGCCGCGACCTCTTCGGGCCGGCCGAAGCGGGCGAGGGGGATCGCCTCCTCCTTGCGCCGCCATTCCGGGCTCATATTGGCGGCGCCGAGCATCTCGGTATCGATCGGGCCCGGGCAGATCGCATTCACCAGGATGCGCGGTGCGAACTCCCTGGCCCAGCTCTTGGTGAGGCTGAGAATGCCGGCCTTGGATGCGCAATAGGCGCTGAACTGCTCGCGGCCGAAATAGGCGAGGTCGGAGGCTATGTTGATCACCCGTCCGCGGCCGACCTCGGCCATGTGCCGGATCGCCGCCTGGCTGGTGACGTAGGTGCCGCGCAGATTGACGGCGATGACGCGGTCGAATTCGGCGACCGGCATGTCCAGCAGCCCGCGCTCGACCAGGATGCCGGCATTGTTCACCAGGATATCCAGCCCGCCCCAGGCGCGGATGGCCGCCGCCACGGCGCCGGCGGCCTGGGCCTCGTCGGTGACGTCCCCGGCCAGTGCCAAGGCCCTCCCGCCCGTCGCCACGATCGTTGCGGCAACCGCCTCCGCATCCGCCTGACGGTCAGGATAGGTCACGGCCACGGCGGCGCCCTCGGCGGCCAGGGCCCTTGCTATCGCCGCGCCGATGCCGCGTCCGCCGCCGGTGACCAGGGCGATCTTGCCGTGCAGAGCCCCGGTCATATCATCACCTCGCCGCGATCGATGTTCAGCGCCTGACCGGTGATGTTGGCCGCCATCGGCGAGGCCAGAAACAGATAGGGACCGGCGATATCCGCCGGCGTCATCAACCCGCCAAGGACCTGGCCGCCGACGATCTCGGCCAGCAGATCGGATTCAGCGCGGCCGCTATGTTCCGACATGGTCTTCAGCGACCGCATCGAGGATTCGGTGCGCACCCAGCCGGGACAGACGGCGTTGACGGTGATGCCCCGCGGCCCGAGCTCCTTGGCGAGGGTCCGGGTGAGCCCGATCACCGCATGCTTGGAGGCACAATAGGCGCTGAACTCCGCCTCGACGCTCTTGCCCCAGATCGAGGAGGTGAAGACGATGCGGCCGCCGTTGCGCATCCTCGGCAGGGCGGCCTGGGTCACCCAGTAGCTGCCCTTCACATTGACGTCGATGATTCGTTCGAAGACGGCCGCTGTCGCCTCGTCCATCGCCGCCACCGGCGTCAGGCGCTCCAGGCCGGCATTGTTGATCAGCACGTCGATCGGTGCGCCGTCGCCAAAGCGCGCCAGCAATCCGGCGCGATCGGTGATGTCGATGCGCAAGGCAGTGACCCGACCCGGCATACCGGAGCCGATCTCCGCCGCCGCCTGATCGATGGCCGCGTCCTCGGCAATCAAGGTCAGATCCGCGCCGGCCGCGGCAAAGGCCTGGGCGATGCCGAAACCCAGCCCGCGGCTGGCGCCGGTCACCACGACATGCTGCCCGGAAAAGTTCATGTCACCCCCACGCCAAGCTGCTCGCTGCGCAGCATCTGCGAGCGGGTCATCGCCAGGATGCGGTTGCGCAGCTTGAAGAAGACCTCGGATTCACGCAGAGCAAGGTCGCGTTCCGCCGGCAGGATGTCGCGCACCGCGATCTCCTCCAGGATGGTGGCCGGCCTCGCCGAGAACACGAAGATCCGATCGGCGAGGAATACCGCCTCCTCGACATCATGAGTGACGAAGACCACGGTCTTGTGTTCCTTGGCGCAGATCTCGCGCAACTGGATCTGCAGGAATTCCCGATTCTGCGCGTCGAGGGCGCCGAACGGCTCGTCCATCAGCAGCACGTCCGGTCCGGCGGCGAGCGTACGCGCGATCGCCAGGCGCTGGCGCATACCGCCGGAAATCCGGTTCACGTAGAAATCGGCGAAGCCGCCCAGACCCACGAGATCGAGATAGTGGCGGGCGACGCGATCCTTCTCCGCCGCACTCAACTCGCTGCGGAATTTCAAGCCGAAGCGAATGTTGTCGAGCACCTTCAGCCAGGGAAAAGAGGAATAGGACTGGAACACCATGCCGCGCTGGCGCGACGGACCAAGCACCGGAATGCCGCCAAGCCGGATTTCGCCGGAGCTGGGGAAATCCAGGCCGCCCACCATGCGCATCAGGGTCGACTTGCCGCAGCCGGAGGGCCCGAGAAAGACGACGAACTCGCCCTTCTCGACATCGATCGAGACGTCGTCAATGACCAGGATGCCGCTGCTTCCGGTTTCGGCGAAGACCTTGCGGATGCGGTCGATCTCGAGAAAGTGGCTCATCGCAGATACGCGAACCAGCGGCGATGCAGCCAGCGGAACAGCATGTCGGTGGCCAAGCCGATGACGCCGATGGTGAGGATGCCCGCCATCACCTCGTCGGTCTTCACGTAGCGCCGTGCCGACATGATCACGTAGCCGATGCCGGAATCCGCCGCGACGATCTCGGCGACGATCAGGTAGGTCCAGCACCAGCCGAGCGTCACGCGCAGATTGTCGACCATGTTCGGCAGCATCGCCGGGAGGATGATCGAGGTCAGGATCTGCCGCGGCTTGGCTCCGGTGGTGAGGGCTATCTCGATGTATTCCCGCGGCACCCGGCGGGCATCGTCGGCGACGAGGAGCACGAGCTGGAAGAAGGTTCCCATCCAGAGCAGGGCAATCTTGGAGGATTCGTCGATCCCCAGCCAGATGATGGTGAGCGGCACCAGGGCCGGGACCGGCAGATAGCGGATGAAATCGATCGGACCCTGCGACAGGCCGTTCACGATGGGAAAGGAGCTCATCAGGATGCCGAGGGGGATCGCCATCAGCGCCGAGATCAGGAAGGCGGCCCAGACCCGGCCAATCGAAACCGCGATGTCCTTGGAGAAATTGTAATCAACCAGAAGATGGTAGAGCCGGCCGACCACGGCCATGGGATTGGGCAGGTACTGCGGGGCGATCAGGCCGAATTGCGAGGCGACCCACCAGGCGCCCAGCAGCCCGATGAACGACGCCGCGCCCAGCGACACCGCAGTCTGATGACTGATGGTGCCGCGGAACGCGAACATCGATTGACGTGGATCCCGTCTCGGCCGATCCGCCATTCCCATGGCCTCTGCGGGCTTCGGGCCTAGCGCTTGTGATCCTTGAACAGATCGGTGATTACCGAATTGTCGATCTGCTGGTTGGAATCCAGCTGGTGATCGGCGGCACCGTTCTCGAGATTGAGCTGCATGACCTGATCGAAGACATCGTGCAGCTTGCCGCGCTGGCCGCCGGTGCCGAGGAAGTTCACCGCATCCTCATAGGGCGTATAGGCGAGATTGGTGAGCACGGTCTCGAAATCGGCCGGCGACAGCTTGAAATGCGGCGCCATGATCTCGACCGCCTTCGCATGCTCCTTGCTGATATAGTCGATCGCCCGATAGATGCCGCGCAGGAAGATGCGATATTTCTCGGGATTCTCGTGCAGGTCATCGGTGCGCGCGACGATGACGTCGGTGATCAGGCCGGGAAAGTCCTTGGACGAGGCGATGATGTAGGCGCCCGGCTTGTTGGAGGATTTCAGCGCCTCGCTGAGCGTCGGTTCGTAGACCGCGACGCCGGACACCTGCGGATCGGCAAAGACCGCGATGGCATCGGCCGAGGCGATGTCCTTCAGCTGCAGGTCCTTGAAGGTGAGCCCTTCCTTCTTCAGCAGGATCTGGGCGATCAGGCGGGCGGGCGTGTTCGGCTCGGCCGCGAAGATCTTCCCCTTCAGATCGGACATCTTCTTGATGCTGCTGTCGACCAGGACACCGTCGCCGCCGAGCGAGATGTCGATGGTGCCGATGATGGTCCCCTGGGTCTCCGGCGTGCGCGGGCGTCCCTGGTGCTCGCCGACGGTGCGCATGTCGCAGCCGATGTCGCCGCGCTCCAGCGCCGGTAGCACGTTGCCGCGATCATCATCGAAGGTTTCCTCGACCGTCAGGCCGTCTTCGGCGAAGTACCCCAGTTCCTGGGCCAGATAGACCGGGGCGAAGCCCGGCCAGAACGGATACGCGCATTTCAAGGTCATGGTTTCGGCGCCGGCCGGGCTCGGCGCCAGCCCCAGCGACGTCACCCCGATCAGACAGGCCGCGCCGGCCATCAACCCCAGTATCTTCTTCATGCCACCCTCCCGTTGTTTGTTGTCGCCGGTCCCCATCGCCGGCGTCGCATTGTCGGGCATCGAACGCCGCCCGCCTTGAGTCAGATCAAACCTTGAATTCCTCCCGGACCACGGCGGCGATGCTCGACCGGTAGTGCTCGGCCATCAGCCGCCCCTTCTCCTTGGTCGAGCCTTTCGCCGAGGTCAGCGCCCCGCAGGACGGCACCCAGTGGCGATGCGGCGGGAACATGTCGTAGGTCGGGAAATCCGCCGGCTTGATGTCGGGAATGAGGTCCAGGCGCACCATTTCGGGATGGTAGTGCAGCATCAGCGAGGTCTCCATCACCGCCGCATGTTCCAGGGCAACGCCGGGAAAGCCATCGGGAAAGACCTGCTGCAGGATCTTGTCGGTGCAGAAATCCCAGTATTCCAGGCGCATCACCCGGAGTCCCGAGGCGCCATGGTCGCGCATGGCGAGATCGATGCCCTCGGTGACGATCCACTGGTTCTCGTAATGGCCGACGATGGCGCAGACCTTGCGGACGCCGTGGCGGACCAACTCGCCGATGACGTTGCGCACCATGGCAGCAAGGGTGTCGGCATCGAGGTTGATGGTGCCGGGAAAGAACGGGCCGCCGCCGGAGCGTGGCATCGACTTGTAGCCGAAGCTGATCGGCGGCGTGACGATGCCGCCGACCTCCTCGGCGACCTCGCGGCAGACGTCGGACGACAGCAGGGCATCCACCGACAGCGGCAGATGCGGGCCGTGCTGCTCGGTCGCGCCGCAGGGAATGAACACCACCGGGTCGCGCTTCACCGCCTCGCCGAATTCCGGCCAGGACATGTGTTCCATCAGCACGTTGCGGGCGGCTTTGGAGCTTGCGGTCATTTGCGGCGCCTCCGGTCCAGGGCATCTGCCAGCAGGCAGAGAATCTCGAACATGACGGTGGCCCCGACCAGGGCGGTATTGCCGCTGGGATCGAAGGGCGGCGCCACCTCGACCACGTCGCCGCCGATCAGGTCCAGGCCCTGCAGGCCGCGGAGCACTTCCTGTGCCTCGCGGGTGGTCATGCCGCCGATCTCCGGCGTGCCGGTTCCGGGGGCGAAGACCGGATCGAGGCCGTCGACGTCGAAGCTGATATAGGTCGGCCCGCTGCCCACGACGCGGCGGGCTTCGGCGATGACGGCAGCGGGGCCGATCCGGCTGAATTCCTCCATGTAGATCACACGCATGCCGCTGCTTTCGGCGAATTGCATGTCGTCGACACCGTAGATCGAGCCGCGGATGCCGATCTGCACCACCCGCTTCGGGTCGAGCAGGCCCTCCTCGACGGCACGGCGGAAAGGCGTGCCATGAGTGTATTTGTTGTCGCCGAAATAGCGGTCGTTGGTGTCGGAATGGGCATCGAAATGGATCATCCCGATCGGCCGGTCCTTGGCGATCGCGCGGAAAATCGGCAAGGTCACCAGATGATCGCCGCCGGCGGAGAGGGGAATGGCCTTGGCCTCGTGCACCCGGCGATAGAATTTCTCGATGCGACCGAGGCTGTCCATCAGGTCGATGGGATTGACCGGCGCGTCGCCGAGATCGCCGACCCGGGCCAGGTCATAGGGGGCGATGCGACTGACGTGATGCACACGGCGGATGAAGCTCGACATGTTGCGAATCTCGCGCGGGCCGTGCCGGGCCCCGGCCCGGTTGGTGGTGCCGCCGTCCCAGGGAACGCCGATCAGCGCGATATCCACCGCCGAGGGCTCGGTGAAATAGGGCAGGCGCATGAAGGTGGCGATGGCGCCGAAGCGCGGCACCAGCGCCGCATCGACCGGTTGCGGGTTGTTCGACTGCTTGCTCATGCCTGCCCCTGTTCCGGCGCCGGGTTGCCCCCGGATTGCGCCCATCGACCAAGCTCAACGCGAAACTTAGGTTCTGTAAATCCAAAATAAATGAACTATATTTCCATTTGCTGGAAACTGATCCCTCCGGGAGGCCCTGCCGCATGCTCACCGCCCTGGGTGATATCGATCTGAAGCTGATCCGGGTCTTCATGGCCATCGTGGAAGGCGGCGGTTTCCGTCCGGCCCAGGCGGTCCTCAACGTCACCCCGTCGCGCCTCAGCACCATGATGTCGGATCTGGAGACCCGTCTGGGGCGGCGGCTTTGCCAGCGCGGCCGGATGGGGTTCCGCCTGACCGAAGACGGCGCCCAGGTCTACAAATCGGCGCAGCGCCTGGTGGCGGGGATCGAAGGGTTCCGCACCGAGGTGGCGGCGCTCAGCGGCAGGGTGGTGGGCAACCTCGCCCTCGGCATGGTCGACAACATGGTGACCAATCCCGACACCCGGGTGGACACGGCGATCGCGCGCTACCGGGCGCGGGACCACGACGTGCATATCACCATGACGATCGACGCGCCGCAGGAGCTCGAGCTGAAGGTGCTGGACGGCCGTCTCGACCTGGCCATCGGCGCCTTTCACCGGACCGCGCCGGGTCTCAGCTACGACCCGCTGCTGCAGGAGGCCCAATCCCTTTATTGCGGGACGGGACATCCGCTGTTCAACCTGCGACGCGGCGAAGTCGGGCGGGATCGGATCCGGGACGCCGCCTATGCCGGCCGCGGCTATCTGGAGGAGGCGCGGCCGCTGGAACTGCTCGCCAAGGCCACCTCCTATTCGATGGAAGGGCTGGCCATGCTGGTGCTCTCCGGGGCCTTTATCGCCTATCTGCCCCGGCATTATGCCGCGCAATGGGTTCGCTCCGGGCGCATGCGGGAGATCGAGCCGGAAGCGCTGACCTATTCCTCGCTGTTCTGCGTCGTCACCCGCAAGGGCGGCCTGAAGAGCCGCGCGCTGGTCGATTTCCTGGCCGACATCCAGGCGGTGCATCCGCCCTTCACGGCGCCGGAGCGGGCGTCCGGCAAGCCCCGGCGGCCTCGCCTCAAGCCGACCCGGGTGCGCCGGCGGTCATGAGGGAGAGGCGGTCGCCTCAGCCGGGGCGGCGGCAGCCGTTGACGAACAGGTAGACCGAATAGAGCGAGGTGGTGCCGCAGATGAACAGGCGGTTCCGCTTGAAGCCGCCGAACTCGACATTGGCAACGACTTCGGGCACCTGGATCTTGCCGATCAGGCTGCCGTCGTGCAGGTAGCAATGGACGCCGTCGCCGGCGCTGGTCCAGATCCGCCCGGCCTCGTCCAGGCGGAACCCGTCGAACAGGCCGGCCTGGCAGGTGGCAAAGACGGCACCGCCCTGGAGCTTCCGGTCGGACTCGACGTCGAAAACGCGGATATGCCGCGGGCCGTCGGTCACATGGGTGGCGCCGGTATCGGCAATGTAGAGTTTCTTTTCGTCCGGCGAGAAGGCAAGGCCGTTGGGCCTGACGAAATCGCCGGCGACCTTGGTCACCTGGCCGGAGGCGGGATCGACCCGGTAGACGTGGCAGCCGCCGATCTCGCTCGGCGCCCGGTGGCCCTCGTAGTCGGAGTCGATGCCGTAGGCCGGGTCGGTGAACCAGACCGAGCCGTCGGATTTCACCACCACGTCGTTGGGACTGTTCAGCCGCTTGCCGTCGAACCGGTCGGCGATCACCGTGATCGACCCGTCATGCTCGGTCCGCGAGACCCGGCGGGCGCCATGCTCACAGGTCACCAGCCGGCCCTCGCGGTCGACCGTATTGCCGTTGGCATAGTTCGCCGGACTGCGGAAGACGCTGGTCTGGCCGGAGCATTCGTCCCAGCGCAGCATGCGGTCATTGGGGATGTCGCTCCAGACCAGGTAGCGCCCGGCGGGAAAATAGGCCGGACCCTCGGCCCAGCGGCAGCCTTCGTAAAGCTTCTCGACCCGGGCGGTGCTGTTGAACAGGCGGTCGAAGCGCGGATCCAAGGACACATAGGTCATGATCACCCCCGAAGCGGTTTCTGGCCCAGACGATGGGCGGTAACGCTAAGCCAAACGAAAGCCCGACGCCAGTCCGGGAAGGCCTGCGAAGACCATCGACAAGTCGCCCCATCGCGGGTGATATGGGGCCTCGGGTAAGCGACGCTGGATGAGGGAGAGCGGTGGTGAGCGGGTTCACGGACTACGACAAATATGACGCGCTGGGCCTGGCGGAACTGGTGCGCCAACGCCAGGTGAAGCCGGAGGAACTGCTGGACGAGGCGCTGGCCCGCACGGCGCGGCTCAATCCCAAGATCAATGCCGTGGTCCATGCGGTGCCGGATCAGGCCCGCGCCCTCATCGCCGCCGGATTGCCCCAAGGCGCCTTTACCGGGGTACCCTTCCTGCTGAAGGACCTGGGCTGCGAGGCGATCGGCTATCCGACGGATATGGGATCCCGCTTCTTCGCCAACTACCAGTGGAGCTTCGATTCCGAGATCTATCTGCGGCTGAAGCGGGCCGGGCTGGTGGCCTTCGCGCGCACCACCTCGCCGGAACTCGGGGTCAGCCCGATCACCGAATCCCTGGTCTATGGCGGGCCGACGCGCAATCCCTGGAATCTCAATCACACGGCGGGCGGTTCCAGCGGCGGTTCCGCCGCCGCGGTCGCGGCCGGAATCGTTCCGCTTGCCCATGGCAGCGACGGCGGCGGATCGATCCGGATCCCGGCCTCCTGCAGCGGCCTGTTCGGCCTGAAGCCGACGCGGGCGCGCACGCCGGACGGACCCGCCTCCGGCGAGGGCTGGGGCGGCATGGCGATCGACGGGTTTCTCTCCCGCAGCGTGCGCGACGCCGCCGCGGCGCTCGACGCGACCCAGGGTGCCGATCTCGGCGCGCCCTATTGGGCACCGCCAGTGGAACGACCCTATCTGGAGGAGTTGAAGACCCCGCCCCGGCGCCTGCGGATCGCCGTCTGCCGCAGCGATTTCACCGGCGCCCCGATCCATCCGGATTGCGTCGCCGCGGTTGATGAGGCGGCCCGGCTCTGCGCCGATCTCGGCCATGAGCTGGTCGAGGCCCGGCCGAGTTTCAATTTCGACGCGGTGGTGCGGGCCTGGACCGACGTGGTGATCTGCGGCACCGCCCTCTCGGTCCGGCAGCGGGCCAAGGCCCTAGGCCGCCAGCCCGGCCAGGACGACCTGGAACCGGCGATCCGCAATGCCTGCGAGATCGCGCCCTCGATCAGCGGTGCCGACTACCTGGCGGCGATCAACCTGGTCCATGCCACCGGGCGCCGGTTTGCCCGGTTCATGCAGGATTACGACATGCTGCTGAATGCCACCCTGGCCGAACCGCCGGCGGAAATCGGCCGCTTCGCCATGAGCAATCCGGATTTCCTGGATTATCGCATCGGTCCGAAGGGTACGGTCCGGTATTCACCGTTTACCTCGCTGTTCAACATCACCGGCCAGCCGGCGGTGTCCATCCCGCTCCACTGGTCGCCGGCCGGGTTGCCGATCGGCGTGCATTTCGCCGCGAAATTCGGCGACGAGGCCGGATTGCTGAAACTGTCGGCCCAGCTGGAGCAGGCGCAGCCCTGGTTCGACCGGCGTCCGGCCCTCTGACGCTCGCCAGATCCTTCGCCGCCAAGCCCGTGATCGCCGCGCAATAGTCCGATCGCGCGCAGGGCATCGAGCAGATCCGCATTCAGCAGCGGGTCGATGTTCTTCAGCATTCGGCCTCGCCGTCCTCGCGCGACCATGCAGAGGCTTGAATCCACGCCGTCCCCTTGGGAGGATAGCGACAGCTGCATGCGAGGGCCGTCGTGAAGACCAACCTCTTTCAAGCGCCATCAGGCGCTGCGATCCGCTTCACCAGGCTTGGATTCGGGGGCGCCCCGCTGGGCAATCTGTACAAGGCGATCAGCGAGCGGCAGGCCCAAGAAACATTGGACAGCGCCTGGGCCGGGGGCATGCGCTACTTCGACACGGCGCCGCTCTACGGTCTTGGACTGTCGGAAACGCGAATCAACCATTTCCTGCGCGGCAAGAGGCGCACCGACTACGTGATTTCCACCAAGGTCGGCCGTCGTCTCGTTGCCTGCCCGCCAGACCAGCGCACCGGTATCGGCAAGTTCTTCGCAACCCCGTCGCGGCGCGAGGCCTATGACTACAGCTATGACGGCATCCTGCGCTCCTTCGAGAGCTCCCTGGAGCGTCTTGGCCTGGATTCAGTCGACATTCTCTATGCCCATGATGTCGACATCTTCACGCATGGATCGGCCGAGGCGCGGGACGCCAGGATTGCCGAACTGATGATGGGTGGCTACCGGGCGCTGCGCCGGCTGCGCGATGAGAAAGCGGTCAAGGCGTTCGGGGCCGGAGTCAATGAATGGCAGGCCTGCGAGACCCTGGCCAGGCGCGGGGATTTCGACCTCTTCCTGCTGGCTGGCCGATATACGCTTCTCGAGCAGGAGTCGCTTTCAAGCTTCCTGCCGCTCTGCGGGAAGCGCGGGATCGGCATCGTTCTCGGCGGCCCATATAATTCCGGCATTCTCGCCCAGGGAGCGCGTAGCGGCGCAAAATTCAACTATTCCAGCGCGCCGAGATCCATCCTCGACAAGGTCGCCGCGCTCGAGCGGACCTGCCGCCGGCATGGGATCAGGCTTCCTGCGGCCGCCTTGCAGTTTCCGCTTTTCCACCCGCAGGTCGTTTCCGTCATCCCGGGCGCCGCCGCAGCACGCGAGATTCGCGCCAATCTGGCTTTCCTGAAGCAACGGATACCCAAGGCATTGTGGCGGGATCTCAAGACCCAATCTCTGATACATCCGGATGCGCCAACCGGCTGACAGCCTTTCCCGAATTGGCGCATACCAAGCGGCCCGGATCATATGGGAGAGCCGATAGTGTCATCACGCCAGCCCTGCCCGGAGCTGGATCAGGGGCGGAAGGGCAATGAGGGCAGGCTGCGCATTAGTTGACCGGACGCGCAAAGAGTCATATCAGGAAGGATGGGAAAATGAATATAAGTAGTTGATTTTATTCGCTAACTGGCGGAGGGAGTGGGATTCGAACCCACGATAGGAGTTACCCTATGCACGCTTTCCAAGCGTGTGCCTTAAGCCACTCGGCCATCCCTCCAAACCCGCTAAAATGCGAGCCATTCTCGGCCGGGAACCTAGCCGAGCCTGACCGGCAAGGCAACAATTCTGCAGGGTGCAAAATACTGCCGAATCACTTAGAATCCCTGCATGAGTCCGCTGAGAATTGCCGGCCTGATCATGCTTTCCGCCGCTCTGATGTTCGGCGCAGTGGATCTTTACCGCGAGGCGATCCATGAAGGCAGCCGGATCACGGTCATGAGCATCTGGACCATGGTCAGCACGCGGAGCCTGACCTGGGTCCAGGCCATCATCCAGACCTATATCTGGTCGCCGATCTGGGACAAGGGAATCGCGCCGATCCTGTTATTGCCGGCCTGGATGTTCTTCTCGATCACCGGAACCCTCGCCTTCTTCCTGGGTCGTCGCAAGATCCAATAGAATCGGTGTCCGTCCTCATGCGGACAACACCATCGTCGCCTGCATCGTGCGACCATCCACGGCGACCGACCTATCTACCTATCTGATTGCTGCCAAGCCGGACAGGCCGCAACCGCGGCCTATTCGTGCATCTTCAATGCGGCGATGAAGGCACTCTGCGGAATCTCGACGTTGCCGTATTGCCGCATCTTCTTCTTGCCTTCCTTCTGCTTGTCCAGAAGCTTGCGCTTGCGGCTGATGTCGCCGCCATAGCACTTGGCGGTGACGTCCTTCCTCAATGCACTCACCGTCTCGCGCGCGATCACCTTGCCGCCGATGGCTGCCTGGATTGCGATCTTGAATAGCTGGCGCGGGATGAGGTCCTTGAGTTTCTCGCAGAGGGTACGGCCGCGTGCTTCCGACTGGGCGCGGTGGACAATGCAGGACAAGGCGTCGACTGGATCGCCGTTCACCATGATGTTGAGCTTGACCAAGTCGCCTTCCTCGTAGCCGTCGAGATGATAGTCGAAGCTGGCGTAGCCGCGCGAGACCGACTTCAACCGGTCGTAGAAATCGAACACCACCTCGTTCAAGGGCAGGCGATAGGTCAGCATGGCGCGCGAGCCGGCATAGGTGAGATCGATCTGCACGCCGCGCCGGCTTTCGCAGAGCTTCAGGATCGAGCCCAGGTATTCGTCGGGCACCAGGATCGTCGCCTTGATCCAGGGCTCCTCCATGTGATCGATCTTCACCACATCGGGAAAATCGGCCGGGTTGTGCAGCTCGATCATCTCGCCGCTGGTCATGTGGATCTTGTAGACCACGCTGGGCGCGGTGGTGATGAGGTCGAGATTGAACTCGCGTTCGAGGCGCTCCTGGATGATCTCCAGATGCAACAGGCCCAGGAACCCGCAACGGAAGCCGAATCCCAGGGCCGCCGAGGTCTCCATCTCGTAATGGAAGCTGGCATCGTTCAGGTGCAGCTTGCCCATCGCCTCGCGCAGGGTCTCGAAATCATTGGCGTCGATCGGAAAGAGGCCGCAGAAGACGACCGGGATCGAGGGCTTGAAGCCGGCGATGGGCGCTTCGGTCGGCTTGCGCTCGTCCGTCACCGTGTCGCCGATCTTGCAATCCGCCACCGCCTTGATGCCGGCGGTGAAGAAGCCGACTTCTCCCGGACCCAATTCCGGAAGATTCTCGGCCTTCGGGCTGAAGATGCCGACTTTCTCGATGTCATAGGAGGTGTTGTTCGACATGAGCTTGATGCGCTGCTTCGGCTTCATCACGCCGTCGACGATCCGCACCAGGATGACGACGCCGAGGTAGACATCGTACCAGGAATCGATCAGCAGCGCCTTCAGCGGCGCGTCAATATTTCCCTTTGGTGCCGGCAGACGGTTGACGACGGCCTCGAGTACGCCCTCGATGTTGATGCCGGTCTTTGCGGAGATTTCCACCGCTTCCGAGGCATCGATGCCGATCACATCCTCGATCTGCTGCTTGACGCGCTCGGGCTCGGCGGCGGGCAGGTCGATCTTGTTGAGGATGGGGACGATTTCGTGATGATTGTCGATTGCCTGGTAGACATTGGCCAGCGTCTGCGCCTCGACGCCTTGGCTGGCATCGACCACCAGGAGCGAGCCTTCGCAGGCGGCGAGGCAGCGCGACACCTCATAGGCGAAATCGACATGGCCCGGCGTATCCATCAGGTTGAGCTGATAGGTCTCGCCGTTCTTCGCCGTATAGGCGAGACGCACGGTCTGTGCCTTGATGGTGATGCCGCGCTCGCGCTCGATCTCCATGTTGTCGAGCACCTGCTCCTTCATCTCGCGCGCGGACAGGCCGCCGCAGGCCTGGATCAGCCGGTCGGCAAGGGTCGATTTCCCGTGATCGATATGGGCGATGATCGAGAAATTGCGGATATGCGAGAGGTCGGTCATTTCTACTCAAGTCGGCGTTGGTCGCGCCGGAACATAGGGGGTAACCCGCGGAAGATCAACCGCGGACAGGTCATTCCAGATCAATAGGTTAGCGGCGAAGTTCGGTTGCGTTCTACTTCCGCAACTCGCCGCCGGTCGCCTTGTTGACCGCACTCACGACCTTCGCCGCCACCGCCTCGATCTCAGAGTCGGTGAGGGTCTTTTCCCGGGGCTGCAGGATGATCGAAAGAGCGATCGATTTCTTGCCGTCGCCGACGCCGGCACCGGCGAAAAGATCGAAGACCCGCACCTCGGAAATCAGCGCCTTGTCAGCCCCTTTGGCAGCCTTGACCAGCTTTTCGGCCGGTGTCGCTGCGTCGACCACGAAGGCGAAATCGCGTTCCAGTGGCTGGAAGGCCGAGGCATTCAGTAGTGGTCGCGCCGTGCCCTTGGCCCGCGGTGTCGGCAGGCGTTCCAGGAATACCTCGAAACCGACGGCAGGGCCTCTAAGATCCAAAGCCTTCAACACCTTCGGATGCAACTCGCCGAACTGCGCCAGGATCTGGGGCCCGAGACGCAGGGTCGCAGAGCGGCCGGGATGGTAATAGGCCGGCGCGTCGGAAATGACCTGCAGGTTTTCGACCGGCGCCCCGAAGGCGGCAAGCAGGGCCAAGGCATCGGCCTTGGCATCGAAGGCATCGACTCCGCGCTGCTTCACGTTCCAATGACGCGGGGCGGCCTGGCCGACGCGAATGCCGCTGGCGGCCAGAACCTGGCCCTTCGGCGTTTCATCGATGTAGCTCGGACCCACCTCGAACATGCCGAGATCGGCAAAGCCCCTTGCCGCGTTCCGGCCAGCCGCCAGAAGCAGATTGCCGAGGATCGAGGGTCGCATGGCGTCGAGATCGGCGCTGATCGGATTTGCCAGCAGGATCAGCTGATTGCCGCCGGCAAAGAGTTTGGCGATATCGCTCGGCATAAAACTGAAGGTGACCGCCTCGTTCAGGCCGCGGGTGGCCAACAGGCGCTTTGCCAGTTGAACGCGCCGTTGACCTGGCGAAACGGCCTGGCTGGGAAGCGCCGTCGTACGGGCCATGGACGTCGCAGGAATCGCATCGAAACCATGAACCCGCAGCACTTCCTCGACGATGTCCGCCTCGCCCTCCACGTCGGCCCGCCAGGACGGGACCGTTATCGTCCAGTTCTCGGCATCCCTCGCCTCGATGCCGAAGCCGAGGGCGGCGAGAATGCGCTGCTGCTCGGCCGGCGCCACGTCGACGCCGCCCAGCGACATGACCCGCGCGGTGCGGTGTTGGATATCGCGCTGCCAGGAAGGCATTTCTCCGGCCTGGGTGACTTCGCTGGCCTCGCCCCCGCAGAGGTCCAGAATCAACTTGGTTGCAATGTCGATGCCCCAGTCGATCGACAGCGGATCGACACCCCGCTCGAACCTGTACCGGGCATCGGAAATGATGCCGAGCTTGCGCCCGTTCCGCGCCACGTGGATCGGATCGAACAGCGCCACCTCGAGGAAGACGTTCGCGGTCGCATCCGAACAGCCGGTCGCCTCGCCGCCCATGATGCCGCCGATGGCGGCCGGGCCGGCAGAGTCGGCAATCACCACCATGCCGGGCTCGAGTTCATAGGCCTTGCCGTCGAGCGCCGCGATTGTCTCACCCTGCCGCGCCAGGCGCATCACCGTATCGCCCTGCAGCTTGTCCGCATCGAAGACATGCAGCGGTCGCCCTAGGTCGAAAGTGACGAAATTGGTGATATCCACCAGGGTCGAAATCGGCCGGAGCCCGATCGAGGTCAGCCGGTCCTGCAGCCACTGCGGCGATCGTCCGTTCTTCACGCCACGAAAATGCCGTCCCGCCACGAACGGACAGGCCGTCCTTGCCCCTGAGTCGATCTTCCACTGCACCGGACTCTTGTAGGTGCCGGCGACCCGCGCAGCCGCGAAGGGCTTCAGCACGCCTATTCCCGACGCCGCGAGGTCACGCGCCGCGCCGCGGACGCCGAGGCAATCGGCGCGGTCCGGCGTGATCTTGATCTCGAATATCGGGTCGTCGAGCTTGCGGTAGGCGGCAAAGCTGGCGCCGACGGGTGCATCGTCCGGCAGCTCGATAATGCCGTCGTGGTCTGTCCCCAGTCCCATTTCCCGCGCTGAGCACAGCATGCCGTTGGACGCCTCGCCGCGGATGATGCCGGCCTTGAGGTCGAGCCCGGTCCCCGGAATATGCGCGCCGGAAGGAGCAAAAACGCCCTTCATTCCGGTGCGCGCGTTGGGTGCGCCGCAGACCACCTGGACGATGCCACTCCCGGTATCGACCTTGCAAACGCGCAACTTGTCGGCATTCGGATGCTTAACCGCTTCGACCACATAGCCGACAATGAACGGAGCGAGTGCCTTGGCTTTGTCCTCGATGCCTTCGACTTCGAGGCCAAGGTCGGTCAGCTTCGTGGCGATGGTGCCGGCGTCGGCCGACGTATCGAGATGGGACTTCAGCCAGGATAGCGTGAATTTCATCGGCTGAGCCCTCCGACCATTGAAGGTACCTCAAGCGGGACGAAACCGTAGTGCTTCAGCCAACGCAAGTCGGCCTCATAGAACGTGCGCAAATCGGGGATGCCGTATTTCAGCATCGCGATGCGCTCGATCCCCATGCCGAAGGCGAAGCCCTGGTACCTGCGGGAATCGATCCCGCAATTCTCCAGGACCTTGGGATGCACCATGCCGCTGCCAAGGATCTCCAGCCAGTCCTTGCCCTGCCCGAGTTTCAACTCGCCGCCCGAGCGATCGCAGCCGATATCGACCTCGGCAGAGGGTTCGGTGAAGGGGAAATAGCTGGGGCGAAAACGGACCTGCAGGTTGTCGATGCCGAAAAAGGCCCGCACGAAATCCTGCAGGCACCCCTTGAGATGGCCCATGTTGGTGGTCTCGTCGATCACCAGCCCCTCGACCTGGTGGAACATCGGGGAATGGGTCATGTCGCTGTCGACGCGATAGGTGCGGCCCGGGCAGATGACGCGGATCGGCGGCTTAACCGTCTGCATCGTGCGGACCTGCACCGGCGAGGTATGCGTGCGCAGGACCATCTGGCTGCCGTCGGCCTTCGCCGGCAGATAGAAGGTGTCCTGCATCTGCCGCGCAGGATGGTCAGGCGGGATGTTGAGCGCGGTGAAGTTGTGGAAATCGTCCTCGATGTCGGGGCCCTCGGCGACGGAGAACCCCATCTCGCCGAAAATGGCGATGATCTCGTCTATCGTCTGGCTGATCGGATGCAGCCGTCCTTCCGCTTCCGGGCGGATGGGCAGGGTGAGGTCGAGGGTCTCGGACTTCAGTTTGGCGTCGATCGCGGCGTCGCCGAGCAGCGCCTTGCGCGCGTCCAGCGCTGTGGCAACGACGTCCTTCAGCTCGTTCAGCGCCTGGCCGGCCTGCTTGCGCTCGTCGGGCGACAATGCCCCCAGCGTCTTCATCAGCCCGGTGATCTCGCCCTTCTTGCCGAGGGCCTCGACCCGGATGGCCTCCAGCGCGTCGATGCTGGCGGCGCCATTGATAGAGGCCGTCCATTTTTCCCGCAGGCCATCCAAATTCTGCATCGCTTCGCTCGCTTCGTGTTGCCCCGCATATGAAAAGAGGAGGCCCGGATTGCCGGCCTCCCCTCATCTCCGTCGTGATGATCGGCCGGCTATTCCAACTGCATCATGAACAGGCTCATCGCGCCTGAGATCAGGTCCCTCGGCTGGTCGTCGACCAGCACCTGATCAAAGGCCACCTTCTTGGTCTGGCGATTGTTGAGGAACTGCAACTCGACCTTGTGCTTCACGCCGGTCGCGCCGATCCGCTTGATAACCGCCGAAACCACTACCATCGCCGGATCGTCGTACTTCTCGGACCGCCCTGCAGTCCAATCGATCACCCCGCGCGCCCCGGCGATCTCGATCGCGATGATTTCATTCGACTTGCCGGGAACGATACTATCGGCGACCTTCACGGCATCGATGTCATTCTTGTACTGGTTGCAGCCGGTGATGTTCGCTGCGAGCAGAACGACAAGGATGAGCCGTGTGAGGCCGCCGATCATCGGCTCCCTAGGCTTTCTTCAACGCCTCTTGCGCCTGGCGGCAGATCTGGGCAAACGCCGCCGGCTCGCGAATCGCGAGATCCGAGAGGACCTTGCGGTCGATCTCGATGCCTGCGCGCTTCACGCCGTTGATGAACTGCGAATAGGTCAGGCCGTGCTCGCGCACGCCAGCATTGATGCGCTGGATCCACAGACCGCGGAAATCGCGCTTCTTGGCGCGGCGGTCGCGATAGGCATATTGCAGGCCCTTTTCGACCTTCTCGATGGCGATACGATAGTTGGTGCTCGCGCGGCCGACATAGCCCTTGGCCATGTCGACGATCTTCTTGTGGCGAGCATGCGAGGTGACCCCGCGTTTGGTGCGTGCCATGGGTGGGTTCCTCTCTTACAGGCCGTTGGGGACGAAGAAACGGATGACCTTCTTGGCATCCTGATCCGCCATGACTTCATTGCGGCGGCTCGCACGCTTCATGTCCTTGGGGCGCTTGGAGAGACCATGGCGCTTGTTGGCCGGCTTGAACTTGATCTTGCCAGTGCCGGTCATCGAGAAGCGCTTCTTGGCGCTGCTCTTGGTTTTCATCTTGGGCATTTTTCTTTTCCTTCAATTAGTTAGCTCGTCTCACGACGGTTGGGCATGCCCTATGCTCAGCCTTGGCCGCCGTTCGGCCATATTCGGCCGGACGCGGGGTTATAGCGATGGCGCGCGGGGATGGCAAGTAGCGGGCGAAACTCGGTTTTCCAGTCCTGGATCGTTAACCCAGATAGGCCAGCAGCCAGCCGTAGCGATCCAGCAGCCAGGCCAGCCCGAGCAACGCCCAGAAGGACGGCGTAATCGCCAGGGCCACCCCAGCGGCGCCGATGCCGATCAGGCCCCAACCGCCCTGGCGCCGGAACATGGCTGCAGCCCCAACCAGCAGGGCAATCGGTGCCAGGACCAGGGTGGCCTTGTAGAGCGAAGTAATGCCGAAAATGACGGCCAGAGTGCCTAGGATTGGCGGTGGCCGCAGCGGTTTTGCCGCGTCGGGAATTGGCGCGACATCAAACCTAGCGTCTACCACGGTCACCGTGGCCGCACTGCCAATTTCGTCCATCGGCTTCATTCGATCAGGGAGTTGGGCCATTTTCATACAGTATTGCAAGATACCTTGCAGAATTCCCGCGGCCGCTGCTGCCTGCTGAAGTAAATTGCCAGGTTGGCCAAAGTATCAAGGGCCTAATCCTTAACTTCTATATCGGGTTACAAGCGAAATGCCAGATGCCATGATCCTCTCAATACTGGGGATCTGAGTGTGAGGCGTTCCGACCCGACTGTGATCGCGGACACTGAACCTTTTCCAAACTGCGCCTTAGCTGAAATTCGATACCTCCCTGCGCGCCGTATGTGGCGGCAAGACGCGCACCGAGCCAGTGGCATGGCCGCTCAAGGACAGGGGCTTGGTAGATGGCTGACGTATTTGGTGCGGCCGGCAATGACATCCTGACCGGAACCGACACCGACGACAAAATAAATGGCCTCGCCGGCGCCGACAAGATGGCGGGTGCCGACGGCAACGATACCTACTATGTCGATAACCCCGGTGACGTCGTAAGCGAACTGTCGAACCAGGGATCCGACCGGGTCCTGGCATCGGTTACCGCCACCTTGTCAGCCAATGTCGAGGACCTCCAACTGCTTGGCGGCGCCAATACTGACGCCACCGGAAACGCGCTGGACAATTCCATATTCGGCAATATCGGGAATAACCAGATCCGCGGTGGCGCCGGCGGTGACGGCATCAACGCGCGGGACGGCAATGATGTCGTCTATGGCGATGCCGGAGATGACGTGGTCAGCGGTGCCGGTGGAAACGACACCGTCGATGGCGGGACTGGCAACGATTACGTCATTGGCGGCACAGGTGACGACAATCTCCTCGGCGGTGCCGGAGACGACCGCCTCGAAGGCGACGAAGGCGCGAACATACTCAAAGGAGGCCTTGGCAACGACACCTACGTGGCGGGGCTTGGTTTCGACTCTTTCGAAGAGGCGGCCGGCGGCGGCGTCGACACTATCGAATCGACGCTCGACATAACTCTGGTCCCGTTCGCGAACATCGAGAATCTGGTGTTGAAGGGGAGTGCGGACAAGTCGGGACAGGGCAACGACCTTGACAATGTCATCATCGGCAATGACGGAAAGAACGTCCTGAGCGGCGGGCTCGGAAACGATTACCTGGATGGCGGCCTAGGCAAGGACCATCTCGACGGCGGGTCCGGCGACGACACATATGTCGTCGACAATTCCGGCGACGTCGTCACCGAGCTGGGCGGCAGCGGCAAGGATACAGTCATTGCCTCGGTCGCCTTCAGTCTTCTCGTCGCCGACGGGCAGGTTGCTGCCGGTCCGGTCGAAAACCTTACCCTGGACGGCGCCGACAACATTGCCGGCACCGGGAACGACCTCAACAATGCAATCACCGGAAACGCCGGCGGAAACACGCTCCATGGCGGCAAGGGTGACGACACCTTGGTCGGCGGCGCTGGGCGCGACTTCATGTATGGCGACATTGGATCCGACTTACTGGTCGGCGGCGAGGACAACGACTACCTGAATGGCGAAACCAGCGATGCAAAGATGTTCGGTGGCAAGGGCGACGATTCCTACGTCGTCGACAGCCTGACCGACAAGATCACCGAAGCGGCAAAGGAAGGTTCCGACACCGTCTTTTCCTCCATCGACTACGTTCTTGGTGCAAATCTCGAGCGCCTGACCCTGATGGGTGCGACCGCGATCAACGGGACAGGAAATTCCCTGAGCAACGCCGTCAATGGAAACAGCGACTCGAACATCCTCGACGGGGGCAGCGGCGATGATGTGATCCAGGGCGGCGATGGCGACGATACCCTGGCAGGCGGCGCCGGCAACGACACGCTTAATGGAGAAGGTGGCGTCGACGCCATGACCGGCGGCGCGGGAAACGATGTCTATTTCGTCGATAATGTCGGCGACACGGTCATCGAGCTCGCCAAAGGCGGCATCGACGAGATCATGAGCAGCCTCTCCTTCTTCAATCTCGGCGACAGCGCGAACAACGTCGAAAAACTGACATTGACCGGAATCGCCAGTATCCATGGAACGGGCGGATCCATTGACAACATCATTTCGGGAAACGACGGCGCGAATATCCTGAATGGGGCTGACGGCAACGACAAAGTATACGGGGGCGGAGCCGATGACGTCCTAATCGGCAGCGCCGGCAACGACCTGCTCGACGGCGGTGCCGGCAATGATGAAATGAGCGGCGGCGACGGCGATGACGTCTACAGCGTCGACAGCAAGTTGGACACCGTCGACGAAAGCGGCGGTACCGGCAAGGACACCGTGCTTTCATTCATCGATTTCAGTCTGCTAGTTGCCGATGGCCAAGTTTCCGGAGCTATCGAAAATCTGGTCCTCTCCGGTAAAGCGGACATTCGCGGCACCGGCAATGATCTGGCCAATACGCTGATCGGCAATGAAGGAAGAAATATCCTCGAAGGAGGCGCGGGAGCCGACACGCTGAAAGGCGGGTCAGGCAATGACACCTATATTCTGTCGGCCGCAGACGCAGCAGACAAGATTGTCGAGAATTCCAAAGAAGGGTTCGACACGGTCGTGTCGTCGCTCGGTTCGTATACTCTTGGCGCCAATCTCGAGGAACTTCAAATTATCAGCCTCGGCAGCACCGGAATTGGCAACACCCTCGACAACCTGCTTATCGGCGGGCTTGGCGGCAACACGCTGGATGGCGGTGCCGGGAACGACAATCTGCTGGGTGATGTCGGAGATGATACCCTGATTGGTGGCGCAGGCGACGACTTGCTCAATGGAGATGACGATACTGATTTGCTTCAGGGTGGCACGGGCAACGACATCCTCAGCGGCGGTACCGGCGACGATACGCTGGAAGGCGGTGCGGGGAACGACATCTATGTCATCGACAGCGCCGGTGACAAGGTTTCCGAAGCGAGCAATGCCGGCGAAGATACCATCATCATTCGCTTCGCGGCGGCCGTAGATCTTGCCAACTATTCGAATGTCGAGAACGCCCGGTTGGCGGCGACATTCAACGGTCACGTCATCGGCAATGCATCGGACAACATCCTGCTCGGGAACGAGCTTGATAACGACTTGAGTGGCGGGAAGGGTAACGACAGTTTGTATGGAGGCGATTCCACGGACACTCTGTCAGGTGGAGAGGGCAACGACCTGCTCGATGGTGGCAGTGGCGGCGACTATTACTCCGGCGGAACCGGTGATGACACGTACTATGTCAATGGCGCAGATTCGGTAACCGAGTTTACCGACTCGGGCTTCGATACCGTCATTTCGCTCAATGCGCTCACGACACTCGCCGCCAATGTCGAAAAGCTCGTCCTGGACGGAAATGGCAACATCTCGGGGACCGGAAACGATCTGGCCAATGTGCTGGTGGGCAACGGCGGCGCGAATGCACTCGACGGCGGTGAGCTGGGCGATACGCTGATCGGTGGTGGCGGTGATGATTTCTATATGGTCGACGACGTCGGGGACAAGGTTACCGAGCTTGCGGGCCAGGGGCATGACACAGTGCAGTCCCAGCTGGCGACCTATATCCTCGCGGCCAATGTGGAGGACCTGTATTTCGATCTGACCGGCGTAGGCGCAACCGGCACCGGCAACGCCCTTGACAACAGCATTAGCGGATCCGACGGCAAGGATAAGCTGAATGGCGGCACGGGAGACGATACCCTCTATGGCAATGACGAAGTCGACACGCTCATCGGGGGTACCGGCAACGATACCCTGGATGGCGGTGCTGGCGCCGACATCCTGCAGGGCGACGCCGGTGACGATACCTACCAGTTGGCCGACGGGGCCGACGTCATCAAAGAGGCGGCAAATGGCGGCAATGATACGATCATCGACAATTTCGACGGCAATATCGATCTCGCCAACTACCTGAACGTGGAAAACGTGAAACTTGGCGGCACGGCTGACCTCGAGGTCATTGCCGGTGCAGCCGCCAACGTGATCACCGGCAATGACGGCAACAACCATTTTGATGCCGGCGCTGGGGATGACGTTCTTTACGGCGGTAAGGGCAAGGATATTCTGGAATCCGGGGATGGCAACGACAAGCTGGACGGCGGTGCAGACAACGATCTGCTCTTTGGAGATTCCGGGAACGATTACCTGGATGGCGGCACCGGAGCCGATATCATGGAGGGTGCCGGCGGCAATGATTCATTCGTCGTCGATGATGTCAAAGATATCGTATCCGACGCCATCGGTGTCGGCGGCGGCATCGATCTCGTCCGCTCCTCGGTGTCCTTCAATCTCGCCGTCGGGAGCCCGACGGGGCAAGTCTTTCTCGGCGATATTGAAAAACTTACCTTGACGGGTGATGACAAGATAGATGGCACCGGCAATGCGCTCGCAAACATCATTACAGGCAACGATAAAGACAATGTGCTGAGTGGCGGCGACGGGAATGATACTCTGATCGGTGGCGCGGGCGACGATTCCCTGGATGGCGAATCCGGAAAAGATCAGATGGCAGGAGGAAAGGGCAACGATTTCTACCTCGTCGACAATGTCGGCGACAAGGTAACCGAGCTCGCTGGCGAGGGCATCGACGACACTGTGGTGACCTCTCTCTCGGCCTATGTGCTGGGCGCCAACTTGGAGGGTCTGGGATTCGATGCGTCAGTGCATGGCGCGACGGGGACAGGAAATGCTCTAGGCAATCAGATTACCGGGTCTGATGGCAAGGACAAGCTCGATGGCGGCAGTGGCAACGACTACCTGTTCGGAAACGACGATGACGACATACTAATTGGCGGCGCAGGCGACGACATCTTGGATGGAAACCTGGGATCGGATGACCTGACCGGTGGCGCAGGCAACGATGTCTACTACGTCGAAACTTCTGGCGACAAGGTGCATGAGGCGCTCAACGGTGGAATCGATGTTGTCTTCAGCACCATTGATTTCGATCTTTCGAAGGTTGGCGCGAACATCGAGAATATCAACCTGATCTCGGGCTCGTCGGCGGTCGGCAACGACCTAAACAATGTCCTGCTTGGATCGTCATTCGCCGATCATCTTGCCGGAGGCAAGGGTCAGGACACGCTGAATGGAAGCTTGGGCATCGATGTACTGGAAGGCGGTGATGGAAACGACCAGATCGAGGGCGGTCTTGGCGTCGACAGTTTGACCGGCGGCGCGGGAAACGATCTCTTCCTATATCGCCTCACCAGCAATGGCGATCTGGGAACGCTCGGCGGCGATACGATCACTGACTTTGAAACCGGCAAGGACAAGATCGACCTTCGTGATCTGTTCGAGGATTTCGGCATTGGGCCGAATGTCAACGCGATCGCGGATGGCTATCTGAAAATCGATCACGCGGCAGGTAACAGTACGATTCAGTTCGACAGCGACGGCGGCGGAAATAGTTTCGTGGTGCTGGCGACGCTGACCGGCAATACGACGGTCAGCGAGTCCGACCTGGTATTCTGAACGGGCTTGAAAAAGTCAACGCCGGCCCCACTTGAGGGCCGGCGTGCGGATCGTGACGTCGGAGTCCTATAGACGTCGCGCCTATTTCGGCGCGATGACCATGATCATCTGGCGGCCTTCCAGTCGCGGCGAGGATTCCACCTTCGCCACGGCATCGAGGTCGGTCCGGACGCGATCCAGGACCTTCACGCCAAGTTCCTGATGCACCATTTCGCGGCCGCGGAAGCGCAGGGTCACCTTGACCTTGTCGCCTTCCTCGAGGAACCGGTGAATGGCGCGCATCTTGACTTCATAGTCATGGATGTCGATGCCCGGGCGCATCTTGATCTCTTTGACTTCGATGACCTTCTGCTTCTTGCGCGCCTCGGCCTTGCGCTTCTGGTCCTCGTATTTGAACTTGCCGTAGTCGAGGATCTTGCAGACGGGGGGCACGGCCGTGGGAGAGATTTCCACCAGATCCAGGCCGGCCTCGGTCGCCATTGTCATGGCCTCGCGGGCGGAAACAACGCCATGCATGCTGCCATCGGCCAGCACCAGGCGCACTTGAGCCACATTGATCTGGTTATTGACGCGCGGCCCGGTTTCGCGGCTCGGCGCGGTTTCTTGGCTGGGAAATCTGGCTATGGTCTTCTCCTATGGTGATTGCGGATGTTCAAACGGACACGCCGCCGACAAGGACCGACCGGCGGCATGCTCCAAAGCCATTATGGCGGAAAGGGTGCCAGGTATCAATTGGCCTGAGATTCCCGCTGATTTGCCGGTCAGACGCCATGGCCTTCCAGGGGCGATCTTGCTTGAATCGCGATACTTTTCACCGCTTCGGCCAAGGGCAGCACCTTCTGCTCCGTGTCTCCCAAGAAGCGCAGGGCAACGGTCCCGGCCTCCTGGTCGCGTTTGCCGACGGCAATGATGATCGGTACCTTGACCAGGCTGTGCTCGCGAACCTTGTAGTTGATCTTTTCGTTGCGCAGGTCAAGCTCGGCGATGATCCCCGCGGCTGCCAGCTTGGCCTGAACCTCGCGGGCATAGGGATCGACGTCGGAGACGATGCTACATACCACCGCCTGCAGGGGCGACAGCCAGAGCGGAAACTTGCCGGCATAGTGCTCGATCAGGATGCCGATGAAGCGCTCGAACGACCCGAAGATCGCGCGATGAAGCATGACCGGCCTGTGCTTCTGACCGTCTTCGCCGACGAACGAGGCGTCCAGGCGTTCAGGCAGCACGAAATCGACCTGCAATGTGCCGCATTGCCAGTCGCGACCGATCGTATCCTTCAACACGAATTCCAGCTTCGGCCCGTAAAACGCGCCCTCGCCCGGGTTGAGGACGAAAGCAAGGCCGGCCGCCGTCGTCGCGTCCTTGAGGGCCTTTTCCGCCTTGTCCCAGGTTGCGTCTGAGCCAGCCCGCTTTTCCGGCCGGTCCGAGAACTTCACCCGAACATCGGTGAAGCCGAAATCCTTATAGACGGAAAGCAGAAGGTCGCAGAACGCCTTCGTCTCTGTGACGATCTGGTCTTCGGTGCAGAAAATGTGCGCGTCGTCCTGGGTAAAGGCACGTACCCGCATGATGCCGTGTAGCGCGCCCGAGGGTTCGTTGCGATGACAGGCGCCGAATTCAGCCATCCGGATGGGCAGGTCGCGATAGCTCTTCAGGCCCTGCCGAAAGATCTGCACATGGCCGGGACAGTTCATCGGCTTGACCGCGAGCGTCCGCTCCTCTTCGTCATGGACGATGAACATGTTCTCGCGGAACTTTTCCCAATGGCCGGAGCGCTCCCAGAGGGTGCGATCGAGGATCTGTGGCGTCTTCACCTCGACATAGTCGGCCTGGTCCAGGCGGCCACGGATATAGCTCTCCAGTTTGCGGAACAAGCGCCAGCCCTTCGGGTGCCAGAACACCGCACCGACCGCTTCCTCTTGCTGGTGAAACAGGCCCAGTTCGCGGCCGAGGCGGCGGTGGTCGCGCTTCTCGGCCTCCTCGAGCTGCGTGAGATAGGCCTGCAGCTGCTTGTCGTCGGCCCAGCAGGTACCATAGATCCGTTGCAGCTGGGGATTGTTGGCATCACCGCGCCAATAGGCGCCGCTGATGCGCATAACTTTGAATGCCTTGCCAAGCTTTGCCGTCGAAGGCAAATGCGGGCCCGTGCACATGTCCAGCCACTTGCCTTGACGATAGATCGAAATCTCTTCGTCGGCAGGGATCTGGGTTACCCATTCTGCCTTGAAGTTCTCGCCAGCTGCCTTGAAATGCGCCACGGCCTGATCGCGCGTCCAGATCTCGCGGACAATAGGCTCGTCTCGGTCGACGATCTCCTTCATCCGCTGTTCGATCTTAGTGAAATCTTCGGGCGTGAATGGGGCTTCGCGAAAGAAATCGTAATAGAAACCGTTTTCGATCGAAGGGCCGAACGTGATCTGCGTGCCGGGATAGAGCTCCTGCACCGCTTCCGCCATGACATGGGCGCAATCATGACGCAGCAGGTCCAGCGCATCAGGATGTGTCCGGGTGACGATCTCGACCTTGGCGTCGTGGTCGATGGTATGGGCAAGGTCCCGGACATGGCCATCCAGCTTTATCGCAAGTGCCGCCTTGGCCAGCCCCGGTCCGATGGCAGCCGCAAGCGCGGCCCCCGAGACCGGTCCGTCGAATTGGCGCTGGGCGCCGTCGGGCAAGGTGATCGTCAGCATGGAATCCCTGCAACTACCTGCAAAACCGCCCAAAAACGGCGGAATTCGGCAATTTAGTGGGATTCAGGAGGGTGTCAAGGCAACCCGCCGCAACGCCACTCTAGGCTGCCAGCATCTCCGTCCGCCAGGACAGGAGCGGCACCTGGGGCGGGTCATGGCGCAGCGGCACCCCATTCGGCACGTCGCCACCCCGCGCGACACCGGCAAATTTCTCGATCGCCCAATAGACGCCTCCATGGGAGACGATCAATACCGGTCCCGGCCGGGACAGGGCCTGGTTGAGCCCCTCCAGCGCGCGATCCAGGAAGCCCGCATAGCACTCCGCACCTTCCGGCGTGAGGCCGCGCCGCCAGGCCTCGTACCAGGCCCCCTTCTGGCTGCCTTCCTGGACGCCGAAGCGGCATTCCTTCAGCCCGTCCATCACAACTACCGGAACGTGGATCTGGGCCGCTATGATCTCGGCGCTGATCAGCGCGCGGTCGAGCGGGCTGGTGCAGATGGTTTGGATGCCTTTCCCGCGCAGCATTTCTCCGGCGCGGCGCGCCTGGGTGAGGCCGCGTGCATTCAATGGGACGTTCGTCTGGCCCTGTACGCGACGTTCCCGATTCCACTCGGTCTCCCCGTGGCGCAGGAAATAAAATCAACTCAAATTCAACTGCATGACCCCAATCCATCTGCTCTTCTCGAACAGTTCATATATGTCCGGGGATTGCGGCGTGAATGAGGCAACATGGTGAATAGTGATGGAAATCACCGGTTTGTCACGCGACGATCACATGTCCGGTGAAACAGGAGGCGAATGCCTCGCTGGCAAAATGACGTGCGTCTGGTCTAGGCTGCGACCGCTGCCGCCGGCATCAAATGCCAGTAGACATCGAGAATGCTTCTGCACATCAGATCCCGGCCCGACCGCGACCGCAGGTTCTGGATGACCTGCTCGGTGCGTGCTTCGCGCTCTTCGAAGGGCAGGGAAAGTGCGTCACGGATCGCCCAGCCGAGGGCCATCGGATCGTTGGGGGGCGTCAACCATGCCATCGAGCTGCCATCCAGCAATTCACGGGCATTCGGAAAATCCGTGGCCACGACCGGCCGACCCAGGGCCTGGGCTTCGATCACCACGCGATTGTAGGTGGCAGGTTCGAGATAGGGCGCGACCACCACGTCGGCCAGCATCAAGGCCGCCGCCATATCGCGGCATTCCTCGGCCAGCATGACTCTGTCCGTCAATTCATGCTGGACGATGTCCTTTTCCAGCTGCTGCCGGTAGGCCCCGCCGTCGGGGTCGGCGCCGACCAGGATGCATCTGAGATCGAGGTCGCGAATGAGCCCCAATGCCTCCAGCAGCAGGCCATGGCCTTTGCTGCGGTGGAATCGGGCCGGCAGCATGACCACCGGCAGGTCGTCGGGGACCCGCCATTGCTTCGCCAGCTGCACGACCCGATGCGCGGTCACCTGCATCGGGTCGAACCGGGTCAGATCCACCCCGAACGGGACGACGCTGATCTTGCCGCGCAACGGCGCCAGCAGCAGGTTGATCTCGTTGGCGACCAGGGTCGAAAGCGCAACGACATGGTCTGAATTGGCGAACGCCGCCTTGCTGCGCTTGCTCAGGCTGCGCACGCTGCCCGGCCCGTCGTGGAACGTGGTCACCAGCTTGCAGCCGGCCTTCGAGGCCGCGGCATAGCCGATCGTGGCCAGGCTGGCGTTCTGCGCATGCAGCACGTCAATGCTGTTCTCTTCGACGAAACGTGCCAGACGTCGGGCGGTCCCGAAGCCGGTGATGGGGTTTCGATTGCCGAGTTTCATTTCAATCGGCACGATGCCGTTGCGCGTCAGTTCGTGGATGTGTCCGCCGGTATCGTAGGCGATGAAGGCGCGGCCACCGGCTTCGACCAGTGCCGCCGATAGGTCGATCGCCACGCGCGCGCCGCCGCCCTGGTCGAGGCGGCTCAGCATCTGCAGTACTGTCGGTGCTCTTTGTTCCATCTCTCGCGTAGTGTACTGAGGTGGCACTACCACTTCGTCGATCGACATGCGCACTCTGTCAGGATGCTATGAAGCGACATTCTACTGATCCAGGGTCTTCCAATCCACAGCAAATCGCATGCGAATCCGGCAATGCCGCGCCGCGTCATACGGCGCCCGCGGCGGTGCTCCGGCGGAAGGATGGGCCGAACCTGGCCTATCAACGCGTTGAACCAATGGGATTTGGCGGAGAATTGCCTGGCGTTCTCTTCCTCGGGGGGTTCAATTCAGACATGACCGGCACGAAGGCCACCGCACTCGAGTCGTTCTGCCGGTCGCGGGGACAGGCCTTCGTCAGGTTCGACTATTCCGGCCATGGACAGTCCGGCGGGACCTTTCGCGAGGGGTTTATCGGGCAATGGAAAGCCGACGCGCTGGCCGTGCTCAATTCGCTGACCACCGGGCAACAGATCCTCGTCGGTTCGAGCATGGGCGGATGGATCATGTTGCTGCTCGCCGTGGCGCGGCCCGACCGGGTTGCGGCGCTGATCGAACTCGCGGCGGCTCCCGATTTCACCGAGGAACTCATCTGGGACAAGTTGCCGGAGGATGACCGCCGGAGGTTGATGCGCGACGGGAGCATCGAACAGCCCTCCGAGTATTCCGCTGCACCCTATCTCGTCACGCGCCGATTGATCGAGGAGGCGCGCAACCATCTTCTCCTGCGATCGCCGATTGCGATCGACATGCCGGTGCGTCTGGTGCACGGGATGCAGGATCGCGACGTGCCGTTTCAAATCTCGGTCAGGCTTGCCGCGCAACTGCGCAGCGCGGACGTCGAGGTGACCCTCCTCAAGTCGGGCGATCACCGGTTGTCAGCGGCATCGAATCTGTCAACAATAATTAATATATTACAATCAGTTAGTGAACATTCTCGGAATGGATCGCAGCCAATCCCAGGCGATAGCTCGGGTATTTGAGTGCGACGCCGAGTTCGGCCTTCAAGCGATCATTCCGCACCCGCTTGTTGTCGTCGTAGAAACTGCGCGCCATCGGCGAGAGCTCTGCCGCATGAAAATCGATCTCCGGCGGCGGCGATACTTCGAGGAGGTCGCAGGCAAAGGCGATCACCTCGCTCGGTGGCGCAGGATCGTCATCGCACACATTGTAGGCTTGCCCCGGATTCGGCCGCGCGATCGAAGCAGCGACCGTCTGCACGATGTCGTCGACATAAATCCGGCTGAACACCTGGCCGGGCTTCACGACGCGCCTTGCCCGCCCGGCGCGCACCGTATCGAGCGCCGAACTCCCGGGTCCGTATATTCCGGCAAGCCGAAAGATGTGTGCTGGCTGAGGCATTGCGCGCCAGGCATTTTCGGCGGCGACACGCCGCCTTCCGCGCTCGCCACTGGGTGCAAGGACGCTGCTTTCATCAACCCAATCGCCCCCCCGATCGCCGTAAACGCCCGTGGTCGAGAGATAGCCGAGCCAAGCCAGGCGCGGCGCCGCGGCGGCGATCTCCGTGCCGTGAAGATCGATGACCGGGTCCCCCTGCTCATCCGGCGGCACCGAGCTAAGGAGATGTGTCACCGCGCGCAAGCGCGCGGCCAGGTCGGGAATCGGTCGGGCGCGATCGAAAACGATGGCCTCCATCCCGAGTGCCTGGAGGTGTGCCTGTTTTTCGGGGCTCCGGCAGGTGCCGCTGATTCGCCACCCGTTCCGCAGCAGAAATTGCGCCAGCGCGGTTGCGCTATACCCCATGCCGAAACAGAAAAGGTGCTTGTCGATTTTCGCACTCACGCCGTGTCGCTCCATGTGTCGCTGGCACCCCAGTATCCGCCTCCCGCAGGCTGCGCAAGTCCACTTGCTGGGGATCTCAGCCCTGCGACCGCATTCAATCGCGGCAGGGTGAATGGGGCTCCTGGTACGTTTCGCTTTGGCCGGACCTCCGACCCTTCGTCCCACCGGCAACATATTGATTCAAATAGCATAAATTAAATCTCTATTAACCGAGGCAAATCCGTTCCTGGATCTGGGTGGTTGCTCGGACGGCGACTCCCGACCGCGGGCCATGACGAGGCGGTTTGCCCGCCGTGAGAAAAGTCCGACCCGCCGGCATCCGCGAGGCGGGTGCAGCGGCCCCCGAAAGCGGTCAAAGCGTGCATTCCAGGCGGCAGCAGGCCCGGCAATGCGCTTGCAATTTCACCGAACACACCCGATCTTTCGGCGCGACGGCGGAGACTGGCAACGAGGCGGATCTGGAATGCGGCGTGGACTTCTGCTTGCGATCCTATGCGCCATGTCAGCGCCAACCGACAGTTGGAGCCAGGATGGCGGTCTGAGCAAGTCCGAGAATGCCAAGCAGTATCAGGCCTGCATGCTGCTCGTCGATCGCGCGCCGTCGGATGCACTGGAGAGTGCGGTCGCCTGGGAGAAGAAAGGCGGCGGCGACGCTGCGCGGCACTGCGAGGCGCTCGCCTATATCGGCTTGAAGCAGTTCGAGGATGGCGCCCTGGCCCTGGAGCGAATCGCCCAGGTCTTGCCGCAGGCAAAGGCGGAGCTCGCCGGCGCGATCTTCGGGCAGGCGGCAATGGCCTGGGCCCAGGCCGACAACATGCAATTGGCGCTGCACGACGTGAACGAAGGCCTGAAGCTCCAGCCAAAGAGTGTCGACCTTCTGGTGTTTCGCGCCAGGATTTATGGCAATTCGGGCGAGTTCTCCGAGGCACTGAATGATTTGAACGCCGCGAATGACCTTGCGCCGCAGCATGCCGAGATCCTGGTCCTGCGCGCCACGGCCTATCGACACCTCGAGAATGTCGGCCTTGCGCGTGAAAACATCGGACTGGCGCTGAAGGCGGAGCCCGATAACCCGGACGCGTTGCTCGAGCATGGAATCCAGTTGCTGGCGGCCGGCGACAGGGAAGGCGCCAGGGCGGAATGGCTGAAGCTCCTTCGGACCGCGCCCGACGTGCTCGCGGCCGAGGATGCGCGCAAGAATCTCGAGGCCCTGGACATCAAGGGGCCGTGAACCCGAATTGCCGCCTGGCCTAGAAGTCGAGGTCCGCGTAATGCGATGGCGGAGGGGCGCCGGGAATATGGTCGGCCAATAGTGGCCGAAAGCTCGGCCGCGACTTGATCCTCACATACCAGTCCTTGGCCGTCGGGAATTCGTCCCACGGCACGTCGCCGATATAGTCGATCGCGGAGAGCTGGGCGGCTGCCGCCAGATCCGCCAGGCTGAGGGCCTCGCCGGCCAGCCAATTGCGGCGGTCCGCAAGCCACGAAACATAGCCGAGATGGGTCCGTATATTGGCCTTTCCGGCGCGAATCGCTCCGGAATCGGGGCCGCTCTCGGCGGCAAACCGCTTGAAGATCTTCTCGTAGAGCAGATTCTGGGTCACCTCGCGGTCGAATTTCTGGTTGAACCAGTCGACCAGTCGCCGCACCTCGGCGCGCTCCCCCGGAACGACGCCCAGCAGGGGTACGTCGCCGAAGGCCTCCTCCAGATATTCCGCAATTGGGCAGGCACCGCAGACCACCAGTCCGGATTCCTCGATCATCACCGGCGTTTCGCCGGCCGGGTTCATGGCGAGAAAAGCCTCGCGACGTTCCCAGGGGCGCTCGACCTGCAACACCACCTCCAGACGCTTTTCCTTCAGCATCAGGCGGATCGTGCGGGACTGCGGCTGCAGCGGATTGTGTAAAAGGGTTCGCATGGTGATTCGCAGGCGGAACATAGCAGCGCCGCCGAGCGCCCGCCAGCGCCAGCAGAGCGTGGCGCCTAGAGGCGGAGCCCCTTGGTCATCAGGCTGAGTCCTGGAATGGCCCCGGTTCTGGCGCCGGGCAGAACGAGCCCACGCTGATGCGATTCGCTGAAATCGGCGCCCCGGAGATCGGCGTCGGAGAGGTCGGCCTCCGAGAGATTGGCGCCGTGCAGATCGGTCGCCAGCAGCCATGCCTGCTGCAGGTTGGCCCGCGCCAGCAGGCAATGATCGAGCCGGGCCGCGGCAAGATTGGCACCCCGCAGGTTCGCGCCGCTCAGATCGAAGCCGTCGAGCTCGAGCCGCCGTCCCGCCTGGCCCAGGGTATCTACCCAAAGCGCATGTTCCGCCAGGCGATGGGCGATCTCCGCGTCGCTGAGACGTGGCGCCGCGCCGATCGGCAGCGAGGCGGCACGCAACTGATCGCCGGTGGCCTGGTCCAGGGATGCCAGGGAGAAATCCGCGCCTTCCAGCTCGGCCCGGTAAAGCTTGACTCCCAGGAGTTGCGCCGCCGCGAAACTCGCCTTGCGCATGTCGGCGCCGGAGAAATCGGTGTCCAGGAGAAAAGCGCCGGCAAAATCGACACTGGCCAGTTTGGCATCGCCAAAATTGGTCTTCTCCAGCCGCGCGCCGCGAAACCGGCTGGCTGGCGCCAGTTCCCAATTGAGCTCCTTGGAATAATCCTGGCGAAGATCGGCGGAGCCCATGACGGTCCGGGTGAGGTCCGACCCCTGGAACACCGCCCCGCGCAGATCGGCCTTCTCGAATATCGCCCCGGTCATGTCGGCTTCATCGAAGATCGAACCGGTCAGTATGGCGTTTCGGAACACCGTGCCGCGCAGATTGGCGCGCTCCATATTGCAGCGCACCAAGTGGCCATCGGTGAAATCCATGAGGCTGAGGTCCAGACGGCGCAGGTCGCAATCGGCCAGCATCAGGCGCTGGCTCGTCGCCCGCCCCAGTCGCCAGTTCCGATGCAGTTCCTCGAGCCGCCGCACGGCGGTTTCATTCAGCGTCAGGTTCTTGAGGATCTTCGGCGCCTGTTGCGTCATGCCAAGGGGTGATCGCTGGTCCAGATCTGATGAGTCCCACCAAGCGGCATCGTGCCGATACGCACGGCGCCCCACAAGCCGATAATCTGCTCCTGCCTTCAGCCAAGGGCGATTCGCCAGGCATCCCGGCCGCCAGCCGGCGGATCGAACCGGACCAGGGTGGCATTGGGAAGGTCGGTGCCTTGTCGTCGCCCCAGGAGGTGCTCGATCGCGCGGAAAACGCCGCCATGGGAGACGATGAGGACGGGTCCCTCGAAGCTCAGCGCCTGGTCGATGCCTCGGCCGATCCGCGTACAGAATGCTGCGAACGTCTCCACCCCCGTCATCGCCTCCCCGGAATGCCACCGGCTCATCCAGCCAGGATCGGAGGTGCCCTGGTAGGGGCCGACATCGACCTCGCGCAGGTCATCGAGTGGAATCACCGGACAGCCGAGCTCGCGATTGACGATCTCCGCGGTCTGCCACGCTCTCGCCAGGGGACTTACCGCAATGGATTGCGGCGCCGCGGCAGCGACCGAGCAGCGTGCCGACTCGGCTTGCCTGCGGCCCGTCGCATTGAGGGGAATGTCGGCCATACCCATCATCCTGCCCGCCAGATTCCACTCGGTCTCGCCGTGGCGCAGGAAATAGAAGACGGCAGGCGTGATCATGCCGTGTGCCTGTCGCCGGGAGAATGCCCAGACCATGGACCGGTGAAACGCATGGAAAACCTCGCCGCGCCGTCCGGAACGCGAGCCCGCCCTGCCCCTGCCGGCCTACTCCGCGAGCCTTGCCGTGGGCCGATCGGATAGAGGCTCCGCCAGCCGATCGAGCATCTCCTTGGGGACGACCTGCCAGAACTTCCCGCGCTCCAGCTGCCAGTCATTGAGCAGGCGCCCGGCAAATTTCGACTGCGTCTCCAGCGCATGCTCGGTCACCAGGGCTTTCAACCGGCCCTCCCAATAGGCCGAATCAAGGCGCTGCCAGATGACACTTTCACTATTGACGTTCAGCGGGAACAGCCCGTTGTCGTCATAGACGAACGCCATGCCACCGGACATGCCGGCCGCGAAATTGTCGCCCACCGCGCCGAGAATGACCGCTGTCCCGCCGGTCATGTATTCGCAGCCATTGGAGCCGCAGCCCTCGATCACAACCTCCGCGCCGGAATTGCGACCGCGAAGCGCTCGCCCGCCTGGCCGGCGGCGAACAGCTTTCCCGCTGTCGCTCCATACAGCACGGTGTTGCCGATGATGGTATTGGCGTTGGAGGCAAGTTGGCTCGACGGCAGCTGGCGGACCACGATGGTGCCGCCGGACAGGCCCTTGCCGACGTAGTCGTTGGCGTCGCCCAAGCACTTCGAGCTTTAGCCCCTGGACTGCAAAGGCGCCGAGCGACTGGCCGGCCGAGCCGCGCAGCCGCACCGTCACATGATTGGGCTTGAGCCCCGCCATGCCGAACCGCCGGGTGATCTCCGAAGACAGGCGCGTCCCGATGGCGCGCAAGGTGTTGCGGATATTGTATTGCAGCTGCATCTTCTCGCCTGCGCTGAACAGCGGACCGGCGTCCTTGATCATCTGCGCGTCGAGCGTATCCGGCACCTCGTTGCGGCCTTCAAGCGTGCAGTAGCGCGCCTGATCGCCCGGGATCGGCCTGCGCCAGGATCGGGTTGAGGTCGAGATCGTCGAGATCCGCGGCGCCACGGCTCACCTGCTCCAGCAGCTCGGTGCGGCCGATCACCTCGTTCAGCGACCGGAAGCCGAGATGGGCGAGGATCTCGCGCACCTCCTCGGCGACGAAGCTGAAAAGGTTGACGACCTTCTCCGGCGTGCCGGCGAACTTCGCGCGCAGCTTCGGGATCCTGGGTGCAGACGCCGACCGGGCAGGTGTTGGAATGGCACTGCCGCACCATGATGCAGCCCATGGCGATCAGCGACGCCGTGCCGATGCCGAATTCCTCGGCGCCGAGAATGGCGGCGATCACCACGTCGCGGCCGGTCTTGAGGCCGCCGTCGGTCCGCAGCCGTACGCGGTGTCGCAGGCGATTGAGCGTGAGCACCTGATGCGCCTCCGAGAGGCCCATCTCCCAGGGAATGCCGGCATACTTGATGCTGGTATGGGGCGAGGCGCCGGTGCCGCCGACATGGCCGGAGATCAGGATGATGTCCGCCTTGGCCTTGGCGACACCGGCGGCAATGGTGCCGATGCCGGAGCGCGCCACCAGCTTGACGCAGACCTTGGCGGTCGGGTTGATCTGCTTAAGGTCGTAGATCAGCTGCGCGAGATCCTCGATCGAATAGATGTCGTGATGCGGCGGCGGCGAGATCAGCGATACGCCCTCGGTGGCATGGCGCAGCTTGGCGATCTCCGCGGTCACCTTGAAGCCCGGCAACTGACCGCCCTCGCCGGGTTTGGCGCCCTGCGCCATCTTGATCTCGAGTTCCCGGCAATTGTTCAGGTAGTCGGCGGTCACGCCGAAACGCCCGCTGGCAACCTGTTTGATCGCCGAATTCGCGTTGTCGCCGTTGGCCTGCGGCTTGTAATGCAGGCGGGTCCTCGCCGCCCTCGCCGGAATCCGACTTGGCGCCGATCCGGTTCATCGCGATGCCCAGCGTGCGATGCGCTTCGGGTCCCAGGGCACCGAGGGACATGCCGGGTGTCACGAAGCGCTTGCGGATCTCGGTGATGCTTTCGACCTCGTCGACCGAGATCGACTTCCCGGTCGGGACGAAGTCCAGCAGGTCGCGGATCGCCACCGGCGGCAGCTTGTGCACGGCTTCGGAGTACTTCTTGAACGTCTGGTAGGATTCGCTGGCGACCGCCGATTGCAGCATGTGGATGAGGTCCGGTGCCCAGGCATGGGTCTCGCCGCCGCGCCGGTACTTGTAGAACCCGCCGATCGGCAGGGCGGCGAAATCCTCCGACCAGGCGCGGGCATGGAGGTCCATCACCCGCTTCTGGATGCCGATCATGCCGATGCCGGAAATGCGCGACGGCATCGCCGGGAAATACTCGGCGACCAGGGTCCGCGACAGGCCGAGCGCCTCGAAATTCGCGCCGCCGCGATAGGAAGAGATCACCGAAATGCCCATCTTCGACATGACCTTCAGCAGGCCCTGGTCGACCGCGCTGCGATAGCGCTCCAGACACTCGTCGAGGCTGAGTTTGCCGAACAGGCCGCGTTGCCGCCGGTCCTCGATCGAGGCCTCGGCGACATAGGCATTGACCGTGGTCGCGCCGACGCCGATCAGCACCGCGAAATGATGCACATCGAGGCATTCTCCCGAGCGCACGTTCAGCGACGTGAAGGTCCGCAGCTGCTGGCGCAGCAGGTGCACGTGCACCGCACCGGTCGCGAGAATCATCGGTATGGCGGCACGGCTCGGTCCGACGGCCGCATCCGACAGGATGAGGTGGGTGGCGCCCTCGCGAACCGCATCCTCGGCCTGTCGACGCACCCTCTGGATCGCGTCCTTCAGCGCGTTGTCGCCGCCGGCAATATCGAAGCTGCAATCGATCTCGGCGGCACTGCTGCCCATATAGGCCCGCATCGCCTGGAATTCAGCGGTGGTGAGGACCGGTGAGTTCGAGCTGCAGCAGCCGGCACTGGCTCTCGTCCTGGTCGAGGACGTTGCCGAGATTGCCGAGCCGGGTTTTCAGGCTCATCACGCGCTTTTCGCGCAGGGAGTCGATCGGCGGATTGGTGACCTGGCTGAAATTCTGCCGGAAGAAGTGATGCAGGCCGCGATACTGGTCGGAAAGCACCGCCAGGGGCGTATCGTCGCCCATCGAAACGACGGCCTCCTTCGCCTCTTCGACCATCGGCTGGAGGATCGAGTTCGAGATCCTCCATCGAGAGTCCGGCGCCGACCTGGCGGCGGCGCAGCCTGTCCTTGTCGAAAACCGCCGGCTCGCCCCGGGTGCGCTTGATGAGGTCGTCGATGACGGTGATGTTCTTGACCCAGGCGCCGTAATCGTCGGTGGCCGCCAGCTGCGTCCATGATCTCGCGGTTCTCGAAGAACCGCCCCGCGCGCAGGTCCAGTGCCAGCATCTGGCCCGGCCCAAGCCGGCCCTTCTGCTTGATGTCGCCTTCGTTGAGGCGGACCATGCCGGTTTCCGATCCCGCCACCAGCAGGCCGTCCTCGGTAATGGCGTAGCGCATCGGCCGCAATCCGTTGCGGTCCATCGCCGCGATCACCCAGTTGCCGCCGAAGGCGCAGATCGCCGCCGGGCCGTCCCACGGCTCCATGACGGAGTTGCAGTAGCTGAACATGTCCTTGACCGGCTGCGCCATGGCGGCACGGCCGTCCCACACGTCCGGCATCAGCAGGCACTTGACCATCGGTAGCGGCCGTTCCTCCGTGGCCATGATCTCGAAGACGTTGTCGAGGGCGGCCGAATCCGATCCGCCGGGCTGGATCACCGGCTTCAGCTCCGACATGTGATCGCCGTAGACCGGAGATTGCAGCCGGGTCTCGTGGCCTTCATCCAGTTGACATTGCCTTTCAGCGTGTTGATTTCGCCGTTATGGGCGAGCATGCGGAACGGCTGGGCCAGCGCCAGGTCGGGAAAGGTGTTGGTCGAGTAGCGCTGGTGGTAGATCGCGAAGTTGGAGACGAAGCGGTCGTCGGCAGATCGGGATAGAAGGTCGGTCAACTGTTCCGCCAGGAACATGCCCTTGTAGATCACCGAGCGGCAGGACAGCGAGCAGATGTAGAGCTCCGGGATGTTCTCCTCGAGCGCCGCCTTCTCGATCTGGCGGCGGATGATGTAGAGATCGGTCTCGAAGGCCTCTTCGCTCTTGCCGAGGCTGTTGGCGATCATGATCTGCTCGATCTCGGGGCGGCGTGGCATTGGCCTTCTCGCCGATCACGGCGATGTCGACCGGCACCTGGCGCCAGCCGTAGATCGTGTAGCCGGAGTTCAGGATTTCGCGCTCGACGATGACGCGGCAGCGCTCCTGTGCGCCGAGGTCGGTGCGGGGCAGGAAGACCATGCCGACGGCGAATTTTGCCGGTCCGATCTGCTGCCCGCCTCGGCGGATGTAGTCCTCGAAGAAGTCGTGCGGGATCTGCACGTGGATGCCGGCGCCGTCGCCCGTCTTGCCGTCGGCATCGACCGCACCGCGATGCCAGACCGCTTTCAGCGCCTCGATGCCCTTCAGCACCACTTCGCGCCGCGGCTTGCCGTCCAAGGCGGCGATCAGCCCGACGCCGCAGGCATCGTGCTCGTCTGCGGGATCGTAGAGCCCCTGCGCGGCCAAGTGCCGGATGCCGGTCTGCCAGGTGCTCGTCTGTGATCGGTCATGGCTGGCCTCTCATTCCGCCGCGGCGGCGCTGCGCCGAATCCTGCAGGAACCGCGTGATGCTTTCCGCCGCATCGCGCCCGTCGCGGATCGCCCAGACCACCAGCGAGGCGCCGCGCACGATGTCGCCGGCGGCGAAGACGCCCGGGGATGGCGGTCATCAGGGTGCGCCAGTCGACCTTGAGCGTGCCCCAGATCGGTGACCGGCAATGCCGGCGCACCGAACAGGGTCGGCAGGTCTTCGGGATCGAAGCCCAGCGCCTTGATCACCAGATCGGCGGGGAGCTCCGAACTGGAGCCCTCGATCACCTGCGGGGTCTGCCGGCCGGTCGCATCGGGCAAGCCCGAGATGCGATCGGGCGATGCGCACCGCACCGACCCGGCCGCCGTCGGATCGACGAAGGCTTCGGGGCGGCGACGCCAGACGAATTCGACGCCTTCTTCCTCGGCATGGCTGCACCTCGCGCTGCGAGCCCGGCATGTTGGCGCGGTCGCGTCGATAGAGGCAGTTGACCGATCTTGCGCCCTGGCGCACGGCGGTGCGCACGCAGTCCATCGCGGTGTCGCCGCCGCCGATCACCACCACATTCTTGCCCTCGGCATTCAGAGCCCCGGAATCGAAGGCCGGAACCACGTCGCCCAGGCCCTTGCGGTTGCTTGCGGTCAGGAAGTCCAGTGCAGCAATGATATTCTTCAATCCGACGCCCGGGGCCTGAAGCGCACGCGGCTTGTAGACCCCGGTTGCGATCAGCAGCGCGTCGTGGCGCGCCTGTAAGTCGGCGAGGCCCGCGTCCCGGCCGACGGCAAAGTTCGTCCGGAACGTCACGCCGGCTTGGGTCAGCAGGTCGACCCGCCGCAGCACCACATCCTTCTCCAGCTTGAAATTCGGGATGCCGTAGATCATCAGTCCGCCGACCCGGTCGTGCCGGTCATAGACCGTCACCTGATAGCCCTTGCGGCGCAGCAGATCGGCCGCCGCCAGTCCGCCGGGCCCGCCGCCGACGATGCCGACGGATTGCGCCAGCTCGCGCCGCGGCTTGGCAGGCTGGACCCAGCCCATCTCGAAGGCCGTATCGGTGATGAATTTCTCGACGGCGCCGATGGTGACCGTGCCATGGCCGGATTGCTCGATGACGCAATTGCCTTCGCAGAGCCGGTCCTGGGGACAGATCCGGCCGCAGATTTCGGGGAAGGTATTGGTGGCTGCGGAGAGCTCATAGGCTTCCTCCAGCCGACCCTCGGCAGTCAGCTTCAGCCAGTCGGGGATGTTGTTCTGGAGCGGGCAATGGACTTGGCAGAACGGCACGCCGCATTGGGAACACCGGCTGGACTGTTCGGCAGCCTTGGCCGGGGCAAATCGGGCATAGATCTCGGCAAAATCCTGCTGCCTTACCCGCGCGGCACGCTTGTCGGGCATCGCCTGGCCGACGTTAACGAACTTGAGCAGCCGTTCGACCATCCGCGCTCAACCCATGGCTTGGTGTCTCGGCCAAGGCGGCCGCAAAGCAATACTAGGTCAAGACTTCGGCCATATCGAGTGAAATCTAGAAAATAGATCAATATTACTGTCATATTTTTGGCATTCTTCCTAGTGGATATCGAGCCCTAGCTCGCTCCTGGCAATATCATCGTTAAATTTAGTACCGTAACAGGACTAATAACGGCGATAGGCGCGAGTCCGGCGGAAATGCTATAAGGCGCAACTGCTTAGCCAGCGCCGCTCTCGGGTGATTCGCGTGCCTAACATTGACATTCTGGTTCTGGCCATCGTTCATGGCTTGACCGAGTTTCTGCCGGTAAGTTCTTCAGGGCACTTGATCCTAGTCCCGCAATTTTTCTGCTGGCCGAGCCAAAGCCTGGCGATGGAACTCGCCGCCCGCCTTGGGACCCTGCTTGCAGTCCTGACGTATTTCTGGCGCGAATTGTTCGTGATGGTCCGCGGCCTTTACAAGATTGCCCGCGGCAAGCGCGATCCCGGAGCCAGACTGATCTGGCTGCTCCTGGTGGCCAGTGTGCCGGCGCTTGTCGTGGGTTTCCTGTTGGAAATGTTCATTGGCCAGGATTTTCGCTCGGCGGAGGTCGTGGGGTGGAACCTCATCATCTGGGGTGTGGTCCTCTACGCCGCCGACAGGATCGGCCTCACCGTGCGCCGGATGGAACATCTGAACGCCGGTCAGGCGTTAATGATCGGCGCCCTTCAGTGCTTGGCCTTCCTTCCCGGGACCAGCCGATCGGGCATAACCATGTCGATGGCCCGGTTTCTCGGCTACGAGCGCGTCGCAGCCGCGCGGTTTTCCTTCCTGCTGGCGATCCCGGCCATCGCCGCCTCCGGCCTACATGATGGCTATGGCCTGCTGAAAACGCCGCAGCCCGAATTGCTGCAGGCCATGGGCCTGATGGCTGCCGGCTCGGCGCTGACCGGCTTCCTGGCCATCGCCTTCATGATGTACTGGCTGCGCCGGTCGGGCTTCGGCCCGTTCGCTCTCTATCGCGTCATTCTGGGGGTGGTGGTGCTCTATCTGACCTACCGCCTCCCCGGTGGGGTCGAGGGAATCTGCGGGCCGCTGAATTAGCATGAACCTGGTGCCGCGCCGTCGCGACAAATGTCCTGAAGGCCGATCGCCCGATGTCCCAGGCGCCAGGCCTTCCTCGCGCGAGGCCGGGGCTGCTGTCCCTGTTCCGGTCTTGCCAAGAGCACTGGCGCCGAATGCGGTTTGTCCCCCCGCGTTCGGCGCCGGGACGCCTGAGTCAGGCCCGGGTGTAGAACCCGCGCGGCCGATAGCGATCCAGATAGGTGGGGAGCACCAGATCCAGCCCGGTCGGCACGATGCCGAGATCCTTGAATGTCAGCGCCGACGTGCTCACCACGTTGTCGTGCCGTAACAGCCGGACCTGATCGACTGTCAGGATCGGGCCGGGTAGCAGCTGCAGCACGGCGGCCTGCACCGTCGCGAGGCCGAATGGCAGCCCGACGAGGCAGCGGCGCCGGCCGATCGCACGGAGCATGATCTCCAGCAACTCGCGGAAACTGTAGACCCGCGGCCCGCCCAGTTCATAGGTCTTGCCCGTCGTGCCGGCGTCCTCCAGTGCATGCGCCACCGCAGCCGCCACATCCGCCACAAAGACCGGCTGAAATTTGGTCGTTCCGCCGCCGACCAGCGGCAGGGCCGGGGAGATTTGCGCCATTCGGGCGAAACGGTTGAAGAAATCGTCCTCCGGCCCGAACACGATGCTGGGACGCAGGATGGTCGCTTCGGGAAAGGCCTGGCGGACCGCGGCTTCGCCCTCGGCCTTGGTTCGGGCATAGATCGAAGCGGAATTGGCATCTGCGCCGATGGCCGAGAGATGCACCAGGCGCTTCACACCTGCCGATTTTGCCGCCGCAGCCACGCGGCCCGCTCCCGCGGCCTGTACCGCCGCGAAGGTCTGGGCGCCCGATTGGTGGAGAATCCCGACGAGATTCACCACGACATCGGCCTCGGAAACCGCGGCGCGAACCGAGCGGTCGTCGCGGATATTGACCGCAAAAGGGGTAACCTGGCCGACAGTGCCGCAGGTCTTCAGGAACAGGGCTTCGTCCGGTCGCCGGACAGCCACGCGGACCTGCCAGCCCTGCTGCGCCAGCTTCTGAACCACGTAGCGGCCGACAAACCCCGACCCGCCGAATACCGTTGCCAATCCGCGCGCCATGTCGCCCCCGATTCAGACCGTTCCGGGCCCTCCGGCCCGATCGCCACCCTAGATATGAGTTATCCGCCAGGCTTTGTAAACGTTGCGCGAAAATCGCTGCACTCCCCGGAAAGCCTTGGGGAATCTTGAGATTTCGGCCGGTTGTCGGATCCGGATGCGGCGTTGAATCGGCCTGAGAAAGCAATTGACTTTGTGCGCTTTCTGAACAGAATGCGCCGTCCAACGCGCGGGGCATACCCCGTGGAAGAAGCACCCTGGGCCCAGGTGGCGGAATTGGTAGACGCGCAGGTTTCAGGTACCTGTGGGGCAACCCGTGGAAGTTCGAGTCTTCTCCTGGGCACCACTCCTCAGATAGCTTTTCGAGGAACGAGGCGGCGTATCTTGATTCGTCGCGCATGTTGGGAGCTTCGATGACCAACCATCTCCACAAGGGGGATCTCCCTTCCGGGCTCGATCTGGGACCGATTGTCGCAATCGATACCGAGACGATGGGGCTGAATCCGCTGCGGGACCGGCTTTGCCTGGTGCAGATGTCGGGTGGCGACGGCAACTGCCATTTGGTGCAGATCCCGCTGCTCAAACCCGGACAGATCCACGCCGCGCCGAACCTCAAGGCGATGCTCGAGGACCCGGCGGTCCTGAAGCTGTTTCACTTCGCCCGTTTCGACCTCGCGACCCTCAAGCTGCATCTGGGTGCGGATTGTGGGCCGGTCTACTGCACCAAGATCGCCTCCAAGTTGACGCGCACGTTCACCGACCGCCACGGGTTGAAAGACCTCTGCAAGGAACTGCTGAACGTCGAACTTTCAAAGCAACAGCAATCCTCCGACTGGGGCGCCTTGGATCTGAACGAGGAGCAGCTGAAATACGCCGCGTCCGACGTTCTCCACCTCCATCGGCTGAAGCAGAAATTCGATGAATTGCTGGCCCGGGAGGGGCGTACCGAGATCGCCAATGCCTGCTTCCGGTTCCTCCCGACTCGGGCCGTTCTCGATTTCATGGGCTGGGAAGACCCCGACATTTTCGCCCATTGAGCCAAAATACCCCTCTGACCTTCGGCAGTGGGGTGGCCGCAGGGTCGGTCCAGGGTCGGTCCAGGGTCGACGGGGCCGGTCCTGGAAATGTTGAATTTGCGAAAAACCCTTCTGGTTTCGGGAGATATCTGAGAATATGCGCCTTCGCGACGCGCTGGGATCATAGGGAATGAACAAGCAGCCAAACGCCGCCGCGCGGATTGCCAAACTGACCGGACCTGCCGCCGAAGGGCTGGCGGCGGCGGAGCGCGTGCTGCGCCAGGAGGCCCTGGCTCTGACCCAGCTGGCCGACAGTCTGAACGGCGAATTGGCCAGGGCGCTGGATATCCTGGCCCATGTCACCGGCCGGGTCGTGGTGACCGGGATGGGAAAATCCGGCCATATTGCCCGGAAGATTGCGGCCACTCTGGCATCGACCGGGACTCCCGCGCAGTTCGTGCATCCGGCCGAGGCCAGTCATGGCGATCTCGGCATGGTGACGGCCAAGGATGCCGTCCTTGCCCTCAGCAATTCCGGTGAGACCGCCGAACTGTCCGACGTCATCGGCTACACCCGCCGCTGGAGCATCCCGCTCATCGGCATCACCATGCAGCGCGAGAGCGCGCTGGGCACTGCCGCCGACGTGACATTGACGCTGCCCAAGGTTACCGAAGCCTGTTCCCTGGTCCAGGCGCCGACCACCTCCACCACCATGATGCTGGCTCTGGGCGACGCCCTGTCGGTGGCCCTGCTGGAGCGCAAGGGCTTCTCGCCCGACGATTTTCACGAACTTCACCCGGGCGGCAAGCTCGGCCAGATGCTGCTGCGCGTATCCGACCTGATGCATGCGGATCAGGAAGTGCCGCTGATCGACGTGAATGCCGACATGTCGATGGCGATATTGCACATGACGGCCAAGACCTTCGGATGTGTCGGCGTGACCGATGCCAAGGGCGCGCTCATCGGAATCGTCACCGACGGCGATCTGCGGCGCCATATGGGCGACGGGTTGCTGAGCCAGCGCGTCGGCGACGTGATGACGAGCGGCCCGCGCACCATCCGGCCCAGCGCCCTCGCGGCGGAGGCCCTGCGCGTCATGAACGAGCGGTCGATTACAACGCTGTTCGTGGTCGACGGAGTGAAACCTGTCGGCATCGTGCGCCTGCACGATTGCCTGCGCGCCGGCGTGGCTTGAGGGCGCCGCGCCATGGCCGGTCTCAAAGAAACCATCGAAATGCAGCGCGGTGGCAGCTCCGCTGAAGTCGAGCCGTCGCGACCGCTCTTCGTTCCCAGCCGGCGTCGAAGCTGGATCCTCTGGCTGAAGATCGGGTTGCCGCTGATCGCCGTCGGGACCATCGCCTACCTTGTGATCTCGTCGCGCCTCGGGCGCGACAGCTCGATCGACCAGACCGTGCTCGTCGATATCGCCAAGATCGATGCCGGCATGACGGTCAACAACGTGAAGTATGACGGGGTCGATTCGAAGGACCAGCCATTCTCGATTACCGCCGCCTCGGCCAGCCAGCCGCAAGGCAACGACGACATAATAAACCTGTCCCAGCCGCAGGCCGACATCACGATGGCCGGCGGCGCCTGGATCGCTCTGACCGCGACCAATGGCGTCTATCGACGCAAGGAAGATCTGCTGGACCTTGCCGGCAACGTCACGATTTTTCACGACAACGGCATGTCGTTTCGGACCGACGCGGCGACGATCGACTTGAAGGCGCATACCGCGAAAGGGGAAAAGCCGGTCGAAGGGCGGAGGTCCGACGGCGAGATCGCATCGCAGGGCTTCGAGGTGCGGGACGACGGCAAGACAGTGATCTTTACCGGACGCGCCAACCTGAAAATCTATGCAAAAAATCGCAAGGACACGAACGAATGACGATGCGCAGCCTGATGTCGAGCGCAGAAGGGCATCCCGCGTTGCAGCGGATGATACTGCGGACGGCGCTGATCGCGGTCCTGGCCGCGGTGCCGATGGCCGGGGCGAGCCGGGCACAGGACGCGACCGAGCCGGTCGCGCCGGCAGGCGATACGACGGGCGAGGGGGCTCTCGATTTCGGCAACAGCGACAAGCCGATCGATGTCAGCGCCGAAAACGGCATCGAATGGCAGCGCGACGCCAAGAGCTACACCGCGCGCGGCAATGCCATTGCCACTCAGGGCGATTCGCAGATCCTGGCGGATTCGCTGACCGCATTCTACGGCTCGGGTGACAACAGCATCGACCGTCTGGTGGCCGAAGGCCATGTCCGGATCCAGACCTCGACGCAGACGGCGTCGGGCGACAGGGCCGACTATGACGCCGCGAAGAAGCTTCTGGTGATGACTGGCGCGGCGCTGAAGATCGAGACGCCGAAGGAGACGATGACGGCGCGCGATTCGCTGGAGTACTGGCAGGACCGCGACGCCCTGGTGGCGCGGGGCGACGTGCATATCATTCAGGGCAATACCCAGATCCAGAGCGACCGGGCGACGGGCTATTTCCGGCGCAATGATGCCGGCAAGAAGGAGCTGTACCAGGTCCAGGCCGAAGGCAACGTGCATATCGATACCGGCAAGGAGAAGGTCACCTGCAGCCGGGCGGTCTACGACCCGAAGACCGAGATCGCGGTGCTGACCGGAAACGTCGTGGTGACCCAGGGCCGCAGCCAGTTCAAGGGTTCGAAGGCGGAGATCGATCTGAAACGCGGCGTCAGCCGCCTGCTGGCGGGTGCGTCCGGGGATGGCCGGGTGCATACGACCATACAGCCGAAAAAGAGTTCGTCCGAGGGGACAACCACCCCATGACGGCGGTCGACAACCTGGCCGGAAAGCCGCCGCCGCTGACCCATGCCGGTCCGCCGACCGCCGCGGGCAGGAGCAATGGTTCCGCCCATGGCGGCCGGCAGCTGATTTCGGTCGACGGCGTCGATATCGATCCGACCCGCGTCCAGGGCCTGGTCGCCTACCATCTCGGGAAGCAGTACAAGAAGCGCCCGGTGTTGCGCAACGTGACCATCGGCGTGCAGCGCGGCGAGGCGGTCGGCCTGCTGGGGCCGAACGGCGCCGGCAAGACCACCTGCTTCTACATCATCACCGGCCTGATCCGCGCCGATGCCGGATCCATCTTCCTCGACGGGCGCGACGTCACCGACGCCCCGATGTTCGAGCGGGCGCGGGGTGGCATCGGCTATCTGCCGCAGGAGGCCTCGATCTTCCGCGGCATGACTGTGGAAGACAATATCATGACCGTGCTCGAGGTGACGGAGCCCGACCCCGATGCCCGGCATCAGCGAGTCGACCAGCTGCTCAAGGAGTTCGCGATCGGCCATTTGCGCAAGGTGCCGGCCCTGGCGCTGTCGGGCGGGGAACGGCGCCGGGTGGAAATTGCCCGGTGCCTGGCCGGCAAGCCGAATTATATCCTGCTGGACGAGCCGCTCGCCGGCATCGATCCGATCGCCGTCAACGACATCCGGGCCATTGTGTCGCATCTGAAGGACCGCGGGATCGGGGTCCTGTTTACCGACCACAACGTCCGGGATACCCTCGAGATCGTCGACCGTGCCTATATCCTGCACGAGGGTGAGGTGCTGCGCGAAGGCAACCCGCAGGAGATCGTCGAGGACCAGCAGGTCCGCCGCGTTTACCTTGGAGAAAGATTCTCCCTGTAGTACCGTTATCTCATGGCGGTTACGCAGAGATTAGATCTCAGGCAGTCCCAGAATCTGGTGATGACGCCGCAGCTGCAGCAGGCGATAAAGCTGCTTGAGCTGTCGAACCAGGACCTGGTGGCCTATGTCGAGCAGGAACTGGAGCAGAACCCGCTGCTGGAACGCGGCGAGGAGTCACGCGGCGAATCCCGCGCCGATGCTGCCGACAGCGAGGCCGCCGAGGCCTTCGCCACGGCCGCCGAGCCGATGGAACGCGATGCGGCGCGCGACAAGCTGCTGGACACCGCCGAATACGGCGCGCGCGAGGCGATGCCGAGCGCCCGGGAGTCGCGGAACGATGCCGACTATGACAATCAGTTCGGGGGGTCCGCCGGACCGGCCGACGGCGGCGGTTCCGAGGAGACCTATGCCGGCGCCTGGCGCGGCACCGGCGGACGCAGCGACTTCTCGGGCGACGATTACGGCCTCGAACAGACCCTGACGCGCGACATCACCCTGCGCGAGCATCTCGAGTCCCAGCTCCATCTCGACATCCAGGATCCGATGGAGCGGATGATCGGCCTGCAGATCATCGACATGCTGGACGAGGCGGGCTATGTCGCCGGCGATCTGTCGGCCCTGGCGGAGCGCCTGAATTGCCCGTTCGAGCGGGTCGAGACGACGCTCGGCAAGCTGCAGCAATTCGATCCCTGCGGCGTTTTTGCCCGCAATCTCGCCGAATGCCTGTCGCTGCAGCTGAAAGAGCGCGACCGCCTGGACCCGGCGATGCAGGCCCTGATGACCCACCTCGACCTGCTGGCCAGGCACGACCGCGTCCAGCTGATGAAGCTCTGCGGTGTCGATGCCGAGGACCTCGCCGACATGGTGGGCGAGATCCGGGCGCTCAACCCGAAGCCCGGCCAGTCCTTCGACCATGCCGAAGTGCAGACCGTCATCCCGGACATCCTGGTGACGCGGCGCCCCGACGGCAGCTGGAACGTCGAGCTCAACACCGACACCCTGCCGCGCCTGCTGGTGAACCAGCAGTATCACGCCTTGGTCTCCGCCAAGGCGCAGAAGAAGGACGAGAAGGAATATCTGAACGAACGCCTGGCCGCGGCCAACTGGCTGGTGAAGACGCTGCATCAGCGGGCGACGACGATCCTGAAAGTGGCGGCGGAAATCGTGCGCCAGCAGGAGGCCTTCTTCCTGCACGGCGTACAGCACATGAAACCGCTGATTCGGCGCGACATTGCCGAGGCCATCGAGATGCATGAAAGCACCGTCTCGCGCGTCACCACCAACAAATACATGGCGACGCCCCGCGGCCTGTTCGAGCTCCGGTACTTCTTCAGCGCTTCGATTCACGGTGCCAACGGCGCCGACAGCCACTCCGCCGAAGCGGTCCGTTCCCGCATCAAGGAGATGATCGATGCCGAGAAGCCGGACGAAATTCTGTCCGATGACCGCCTGGTCGCGATTCTCCAGGCCCAGGGCATCGACATCGCCCGCAGGACGGTCGCTAAATATCGGGAATCGTTGAGAATACCTTCTTCGGTGCAGCGCCGGCGCGAGAAGGCCTTGCGTTCCGGCTGAGCGTGGTTACATCCTTTTAAGGGGTCGGTCCGCTACTATTGACTTCCCACGGACCGGTTCTTATGGTCCCGGCCTTCCTGAGGGCCGGCGGCCAGGAAAACAAACGCTGGGGCGCATACCGAATGTCCCACTTCGGGCGGGTTGCCCGGCAAACTGGACAAAGACCCATGAACTTGACCGTCAAAGGTAAGAACATCGATGTTGGCGACGCGCTCCGGAGCCACATCGCAGAAAACCTCGAGCGCATGTTCGAAAAGTACTTTTCCAACCCGATCGAGGCCAGCGTAACGCTTTCCAAACAGTCGCACATCTTCACCGCCCAGCTCTCGGTTCATGTCGGGCGCGGAATCCTCCTGCAATCGGAAGCCGGCGCGGACCAGGCCTATGCCGCCTATGACCTCGCCGCCGAGCACATGGCCAAGCGCCTGCGGCGCTACAAGCGCCGGCTGCGCGACCATCACCGCGACGTGGCGGATTCCTACCGTGCGGCGCAGTTCATCCTCGCCCCCGAGCTCGGCGAGGAAGAGGCCGAACATGGCGTCGTGAACGGCGACGCGTCGCCGGCCATCATCGCCGAGATGCAGACCGATATTCCGACGCTCACCGTCGGCGAGGCGGTGATGCGTCTCGACCTGTCGGATACCAAGGCGATGATGTTCCACAACCGGGCGCATGGCGGGTTGAACATGGTGTATCGACGCAATGACGGCAACATCGGCTGGGTCGATCCGGAGCTGAAGGAATCCGCAAGGGCCGGGGCGTCCGGCGCTGCGGCCCGCGCATGACCGCCGCCCGCCGCCGCTGATCGACCGTTCTGAGTACGAGGGATCAATGGAAATCGAAGATCTTCTGCTGACGCCGGCACATGTCGTGCCGCGCCTGAAAGCGGCCAACAAGAAGCAGGTCCTGCAGGAAATGGCGAAGCGCACCGCCGAGCTGACCGGCCTGCACGAGCGCCAGATTTTCGACGTGCTGCTGGAACGCGAGCGCCTGGGCACCACCGGCGTCGGCAATGGCATCGCCATTCCCCACGGCAAGCTGGCGGATGCGAAGTCGATCCTCGGATTGTTCGCCCGGCTCGACCATGCGGTGGATTTCGAGGCGATCGACGAGCAGCCGGTCGACCTGGTCTTCCTGCTGCTGGCGCCCGAAGGCGCCGGTGCGGATCACCTGAAGGCGCTGGCCCGGGTTTCCCGCCTGCTGCGCGATCGCTCCATCTGCGAGAAGCTCCGCGGCGCCGACCAGGCGGAAGCGCTCTACGCCCTTCTCACCGATCACGCCCACAGCCACGCCGCCTGAGGCGCGTAGCCTGCCTGCGAGGGTCGCCGCCGGCTGGCGGCGTCCTGCAGGCTCAGTGCAGGGGCATCGGCGCCAGGCCGTTGTCCCAGGCGGCGCTCATCGCCGTGTTGCGATCGGGCACCAGGGCAAGCTGCTGGCCGTTGGCGGCGAAGATCGCCACCGCCGTGCCGCCATCGACCTCGACATCCTTCAGATAGGCGACGTTCTTCACGCCCAACCCGAGCAGTTCCTCGATCGACATCTGCCGGATCCGTTCCAATTCGCTTGTCATCTCATCAACCTTTCGGTCGTCACGCTGCCGAAGCATAATCGTTAATATGGGAAGCCGAGGGGCGCTCTTCCAGCGAGTTCGTGGCCGCCGCGGATTCAGCCCTTCTGCCGCCCGTCGATGGATACCGGCGCCTGGCCCTGATTCTGGCCGTCACCGCGCACCGCCTTGCGGATCGGGACCGTGCGCACCTGGGTTTCCACCTTCGGCCGCCTGAGATCGATCAGCAGCAGCCCGTTGTCGAGGGCGGCACCGGTGATCTCGATCCCCTCGGCGAGCACGAAGCTGCGCTGGAACTGCCGGGCGGCGATGCCGCGATAGAGATAGACCCGTTCCGTATCGTCGGCCTGGCGGCCGCGCACGATCAGCTGGTTGTCCTCGATGCGGATCTCCAGATCCTCGATCGCGAATCCGGCCACCGCCAGGGTGATGCGCAGGTCATCCTCGCCGACCTGTTCGATATTGTAGGGCGGGTATCCCTCGGCGCTCATCTTCGAGATCCGGTCGAAGGTGCGCTCGAAATGATCGAAGCCGAGCAGCAGCGGACTGTTGAACAGCGACAGGCGGGACATGGCAGTGGCTCCTCCATTCGAGCGAGCGGGCATCCGGTTCGATCCCGCCCGAATCCGGCGCGGAATCTCGGCCCCACCGTCCATAAGGGTAAATATCCCTAAACGGCGCTGGCGGCAGCCTTAAGGGGAGATAGGCCGATCCGTTAAGAAATCAAGCCCCGGCGGCGGCCGTCAGGCCTTCGGTTTTCCGCCCAGCACCGCCAGAATCGCGGCATCCCCGATGATGCCCGCGGGATCGAGCCCCTCTGCCATCACCCGGGTCGACCTGGCGCCGGTCATGTTGGTCTGGTCCATGATGCTGAGGACGAAGCGCACCGGCCATTCCCGGGTCGAGCCGTCGGGCAGGGTGGCGACCTGAACCCCGAGATCGGCATCGCGGAAGTCGGTGCGGCGCAGCAGCGCCTCGCTGAAATCCGCGCCCTTGGCGTCCGCCCGCTGCAGATGCGCCGCCGTGAGGTCGGCGCCGGAGAAGTCCGTCAGGTTGAGGATCGCCTGCTTGAAATTCGCCGAGCGCAGGCGGGCGCGGGCGAAGACCGCGCCGGTCAGGTTGCGCCCCGCGAAGTTGAGGCCGGACAGGTCGGTCTCGGCGAAGTCAGCACGGGCGCCTTCGCCGCCGGAGGTCTCGACCCAGCGCTCGTGGCTGGAGATCTCGCTCGAGATCCGCGCGGCGGCGGCGGTGGAATCGTCGACCGAGATAGCCTCGGAGAAATCAACCCCGTCACAGAAGGCCTTGTCGAAGGTGACGCCGAAGACATTGGTGTCGCGCAGGATCGCATGTTCCAGATTGGCGCCCTCGACCGTCGCCCGGTTGAGCTGCGCCCGCGACAGGTCGCAGCCGTTCAGGTTGGCCCCGCGCAGATCGGCATCCTTCAGCGTGGTGCCCGACAGGTTGGCATGGGAGAGATCGGCATTGCGCAGGATGGCGCCGGACAGGTCGGTCTGGCGCACCACCGAGCGGTGCATCTTCGCGCCTTCGAGATTGGCGCGCATCATCTTGGTGCCGGCACCGGCGCCGGGTTCGGTGCGATGCTCGGCCGGCCCGACCGCGCCGCCGATATTCACCATCAGCGCCCCGGCACGGAAATCCGCACCGGCCATGCTGGCCTCGGTGAAATCCGCACCGGCCAAGGCGGCGCCGCGGAAGTCGGTGGCGGTGCAGATGGCACGGCGGAACAGGGTGCCGATCAGGTTGGCGGCGAACAGATCCGCCTCGATCAGCCGGGCATCGCTGAGATCGCAGCGGATCAGCTGTGCGCCGGTCATCTTGGCACGGGACAGCTCGGCTTCCCGGAGATTCTCCTGACGCAGCGTCTTCAGCGTCAGGTCGGCGCGATGGCCGCGCCGGTCGTTGCGCAGCCAGAGCCGATGCGCCTCCAGGACCCGCTGCAGTTCATCGCGCTCCATGCCACGCGCCTCCCTGCGCGAGGATTTCTGGCCGGCGCTCGCGGCGAGCGCCGTGCCGCTAGGGCATCATCAGGGCCAGCAGCTCCTTGTCGCCCTTGACGCCGGCAAGATTGACCTTCTCGGCCACCAGCCGGTCGACCTGCACGCCCGACATGTCGGTATCGCCGAACTTGCTTTCGATGAAGCGCACCGGCGATTCGTAGATCGTGCCGTTCGGCAGCTTGGCGGTCTGCACCCGGAGATCGGCGCCGTTCATCTTGGCACGCCGCAGGATGGCTTGGGTGAAGTTGGCGCCCTTCAGGTCGGCATGCATCAGCTTCGCCGCGGTCAGGTCCGCCTCGGTGAAATCCGCGAGATCGAGGATCGTCCGGTTGAACTGCACCGAGCGCAGGCGGGCGCAGACGAACAGGGCGGCGCTCAGGTTGCGGCCGGTGAAGTCCATGCCCGAGAGGTCGATGCCGGTGAAATCCGCCCGCTCGCCCTCGGCGCCCGAGGTCTCGACCCAGCGCTCGTGGGATTTCACCACGTCGCCGATCTGCGCCATCGATTCCGCCGAATCGTCGACCGATATCGCCTCCGACAGGTCGGCACCTTTGGCGCTGGCCTTGGCGAAATCCACCCCGAAGATGTTGGCGTCCTTCAGCACCGCACCGTCCAGCCGGCAGCCGTCGACCTCGGCGCGGTTCATCATGACGCTGGAAAGATCGCATTTGCTCATGTTGGCGCCGCGCAGGTCCGCGTCCTTCAGCGAGCTGCCGGTGAGGTTGGAGCCCGACAGGTCGGCGTTGCGCAGGATGGCGCCGGAGAGATCGACCTGGCGGATCGTCGCATGATGCAGCTTGGCGCCCTCCAGATTGGCGCGCGACATCGAGACGCCCGACAGCTTGGTCGTCGTCGCCTCGCGTTTCGGCGGCGCCACCGAGCCGCCGACATTCACCATCAGCGAGCCCTCGCGGAAATCCGAGCCGGTCAGCTTGGCATCCGAGAAATCGGCGCCGGGCAGATGCGCGCCGCGGAAATTGGCGTTGCGGCAATCGGCGCGGCGCAGGATGCTCTCGCTCAGGTTGATGCCGAACAGATCGGCCTCGATCAGCTTCGCATCCGACAGGTCGCAGCGGATCAGCTGGGCACCGGTCAGCTTCGCGCGCGAGAGTTCGGCGTTGCGCAAGTCCAGCCCGCGGAAGGTCTTCAGGGTGAAATCGGCGCGCTTGCCGCCGCGCTCGTTGCGCAGCCAGCGCTTGTGCGCGGCCAAGGCGGCCCTCAGATCAACCAATTCCACGCGCATGCTCCTGCAGTGACGAAGGCCAGGCGGCTGGATCCCCGGAAAATCGCGTCCCGAAACCGCAGGCCATTGCCGGCAGCCGGATCGTCCCATCAATTTGCGCGGAACTTGCTTTAATTACTGTTAATGTTCCGTCCGGGCACGGGCGGTCGAGCCAGAATATAGTCTTATGCGACTGACGCTGCCGTTCGCTAGGCGCCGCGCGCCGCGCTTAGCCATCCGGCGGCGAGATGCCCGGCCCAGACCGCGATCAGGCACAGCAGGACCGAGAACAGGACATTGCCTCCGGCGCCGGCCCAGTTGCCCGCGCGCAGCAGATCGAGCGTCTGCAGGCTGAAGGCGCTGAAGGTGGTGAAGCCGCCGCACAATCCGACCATTACGAAGATGCGGGCATCCGCAGCGACGGGAAACCTGCCGTCGAGTGCCGTCAGCGTCGCGAAGACTCCGATGACGAAGCTGCCGACGACGTTGATCGCGATGGTCCCCCAGGGAAAGGCGTCGCCGAATCGCGCCGCCACCAGGCCGGTGCACCAGTAGCGCGCCATGCCGCCCAGCGCGCTGCCCAAGGCGACCCAGAAATAGGTGATCATCGTGGCTTCTTGCCTTTGTCGGACATTTCCTCGGCATGCGGCGGACGGCGAAGGGATCGAAGGGCGCCGGCTGCACCTCATTCTGCCGAGATCGGGTAGCGGGTCAAGCCGCCGCCGGTCGGACATTGCCGTAATGTTTGGCCGCTGGCATCATCCATCCCTCGTGCGTTCCGGATTCGCCGGCGGCGCAGGAATGTCGGGGGAAGCCGGGCATGAGCTACGACGCGTTCCTGGCGGCGATCGGCGCACCGGCCTTGCGCCGGATCGCGGCACACTGGCAGGCGGTGCGTGGCGACAAGCGCCTGCCGGCCTGGAAGGATATCGACCCGCTCGCGATCGCGCGCGATCTGCCGATCGTCTGGTCCTGGCAATACGACCGACAGACCGACAGTTTCACCGGTCGCCTCTCGGGCGAGGACATCAACAAGGCCTTCGGCAGGTCCCTGCGTGGCGTGCCGATGCAGGACTTCTTCAGGGACTGGGAATTCGAGAAGATCTTCGCCCGGCATCGGCGCGTCGTGACCGAGCCCTGCTTCGCCCATGGCAGCGGCCCGGTCTTCATCCACGCGCAGCGCTACGGCGATGGCGAACGGATCATCATGCCTCTGGCCGATGATGGCGTGACCGGCGACGGCATCATCGGCGCCACGGTCTATCGCCCGGCGGCGCCATCCGCGCAGGGCCAGCTGCCGGCCACGGCCGAGGAAGTCAGTTACTATCCGCTGTGAGGTTGCGCGCCGCGGCTCCCGTCGCGGCCAGGATCATCGGCACGCCGGAATGCGAAAGCCCCGCATCTCGAGGATGCGGGGCTTTGCCGATCTGGTGGACCCAAGCGGGATCGAACCGCTGACCTCCACAATGCCATTGTGGCGCTCTCCCAGCTGAGCTATGGGCCCGAAACTCTAACCGCCGGTTGCGGCCGGAATGACGTCACCGGGGCGGAACGGGCTGGAACCTAGGAGCAACCAGCCCGCAATTCAAGCGGAATCAGGAGCGGCTTTTCCGCCTACCTGCCCCGAATTCCTCAGCGATCCTTGTCGTCGTCGTCCTTTTCGATCGCTTCCGAGATGTCCTCGTCGTCCTCGCCGAGTTCCGAGGTATCCTCGATCACCGCATCGTCTTCCTCGCCCTCGGCCACCTCGTCGACCTCGACCTCGGGCAGCTCCTCGACCGCCACCGGCACCGGCTTCACCGGGGCGACCTTTTCCGGCGCCCGGCGGCTCTTCTTCAGCATGGCTTCCGGGTCGAAATGGGCCCCGCATTTCGGGCAGGTGATCGGGTCCTTCCCGAGGTCATAGAAATGGGCGCTGCAGGACTGGCAGATGCGTTTGGTGCCCCATTCCGGTTTGCTCACGTCGGCGTCTCCTCAGGACTGTCGCGCCCACCCGAAACCGGGCGTTCGGCTCAACGAGTAACAGTGGGCGGTGCCTTTGCCATGAAGCCCCCATGATGTCAACCGCCCTGGCCGGGCCTGCGTGACCTGGGTCACGTCGCAATTCGGGATTTCCGCTTTCCGGGCCTCCCGTGCTATGGGAACGCGCCGGTTTGAACCCCGATCGAGCTGATTTGCCCGCCGATGACCCAGTCCCATCCCCAGGCTTCCCCGCACCCGGTGCAGCCGCTCAGTTCCGGCACCGCCGGCGCCCTGAAGGGCCGCGCGCGGGTGCCCGGCGACAAGTCGATCTCCCACCGCGCCCTGATGCTGGGGGCCCTGGCCGTCGGCGAAAGCGAGATCCATGGCCTGCTGGAGGGCGAGGACGTCCTGCGCACCGCCGCGGCGATGCGGCTGCTGGGCGGCCAGGCGGCCCGCGGGACCGACGGGGTCTGGCGGGCCCGCGGCCGCGGCATCGGCGGCCTGAGCGAGGCCGACGACGTGCTCGACCTCGGCAATGCCGGCACCGGCACCCGTCTGCTGATGGGCCTGGTGGCGCCCTATCCGATGATCACCTTCTTCACCGGCGATGCCTCCCTGCGTAGCCGGCCGATGGGCCGGGTCGCCGAGCCGCTGCGCCGCATGGGCGCCACGGTCCTTGCCCGTGCCGGCGGCAAGCCGCCGCTGGCGGTCATCGGCACCGGCGAACCGCTGCCGATCGCCTATACCCTGCCGGTCGCATCCGCCCAGGTGAAATCTGCCATCCTGCTGGCCGGCCTCAATACCCCCGGCATCACCACGGTGATCGAGCCGGAACCGACCCGCGATCATACCGAGCTGATGCTGCAGGGCTTCGGCGTCGCCGTCGAGGTGAAGCAGACGCCCGCGGGCCGCGCCGTCTCGATTCAGGGCCAGCCGGAGATCGCCGGGCGCAAGATCGTGGTGCCCGCCGATCCGTCCTCCGCCGCCTTCCCGATGGTGGCGGCGCTGATCGTCCCCGGATCCGACATCACGCTGGAGAATGTCGGCCTCAATCCGCATCGCATCGGCCTCATTGCGACGCTGCAGGAAATGGGCGGGTCGATCGAGATCGAGAACCGGCGCGTCGAGGCCGGCGAAACGGTGGGCGATCTGCGGGTCCGGTACAGCGCCCTGAAGGGCGTCACCGTGCCGGCCGAGCGGGCGCCCTCGATGATCGACGAATATCCGATCCTGGCGGTCGCGGCCGCCTTCGCGGCGGGCGAGACCCGCATGCAGGGCTTGGCCGAGTTGCGGGTGAAGGAAAGCGACCGCCTCGGCGCCATGGCCCGGGGCCTGGCACTCTGCGGCGTCGCCGTCGAGGAGGGCAAGGACTGGCTGCTGGTCCGCGGCGACGGCCGGAAGCCGAAGGGCGGGGCGACCATCGCGGTCAATCTCGATCACCGTCCGGCGATGTCCTTCCTGGTGCTCGGCATGGCCGCACGGGAGCCGGTCGCGATCGACGACGGCAGCCCGATCGACACCAGCTTTCCCGGCTTTGCCGCCCTGATGAACCGGCTGGGCGCCGGCATCGAAGCTGCGGGCCGGTAATCGCCATGGCGGAAAACCTCGTCATCGCCCTCGACGGCCCGGCTGCCGCCGGCAAGGGGACCCTCGCCCGCCGGCTGGCCGAGAGCTACAACTTGGCCTATCTCGACAGCGGCACGCTCTATCGCGGCGTCGGCCTGGCGGTTCTGCGCCAAGGCCTTGATCCGGCGAATGAATCTGCCGCAACCGCGGCCGCTGTCGGGCTCCGGCCGGAAATCCTGGCGGAACCGGAGATCCGGGTGGAATCGACCAGCCAGGCGGCCTCCAAGGTGGCGGCGATCCCGGCGGTGCGGGCGGCCCTGCTGGACTGGCAACGGCAGTTCGCGGCCCGTCCCCCGGCCGGCAAGGCCGGAGCGGTGCTGGACGGGCGGGACATCGGCACGGTGGTCTGCCCGGCGGCAAAGGTTAAGATCTTTATCACCGCCTCGGTCGAGGCCCGGGCCGAGCGGCGATTCAAGGAGTTGCAAGCCAAGGGGGAGAGCGTTATATACGCGCGGGTTTTGGAGGATATGCGGGAGCGGGACGCCCGGGATACGGTGCGGTCTACCTCTCCCATGAAGCCCGCGGATGACGCTCTGATCATCGACACCTCGGCGCTCGACGCCGATCAGGTGTTCGAACGGGCCCGGGCATACATCGATCGCCGTCTACAGGACTGAGCGCACCGGATCTGGTGCAATGACGTGATCGCGCGATCGGTCGCCATACCCATTCTGCTTTGACACCAGACCGCCGGAGACAACCGGTCGGCCGGAAAAACGATAGAGAAAGGAACTAGAGTTACATGGCTAAATCCGCAGCGGCGCGCATCGGCGCCAAAGAAGGTTACGTGAAGGACAGCTTCTCGGCACTGCTCGAGGAGAGCCTGGGCGCCGCCCGGGGCCTGGAGGGCAGCGTCCTCTCCGGCACAGTCATCGCCATCGAAGGCGAATTCGCCCTGATCGATGTCGGCTTGAAGTCCGAAGGTCGCGTGGCGACTCAAGGAATTCGCCACGCCGGGGCAGAAATCCGAGATCAAGATCGGCGACGTCGTCGAGGTCTATCTCGAGCGCATGGAAGACAAGAACGGCGAGGCCGTGCTGTCGCGCGAGAAGGCGCGCCGCGAGGAATCCTGGACCGCGCTCGAGAAGCAGTTCAAGGACAACCAGCGCGTCACCGGCGTGATCTTCGGCCGGGTCAAGGGCGGCTTCACCGTCGACCTCAACGGCGCCGTGGCCTTCCTGCCGGGCAGCCAGGTGGACATCCGCCCGGTGCGCGACGTCGGCCCGCTGATGGGCACCCCGCAGCCCTTCCAGATCCTGAAGATGGACCGCGCCCGCGGCAACATCGTCGTGTCGCGCCGCGCCGTGCTCGAGGAGAGCCGCGCCGAGGCCCGCAACGAACTGGTCGCCAACCTGAAGGAAGGCCAGGTCCTGACCGGCGTGGTGAAGAACATCACCGACTACGGCGCCTTCGTCGATCTGGGCGGCGTCGACGGCCTGCTGCACGTCACCGACATCGCCTGGCGCCGCATCAACCATCCGAGCGAGGCCCTGCATATCGGCCAGACGGTCAATGTCCAGGTCATGCGCTTCAATTCCGAGACCCAGCGCATCAGCCTCGGCATGAAGCAGCTCGAGGCGGATCCCTGGGAAGGCGTGCAGGCGAAGTATCCGGCCGGCTCGAAGTTCAAGGGCCGCGTCACCAACATCACCGACTACGGCGCCTTCGTGGAGCTGGAGCCGGGCATCGAAGGCCTGGTGCATGTCTCCGAGATGAGCTGGACCAAGAAGAACGTGCATCCGGGCAAGATCGTCTCGACCTCGCAGGAAGTCGAAGTGATGGTGCTGGACGTCGATCCGGTGAAGCGCCGCATCAGCCTCGGCCTGAAGCAGTGCCTCGACAATCCGTGGGACGGCTTCCTCGAGAAGCACCCGGTCGGCAGCGAGCTCGAAGGCGAGATCAAGAACATCACCGAGTTCGGCCTGTTCGTCGGCCTGACCGGGGATATCGACGGCATGGTGCACCTGTCCGATCTCGATTGGGAACGGCCGGGCGAGGAAGCGATCGCCGACTACAAGAAGGGCGACATGGTGAAGGTGAAGCTGCTCGACGTCGATATCGAGAAGGAGCGCATCAGCCTCGGCATCAAGCAGCTGAAGAAGGACAACTTCGCGGAAGTCGCCGGCACGCTGAAGAAGGGCGACGTGGTGACCTGCACCGTCATCTCCACCAATGACGGCGGCATCGAGGTCGCGGTCCGCGACGGCATCACCGGCTTCGTCACGCAAGGCGGATCTGTCGCGCGAGCGCAGCGAGCAGCGTCCGGATCGTTTCGCCATCGGCGAGAAGGTCGACGCGAAGATCACCCAGGTCGATCCGAAGACCCGCAAGGTCTCGCTCTCGATCAAGGCCCGCGAGGTCGAAGAGGACAAGCAGGCGATGGCAGGATTTCGGTTCGTCCGATTCCGGCGCCAGCCTCGGCGACATCCTGGGCGCGGCCTTGTCCAAGGCGAAGAAGACCAAGAAGGACGATGCTGAAGCGTAATAAAATTACTCGATAATTCCGGCATTCGGCCGGGTGGGACCTCCCACCCGGCCGTTTTTTTGGCCGAATCCGGAGGAATCTGCGCGGCGGTCTCGAAAAACGTATAAAAATGAGCGACTTATCCTTGACGCCGCCCGATTCCCTTGGCACGCTTTTGGGGTTAGGCGGGGGCAACGCCGGCGGGATCCGGTTTGGTAGGCCGGATCCAGGATTTCAGGGTGCATAGGGGGAGATCCGGGAGACCGCAGCGACGGTCTGCCGGTCTCGGCAAGCGGGGACCAAGAATGACAAAGTCCGAACTTATCCTGCGGATCGGGGAACTTAATCCACATCTCTATCACCGCGATGTGGAGCGCATCGTGACCACGATCTTCGAAGAGATCACCAACGCCCTGGCGCGCCGCGACCGGGTCGAACTGCGCGGCTTCGGCGCCTTTTCGATCAAGGAGCGCGACGCCCGCAAGGGCCGCAACCCGCGCACCGGCGAAACCGTCGCGGTGGACGAGAAGGTGGTGCCTTTCTTCAAGACCGGCAAGGAGTTGCGCGACCGGTTGAACGGCCGCGCCGAACCGGCGCCGAGCCCGGCGCGGCCGGCGATGGCACCGGCATCGACCGGCGGAAATACCGGCGGCAGCGGCAACTAGGCCGGTGCCCGGCGCGGTCCGGGCTGGATTTGGGACGGTAAAATGAGCCGATTTGCCTGGATCGTCACCATCCCCGTCAGCATCGTCGTGGTGCTGTTCGCGGTGATGAACCGCGAACCCGTCGGCCTCAACCTCTGGCCGCTGCCCTGGGATCTGCCCGCCGTTCCGCTGTCGATCTTCACCCTGAGCGTCCTGGTCTTCGGCTTCCTGCTGGGCGCGCTCGCGATGTGGGTCTCGGCCGGCAAGACCCGGCGCAAGGCCCGCGCCCTGCGCCAGGAGCTCGACAATAAGGCGTTCGAAATCAACCAGTTGAAGCGGGACCTCCAGGCTGCCGCCCAGGCGCCGCGGCCAACCGGCCAGACCCTGCTGCCGCCCGCCGCCTGAGCCGGCGGATTGCTTGACTTTGCAGGCTCCAAAGCCTAGTTTCCGGCCCGCTTAACCCAGCATTGTTAAGCCTTTGGCCCCGCGGGGCTCCGTCCGTCTGCGAGTATCGCACACGGGCGTCAATTTGCTTTGTGACGGGATTGAAACCGGCGGCATGTTCGAGAAGCTGTCAGAACGACTGAGCGGGGTATTCGACAAGCTGACGCGGCGCGGGGCGCTGACGGAAGCCGATGTCGACGAGGCCCTGCGCGAGGTTCGCGTCGCCCTGCTCGAGGCCGACGTCGCCCTGCCCGTCGTCAAGGATTTCGTCGCCAAGGTGCGCGAGGGCGCGGTCGGTGAGACGGTGGTCAAGTCCGTCACGCCCGGCCAGATGGTCATCAAGATCGTCCATGACGAACTGGTGCGCACGCTGTCCGGCAAGAGCGCCGGCAGCGAGGACGCCGAACCCGGCATCAGCCTCAACGCGCCGTCGCCGGTGCCGATCCTGATGCTCGGCCTGCAGGGCTCGGGCAAGACCACGACCACGGCGAAGATCGCCAAGCGCCTGAACGAGCGCCAGGGCAAGAAGGTGCTGATGGCCTCGCTCGACGTGCGCCGCCCGGCCGCGCAGCAGCAGCTGGCGATTCTCGGCGAGCAGATCGGCGTGCGCACCCTGCCGATCGTTCCCGGCGAGCCGCCGGTCGCCATCGCCAGGCGGGCGATCCAGACCGGCCGCCTCGAAGGCTTCGACGTGGTGATGCTGGATACTGCCGGCCGCCTGGCGATCGACGAGGAGCTGATGGCGGAAGTCGCCGCCGTGCGCGATGCCGTCAACCCGCATGAGAGCCTGCTGGTCGCCGATGCGATGACCGGCCAGGATGCGGTGACCGTCGCCAAGTCGTTCCGCGAGAAGGTCGGCGTCACCGGCATCGTGCTGACCCGCATCGACGGCGATGCCCGCGGCGGTGCGGCGCTCTCGATGCGCGCCATCGCCGGCGCGCCGATCAAGCTGCTGGGCACCGGCGAGAAGCTCGATGCGCTGGAGGATTTCCACGCCGACCGCATCGCCGGGCGCATCCTCGGCATGGGCGACATCGTCAGCCTGGTCGAGAAGGCGATCGAGACCACCGAGCAGGACGAGGCCGAGAAGCTTGCCCGCAAGATGCAGAAGGGCGAGTTCGATCTCAACGACATGGCCAGCCAGCTGAAGCAGGTGCAGAAGATGGGCGGCCTCGCCAGCATCATGGGCATGCTGCCCGGCATCGGCAAGATGCAGAAGCAGGTCGAAGGCAAGCTCGACGAGAAGATGGTGAAGCGCTCGCTGGCGATCATCTCGTCGATGACCCCGCGCGAGCGGCGCAATCCGGACCTGATCAAGGCCTCGCGCAAGACCCGCATCGCCAGGGGCTGCGGCATGCAGGTGCAGGACGTGAACAAGCTGCTGAAGCAGCACATGGAAATGGCCCGCATGATCAAGCAGGTCTCCAAGCTCGGCCAGAAGGGCCTGATGCGCCATGGCCTCGGCGCCCTGATGAAGGGCGGCATGGGCGGGCTTGGCGGCGGGGGTATGGGCGGTGGGGGCATGGGCGGCGGCGGGTTCGGAGGCATGCGATGATGGATCATGTCTCGATCGGCGTGTCCGATCTGGCCAAGGCGCGAAGCTTCTACGACGCGGTGCTGAAGCCGCTGGGCTGCGCCTGCAACCACACCGTCGACATTCCCGGCCAGGGTGCGATCGGCCACGGCTACGGCGAGGTCGGTACCGATCACCCGGTCTTCTGGATTGGCGTGCCGGAACGCGTCGATGCCAGGGGCAATGCCCAGGGCGGCGCGCATTTCTGTTTCGTCGCCAAGAGCCGCAAGGCGGTCGACGCCTTCCATGCGGCGGCGCTGACGTCCGGCGGCAAGGACAACGGCACGCCCGGCCTGCGGCCGCAATACCACCCGAACTACTACGGCGCTTTCGCTTTCGACCCGGACGGCAACAAGCTCGAAGCCTGCTGCCATCATCCGGAACCCTGATCACCCAGAGACAACACCCGACAAGTTCGACTTCATAGGAGAGAGCAAGACATGTCATTGAAAATCCGACTGGCCCGCGGCGGCGCCAAGAAGCGCCCGTTCTACCGGATCGTCGTGGCGGAGAGCCGCTTTGCCCGCGACGGCAAGTTCGTCGAGCGTATCGGCTCCTACAACCCGATGCTGACCAAGGAGGATCCGCTGCGCGTCGTGCTCGACGTCGAGCGCGCCAAGCATTGGCTCTCGATGGGCGCGCTGCCCTCGGAGCGGGTGCAGCATTTCTTCGCCAAGGCCGGTCTGATGGGCGCGCCGAAGCGCCATGTCCAGACCACCAAGGACAAGCCGAAGGCCAAGGCCCAGGAGCGCGCCAAGGCGCAGGCCGACGCGGCGGCGAAGGCCGGCAGCGAAGCCGCGGCCTAACCGCAGCATAGATCCACGCAGATCGGATGGCGGAGTCGAGGCAGATGGTATTGGTCGGTGCGATCACCGGGCCGCATGGCGTGAAGGGCGAGGTGAAGGTGAAGACCTTCACCGCGGAGCCTTCGGCCGTCGCCGCCTATGGTCCGCTGTTCGACGCCAAGGGCCAGAAGCGCTTCGATCTGACCCTGCACGGAAAGGGCGGCGGCAAGGGCATCGTCGTCGCCCGGATCGCCGGGATCGAGGGCCGCGACCAGGCCGAGGCCCTGAAGGGTCAGCAACTCTTCGTGCCGCGCAGTGCCCTGCCGAAGCTCGCCGATGACGAGGAGTTCTACCTTGCCGATCTGGTCGGGCTCGCGGTCGAGGATCGCGGCGGAGCGCGGCTGGGCCGGGTGACCGAGGTGCAGAACCATGGCGCCGGGGATTTCGTGACGGTGGACGGGGGCCCCAAGGGTGCCTTCGATCTCTCCTTCACCAAGGCCTTCGTGCCGGTGGTCGACCTCGCCGCCGGGCGCATGGTGGCGGATCTGCCGGCGGATTTCTTCGCGGTGCCGGAGCGGATGCCGGATGAGGATGCCGGCGGGGAAGACGATGCCGAAGGTGGCGATGAACCGAAGGTGGGGAGGTGACGGAAGCCAATCGGCCGGACGGGAGTGGCCGAAGCTGGTGCGCACGCGTCCTGACCCTGTTCCCGGAGATGTTTCCCGGGCCCCTGGGTCAGAGCCTGGCGGGCAAGGCGCTGGAGCGCGGGCAGTGGCGGCTGGAAGCGATGGACATCCGCGGTTTCGCCACGGACCGACATCGCACCGTCGACGATACGCCCTTCGGCGGCGGGCCGGGCATGGTGATGCGGCCCGACGTGGTGGATGCGGCGCTGGAGGCCGCCGCCGCCGACGGCCTGAAGCCGGCGATCTATCTGAGCCCGCGCGGGCGGCGCCTGGATCAGGCGCTGGTGCGGGAACTGGCGGCGGGTCCGGGTCTGGTCCTGCTCTGCGGCCGGTACGAAGGGTTGGACGAGCGGGTGATCGAGGCGCGGAATCTGGTCGAGGTGAGCCTCGGCGATTTCGTCCTCTCCGGCGGCGAGCCGGCGGCAATTGCGCTGATCGATGCCTGCGTCAGGCTGCTGCCCGGCGTCATGGGTGCCGAGGCGACGCTGGAGGAAGAGAGTTTCGAACGGGGATTGCTGGAATATCCCCATTACACGCGGCCCGCCGACTGGCAGGGCCGCACGGTGCCGGAGGTGCTGCTCTCCGGTCACCATGAGAAGATCAAGGCCTGGCGCCTGTCCCAGGCCGAGGCGGTGACGAAATCGCGGCGACCCGATCTTTGGGCCGCCTATGAGGAACTGAAGGCTGAAATCGATTTGGCGCCGCGCGCCAAACGGAGTTGAAGAAAGGAAGACGACCATGTCGACATTAAAGAAGATCGAAGAAGCCCAGGTGGCGAAGCTGATCGCCGCCAACAAGATCCCGGAATTCCGCCCGGGAGATACCGTGAAGGTCAACGTGAAGGTGGTCGAAGGCGACCGCGAGCGCGTGCAGGCCTTCGAAGGCGTGGTGATCGCCCGCAAGAATGCCGGCCTCAACTCGTCCTTCACCGTGCGGAAGATCTCCTACGGCGAAGGCGTCGAGCGCATTTTCCCGCTCTATTCGCCGCGCCTCACCGGGATCGAGGTGTTGCGTCATGGCGACGTGCGCCGCGCGAAGCTCTATTATCTCCGCGGCCGTCGCGGCAAGTCGGCGCGCATCGCCGAGCGCGCGGGTGCGACGGAAGACGCCGGCGCCACGGAGTAGGACGGGTCGGCGGATCGCAGGATCCGCGTGACGCCTGGCCCCGTCCCAGTCCCCTTGCGGGAGCGGGGCGGGGAGGGGGATCGACGGGGCGGGGGATCGGCGGCGCGGTGCCGGCGATCCGCTGGAACTGTGGAAACTAGGTAGCGAGCACCATGGCAAAGACGCTGTTCGACAAGATCTGGGAAAATCATCTGGTGCATCGGGCGGATGACGGCACCTGCCTCATCTATATCGATCGGCATCTGGTGCACGAGGTGACCTCGCCCCAGGCCTTCGAGGGTCTGCGGACGTCGGGCCGCAAGGTGCATCGACCACAGGCGACATTGGCGGTTGCCGACCACAACGTGCCGACCAGCGATCGCTCCAAGGGCATCGTCGAAGCGGAAAGCCGGATCCAGGTCGAGACCCTGGAGAAGAACTGCCGCGATTTCGGCGTGCCCTATTTCGCCATGTCGGACATCCGCCAGGGCATCGTGCATATCATCGGGCCGGAGCAGGGCCTGACCCAGCCGGGCATGACCATCGTCTGCGGCGATTCCCATACCTCGACCCATGGCGCCTTCGGCGCGCTGGCCTTCGGCATCGGCACCTCCGAGGTCGAGCATGTGCTGGCCACCCAGACGCTGATCCAGCGCCCGGCCGAAGAACATGCGCATCTCCGTCAATGGCAAGCTCGGCCTCGGCGTCACTGCCAAGGACATCGTGCTGGCGATCATCGGCAAGATCGGCACCGCCGGCGGCACCGGCTATGTCATCGAGTATGCCGGCGATGCGATCCGCAGCCTGTCGATGGAAGGGCGGATGACGATCTGCAACATGTCGATCGAGGGCGGCGCCCGCGCCGGCCTGATCGCGCCCGACGAGACCACCTTCGAATACCTCAAGGGCCGGCCGATGGCGCCCAAGGCCGGTGCCTGGGAAACCGCCATCGCCTATTGGAAGTCGCTGCCCTCGGATCCCGGCGCCAAATACGACACCGAGATCGAGCTGAAGGCCGAGGACATCGCGCCGCAGGTCACCTGGGGCACCAGCCCGGAAGACGTGCTGCCGATCACCGGCATCGTGCCCAACCCGGCGGATGCAGCGGACGAGAACAAGCAGCACGCCATCGCCCGGTCGCTGGAGTATATGGGCCTGAAGCCGGGCATGAAGCTGACGGACGTGAAGATCGACCGGGTCTTCATCGGCTCCTGCACCAACGGCCGCATCGAGGATCTGCGCGAAGTCGCGAAGGTCGCCCGGGGCAAGAAAGTGGCGGGCAGCGTCAATGCCATGGTGGTTCCGGGTTCCGGCCTGGTGAAGAGCCAGGCGGAGGCGGAAGGCCTGGACAAGATCCTGATCGAGGCCGGCTTCGACTGGCGCGAACCCGGCTGTTCCATGTGCCTGGCGATGAATCCCGACAAGCTCGCCCCCGGCGAGCGCTGCGCCTCGACCTCGAACCGCAATTTCGAGGGGCGCCAGGGCCGCGGCGGCCGGACCCATCTGCTGAGCCCGGCAATGGCTGCGGCCGCGGCGATCACCGGGCACCTGACGGATATCCGCTCGTTCAAGTAGCCAGCGGTGCGGCATCCCGGGTTTCGGCCGGCGTGACGCGCTAGCCGAGAACCTTTTTCACTGCCGCCACTGCGTCGATGCCCGACTGCCAGGCGCCATGCGCGGTCGAGAAGGCGTCGGGCGAGGTCGCTTCGCCGGCGAAGAACAGCCGGTCGGCGACCGGCTCGGCCAGCGTCGCCCGGGCCTCGCCGCCGCCCGGCTGCAGCACCGAATAAGCACCGCCGACCAGGGGTTCGGCCGACCAGCGCGTCGCCTTGCTGCGGGAGACCTTGCGGGCGATATCGGCGCCGAACAGCGTCTTCAGATTCTCCTTGGCATAGTCGACCGCGGCTTCCTCCGGCCCGGTCCCGAGCTCCCGCGCCGCGGCGCCGCCGAGGAACAGGGTCGCCATCGGCCGGCCGAAGGGATGCACCAGGAAGCCGCCCGGCGGCGCCCCCGCCCAATCCATCACGGCGAAATGCGTTTCCATGCCCATGAAGGGATCCGTCTGGAACTCCAGGCCGACCTTTTCGGCGAATCCCAGCGGGACCCGCCCGATCGCCGCCTGCTTCCAGTCCGGCAGCAGGGGGAAGAATTTCAGCCTTTCCGCCGCCAGAACCGCCGTCGAGACCGTGACGATGACGGCACGGGCGAAGAGCATGCCCTGGGGCGTGCCCACCATGATCTGGTCGCTGCCCCAGTCCACCGATTTCGCCGGGCAATGGGTGCGGATCTCGTGGCCTTCGGCCAGGCGCTGGAACAGGCTGCCGAAGCCGTCATCGACCGGCCAGTTCTCGTCGGTGTGATCGAAGCGCGAGGTGTCGTAGACCGAGACCTCCTCGGGCGGTGCCGCCATGTAGGAGGTGTAGTTGCGCCGGAAGGCATCGGTCCAGCGGTCGGCCGGATCGAGGCAGGTGGCGGCGGCGACATCGTTCCCGGCCTTGCCGACCGCATCCATCCGCCCGTAGGCCGCCTGCATCGAGGCGACGAAGTCCGCGACCAGGCTGTCGTTCAGCCACCATTTTCCGTCATGGATGCGGAAGGCGAAAGGCGGCTTGCTGTAGCGGATGCCGAGCCGGTCGGCCATCGGCACCAACGGGTTGATGCTCGCGGCATGCAGCCATTGGCAGCCGTGGTCGAAGGGCTGGCTGAGGCTTGCGGTGTCGGTGAAGGCCCGGCCGCCGACCCGGTCATTGGCCTCCAGAACCTGGCAGGTGAGCTTGGCCGCGCGCGCGGCGTGGGCGGCGCCGATGCCGGCGGCGCCGGCACCGATGACCACGATATCGAATTCGTTCATGGCAACTTGATAGCAAAGCAGGGCGACAAAGGGAACCGGTCCGCGGCCGGGCGCAGCGGGACCGGGCGCGGACGTGCCGCCCTGGATTGCGGAACCGTCCGGGGCTGTGCTATCTGCGATCCATGGACGGAAGCGATCCCAGGTCAAAGGCCGCCCGACCCGGGCTGCCCGACCCGCGGCCGGCGCGCCGGCGGCGGCCGGGCAAGGCGGCAGCGGCTTCGGTGCCGCGCCAGGCCAAGCGCGCCGCCAATTCCAATGCCTCCGCCCTGGAGACCGCCGGATTGAGTTCCGCGGATCTCTGGCTCGGCCAGCAGCTGCGCGCGCTCCGCAAGGCCCAGGGCCTGTCGCTGGAGCAGCTGGCGGAGAGCTCCGGCCTCTCGATCGGCAATCTCAGCCAGATCGAGCGCGGTGTCTCCTCGCCCTCGATCCGCTCCCTGAAGCGCCTGAGCGAGAGCCTGAAGGTGCCGGTGGGCGACGTCTTTCATGCGATCGAACTGCCGCCGGCGGCGGAATTCGGCACCATCATGCGCCGGAAGGCCCGGCCGATCCTCAATCTACCGACGACCGGGGTGCTGAAGGAGCTGCTGAGCCCGACCTCGCCGGGGGTCCTGCAACTGCTGATGGTGACCATCGAGCCGGGCGGCTCTTCCGGTAAGGAGCATTATACGCACAAGGGCGAGGAAGCCGGGGTGGTGCTCACCGGCCGCCTGGAGCTCTGGATCGAGGAGCAGCGGTATATCCTCGAGGAGGGCGATTCTTTCCGCTTCAAGAGCACCCGGCCGCACCGCTTCGGCAGCGCCTCGAAGCAGGTCACCAAGGTGCTCTGGGCCACCACGCCCCCCGGCTATTGAATGCCCGGCCGGCGAATGTCCTGAGGTGGAATGAAACTCTTGTAACGAATTTCATTCTTGCGGATAATGACGCGGAAGGCGCGCTCCAGCTCCCGGCGCGCGGATCGGATGGGACGCGGAGCCAACACCAAAAGACGGGGAGTGCCATGCTGAAGAAACTCATCGGCGCGGCCGCTGCGGCTGCGCTACTGGTCGCCGCCGGCGCCGCCAACGCCCAGCAGAAGATCGTGATCTCCAACTGGGACGGCTACATGCCGAAGGACCTGCTGGAGAACTTCACCAAGGAGACCGGCATCCAGGCGGAAATGGCGGTACATGCCACCAACGAAGAGATCATGGGCAAGGTGACTGCCTCGGGCGGCAAGGGCTACGACGTGCTCTTCGTCTCCTCGCCCTTCGCCGAGGCGCTGCACAAGCTGGGTCTCGCCGCCGACCTCGATCATGCGAAGATCCCGAACCTTGCCAACCTCTACCCCGAGGCGATGCAGTTGCCGCACGACCCGGGCCTGACCTTCTCCGTCCCCTATTCCTGGGGCACCACCGGCCTCTGCTACCGCAGCGACCTGGTGAAGCCGGAGCCGACCAGCTGGAACGACCTGCTGCAGCCGAGCGACGCGCTGAAGGGCAAGATCACCATGCTGGCGACCGATCGCTGGCTGATGGTGCCGGCGCTGCTGTCGCTGGGCTACTCGATCAACACGCCGAACGAGGCCGAGATCGCCAAGGCCAAGGACCTGCTGATCGCGGCGAAGAAGAACCTGCTCGCCTATGACGACACGACGTTCTATTCCAAGCTGGTCTCGGGCGAGGCCCTGCTGGTGGAAGCCTGGGACGGCTGGTGCAACTACGGCATCGCCGAGAACCCGGCGATCAAATACGTCGTCGCCAAGGAAGGCAGCGACATGTGGGTCGACGCCATGGTGGTGACCTCGGCCAGCGAGAACAAGGAGGCGGCCGAAGCCTTCATCAACTACGTGCTGCGGCCGGAGGTGCACCGCTGGGTGGCCGAGAACATCCTCTATAAGGTGCCGAACAAGGCGGCGATGGACGGGCTCGACCCGAAGCTCATCGCGCAGTACCCCAACCTCGGCATCACGCCGGCCGAGCTCATGAAGCTGGAGCAGATGCGCGACCTCGGCGAGGCGCAGAAGCTCTGGTCGAAGACGGTGAGCGAGATCACCTCGGCGAACTGAGGGCGGAACGCGACGACGCCGCGCCGAGCGATCGGCGCGGCGGTTGCGTTTCCGGCGGAACCGCCACCGACACCCAACGGAAGCATCGATGTCATTCGCGCGCCGCGCCATACTACTGGGTCCGGGACTGGGCTGGCTGGCTCTGCTGCTGGTGGCGCCCTGCGGGCTGATTTTCGTGCTCAGCTTCTTCGAGCGCGGCGTCTATGGCGGCGTCGATTATACCTTCACCCTGGAGAACTTCGTCCGCGCGGTCGACCCGCTCTATGCCGGGATCTTCCTCTATTCGGCGAAGATCGCCGGGCTGGCGGTGGTCTTCGCCCTGCTGATCGGCTATCCGGCCGCCTATTGCATCGCGCTGCAGCCGAAGAAGCGGCAGATGGCGCTGCTGATCGTCGTCATGATGCCGTTCTGGAGCAACTACCTGATCCGCACCTATGCCTGGATCGTCCTGCTCAACCGCGAGGGCCTGATCAACCGCGCGCTCGAGGGCGCCGGCCTGATCCAGCAGCCGCTGCCGCTGCTCTACAATGATTTCGCCATCGTCATCGGCCTGGTCTACGGCTATGTCCCCTTCATGATCCTGGCGCTCTACAGCTCGATCTCGAAGCTGGCGCCGGACCTGCGCGAGGCCTCGGCCGATCTCGGCGCCAGCGCCTGGCGGACCTTCCGGCGCATCACCTTTCCCTTGACCCTGCCGGGCATTGCCGCCGGCTCGGTCTTCGTCTTCGTGCTCTCGATCGGCAATTTCGTGACGCCGGACCTGCTGGGCGGCGGCAAGCGGACGATGCTCGGCAACCTGATCTACGACCAGTTCCTGACCGCGCGCGACTGGCCGTTCGGGGCGACGCTGGCCTTCCTGCTGGTCGGCGTGATGATGCTCCTGCTGACCCTGCAGGCACTGATCGTCAATCGCAGCCAGAACGAGGCGCGGACATGAGTGCCGCCGCCGCCGATCCGATCCGCCGCTGGCTGCAGGCCCATCTCGGCCTGGTCTACCTGTTCCTCTACGGGCCGATCGTCGTGCTGGTGGTGCTGAGCTTCAACAAGAGCGGCCTGCCGACCGCCTGGACCGGCTTCTCCACCGAATGGTACGGCAAGCTGCTGGAGAACCAGAAGATCCTGAGCTCGGTGCGCAACTCGCTGGTGGTCGCCTTCGCCTCGACCGCGATCTCCACCGTGGTCGGCACGCTGCTGGCCATGGGACTCGAGGAGCGGAAGCCGCATCCGGCGGTCGAGGCCCTGGTCGCGGCGCCGATGATCATCCCCGACATCGTCCTGGCGATCGCGCTCCTCAGCTTCTTCTCGCTGCTGAAGATGACGATGGGGCTGCATTCCATCGTGCTTGCCCATGCGGTCTTCAACATCGCCTTCGTCTGCGCGGTGGTGCGCACCCGCTTCAAGCATTTCGACCGCTCGATCATCGAGGCCTCGATCGATCTCGGTGCCGGCGAGCTGACCACCTTCCGCCGGATCACCCTGCCGGTGATCGCGCCGGGCGTGATCGCTGCGGCGCTGCTGTCCTTCACCCTGTCGATCGACGAGTTCATCATCGCCTATTTCACCGCCGGGGCGGGCCAGGCCTCGACCACCTTCCCGATGCAGATCTATGCGATGATCCGCTTCGGTGTGACCCCCGAGATCAATGCCGTCGCCACCATCGTCATGGCGGTCTCCTTCGTCCTGGTCTTCCTCTCGCAGCGGCTCAACCGCGAGGTCGAGCTGTGAGCATCCTGCTGCAGGTCGAGGGCGTCACCAAGAGCTTCGGGCCGGTGGTCGCGGTCGATGATCTCAGCATCGCCGTCGCCGACCGGGAATTCTTCGGCCTGCTCGGCCCCTCGGGCTGCGGCAAGACCACGCTGCTGCGGATGATCGCCGGCTTCGAGACGCCGGACCGCGGGCGGATCCTGCTCGACGGCGAGGACATCACGGCAATGAAGCCCAATCGCCGGCCGATCAACCTGATGTTCCAGTCCTACGCGCTGTTCCCGCACATGTCGGTCTATGCCAACGTCGCCTATGGGCTGGAGATGGAGGGCGTCGCCGGCGCCGACCTGAAGCGCCGGGTGGAAGAGGCCCTCGGCCTCGTGCAGCTCAGCGGCCAGTCCGGCCGCCGGCCGCACCAGCTCTCCGGCGGGCAGAAGCAGCGGGTGGCCCTGGCGCGCGCCTTGGTGAAGCGGCCGAAGCTGCTGCTGCTGGACGAACCGCTCGGCGCCCTCGACAAGAAGCTCCGCGAGCAGATGCAGATCGAGCTGAAGCGCCTGCAGCAGGAAACCGGCATCGCCTTCCTGGTGGTCACCCACGACCAGGAGGAGGCCCTTACCATGGCCGACCGCATCGCCCTGCTGAATGCCGGCCGGATCGCGCAATTGGGCCGGCCGCGCGAGCTCTACGAGCGGCCGGACAATCGCTTCGTCGCCGACTTCATCGGCCAGACAAATTTCATCGAGGGCGTGCGGCGCGGCGCCGGACTTGAGGTGCCGGGCCTCGGCACGCTGCCGGCGGCCAATGCTGGGGACGTGCCGGAGGGCAAGGCCGCCGCCCTGGCCATCCGGCCGGAGCGCATCGTCCTGTCGGCGGAACCCGCCACCGGGGCGCTCGGCAGCGTGCTCGACGGCTCGGCCTATCTCGGCCAGGACATCATCCTGCATCTCCGCCTCGAGGCGACCGGCCAGGTCCTGGTCGCCCGCCTGCCGGCCTCGCATGCCTTGGCCGACCAGGCGGAGCGGGGCCGACGCTTCTATTGCACCTGGTCCGGCGAACATGCACGTTTGCTGGTCGACTGAGGCGCCGGATGCACCGACCGCAGATTGTCACCGATAGGGAGCCTTAAATGAGTGGCAAGACGATCGTTCTCTTTCCCGAAGCCGCCTTCGGTCCGGCGCTGAATTGCGTCGGCATCGCGCAGAACCTGAGGCGCATGGGCCACAACCCGGTCTTCGTCTGCGACAAGGGCTTCAAGGGCGTGTTCGAGAAATACGGCTTCGAGGAGAACCTGGTCGACATGTCGGGCGGCATGTCGGACGAGGAGATCGCCAAGTTCTGGGCGAATTTCATCGCCGAGAAGAAGCCGCATTTCCGCCTCTCGCCGATCGACCAGCTGCCGACCTACGTGATCCCGGTCTGGGAGGCGATCGTCGATTCCGCGATCATCGCCGAGGAGGGCCTGAATGCCCATCTCTCCCGGATCAAACCGGATCTGGTCGCCGTCGACAACGTGATCCTGTTCCCGGCGATCAAGAAGGCGGGCTGTCCCTGGGTGCGCATCATCTCCTGCTCGGAGAACGAGATCCCCGACCCGGACATCCCGCCGCATCTCTCCGGCTGCCATGAGAACGACAAGGCCGGCTTCGAGGCCTTCGAGAACCGCTTCCTCGAGCTGGTCAAGCCGACCCATGCCCGGTTCAACGAGTTCCTGAAGAAGGTCGGCCACGCCCCCTATCCGCTCGGCCAGTTCTTCGAGGCCTCGCCCAGCATGAACCTGCTGCTCTATCCCAAGCCCCTGGCCTTCAAGCGCCGGACGCCCCTCGACCCCAGGCAGTTCCAGTATCTCGAGGGCTGCGTGCGCGACGAAGGCGTCTATACGGTGCCGAGCTTCAAGGCCAACGAGGGCAAGCCGCTGATCTATGTCAGCTACGGCTCGCTCGGCGCCGCCGATGTCGAGCTCTACAGGCAGCTCATCGCCTGCTTCGCCAAGCTGCCCTACCGCTTCCTGATGAATGTCGGCGACTATATCGGCGAATACGCCGAGGTTCCGGGCAACGTGCACCTGGAAAGCTGGTATCCGCAGCCCGCCGTCATCCCGCATGTCGATCTCTTCATCCATCACGGCGGCAACAACAGCTTCAACGAGGCGCTCTACTTCGGCAAGCCGGCGATCATCATGCCGTTCTGCTGGGACGGGCTGGACAATGCGGCGCGCATCCACGACACCGGCTACGGCGACCAGCTGCCGCGCTATACCTGGACCGAGGCGCAGCTCGGCGGCATGATCGAGCGTCTGCTGAAGGACCAGGCGATGCAGGCCCGCCTCGCCGCCGTCGCCAGGCACATGCAGGCCGCCAAGGGCACCGAGAAGGCCGCGAACATCCTGGCCGAGATCGCCACCACCGGAACCTTCCGGCCATGAAGCCGGCCGCGCATCTGGGCTCCAGCGCGCCGCATATCGTCGGCGCGACGGACTACGGCGATCTCGCCGACTGGGGCGACCAGCCGGACTGCATCGAGGGCCGGTCGAAGTCCTCCGGCCGGCTGCTGTTCAAGCGCCCCGATCCGGCGCTCGGCGGCAATTCGCCTGAGGTCGGCCTCTGGGTCTGCACGCCGGGGAAATGGCCCCTGTCGATCCCCCGCGACGAGTTCTGCCATTTCATCGCCGGACGCGCCACCTATGTGCGGGATGACGGCGAGGTGATCGAGGTCCGGCCCGGCACCGCCGTGCATTTCCCCGCCGGCTGGACCGGCATCTGCACCGTCCACGAGACCATCCGCAACGCCTATATGCTGCGATAGGAGCCCGCCAACGTGACGACACCCGTCATCTACAATCCGAAATCCGTGACCGAGCTGAAGGACTGGGGCCCGATCCCCACCATGATCGAGGGCAAGTCGATGACCTCGGGCGTGCTGCTGCACAAGGGCCCCAGCGGCGAGAACGAGACCGGCATCTGGATCTGCACCCCGGGCTACTGGAACTGCCACGTCACCCGCGACGAGTTCTGCCATTTCCTGCTCGGCCGCTGCACCTACACCCATGAATCCGGCGAGGTGATCGAGATCTATCCCGACACCATCGCCTTCTTCCCCCAGGACTGGAAGGGCACCTGCCGGGTGCATGAGACGGTGCGCAAGGTCTACATGATCCGATAGGGGACAGCATGACCCGTTTCGATCCCTTCGCCGGCCAGGTCTTTGCCGCCGGCGGCTATCAGGTTCCGGCGGGCGCGGCGCTTGAGCCGCGCCAGGATCCCGCCGATCTGAGTGCGGTGGGGCGGGTCGCGCAATGCACGGCGGCGGCGATCGATCCGCTGCTGGCCGGCGCCGTCGCGGCGCAGCGGGAATGGGCGAAGCTCGACGGCAAGAGTCGGGCCGCCGCCCTGCACCGGCTCGCCGACGCGATCCAGACCGCGACCGCCGGACCGGCGGCCGAGCTGATGACCCGCGAGATGGGCAAGCCCTTCACCGAATCGGTGGGCGAGCTGATGAATGTGGCGCCCATCTTCCGCTACTTCGCCGAGCTCGCCCGCGACGACGGCGGCTTCGTCGCCGCGCCCACTTCGCCGGGCGCGCTGCAATATGCCAGATACCATCCCTTCGGCGTCAGCGCGCATATCCTGCCCTACAACTTCCCGATCATCCTGATGGCCTTCACCGTGGCGGCGTCGCTCGCGGTCGGCAACGCCGTGGTCATCAAGCCGGCACCCGCGGCCAGCCTCTGCACGCTCGCCTTCATGGAGCATTTCAAGGCGCTGCCCGCCGGCCTCGTCACCTGCGTCACCGGCGGCGCGGAAACCGCCATGGCGCTGATCGAGGATCCGCGGATCGGCGTCGTCGCCTTCACCGGCAGCGTCGAGGCCGGCCGCCGCGTCGCCGCCGCCTGCGGCGAGCGGCTGAAACCCTGCGTCATCGAGGCCGGCGGCAGCGATCCCCTCATCGTCATGGACAGCGTCGATACCGAGGTGGCCGCCGCGGCCGCCACCACCGCCGCCTTCCACCTCTCCGGGCAGATCTGCACCTCGACTGAGCGGATCTATGTCCACGAGCGGGTGCATGACGCCTTCGTCGAATCGCTGGTGAGGCGTGCCCGGGCGCTGCGCGTCGGGCCCGGGCTGAAGAACGTCGAGATCGGCCCGCTGGTCAGTGCCGCGGCCCGCGACAAGGTAATGGGTTTCGTCGACCAGGCGGTGCGCGAAGGCGCGAAGATCGCCTGCGGCGGCCGGATCCCGCCCGCCTTCAACACCGGCTGGTTCTACGAGCCGACGGTGCTGACCGGCATCCGGCCGGAGATGTCGATCCTGCAGTCCGAGATGTTCGGGCCGGTGGCGCCGGTCATCAGGGTGCGGGATTTCGAGGAAGCGGTCACGCTTGCCAACCGCTCCCGCTTCGGCCTGGGTGCTGCCATCTATACTGGACGCCTGGACGAGGCGATGGCGGCGGCGGAGCGGCTGGAATCCGGCATGGTCTGGGTCAACAACGTGCTCGGCGACAATGATGCGCTGCCTTTCGGCGGCTGGAAGCTCTCCGGCCTCGGCCGGGCCCTGAGCCGCCTCGGGCTCAACGCCTTCCGCCAGTCGAAGATGGTGATGCTCGATCCCAAGGCCGAGCTGCAGTCCTGGTGGTATCCCTATTCCGATGCCTTCTATGCCGAGCGCGGCGGTCGTTGGGAGTGATGCGTCACCTCTATCATCCGACCGCGCTCGATCCCGCGCGCCCGGCCAGGAGCTGGTGGGCGGAGTTGCTCGTCCAGCCGCCGGCGGACTATCCGGAACTGGTCGGCGACCACCGGACCGAGGTCGCGGTGATCGGCGGCGGCTATACCGGCCTCTCCGCCGCCTTGCACCTCGCCCGCGAGCATCATCTCGGCGTCCAGGTGCTGGAGCGGGCCTTTCCCGGCTGGGGCGCCTCCGGCCGCAACGGCGGCTTCTGCTGCATGGGCTCGAGCAAGCTGGCCTGGGGCGACGTCATCCGGAAATACGGCGCCGCAGGATGCCCGCGCCTTCTACCGCGCCCAGGTGGAATTGGTGGAACTGGTCGGGGAGATCCTGGCCGGCGAGGGCATCGACGCCGACCGGGCCGGCAGCGGCGAGATCGCGCTCGCCCACAAGCCCGGCGCGATGCGGGGCTTCGCCGCGGAAGTCGACTTCATGGCGCGGGAATTCGGCGCGCGCTGGACCATCCTCTCCCGCGGCGATCTCGCGGACCGCGGCATGAAGAGTCGCGACTTCCACGGTGCCATCCGCAATCCCGTCGGCTTCGGCCTCAACCCGATGAAATACGTGACCGGCCTTGCCGCCGCCGCGGCGCGCGCCGGGGCAAGGATCGCGGCGCAGAGCCCGGTGACCGGATGGCGGCGCGAGGGCGCCGAGCATCGGCTGGTGACGCCCAGGGGCAGCCTGCTTGCCGAGCGCGTGCTGATCGCCACCAACGGCTATACGCCCGAGGATCTGCATCCCGGCTTCGGCGCCCGGCTGCTGCCGGCCCTCTCCTCGGTGGTGGCGACCCGGCCGATGCGGGCGGAGGAGCTGGCCGCCCAGGGCTGGACCAGCACCGACATGGCCTTCGATCTCCGCAACCTGCTGCACTACTTCCGCCTGCTGCCCGACGGGCGCATGGTCTTCGGCGGGCGCGGCGGCATCAGCGCGGCGCCCGATGCCCTGGCGCGGCAGTCGCAGCGCATCGAGGCGGCGTTCCGTGCCTATTTCCCCGCCTGGCGCGAGGTCGAGATCACCCATCGCTGGTCGGGCCTAGTCTGCCTGGCGATGGATTTCATCCCGCATATCGGCAGCTGGCCGGCCGAGCCGGGGACCTTTTTCGCCCTGGCCTATCACGGCAACGGCGTCGCCATGGCGAGCTGGGCGGGACGGGCGATCGCCGACGTCATCGCCGGCGCGCCGGACCGGCGTCCCGAGCTGATCCGCCGCCCGCCGCCGCGGTTTCCCCTGCCGGCCCTGCGCCCCTTGTATCTGCGCGGCGCCTATCTCAACTACGGGATCAAGGACCTGCTGGGCTAGGCCGGATGCGGGCGGCGGATCATTGCCGCAATTCGCCGAACTGTGGGAAGATGGCCGGGGCTCAATCTCTCAGGTGCATGATGACTCGATTTCTCGCCGTGCTGCTCTCTGCCGGGATCCTGGCGGCCCCGGCCCTGGCTGCGGATCTGGTGTCCGAACAGCAGCCCTCGACCGTGACCGTGGTCAAGGAAGGTGCCGGGATCAGAATCGACACCGTCAACCGGCGATACGCCGTCAATGTCTATGGCGCGGCGCTGAAGGACCTGACGATCGAGCGCCAGCTGCTGCTGATCGAGGAGACCGCGAGCCAGGTCGAGGTCGACCAGGAGGAATCCCGCTTCGACGAACCCCGGGTCAAGGTCACGGCCTATCCGCTCTCCACCGCAGGCAAGGGTGCCGCCTTGTTCAGCATCGAGGGTGTCGGCGACACGGTTGTCGCCGACGGCCCCTTCCTCATCCTGAAGCGCTACGGCTGCTGCGTCGAGCAGGAGACCAATGCGGTCTACAGCCTGGAGACGGGAAAATACCTGTTCAATGCCACCGGGGAAGGCCAGTCGGGTCAATGGGCCTCGCTCGGCGCCAAGGGCGGCTTCCGGAACGAGCGGATCCTCGCCTATCACACGGCGCCGACCGCGATGGACGACGTCGTCTTCAAGGGCATCCAGAATGCAGGTGCCGTCATCTCCTATGCGTCGAAGACCGAGCCCCTGCAGCGCATCGTCGTCACCCTGCCTCAGGCGGCGGTCGATGCCGATGCCCCACTCAACTGGCTGCCGAAGATCGATCTGGTCTCGACGCAGTATCCCGACGGCATCGATCGGATCTTCGTCGAACGCGACGGTGATCCGAAGACCCTGTTCACCGACGCGACGATGCGCCTGATGCTCGACGACCAGACGAAGATCGAGATTCCGCTGAAGGAGGACCGACTGGATCTCAAGGCCGCCAGGCTGCCCGAGGGTTATGGATTGGCCGAGCTGCCGAACTAGGCGTCGTTCGCTGGCCTGATCTGTCCCTGTGCCAGGCTGAAGGCGCGGTAGCCGAGATGGATCTGCGGCAGCGGGAGACAGGCCCAGCCGCAGACCGCCAGCTTTACCGGTTCGAAGAATGCGCGAAATGCCGTGCGGCTCATGTCAAAACCCGAAAGCGAAACCTTCGCTGCGCAACCTACCTGCCCATATTGACAGAAACATGACGGCACCGAGAAAGTTCCCGTGCTTGTGAGGTTATGCTGGGTTTCGGCCGAAGGAAGGGGTCGCCGGCAGGCAGTTGGGGGGCAGGGGGGCCTGCCGGCGTGGGGTCCGGGCCCAGGTTTGCCGGGGAGGCAAGGGCCTGGGCGGGTAGGACACCAAAGTTAACAATCGCAAACCTAGGGTACTCTCGCCGGCAAGCGAGGGGACGCCTGCCGACACCCTATGAGATGGGGATGACGGCAGGCTTTCGCCAGTGACCGGCGTCACAGAGGCGCCGGGAGCTGAAGCTCATATATATTACGTAATTAGATCAATATGTTATCAAGGGAAGCATGGCCTGCTGGCCGGAGACTTCCTCGTAGCGGCGCTTATATTCTTCCATCAGTTCGGCATGATTGAAGACCAGGCGCAGCTTGGTCGAGGCCTCTTCCATCACCGGCTTGTCGATGCTGAGCTGTGCCCAGCTCTCGCCGTTCGACCACATGTGACGGCTGCCGCCGTCGTAATCCAGGGACTTCGCCGGCCCGAGGACGGTCTCCAGGGCGCCGGTCATGTCGTCCACCGGCTCGGTCCGGTGCTGCCAGTCGGGCAGGTATTCGGCGCGGATGCTGAACAGTTCCATGTCGCCGTCGTTCTTGCCGCCGCCGCTCTTGCTGCCGGCGCCCGCATTCGGGTCGATGAAGTCGAACAGCCACATCATCGGCTTCTGCGCCACATTGATCCGGACCGGCTGCCACCAGCTGCTGTTGCCGGCGGATTCCGGTGCCATGAAGGTGCAGGTCTTCACGCCGATCTTGCGGTCGACGTCGAAGTCGCCTTCGACATAGCCGATGACATTGTGCCGCAACACCGGATCGCCGCCGCAGAGCAGCTTCACCTGCTGCCGGCCGGTGGTCAGGTCCGCGGTGTCCGGCAGCGGCTTTGCCGAGAAGTCGGCGAAGCTCATGCCGAGCTGATATTCCATGACGGAGTATTGATCTGCCGAAGCGCTGCCGGCGGCAAAAGGCGCTGCACCGGCGCTGGCCAAAATGAGTCCCATAAGAGAATGAGAAAGCTTCATGATTTTCGTCCCCTCGTGCGGTCTCGCTGCCTGTCTAGACAGCGTCAGGGGAGGCTACAAGGCGAGAAGGTAAAGAGTTCCTTACGAAACCGATAAGTCACTGGGGAGTCACAGCTAGATCACAACGGTTCCCCGCACCGACAATTTCTTTTTTGAAACTGCTGCCGTCAGTGTGTGCTTCGATTCATGTCGGGAATGCAGACACGCCAGTGCTGGCGACGGAAGGGATCGAGTCGACGATTGAGTTCGACGAGCCAGGCTTCGTCGACGAGGCCGATACAGAAGGAAGCCTGATGCACCGTCGGCGGCAGTTTCTGCGCGGCGAATTCCACCGTCTGATCGCCGTCCCGCCAGACCCGTCCGTTCAGCTTCTCGCGCGTGATCGCCTCGCCGGCGCCGAAGGCATCGACCAGGGCCGGTTCGATCGCATCGATCGGCCGGTTGCGCTGCTCCCAGTCCGGGCGATAGAGCGCGGTGATCGCAAACAGCCTGCGGGTCTCGGCACCTTGCGGGTCGCTGAGGAAGCGGAAGATCCAGATCATCGGCTTTCCCGCATAGGGCACGGTCGCCGGCTTCCACCATTTCGGCCCACTGACCAGATCGGGCTCGGCGAACAGGCAGGTCTTGGCGCCGATTCGGGTCTCGATGTCGTGATCGGCGCCGATGAAGCCCATCATATGGCCATGCAGTTCGTGCCCATCGGCGCAGAGGATCCGCCAGCCCTTTTTGCCAGCGCTGTCGGGAATCGGCCGCGCCATGAAATCGGCGAAACTCATGCCGAGGGGATAGCCGAGGATCGCATAGGGCTTCGCCGCCGCGGCGCCCGCCAGGCCGATGGCCAGCAGGAGCCCCGCCAGGATGATCCGGGTTGCGGTCGCGAGCGGCATCAGGGCTGGCTTTCGCAGAGGCTGGCGAGATGCATGCTCGATGGCGCCAGGCGCTGGTTGATCGCGGTGACGGCGGCAAGGTCCAGCATCCCGAAACAGAGGCGCGCCGGCTGCAGCGGGCCGTCGCCCGGCGTCACCAGGAAGCTTGCGCGATGACCGCCGATGCTCCAGACAAGGCCGCGCCGGTCGTCGCCGGCGAGGGGCGTGCCGGCGCCGATCTCCCGCACCAGCTGGGCCTCGATCGCCGCGGCAGCCATCGGCTCGGCTGCGGTATCCCTGTCGGCATGGGCGCTGACCGCGATCAGCACCCATTGCTGTGCGGTGCTGGCGGCACCGGCAAACCAGAAGCGCCATCTCATCGGCTGGCCGGCATAGGGAGCCGTGGATTCCTGCCACCAGCCGGAGCGCACGCCGCTCACCCGGTCCGGCTCGGCGAAGATGCAGGCGAGGGCGCCGGCGCGCATCGCGACGTCGAATTCATGACGGCGGATGCCGACCATATGGGTCTGCATCTCCGGTTCGTAGGAGCACAGCACGCGCAAGGCGGCGGAGGCATTTCCGGGGATCGGCAGCGCCCGGAAGGCCTCCAGCGACATGCCCAGGCGATAGCCGCCGGGCGCGGGATCGGCGGCTGCAGCGGCTGCGGTCCAGGCGCCCCAGAGGAGCGCCGCGGCAACGACGGTCCTGACCGGCATCGGCGCCGTGCCCGTGACCGGCCGCCCGGGCCTAGAATGCCTCGGCGCGCAGGGCCATGACCGTCTCGGAGCCGGAGGTCAGGCTGGTGAACAGGCTGTTGGTCTCCGGCAGCAGCTTGGCGACGTAGAATTTCGCGCATTTCACCTTGGCGTCGTAGAACTCGGCCTCGTCGCCATCCGTCTTCGCCACGGCGATCTCCGCCATCCGGCACCACATGTAGCCGATGGAAACCAGGGCGAAGAGGCGGAGATAGTCGGCCGCTGCGGCACCGGCGTCGTCGGGATTGGACAATCCGGCCTGGCCAAGCCAGGCCGTCGCCTGCTGCAGCTTGGCAAAGGCCTTGGCGAGGGGCAGGACGAATTCCAGCATGGCCGGGTTCTCGCTGGCCTGCTCGATATAGGCGCTGACCGGATGAAAGAAGCGGCGGGCGAGGCGGCCGGTGCCGGTCGGCAGCTTGCGGCCGACGAGGTCGAGCGCCTGGATGCCGTTGGTGCCCTCGTAGATCTGGGTGATGCGGGCGTCACGGATCAGCTGCTCCATGCCCCATTCGCGGATATAGCCATGGCCGCCGAAGATCTGCACGCCGTTATTGGCGGCGTCGAATCCCTGGTCGGTGAGGAACGACTTGACGATGGGCGTCATCAGGGCGACGAAATCGTCGGCCTGCTGGCGCCGCTCGGGATCCGGATGGTGGGCCGAGATGTCAAGCTCCTGGCCGACCCAGTAGGCGAGCGCCCGGCAGCCCTCGTTCAACGCCTTGGTCTTCATCAGCATGCGACGCACATCCGGGTGCACGATGATCGGGTCCGCCGCCTTCTCCGGGAACTTGGCTCCGGTCAGGGCGCGCATCTGCAGCCGGTCCTTGGCATAAGCGAGACCGCCCTGATAGGCCGCCTCGGCGACGCCCAGGCCCTGCATGCCGACCGCGAGGCGGGCGGTGTTCATCATGGTGAACATCGCCGACATGCCCTTGTGCGGCCGGCCGATCAGCCAGGCCTTGGCGCCATCGAAGTTCATCACGCAGGTCGAGGAGGCCTTGATCCCCATCTTCTTCTCGATCGAGCCGCAGGTGACGCCGTTGCGCGCCCCGGGCTTGCCCTCGGCGGTGGGCAGGAATTTCGGGCAGATGAACAGGGAAATGCCGCGGATTCCCGCCGGCGCGTCGGGCAGGCGCGCCAGCACCAGATGGATGATGTTTTCCGTCAGGTCGTGCTCGCCGGCCGAGATGAAGATCTTGGTGCCGAACAGCTTGTAGGATCCGTCGGCATCGGCATCGGCGCGCGTCTTGATCAGGCCGAGATCGGTGCCGCATTGCGGCTCGGTCAGGCACATCGTCCCGGACCAGGTGCCGTCGACCAGTTTCGGCAGATAGAGCGCCTTCTGCGCCTCCGAGCCATGGGCGTGGATGGCGTTGTAGTTGCCGTTGGAAAGGCCGGGATACATCCCGAAGGAGAGATTGACCGAGCAGATCATCTCCTCGACGGCGAAATTCACCAGCTTGGGCAGCCCCTGGCCGCCATAGGCCGGGTCGCAGGGCAGGCCGGTCCAGCCGCCTTCGATGAACTTGCCATAGGCCTCCTTGAAGCCCTTGGGCGTGCGGACCACGCCATTCTCCAGGTGGCAGCCCTCTTCGTCGCCCGGATGGTTGAGCGGCTGCAGCTCATTTTCGCAGAACTTTCCCGCCTCCTCGAGGATGGCATCGATCACGTCCGGGGTCGCCTCGGCGAAATCCGGGATGTCGCGCGCCAGCTCCTCGGCCTTCAGCAGTTCATAGAGGACGAAACGGATCTCGCGCAGGGGCGCCTTGTAGGCCGGCATGATCTACCTCAATTCCGTAGCGGTTTGCCCGTCGTCAGCATGGCTTCCATCCGGGCCAGGGTCGGGCCGGTGCGGAGCAGCGACAGGAAGGCTTTCTTCTCCAGTTTGGAGATCTGGTCCTCGGTGACGATCTCGGTCATGTCGGTGGCGCCACCGGTCAGGACCTCGGCCAGGGCGCCGGAGACGGTGACGTCATGGGGCAATGCCTTGCCCTGCTTGGCGAAACCGTCGACCGCCAGGCCCAGCGCCGTGCGCCCGGTTGGCCCCGGCAGGCGCAGCTCGACCGGCACCGGCGGCTTGTATCCGGCAGCCAGCAATTCCAGCGCCCGCGCCTTGGCATCCGCCAGCAGACGGTCGCGATTCATGGTGATGCGGTCGGTGGCGCGCAGGAATTTGAACTCCATCGCCTCGGCGGCGGATTTCGCCACCTTGGCCAGCGAGATGGCTTCGAAGGCGGCGGCGACCGGCGGCATCGGCCCCTTGGGATCGCGCGGCCCGGGCTGGTTGCGCAGCAGCAGCTCCTTGCAGCCGCCCCAGCCGGGCACCAGGCCGACGCCGACCTCGACCAGGCCCATATAGGTTTCGGCATGGGCCTGGACCGCGGAGCAGTGCAGCAGCACCTCGCAGCCGCCGCCCAGGGCCATGCCGCTGGGTGCGCCGACGGTCGGGAAGGGGGCGAATTTCAGCGCCTTGTAGGCCGCCTGCCCCTGGCCGATCATGTCCTCGATCATCGGCCACATGGCGATGTTGGCGGCGAAGAGGGCGAGGCCGATATTCGCGCCGACGGAGAAATTCTCCGCCTCGTTATGGATCACCAGCGCCTTCATCTTCTTGCCGACGATCTCCACCGCCTGCTTCACCATGCCCAGGCTGTCGGGATCCAGGGCATTCATCTTGCTGTGGAATTCCAGGCAGGCGACGCCGTCGCCGATATCCCAGAGACTGGCCGAGCCGTTCCTGGCGATCGGCTTCGAGGCGAGTTTGATGTCGGAGAGCAGGATGGTGCCCTTCGGCCGTTCCACCGGCCGGTAGCTGCCGTCGGTAGCCAGGTAATGCGGCCGCCCGCCGTCGATCTTGTAGAAGCCGCCCTTTTCCGCCGCCAGCTTGAGGAGCGCCGGCACCGGCATCTTCTCCGCGGCCAGCCGCTCGGCGAACCAGGCGGCATCGAGCTGATCGATCATCTCGAACGGGCCGCGCTTCCAGTTGAAGCCGGTCTTCATGCCGAGATCGACCTGGACGATGTCATCGGCGATGGCAGGGACCAGGGAGGCGGCATAGCTCAGCAGCTTGGACAGCACCGCCCAGGCGTATTTTCCGCCCTTGTCGGCATGGGTGACCAGCACCTTGAGCCCGCCCTTGGCGGCATCGGCGGAGTCGAGGCGGGCCCGGTCGGAGACGGCATAGGCGCCGGTCTGCAGGTTGACGGATTCCTTCACCTTCTGGCCGCCCTCGGTATTCAGCCGATAGAAGCCGCCCTTGCCCTTGCGCCCGGTATAGCCGTCGGCGATCATCTTGTTCATCAAGGGAAAATCGCGTCGCACGGACTGATAGGCGTCGTCCGGCGCCAGCGCCGCCTTCATCGAGGCGTCGACATGCGGCTGGAGATCCAGCCCGACCAGGTCCAGGAGACCGAAGATGCCGGTCTTCGGGGCGCCGATCGGCCGGCCCATGATGGCGTCGGCCTCCTCGACGGTGAGTCCCATGTCGAGGGCGGTGTTCACCGCCGCCTGCATCCAGAAGACTCCGATCCGGTTGGCGATGAATCCCGGCGTATCCTTCGCCCGGACGATGGCCTTGCCCAGGCGCTCGTCGCCGAAGGCGCTGATCTCGGCGATGACCTCCGGGCGGGTCCGGGCGCCGCCGACCACCTCCAGCAGCCGCATGTAGCGGGGCGGGTTGAAGAAATGGGTGATGCAGAAGTCGCGCTGGACGGTCTCCGGCATGCCTTCGACCAGCACATGCAGCGGGATGGTCGAGGTGTTGGAGGAGAGGATCGAGCCGGATTTCCGCTTCGCCTCGAGCTTGTGATACAGCCCCTGCTTGATGTCCAGGCGCTCGATGACCGCCTCGACGATCCAGTCGACGTCCTTCAGCTGGTCGAGGTCGTCCTCGATATTGCCGGCGGTGATCAGCTTCGCCGCGGCACGCGACATCAGCGGCGCCGGGTCGGTCTTCTGCAGCTTTTCGATGGCGCCCCTGGCGATGGCGCTGCGGTCCGCGGCGTCCTTCGGGACGATGTCCAGCAGCAGGACCGGCACGCCGGCATTGGCGATCTGGGCGGCGATGCCGCTGCCCATCACACCGGCGCCGATGACGCAAGCCTTGCGGATGGTCATAGCATCGCCTCCAGGACCGTGGCGATGCCCTGGCCGCCGCCGATGCATTGGGTGGAGAGGGCGAACTGCTTGCCCTCGCGCTTCAGCAGGGTCGCCGCCTTGCCGGTGATCCGCGCACCGGTGGCGCCCAGCGGATGGCCGATGGCGATGGCACCGCCGTCGAGATTGACCTTGGCGAGGTCGATCTTGAGGTCGCGGATGCAGGCGATCGCCTGGGCGGCGAAGGCCTCGTTGAGCTCGATGATGTCGATGTCGTTGATGGTGAGGCCGGCGCGCTTCAGCGCCTTCTGGGTGGCGGCGACCGGGCCGATACCCATGATCTCCGGGGCGCAGCCGGCGACCGAGACGCTGCGGATCCTGGCCAGCGGCCGCAAGCCGTGGGCCTTGGCGTAGTCGGCCGATACCACCAGGCAGGCCGAGGCGCCGTCGGTCAGCGGCGAGGAGGTGCCGGCGGTGACCACGCCGTTCTGGTCGAAGGCGGGCTTGAGTTCGGCCAGGGCCTGCAGCGTGGTGCCCTCGCGGATGCAGCCGTCGCTGTTGACCAGGTCCTTGCCGGCCTGGATCGGCACGATCTCGTCCTTCAGCCGCCCGGCCTGGCGCGCGGTGGTCGCCTTGGACTGGCTGCCGACGGCGAATTCGTCCTGCTCCTGGCGGGTGATGGCATACTTCCTGGCGACATTTTCCGCGGTCATGCCCATCGAGATATAGGCGGCGGGCATGGCTTCGGCGAGGGCGGGATTGGGCATCGGGTTGAAGCCCATCATCGGCACCCGGCTCATGCTCTCGATGCCGGCGCAGATGAAGACGTCGCCGGCACCGATGGCAATGGCGCCCGCGGCCGAATGGATGCCCTGCATCGAGGAGCCGCAGAACCGGTTGATCGTGGCGCCGCCGACCGAATGCGGCAGCCCGGCGATGAAGCCGATCAGCTTGGCGACGTTGAGCCCCTGCTCGCCCTCGGGAAAGGCGCAGCCGACCAGCAGGTCCTCGACGTCGTTGGGGTCGATGCCGGTGCGCTCGACCAGGGCCTTGACCACGGCGGCGGCAAGGTCGTCCGGCCGGGTCTTGGCGAGCGCGCCCTTGCTGGCGAAATGGAACGGCGAGCGGGCGTAGCCGACGATGACGGCTTCCTTCATAGCGCATTCTCCACAGGTGGGTTGGCGGGCGTGGTCGCCTTCGCCTTTTCTTCGTCGATCAAGGCCTTCTTGTAGATCTTGCCGACCGCCGTCTTCGGCAGCTCGGCGCGGAACTCGTAGAATTTCGGCTTCTCGATGTGCGAGAGGCGGGATTCGAGGAAATGATCCAATTCCTCGGCGCTCAGCCTGGTATCGGCCTTGAGCGAGATCACCGCCTTCACCGTCTGGCCGCGATAGGGGTCGTCGACGCCGAAGACCGCGCATTCCTTGACGGCGGGATGCTGGTAGATCGCCTCCTCGACCAGGCGCGGATAGACCTTGTAGCCCGAGGCGTTGATCATCTCCTTCAGGCGATCGGTGATGAAGACGAAGCCGTCGGCATCGATATGGCCGACATCGCCGGTATGCAGCCGGCCGTCGATGATGACCTCGTCGGTGGCCTCCTGGCGCCGCCAGTAGCCGAGCATCACCTGCGGCCCGCGGAAGCAGATCTCGCCGGTCTCCCCGGGCTTGACCAGGGCATGCTTGTCCTCCAGCGCCACGACCTCGCAGCTGGTCTGCGGCAGCGGCAGGCCGATCGATCCGGCGCGGCTGCCGCTGTGGATCGGATTGACGCAGCAGACCGGGGATGCCTCGCTGAGGCCGTAGCCCTCGACGATCACCGCCCCGGTCAGCTTCTCGAAGCTCTTGCGGACCTCGAGCGGCAGCGGCGCGCCGCCGGAGATGCAGAATTTCAGCGAGGACAGGTCGTAGCCGTCGATGCCGGGGGTGTTCATCAGCGCGGTGAACAGCGTCGGCACCCCGGCCAAAGCCGCCGGCCGCTTGCGGTGGATGAGGCGGAGCAGTTTCTTCGCGTCGAAGCGCGGTTCCAGCAGCATGGTCCCGCCCACCGCCAGGGCCCAGTTCATCACGCAGGTCATGGCAAAGGCATGGAACAGCGGCAGCACGCCGACCACCTTGCTGCTGGGGGAATCCACGGTGAAGAACCAGCGTTTGCACTGGATGGCGTTCACGTAGACGTTGGCATGGGACAGCGCCGCACCCTTCGGCACGCCGGTCGTTCCGCCGGTATACTGCAGCACCGCGACCGTGGTCGCCGGATCGACCTCCGGCACCGCGATCGCGCCGTCATTGTCGATCAGCGCCTTGAAGGCGATGTGCCGGCCGTCTTCCGGCATGTCCATGATCGAGCGGCGAAAGAACACCGGAAAGAGCAGGTTCTTCGGGAAGGGCAGCTGCTCGGCCATCGGGCAGACCACGATGTGCTTGAGGCGCGACGTGTGCACCATGGCCGAGATCTTCGGCAGCAGCACGTCGAGATCCATGGTGACCATGAAATCGGTCTCGGAATCCTCGATCTGGCGCGCCACTTCCGGCCCGGCATAGAGCGGGTTGAAGTTGACGACGGTGCCGCCGGCCTTCAGCCCGGCGTAATAGAAGATCACGAAATAGGGACAGTTCGGCAGGAACAGGCCGAGCTTCATCCCGGGCTTGAACCCGGCGCCGATCAGGCCCTTGGCCGCACAGTCGCTCAGGCGCTTGATCTCGGCGTAGCTGTAGCGCCTGTCCTGGAAGTCGACGCAGTCGTTGTCGGGGTGGGTCGCCGCGGCGTCGTCGAGCAGGCAATGCAGCGGCTTCACCGGCAGCGCCGCCGCCCAGTCGACCTCGGGCGGATAGCTCTTGATCCAGGGAATATCGGCGGCGGCGAGTGCCATCAAAACTCCGAACGCGGCCGCCAAACGAGCCCGGACGCGCTGTCGTAACCCGGGCAGGCGGGATGAAACGCGAAATCCAGCGAGTGTCCCATTCTGGTCCGGTGAAGGCAAATTAATGGTTAATGGCGGGAGATTGCGTTCATGGATTCGGGGTTTTCGGCCGCAGGCCCGAAATACGCCATTGACATTTTACGCTAAATGTGGTACGCTTCCAACGGTAGATGCAATGGAGGCCCTGCATGAGCGCCCGCGATCCCCGGCCCGCCCAGTCCCCCGTCCAGTCCATAGACGCACGGCGGGCCTCCGCCAGTCCCGCCGTGCTCGGCAGCTACGACGCGACCGGCCGGTTCCGCTTCCATTCGGAGCGCGACCGGATCAACTGGCTGCGCAAGGGCTATCGCCAGGGCACCGACCCCGATGCCTTCGCGCGCGGCACGCCGCTGCCGCCGGCGGAGGCGGCGCTCTATGCCAGCGGCGCCGTCGAACCGCCGGCGCATGTGTTCCAGGGTCCGGACGGAACGTTTCGCGGCAAGAACGCGGCGACCCGGGAAAAACCGGAAGTCCATGCGGCGCGGATGCAGGCCTGGGAGGGCGTGCGCTTCAAGGACGTCGACCCCGAGGACGAGACCCATCCCGGCGAGGATGCGGCGGTGGACCTGATGCTGAAGGGGGGAGCGGCGCCGTCGGCTGAACCGACGGAAGGCGGCATGCCTGCTGGGCCGGTCGCCGGGAAAACGGCCGCCACTTTTGGCCGCCATGTATCCGCAAGATCAATGGGCCATCGGCCGGAGCCTGCCGCGGATCATGACCAGCTCTACTTCAAGTCGGCGCCGGCCGATCGGCCCACTCCGCGGACCGTGCCGTCGCTCGAGGAGCTTGGGCTTGGCGGCTGGGTCACGCCGGCAAGGCCGCCGCGCGACGAAAATCTCGGCCAATCGAAGCCTGGGGCGACCGACGTCGAGGCGCCCGCCAGTGCTTCGCCTGCCGTCCAGGGTCCGGAGATCGTCATTCCGATGGGGCCAAAATCCGGTCCGCAAGGTTCAGGGGCGGCAGCTGATGTGACCACACTGATCATGCCGTTGCCGAAGCGGCATGTGAACCCCGGCTATCCCACGCCCTACAGCTTCACCTGGCGCCAGCTGGAGGACCCGGACATTCAAGCCGCCATCGCCGACAGGAAGAAGACCTGGGACGAAGAGGAACAGCAGCATCCCGAGGCCGTTGCCCGGGACAAGGAGGATTTTTCCGCCACCATCGCGAAACAGGCAAGCAACGACTTCTTTGCCTACCACCACAAGGTGCCGAACGTAACGGAACTCAGCATCATCAACGATGCGGCCAGGGAAATCGCCGGGATTTCGCCCGCGGAAACCGCCCGGATCCAGGATGGGCCGGCGGACCTGCAGACTTTCTTCGATGCCCTGACGCTGGGCGATACCCTGGAGATGTCGGTCGATGGCGAGACGGTCCTTGAAACGCCGGTCGAGACGCCGCAAAGACACCCGGGCAGCTGGGGAAACAAGTTCACCCAGCTCTTCAACGCCGTCGCCCGGGACGCGACCCAGAAGCATCTCGAAGAATGCAGGGAATTCGAACGCGTCGAGCATGTCGGGGGTGTAACGAAGGAAAATCCCGCGACTGGCGAGAGAAGAAAGCGGGAAATCACGCTGCAGGACCCCGCTCGGCCCGGAACCAAAGGCAGCCGGCGTATGGATATTTCATTTCTCGTCGAGTACCGCGGGCAGAAATGCCTGTTTCATATCAACACGGCCGACTACGACGCCAAAGAACGTCAGTTCCTGATTCGCGAACTCATCGCGATGCAAGAAGCGATCAACAACGCTAAGGGCATTTCGGCAAATCAGGAGGTGGCCAAAACAAGGTGGGCCAATAGGTTTCGAAACAACAAACTTGCGACGCAGAATGCCTTCGCAATAATGCCAAAGCCGATCAGTGGAGACGAAGCCGCCTTCAAGTCATTGGTCAAAGATGCATTGAAGCACCTCCGCTGTGCAGAAATTAGCGCCAAGTGCGTCGAAGTCGGTCTTGTCGGCGGTCTGCCAAACGGATGGTCGGAATTGAAATAAATCGGACTGGTTTGGTATAGCGGGTGCTTTCTCGGTAAAACTGGACACAAGAATGCTTAGACCAGTTTCTGATGCCCACATCAAGTTTAGGCAAATAATAGAAACTGCGCATTACATGCCCAGCGACGTCCTAGATTTCTGTCAATCAATGCAAGAGTCCTATCCTGAAATCGTCTTCTTCGATGCACGTTCTATTCAGAGTTTGGGGTAAAGGTGAGCCCGCTCTTTTTCCAGCGAACCATCCGGTGGAGGTGTTTGCCGATCCCGCCGAATTGATCGCCATAGTTCCCACGTTTCAGCGCTGGCGGCATGATCAAATAAAGGGAATTGTATTGCGCGCGCCTTGGCCCGAAGAGATAGAGCTGGGTCAACCGGAAGATCTTGCCGGGAGCAGGCGCCAGCCATATGACTTGAGAAACCATGCCGAGTGGTATGCAACTGGCCGCTACCTGCGAATTCAAGTGTGCATAAACTATCCGGAGATAATTTCTGGTCCAGTATTTTGGCAAGATGGGAACACTGCATCAATGCCTGATCCAGCTGTCTTCGGCCCAGCGCAAGTTCCGCGGCAAAATTCAACGTATTGTGAGATCGAAGCGCTCTACGAAGCGAGTGACCACAATGTCAATGAATTTGCTCGAACGGCAAAACGACACTGGAATTCCTTGGCAACGAGTCAACTCGCTGAATACGAACCTGCCACTGGACGTTTCATCAGACTGTGCGATCCGAAGTATCGGAATACGGCCAGTCGGCGCATTTTGCATTTTTTGAGTCTGAATGAAGACCACTACGAAGACCTGCGCCCCGGCACGATCGACGGAAAGCCGGCGATTGTCGGTATCGGCCCCTCGCCGCTGTTCAAGGAGAAGGTCTACAAGGAACTCGGTCTGCCGACCGACCGAATTCCGGGTCTGGCGGACGTGAAGGCCGAGCGTGCGATGAAGCGACGGCGGAAAACCCAGGCCCCGCGCTGACCTCCTACTCCCCCAGACTCCCGCCCACGCAGCCGACGAAGCTCAATCCGGCGAAGGAGACATTGCGGAAGGCCGCGACGGCACCGGCGGCGGCGAGGCGGCCGGCGAGGCCGGGCGTGTCGTCCGCGACGATCAGCATGTTGTCGAACCAGGTGGTGGAGAGGATCCGCGCGCCGGCGGCGGCGCTGGCGCCGGCCGCGTCTGCGCCCGCGGTTCCCGGCGGGAAGACGGCGATGACGATGCCGCTGCCCTCCGGCGGCAAGGCCGCCTGATGGAGCACGAGGCCGATCAGCAGCAGCCAGACCCCAACGATGCCGCCGCCGAGCTTCAGGGCGAAGCCGTGGCCGAGGCCGGCCGTATCCGGCGGCGGTCGCACCCGCCGACGGCCCTATTCGGCCGGAGCGGCGGCGAGGCGCGGCACCCGCTGCTCGACGATCGGCCAATGCACGGCGGCGGCGAAGATGCCGAGCGCCACGCTGATCCACCAGACCAGGTTGTAGGAGCCGGTGGCATCGAAGATCCGGCCGCCCAGCCAGACGCCGAGGAAGGCGCCGACCTGATGGCTGAAGAAGACGATGCCGAACAGCGTCGTCATGTAGCGCGGCCCGAAGATCAGCGCGACCAGGCCCGAGGTCGGCGGCACGGTGGAGAGCCAGAGGATGCCCATCGCCGCCGAGAACAGCAGCACCGAGGCGGTGCTGGGCGGGGTGAGCACGAAGACCGCGATGACGATGGCGCGGCCGAGATAGATGCCGGACAGGATCCGCTTGCGGCTGCGCTTGCCGGCGAGCACGCCGGCGCCATAGGCCCCGATCACGTTGAACAGGCCGACGAGGCCGAGCGCCCAGGCGCCGATCGCGGGCGACAGGCCGATATCGGCGATATAGGCGGGCATATGGGTCTGGATGAAGGCGACATGGAAGCCGCAGACGAAGAAGCCGCCGATCAGCAGCCAATAGCTGCGCACCCCGCCGGCCTCGCGCAGCGCCTCGGTCAGGCTCTGCGGCTTCACCGTGGCAGCGGCATCGTCGCCGCGGCCCCGCAGCACGAGCGCCAGGGGCACGATGGCGAGGGCCGAGCCGCCGAGCAGCACCAGGGCGGTCTGCCAGCCATAGGCGGCGAGGAAGCCCTGGCCGAGCGGCGCGAAGAGGAACTGGCCGAGCGAGCCCGCCGCCGTGCCGAGGCCGAGCGCCCAGGACCGCTTTTCCGGCGGCAGCAGGCGGGTGAGGGCGCCGAGCACGATCATGAAGGAGGCGCCGGAAAGGCCGAAGCCGACGGCGACGCCCATCACCAGATCGAAGCCCAGCGGCGTGACCACCAGCGACGAGCCGGCGACGCCGGCTGCATAGAGCAGGGCGCCGGCGATCAGCACCCGCGCCGTGCCGAAGCGGTCGGCGATGGCGCCGGCAAAGGGCTGGCCGAGGCCCCAGAGCAGGTTCTGCACCGCCAAAGCCAGGGCGAAGGTCTCGCGGCTCCAGCCGCGGGTCTCCTGGATCGGCTGCAGGAACAGGCCGAAATCGCCGCGGACGCCGTAGCCGATCAGCGAGATCAGGCAGCCGGCGATGACGACGGTGGTCGGGTTGATGGTGCGGCGGGTCTGGCTCGACATCACGATTTCCTCTTTCCGGCGCGCGCCGGCTTGGGGTTGTCGGCCGCAATCCGGTCCTGCGCCTGCTCGGCGCGCCGGCGTTCGGCGGCGAAACGCGGCGTCAGCTCGACCTTGACGTCGCGCATGGTCACCGCCTCGCCGCATGCGGCGCAGGTCGGAACCAGGGTCAGGCGATGGCCGCAGGGCTTGTGGATGCGGTTGAGGGCGGGGCCTTGCGCGTCACCCAGCCATTTCTGGCCCCATTGCGCCAGGGTGACGATGGCAGGATAGAGATCCCGCCCGGTTTCGGTGAGCAGGTATTCGTAGCGGACCGGTCGGTCCTGGTATTTGCGCTTCTCCAGGAGGCCGTGCCCGACCAGCTTCTTCAGTCGGGCCGAGACGATATGCGGCGCGGCGGCGAGATAGAGCTGGAACGCATCGAAGCGGCGGGTGCCGAGGAACGCCTCGCGCAGGACGAGGATCGTCCAGCGGTCGCCGATCACCGACATGGTGCGCGCCACCGAGCAGACGGAATGGTCGATCTGGTCCCATCTCATGGGGGAAATATAGTGGCTTCAATTATAGAAGTCACTACGGCGATTTCCGCCAGGGGCCGGCATTTTCGGCCTAGGTCATTTCCATTTCTGCATGACGGTCTCGACCGCGGCGGTGACCAGGCGGCGGGGCAGGAAGCGGATCGCATTGGAGGCGAGGTAGTTGCCCGGGCCGACGACATGGACGACGCGGTGTCCGAGGGCCTGCAACCCCTCGCGCGCCACCCGTTCCGGGCTGTGGATGCTGGTGAAGGCCGGTTTCTCCACCCCGGCCCGGGCGAAGAAGCGGGTCTCGGTGGCGCCGGGACAGAGGGCCAGGATGTCGATCGGCTCCTTGTCCAGCTCCTCGGCCAGGGCCTCGGTGTAATGCAGCAGGAAGGCCTTGGAGGCGGCATAGGTGGCGAAATAGGGCATCGGCTGGAAGGCGGCGGCGCTGGCGACATTGACGAGGCCGCAGCGGCGGCTGCCGTCGCGCGCCCGCCGCAGCATGGCGGGCAGCAGGGCGCGGGTGATCTCGACCGGTGCGGCGATATTCACCTGCACCATCTCGGCTTCCCGTTCCTCCGGATTCTCCACCACCCGGCCCAGGCGGCCGATGCCGGCATTGTTGATCACCAGATCGACCGCGGCCGCCTCGGCGGCACCGATCACCGCCTGGCGCCCGGCCGGGGTGCGGAGATCGGCCGGCACCAGCTTCACGGTGCGGCCGTGCAGGGCCAGTTCCTGGGCGAGCTTCGAGAGCCGGTCGTGATCGCGCCCGGTGAGCAGCAGGGAGGTGGCCCGCGGCAGCGCCCGGGCGAAGGCCTCGCCGATGCCGCTGGAGGCGCCGGTGATGACGGCGGATCGGTAATCCATGGCTCGGCCCTCCCTGCCGCGTGACCCGGTCAGCTTACGGGAGGCGGGTGCCTCCGCCAACCGATTCGGCCGCACCTGCGGTTGCATTTTCGCGAGGGCTATGGCACCTGAGCGCCACGCCGAAAACCGCTGTGGAAGGATGATTCCCGATGGCCGCCTTCAAGACCCTGGACGATCTCGACGTCGCCGGCAAACGGGTGATCGTGCGCTGCGATCTCAACGTGCCGATGAAGGACGGCAAGGTCACCGACGCGACCCGCATCGAGCGCGGCGCGGCGACCCTGAACGAGCTGGCACGCAAGGGCGCCCGGGTGATCGTGATGTCGCATTTCGGCCGGCCGCAGGGCAAGCCCGCGGCGGCATTCTCGCTGCAGCCGCTGGCGGCACCGATCGCCCAGGCGATGGGCGGACGCAAGGTCGGCTTCGTCGGCGATTGCGTCGGCCCGGCGGCCACGGCGGCGGTGGCGGCGCTGCGGGACGGCGAGGTACTGCTGCTGGAGAACCTGCGCTTCCACGCGGCGGAGGAGGCGAACGATCCGGAATTCGCCCGGCAGCTTGCCGCGCTGGCGGATATCTACGTGAACGACGCCTTCTCCTGCGCCCATCGCGCCCATGCCTCGACCGCGGCGATCGCCCATCTGCTGCCCGCCGCCGCGGGGCGGCTGATGCAGGCCGAGCTCGACCATCTGAGCGCCGCCCTGGAACGGCCGCAGCATCCGGTGATGGCGATCGTCGGCGGCGCCAAGGTCTCGACCAAGCTGGATCTCCTCGGCAATCTCGTCGGCAAGGTCGACCAGCTGGTGATCGGCGGCGGCATGGCCAACACCTTTCTCTTCGCCCAGGGCATCGAGATCGGGAAGTCGCTGGCCGAGCGCGACATGGCGGAGACGGCGCGCCAGATCCTGGCGAAGGCCAAGGTGCGGAACTGCACCATCGTCCTGCCGGTGGATGCGGTGACGGCCGGCGCATTCAAGGCCGACGTGCCGACCCGCACGGTCGCGGCGACGGCGGTGCCGGCGGATCAGATGATCCTCGATATCGGCCCGAAATCGGTCGCCGACATCGTCGCGCGGCTGAAGGCCTGCAAGACCCTGGTGTGGAACGGACCCCTGGGCGCCTTCGAGACGCGGCCCTTCGACCAGGGCACGGTCGCCGTGGCGCGCGCGGCGGCGGCGCTCACCAAGGCCGGGTCCCTGCTCTCGGTCGCCGGCGGCGGCGATACGGTCTCGGCCCTGGTCCAGGCCGGGGTGGTCGAGGATTTCTCCTATGTCTCGACCGCCGGCGGCGCGTTCCTGGAATGGCTCGAGGGGAAGGAGCTGCCGGGCGTCGCGGCGCTGCGGCAAGCCTGAGGCCTGAGGCCTGAGGCCTGAGACCTGAGGCTTTCGGCCCCGGGGCTCAGGCTCCGAAGCCCATGACCAGCAAGATCATCGTCGCCGTGCCGGCCAGGACTCCGAGTGCGATATTGCGCCGGGTCAGGAAATAGATCGCCAGCGTCACCGCGACAGCGGCAATGCGCCAGGCGAGGGCGGTCCCGCCGAGCGCGCCCTGGGGCAGGACGATCAGCCGGGCGATCAAGCCGGCCAGCAGCGCATAGGCGACCGCCGCCATCCAGCGCATCGCCGCGCTGTCGGGATTGATCCGACCGGAAAAGAGCACGCCCCCGGCGCGCCAGGCATAAGTGACGGCGGCGCCGGCAAGGATGAACAGCCAGGCGGAATGCGGCAATCCGGTGCTCATCTCGCGCGGCTCCGGAACCCGCGGTCGATGGCGAAGGCGAGGCTGCCCGCCACCAATCCGGTGGCCAGCAATCCCCAATCGGCGTCGATCAGGAAGAACACCGGTCCGAGCACCGCGCCGAAGGCCAAGGCGAGCGCCCGGTCGCGGCGCCGGAAGTCGGCAATGAAGACCAGCATGAAGTACAGGGGGTTGATGAACACGAGGCCGAGGGTCACATAGGCGGGCAGCAGTTGCGCCAGGGCAAAACCGCAGGCGGTGCAGACCACGGTGGCCAGCCACAGCGCCACGGTGAAGCCGGCGAAGAACGGGAGACGCTGCGCCGGCGGCATGTCGGGCGCCCGCTGCATGCTGATCGCCCAGCCGGTGATGGCGATGAAATGCGCGGCGATGAAGTGCCGCAGCCGTGGCCGGCGGCGGCCGTCGCCGGCGCGCAAGATCGGCATCAGCGTGAGCACCATCGGCAGCAGCCGGGCATTGGACAGCGCCACTGCCAGGGTCGCGGCCAGCAGGGTCCCGCCGGTCGCATAGATCTCGACCAGGGCGATCTGGCCGGGCAGGGCCCAGCCGGTGATGGTGGAGACAAGTCCCTGGGGCAGGGAGAGGCCGCTCTGGCGGATGAGGGCGCCGAAGCCGAGATAGCTCGCCCCAAGCACCAGGGCCGGCATGCCGAACGCGGCCTTCATCCCGGCCCGTCTGGCGGCCGCCGGCGAGCCGAAATCTTCCGGAAAATTCATATGCCGCAGTCTAGCGATGGCGGCGGAAATGCCAAGCCGCGGAAATCCGCGGGCGCGCGACGCTTGCTGGCCGCACGGCGATCCGACAAACTGTTCCGATGACAACGGACGATACGCCGACGGCGGGCAAATTCGAGCAGCGCATCCCCACGGGGGATGACCGGCACCGCGCCGTCTGTGTCGATTGCGGCTTCATCAACTACGAGAATCCGAAGATCGTCGTCGGCGCGGTCTGCCGCTGGCAGGACCGGATCCTGCTCTGCCGCCGGGCGATCAATCCGCGCAAGGGGTTCTGGACCCTCCCCGCGGGCTATCTCGAGCAGCATGAGACCACCCTCGCCGGCGCCGAGCGGGAGGCCTGGGAAGAAGCCCGGGCCAGGATCGCGATCGACGCCCTGCTCGCGGTCTATACCATCCCGCGCCTCAGCCAGGTGCAGCTGATCTACCGTGCGCGGCTGGTCGACCCGGCGGTCAGCGCCGGGCCGGAGAGCCTGGAGGTCGGGCTCTTCGACTATGCCGACATTCCCTGGGGCGATCTTGCCTTTCCGTCGGTGCATTGGGCGCTCGGCCATCATCGCGCCGTCGCCGGGCAGACCGTGTTTTCCACGTTCACCAATCCGGCCGGCGAGGTCGGCGATCTTTGACCGTCAGGTGCCGCGGGGCTTCGCGCGGGCCGTCGGCGCGGCGATCAGCGGGTCATCCGGCCAGTGGTGTTTCGGATACTGGCCCCGGAGATCGGATTTCACCGCGCGATAGCCGTTCGCCCAGAAGCTGGCGAGATCGCGGGTGATCTGCACCGGTCGGCGGGCGGGCGAGAGCAGATGCAGCAGCACCTCGACCCGGCCGCCGGCAATCCGCGGCGTCTCCGTGGCGCCGAACATCTCCTGCAGCCGGACGGCAAGGACCGGCACCGGCTGGTCGCGATAGGTCAGCGGCAGGCGCGAACCGGAGGGTACCGTGAGATGCGTCGGGGCGAGGTCGTCGAGCGCCTGGCGCTGCGCCCAGTCGAGACCGGACAGCAGGGCGGATCCGAGGTCGATGGCGGCGAGATGACTCCGGCGGGAACAGCCGGCAAGGAATGGAGCGAGCCAGGTCTCGAGGGTTTCGCCGAGCGCCGCATCGGAGAGGTCGGGCCAAGTCCAGCGGCTCTCGCCGGCATCGCGCAGGAAGGCGATGCGGGCCCGCAGCGTCTCCAGTTCCGGCGACCAGGGGAGGCAGGAGATACCCATCTCGCGGATCCCGGCGATCATCGCCGCGGTGACGGCCTCGGGCGAAGGCCGCGGCAGCGGCTTCTCGGCCAGGACCAGCGCCCAGAGGCGACGTTCCTGCTTTGCCTCCACGGCTTCCAGGCGGCTGTTCCAGGCGACAAAGGCCTGCTGCTCGATGGCGCCGGCGAAATCCTCCTCGATCTCGGCCAGACCGATGGGCGCGGCGAGGAAGACCCTGGCCTCGCGCTTGTCACCGTCGAGCGCCGCAACCGCCAGGAAGTCGCTCGCTGCCAGGGGATCCGTCGGTGCGAGCAGGGCACCGCGACCGCTGGAGAGCCGGAACTGGCCGGTGCCGCCGCGACGTTGCGCCAGGCGGTCGGGATAGGCCAGGGCGACGATCTGCCCGGTCGCGGCACGATGCGGATCGGTGTCGCGCCTGATGCCGAGCTGCCGACGCCAGTCCTCGGCCGACCGGGCGACACGATCGCGCACATTGCGATCGATCTCGCCGCGCTCGTTGCCATGCAGCAGATCGACGCGATGGCGGAGATCGACATCGTTCTGTCGGCCCTTCAGCAGGTCGCGCTCCGAGAGCAAAGCGGCGATGTCGCAAGCGAGGGAGCCGAGACCGCGCCCCTTCCCGGCCAGCATCATATGCGCGAGGCGTGGGTGTACCCCGAGTTCGGCCATCGCCTTGCCATGCGGCGTGATGCGCCGGGCGGAATCCAGGGCGCCAAGCTGGTGCAGCAGGTCCTGGGCCTGGGCGAAGGCCGCCGGCGGGGGCGGATCGAGCAGGGCCAGCGCTGCCGGGTCTCCAATGCCCCAGGCCGCAAGCTCGAGCGCCAGGGGCGCCAGGTCCACCGCGAGAATCTCCGGTGGCGCGAAGGCGGCGAATGCGCGTTCGGCGGCGGGGCTCCAGAGGCGATAGCAGGTCCCCGGCCCGGTCCGGCCGGCGCGCCCGCGGCGCTGATCGGCAGCCGCCAGGGAGACCTTACCGGTGACAAGGCGGGTCATGCCGCTGGCGGGATCGAAACGCGGCGACCGCCGGAGCCCGCTATCGATCACCACGCGGATGCCCTCGATGGTCAGCGACGTCTCGGCAATCGAGGTGGCGAGCACGATCTTGCGGCGTCCCCGGTCATCCGGTTGCAGGGCCCGATCCTGATCGGCCAGCGGCAGCTCGCCATGCAGTGGCAGGACGACGGTGGCGGGATCGGCGAGGCGATCGCCAAGGCCGGCCTGGACGCGCCGGATTTCGGCCGTGCCGGGAAGGAAGACCAGCAGATCGCCATCGGCCTGCGCCGACAGCGCCTGCAGCACCGCACCGGCGACCCGGTCCTCGATGCGCTTCGCCGGGTCGTCGCCGAGATGCAGCGTTTCCACCGGAAAGGCCCGGCCCGCGCTGCGGATCGTCCGGGCGTCGGGCAGCAGGCGCGCGACGGCGGCGCCATCCAGGGTGGCCGACATGACGATGAGGCGGAGATCGGGGCGCAGGCCGGCTTGCGCCTCGAGGCAGAAGGCAAGCGCCAGGTCCGCCTCGATCGCCCGTTCGTGGAATTCGTCGAACAGCACCGCCGCAACGCCCGGAAGCCCGGGGTCGGCCTGCAACTGGCGCAGAAAGAGACCGGTGGTGACGCACTCGATCCGGGTCCCCGGGCCGATGCGCCGATCGAGACGCACCCGATAGCCGACGGTCTCGCCGACCGCCTCGCCGATCAGCCCCGCCATGCGATGGGCGGCGCCCCGTGCCGCCAGCCGCCGCGGCTCCAGGACGACGATCTTCCCGCCCTTGGTCCAGTCGGCGTCGCGCAGGGCCAGGGGCACCAGCGTGGTCTTCCCGGCTCCCGGCGGCGCCTCAAGCACGAGATTCGGCGACGCCTCCAGTTCTGCGCGGATTTCCGGAAGGAGGGGCGTGATGGGAAGCTGCGTCATGGCCGGAGGCATAACAGTTAATGACACGAATTCAAATGCTTGGCTTGAAATGGCCAGGAACCTGACAATATTTCAGATCTGTCAGTTTCCTGTCAGCCTTGGCCACTAGGGTAGCCCTCGGTGGAGATGCGGCGCGGATCGCGCGCCGCAGGCCGTAACCCTGCCTGCGATGTGAGAGGTAGTCATGCGACTTTTGCTGATCGAGGACAATGATCGGCTTTCGGAATTCCTGGAGAAGGCTTTGCATGACAGCGGCTTCACAGTCGACCGATTTGCCACCCTCGCCGATGCCGATGCCGCCCTGGCCGGCGCGCGGTTCGATGCGTCGATCATCGATCTGGGACTGCCCGACGGGGACGGACTGTCGCTGGTGAAAGCGATGCGGGCCCGCGGCGACCAGACGCCGGTGCTGATCCTGACCGCGCGCGATGCGCTCAGCGATCGGGTCAACGGCCTCAACGGCGGTGCCGATGACTACATGGCAAAGCCCTTCGCCATGGAGGAATTGATCGCCCGGGTGAAGGCCCTGCTGCGCCGCCCCGGTGCAGCGCTGGGCGTGCAGCTGACCTTGGGCAATCTATGTCTGGATACGACCGGTCCGAACCTGACGGTCGACAGCAAGCCCGTCAGCCTGACCCGCCGGGAGATTGCCCTGATCGAAATCCTGCTGCGCCGCCCGGGCAAGGTGGTGAGCCGCGCCGCAATCGAGGACGGCCTCTACGGTTTCAACGACGAGGTCGGGTCCAATGCGCTCGAGGTTCTGGTCTCGCGGCTGCGCAAGAAGTTGATCTCGGTCGGTGCCGATATCGAACTGCACACGGTGCGGGGAGTCGGCTATATGGTGATGGATCGCGCCTAGATAGAACGAGTCCTGGATTCGACCGGTCCGTCGGGCCGGTCGGCGGAGGGTGCAGCGCGCAGGTCATGAAATATTCGCCGCAGGCCATTTCCGGCGCCGCCGCCGAAGGCGTCAAGATCCTCGATCCTCGGCTGCGCCGCGGATCGCTGCAATCGCGGCTGATCATCCGGCTCTGCAGCGTCTTCATCATCTTCTTCCTGCTGACCGGGATCGGCACGTTCTATTTCTATCGCAACGGCGGCACCGACATCCCCTACGACCTGCTCGACAACGACATGGCGGCGCTGCAGGGCGCCCTGGTCCGCGGCATCGACGGCAGCTGGTCGGTGGAAGCGGAAAAACTGCCGCGGGACATGGCCTATCTGGTTCGCCGCCACGACGGCATGATCTTCGCCGCCGGCGGCAAGCACGGCGAGGATCTGCAGCCGACCATCCCGCCCAATATCGATGAGAGCAGCCTGACCTGGCGCCCGGTGCAGAAGGCGGGGCAGCACGACAAGGGTACGCGGGAATACAGCCTCACCCGCTTCGTGCCGATGCAGGACGACATGCTCATCCTGCAGACCGCGCGACGGATCTCGCGGACCGCTTTCGCCTTGGATGCCCTGGTGAGCGAATGGCTGGGCGAATTCCTGCCCTTGAGCCTGCCGATGCTGGTGGTTCTGCTCGTCGCCCTGGTATTCACCCTGCAGCGCGCGCTGCGGCCGCTCGATCATCTGATGCGCTATGCACGGGCGATCAATCCCTCGCAAACCGGTCTCCGTCTGCCGACCGCCGATCTGCCGGCGGAACTCTTCGGCCCGGTGGAGGCGATCAACGGCGCGCTGGACCGTCTCGACCTCGGATTCCAGGCGCAGCGCGACTTCCTCGCCGATGCGGCCCATGAGCTGCGCACCCCGCTGGCGATACTGGCGGCACATCTGGACAGCATTCCAGACAAGAAATCGACCGCCAACCTGCGCGCCGATATCGACCGGATGAGCCGCCTGGTCGGCCAGCTGCTGATGGTGGCACAACTCGAGGCGCTGACCATCAAGCCCGACGAATTCGCCGATCTCTCGGCGATCGCCACTGAGATTGCAGCGCTGATCGCGCCGCTCGCCTACCGGCGCAATCGCGAAATCGCCGTGATCAACGCCGACCAGCCGATCCTGGTCAAGGGCAACCGCGACACCATCTACCAGGCCCTGCGCAATCTGGTGGAAAACGCACTCAAATTCACCGCCGAGGGGACCGAGGTCGAAATCATCCTCGACATGGCAGGCAGCGTCGTCGTCGCCGATCGTGGACCCGGCATTCCACCGGAGCAGCGCAGCCAACTGTTCCAGCAATTCTGGCGTGCGGACCGGCGGCAATCCGGCGGTGCCGGACTGGGACTTGCGATCGCACATCGCATCGCCATCGCGCATCACGGTTCGTTGACCGTTACCGACAATCCCGAGGGCGGCACACGCTTCACCCTCAGCATTCCCCTGGTCGCCCGGCCCTAGGCCGGCGTCGCACCCTAACGCGCAAGATCCTCCAGAATCGGGCAGTCCGGTCTCGCATCGCCGTGGCAGTGCTGCGACAGGTGCTTGAGCGTCCGCACCATCGCCTGCATTTCGGAGATCTTGAGCTCCAGATCGGTGACATGGGCGAGGGCAAGCTTCTTCACCTGGGCGCTCGGCCGCCGCCGATTGCGCCACAGCGCCAGCAGTTCCCGGATCGTCTCCAGCGGGAAGCCTAGCGCCCGCGCCCGATGGATGAAGCGCAGGGAATGGATCTCCGACGGGTCGTAGAGCCGGTAGTTGCCGTTGCTCCTCAGGGCACGCGGCAGCAGGCCGATCGACTCGTAGTGCCGGATCATCTTGGCGGAAATACCGCTCTGGGCCGCCGCCTGGCCGATCGTGTGCATCGCTGCGGTGTTCATTTCGCGGTCTCCTTGGGGCGCCAGCGGTTGAGTGCCAGGGCGTTGGTGATGACGGCGACGCTGCTCAGGGCCATCGCAGCGCCGGCGATGATTGGGCTCAGAAGGCCGAAAGCCGCCAGCGGCAGACCCAGGATGTTGAACAGGAAAGCCCAGACCAGGTTCTGCCGGATTTTTGCCGTCGTCGCTCGCGACAGCTCGATCGCCGCCGGCACCAAGGCAGGGTCGCCGCGCAACAGGGCGATTCCGGCGGTCTCGATGGCAACGTCGGTGCCGGTCGCCATGGCAATGCCGACATCGGCGGCGGCCAGGGCCGGCGCGTCGTTGATGCCGTCGCCGACCATGCCGACGACGGCGCCGGCGGCCTGCAACTCGCCGACGATGCGAGTCTTGTCCGCCGGCAGGAGGTCCGCACGGAGATCGTCGAGCGCAAGTTGGCGGCCGATGGCGGCAGCGGCGCCGCTATTGTCGCCGGTCATCATCAGGGCGCGGATCCCGAGGCCGTGCAGGCTCGTCACTGCCTGGAGCGCGGAGGGCCTGACGTCATCGGTATAGGCGGCGAGGGCCAGCAGACGCGGTGCCGGGGCGAATGCGGCGAGATAGGAGACGGTGGCGCCGGCGGCGATCCAGCGGGCCGCCGCTTCGGCAAGCGGCGCCAGGTCGAGGCCGCCCTGGGCCATCAGCCGCGCCGTCCCGAATCGCAGATCCAGGCCGTCGACGGTGCCGGCGACGCCGAGGCCGGGCAAGGCGCGCCGGTCGGCGGCCGCGGGAATGGTCAGCCCCCGCTGCGCCGCGGCATCGGCAGTGGCCTTTGCCAACGGATGGCTGCTGCCCGCCTGCAGGGCGGCGATCATCGCCAGGACCTGGTCGGCGACTGAGGCCGGTGCCAGGACGATCTCCGCCAGACCGGGCGCCCCGCGGGTCAGGGTCCCGGTCTTGTCGAAGGCGACGACGGTGATCCGCCCGGCCGTCTCCAGCGCGGTGGCGTCGCGGATCAGGATGCCGTGGCGGGCACCGATGCCGGTCCCGACCATGATCGCGGCCGGCGTGGCGAGGCCGAGCGCGCAGGGGCAGGCGATGACCAGGACGGCGACGGCATTGATGACGGCAACCTCGGCCCCGGCCCCGGCTGCCATCCAGCCGGCGGCGGCGATGGCGGCGATGGCGATGACGATCGGCACGAAGACGGCGCTCACCCGGTCGACCAGACGCTGGATCGGGGCCTTGGCACCCTGCGCATCGGCGACCATGCGGGTGATGCGCGCCAACATGGTCTCCGCACCGACCGCGGTCGCCTCGAGCACCAGGAGGCCGCTGCCGTTGATGGCGCCTCCGATGGTGCGGTCGCCGACCGCGATCGCCACCGCACGGCTCTCACCGGTGATCAGCGACTGGTCGATCTCGCTGGCGCCTTCGATCACCCGGCCGTCGGCGGGGATCCGTTCCCCGGGCCGGACCACGATGACGTCGCCCTTGGCGAGCAATCGGATCGGCACCTCGCTCTCCGCACCGTCGCGCCGGATCCGGGCGGTTTGCGGCCAGAGGGATTGCAGGGCCTGGAGGGCACCCAGGGTCCGGCGCTTGGCCCGTGCCTCGAGCCATTTGCCCAGGCGAACCAGCAGGATGACCACGGCGCCGGACTCGAAATAGAGATGCGGGTTGCCCTGGAGCAGGAGATGCAGGCTGAGCCCATAGGCGGCGCTGGTGCCGATCGCCACCAGCAGATCCATGTTGCCGGAGAAGCCCCGCAAGGCCCGCCAGGCGCCGCGATAGAAGACCGCGCCGAGCCAGAACTGGATCGGCGTCGCCAGGACCAGCTGCAGCCAGCCCGGGACCATCACCATCTCGCCGGTCGCCAGCTGCAGGATCATCGGCACGATCAGCGGCACTGCAAGCGCAGTACCGATCGCCAGACGCAGCGGCTCCCGGTCCGGCGCGGGCGCTGCGGCTTCCTGTCTGACGCCATAGCCGGCGCGGGTGATTGCCGCCTCGATCTCGGCACGGGACAGGGCGCTCCGGCCGGTGATCCGGGCCTCCTCGGTCGCCAGATTGACCGAGGCCTCGGCCACGGCGGGGAGGCGCTTCAGCACCTTCTCGATGCGCTGGACGCAGGCGGCACAGGTCATCCCGGTGATGCCGAGTGTGAGCACGTTGACAGGGGTGGCGGGCGGTGTGGCATTCATGGTCATTGATCCTTCCGCGCCACTAAGTGGTCCTTCCCAAGATGGGAAGGTCAAGGCCGGATTTCCAGATTTATTGCGGGATCGGGCGGGCCTTGACCTTCCCATGGGGCAAGGCCCAGATAGATCTCAGGTATAGCAAAGGAGGAATCCAACATGTTGCGGCTGAAGGTCGAAGGCATCACCTGCGGCGGCTGCGCCGCATCGATCCGGAAGGCGCTGGCCGCCGCAGCACCCGGTACCGAGGTGGCGGTCGATATCGCCCAGGGCGAAGTGGCGGTTGCCGGTGCCGCAGCCAAGGCGACCGTCGTCGCTGCCATCGAGGATGCCGGCTTCGCCGTCGTCGGCGAGGCGGCATGACGACCTGGAGCCCCGTTCCGGCTGCGTGAACAGGTTGCTGTCAGGCCAATCCGCCCTGATCACGGGGCGGCGACACCGCCAGAGGCGGGAAGGCCCGTTTCTGCGGCCACCTCAATGAACCGGATATCGGGACGCATGCCATGAACCCACTTAACCGCCGACGTTTCCTGCAGTCCGGGGCGGGTCTTGCCGCCTTGGCGACCCTGACGCCCTGGCCGGACGCCGCGGCCGCGGCGGCGGTCGATCTGCGCATCGTCACCCGTACGATCGAGGTGAACGGCAAGCCGGCCAAGGTCTTTGGGATCCTCGGCCCCGACGGCAAGCCGGGCCTGACCTTCAATGCCGGGGATCGGTTTGCCGTCACGCTGACGAACCAGACCCCGGAACCGGCGCTGATCCATTGGCACGGCCTGACCCCGCCGAACAGCCAGGACGGGGTGCCCGGCGTCACCCAGCCGCATCTCGCGCCCGGCGCCAGCTATGCCTACGATTTTCCGCTCGATCTCCCCGGCACCAACTGGATGCATTCGCATCACAGCCTGCAGGCGCAGCTGATGATGTCGGCGCCGCTCATCATTCGCGATCCGGCCGAAGCCGGGCTCGACGAGCAGGCGGTGACGGTGATGCTGAACGATTTCACCTTCCGCGATCCGGGCGAGATCCTGGAGGGCCTCCGGCATGGGCAGATGGGCCATATGGACCACGGCACGGCGATGCCGGACATGAACATGCCCAGCATGAGCGCCATGGGCATGAACATGCCGGGCGGCGGCCACTACAACGACATCGATTTCGACGCCTATCTGGCCAACGACCGCACCCTCGACGACCCGGAGGTCGTTGGCGTCGAGGCCAATGGCCAGGTGCGGTTGCGCCTCATCAACGCCGCAGCCTCGAGCAACTTCATGATCGACCTCGGCACGCTGATCGGCGAACTGATCGCCGTCGACGGCCGTCCGATCCTGCCCCTGCACGCCCGACATTTCGCGCTCGGCATGGCCCAGCGCGCCGATATCCGGTTGCGCCTGGACGGGGCCGGCGCATGGCCGGTGCTGTTCCAGCGCGAAGGCGGGCGCGAGCGGACCGGCATCGTCCTCGCCTCGCCGGGTGCGGCGATCGCGCGGCTCGCTGGCAGCGCCGATCAGGCGGCATCCGGCATGGATTTTCTGCCGGGCCGCGTCCTGCCGAGTCTCAGCCCGCTGCCGCGCCGCAAGGCCGACCGGCGGATCGCGATCGAACTCGCCGGCAACATGATGGACTACAGCTGGAGTCTGCCGCAGGCGGGCGCCGGCACCGGGGCCATCGAGGTGGCGCGCAACCAGCGGATCGAGATCGAGATGATCAATCGCAGCGACATGTCGCATCCGATGCATCTGCATGGCCATCATTTCCAGGTCGTCGAGCTCAACGGCCAGGCGGTGGACGGCGCCGTGCGCGATACCGAGCTGGTATCGGTCAACAGCCGCGTCACCATCGCCTTCGACACCGGCAACCCCGGTCGATGGATGTTCCATTGCCACAATCTTTACCATATGCTCTCCGGCATGATGACGGAGGTTCGCTACGCCTAGCGACTGCTTCGCCGACGGTTGTCACGCAGAAGGAGGATGAGATGGGTTGGCTTGCCTGGATCGTATTCGGTCTCCTGGCCGGAATCGTCGCCAAGTTCCTGATGCCCGGGCGCGATCCCGGCGGATTCATCATCACCATCCTGATCGGGATCGCCGGCGCGGTGATCGGCGGATTCATCAGCTCGGCGCTCGGTTTCGGCGCGATCTCCGGCTTCGATATCCGCAGCATGATCATCGCAGTACTGGGCGCGGTCCTGCTGCTCTTCATCTATCGGCGCATGCGGAGCTGATGGCCGCGTTCGGCCTGCCGGCCCGACTCCGCTACCCTTGACGCGCGTCTTCGCCGGCGGGCAGACTGCAATCCGGGATCTGCGGGCGGTCTGGGGACATAAGGGGCGGGCGCGATGGTCGACCTGTCAGGCATCACGTCGCGCGTCGTGCATGACGGCTATGCCTATTGGCTGCGCAAGAAGGCCGCTCATTCGATCCCGTCACGCCAGGATATCGATCCGCTGATCGATCTGCCGCATCTGGTTGCCAACATGATGCTGAAGGACGTCCGGCGCGATCCGCCGGACATCCGCTACCGCCTGATCGGCACCCGGGTGCGCCGGCATCTCAACCAGGACTGGACGGGGACCTGGATGTCGGAGATTCCCTTCCAGCGCCCGCCAAGCACGATCTGGAGCAACCACATGTGGGTGGTCGAGAATCGCGCGCCGCTGGTCGCCCGGCCGCCCTATGTCGGGCCGCACAAGGACTTCCTGTTCATCGAAAGCATCATTCTCCCGCTGGGCACGGATCACGAGACCGTCGACATGCTGATGGTCTTCGTGGATTTCGTCGGCGCGGCCCGGGCGAAACAGGAAATCGGCTGAACGGCGTGCCGTCGCCCCGGTCCGGCTATTTCGGTCGGACGGGCGGGCGGACCGGGCTGGCCGGCGGCAGATCGGTTTCCAGGATCGTCATGTGGAGGTCGTAGGAGACCTCGCCTTCGTCCTCGTCGCGATGCACCACGCCGATGAACTCGTCGTGAATCCGGACCTCCACGGTGGCGCCGCGCTTCGCCGGCGGGTCGACATAGATCCGCTCGTTGCCGAAGGTCCGTCGCAGATAGTCCTGAAGCCTGGAGATTTCGTTCGGTGTCATGATGCGTTGATCCGTTGGTCGCGGGTCGAAAAGGGATTTCGTGGCGCCCCGGCAAATTCGCCGTCCGTCGGTGCGCCGCCGGGGTCACCCCGGCCCGGTGGAAAGATGGTGCCGCCTCGCGGACTTGAACCGCGGACCTACTGATTACGAATCAGTTGCTCTACCGCTGAGCTAAGGCGGCGCCGGAAGACAAGACCCGGTGACGGGTCGGCTTGGCGGGGGAAGCTAGTTGATCAGCCGGGCGGCGTCAACCGACGAGCCCAGCGGCCCCGCGACAGGCGATTCCGTGCCGGAAACCGTGCCGGAACCCGCGGTTGCTGCCGCCGCGCCGGGAGGCTCGTGGGCGGCACTGGTTAACGCCGGCTTGCCGAGACGGGCGCCGCCGTCCTCGATCTCGCGCGGGGCGATCGCCGGGCCGGACTCCGCCATCGCCGGCCGCTTCCAGACCAGGCTGTCGATCGTGCCGCAGCTCAGGCAGACCGCCTGCCAGTTCCCGGATTCCGGTCCGGCCTCGCCCGGCGTGCCGCAGCTGCTGCAGATCCAGGTGGGATCCGGCGCCGCCGTGGCGGCCTCGGCGAGCCAGGATCGCGCCGCGGCGGCGTCACCGCGTTCGTCCTCCTCGAGACGGGACATCACCTGGCAGGTCGACCGGCCAAGCGCGCCGGTTGCGCGTTCGGCCGCCACCAGTTTCTCCAGGTGCTCGCGCGCCACGCCCCAGAGGCCGGCCAGCAATGCGGTGGTGCCGACGATCCGATGGGTTTCGGGATGATCGGGATTCTGCCGGGTCAGGCGCTCCAGCCGCTTCATGCGCTCCTGCGGCCGTTCGCTCGGTTCGGCCTGGACGAAGGCCTGGGCGAGCAGCGGATGCGGCGTCGAATCCCAGGCCTGCTCGATCAACTTCGTGGCTTCGCGCACCTTGTCCTGGCGGGTCAGGACCTTGGCCAGGACCAGCCGCGCCGGCACGAAATCGCCACCCTGTTTCAGGGCCTCGCGCGCCGCCGCCTGGGCCGCCGCGAGATCCGGATCGACGGCATTGGCCGCCAAGGCGAGGCGGGCCTTTTCCGTCAGCAGAACCGCCCGGCGGTGCTGGCCCGCCTTGGCGTTCATGCCGCCGGCGCGCACCAGGGCCTTCAGGCTCTGCTCCGCCGCCGCGAGGCTGCCCTGCTTCAACTGCAGCCGATGCGCCGTCTCCGCCGCCCAGGCGGCATTGGCATTGGCCGCCATCGCCTTCTCGGCAAAATCCAGCGCCGCGATCTCGTCGCCGCGTTTCAGCGCGCCGAGGGTCAGGCCGCGGAGGCCCATGACCGCCGTTTCAGGATCCTTGGCAAGGGCGTCGTAATAGCGTTCCGCCGTCGTTTCATCGCCTTCGAGCTGCGCCGCCTGGGCGCCGAGCAGCAGGGTCAGGGCTGGCGCATCCAGGAGCTTGTGCGCGGTCTTGGCGAGACGCTTTGCCTCCGCCGCATCGCCCGCTGCCGCCGCGACCATGCCCCGGGTCAACGCCTTGTAGCCTCGCGCCTGGCGGGAATTGGCCCGGGTGAGCGCGACTTCTCCCGGCACGCGCCGCAGGAAGTGCCAGACCCGCCACAGCCAGTAGAAGACCACCAGCAGCAGGAACAGGGCGGTAACGGCGACGCCGACTTTCACGTCGAGGCGATGGCCGAGCCAGGTCACCGACATCAGGCCCGGCCGTTCGGCCAGCCAGATCGCCGCGGCGACGATGATGCCGAGCTTGATGAAGAACCAGATCGTGCGGCCGAGAGTCATGCTGCCCTGCCCCGGTTAATTGCTGGGGCCGGCGGCGGGCGCCAGCACTTTCGCGGAAAGATCGGCGAGTTCGCCGGCGGATTGGTCCTGGGCGAGGCGCGACTGCGCCCTGGCCAGCCAGCCCGCCGCCGCCTTGGCCGCCCCGCCCTCGAGCGGCGACAATTCGGCGACCGCGCCGGCAAGATCTCCGCTTCCCAGCTTCGCCTCGCCGCGGGCCAGCCGTGCCAGCGGGCCGTCGCCTTCGGCATCGCCGCCGACCGGCCGGACGACGATCACCTCGGACAGGCGCCGCATCATCCGTTGCGCCCAGCTCTGCTCGACACCGAGCGCCGCGCCGCCAGCTTCGCTTTCCGCCGCCTGGGCGATCTCGGTGGTCGGCAGGCTGGCCTGGAGTTCCGCCAGGGTCGGTGCACCGGCGGGTGCAATCGGCTGCAGCCGGTCGAGGGTGGGGGCAAAATGCGCCATCAGTTCGGAATCGACCGACAGCAGATCGTGAACCGCGGCGAACTCCGCCACATACGGCTTGTCGGCGCCGAGCGCGCCGCGCAGCTGTCCGACGGCAATGACCAGCGCTGCACCAAGCTGCTGGCGGGCGGTGACGCCGGGCGGCGCCGCGGCGATCTCGGTCAGCGTGCTGTCGAGGGCCGCGGCCTTGCCTTCGAGGCTGCTGGTCTTGCCTTCCACCGCGTCCAGGCGGGCGGCCAAGGCTTCCAGCGCTTCGATCTTGCCGGTTGCCGCCGCCAGTTCCTGCGACAGGGTCTCGTTGGCCGACTTCAAGCGGTCGATCTCGGGAGCAAGATCCGGCAGCGGCGGTGTCGACGTCCCTGCCGACGGCATGGCGGGCGGCAGGCTGCCTTGCGCCTGCAAAGCGGCGAGATCGGCTTCGAGCTTCGACAGGCGCTCGGCAAGCGGCGTCAGATCCGGCGCGGTCGCCCCGCCCTGATCGCCGCTTGCCGGTGTCGGCAGCGTCGCCACCTGATCCTTCAGCGCCTGGATTTCCGACTTGAGACCGGCGATGTCGCCGGCAAGTCCCGCCGTCGATTGCCGGACCTCGTCTTGCGTTGCCGCCGCGGCAGCCTTGGCCTCAAGAGCATCGACCCGCGCCGCCAGGTCGGAATTCGATTCCGCCGTCATCCCCTGCGCGGGCAGCAACTTCGATTGCCAGCTTGGCGCGGTCAGCGTGATGCCGCCGGCGACGATCCCGCCGGCGATCATGCTGAGCACCAGGAACAGGCTGAGTGTCGCCAATCGGGGTTTTCCCCGGGCCGCACCCGTCCGATCCTCGCTGGCCGTTCCGGCCTGTTTTGCGCCTTCTTCGGCCATCTCTCGCTTCCTTCTTTCGATCTCGGCATCGACCAGCGCGAGCATCGCAGGCTGGTCCGGCCGCTCGGCGATTTCAATCCGTTGCCAGTGCAGTTCGGTAACTTCCCGGGCGACGGCCGCACTCAGGCACAGTGCCGTCACCTTGCCGAGGTCGGGCCGCTCGGCCTCGGCCCAGAGCCGGGCGAAGGTCTTTCCCGTGCGCGGCGAAAACAGCAGGACGAGATCGATCCCGCCAAGTGTCAGATTCATCCGGGTTTCCGGCGAGAAGCCGTCGGCGGTCTTCGATTTCATAGAGCGCCATGCGCCTGACCTCGAAGCCGGCCTGCTCCAGCCGTCCCTTGAGGTCCCCAGCCAGGACCGAACCGGCGGCGTGAAACACGGCGCCGGCTTTGGGATCGAGGCGATCGATCGCCAGGGTGGCGAGGGCGGCGACATCGCCGCCGGCGCTTTCAACCGCGGTGAAGCCGGCCTCGCGTGCGGCTGCGGCCGAACCTTCCCCGATGGCCAGCACGCCGAGGTCGCGCCGGCCGGATTTCGCGGCGAAGGCGCGCACGCCGTTGGCGCTGGTGAACAGCAGGGCCTGCACGCCATCGAGATCGATGGCGGTCTCCGGGATCGGCACGATCTGCAGCAGGGGTTCGATCGTGCACTCGATCCCCTTGGCCGCCAAGGCGTCCGCCAGCGGCTTTGCATCGTCGTGAGGTCGCGTAATCAGCGCGTGCATGCCCGAAACTTAGGCCAGGAAACGCGGTCCCGCCAGCGCTTTCAAATGCCGGCCCGCGGCGCGACCCAGCGCCGCAGGATCGGCGGCGCTGCCCCGCCGGTCGTCGCGGTGCAGCTGGCTGCCGTCGGGCAGCGCGATCAGCGAACGCAGGCGGATTTCATCGTTCCGCAGTTCGGCGAAAGCGGCGATGGGGGTGCGGCACGATCCTTCGAGCTCGGCGAGGCAGGCGCGCTCCGCGGCGACGGCGATTTCCGTCGCGCGATCATTGCAGGGCCTGAGCAGGTCGCGTGTTGCGCGATCGTCGCTGCGGATCTCGATGCCGATGGCACCCTGGGCGACCGCCGGCAGCATCTCCTCGACGCTCAGGATGGCCCGGGCCGCATCCGCCCGTCCGAGCCGCTTCAGCCCAGCCAGGGCCAGCAGGGTTGCCGCCGCCTCGCCGCGTTCGATCTTCGCGATCCGGGTTCCGACATTGCCACGCAGGGACACGATGTCGAGATCCGGCCGCAGGGCCTTGACCTGCGCCTGGCGGCGCAGCGATGCGGTGCCGACGACGGCGCCATGCGGGAGCGTGGCAATCGAGGATCCGACTGTGCAAATCAGGGCATCGCGCGGATCCTCGCGCGGCAGCAGGCAGGCGATCTCGAGACCGCTCCAAAGCAGGGTCGGCACGTCCTTCATCGAATGCACCGCAAGATCGATGCGGTGGGCGAGCAGCGCCTCCTCGATCTCCTTGGTGAACAGGCCCTTGCCGCCGATCTCCGCCAGGGGACGATCCTGGACCTGGTCCCCTGTCGTCTTGATGACGACGATCTCGACGGCGCCGGCCGCTGCCAGCCCGGGATGGTGGGCGACCAGGGCGGCGCGCATCATTTCCGCCTGGACCAGGGCCAGGGGACTGCCTCGGGTCCCGATCCGCACCGGGCCGTTCGCTTGGTTGATCGCCGGCGTGGAAACCGCCATAACTACTCCGCCCCTGGCACCGATTTTGGACCCGCCGTCCTGGCCGCGCGCGATACGGCCCGTCCGGGTCTTGTTAACCGGCCGAGGGGCGGATTGCAATCTGTGAGCTGAGACCGGCCAACTTGATCATCCTGGGCATCGAATCGAGCTGCGACGAAACGGCCGCGGCGATCGTCGACGATCGCCGCCACATCCATGCCGATCTGATCCTGTCCCAGATCGAGGATCATCGGCCCTATGGCGGCGTGGTGCCCGAAATCGCCGCCCGCGCCCATCTCGATCACCTCGACGGGCTGATTGCCGCGGCGTTGCAGCAGGCCGATCTCCGGCTGGAGGATATCGACGGCATCGCGGCGACCGGCGGGCCGGGGCTGATCGGCGGGGTGATCGTCGGGGTGATGATGGGCAAGGCCATCGCCGCCGTGACCGGCAAGCCCTTCATCGCCGTCAATCACCTGGAAGGCCACGCCCTGACCGCCCGCCTGACCGATGATCTCGCCTTTCCCTATCTGCTGCTGCTCGTTTCCGGCGGTCACTGCCAGCTGCTGGTGGTCGAGGGCGTCGGCCGATATCGCCGACTCGGCGCCACGATCGACGATGCCGCGGGCGAGGCCTTCGACAAGGCGGCGAAGCTTCTCGGCCTCGGATTTCCCGGCGGCCCGGCCATCGAAGCCGCCGCCAGGATGTCCCGGAATCCGGTAGCCGATCTGCCGCGGCCGATGAAGGGTCGCGCCGACTGCAACTTCTCCTTCAGCGGCCTGAAGACGGCACTGCGGCAGCGTGTCGACAAGATGCGCAGCGCCGGCACTTTCGATGCTTCGGCAGCTGCCGATCTCGCCGCGGGCTTCCAGCTGGCGGTGGTCGATTCGCTGAGCGACCGCGTCGCCCTGGCCGTCAAAATGGCGCGCGCATCGCATCCGCAGCTGACGGCGCTGGTCGTCGCCGGCGGCGTCGCGGCGAACGGCGCCCTGCGCGCCGAGCTGCAGCGCATCGCGACGGCGGCGGATCTGAGGCTGGTCGCCCCGCCGCCCAGGCTCTGCACCGACAATGCGGCCATGATCGCCTGGGCCGGGCTCGAACGCCTGCGGCTCGGCGAGACCAGCGACCTGGATTTCGCCCCCCGGCCGCGCTGGCCACTGGATGAGCTGGCGCCGCGCCTTGCCGGCGCCGGCGTGAAGGCTTGACGCCGCAACACGCAACAGGAGTCCCGACATGCAGTTCGCCGTCTATTGCCTCGACAAACCCGGCCATGCCCAGGTTCGTATCGACAACCGCGCTGCGCATATCGAGCATCTGAACCGATACGCGGATCGCATCATCCTCGCCGGCCCCCTGCTGAGCGACGACGGCCAGGGGATGCTGGGCAGCCTGCTGGTCCTCGATGTCGCCGACCGCGCCGCGCTGGACCATTTCCTGGCCGGGGACCCCTATGCCAAGGCGTCACTGTTCCAATCGGTGACGGTAAAACCGTTCCGCAAGACTTTCCCCAAATAGCGTCGAGGTCGATGATGAACTACTGGCTGGTGAAATCCGAACCCGTCAAATACGCCTGGGAGCAGCTGGTGAAGGATGGCAAGACCTTCTGGAGCGGCGTCCGCAACCACCAGGCGGCCAACAACCTGAGGGCGATGAAAAAGGGCGATCGCGCCTTCTTCTACCATTCCAACGAGGGGCTGGCGATCGTCGGCATCTGCGAGATCGCCAAGGAATACTACCCCGACCACACCGACGCGACAGGCAAATTCGGCATGGTCGATGTGAAGCCGCTCCTCCCGTTGAAGACCCCGGTGACCCTGGCCGAGATCAAGGCGACCCCCGAACTCAAGGACGTCCCGCTGATCCGCCAGTCCCGCCTTTCGGTGATGCCGATCGCGCCGGCAGAGTGGAAGCTCATCTGCAGGATGGGCGGCGTGAAGCCTTAGGCCGACCCGTCCGGCTCAGCCGGCATCGCCGAACAGCCTGTTCAGTTGCGCGAAGGGCAGGGCCTCGGAGGCGAAGGTGAAGCTGCCGCTCTCCTTGATCTCCCGGGCGCCGCGGAAGAAGGCGCCGAGGGCGGCCCGGGCCAGGGCACTGCCGACGCTGATCCGTTTCACGCCGACCGCCGCCAGTTGCGCGACCGTGAGCGTCGAGCCGCTCAACCCCATGACGACATTGACCGGCCGATCGACCGAACGCACCACCGCGGCGATGTCCTCCAGCGCCTTGAGGCCAGGCGCATAGAGCACGTCGGCGCCGGCCTCCTGGAAAGCCTGGAGGCGGCGGATCGTATCGGCGAGATCGGGCCGGCCATAGAGATAGTTCTCCGCCCGTGCCGTCAGGGTGAAGGGAAATCCCAGGCCGCGGGCGGCCTCGACCGCGGCGCGGATACGCTCGGCCGCAAGTCCGGGATCGAAGATCGGGACCGCGTCACGCCCGGTCGCGTCCTCGATCGACCCGCCGACCAGGCCGGCCTGCGCTGCCAGCCGGATGGTTTCCGCCGCCGCTTCCGGCGCATCACCGAAGCCGGCCTCGAGATCGGCGCTCACCGGGAGATCGGTCGCCGCCACGATTGCCGCGGCATTCGTCAGCATTTCGTCGCGGCTGGTCGCCCCTTTGGCGTCCGGCCGGCCCAGCGCGAAGGCAAGCCCGGCGCTGGTCGTGGCCAGGGCGTCGAATCCGAGATGCGCCAGTAGCCGGGCCGTCCCGGCATCCCAGGGATTGGGGATCACGAAAGCGCCCGGCGCCTGGTGCAGTGCGCGGAAGGCTTCGGCCTTCTCGATTTGGCTCCGCATGCTGCACATCCCTCTTTCTGTGGTGGGCCGGCGAGTCTAACGCGACCGTCGGGCACGGCAAGGGGCTGGCCGGTCATGGCGGCGGATTTCGCCGGAAAGGCCCGGCCTTGCCGCGGTCCCGCCGCAATCCCAGCCGGCTTTCGCCGCGATGTCCCGCCATCACTGGTCGGCTTCAACCAGATGACGAGGGGAATGATGAGCACGACCGATACCGTCCGCCGATCCTGGCGCAGCCGCCTCGGCCTCGACACGCCGGGAGTCGAGATCACCAAACGCGCCTTGTTCCTCGGCATCTTCGCGATGCTGCTGCTGATCCCGCTCGGCATGATCGACGACCTTGTCTACGAGCGCGAGGCGCGAAAACAGGCGGTTGTCGGCGAGATCACCGCGCAATGGGGCGGCGCGCAGACCGTCGCCGGCCCGATCCTGGCGGTGCCCTACCGCTACTTCGATGCCGGTGCCGCCAACAGCCAGAACGGATTGAAGACCGGCCAGCTGTATTTCCTGCCGGAGAGGCTCGAGATCGATGCCAGGCTGGCGACGGAAAAGCGCGCGAAGAGCATCTACGATGTCCTCGTCTACAGCGGCACCGTGCATCTGAAGGGCCGATTCGCCGCCCTCGATATCGCGCACTGGAACATTGCTCCCGAGAACGTCGATTGGACGAAGGCGAAGCTGCTGGTCGGCCTTTCCGACATGGCGGCGATCCGCGACCTCGCGGTCGTGGTCGGCGGTACGAAATACCCGGCCGAGGCTGGCCTGCCGGAGGCCGACGGCTGGGGCGCGCGTGCCACGGCCGGATTGCCGCTGAACGCCGCAACCGCCGCGCAGCCGCGGGATTTCGCCATCGACCTCGCCTTCAAGGGCAGCGGCTCGATCGCCTTCCTGCCGCTCGGCGACACGACCCGGATCGCGCTTGCCGCCGACTGGCCGCATCCGGGCTTCGTCGGCACCACCCTGCCGGAAAGCCACGCGATCGGCGACCGCGACTTCTCGGCGCTCTGGTCGCTGGGCTATCTTGCGCGGGCCTTCCCGAAGAGCTGGCGGGCCGGCGAGGTGAACATCGAGGGACTATGCGGTCAATCGGTCGGCGTGGCGCTGGTCGAGCCGGGCGACGTGCACCAGCAGACCGACCGGATCGTCAAATACGCCATCCTGGTGATCGGGCTCACCTTCGCCACCATCTTCGTCAACGGCCTGATGACCAGCCGCCGGGTGCATCCGGTGCAGTATCTCCTGGTCGGCGCCGCCATCTGCCTGTTCTATCTGCTGCTGCTCTCCCTGGCCGAACAGTTCAGCTTCGCGTCCTCCTACCTGGCGGCCAGCCTCGCCGACATCGCCATCGTCGGCTGGTACGCCTGGCGCACCATGAGCCGGCGCCTCGGCTATGGGACGGCGGCCCTCCTCGGTCTGGTGCATGCCTACATGTACGTGCTGCTCCAGATGGAGGACTACACGCTGCTCTCCGGCACCCTGGCGCTCTTTGCCGCCCTGCTGCTGGCCATGATCGTCACCCGCAACGTCGACTGGTACCGGGTGGGAAGGCCGGGCGCGCCGCAGCAGGCGTGAGGCCGCGGGGTCCCCGGCTTGCGGGCGCGGGGACCCCGGCTACCGCGGCGAATTGCTGCATCGCGACTTTTGGACGGCTTGTCAGGCTCCCCGGTTGCGCCGATAATTCCCAAAACCGGCGATGGATGGTGCCGCCGTGCACCGCCAGAGCCGGAAATACAACGATAAATCAAATAGTTGGGGAGGCTGTCGCCGATGTCCGACCAGAGCGAATTTCCGGTTCCTGCAGGCTTGGCCAAGTCCGCCTGGATCGACCAGCGCAAGTATGAGGACATGTACCAGCGCTCGGTCATCGACCCGGCCGGGTTCTGGGCGGACGAGGGCAAGCGCGTCGACTGGATCAAGCCCTTCACCCAGGTGAAGGACGTGAGTTTCCGCGGCGACGTGCGAATCCGCTGGTATCACGACGGCACGCTGAACGTCTCGGCCAACTGCATCGACCGGCATCTCGCCAAGCGCGGGCAGCAGACCGCGATCCTCTGGGAGGGCGACGACCCGAAGGACTCCAAGAAGATCACCTATGCCGAGCTGCACGAGCAGGTCTGCCGCCTCGCCAATGTGCTGAAGGCCCAGGGGGCGAAGAAGGGCGACCGCATCACCATCTACATGCCGATGATCCCCGAGGCGGCCTATGCCATGCTCGCCTGCACCCGCATCGGCGCCATCCATTCCGTGGTCTTCGGCGGCTTTTCGCCGGACAGCCTGGCCGGGCGCATCCAGGACTGCGATTCCAACATCGTCATCACCGCCGACGAGGGCCTGCGCGGCGGCAAGAAGGTGCCGCTGAAGGCCAATGTCGACGAGGCGCTGAAGAACTGCCCCTCGGTCAAATCCTGCATCGTGGTGAAGCGCACCGGCGGCGCCGTCGGCATGCAGGCCGGGCGCGACCACTGGTACCACGAGGCGACCGCCCAGGTGGCGCGGGACTGCCCGCCGGCCGAGATGAATGCCGAGGATCCGCTGTTCATCCTCTATACCTCCGGCTCGACCGGCAAGCCGAAGGGCGTGCTGCATACCACCGGCGGCTACCTGGTCTATGCCGCGATGACGCATCAGTATGTCTTCGACTATCACGACGGCGAGGTCTACTGGTGCACTGCGGATGTGGGCTGGGTCACCGGCCACAGCTACATCGTCTACGGGCCGCTGGCCAACGGCGCCACCACCCTGATGTTCGAGGGCGTGCCGAACTATCCGGATGCCTCGCGCTTCTGGCAGGTCTGCGACAAGCACAAGGTCAACATCTTCTACACCGCCCCCACCGCCATCCGCGCGCTGATGCGCGAGGGCGAGGAGCCGGTGGCGAAATGCAGCCTGGAGAGCCTGCGCCTGCTGGGCTCGGTCGGCGAGCCGATCAATCCCGAGGCCTGGCTCTGGTACCACCGCGTGGTCGGCCGGCACCATTGCCCGATCGTCGATACCTGGTGGCAGACCGAGACCGGCGGCATCCTGATCTCGCCCTTGCCCGGCGCCACCAGGCTGAAGCCAGGCTCCGCCACCAAGCCGCTGTTCGGCGTGCGCCCGGTGGTGGTGGACGCCACCGGCCAGGAACTCGACGGCGAATGCGAGGGCAATCTCTGCCTCGCCGATTCCTGGCCCGGCCAGATGCGCACCGTCTACGGCGATCACAAGCGCTTCGCCGAGACCTATTTCAGCGCCTATCCCGGCATGTATTTCACTGGCGACGGCTGCCGGCGCGATGCCGACGGCTACTACTGGATCACCGGCCGGGTCGACGACGTGATCAACGTCTCCGGCCATCGCATGGGCACCGCCGAGGTGGAGAGCGCCCTGGTCGCCCATGCCAAGGTCGCCGAGGCCGCGGTGGTCGGCTATCCGCACGACATCAAGGGCCAGGGCATCTACGCCTATGTTACTTTGAAGACCGGGGTCGAACCCTCCGATGCCCTGCGCAAGGAGCTGGTGCAATGGGTGCGCAAGGAGATCGGGCCGATCGCCTCGCCCGACCTGCTGCAATGGGCGCCCGGCCTGCCGAAGACCCGCTCCGGCAAGATCATGCGCCGCATCCTGCGCAAGATCGCCGAGAACGAGTTCGGCAGCCTCGGCGACATCTCGACCCTCGCCGATCCGAACGTGGTCAAGGACCTGATCGACAACCGCGTCAACCGGGGCTAACGGCAAGGCGACCGGACGCGTCCCGCCGTCGGGGAGTGGCGGGGCGCATCCTGCCCCCGAGGGTGGACGTGATGGGCCAAGCCGGACGCGAAACGCTGCTCCATCTCCTGGATATCAGCGAGGCCGACGGTGGCGTGAACTGGCCGGCGCGGGCGGGCCTCGTTGTGGCACTGCTGTTCTCGGTCGGCAGCGCGGTGATCATCACCCTGCCGGACCTCGACCCCACCTCGCGATTCGAGTGCCTGACTCTGTCCGGCATTGCCGCATCGATGTTCGCCATCGAGTATGTCTGGCGGCTGTGGCGCGCGCCGCGTCTTAATCCCGGCGATGCGAAGGTCCGGCGCCACTATGCCTTCTCCTTTCTCGGTTTCGTCGACCTGGCGTCGGCGGCGCCATTGATCGGCCTTGCGGTTCCCGAGACCAGGGACGTGCTGCTGCTGGCCCAGCTCCTCACGCTGTTCAAGCTGGCGCGCCTGGCACCCGGGCTCTCGCTTGTAGGAAGGGTGATGAAGAACGAGGCGCGTGCCCTCGCCGCTGCACTGCTGGTGATGGTCGTGCTGCTGGTCATCGTATCCGGTACCATGTACCTGCTCGAGCGCCACGCCCAGCCCTTGGTCTTCTCCAGCATACCCAAGGCGCTCTGGTGGGGTGTCGTCACCATGGCGACGGTCGGCTACGGCGACATGACGCCGATTACGCCGATCGGCCGGATCTTCGGAGGCTTCGTGATGCTGCTCGGTATCGCGATGTTTGCCGTGCCTGCCGGCATCTTGGCGACCGGTTTCGCCGGCGAGATCCGCCGCCGGGACTTCGTCGTCACCTGGAAAGCGGTCGCCATGGTGCCGCTGTTCGCCGGTCTCGACGCTACCCGGATCGCGGCCATCGCCAGGCTTCTCAAGCCGCAGATCGTGCCGGCGCGACAAACCATCGTGCGCCTCGGCGAGCCTGCCGACGCGATGTTCTTCGTCATGGACGGCGAGGTCGAGGTGGAAATCAGCCCGCAGCCGGTCCGCCTCGGCAAGGGCCAGTTCTTCGGCGAAATCGGCCTGGTGCTCGACACCACCCGCACCGCCACGGTCACGGCGCTCACCGAATGCCGCCTGCTCGCCCTCGATCGGGTGGATTTCACCCGGCTGATGACCAAGCATCCCGAACTGAAGGCCAGGATCACCAGCGTCGCCGAAGCGCGCCTCCGCCGCGGGCCGGTCAAGCCCGCCGACGGCTAGCCGAGCAGGCTCCGCAGCGTCCGGTTGGCGACCGCCAGCATCGCCAGTTCCAGCTTGCCCACCTGGCGCAGGTCGCCGAACAGCTGGTCGGCGCGCACCAGGATCGCACCCCTTGCCTCGCGCCACTGATCGATCGCCGGCTGGCCGGTGGCGCCGTTGGCGCTGGCCAGGATCGCGGTGGTCAGCTCCCGCTGATGCCCGAAGAGGTCGTCGATGATGGCGAAGACCGCAAGGCGTTCCCAATGGCTGTCGCCGATCAGTGCCTTGGCGCCGGCCCGCAGCCAGTCCAGGTGGAACTGGTCGCCGATGGCGAAATAGGTCTGCGCCGCGTCCTCGACCTTGATCTTGCTGTGGCTGGCGATGCGGACCACGTCCAGCACCGAGGCCAGCATCGGCAGCTGTGCCATGCGCTGCGCCAGGGATTCCGGCACGCCCTGGCCCGCCAGCTTCTCGAAGCGCTCGCCGATCGTCTGCCGGTCCGCGGCCGAGACGATGATCGCCAGCGATCCCTCGACCGCGGCGATACCCGGCTGCATCTCGCCGATATTGCCGGCGATGTCCAGCGGATGCTGGCCGTTGCGCAGGAACCACAGGGTCGCCTGTTCCGCCAGCCGATTGATCTCAATCAGCATGCCGGTCTGGGCTTCGGCCGCCACCCGGTTGTCCAGCGCCTCGATCGCCGCCCACATCTCGCGCAGCTTGAAGGCGCCGCGGGTGATCGCATAGGCGCGGGTGATCGCCGAGGCCGACTGCCCGGTCTTCTCCTTGGTCACATGCAGGAACGTCGCGCCCATGCGGTTGACCAGCGAATTGGTGACCACCGTGGCGATGATCTCGCGCCGCAGGCGATGCGCCTGGATCTGCGACTTGTAGGCCTCGCGCAGCGCCGGCGGGAAGTAGTTGATGAGATCGTCCGCCAGCTGCGGATCGTCGGGCAGGTCCGACGGCAGCAGCTCGTCGTAGAGCGCGTTCTTCGAATAGGCCAGCAGCACGGCCAGCTCCGCCCGGGTCAGGCCGATGCGCTGCGACAGCCGGTGCCGCATGGTCTCGTCGTCGGGCAGGAACTCGATCGCCCGGTCCAGGCGCGACGCCCGCTCCAGCGCCCGCATGAAGCGGCCCTGCTGGTCGAGCTGGGTATAGCCCAGCGCCTCGGCGATGCTCAGCGCCTGCGACTGCAGGTAGTTGTCCCGCAGCACCAGCTTGGCGACGTCGTCGGTCATCGTCGCCAGCAGCTTGTCGCGCTGCTTCATCGTCAGGTCGCCGCTGCCGATCGCCTCGTTCACCAGGATCTTGATGTTGACCTCGTGATCGGAGGTGTCGACGCCGGCGGAATTGTCGACCGCATCGGTGTTGATCCGCTTGCCGGTCAGCGCCGCCTCGACCCGGCCGCGCTGGGTGAAGCCGAGGTTGGCGCCCTCGCCGACGACGGTGCAGCGCAGCTCGTTGGCATTGATGCGGATGGCGTCGTTCGCCCGGTCGCCGACCTCGGCGTTGACCTCGTCCGAGGCCTTAACGTAGGTGCCGATCCCGCCCAGCCAGAGCAGATCGACCTCGGCCCGCAGCACCGCCTGCAGCAGCTCGTTGGGCGTCACCGAGTCCTTGCCGATGCCGAACAGCGCCCGCGCCTCGGGGCTGAGCTTGATCGATTTCGCCTTGCGCTCGTAGATTCCGCCGCCGGCGGAGATCAGCTTCGCGTCATAGTCGCTCCAGGCCGAGCGCGGCAGGTCGAACAGCCGCTTGCGCTCGGCGAAGCTCGCCGCCGGATCCGGGCTCGGGTCGATGAAGATGTGCAGATGGTTGAAGGCGGCGACCAGCTTGGTGTGCTGGCTGAGGATCATGCCGTTGCCGAACACGTCGCCCGACATGTCGCCGACGCCGACGCAGGTGAAATCCTGCGACTGGATATCGTGGCCGACCTCGCGGAAATGCCGCTTCACGCATTCCCAGGCGCCGCGCGCGGTGATCCCCATCTTCTTGTGGTCGTAGCCGGCCGAGCCGCCCGAGGCGAAGGCGTCGTCGAGCCAGAAGCCGTAGTCGCGCGACACGCCGTTGGCGATGTCGGAGAAGGTCGCGGTGCCCTTGTCGGCGGCGACCACCAGATAGGGATCGTCGCCGTCATGCCGGACCACGGCATGCGGCGGCTGCACCCTGCCGCCGACCAGGTTGTCGGTGATGTCGAGCAGCCCGCGCATCAGGGTCTTGTAGCAGTGCACGACCTCGGCCATGACCGCCTCGCGGTCGCCCTGGACCGGGCGCTTCACCACGAAGCCGCCTTTCGAGCCGACCGGCACGATGACGGCGTTCTTCACCATCTGCGCCTTCATCAGGCCGAGTACCTCGGTGCGGAAATCCTCGCGCCGGTCGGACCAGCGGATGCCGCCGCGGGCGACCTTGCCGCCGCGCAGATGGATCGCCTCGGCCCGCGGGCTGTAGACGAAGACCTCGACCAGCGGGCGCGGCAAGGGCAACTCGTCGAGCTTGCTCGAATCGAGCTTGAACGAGATGTATTCCTTGATGTGTCCGTCGGCACCGCGCTGGAAGAAGTTGGTGCGCAGGGTGCACAGCACCGCGTTCAGGAAGCGCCGCAGGATGCGGTCCTCGTCGAGGTTGCTGACGGCATCGAGCAGGCTGCTCGCCTCGGCCAGGATCTTCTGCGATTCGGCCTCGCGGTCGCCGGAGAATTCCGGATCGTTGCGGGCGAAGAACAGCCGCACGATCGCCTTGGTGATCGCCGGGTTGCCGTTCAGCGTGGCTTCCATATAGGTCTGGCTGAAGGCGATTCCCGCCTGGCGCAGGTACTTGCAGTAGCTGCGCAGCAGGGTGATCTTGCGCCAGGCGAGGCCGGCGGTGAAGATCAGTCGGTTGAAGCCGTCGTCCTCCATCTGGCCGGCCCAGATCTGCACATAGGCCTTGTGGAACTTGTCGCGGACCAGCGAGATGTCGACCTCGGCGCCGTCGGCGGTTGCCATGGTGAAGTCGTGGATCCAGACGCTCTGCTCGGCGCCGTCGGGCTTGATCTCGAAGGGGTTCTCGCTGATCACCTTCAGGCCGAAATTCTCCAGCGACGGCAGCACGGTGGAGAGCGCGATCTTGTCGCCGGCCTTGTAGAGCTTCAGGTGGACGTCGGCATTGCCGGCCTCGACCGGCCGATAGAGGTTGATCGCCGGCAGGGCGGCATGCAGTGTCTCCAGCGCCCGGTCGATGTCATGCACCGCCGTATGGGCGTTGAAATAGTCCTCGTAGCCGACCGGGAAGGCGTCGCCATAGGTGCGCAGCAGGGTCAGGCCGGTGGCCTCGCCCTTGGCGGCGACCAGCGCCTCGCGCAGATGGTCGCGCCAGGAACGGCAGGCGTCCGCCACATGCCGCTCGAGTTCGCCGATGTCGTAGAACGGGATCTCGCCGGGCGTGGTCGAGATGATGATGTGCAGCCGCGCCAGCGGCCCGTCGGCCAGATGCACGTAGAAGATCGACAGCTTGCCGTTGAAGGCCTTGCACAGCATGTTGGTGATCTTGACCCGCAGATCGGTCGACATGTCGTCGCGCGGCAGGTAGACGAAGCAGGACAGGAAGCGCTCGTAGGGATCGCGCCGGACGAACAAAGCCACGCGCTGGCGTTCCTGCAGATGCAGGATGCCGAGGGCGGTGTCGAACAGCTCGTCCTCGTTGGCCTGGAACAGCTCGTCGCGCGGATAGGTCTCGAGGATCTGCGACAGGGCCTTGGCGTCGTGGCTGTTGGGGCCGAAGCCGGCGCGCTTCACCACGCCCTCGACCTTGCCGCGCAGCAGCGGGATCTCCCACGGGCTCTTGTTGTAGGCGACCGAGGTGAACAGGCCCACCAGCAGTCTTTCGCCGGTGACGTTGCCCTTCTTGTCGAAGACCTTGACGCCGATGGTATCGAGATAGGCATTGCGGTGGACGGTCGAGCGCAGGTTGCCCTTGGTCACCATCATCAGCTTGGGCTGGCGCAGGAAGCTGCGGACGTCGGGCGGCATGTTGTCCCGGTTGCGGATGCCGTCGAAGATCCGCAGGTCGAAGTTCTTCAGGATGCCGAGCGCCGCATTGTCGACGATCTTGTAGCTGACATTCTCGCCTTCGCCGGCAAAGGCGTATTCCCGGTAGCCGAGATGGGTGAAGTGGTCGTCGTTGACCCATTCCAGGAAATCCACCGCCTCGGCCACCTCGTCGGCCGGCAGGGGCAGCTTCGCCGACTTCACTTCCTTGATCGTCTCGGCGACCCGGTTGCGCATCGCCTGCCAGTCGGCGACGGCGATCCGCACGTCGGCCAGCACCACCTCGATCCGCCCCTTCAGCTCGTCCAGCCGGTCCTGGGTGGCGGCCTGGCCGACCCGCAGCTGCATCACCGATTCGGCATGGGCATCGGGCTTGCCGATGCCGGTCATCTGGCCCTTGGCATCGCGTTCGATGCGCATGATCGGATGGATCACCAGATGCACGCTCGTGTCCTGCCGATTGAGCTCGGCGGTCACCGAGTTCGACCAGGAACGGCATGTCGTCATTGACGATCTCGACCACCGTATGGGGGCTGCGCCAGCCATGCTCGTCCAGCCGGGGATTGAACACCCGGACCTTGGCCTTGCCGACCTGGCGCTTGCCGGCAAAGGTGCAGAGCGACAGCGCCGCGCTGAACAGATCCTCGGCGGTCTGGTCGTCGATGTCGCCTTGCGGAACGTTGGCGTAGAATTGTCGAATGAAGGTCTCGACCAGGGCCTGGCGGGGTTTCTCGATCCGCTCGCCGACGAAACGCAGGACGTCGTCGATCAGCTGGGACTTCAGTTTTTCTGCGCGCATCTTTTTATTGCCCTGACTTTTGTTGGACTCGGACATCGTTGCACTGGCAGGTGCGGTTCACGTAACCGGCATCTTGGATGAATTTCACTCTAGCCCAAGCTCGCACCGGCCGCCAGCCGAAGCCCGGGCATCCCCATCTTACCAATACGTTAGCCGGCAGGGTCGGCACGCCTCGGGCCGCCGGTGGTGGCCCCACCTTTCGTTAGGCTCATGACAGATCAGTGTCCCCTGGCGGTAAATTTTTGTTTAAGGAAGTGTACGGATAATGTTCCCCGGTCTAGGGGTCGCCGGCCGGTCGTGGCCGGTGGCGGGGATTGGAGCCGGTCCATGCTGATGAACGAAGTGCGCAGCGAGCTGTTCTGGCGCAAGCTGCCCGAATCGGTCAGGAACAGCCTCACGCCGGAGCAGGCTGCCGCCATCCGCGAAGCCGCCCAGGTGGCCGCGCCGCGCCGCCATCCGATCGATGTCCGCCTGTCCCTGCCGGTTCCCGGGCAAAGCCGGATCTATTTCGTCATGCTGGCCGGCCGGGAACTGCGCAGCGAGGCCCGCCGCGAAATGGAACGGCAGGTGCGCCCGAACGATCCCCTCGGCCAGGGCATCCTGATCGGCCTCTGTCTGGCCGCCTTTTGCGTTGCAGCCCTGATCGGCGTATTGATCCGCGATGCGATCTTTGCGCCCTAGACTCCTGGATCTCGCCGTCCTGCTGCTGCCGGCCATCGGCTGGTTCGTCGCCCCCGCGCCCGCCTTGGCGCAGTCGGTGACCAAGCTGCACAGCCTTGGCGTCGAAGGCGCCGATGATCGCCACCCGGCGGATTCCGCCGTCTGGCCCTGGTCGGCGCTCGGCCGCATCAACCGCGAGATCGGCGGCAGCTGCACCGGTGCCCTGATCGGTCCCGACGAGGTGCTGACGGCCGCCCATTGCCTCTACAACGCCCGCGACCAGCACTGGGCGCTGCCGACCGAGATCCATTTCCTCGCCGGCTATCACAAGGGCCAGTTCGCCGCCCATGCCATCGGCACGCGCTTCGTGCTGCCGCCCCGCTACAATCCCAAGCGCGCGACCGAGATCCACGAGATGGCCCGCGACTGGGCGATCATCATCCTCGATCATCAGCTGGCGGTGCGCCCGATCCCGCTTTCCCGCAAGAGCCTGGCCCAGATCATGGTGGCCGCGGGCAAGGGCGAGATGGGTGTCGCCGGATATGCCGGCGATTTCGTCGAGATCCTGACCCGGCACCAGGGCTGCGAACTGGTCGGCCAGGTGAAGCAGGTGCCGCTGCTGCTGCATCGCTGCGACGCCACCTTCGGGGTCTCCGGCGCGCCGCTGCTGCTGGTGGAGGGCGCCCGGGCGGAAATCATCGGCATCCACAATGCGGTGACCGAGGGCAAGGATTTCGAATTCGGCACGGCGGTTCCGGTCTGGAACTTCGACAATGCCGTGCGCCTCACCGTCGGCAACTAGCTGCCCTCAGCGGCGCGGCGACCCGGCAGTCGGGGCGAGACGCAGGACGAGGTAGCCCAGTCCCGCCGAGAGCATCGATCCCGACAGCACCCCCACGCGGACTTCCGTGGCATAGACCGGATCGCTGAAGGCCAGGGTGCCGATGAACAGGCTCATGGTGAAGCCGATCCCGGTCAGCAGCGCCACGCCGTACATCTGCAGCCAGCCGGCGCCCTCCGGCAGGCGGCAGATGCCGAGCCGCGTGCCGAGGACGGTCATCCCCATGACGCCGAGCTGCTTGCCGAGAAAGAGGCCGAGCAGCACGCCCAGGGCGACCGGTTCCGCCAGCAGGCCGATGCCCGTTCCGGCCAGGCTGACGCCGGCATTGGCGAAGGCGAAGATCGGCATGATGCCGAAGGCGACCCAGGGATGCAGGGCGTGCTCGCAGCTGCGCAGCGGCGACGGGCCGGATTTGGCCCGCATCGGAATGGTGAAGGCGAGGGCGACGCCGGCCAGGGTGGCATGGATGCCGGATTCCAGGACGCAGGCCCAGAGCACGACGCCGATCACCAGATAGGGGGTCAGGCGCGAGATGCCGCAGCGATTGAGCAGGACGAGGGCGAGCAGGGCCAGGCCGGCAAGTCCCAGCGCCGTCATCGACAGCTCGGCGGTGAAGAAGAGGGCGATGACCAGGATGGCGCCGAGATCGTCGAGGATGGCGAGGGCAAGCAGGAAGACCTTGAGGCCCAGCGGGATGCGGCTGCCGAGCAGCGCCAGGACACCGACGGCGAAGGCGATATCGGTCGCCGCCGGGATCGCCCAGCCGGCCAGGTTGGCGGGAACGTCGCGATTGACCAGCAGGTAGATCAGCGCCGGTGCCGCCATGCCGCCCAGGGCGGCAAGGCCCGGCAGGGCGATCTGGCGCGCCGAGGAAAGCTCGCCTTCCAGCACCTCGCGCTTGATCTCCAGCCCGACCAGGAAGAAGAACACCGCCATCAGCCCGTCGTTGATCCAGTGCAGCAGCGAATGCGGCAGGGAAAGGGCCGGGATGGGCAGGCTGATGGGGAGGTGCAGCAGCGCCTCATAGGCGCCGGACCAGGGCGAATTGGACAGCAGGAGGGCGAGGGCGGCGGCGATCACCAGTAGGATACCGCCCGCCGATTCGAGCTTCAGGAATTCGCGAACGGCACTCAACGGCATGGCACCCCCAACCCGGACCGAAATGGCGACCGGCACGGCACCTGTTGCGCCGAAGATGCCGGCAGGACGCTAAGTTTGCTGCCGACGGGCCGATACCGAAGACGGCTCCGGCCGTGCAGACGATACGACGACTGGCCCGACGACGATCGGTACAACGACAGACGGCAAAACGACAGACGGCAAAACGACAGACGGCATCGGCAGGCGGAACCAAGCCCCGCCGCCGACGTCGATCTGACACTCTGGTTTATATAAGCTGCGCGCCGGCCCGTGCTACATTTTCGACGCTTGGCCGGCACTGCCACGATCCCACCGACGCCACGATCTCACCGACGGGAAAACCGCCGATAGTGCCGACTGGCGGCCTCCCGCGGCCCGACGCACCGCCTCCGCGCGATAACGGCGGGCGGGGACGGGGCGAGCGGGGAGGGGGGCGGGCGAGGCGGGTGAGACGTGCGAGGCGGGCGGCGGCGTAGACGGGCATGTCGTGACGGCTCATCGCGTCTGCCGCACGAAACACCGAAACCTCGACAGTCTCAGTTTCCTCGGCCAGAGCTTCCTCGGCCAGAGCTTCCTCGGCCAGAGCTTCCTCGGCCTGAGTTTCCTCGGCCTGGGCCTGGCCGATATCTTGATGAAAACGCGCCCTAAAGTATCTGTGGTCCCATGATGATCAGCGCCATCAGGGCACCGAAAGCCGCACCTTCTCCCAACTGCCGAACCCAGACCGCCATGACCTGCCCCATCTATTCATTCATTGTATCCTTATTGTTCCATAAATGTTCCGTTTTGTCAAGAGGAAAATGGAACGGGAGAATGGAACGGGGGCGATCGGATGTCAGTTCGGCCGGTGGTCCTTCAGGCGATAGGCGCCGTCGACCGGGCCGGAGAACATCTCGCCGACCAGGGGATGCCGGCAGGGCTTGCCGGTCTCGTCGGGTAGCAGGTTCTGCTCCGAGACATAGGCGACATAGGTGGATTCCGCATTCTCCGCCAGCAGGTGGTAGAACGGCTGGTTCTTGTGCGGCCGGACCTCCGCCGGGATCGATTGCAGCCATTCCTCGGTGTTGTCGAAGACCGGGTCGACGTCGAAGATCACGCCGCGGAACGGGAAGACCCGATGGCGCACGACGTCGCCGATCTTGAACTTCGCCTGCCTCATCGCATCCGGTTGCTGCGCCATGTCCTCGCCCGCCGATCGTCCACGGCTTGAAACTAGGCGAGCGGCACCGGGGGTTCAAGCGCGGCGCCGCGGCAATCCCCGAGCGAGTCCGCGAGGCAGTCCACCAGGCGTCCGGCGATCCGGCCGTCGGGATCGAGGCGCGGGTTGAAGATGGTGACGTCGAGGCCGATGCAGCGCCCGGAGGCGACGGCCATGCGCAGCACGGTCGCCAGTTCCTCCAGCCCGAGCCCGCCCGGCATCCGGTAGTCCACCGCCGGCATCACCGCGTCGTCCAGCACGTCGACGTCGAGGTGGATCCAGAACCCGGCAAGTTCGGGCCGCGCCAGGCGGGCCATTGCCTGCGCCGCGGCGGCGCTGGCGCCGAGCCTGCGGAAGGCGGCGAGATCGAGGCAGAGGATGCCGCTGTCGCGAACGTCCTGGCTGCCCGCCGCGAGAAACTGCTCCGCATCGCGAAAGCCGAGCAGGGCCACGTCCGCGTCGCGGAAATAGCCCTCGAAGCCGTCGATCCGGGTGACGATCTCCGGTCCGCGGCCGGTCACCAGGGCGAGATCCATGTCCGCGGCCTCGCCGCCGGGCGAGGCGGCGGGCTGGTAGAAATCCGCATGGCCGTCCAGGAACAGCAGGCCGAAGCGGCCGCGCCGGCGCAGGGCCAGGGCATTGCCGATGAGGATGCTGCAGTCGCCGCCCAGCACCAGCGGCACCGTGCCGGCATCCAGCGCCGCAGTCACTGCACCGGCCAGTGACCGGGAAAACGCGGCGATTCCGCCGGGGTTGCGCATCAGCGTCGCGGGATCGCGCCGGTCGTCATAGGGTGGCGGCTGGAGTTTCGCCCCGGTTTCCACCCCGAGGCGCGCGGCGAGGCCGGCGGCCAGCAGGGCCTCCGGCAGACGCTCGACCCCCGAGGGCCAGAGGCCGAGAATCGACGGCGCCGCGATGATCCGGAAGGGCTTCGCCGGCATCATCCGGTCCGGCAGTCCAGCGGGCATCCGGCGCTCTCGCAGGCGGCGGAATCGCAGAGCCGGCAGGTGTGATCCGCCGCGGACTTGTCGGGCACCAGGTTCACCAGCATGCGCGCGACCAGGTCTTCCAGGGTCCTGCGCTCCTCGGCGGTGAAGCCTTCCAGCGCATGGCCGAGGGTCCGGCTGCGCCCGGCGACCAGCTTGTCGACCATCTTCTCGCCGGCGCGGGTGAGGGCGAGGACGACGGCCCGCAGATCCTCGCAGGGCTGGCGTTCGACCCAGCCCTCGCGCACCAGCCGGTCGACCAGCCGCACGGTGCCGGAATGGCTGAGCGCCAGGTACCGCGCCAGGGCCTCGATCCGGGTATCCGGGTTGAAGCGGATGAGGATCAGCGCCGCCGGTGCGCTGTCGGACAGATCGCAGACGCCCTCGAAGACCCCGGCCATCCGGTCGGAGACCGCGAGGCCGAGGGCGCCGACCAGGTTTTCCAGTCGCTGGGTCATCGCGTTCAAAAGTCCCGGAAGTTGCGGTCGCGCGGGCGGTCGGGGCGCTGGCCGTCGCGGCGGGGCAGCAGCGAGTCCATCAGCCAGGGCGCGCGCACCAGGCCGAGCCACATGAAACCGAGCGCGACTTGCGGCAGGTCGTGGCGTTTGTTCCGGTCCATGGCAGTCTCCTCGCTGGGTCTTGGACAATATATGTATGCTGCACACATATTGTCAAGCGGTTTCGAAAAACCTCGTCCGGACAGGCCTTTGCCAGCTACCGAGGCCGGGTGTTAGGCTGCGGGCCGCAGACGGAAGGGATGGGAACAGGATGACCAAGGCCGGAAAATTCGGCGGCACCGACCGCTACATCACCACCCGGGACCTGGAGGTGGCGGTCAATGCCAGCGTGACCCTGGGCCGGCCGCTGCTGGTGAAGGGGGAACCCGGCACCGGCAAGACCGTCCTGGCCCAGGAGGTCGCCGCGGCGCTCGGCCTGCCGCTCATCCAATGGCATATCAAGTCGACCACCAAGGCCGCCCAGGGCCTCTATGAATACGATGCGGTGGCGCGGCTGCGCGACGGTCAGCTCGGCGACGCCAAGGTGCACGACATCCGCAACTACATCGTCCGCGGCAAACTCTGGGAGGCCTTCACCAGCGAGACGCCGGTGGTGCTGCTGATCGACGAGATCGACAAGGCGGATATCGAGTTTCCCAACGACCTGCTGCAGGAACTCGACCGCATGGAGTTCTTCGTCTACGAGACCAAGGAAACCGTGGCGGCGCGCCACCGGCCGGTGGTGATCATCACCTCGAACAACGAGAAGGAGCTGCCGGACGCCTTCCTGCGCCGCTGCTTCTTCCATTACATCCATTTTCCCGAGCGCGAGACGATGGAGCGAATCGTCCATTCGCATTATCCCGACATCAAGTCCACCCTGCTGCGCGAGGCGATGGCGGTGTTCTACGAGATCCGCGCGGTCCCCGGGCTGAAGAAGAAGCCGGCGACGTCCGAGCTGCTCGACTGGCTGAAGCTGCTGGTGGTCGACGAGATCCCGGTCGAGGCCCTGCGCTCCAAGGATCCGCAGGTGGTGGTGCCGCCGCTCTACGGCGCCCTGCTGAAGAACGAGCAGGACATGCATCTGTTCGAGCGCGTCGCCTTCCTGGCGCGGCGCGGCCAGTAGCACCGCATGTTCGCCGGCTTCATCACCGCCCTGCGCAACGAAGGCGTGCCGGTCTCGCTGACCGAGTACCTCACCCTGCTGGGTGCGATGCAGGCCGGCGTGGTCCAGCTCGACGTCGAGGATTTCTACTATCTGGCGCGGTCGAGCCTGGTCAAGGATGAGCGGCGCATCGATCGCTTCGATCGGGTTTTCAGCCTGTACTTCCATGGCCTGGCGACGGTCGGCGGCGAGGTCGTGGCGGAGATCCCGGAAGACTGGCTGCGGCAGCTGGCGGAGAAATATCTCTCCCCCGAGGAGATGGCGCAGATCCAGGCACTGGGCGGCTGGGACAAGCTGATGGAAACCCTCCGCCAGCGTCTGGCGGAGCAGCGGGAGCGCCATGAAGGCGGGTCGAAATGGATCGGTACCGCCGGAACCTCGCCCTTCGGCGCCTATGGCTACAACCCGGAAGGTGTGCGCATCGGCCAGGACAAGTCGCGGCACCGGCGCGCGGTCAAGGTCTGGGACAAGCGCGAGTTCCGCGACCTCGACGGCGAGGTCGAGCTGGGCACGCGGGCGATCAAGCTGGCCCTGCGGCGGCTGCGCCGCTGGGGCCGCGAGGGCGAGGCCAAGGAACTGGATCTCGGCGGCACGATCAGCGCCACCGCCCATAACGGCGGCTCGCTCGACCTGAAGCTGCGGCCGGAACGCCGCAACAAGGTCAAGGTCCTGCTGCTGCTCGATATCGGCGGCTCGATGGACGACCATGTCGAGGAATCGGCGCAGCTGTTCTCCGCCGCGAAATCCGAGTTCAAGCATCTGGAAACCTTCTATTTCCACAACTGCCCCTATGAGCGGCTGTGGCGCTCGGCACGTCGCCGCTTCGAGCAGTGGACGCCGACCGTCGAGGTGATGAACAAGTACGGCCCCGACTGGTCGCTGGTCCTGGTCGGCGATGCCACCATGAGCCCCTACGAGATCTCGCAGCCGGGCGGGTCAGTGGAACACTGGAACGACGAGGCGGGCTCGACCTGGATGGGACGGCTGCTGCAGCACTATCCGCGCGCCGCCTGGATCAATCCGCGCAACCCGCTGCATTGGGACTACACCAGCTCGCTGCAGCTGCTGCGCCAGATCATGGGGGACCGGATGTTCCCGCTGACCCTGGACGGTCTCGATGCCGCCTTGCGGGTTCTGCGCCGGGCCGGATGAGGCAGGATGGGTGACGCGCGATGGGTAAGGCGGCGGATCAGCCGGTGGCGAAGAGCTTTTCCGGATCCTTGCGCCAGCGATTGATCACCGACACGACCCGGTCCTGCGGCGCGCTGTCGAAGAAGTCGAGGGCCTTGCCATGGTCGCTGGTCGGCACGAAGCCGTCCCGGGACTTCAGCTTTCGCCACAGCAGGTAGATCGTCGAGAAATCCTCGCGCGACATGTGGATGGCGCGGGCCGCCATCGCCAGGCCTTCGCCGCCGCTTTCCGCCGCCAGGCGCCGCACCAGTCCGATGCGCAATCCGGTCATCTGCGCGAACATCGCCTCGGCATGAGCGAGGCTGCCGTTGTTCAGCACGGCGATCACCAGGGCCGTCGTCAGCTTGTGTTCGCCGCCCTTGGGGATCGGCGCCCGGGCAGCCGCCGCCGGTCGGACGGGTTCGGCGGCCGGTGCGGCAACCGGCTCCGCCGCCGGTGCGGCGACCGGTTCCGCCGCGGGCTCGGCAATGGATTCGGGGGCGGGTTCGGGAGTTGCAGGCGTTTCCGGCTCGGCGACGGCGGCCGGGACCGGTTCCGGGCTCGGCGGCGCAGGTTCGGCCGCCGCAACGGTTCCCGCCGCAGCGGTTTCCACCGCAGCGGGGGCCGGCGCCGAAGCCGATACGTCCGCGGCGATTTCCGGTTCCGGTTCCGGCTGCGGTTCCGGGGCCGGCGGTTTCACCGCCGGTGCCTTCGGCTCCGTCAAGGCCTTGGCCGCCGCCGCCGCCGCCGCTGCCAGGGCGTTCTTGATGAAGTTGACGACCAGGGCTTCCTTGCGCGGCTCGAAAGGCGGCAGGGTCGACGGCGCCGGTTCGATCTTGGCCGCGGCGGATTCGACGGCGGCGAATGCCGCAAACGGGCTTTCCTCCGCCGGAGTCTCCGGGACGCCCGGTGCCGACGTTGCGCCTTCCGGTTCCGCGGCTTCCGGTTCGACTGCCTCGGGCTCGACCGTTTCAGGCGCGACCGTCTCAGGCGCGACCGTCTCAGGCGCGACAGCCGCGGGCTCCACAGCTTCAGGTTCTGTGGCTTTCGGTTCCATGGCCTCGGGCTCGACCGTCTCAGGTTCGGCGGCCGCGGGTCCCACGGATTCAGGTTCGACGGATTCAGGTTCTGCGGCTTCCGCTTCCACTGCCTCGGGCTCGACCGTTTCAGGTTCGACGGCCTCGGGCTCAACAAACTCAGGTTCGACAGGTTCAGCTTCAGCGGCTACCGGTTCCACAGCCTCCGGCTCGACCGCTTCAGGTGCGGCGGCGGCAGGCTCTTCTGGCTCAGCTTCTGCGGCTTCCGGTTCGACAGGTTCAGCTTCCGCGGCTTCCGGTTCCGCGACTTCCGGCTCGGCCGTTTCAGGCTCGACGGCCAGGGGCTCTACTGGCTCAGCTTCAACGGGTTCCGGTTCCACAGCCTCCTGCTCGACCGCTTCGGGTGCGGCGGCGGCAGGCTCTTCAGGCTCAGCTTCAGTGGCTTCCAATTCGACCGTTTCAGGTTCGACGGCGGCGGGCTCCACAGTCTCAGGTTCAACAGGTTCAGCTTCAGCGGCTTCAGGTTCCGCGGCCTCCGGCTCGACCGCTTCAGGTTCGACGGCCACGGGTTCCACAAACTCAGGTTCGACAAACTCAGGTTCGACAGGTTCAGCTTCCGCGGCTTCCGGTTCCGCGGCCTCCGGCTCGACCGCTTCAGGTTCGACGGCTTCCGATTCGAGGATCTCAGGCTCGACGACCTCCGGTTCGGCGACGTCTGGTTCAGCGGCCTCAGATTCAGCTGTCTCGGCCGCAACGGCCGTGGATTCGGCTGGCGCCGCCTCGATCTCCTCGGCCGCGGCCTCGGACGGCGCTTCAACCGCAGATGCTGCCGTTGCCGCGGGCTCCACCGCCGGCGGTTCCTCGACCGGTGTGGCGGTCGCTTCGGCCGCCGGAGCGGATTGCGGCGGAACGTAGGGATCGAGCTCGCTGCTCGCGTATTCTTCCGCCGCCGCCGGCATCTCGGCTTCCGCTTCGGCTTCGACTTCGGCCGGAGCAGGTTCGACCGGGAGGCGCAGGTTCGACCGGCGCAGGTTCAGCCGATACCGGTTCGGGCGGCGCCTGGTCGAGGGAAAGTTCGAGGCCGAGTTCCAGCTCGGTCATCGCCGCCTGCCGCTCGGCCTTGGCCATCGGTGCGGCGAGAGGCGGGGCCCCGGCGGCATCCCCGACGTCGATCAATTCCAGTTCCATGTCGACCGCGTCGAAGGTCATCCTTGCCGCGGGCGTCTCGTGTCGGGCGCTGGCCAGCTGCGGCATCGCGGGCTCGAGTGTTGGCGCGGGCATGATCTCGGGCGCGGGCGTTGGCGCAGGGGCACCGACAGCTGCGACGCCGCGGGTCTCCGGCGGCACTTCGGCCGCGGGCGGCGGGCTTGCCGCCGGTTCGGCATGGGTATCCTGCGCCAGGGCCGCGAGAGTCTTGGCGACCAGATCCTTCTTCGTTTTGGCGCGCAGGGCCTCGGCCTCGGCGAGCCGCGCTTCCTCCTGGCGTGCCTCTTCCTCCGCCTCGGGCTTGGGTGCGGCCGGCGGCGGTTTCGCGACGGTGAGGCCGGGCGCCGGCGTGACGCTCGAGGCGGCGCCGTAGCGGGCGAAACCGGTGGGCGGCATGTCGGCGAGATCCGGCTCCGGCTCGGTGACGATGCCGTTGGCCCGGTTGAACTGCGCGACATCGAGCGGCGGCAGCTCCTCGTCCTCCTCGGACGGCGGCACGATTTCGACCATCAGGATGTTGAAGCGGTCCATCAGCCTTTCGCGGACGCGCTCGCCGGCCCATTCCATCAGCTCGGCGGCGATCTCCTCCGGCAATTCCACGCGCCGGCTGATCGAGTCCTGCAGCTCGTCGGAGGTCTTCGCCAGGCCGAGCGCGGTGTGCAGGGCGGCGACGGAGATCTGGGACGAGGCATTGTCGAGCAGCGACTGGATCACCTTGACCTGGCCGCAGCCCATCAGCTTGTCGGCCACCGGCATCGACAGGCCACGTCGCGTCGCGATCACGCCGGCATGTTCCGGCGAGCGCGCGGCCAATTCGATGAGGTCCTGGTCGGTGAGCTTCGTCGACTTCACCAGGATCGGCGAGGCGACCTCGATCTCGTCCTCCGCCATGCGGCGCGCCAGGTCGCGCGGCACCGCCGTCGATCCGGAAAGATCAAAGGCGAGCTTGAGGCGGGACTCCTTGTCCGCCTGTGGCAACAATGTCGTCAGTATTTCGCTCAAGTTTGAGCGTTCTTCGGTACTGAGATAGCCGCCCTTGTTGAGGAACAGATCGCCCATCAGGCCGAACAGGCGCGACCGTGATTCCGGCGCGCTGTCTTTTGCCAGAGCAAGCAGTTCGGCGAGATCGAAGGACTGCGTCACGTCGCCAACACCCGCACAGGTGATTTGCCGAGGGGATCGTCAGCGCATTGTGATGAATGCTGGCCAATAGTCAATGCGACCGCAGGCCCCGTTGCAGGCCCCGTTGCAGGTTTGGGGGCGGGCCCGGCGGCAAGGTTATGAAAGTATTACTTCACCGCCGTCAGGTGGGTACCGTCGATGCTGCGTTCAGGCGGCAGGGTCAGGATCGCGATGGTGCCCTTGCCGGGCTGGCTTTCCAGGACCAGGTCGCCGCCATGCAGGCGGGCAAGGCCGCGCGACAGCGGCAGGCCGAGGCCCAGGCCTTCGAAGCGGCGGTCGAGATCGGTTTCGACCTGGGCGAAAGGCTCCATCACCGCCTGCAGCTGTTCCGGCGCGATGCCGATGCCGGTGTCTTCCACCGTCATCTTCAGGCCGCCGTTCTCGCCGATGCCGGCCGAGAGCTTCACCCGGCCGCCGGGCTGGGTGAACTTCACCGCGTTGGCGAGCAGGTTGACCAGGATCTGCTTCACCTTGCGCTTGTCGCCGTGCAGCCGCGGCAGGCGCGACGGCAGGTCGACGACCAGCTTGAGCCCGGCAGTGTCCAGCCGATCGCGGATCAGGCGCGCGGCGGATTCGAAGAGCTCCTCGATGTTGACGGCGGATTCGTGCAGCTCGACATTGCCGGCCTCGATGCGCGACACGTCGAGGATGTCGTTGATGCTGCCGAGCAGCTTGTTGGCGCTGGTATTGATGTCCTTCACATAGGTGCGGTATTCCGGGTTCTCCACCGGCCCCAGCAGCCCCATGCGCATGACGTCGGTGAAGCCGATGATGGCATTGAGCGGGGTCTTCAGCTCGTGGCTCATGTTGGCGAGGAAATGGCTCTTCGAGCGGCTGGCGGTCTCCGCCGTCTCCTTGGCGGTGCGCAGGCTTTCCTCGCGCCGGGTGAGCTCGGTGATGTCGGTGGCGCAGCCGCGATAGCCCTTCAGGCTGCCGTCCGTCTTGTCGAAGACCGGCGCGGCGCTCATCAGGAAGAGCTTGCGCTTGCCGGAGGAATCGGCGGCGTCGAACGGCTGGTCGCGGAACGGCGACAGGCGGTCCATCCGGCGCTTCAGCGCGTCGCGCAGGGCGTCCGAGCCGACCAGCGAGAGCAGGTTCTTGCCGATCAGCTCATGCGGGGTGATGCCGAGCACGTTGTTGACCCGGTGGGTCACCATCTGCAGGGTGAAGCCGGCATCGGTCTCCCACATCCAGTCGGAGCTCATGCGGATGAAATCCATGTGCCGCTCGAGGATCAGCGGCGTCTCCTCGCCGCGCTCGCCCTGTTCGGTGGTCAGGTTGACCAGGCCGCCGAAGCCAGTCAGCCGCCCGGTCTCGTCGAACAGCGGCACGTGGCGCGAGCGCAGCACCTGGCCGCCGGCACCGGCCCCCAGCATGTCCTCGCGAAAGATCGGCTGGCGGTTGAGGTCGATCTCCTCGGCGATATCGGCGAGCGCCAGAGCCTGGCTGATACTGGCCACGCCCAGCTTGGTCTCGGCGATCCGCCGGAACGCCGCATTGCTCCACTGGATTTCGCCGCGGATATCGGCCAGGAACATCGCCGGGCCGAATTCCAGCAGCTCCTTGGCGAAGGCCTGCTGCAGCTGCTCGGGCTTCGGCGCGTTGGCGTTGTCCGCCGGGCGCATGGCGCTGCCCGTGCCGGTCCCCGGACCGGCACCGGTGCCGGCCACAACGAACTTGTTCTGCTTCATGCGCTCTGCCGTCCTTGCGACTCGTCGACCGATTTTATGGCAAACAGATAGTTGGGATCCCGCCGCCAGCGGTTGAGCACCGTTTCGGCATTGCTGTGGGAGACCCGATCGAAGAACACCAGGGCGCGCCCGAGATCGCCGGGATCGGTCGCGGCGGGTCCGTGCTTCGCCTTCCGGGTGAGCAGGAAGATGGTGGCGAATTCCTCGCGGCTGAGGCCGATGGCCCGCGCCGCCACCGCCAGGCCCTCGGCGCCGGGCTCGTAGCAGATGCGCCGGATCAGGTTGACGCGCAGATCGCACATCTCGCCCATCATCGCCTCGAACAGCGGGATCTCGCCGCGGCGCAGGGTCTGGATCAGCAGCCGCGGCGTCAGCTTGCGCTGCTCGCCGAGCTGGCGCGCCAGATCATCGGCGGCGCTCTGCTGCTGCTTCTCGGCGGCGAGGCTGGCGGCGAGGTCGGTGGCCAGCGGCTCGAGCGCATCGTCGATCTCGTCGGCGCTGATGCTGAATTTCTCCAGGATGTAGCGGCGGATGGCGGCGGCGACCCAGAAGCACATGCGCACCGCGAGGTCGCGCGGCAGGTCCCGCCGACGGGCGAGCGGCTCCTGGAATTCGTCTACCGCCTTCGACTGCTCGACCAGATAGGCCATGGTCGCCCGGCCGATCTGGGCGTCCGGGTTCTCCAGCAGCGAGAGGATCACGTCGTTGCTGCCGTTCTCGACCAGCGCGTCGGCGACGGAGGTCGAGAGATCGCGGCGCATGGAGATCGCCAGCATGTGCTGGATCGAGCGGTGGCGGACGATCTCGATGAGATCGATATCCTGCAATGCCTTGCATTCCAGCAGGATCGGCGAGGCGACGTCGATGTCGTCATTGGCCAGCAGCACGGCGAGTTCGCGCGGCGTGCCCGGCGCCTCGGCCAGCTTCAGGGCCAGCTTGCGGCGGATGTCCTGGGACACCTCCTGGATCAGCTTCTCCAGGATGTCGACCATGAGGGAACGCTCCTGCAGGCTGAGGACGGTGCCCCGGGCCAGGAAGATGTCTCCCATCACTTCAAAGAGCTGGCTGCGCGCCTGGTCCGATTTCTCACGGGCCAGCGCCAGCAACTCGTCAACGTCCAAGGCTTCTGTGGTCATCCCCCACCAGCCGACTCTGAAAGCTTGGCCCCGTCTTCCGGCGGATTATTCCCCGCACCCCTGGCCGCACTTTCCCATGAATGTAAATCTTAACGTCGAGATTTGGTTAATGTCAAACTAATACACGAAGAATAGCTGTTATAATTTTGATTCATCAGGGGAATTCAGAGTTAACCCCAGGTTAATCCACAACATGGCGGGCTTGGCATAATCGGCAGCCACCACATCCTGTGGTAGGGCCGGCTGCACCCGGGCTTTTAGCGATCCGCGCGAAAAATTCGCGCCTTCAGGGCATCGCGGGCGGCATCCTGCCGGACGGAAATGTGATGTGTGCAACTTGTCGGACGGCCGGCAAGTCCCTACCCTTGATGAATGATCGATCCTGCAACCGGACTTGTCCACTAGCCATGCGCGTGCCCGCGGTCCTCGCCCCGACGATCTTCGCCCCGACGATCCTCGCCATGACGATCCTCGCCATGACGATCCTCGCGCTGCTCTGCGGCTTCGGCGCGGCGACGGCCGCCCGGGCCGAGGCGCGGATCGCCCTGGTGATCGGCAATTCGCATTACGGCAGCGACCTCGGCACCCTGCCCAACCCGGCCAACGACGCCAAGCTGATGTCGGCGACGCTGAAGGATCTCGGCTTCCAGGTGCGCACCGTGATCGACGGCGACCAGCGCATGATGAAGCGGGCGATCTCGGATTTCGGCGGCGACCTGACCGCCGCCGGCCAGGATGCGGTCGGGCTGTTCTTCTATGCCGGCCACGGCGTGCAGATCGCCGGCAACAACTACCTGGTGCCGGTGAAGGCGGACATCCGCCGCGAGGCCGATGCCGAGATCGAGGCGGTGGATGCCGACTGGGTGCTGAAGCAGATGCAGTTCGCCGGCAACCAGGTGAACATCGTCATCCTCGATGCCTGCCGCAACAATCCGCTGTCGCGCAGCACCCGTTCGGCCGAGGTCGGCCTCGCCAAGATGGACGCGCCGACCGGCAGCTTCATCGCCTATTCGACGGCGCCGGGCGACGTCGCGGCCGACGGCTCGGGCAAGAACAGTCCCTATACGACGGCGCTCGCCGCCGCCATGCGCCAGCCCGGCATGGCGCTCGAGGAGACCTTCCGCAGCGTCCGGGTCCGCGTCATGGCGGATACCGGCAAGCACCAGGTGCCCTGGGAATCCTCGTCGCTGACCGGCGCCTTCTATTTCGTGCCGGCGACGGCGAGCAAGGCGGCGGTCGGCAGCAGCGATGCGGCCGAGGTCGCCTTCTTCAACTCGATCAAGGACAGCGACGATCCGGCGGAGTTCCAGGCCTATCTTGACCAGTATCCGAACGGCTCCTTCGCCCGGCTGGCGCGCACCAAGCTCGCCAAGCTCGAGGGTGCCAGCGCCAGCCGCGCCACGGTGACGCCGCCGGCGCCGAGCACCACCAAGGCCGCCGCGGCGCCAGCCCCGACTCCGGCTCCAGCCCCGGCTCCAACTCCGGCCCCGGTTGCGGCCGCACCGACGCAGCAGGCCGCGGTGGTGCCGCCCGCACCCATTCCTTCGCCCGCAGCACCCGCGCCTTCGCCCCCAGCGGACGGCAGCCTGGTTCTCGGCACCAACGTGGCGGCGCAGCTCCAGGCCTATCTGAAGGAGCTGCGCAACCGCAACGGCGCCTTCGCCGTCTCGGAAGACGGTGTCGTCAGCGGCAGCTTCGTCTGCGAGCAGATCGGCCAGTGCGTCGGCCTGCCGCCACAGGCGCCGGAGAACAAGGACCAGAACTATCCGCGCAAGCGTGCGCTCCGGCAATGCGCCTCGCGCGGCCATGGCGCTTGCGTGGTGCTGATGATCCGCAACAACGCCAAGCTGCCCTATTCCCTGGCGGCGGAATAGCCGGGGACGGGTCGCGCCCGCGACCTAGAATTCCGTCGCGCGCTCCAGCTTCTCAACCTTGGCCGCGGGCCATCGGATCGGCCGCCCGAGATCGGCCAGCGGCACGCCCAGCATCCGGGTCGGCGGCCCGACCAGAATGCCCCAGCCGGCCTCGAGCTCGACGCCCTTGGCGATCGGCGCGTCGGGCAGGTCGGCGGCGGTTTCCGGCGTCGCCGCGGCGGCGACCCGGCCCTCGATCACCAGCAGCGACGCTGCCGGACCCTTCAGCTCCAGCACCCATTCGGTGGAGCGCGCCGCGCTGGTCACCAGCGCCGATTTCACCTCGAAGATCGACTGGCCCTTCACCTTGGCGACCGAACTGCGCAGGATGCCGTCGAACAGCGAGAGCGAGACCTCGCGGTCACCGCTGCCGGGCGCGAAGGCGGCGCGGTCGAGCACCAGGCGGGCGTTCTCGCCCAGGGTCACCACCGAACCGTCGATCAGCTTGAGGCGGAGGCGCGACTCCGGCCCGGTCAGCAGGGTATCGCCGACGACCAGGCGGGTGCCCGATTGGACGGTCTGGCTGCGGTCCTGGCGCAGCAGGCGCGCGGTACCGCGCAGCTTGACGATCTCGCCGGCCTGATCCGCCTCGGCCCGCGCCGGGCGCAGGCCTGTGGCAACGGCCAGGCCGCCGGCGGCGGCCACGGCGCCAGCGAAGCGCCCCAGCAGGCGGCGTCGCGTCAGCCGCCGGAAATCGATCTGCACCATCCGAACTCCGCTCCGCCCCCCCCGCGCCATATCCGCCAGGGCCGGCGGCCTTGTCAAGACGGTTGCCGGCCGGCGGCAGGAAGCCGGGCACCGGAAACGGCTCAGCGCCGTCCGATGCGGGCATTGCGGCGGAGGGCGGCGCCGAAGTCGTCCTCGATCGGGTCGGATGGCGCCGCGTCGTCGTGCCCGGCCGCGAGGCTGGCCTCGAATTCCGCCAGTTGCTCGCGCCGGATGACGCGCTCGGCCGGCAGCGTCATGGTCACGGTGGTGCCCTTGCCGGGCGTGCTGTCGATCTCGATCCGGCCCCGATGCAGCTCCATCAGGCGCCGGCTGATGGCGAGGCCGAGCCCGGTCCCGGCGAACTGCCGGCTGACGCGGTTGTCGCCGCGCTGGAACGGCGCAAACAGCTGCGGCACCACGTCGGCGGCGATGCCGACGCCGGTATCGGCGACGGCGATCTCGAACGTGCCCGCGGCGGTGACCTGCGCGCGGATCGTCACCGCGCCGCCGCGCGGGGTGAACTTCACCGCATTCGAAAGCAGGTTCAGCAGCACCTGCTTGATCGCCTGCTCGTCGACCCAGATGTCCGGCTGATCGATGCGATGGTCCGCGGTCAGCGCGACCCCGCCCTTCGCCGCCCGTTCCTTGATCATGGTGACGCAGCTCTCGATCACCTCGCTCGGCAAGGCGAGCTCCTCGTGCAGGGTCTGCTTGCCCGCCTCGAGCTTGGACATGTCGAGCACGTCCTTGATCAGGTTCAGCAGCATCTCGCCGCTGTCATAGATGTCGCGGGCATATTCGACGTAGCGCGGCGACACCGGCTCGAAGCGCTGGTCGCGGATGATCTCGGAGAAGCCGATGATGGCGTTGAGCGGCGTGCGCAGCTCGTGGCTCATATTCGCCAGGAACTCGCTCTTCGACCGGTTGGCGACCTCCGCCTCGTTCTTGGCCTCGATCAGCTCCGCCTCGCGCTGGTGCTGGTCGGTGACGTCCTGGATCGCGCCGATGACCTGGATTGCCTGGCCGGCGGCATTGCGGATGCGTTCGACCATCGAGCGCACCGGCACGCAGCTGCCGTCCGGGCGCAGCATCCGGTAGTCGATGACATAGGCATCGGTCTCGCCGCGGGAGAACGGCTCGAAGATCGCGCCGACCTGGGCGCGGTCATCCGGGTGGACGAAGCGCTGCAGGTAGGCCTCGTTGGAGATCGACAGGTCCTCCAGCGAGCAGTGCGCCAGCTCGGTGGCCATCTCGCTGTCCACCCGGTGCTCGGAATGTCCAGTCGCTGGGTCGATATCGACATGCCAGCAATAGAGTTTGGCGATCCGCTGCGCGCGGCGCAGTTGCAGTTCCGAACGCTGCAGCACCATCTCCGATTCCTTGACCTCGGTGATGTCCTGGATGACGCCGGTGACGTAGAGGATGCGGCCACGCTCGTCGCGCACGCGTTCGACACTGGAGCGAAAATATCTGAGCGAGCCCTCCGGGTGGAGATAGCGATAGTTCAGCGCGTAGCCGTCGCTCGCCCCGGTGCCGAAATCGGTGAAGGTCTGATAGACCAGCTCGCGGTCCTCCGGGTGGACATGCCTGTCGCAGAACCGGCGGTTGCTGATCCAGTCGAGGTTTTCCGGCCTCAGTCCGGTGATGGTGAAGACGTCGTCGGAGAAACGGTACTCGCCCTCGTCCATCCCGTCGCCGCCGTCGGAGGATTCCCAGTACCAGTAGCCGAGCTTGGCCAGGCGATAGGCGCGTTGCAGCTGGGCCTCGATCCGGCGCAGCGACAGCTCGGAACGCTTCAGCTCGGTCATGTCCTGGATGATGCCGACGATCTGCGTCGCCTTGCCGTCCGGTCCGTAGAGCTTGTCCGCCACCTCGCGCACGAAGCGGATCTCGCCGTTCGGCCGGACCACCCGGAAATTGTCGGAATAGCTCGGGGTCTTGCCGTCCAGGAAGGCGGTATAGGTGCGCTCGGCCTCGTCGCGATCCTCCGGATGCACGAACAGCGACCAGAAATCCGTGTCCGTCCGGTTCAGCTCCTCGGTGGAGACGCCGAAGATGCCGGCCGCCTCCTCGGAATAGGCGTAGCTGCCATGGCCGCCGTTCATCCGCGGCTTGTGCAGGTCGCAGGTCCAGTGGCACAGCTCCGCCATGCGGAAGCCGCGCCGCAGCTTCGCTTCGCTCTCGCGCAAGGCCAGCCCGGCCAAGCGCTGGTCGGTGACGTCCTGCAGCGTGCCGATGATCTGGCTGACCTTGCCATGCTCGTCGCGCAGCTTCTCGGCGCTCTCGCGGACGAAGCGCACGTCGCCGTCCGGGCGCAGGATGCGATATTCGTGGATGTAGGTGGTCTTGTCGTCTGCGCTGAACGCCTCGTTCAGCCGCCGCAGCTCGTCGCGGTCATCGGGATGGATGACCTGCTCGTAGAACGCATCGCCCATCTGGTTCAGGATCTGCGCATCGACGCCGTGGATTTCGCTGACGCCTTCGGAATAGGTATAGACGCCGAGCTCCCCGTCGGTGCGCCGCTTCTGCGGCTCGAAGGTCCAGTGGGCCAGCTTCGCCATGCGGAAGCCGCGACTGAGCTTGGCCTCGTTCTCGCGCATGATCGTCGCCGCGGCATGCTCGTCGGTGATGTCCTGCATCGTGCCGGCGACCTGCTGCACGCGGCCGTATTCGTCGAGGACACGTTCGGCGCTTTCGCGCACGAAGCGCAGTCCGCGCTGGGGATGGACGATGCGGTAGTCGAGCACGTAGCTGAGATCGACGCCGGACCAGAAGCGGTTGTAGCTGGCGATGCAGCGTTCCTGGTCGTCGGGGTGGATCACGCGCCTGGCGAAATCGACCGCGGGAATGTCGATCTCCTTCGCGTCGAAGCCGAAGACCTCGGAGATGTCGTCGGAATACTGGTAGTGGCCGTCCGCCTCGCGGTCGCTCAGATTGCCCGGTTCCCAATGCCAGTGGCAGAGCTTCACCATGCGATGCACGCGCCGCAGCATCGCCTCGCTGCGCTTCTGCGCCAGCTCGGCGGTGCGGGTATCGGTGATGTCCTGCAGGGTGCCGGCGACGACACTCATCCGGCCGGCGGCATCGAAGTGCTTTTCCGCGGTCTCGCGGATATGCCGCAGACCGAAGACCGGATGCAGGATCCGATATTCCTGGGCATAGGTCGCCGCGCCGCCGGTCCAGAAGTGCTGGTAGGCGCTGACATAGCCCGCGCGGTCGTCCGGATGGACGACGGTCTGCGAAAAGAAATCCTTGATCGTCGTCAGGTCGGCGATGGAATGGCCGAGCAGGCCTTCGGCCTCGTCGGTATAGGTGTAGTTGCCCAGCGGCTCGTCGGTGCTGGTGCCGATCGGGTCCCAGCGCCAGTGGCACAATTTCGACAAGCGATGGGTGCGGCGCAGGGTGGCTTCCACCCGGGCGAGGGTGGCGCGCGACACGGCCAGTGCGCGCTCCAGATCTTCGATCCGCGCGCGCTTGGTCGGCCGGCGCCGCGCCAGGCCGCGCAGCCAGTCGACGACCCGGGCGGGACCGCCGTTCAGGAACGTGTCGAGAAGGCCGATCTGTCCCTGGGATGAGGACCGCTCACGGGGCATCTTTGTCGACCAATTGCTCCCAATCTCGAGTTTTGCGCCTTGCGGGCTCAGGGTGCGGCAGAGCCCGGTACCAAAATGCCGTGGAAACCTTTAGATTTCCTTTATCGGCGCACCCGCGGAACTCGGACGCTGGTCGATTAATACGTTGAAATATAAGTTATTTTTCCCATCGACCCTGACGACCGGCCGGCCGCACGCCGATCGGACATCGGCCGCGCCGGAAAAGTCCGGGCGCGGGCCGAGACCATGCGCGACACGGCAGCGTGCAATAGGCCCGGCGCCGCGCCGCGCGCCACGGCCTTTAGCCTTCTCAACCCGGCCGAATCGGGTAAGCTTGCCGAAAACGGGGGCAGGAATGGCGGTTCTGCGGTCGCAGATCAATCCAAACGACGAGCAGTTCCGCACCAATCAGGCGGCGATGGCGGCGCAGGTCGGCGACCTCAACCGGCTGATCGGCGACATCAAGCAGGGCGGCGGGGCGGAGGCGCGCAAGAAGCACCTCGATCGCGGCAAGCTGCTGCCGCGCGACCGGATCCACCGCCTGGTCGATCCGGGTTCGCCGTTCCTGGAGTTCTCGGCCTTGGCCGCCCACAAGGTCTATGACGACCACATTCCGGCGGCCGGCATCATCACCGGCATCGGCCGGATCGCCGACCGCGAATGCGTCATCGTCTGCAACGATGCGACGGTGAAGGGCGGAACCTATTATCCGATCACCGTCAAGAAGCACCTGCGCGCCCAGGAAGTGGCGGCCGAGAACCGCCTGCCTTGCGTCTATCTGGTCGATTCCGGCGGCGCAAACCTGCCCAACCAGGACGAGGTCTTCCCGGACCGCGACCATTTCGGCCGGATCTTCTACAACCAGGCGCGGATGTCCGCCGCCGGCATCCCGCAGGTCGCCGTGGTGATGGGGTCCTGCACTGCCGGCGGCGCCTATGTCCCGGCGATGTCGGACGAGAGCATCATCGTCCGCAACCAGGGAACCATCTTCCTTGGCGGGCCGCCGCTGGTGAAGGCGGCAACCGGCGAGGTGGTGACGGCCGAAGAACTGGGCGGCGGCGACCTGCATGCCCGGCGCTCGGGCGTGGTCGATCATCTCGCCGACAATGATGCCGATGCGCTGGACCGCTGCCGCCGCATCGTCGCCGCGCTCAACCGCAGGAAGACCATCGGTCTCGAGGTGAGGGCGGCGCGCGATCCGCTGTTCGACCCGGCCGAGATCGGTGGCATCATCCCGACCGACACCAAGAAACCCTATGACGTGCGCGAGGTCATCGCCCGGCTGGTGGACGGGTCGGAGTTCGACGAGTTCAAGCGGCAGTATGGCGAGACCCTGGTCTGCGGCTTCGCCCATCTCTTCGGCTATCCCGTCGGCATCGTCGCCAACAACGGCATCCTGTTCTCGGAATCGGCCGTGAAAGGCGCGCATTTCGTCGAGCTCTGCGGCCAGCGCGGGATTCCGCTGATCTTCCTGCAGAACATCACCGGCTTCATGGTCGGGCGGAAATACGAGGCCGGCGGCATCGCCAAGGATGGCGCCAAGATGGTGACGGCGGTGGCGACGGTCGGCGTCCCGAAACTCACCATGCTGATCGGCGGCTCGTTCGGCGCCGGCAATTACGGCATGTGCGGCCGCGCCTACGGCCCGCGCTTCCTCTGGATGTGGCCGAATGCCCGCATTTCCGTGATGGGCGGCGAACAGGCGGCATCGGTCCTCGCCCAGGTCAAGAAGGACGGCCTCGCCGCCCGCGGCCACGAATGGCCGGCGGCCGAGGAGGAAGCCTTCAAGCGGCCGATCCGCCAGCAATACGAACATCAGGGGCATCCCTATTTCGCCAGTGCCCGCCTCTGGGACGACGGGGTGGTCGATCCCGCCGACAGCCGGCGGGTGCTCGGCCTCGGCCTGTCGGCGGCGCTGAACGCCCCGATCGACCCGACGCGCTTCGGCGTCTTCCGGATGTGATGCGGATGCCGGCACCCACTGCCTCCAGCGATCTCCTGGTCACCATCGAGGGCGCCGTCGCCCGGATCGTCATGAACCGGGCCGAGCGGCACAATGCCTTCGACGACGCGCTGATCGCCCAGCTGATCTCGGCTTTGGCGGCATTGGCGCAGAACGGCCAGGTTCGCATCGTCCAGCTGGCCGGGGCCGGGAAGAGCTTCTCCGCCGGCGCGGATCTCACCTGGATGAAGCGGATGGCAGCCTATGGCCGCGCCCAGAATCTGGCCGATGCCGGCGAACTCGGGCGCCTGATGCGCCTGCTCCACGACTTGCCGAAGCCGACCGTCGCCCTGGTCCAGGGGGCGGTCTATGGCGGCGGTGTCGGCCTGGCGGCGGCCTGCGATTTCGTCATTGCCGCACCCGATGCCGTCTTCTCGCTGAGCGAGGTGAAGCTCGGCCTCATCCCGGCGGTGATCAGTCCCTATGTGGTGCAGGCGGTCGGGGCGCGGGCGGCCAATCGCCTGTTCCTGACGGCCGAGCGCTTCGATGCCGGCGAGGCCCATCGGCTGGGCCTGGTGACCCAGATTGCCGCGGACGGCCAGCTGCAGGCTGCCGCCGACCGGCTGTCGCGGGAGCTGCTGGCCAATTCGCCGGCGGCGATGACCGCGGCGAAGGCGCTGGTGCGGCGGGTCGCCGGCCGCCCGATCGATGACGAACTGGTCGCCGCGACGGTCGAGGGTATCGCCGATCAGCGGGCGAGCCCGGAGGGCCGCGAAGGCGTCGCCGCCTTCCTGGAGAAACGCCCGGCGAACTGGCGGCTGCCATGAGCATGCTGAAGAAGATCCTGGTAGCCAATCGCGGCGAGATCGCCTGCCGCATCCATCGGACGGCCGCCAGGCTGGGCATCCGCACCGTGGCGGTCTTCTCCGATGCGGATCGTCTCGCCCTGCATACGCGCACTCTCGACGAGGCGGTCCATATCGGCCCGGCGCCGGCACGGGAGAGCTATCTGGTGATCGATCGGCTGATCGAGGCCGCCCGTGCCACCGGTGCCGAGGCGATACATCCGGGCTACGGATTCCTCTCCGAGAACGCCGATTTTGCCGAGGCCGTTGCCGCGGCGGGGCTGATCTTCATCGGTCCGCCCGCCGCCGCCATTCGCGCCATGGGATCGAAGAGTGCCGCCAAGGAGCTGATGGCGAAGGCCAAGGTGCCGACCGTGCCGGGCTATCACGGCGCCGATCAGGAGGATGCGCGCTTCATCGCCGCGGCGGGCGAGATCGGCTATCCAGTGCTGATCAAGGCGGCGATGGGCGGCGGCGGCAAGGGCATGCGGCGGGTGGAGAGCCCGGTGGATCTCACCGTCAATCTCGCCGCCGCGCGCCGCGAGGCGCTGAACGCCTTCGGCGACCAGGCGCTGCTGATCGAGAAATACCTGGGGCGGCCGCGGCATATCGAGATGCAGGTCTTCGCCGACAGCCACGGCAATGTGGTGCACCTCTTCGAACGCGACTGCTCGCTGCAGCGGCGGCACCAGAAGGTGGTCGAGGAGGCGCCGGCGCCGGGCTTCACCCCGGCCGCCCGCGCGAAGCTCGCCGCCGCCGCCACCGCCGCCGCGAAGGCGATCGGCTATGTCGGTGCCGGGACGGTCGAGTTCATCGCCGAGGCCGATGCCCTCGACCAGTGCTATTTCATGGAGATGAATACGCGCCTCCAGGTCGAGCATCCGGTCACCGAGATGATCACCGGCGTCGATCTGGTGGAATGGCAGTTGCGGGTGGCGGCGGGCGAAAAATTGCCGCTGTCGCAGTCCGAGATCAAGCTGGAGGGCCATGCCGTCGAGGTCCGGCTCTGCGCCGAGGATCCGGCGCGGGAGTTCCTGCCGGCATCCGGCCGGCTGCTGCAGTTCGAGGCGCCGGCGGCGCCGGGCATCCGCCTCGATGCCGGGGTCGAGGCGGGCAGCGAGATCGGCATCCACTACGATTCCATGCTGGCGAAGCTGATCGCCTATGGTGCCGACCGGAGCGCCGCCATTGCTCGCCTCTCCGCCGCCCTGGGGCGCATGCGGCTGGCCGGGGTGGTCACCAACATCGACCTGCTGAAGCGGCTGCTGGACCATGCGGATTTCCAGGCCGGTGCGGTCGAGACCGGGTTCATCGCCAGGCGTTTCGCCGAACTCACCGACCCGGTCGCGGTGGCGCCGCGGGACTGGGCCCTGCTCGCTCTGGCCGAGGAGCTCTCCCGCGGCCGCGAAGCCTGCCGGGCGGCGGGGGCATCGCCGGATCCGACCTCGCCCTGGCATGCGGTTGACAGCTGGCGGATCGGCGGGCCGCGGCCGAACGAATGGCATTTCGCCGTCCCGGGCGGATCCCCGCAGGCGGGCTCCGCGGATCAGGTCGTCTTCGCCACGCCGCAGCACGGGAAATTCCTGGTCCATACCGGCGATTCCAGCCTGGTTGTCCAGGGCAGCCTCGGTGACGACGGCCGTCTGCAGGCGGAAATCGACGGTCGCCGCCTGGTTGCCTGGTGGTTCGCCGACGGCGACTGGCGGTGGCTGCAGACCGACGGGCGGCGGCACCGGCTGCGGTTCATCGGTCCGTTCGGCCGGCCGCCCCAGCGCAAGGGCGAGCAGCTGGCGGCGAGCGGCCTCATCCTGGCGCCGATGCCGGGTCGGATCGTCAAGCTGCTGGTGGAAGCCGGCGCCAGGGTATCGGCCGGCCAGCCGGTCATCCTCCTCGAGGCGATGAAGATGGAACACACCCTGGCGGCGCCGCAGGACGGGGTGGTGGCGCCGCTGGCCCACCGGGTCGGCGATCTGGTCGCCGAGGGCGCCGAACTCGCCCGTATCGACGCCGCGACCGGCAGCTAGGCGATGTCCGGCCTGCCGAAAGCCGTGAAGATCGTCGAGGTCGGCCCGCGCGACGGGCTGCAGAATGAACCGGGCCAGGTGCCGACGGAAGCCAAGATCCGCCTGATCGAGGATCTGGCCGAGGCCGGCCTGACCGTGATCGAGGCCGGCAGCTTCGTTTCGCCGAAGTGGGTGCCGCAGATGGCGGACACCGCGGACGTACTGGCCGGCCTCACCCGGCGGCCCGGTGTCGCCTATCCGGTCCTTGCGCCGAACCTGAAGGGCATGGATGCGGCGCGCGCCGCCCATGCGACCGAAGTGGCGATTTTCGCCGCCGCCTCGGAAAGCTTCTCGCAGCGCAACATCAACTGCTCGATCGCCGCCAGTCTGGAGCGGTTCGAGCCGGTCCTGGCCTCGGCACAGGCGCATGGCATCCCGGTCCGCGGCTATGTCTCCTGCGTCATGGGCTGTCCCTATGAAGGCGAGATCGCGCCCGACGCCGTCGCCAAGGTGGCAAGCGAGCTCTTCGCCATGGGCTGCTACGAAATCTCGCTTGGCGATACGATCGGCGTCGGTACGCCGGGGAAGACCCAGCGCCTCGTCGACGCCGTCGCGGAGAAGGTCCCGGTGCCGCAGCTGGCGGCGCATTTCCACGACACCTACGGCCAGGCCCTGGCCAATATCCTGGCGGCGCTGCAGCACGGCATCGCGGTGGTCGACAGTGCCGTGGCCGGGCTGGGCGGCTGCCCCTATGCGGCCGGCGCCTCGGGCAATGTCGCCACCGAGGACGTGGTCTATATGCTGAACGGCATGGGCATCCATACCGGCGTCGATCTCGACAAGCTGCTGGCGGCGGGCTGGGCGATTTCGCGGGTCCTGGGGCGCGATCCGGCGTCGAAGGTCTCCATCGCCAGGCTCCGGCAGCTGGCCGCGCGGCGTTAACCGGGCGGCGTCTGCGGCAGATCTCCCGGAATCAAGCAAGTTATTGAATTACAGGGAAAATGTGATTGCGATCCCAGGCGATCTGTGGCACCATCGCGCAACTCCTGTAGCGAGTCGTTAACAGCCCTAGCGACCGTCGCCGGATGCTCCGGCCGGGATGCGGGACACCAGTCGAGAAGGCAATGCGATGCGCAGAGTGGCCTTTGAAGACAAGCTGGCACTGACCACGCCGATCCAGCTGCTTGACGGCAGCCAGGGCTACATCGCCGGGCGGTGCTGGAACGTGCATCGGTGCGTGCAGGAATACGATGCGCGTCTCAGCGACAACCGGCTGCTGCGCGGCCTCACCACGGCGGAATTCAGCGTCGTTGGCCAGCCGCGCGCCGATCTGGTCCGCGTCGCCTAGGGTCTTCCCGGCTCCCGAAAGCCTGACGACCGTTCATTCGCCGGCGGCTGCCCGCAGGCAGGGATCGCCGGTCGGATCCGCGACGTCGTTCATCCGCGCCTGGATGGTCGAGGCGCGGCTGCGGATGTAGGTCGTCGGCTTGCTCGCCGACCAGCGCCGCGGATTGGGCAGCACCGCCGCCAGCAGGGCCGCCTCGCGCTTCGACAGGGCGGCGGCGGACTTGCCGAAATGCGCCTGGGCGGCAGCCTCCGCGCCATAGATGCCGTGGCCGAACTCGACCACGTTCAGGTAGACCTCGATCACCCGCCGTTTCGACCAGAAGAATTCGATGAGGCCGGTGAAATAGAATTCGAGGCCCTTGCGGAGATAGGTGCGGTCCGGCCAGAGGAAGACGTTCTTCGCGGTCTGGTTCGAGATCGTGCTGCCGCCCTTGATGCGTTTCGCCGTCTGGTTGCGCGACCAGGCCTTCTCGATCGCCGTCCAGTCGAAGCCGTGATGGCTGCAGAATTTCGCATCCTCGGCGGCAATCACCGCGCGGACCAGATTGGGGGAGATGTTGTCATAGGCGGTCCAGTCCTTCGCCAGGCCCTCGCCCTGGAACAGGCGGATCACCATCAGCGGGGTGACCGGCGGCGGCACCACGGCATAGACCACCGTCAGCAGCACCGATACCACCAGGAAGATGCCGAGCGCCCGGAACAGCCAGCGCAGCACGCGGCGCACCGGGTTCCGATGCTGCGGCCTGGCGGTCGGCGGCGGTACGCTGTCGATCATGATGGTCACGGGCTTCCCGAATCGGAACGCCAAGAAACTAGCAGGCGACCCCGGCGCCGACAAACCGGGCGCATATCACGCGGTTATGATCGCTTCGGCCGCGGCGGCAGTCCCGGGCGATGTTCCGGCGCTTTTTCTGCGTGTATCCTGCGGCCGGAGATCGGGACCCGCCGATCGGCATCCCTGCCGTGGCGGGTCGAGGAAGGTGCAGGACAGCATGCTCAATCCGCCCCCGCAACCGCTGCCCGCAGCGGAAGACGGCGAATCCGCCCTGGCCGCCGACCGGATCGCCCGCGGCGTCATGCGGATGCTGGACGGGCTCGGCTTCGCGGCGCTGCGGGAGTTCCCGCTGCGCGCCCGCCGGCGCGCCGATATCGTCGCCCTCAATGCCGGCGGCGAAGTCATCATCGTCGAGATCAAATCCGGGCGGGCCGATTTCCAGTCCGACCGCAAATGGCCGGAATACCTGGAGTTCTGCGATCGCTTCTTCTTCGCCGTCGCGCCGGATTTCCCGCGCGCCATCCTGCCCCTGGATTGCGGGCTGATCGTCGCCGACGCCCATGGCGGCGAGGTCCTGCGTCCGGCGCCGCAGGGCCGGCTGAACGGCAACCGCCGCCGGACGCTGACGGTCGAGATCGCCCTGGCCGCGAGCCGGCGGCTGCACCGGATCCTGGATCCCGACCGCTAGATGCCGGCGCCGATAGCCGCGTCGGCCCCGACCAGGCCGATCATCCAGTCGCGGAACCGCTGGATGCGCGGCTCCTGGGCACGTTCCTTGCGGCAGACCAGGTACCAGCGCGCCGGCTGGCGGACCTCGACGGCGAAGGGCTGCACCAGGCGGCCGGTCTTCAGATCGGGTGTCACCAGGAAATGCGGTGCCAGGGCGATCCCCTGGCCCTCGATCGCCGCCTCGATCGCCAGCAGATAGCTGTCGAACTTCGCCCCGGAGCGGCCCTTCAGCTGCGGCACGCCGGCGGCGTCGAGCCAGACGTTCCAGTCCTCCAGCGTGGTGTAGACCTGGAGCAGGGCGTGATTCACCAGGTCGGCGGGCTGGCGCAGCCCCATCCCCGCCTGGGCGACGCCCGGGCTGCAGACCGGCGTCAGGCGGGCATCGAACAGATGGGTGTAGGCGAGATCGGTCTGGTTGGGATCGGCGGTGCAGATCATGCCGAGATCGGCCAAGGCCGGGTCGAATTCCCAGTGGAAATCCCGGGTGTGAAAGCGCACCAGGATGTCGGGATGGCGGGACTGGAAATCGTGCAGCCGCGGGATCAGCCAGCGCACGGCGACGGTGACGTAGACCTGCACCGTGAGGTCACCGCCGCTTCCCGAGCGGCTGATCAGCGTCGTTCCCTGGTCGATCCGGTCGAAGGCATCGCGGAGATAGGGGTAATACTGGGCGCCGGCTTCGGTGAGCTCGATGCCGCGGGCGACGCGACGGAACAGCGGCACCTTGACCGCCTCTTCCAGGGCGGTGATCTGGTGGCTGATCGCCGACTGGGTGATCGAAAGTTCTTCCGCCGCCCGCCGGAAGCTGGAATGGCGCGCCGCCGCTTCGAAGGCGCGCAGGGCGGTCAGGGAGGGTAGGCTGCGCTTCAGCATGGCTCAACTCCGGCCAGACTGGCTGGCGGCTCAAATAGATGAATTTTATTCATGTATAAATGAATAACCATCCCTTGAGTAGAGGATATTCATAATCGGATAATTGAAAAAATTTGCTGCAGCAAGGGTTGATGTCATGAGCACAGTTCAAATCGAACCGACGACGCCCGAATCCCCCCGGCCGGACGCCGTCCGCCGAGGCGGACGCGAGGCCCGGCGCGCTGCGCGGGCGGCGCCGCTGCCGGAGAACCAGCAGCCGGTCCGCGCCGGCATGGAAGGCGGCCGCTATCAGCCGCTGTCGCCGGCCGACATCCAGAAGATCCACCACGCCGCCCTCGACGTGCTGGAGCAGATCGGCCTCGCCGACGCCATCCCGAGCTGGCATCGAGGCGATGACCAGCGGCCGGCGCGAAGCTCACCGACAAGGGCCGCCTGCTGTTTCCGCGCGCGCTGGTCGAGGACACCCTGGCCAAGGCGGCGCGCACGTTTCTGCTCCACGGGCAGGATCCGCGCCACGACATGGAGCCCTGGGGCAAGCAGCGTCTATTTCGGCACCGCCGGGGCGGCGGTGAACATGGTCGATCCACGTCACCGGCGATTATCGCGAATCCACCACCAAGGACCTCTACGACATCGCCCGCATCGTCGATACGCTGGACCACATCCATTTCTTCCAGCGTTCCGTGGTCTGCCGCGATCTTCCCGATCCGCTGCGAGATGGATTTCAACACCTGCTATGCCGGCCGTCGCGGGCACCACCAAGCATGTCGGCATCGAGCTGGGTGCACCCGGACCACGTCGAAGACATCGCCTGGAGATGCTGCACATGATCGCCGGCGGCGAGGACAAGTGGCGGGCGCGGCCGTTCGTCAGCCAGTCCAACTGCTTCGTCGTGCCGCCCCTGAAGTTCGCCCAGGACGCCTGCCGCTGCCTGGAGGTGGCGGTCCGCGGCGGCATGCCGGTGCTGCTGCTCTCGGCCGGCCAGGCGGGCGCCACCGCCCCGGCGGCGCTGGCCGGGGCGATCGTGCAGGAAGTCGCCGAGTGCCTCGCCGGCCTCGTCTACGTGAACGCCATCGAAGCCCGGCGCGCCGGCGATCTTCGGCACCTGGCGCTTCGTCTCGGACCTGCGGACCGGGCGCGATGTCGGGCGGCAGCCCGGAGCAGGCGCTGCTGTCGGCGGCCTGCGCGCAGATGGCGCAGTTCTACGATCTCACCGGCGGCACCGCCTCCGGGCATGACCGATGCCAAGATGCCGGACGCGCAGTCCGGCTACGAGAAGGCGTACAACCACGCGCTGGTCGGCAATGCCGGCGCCAACCTGATCTACGAATCGGCCGGCATGCAGGCGAGCCTGCTCGGCTTCTCGCTGGAGAGCCTGCTGATCGACAACGACATCATCGGCGCCGCCCAGCGCACCATCAAGGGCATCGAGGTCACCGACGCTTCGCTGTCGTTCGAGACCATCAAGCGACGTCTGCCTGGACGGCCCCGGCCACTATCTGGGCTCCGAGCAGACCCTGAACCTGATGCAGCGGAATACGTCTATCCCGGGGATCGGCGACCGCTCCAGCCCGAAGGAGTGGGTCGAGCAGGGACGCCCCACCATCCTCGATCGCGCGATCAAGAAGACCAAGTCGATCCTGTCGCAGCACTACCCGCGGCATGTCTCGGACGAGGTCGACGATGCGATCCGCGCCAGCCTGCCGGTCCGCCTGCCGCGCACGGCGATGCGCCCGGCGTCCTAACCCGCAGCCACGTCAAGGAATCGAGGGAGAGTCATCATGGCCGAGCATGCCCGGGTCGTGGTCATCGGCGGCGGCGCGGTCGGCGCCAGCGCCCTGTATCATCTGGCGAAGCTCGGCTGGACCGACGCGCTGCTGATCGACCGCGACGAGCTGACCTCCGGTTCGACCTGGCATGCCGCCGGCAACTGCCCGAACTTCTCCACCAGCTGGAACATCATCAAGTTGCAGCGCTATTCGCAGCAAGCTCTATGCCGGCCTCGGCGACGCCGTCGGCTATCCGATCAACTATCACGTCACCGGCTCGATCCGCCTGGCGCACAACGAAGGCGCGGATGGAGGAGTTCGCCCACGTCGCCACCATGGCGCGGGCCCAGGGCATCGATTTCGAGGTGATCGGCCCGAACGAGATCAAGGCGCGCTATCCGCTTCATCGAACTCGCACGACATGCAGGGCGCGTCTCTGGGATCCGCTCGACGGCGACATCGACCCTCGCAGCTGACCCAGGCCTGGCCAAGGGCGCCAGCGACCTCGGCGCGCGGATCCAGCGCTTCAATCACGGTGACCGCGATCTCGCCAGCGCCCCGGCGGCGAGTGGCGAGCTCACCGACCAAGAACGGCATCGTCACCTGCGACGTGGTCGATCAACGCCGCCGGCTATCGCGCCGGCGAGGTGATGGCGCTGGTCGGGCAGTACCTGCCGATCGTCGCCATGTCAGCACCAGTACCTGGTCACCGAGACGATTCCCGAGCGTCCAGGCGCGAAGGCGAAGCTGCCGCTGCTGCGCGATCCCGACGTGTCAGCTATTATCTGCGCCAGGAGCGCGACGGCCTGATCCTCGGTCCCTATGAGTGGAAGGCAACGGCGACCTGGCTGGACGGCATTCCCGAGGATTTCGCCTTCCAGCTCTGTCCCGACGATCTCGACCGCCTGGAGACGCTATATCGAAGAGGCGATCGCCCGCGTGCCGGTGCTCGGCAAGGTCGGCGTGCAGCAGGTGATCAACGGGCCGATTCCCTATTCGCCCGACGGCAATCCCTATATCGGCCCGGCGCACGGCCTGCGGAACTTCTTCCACTGCAACACCTTCAGCTTCGGCATCAGCCAGGCCGGCGGCGCCGGCAAGTCGATCGCCGAATATGGTGGTCCATGGCGAGCCGGAATGGGACCTCTGGGGCTTCGATCAGCGCCGCTACACCGACTATGCCGACAAGCAGTATACCGTCGACAAGGCGATCGAGCTCTACCAGAACGAATACGCGATCGGCTTTCCCCAACGAGGAACGCCCGGCCGGCCGGCCGCGCAAGACCACGACGCTCTACGAGACGCTGAAGGCCAAGGGCGCGATGTTCGGTGCCCGCGGCGGCTGGGAGCGCGCCGCCTGGTTTCCGCGCAATCCGGAGGAAGCCGAGCAGGAGCCGAGCTTCCACCGCACCGACTGGCACGCCGCGGTGGGCGAGGAGTGCAAGGCGGTGGCGCGAGCGGGTCGGCATCATGGATCTCGGCGGCTTCACCAAGTTCATGGTCTCCGGGCCGGGTGCGGAGGCATGGCTCGACGGGCTGGTCTGTGGCGCCCTGCCCAAGCCGGGCCGGGTGACCTTGGCCTATTCGCTGACCGAAAAGGGATCGATCCTGTCAGCGAATTCACCGTCACCCGTCTGGCCGCGGACAGGTTCTACCTGCTCTCCGCCGGCTCGGCCTTGTGGCATGACGGCGACTGGCTGACGGCAACGCCTGCCGCAGGACGGTTCGGTGACGCTGCAGGAGATGAGTGCCGCCGGTTCGGTCGCTGGTGCTGGCGGGACCGCGATCGCGCGAGCTCCTGGCCAAGATCACCGACGCCGATCTTTCCAACGCGGCGTTTCCCTGGCTCGAGCGCCCGGGAGATCACCGTCGCCGGCCGCCGGATCCTGGCGCTCCGCGTCAACTATGTCGGCGAACTCGGCTGGGAACTGCACGTGCCGATGGCGGACCTGGTCGCAGGTCTACGAGGCGATCTGGCAGGCCGGTCAGGCGTTCCGGCATCCGCGACTTCGGCATGTATGCGATGGACAGCCTGCGCCTGGAGAAGGGCTACCGCTGCTGGAAGCGGGACATCACCTACGAGTATACGCCCTACGATGCCGGCCTCGACCGCTTCGTGAAGCCGGAGAAGGGCGAGTTCATCGGCCGGGCGGCGCTCCTGAAGCGCAAGGAGGCGGGCGCCAAGGAACGCTTCGTGCCGCTGATCGTCGAGGCCGATACGGCCGATGCGCCGGCCTGCTCCATCGTCTTCAAGGACGGGCAGAAGGTGGGGATCGTCGGCTCCGGCGGCTGGGGCCACCGGATCCAGAAGAGCATCGCGCTGGCCTATGTGCGCCTCGACCTGGCGGCGGTCGGCACCAGGCTCGAGGTCGAGATCTCGGCAAGCGCTATCCGGCGGTGGTGGCAACCGAGCCGGTCTACGATCCGGAGAACGAGCGGTTGAAGGCATGACACTCCCCAGCAAGACCCGCGTGGTCATCATCGGCGGCGGCATCGTCGGCTGCTCGACCGCCTATCATCTGGCCAAGCTGGGCTGTGAAGGACGTGGTGCTGCTGGAGCGCAAGCAGCTGACCAGCGGCACGACCTGGCACGCCGCCGGCCTCGTGCGATCATCGCTCTACACCAGAACCTCACCAAGCTGGCGAAGTACACGGTCGATCTCTATACCGGGCTGGAGACAGGAGACCGGCCAGGCCACCGGCTTCGTGCAGCCGGGCAGCCATCTCGATCGCCACCAACGAGGAGCGCTGGGAGGAACTGCTGCGCGGCGTGGCCATGCTGCGCTGCCTTCGGCGTGCCGGCGGAGCGGATCACTGCCGCGCGAGGCGCAGGAGAAATGGCCGCTGATGTCAATGTCGACGACGTGGTCGGCGCCGTCTGGTATCCGAAGGACGGCAAGTGCAATCCGATCGACACCTGCATGGCGCTGGCCAAGCGGCGCCCGCATGCAGGGCGTGAAGATCTTCGAGGACACCAAGGTCGAGCGAGATGCTGGTCGAGAACGGCCGCGCCGTCGGGCGTGCGAACCGACCAGGGCACGATCGCGGCGGAGTTCGTCGTCTACTGCGCCGGCATGTGGTCGCGCGAGATCGGGCGCCAGGCTCGGCGTCAACATCCCGCTGCAGGCCTGCGAGCACTTCTACATCGTCAGCGAGCCGATGGAGGGCATGCACCGCCAACCTGCCGGTGATGCGCGACATGGACGCACTGCGCCTATTACAAGGAGGATGCCGGCAAGCTGCTGCTCGGCGCCTTCGAGCCCAAGGCCAAGCCATGGGCGCATGGACGGCATCCGCGAGGATTTCTGCGTTCGGCGAGCTGCCGGAGGATTTCGACCACTTCCAGCCGATCCTGGAGGACGCCATCCGCCGCGTGCCCAGCCTGGAGAAGGTCGGCATCCGGAAGTTCTTCAACGGACCGGAAAGCTTCACCGCCGATCAGCGCTATATCCTGGGCCCGGCGCCCGAACTGCGGAATTTCTTCGTCGCCGCCGGGTTCAACTCCATCGGCATCCAGTCCGGCGGCGGTGCCGGCATGGCCCTGGCGCATTGGATCGTCAACGGCGAGCCGCCGTTCGACCTCTGGGACGTCGACATCCGCCGCCTGATGCCGCATCAGAGCCGCAAGAGCTTCCTGGTGCCGCGGGTCTCCGAGGCGCTCGGGCTGCTCTATGCCATGCATTGGCCCTATCGCCAGTTCGAGACCTCGCGCGACATCCGCCTGACGCCGTTCTACGACGACTGGAAGGCGCAGGGCGCCTGCTTCGGCGAGGTCGCCGGCTGGGAACGGCCGAACTGGTATGCGCCGAAAGGCGTCGAGCCGAAATACCGCTACAGCTACAAGCGGCAGAACTGGTTCGAGCACTGCGCCGCCGAATGCCGCAATACCCGCGCGGCGGTGGGTCTTTCGACCTTTCCTCCTTCGCGAAATTCCTGGTCGTCGGCGCCGATGCCGAGACCGAGCTGCAGCGGATCTGCACCGCCAATGTCGCTGCCATCGGCCGTGCGCATTATACCCAGTGGCTGAACGGCCGCGGCGGCATCGAGGCGGACCTGACGGTGACCAAACTGGCCGAGAGGCGATTCATGGTGGTGACCGCGGCGGCCACGGCGGTGCGCGACTGGCACTACCTGAAGGCGGCGATTCGCCCGGGTGCCGCGGTCGATCTCATCGACGTCACCACGACCTTCGGCACCCTGGGGGTCATGGGGCCGCAGAGTCGCACCCTGCTGCAGCGCCTCACCGATGCCGATCTGTCGAACGCGGGCTTTCCCTTCGGCAGCGCCCGGGAGATCGTCATCGGCGCCGCCAAGGTTCTGGCCCAGCGCATCTCCTATGTCGGCGAGCTCGGCTGGGAGCTCTACATACCGGCGGAATTCGCCCGCGGCGTGCTGCGGATGATCGTCGACGCCGGGGCCGATCTCGGCGCGCGGCCGGTCGGCATGCATGCGATGGATTCGATGCGCATCGAAAAGGCATTCCGCCACTGGGGACACGATATCGGCACCCACGACACGATCCTCGAGGCCGGCCTCGGCTTCACCTGCGATTTCGGCAAGGCGTTCATCGGCAGGGCGGCGGTCCAGAAGCAGAAGGAAGCGAACCGGCTGACGCGCCGCATGGTGCAGTTCGCCCTGGAGGATCCGGCCCTGCTGCTCTATCACAACGAGCCGATCTACCGGAACGGCAAACGGGTCGGGCTGGTCACCTCGGCGAATTACGGCCATACCCTGGGCGCCGCCATCGGCATGGGCTATGTCGCCGATGCCGGCGGCGTCGATGCCGGATTCATCGCCGAAGGGCGCTTCGAGATCGGCGTTGCCGGAACGCGGCATCCGGCGCGCGCCAGCCTGCGGCCGATGCAGGATCCCAGCGGCGCGCGGATGAAGGCCTAGAGGGCGATCGCCTTTGATGAAGCGCTAGGCGGTTCCACCTGGGACGAGCCGGCCCTAGACGGGGTCGGCCGCGGCCGCGGACGGGCGCGGCTCGGGTTCCGCGGCGCCGAGGATCGCCTGCAGCGCCAATTCGGTCTCCGCAATCGCCTGCAGCAGCTGCGAAAGCGCCGCCCGGTTGGCGACCGGGCCGGCGCTGTCCTGCTCCAGGCGCCGCGCCGCAGCGGCAAGCCGTTCCGCCGCGAAGTTCGCCGCGACGCCTTTCAGCCCGTGCAGCGCGGCGCGGGACTCCTCGGAATTCTCCGTTGCCATTGCCGCCTGCAGCCGCGTCATGTGCCTGGCGATCTCGCGCGGCAGGCCCGACATCAGCGCGTGGAACCTGCCGTCATCGAGGAAGGTCCGCAGTTCCGCGATCCGGTTCGTGTCGAAGACGGCGGTGTCGCTCCGCGGCCGGTCGGAGCGCTCGACCCACTGCTGCGGCAGGCCGGTGGCGGCGGCGATCGCCTGGTGCAGTCCGCGCTGGCTGATCGGCTTGGCGATGCAGTCGGTGAAGCCGGCGGCAAGATAGCCGCTGCGATCCCCGGCCAAAGCGTTCGCGGTCAGGGCGATGATCGGCACCCGGGCGGCCGGTCCGTCCGATTTCCGGATGGCGGCGGTCGCCGCCAGGCCGTCCATCTCCGGCATCTGCACATCCATCAGCACCAGGTCGAACGTGCCCCTGCGCACGGCGTCCACGGCCTCGCGACCGTTGACCACCGACGATGCCCGGTGGCCGAAGCGCTGCAGCATCATCTCGACCAGGATCCGGTTGGTCGCGTTGTCCTCGACCACGAGGACCTGCAGGCTCCGGCCGGCGCCGGCGGCATGCGGCGGCCCGCCCGGCCGTGAATCGAGGCCTGCCGCACCGATCCTGCAGGGCAGCTCGAACCCGAAGACGCTGCCGGCGCCGAGCTCGCTGCGCGCCCAGATCCTGCCGCCCATCAGCTCGACGAGCTGCTTCGAGATGGCGAGGCCGAGCCCGGTGCCGCCGAACCGCCGGGTGATCGAGCTGTCGGCCTGGCTGAACGACTGGAACAGCTTGCCCATGCTGCCGGCGGCGATCCCGATGCCGCAGTCGCGGACCTCGATCAGCAGCTCGATCGTTGCGTCCCGGTCGGGTGCGTCCCGATCCGGCGCGGCATCGCCGGGCCGCGGCTGGCGATCCCGGCTGGCGAGGTGAATCTCGATGGCGCCTTGCGGCGTGAATTTCACCGCATTGCCGACCAGGTTCAGCAGCACCTGGCGCAGCCGAGTCGGATCCCCCCTGATCCAGCGCGGCAGGCCGGGTGCGCTCAAGACGTCGATCCGCAGATCCTTGCCGGCGGCGGGGATCGACACGGCGCGGACGACCTCGCCGACCAGCAGGGGCAGATCGAAGTCGATCGGCTCCAACTCGATGCGTCCGGCCTCCAGCTTCGAGAGATCGAGGATGTCGTTGATGATCCGCATCAGGGCCTCGGCGGAAACCAGCGCAGAGTCCGCCTGCAGCCGCTGCTCCGCGGCCAGGTCGCCGTCCAGCATCAGTTCCAGCATGCCGATGATGCCGTTCATCGGCGTGCGGATTTCGTGGCTCATCGTGGCGAGGAACTCGGATTTCGCCTTGTTGGCCGTCTCGGCGTCGCGTCGCTGCGTGTCGAGATCGCGCGCCATGTCGGCCAGCGACCGCGCCTGGCGCTTCAGCTCGCCCTGCGCGACGATGAGGGGCGTGATGTCGGTATGGACGCCGACCATGCGCACGACCTTGCCGTCGGCATCCCGCGTGTTCACGCCGCGCGACAGGATGTGGACGATATGGCCGGCCTTGTGGCGGAACCGCAGCACGGCCTCGTATTTCGGGCGCCGCCCGGCGTTGTAGTCGGCCAGCATCTGCTCGACCGCGGCCCGGTCCTCGGCGACGATGAGGCTGTCCCAGCTCTCGACGACGTTCTGCAGCTCGTCGTTCCGGTAGCCGAGCTGCTCCTTCCAGCGCGGCGAGAGCCAGAGCATGTTCTTCGCGATCTGCCAGTCCCAGATCCCGTCGTTGCTGCCCTGGATCGCCAAAGTGAGGAACTCCTCGCGCTCCCGCAGCAGGTCCTCGGCAAGGCGCTTCTGCAGCTGCACGCTGCCGAGAACCAGGGCGGTGGCCGGCAGGGCGAGCAGGAAGAACTGCAGGATCACGATCTGCTCGTCGGCCCGGATGTCGGAGAACGGGCCCAGGCCGGCGACCGCCGCCGCCAGCGCCGCGAAGCCGGCGGCAGCGGCGGTCGTCATCGCGCCGCGGAGCTCGAGGCGCGTGGCGATCCAGCCCATCAGCGGCATCGCCATGAAGCCGACGAAATCGTGCTCCTGGTCCCCCCGCAGCTCACCCGGAATGCCGGCGGTCACCATCAGGATCAGCAGCAGGCATGGCCAGGCATCGCGCCATCCGATCGGCGCCGGCCAGCGCCGCGGCAGGTCGCGGCTCCAGGCGAGGATCGCCGGCGTCAGCAGCAGGATCGACGCCGCGTCGGCGAACCAGCCGTGCAGCAGGGCCTCGGCCTGCGCCGATCCGGTCATTCCGGCCGCGGCGGCACCACCCATCACCCAGACCGTCCAGCCGGCGCCCGCGAGGGCCGCGGGCGGCATGCCGAGCGCCATCAGGTTGAGCAGGTCGCGCGGCTGGCGCAGGCCGGCATCGAAGGCGACGACACGCCTCAGGATCCAGGCCGCGATCAGCGGTTCGAGGATCGCGCCGAGGGCATGCCCGGCCAGCGCCACCGGGCTGCCGCCGGCAAAGGCGGCCTGGGCGGCGACATCCGCCAGGAAGATCGCAGGCGCCGCGCGGTAGCCGAGGCGCAGCACCGCGGCGACGGCGACCCCGGCAGCCGGGTGGAGGATCGCGGGATCGCCATCGATCCGCAGGGCGATGCCGAGGCCATAGGCGAGGCAATAGGCGAGGGCGACGCCGACCTGCGGCAACCGGATTCGCAAACGATCCATGTCGATGCCTGGCACACCTCGCTGGGACGGGGCCAGTATCGGCGCGCCGCCACCCGCGGTCAACGCACCGCCGGCGGGCCTGGCTTAAGCGGGCCTGCCTTCAGCGGGCGGCCTGCAGCTGGCGCTGGACGGCTTCCACCAGCCTGGCGCGGTTGAGCGGCTTGAAGATGATCTCGTCGGCGCCGGCCTCCCTGGCCAGGCGGGATTCCTCGGGCGAGTCCTTGCCGGTCTGGATGATGATGCCCGGCTGCCGGGTCCAGGCCATGGCGCGCAGCCGGCGGGCAACCTCGTAGCCGTCGAGATCGGGCATGCCGACATCCAGCAGGATCAGGTCCGGCTGCACTTCCGCGGCCTTGGCGAGCGCCGCCTTGCCGCTATGGGCCGCGAACAGGGCGCGGAACCCGGACCGCTCGAGCATCGCCCGGATCAGGTCGACGATCAGCTCGGAATCATCCGCAATCAGGATCCGCGCCTCCTGGTTTCCCTCGGTCATCGCCGGAATCATCCCTAACTGGCTGGTGCGGCATGATAACCGAGTACCGCTCTGCGCGGAATGCCGATCCCGGATCGCCATGCCGCGGCAACCGGCCCACCCTGTCTCGGCCTACCCTGTCTCAGCGGGTGCGATTTGTGTAGTCTTTGCAGACCTGGGTGAGGATCGGCGGGCGCATGTCGGGTGAGTTGGGTCGATACTGGTGGCGTGCCGTCTGGGGGCGGATCTCGCGGCGCGATCGCGCACTGGCCGATGTGGCCGGGATCGCCGACACCGCGGTATTGGGGATCGGTGCCGCCGCCGGATCGGCGCCTTGGACCATCCTGCCGGGCCGGGTCGACCCGGCAACTGCGCTCGATGCGCTGGACTATCTCTCGCTGGATACGGAGACCACCGGTCTCGATCCGGCCCGGGATTCGATCGTCGCGGTCGGCACCGTGCCGGTGGTCGGCGGCCGGGTGGACCGGATCGGCGGGATCGAGCTGCTGGTCAATCCGGGCTGTCCGATCCCGCCGGCGGTGGTGGCCATCCACGGCATCGGCGATGCCGACGTGGCCGGTGCGCCCGATTTTGCCGGCGTGGTCGATCGCCTGCTGCAGACCCTGCAGGGACAAGTGGCACTCGGCCATCACATCGGCTTCGACTTCGCCCTGCTGCGCCGCCAGACCGAGGCGGCCGGGCGGCGCTGGACGGATCTGCCGGCCCTGGACACGATGCTGCTGGGAGCGGTGGTCTGGCCGCGCCTGCACGACCTCAGTCTCGATGCCCTGGCCCGGCGCCTGCAGGTCGAGACCGCCGGCCGGCACAGCGCCTGCGGCGATGCGGCGATCACGGCGGAGGTGTTTCTGCGCCTCATGCCGATGCTGCGCGCCCGCGGCATCCTCACCCTGGGGGCGGCGCTCGCCGCCCAGGAGCTGGCGCGCCAGGCTCTCCTGCTGAAGATCCGGGCGCGGCGCTGGGGGTGGCGATGGATCTGACCGCCCTCGCCCGCATCGATCCCTATCCCTACCAGCACCATCTCGCCGAGGTGATGACCGCGCCCGTGACCATCCCCCGCACGGCGACGCTGGCCGCCGTCGCCCAGGCGATGCAGGCGCGCCAGGCCGGCGCCGTGGTGATCGTCGATTCCCAGGAACGCCCCCTCGGCATCCTGACCGAGCGCGACCTGGTCGGCCTGCTGGCTGCGCATGGTGCCGGCGCCGCCGCTCTCGGCGCCGCGGCGGTCATGTCGCATCCCGTCGTCACCCTGCCGCCGGAAGCCCTGCTCTATGTGGCCCTGGCCCGCATGCAGCGTCTGGGGATCGGCAATCTGGTGGTCGCCGATCCCCTGGACGGCCGGGTCGTCGGCCAGATCAGCACCCGCCGCCTGCTGACTCTGCGGGCGCAGACCGCGGCCACCCTGGCGGAGGACGTGCTGGCGGCCCCCGACGGCGCCGCCATGCTGGACGTGCAGCGTCGCCTGCCGTCGCTTGCCCAGGCCCTTCTCGCCGAAAGCGTCGGCGCGCGCCAGGTGGCTGCGGTGATCAGCGCCATCAGCTGCGACATGTCGGCCCGGGCGGCCGTGCTGGCGGAACAGGCGATGCTGGCCGAGGGCTGGGGCCCGGCGCCGGCGGGCTGGTGCTTCCTCGTCCTCGGCTCGAGCGGACGCGGCGAGGCATTGCTGGCGCCGGATCAGGACAATGCGCTGGTCCATGCCGGCGTCGAGGATGACAGTCCCTGGTTCGCCGAACTCGGCAAACGGGCGGCCGATCTGCTGAATGCCGCCGGCATCCCCTATTGCGCCGGGGGCGTAATGGCGATGAACCGGGAATGCCGGCACAGCCTCGACGGCTGGCGGTCGCGGCTCGACCTCTGGATCGAGGACCCGGCGCCGGAAGCCCTGCTCAATGCCGACATCTTCTATGACTTCCAGCCGGTGCATGGCGACGTCGCCCTGGCGGCGGCGCTGCGCGCCCATGCGACCGAAGTCGGCCGCTCGAGCCTGCTGCAGCATCTGCTGGTGAAGTCGATCCGGGAGAAGGGCACCGCCCTCAACATTTTCGGCGGCTTCCGGCAGAAGCGCGGCCGGGTCGATCTGAAGAAGGGCGGCCTGCTGCCGATCGTCGCCGGGGCCCGGGTGATGGCACTGAAGCTCGGCATCGCGGAGACGGCGACCAGTGCCCGCTGGGCCGCCGCCGCGGCGGCACGGCTGATCTCGGCCGAGGACCATGCCCGGATCGAGGACGCGCATGAGATGCTGCTCGGCCTGATCCTGGTCCAGCAGATCGAGGATCTGGCCGCCGGCCGGGCGCCGGGCAGCAGCGTCGAGCTGAACAAGCTGCTGGGTCTCGACCGCGACCGGCTGAAACAGGCATTGAAATGCGTCGGCCAGATCGACCTGATTCTGGGGACCGCGCTCGCCGGCTGAGGTGCCATCGCTTATTCCCCTGCTCGCGATCGCCGGCCGGTGTCGACACCCTTCACATCGGCGCGGCGAAGGGTCAATCTGCGGCATCGTCCTCCAATCCAGGTATTGGCAGATGAGCAAGTCGCCTTCGACCAACGAAATCGAGGATCTGGTCAACCAGATCACCGCGCTCAGCAGGGAAGATCACGCCCTGCTGCAGAAACTCCGGGCGAAGCGGGCACGGCGGGAACCGAAGGACGTCCGCCATTTCACCCTGGGACAGCGCGTGGCGGACCGGATCGCCGCCGTCGTCGGGTCGTGGCGGTTCGTCATCATCCAATCCCTCATTCTCGTGGCCTGGATCGTCATCAATGCCGTCGCCTGGGGCGAAAGCTGGGATCCCTATCCCTTCATCCTGCTCAACCTCATGCTGTCCTTCCAGGCCGCCTATACCGCGCCGGTCATCCTGATGAGCCAGAACCGGCAGGCCGAGATCGACCGCCAGACCCAGATCAGCGACTACGAGATCAATCTGAAGGCCGAGCTCGAGATCGAACTCCTGCATCACAAGATGGACCTGCTGCGCACGCGCGAGATCGAGCGGCTCACCCATATCATCGAAGAGCTTTCGGAGCGCCTGCCGAAGGCGGGGTCCTGAACCCGCACCAGATCGCCGGCGCATGATGCGGCGGGATTGCGGCAAATTTTGCCGGCATTTTATCTATTTCCGCGATGCCCGCGCTGCGTGACGCAGATCACTGAATCGTCCGTGGCCGCCCCGGTCCGAAACGCGAATAGGCCTGGTACCGGCGCCGAAAACGCCCGGAAGATGCCGCATTTCCGCCGCCTTCCGCGCCCTGAAAAAACATCTTCCGCCGCTAATCAGCTGTTAATCAGACTCGCGTAGAGTTCCCGCTAGCTGGCTTGGGCGTGATTGCCGTCACTTCGATCCGTGGTTGAAGCGACATAGATTTCGACCAGGCCAGCCAGCCGGACCCGGCAGTTTGCGGGATGCCATGCGGGCTGGGGCCGGAACACAGGACGAGAAGAGATACCGCCATGACCGACACGATCAGCACGATTATCGCCCGCTCCGCCTTGGCCGTCTTGGTGGTCTGGTTCTTCGTCTTGGCCGGCGCTGGCAGCTGACGCGCCGGGGACCGATCCGACGACGGGGCGCGCTCTTGCCCTGTGCCACCGGGTAAGCATTGAGGGATGCAATGACTACCGACCTCCGACTGAAGCTCATGATCGCGGCGCAGGTGACGCTGTGGCTCGGGCTGGTCTGGCTCCTGGCGACCTCCGACCTCTTGGGCTGAGCTTCCAGCCACCCCCGACTAGCGTTTAAGCGACGGTTTGGCGGCATTGGGTGCCGCTGGCTGGGGTTTTGCCGGTTCATCGGCCGTGTTAGCTTCGGCCCATGGTTGCCCCGACGCCGACGGACGTGCTGGTCCATGAGATCGACAGGGCGCGGATCCCCGCGGATCCGCTGCTCTGGGTTTCGGCCTTTGCCGATTGCCGCGGCCTGGTCTTCCTGGACAGTGCGCTACGCCAGCCGGGGCTTGGGCGCTATTCCTTCATCGCCGCCGATCCCTTCCATCTGGTCGCCGCCAAGGGTGCGGCAACGACGCTGGACGGCATCGCTGCCGCAGGCTCGCCCTTCGATGTTCTGGACGCGCTCCTGGCCCGCTATCCGGTGGTGCACCGGCCCGATCTGCCGCCGTTCCAGACCGGTGCCGCCGGATATTTCGGCTATGACCTCCGGCACCATCTCGAGGTTCTGCCGCCGCACCGTTCCGACGATCAGCCGTTTCCCGATATGCTGCTCGGCCTCTATGACGTGGTGGTCGCGATCGATCACCTGGCCGAGCGGGCCGTCGTGATGTCGAGCGGCCATCCGGAAACCGATCCGGCGGCGCGGCGGGTCCGCGCCAGGGCCCGGTGCGACTGGGCCCTGGCGCGGCTTCAATCCGCCACGCCCGCCGCCGGCGGCACCGGCTGGGCGATCACCGGCTGGGCGATCGCCGCCCGGCCCGATCTCGATGGCGCCAGCTACAAGGCGATGGTGCGCAGGACGATCGACTACATCGAGGCGGGCGATATCTATCAGGCCAATATCACCCAGCGGTTTCGCGCCCGGCTCGGCGCCGATTTCGACCGGCTTGCCCTCTATGATGCCCTGCGCCGCCGCAATCCGGCGACCTTCGCCGCCTATCTCGATTTCGGCGACGTCGCCCTCCTGTCCTCGTCGCCGGAACGCTTCCTGAAGATCGCCGACCGTGAAGTCGAGACGCGGCCGATCAAGGGCACCCGGCCGCGCGGCCGCAGCCGTGCCGAGGATCAGGCCCTGGCTGCGGAGCTTCTGGCCAGCGAGAAGGACCGGGCCGAGAACCTGATGATCGTCGACCTGCTGCGCAACGATCTCAGCCGGGTCTGCGAGATCGGCTCGGTGAAGGCACCGGTCCTGTTCGGGCTGGAATCCTTCGCGACGGTGCATCATCTGGTCTCGGTGGTCACCGGCCGGCTGCAGGCCGGCAGGACCGGCATCGACCTGCTCAGGGCGGCTTTCCCCGGCGGCTCGGTCACCGGCGCCCCGAAGATCCGCGCCATGGAGATCATCGCCGAGCTGGAACCGACGGCGCGCGGACCCTATTGCGGCGCCATCGGCTATCTCTCGGCGGACGGCGCCATGGACACCAATATCGTCATCCGCAGTTACTGCATCCTGAAGGACGAGATCTCGTTCCAGGTCGGCGGCGGCATGGTGGCGGACAGCGATCCCCAGGCCGAGCTCGACGAGAGTCTCGCCAAGGCCAAGGCGCTGATCGAGACCCTGGCCCAGGGGCCGCAATTCTCCGAACTCCAGCTCAGGAATTCGGGCAAGGGATCGGCCGCATGACCGCACGTCCATGATCTATCTCAACGGGGCGATCGTCGCGCGCAACCAGGCGCGGATCGATGTCGCCGATCGCGGGCTGCTGCTCGCCGACGGCCTGTTCGAGACCCTGCGCGCCTATGACGGGCGGCCCTTCCGCCTCGCCGATCATCTGCAGCGCCTCGGCCGCGCCGCCGTCGAACTCGGGATTCCCCTGCCGGTCGACATGCCGGACCTGGCCGGTGCGGTGGACGCGCTGCTGGCCGCGAACCGCCTGCTGCAGGGCGATGCCGCGCTCCGCATCACCCTGACCCGCGGCGTCGGCCAGCGCGGGTTGCTGCCGCCGGAAAATCCCGAACCCACCTTGATGATCACCGCCACCGCCTATCATCCGCCGGAAGCGGCGGCGATGTCCGCCGTCTTCGTCGCCATCCGGCGCAACGAGGGTTCGCCGCTGTCGCGGCTGAAGTCGCTGAACTACCTCGACAACGTGCTGGCCGCCCGCGACGCTGCCGCCCAGGGCGCCGACGAGGCGATCATGCTGAACAACCGTGGCCATGCGGTCTGCGGTGCCCGCAGCAATGTCTTCGCGCTGGTGGAGGATGTCCTGGTGACGCCGCCGCTGGCCGATGGCGCGCTCGGCGGCATCACGCGGCATCTGGTGCTCGAGGCCGTCCGCGATCTCGGCCTGCAGGCGGCGGAACGGTCGCTGCTGCCCGGCGAACTCGAGCACGCCCGCGAGATCTTCCTCACCAACAGCCTGCTGGAAATCATGCCGCTCGGGCGGCTTGGCCCGCGCGATCTCCCGGAGCGGCGCATCTCCGCCGGAATTAAGGAACATTACCGGCTGCTCATCAACCCGATGTGATGCCGGCCGGCGGGAACCTCCGCCCATCTCCAACATTGGTCCGTCGAGTCCGGAGCAAGCTCTCCGGACCGGCCGGCGCAGATGAACAACGAGGAGATGGGACATGAAGACTCTGGCAATCGCTGCGACCGTTTCGCTGCTCGCCTTGGGCGCCTGCGGCACCAGCACCACCGACCGTGCACTTTCCGGTGCCGGCATCGGTGCGGCGACGGGTGCGGTCGGCGGCGCCCTGCTGGGCAGCCCGGGGACCGGCGCGCTGATCGGCGGTGCCGCGGGTGCCGCGGTCGGCGGTCTCACCGACAAGGACAAGATCAATCTCGGCAAGCCCTGGTGGCGCTAGCGTCGCGCCCGGCCCGAATCCATCCGACTGCGGCGACGGCTGGCCGGAGACGGGGCCAGCCGTTTCCGTCCGGATCGGAGTTGGCCATCATCGGAACGTGCCATCCGTGGCGTCGTGGTTGCATGTTTCGGCCGGGCCGATTCCGCTAGAGTGGCCCGGCGCGCAATCGAGTCGGAGCCGCCGTCCCGCCATGGCTGATGTCTTTCTTCCGGTTGTCACGGCCGAGGATTACGACACCTTCCGCCGCCTGCTGCGCCCGCATCTGCCGGCGACCTACCAGGAATGGAGCTATCTGCATTTCATGCAGACGGCCGAACTGAACGGGCAGGGGCATACCGTCACCAAGGTGAAGATCGATCCGCTGGAATTCGTCCGCTATCTGCGGCGGCCGGGGATCGCTGCGGATGGCGAAAGCCTGGATCGCTACGCGACGGAGAAGGGCGGCCGGGGGGCGACGTGATCCACCCCTTTGGCCCAGCGCGACCCGGCCAGCGCGACCCGGCGGTCCCGCATCGCGCCGCGACGGTGGCGGCTTTTCCCGGCGGATATCGGAAGTGGGAGCGGGACCTGGAACGGGGTGCCGGCCTGGCTGTGCGGTCATGGCGGTCTCGCGGCAAAGGGTAGAATTATACGTATAATACGTTAAATTTGTTCTTTTGTCCAGCAAAATGATCTATCTTTGTTCTCTGCCCTTGACTCTGGGCCGGCAGAGAACAAACAATGAACCATGAGCCAGATCATCACCCTCACAGCCCCCCGGCCGGTGCGCGCGGATCCTGCGGAATTCGCGGAAAATCGGCTTAAAATTGCGCTTTCCGACAGCCTCCGGGCCCGGATCGGGGCGCTGGAACGCCGCCCGGCGGAGGGGCCGGGGCGGCGGGGAAGGGCCGGGCCGCTGGTCCTTGGCCTGCCGGCGATAGATACGCATCTGCCGGCAGCCGGCCTGGCGCGCGATGCGCTGCACGAGATCGCCGGGATGGGGGTGGATCGGGAACAGGCCGCCGCCGCGGCCGCCTTCGCCGGGCTGTGGCTGGCGCGCCTGCCGGCCGCGGCGCCGGTCCTCTGGATCCTCCGCGCCGCGGGCAGCGCCGCCATCGATCTCCACGCCCATGGCCTGCGGTACCAGGGGCTCGATCCCGGGCGCCTGATCCTGGTCGCGGTCCGGCGCAACGAAGAGGTGCTCTGGGCGATGGAGGAGGGGCTGAAGGCCCGGCGCCTGGGCGCCGTGGTGGGCGAGATCGGCAAGCTCGATCTCACCGCCAGCCGCCGCCTGCAACTCGCTTCGGAGGCGAGTGGCGTCATGGCGATCGCCCTGCGCCGCTGGCGGCTGGCGCGCGAGGCGGAGCGCGAATCCGCCCAGCCGATCGCCGCCGTCACCCGCTGGCGGATCGCGGCCCTGCCGGCGGCGGCGGCGGTGGAACCCGGTCTCGCGGTGGAACCCGGCCTGGGCGCGCGGCGCTGGCGGGCGGAACTCTGGCGCTGCCGCGGCGCCAAACCCGGTGAATGGCTGGTGGAGATGAGGAATGGACCGGATGGACGCCCCTTTGGCCCGGCACATGCCGCGGCGTTTCCTGTCGATCTGGCTCCGCCACTGGGCGACGGATCGCTGGCAGCGGCGGCAGGCGGCGAAAAAACCCGACGCGCCGGCTGACCGCCATCCTTCTGCGGACCATCCTTCTGCGGATCATCTGGGCCCCGACCATCCGGGCCCGGATCGCCCACTCGTCCTGGCCGAGACGATCGGCAACCGCCGCCGCATCCTCGCCGCCGACCGCCGGGCGCTGGATCTCGGCCTGGCGCCGGGCCTGGCCGTGGCCGACGCCCAGGCGCGGGTGCCCGAAGTGCGGGTGGTGCCGGCGGATAGCGACGGTGATGCCGCGGCTTTGCACCGGCTCGCCGAATGGGCGACGCGGTTCTCGCCCCATGCGGCGCCGGTGCCGCCGGACGGGCTGCTGATCGACATCACCGGCTGCGCCCATCTCTGGGGTGGCGAGGCGAAGCTGCTGGAAGACGCGCTCGGCCGGCTGCGGCGCCAGGGCCTTACCGTCTCCGGCGCCATCGCCGGCACCATCGGCGCCGCCTGGGCCGGTGCGCGGTTCGCCGCCCATGACCCGCGCGGCGGCACCGTGATCCCGACCGGGGCCGCCGCCGCCGCCCTGGACGGCCTGCCGGTCCAGGCGCTCCGCATCGACGATGCGACGGCGGCGACCCTGCAGCGCCTGGGGCTGAAGCGGATCGGCGCGCTCTATCCGCTGCCCCGCGCCAGCCTCGCCCGGCGCTTCGGGCCGCTGCTGCTGAAACGGCTGGACCAGGCGCTGGGCTACGAGAGCGAAAGCCTGTCGCCGCTCGCCCCCGTGCCGGAGCGGCGCGTCAGCCTGAATTTCGCCGAGCCGATCGCCGCGCCGGAGTCCATCCGCCGCGCCGCCGAACTGCTGGTCGAGCGGCTGATGCCGGAACTGGCCGCGCATCAGCTGGGTGTCCGGCGGCTCGGCCTGCGGGCCTACCGCCTGGACAACACGGTGCAGACCGTCGCCATCGGCACGGCGCGGGCCAGCGCCGATGCGGCGCATGTCGGGCGACTGCTGCGCGAGAAGCTGGACGCCATCGATCCCGGCCTCGGCATCGAGTTCATCAGCCTGGCGGCCGAGGCGACCGAACGGATCGGCGCCGTGCAAGGTGCCTTCGACGCCGAGGATGCGGCGGCGATGTCCGCCGCGGATCTGGCGCCGCTGCTGGATCGGCTGGCCAATCGCCTGGGTCCGGGCAACGTGGTGCGGCCGCAGCCGGTGGCCAGCCACATCCCCGAACGGGCGGCCGGCTGGGCGCCGCCGCTGGCGGCCGGTGCGCAGAATTCTTGGCCGCCCGCTGTCTGGCCGCAGGGCAAGCCGCGTCCCATCCGCCTGCTGCCGCATCCCGAGCCGATCGAGGCCATGGCGCCGGTGCCGGACGATCCGCCGCTCTCCTTCCGCTGGCGGCACGTGCTGCACCGGGTGCGCCGGGCCGAGGGACCGGAGCGCATCGCGCCGGAATGGTGGCGGGTGGAGGACGAGGGCGCCGAGACCCGCGACTACTACCGGGTGGAGGATGAAAGCGGCGGCCGCTACTGGCTCTATCGCGCCGGGCTCTATCAGGCGGAATCCCGCCAGGCCGGCTCCCTTCAGGCCAATTCTCCCCAGGCCGGCCGGATGCCGCGCTGGTTCCTGCACGGGATCTTCGGCTGATGGCCTATGTCGAACTCGCCGCCCGCAGCAACTACAGCTTCCTGGAGGGCGCATCGCATCCCCAGGAACTGGCGCTGACCGCGGCGGCGCTCGGCCATCCGGCGCTCGCCGTCGCCGACCGGAATTCCCTGGCCGGCATCGTCCGCGCCCATAAAGGCTGCGGCGAGGCGGGGATCCGCCATATCGTCGCGGCCCGGCTGGAATTCCGCGACGGCCGCAGGCTCCTGGCCTATCCCACCGACCGCGCCGCCTATGGCCGCCTCTGCGAGCTGCTGACCCTGGGCCGCGGCCGGGCGCCCAAGGGCGAATGCCATCTCGATTACGCCGACCTTCGCGCCCACAAGACCGGCCAGATCGTCGTCGCCCTGCCGCCGGAAGCGGACGGCGACGACGGGTTCGCGGATTTCCTCGCCGGCCTGAAGGCGGATTTCCCGCGCAGCGGCTATCTCGCCCTCGCCCATCTCTATCGCGGCGACGATGCGCTGCGCCTGCACCGCCTGCAATCCCTGGCCGACCGTCTCGGCCTGCCGACGGTCGCGATCAACGACGTGCGCTACCACGTGCCCGAGCGCCGGGTGCTCGCCGACGTGCTGACCTGCGTCCGGCACCATTGCACCATCGATACCGCCGGCCATCGCCTGCTGGCCAATGCCGAGCGGCACCTGAAGCCGGAAGCCGAGATGCGGCGGCTGTTCCGCGGCCATGCGGCGGCGGTGGACCGCACGCTGGAGATCGCCGAACGCTGCCGGTTCTCGCTCGGCGAGCTCAAATACGAATATCCCGAGGAGGTCGTCGGCCCCGACGAAACGCCGCAGCAGAGCCTGACCCGCCTGGCCTGGGCGGGCGCCGCCTGGCGCTACCCGGACGGCCTGCCGGCGAAGATCCGGCGGCAGATCGTGCACGAACTGGCGCTGATCGAGCGGCTGGACTACGCGCCCTATTTCCTGACGGTGCACGACATCGTCCGCTTCGCCCGCGACCAGCGGATCCTGCATCAGGGGCGCGGCTCGGCGGCCAATTCCGCGGTCTGTTATTGCCTCGGCGTCACCGCGGTCGATCCCACCAAGGCGGATCTGCTGTTCGAGCGCTTCATCAGCGAGGCGCGGCGCGAGCCGCCGGACATCGACATCGATTTCGAACACGAGCGGCGCGAGGAGGTGATGCAGTACATCTACGCGAAATACGGCCGCCATCGCGCCGGCCTGACCGCGACGGTGATCTGCTATCGCGCCCGCGCCGCCCTGCGCGATGTCGGCAAGGCCATGGGCCTCTCCACCGACGTGCTGGAGGCGCTCACCAGGACCATCTGGGGCTGGTCGAGCGAGGGATTGAGCGCGCATCAGGTGCGCGAGGCCGGCTTCGATCCGGCCGACCGCCGGCTGATGACGACCCTGCAGCTCGCCGGCGAACTCATCGGCTTTCCCCGGCATCTGTCGCAGCATGTCGGCGGCTTCGTCATCTCGCGCGGCCCGCTGTCGTCGCTGGTGCCGATCGAGAACGCGGCGATGCAGGACCGCACCGTCATCCAATGGGACAAGGACGATCTCGACGTCCTGGGCATGATCAAGGTCGATATCCTGGCCCTCGGCATGCTCACCTGCATCCGCAAGGCCTTCCACCTGATCGCCGCGCATTACCGCAAGACCTATGACCTGGCGACCTTGCCGCAGGACGATCCTGCGGTCTACGGGATGCTGTGCCGGGCGGATTCGATCGGCGTCTTCCAGGTGGAAAGCCGGGCACAAATGAGCATGCTGCCGCGCCTGAAGCCGCGCAGCTACTACGATCTGGTGATCGAGGTGGCGATCGTGCGCCCCGGCCCGATCCAGGGCGACATGGTGCATCCCTATCTGCGCCGCCGCGACGGCCGGGAACATGTGGACTATCCCAGCCAGGCGCTGCGCGACGTGCTGGAGAAGACCCTCGGCGTGCCGCTGTTCCAGGAACAGGCGATGCAGATCGCCATCGTCGGCGCCGGGTTCACTCCCGCCGAGGCCGACGGCCTCCGCCGGGCGATGGCGACCTTCAAGAAGACCGGCGACATCCACCGGTACCGCGACAAGCTGATCGCCGGCATGGTGGCGCGCGGCTACGACCGCGGTTTCGCCGAACGCTGCTACAGCCAGATCGAGGGCTTCGGCAATTACGGTTTCCCGGAATCCCATGCCGCCAGCTTCGCGCTGCTGGTCTATGTCTCCGCCTGGATCAAGCACTACTACCCGGCGGTCTTCGCCGCGGCACTGCTGAACAGCCAGCCGATGGGTTTCTACCAGCCGGCGCAGCTGATCCGCGATGCGGCGGAACACGGCGTCGAGCTGCGGCCGGTCGATGTCAATTTCAGCGGCTGGGACAACGCGCTGGAGGCGACCGACGACCCGCGCGCGCGCGGCGGAAAATATGCCCTGCGCCTGGGTTTCCGCCAGGCGAAGGGACTGAGCGAAAGGGAGATGGCGCTTCTGGTGGAGCGGCGCGGCGGCGGCTATGCGAGCTGCCACGATCTCTGGCGCCGCAGCGGCCTCGCGACCGCGACCCTGGCGCGCCTGGCCGAGGCCGACGCGTTCCGCTCGCTGGCTCTCGACCGGCGCCAGGCGCTCTGGGCGGTGAAGGCGCTGGACGAGATGAAATCCAGCCGCGCGCTGCCCCTGCCGCTCTTTGCCGATCTCGCACCGGCGGAAGACCGCGTCGATCTCCCGGAAATGCCCCTCGCCCAGCATGTGGTCGAGGATTACCAGACCCTGCGGCTGTCGCTGAAGCGGCATCCCGTCGCCTTCCTGCGCGACCGGCTGAGCAAGCTGGGCGTCGTGCCCTGTGCCGGTCTCGCGGCGCTGCGGACGGGCCGCCGGGTCTTCGTCGCCGGCCTGGTCCTGGTGCGCCAGCGGCCGGGCAGCGCCAGCGGCGTCATCTTCATGACCCTGGAGGACGAGGCCGGCATCGCCAATGTCGTCGTCTGGCCGCAGGTCTTCGAGGCCAACCGGCGCATCGTCATGTCGGCATCGCTGATCGGCTGCCATGGCCGTCTGCAGGTCGAGGGCCGTCCGCCGCACCAGGTCATCCATGTCGTTGCCGAGCGGCTGATCGATCTCACCGCGCTGCTGCTGACCCTGCGCGACGACGGTCCGGCGCTGCGGCCGGCCATCGCCCGTGCCGACGAGGTGATCCGCCCCAACCAGCGCGATCCGCGCCTGCCTGCCGTCCTCGACATCAAGAGCCGGGATTTCCATTAGCCGGCAAGGTGTCGGCGCACCGCCAGCCAGACCCGCTCGTGCACCAGGAAGACGAAGCTGCTGGCGCAGGGCTGGATCAACGCCACGCCGGCCGCAACCGCGGTCGACCCGGTCAGCAGATAGGCGACGGCGAAAGCGATGCCGATCTGCAGCACGGCAAAGGTCCCGGTCTTGACGAGATCCAGCAGCATGGCGCCGGCTCCAAATCCTGTTGAGAATTCTTCTCATCAAAGCTCGGGGCACCGCCGGCCCTGGTCAAGCCGGTCGTTTCGATCGCGACAATCGACAGAACCGATCCGCCCTTGACCGCGCCGCCGCCATCGGCCGATCATTCGGCGGGGGTGGAGGAGGGCCGGGCAGATGCCGCGGGTGATCGATTTCTACTACAGCATCGGCAGCCGGTACTGCTATCTGGCGCAGAGCCAAGTCGCCTCGATCGAACGCGCCGGGAATGCCGCGGTCCGCTGGCGTCCGCTGATCAGCGAGCAGCTGATGGTGGCGCGCGGCCTGCACCCCTTCAGCGGACCACCGAGCTCGATGCAATACATGCCGCAGTATCGCTCGGAGGACGCCGCGCGCTGGGCCCGGTTCTACAACATTCCCTATCGCGAGCCTGACTGGGCAAAGATCGACTGGCAGCGGATCAACATGGCCGCTGTCGCCGCCGGCCGCCTGGGCGACGTCGCCGCCTTTTCCAGGAAGCTGTTCGCCGTCTGCTTCGGGGCCGGAGCGACGTCACTGAACGATTTCGACCTCTCCCGGATCGCCCGCGATGTCGGCCTGAACGGCGAGAAGCTGGTGAAGCTGATCGACGACAAGGAAACCGAGGCGCTGCACCGCCGCACCATCGACGAGGCGGTTGCCGCCCAGGCCTTCGGCGTTCCCACTTTCGTCGCCGATGGCGAGGTGTTCTGGGGCAACGACCGCATCATCCTGCTGCGCCACCATCTCGGCCAGGACGCCGCCTAATCGGCGATCCCGGGCGATATGCCGAGGCCGAGCATCAGCGACATTCCCAGTGCCGCGAAACAGCCCGCCGCAGTCCAGCGCACGTATTTCAACGGTACCAGCGCCGCGATCTTCTCGCCGAAGAAGACCACCGGCACATTGGCCAGCATCATGCCCAGGGTTGTTCCCGCGACCACCGCGACCAGGTCCGGGAAGCGCGCCGCCAGCGCCACGGTCGCCACCTGGGTCTTGTCGCCCATCTCGACCAGGAAGAAGGCGACCAGGGTGGTGAGAAATGCACCGAACCGGCGCAAGCCGCCATCGGCTTCCGCATCGTCGATCCTGTCGGGAACCAGGGTCCAGGCGGCCATGGCGATGAAGCCCAGGGCGAGGCCCCAGCGGATCAGGTCGGGACCAGCCCAGGTGCCGATCAGGCTTTCCGCCCAATGGCCGGCGAGGCCGGCGCCGGCATGATTGAGCGCCGTCGCCGCCAGGATGCCGGCGACGATCGGCCAGGGCCGGCGGAACCGCGCCGCCAGCAGCAGGGCCAGCAGCTGCGTCTTGTCGCCGATTTCGGCGAGCGCGACGATGCCGGTGGAGATCAGGAAAGCGTGCATGATGTGTGGGCCCTCACCGGTCGGATGCTGACAAGACTTCGGCGCGCAACCGACCATCCGACCCCGGATCCGGCTACGACGCCAAAGGTCTCACCAATCCCGCGCGAAACGCATTTCGCTCGACCGAGCCGGCCATGCCCCGATCCGACAATTCCCGGACCGCGACAAGTCTGTTGACCGGATCTCCGCTCAAGGGCGGACGGCTACTCCCCAATGGGTGACGAGTAGGTAACGAAGCCGGTGCGGAAAATCAACCGCGACCGATTGCCTCGCATCGGCGCAAGCCGACGGCGCGATGCCGCAATCGCCCCAGGATTGCATCCACCTCGGCCTGCCCGGCAGCGACTTCGATCAACCATGTCAGCGCCTGGCCAAAGTCGATGTGCAGACCCTTGATCGCCGCCAGAAGCGGTATCGCCTGCGCATCGATCCATGCGCAGGCTTCAGGTTGTCCTCGCCTCATGCGGATTGTGGCGGATTGCGTCAAAGGCCCTGAAAGCCGAAGGAAAACCCAATTCAACGAAACGCTTAGAGTCGGTGGCCCGCTTCCCGGCGGCAGACTGAAGGGCCATCGGGCGCAAGGTCCGGGTTTCGCAAAATCGGTCGCATCGCGATGCGCCGGCACAACCGGCTTCCGGCGGCGATGCCGCGAGAGAATTGCCTTTGCCCGGATGGACGGTCATAGTTTCGCCCCGTGATCGTGGCGATGCCGGCCGATCCAGATAGATAGTCCCGCCGGCACCGCGCCCCAGATGAAGTCGCAAACGCCCGATGCCATTCACCGCCACGTCCGCCCAGCCGACAGCCTCGATCGCCAATCCGCCGCCGCCCGGCGCCAATCCGGATGCGTGAAGGTCCGGTCGCATAAATCGCATTGCGCGGATGACGGATCTGCAGTCCTGGCGGGTATCGGAACTGGCGGAATACTGGGAACGCAAGCGCGGCAACCGGCTGATGCCGTCGCGTGCCGACATCGATCCGGCCGAGATCAAGCGGCTGCTGCCGAACCTGGTGATCAGCCGCATCGAGCGCGATCCGTTCCGGGTCAAGTATACGCTGGTCGGCACCTATATCGCCGAATCCGGCGGGCTCGACTTCACCGGCTATTATCTGGACGAGGTCGATTTCAAGGGCGAGGTCGGCACCGACTGGGCCGCGCTCTATCACGAAATGCTGCGCGACCGGCGCCCGATCTACGGCATCTGCCAGTACCGGACCGCCGCCGGTTTCGTGCGCGAATACATCGCGGCGATGTTTCCGCTCTCCAGCGACGGCAATACCGTCGATCAATGCCTGTCGATCGAGGACTGGCCGCCCAACGTCAAGCCGACCTGGGAGGATCTGAACGCGGTGCCGCCGAAGCCGTTGCGACCGACCAGGTCCTGAACCCGGCGGCGGGGCGGGGCCCGCCTCGGCCGGATGCGGGAAACATGCAATTTCCGACTGCAGACATGAGCCAGCTTCATCCACGGGCCGCCCGGAGCCCGGGCTTGTCGCTTCCCAGTCGGAAAATGTCGCGCCGGCGCGGCATTCCGTCGCGAAAACTGACTACTTCTGTTGCCAATTCAATGCGTTCCCGGCAGTGTGGCGGTCCGATGGCCGCGGACATGCGCTGGCGAGGCTGCGGCTTGAACCGGGATTGACGGGTGGAATCATGGCGAATGACGGCGAACTGGACCTCAACTCTCTGAGCGACGACGAACTCGTCCAGCAGATGCACGACGACCTCTATGACGGTCTCAAGGAGGAGATCGAGGTCGGCGTCAATATCCTGCTCGGCCGCAAGTGGACGCCCTACGAGGTGCTGACCAAGGCCCTGGTCGAGGGCATGCGCATCGTCGGCGTGGATTTCCGCGACGGCATCCTCTTCGTCCCGGAAGTGCTGCTGGCCGCCAATGCGATGAAGGCCGGCATGTTCATCCTTCGCCCGCTGCTCGCCGAGACCGGCGCGCCCAAGGTCGGCAAGATGGTGATCGGCACGGTAAAGGGCGACATCCACGACATCGGCAAGAACCTGGTCGGCATGATGATGGAAGGCGCCGGCTTCGAGGTGATCGACCTCGGCATCAACAACCCGGTCGAGAAGTACCTGGCGGCGATCGAAGAGCACCAGCCGGACATTCTCGGCATGTCGGCGCTGCTCACCACCACCATGCCCTACATGAAGGTGGTGATCGACGCGCTGATCGAGAAGGGCATCCGCCAGGACTACGTGGTTCTGGTCGGCGGTGCGCCGCTGAACGAGGCCTTCGCCAATTCGATCGGTGCCGACGCCTATTGCCGCGACGCGGCGGTGGCGGTCGAAACCGCCAAGTCCTTCATGGCGAAGCGCCAGGGCTCGGCCCTGTCGAGCTAGGCGCCGGGCGCACCGGTTTCGGAAACAGCCCCGCCCCGGGAGACCGCGGCGGGGTTTTTCGTCCCTCAGAGGGCAGGGAACAGGTCATCGGGGCCGAGCCGGTGGATCCGGCCGAAGCCGGCGACGAACAGGGCCTCGGCCGGATCGAAACGGTAGAGCCGGAAATCGCCGAAGCCGGCATAGGTTTCCGCCGACGGCTGGCGCGCCAGATAGGCCCGCCGGTTCTCGGCGCTCTCGGCCGGGGCCACGGAGCCGATCAGGGTCACCCGCGGGCCGGTCAGCGGCTCCTTCAGCCCGAAAGTGCCGTCATAGAGCAGGGAGGCCCTGGGATCGGCCTGCAGGTTCCGGGCGTGATCCGAGAGGTCGGACAGCAGCAGGAGCGGGCGCCCGGCGCCGTCCAGCGCCGGCAGGACCAGGGAAACGAAGGGGAAGGTCTCGCTCCCGCGCCGCGCCAGGCTGCCCAGGTAGGCCCGGGCCGCGCCGGCCATCAGCTCCCGCACCTCGATCGCCAGACGGTTGAGATCGCTCATGATTAGCCTTGCTTTTCCAATTATTTACACCCATCTGCCACAAGTATGAATAACCTCATTGCGCCCTCAGTTTCGCCCCAATTCGGTCACTATTCCCGTCAATCTTGGCAGCCAAGGGTAAATTCTATAGACGTTCTCTGGCCCAAGGAGGGTTTCCGTGCCGCAGACCATCGCGCTCGTTGACGACGACCGCAACATCCTGACCTCCGTTTCCATGACCCTGGAGGCCGAGGGCTTCGCGGTCCGCTCCTATACCGACGGGGCCGAGGCCCTGCGCGCGCTGGTGGCGCAGCCGGTGGACCTCGCCGTGCTCGACATCAAGATGCCGCGGATGGACGGCATGGAGCTGCTGGAAAAACTGCGCCGCACCAGCGACCTGCCGGTGATCTTCCTGACCTCGAAGGACGACGAGGTGGACGAACTCATGGGCCTGCGGATGGGGGCCGACGACTACATCAAGAAGCCGTTCTCGCAGCGGCTGCTGATCGAGCGCATCCGCACCCTCCTGCGCCGGGAGCAGAGTCGCGGCGGCACGGCGCCGAACGGCGAGGCCTCGATGGTCCGGGGCGATCTGGTGCTCGATCCGACGCGGCATCTCTGCACCTGGAGCGGCCGGCCGGTCGATCTCACGGTCACCGAGTTCCTGCTGCTGAAGGCGCTGGCGCAGCGCCCGGGGCACGTGAAAAGCCGCGATCAGCTGATGGACGCCGCCTATGGCGAGAACATCTATGTCGACGACCGCACCATCGACAGCCATATCAAGCGGCTGCGCAAGAAGTTCAAATCGTCCGATACCGAGTTCAATCAGATCGAGACACTCTATGGCGTCGGGTACCGATACAAGGAAACCTGATCTCGATCGCCGCCTGTCGTCCGGCCGATGACCAGCGCTGAGGGCATCGGCGCAAAGACGGCGGGCGCGGCACGCGATCAGGATGTCTCCGAATGGCGGCTGCCGCGCTCCCCTGCCGGCGGCCTTTCCTCCGTCTGGCGGCGCCTGTTCGGCCGGCGGCGGGCGGCGAAGGCAGCGGTCAGGCGCGAGGCCGAGGATCCGGCGCGGGACGAACTGGGCCGCGCCGAGCCGCATTTCGAGTCCCGCCCCTCCGGCAAGCTCCCGGTCCCGCCGGGCACGCCACTTGCGCCAGTCGCACCCGGCTTGCGTCCCGCCCGTCCGGCGCCTGAGATCCGCCCCTCGGCCGCGGCGGAAGATGCGGCCCCGGTCCGCAAGCCGGCCCGCTCCGTTCCGCATCGCAGCCCCTCGCAACGAAGCCTCTGGGCCTCGCCGCTGACCCGGCGGATCCTGGCGCTGAACGTCATGGCGCTGGCGATCCCGGTGGTCGGCCTGCTTTACCTGCCGAGCTATCGCGACAGCCTCATCCAGTCGGAACTCGAACTGCTGAAGACCGAGGGCAAGCTGTTCTCCGGCGCGCTGGCGGCGAGCGGCGTGGTGACCGGCCCGCTCGGCGACGAGCGCCTGCTGCCGGAGACCTCGCGCCAGACCGTGCGCCGGCTGGTCGACGTCTCGAAGACCCGCGCCCGCCTGTTTTCGCCGGACGGCACGCTGATCGCCGACAGCTTCCTGCTCTCGGGTCCCGGCGGCGTCGTCGAGATCAGGCCCTTGCCGCCGCTCGATCTCACCGAAGGCGTCGTCTGGAAGGCGGTCACCCGCGCCTATGACTGGGTCTTCGACCGGCTGCCCTCCGGCCGCCATCTGCCGCCCTATCGCGAATCCGCGGTGCAGACCGCGGCCGATTACGAGGAGGTGATGCAGGCGCTCGGCGGCGAGCCGGCGACCTTCGTGCGCGACGGCGGCAACGGCTCGATGATTCTCTCGGTCGGCGTGCCGGTGCAGCGCTACCGCCAAGTGCTGGGCGCGCTGTTCCTGACCAAGAGCAGCAACGACATCCAGACCACGATGCGCAACACGCGCCTGACCGTGCTGGGAATCTCCGGCGTCGCGCTCGGCATCACCATCTTGGCCTCGCTCTATCTCGCCAGCACCATCGCGCTGCCGATCCACCGCCTCGCCGATGCCGCCGACCGGGTGCGCCGCGCCAAGGGCCGCCAGGCGACGATCCCCGACCTGTCGCGCCGCGGCGACGAGATCGGCGATCTCTCCGGCGCCCTGCGCGATATGACCGAGGCGGTCTGGCAGCGGATGGATGCGATCGAGCGCTTCGCCGCCGATGTCGCCCACGAGATCAAGAACCCGCTGACCTCGCTGCGCAGCGCGGTCGAGACCGTGGCACGGGTCGAGGACCCGGCGCAGCAGAAGAAGCTGATGACCATCATCCTGGAGGATGTCCAGCGGCTCGACCGCCTGATCAGCGACATCTCCGACGCCTCGCGGGTCGATGCCGAGATGTCCCGTGCCCTCGCCGGCCCGGTGAAGCTGAAGGACATGCTGATGGCGCTGGCGGACATTCACGCCACCACCGCCGACGATGCCGCGCCCCGGCTCGCCATCGACGTCCCGACGCGCAACGATCTGGTGGTGCTCGGCGCCGAAGGCCGGCTCGGCCAGGTGCTGCGCAACCTGATCAGCAACGCCATCTCCTTCAGCCCGCCGGGCGGTACCATCACCGTCGGGGCGCGCCGCGAGGACGACCAGGTGATCGTCACCGTCGACGACGAAGGTCCCGGCATTCCCCAGGACAAGCTGCGGGCGATCTTCGAGCGCTTTTATTCCGAGCGCCCGAAGGGCGAGCGCTTCGGCACCCATTCCGGCCTCGGCCTCTCGATCTCGAAGCAGATCGTCGACGCCCATGGCGGCACCTTGACCGCGGAGAATCTCCGCGACGGCGTCGGCAACGTGACCGGCGCGCGTTTCACCATCGCACTCCCCGCCGCCTGATCTCCCATGCGCCAGGCGATCGAGGGCACCGCGGTTGCGATCGACGATGCGGCGCTGCTGCTGCTCGGCCCCTCCGGCAGCGGCAAGTCCGATCTGGCGCTGCGGCTGATCGATCGGGGCGCGCGGCTGATCTGCGACGATCGGGTCCTCCTCAGCCTGGAGGCCGGTAGCCTCTGGGCGGCGGCGCCGCCCGATCTGCCGCCGCAGCTGCGCGGGCAAATCGAGGCGCGCGGTCTCGGCATCGTTCCGGTGCCCTATGCGACCGCACCGGTGCGGCTGCAATGGGCCGTCGAGCTGGTGGCGCCGGCGGCGGTCGAGCGCCTGCCGATGGCGGAATTCCGCCGCCTGCTGGGGTACGACCTGCCGCTGCTGCGCCTGGATCCCTTCGCCGCCTCGGCGCCGGCCAAGCTCCGCCTTGCGGTCCGGTGCGGGCCGGGGCTAATAATGGGCCGCGAATGACCACCGATCGCCCCACTGGCACCCGCGCTGCCGAACCCTTCGCCGCGATCCGCGAAGCCGATTCGGCGCGGCCGGGCCACGACCATCCGAACTCCGAGCGACGGACCGGCGAGCGCCGGCGGCGCGACCGGCGCGCAACCGGGCGCCCGGCCGGAGAGAAGGCGGTCTTCGACCGCTCGCGACGACGGCTGCTCTTGGTCACCGGCCTGGCCGGCGCCGGCCGCAGCACGGCGCTGAAATGCCTGGAGGACATCGGCTACGAGGCGGTCGACAATCTGCCGCTGGCCCTGCTGCCGCATCTGCTCACCGGCCTCAAGGTGGCGCCGGATGCCGGCGGCGAGGACACCCGGCCTTTGGCGATCGGCATCGACAGCCGGACCCGCGATTTCACCGCCGACGGCCTGATCGAGCTGATGGCGGGGCTGAAGGACAATGCCAGTCTCGACGTGCGCCTGATCTTCCTCGACTGCGAGGACGAGATCCTGCGCCGCCGCTTCACCGAGACTCGGCGCCGGCATCCGCTCGCCCCCGACCGTCCGGTGGCGGACGGCATCGAGCGCGAACGGGTGCTGATGCGGCCGATCCAGGCGGTGGCGGATCTCGCGATCGACACCAGCGACCTGGCGATCGGCGACCTGAAGACCCTGCTCGGCCAGAATGTCGGGCTGGACCAGCGGCCGGAACTGGCGATCACCGTTACCTCCTTCTCCTATCGGCTGGGCCTGCCGCGCGCGGCGGATCTCGTCTTCGACGCGCGGTTTCTCGCCAATCCCTATTACGATCCGGCCTTGCGGAGCCTGAGCGGCGAGGACGACCGCGTCGGCCAGGCGATCGAGTCCGACCCGGCCTTTCCGGGTTTTTTCGCGGCGCTGACCGGTCTATTGTGGCCACTGCTGCCGGGGTTCGAACACGAGGGGAAAAGCTATCTGACTTTGGCGATCGGCTGCACGGGAGGGCGCCATCGCTCGGTCTACGTGGCGCGCAAGCTCGCCGACTGGCTGCGGTCCAAGGGCCGGCCGGCGACATTGCGCCACCGCGACCTGCAGCGCAGCGATAAAGAGGCAACGCCTTAGGTTATGCCGCCGCGACGGTCGATGGGGCCGTTGCCGGATCCGCGGAACCGGGCGAATGGGAAGGGCATGATGATCGGTATTGTATTGGTGACTCATGGGCAGCTGGCCAGTGAATTCGTGGCCGCCCTCGAGCATGTGGTCGGCAAGCAGACCGGCGTCGCCGCGATCTGCATCGGCGCCGACGACGACATGGAGAAGCGGCGCAAGGAGATTCTCGAAGCCGTCTCCAAGGTCGATCTGGGCAAGGGGGTGGTGCTGCTGACCGACATGTTCGGCGGCACGCCCAGCAACCTGGCGATATCCGTGCTCGACAAGGCGAATGTCGAGGTGATCGCCGGCGTCAACCTGCCGATGCTGATCAAGCTCGCCTCCGTCCGCGGCTCGTCGAGCCTGGCGGCGGCGGTGGCGGCGGCGCAGGAGGCGGGGCGGAAATACATCAACGTCGCCTCGCAGCTCCTCAAGGCGAGCGAGTGCTGAGCGATGGCGGATGAGGAAAGTCACGTCGTCACCGCCACGATCAAGAACCAGAAGGGCCTGCATGCGCGGGCGGCGGCAAAATTCGTCAAGACCGCTAACATCTTCAATGCCGATATCCGCGTCATCAAGGGCGAGACCGATGTCAGCGGGCGCTCGATCATGGGGCTGATGATGCTGGCGGCGGGAATCGGCTGCGACGTCGAGATGCGGGCCACCGGCCCGGATGCCAAGGCGGCGCTTGCCGCGATTGTCGATCTGATCGACAAGAAATTCGATGAAGAGTGAAGCCAGGCAGAAGCGGTCGAAGGCGCCGCGGCGGCGCGACGCGGCGCCGCCGGGCGCCGGCGGCGAGCTGGTCTTCGAGGGCCTCGGCGTCTCCGCCGGCATCGCCATCGGCGAGGCGCATCTGGTCGAGACCGGTGCCGTCCAGGTGCCGGAATACGAGATCGCCGAAAGCGACGTCGAGAAGGAGCTGGAGCGGCTCGTCAGCGCCCTCGCCAAGTCCGACAAGCAGCTCCGCAAGCTGAAGACCAAGAGCGCCGAGCTGCACGGCGCCGCCGCCGAGGAACTCGGCTTCCTGCTCGATGCGCACATGCAGATGCTCTCCGGCTCGCGGGTGATCCGCGGCGTCGAGGTCCGGATCGCCAAGCAGCTGCAGAATGCCGAGGCCGCGGTCCAGGCCGAGATCTCCCATGTCGCCCAGGAATTCGCCGGGCTCGACGATCCCTATCTGGCGGCCCGCGCCGCGGATGTGCGCGAGGTCGGCAACCGGCTGCTGCGCAATCTCACCCAGACGCCCTACGAGGCCTTCCGGCACATGCCCGAAGGCTCGATCATCATTGCCGAGGAACTGACCCCGGCGGATACCGCGCTGCTCGATCCGAAGATGGTCTACGGCTTTGCGACGGTCCTCGGCGGCGCCGAAAGCCATACCGCCATCATGGCCCGGTCGCTGGCGATTCCGGCCGTGCTCGGCGTCGCCGGCCTGATCGGCGTGGTGCAGACCGGCGACAAGATGATCGTCGACGGCACCGCCGGACGACTGATCCTGAACCCGACTCCCGCCCGGATCGCCGAGTATCATCGCCGCCAGGCCGAGCTCGAACGCACCGGCCGGCTGCTGGCGCGGCTGAAGAAGGCGCCGGCGATCACCCGGGACGGGCAGCGCGTCGGGCTGCTGGCCAATCTCGAGATGCCGCGCGAGGTCGAGATGGCGCTGAATGCCGGCGCCGAGGGTGTCGGCCTGCTGCGCACCGAATTCCTGTTCATGAACCGCGACGATCTGCCGGACGAGGACGAGCAGTACAAGGCGCTGCGTGAGATCGTCGAGGGCATGGAGGGGCGACCGGTCACCATCCGCACCCTGGACGTGGGCGGCGACAAGCTGGCGGCATCCTTGAGCCAGCATCTGGGCGAATCCGCCAATCCGGCCCTCGGGCTGCGCGCCATACGCCTGTCGTTGAAGTTTCGCGACCTGCTGGATGCGCAGCTTGGCGCCATCCTGCGGGCCAGCGCCTATGGCCCGGTGCGCATCCTGCTGCCGATGATCTCGACGGTGAACGAGGTCCGCCAGGTGCGGGAAGCCCTGCGCCAGAGCGCGCGGCGGCTGAAGCGCCGCGGCGTCAGGATCGCCGACGAGATGCCGCCGGTCGGCGTGATGATCGAGATCCCCGGCGCGGCCCTGGCCGCCGATGCTTTGGCCCAGGTCTCGGAATTCTTCGCCATCGGTTCCAACGACCTCACCATGTATACCCTGGCCATCGACCGCGGCGAGGAGCAGGTGGCGCATCTCTACAATCCGCTGCATCCGGCGGTGCTGCGGCTGATCCAGTTCGCCACCGAGGCCGCCCTGCGGGCGCGGATTCCGATCAGCGTCTGCGGCGAGATCGCCGGCGATCCGCGCTATGCGCCGCTGCTGCTGGGACTGGGCATCCAGGATCTTTCGATGGCGGCGGTGAACCTGCCCCGCGTCAAGCAGCGCATCCGCAGCCTCGACTATCTCGCGGCCACGCGCTGCGCCCGGGTGATCATGGACCAGTCGGATTCGGGACGCATCGCCATGCTGCTCGACGATTTCAACGCATTGGCCACATAGCCGCGCGATGCGCTTTCTCCGCCGCGCCGTCCTGCGCCTCGCAGCGGGTGTCGCGCTTGCGGTCGGCGGCTATCTCGCGGCCGCCCTGGGCCTCGGCTTCCTGCCGGTGAATTCCGGTTTCCGCCCGACGCCGGGCGGCACCGAGATCTTCGTCTGCTCGAACGGCGTCCATACCGATTTCGTCCTGCCGGTGAAGACCGCGGAGATCGACTGGGCGGCCTGGTTCCCCGATGCGGATTTCGCCGCGCCGGAAGCAGCGCCCTCGCGGCTCGGCTATGCGGCGATCGGCTGGGGCAATCTCTACTTCTACCTGCAGACCCCGACCTGGGCCGAGGTGCGGCCCGGTGTCGCCTTGCGCTCGCTGCTGCCGCTCGATCCCAGCGTCCTTCATGTCACCTATCGCCATCGCCCGGAATCCGGCGAGAACTGCCGCAGGCTGGCGATCGCGCCGGAGCAGTATCGGGCGCTGGCGCGCTACATCGAGGACGGACTGCTGCAGGACCCCGGTCAGGTCCGGGTGGGGGGCGGCGGTCATTCCGTCGCCGGCGCCCTGAAGCCCTGGCTGCTGGCCGGCAAGGGCTACGGCTGGAACGACGCCTTCTACCGGGCGAAAGGCCGCTACAGCGCCATCGACAGCTGCAATGTCTGGGTCGGTCGCGGTCTCGCCGCGGCCGGCCTGCCGACCGGCCGCTGGACCCCCTTCGATTTCCTGGTCCTCCGGCACCTGGACGCACCCTAGGGCGGGCCTGCTTCCCCCGCCGGCGCTTGACCTGAATCAAGGCATCGCCCCGGCATCGGCCTATGCTTTCATCGACGATCAATCCGTGACGTTCAATCCCAGCCGAGGAAGTGCCCAAGATGATCCGCGAAGTAGAAGGCGATATCCTGCTCTCGACCGCCCAGGTGGTGGCCCATGGCGTGGCGCCGAACGACCATTTCGATTCCGGCCTGGCGCTGGCCCTGCGCGAACGCTGGCCGGCGATGGTCAAGGACTACCGCCATTACTGCCAGACCAATCACCCGAAGAGCGGCGAGATCTGGTCCTGGAGCGGGGCGGACGGCCGGTCCATCGTCAATCTGATGACCCAGTCGGCGGCCTACGGCCATGGCGAGAAGCCGGGCAAGGCGACCGCCGAGAGCATCAATCACAGCCTGAAGGCCCTGGCGAAGATGGTCCAGGCCGAAGGCATCAAGAGCCTGGCCCTGCCGCGCCTGGCGACCGGGGTCGGCGGCCTGGATTGGGCGGCGGTGAAGCCCCTGGTGCTGAAGCATCTCGGCGAACTGGGCATCCCGGTCTATGTCTATAGCGTGTTCCACAAGGGTGTTGCCGCCAAGGAAGCCTGAAACCCGGCAAAGCCGGCTTTTCCACCCCGATAACCCTGCATCCGGCCCGGTTTCTGTGCATGCGCATGGGGCCGGGACCGGGCCTTGCCGCGAACCGGTCTGGCTGCTATAGCCCAGCCCGGATTTCATAGTTCGCGACATAGGAGATCATTCATGGCCGCCTTCACCGACTACAAGGTCAAGGACATGAGCCTGGCCGATTGGGGCCGCAAAGAGCTCAACATCGCCGAGACCGAGATGCCCGGGTTGATGGCGCTGCGCAAGGAATTCGCCAAGAGCCAGCCGCTGAAGGGCGCCCGCATCGTCGGCTGCCTGCACATGACCATCCAGACGGCGGCGCTGATCGAGACACTGACCGCGCTCGGCGCGGAAGTGCGCTGGTCGTCCTGCAACATCTTCTCGACCCAGGACCACGCCGCGGCGGCGATGGCGGCCAAGAATATCCCGGTCTTCGCCTGGAAGGGTGAGACCGAGGAGGAGTACTGGTGGTGCGTCGAGCAGACCGTGAAGGGGCCGAACGGCTGGGTCCCGAACATGATCCTCGACGACGGCGGCGACCTCACCCAGCTGATGCACGAGAAGTATCCCGAGCTGATCAAGCAGGTGAAGGGGATCTCCGAGGAGACCACCACCGGCGTCCACCGGCTCTATGACATGGCCAAGGCCGGGACGCTGATGGTGCCGGCGATCAACGTCAACGATTCGGTCACCAAGTCGAAGTTCGACAACAAGTACGGCTGCCGCGAGAGCCTGGTCGACGCGATCCGCCGTGCCACCGACGTGATGATGGCGGGCAAGGTCGCGGTCGTCGCCGGCTTCGGCGATGTCGGCAAGGGCTCGGCGGAAAGCCTGCGCCATGCCGGCTGCCGCGTGCTGGTCACCGAGGCGGATCCGATCTGCGCCCTGCAGGCGGCGATGGAAGGCTACGAGGTCACGACGATGGAGGATGCCGCCAAGCGGGCCGACATCTTCGTCACCGCCACCGGCTGCGTCGACGTCATCACCCTCGACCACATGCGCGAGATGAAGGACCGGGCGATCGTCTGCAACATCGGCCACTTCGACAGCGAGATCCAGGTCGCCTCGCTGCGCAACCTGAAATGGCACAATGTGAAGCCCCAGGTCGACGAGATCGAGTTCGCCGGCGGCAAGCGCATCCTGCTGCTGGCCGAGGGACGCCTGGTGAACCTGGGCTGCGGCACCGGCCATCCGAGCTTCGTGATGTCGGCCTCCTTCACCAACCAGGTGCTGGCGCAGATCGAGCTCTGGAACAACCACGCCAAGTACCAGCGCCAGGTCTATGTCCTGCCCAAGCATCTCGACGAGAAGGTCGCGGCGCTGCATCTCGACAAGGTCGGCGCCAAGCTGACCAAGCTCAGCGAGAAGCAGGCCTCCTATCTTGGCATCGCCCCGGCCGGGCCGTTCAAGCCGGAGCATTATCGCTACTAGCGGTTCCGCACAGCGCCGGACGCCGGCAAGGGCGCGGTTCGGGGAGCTCCTCCGGCCGCGCCCTTTCGCTGTCCGCGAACCATCGGCGCGGCCGACGCAACGGTGCCGGCGCATACATGCCTTGTCTCGCTGGCGGTTCGTGCCTAGAATCGCCGGCTGATGGGGATCCAACGAATCGCCGCGATATCGTCTTGGGCCGCGCTCCTGTCGCTGGCCGGCCGCGCGGCCTGCGCCCAGGCGACGGAAGCGGTGGCCGCCGCGGCGATCAGCCCGCTGGCCGCACTTCTCATCCTCGCCTCCATCCTGGGTGTGATTGGCACCTTCATCTATTACCGCAGCCACCACCGCCGCAGCCTCGCCGTCCTGCGCGGGATCGAGGCGCGCCAGGCCGCCCGCGACGCCCTGCTGCGGCAGGTGCCCCTGGGCCGGATCGACTTTCCGCCGGATGCGATCCCCCAGATCGAGTCCCGCGCCCGCCAGATGCTCGGCCCTGCGGTCAAGGCGCTGGAAGGCGGGGCGCCCGGCTACGGCTTCCTCGACGACTGGCTGGAGGAGATGTCGCGCGGCCTGATCCGTGCCGCCCTCGACCGGCTGCAGTCCGGCGGCGAGGCTTTCGGCTGGACGCCGGCCACGACGCTCGACGGCCGCACGCTGCGGCTTGCCGGAACCGCCCAGGGCGGCACCTTCCATCTCTGGCTCGACGATATCAGCGCCCATCGCGCCGCGATCACCCAGGCCGACGGCATGATCCGCGAGCTTGGCCAGGTGCTTGACGCGCTGCCCTTTCCGGTCTGGCGGCGCAATGCCGAGCTCGTCATCACCTATTGCAACAAGGCCTTCGGCCAGATCCACGACATGGCGCCGGCCGAGGTGGTGCGCCAGGGCCGCGAGATCAACGCCGCCGCCAAGGCACTCGCCCGGCGCGCCCAGAAGCTCAGCCTGGTGCAGTCGGAGAGCCAGCAGCTGGTGGTGCGCGGCCAGCGCCGGCTCTACGACCTCAACGAGTTCCCGCTCGACGACGGATCGGTGATCGGCTTCGCCGTCGACCAGACGGCGCTCGAGGATACCCATGCCGAGCTCGCCCGCCATGTCGCGGCGCATGACGACGTGCTGCAGTCGCTGGGCACCGGCATCGTCATCTTCGGCCCCGACAAGCGCCTGAAGTTCTTCAACGATGCCTATCGCGGCCAGTTCGGCCTCGATGCGCAGTTCCTCAGTTCCGAGCCGACCATGGACGAGGTGCTGGAGGCCCTGCGCGATCGCCGGCAGATCGCCGAACAGGCGGATTTCCGCTCCTACAAGCAGGAATTCATCCGCCAGGTGACGACCCTGATCGACCCCTTCGAGGACCTCATCCACACCCCCGGCGGCGCCACCTTCCGCATGGTGGCGACGCCGCATCCCTTCGGCGGCGTCACCCTCACCTTCGAGGACGTGACCGACAAGCTCACCCTCGAGCGCAACTACAACACCCTGATCGAGGTGCAGAAGGAGACCATCGACCACCTGTTCGAGGGCATCGCGGTGTTCGGCAGCGACGGCCGGCTGAAACTGCACAATCCGGCCTTTGCCCGGCTGTGGGGGATCGATCCGGCCGAACTCGAGGGCGAGCCGCATGTCGGCAAGATCGTCGACCTGGTGCGCGGCTTCTTCGATCGCTCGCGCGACTGGATGGGCCTGAAGCAGCGCATCGTCAGCGACGTGGTCGAGCGCAGCCAGCGCGACTTCCGCTTCGAGCGCAACGACGGCAAGATCATCGACGTCGCCACCATCCCTCTGCCCGACGGCGGCAAGCTGTTCAAGTATGCCGACGTCACCGACAGCATCAACATGGAGCGCGCCCTGCGCGAGCGCAACGAGGCGCTGATCGCCGCCGACCGGCTGAAGTCGGAATTCATCGCCAACGTCTCCTACGAGTTCCGCACGCCGCTCAACGTCATCATCGGCTATGCCGAGCTGCTGATCCGCGAGTATTTCGGCAAGCTCAACGAGCGCCAGCACGACTATGCCGCCAGCATCCTCGATGCGGCGCAGGGGCTGCTGCTGATGGTCGGTGACGTCATCGACGTGGCGGCGATCGAGGCCGGCTACATCCGCCTCGACGTCACCGAGTTCGAGCTGAAGCCGGTGCTGGAATCGGTGATGCGGCTCTACAAGCAGCGCGCCGGCAACCGCGACCTGGTCTTCGACCTCGACCTGGCGCCCGATGCGGTCTCGATCCGCGCCGACGAGCAGCGCCTGAAGCAGGCCCTCGGCAATCTCATCAGCAACGCCGTGGGCTCGGCGCCGATCGGCAGCAAGGTCACCCTGTCGGCGGAGATCGACGGCGACTTCCTCTGCATCGCCGCCTCGCAGACCGGCGTCGACACCGGCGCCGCGCAGGAGACCGAGGAAACCGGTTTCGGGGCCGACGGCGGCATCGGCACCTCGCTCGGACGCAGCACCACCCAGGGTCTCGGCATGGCCCTGGTCAAGACCCTGATCGAGCTGCATGGCGGCCAGACCCGCATCAGCGTCGGGCCGAATTTCCGCAAGGTGATCTGCCGGTTCCCGCGCCAGGCCAGCCTGGTCGCGGCGACGCCGCGCTAGGCCGCGCCCGGCACGCCCTTGGTGGTCGAGTATTCGAAATGCAGCGCCTCGCCGGGATGCACCAGCGGATGGATGGCATGCGCCGCCATCGCCGCCTCCGAGAAGCCGCAGAGGATCAGCTTCAGCTTGCCGGGATAATGCGCGATGTCGCCGACGGCGAAGATGCCGGCGGCGCTGGTGGCGCCGTTCTCCGGCTGCACCAGGATATGGTTGCGCTCGAGATTGAGGCCCCAATGGGCGATCGGTCCGAGATTCATCGCCAGGCCGAAGAACGGCAGCAGTACGTCGGCCGCCAGTGCCCGGACCTCGCCCTCCAGGGTCGAGACCTCGACCGCGGTGAGCCGGCCCTGGCTCCCCACCAGCCCGTGCAGCTGGTAGGGCACCACCAGCTCGATCTTGCCCGCCTTGGCCAGGGCATCCATGCGCGCCACCGATTCCGGTGCGGCGCGAAACTTCGGCCGGCGGTGGATGACGTAGATCTTGGCGGCGATGTCGGCCAGTGCCAGCGTCCAGTCGATCGCCGAATCGCCGCCGCCGGCGATCACCACCGTCTTGCCGCGGAAATCCTCGCGCCGCTTCACCAGGTAGAAGACGCTGCTGCCTTCGAAGCTCTCCAGGTCCTTCAGCGGCGGCCGGTTGGGGCCGAAGGCGCCGCAGCCGGCGGCGACGATCACCGCCCGGGCATCGATGGTGACGCCCTTGCTGGTCTCGATCAGCCAGCGCTCGCCCTGCTGCGTCAGCCTGTCGACCTGCTGGCCGAGGTGGTAGACGGGATCGAAGGGCGCCGCCTGCTTCTCCAGCTTGACGATGAGCTCGGCGGCATCGATCGCCGGATGGCCGGGAATGTCGTAGATCGGCTTTTCCGGATAGAGCGCGGCGCATTGCCCGCCGGTGGTCTCCAGGGCGTCGATCACGTGGCAGCGCATCTTCAGCATGCCGCATTCGAAGACGGCGAACAGCCCGACCGGGCCCGCGCCGATGATCGCCACATCCGTCCTATGGGTTTCACCCGCCATTTCCGTCACTCCCCCAAAACGCGTCCTGCCGCCGCCGGCTGCGTGATGCCGACGGCATTATCCCTGCGGCCGAGCGCCGAAAAGGCAGGGCATCCTGCACCGCCGTCGCCCGGCGAATCAAGGGTTCCGCCGCCCGCGAGGCGGCCCGGCGGTGACCTGGCGGGCCTGCGGTTTCGCCCCCAATTCCCCGCCATTTTCCGGCGATTGATATTGTCCCTGGGGACAAGTACAAGCTTTCGCCATGACCGCTTTTCCTAGCAAATCCGACCCCGCCGACTTGATGCAAATCGACATCGAGTTGTCGGACCCTGCGGCCACCGACCGGCTGGCGGCGGCCCTGGCCCGGCGGGCCGTGCCAGGGGACGTGATCGCGCTGGGCGGCGATCTCGGCGCCGGCAAGACGCATTTCGCCCGTGCCTTCATCCGCAGCCTGGCGCCCGCGGCCGGCGACGTGCCGAGTCCCACCTTCACCCTGGTGCAGACCTATCCGGCGCAGGTCGCCACGGGGCCGGTCGAGATCTGGCACTTCGATCTCTATCGTCTGAAATCCGCCGAGGAGGCCTACGACCTTGCCATCGAGGATGCCTTCGCCGAAGGCATCTCGCTGATCGAATGGCCGGCGAAGCTCGGCAGCCTGCTGCCGTCCCGGCGTCTCGACGTCGGGCTTGAGATCGCCGCCGACGGCACCACCCGCCACGCGGTTCTGTCCGGCGGCGGAACCTGGCGCCACCGCCTCGCCGACCTCACGCGCGAGCTCGCCCGATGACCCAGCCGATCATCGACCGGGCGGCGCGCGAGATCCTGATCCGCGATTTCCTGGCGGCGCAGGGTTGGGGCGCCGCCGAACGCCGCCTGCTGGCCGGCGACGCCTCCTTCCGGCGCTACGACCGGCTGCGGCTCGACGGCAGGCCCGCGGTGCTGATGGATGCGCCGCCGCCGATGGAGAATGTGGCGCCCTTCGTCCGCATCGGCCGGCTGCTGCACGGCCTCGGCTTCAGCGCCCCCGAGATCCTCGCGGTTGACCAGGCGAACGGCTTCGTGCTGCTCGAGGATCTCGGCGACGACACCTATACCCGGCTGCTGAATGCCGGCCGGGACGAGGCGCCGCTCTATGCCCTGGCGGTCGATACGCTGATCGAGCTGCATCGCCGCCTGCCGGCCGAGGCGCTGGCCGCGCTGCCGGAATTCGACGACGCCAGGGCCCTGCGCGAGGTCTCGCTGATCCTCGACTGGTACTGGCCGGCGGTGCACGGCGCCCCGGTCGCCGACGACCTGCGCCGCGATTTCGAGGCGGCCTGGCGCCTGGTGCTGCCGCGCCGCCGCGCCGTGCCGGATTCGATCGCGCTGTTCGACTTCCATGTCGACAACATGCTCTGGCTGCCCGACCGTCCCGGCATCAAGGCCTGCGGCCTGCTCGATTTCCAGGATGCGGTGCGCGCACCCCTGACCTTCGATCTCGTCTCGCTGCTCGAGGACGTGCGCCGCGCGGTGCCGCCGGCGCTGATGGCGGCGATGATCGATCGCTATCTCGCCGCCAACCCGCAGATCGCCCGCGCCGATTTCATGACCGCCTATGCGATCATCGGCGCGCAGCGCAACATCCGCATCGCCGGCACCTTCGCGCGCCTTCTCAAGCGCGACGGCAAGCCCGCCTATCAGCGCTTCATGCCGCGGGTCTGGGAACTGATCGCCCTCGATCTCGCGGCCCCGGCCCTGGCGCCGGTCGCCGCCTGGTTCCAGCGCCACCTGCCGCCCGCCGACCGCCGGGTGCTCGCGGCCTGATCGCCCCGGCCATCCCCCCGGCCATCTCCCTGGCCATCGCCTGCAACGCTTGACGGAGTCCTTCGTGCCGAGACCGCAGACCAAGATGCCGAAGACCGCGATGGTGATGGCTGCCGGCTACGGCAAGCGCCTGCGGCCGCTCACCGACAGCGTGCCGAAGCCGCTGGTCAAGGTGCTGGGTGTGCCGATGATCGACGTCGTGCTCGATCGCCTGGCCGCCGCCGGCGTCGAGCGGGCGGTGATCAACCTGCATCACCTGGGCGAGATGATCCGCGATCACCTGAAGGGCCGGACCGACATCGAGATCGTCTTTTCCGAGGAATCCGAGATCCTGGAGACCGGCGGCGGCATCGTGAAGGCGCTGCCGCTGCTCGGGCCCGACCCGTTCTTCGCGGTCAATGCCAAGATCATCTGGCTGAACGGCCGGACCGACGCGCTGCAGCGCCTCGCCGATACCTGGGACGACGCCGAGATGGACGGGCTCCTGCTGCTGCAGCCGACGGTCACCGCCGTCGGCTACGAGGGGCGCGGCGATTTCCTGATGGACCAGATCGGCCGGCTCGCCCGGCGCGAGGAATGGCGGGTGGCGCCCCTGGTCTATGCCGGGATCCAGATTCTCCACCCGCGTCTCTTCGCGGATGCGCCGACCGGCGCCTTCTCCACCAACCTCCTCTGGGACCGGGCCATCGCCCAGGGCCGGCTCTTCGGCATTCGCCATGACGGCGAGTGGTACCATGTCAGCACGCCGAAGCACCTCGAAGACGTCGAGCGACATCTCACCTTCCACGGCATCCGCTTTTAGGTCTACCCTCGGTCGATGACCGGCAAAACCACGTCCAGTTCCGTTCCCGCCGCCACGGTCTTTTCCATTCCCAGCGGCATCCCCTTCGTCGATGCCCTGGCGGCGGGGCTGATGGCGCGCGCCACCGGCGATCCGCTGGCTCTGTCGCGGATGACCGTGCTGCTGCCGAACCGCCGCGCCTGCCGCGCGCTGCAGGAAGCCTTTCTGCGCCTCGGCGTCACCACCCTGGGGGCCTCGCGCGGCGGCGCCATCCTGCTGCCGCGCCTGCAGCCGATCGGCGAGGTCGACGAGGAGGATCTGGCGGTGCTCGGCACCGGCGCCGACGCCCTCGACATCCCGCCGGCGATCTCCGGCCTGCGCCGCCAGATGCTGCTGGCGCGCCTCGTCCAGGCGGCGTCGCAGGCGCTGTCGCCGGAATCCGGCGGCGAGATGCGCTTCGACCAGGCACTGCGCCTTGCCGCCGAACTGGCGCGGCTCATCGACCAGGTGGAGACCGAACGGCTGGATTTCGCCCGCATCGCCGATCTGGTGCCGGCGGACTTCGCCGCCCATTGGCAGATCACCGTGCGCTTCCTCGATCTGCTGCGCGAATCCTGGCCGGGGATTCTGGCCGGCGAGGGCTGCATCGACCCCGCCCGCCGCCGCAACCTGCTGATCGAACGCCAGACCGCGCTCTGGCGCGATCGTCCGCCGGCGGATCCGGTGATCGCCGCCGGATCGACCGGCTCGATTCCCGCGAGCGCCGATCTGATCGCCCTCGTCGCCGGCCTGCCGCAGGGCGCCGTGGTGCTGCCCGGCCTCGACCGCGACGCCGATGCCGCGGCGTGGTCGGCCATCGCCGAGGACCCGGCGCATCCGCAGTTCGGCCTGGCACATCTCCTGCGCCGCCTGGAGACCGCGCCCGGGGCGGTGGCGGACTGGCCCGTCGACGGCTTTCATGCGACCCCGGCGACCCGGCGCCGGATCGTCTCCCATGCCCTGCTGCCGGCCGGCGAGACCGCCCATTGGCCGAAGCTCGCCAAGGCCATGGACGGCGAAGCCGCGAGGCTTGCCTGGCGGCAGGTCAGGCGCATCGACTGCCATACCGAGCAGGAGGAGGCTGGCGTCATTGCCCTGCTGCTGCGCGAGGCGGCGGAACGGGCGCCGGGATTTCGTGCCGCCCTGGTGACGCCGGACCGCGGTCTCGCCCGGCGGGTCGCTGCCGAGCTCGCCCGCTGGCGGATCGCCATCGACGATTCGGCCGGCCTGCCGCTGAACCTGACGGCGCCCGGCGCCTTCCTGGTGCTGATCGCCGAGGCGGCCGCGGCCGATTGGGCCCCTGGCCCGTTGCTCGCCCTGCTGAAGCATCCCCTGGCGTGCGGCGGCCGGGCCCCGGCGGCATTCCGTGCGGCGGTGCGCCGGCTCGAACGCCTGGCGCTGCGCGGCCTGCGCCCGGCGCCCGGCATCGCCGGGATCGGCGCCGCCGTGGCCGAGGCGGCCCGCCGCGCCGACGGCGATGCCGATGTCCGCCGCGAGATCGATGCCGTGCAGGATTTCGTCGGCGTTCTGGAGGCGCTGTTCGCCGAGCTTGTCGACTGGCGCCGGCAGATGCCGCTGGCGGAGCGGCTGCACATCCATCTCCGCCTCGCCGAATCCCTTGCCGCCAGCGATGCCGCGGCGGGCGCCGAGATCCTGTGGCGGGACGAGGCCGGCGAGGCGCTGGCGGATTTCGCCAACGGCCTGCTGCAGGCCGGCATCGGCATGCCGGCCACCGATGCCGCCGGCTATGCCGCCCTGGTCGCGGAACTGATGGCCGGCATCGCCGTCCGGCCGCGCTACGGCCTGCATCCGCGGCTCTTCATCTGGGGCCCGCTGGAGGCCCGCCTGCAGCAGGCGGATTTCGTCGTGCTCGGCGGGCTGAACGAGGGCGCCTGGCCGGCGGAGACCGCGATCGATCCCTGGCTCAACCGCCCGATGCGGCGCGAATTCGGCCTGCCGGCGCCGGAACGCAAGATCGGCCTCTCGGCGCATGATTTCCAGCAGGCGATGGGGACCGCCGAGGTGGTGATGACCCGCGCCCTCCGGGTCGGCGGCGCGCCGACCGTGCCGTCGCGCTGGCTGCTGCGGCTCGATGCCTTCCTGCAATGCCTCGGACTCGTCCCGGATATCGGCGGCGCCAGTGCCTATCGCGGCTGGCAGCGGCGCCTCGACCGGCGCGATCCGGTGCAGCCGGTCGGCCGGCCGAGCCCGGCGCCGGGCGCGCGCTACCGCCCGCGGCAGCTCTCGGTCACCCGGATCGAGACCTGGATGCGCGATCCCTATGCGATCTATGCCGGAGCAATTCTGCGCCTGCGCGCCCTCGATCCCCTCGACCAGGATCCCGGCGTCGCCGATCTCGGCAGCTACATCCATGCCGCCCTCGACGGATTCATGCGGACCTATCCCCGCACGCGGTATCCGACGCTGCCGCCGGATGCGGCGGCGCGGCTGCTCGAGATCGGCCGCGGCATCTTCGACAGCGAGCTCGACCGCCCCGCGGTCTGGGCCTTCTGGTGGCCCCGCTTCGAGCGCATCGCCGCCTGGTTCGTCGACCAGGAGAACGAGCGCCGCGCGTCCCTGGAGGCGAGCTACACCGAATGCGAGGGCAAGCTCGAGATTCCGGGTTTCACGCCGCCCTTCACCCTGGCCGGCAAGGCCGACCGGATCGATCGGCAGGTGGATGGCGGGCTCGTCGTCATCGACTACAAGACCGGCGGCGTGCCGGACGCCGGCGATATCGCCCTCGGCTTCGCGCCGCAGCTGCCGCTCGAGGCCGCCATGGCGGGCCGGGGCGGATTCGGTGCGGCCCTGCAGGCGCGCATTGCCGGTCTCGAATACTGGCGGCTCTCCGGCAAGGATCCCGCCGGCGAGATGAAGCCGATCAAGGAACCGGGACCCGGCGGGGCCGTCGCCGATCCGGTGCGGCTTGCCGAGGATGCCTATCGCGGTCTCCTCCGCCTCCTGCAGGCCTATAGCCGCGACGACGCCGCCTATCCGGCCGAGCCGCAGCCGGGCTATGCGCCGGGCTACAGCGACTATCGCCATCTGGCGCGGATCGGCGAATGGTCGGCCGACGGTGCGCCAGGCGGGGCGCCCGGCGGGTCGCCCGGTGGGTCGTCGGGCGGCTCGGCCGGAAGCGGCGGGGGCTGAACCGATGGCGCACGCCAATGACAATGCCGGTGGTGGTGCCGGGTCCGACGACGTCATCCGCGATGCGACCCTGGCCCAGCGCCAGGGTGCCGATCCGGCACTCTGTGCCTGGGTTGCGGCCTCCGCCGGGTCCGGCAAGACCAAGGTGCTCGGCGACCGGGTCCTGCGCCTGCTCCTGGACGGGGTCGAGCCCGGGCGCATCCTCTGCCTGACCTTCACCAAGGCGGCGGCGGCGGAGATGTCCACCCGCATCGCCGAGAAGCTGGCCGGCTGGGCGGCGATGGACCGCATCCGGCTGCGCGAGGACCTCGCCCTGCTGACCGGGCGCCGGCCCAGCGCCGATTTGCAGGACCATGCGGGCACCCTGTTCGCCCGGGTGCTCGACGTGCCCGGCGGGATGAAGATCCAGACCATCCATGCCTTCTGCCAGTCGCTGCTGCGGCGCTTTCCGCTGGAAGCCGCGCTGCCGCCGCATTTCCAGCTGATCGAGGATCGCGATGCCGCCGAGACGCTGTGGGCGGCGCGGGAATCCCTGCTGGTCGCCGCCCGCCAGGATCCCGCCGGCCTCGGCGCGGCGCTCGCCCATGTGGTCGGCCGGATGGGCGAGGGGCGCTTCACCGAGCTCCTCAACGAGTTCCTGCGCGAGCGCGGCCGGCTGGCCGATCTCCAGGCGCATATGGGTTCGATTGCCGGCTTCAGCCGGGCCTTGGCCGGGCACTTCCGCCTCGATCCGGCGGCGACCCGTGCGGATTGCCTGGCCGCCGCCTGCGCCGACGGTGCCTTCGACAGGCTCGGCATGACCCGGGCCGCGCGGGCACTGGCCCAGGGCGCGGCCACGGACCAGGCGCGCGCCGCCAGGGTATCGGCCTGGATTGCCGGTGATGCCACCGCGCGGATCCGGGATTTCGACGGTTACCTCACGGTGTTTTTCACCGGAAAAGGCGAAATTCTGAAGCGCCTCGCGACCAAGGACGCGGTCGCGGCCATGGCCGAGGTGGAAACGGTCCTGCGCCGCGAGGCCGAGCGCCTCCAGGAGCTCCAGGCGCGGTTGCGCGCCATCGACATCTGGCAGGACAGCGTCGCCCTGGCGACCCTCGCCTTGGAGCTCTTCCGCCGCTACACCGCGCTGAAGGCCGCCGGCGCCAGCCTGGATTACGACGACCTCATCCTGAAGACCCGCGACCTGTTGAGCCGGCCCGGCATCGCGCCCTGGGTGCTCTACAAGCTCGACGGCGGCATCGATCATGTCCTCGTCGACGAGGCGCAGGACACCAATCCCGAGCAGTGGCAGGTGGTAAAGGCGCTCACCGCCGAATTCTTCTCCGGCCTCGGGGCCCAGCAGCGCCGGCGCACGGTCTTTGCCGTCGGCGACCGCAAGCAGTCGATCTTCAGCTTCCAGCGCGCCGATCCGCAGGCCTTCCAGGACAGCCGGGCGCATTTCCACGACCTGCTGATGCGGGACCGGTCGCCGGACGACCAGCGGCCGCCTTTCGTCGACGTCGCCCTCAACATCTCCTTCCGCTCGACCGCCGCCGTGCTGAAGCTGGTCGACCGGGTGCTGGCGGGTCCGGCCGGTGCCGGCGTGCTGGCTGCGGGCGAAAGCCTGGAACATCGCCCGCAGCGCCGCGGCGCCGGCGGGTCGGTCGAGGTCTGGCCGCTCTGCGTGCCCCTGGCGGTGGCCGCACCGGAACCCTGGGCGCCGCCGGTGGTGACCGCCGGCGCGGCCGAGCCGTCGCAGCGTCTGGCCGCCGCGGTGGCCGCCGACATCGCCGGGAAGATCGCCGCCGGCGACCGGCTCCTGTCCAGGGATCGCCCGGTCCGGCCCGGCGATTTCCTGGTCCTGGTGCGGTCGCGCAACGCCTTCGTCCCGGCCCTGGTGCGGGAACTGAAGGCGCGGGAGGTGCCGGTCTCCGGCGTCGACCGCCTGCAGCTCCTCGACGAGATCGCGGTCCAGGACCTGATCGCCTTCGCCGAGTTCCTGCTGCTGCCGGAGGACGATCTCACCCTCGCCGCGCTGCTGAAATCGCCGCTGATCGGCCTCGACGAGACCGAGCTGTTCACCCTCTGCATCGACCGGGCGGGGGCGAGCGTCTGGGCGCGGCTGAATGCGCTGGCGCCCGCCCATCCGCGTTTCGCCGAGGCCCGCGACCGCCTCGGCCATTACCTTGCCCGCGCCGATTATCTCTCGCCCTTCGCCCTCTTTGCCGAACTGCTGGCGGCGGGCGAGGGGCGCCGCCGGCTCTACCGGCGCCTCGGCGCCGAGGTCGGCGAGGCGGTCGACGAGTTCCTCAGCCTCGCTCTGGCCTACGAGACGGCGAACACGCCCTCGCTGCAGGGCTTCCTGCATTGGCTCCGGGCCGGCGAGATCCAGGTGAAGCGCGAACTCAGCGATTCCGCCGGGGGCCAGGTGCGGATCATGACGGTGCACGGCGCCAAGGGATTGCAGGCGCCGATCGTCTATCTCGCCGACTATCGCCGGTCCCCCGCCGTTCCCAGCGGCCTGTTCTGGATCGAGGCGGCGGGCGGACGCCTGCCGGTCTGGTCGCCCAACAGGGGTGCCGATATCGCCGTCACCGAACAGGCGCGCAGCGACGCCCTGGACCGCCAGCGACGCGAGGAAAACCGCCTGCTTTACGTCGCCCTGACCCGGGCCGAGGACCGCCTGACGGTCTGCGGCTGGACGGGCCTGCGGGCGACCTCGGAGCCGAGCTGGCACGACCGGGTGCGGGAAGCGCTTGCCGCCCTGCCCGGGGCCGTGACGACACCGGGAGCGGCGGAAGGCTGGGAGGGCGATCATCTCCGCTATGCCGAGCCGCAGACCGGGCCGGCCGAGGATCGGAAGCTGCAGGGCGGCCCGGCCGCCGATGACGGATCCGATCTGCCATCCTGGGCGATCAGCGACCTGCCGCCCGAGCCGGATCCCACCATCCCGCTCACGCCGTCGCGGCCGAGCGGCGCGGTGCCGGCGATGGTGAGCCCGCTGGCGGCCGCGGTCGGCGGCGGCCAGCGCTTCCAGCGCGGCCTCATCGTCCATCATCTCCTGGAGCTGCTGCCGGATCTGCCGCCGGCCGAACGCCGCCCCGCCGCCGAACGCTATCTGGCCCGGCCGGTTCACGGCCTCGATGGCGCCGGGATCCGCGCGATCCTCGACGAGGTGCTGCCCATCCTCGCGGCGCCGGAATTCGCCGACCTGTTCGGCCCGGGCTCCCTGGCCGAGGTGCCGGTGGTGGCCGAACTCAAGGATTCGGCGGGGCGGATCCATGCCCTGACCGGCCAGATCGACCGGCTGGTCGTCCGGGCGCGGGACTGCGTCATCATCGACTACAAAAGCAACCGTCCGCCACCCATGCAGCCCGAGCATGTAGACCCATCCTATTTGCGCCAATTGGCCGCCTATCGCGCCGCGATTTCGAAGATTTATCCAGATAAATCAATATCTTGTGTGATCCTCTGGAGTGCGGTGCCCCGGCTGATGCCGATCCCGGACGCGCTCCTCGATCCCTACGACGTCCTGGGCGCCCGCCTTGACCGGGGGGTGGGGGCCCCATAGATTCAATGCGAGGGATCGAGGGGGAAGATCGGGCCCGTTGATGAACCATCGCCCGCCGAAAATGCAGTGGCCGGCTCCAGGAAGGCGAGATTGAAGGGATGAGTACCAAGATGACGACGCAAATCAGCGATTCCACCTTCGAGGCCGACGTCCTGAAGGCGTCCGGTCCGGTGCTGGTCGATTTCTGGGCCGAATGGTGCGGCCCCTGCAAGATGATTGCGCCGGCGCTCGAGGAGATTGCCACCAACCTCCAGGGCAAGCTGAAGATCGCCAAGATCAATATCGACCACAACCCGGCGACGCCGAAGAAATACGGCATCCGCGGCATTCCGACCCTGATGCTGTTCAAGGACGGCCAGGTGGCGGCGACCAAGATCGGCGCCATGCCGAAGCAGCAGCTGGTCGACTGGGTTTCATCGGTGATCTGACCCGACGCCGTCCCGGTTTCGAAGGCCCCGCCCGGCAACGCGCGGGGCCTTTTCGATTCCGGATTTCCCCTATTCGGCCGTGCGCCGCCGATCCGGGCTGCGCCGCAGGATCTCCATCGCGAATATCGATCCGATGACCAGGGCGATGCCGATGCCTTGGACGATACCGACGGCCTCGCCCAGCACCGCCATGGCGAAGAGCACGCCCAGCACCGGCTCCAGGTTGCTGATCATGACCGCGCGGACGGCGCCCAACAGCGGCACGGCGGCGAAGAAGGTTACCGTTCCGATCGTATAGGCAACGGCGACGCCGGCGAAGCCCAGCCATCCCTGCTCGGTGAGCGGCAGGTTGGCCGTTCCGGAGATCGCCGTGATCGACCCCAAGGCGACGCTGGCGCCCAGCATCATGTGGAACGTCACGGTCAGGGCATCGGCGGTCTTCATCGCCCGCGAGCTCCCGACGATGACGACGGCGGCGAGCACGGCCGCGGCCAGCGCCAGGGCCAGCCCCGTGACGTTCAGCGCGCCGAAGGCAAAACCGACCGCCAGGGCCAGCCCCGCCAGTGCTGCGACGAAGGTGCAGAAATGCCTTATTGAGACCGCTTCCCTGCCGGAGAAGATGGCAATGAGCGCAATCATCAGGGGATGCGAATAGAAAATGACGATGACAGTATTGACCGCCATATAGTTGACCGCATCCAGCAGCGCATAGACGTGAACGGCATAAACTGCGCCCAGGGCCCAGCAGAACGCCAGGCCCGACCGCGGCATCGCAACCGGCCGACGCAACGCCAGTACGGTACAGAGGCAGGTTGCCGCCGTCAGGATGCAGCGCGCAGTGATCATCGTCAGCGTGCCGCTGCCGCCCGCAAAGGCGATCTTCGCGAAGGTCGGAACCACGCCAATCCCGCAGGTCGAGAGTACGACCAGGGCAATGCCGATAGCCTGCCGCCACCGCTGGAAGCCGCCGGCATCTGTCTCCGGCACCCTTGCAGCGCTCAAGGTCAGTTCGTTCGTGGACATGGCGCGATCTCCCCAGGCTGATGTCGCGGTCGAATTCCCGAAGTCCTATCGCACCCCCCGGAATGCGCCGAACGCGCCTGCGGGAAACCAGCGGGAAAACGGCGTTAATTCGGCATGTCGGAACCCCTCCTGTGGATGATCTGGCCACCAGCCGTTGTTTTCCCACGGGAATATGCGTTAACTTTTCACCAGACCTTGTCGGCGCAGGCGGGTAGTCATGACGGTCACCGAACTGAAACTGCTCGGCGGGTTCGATCTCCGGCTGCCGGATGGGTCTTCCATCGATCTCCCCGGCCAGAAGGATCGTGCGCTGCTCGCCATCCTCGCCGTATCCCGCGGCGTCGCCTTTCCGCGCGAGAAGCTGGCCGCCCTGCTCTGGAGCGATCGCGCCGAACAGCAGGCGCGCGACAGCTTGAAGCACGCCTTGACCAATCTGCGGCAATGCTTCCCCGCCGGGGCCTCGCAAGCGATCGTCGCCGATCGCAGCTCCGTCCGGCTGGAGCCCGACGCCCTGAACACCGACATCGTCCAGTTCGAACGCCTGGTGGAGGCAGGCACCTCGTCCGCGCTCGAAGAGGCTTCCACCCTGTATCGCGGCGATCTCCTGGATGGAATTGGTGTCCGCGATCCGGCCTTCGACGGATGGCTGATGACCGAACGCCGGCGTCTCAACCGCCTTTACGACGAGGCGCTCACGCGGCTCCTCAGGCAGTTGAAGGCGGAAGGTGTGGGGCCCCGCGCGGCGGAGGTGGCGCGGCGCCTCGTTGAGATCGACCCCTGCCACGAGGAGGCGTGTCGCACGCTCATGGCGGCCGAGGCGGAGCAGGGCCGAAACGCTCAGGCGTTGAAACACTTCGAAACGCTTCGCGACCGGCTGCGGAGCGAACTGGGCGTCGAACCGGAACCCGAGACGCTCGATCTCTATCAGTCGATCCGGCGTCGTCGCAATGCGACGCCTCCGGCGGACCAGCGGGTGTCGCCGGCCACGCGTCACGCCGGCGGCATGCCCGTTCCCGTATCTCTCGCCGACAAGCCGTCGTTGGCCGTGCTGCCCTTCGACAATCTCAGCGACGATCCGGAGCAGCAATATTTCAGCGACGGCATGACCCAGGACATCATCACCGAGCTCTCGCGTTTCCGCTCGCTTTTCGTCATCGCCTACAATTCCGCCAATGCCTTCAAGCGCAACACCGCGCAACTCGAGGATGTCGCCGCGGGGCTGGGCGTCGCATATCTTGTCGAGGGCAGCGTGCGCCGGGCCGGCGGGCGGGTCCGCATCAGCGCCCAGCTCGTCGACACCGTCTCCGGCAAGCATCTCTGGGCGGAACGCTATGATCGCGACGTCCTCGACATCTTCAGCGTCCAGGATGAAGTCGCCCGCAATGTCGCGGCAACGGTCAGCGGCCGGGTGGAGGCGGTCGGCCGCGACCGCGCGGACCGTCTGAGCCCGTCGGCACTGAAGGTCTATGATCTCATTCTGCGGGCGCGATCATTGAATTTGAGCTGTACCCGGGCCGGCAACCAGGAGGCACTTGCCTGTGCGGAACGCGCCGCGGCCCTCGATCCAGGCAGCGCCGCCGCCCATGCCAATGCCGCCTGGAGCCACTTCTACAACTACATGGCCGGCTGGGTGCCGGAGCCCGAACGCGCCCTGGCGCGCGCCTTCGAATTGGCCCAGCAGGCGATAGCCTGCGACGAAGCGGACAGTTTCGCCCACACCATGCTGGGCATCGTGCACCTGTTCCGCCGCGAATACGATCAGGCGCGGACCGAGATCCTGGAAGGCATCGAACGCAATCCCAATGATTTCCTGGCGCGGCGCTACTACGCCATGTTCCTGGCCGCGACCGGGAATGCCGCCGCCGGCGTCGAACAGATCGATCTTGGCAAGCGCCTCAATCCCTTCGATACGCGCTGGGTGCCCTGGAACCGGGGTATCGTCTATTTTTCGGCCGGCCTCTATGAGGACGCGATCGCCGCGATGAAGCTTGCGCGCAATCCGATCAACGAAGTCCGCGGCTGGCTGGCGGCGAGCTACGCCCATGCCGGCCGCATCCCGGAAGCGCAGGCGACCCTGGGCGAATTCCTGAAGGTCGCGGAGACCGATATGGCGGTCTTTCCCGGCCGCCGCCTCAAGGATTGGGGGCCCTACTGGCACGGCGCCTTCGAATATCAGCACCAATCCGACTTCGACCATCTCTTCGACGCGCTCCGCAAGGCGGGTCTGCCGGACTGAACCTTTATATCGCCGCACTTGCCTCCCGGTAGCTTCACGGGCAGTCTGCCCTGGCTGGAAGGGGCTGGCTGGAAAGGGATTGCCGATGCTCTGCCCGCATTGCCAAGCCGAGAACCGGGAGGGCCGGCGCTTCTGCGCCGGCTGCGGCCGAGAACTGCCGGTCGCCTGTCCGGTCTGCGGCTTCCACAACGAGCTGGGCGAGAAATTCTGCGGCGGCTGCGGCCGGGCGATGCACGCGCCGGGCGAGGCCGCCGCCGCCACGCCGCCCCGGTCCGGCGCCATGCCGCCCAGGTCCGGCGCCACGCCGCCCGAGTCCGGCGCCACGCCGCCCAGGTCCGGCGCCACGCCGCCCAGGTCCGGCGCCACGCCGCCCAGGTCCGGCGCCACACCGGCAGATCCGGGCGGCGACCGGCGCCCGGTCACGGTGATGTTCGCCGATCTCTCCGGCTATACCGCACTCAGCGCCACCCTCGATCCCGAGGACACCCACCGCCTGCTGCGCCGGTTCTTCGAAATGGTCGACGGCATCGTCGTGGAATTCGGCGGCACCATCGACAAGCATATCGGCGACAGCGTCATGGCGCTGTTCGGCGCCCCGGTTTCCCATGGCAACGATCCCGAGCGCGCCATTCGCGCCGCCTTAGAGATTCATTCTGCGATGAATCTCCTCGGAAGCGAGTTCGGCCGGACGCTCACGGTGCATATCGGCCTTGCCCTGGGCGAAGTCATGGCCAGCGGCCTGGGTAGCGCCGCCCACAGCAACTACACGGTGACCGGCGAGGCCGCCAACCTCGCTGCCCGGCTGATGGAACGCGCGGCGGCAGGCGAGACCCTGGTCTCCGATGCCCTGCGCCATGCGACCGAGGGCCTGGCGCAGTACGCCGCCCTCGGGATCGTCGAGCTCAAGGGGCTCGGCCGCCCGGAGGCGATCCATCGCCTGCTCGGGCAGAACACCGCCGAGATGCTGGAGCAGCCGATGGTCGGGCGGCGCAGCGAAATGGGCCAGCTGATGGCGCTGCTCGCCGCCTGCCGCCGGGACGGGCGGGGCGGGGCGGTCGCGATCCGCGGCGATCCCGGGATCGGCAAGTCACGGCTGATGCGGGCGCTGAAGCGCGACGCGGAGGCGCACGGCTTCGTCTGCCATACCGGCCTCATCCTCGATTTCGGCGCCCGGCGCGGCGAGGACGCCCTGGCGGCGGTGGCGGCCGGGCTGATCGGCACCGTGCCGGAAGCGGACGAGGCGGCGAAGCTGCAGGCGATCGCCGATCTCGCGGCCACCGGCGGCCTGCCGGAGGGCGACCGGCCCTTCCTCCACGACCTGCTCGGCCTGGCCCAGCCGGAGGCGGCGCGCACGGTCTACGCGGCGATGGATACCGGCGCCCGGCTGCGCGGCAAATCCGCCATGCTCGAGCGGCTGCTGGCGACGGCCAGCCGGCGCCAGCCGCGGCTCCTCGCCATCGAGGACGCCCATTGGGCGGATCCGACCACCCGGCATCTGCTGGCCCGGCTTGCCGCCGCGGCGACCAGCTGCGCCGCCCTGCTGGCGATCACTACCCGTTTCGAGGGCGATCCCTTCGACGCCACCTGGCGGGCGGAATCGGCCGGCGGGCACGCCGCCACCATCGATCTCAGGCCGCTCCGCCCGGAAGATGCCAAGAGCCTCGCCGTCGGCGTCATCGACCGCATGGACGCCTTCGCCCAGCAATGCATCGAGCGGGCGGAAGGCAATCCGCTGTTCCTCGAGCAGCTGCTGCGCAGCCATCTTGCCGATCCCGACGGGCGCCTGCCGCATTCCCTGCAGGGCGTGGTCCTGGCGCGCCTGGACAGCCTGGCCGATGCCGACAAGCAGGCCCTGCAGGCGGCTTCGGTCCTCGGCCAGAGATTCGCCCTCGACGACCTGCGGTCGCTCATGGGCAGCGCCGATTACGACGGCCGCAATGCCGTCCAGCGGCAGCTCCTGAGGCCCGAGGGCGAGGGGTATCTTTTCGCCCATGCACTCATCCGCGACGGCATCTACGCGTCATTGACCCGCGAACGCAGGCGCAGCCTGCACACCCATGCAGCACGGTGCTTCGCCGAACGCGACCCGGCATTGGAGGCCGAGCATCTCGACCGCGCCGAGGATCCGAGCGCGCCGAGGGCCTATCTTCGGGCCGCCGAGGCGGAGGCTGCCGCCTATCGTCCTGACCGCGCGATCGCTCTGGCGATGCGTGGCCTGGATCTGGCGACCAGGGACGAGGATCGCGTCCGCCTGTGCCTCGTCGCGGGCCGCCTGCGCCTGGACACCGGCCTCGCGAAACCCGCGCGCGCTGCCTTCGAGATCGCGGTGGCTGCCGCGACCGATGCAATCGATCGCTGCCGGGGATTGATCGGCCTCGCCGCCGCCGACCGGATTCTGGCGGATCTGGATCAGGCGATGAAGTTCCTTGAACAGGCCGAATCGATCGCCGCAGCCGTTGATTCGCCGGCGCTCCTGTCCGAGATCCACTACCTGCGCGGCAACCTGCATTTCGCCCGCGGCGAAGGGGGGCCGTGCGAGCAGGAGCATCGCCAGGCGCTGATGGCGGCGAAGCGCGCCGGCCTGCCGGAATGGAAGGCGCGCGCCCGCAGCGGCCTGGGCGATGCCGCCTACCTGCAGGGCCGGGTCGGTACCGCCCGGCGGCAGTTCGAGGTCTGCGTCGGCATCGCCCAGCGGCACGACCTGTTGCGGATCATTCCCGCAAACCGATGCATGATCGCCGACTGCATGGCGTTCAATCTCGACTTCGCCGGCGGTCTGCGGGAGGTGGAGGAAGCGCTCGCCGCCGCGGTCAGGATCGGCGACCGTTTTGTCGAAATGTTCGCCCTGCAGGGGAGGTCCTATATTCTGCTGGCAGCGCGGCATTGGGACGAGGCCGAAGCCCCGGCCGCGGCGGCGCTCGATCTTTCCGTCCAGTTGGGGGCACGACGCTACGAGGCATTTCTGAAGATGACGCTCGGCCGCGCAAGATTGGCCCAGGGTCATGCCGACGAAGCCCGACAGTTGATCGATGGTGCGATGGCGCTGGCGGAGGAAACCGGGCTGGGTTTCATCGGGCCGGTCATCGCCGCCTGCCAGGCCCTCGCCCGCGGACCGGGAGCCGAGGGCCGGGCCTGCATCGCGCGCGGCGAAGCGATGCTGAAGGACTTCGGTCTGGTCCACAATCACGTCTTCTTCCGCGTCTTTGCCATCGACTGGGCCATCGATGCCGGGGATTGGGCATTGGCCGAAGACCTAGCGGCGTCGCTGTCCGAATATACGGCGGCAGAGCGCCTGCCCTATGCCGATCTGGTGATCGGCAGGGCCCGCGCCCTGGCCGACTTGCGGCAGAACCCCGAGGATTCCCAGGCGCTGGAAGCGCTGCAGCGCTGGAAGGAGACCGCCGAGGCAGCGGACTTCCGGCTGGATTTCACGCCGCCGTCCTAGGGCGGCCGGCATTTGCATGTAAACGAGTCCGGTGCCGGCGGGCCGGTCAGGCGGCCACTTGTACATACAAGTGGCGGTCGACAATATCCAATCGGGCGGGGCCGGGATCCGGCTCAGCCGTTCTCGGCGAGGACGGTGCCGGCCAGATAGAGCGAGCCGCAGATCAGGACCCGGCGGGGCTGGCCGTCGCCGCCCTCGCTGGGGCCGTGATCGTCGATGATCGAGCGCAGGGCGGCGGCGACCGAGCCGAAGCCGTTGGAGAGCAGCCCGACTTCCGAGCCGGCCCGGACGCAATCCTCGGCGGAGAGGCTGGCATGGTCGCCGGGAATGACCACGGCATTCAGATCCTCGATGATCGGCGCCAGCTGCCGCAGGAAGGCGATCGGGTCCTTGGTCGAGAGCATGCCGAAGATGGTGTGGATCGGATAGCCATCCTTCGCCTGCCAGTCGCGCATCATCGCGGCGATGATCTCGCCGGCATCGGCATTGTGGCCGCCGTCCAGCCAGAGTTCCCAGTTGTCCGGCAGCATCTCGACCAGCGGGCCGCGGGTGAGGCGCTGCATCCGCGCCGGCCAGGAAACCTGGCGCAGGCCCGCGGCGATATGGGCGTCGGCGATGCGGAAACCCTCGAGGAGCCCGGTGGTGGCGATGGCGGCGCCGGCATTGCCGAACTGGTGGCGGCCGGGCAGGGCCGGTGACGGATAGCGGCGGGGCCCGCGCAGATCGCGATAGCGCAGGGTCTCGACCAGATCGCCGTCGACCTGCCATTCCCGGCCGCGGCGATGCAACGGTGCGTTGAGTTTTCCGGCCTCGGCCTCGAAGACCGCCATCGCCTCGGCCGGCTGGTGGGCGACGATCGCTGGCCGCCCCGCCTTGATGATGCCGGCCTTGGCATCGGCGATCTTGGCCAGGGTGTCGCCGAGGAACTGGGTATGGTCGAAGGAGATCGGCATCAGCACGGTGGCGAGCGGCCGGTCGATGACGTTGGTGGCGTCGAACCTTCCGCCAAGCCCGGTCTCCAGCAGCAGGATGTCGGCCTTGTGGCGGATGAAGGCGAGGAAGGCGGCGACGGTGGTGATCTCGAAGAAGGTGATCTGCTTGCCGCCATTGGCCCGCTCGCATTCCTCCAGCAGGGCGATCAGCTCGGCCTCGTCGATCAGCGCGCCGTCGAGACGGATGCGCTCGTGGAAGCGCACCAGGTGCGGCGAGGTATAGACATGCACCCGGTAGCCGGCGGCTTCCAGGATCGCCCGCAGATAGGCGATGACCGAGCCCTTGCCGTTGGTGCCCGCGACATGCACCACCGGCGGCAGCTGCCGTTCCGGATGGCCGACCGCCGCCAGCAGCGACAGGACGCGGTCCAGCTCCAGGTCGATGATCTTGGGATGGAGCCGGTTCAGGCGCTCGAGAACGATGTCGCTGGATGGCGTCAAGCGGCCGCCGGTTGCTTGGTCAGGAGGCCGATCAGGCGCGCCAGCTGGTCCTTCAGGTCCTTGCGCGCCACCACCAGATCGACGATGCCGTGGTCGAGCAGGTACTCGGCGCGCTGGAAGCCTTCCGGCAGCTTCTCGCGGATCGTCTCCTCGATCACCCGGGCGCCGGCGAAGCCGATCACCGCGCCCGGTTCGGAGACATGGATGTCGCCCAGCATGGCGAAGGAGGCGGAGACGCCGCCGGTGGTGGGATCGGTCAGCAGCACGATGAAAGGCAGCCCGGCCTCCTTCACCTTGTCGACGGCGATCACCGAACGCGGCATCTGCATCAGCGACAGGATGCCTTCCTGCATGCGGGCGCCGCCGGAGGCGGGAATGGCGATCAGCGCCGAATTCCGCTCGACGGCCAGCTCGGCGGCGGTCACCAGGCCCTCGCCGACCGCCATGCCCATGGAGCCGCCCATGAAATCGAAATTGAAGGCGGCGATGACCACGTCGATGCCCTTCATCAGGCCATGGGCGACGATGATGGCGTCGGCCTCGCCGGATTTCGACTGGGCGTCCTTCAGCCGGTCGGAATAGCGCTTGCGGTCGCGGAACTTCAGCGGGTCGACCTCGACCTTGCGCAGCTCGACGCGCTCATAGGCGCCGTCGTCGAACAGCAGCTCCAGCCGCCGCTTCACGCCGATCCGCATGTGATGGCCGCACTGGGTGCAGACCCGGTGGTTGGCCTCGAGCTCGCGATGGAAGATCATCTGGCCGCAGGCCGGGCACTTGTCCCAGAGGTTGTCCGGCACTTCCTGGCGCTTGACCAGCGCCCGGATCTTGGGCCGCACGAAATTGGTGAGCCAGCTCATGGTTGGGCACTCCCTCCGCTAGATCCGCGCCGCGCGCACGCCGGTGGCGAGCTCGCGCACCAGGCCGAGGGCCGCCTCGGCGGCGCCCGGCTTCGGCCTGCCGTCGGCGCCGACGTGGTCGGCGATGCGGTTGACGATGGCGGACCCGACCACCGCGGCATCGGCGGCCCTGGCGATCGCCTTGGCCTGGTCCGCGGTGTTGATGCCGAAGCCGACGGCGAGCGGCAAGGCGGTGTGGCGCTTCAGGCGGGTCACCGCCGCGGCGATATCGACATTGGCGGCCGACTTGGTGCCGGTGATGCCGGCGATCGAGACGTAATAGACGAAGCCCGAGGTATTGCTCAGCACCTTCGGCAGCCGCTGGTCGTCGGTGGTCGGCGTCGCCAGGCGGATGAAGTTGAGCCCGGCCTGCAGCGCCGGCAGGCAGAGCTCGTCGTCCTCCTCCGGCGGCAGGTCGACGACGATCAGGCCGTCGACGCCGGCGGCGATGGCGTCCTTCAGGAACTTCGGCACGCCGTAGGAATAGATCGGGTTGTAGTAGCCCATGAGCACGATCGGCGTCCGGTCGTCGGCCACCCGGAAGTCGCGCACCAGCTGCAGGGTGCGCTTCATGTTCTGGCCGTTCCTCAGGGCGCGCAGCGAGGAGGCCTGGATGGCGGGGCCGTCGGCCATCGGATCGGTGAACGGCATGCCGAGCTCGATGACGTCGGCGCCGGCTTCCGGCAGGGCCATGACGAGATCGCGCGAGACGTCGTAGCTGGGATCGCCGGCGGTGACGAAGATCACCAGCCCGGCGCGGTTCTGCGCCTTCAATTCGGCGAAGCGCCGCTCGATACGCGTGGTCATATTTTCGTTCCAAGCCTTTCGGCGACGGCGAAGATGTCCTTGTCGCCGCGACCGCAGAGATTCATGATGATGATCCTGTCCTTGGCGAGACCGGGCGCCAGCTTGCGCACATAGGCCAGGGCATGCGCCGGCTCCAGCGCCGGGATGATGCCCTCGGTGCGGGCCAGGAGCTGGAAGGCGTCCAGCGCCTCCTGGTCGGTCGCCGAGACGTATTTCACCCGGCCCATCTCGTGCAGCCAGGAATGCTCCGGCCCGATGCCGGGATAGTCCAGCCCGGCCGAGATCGAATGGGCGTCGATGATCTGCCCGTCGTCGTCCTGCAGCAGGTAGGTGCGGTTGCCGTGCAGCACGCCGGGCCGGCCGCCGGTCAGCGAGGCGGCATGGCGTCCGGTCTCGATGCCGTCGCCGCCGGCTTCGACGCCGTAGATCGCCACGTCCTTGTCGTCGAGGAAGGGATGGAACAGGCCGATCGCGTTGGACCCGCCGCCGATGCAGGCGACCAGCGCGTCGGGCAGGCGGCCCTCGGCGGCGACGATCTGCTCGCGCGCCTCCTCGCCGATGATCGACTGGAAATCCCGCACCATCATCGGATAGGGATGCGGACCCGCCGCGGTGCCGATGATGTAGAAGGTGTCGCGGACATTGGCGACCCAGTCGCGCAGCGCCTCGTTCATCGCATCCTTCAGGGTCGCGGTGCCGGACTTCACCGGCACCACCTCGGCGCCGAGCAGGCGCATGCGGAAGACGTTGGGCTGCTGGCGGGCGATGTCGGTCTCGCCCATGTAGACCGTGCAGGGCAGGTTGAAGAGGGCGCAGACCGTGGCGGTGGCGACGCCGTGCTGGCCGGCGCCGGTCTCGGCGATGATCCGGGTCTTGCCCATGCGCTTGGCGATCAGGATCTGGCCCATGCAGTTGTTGATCTTGTGCGAGCCGGTATGGTTGAGCTCGTCGCGCTTCAGATAGACCTTGGCGCCGCCGAGTTCGGTGGTCAGGCGCTCGGCGAAATAGAGCGGGCTCGGCCGGCCGATGTAATGCGCCCGGTAGTAGTCGAGCTCGGCGGCGAATTTCGGATCCGCCTTGGCGGCGGCATAGGCGCGCTCGACCTCGAGGATGAGCGGCATCAGGGTTTCCGCGACGAACCTGCCGCCGAACTTGCCGAAACGGCCGCGCTCGTCGGGTCCGTCCCGATAGGTGTTCGGGCGGTGGCCGCGGGCGGCCGGGATGCTGGTCTGGGTAACGGCGGTTCCGCTCACGTTTCGATCTCTTCCGGGCAATCTCGGCGGGGTTTCGCTCGAGGGGCGCAATCAACCATAGCCTGAGCCAAAGGTCAAAGGCGAACCCGCCTCAGAGCGACCGGGCGGCGTCCAGGAACGCCTTGATCTTGCTGGGGTTTTTGACTCCGGGTCGATCCTCGACGCCGGACGAGACGTCGACCGTGCGGGCGCCGGAAATCCGCACCGCCTCGGCCAGGTTCCCGGGCGTCAGGCCGCCGGCCAGCATCCAGGGGAGGCCGAAGCGCCGGCCGGTCAGCAGCGACCAGTCGAAACTGACCGCGTTGCCGCCGGGCAAGGCGGTCTTAATCTCCGCCGGCGGCAGGGTGTCGAACATCAGCCAGTCGGCGACCGGCTCATAGGCGGCGGCGAGATCGATATCGGCGGCGGTGCGCACTTTCAGCACCTTCATCGCGGCGATGCCGAACCGCTGCTTCACGGCCGTTACCCGTTCCGGCGTCTCGCTGCCGTGAAGCTGCAGCATGTCGAGCGGGCAGGCCTTCAGGATGGTCGCGATGCGGTCGTCGCCGTCATCTACCAGCAGGCCGACCTTCTTCACCGCCGCCGGCACCTGGCGCCCGAGCAGGCCCGCTGCCTCGGCCGTCAGGTAGCGCGGGCTCCGGGCGAAGAAGTTGAAGCCGATGAAAGCGGCGCCACCCTCGACCGCGGCGGCGATGTCCTCAGGCGTCTTCAGCCCGCAGATCTTCGCGGCGACGGGCATCTCACACCGTCTCGCGGACGAATTGCGGATAGGCGGCGAGGAAGACGCCGAGCTGCAGCGCGAAGCGCAGCATCTCGATAGCGGAAATGATGAACATGAAGGCGAGCGGGGCGACATTGACCAGTCCCGTCGCCTGGAACACCACGCCGACGAACTGCTCGGCCACCAGCACCGGGATCTCGATCAGCAGCACGGCGAGGGCGAGCTTGAAGCCCTGGCCGCGGGTGCGCCGCCAGCTTTCCGCCATCGGCATCGGCGCATCGATCGCCATGCCGATCCAGCGCGGCGACAGGCGGACGATGGCGCCGAGCCAGAGGATCATGCCGAGGGTGAAGGCGGTGAGGATGCCGGCGCCGCCGAAACCCTGCAGCAGGAGCGTGAGCACTGTCGTCGCCAGGGTGGCGGCGATGGCGAGGGCGACCATGAAGAGGAAGAAGCGAAGATGCCGTCCGCCGAGGCCGAGGCCGAGGCCGGGCGCCGCCGCCGCGCCGAGCGTCATCAGGCGCAGCCAGTTCACCGCGAACAGGCAGAGCACCGCGGTCGAGCACAGGCCGAGCAGCACCAGGCGCGGCGTTGCCGCCGCCATGGCCTGGGTGATCGCCTCAGGCCCCTGACCGCTGGCCTGCATGACGCTGCTCATCAGTCCCTGGACCGGCAGGGTGACGAAGAAGACCAGGCAGAGCGGGATGGTGCCGAGGCGCAGCAGGTCGTCGCGCGCCGCCCAGCAGCGCTTCAGGCTGGCATTGACCAGAGGCCAGACCTGGACATTGCGGCTGGGCTCGGGCGAATCTGGCCCGGGCGGGTTCGGCTTGGTCGGATCGGGCTCGTGTCGCATGCGCTGGACGGTCCCGCCTTCAGCCGGCGTCGATCTCGGCCGCGGTCATCCGCGCCGCTTTGGCCGGATCGGCATGGCCGGTGATGGGCCGGCCGATCACCAGGTAGTCGGCGCCGGCGGCGGCGGCCTCGGCCGGCGTCATGACGCGCTTCTGGTCCCTGGCCTGGGCCCCCTCGACCTGCGCCCAGCTCGGCCGGATGCCGGGCGTCACCAGCAGGAAGTCCGCGCCGAGATCCCGGCGCAGGACCTCGATCTCGTGCGGCGAGCAGACGACGCCGTCGAGGCCGCTCTCCCGGGCGAGCTTGGCCAGGCGGCGGACCTGATCGGCGGTCGGTGTCGCCTGGCCGACGGCGGCGAGGTCTTCGTCGTCGAGGCTGGTCAGCACGGTGACGGCGATGAGCTTCGGCCGGCGGATGCGCAGCTTGTCGGCGGTCTCCGCCGCGGCATCGCGGGCCGCCTGCATCATCGCCCGGCCGCCGGCGGCATGGACATTGAGGATGGCCGGTCCGAGCGGCGTCACCGCGCGCACCGCGCCGGCAACGGTGTTCGGGATGTCGTGGAATTTCAGGTCGAGGAAGATCGGCAGGCCGCCCGCCGAAACCCGCCGGTAGCCCAGCGGACCATTCGCCAGGAAGAATTCCAGTCCGATCTTGACCCCGGCCGCGGTTCCGCCGACGGCGCGCGCCTGGGTTACGGCGGCGTCGATGTCGGTGGTGTCCAGCGCCACCAGGATCTGACCCTTGGCTGTCACGGGCGGCCTCCTGTCGCTTGTTGTCGGCCTGCCGGCCGCCGGTGAACCTGTCTGAACCGCGCATCGGCCCGGGGGAACTCATCCACCGGCGTGATGTATCCAGCCGCTTCTAACGCAGATTCGCTGCGGCGTCACGCGGCGCCCCGCCAGCGTCTCTCCGCAGCTTTGATTCGGCTCGAATGACGGGTTTAACCTCATATGAAATCTTCCCTTTGTGCAAGTGCGAGATGCCGGTATCCTGGCAATGTCGGGGGAAAGGGAATTCTCCATGCAGCTTACCCAGTTTTCGGACTATGCGTTGCGCACGCTGATCTATCTGGCCCTCCAGCAGGACCGGCTCTCGACCATCGAGGAGATCGCCGGGGCCTATAAAATCTCCGAAAGTCACCTGACCAAGGTGGTGCACCGCCTCGGTAAACTCGGCGTCGCCGAGACCCAGCGCGGCCGCGGCGGCGGCCTGCGCCTGGGGCGCAAGCCGGAGGACATCAATATCGGCTGGCTGTTCCGCCAGACCGAGGAGAACTTGGCCCTGGTCGAGTGTTTTGATGCAGTGCACAACACCTGTCCGATCGCCCCGGTCTGCGGCCTCTCGATCGCCCTCGACGAGGCATTGAAGGCCTTCATGGCAGTGCTCGATCGCTATTCCCTGGCCGATGTCATGCACAATCCACGCGACCTCGGGGCGCTCCTGGGGTTGCCGACGACACCGCCGGCCCCGGTTTCGCGAATCGCCTAGCCGTCGGCTTGGTGGCGCGCTCGACGCCGTCCAAGGCATTGGCTAGATTGAAGGCCCAGCGGAGCATGAGGTTCGGATTGGGGAAATCCACAGCCATTCTGTTTGCCGCCCTGGCCGGCCTGGGCGCCCTGGCCGGACTCGGGGGTTGCGCCACCGGCGGGATGACGGTGACGACGCCGACGGCGCCGCTGCCCTGGACGGCCGCGATCGGCCGCCTGGACAACGAGCGGGACGCCTTCTCCTGCACCGCGACGCTGGTCGCGCCGGACACGATCGTCACGGCGGCGCATTGCCTGTTCCTGCGCGGCCGCGAGGTCGATGCCGGCAATCTCGCCTTCACCCCTTTCGCCGGCGGCGGGCAAAGGCTGAAGCCGTCGCAAGGCGTGCAGATCCTGGCCTTCGGCGGCAAGGTCGACGGCGACCAGCCCAGCAGCGGCGCGACCGAGGAGGACTGGGGCCTGGTGCGGATTTCACCGGCGGTCAATTCCTGGATCAAGCCGATCGGCATCGCCAGCTTCGGCGCCGATGAAATCGCCAGCAAGATCGCGGCCGGCGCGGCCCTGTCGAATGCCGGCTATGGCGTCTATGGCATCATGAACGGCAAGCGCCTGCACCAGCATGACGGCTGCGGGCTGGTGCAGGACACCCTGCCCAACACGGAACTTGGCGCCAATGTCATCGTCGTCGATTGCCCGGTGATCAAGGGCGACAGCGGCGGGCCCATCCTGCTGACGGAAAAGGACGGCACGCGCCGGCTGGTCGGCGTGATTTCCGGCTACATGCGCTCCAAGGACGGCGCGGTGGAAGTGAGCTTCGGCGCCAATGCCGCCAATTTCGCCGCCAGGCTCAGCATGCTCGACGCCGCCGCCCCCGCCGCCCAGCCCTAACCCGATTGCAGCCCGCCATGCGATCTCTGCCGCGGCCAAGGGCCGGATATTCCGCCCTCGGCCGGAGCCTGGCCTTCAGCCTCGCCCTGCTGCTCGCGGCCTGCGCCGGGCCGGCCGTCCCGCCGCCCGTGCCGGCCGGGCCGCCCGGCGGGAAACCCGCCTGGACAGCGGCCATTGGCCTCCTGGAAACCGCCGGCGGCCGGATCGCCTGCAGCGCGGTCCTGGTCGCCCCGAACCTGGTCGCGACGGCGGCGCATTGCTTCTTTCCGGCCGGCAGCCCCATCCCCCTGTCCCCCGCCGGCTTCACCTTCCGCCCGAATTTCGGCGCGGCGCCGGACCTGCCTCCGGCGCAGGGCACGGTGATCCGGGCGCTCGGCGGCGCCGTGCCCGAGGGGCGGATCAGCGGGTCCGAGGCACCCCATGACTGGGCCCTGATGGAGATCGCGCCGCCGGTGACCGGCGTGCCGCCGGTGCCGGTCGCCGATTATGGCGTCGAGCGGATGCTGGCGCTGGTCGCCGGGGGCGCGCGGCTCTTCGTCGGCGGCTATGGCAACGGCACCCATGACGCGCTGCATCTCCCCAGCGCCTGCCGCATCGTCGCGCCGGCGGAGCTGGACATCGTGCTCGACCGCCGGCTGATCGTCACCGATTGCGTCTTCCGGATCGGCGACAGCGGCGGGCCGGTGGCGCTGCTCGATGCCGCCGGGCATCCCCTGCTGGTCGGCGTCATTTCCGGCTTCGGCAAGCACCCGACCAAGACCATCCCCCTCGGTTACGCCGCCAGTGCAGGCAGCTTCGCCAGCTATATCCAGGGGCCGCTGATCAGCCTGCTGAATTGACAATTTTTGTCGAGCTGTATACAGCTTGATCATGACCGGTCGGGGCCAGGGACCCGCCAAAGGTGCGGCAATGAGTAGAAATCCTAGATACGACCTCCTTTTCCAGCCGGTCCGGATCGGGCCGGTGACCGCGCGCAACCGGTTCTACCAGGTGCCGCATTGTACAGGCATGGGCTATGACCTGCCGCACAGCGTCGCCCGGATGCGCGAGATCAAGGCCGAGGGCGGCTGGGGCGTGGTCAACACGGAATACTGCTCGCTGCACTGGTCGAGCGACGACGGGCCCTATGCGTTCTGCGCGCTCTGGGACGAGAACGATGTCCGGATCCAGGCGCTGACCGTCGAGAAGATCAAGGGCCACGGCGCCCTCGCCGGCACGGAATTATGGCACGGCGGCAATCACGCGCCCAACCGGGTCAGCCGGGAAACCGCGCTGTCGCCCTCGGGCTCGCCGCAGCACGCGGTCCATCCACAGCAGACGCGGGCGATGGACCGCGCCGACATCCGCAATCTCCGCCGCTGGCAGGTCGACGCCGCCAGGCGCGCCAAGCGCGCCGGGTTCGACATCGTCTACTGCTATGCCGGACACGGCTACCTGCCGTTCCAGTTCCTCACCAAGCGCTGGAACCAGCGCAGCGACGAATACGGCGGATCGATCGAGAACCGGGCGCGGCTGCTCAGGGAGATGATCGAGGAGACCAAGGACGCCATCGGCGACAGCTGCGCGGTGGCGGTCCGGCTCGCGGTCGACGAGCTGCTCGGGCCCGACGGCGTCACCGCCGAGAACGAGGGCCGCGAGGTGGTCGAGTTCCTGGCCGAGCTGCCGGACCTCTGGGACGTCAACATCTCCTATGTCGACAACGATTCGATGTCGGCGCGCTTCGGCGAGGAGGGGCACCAGGAGAAGTATGTCGGCTTCGTCAAGCAGCTCACCTCGAAGCCGGTGGTCGGGGTCGGGCGCTTCACCTCGCCCGACACCATGGTGCGGATGATCAAGGGCGGCGTGCTGGACTTCATCGGCGCGGCGCGGCCCTCGATCGCCGATCCCTGGCTGCCGCGCAAGATCGACGAGGGCCGCGAGGACGAGATCCGCGAATGCATCGGCTGCAACATGTGCCGGGCGGCGAACAATCAGGGTGTGCCGCTGCGCTGCACGCAGAATCCGACCATGGGCGAGGAATATCGCCGCGGCTGGCATCCGGAGATCATCACCGGGACATCCGGATTCGCCGACGAGACGGTGCTGGTGCTGGGCGGCGGCCCGGCCGGCCTCGAATGCGCCGTCAGCCTGGGCAAGCGGGGCTATCCGGTGGCCCTGGCCGATGCCGGGCGGGCGCTCGGCGGGCGGCTCAATCGCGAGCCGAAGCTGCCCGGTCTCGCCTCCTGGGCGCGGGTGAAGGACTATCGCCTCGGCCAGCTCGCCAAGCTGCCCAATGTCGAGGTCTTCCTGGAAAGCGAAATGGACCTGGAGCAGGTCCTCGACTGCGGCTATCGCCATGTCATCGTCGCGACCGGCGCCAGCTGGCGGCGGGACGGCGTCGGGCACAATGTCTATTTCCCGGTCGCCGGGATGGACGCGGCCAATGTGCTGACGCCCGACGACATCATGGCGGGCGCCGCGGTGCCGGCCGGCCCGGTCCTGGTCTATGACGACGACCAGTACTACATGGGCGGCGTCATCGCCGAGAAACTGCGCGGCCAGGGCCATGAGGTGATCCTGGCGACGCCGGGCTACGAGGTCTCGACCTGGAGCCTGCTCACCGACGAGCAGTTCAAGGTGCAGACCAAGCTGCTGCGGCTCGGGGTGAAGCTGGTGCTGACCCGCAAGCTCGCATCCTGGCTTGGCGATGGCGCGGAGCTCGCCTGCATCTATACCGGCGACATACAGCGGGTGGCGGCGGCGAGCCTGGTGGCGGTTACCTCGCGGCTGTCGAACGACGCGCTGTTCCGCGCCCTGAAGGCCGACGCGGCCGGGCGCGCCAAGGCGGGCATCGCGACGCTGCGGGCGATCGGCGATTGCGATGCGCCGGGCGCCATCATGCATGCGGTCTATAGCGGCCACAAGGCGGCGCGCGAGCATGGCGAAGCGATCGACCCCGATGCCTTTCCCTACAAGCGCGAACTGGTATTCGTGAAATGACCGACCCCGCCGCCAAGCCGATCGAGACCGCACGTCGCGACCAGCCGCGGCGGCGCGAGCGCCGGGCGCCGACCACCGGCATCAAGCAGCTGCCCTTCGCCCAGATCGAGAACCGCTATCCGCCGATCCAGGTGTTGAGCGCCGACCAGATCGAGACCATCCACCACGCCTCGCTGCGCCTGCTCAGGGAAATCGGCATCGAGGTGATGCATGACGAGAGCCGGGCGGCGCTGAAGGCGGCCGGCGCCGAGGTCGACGAAGGCAATCAGCGGGTGCGCTTCGATCCGGCGCTGATCGAGACGTCGATCGCCAAGGCGCCGCCGCGTTTCAAGCTGCATGCGCGCAATCCGGCCTATGACGTGATGATCGGCGGGCCGCACATGGTCTTCGCCGCCACCGGAGGCCCGGCCTTCGGCAGCGATCTCGACCGCGGCCGACGGCCGGGAAATTTCGCGGACATGGAGAACTATATTCGCGTCGTCCACCAGTTGAACGTCATCCATCAGGAAGGCGGCTGCCCGATCGAGCCCACGGACCTGCCGGCGGAGACACGGCATCTCGACTTCTACCAGTCGGCGATCACCCTCACGGACAAGACCTGGCAGTGCTGGGCCCTGGGCGGCTACCGGGTCGAGGACGCGATCGAGATGGCGGCGATCGCCTACGGCAAGTCGCGCGCCGAGCTGAGGGCCAAGCCGGTCACTCTCACCATCATCAACTCGAATTCGCCCCTGCGCCTCGACATTCCGATGGGCGAGGGGCTCTGCGCCATGGCGAAGGCCGGCCAGCCGGTGGCGATGACGCCCTTCACGCTGTCGGGGGCGATGAGCCCGGTCACCATCGCCGGGGCTCTCACCCAGCAGAATGCCGAGGCCCTGGCCCTGATCGCCCTGGCCCAGATCGTCAGCCCGGGCGCGCCGGTGATGTACGGCGGATTCACCTCGAATGTCGACATGCGCACCGGTTCGCCGGCCTTCGGGACGCCGGAATATGCCAAGGCGGCGCTGGCCAGCGGCCAGCTGGCGCGGCGCTACAACATCCCGTTCCGCTCGTCGAACGTCACCGCCTCGAACTGCGTCGACGTGCAGGCGGCCTATGAGGGCGGCATGTCGCTGTGGGGAACCATCATGGGCGGCGTCAATCTCATCGAGCATGCCGCGGGCTGGCTGGAGGGCGGACTCACCGCCTCGTTCGAGAAGCTGATTCTCGATGCCGAGATGCTGCAGCTGATGCGGGAGTTCCTGGTGCCGATCCAGACCGACGAGGACAGTCTCGGCATCGAGGCCATTCGCGAGGTCGGTCCGGGCGGGCATTTCTTCGGCACCGGCCACACCCTGGCGCGTTTCGAGCATGCCTTCTACGAACCGATGCTGAGCGACTGGCGGAATTTCGAGAACTGGCAGGATGGCGGCTCCAAGACCGGCACCGAGCGCGCCAACGGCATCTGGAAGGAGCTGCTGCGCACCTACGAGGAGCCGCCGCTCGATCCGGCGATCAAGGAGCAGCTTGCCGCCTATGTCGCGCGACGCAAGCTCGAAATCGTCAAGCAGTTCTGAACGGCGCAAGCACCCGCGATCGCCCCTTTCCAGCAGCGGCCCGACATCACTAGACTGGACCAGACCTGGGGAAAGCGATGATGCGCGCCTGTCTGCTGCTGTTTCTGCTGATCGCGGGCTTCGCGCTGCCGGCCCAGGCCGAGCCGCGGGTCGCGCTGGTTATCGGCAACTCGAACTACGGCCCGGAGATCGGCCGGCTGCCGAATCCGGCGAACGACGCCGAATTGATGGCGAAGACCCTGCACCAGCTCGGCTTCAAGGTGATCAAGCTGATCGATGCCGATCAGCAGTCGATGAAACGCGCGATCTCGGATTTCGGCACAGAGCTCGGCAAGGCCGGGCCGGAGGCGGCCGGGCTGTTCTTCTATGCCGGGCACGGCATTCAGATCGCCGGGGTCAACTACCTCATCCCGGTGCGGGCGCAGATCGGGAAGGAGGCCGATGCCGAACTCGAGGCGGTGAACGCCGAGTGGCTGCTGAGGCAGATGGAGTTCGCCGGGAACCGGGTGAACATCGTCATCCTCGACGCCTGCCGGAATAATCCGCTGGCGCGCGGGATGCGCGGCGCCGACCAGGGGCTGGCACGGATGGATGCCGCCAAGGGCACCTTCATCGCCTATTCGACGGCGCCGGGCCAGGTCGCCGCCGATGGGCAGGGGCGCAACAGCCCCTACACCGCGGCGCTGGCAAAGCAGATGCTGAAACCCGGCATTGCGCTGGAGGAGACCTTCCGCGATGTGCGGGTCAAGGTGCTGGCCGAGACGCGCGAGCAGCAGGTGCCCTGGGAATCCTCGTCCCTCACCGGCGCCTTCTATTTCGTACCGCCGAGCGGCGCCGGGTTGATCGCGCTGCCAACCCCGCCCGAAGTGCCGGCGCCCAGCATCGCCGCGCCCGTCGCCCCTGCGGTGCCGGCGCCGGTCGCGGCCGCGGTCGAACCGCCGGTAAAATCCCTGCCGGAGGGCTTCAAGGCCGGACAGGCGACCAAGGATTGCGGCGACTGTCCGGAGATGATCGTGGTGCCGCCGGGAAAATTCATGATGGGAGCCCCGAAAGCCGAGCCTGGGCGCAGCGATGCGGAAGGACCGCAGACGAAGATCTCGATCGGAGCCTTTGCCCTCGGGAAATATCCGGTCACGCGCGGGGAATTCGCCGCCTTCGTCGCCGCGAGCGGCTATGAACCGTCGGCACGCTGCTGGACCGAGGTCGACGCCGGCAAGTACGACTTCAAGGATGGCGCCGGCTGGCAGAGTCCCGGCTTCGATCAGACCGACGACGATCCGGTTGTCTGCGTCTCCTGGATCGATGCCGAGCACTATGCCAAATGGCTGGCGAAGAAGACCGGCAGGTCCTATCGCCTGCCGTCGGAATCCGAGCTGGAATACGCCATCCGCGCCGGCACGACGACCAGCCGCTATTGGGGCGATGCGGTGGACGATTTCTGCCGCTACGGCAATACGGCCGACGAAGCGGCGCGCAAGACCTACCGTACCTGGCAGGTCGCGGATTGCGACGATGGCGCCGTTCAAACCGCTCCGGTCGGCGGCTACAAGCCGAATGCCTTCGGGCTCTACGATATGCTGGGCAATGTGAAGGTCTGGGCGGCGGATTGCTGGAACGGCAATCTGGACAGGGTCGACGGCGACGGCGCGCCGAGCCTGTCGGGCGATTGCGGCAAGCGCGCGGTGCGCGGCAGCGCCTGGGATGCCTATCCGGCCAATGCCCGCGCCGCCTTTCGCGAAGGCAATTCCGCCAGCACCGCCTATCTCAACTACGGGTTCCGCGTCGCCCGCGGTCTATAGCCGTCAGCGCACTACGACGAGACAGGCGGCTCCCGCCGCGGTGAGTTCGGCGCATTTCGCCCTGGCGCTGGCCGTGTCGGCGAAAGGACCGGCCTGGACGCGATGATAGACGCCCTTGGTGCCCAGATCGGCGGTCTCCACCGTCAGCGCGAGATCGGCAAGCGCAGTCCCGTATTTGTGCTGCAGCCGCTTCCATTCGTTGGTTGCCTCGGTGGCCTCTGGCACCGATGCCAACTGGATACGGATGCCGGCCGAGCCGGTCGCGGGTTCTGCGCCGGCAGCGGTTTCCATCTCAGCGATCGGCAGGCTCTGCGCCGGTTCGGCGGTCTGCACCTCCGGTGCAGGTGCGGCCGGCGTCGCCGCAGCGGCGACGGCATAGGTCTGCGCGGCGCCGGGCTGCCAGGCGGCGATCTCGGCGTCGGCCGCACTGCGCTCGGCCTGGCTCAGGCGCCTGGCGACGGCATCGCGGTTGGTCTCGGCCAGGATCCGCGTCGTATCCGCTTGCTTGCCCTTCGCCGCCAGGGCAAACCACCGATAGGCCTTCACGTTGTCGGCGGCGGCGCCCTTGCCGGTGGCGTAGATCAGGCCGAGATGGGCCTGGGCCTGCGGATCGCCCTGATCCGCGGCGGCATTCAGGAGGGTCAGGGCCTCGCCAGCGCTCCCGCCATGTCCGCCGAGATAGATGCGCGCGAGCATGAGCTGCGCCGGCGCATCGCCGGCGTCGGCCAGCGGCTTCAACTCCTGCACCGCCGTCGTGTAATCGCCGGCGTCGAGGGCTACCTTGCCCTCGGTCATGCCGGCCACGGCCGGCGCCGCGCCTGCGCAGAGCAGAGCGGCTGCAATCGCCAATTTGCGCATGAGAAGACTCCCACGATAGTGCGACTCTGCCCGGAAAATAACCGAGTTGGTCGAGTCGCGCCTAGGGGAAGTTCACAATGCTGTGCTTTGGCGAAGGTCGACGGCCGCGCTAGCCTGCCGAAATTGGACCTTCCGCGCCGATCCGACACGGGAACGGAACGAGTTTATTTCAGACATAGGAGACCGATATGAATCATCTTGCGCGCCGCCGCGTCCTGACCGGCATTGCCGGGCTTTCCCTCGCCGCCCTGCTGGCCGATCCGAAGCGGGTGAAGGCGGCGGCCGAGAGCGTGAAGATGATCGGCCTGAAGACGCTGTCCGGCCGCGAGGTTGCCGGCGCCTTCGCACTGCCGGAAACGACCCCGGCCGGCGCGGTGCTGCTGGTCCACGAATGGTGGGGGCTCAACGATCAGATCAAGGCCGTTGCGTCGGAACTGGCGGGAGCCGGATTCATCGTCCTGGCCGCGGACCTCTATGGCGGCAAGGTTGCCGGCGATCCGGACAGTGCCCAGACCTACATGAACAGTGTCGACCCCAAGACGGCGGAAGAAACCCTGGCCGCCTGGATCGACTATCTGCGGAGCCTGAAGGAATCCAACGGCAAGGTCGGTACGGTCGGCTGGTGCTTCGGCGGCGGCTGGTCGCTGCGCGCCTCGCTGGCGCGTCCGGTCGAGGCGACGGTGATCTATTACGGCAAGGTCGATCTGAAGCCCGAGGAACTGGCGGCGCTGAAGGGCCCGGTACTTGGCCAGTTCGCCAGCCGGGACCAGTGGATCAACCCGGCGATGGTGAACGGGTTCGAGACCGCGTTGAAGGCGGCGGGCAAGACGGCCGAGATCAACCGCTACGATGCCGATCACGCCTTCGCCAATCCGACCGGGCAGAATTACGATGCCGCCGATGCCCAGGTCGCCTGGGACCGCACCATGGCGTTCCTGAAGGCCAATCTGAACTAGGGATTGCGGGCCGGCCGGCGGCGGGGACGAGAAAGCCGGCGCCCGCCAAGGGCGCCGGGCTGTTCGCGACGTCAACCCTTCTTCGAGCCCATCTGCTGCTTGTAAGCGGAAACCTGCTTGCCGGCCTTCTGTTCCGGCGTCTTCTTCGGCTTCTTGTTTTCGCGCTTGGGCTTCTGCTCGCCTTTGGACATGACGTTCTCCATGGTCGATTGCACCGCGACCATGAATAGCATGAGATTCGCCGGCGATTCCAGAGGGGCTTCCGCCGCCAGCCCCGCCGTCGCAACGGCACTGGCTCGATCGAATGGGAGCGCGTTGGGGTCGGGTCAGCCGTGGATTGGGTCTGGGCGCGGGTCTGGGCGCGGGTCTGGGTCAGGCCCGCTTGCGCACCCGCGTCCGCGGCCCATGGCCCTCTTCGAACAGGGAGGCCAGCTGTTCCAGGACGGCGCCGCCCAACTGCTCGGCGTCGACCAGGGTGACCGCGCGGCGGTAGTAGCGGGTCACGTCATGGCCGATGCCGATGGCGATCAGTTCCACCGGCGAGCGGGTCTCGACCCATTCGATCACCTCGCGCAAATGGTGCTCGAGGTAGTTGCCGGGATTGACCGACAGGGTCGAATCGTCGACCGGCGCGCCGTCCGAGATCACCATCAGGATCTTGCGCTGTTCCGGCCGTCCGATCAGGCGGTTATAGGCCCAGAGCAGGGCCTCGCCGTCGATGTTCTCCTTGAGGATGCCTTCGCGCAGCATCAGGCCGAGATTCTTGCGGGCGCGCCGCCAGGGCGCGTCGGCGGACTTGTAGACGATGTGCCGCAGATCGTTGAGCCGGCCCGGATTGCCGGGCTTGCCGCCAGCGATCCAGGCCTCGCGGGACTGTCCGCCTTTCCACATCCGGGTGGTGAAGCCGAGGATCTCGACCTTGACGCCGCAGCGCTCGAGGGTGCGGGCGAGGATGTCGCCGGTCATCGCCGCCACGGTGATCGGCCGGCCGCGCATCGATCCGGAATTGTCGATCAGCAGCGACACGACGGTGTCGCGGAACTCGGTGTCGGTCTCCTGCTTGTAGGACAGCGGCAGTTCCGGATTGGCGATGACCCGGGGCAGGCGTGCGGCATCGAGCAGGCCTTCCTCGAGGTTGAAATTCCACGACCGGTTCTGCTTCGCCAGCAGGCGCCGCTGCAGCCGGTTGGCCAGCTTCGCCACCACGGTCTGCAGGTTTATCAGCTGCTGGTCGAGAAGCTGCCGCAACCGGGTGAGTTCGTCCGGATCGCAGAGATCGGCGGCCTCGACCACCTCGTCGAACTGGGTGGTGAAGGGCTTGTAATGCGGCTCGTTGCGGCCGCGATTGAGATCGTGCTCCGGACGCTTGCCCGGGCGGCCCGGCTGTTCCTCGCCGGCGCGCGCGTCCATGTCCGCGTCCTCGTCCGAGGCTTCCATCTCCTCGGCATCGGCGGCATCGGATTCCGCCGCCTGGGCGTCCATCTCGACCTGGCTCTCGGCCTTGTCCTTCTCGCCGCCCTTGGACTTCTGGTCGTCCGGCTTCTGCTGATCCTGGTCTTCCTGGTCCTCGGTGTCGTCCTCGTTGGCGTCGAGGTCTTCCTGGCCCTCTTCGAGCTCCATGTCCTGCAGGAGGCGCCGCGTCGCCTTGGCGAAGGCGCGCTGGTTGTTCAGCACGTCGCCCAGGTGCTCGATCTCGCCGCGGATCTTCGGCGACAGGTCGGATCGCCAGAGATCGACCATCGCCTTGGCCGAGGCGGGGACCGGCTGGCCTGAGACCGCTTCGCGCACCAGCAGGCGCATCACATCGGCCAGCTGGTTCTCCTGCCGGGCGGAGACCCGGGCAAAGCCCTTCTGCTTGCAATGCTCGTCGAGCGATGCCGCCAGGTTTTCCGCCACCCCCACCATCTTCCGGGCGCCGATCGCCTCGCAGCGCGCCGTCTCGATCGCGGTGAAGACTTCGCGCGCCAAAGGGTTCTTCGGGGCCTCCTTGGCGTGGATCCTGGCGTTGTGATGCCTCAGCTTCAGCGCGATCGCATCGGCCTCGCCGCGGACATTGCTGACCTCGTTCGGGGGCAGATGCCGGGCCGGCAGCGGCAGGCGGGCCTCGCTGCCCAGAAGTCCGGTCTGCCCGGGCGCGAAGCTCGCCTGAATGTCGCTCCGCTCGGCAATCGCCCTGAGGGCGCAGCCGGTCACGCGGCGGAACTCCTCCAATGCGTTGTTGCTTGCCATTGCAGCCCTAGTGGGCGAGCTGCGCTTTGGCGGCGCTGTCCTTGAGATCGACGCCGAAGCAGCGCTGGTAGTATTCGGCCACCACCGGGCGCTCGAGCTCGTCGCACTTGTTCAGGAACGAGACCCGGAAGGCGAAGCCGACGTCGTTGAAGATCCGCGCATTGTCGGCCCAGGTGATCACCGTCCGCGGGCTCATCACCGTCGAAATGTCGCCGTTGATGAAGCCGGCCCGGGTCAATTCCGCGCAGGCGACCATCGCCTTCACGGTGCGGCGCCCCTGCTCGGTATCGTAGCTCGGCGATTTCGAGAGCACGATCGCCACTTCGTCCTCGTGCGGCAGGTAGTTCAGCGTGGCGACGATGTTCCAGCGGTCCATCTGGCCCTGGTTGATCTGCTGGGTGCCGTGGTAGAGCCCGGTGGTGTCGCCGAGCCCGACGGTATTCGCCGTGGCGAACAGCCGGAAGGCGGGGTGCGGGCGGATCACCCGGTTCTGGTCGAGCAGGGTGAGCTTGCCCTCGACCTCGAGCACGCGCTGGATCACGAACATGACGTCCGGACGCCCGGCATCGTATTCGTCGAATACCAGCGCGGTCGGGTGCTGCAGCGCCCAGGGCAGCAGGCCCTCGCGGAATTCGGTCACCTGCTTGCCGTCCTTGAGGACGATGGCATCCTTGCCGATCAGGTCGATGCGGCTGATATGGCTGTCCAGGTTGATGCGGATGCAGGGCCAGTTGAGCCGCGCCGCCACCTGCTCGATATGGGTCGATTTTCCGGTGCCGTGATAGCCCTGGATCATCACCCGCCGGTTGTGGGCGAAGCCGGCCAGGATCGCCATCGTCGTATCGTGGTCGAAACGATAGCTCTCGTCGACATTCGGCACATGCTCGGTGCGCTGGCTGAAGGCCGGCACCTGCATCTCGGAATCGAGCCCGAACTGCTGGCGGACGGAAATGGTGATGTCCGGCAGGCCCGCGCCGGTCTTTGCCTCTGAGTTGGCCGAAGCCGCGGTCTTGGTCGCCATCGGAAATTGATCCAGATCGTTGAGTTATGAGGGGTTTTAACGATTTTGCGGTGGCAAGGCTAGGTTGGATCGTGGGGGCTGTCTTGCGTAAAAACGTCAGGTCAGCCCTACGTTCCTGCAAAGGCTGCCGCCTTCAGCGTGCCATAGGCGAGATTAACTAATTTCAGCTGCTCTTCAGCCGTCTTGTCGCCGCCATTGGCGTCGGGATGCAGCTTCTTGACCAGGATCTTGTACTGCCGCTTGATCTCGGGCCAGGTCACCGGCGGCGTCAGGCTGAGGACCGCGAGGGCCTGCTCCTCCTTGGTCTGGGCCCGGCGGGATTCAGGGCGATTGCCCGGCTTGCCGCCGGCGCCCATCCGCGCATTCAGCGCATCGCGGACGTCGTCGGGCATGAATTCGTTTTCCGGGATGCCGGCGAACCGGCGCCCCCAGGCTTCCGAGCCCCATTTGCCCAGCGGCCATGTCGGGCGCTGCCAGACGGTATCCAGGCGGACCTCCTGCTCGATGGCCCCGGTATCCATGCCGGCGTAATAGTCCCAGGCCTTGTTGTATTCGCGCACGTGATCGAGGCAGAACCAGTAGTAGTCATTGAGCTGATTCCGCGCTTTCGGCGCACGATAGATGCCTTCCGCCGCGCAGCCGGGATGCTGGCAGGTGGTCGGCCGCGGCGGCGGTTCGGGCACATAACCGCGCCGACTGCGCGAGGATGAATCCTTGCTCATTCTGACAGTATGGGAAGCGGATCGGCGGAAGGCAAGCATCGCCAGGGTTGCAGGGTGCCGGGTCGAGACAACTGCACCGCAGCCCGGGATCGCATCAAACGACATTGCAATCGTTGGGAAATGTCGGGCACGACGGAACTTCCGGCCTGCGGCCCGGGCCACCTAGGCGCGGCGCCGCCAATCCGCGATCGCCGTCAGGGCCACGCCGACCAGGACCAGTCCGCCGCCGAGCCACATGTCGAGGCCGATCGGTTCGTCGAGCGCCAGGGTCGCGGAGGCAATGCCGCAGACTGGCACGCCCAGGAAGCTGACCGAGGCGGTGCTCGCCGGGAGGGCCCGCTGCACCGACACGACCGCCCAGAAGCAGAACGCCGTCGCCAGGGGCCCGTTATAGATCAGGATCCAGGTCAGCGTCGGGGACCACAGCGGATGCGGCCAACCTTCGATCCAGGATGCGGCGACGATCAGCGGCGGCAGGGCGATCAGCATCTGCCAGGGGGCCAAGGCCAGCGGACTGGACTGCCAGCGATGCCGCCGGCTGTGGAGGATGACCAGCGACCATGCCAGCGCCGCCCCGAGCAGGCAGAGGCTGCCGAAGACCTTGCCGCCGTCGTGCCAGTCCAATGCCGCGGGATTGAACAACGCGGCGACGCCGCAGATTCCTGCGACGACGCCTGCCAACTTCAGCGGCGTGATCCGCTCCTTGAGAACCAGGAAGGCGCAAGGCACGACCCAGATCGGCATGCTGTAGGCGATCAGCGAGGCACGTCCCGCCGGCGTATGGGCAAGGCCGATATTGACCAGCGCCATATAGAGCGCCATCTGCAGCCAGCCGACGCTGACGACGATCGGCCAGTCAGCGCGTTCCGGCAGCGCGAGGCGGCCGGTCGCGGCAACGATGCCGAACAGGCACAGGCAGCCCAAGGCCAATCGCGCGAAGACAAACCAGAGCGGCGTTATGACCGCGATGGACATCTTCATGATCGGCCAGTTGACGCCCCAAAGGACGATGATCGAACCCAGGATCAGATAGGCGAGCGTCGGCGACATCGCGGCATGCGGCCGTGGGGTCGACGCCGGCTGGGACTCGGCAGAATTGGACATTGATCCGGGATCCGACTAATCAGAGGCGACGATTTCGAACCTATACCGATCTGCGCCGGAAGAACCAGCGCCGCAGCCGGCGGAATCCAGCAAGGCAGGGATGCAGGCATCATGGGTCAGGTACGCGAAACGATGGAAGCCAAGCTGCGCGCGGCCTTTGCGCCGCTGCAGCTCGCTGTAACCGACGAGACCAACAAGCATCACGGTCACGCGGGATGGCGGGAAAGCGGCGAAACGCATTTCCACGTGGCCATTACCAGTGCCGCCTTCACCGGCAAATCGCGCGTCGAGCGCCAGCGGATGGTCTATCGCATCCTGGCCGAGGAACTGGCGGGGCCGGTCCATGCCCTGGCCCTTACCGTGCGGGCCCCGGAGGAGGGCTGAAGCGGCCGGCGGCGGCACGCGATAAAGTCCATGCCGTCCTCATGGAATAGTATCGTATCGCCAGCCGTCTATGCAGAATTCGGCATGAGATTCGATTGACCAAATCCGGTCGCCGAATTACCACTAGGCGTCATGGCGCATGACACGGGCATATTGCTTCGGAGCCTATCGCGAAGAGAGTCGCGTGTCGGGGCGGCGGCCCGGAATACGGTGCCGTCCAATTCAAGTTGCAAACGAGTTTGGGCTATCTATGGTACGAAAACCGAAACCAGCGATGATCGCGCGAAATGTCGTGGTGCATGGCAGGCGAACCAGCCTGCGCATGGAACCGGCCATGTGGGATGCGGTGATGGAAGTGATCGCGCGCGAAGCCATAAGCATTCACGACTTCTGTTCTAAAGTCGCGCGCGGCAGGGGAGCTGCCAGCATGACGGCGGCGATTCGCGTCTTCGCCCTCAACTATTTCCGTGCTGCGGCGAGCGAAGCCGGGCATCGCGAAGCCGGGCACGGCAGGATTCCGTCCAAGGCACGCCGCTAGCGCCGCCCCTCGTGATATTCCGGCCAAAGCTGCCTGACGACATCGCCGTCGGCCGCCATTGCATGGCAGCTGTCGATCAGGCCCGGCCGTTTCGCTGTCCTGCGTGCCGCTTCCGGGGTGACTCCCCGCCGCCGGCCGGCACGGCGGTCGCGCGCTCGCGCTTTTGCAGCTCCCGCGCGCCGAAGATCGTCTGGAAGGCGACGGTTCCCATGGCGCGCAGCATCTCCACCTGATGCGTGCAACCGTGGACACCGCCAAAGCGCTCCTTCAGCGTCTTGGTCCAGCCCTTGCCGACTTTCGCGCCCTTCAGGGCCGCGAAGCTCGGCGTGATCGCCGGACAAATCTCGAACGGCCCGGCCTCGGTATGGACTTCGATGTCGATCACCATGAATTCGTCGTCGAGCGTCAGGCGCGCCCACATATCATGGACCGGCTCGCCGGCTGCGATCTCGCCGCGCCAGCGATTGGGGAATGCGTAGCCCTTGCGATCCGTCATGCGGCCTTCGATGTCGAAGAGGCCATCGGCGCGCCGGAAGCCGCGGAAATCATAGTCGCGGCGATGCAGTTCTCGGCGCGGCACCGCCGCGGAAAACGGATTCAGCGAAGTGGCGTCGACCATTATGCCGCGGCCCCCTTCTTCTTGTCTTCGGCCGCGGTCCCGAAGTTTGCATCCTCGCTCGCCGGGGGCGTCACCCGCAGGCGGCGAATCTGGTTTCGCTGACGCTCCAGGATCTCGATGCGGAAGCCGAAGAACGAGAACACCTGGCCGACCACCGGGATCTGCCGTGCCTCGTGCAGGACCAGGCCGGCGAGCGTCGACGCCTCTTCGTCCGGCAGGCGCCAGCCGAATTCACGGTTGAGATCCCGGATCGTCACCGTTCCGTCCATCGTATAGCTGCCGTCGGTCTCGCGCTTGACACCTTCGACCTTGATGTCGTGCTCGTCGGAGATGTCGCCGACGATCTCCTCGAGAATATCCTCCAGGGTCACGATGCCCATCAGCGCGCCGTACTCGTCCACGACGATGGCGAAATGCTCGCGCCGGGTGCGGAAGGCCTCGAGCTGCGCCAGCAGGTTGGTGCTGTCAGGAATGAACCAGGGCTTGCCGGCCAAACTGACGATGTCCAGGCCGTCCAGCCGCCATTCGTTGGCCTGCACGGCGCGCAACAGCGCCTTGGCATGCAGAACGCCGATGATGTTGTCCGGCTCGCCGCGATAGATCGGAATCCGCGTATGCGGGCTGGCCAGGGCCTGGGCCACGACGTCATCGGCGCCCTGATCGGCGTCGATCATCGTCATATTGCGGCGATGGACCATGATGTCCGAAACCGGCACCTCCTCGAGGTCAAGGATCGAATGCAGCATCTGGCCGGCATCCCGGATCTCCTCGTCGGCGCCGGCATGGAGCTCGATGGCGCCGCGCAGCTCCTCCATGCGTTCCTCGGCACCGGGTTCATTGATCACCTTCACGCCGAAGAGGCGCAGGACGCCGGTGCAGATGATCTGCGTCACATGGGTGATCGGATAGGTGATCCAGACGAAGAATTTCAGTGCCGGGGCAACGGTCAGCGAGAAGCGGTCGGCATTGTTGATCGCGAATGTCTTCGGCAGCACTTCGGCAAAGATGAACAGGAAGGCGGTGGCGACGCCGGCGGCGATCAGCGGCATGGTTCCGGTATCGCCGAAGGTATCGGTGAGGAAGGCGGTCATCAGGGCTGCCGTCGCGGCATTGACGAAGGTGTTGCCCAGCAGCACCGTGCCGATCACCTTCTCCATTTGCCCGTGCAGCCGTTCGACGATGATCGCCCGGTTGTTGCCATGACTCACCAGGGCGTGGATCCGTGCGCGGGAAGCGGCGGTCATCGCCGTTTCCGACCCGGAGAAGAAGCCCGAGCAGAGCAGCAGAAGCACCAGGGAAGCCAGATAGAGGATCATGGGACCAACCGTTCAATGACGCGGGGTAATCAGGCGGCGATCGCCGTCTCCAGCATCGCCGAAATCTCGTCGAGCGGCACATGCGCCGGGAAGAACGCCTTGCCGATGCCGCGGGCGAGCACGAAGCCGATGCGCCCGTCCGTCACCTTCTTGTCGCGCTGCATGTGCTGGATCAGGCGTTCGGCGGACCAGTCCCGGCCGTCGATCCACCCGGGCGAGGTCGGCAGGCCGACGCTGGCCAGATGGCGTTGCACCCGGGCCGCGTCCTCCATGGGGCAGAGTCCGAGCTGGGCCGACAGGTCGAAGGCCATCACCATGCCGATCGCCACCGCCTCGCCGTGCAGCAGCTCGTCGGAATAGCCGCATTCCGCCTCCAGCGCATGGCCGAAGGTATGGCCGAGATTGAGCAGCGCCCGGGCGCCGGCCTCGCGTTCATCGGCGCCGACGACATCGGCCTTGGCGCGACAGCTGACCAGAATGGCATGGCGCCGAGCCGCGCCATCGCCATCGACCAGGTCGGCGCCGTTGGTTTCCAGCCAGGAAAAGAATGCCGGATCGTTGATCAGCCCGTATTTCACCACTTCGGCATAGCCGGCGAGCAGTTCCCGCCGCGGAAGCGTGTCCAGGGTCGCGGTATCGGTCAGCACCAGCCGCGGCTGATAGAAACTGCCGACGAGATTCTTGCCTTGCGCGGCATTGATCCCGGTCTTGCCGCCCACCGAGGAATCCACCTGGGCCAAAAGCGTGGTCGGGACCTGGACGAAATCGATTCCGCGCAAGGTGATCGCCGCGGCGAAGCCGGTGAGGTCGCCGATCACCCCGCCGCCCAGCGCGATCAGCGTGGTGTTGCGCTCGACCCTGAGGTCGAACAGCCGGCTGGTCAAATCCTCGAGATCGGCAAAGCTCTTGGTCTGTTCCCCGGGTTCCAGGACGATGGCATCGCTGGCAATCCCGGCGGCCTGCAACGATCGCTCCAGGCCCTCAAGGTGAAGGCGCGCCACATTGCGGTCGGTGACGACGACGACACGCTTCTGTTTCAGCAGCGGCGCGATGCGGGAACCGGCCTGGGCGATCAGTCCGCGTCCGACCAGGATATCGTAGCCGCGCGACCCCAGGTCGAGACGCAGGGTCTCGATCCGCATTGCATCCAGGGCGTCACCCGGCAGGGCCGCGAAGTCGCTCATCCGGCGCTCGTTCATGATTTCGCGCTGGCGGCATGCGGCGCGAAATAGGCGTCAAGCGCGGCCACCACCCGTGCCAGGGTCATCTCCGGCGGCCCATCGGCGCTGTCGACGGCCAGGTCCGCTTCGGCATAGACGGGGTAGCGGAGATCCATCAGTTCGGCCAGCTTGGCGCGCTGGTCGACATTCTGCAGCAGCGGACGGTCGTTGCGCCGCGAAACCCGCTTCAGGAGCTGCTCAAGATCGGCGCGCAGCCAGATCGAGGTGGCGCGCTGCTTGATCAGGTCGCGGGTCTGCGGATCCATGAAGGCGCCGCCGCCGGTGGCGAGCACATGCGCCGGATTGTTCAGCAGGCGGGCAATGACCCGGCGCTCGCCGTCGCGGAACGCCTTTTCGCCATGGGCGGCGAAGATATCGGCCACGCTGCAGCCTGCCGCCGCCTCGATCTCGCGGTCGGCATCGACGAAGGGCAGGCCGAAATGCGCCGCCAGGCGCTTGCCGATACAGCTCTTCCCCGCCCCCATCAACCCGACCAGCACGATCGTCCGGTCGATCTCGCCCGTCGCCGGCCCGTCGCCGTGACCAGGTTCGGCCGGTGTGTGATCGTTCGCCTTGTCCGCCATCTCAGTCCCGTATCCATCCCAAATTGCCGGCAACGCCCAAGGATCCGCGCCCGAGGAATCGGCCTCCAGGGGGCTGAATGAACGCGGCTTTCCGCTTCCGGGCTCGCGTAAACGTGACGCCGCCCCGGGGGAAATCGAGACTAGCATAAGTCCCGAGCCCTATGGCAAGTTAGCCGCCGTTCCGGCCCGTCGTCACGACTCGAGGTGACCCGGGCTAAATCGAGTTGAATCAAGAAGCTGGATCATGAGCAAGGCTGTCATTGGGTTAGTTGCCGCCGTCCTGGTGCTGGTCGCGGGTGGGGTCGTATTCCTCGGTTTCTACGACGTGCCGCCGCCGACCGCAAAAATGGAGGTCCAGATCCCCAATGACCGGCTTTCCCTGCAATAGCCGGCGCTTCCGTCGCCGCCTCTGCTGGGCGATCGCGTTCGCCGGATTTGCCTATGGCCACGATCTTTCGCCCCTGCTGGCCGACGGCCTGGACGCGGCGCCGCAACTGGCGCTGTCCAACCCGACCGATCTGACCCCGGATGATCTGACCCCGGGCGATCCCGACAGCGCCACGCCACCTCCCGGCACCCAACCGCCCTCCACCCAGGCACCCTGCCACCCAGGCACCTGCCGGCGGCCAGACCATCAATGCGACGCCCTTGCCCCCAGTCGGCGGACAGTCGGCCTCGCCCGCACCCGGCCTGCCCGCGCCCGGCCTGCCAGCCCCCGGGCCGACGATGCCGGTGCCTGCGGCCGCGGCCCCGAACGAAACGCCCGTGTTGCCCAACGCAGTCCCGGCCGGTGGTGCGGTCGGCCTCCTCGACGAGGCACATCATGGCCTTGGCGCAAATCTCTGGCAGGGGTCGCAGCTCTCATTCCTGATGACCCTGCTGCCGAAGCTGCCGGCACCGGTATCGGAACCGGCCTTGCGCGACCTGCAATTGCGCCTGCTGTTGACCGCCGCGGCCTCGCCCGGCGCCACGGGACGGCTCGATCCCCTGGTCGCCTTGCGGGCGGAGCGGCTGCATGCGATGGGATTCGACGGTGAGGCGCTGGCGCTGACCCAGGCCGGTGCCGCCGCCGGACCGATGGATCCCCAGGAAGCGGTCGAAAGGCTGTGGCAGTCCGGCGACAACGAGGGCGCCTGCAGCCGGGTGGATGCCGAGGCCGGCCGGACACAAACGCCGGATCTCTATTGGCGCAAGGCCCTGATTTTCTGCCAGATCCTGCGCGACAAGGCCGATCAGGCGGTGATCGGCCTCGATCTCCTGCGCGAGCGCGCCGACAAGGATCAGGCAACCCGGGATTTCATCGCCGTCGCCGCGATTCTGTCCGGCGATTCCAGGTCGAAGAAGCTGAAGACGCCCATCGTCAGCGCCGACCCCCTCCTGGTCGCGATGCTGAAACAGGCAAAGCTGCCCGCACCCGAGGCGATCGGGACGGCAGTACCGAAGCCGGTTGGTCCGGCGGCCGATGCCGCCCTTGCCCGGACTCCCGCGCAGCCATTGGCCAGCCGCATCGCCGCCGCCGAGCGGGCCTTCGGCGCCGGGCTGTTCAAGGCCGAGGATGTCATTACCCTCTACATGCAAGCCCCGCCGCCGTCCGGCGAGCCGGTGGCGATGATCAACGCCGCGGATACGCCGGAGACCCGTGCCGCGCTCTATCAGGCGGTTGCCCGCGGACAGATGCCGGACCTCCGCGCACCGTTGATCGCCGCCGCGATGCAGAAGGCCTGGCAGCGCGGCGACTATTTCACCCAGGCGCAGTTCTATGCGCCCTTCGCCCAGATGATCGTGCCCAATCGCGGCCTGCTCTGGTTTGCGCCGGATGCGGCCCGGCTGATGTTCGCCGTCGGCAATGCCGACAAGGCGAGCTTCTGGCTCAACATGGTGGAAGGCTCGTCCGGCAATCCGCAGGCGGCGACCGGTTCGCCGGGACTGAAGATCCTGGCACGGCTGTCCGGCGTCTACGGCACCTATACCGGCCAGGATGATCCGGTCGCCGAATGGCGCGCGGCGGTCAACGGATCCGAGGTTCAGGGCGCGCGGCTCTATGCACTCTTCGCGGGCCTCGGCGAGAAGGTCGGTGGCGGCTGGACCGGGATCTCGCCGATCACTACGCAGGGTAGCTACGCTGCGCAGATCAATACTGCGGCCCCGAGCGGTCGACGCGGCGAGACCGTGCTGCTGTCCTTGCTGGCTCTGGGCGGCAATCGCCTCGGCGAGGCTGATGCCGCGTCGCTCTCGGCGGCGATCGGCGGCCTGCGGGCGGTCGGCCTCGAGGCCGAGGCGCGCCGCGTCGCCCTGGAAGCCGCGATCCTGTCCGGACTCTAGGGCGCAGGCGCCGGATGGCGGCGGATCACCAGCTCGAAGTCCTTCCTGGAGATGCTGGCGGCGGAGCGCAATGCCGCTGCAAATACCCGCGCGGCCTATCGGCGCGATCTGAAGGACCTGACCGCCTTTCTGGGGCCGCGGGCGACGACCCTGTCGCAGGCGAGCGCCGACGACCTGCGCGCCTATCTTGCCCATCTTGCCCGGCGCGAGACGTCGTCGCGTACCGCCGCTCGGCGCCTGAGCGCGCTCCGGCAGTTCTACAAGTTCCTGATCGCCGAAGGGCGCCGCGGCGATGATCCGACGGCGGCGATCGATGCGCCCAGGCTCGGCCGTCCGCTGCCGAAGCTGCTGAGCGAAGAGGAGATGTCGCGGCTGATCGCGGTCTGCGGCACGCTCGAAGGTCCCGAAGGTGCCCGCCTCGGCGTCATGATCGAGCTGCTTTACGCGGCCGGCCTGCGGGTCTCGGAACTGGTCAAGCTGCCATTGGCGGCGGTGCTGCGCGACCAGCCGGTGCTGATCGTGCGGGGCAAGGGTTCGAAGGATCGCATGGTGCCGCTGAACGCGCCGGCGCGCGCGGCGATCAACGTCTACCTTGGCCATCGCGCGCATTTTCTGCCGAAAGACCGCGAGGCCTCGCCCTTCCTCTTTCCGTCGCGCGGCGTCGAAGGGCATCTCACCCGGCAGCGCTTCGGCCAGATGCTGAAGGACCTGGCAATTGCTGCCGGCATTCCGCCCGATCGGATTTCTCCGCACGTGATCCGCCATGCTTTCGCCACACACCTGCTGGATCATGGTGCGGATCTGCGCAGCCTGCAGAAGATGCTGGGGCATGCCGATATCGCGACGACGCAGATCTACACCCATGTGGCAGGAGATCGCCTGAAAACACTGGTTGCCGAGCATCATCCCCTGGCCGCGGCCCGCCGGACCCGATCCGCTGCAGCGAAATTGGCAGCCGGCGTGGCCGTATCTGAGCCAGAACCCGGCGCCGCCGGCAAAAGGCCGCGCCCCGGGAAGGGCAAAGATCGTCCGCGCAAGGACTGACCTGCGGCAAAGATTGACATTCGCCCGCCGGTCGGGCCATTAACGGATAAACATATAAGAGAGCAGGGACGGCATGAGCTTCCAGATCATTGAACAGGCCCCGGCGCGGCTGAACCGCAGCGAGCTGGCGGTCCCCGGCAGTCAACCGCAACTATTTGAAAAAGCTGCGAAATCTGCCGCAGATGTGATCTTCCTCGATCTCGAGGATGCGGTCGCGCCGGACGACAAGGCGCAGGCTCGCAAGAACGTGATCCAGGCGTTGCGCGACATCGACTGGGGAACGAAGACCATGTCGGTCCGCATCAACGGCCTCGACACCCATTTCATGTATCGCGACGTGGTCGATGTGATGGAGCAGGGCGGCGAGCGCCTCGACCTCATCATGATCCCCAAGGTCGGCACGGCGTCGGACGTCTATGCCGTCGACATGCTGGTCACCCAATGCGAGGCTGCGGTCGGACGCAAGAAGCGCATCGGTTTCGAGATGATCATCGAAACCGCCCTCGGCATGCAGAACGTGCATGAAATCGCCGGTGCCTCGAAGCGCAACGAGAGCCTGCATTTTGGCGTGGCGGATTACGCGGCCTCGACCAAGGCCCGCACCACCAATATCGGCGGCGCCAATCCGGCCTATGCGATCCTCACCGACAAGGACGCCGCCGGCAGCCGCGAGACCCATTGGGGCGACATGTGGCATTACGCGGTGGCGCGCATGGTGGTTGCCGCCCGTGCCAACGGACTCCGGCCGGTGGACGGGCCGTTCGGCGATTTTTCCGATCCCGATGGATACAAGGCCGGCGGCAACCGCGCCGGCGTACTGGGCTGCGAAGGCAAATGGGCGATCCACCCGTCGCAGGTGGCGCTGGCCAACGAGCTCTTCACCCCCTCCGCCGCCGAGGTGAAGAAGGCCGAACGCATCATGGAGGCGATGGCGCAGGCACAGCGCGAGGGCAAGGGCGCGGTCTCGCTGGACGGCCGCCTCATCGACCTCGCCTCGATCCGCCAAGCCGAGGTCCTGGTCTCCAAGGCGCGGCAGATCGCCGGCGCGAAGTAGATCGGAAGGGGCGGCGAGCGCACATCATGGCGACCTTCCTCGATTTCGAGAAACCGATCGCGGAGCTCGAAGGCAAGATCGCCGAACTTCGGCATCTCGCCCAGGGCGACTCCGTCAACATCGCCGATGAAGTGACCAAGCTGCAGGCCAAGGCCGATCGCCTGCTGAAGCAGACCTATGCCAAGCTTACGCCCTGGCAGAAGACCCAGGTCGCACGCCATCAGGAACGTCCGCATTTCAACGACTATGTCGCCGGACTGGTCACCGATTTCGTGCCGCTGGCGGGCGACCGCAGCTTCGCCGACGACCGCGCCATCGTCGGCGGACTGGGCCGCTTCCGCGGCCAGCCGGTGATGATCATGGGGCACGAGAAGGGCAGCGATACCTCCAGCCGGGTACGCCACAATTTCGGCATGGCCAAGCCGGAAGGCTACCGCAAGGCGATCCGGCTGATGGAGCTTGCCGACCGGTTCAAGCTGCCGGTGATCACCCTGGTCGACACGCCCGGCGCCTATCCCGGGGTCGAGGCCGAGGCACGCGGCCAGGCGGAGGCCATCGCGCGGTCGATCGAGACCTGTCTCAAGATCGAGACGCCCCTGGTCTCCACCATCATCGGCGAGGGCGGCTCCGGCGGTGCCATTGCGCTGGCGGCGGGGAACCACATCATCATGCTCGAGCACGCCGTCTATTCGGTGATTTCGCCGGAGGGCTGCGCCTCGATCCTGTGGCGCAGCGCCGAGCAATCCAAGGACGCAGCCGAGGCCCTGAAGCTCACGGCAGAGGACCTGAAGGCCCTGGGCATCATCGACGAGATCGTCGCCGAGCCGCTCGGCGGCGCCCACCGCGGCAAGGCGGAAGTCATCGAGAAGCTCGGCGATGCGCTGGACGCCGCGCTCGGCCGGTTCGCCAATCTCGACGGCGCCGAGATCCGCCGCCAGCGGCGCGAGAAGTTCCTCGACATGGGCCGCAAGGGCCTGAGCGCCTGAGAACGTCAACTGAGGTTGTTGCGATGTTTGGAACGGCCCGGGCGGTTTCTCTTGCGGCGATTGCCGCGTCTCTGCTTCTGCTGCTAGCGAGTGAATCCCGGGCACAGCAGGTGGCGCAGGGCATCACCCGCGCGGATTTCGACGCCATACACAGCGACTTCTTCTTCGGCGCCGACCGGGATTTCAATCTGTCGCTGACCGAGCCCGAGATCGCCGCGCAGATGCTGCGCAGCCCCAGCGACGTCCAGGCGATCGTCGACGCATCGTCCTACGATGCCGACGGCGACGGCCTCGTCACCTATGACGAGTTCACCGCCGGTGCCGCCACCGAGTTCCGCCGCCGCGATCTCAATGGGGACGGCGTCATCACCTCGGACGAGTTCTAGCCTCAGGGTTTCGCGACCGGCCACGCCCGCGGCCGGATCGTCATGCCGCCGGCACCCGCGATCCGCAGGGAATCCCGGGCTGGCCCGTATATCAGGTAATCGCGCCACGATCGGTGCCTCACCTGAAATGGATCAGCTATGCGAATCAATCGCTTAACCCTGCTTGCCTTGACCTTCATCGCCGGCCTGCCGGTGGCGGCCTTGGCCAACGGTCGCGACCATTTGAAGGCAGCCGATACCAATGGCGATGGCCTGGTCGATCTCGCCGAATTCCAGGCCCTGCATGACCAGCGCTTCGCTGACCTCGACGGCAATGACGACGGTGCGATCACCCAGGCCGAGGCAGAGGCGGGCTTTGCCGGGTTCCATTCCGGTCATCGCGACACGGGCGGGCACGGATTCTTCGTTCGGGCTGACACCGACAAGGACGGCAGGATCTCCGCCGCCGAATCCGCCGCGATGGAATCGCGGCATTTCCAGGAGATGGATGCCGATCACGACGGGTTCGTCACCCCGGACGAGGCCAAGGCCAGCTTCGCTCAGCACATGGACCCGGCGAAACCGAGGCATCATGGTGACGCCCATATGTTCTTCGACCAGGCCGACGCCGACAAGGACGGCAAGGTCTCGGCGGCGGAAGCGGCGGCCAATCAGCAGCGCCGCTTTCAGCAGATGGATGCCAGCGGCGACGGCTACGTCACCCAGGCCGAGGCAAAGGCGGCCTTCGACAGGTTCCGCGCCGAGCATCCGAAGCAGCCCGGCGGTGCCGACGGAAAGCCCGGCGATCGCCTGTTCGCCCGCGCCGATACCGACAAGGACGGCAAGATCACCAAGGCGGAATGGACGGCGGGCGGCCAGCAGATGTTCGCGCGCCTCGACAAGAATGCGGATGGCAAGATTACCGCCGATGAAATGACGCTGCGACGCCCGTCGGAAGCGCCGGCCCCGGGTCAGGCGCCGACGCCCTGAGGAGCGATGCGGCCGGTCGCGCTCATCCGATGTCTGTGCCCGACCGGAATGGCAATGGGGCGGGATTCTGGTTCATAATCGAGACTGCGGATGCTGGACGGGAATGACACGCTGACGATGATGACGGAGCGGCCGGAACCGGCGGGCCTCGAGATCGAGGCCGACGACGACACGCTGCTGAAGCGGGTCGCCGCCGGCGACCGCACGGCCTTTGCCGTGCTGATGCGCCGGCATGTCGACCGCGCTCATGGCTTGGCCTATCGCATCGCCGGCAATCGCAGCGACGCCGAAGACGTGGTGCAGGACGCCTTCCTGAAGGTCTGGACCAGGGCCGGGCAGTGGCGACCCGGGACGGCGCAATTCTCGACCTGGCTCTATCGGGTCGTGTTCAACCGCTGCCTCGATCTGAAACGCCGGCCGCGGAACGACAATCTGGATGCGGTGGAAGAGATCGGCGACGGCCGCCCGGATGCCCTGTCGGGCATCGAGGCGCAACAGGAGCAGAGCCGCATGGCGGCGGCGATCGCCGGCCTGCCGGAACGCCAGCGCGCGGCAATCGCCCTGACCTACACGACCGGACTCGCCAATGCGGCTGCGGCCGAGGTGATGGAGATTTCGCTGAAGGCGTTCGAATCGCTGCTGGTTCGGGCCAAGAAGGAGCTGCGCCGCGGTCTGGCGCGTGGTGGTGAGGAGTGGATGCAATGATCAGCGACGAGAAGTTCGAGGCCGACCTGCGCGCCGCCATGGCGCCGGTGCGTGCCGGTGCCAACCTGAAGCGCGAGATCCTGCTTCTGCCGCTGGAATTCCCGCGGCATCTGCACCCGGATCGGGCATCGGCAGGCAGTGGCCTCGCCGCCGCACGACGGCCCTGGTATGGCGCGGTCCTGACGCCGATGAAGCTCGCGGGATTTGCCGCCGCGGCCTCGCTGACCCTCGGACTCTTCGCCGGGATTGGCGGATATCTTGGCCAGTCGCAGGGCGGCGACGAGGTCGATATCGCCGGGCTTGCCTATGATCCTGCTGCCAGTTTGGGAGATCTGTGATGACGTTGAGCGGTTCCAAGGTCAAATGGCTGATCGGCGCGGCGATCGTGTCGCTGTGTCTGAACCTGTTCCTGGTCGGCCTGATGGCCGGCGGCCGGATGCATGGCTGGGGCCCGCATGGGCCCGACGGTCCCGGAGGCGGATTCATGGGCGGCATGATGCGCGGCTTCGGCCCGGGCATGATGCCCGGACTGGACGGCGTCCCGCCGGAAGTACGCGATCTGGTGAAGCAGAAATTCGAGGCCCAGAAGCCGAAATTCGAGGCTGGTCGCGATGCGGTCAAGGCCGCCCGGGAAAAGCTGGCGAGTGCGGCATCCGCCGATCCCTACGATCCGGCTGCCTTCGATGCCGCCTTCCAGGAGATGCAGCAGGCGATGCTGGACATGGCCGCGACGGCGCACGCAACCATCGGCGAGATCCTGCCGCAGGTGCCCGCAGAAACCCGCCGCGATTGGGTCGCGCATTGGGGCCGCAAGCCGCGCTGATCCTGCGGCGCGGCCCGCAGCTGCGCTAATAGGCGAATTCGTGGAAGGCGGGGTCGACGGACCGGTTCCATCGACCGTGATAGAGTTCCAGTTTCACTTCCGCCGGAGACTTGCCGCTCTCGGCGATCTCCTGCAGCACGTTCAGGAAGCCGCTCTCATTGCCGCCGGCGATGTCCAGCGAGGCGCGGCGGTTGAGGCCGGCGCGGGCGATGGCGACCACGTCGAGCGCCACCTCGCGCAGGCTGCGCTTGCGGAACGGCATCTTCATCGCCAGACGCGGCACGTCGCGGCGCATCGCCTCGCGCTCGGCATCGGTCCAGTCCTTGCAGAGATCCCAGGCCGCATCCAGGGCCTGGTCGTCGTAGAGCAATCCCACCCACAGCGCCGGCAAGGCGCAGAGCCGGTCCCAGGGCCCGCCATCGGCACCGCGCATCTCCAGGAAACGCTTCAGTCGCACCTCCGGGAAGGCGGTGGTGAGATGATCGACCCAGTCTCCCATCACCGGGATCTGCCCCGGCGCCGCCGGCAGCCTGCCCTGCATGAAGTCGCGGAACGACTGGCCGCTGGCATCGATGTACTCGCCGTTGCGATAGACGAAATACATCGGCACATCGAGGAGATAGTCGACATAGCGTTCGAAGCCCATGCCGGATTCGAAGACGAAGGGCAGGGTGCCGCAGCGGTCGGGGTCGGTATCGGTCCAGATATGGCTGCGGAAGCTCAGGAAACCGTTGGGCTTGCCCTCCATGAAGGGCGAATTGGCGAACAGCGCGGTGGCGATGGGCTGCAGCGCCAGCGAGACGCGAAGCTTCTTCACCATGTCGGCTTCGCTGGAGAAATCGAGATTGGTCTGCACGGTACAGGTGCGCAGCATCATGTCGAGGCCGAGCTTCCCCTTCTTCGGCATGTAGTCCCGCATGATCTTGTAGCGGCCCTTGGGCATCCAGGGGGTGTCGGCGCGCGACCACTTGGGCTGCAACCCCATGCCGAGGAAGCCGACGCCGAGTTCGGCGGCGATCTCCTTCACCTGGCGCAGATGGGTGCCGACCTCGGCGCAGGTCTGGTGGATCGATTGCAGCGGCGCGCCGGAGAGCTCGAACTGGCCGCCCGGCTCCAGCGTGATGCTTTCGCCGTTCTTGGCGAGGGCGATGATGTTGCCATGCTCCTCGATCGGCTCCCAGCCGAAGCGCAGCATGCCTTTCAGGATGGCGCCAATGCCGTTCGGGGCCTCGTAGCTGACTGTCCGCAGCGTCTTCAGGTCGAAGACGAATTTCTCGTGCTCGGTGCCGATCCGCCAATCCGCCTTGGGCTTCGAGCCGGCGGCGATGTATTCGACCAGCTCGCGCTTGTCGGTGATGGGGTCGCCGCGGAATTTCGGGGGTGCCGACAAGCTGTGCTCTCCTGAAGAGGTCTTATCTATGAATAAAACTCATACTCAGGGAAGCGGATCGATCGGCTCCGGCGGCCGTTTTTCCCCATCCCCGAGGATCGCCTGAAAGAGGGCGAGGGCCGCCAAAGCAGCAGTATCTGCCCGTAACACCCGCGGTCCCAAGCCAACCGGCGTAACAAATGGCAGTTTTATCAGGCGGTCAAGCTCGCCCGGGCTAAATCCACCCTCCGGGCCGCAAAAAATCGCCCAGCTGTTAGGTGGGCTAACAGATCGACCCATCTCAGCTAACGCATCGGCGATCGGCGCGGCCGTCCCCGATTCGGCACAGAGGATCAACCGGCGACGGGAATCCCAGGCGGCGATCATCTCGTCCAGTGACCGGGGCTGGCACACAGCGGGAATGCTCAGGCGCCCTGCCTGTTCGGAGGCCTCGACGGCGTTGGCGGCCAACCGCTCCAGGTTGAGCCGCGTCGCCGCGGTATGCTGGGTGAAGACCGGCTGAAACGCGGCGACGCCGAGTTCGGTGCCCTTCTCGATCAGAAAATCAGTCGCATCCTTCTTCAGCGGCGCGAAGCAAAGCCAGAGATCGGCGGCGGGCTCCTGATCCCGACGCCTGTCACCCAGCCTGAAGCTCGCCGCTTTCCTGTCGATCTCCGCGATGACGGCGGCGAATTCGCCGTCGCGGCCGTTGAACAGCAGCACGGCGTCGCCCGCCCCGCGGCGCATGACGTTGCGAAGGTAATGCAGCGCCCGTGCATCGGCCGCGATCGCGGTGCCCGGCGCCAGGTCCTCCGTGACGTAGAGGCGCGGAATCATGCGCTTGTGATGCCTTCTGGCTTGGGGTTAAGGTCCCGGCACCCGGAATTGGCCGGTGGGGCATCCAGAGACTATGGGCAGCGCGTCCGACATTCAAGTTGGGGACTGGATCGACCGGCTGGTGCCGGCTGCGATCCGGCCCTACCTGCGTCTGGCGCGGCTCGACCGGCCGATCGGCACCTGGCTGCTGCTCTTTCCGTGCTGGTGGTCGACGGCGCTGGCGGCTCCGCCGGGTCAGTGGCCGGATGGGCGACTGATGATCCTCTTCGCCCTGGGTGCGCTGGTGATGCGCGGTGCGGGATGCACCATCAACGATATCGTCGATCGCGAGATCGATGCCAAGGTGGCACGGACCGCCGGGCGTCCGCTGCCTTCCGGTCAGATCACGGTACCGCAGGCCTTCGCCTTTCTCGCCCTGCAGCTCGCGGTCGGCCTCCTGGTCCTGTTCCAGATGTCGGGCGTGGCGATCTGGCTGGGCATCGGCTCGCTGGCCCTTATCGCTATCTATCCCTTCATGAAGCGCATCACCTGGTGGCCGCAGGCCTTTCTCGGTCTCACCTTCAACTGGGGGGCCCTGCTCGGCTGGGCGGCGGTGCGCGGCGATCTCGGCTGGCCGGCGCTCTGGCTCTATGCGGCCGGGATCTTCTGGACCCTGTTCTACGACACCATCTATGCCCATCAGGACAAGGCGGACGACGCGTTGATCGGGGTGAAGTCGACGGCCCTGAAGCTGGGAGCCGAGACCAAGCCATGGCTGGCGGGTTTCGGCGCGCTGATGATTCTGCTGCTGGTCGCGGCGGCGATCTCGGCAGACCTCGCCTGGCCGGCCAAGCTCGGCGTCATCGGCGTCGCGGTACATCTCCTCTGGCAGCTGGCATCGGTCAATCTCGACGATGCCCGGGACTGCCTCGGCAAGTTCAAGAGCAACCGGTTCATCGGCTGGATCCTGCTCGCCGGCCTGATTGCCGGCCGGCTGGCGCAATGACCGACCCGAAAGCCTTCATTCTCGCCCAGACCGTCCTCGCCAAACCGCCGCTAGTACCGGAGATCGACCTGCATCTCGCCACCGAGATCACGCCGATCTGGATGGCGACCGAGGACACGCTGGCGGCGCATAACCTGCCGCCACCCTATTGGGCCTTCGCCTGGCCGGGCGGGCAGGCCCTGACCCGGTTCCTGCTCGACCATCCGGAATGGGTCAGGGGCAAGCGGGTCCTGGATTTCGCCGCCGGCAGCGGCCTGAGCGGCATCGGCGCGGCCCTGGCCGGGGCCGAAAAGGTGGAGGCGGCCGAGATCGACGACTTCGCCGCCGCCGCCATCGCCCTCAACGCCGCCGTCAACCGCGCCAGGGTCGAGGTGGTGATGGAGGATCTCATCGGCAGGGACGGCCGCTGGGATCTCGTTCTCGCCGGCGACGTGTGTTACGAAAAGCCGATGGCGGATCGGGTAATCGCCTGGTTCCGGGTCCTGGCGGGGCAGGGGGTCACCGTGTTGCTGGGCGATCCGGGGCGCGCCTATCTGCCGGCGCAAGGACTGGTCGAGGTCGCCCGTTACGACGTCGCGACGTCGATGGAACTGGAAGATCGAGAGCTCCGCAGGACCGTGGTCTGGCGATTGATGCCGTGACGATGGTGGCGAAACAATGAATGGCGAGAAGACAGCGATGGCGGACAGTCTCGGCACCGTAACCGGCCTCTGGATATATCCCGTCCAGTCCCTGCGCGGCCAGGCGATGCCGGCGCTGGATTTCCGCGCGGGTGGCCTCACCGGCGATCGCGGCTACGGCATCGCCGATCTGGAGACCGGCATCATGGTCGGCTCGTCCAGCGCCAAGCGGGCCTGGCGCCCGCTGGTCACCTGGGAGGCGGTCTATGTGCGGCCGCTGCAGGATCCGGTCGACCTGCCGCCGGTGGAAATCCGCTTCCCCGACGGGACGCGGCTGATGAGCGACGATGCGGAGGTGCATCGCCGGCTGTCCGACCGGCTCGGCAGGGCGGTCGAACTGCAGCGCAACGACGGCAGCAAGGCGCAGAAGCGTTACGACCTTTCCCATTGCCACCTCCTGACCAGCGCCACGCTGAAGCGCCTCTCGGCCGCCTATCCGGCGGGGAATTTCGATCCCGCGCGCTTTCGCCCGAACATCCTGCTGGATTGCGGTGGTGACGTGGGGTTCATCGAGAACGCCTGGATCGGCCAGACCGTCGCCGCCGAAAGCGGCGCCCGCCTGGAGGTGACCGCGGATTGCGTGCGCTGCGCCATGACCACGCGCGAGCAGGGCGACCTGCCCTCCGACCCCGGCATTCTCCACACCGTGACCGCCCTCAACCGCACCCATGCCGGCATCTATGCCGGCGTCGCCGCGGCGGGGAAGGTGGCGATGGGTGACGCGGTGCGATTCGCCTAGAGAGTCGTCGACCCTGCGCGTCCGTCATCCCCGGGCCAGGTCCGGCGATGACGGATAGGCGGGCGGGACCGGGGCTACAGATTCGGCTGCGGCGTGATGCGGAGATAGGGTTTCACCCGCTTGTAGCCCTTGGGGAACAGCTTCGTCGCCTCGTCGTCGCTCAGCGACGGCACGACGATGCAATCCTGGCCGTGCTTCCAGTTCACCGGCGTTGCCACCTTGTAGTTGGCGGTGAGCTGCAGGGAATCCAGCACCCGGAGGATCTCGTCGAAGTTCCGGCCGGTCGAGGCCGGGTAGGTGATGATCAGCTTGATCTTCTTGTCCGGCCCGACGATGAAGACCGAGCGCACGGTCAGCGTGTCGTTGGCGTTCGGATGGATCATGTCGTAGAGGTTCGAGACCTTGCGGTCGGGATCGGCGAGCAGCGGGAAGTTGAGGGCATGGCCCTGGGTCTCCTTGATGTCGCCGGCCCAGGCCTTGTGGTCGGCCACCGGATCGACCGAGAGGCCGAGCACCTTGGTGTTGCGCTTCTCGAATTCCGGCTTCAGCCTGGCGACTTCGCCGAGTTCCGTGGTGCAGACCGGCGTGAAGTCCTTGGGGTGCGAGAACAGGATGCCCCAGCCGCTGCCGATGTAGTCGTGGAACTTGATCTTGCCTTCCGTCGAGTCCTGCTCGAAATCGGGGGCGGTATCGCCGAGACGTAGGCTCATGTTGGCCTCCTTGTCCTGTCGTTGAAATCGGTGATGGGCGTCATTCACCCGCGGCGCGCAACATCGGCTGCGGTTTGGCAAAGACCCGGTCATGCTGCAGGGCCGGGATCATCGATCTTGCCTTGGCAACCTCCGCCAGGTCGAGTTCGGCGGCGACGATGCCGGGCGTCTCGCCGGCCTCGGCCAGCACCTCGCCCCAGGGGGCGATGATCAGCGAATGGCCGTAGGTCCGCCGCCCGTCGGCATGCTCGCCGCATTGCGCCGGCGCCAGCACGAAGCTGCCGGTCTCGATCGCCCGGGCGCGCAGCAGGGTCTCCCAATGCGCCTTGCCGGTCGGCACGGTGAAGGCCGCGGGGACGGTGATGATCGCGGCGCCGGCCTGGGCCAGGGCGCGGTGCAGATAGGCGAAGCGCAGGTCGTAGCAGATGGTGAGGCCGATGCCGCCCCAGGGCGTCTCGGCCACCACCGCCTGGGCTCCCGGACGGATGGTGTTGGATTCGCGATAGGTCTCGCCGCTGGGCAGATCGACGTCGAACAGGTGGATCTTGTCGTAGCGCGCCACGACCTTGCCGTCCGGATCGAACAGGAAGCTGCGGTTGGCGAGCTTGCCCTCCTCGACCCGGATCGTCATCGAGCCGACCAGCAGCCAGATCTTCAACTCCCGGGCCAGAGCGGCGAAGCGCGGCACGCCCGGATGCTCCGCCTCGACGCAGGACTTGGCGAAGGCATGCGCCTTGTTGGGCTCGATCAGCGTGGTGTTCTCCGGCGTCAGCACGAAAGCGGCGCCGTCCGCGGCCGCCTTGCGGATCAGCGCCGCGGCGGCATCGATGTTCGGCCCGACCTCGGGGCCGGACGTCATCTGCACCAGGGCGACCTTCAGTTTCTGGCTCATTCGGGGGCCTGTTCCAGGAGGGGTTTCAGTTTGCCGGCGCGGTCGAGGGCGAAGAGATCGTCGCAGCCGCCGACATGCCGGTCGTTGATGAAGATCTGCGGGACCGAGGTGCGGCCGCCGGTCCGGGCGCGCATGTGGTCGCGCAGCTTGCCGTCGCACATCACGTCGATTTCGGCATAGGTGGCGCCGCGCTGCTCCAGCAGCTGTTTTGCCCGGGAGCAGTAGGGGCAGATCATGGTGGTATAGATTTCTACCTTGGCCATTTCACACCGAATCGCCGCACAAACCCGGCCCGACTATACCTAAGATACTTCGATTTTCATCCGCCCTTTGGCAAGGGGCGACGCGGCGGCGGCCGGTAAATTAATCTTATCCGGCCCATGACCCTGTCTTGCCGGCCGCGCCCTGCGCCCGATCCGGCGTCAGACGGCGCGAACGACCTGGGCGAGGGCCAGTACATCGACGGCCCTTGCCCCTGCGGCGAGCAGGGCCTTGGCACAGGCAGTCGCGGTGGCGCCGGTGGTGACCACGTCGTCGATCAGCAGGACGCGCTTTCCGGCGAGGCCGGCGCGCCGCCGCGGATCGACGACGATCGCGCCCTTGACGTTGCGGAAGCGCGCGAGCCGACCCTTGTGGCCCTGGACCTCGGTGGCCCGCCGGCGCCGCAGTACCAGCGGATCGGCCCGCTTGCCGCTGCGCCGCCCGAGGGCCATCGCCAGCAGCGCCGCCTGGTTGAACCGGCGGGAAAGCAGCCGGGACCAGTGGAGCGGCACCGGCACGATGAGGTCGGCCTCGGCCACCAGGGCGGCGCCGGCCCGCGCCAGCCAATGCGCGAAAGCCGGGGCGCTGTCGGTGCGGTCGGCATGCTTGAAGGCGAGGACGAGGTCGCGGCTGACGTCGTCGTAGCGGAACACGGCGCGGGCGCGGTCGAAGACTGGCCGGCTCAGGCTGCAGGCGCCGCAGAGCGTGTCGGCGCCGAGGTCGAATTCGAAGGGATAGCCGCAGCAGGCGCAGCAGGGCGGGCCGAGCAGGGTCAGGCTCGACCAGCAATCGGGGCAAAGCGCCCCCGCGGCATCGACCATCTCGCCGCATTTCAGGCACCGCGGCGGCAAAACCGCGTCGAGGCCCGTCGCCAAAGCGCGCCGCACCCAAAGGTTGAATTTTATGTCATCTATAAACATTTTTCAGTGTAGCTCTGCCGCCACCCCGCCTGTCAACCGTCACCCCGCCTTTTTCGATTGCCTCTTGCTCCCACCAGGGGCCGGACCACGCCATTTCGTTTGCCGTCGCCGGGCGGACCGGCATACTGCGCGCCATGCAGTCACCCGGCCCGCACGGCACCGTTCCCGAATCCGCCCTGGTCTTCGATCGCCGGCTGGTCCGCCGGCATCGCGATCGGGCCGCTCCGGGCTTCGCCGCCCACGACTTCCTGTTCGCCGAGATCGGCGAACGGCTGCTCGACCGGCTCGACGACGTCACCCGTCGCTTTCCCCTGGCCCTCGACCTCGGCTGCCGCCAGGGCCTGCTGGGCCGGCTGCTGAAGGGGCGCGGCGGCATCCGCCAGCTGGTCCAATGCGACCTCTCGGGTGCGATGCTGCGCGAGGCCCGCGCTGCCGGACCGGTCCTGCAGGCCGACGAGGAGGCCCTGCCCTTCCGCGACGGGTCGCTCGATCTGGTCCTCAGCAATCTCAGCCTGCATTGGGTCAACGACCTGCCGGGCGCGCTGATCCAGCTCAACCGCGCGCTGAAGCCCGACGGCCTGTTCCTGGCGGCGATCTTCGGCGGTGCCACGCTGCACGAGCTGCGTGACTGCCTGACCGAGGCGGAAGCGGCGGAGACCGGCGGCGCCAGCCCCCGGGTCTCGCCCTATGCCGATCTTCGCGATGCCGCGGGCCTCCTGCAGCGTGCCGGATTTGCCCTGCCGGTGGCCGATGCCGAGACGGTGACCGTCACCTATCCCGACATCGGGCGGCTGATGGCGGATCTGCGTGCCATGGGGGAAGGCAATGCGCTGCTCCAGCGCCTCCGGCGGCCGACGCGCCGCACGGTTCTCGCCCATGCCGGAGCGCTCTATGCCGCGCGCTACGGTACCGGCGACGGCCGCATCCCGGCGACGTTCCAGGTCCTGTTCCTGACCGGCTGGGCGCCGCACGAGTTCCAGCAGAAGCCGTTACGCCGTGGCAGTGCCAAGGCCCGGCTGGCCGATGCCCTGGGTGGCGTGGAAGCCTCGAGCGGCGAGAAAGCCGGCTGAGGACGCGGCGCCGGTCCGGCCGCCGGCCTACTTGTCTGAGCCGGACGTCATGCCGGTCGGCGGTGCCGGCCAGCCGAGATCTACGATCCGGTCGCCGGTGGCGGCGATGCCGGCGGACAGCGCCTTCACCTCGGTAGGGCTGATCAGCAGGCTCTCGCCGGCGACGACGGTGCCGGTCTTGCCGCTTGCGGTCACCGTGACGTCGACCTCGCCGGCGGCGACCGCCAGCAGGGTGTCCCCGTTCGGGGCGACGCGCAGCGCGATATTGGCATCGTGCAGGACCAGGTCGGCGCTCGGCGTCGCGAACCTCACGGCGCCATCCGGCAGGTCGCCGCTGACCCAGCGCAGGGCGCCGCCGGAAACCCGGAACAGCGCCTTGCCGCCGTCGGTGCCGGGCACGAAGGTGAATTCCTCGATCGCGATCCGGGCGTCGCTGCCCAGCGTCAGTTGTGCGCGGTCGACGAAGCGGATGAGGGCGGCACTCTCCTCGGCCGTCTGCACCACTTCCTGGGCGAAGATATCGTCCTTGGCGCGCAGTGGCGCCCGCGGCGCCTGGGACGGCGTGGCATAGACGGTCTTCTCGACCTTCTGCACCGTGCCGATCGCCTCGGCCGCGTCTGCCGGCGCGATGACCGCGCAATTCAGCGCCAGCCAGCCGGCCAGCAGCCATCCGCGTTTCGTCGAATATGTCATGCGGTTCCCATCCTAGAGCAGATCCTGCAACATGGCGACCAGCGGCTTGTCGGCCGGCGGCATCGGATAGTCGCCGAGGCGATTCGGCTTCACCCAGGCGATGGCCTGGCCCTCGCGCGGCTGCATCTGGCCCTCCCAGCGCCGGCAGACATAGAGCGGCATCAGCAGGTGGAAGGCCTCATAGGCATGCGAGGCGAATGTCAGCGGCGCCAGGCAGCTCGCGCGGACGTCGATGTCGAGCTCCTCTTTCAGTTCGCGGATCAGCGCCTGTTCCGGGCTTTCGCCGGGATGGATCTTGCCGCCGGGAAACTCCCAGAGTCCGGCCAGTGCCTTGCCTTCCGGCCGCTGCGCCAGCAGCACCCGTCCGTCGGCGTCGACCAGGGCGCAGGCGACCACCGTCAGGATCGGCAGCGACCGCCGGCAGGACTGCTCCCAGGCGCCGCGGGTGAGCTTGCGCAGGATCACCGGCAGCGGATGGCCGCGGACCTCGGATTCGACCTGGCCGGCGCCGACCACGGCGAACCCGTTCTTGTCCAGCACCCTGGCCGAGGAATCGTTGATCGGCACCACCGAGGCCCAGATCTCCGGGGTGTCGGTGGTCTCGAAGACGAAGCGCGCCAGCCGGCCCACCGCCTCGGTGGCGAAGCCCTGGCGCCAGAACGCCTTGCCCAGCCAATAGCCGAATTCGATCGCGGCCTCGCTGCCGTCGCCCAGCCGATAGGGCATCAGGCCGATGCAGCCGACCAGCTGCCGGTCGGACTTCCGGGTGATGACGAAGACGCGGTTGGTCTCGGACATCTCGGCTTCGTGCGCCGCCACGAAGTCCTCGGCCATCTTGCGGTCGTAGGGGTAGGGGATCGAGCTGGTGAAGCGTGCGACGTCCCAGTCGTTCACGTGTTCGACGATGGCATCGATGTCGCCGCGGTCGAGCGGCCGCAGGATCAGCCGGTCGGTGCTCAGCTCAACTGCGGTAATCGGCATTGATCTCGATGTAGCGATGGGTGAGATCGCAGGTCCAGACCCGCGCGCTTGCCTTGCCGATTCCGACATCGACCTCGATATGCACGTCGCGTCCCTTGATGTGGGCGGCAACCGGCGTCTCGTCGTAGTCCTCGCGGCGCTGGCCCTTGCGTGCCACCACCACGCCGCCGATCTTGATCTGCAGCCGGTCGCGGTCGGCGCGCTCGCCGGACTTGCCGACCGCCATGACGATGCGGCCCCAATTGGCGTCCTCGCCGGCGATCGCCGTCTTCACCAGCGGCGAATTGGCGATGGCGAGGCCGATCCTGCGCGCCGCCGCGGTGGAGGCGGCGCCGGTCACGTCGACGGTGACCAGCTTCTGTGCGCCCTCGCCGTCCTGCACCACCTGGACCGCGAGATCGGTGAGCAGCGAATAGAGCGCAGCGCGGAATTCCTTCAGCACCCGGTCGCCGGCGGAGTCCGGCTTCGGGTGCTTCGCCGCCTGGCCGGTCGCCGCCAGCAGCAGCGTGTCGCTGGTCGAGGTGTCGCCGTCGACAGTGATGCAGTTGAAGGATTGCGCCGCGCCCTGGGAGAGCAGCGCCTGCAGGATGTCGGCCGGGATCCGGGCATCGGTGGCGACGAAGGCCAGCATCGTCGCCATGTCGGGGGCGATCATGCCGGAGCCCTTGGCGATGCCGTTCAGCGTCACCTCGGTCTTGCCGATCATCGCCGAGCGGGTCGCCAGCTTCGGGAAGGTGTCGGTGGTCATGATCGCTGCCGCCGCGTCGGCCCAGCCGTCGGCCCGCAGGTCCTTGACCAGGGCCGGCAGGTTGTCGGTGATCTTCCGGTCCGCCAGCGGCTCGCCGATGACCCCGGTCGAGGCCAGATAGACCTCGGAGGCCCGGCAATCCATCGCCGCCGCCGTGGCCTTCAGGCAGCGCGCGACCGAGGCCTCGCCGGCCTTGCCGGTGAAGGCATTCGCGTTGCCTGCATTGACCAGGATCGCCCGCGCCTTGCCCTTGGCGAGGTTCCGGCGGCAGAGGTCGACCGGCGCCGAACGGGTGAGCGACTTGGTCAGCACCCCGGCCATGGTCGTGCCGGGGGCCAGTTCCATCAGCATCACGTCCTTGCGGCCCTTGTAGCGGACGCCGCATTCCCGCGCCGCCAGGCGCACGCCGTCGATCGCCGGCAGAGTCGGGAAATGCGTCGGCGCCAGAGGGGAAACCTTGGATGATGCCGGTTGCGCCATGGAACGTGATCTCCGCTTAGGGGGTCGGCGGCAGTTTGTAGGCGTCCTTCGTGTAGGTCACCTGGCCCTGGGCGATCAGGTCGTCGACCAGCTTGTGCGCCGCTTCCTCGGCCAGGCCCTGCCTGATCTCCGGCGTGCGCTCGGCCAGCGTCGGCGGCACCTGGGTGCGCTGGTCCTGGACCTCGATCACGTGGAAGCCGAACTGCGACTTCACCGGCGTCTGGCTCAGCTCGCCCTTCTTCATCGCGAAGGCCGCGTCGGCGAATTCCTTCACCATGGTATCCTTGGTGAACCAGCCGAGATCGCCGCCGTTCTGCTTGGCGCTGGGATCGATCGACTTCTCCTTGGCCAGGGCGGCGAAGTCCGCGCCGGCCTTCAGCTGGCCGATGATCGCCTTGGCTTCGTCCTCGGTCTTCACCAGGATGTGCCGCGCCTCGATCTCCTGCTGCGGCGGATGGTCCTTCAACTCCTGTTCGTAGACGGTCTTGATGGCTTCCGGGGTCACCGCCTTCTCGATGTAGCGCTTGAAATAGGTCTGGGTGATCGCCTGTTCCTCGAACCGCTTCACCTCGTCCTTCACTTCCGGGTCGTCGCCGAGGCCGTCCGCGGTACCCTTCGCCGCCACCATCTTGAAGCCGATCAGGCGGTTGAGCAGCTGCGGGAAGAGCTGCTCGAACTGCTGCTGGACCTGCGGCGGCAGGCTCTGGGCGGAGTTGATCACGTCCTGGCGGGTGACCGGCTGGCCGTTCACCGTGGCGACCACCTCCTTGGGATCGGGTTGCGCCGGGGCAGCCGTGGCCGGAGCTGGTGTCGCCGGAGCTGGGCTCGCCGGGGCGGGCGTTGTCGTCGTCTCCTGTGCCGCGACCGGCCAGCTGGGGGCCGCGAGGCCCCCCGCCGTCAGAACCAGAACGGCGCCGGCAAGCAGGGTGGCGCGGGACGAGGGATTTAGCATGGCGGCGGGTCTTTCTTATGCCTGAGGAACGGGTGCGGGGGCCGGGTCAAAATCCGGTGAGCGGGCGGCATCATGCCCAAGCGGACCCCGCCTTACAAGCGGAAAACCGAGCAATTTCCGTGGCTTCAAGCTAAGTTGACAGTCGGAGGTTGGAGACCTATCTCTTGCGGGCATTCACGCCGGATTTTCGAGGTTTCAGAATATGTTTGCCAGTCTGGCCAAGCGGGTCTTCGGATCCGCCAATGACCGTTACATCAAGGGCTTGCACAAGACGGTCGCGGCCATCAACGCCCTGGAACCCGAGGTCCAGAAGCTCGACGACGAGGCCCTGAAGGCCCGGACCGGCTGGCTGAAGGCGCGGCTGGAAAAGGGCGAAACCCTGGACGAGGTCCTGCCCGACGCCTTCGCCACGGTGCGCGAGGCGGCGGTCCGCACCCTGGGCCAGCGGCATTTCGACGTCCAGATGATGGGCGGCATCGTCCTGCACCAGGGCAAGATCGCCGAGATGCGGACCGGCGAAGGCAAGACCCTGGTCGCCACCCTGCCGGTCTATCTGAACGCCCTCGAGGGCAAGGGCGTGCACGTGGTCACCGTCAACGACTACCTGGCGCAGCGCGATTCCGACTGGATGGGGCAGATCTACCGCTTCCTCGGGCTCAGCGTCGGCGTCATCGTCCACGGCCTGCGCGACCCCGAGCGCCGCGCCGCCTATCACAGCGACATCACCTACGGCACCAACCACGAATACGGCTTCGACTACCTGCGCGACAACATGAAGTTCCGCCTCGAGGACATGGTCCAGCGGCCCTTCAACTACGGCATCGTCGACGAGGTGGATTCGATCCTGATCGACGAGGCGCGCACCCCGCTGATCATCTCCGGCCCGACCGAGGACAATTCCGAGCTCTACTACAAGGTCGACAAGCTGATCCCGAACCTCAAGGACGGCGATTTCGAGAAGGACGAGAAGGCCCGCCAGGTCAGCTTCACCGAGGACGGCACCGAGCATATCGAGCAGCTGCTGCGCGGCGTCGGCCTGCTGAACCAGGGCACGCTCTACGACATCACCAACATCAACCTGGTGCATCACGCCAACCAGGCCCTGCGCGCCCACAAGCTGTTCGCCAAGGATGTCGACTACATCGTCAAGGACGACAAGGTCATCATCATCGACGAATTCACCGGCCGCATGATGGACGGCCGCCGCTATTCCGAGGGCCTGCACCAGGCGCTGGAAGCCAAGGAAGGCGTGAAGATCCAGAACGAGAACCAGACCCTGGCCTCGATCACCTATCAGAATTATTTCCGTATCTTCCCGAAGCTGGCCGGCATGACCGGCACGGCGATGACCGAGGCGCCGGAATTCTCCGACATCTACGGCCTCGACGTGATCGAGATCCCGACCCACCTGCCGGTGAAGCGCGAGGACCAGGAAGACGAGGTCTATCGCACCGCCCGCGAGAAATACACGTCGATCATCGAGGAGATCAGGAAGGCGCGCGAACGCCGCCAGCCGGTCCTGGTCGGCACCGCGTCGATCGAGAAATCCGAGTTGCTGTCGGACCTGCTGAAGAAGGCCGGCATCCAGCACCAGGTGCTGAACGCCCGCTACCACGAGCAGGAGGCCTACATCATCGCCGATGCCGGCGTCCCCGGCGCGGTCACCATCGCCACCAACATGGCGGGCCGCGGCACCGACATCCAGCTGGGCGGCAACCTGCAGATGCGGGTGCAGCGCGAGATGGCAACGATGACCGATGCCGACGAACGGGCCCGGCGCATCGAGGCGATCAAGGCGGAGATCGCGGCCAAGCGCGAGGAAGTGCTGAAATCCGGCGAGGTCCTGGTGATCGAGCCCGGCAAGAACGGCCGGCCGGACAAGACCGTCACCTTCCCCGGCGGCCTGTTCATCATCGGCACCGAGCGCCACGAGAGCCGGCGCATCGACAACCAGCTGCGCGGCCGGTCGGGCCGCCAGGGCGATCCCGGCCGCTCGAAGTTCTACCTGTCGCTGGAAGACGACCTGATGCGCATCTTCGCGCCGGCCCGCATGGACGGCATGCTGCAGCGCCTCGGGCTGAAGGACGGCGAGGCGATCGTCCATCCCTGGGTGACCAAGGCGCTGGAAAAGGCACAGCAGAAGGTCGAGGCGCGCAACTTCGACATCCGCAAGAATCTGCTGAAATACGACAACGTGATGAACGACCAGCGCAAGGTGATCTACGAGCAGCGCAAGGACCTGATGGCCTCGGGCGACGTCAAGGAGGACATCGCCCTGATGCGCCACGAGGTGATCGACGAGCTGATCGGCCGCTACATCCCGGAGAAGGCCTTCGCCGAGCAGTGGGACGTCGCCGGCCTGCACGAGGAGGTTCTGCGCATCTTCGGCCTCGACCTGCCGCTGGCCGACTGGGCGAAGGAAGAAGGCATCGCCGACGAGGCGATCCGCGAGCGCCTGCGCGATGCGGCCGACCGCAAGATGGCCGAGAAGGCCGCCAATCTCGGTCCGGAAATGATGCGCATCGCCGAGAAGAACCTGCTGCTCCAGCTGCTTGACCAGAACTGGAAGGAGCATCTGCTGGCGATGGATCACCTGCGCCAGGGCATCGGCCTGCGCGCCTACGGCCAGCGCGACCCGCTGAACGAGTACAAGCGCGAGGCCTTCACCATGTTCGAGGCCCTGCTCGACCGGCTGCGCGAGCAGATCACCCTGATCCTTGCCCATATCGAGATCCGCGCTGCCGAGCCGCCGGCGCCGGAAGCGAGCCGGCAGCCGAGCCCGCAGGCCGTTGCCGCCGCCAGCGATCCCAATGCCGGGGTCGATCCGAAGAACCCCTCGACCTGGACCAAGCTCAACCGCAACGCCGATTGTCCCTGCGGCTCGGGCAAGAAGTACAAGCACTGCCACGGCCGGCTGGTGAAGGCCTAACCCGGTTCCGCTCCAGTTCCCTCCCCCGAATCGGGGGAGGGTCGGGGAGAGGGCCGGTCTCTTGACCCGCGGCGTTTCGCGCCGTCGGTTACCCCGCGAACCTGTCCGTCGCCTGGATCAGCCGGTCGAGAATGCCCGGCTCGTCGAAGGCATGGCCGGCGCCCTCGACGATATGGAAGTCGGCTTCCGGCCATGCCTTGTGCAGGTCCCAGGCGGTGACCGCCGGGGTCGCCATGTCGTAGCGGCCCTGGATGATGACGCCGGGGATCTTGCGCAGTTTATCGGCGTCGCGGAGCAGCTGGTCCTCGGGATCCATGAAGCCGCCGTTGACGAAATAGTGGTTCTCGATCCGCGCGAAGGCGAGGGCGAAGCGGTCGCTGCCATAGCCGGCCGAGAGCCGCGGGTCCGGCAGCAGGGTGATGGTGCTGCCCTCCCAGACGCTCCAGGCCTTGGCGCAGTCCAGCTGCACCTTCGCATCGCCGCCGTTCAGCCGGCGGTGATAGGCGCCGATCAGGTCGCCGCGCTCGGCCTCGGGGATCGGCGCCAGGAACTTCTCCCAGAGATCGGGAAACAGCAGCGAGGCGCCTTCCTGGTAGTACCAGAGGAGCTCCTTGCGCCGCAGCGCGAAGATGCCGCGCAGCACCAGTTCCGAGACGCGCCCGGGATGGGTCTCGGCATAGGCCAGCGCCAGCGTGCTGCCCCAGGAGCCGCCGAAGACCAGCCACTGCTCGACGCCCATCAGCCGGCGCAGGCCTTCCATGTCGGCGACCAGGTTCCAGGTGGTGTTGCCGGCGAGGCTGGTCTCCGGGAGGCTGACATGCGGCGTCGAGCGGCCGCAGCCGCGCTGGTCGAACAGCAGCACCCGGTACTTCTTTGGATCGAACAGCCGCCGGTGGTTGGCGCCGCAGCCCGCCCCGGGTCCGCCATGGACGAAGACCGCCGGCTTGCCGGCGGGATTGCCGCAGATTTCCCAATAGATCCGCTGTCCGTCGCCGGTCTCCAGATGGCCGGAGGCATGGGGCTCGATCGGGGGATAGAAGCTGCGCATGGGGGGATCCGTCGGCGGAAAGGGTGTCTGGTTCAGGCGGGGTCGCCTGCTCCGTCAACTTGTATATACAAGTTAATGCCGGTCAAGGCCGGGGCCGGGGATTTCGCCCAGCAGGGCGCCGAGCGCGGCATGGATCGCATCGTCCCGGATCCGGGGCGCCAGGCCGCGCACCGCGTCCAGGTCCGGCAATTTGCCGTCGATCTCCGGTGCAGCCTCCAGCCGCCAGAGGATGAAATCCAGCAATCCGCGGCGTTCCGGCGGCAGAATACCGGCCAGCGGCGCCAGGATCGCGGCGATTTCCCCGGCCGGCAGATAGCCGGCGTAATCCGGCGGCATCTCGTCGGCATAGCAGACCTTGCCCGCCGTGCCGACCGGCAGGCTGTCGTCCTGCTCGGTGACGATCCGCGCCATGGCGATGTCATGCGGCTGCGGCGCGATCGTCTCCAGGCGGAACATCGAGAAGCCGACGCCGATGGCCTGGGCGCCGCCGCCCAGCTTCTCCAGGGTGCGGTCGAAGAACCCGCCGCCATAGCCGAGGCGGAAATTGCCGCCGTCGAAACCGACGATGGGGGCGATCAGGGTACGGGGGCGGATCTCCTCCGGCGTCGCCGGGATCGGGATGTCCCAGATGCCGCGCTCCATGGCGCAGCCGCGATGCCAGGGCCGGAAGGTCAGGGCCTCGCCGAGCTTGAAGGCGACCGGCAAGGCGACGGCGATGCCGGCGGCATCGAGGTCCCGCATCAGCGGCCGGAAATCCGGCTCGGCCTTGAACGGCCAGTAGAAGCTGATCGGCGCCGGCGCGGCCCGCAGCAGCGGCCGCAGTCGGTCGATCAGCCCGGCAGTCCAGGACGCACGGAGCGGCGCCGGCAGGGCGATGCGGGCGGCGATCAGCTTCGACCGGGCGACCTTCCGCCAGGCCCGGATCTCGGGCCAGGATGCGGTGGCGATGCCGCTCATCCGATCTGCGCCGTAACGCCGCGCAGGCTGGAGATCGCCTCCGTCATCATCGCCGCGATGACGTCGGCGGCCGGCCGGATCGCGGTCACCCGCACCGCGCCCTCGCCGGCATAGAGGGCGAATTTCTCGAAATCGCCGGTCATGTTGCGGAGCGGCGAATTGGTGTCGAACTTGAGGACCGGCTTGCCTTCCTCCTCGCCGATCACCTCGCGCGGCAGCTGGTCCGGAAGATAGCCCCAGAGCTTGTCGCCCGCCGCCTCGGTGAGGCTGTTCTTCAGCACCCGGACCGGCGAGTTCGGCGGCCAGTTGATGGCGAAGAGATCGGTATGCACCGTCTCGCCGGCTCTGGCCGCGACGATGCGCTGCTTGTGATAGTCGTGGGCGAAGCTCTCCGGGCTGGCGATGAAAGCCGTGCCGCAATGGACGCCGTCGGCGCCCAGCGCCAGGGCCGCCGCCAGGTCCCGCCCGGTGGCGATGCCGCCCGAGGCGGCGACCGGGACGCTGAGCTTGTCCACCACCTGCGGCAGCAGGACCGAGAGCGGCAGGCGCCCGCGCACATGGCCGCCGGCCTCGACGCCCTGCACCACCACGACGTCGGCGCCCGCCGACTGCGCCAGCAGCGCATCCTCCAGCGAGCCCACCTGGTAGATCACCTTGCAGCCGGCCCGCTTCGCCTGGGCGACGACTTCCGGATAGACGTCCCAGAAGAAGCACATGGCGGGGACGCCGGCGTTGAAGCAGACCGCGAGCTCGTCGGCCAGCAGCTTGGGTTCCGTGGCGAAGGGGACGAGGTTGACGCCGAAGGCGCGGTTGGTCCGCCGCCGCACCTCGGCGATCTCCCGGGCGATGAGCTCCGGCGATTCCCGCACCATGCCCATTAGGCCGAAGCCGCCCGCCGCGGACACCGCCGCCGCCAGTTCCGAGCGCGCCGGGCCGCCCATTCCGGCGGAGATGATCGGGTAGCGGCAGCCCAATGCCGCCGTCAAGGCCGTGGCAATCGTCTCGGTCATCGCAGTTCCCCCCGGATTGGAACGGAAGCCTAGCGGCCCGCGGCCCCCGGCAGCCCTGCGATTTCGGCAAGGCTTCGATGCAGCGGCGTGACGGCCGTCACAAACCGGCCGAAGGCGGCCATTCCGCCGGAACCCGGCGGGCTCCCGCCTCGACTAGCTGGGTAGGACCACCGTTTCACAGGAGACAGCCATGCTCGTCATTAAGCCGTCACCGACCCAGCCCGGCCTCCCGCCCGAGATCTACGGCACCAATCTGGATCTGCTGATGATGGGCTACTATCGGATCTTCGATTCCCACCTCACCGGCGGCGCCGCGGCGGATACGCTGAGCGGCGGGTATGGCAATGCCGAACTGGAAGGCAAGGCCGGCGACGACGTGCTGGTCGGCGGCAACGGCAACGACTGGCTCGTCGGCGGTGCCGGCAAGGACATCCTGGTCGGCGGCGCCGGCTACGACGTCGCCAGCTACATCGATTCGCCGGACGGCATCTTCCTCGATCTCGGCCAGCCCAACAGCGGCGACAACGACGCCGCCAATCCGGCGGTGGCCGACAGCGTCGGCGACCAGCTCTTCGGCATCGAGCAGGTGAACGGCTCGGTTTTCGCCGATACCGTCATCGGCGACGCCCAGGCCAACACCTTCTACGGCTATGACGGCAACGACCAGCTGGTCGGCTACGGCGGCGACGACAAGCTCTTCGGCATGGCGGGCAGCGACAGCCTGCAGGGTCGCGACGGCAAGGATCAGCTGGATGGCGGCGCCGGCAACGACGCCATCACCGGCGGCAACGGCGACGACACCATCGCCGGCGGGCTCGGCAACGACGTGCTGCACGGTGAGGCCGACAACGACACCGTCACCGGCGGCAGCGGCAACGACGACATCTATGGCGAGGACGGCGCCGATCTCCTGCACGGCGATGCCGGTTCCGACCTCATCTATGCCGGCAAGGGCACCGACTGGGTCTATGGCGGCACCGACAAGGACTACCTGCGCGGCGAGGACGGCGAGGACTACCTGTTCGGCGAGAACGGCGACGACAATGTCGCCGGCGGGGCGGGCAACGACTTCATCGACGGCGGCGCCGGCAACGACAAGCTGATGGGCGATGCCGGTGCCGACCAGATCTGGTACAGCGCCGGCAACGACGATCTCTACGGCGACGGCACCGCGCTGGCCACCGCCGATCTCTTCGCCTTCGACGTCTTCGGCAATAACGGCGACGACAAGGTCTCGGACTTCGACGTCGGCCACGACATCCTGCGCTTCGCGGGCGTCGCCGATGCCGGCGATCCCGGCGTCAGCGTCGGCCATACCGCCAATGGCTGGCTGCAGCTCAACTTCGCCGGCGGCGGCTCGGTGACCTTCGCCGGCAACGAGCAGCTGGCTAATGTCAACAGCATGGGCCAGCTCAACAACCTGGTCGACGTGCATTACGACAGCTGGAACCAGTAGTCGCCGCGCCATCGCCCCTTCGCTGCCACCGTCACCCGCGGGCTCGACCCGCGGGTGCATCGGCGCGGGGTGGGGCGCGGGGTGGGGCGCGGGGCAGCTACTTCCAGATCGGCTTGCCGCTGCCCGGCAGTCCCAGGCTCGGCCATTTCGAATTCACCAGCTCGACGATCTCGTCGGACATGCGGATCTTCTCGCCCCATTCGCGGTGGGTTTCCGGCGGCAGCTTGTTGGTGGCATCGAGTCCGATCTTGCCGCCGAGGCCGGAGTCCGGCGAGGCGAAGTCGAGATAATCGATCGGCGTGTCCTCGATGACGGTGATGTCGCGCGCCGGATCCATGCGGGTCGACATCGCCCACATCACGTCCTTCCAGTCGCGGGCATTGATGTCGTCGTCCACGACGATGACGAACTTCGTGTACATGAACTGCCGCAGGAACGACCAGACGCCGATCATCACCCGCTTGGCGTGGCCCGGATAGGCCTTCTTCATCGAGACCACCGCGATGCGGTAGCTGCAGCCTTCCGGCGGCAGCCAGAAATCGACGATCTCCGGGAACTGCTGGGTGAGGAGCGGGATGAAGACCTCGTTCAGCGCCTCGCCGAGCACGCTGGGCTCGTCCGGCGGCCGGCCGGTGAAGGTCGAGAGGTAGATCGGGTCCCTGCGCATGGTGATGGCGCTGACCGTGAAGACCGGGAACGGCTCGACCGAATTGTAGTAGCCGGTGTGGTCGCCATAGGGGCCCTCGTCGCGATAGTCGTCGAGCGAGACATGGCCCTCGAGCACGATCTCGGCGCTCGGCCGGCACCTTCAGCGGCACCGTCTTGCAGTCCACCAGCTCGACCCGCTTGCCGCGCAGCAGGCCGGCGAACTGGTATTCGGACAGCGTGTCCGGCACCGGCGTCACCGCGGCCAGGATGGTACCGGGATCGGCGCCGATCACCGCCGCCGCCGGCAGCGGCTCCGGCCGTTCCGATTTCCACCGCGCATGGTGCTGCGCGCCGCCGCGATGCTTCAGCCAGCGCATCAGGGTCTGGTTCCGGCCGATCACCTGCATGCGGTAGATGCCGAGGTTGAAATCGTCCTCCTTGCGCGTGCCGGGACCCTTGGTGACGACCAGCGGCCAGGTGATCAGCGGCGCCGGCTCGCCCGGCCAGCAGCTCTGGATCGGCAGCGCCGCGAGATCGATCTCGTCGCCGGTCAGCACCACGTCCTGGCAGGGCGCCATAGCCGACGGTCTTCGGCTTCATCGCCATGACGGTCTTCAGCAGGGGCAGCATCTCCAGGCCTCGCGGAAGCCGCCGGGCGGCTCCGGCTGCGCAGGAAGGCCAGGGTCTCGCCGACCTCGCGCAGGTCCTTGGGCTCGCGGTCCATGCCCCAGGCCACGCGTTCGACCGTGCCGAACAGATTGACCAGCACCGGCATGGCGTATTTCCGGCCGGTCCTGCGGCTGACCGGGTTCTCGAAGATCACCGCCGGGCCCTGCTCGGCCAGCAGCCGGGTCTGGATCTCGGTCATTTCCAGCTCGGGATCGACCGGCGCCGTCACCCGTTTCAGGCGGCCGCTGGATTCGAGGCGGGCGATGAAGTCGCGCAGGGAATCATAAGGCATGGTGGCGGCGAGATTAGCGGTTTTGCCCGGCGCTTCCAACCTCGGTATGATCCCGGGTTATGACCGATATCCCCAGCGAATTCGAGGACCTGCTGACTCCGGCCGGCCGGCGTGTCCTGGCCGGCCGGGCGGAGATCTGCGGGGCGCTTGCCGATCCACGGCGCCGCTTCGTCTCGCTCACTGGAATGATTGCGAAATCCCGGGCGGAAGTCCTGCGCAGGGTCCTGGAAGCGCGGATGCGGCCGCTGCTCGCCGAGATGGCGATGCCGATCCCGCCGGAGACCATCTGGGAGATGACCCATAACTACGAGGAATGGCTGCCGAAGACCGTCCGGGTGAAGACCGCCTATCTGGAGCGGAAGCGCGCCAGGGCCTATCGCTGCGCCGAGGAGATCGGCCTCATCCGCCTGCTCAGCTCCGGCAGTTTCGCGGCTTTTGCCGGTGAAATCGCCGGTCGAAAGCTGGACCGGCGCGGCGGCCAGCAGGTGCTCTGCTACGGTCCGGGCGACTATGCCGGGCCGCATAACGACCATCACCCGGAAGACGCCCGCGCCGCCAAGGGCTATCTCGACATCCATCTCTCCCTGGTCGGCCCCGGCGTCCTCAACCAGTACCTGGTCTATGCGAAATCCGGGCATTTCACCGAGATGGTGCCGGTGCACGAGACCGGGACGATCACCGTCTACCGCCTGCCGTTCTGGCATCTGACGACGCCCCTGCAGGCGAAACCCGGCCGGGACGAAAGCGCGCGGCGCTGGGTGCTCCTCGGCACCTTCCTGTTTCAGGACTGAGCGGCGAGCAGGGCCGCGGCGAGCGCCGCCCATTCATCGGCGAGCGGGCCCTTGGCGGCGACCCGGTTCGCCTGGGCGTACCAGTAGCTTGCGTTGGAAAGATCGCCTTCCTTGCGGTGGAGATAGGCATGCACCCAGGCGGCAACCTGGCCTGCGGCGCCGTCGACGCAGCCATGGGCGCGGTGCCAGTCGCCCTTGGCATCCCACCACAGGGCCTCGAGGTGAACGCCGACACCCGGCGGCGGCTCGGTCCTTTCCAGGGACGTGCGGAACGCCGCCAGATCCATCGGCCTCAGCGCCCCTTCAGCATCGCGCCCAGGATGCCGCGGACGATCTGCCGGCCGACCGATGAGCCGACGGCGCGGACGGCGGACTTGGCGAAGGCCTCGGCCATGCCCTCGCGCTGGCGGCCAGCGGGCTTCGGTGCGGGCTTCGGTGCCGGCGTGCCGCCGCCGGCCCAGGGACCGCGCATCGGCGGGGCCTCCTCGCGCTGCGGCGCGGGCGGTGGAGCCGGGGGCGTGGCCGCCCGCGCGGTCAGCTTCTCATAGGCGGAATCGCGGTCGACGGCGGCGTCGTATTTGCCTTTGACCGGGCTCGCGTCCAGCACCGTCCGGCGTTCCTCCGGCGTTGCCGGGCCGATGCGCGCGGTGGGCGGGCAGATCCAGGCCCGCTCGACGACGGTCGGCGCGCCCTTGGCGTCCAGGGTCGAGACCAGCGCCTCGCCGACGCCGAGTTCCATGATCGCCGCCGAGGCGTCGAAGCCGGGATTGGCGCGGAAGGTCTCGGCCGCCGCCTTCACCGCCTTCTGGTCGCGCGGCGTGAAGGCGCGCAGGGCATGCTGCACCCGGTTGCCGAGCTGGCCCAGCACGGTATCCGGGATGTCCAGCGGGTTCTGGGTGATGAAATAGACGCCGACGCCCTTGGAGCGGATGAGGCGCACCACCTGCTCGATCTTCTCCAGCAGGGGCTTCGGCGCCTCGTTGAACAGCAGATGCGCCTCGTCGAAGAAGAAGACCAGCTTCGGCTTCTCCGGGTCGCCGACCTCGGGCAGGTCCTCGAACAGCTCGGCCAGCAGCCAGAGCAGGAAGGTGGCATAGAGCCGCGGCGACTGGATCAGCTTGTCGGCGGCCAGCACGTTGATGAAGGCGTAGCCCGCGCGCTCGACCCGCATGAAATCGTTGAGATCCAGGGCCGGTTCGCCGAAGAACCCGCCGCCGCCCTGGTTCTCCAGCACCAGCAGCTGGCGCTGGATGGCGCCGATGGTGGGCTTGGCGACATTGCCGTATCTGGTCGAGATCTCCGCCGCGTTGTCGGCGAGATAGCTCAGCATCGCCCGCAGGTCCTTGAGATCCAGCAGCAGCAGGCCCTGCTCGTCGGCCAGGCGGAAGGCGATGTTGAGGGCGCCCTCCTGCACGTCGTTAAGTTCCAGGAGGCTGGACAGCAGCAGCGGTCCCATCTCCGAGATCGTGGTGCGGATCGGATGGCCCTGCTGGCCGAAGAGGTCCCAATAGACCACCGGGAAGGAATCGCCCTGCCAGTCCTTGAGGGCGAGTTTCTCGGCGCGCTCCTTCGCCTTCGGGTTGTCGCCGCCGACCTGGCTGATGCCGGAGAGGTCGCCCTTGACGTCGGCCAGGAAGACCGGCACCCCGGCCTTGGCGAAACCCTCGGCCAGGACCTGCAGCGAGACCGTCTTGCCGGTGCCGGTCGCCCCGGCGATCAGGCCGTGGCGGTTGGCCATGCGCAGGGCCAGAGAGAGGTCGGTCGGGCTCGGCGCCGACTGGCCCATGCCGATCAGGATGCTGGCGGGATCGGCCATGGCACTAGTCCTGGAAAGGGGAGGGATCGGGCAGCGCGCCACCGGCCTTCTTCACCGCCGCCGCATAGGCCCGGCGCGAGATGTAGGGCCCGCATTTCGCGAATTCCGCCGGCACCGCCGGCCGCACCTCGCCGCCATGGGGCATCACCTTGAAATAGCCGCCGTCGCGGCCGATCAGCGGGATTTCTCGCTTCTGGCGCGAGAAGACGCGGCGATGGGTGGCCGATTGCCCGCGCATCACCTCGCGTTCCTCGGGGTCGCGCTTGAAGACCAGTTCATAGGCGGCGACAAATTCCCGGACGAACTGCCGTTCCACCACCTGCATGTTGGAGATCAGCCAGCAGCGGTCGGCAAAGATCCAATAGGTGGCGAGGCCGACCAGGTCACCGTCGCGGGTGATATAGGGATAGAAGGGGAAGGCGCGGCAGGCGAGGCTGCGGTTGTCCCGCTCGCAATGCATGGCCCCCTTGCATTCGATGGCGGTGCAGCTCTTGTGCAGGGTCTCGACGATCTTGCGGCTGGAGGCGTCGGTGGGCTTGTAGGGGCCCCAGAGGTCGGTGCGCGATTTCAGCAGCCGGTACTCGGTCTTGTCGACCACCGGAATGGCGTGGCTGGTGTCGCAGCAGACCGGGGTGCCGTTATTCAACGGGGCGCAGAACCGGCCGCAGTCGTAGCGCGACACGGCGGCCTGGAAACGTTGGTAAATCGCGCGGAAATCCGCGACCTGCAAGCCATCCGGCACAATCGTCTCCCTGTTGAAATTCCGCCACCCCGGCCCTATCTGAAACCGGTCGCTTCGAACCCTGCGGTCCGGGCGATCGTGTGCATCTTAACCGACGCTTCACGATGTTTTGACAAATTGGCTTTGTCCTCGACTCGGACTGTAGCCTAGAATCATTGGGATTTCAGCAGGCCGCTCGATGACAGTTCAGACCGGGATCAGCCCGGGTCGGCCGCAGGAAAGAGCATTGGAATCATGAAGCGCTACTGGGTGATCGGCGGGATCTATACCGACACCAACTTCAACCAAATCGTCGAGCACGGCAACGAGGAGCGGATCGGCCCCTTTCCCAGCTATGAGGCGGCCAAGGCCGCCTGGCAGAAGCGCGCCTGGGAGACCGTCGACCAGGCCAATGCCCGTTTCCGGATCGAGGAAGAGGGAGCCGAGATGTGCTTCTGGGTGGTCGGCGGCCCCTATTGCGACACCAGTTTCTCCGAGCCCGCGGCGGGCGGCGGCGAGGAATGGCACGGACCCTTCGACAGCTATGACGCCGCCAAGGTGGAATGGTCGCGCCGTGCCTGGTCGACGGTGGACGATGCGATGTGCCGCTACCGGGTGGAAAAACTCGCCAAGGGCCAGCACCCGCGCAGCGCCTATCCGGTCAGCGAGGCATCTCCCCACGGCAAGCCCGGCGCCGGCGCCGCGGCCACCAAAGCGGCGACGGGACGGCACTGATCGTGACGACGCCCGCCGGCATCCTCGTCGAGGCCATCGGGATGGTCGCGGCGACGCTGACCACCTTCGCCTTCCTGCCCCAGGCTTTGCGTATCTGGCGTACCGGCTCGGCCCGGGACATCTCCCTGACGATGTACCTGATGATGTTCACCGGCTCGCTGCTCTGGGCGACCTACGGGATGCTGATCGGCTCCGTCGCCCTGATCTTCGCCAATCTCGCGGCGGTGCTGCTGGTCGGTTCGGTCCTGGTCCTGAAGATCCGGGACATGCTGCGGCCTGGACCGCCGCCGCTTCCGGTCAGCGCCGACCGCGCCTGAGTTCAACTCGCCTGAGCCCACCCCGCCTGACCCTTCAGCGCCTCATTTCCGCAGCACGATGCCCTGCGTCATCGCCGGACGCGGTGTCGCCACCTCGCCGCAGCGATAGGCGAGAACGGTGAGGTCATGGGCGGCGGCGAAATCCAGGAGCTCGCCCGGCCGCAGCAGGAAGTCCGGATTGCTTGGCTTGCCGAAACGTTCGTTTCCCGCGCCGAAGGTCTCGTAGATCAGCACGCCGCCGGGGATGAGCGCGCCGGCGATCCGCGGCAGCAGCGGCCGGTGCAGGTAGTTGGTGACGACGATCCCGGCGAAGCGCCGATCTCCCAGGGGCCAAGGCGATCCATCCTCAAGATCGGCCGCGATGACCTCGACGGCGGCGTCGCCGGCCAGATCCCCGAGGCGGGTGACATCCCGGTCGAGGGCGGTGACCTTGTGGCCTAAGTGCTTGAAATATCGACCGTGCCGGCCGGCACCCGCGGCCAGGTCGAGGACCCGCCCCTGCGGCGGCACCAGGGCGGCATGGCGCCCGACCCAGGGTGAGATGGGTCCGGCCCCTTCGCCCGATTGGATTTTCTCACACGATCGTGTCAAAGAAAAAAGCTCCTCCGGCTTGCAATCGGGGTATCTCGGGCGCAGTTCTTAACATATGACTGTCAAGATCCGACAGATGCCGCGGACGCGGTTTCTGGCAGCGGATCAGGACAATGAGGCGGTTTCACCGGTCGCGACGATGATCCTATACGAACTCAACTGCAGTGCCGGCCACGCCTTCGACGTCTGGTTCAAGGACGGGGACAGCTGCGACCGCCAGCTGAAGCGCAAGATTGTGGAATGCCCGGTCTGCGGCGACAACATCGTCGCCAAGGCCCTGATGGCGCCCCGGATCGGCAAGAAGGGCAATGCCAAGGCGGCGCCCGAGATCGCCGCCGGTGTGCCGGCTGCTGCCGCTCCGGCCGCGGCTCCCGGGACGGCGCCAGGTTCGGCCCCGGGCGTCAATCTGCCGGCCCGCACCGGCGCCGATCCCGCCAAGATGGCGCTGATGGCGGCCAATCTCCGGGAAACCCTCGGCGAAATCCGCAAGCAGATCGAGGCCAATTGCGACTATGTCGGCGGAAATTTCGCCGAGGAAGCGCGCAAGATCCATTACGGCGAGGCGCAAGCCCGCGGCATCTACGGCGAGGCGACCGACGACCAGCACCGGGAACTGGTGGAGGAGGGCGTCGACATCGCCCGCATTCCCTGGCTGCCGCGCGGCGACGCCTAGGGCCCTATTTGATCCAGTCGATGATGTGATCCTCGGCGTCGCGGGATTTCGATTCCGGGATCGCCCGGCGGCGGACCGAGATTCCGGCCTTGTGGACCGTAGTCGGATCGCCGGAAACCAGCGGATGCCACCACGCCAGGTCCTTGCCCTCGGCCACCAGCCGATAGCCGCAGGTTTCCGGCAGCCAGTCGATGCGGCGGATGTTGCGCGGCGAGAGCTGCACGCAATCCGGCACGATCGCCTTGCGGTTTGCATAATCCTTGCAGCGGCAGGAGCGGAGGTCGAGCTGCTTGCAGGCCAGATTGGTGAACAGGATCTCGTCGGTATCGCCGTCCCGCAGCTTGTTCAGGCAGCAGCGGCCGCAGCCGTCGCAGAGGCTCTCCCACTGCCGGTCGGTCATGCGCGACATCGGCACGGTCTTCCAGAAGGGCTCTTTCGGCGGGTTCGGCATCGCGTCTGCTCGGATTGTGGCATGCAGGTGCGGATTCGGGCGGCGCTGTCCCGCCCCGGCAGGAACCTACGCCGCCCAGGCGTGGTGGGCAAGGCGTGGTGAGCAAGGCGTGGTGGGCAAGGCGGGGTCGGCGCGGCCGGGTGTAATTCTATAACCTGCGCCACATATGATAGATTCCACCGGCAACCAGAGCGAATGACCCGAAATGCACACCGACTGCGTCGACGCCTTCAGGCACCGGCATGCCTTCCTCGGCCATGCCCATGACCGCAACGAGAAGCGCATCCGGCTGGCGATCGCGCTGACCGCGGTGATGATGGTCGCCGAGATCGTCGGCGGCACGATCTACGGCTCGATGGCCCTGCTGGCGGACGGCTGGCACATGTCGACCCATCTGCTGGCCCTGGGGATCTCGGCGCTGGCCTATGGCTATGCCCGCCGCCATGCGCTCAACCCGAAATTCACCTTCGGTACCGGCAAGCTCGGCGACCTCGCCGGCTTCGCCAGCGCACTCATCCTGGGCATGATCGCGCTCTTCATCGGCTACGAATCGGTCCGGCGTTTCGCCGCGCCGGTGCCGATCGAGTACCGCGAGGCCCTGCTGGTCGCCGGTATCGGCCTCGCCGTCAATCTGGCCTGCGCCTGGCTGCTGGCCGGCAAGCCCGCGCCGGATCACGGGCATGGCCACGGGCACGGCAAAGGGCACGCTCCGGGCCACGCTCCGGGCCACGGGCATGCCCATCCGCACGCGCATACCGATCACAACATGCGGTCGGCCTTCGCCCATGTCCTGGCCGATGCGGCGACCTCGGTCCTGGCGATCCTCGGGCTTTGCGCTGCCTGGCTCTACGGCTGGGTCTGGATGGATGCGCTGATGGGCATCGTCGGCGCCGCGGTGATCGCCCGCTGGGCGGTCGGCCTGCTGCGCGACACCGGCGCGGTGCTGCTCGATGCGGTGCCGGACAAGGCGCTCAGCGATGCGATCCGGCGCGCATTGGAGACCGACGGCGACCGGGTCGCCGATCTCCATCTCTGGCGGGTGGGTCCCGGACACATGGCCGCCATCATCAGCATCGTCTCGGATCATCCCGCGCCGCCGACCGCCTACAAGGCGGTGCTCGCTCATATCGAGCACCTCGCCCATGTGACCGTCGAGGTGCAGCCCTGCGAACACGCCAAGGCGGCCTAGCTCCGATCATGCGGAAGAAATCCACGGGAAAGGCGCCGGGCGCCCGGAAACCGGCGGCGAATGCCGGCCAGCTCGCAGCGCCCAGCTACCGGCTGGCGGTGGAGGACGTCGATTTCCTGCGCGATCGCGAGGAGCTGCGCGGCCTCAGGTTCGCCCTCGAATACGAGAAGGCCGACATCATCCTGCGCGACTGGGGCATCCGCTCCACCATCATCTGCTTCGGTTCGGCGCGCATTCCTTCGCCGGAGCACGCAGAAGACTTGCGCCGGGCCGCCCGCAGCCGGCCGGCGCGCGCCGCCGCCAGGCTGGCGGCGGATTGGGTCGGCTACTACCAGGAGGCGCGCGCCTTCGGCCGCATCGTCTCGGAACGCGGCGGCGCCCTGCAGCCGGTCGACGGCATCCGCGACAACGTGATCGCCACCGGCGGCGGGCCGGGGATCATGGAGGCGGCCAATCGCGGCGCGGCGGAAGCCGGCGCACCCTCGATCGGATTCAACATCACCCTGCCCGGCGAGCAGAAGCCGAATGCCTATTCGACCCCGGACCTCACCTTCCGCTTCCACTATTTCGCCATGCGGAAGATGCATCTCGCGATGCGCGCCAGCGCGCTGGCGGTGTTCCCTGGCGGCTTCGGCACCATGGACGAGATGTTCGAGATCCTGACCCTGCAGCAGACCGGCAAGGCGACTGCGACGCCGGTGGTGCTGATCGGACGCGACTACTGGACCAGCGTGATGAATTTCGATGCCATGGTGGCGAGCGGCATGGTGGCCAGGAAGGATCTCAAGATCTTCGACATCGTCGATACCGCCGAGGAGGCCTGGAAGGCCCTACAGCAACGCGGGTTGAAGCGGGCAAACCTCCGCCGCGCCTAGGCGCGGCCGGGGACCGGAGCGGCCCTGCGTTTCCGGCATGGAGCCATCGCGGCAAGCCCAGGTGACCTTTCCCGTCGAGAGGATAAAGTGACGGACCGCCGCTGACGCCTGATCTGGAGACTTGCCAGTGATTCCCTTTTCGGTCCTCGACCTATCCCCCATCACCGAAGGCGCCACCGCGGCCGATGCCTTTCGCAACAGCCTGGACCTGGCGCGCCATGCCGAGGCGCTGGAGTACCGGCGCTACTGGCTGGCCGAGCATCACAACATGCCGGGCATCGCCAGCGCCGCCACCGCGGTGGTGATCGCCCATGTCGCCGGCGGCACCCGGAAAATCCGCGTCGGCGCCGGGGGCGTCATGCTGCCCAATCATGCGCCGCTGGTGATCGCCGAGCAGTTCGGCACCCTGGAATCGCTGTTTCCCGGCCGCATCGACCTCGGCCTCGGCCGTGCCCCCGGCACCGACCAGCGCACCGCCCGCGCGCTCCGGCGCAACCTCGCCGGCAGCGACGAGAGCTTCCCCGCCGACGTCGCGGAACTGCAGGGCTATTTCCGGGCGCCGCGGCCCGGCCAGGTGCAGATGGGCCAAAGCGTGCATGCGGTCCCCGGCGCCGGCCTCGACGTGCCGATCTGGCTGCTCGGCTCCAGCCTGTTCAGCGCGCAGCTGGCGGCGGAACTGGGCCTGCCCTTCGCCTTCGCCGCGCATTTCGCGCCGGACTACCTGATGCAGGCGCTGCAGATCTACCGCGCCCGGTTCAAGCCCTCGGCCGCCCTGGCGAAGCCCTATGCGATGGCCGGGATCAGCGTCTTCGCCGCCGGGACCGACGACGAGGCGCGCTATCTCTTCACCTCGCTGCAGCAGCAGTTCATCAATCTGCGGCGCGGCACGCCGGCGCCGCTGCCGCCACCCCTGCCCAGCCTGGACGGCTACTGGTCGCCGTCCGAGCGGCAGATGGTCGAGCATTCCCTGGCCTATGCCGTGGTCGGCGCGCCGGAAACGGTGCAGCGCGGGCTGCAGCGCTTCATCGCGGCCACCCAGGTCGACGAGCTGATGATCACCGCGCAGATCTACGACCACCCGTCGCGGCGGCGCTCCTTCGAGATCGCGGCTTCGGCGCGCGACGCCCTGGCGGCGGAAGCGGCGCCTAGGCTTGCGCGCGGATGACGCGCAGCCGGCGCAGGCCGCGGATCGCCAGGTAGCCGACGAAGATCAGCAGCAGGATGGCCGGGAAGCCGTGCGGCCCGAACCAGTCCATGGCGAGGCCGCAGACCACCGAGCCGATCAGCGCCCCCAGGCCCCAGACGGTGGAGAAGGCCGAGGTCCCGGCGATGAGGTCGGGGCCGGAGAAGCGGTCGCCGAGCTCGGCCAGCCCGATCGTATAGATGCCGAAGCCGGCCGCACCCATCACCAGGACCAGCGGCCAGAGCCAGATCGTGGTGATGGCGAAGGGCAGCAGTGCGAGACCGATGGCGGCGGCGGCGAAGCAGCCGACCATGGTGCCGGATTTCGAGGTGTGGTCGGCGATCCAGCCGATCGGCACCTGGAAGAAGACATTGCCGAGCGCCAGCGTGGTGATGGTCAGGGCGGCGCTCTCGATGCTCATGCCCTCGCGCACCCCGTAGACCGCGAGGAAGCCCAGCATGCCGCCGTCGAACACCGCATGGACGCAGATCGCCAGCAGCAGCAGCGGCGCCTTCGGGGCGAAGCGCAGCATCGAGACGTGCTCCTGTTCCGCGCCGCCGGCATCCTTGGAGACCATCAGGATCGGCAGGGCGGTCAGGATCAGCACGCCGGCGCCGATGACGAAGGGCAGATAGCCCTCGATCCCGGCCCAGCCGACCACCGCCGGGCCGATGCCGAAGGTGGCGGAGATGCAGGTGCCGTAGACCCCGACGATGCGCCCGCGCCAGGCGCCCTTGGCGTTGCTCAGCACCCAGGCCTCGCTGAGCGCGAAGAGGGTGGCGACGGTCATGCCCTGCAGCAGGCGCAGGGGAAACCAGGCCCAGAGCGTCGGCAGGGTCGGATAGGCGAGGAAGATGAGCGCCGTCAGGAAGGCCATGGCGATGGCGACCGGCTTCGGGCCGAACCGGTGCGAGAGCTTCGGGATCACCAGGCCGGCGAGCAGGATGCCGACCGGCGCCATCGCGGTGTTGGCGCCGATCACCTTGGCGTTGATGCCCCAGCTCTCCATGTTGAGCGAGAGCAGCGGGAACATCTCGCCGAGCGAGAACGAGAAGACGCAGACCGCCGCGCAGGCGGCGACCAGGTTACGCCAGTTGACGTTGTCTTCGGTATCGTTCAAGCGCGGGCCTCGACGCAACGGCGCCGCCGGCCCGCAAGGACCGGCGATCGGGACCCGCAATCTGCCGTAAACCGCCGTTCGGCGCCACGGATATCGCGCGACGGCATTACCGAACGAGGCTGCCCCAGAGATCGTAGTCTTCGGCTTCCTCGACCTTCACCTGGACCAGGTCGCCGGGCTGCAGCCGGGTCTCGCCTTCCAGAAAGACGTTGCCGTCGATCTCCGGCGCGTCGGCGTGCGAGCGGCCGATGGCGCCATCCTCGTCGACCTCGTCGATCAGCACCTCGACCGTCCGGCCGACCTTCCGCGCCATGCGGCGTTCGCTGATCAGCCGCTGGTGCTCCATGAAGCGGTCCCAGCGGTCCTGCTTGTCGTCCTCGTCGACCGGCTCGGCGATCTCGTTCGCCTTGGCGCCGGCCACCGGCTCGTACTTGAAGCAGCCGACGCGATCGAGCTCGGCCGCGTCCAGCCAGTCGAGCATGAAGTTGAAGTCGTCCTCGGTCTCGCCGGGGAAGCCGACGATGAAGGTCGAGCGGATGGTGAGGTCCGGGCAGGCCTGGCGCCAGGCCTTGATCCGGTCGAGCACCTTCTCCTGATGCGCCGGGCGGCGCATCGCCTTCAGCACCTTCGGGCTGGCGTGCTGGAAGGGGATATCGAGATAGGGCAGCACCTTGCCCGCCGCCATCAGCTCGATCACGTCGTCGACATGCGGATAGGGATAGACGTAATGCAGGCGGATCCAGGCGCCGAGCTCGCCCAGTTCGCGGGCGAGGTCGAGGAACTTCGCCTTCACCGGGCCGCGGCGCCACTTGCTCTCGGCATACTTGATGTCGACGCCGTAGGCGCTGGTATCCTGCGAGATCACCAGCAGTTCCTTGACGCCGGCCTTCACCAGGTTCTCCGCCTCGATCAGCACGTCGCGTGCCGGGCGACTGACCAGGTCGCCGCGCAGCGACGGGATGATGCAGAAGCTGCAGCGGTTGTTGCAGCCCTCGGAGATCTTCAGATAGGCGTAGTGCCGCGGCGTCAGCTTCAGTCCCTGCGGCGGCACCAGGTCCAGGAAGGGATCGTGCTGCGGCGGCACCGCGCGGTGCACCGCCTCGACCACGGATTCGTACTGCTGCGGCCCGGTCACCGCGAGCACGCCGGGATGCGCCTTGCGGATCTCGTCCGGATTGCCGCCCATGCAGCCGGTGACGATGACCTTGCCGTTCTCGTTCAGCGCCTCGCCGATCGCGTCCAGGGATTCCTGGCGCGCCGAGTTGAGGAAGCCGCAGGTATTGACGATGACGACGTCGGCGCCATCGTAGGAATCCGAGATCTCGTAGCCTTCCGAGCGCAGCTTGGTCAGGATCCGCTCGGAATCCACCAGGGCCTTGGGGCAGCCCAGGCTGACGATTCCCACTCGGGGATTGGCCTTCGGCGCGGCTTGCTTCATGACGCTCGTCTTTGCAGCGGGTTGGCGCCGGCGGGTGTCGCGGAATCCCGTCCCGGCCTGGCCGCCAGCCGATGGCGTCCATCGGTCAGCGCGGCGACGGCCGAGGGGTTAAACGGAATCCCGCCCGGGCGCAAGCCCCGGCACCGCGGCGGGCCGCGACGACGGGGGATTGTCCATCCCCGTCAGAGGGTTAATCGGGCTTGCCCTGCTTCAGCGTGGCGATCTGCCAGGGCTTCAGCGGCTTCCTGGCCGTGGCGGTGGCGGCGCCCTTCGCCTGCGGCCAGCGGAAGCCGGGTTCGCCGAAGCGGGCCAGGATGCGCTGGGTCCCCATCAGCGCATGCTGCACGTTGTCGATGCGGATCCGGTTGTCGAAGACCTCGGTGCGGATGCCGCCGAGCACCCGCTCCGGCTGGGTGACGTAGAACATGTCGGCCGGCGACTTGAACTGCAGCTGCATCAGGTTGCGCAGGCCGCGCAGGATCACCAGGCGGTAGCGTTCGGCCCGCTTCGCGTCGCCGCTGCGGCGCGCCAGCTCGTAGGCGTCGATCAGCCCTTCGAGATAGACGCCGGTCGCCGAGGCATGGGCCTGGCCCAGCTGCTTGCGCTTCGGGTCGTAGAACCGGCCGGCGACGTCGGGATAGGGCGCGCCCTCCCATTGCTGCAGGTCGAGCAGCCAGTCGTTCATCTCGAAGACGAATTTCGCCAGCTCCGGCGCGTCGATCGATTCCAGCGCCAGCACATGCGCCTGGGTATGCCAGGGCACGAAGGCGGGGCTCGGCGCCGCCTTGAAGAACTTGCGGTAGTAGCGCGCGCTCTTCAGATAGGTCTCGGCATCGATCAGCGCCGGCTTCCGGCGCAGCGCCGTCGCCCAGAGCAGCAGCGTCTCGCCGGGGTAGAAATTCTGGTTGTCGTCGCGGTCGGTGGCGCCGAAATGCGTGCGGAAGGAGCCGTCTTTCTGCTGCAGATGCCGCGTCGTCGCGAACAGCGCGGCCAGCGGCTTCTCGAAGAGCTTGATCGCCGGGCGCTCGAGCAGGGCCAGGGCGATGACGGCGATTGCGCCCAGCTTGGGCTCCTTGCCTTCGGGCAGGGGATCGGCGGCGGCTTCCGCCGCCGGCTTCGCCGGGATGCCGCTCACCTGGTCGATCTCCGCGACCAGCCCGAATTCGCCCTCCAGGCGATAGTGGTGGCGCATGAAATAGCCGAGATTGTTGTCGGCGATCTCGCGATCCTCCGGCTTCTTCGACCGGTTGGCGATGCGTCCGAGGCAGAGCGTCGCCAGCGCCTGGCGCACGGTGTTGTCGGTGGGCGATTCCTCGCCCGTGCTCGGCTGGTATTCATAGACCATGCGGCCGGTGGCATCGACCTGCCGCAGCATCCACGCCGCCATCCTGTCGGCAAAGGCGGTGACGCCGGCGCGGCTCACGGCGGCCGGTTCGACCAGCGGGGCACCGCGATAGAGCGGCGTCAGGCCGGGCGGCGAGAGATTGACCAGGATCTGCGCCACCTCGAAGGAGATCACCTCCGCCTTGCCGTCGGCCAGATCCGCGGCGGTGAGCTGCTGCTGTTCCAGCAGCGCCTCCAGCGCCGCGCGCAACGGCAGGTTGCCGGCGATCATCTCCGCCGGCCCCATCACCGCCAGCAGTTTCCGGTTCCTGGCCAGCGCGATGCCGCGCAGCCCGGTATGGGCGTTGGCGAGCCGCGGCGCGATCGATCCCGGCGGCGTCGCCCGGGCGCTGTGGCCGAGCTCGATCTGCAGGGCATCCGCCGCCGCCCGCCCGGACAGGCTCTTGGCGAGCTGGCCGAAGGCCTGCTGCAGATTGCCGTCGCCGGGATTGCCGGCGGCCCAGGCGCGACCCATGGCAAAGCCGCTGCGGCGGGTGGTGACGATGGCCAGCGGCCCGTCGCCCGGTGCGAAATCCGGCAGCTTCCGGGCCAGTTCGGCAACCTTCTGGGCCGCGAACTTCGCCTGCACTAAAGGGTCGGTCATGGTTCGGCTTCTTTCAGGATCTCCGGGACCCGCACCCTAGGGACTTCACCGGTCCATGGTCAATCCTCTCGCGATTTCCCTTGCCCTGCCGCATTGGCTGGCCCCGTTCTCTGGCCCCGTTCTCTGGCCCCGTTGTCTGGCCCGGTGGACTGGCCGGATTTGGCGCTGGCGGCCCGGGAGTCCGGCGGCTACCATGCCCGACCATCACCGACAGCGACCGTCATGCTCACCGGATTTATCGATCAGATCGCCGCCGCTTGGCCGACCCTCGCGGTCACCAGCGCCGCCATCTTCCTGGCGGCGATCGTGCGCGGCTTTTCCGGCTTCGGCTTTTCCCTGCTCAGCATCACCGCGATCTCGCTGGTGATGCCGGCCCGGGAGATCGTGCCATCGATCTTCCTGCTCGAGGTCGCGGCCTCGCTCAACCTCATTCCCTCGATCTGGCGCGAGATCGACTGGCGGTCGCTGCGCTGGCTTTTGGCGGGCTATGTCGTGGCGCTGCCTTTCGGCGTGCATATGCTGAAGAACTTTCCGGCGGCGCCGATGCAGCTTGCCCTGGGCCTCTTCGTGCTGGTGACCGGCATCATGATGCTGCGCGGCTTCCGCCTGACCCGGACGCCCGGCGGCGGCGCCACGGCGCTTACCGGCGCCGCCTCGGGCCTGCTGAACGGCGCCTTCGGGATCGGCGGCCCGCCGGTGGTGCTGTTCTATTTCTCAACGCCGGCGGCGGCGGCCGTCGGCCGGGCCTCGGTCATCGCCTTCTTCCTCAGCACCGACGTCCTGGGCCTGATCAACCAGACCTATGAGGGGCTGGTGACGCGGCAGAGCTTCGTGCAGTTCGTTTTCTGGCTGCCCGCGCTCCTGGTCGGCGTCGCCGTCGGCGCGCACGGCTTTCATCGCATCGACCAGGTGCGTTTCCGGCGCTACGTGCTGATCATTCTGGTGGCCCTCGCCGTGCTGGGCCTGACCAAGGCCGTGGTCGACCTCGCCTAGATCAGGCCGCCAGCAGGCCGTAGACGCCGCGGCAGACGGCGATCAGTCCGAGCGCCGCCAGCAGCACGATCACCGCCCGGCGATAGAGACGATCCGAGGACTTGGCGAACAGCCGGTCGCCGAGGAAATTTCCCACCAGCATCGCCGGCAGAAGTGCGGCGCCCAGGAGTGCCGCATCCGGCGTCATCAGGCCCTGCGTCCAGGCCGAGGCGGCGCTGATCAGGGCCGAGATCAGGAAAAAGGTGATGAGGCAGGCGCGGCCGGCCTCGGTTCCGATCGGCGAGGCGAGGAAGAGGAAGATCACCGCCGGACCGGACATCGCGGCCGCACCCCCGGTCAGGCCGGCAAGAATGCCCAATCCGCCGCTCACCGGCAGGCCGGGGCGGGCGGTGAAGCGGAAGCCGTGGGCGAGTGCCGCCGCCGCGATCAGCACGGCGATGCCGATCAGCAGCCGCATCGTATCGTCGGGCAGGCGCGCCAGGGCCAGGGTCCCGAGCGGCGTTCCGAGCCCCGCACCGACGATCGTCGGTGCCAGCAGGCGCCAGTCGATCGCGTGCCAGATCCGCGGCATCAGCTGCAGGCCGGCCAGGACCGCGAGGATCATGATCGACGGGACGATGCGGGCCGGGGCAAAGAAGACCGTCAGCAGCGGCACGCCGACCACCGCCAGGCCGAAGCCGGTGAAGCCGCGGACCACCGCCGCGAACAGGATGCAGAGGCTTGCGGGGAGGAGGGTGAGGAGAGACAGGCCGTCAGGCACGGGTCACCCGGACCCGCCGGCGTCCGGTGCCAGCAGGCGGCGGCAATGCCGGGCGATGGTGAGTTCCTCATCGGTCGCAATCCGCCAGGCGGCGACTGGGCTACCCGCCGCGGACAGGCGCGGGCCCCCGGTGGCGTTGGCGGTGGCGTTGGCGGCGGCATCGAATTGCAGCCCGAGCCAGGCGGCGCTTTCGCAGACCTTGGCCCGGATCGGCACCGCGTTCTCGCCGATCCCGCCGGTGAAGACCAGGGCGTCCAGGCCGCCCAGCGCCGCCGCCAGCGAGCCCAGCTCGCGGCTGATCCGATAGCAGTAGATCTCGACCGCCAGCCGGCTGCGCGGATCCTCGCCGGCGAGCAGCGCCTGCATGTCGGCGGTGCGGCCGGAAAGCGCGAGCAGTCCGCTCTCGTGATAGAGCAGGCGTTCGAGGCCCGGCAGGTCGAGGCCGTCATGGCGCATCAGGTGCAGGATGACGCCGGCATCGAGCAGGCCGGCGCGGGTGCCCATCACCAGGCCGTCCAGCGTGGAAAATCCCATCGTCGTCGCAATGCAGCGACCGTCCTTCACCGCCGCGAGACTGGCGCCGTTGCCCAGATGCGCGATCACCAGTCGCGACGGAACGGTCCCGGCGATCTCCGGCAGGCGGTGCAGGATCGCCTCGTAGGACAGGCCGTGGAAGCCGTAGCGCCGGATCCCCTGCTGCCAAAGGCGTTCCGGCAGGGCAAAGCGCGCGGCGCATTCGGGTTGGCCGGCATGGAAGGCGGTATCGAAGCAGGCCACCTGCGGCAGCCCGGGCAGCAAGGCGGCCAGCGCGGCGATCGCCGCGACGTTATGCGGCTGGTGCAGCGGCGCCAGGGGACAGAGCCCCTCCAGGTCCCGCAGGATTGCCGGCGTGACCAAGACCGGCGCGGTGAAACGGGTGCCGCCGTGGACGACGCGATGGCCGACCCCGGCCCAGCGCGCGTCGACCTGCAGCCGCTCGACCAGCAGCTTCAGTGCATCGGCATGGGTGTCGAGGGTGGCGGCCGGCCAATCCTGCCTGCGGCCCTCGGCGTCCGCGACGGTCAGCCGGCAGGTGCCCTGGCCGATGCCGGACAACTGGCCGCGAATCCTCGCCCTGGGTTCCGCGGCGAGGCTGAAGGCGGCGAATTTCAGGCTCGACGAGCCGGCATTGACGGTCAGGAGCTGGTCTGGCAAGGCGCGGACCTCACATCGGCGGCGGGAATGCCGCGGCGTTCCGGGCAGGATAGTGGCGCGAAGACCGGTCGCACAGGCCCAATGGCCGGCCGTGCTTTGGTCCAAGGAGGCGCTTTGGTCCAAGGAGGCGCTTTGGTCCAAGGAGGCGCTTTGGTCCAAGGCCGCCTGGATCCGGCCCGGCGGGAACCGGCATCTAGCGGCGCTTCAACTGGTCCCTGACCACCTCGGCCAGCAGCCTGATGCCGGCATCGATGCGGTCGGTCGGGATCGACGACACGCCGAGGCGGATGAAGTTGGCCGGGCCGGGTTGCGCCATGAAATGCACCGCGCCCGGCTCGATCACCACGCCTTTCTTCAGCGCCGCCTGCTCGACCGCGTTGGCATCGAGTTCCGGCGGCCCGCTGATCCACAAGGCGGTGCCGCCAGCGGTGAGGTTGACCGAGAATTCCGGCAGGTGCTTGACCAGCGCAGCGATCGCCACCGCCAGGCGCTCGCGGTAGACGTTGCAGAGGCGGCGCAGCAGCGCATCGTGATGCCCGTCGGCCAGGAACAGGGCGATGGTGCGCTGGTTGTTCGCCGCCGGATGCCGGATCATCAGCCGGCGCAAGGCCCTGGCCTCGCGGATCAGCTCCCGCGATCCGACCAGGAAGCCCAGGCGCAGCCCCGGCGCCAGGGTCTTCGACAGGCTGGAGATGAAGACCACCCGGCCGCCGCGGTCGAGCGATTTCAGGGCCGGCTGCGGGCTGCCCTGATGCGACAGTTCGCTCTCGTAGTCGTCCTCGATCACCACGAAATCCGCCGCCGCGGCGCGTTCCAGCAGAGCCTGGCGCCGCTCCATCGACATCGTCACCGTGGTCGGGAACTGATGGCTCGGCGTCACATGGACGTAGTCGCAGGCGTCGAGTTCCGGACCCATCGCCAGGCCCTGCTCGTCGACCGCAAGCCCGACCAGGCGTCCGGCATGCAGGCCGGCGATGTTCCGGGCATCGGTATAGCCGGGATCCTCGATGCCGAAGACGGTATCGCGGTCGAACAGCAGCGCCGCCAGGGTATAGAGCGCGTGCTGGGCACCCACCGTCACCAGGATCTCGTCCGCCGCCACCCGCACCCCGCGGCGGGGCAGCAGCCGGGTGCGGATCTGCTCGATCAGCAGCGGATCGTCATCGGCGAACCGATCCTTCGACCAGTCCCTGACCGCGTTGACGCTGAGCGCCTGGCGCGAGCATTCCCGCCAGGCGGCGAGCGGGAACAGGCTCTGGTCGACCTGGCCGTAGATGAAGGGATAGGGGTAGTCCTGCCAGTTCGCCGGCTTGACGATGTTGCGCTGGCGCCCGGGCCGGCACTTGAACCGCGCCTTCCAGTCCGGGGCGCTGCGATCGGGTGCGGGCGCGGCTGCGGTGTCGCGCAGCTGGGCGCTGAGGATCTCCGGATTGACGAAGAACCCGCTGCGCTGGCGCGACACCAGGAAGCCTTCCTCGACCAGGTCCTGGTAGGCCAGCACCACGGTGTTGCGCGCCACCTTCAGGGTCTGCGCCAGGGCACGGCAGGACGGCAAAGGCGAGCCGGGCGGAATCTGGCCGTCGAGAATCGCCGAGACCAGCATCCGCCGCAGCTGCGCCTGCAGCGTCGACGTCTTGTCGGGCTCCAGGCGAAACAGGAAGGCACGGCTGGCATGGACCAAGGGGTTTTCCTTTCCGGCACCGCGAATACGGCTCGATCTTCTGCATCCAACCACAGCCGGGCCCGGAAAACCATGCGAACCGCATTGCTTTGACCAGCGGCCTGCCGTTAGTCTGATTACCTGTTCGAGGCATAGTTATATTCGGCGGCGCCGCGATTTGCCGGCGCGTCGGACCATTCCCGAAGCCGGGTGCGACGGCCAGACCTGCAAGGGGAGGATCCTGATGTCAAAGACGACGAGAGGCCAGCGGGATGCGCGCGCGACCCTGCTGGCGGCCCGTGCGCTCAGCCGACGCAGCCTGCTCAAATTCGCCTCTGCCGGAGTGCCCGCCCTCGCCCTGGGACCCTATGTGCTGGTCAACGGCTGCGGCAAGTCCTCGGGCGAGCTCAACATTCTCGCCTGGTCCGACGAGCTGCCCGATCCGGTGCTGCCGAATTTCACCCTGGAGACCGGCATCAAGGTCACGATGACGCCGTTCTCGCAGAACGAGGTGCAGATCGACAAGCTGCAGACCACCGCCGGCGCCGGCTTTGACCTCTGCATGCCGACCCGCGATCGGGCGCCGCAGTTCCGGGACCTCGGGCTGCTGAGGGCCTTCGACACCGACAGGGTGCCGACCGACAGCCTGCTGGCGTCGATGCTCAACGGCTCGACCAGCGTCTGGACCTGGGATACTGGCCTCTTCCATCTGCCGCATGTCTGGGGCACCGAGGCGATGGCCTGGCGGACCGACAGATGGCGGCGCGACTACAAGGATCTGAGTTTCGGCGATCTCTGGGCGGATGACCTGAAGGGCAAGATCCAGGGCCGGCCGCATTCGTTGATCACCTCGATCGGCCTATGGTTTGACAGGACCGGCAGGCTGCCCTCCAACCGGATGCTCGACACCTTCAAGGACGAGGACACGATGAAGCGGATCTGGGCCGAGCTCACCCAGTTCGCCGTCGAGCACAAGGCCTGGATCAAGCAGTTCTGGGACAGCGCCGACAAGATCAAGTCCGGTTTCATGGATGATGACGTCTGGGTTGGCCAGACCTGGGACGGGCCGGTCCTCAGCCTGAAGAAGGACGGCAAGCCGGTGACCTATATGGCGCCGCAGGAGGGCGCCATCGCCTGGCTTGACGGCTGGGGCATGCTTTCGGCGGTAAAGAACGTCGACCAGGTGTACGAGTTCCTGAAGTACCTCTACCGGCCGGAGACCGCCGCCAAGGTGGCCGACGGCTCGGGCTACAACCCGGTGGTCAAGGGTGCCGATGCGCTGCTCTCCCCTGCGGCGAAGAAGAACTTCACCGATGCCTATCCGGAAAACGCGGTCGATAACCTGTGGTGGCGGCCGCCCGAGCCGTCCTGGTATGCGGCCCGGCGCAGCGAATACGCCGACAAGTTCAAGCTGGCCTGAGTTCCCGTCCGCCTTTCGGCGCCTTTTTCGTGCAGGCTTCAGGCGGCGACCGGCGGGGGCAGGGTCAGCGCATCCCAGGCTGCCATGGCGCAATCGACGATGCGGTGCATCGCCTCGGGCGAGGTGCCGTCGCGGGCCTGCATCGACTGGCCGTGCAATACGGTCGTGTAGAAGTCCGCGACCGCCTTGCAATCGATGCCCGGCGGCAGATCGCCTTCGGCAATGCCGCGCTCCAGGCGGCGGCGCATTGCTGCGGCACTGTCCCGGCGATGCTGCGCCAGGAAGTCCCGGACGGAGTCATGCTCGGTCGGGCTGTTGCGGTCGCCCAGGACCACCAGGCACCCGGCCGGCCGGCCAGGTCGGGTGAAATTCCGCACGTTGAGCCGGAGCATGGCTTCGACGCCGGCGCGTGCGGTCGGCGCCCGTTCGAGCGCGGTATAGGCCTCCAGGCCGGACGTCGCGACATAGAGCTCCACCGCGGCCCGGAACAGACCTTCCTTGGACCCGAAGCAGGCGTAAAGGCTTGGAGAATTTATTCCCATAGCTGCGGTCAGATCCGCTAGCGAGGCGCCTTCGTAGCCCTGCCGCCAGAAGACCTGCAGCGCGGCTTCCAGCGCCTTTGCGCGATCGAAACTGCGAGGGCGTCCGCGTTCGGCCATCGGCTTCCTTTCTGTATTAGTTAATACATAAATTGCTTGACGCCGGCTTGCAAGTGCCTATTTATGTATCGAGCAACACAAAATGGAGAGTTCGATGTCAAAGCTCGCGGGAAAAGTCGCTATCGTCACCGGCGCCAGTTCGGGGATTGGCCGGGCGACGGCCAGATTGTTTGCCGCGGAAGGGGCAAAGGTGGTGGTCGGCGCCCGGCGCCAGGCGGAGCTGGATCGCCTGGTGGCGGAGATCGCCGCGGCCGGCGGAACGGCGTCGGCCCTGGCCGGAGACGTGGTCTCGGAAGACTATGCCAAGGCCCTGGTGGCGGAAGCTTTGCAGCGTTTCGGCCGGCTCGACATCGCCTTCAACAATGCCGGCACCATCGGCAGCCAGGGGCCGAGCACCGAGATCACCGAGGCGGGCTGGAGCGATACCCTGGCGACCAATCTCACCAGCGCCTTTCTCGGCGCCAAGCATCAAATTCCGGCGATGCTGAAGGGTGGCGGCGGCTCCATCGTCTTCACCTCGACCTTCGTCGGCTATACCGTGGGCTTCCCCGGCGTCGCCGCCTATGCGGCCAGCAAATCCGGCCTGATCGGCCTTACCCAGGCGCTCGCCGCCGAATACGGCCCCCAGGGCATCAGGGTCAACGCGGTCCTGCCGGGCGCGGTGGACACGCCGATGTACCAGGCGGTCAATAACACCCCGGAATCCCAGGCCTTCCTGACGAATCTGCACGCCCTGAAACGGGTGGGCAGGGCGGACGAGCTGGCAAAATCGGTGCTCTATCTCGCCTCCGACGATTCCTCCTTCGTCACCGGCACCGCCGCGCTGGTCGACGGCGGCCTGTCGATCACCCGGACCTGAGGGATCGCCGCGCCCGTCATCGTCGCTTCATGTTCCCGCACCCTGTTGCCTATTCTCCGCATCCGGGGCATTGATCGATCCAGCAGGAGCGTGGGGATATGACCAAGATACCGAACCCGAACCGCGCGGGCAGGGCCGCCATCGATCAGCGCCAGGTAAGCCGACGCGATGCAATGCGCGGTGCCGCAGCCGGTGCGGCGCTGATCGCCGCGCCGTTCCTGGTGAGGAATGCCTTCGCCTCGTCGGGCGAACTCAATCTGCTGATCTGGGCCGACGAATGGCCGATGCCGGTACTGCAGGATTTCACCGCCCGCACCGGCATCAAGGTCAACACCATTCCCGTCGCCCACAACGACGAGCAGGTGGCGCGGCTCCAGGTCGACGCCGCCGCCGGCGACGTTCCGCCGATCGACCTCTGCCAGCCGAGCGGCGACCGGGCGCTGCTGTTCCAGGCGCAGGACGTGCTGCAGCCCTTCGACACCGCGCGCCTGCCGGTCGATGCCATTCTGCCGGCGGCACTGGCGGCATCGACCGAGTTCTGGACCTGGAACGGCGGCCTGCATCACCTGCCGCATGTCTGGGGCGCCGAGGCCATGGCCTGGCGCGCCGACAAATGGCAGCGCGACTATGCCAAGCTCAGCTATGGCGATCTCTGGTCCGACGCGCTGCGCGGCAGGATCCTGGTCCGGCCGCAATCGGTGCTGCTGGGAATCGGCCTCTGGCTCGACCGCAACGGCAGCTTCCCGTCCAACCGCATGCGCGATGCCTTCGGCGATGAAACCAGCATGAAGCAGATCTGGACCGAGGTGACGCGGTTTGCCGTCGACCACAAGTCTTGGATCCGCCAATTCTGGGGCAATGCCGCGGAAGTGAAGGCCGGCTTCACCCAGGGCGACTGCTGGGTGGGCCAGACCTGGGACGGCCCGGCGCTCACCCTGCAGAAGGCCGGCCAGCCCATCGTCTTCATGGCACCGCAGGAGGGCGCCATCGCCTGGTTCGACGGGCTGTCGCTGTCGAAGTCGGCCCGCAACGTCGAGCAAGCCTATGCCTTGCTCGACTATCTGTATGCACCGGCCGTCGGCGCCGAGATCGCCGACGGCTCGGGCTATAACACCGCCGTCAAGGGCGCCGATGCGCATCTCCCGGATACCACGCAGAAGGCCTTTCGCGAGGCCTATCCTGGCGATGCGCTGGCCAATCTCTGGTGGCGACCGCCGGAGCCGGCCTGGTACACCGCCTTGCGCAACGAGTTCGTCGCCAAGTTCAACGCCACCTAGATGCCGCGTCGCCGTCGCCCGAGCGGGTGGCACCCAGGCGACGGTGTCCCGATCCCTGGCCCCCCGGATTGACCTGCGCTGACCCCATTGCCGGAAGCGTTGGAGCCTCTAAACTCGCGGCTGCGCAATACCATGTCACTGCCCGGAACGGCACGCCGATTTCACACCAATTCGCTATCGAATCCCCGGTACCTTGTATAGACATGTATAGAAGCTTTGGCGCAGCGGAATCGGGCGGCGAACGAAGGGACGGATGACCGAACGTCGTTACATCGCCGAACTGCAGGCGGCGCCGGAGCTCCGGGCGGGCGAAGAGATCATCGATCTCCAGGTGCCGGCCGGCGATACCGTCACCTGCACGACCTGCTACATGTGCGCCTGCCGCTGCGGCATCAAGGTCCATCTGCTCGACGGCCGCATCCGCTATATCGAGGGCAACCGCGATCACCCGGTGAACAAGGGCGTGCTCTGCGCCAAGGGTTCGGCCGGCATCATGACGCAGTATTCGCCGGCCAGGCTGCAGAAGCCGCTGAAGCGGGTGGGCGAGCGCGGCGCCGGCGAATTCCAGGAGATCGAATGGGACGAGGCGCTGGCGATCGCCACCGGCTGGCTCGGCGACATCCGCCGCACCGACCCGAAGCGCCTGGCGTTTTTCACCGGGCGCGACCAGTCCCAGGCGCTGACCGGCTGGTGGGCCGCCCAGTACGGCACGCCGAACTACGCGGCGCATGGCGGCTTCTGCTCGGTGAACATGGCGGCCGCGGGACTCTATTCGATCGGCGGCTCGTTCTGGGAATTTGGCGAGCCGGACTGGGAGCGCACCCGCTATTTCATGATGTTCGGCGTCGCCGAGGACCATGACAGCAATCCGATCAAGATCGGGCTCGGGCAGCTGAAAGGCCGGCCGGCGGAGAACCGCGCCAAGTTCGTCTCGGTCAATCCGGTGCGCACCGGATATTCCTCCATTGCCGACGAATGGCTGGGGATCACGCCCGGCACCGACGGGCTTTTCGTCCTCGCCCTGGTGCACGAGCTGTTCAAGGCCGACCGGATCGATCTCGATTTCCTGGTGCGCTACACCAATGCGCCCTGGCTGGTGATTGACGCGCCCGGCACCGCCGATCACGGGCTCTTCGCCCGCGACGCTGAGGGGCAGCCGCTCTGCTGCGACCAGGCCGACGGCAGGCTGGCCAGCGCGCTGCTGCCCGACGTGGCGCCGCGCCTGGTCGGCGAGGTGACCCTGCCGGATGGGCGCAAGGCCCGGCCGGTCTTCGCCCTGATGGCGGCGGAGTATCTCGACGACAGCTATGCGCCGGAGCGCGTCGCCTCCCGGATCGGCATTCCCGCCGAGACCGTCCGACGGATCGCCGCCGAGCTTGCCCATGCCGCCTTCGAGCAGCAGATCGAGATCGAGGTGGCCTGGACCGACTGGGCTGGGCGGCGGCACGACCGCTTCATCGGCCGCCCGGTATCGATGCATGCGATGCGCGGGGTCTCGGCCCATGCCAACGGCTTCCAGACCTGCCGCGCCATACATCTGCTGCAGATGCTGCTGGGCAGCATCGATTGCCCGGGCGGGTTCCGCTACAAGCCGCCATTCCCGCGGCCGATCCCGCCCAGCCAGAAACCGGTCGGCTGCGCCGGGCCGATGCAACCCCTGGCCGGTCCGCCGCTGGGATTTCCCCAGGGACCCGAGGATTTGCTGCTCGACGCCGACGGCAAGGCGCGCCGCATCGACAAGGCCTATTCCTGGGAGGCGCCGATCGCCGCGCACGGCCTGATGCACATGGTGATCCACAACGCCTGGGCCGGCGATCCCTATCCGATCGACACCCTGTTCATGTACATGGCCAACATGGCCTGGAACTCGACCATGAACACCGCGGGGACCATGCAGAAGCTGGCCGACAAGGATCCGGCGACCGGCCAGTACCGGATCCCGCATTTCATCTATGCCGACGCCTATTATTCCGAGACCGTCGCCTATGCCGACCTGGTGCTGCCGGACACCACCTATCTCGAGCGCTGGGACTGCATCTCGCTGCTCGACCGGCCGATCTGCGATGCCGACGGCGCGGCGGACGCCATCCGCCAGCCGGTGGTCGCTCCCGATCGCGACGTGCGGGCCTTCCAGGACGTGCTGCTCGACCTCGGTGCCCGGCTGCACCTGCCGGGCATGGTGGACGCGGAAGGCGGGCCGAAATATCCGGGCGGGCTGAAGGACTACATGGCCGGGCACGAACGGCGGCCGGGCATCGGCATGCTGGCCGGCTGGCGCGGCGCGGACGGCAGCGGCAGCGGGCGCGGCGCGCCCAATCCGGACCAGCTCCGGCGCTACGTCGAGAACGGCTGCTTCTGGCGGGTGGAGATTCCGGAGAACGCCCGCTTCCTGCGCCATGCCAACCGCGACTATTTCACCTGGGCGATCGGGCACGGGCTGATGGACAAGCCCGAGCAGATCGTGCTGCAGCTCTATTCCGAGCCGCTGCGGCGCTTCCAGCTTGCGGCCGAGGGCTTCGGCGCGCAGCAGCCGCCGGATCCCGCGCGGCCCCGCATCCGCGAGGCCTTCGCGCCGCTGCCGAACTGGTACGAACCGGTGCAGGCCGGCGCCGATCCGGCCGCCGTCGCCTATCCGCTGCATGCCATCACCCAGCGGCCGATGCACATGTATCACTCCTGGGGATCGCAGAATGCCTGGCTCCGGCAGATCCAGTCGAAGAACCCGCTCTTCATCCATCGTGCCACCGGCGCGCGCCTGGGGCTGGCGGATGGCGACTGGGTCTGGATCGAAAGCAGCCATGGCCGGGTCAAGGCGGAAGTGCAGCTGATGGACGGCCTCAATCCGGACACCGTCTGGACCTGGAATGCGATCGGAAAGCGTGCCGGCGCCTGGACCCTCGATCCCGCCGCGCCGGAGGCGAAGCGCGGCTTCCTGCTCAATCACGTGATCTCCGAACTGCTGCCGCCGCGCGCCGACGGCTATCGCTATGCCAATGCCGATCCGGTGACCGGCCAGGCCGCCTGGTACGATCTCAAGGTCCGCCTGGTGCCCTGTACCGCCGCGGAATCCGGCGAGACCGCGCCGCAGTTCCCGCCGCTTTCCCCGCCTTTGCCGCAGCCCGCCCGCAAGCTGCAATACGGCGCGGCGTTCCGCCGGAAGCGGGAGGGCCGATGACCAGCCTGCCCGCGACGCCGGCACCCAGGCAGCTCGGCCTCGTCATCGACCTCGACATCTGCGTCGGCTGCCATGCCTGCGCCGTCAACTGCAAGGAATGGAATTCCGGCGGCCATGCGGCGCCGCTCTCCGACGACGACGCCTGGGGTACAGCACCCAGCGGCGTCTGGTTCAATCGCGTCCACGCCTACGAGGCCGGCGAGGGGGCCGGCGGGCGCACGGTCAATTTCCCGAAATCCTGCCTGCATTGCGCCGAACCCGCATGCGTCAGCGTCTGCCCGACCGGGGCCTCCTACAAGCGCGCCGCCGACGGCATCGTGCTGGTGAACGAGGACATCTGCATCGGCTGCAAGCTCTGCTCCTGGGCCTGCCCCTATGGCGCCCGGGAATTCGACGCGGACGAGGGCGTGATGAAGAAATGCACGCTCTGCATCGACCGCATCTACAACGAGACGCTGGACGAGGCGGACCGGGTGCCGGCCTGCGTCGCCACCTGTCCGGTCGGGGCGCGGCATTTCGGCGATCTCGGCGATCCGGCGTCGGACGTCTCCCGCCTGGTCGCCGCCCGCGACGGCTATGACCTGATGCCGGAGCTCGGCTATCGCCCGACCAACAAGTACCTGCCGCCGCGGGCGCGCCAGAACGCGGCCGGCTGCACCGGCGCGCCGGCAAGGCTGGATCCGGCGCCGCCGGGCGGGACCGGGTCGGCGCTGCTGCGCTGGGTCGACCGCATCCTGTCGCGCTAGGACCGAGCCATGAACCCGGCGCTTTCCGTCATCTTCTTCACCACGGCCTCGGGTGGCGGCTATTTCCTGCTGGCGCTGATGGGCGGGCTTGGCGCTCTCGGCCTGCTGCCGGCGACGCCCGGTTTCGGCCTCGCCGGCTTCCTCCTCGGCCTCGGCATGGTCACCGCCGGGCTGCTGTCCTCGACCTTCCATCTCGGCCATCCCGAACGCGCCTGGCGCGCGTTTTCGCAATGGCGGAGCTCCTGGCTCTCGCGCGAGGGCGTGCTGGCGGTGATCGCCTATCTCCCGGTGGCGGCCCTGGCCGTCGGCTGGGTGTTCCTGGCGCGGATCTGGCCCATCCTCGGTTTCGCCGCCGCCTTCTGCTGCGTCGCCACGGTCGCGGCGACAGCGATGATTTATGCCAGCCTGAAGCCGATCCAGCGCTGGCACAACGACTGGGTTCTGCCCAACTATCTCCTGCTCGGCCTGGCCAGCGGTGCGCTCTGGCTGCTGCTGCTCACCCGGATCTTCCAGGCGCCGGCGCCGGCGGTGGCCGTCATCGCCCTCCTCGCTTTGGCCGGTGCGGCGCTCGGCAAGCTCGGCTACTGGCGCTTCATCGACCGCTCGCGCAGCGTCGCCACGGCGGAATCGGCGACCGGCCTCGGCGCCCTCGGCAGCGTGCGGCTGCTCGCCGCCCCGCATACCGAGGAGAACTACCTGCTGAAGGAGATGGGCTATCGCATCGCCCGGAAGCACGCGGCGAAGCTGCGCCGCATCGCCCTCGCGGCCGGCTTCCTGGCGCCGCTGCTGCTGGTGGCGCTGGGCCTCGGCCTGTCAGGCGCTGCCGGCGCGCTGCTGATCGCCCTCGCCGTGCTCGCCAACGCCCTCGGCACGGTGACCGAGCGCTGGCTGTTCTTCGCCGAGGCGAAGCATACGGTGACGCTCTATTATGGTGCGGCGCAGGCCTAGGGCGCGCGCCGAGGCCTGCTCCTCCTTGCTCAGCTTGGCATGGAAGAAGGCGATGTATTCCTCGATCCGCCGGAAGGTGCTGCTGCCCTTGGCGGTCAGTTCGGCGGCCAGGCTCTTCAGGTAAATGCCGTAGCCGCTGACCGGCGCCAGCTCCGCCAGCCGGTCGAACTGCGCCAGGTCGATGAAGCCCTGGCCGAGGGCGATCTCCTCCAGGCAGGCGATCTTCAGGTCGAACTGGCTCTCCAGGGATTCGACGAACTGCGCCGCTTCCGCCATCTGGTCCGCGGTCCGCGCGTTGAACCAGGCGAAGCCCGGCTCCAGCCTGTCGACCGCCAGCTTCTCGCGATCGAGATACCAGCCGATGAGGTCGGCGATCTCCACCTCGCCCCAGCTCGAGGGGCTGAGTGTGCCGGTGATCTCGCTGGCGCGGCCGTCGAAGAAGTACAGGCCGGTCACCGCCCATTCCGAAACCAGGCGGGTCGGGCGCTTCGCCACCGAATGCGGCCTGCCGTCCTTGTAGAGCTCGATCACCTCGATGCGCTTCGGGTCGTAGACCCGATAGGCCAGGACCCGCGCGCCCTCGGCCAGATGCGTCGCCTGCATCAGGCAATCGAGCATGCCGCTGCCGAAGAACAGGTTGTCGGCGCGGATCAGGGCGACCGGCTCGCCGGCCAGGAAATCGCGGCCGATCATCAGCGCCTGGGCGACGCCCCGGCGCTGGGTCTCCTCGGCATATTGCAGGTTGACGCCCCAGCGCCGGCCGTCGTCGAGGGCGTCGAGATAGAGGTCGATATGCTCCGGCGGCGCCACCAGCAGGATGTCGCGGATGCCGGCCAGCATCAGGGTGGAAAGGGCGTAATAGACCAGCGGCTTGTCATGCACCATCGGCAGGCGCCGCAGCGGCTGCGTTCCGGCGGCTGCCTCCGGGCCCGCCTGGCCGGCGAGGTCGAATTGCGATCCGGCGCCGCCGGTATAGATGATCCCGCGCATCCGCCGCCCCCTCACGCCGCGTCTTCGGTGACGGACGGCTGCGTCGCGGCCGCCTGCTCGGCGGCGAGGGCCTCGACCAGCGGCGCCAAAGCGGCGCGCCAGTCGGCCGGCGGCAGGCCGAGCGCCCGGGCGAGACCGCAATCCAGCACCGCGTTGCGCGGCCGCGCCGCCTTGGCCGGCATCTCCGCGCTGCGGATCGCCGAGAGTTGCGGCGCCGGCTGATGGGCGGCGGCGAGACTGAAGATCTGCTGGGCGAAGCGGAACCAGGTGGTCGGCGCATCGCCGCAATAGTGCAGGATCGCGGGATAAGTCCGGTCCGCCAGCATCTCGAGGGCGATCCGCTGCACCGCCTGCGCCAGGGCGGCGGCCGGCGTCGGGCAGCCGAACTGGTCGTCGACGGCGCCCATCGAGCGGCGCAGGCGGCCCATGAACAGCATCGATTTGACGAAGTTGTCGCCGTAGCGCCCGAACAGCCAGCTCGAGCGCAGCACCAGATGCCGGCCGCCGGCGCGCGCCACCGCCTGTTCGCCGGCCGCCTTGCTCTCGCCGAGCACGCAGATCGGCGCCATCGGATCGCCTTCGCTATAGGCGCGGTCCTTGCGGCCGTCGAAGACCTGCTCGCTGGAACAGTGGATCAGCGGGATGCCCCGCGCCGCCGCGACCGTCGCCAGGTTGTCCGGCGCCGTCGCGTTCAGCAGGAAGGCCGCCTCCGGTTCGTGCTCGGCGCGATCCGCCTGGGTATAGCCCACCGCGTTGACGATGAGGTCGGGCGCCAGCTCCGCCAGGCGTTCGCCGAGGGCGCCGAGACGGAAGAGATCGATCTCGTTGCGGCCCTGGAAGACCGGATCCACCTGCGGCGCCCAGGCCAGGGCCGCGAGCTCTTGCGCGAGCTGGCCGTTGCGGCCGACGACCAGGATGCGGCGCTGTTTCGTCATCTTGCGCTCTCCTCGAAACGGAAATGCCTTGCCGGCCCCTCTGGCCCCAATCCGGGTCGATCCCGGGCCGCTGAATGAGTCGACGTCGAATGAATGCCGTCGGGAATAAATATAGTAACTAAATCGTTTACGTGCATTATTTATTTGTTAACTATAATATAGATAAAATTATATTCAAATTTGTATTTGTAAAATACTGCAGATACTACAAGCCGGTGCAGGAAGTGCCGGTTTGCCGGGCCGGCCTGTTTAATTGCTGCTTAAGCAGTGCGGCGATAGGCTGGTGCGGATCGCCTCGCTGGGGAATCGGATGCTTGCGCCCTGGATCCGTCAGATGCTGAAGATGCCGCGCCGCCTTGGCATGTCCGTGGCCCTCGTCTGCTGCGTCGCCGTCGCCCCTGCCGCCGCCCCCGCCGACGACAGGGACATCGTCCTCAATTACGGCAAGTATCTCGGCCAGCCTTATGTCGATACGGATGCCGCCGACCAGCTGCAGGGCGGCCTGATCAAGGTCGTCGGCGACGAACTCGCCGCCGCCCTCGGCCTCCACCCGCGCTTCCTGCTGACGCCGCGGAACCGCTCCGCCGCCATGCTGACGACCGGCGAGGTCGACGTCATCCTGCTCTCGAACCCGGCCTGGCTGCCGGACAGCCAGCATTTCGTCTGGACCCAGCCGCTGTTCCGCGAGAGCGAGGTCGTCGTCGCGCTGGCCTCGGCGCCGGTCAGGACCTTGGCTGATCTCAAGGGCAAGCGGATCGGCACCACCCTGGGCTTCAAGTATTTCGGCCCGGTCGGCGAGATGCTGAGCCGCGGCGAACTGCAGCGCGACGACGCATCCTCGGTGCGCAACAGCCTGCAGATGCTGAAGGGCGGCCGGGTCGATTGCGTCATCGGCAAGCTGCCGGTGATCAATGCGCTGGCTCCGGCGATCTTCGGCGCCGACGGACTGACGGTCCTCAAGCCCGACAACATCGAGAACGACATCCGGGCGGCGATATCCCCGGCCGCCATCGCCGATCCCGCGCTGATCAAGGCGAAGATCGAGGAGATCTTCCGCCGCCCCGACATCCAGGCGCTGATCCTGCCGCCGAACTACTGAACGCCGAATGTCCTGCAGCCGGGAGCGGGGCTAGAATCCGCGCAGCGGCAGGTCGGGGCCGCGGCGCAGCCAGTTGTCGGCCGGATAGCGGCAGGCGCCGTCGATGACATGCAGGGTATAGGCATGGCGCGAGCCTGCCGAGCGGTTGGGGCCGCTGTAATGCGGCAGCAGGCCGTGCAGCGCGATCATCGTGCCGCGGCGGGCTTCCAGGGCAATGCGCGGCGCCTCCGGCCAGCCGGCCGGATCGACGGTCTCGGTCGCCAATGCGCCGTCGCGGCGGCGGAAGCGCTGGCGCAGGGGACCGCGATGCGCCCCGGGAATGGCGAACATGCCGCCATTCTCACGGGTGGCGTCCTCCAGAGCGAACCAGAAGCCGATGCAGCTCATCGGCTCGGTGTAGAGGTAGGTCGAATCCTGGTGCCAGGTGACCTCGCCGCCGATCCCCGGCTGCTTGAAGATGTACATCGACTGCAGCAGCAGCGGATCGGCAAACAGGTCGGCGGCGAGGCGCTTCAGCCGCGGCTGCCGCGAGAAGGCCGAGAAGACCGGGTCGAGGTCGTGCAGCGCATGCCCGATCTTGTTGATCGACAGTGCCTTCGCCTGCCGGAGCCGGCCGGCCGCGTCGAAGGCCTCCTCCTCGAAGAAGAAGCGGATCTTGTCGCCGGATTGCTGGAAATAGCTGTCGGCGGCATGCCGCCGCGAAATGGTGGAGAACACCGTCGCCTGGGCTTCGGCGTCGAAATCCGCGACCAGTTCCTCGGCCCGCGCGCGCAGGCGCTCGCAGGCCTCGGCCGTGGCGAAATCCTCGATCAGCAGATAGCCGTCGGCGTCGAAGGCGGCCGCCATGGCGGCGGTGAGACCGTTGTCGCTGGCCCGGAAGCGCCGCGGCTCGGCCGCCGTGGGGGCTGCGCCGGCGGCTGTCACAGGCAGGCCGTGCCGTGGCGCAGCGGCGCGAGGCCGAGATGGGCGGCGATGGTCTGGCCCATGTCGGCGAAGCTGGCGCGCAGGCCCAGCGCTTGCGGCTTCAGCCCCGGGCCGAAGAACAGCACCGGCACATGCTCGCGGGTATGGTCGGTGCCGCGCCAGGTCGGGTCGCAGCCGTGATCGGCGGTGATCAGCGCGAGATCGCCGGGCCGCAGCCGGGCTTCGATCTCCGGCAGGCGGCGGTCGAAGTCCTCCAGCGCCGCGGCATAGCCGGCGACGTTGCGCCGATGGCCGAACAGCGTGTCGAAATCGACGAAATTGGTGAAGACCAGCGATCTGTCGCCGGCGTCCTGCAGCGCCGCCAGGGTGGCATCCATCAGGCCCATGTTGTCCTCGGCCTTGCGGGTGACGCCGACGCCGCGATGGGCGTAGATGTCGGCGATCTTGCCGATGCCGATCACCTGGCCGCCCCGGTCCGTCAGCCGGTCGAGCAGGGTCTCCTCCGGCGGCGGCGTGGTGAGGTCGCGCCGGTGGGCGGTGCGCCGGAAGGCGCCCGGCGCCTCGCCGAGGAAGGGCCGGGCGATCACCCGGGCGATGTTCAGCGGCTCCAGCAGGCGTTTCGCCACGGTGCAGACCTCATAGAGCCGCTCCAGCCCGAAATGCGTCTCGTGGGCGGCGATCTGGAACACCGAATCCGCCGAGGTGTAGCAGATCGGCCGCAGGCTGCGGATGTGCTCGACGCCCCATTGCTCGATGATCTCGGTGCCGGAGGCATGGCAGTCGCCGAGGATTCCCGGCAGGCCGCATTCGGCGATCAGCCGGGCGATGAAATCCGCCGGGAAGCAGGGGGTCCGCTGCGGGAAATAGCCCCAGTCGAAGGGCACCGGACAGCCGGCGATCTCCCAATGGCCGCTCGGCGTGTCCTTGCCGCGGGACAGCTCGGCGGCGCAGCCATAGGCACCGGTGGGATCCGCGCCTTCCAGCCCCGCGGGAACCCGCCCGGTGCTGATCTGCGCCGCAGCGCCCAGGCCGAGCCGGGCAAGGTTGGGGAGCTGCAGCTTCCCGCTGCGCCGGCCCGCGAGCTCGGCCTGGCCGGCGGCGCAGCGCGCTGCGATATGGCCGAGCGTATCCGCGCCCGCGTCGCCGAACCGCGCCGCATCGGCGCTGGCGCCCAGGCCGAAGGAGTCCATCACCAGAATGATCGCCCGCCGGGTCATTGCCGGATCCCCGTCGAAGCCCCGATCGCGTGTGAGATCCTCGCCATTCTAGCGCAATTCCTCGATGACGGCAGGTCCGGCCAGGATTTTGTGCGGCCCGACGCGGACCGCGCGCCGGAGCTCCGCGCAGGCCGCGTCGCAGTCCGCCTCGCTCGCCGCATGGACCAGCGCGATCGGCCGGCTGGCGGAAACCTCGTCGCCGATCGCCGCCATCTCGCTGAAGCCGACCCGGTGGTCGATCCGGTCGGCGGCCCGGCGGCGTCCGCCGCCCAGGCTCACCACGGCAATCCCCACCGCCCGCGCATCCATGCCGGCGACATGACCGGGCTGCTCGGCGAGGCAGGGGCGGATGACCGGGGCGGGAACCAGATGCCGCCCGGGATGGTCCAGCAGGTCCGCCGGCCCGCCCAGGCCGGCGATCATCCGGGAGAAGCGCTCCGCCGCCTTGCCGGTCTCCAGGGCCCGCTCTGCCATCCGCCGTCCCTCGCCGGCCGAGGCGGCGATGCCGCCGATCGCCAGCATCTCGCCGGCCAAAGCGAGGGTCACCGCATGCAGGCGCGCCTCCCGCCGGCCCCCGGTGAGATAGGCGACAGCCTCCGCGACCTCCAGGGCATTGCCGATGCTGTGGCCCAGGGTCTGGTTCATGTCGGTGATGAGGGCGCTGGTCTTCACCCCGGCGCCGTTCGCCACCTGGACGATGCTGTCGGCCAGTTCCCGCGCGTCCTCCAGCGCGGTCATGAAGGCGCCGCTGCCGGTCTTCACGTCCATCACCAGGCCCTCGAGCCCGGCCGCCAGCTTCTTCGCGAGGATCGAGGCGGTGATCAGGGGGATGGATTCCACCGTTGCGGTCACGTCGCGGATCGCATAGAGCCGACGGTCGGCCGGGGCGAGATCGGCGGTCTGGCCGATGACCGCACAGCCCGCCTGCCGCAGCACGCGGCGGAAGAGATCGAGATCGGGCGCGGTGTTGTAGCCCGGCACCGCATCCAGCTTGTCGAGGGTGCCGCCGGTATGGCCGAGGCCGCGCCCCGAGATCATCGGGTTGAAGGCGCCGCAGGCCGCCACGATCGGCGCCAGCATCAGCGAGACCTTGTCGCCGATGCCGCCGGTCGAATGCTTGTCGAGGATCGGCCCGCCGAGCCGCAGCGGCCGCCAGTCCAGCACCGTGCCGGACTCCATCATGGCGCGGGTCAGGGCGACGCGCTCGACCATGTCCATGCCGCGGAAGAACACCGCCATGGCGAAGGCGGCGACCTGGCCCTCGGTGATCGAGCCCTCGGTCAGGCCCCGCACCAGGAAGCCGATCTCGGCCTCCGAGAGGTGGCCGCCGTCGCGCTTCTTGCGGATGATCTCCTGGGGCAGCATGGCGCTCAATAGCCGGTCCCGGGCCGCGCTTCCGTCCCGCCGAGCTCGGCCAGCAGGCTGTCGAGCAGGCCGCTGGCGCCGAAGCGGAAATGCCGGGGCGAGATCCAGGCCTCGCCGAGGATCCGGGCGGCAAGATCGAGATAGAGGGCGGCGGTTGCCGCATCGCGGATGCCGCCGGCCGCCTTGAAGCCGCAGCTGCCGCCCTTCGCCTTGATCACACCCAGCATGGTCCGCGCCGCCTCGAGCGTCGCCGAGATGCTGGTCTTGCCGGTCGAGGTCTTGATGAAGTCGGCGCCGGATTCGATCGCCGCCTCGGAGACCGCGGCGATGATCTCGCTGCGGCGCAGGCAGCCGCTCTCGATGATCACCTTCAGGCGCACCCCGCCGCCGCAGGCCGCCTTGCAGGCCGCCACCAGGTCGCGCCCCAGTTCCCGCTCGCCGTTCAGCCAGGCATTGTAGGGAAAGACCACGTCGACCTCGTCGCCGCCGGCGGCGACGATGGCCCGGGCATCCGCCACGGCGCCGGCGATGTCGGCGGCGCCATGGGGGAAGTTGGCCACCGCGGCGATCCTGATGGCGCCGTCCCCCGCGCTCTTTGCGCCCAGCGCCGCCCGGCACTGCGCGACGAAGCGCGGCCAGACGCAGACCGCCGCCACCGGACCCTGCGGCGTCGCCGCCCGGGCGCAGAGCCTGGCGATCTTCGCCGCATCGTCGGTGTCGTTGAGGCTGGTCAGGTCGAGAAGGCCGATCGCCTGCCGGCATCGGCCCGCATCGGCCGGCGTCCCGGTCATCGGTAGCCCGCGATATAGGCGGCGAGCAGCTCGCCCAGCTTCGCCGCCGCGATGCCCGCCTGGGCCATGGTGTGTTCGTGGCTGAAGGCATCGGCCGACATGCCGGCGCCGAGATTGGTGATGATGCTGAACCCGGCCGCCTTCATCCCGGCATGGCGGGCCAGGATCACGTCGGGCGCCGTCGACATGCCGACGATGTCGCCGCCGATGATGCGCGCCGCCCGCACCTCGGCCGGCGTCTCGAATTGCGGCCCGCTGAACCAGACATAGACGCCCTCGGGCAGGTCGAGCCCCTGCTTTCTCGCCAGCATCGCGAAGTCGCGCCGCATGCCGGGATCGTAGGCGTCGACCATGTCGACGAAGCGCTGGTTGCCGGTCTCGTGGAACAGCGGCGACATCTGCGTCAGACTGATGTGATCGGAGATCATGAACACCGATCCGGGTCCGCATTCCGGGCGCAGGCTGCCGCCGGCATTGGTGGCGATCAGCGCTGTGCAGCCCATCGCCGCCAGCAGCTGGATCGGCAGCTTCATCGCCGCGGCATCGCCGGTCTCGTAGAAATGCGAGCGTCCCTGCAGCACCGCGACCGGGGTCGGCCCGATCCAGCCCAGCACCAGCCGCCCGGGATGGCCGACCACATGGGTGCGCGGGAATCCCGGCAGCTCGCCATAGGGGATGACGGTCTGGCGTTCCAGCCGGTCGACAAAATCGCCCATCCCGGAGCCCAGCACCAGGCCGAGGCGCGGCTTGAAACCTGGGGCCCTGTCGGCAATCAGCGGCAATACGTCATTGATCATTTCAGGCGGCGTCCATCGAATGATTGCGGCAGCAGGTCGGCCAGGGTGAAGCTCTTGCGCCGGCCCTTCGGTCCGCAGACATGGATGCGGGTCTGCGGCGTGGCGAATTCCAGGATGCGCTGGCGGCAGCCCCCGCAGGGGGTTACGAGCGCGCGGCCGGTTCCGATCACCGCGATCTCGCGGATCGTGCCGCCGCCGTCGGCGACCATCGCCGAGATCGCCGAGGTTTCGGCGCAGACGCCCTCCGGAAACGACGCGTTCTCGACATTGCAGCCGGCATAGACCTTTCCATTGTCGGCCAGGATCGCCGCCCCGACCTTGAACCTGGAATAGGGCGCATGCGCCCGGGCCATCGCCTGCTTGGCGGCGGCGAACAGCGGATCGGATTTGGGCGCGGTCGGCATCGTTTTCATCGTTCCTTCACATAGGGTTGGCCGATCGCCTTGGGGGCGACCGCCGTGCCGATGAAGCCGGCCAGCAATACCACCGTCAAAGCGTAAGGCAAAGCCTGGATCAGCTGCACCGGCAGCTCGCCGATGCCCGGCACCGATACCCCCTGCAGGCGGATCGAGACCGCGTCCAAGAGGCCGAACAGCAGGCAGGCGAGCAAGGCGGGCCAGGGCCGCCACTTGCCGAAGATCATCGCCGCCAGGGCGATATAGCCGCGCCCCGCCGTCATGTCGCGCAGGAAGCCGGCATTCTGCGCGATCGACAGATAGGCCCCGGCGATGCCGCAGAGCAGGCCGCCGATCGCCACCGCGCGGTAGCGCAGGCCGGCCACCGAGATGCCGGCGGTATCCACCACCGCCGGATTCTCGCCGACCGCCCGCAGCCGCAGCCCGAACCGGGTGCGATAGAGCACCCACCAGCCGAGCGGCACCAGGGCGAAGGCGAGATAGGTGAGCAGGCTGTGGCCGCTGACCACCTTGGCATAGATCGGGCCGAGGAGCGGCACATGGCCGATGGCCTCCGCCAGCGGCAGCCGGATCGGCAGGAAGCGCTGGTCGGGGCCGAGCTGGGGCGTCTCGCCGCCGCGCCCGAACCAGGCATTGCCGAGCGCCACCGTCAGACCCGAGGCGATGATGTTGATGGCGACGCCGCTCACCACCTGGTCGCCGCGATGGGTGATGCAGGCAAAGCCGTGCAGCAGGGCGAGCAGCACCGCCACCAGGATCGCGGCGCCGAGGCCGATCCAGGCCGAGCCGGTCAGCGCCGCCACCACCGCCGCGGCGAAGGCCGCCGCCAGCATCTTGCCCTCGAGGCCGATGTCGATGACCCCGGCGCGTTCCGAGAACATGCCGGCGAGGGCGCAGAGCACCAGCGGCGTCGAGACCCGCAGCGTGGCGGCCAGCGTCGAGACCAGCATGGCGAGCGCGTCGTCCATCTCAGGCCGCCGCCGGACGCCCGGCGCGGCGGCGCCACAGCGCCTCCACCCAGGGCCGGTTCATATAGGCGAGCGCGCCGGAGAACAGGATGACCAGGCCCTGGATGGCGACAATCATGTCGCGGGTGATCGCCGGCATGTCGAAGGCGATCTCGGCGCCGCCCTGGTAGAGCGCGCCGAACAGGATGCTGGCGAGGACGATGCCGAACGGGTGGTTGCGCCCCATCAGGGCGACGGCGATGCCGGTGAAGCCGGCGCCGGCGACGAAATCGGTGAGCAGCTGGCGATGCACGCCGAGGATCTCGTTGACCCCGACGCAGCCCGCCAGCGCCCCGGAGACCAGCATCGCCGAGATCACCACCCGGTCCGGCCGGATGCCGGCATAGACCGCCGCCTTCGGCGACAGGCCGGTGACGCGGAGCTCGTAGCCGGCGCGCGAGCGCCAGAGATAGACCCAGACCAGCACGCAGCAGATCAGCGCCCAGGCCAGCGCCAGGTTGACCGGCGTCGAGGGCATCTTCACCCCGACCAGGCCGAGCAGCGTGTGCAGATAGGGAATGCCGGCGCCGGGGGCGAATTCCCGACTGACGATCTCCATGCTGCCCGGCACCTTCAGCACGTTCACCATCAGGTAGATCATCAGCGCGGCGGCGAGGAAGTTGAACATGATGGTGGTGATGACGATATGGCTGCCGCGTCGCGCCTGCAGATAGGCCGGAACGAAGGCCCAGGCGGCGCCGCCGATCGCGCCGGCGACGAGGCAGAGCGGGATCAGCAGCACGCCCGGCAGGACCGCATCGCCGGCCAAAGCCGCCAGGCCGACGCAGAGCCCGCCGATATAGGCCTGGCCCTCGCCGCCGATGTTGAACAGCCCGGCATGGAAGGCGACGGCGACGGCGAGCCCGGTGAAGATGAAGTTGGTCGCGTAGTAGAAGGTATAGCCGAGGCCGTAGAGGCTGCCGAAGGCGCCGTTCACCATGATGCCGACCGCCGCCAGCGGATTCTGCCCGAGCGCCAGCACGATCAGCCCGGCGACGGCGAGCGCCATCAGCAGGTTGATCGCCGGCATGACGCCGATGTCGATCCAGCGCGGCAGCGGCCCGGATCCGGCACTCATGCTGCGACCCTCATGCGCCAGTCCTCATGCGCCAGTCCTCATGCGCCAGTCCTCATGCAACAGCCGGCGGCTGATCGGGCTGGGCATTGGCCATCAGCAGGCCGAGCTGGCGCTCGTCGGCCGCGGCCCCGGCGACCTCGCCGACGATGCGGCCCTGGAACATCACCAGGATGCGGTCGGCCAGGGCCAGGATCTCGTCGAGCTCGACCGAAACCAGCAGCACCGCCGAGCCCTGGTCGCGCATCGCCAGGATCTGCCGGTGGATGAACTCGATGGCGCCGATGTCGACGCCGCGGGTCGGCTGGCCGACCAGCAGCACCTTCGGGTGCCGCGTCATCTCCCGCGCCAGGATCAGCTTCTGCTGGTTGCCGCCGGAGAACTTCGCCGATTTCAGCGCCGGCTGGCGCGGCCGCACGTCGAAGCCCTCCATCAGTCCGGCGCAGCCGCGCTCGGCCGCGTCGCGGTCGATCAGCCAGCTGCGGCCCCAGCCCGCCGGCCCGCAGCCGGGTTCGCGCTGATAGCCGAGCAGCGCCGATTCCCAGGCGGGGAATCCGGTCACCAGGCCGAGCCGGTGCCGGTCCTCCGGCACATGGGCGAGCCCCAGCGCCCGCATCGCGTCGGGCGGGCAGGGCGCCTCGCGGGTGATGGCGCGGCCGAGCAGGGCGATGGTGCCGGCGCTCGGCGCCCGCATGCCCGAGAGCACCTCCAGCAGTTCGCTCTGGCCGTTGCCGGAGACGCCGGCGATGCCGACGATCTCGCCGGCCCGGAGGGAAAAGCCGACATCATCCAGCCGCTTCACCCCGGCTTCGTCGATCAGGGTCAGGTGCTCGACCGCCAGCACCGGGTCCCCGGCGGCGCAGGCCGACTTCTCCAGCTCCAGGCGGATCTTGCGCCCGACCATCAGCTCGGCGAGCTCCGCCCGGTCGGTCGCGGCGGTGCGGCGTTCGGCCACCACCTCGCCCTGGCGCATCACCGTGACGGTGTCGGTCACCGCCATGATCTCGCGCAGCTTGTGGGTGATGAGGATGACCGTGACCCCGCGCGCCTTCAGCGCCTGCAGGATGCGGAACAGCTGGTCGGTCTCCTGCGGCGTCAGCACCCCGGTGGGCTCGTCGAGGATCAGGATCTCGCAGTGCCGGTAGAGCGCCTTCAGGATCTCCACCCGCTGCTGGTCGCCGACCGGGAGATCGCCGGTCAGCGCGTCGGGATCGACGCTGAGCCCGTAGTCCCGCGCCAGGCGCTGCAGCTCGGCCCGCGCCGCCGCCCGGCTCTCCTGCAGCAGCGCCCCGCTCTCGGCGCCGAGCATGACGTTCTCCAGCACCGAGAAGCTCTCCACCAGCATGAAATGCTGGTGCACCATGCCGATGCCGGCCGCGATCGCGTCCTTCGCGGTGCGGATCCGCACCGGCCGGCCGTCGACCTCGATGCGGCCGCTGTCGGCCTCGTAGAAGCCGTAGAGGATGCTCATCAGCGTCGACTTGCCGGCACCGTTCTCGCCGATGATGCCGTGGATGGTGCCCTTGGCGATGGCGATCGAGACGTCGCGGTTGGCCTGCACCGCGCCGAAGCGCTTGTTGATCCCGATCAGCGCGACGGCGGGTGCTTCAGGCAAGGCGGGCGCCTAGTAGGTGCAGGCGCCGTCGTCGGTGTAGTTGTGGACCTTGATCTTGCCGGCGATGATGTCGGCCTTGGCGGCCTCGACCTTGTCCTTCATCTCCGGGGTGATCAGGCTCTTGTTGTTGTCGTCCAGCGCCCAGTCGACGCCGTTCTCGGCCAGACCGAGCACGGTGGTGCCGGCCTTCCAGGTGCCGTCCTTGGCGGCCTTGGCGGTCTCGTAGACGGCGATGTCGACCCGCTTCATCATCGAGCTCAGCATGGTGCCGGGCTGGATGTGGTTCTGGTTGGAATCGACGCCGATCGCCAGCTTGCCGTTGTCCTTGGCCGCCTGGTAGACGCCGATGCCGGTGCCGCCGGCGGCGGCGAAGATCACGTCGACGCCCTGGTCGAACTGGCCCTTGGCGAGCTCGCCGCCCTTGGTCGGATCGTTCCAGGCGGCGCCGGTGGTGCCGGTCATGTTCTGCAGCACCGTCGCATCCTTGTTGGCGAACTTGGCGCCCTGCTCGTAGCCGCATTCGAAGCGGCGGATCAGCGGGATGTCCATGCCGCCGACGAAGCCGACCTTGCCGCTCTTGCTCGCCATGCCGGCCAGCAGGCCGACCAGGAACGAGCCTTCGTGCTCCTTGAACAGGATCGACTGCACGTTCGGCAGGTCGACCACCGAATCGATGATGACGAAATGCGTGTCGGGGAATTCCGGCGCCACCTTCTTGATCGCCGCCTCCTGCGAGAAGCCGATGCCGATGATCGGATCGGCGCCCTTCTGGGCGAAGCGGCGGAAGGCCTGCTCGCGCTGGGCGTCGGTCTGCACCTCGAAATCGAGATAGCCGGTGCCGGTCTCCTGCTTGAACTTCTCGATGCCGTTATAGGCGGCCTCGTTGAAGGATTTGTCGAACTTGCCGCCGGCGTCGTAGACCACGGCGGGATCGGCCGCGGCGGCGGCGATGCTGAACGAAAAAGCCGCCGCGGCGACGGCGGCGCGAAGTGCCAGATGCATGACGCTCTCCCTTGTCGGCCGGCCCGCGACGGGCCCGGCGCATTGTTGGGGCGATCTTGGCAAAGCCGATGGCGGCGAATCAACAAGGAAGTTCGACCATTTGGTCGAATTTCTCCCGAAACTGGCCGGCGGGAGGAATAATACCGAATTATTACAATTGCTTGGCGCTGAAGGTGTCGCAGGCGCCGATGTCGCCGTCCTGCAATCCGGTCTTGAACCAGCGCACCCTCTGGGCCGAGCTGCCATGGGTGAAGCTGTCCGGCACCACATAGCCCTGGCTCTCCTCCTGCAGCCGGTCGTCGCCGATCGCGGTGGCGGCGTTCAGCGCCTCCTCGACGTCGCCCGCCTCGACGATCTTGCGGTCCTGGTTGGCGTGGAAGGCCCAGACCCCGGCGAAGCAGTCGGCCTGCAGCTCGACCCGGACCGAGAGGGCATTGCTCTCCGCCTCGCTCTGGCGCCCGCGCAGCTGGTCGACCTGGTCGGTGATGCCGAGCAGGTGCTGGACGTGATGCCCGACCTCGTGGGCGATCACATAGGCCTGGGCGAAATCGCCGGGCGCCTGGAAGCGCTGGCGCATCTCGTCGTAGAAGGCGAGGTCGATATAGACCTTGGAATCCCCCGGGCAATAGAACGGCCCCATCGCCGCCTGGGCGAAGCCGCAGGCCGAGCGCACCTGGCCGGAGAACAGCACCAGCACCGGGTCCTGGTAGCGCTTGCCCATGTCGCCGAACTGCTGGGTCCAGGTATCCTCGGTATCGGCCAGCACCACCGCGACGAACTGCTTCATCTCGTCGTCGCTGGCGCTGGTCCCGGTGGTCACGTTGCTCTCGTCGGGTGCATAGCTGCTCCCGCTCATGCCGGGATCGAGCCCCTGCAGCAGGGCCGAGGGATCGACGCCGAACAGCATGGCGATCACCACAATGGCGAGCAGGCCGAGGCCGCCGCCGATGGTGCGCCCGCCGCCCAGGCCGCCGCCGCCCCCGAATCCGCCGCCCCCGAATCCGCCGCCGCCCAATCCGCCGCCCGCCCCGCGCCGGTCCTCGATATTGTCGCTGCGCCGTCCGCCCCGCCAAAGCATCGCTGCCCACTCCCGCCCTAAACCTGCTGCAAGCTACATGTCCGCAGTCTAGCCCAGCCAGGAACCCGATCCAGGGAAAATGGTTGCCGGAACAGCCAGGCGAGCCGCCGAGGGAGCCACCCGTGGAACCGTCCGCATACCTGACCGACAGCGGCCTGTCAGGCGTGCCGCGTAGGAGTGCCCCTGTCACCCCAAGGCCCTGTCACCCCAAGGCCCTGTCGCCCCGGGGCACTGTCACCTAGGGGCGACTCCACGACCTGATCCATTCCAACGGGAGTTCTCCGACGATGACCAAGCACGCCTTTGCCGCCGCCCTCTCTTGTGCCGCCGTTCTCGGCATCACCGTCTTCGGCGCCTACGCCACCACGGCCGCGGCCGACGATGTCGTGCCCTGCGAGGACATGCTGAAGGATCTGCGCGCCGCCTCCGGCAGCGCCACGCTCAGCGACGCCGACAAGGCGAAGGTTGCCGAGCTTCAGGACAAGGGCATCGAGCGCTGCAATGCCGACGACGACGCCCGCGCCGACGCCTTCTTCGCCGACGCCCTCAAGATCCTCGGCAAGTAGCGCCGCGGCCAGGGGATCGGGAACGACGCGATGACGATGCCGGCGGCCGCCGACGCGGCACTCCAATTCAACCGGGTGCCGAAGGTGACGGTCGCCTTCTGGCTGATCAAGCTGATGGCGGTGACCATGGGCGAGACCGCCGCCGATTATCTGGCGGTCAATCTCGGCCTCGGCCTCTCCACCACCTCCTGGATCATGGTGGCGGTGCTCGTCGTCGCCCTCGTCCTGCAATTCGCCCGGAGGAAATACGTGCCCTGGGCCTATTGGCTGGCGGTGGTGCTGATCAGCGTCGTCGGTACCCTGGTCACCGACAACCTGGTCGACACCTTCGGGGTGAAGCTGGAGACCACCGTCATCGTCTTCACCCTGCTGCTCGCCGCCACCTTCGCCGTCTGGTACGGGATCGAGCGCACCCTGTCGATCCACACCATCTTCACCACCCGGCGTGAGACCTTCTACTGGCTCGCCATCCTCTTCACCTTCGCGCTCGGCACCGCCGTCGGCGACTGGGCCTCGGAGAAGATGGGCATCGGCTATGTGGCGACCGGGCTGATCTTCGCCGCCATCATCGCCGTCGTCGCCCTGGCCTATTACCGCCGCAGGATCGACGGCATCCTCGCCTTCTGGATCGCCTATATCCTGACCCGCCCGGTCGGCGCCTCGCTCGGCGATCTGCTCTCGCAGCCGGTCGAGTATGGCGGCCTCGGCTTCGGCACCATCGTCACCAGCGCGCTGTTCCTCGGCGTCATCCTGCTGACCGTCATCTACATGACCTTCCGCCACGAGGTCGAGGTGGCGCCGATGGCGATTCGCGGCGAGGCCGAATAGGGACGCATCGTCTGCACGACCGCTGCAGTTTCCATGTCACGCGCCGGAGTCGATTCGCCTGTCCGCCGGCTGCGGGACAGGTGCCGGTAAGTCGCCGGGCGCAACAGTCGGCGGATCAGCGACGACGCGATCTTTTGCCTGCGAATCAGCAACATACCTGACACCTTGCGCCGCAAGGCCGGAACGGAATCGAGATGCCGGACCTCTCCCCTCTTCGCATTTCAGCACGCCGCCTGCGCCCGGCCCGTCTGCTCGGCGGCTGCGCCGCGCTGTTCGCGGCGGCGCTGCTCGGCGCCGCCACCTGGAGCAGCGGCGGCGAGATCGCGGAAATGCGCGCCCTGGATGCGCTGAAGCAGGGCGGCAACGTCATCTACCTGCGCCACGCCGATCGCGCCCGCGGCCCCAAGGAGCATCTCTCGCAATTCTCCAGCGATGCCGAGATCGCCGATTGCCAGGACCAGCGCAACCTGACCGACCGGGGCCGCGCCCATGCCCGCGAGGTCGGGCTGTATTTCCGCGAGATCGGCATCAAGGTCGGCCGCGTCATCGCCAACGGCCAGTGCCGCACCCGCGACACCGCGCTGATCGCCTTCGGCCATGCGGAAGTCGACAAGCGGCTGTTCGACGTCGACTACCTGCGCCGGCTGCTCGCCGCGCCGCCCGCGGCCGGCACCAACACCGTCATCGTCAGCAACGATTTCGGCCTGCGGCAGCTCACCGGCATCGGTCTCGCCTTCAACGAGGCGGCGGTGGTGCGGCCCGGCCCGCATGGCGACATCGTCGTCGTCGCCAGGCTGGATCTCGACGACCTCGCCGAGGCCGCCGCGCCCGGCTGGTGGTAGGGGCGGCTGCCGGCTCCGTTCGCAGGCGACCAGGATTTCAACCAGGGGGACAGAAGATGAAGAAGATACTGCTCGGCACCTCGGCGCTCGTCGGGCTCGGTGCCATCGCCGGGACCGCCCAGGCCTCCGACGGCATCAAGCTCGAAGTCGGCGGCTTCTTCAACACCGCCTATCAGGTCAACATCGACAATCATAAAGAGGGCGACCTCGGCAACGAGCACAATATCGACGGCGTCTTCAACGACGCCGAGATCCACTTCGACGGCGAGGTGACCCTGGACAACGGCCTCACCGCCGGCGCCCATATCGAGCTCGAGGGCGAGACCGCCACCGACCAGATCTCCAAGTCATACATGTATTTCTCCGGCGGCTTCGGCGAGTTCCGCGGCGGCTCCGACGATCAGGCCCTGGAGACCATGTGCGTGACGCCGCCGGGCGGCACGACGAATTTCGGCGCCTTCTCGCCGAACCAGATCGCGGCGAATTCCGGCGGCCTGATCTCGGCGGTGACCGCCGGCACGATCTCCTCGAACTCGATCTGCACCGGCGTCGATGCCGAGGGCAGCTCGGAGAAGATCGTCTATTTCACCCCGGATTTCGGCGGCTTTCAGCTCGGCCTGTCCTATACCCCGAACGAGAACGCCGAGAACCAGACCAACCAGGGCGGCCCGCATGTCGGCATGCCGACCCAGGATGCCGACAGCTCGCAGCACAACCTCGCCGCCTATGCGGTCTACAACTACGAGGGCGACGGCTGGAGCCTGAACTGGGGCGGCGGCGGCGCCTGGGAGGGCCGCGTCGAGGGCAACGGCCCGGGCCCGAACCGTCCGCGCCAGGATTTCTACCAGACCGGCCTCAACCTCGCCTTCGGCGACTTCACCGTCGGCGGCGCCGTCGAGTACTACAACGATATCGGCGTGACCGATACCGGCCACAATGCCGATGCCTGGGTGGCGGGCGCCGGCATCGCCTACAATGTCGATGCCTGGACCGTCGGCCTGCAGTATTCCCACGGCCGCTACGATGCGATCGACGCGACCTCCGCCGATCTTGGCCACGTGAACCAGGACCGCGTCGCCTTGACCGGCAACTACGACATGGGTCCCGGCATCGCGCTCGACGCCGAACTCGCCTATACCTGGACCGGCGGCAATGTCGACAGCGTCGCCAACAGCGACGGCGACACCTTCGATCCCAACGGCTACGATGCCTTCGAGATCGGCATCGGCACCGCCTTCACCTTCTGAGTCGGCGGGCTGATTCGGCTGGGTGCGGAAACGAGACGGGGAGCCTGCGGGCTCCCTTCTTCGTTTCGCAGCGCCGGCGAACCGGTGCCGGCCGATCTGGCCGGCATGTGCCCGCTTGATCTGGTCGCCGCGGCCCGGCGCTGCTAAGACAGGCGCCGGAACGCAGCGGGGGAGGGAATCGATGCCGCATTACAAGGCGAGCGAGGCGGAGATCTGGTACGAGCAGGTCGGCCGCGAGGACGGCGCGCAGCTGGTCTGGGTCGGCGGCGGCGGCACCATGGGACGCGACTGGCATCGCTTCCAGACCCCGCATTTCGCCGGCGACTTCCGCAATCTGGTATTCGACAACCGCGGCATCGGTGCGACCCGCTCGAGCGCGCCGATGCCCTGGCCGATCGAGGTCTTCGCCCGCGATCTCGCCGAACTCGCCGGCGCGGTCTGCCCGGGCAAATCGATCTTCATCGGCACCTCGCTCGGCTCCGCCATCGTGCAGCAGCTGATGATCGAGCGTCCGGACCTGGTGCAAGGCGCCATCCTGATGGGCACCGGCGCCTGGAGCACGGGCTGGGGCTGGGACTACCAGGCGGCGGAGATCGAGTTCCGCCGCGCCGGCGGCCGGCTCGACGGCATGATGGGCGTCGCGCATTATGCGGCGATGCTCTATCCGGCCCGGGCGCTCGGCGACCGCGCGCTCTGGCCGAAGCTGAAGGCGCTGATGCTGGAATGGATGGACAGCGGCGAGAACGAGGAGAGCCTGGTGCCGCAATGGGACGCCTCCTTGCGCTTCGACCAGCGCGCCGCGCTTCCCGGCGTCACGGTGCCGGTGCATGTCATCGCCTTCCAGGAGGACGTCCAGGCGCCGCCCCAGGACGGCGAGGAGGTGGCGAGGCTGGTGCCGGGCGCCGAGCTCCATCTGCTGGACGGCCTCGGCCACGGCTCCTGGTACGGCCATGCCCATGACCGGATCAACGCGGTGATCGAGGGCATCGCCCGCGGGCTGCTGCGCTAGCTGGGCTGGTGCGTTGGCCGAACCGGGTGCTGGGAGCCGCGCTCCCATGGGCTCCCATGGGCCCTCTTCTGTCCTCCTCAGCGAAGAAGGATGCCGCGCCGGGCGCCGGTCACTATCCGTGGACTGGCCAATGCTTTCAGCATGCGCCCTGGTTCGGCCCCGACCCAGCGAGCGGTCAGTAGTCCCAGAAGACCGGTACCCAGCGAAAGGCGTCGCCGTCGGCGGCCACGCGGCCGACGGATGGGAACGGCAGGTGGGTGGCGACCAGCAGCTCGCCGGTTGCCGCCGACTCCCGCAAAAGGCGGACGCGAACGCGAACCAACTCCTCAGGGTCATGTTCAAAGCCGTTGTGCCAGTCGGGATGGTCGAAGCCGACCGGGAATAGGGCATCGCCGGCGAAGGTCAGCCGGTCGCCGCCGGCCGCCAGGCGGACCACGCAGTGGCCGGGCGTGTGGCCGCCGGTGCGCCAGACGAGCACCCCAGGCGCCACCTCATAGGCCTCCTCGAAGATCCGCAACCGGCTGTGGTATTCGTCCAGGAACCGCCTGGCGGTCGACCGAAGCACGTCCGGCACCGGCGCCGGCATGGAGGTGTGGGAGAAATCGGGCGACGCCCAGAACCCGACCTCGGCAGCCGCAACGTGGACCCGCAGGTCCGGGCGCAGCCGGTTCTTCACCTCCTCGACCAGCAGCCCGCCGACATGGTCCATGTGCATGTGGGTTAGGATGACGTCGGTCACCGAGGCAAGATCGATGCCGGCGGCCTCCAGGCGCCGGGGGAACTGCCCGGCCCGCGGGAAGCCCGGGAACTGTCCGCCCAGCCCGGCGTCGACGAGTATGGTCCGGTCGCCGCTCCGTACCACGAGCACGTTCAGCGGCCAATCGAACGCGTCCGGCGGCAGGAACATGTCCTGGAACCAGGCCGCGCGGACGGCTGGGTCGGCATTGGTGGCGAGCGTCGCGGTTGGCAGAGGCAGCACCCCGTCACTGATCACCAGCACGTCCATCTCGCCGATCCGCAGCGCGTAGCGCGACGGGACCAGCTCCTGGGGGTCCGCTTTGCCGGGGCGCGAAGGCTTGTACAGGTTCATCTGTGTCTCCTTTGAGTTGACCGCCGCCTTGGGCTTGGCATCGACGATGCCGCGTTGAAGCGTGTTCGCGGTCGGTTGCGGGTCGAGGGAAGTGGCGTGGATCTCGTCTTGCAATCCGTTCAGGGCGCCGTCGGTTCCGGATCGTCGATCGTGATGTCGGCCGCGTCGGTATCGACGACAAAGACGGCGAGCAGGCGGGCCGGCTCGGTGTCGCTGGCATTCGCGCTGACGGCGTGATGATCGCCGGGCATTTCGGCGAAGCTTTCGCCGGCGTGATAGACCGTCACCGGCCCGTCATTGACCTGGCTCCGGATCGCCCCTTGCAGGACGGTCGCGTAGATGAAGGCCGAACCGGGATGGGTATGGGCGGGCGACGTGCCGCCCGGGGCGTATTCGACCAGCACACCCTTCATGCTCTTGCCGGGAACGTTGGGGAGGACGTGGTCGAAGACGATCGTCACTTTGGCGCTCGTGGCATCCTGTGCCAGGGCGGGGCTGAGGGCGAGCATCGCCGCCAAGGCTCCGCAAAGAATCCGTCGACGCATGTGATGTCTCCTTGTTGGTCGTTCGATTCCTGACCCGAAGTCGACTCCGGGGTCTCAGCCGTTCGCGGCCTGGCGGCCCAGCCAATCCTGGTAGGTGGTCGCGCCGATGTGCGGGTTGTCGCCAGGGGTGAGGGATTTGTCATTCAGCTCGGTGCCGAAATACCGGGCATGGACATCGGTGACGACCTTGCGGGCATCGCGCTTCACCGTGAAATACCGGCGGACGAGATCGTCGAGGCCGATACGCTCCGGTCCGGCCAGCTCGATGACGCCATTGGCCGGCGCCATGATCGCGACCCGGGCCACCAGGGCGGCGACATCGTCGGAAGCGACGGGCTGCAGATGCGCCGGCGAAAGGCGAACGGTCCCGCCTTGCGTCGCAGATTGCGCGATGCCGCCGACGAATTCGAAGAACTGGGTGGAGCGGATGATGGTGAAGGGAATGCCGGACCCCTTGATCAACTCTTCCTGGGCGACCTTGGCGCGCAGGTAGCCGCTGTCGGGCAGGCGGTCGCTGCCGACCACCGAAAGCGCGATGTGGTGCCGTATGCCGGCGGCCTTTGCCGCCTTGGCGAGGTTGCTGCCCGCCGTCCGGAAGAAATTCATGACGTCGGCGTCGGCGAAGGACGGCGAGTTCGCGAGGTCGATCAGGACCTGCGCCCCGCTGAGCGCCTCGGCCAGGCCTTCGCCGGTGATGGTGTTGACGCCGGTATTGGGCGACGCCGGAATGACGTCGTGACCCTTGCCGCGCAGGTTCGCCACGACCTTGGTGCCGATGAGGCCGGTTCCGCCGATAACAACGATCTTCATGATGGTTCCTCCGCCAGGCGATCGCGACTGCCACGATCGAATGACCGGAGTTTGCCCGAGGCTTGGCCTGAAGGCTTTGCCGGCACGTTGAGATATGCTTGAATTTCCCTTGATTCTTCGTCCAAGGACGCCAAATCCCGGGGGAATCCGGCCGCTTCATCGGCCAAGGGGATCCCGGTTGGGGGATCCGGATGGGGGATCCCGGTGGGACGATCGGGTGGCCAGGTGCGCTATCGGTTTGAAGACTTCGTGCTGGATCCGCATCGCCGCGAGCTCAAGCGGGGGTCGGAACTTGTCGCGGTGGGACCTCAGGTCTTCGATGTGCTGCTGCATCTGGTCGGGAACCGCGCGCAGGTGGTCTCCAAGGATGGCCTGCTGGATGCGGTCTGGAAGGGCCGGATTGTCTCCGAATCGACCCTGACCAGTCACATCAATGCCGCGCGCAAGGCGATCAGCGACAACGGGCAGGACCAGCGGCTGATCCGGACGGTTGCCCGCAAGGGCTTCCGCTTTGTCGGCGACGTGACTGAGGTTCACCCCGCGAATGAATCGGATCCCGATCCCGCCGTCACGGCCGGCCAGGCGCCGGATCGCATGCTCGCGCTGCCGGATCGCCCCTCGATCGCCGTTCTGCCGTTCCTCAACTTGAGTGGCGAACCCGCCCAGGACTACTTCGTCGACGGCGTCGTGGAAGACATCACCGCGGCGCTGGCGCGGATGAAATGGCTCTTCGTGATCGCGCGTAACTCGAGCTTCACTTATAAAGGCCGGGCGGTCGATGTGAAGCAGGCCGGCCGCGAGCTCGGTGTTCGCTACATCCTGGAAGGCAGCCTGCGGAAGGCCGCCACCCGTGTGCGGATCACCGGGCAGCTGGTCGACGCGGGGACCGCGGAGAACCTCTGGTCGGAACGCTTCGAAGGCAATATCGATGATATCTTCGCGCTGCAGGATGAGTTGACCTCCAGCGTCGTCGGCGCGATCGTTCCGCAGCTGGAGCGCGCGGAGATCGAACGCGCCTTGCGCAAGCATACGGAAAAGCTCGATGCCTACGATTACTACTTGCGCGGCATGGCGAGCTTTCATCTGGGAAACCGCGAGGGCATGGCTGCCGCCCTGCCGTTGTTCCGGACCGCGATCGACCTCGATCCGGACTTCGCATCCGCTTACGCCTTGGCGGCGGCATGCCATTTCTGGTCCAGGTTCAACGGCTGGGCGGACAATTCCAGGGAAATCAACGCGGAAGGTGCCCGTCTCGCCCGTCTCGCCGTGGAGCTCGGACCTGACGATCCGGTCGCCCTGGCGCGCGGCGGTCATGCCCTCGCCAATTTCGTCGGCGATCTTGATGCCGCCGTCGCATGGATCGATCGGGCGCTGGTGCTCAATCGGAATTTTGCTGCGGCCTGGTTTCTCGGCAGCTTCGTCAGGATCATGCGCGGCGAGCACGATGTCGCGATCGCGCAGCTGGCGCATGGCATGCGCTTGAGCCCGCTTGATCCGGAGATGTATCGCATGCAGGGCGGCACGGCGCTGGCGCATCTCTGCGCCGGGCGCTATGACGAGGCCGCGGCCTGGGCGGAAAAGGCCATCCGGGGCCTGCCGAGCTTCCTGATCGTCGTCTGCATCCTGGCCGCGAGCCGCGCCCTGGCCGGCCAGGTCGATGAGGCGCAGCACGCGATGCGGAGCGTCCGCCGCCTTGATCCCACGCTCCGCGTCTCCAGGATCAAGGATTGGCTCTTGTTCCACCGGCGGGAAAATCTCGCAGTCCTGACCGAGGGGCTGCGCCAAGCCGGACTGCCGGAGTGAACGCCGGCGCCGCTCTATCGGCGTGCAGGGGTCCTGACCCTGGGCCAGACAGCTAGGCCAGACAGCTAGGCCAGACAGCTAGGCCAGCAGCGGCTTGAGCGTCTCGAGAAGGATGTCGCGGAGCCGCGCCACCGCCGGGCTCGGCCGGCTGCTGGCGAGGTGCAGCGCGAGCTCGATCTCGCCCAGCTCCGGCAACCCGCTCGCCGCGCCGAGCACCGCGAGGTTGCGGCCGAGGCCGAACGGTGTCCGCACGGTGATGCCGAGGCCGGCATCGAGGGCGGCCCAGAGGCCGGCGAGGCTCGGCGAGGTGAAGCCGATCTGCCAGCGGATGCCGGCGCGGTCGAGCGCGGCGAGGGCCGCCTGGCGGAAGCGGCAGGGCGGCTCGAACAGCGCCAGCTGCACCGGCCTGTCCGGGTCGCGGCGGTAGTCCTTCGGGCCGATCCAGCTCAGCGGCAGGCGGCCCACCTTCACCGTCTCGGCGCTCGGCCGCTCCGGCGTGCCGAACATCAGCGCGAGGTCGAGCTCGCCCTTCTGCAGCCGCTCCACCAGATGCACGTTGCGGTCGACGCGGGCCTCGATCTGCATCGCCGGATGCGCCCGGCGGAAACGGGCGAGCGCCGCCGGCAGCCAGGCCTCGGCGAAATCCTGCGGCAGGCCGAAGCGCACCTGGCCGGCGATGCTGAGGCCGTTGAGCGCGGTCAGCGCCTCGTCGTTCAGCTCCAGCATCCGCCTCGCATAACCGAGTATGAGCTCGCCGGACTCGGTCAGGGCGAGGCCGCGGCCCTGCTTGCGGAGCAGCGGCTGGCCGACCTGCGCCTCCAGCTTCTTCATCTGCTGGCTGATCGCCGATTGTGACCGGCCGAGCTTCTCCCCGGCCCGGGCGAAACCGCCGAGATCGATCGCCGTCGCCAGGCTGCGCAGCACGTCGAGGTCGAGATTGAGCGGCATGATCGTTCAGTTTTGTTGATGTATACGAAAAGAACTATTCATTTTTCTTCTGTATTGCAAGCCCCTATCTCCGGGTGACGGCACCGGCTTCCGCACCGTCGCGCACCGCGGACTCCACCGTGGAGTTCCACCGCGCGGGACTGGTGGAGCGCCCGGTGAAACGCCCGGTGAAAACCGCGATTTTGTTGAACCGGCATTCAAGATTTGAATGACCATTCAAGATAGGAGAGCCCCATGACCCACCTCGATCTGAGCCGCGGCGACGACACCCCGAAGGCGCCGTTCCTGCTGGTCACCCTGCTCACCGCCCTGGCGATCGGGGTGGCGACCTTCGCCGGACTGGAAGCGCGGCAGGCGCCGGATCTCGGGCGCGCGCTGGAGCATCTGGTGCCGCTCGACGACGTCGCGGTGCTGTCGAACTTCACCGCCTGAGGCGGCCGGCTCAGCGCCTCTGCAGCAGGAACATGCCCTGTTCGCCGAACAGGTTGCAGAGATTGTAGCCGCGCAGCGCCGTCGCCTGGCCGTCGCGATCGATGGCGATGGCGCGCAGGATCTCGATGTCGAGTTCGCGGCAGAGGTCGACGAAATCGAGGATGGTGCAGAGGTGGATGTTCGGCGTGTCGTGCCAGTGCAGCGGCAGCGCCTTGGTCTCCGGCATCCGCCCGGTCCACAGCAGGCTCCAGCGCACGCGCCAGTGGCCGAAATTCGGGAACGAGACGATCGCCCGGCGGCCGATGCGCACCAGCTGCTCGAGCACCTGCCGCGGATCGCGCGTCGCCTGCAGCGTCTGCGACAGGATGACGTAGTCGAAGGCGGCGCTGGGATAGTCGACGAGGTCGGTATCGGCGTCGCCCTGGATGACCGACAGGCCCTGGGCGACGCAGGCATTGACGCCGGCCTGGCTCAGCTCCATGCCGCGGCCGTCGACCTGCTTGAAATGCACCAGGTAGTCGAGCAGCGCGCCGTCGCCGCAGCCGATGTCGAGCACGCGCGACTCCGGCGCGACCATGTCGGCGATCAGCTGCAGATCGACGCGGATCGCGCTTGGCCTCGCGCGCCTCGACTTCGGCGACGCTCATCGGATCCGCCCGGTGCTCGGCGCAGCCGTTGAGGAAGCCGCGCATCACCGCGAACAGCTCCGGCTCGTCCAGCAGGAAGGCGTCGTGGCCCTTGTCGCTCTCGATCTCGACGAAGCTGACATTGGCCGCGGCGGCGTTCAGCGCGTGCACGATGGCGCGGCTCTCGCGGGTCGGGAACAGCCAGTCGCTGGTGAAGGAGACCACGCAGAAGCGGGTGCGGGTGCCCTTGAAGGCATTGGCCAGCATGCCCGCCATGCTCGGCTGCCAGGTCGAAATAGTCCATCGCCCGGGTGATGTAGAGATAGGAGTTGGCGTCGAAGCGGTCGACGAAGGTCGAGCCCTGGTGGCGCAGGTAGCTCTCCACCTGGAAATCGGCGTCGAAGCCGAAGGTCACCTTGGTGCGGTCCTGCAGGTTGCGGCCGAACTTGCGGTGCAGCGCCGTCTCGCTGACAGATAGGTGATGTGCGCCGCCATGCGCGCCACCGCCAGGCCGCGGCTGGGATTGACGTTGTCCAGCCCGTAGTCGCCGCCGCGCCAGTCGGGATCGGCCATGATCGCCTGGCGGCCGACCTCGTGGAAGGCGATGTTCTGCGCCGAATGGCGCGCCGCGCAGGCGATCGGCACGGCGCAGAACACCCGCTCGGGATAGGTCGCCGCCCATTGCAGCACCTGCATGCCGCCCATCGAGCCGCCGATGCACGGCAGAAGAGCTGGCCGATGCCGAGATGGTCGATCAGCCGCGCCTGGGCGCGCACCATGTCGCCGATGGTGATCACCGGGAAGCCGAGGCCGTAGGGCCGGCCGGTCGCCGGGTTGAGGTCGCTGGGCCCGGTCGTGCCCATGCAGCCGCCGAGGACGTTGGAGCAGATGACGAAGAAGCGCGTCGGTGTCGATCGGCCGGCCGGGGCCGACCATGATCTCCCACCAGCCCGGCTTGCCGGTGATCGGATGGGTGTCGGCGACGAACTGGTCGCCGGTCAGGGCATGGCAGACCAGCACCGCATTGGACCTGTCGGCATTCAGCGTGCCATAGGTCTGGTAGGCGATGCTGAACGGGGCGAGGTCGACGCCGCAATCCAGCTTCAGCGCCGCATCGGCGCCGAAGTCGAGGCGCCTGCCCGGCACTTCCGGGCCCTGTCCCGCGGGATGTGAACTCAGACTCGTCATAAGGAAATCAAGGCCTTCCGCGACGTCGCTGTTAACCGGGCGCGATCCGGGGTGACTGAAACCGGGGGGCGGGCCAGTGTCAACGTTTTCTTTGCTTTTCCGCCCCTTGGCGGCTATCACTTGGGGCCTTTTTGGCCCGGCACAGGCGATACCGGGGCGCGGTCCTGATGCCGCGCTCCCGCCCGGGCCGGGGTGCTCACGTTCGAAAGCGCGCATACATGGCCAAAACCGACGATCAGCTCGCGGCGCTCCGGCGCGACATCGACGCGATCGACAGCCAGCTGCACGACCTGCTGATGCGCCGCACCGACCTTGCGGTCAAGGTCGGCGAGGTGAAGGCCATGGCGCAGCCGATCGGCACGAGCCTGGCCGAGGGCGCCAAGTTCATCCGCCCGGCCCGCGAGGCGCTGATCCTGCGCCGGCTGGTCGGCCGGCACCACGGCAAGCTGCCGCGCGGCGTCGTGGTGCGGATGTGGCGCGAGATGATCTCGGCCCTGCTGCAGGTCGAGGGCCCCTTCGCCGTGGCGGTCTATGCCCCGGCCGACCGGCCCGGCTTCTGGGACATGGCGCGCGACCACTACGGCAGCCGCGTCCCGGTCACCGTCTGCGACCGGCTCAACCAGACGGTGAGCGCTGTGCTCGACGGCAAGGCCACCGTCGCCATCCTGCCCTTCCCGAACGAGGACGATCCGGAGCCCTGGTGGCCGCACCTGATCGGCCGGGCGCCGCATGTCATCGCGCGCCTGCCCTTCGGCGATCCGGGCAACCAGCGCAACCGCGGCCTGCAGGCCCTGGTGATCGGCGCCGCCCAGGCCGAACCGACCGGGCGCGACCGCAGCCTGGTCGTCATCGAGACCGTCGGCCAGGTCAGCCGCAGCAGCCTGCGCGACGCGCTCAACGCCTGCCGCATGGAGCCGACGCTGATCCAGTCGCGGCAGAACCAGCAGGGCCCCGAGCTGCACCTGATCGAGGTCCGCGAATTCCTCGCCAAGGCGGATCCGCGCCTGGCCAGCCTCGCCCATGCGGTGGGCGACGGCGCCCGCGCCACCTGGATCGGCGGCTATGCCGAGGTGCTGACCGCGCAGGAACTCGCCGGTACCGCGGGGCTCGAGGAAGCCGCCTCATGAGCCTGATCGTCCGCCCCGGCATCCTGGAGATCGCGCCCTATGTCCCGGGCGAGGCCGAGCTGCCCGGCTCGGGGCCGATCCACAAGATGTCGTCGAACGAAAGCGCGCTCGGCCCCAGCCCGGCCGCGGTCGAGGCCTATCGCAGCCTCGCCGGCGAGCTGCACCGCTATCCCGACGGCGGCGCCGGCAGGCTGCGCCGGGCAATCGCCGCCTCGATCGACGCCGATCCCGACCAGATCATCTGCGGCGCGGGCTCGGACGACGTGCTGGTCATGCTGATGCGCGCCTATGCCGGCGTCGGCGACGAGGTGCTGTATTCGCAGCACGGCTTCCTGGTCTATGCCCTGGCGGCGCAATCGGTCGGCGCCACGCCGGTGGCGGCGCCGGAGACCCGGCTGCGCACCGATGTCGATGCCCTGCTGGCGGCGGTGACGCCGAGGACGCGGATCTGCTTCGTCGCCGAGCCCAACAACCCCACCGGCAGCTATATCGGCCGCGCCGAGATCGCGCGCCTGCATCGCGGCCTGCCGGAGAACGTGCTGCTGGTGCTGGATGCCGCCTATGCCGAGTATGTCGACCGGCCGGACTACGAATCCGGCATCGACCTGGTGAAGCGCTACGACAATGTGGTCACCACCCGGACCTTCTCGAAGATCTACGGCCTCGCCGGCCTGCGCCTCGGCTGGGGCTATTGTCCGCGGCCGGTGATCGACGTGCTGAACCGCATCCGCGGCCCGTTCAACACCCCGGCGCCCTCGCAGGCGGCGGGCGTCGCCGCCCTGGCCGACCACGACCATGTCGCGCGCTCGAAGCGCTACAACGACCATTGGCTGGCCTGGTTCAGCAGCCGGGTGAGCGAGATCGGCCTCCAGGCGCATCCCAGCGTCGGCAATTTCCTGCTGGTGCAGTTTCCCGGGGACCCGAAGCTGTCGGCCGATGCCGCCGATCTCTTCCTGAAATCGCGCCGGATCCTGGCGCGCAAGATGGGCGCCTACGGTCTCGCCGACTGCCTGCGCATCACCATCGCCGAGGAGCCGGCCTTGCGCGCCTGCGCCGACGCCCTCGGCGATTTCGTCCGGAAGGCCGCCACCCAATGAGCGATCCCCTCTTCCCGCAGGTCACCCTGATCGGCATCGGCCATATCGGCTCGTCGATCGCCCGGGCGCTGCGCAAATTCAATCTCGCCGGACGCATCGTCGCCAGCGACCGCAGCGTCGCGGCGCTGCAGGAAGCCGAGGGCCTCGGCCTCGCCGACGCCTATGTCGCCTCGGCCGCGGCGGCGGTGGCGGGCTCCGACCTGGTCATCGTCTGCGTGCCGATCGGCGCCTATGCCGAGGTCGGGCCGGAGATCGCCGCCCATCTGAAGCCAGGCGCCACCCTGACCGATGTCGGCTCGGTGAAGCAGGCGGTGATCCGCGATCTCGGGCCGCATGTGCCCGAGGGCGTGCATTTCATTCCCGGCCATCCGATCGCCGGCACCGAGCATTCCGGGCCGGCCTCGGGCTTTGCCGAGCTGTTCGACGGGCGCTGGTGGGTGCTGACGCCGCTGCCGGGCGCCGATCCCGCCGCCGTGGCGCGGCTGAAGACGCTGTGGGAGAAGGTCGGCTGCCGGGTCGAGGTGATGGAGCCGTCGCATCACGACCAGATCCTCGCCATCACCTCGCATCTGCCGCATCTCATCGCCTATACCATCGTCGACACCGCGGCCGGGCTCGAGGAATCGCTGAAGGGCGAGGTCATCAAGTTCTCCGCCTCGGGGTTCCGCGACTTCACCCGCATCGCCGCCTCCAATCCGATCATGTGGCGCGACATCTTCCTGAACAACCGCGAGGCGGTGCTGGAGATGCTGGGGCGCTTCACCGAGGATCTCACCGCCCTGCAGCGGGCGATCCGCTGGGGCGAGGCGGACAAGCTGGAGGAGACCTTCACCCGCACCCGGGCGATCCGCCGCGGCATCATCGATGCGAAACAGGCGTGAGATCCAGATGGCCGAACGCAAGACCTGCCGTGACATGACCGAGGTGCGCGCCGAGATCGACGCCCTTGATCGCGAGATCGTGCTGCTGCTCGCCGACCGCCTGCACTATATCGAGGAGGCGGCGCGGCTGAAGACCGACCGCGGCAAGGTGCGCGACGACATCCGCGTCGTCGACGTGCTGGCCAAGGTGCGTGCCGCCGCCCGTGCCCAGGGCATCGATCCGGACCTGGTCAGCAACGTCTATCGCGAGCTGATCGAGCGCTCGATCGCGCATGAATTCAACGTCTTCGACGGACTCCAGGCGGCGAAGAAGGCGGTCTAGCGCCGCCTTGTTGCAGTCCTGGCGCCGTCCCGTCGCCGCCCCGCCGCCTGCAGTCCGGACCGCCGTGAAAATTTCCCTTGCGGGGGCGGGGAAATTTCCGTAATGGCCTGATCCCAGACGCACACGCACGTGCCAATGGCCCGGGAAACGTCGCGCCCGGCCGGCAGGATCGCCGGCCGCCGCGGATTTCAGTGGTTATGCAACGACGGAAGGCGTCCTTTTGGAACTCTCGGTGCCGGCTCGAGGAGCGGCCGCGCCGATAGCCTCAAAGGGGGGCAGTCGATGCTGAACTTGCCGGCACGGAAATCATCCGCGGTACCGCCGTCCCGATCCCGTCCGGGAAGCCAGTGGGCGCGCCCGGCCTTTCGCCGCCCGCTTCTGCTCTGATCGCCGCCGATCCGCGCCGCGCCCGCTTCGGGCATGGCCGCGCCTGTCCGCCGCAGTCGTCCTGGCCGCCCTGGCCCGCCCGGCTTTCCGACCTGATTTCACTGGGGTAATCGCATGACGCACAGAATTTCCTTCAAGGGCCGCATCCTGATGATCGGCTACGGCTCGGTCGGGCGCTGCACCATGCCGATGATCGAGAAGCATTTCGACATGCCGATGAGCCGCATCGCGGTGATCGACGGCGCCGATCATTCGGCCGACGCCCAGCGCTTCATCGACAAGGGCATGACCTACATGGTCAACCCGCTCGACCGCGGCAATCTCGCCAAGCTGCTCGCCAAGTTCGCCGGCAAGGGCGACCTCGTCATCAACCTCTCGGTCGAGGTCTCGTCCCTGGCGATCATCGAGTGGTGCCAGAAGAACGGCGCCCTCTACATCGACACCTGCATCGAGCCCTGGGCGAACTACTACGACAACAAGGCGATCCCGGAGGAGCACCGCACCAACTACTACCTGCGCCATTCGGTGCTGGAGGCGGCGAAGAAGTTCCCGAAGAACGGCCCCTCGGCGCTGCTCACCCACGGCGCCAATCCGGGGCTGATCAGCCATTTCGTCAAGCAGGGCCTGCTCGACATCGCCCGCATGCGCGGCCTCGACGCGACGCCGCCGAAGCACCGCGAGGGCTGGGCCCGGCTGATGCAGAAGGTCGGCGTGAAGACCATCCATGTCGCCGAGCACGACCTGCAGGTGACCGAGGTGCCGAAGCGGCAGAACGAGTTCTGCAACACCTGGTCGATCCCCGGCTTCGTCGGCGAGGGCTGCCAGCCGGCCGAGCTCGGCTGGGGCACCCACGAGAAGCGCCTGCCGGACAACGGCGTCGAGCACAAGGTCGGCTGCAAGGCGGCGATCTTCCTGCGCCAGCCCGGCTGCCTGACCGAGATCCGCTCCTGGACGCCGCATGGCGGGCCGATGATCGGCTTCCTGATCACCCATGGCGAGGCGGTGACCCTGAGCGACTATTTCACCGTCAGCGAGAAGGGCAAGCCGGTCTACCGGCCGACCGCGCATTACGCCTATCACCCCTGCAACGACGCGGTGCTGTCGGTGCGCGAGTTCCAGATGAAGAACTTCCGCATGCAGGACGACGTGCGCCTGCTGAACGCGGAGATCGTCGACGGCATCGACGAGCTGGGCGCGCTGCTGATGGGCGATTTCGGCGCCTACTGGTACGGCTCGCAGCTGTCGATCCACGAGGCGCGGCGCCTGATGGGCCCGGATTTCAACGCCACCTCGCCGCAGATCGCCGCGCCGGTCCTGGCCGGGGCGATGTGGCTGATCGAGAACCCGCATCGCGGCGTGGTCGAGCCCGAGGACATCGATCACGACTACATCCTGGAGATCTGCCGGCCCTATCTCGGCCCGGTGGTCGGCGCCTGGACCGACTGGACGCCGCTGCAGGACCGCGAGAAGCTGTTTCCCGAGCCCAACATCGACCGCCGGGATCCCTGGCAGTTCGAGAACTTCCGCGTCCGGCGCTAGCGGCGGGGCGGCGCCCCGGGGTGGCCCAGGGGTGGCGCCCGGGACGGCCTCGGGTGCCGGCACGGTGATCGCCGATGGCGGGGTGCCGAAGGCCGATAAAGGCAGTCCGGCCAAGGGCTTGCTGGGCAGCCGGCCGGCGCCGGCGGGAGCGGGAGGCCAGGGTTGCAGTCGTGCCGGGCTTTGACTATGTTTCGGCCCGCGCGGCCGCCCATGCCGGGGCGAGCATTCGGGTCGACCTATCGGGTCGACCATTCAGGGCGACCTGTTGGGGCGTAGCCAAGCGGTAAGGCAGCGGGTTTTGGTCCCGCCATCCCAGGTTCGAATCCTGGCGCCCCAGCCATCCGAGCCACCTTGGTGCTGGCCACCGCGACAACTGCCAGCGCACCGTCGATGGAAAAAGTCTGGATCACCAAATCGTAGCGCAAACTTGTGTCTTAGTGGCCATCATTTTGTCCGCGGCCGATCGACGCCTGCCGACGTTCGTTATTGGCATAAAGCGGGCACAAAGCGGACGTAGAGGTGTGCTGACTTGAGGATTGCATTTGACCCTGCGTGGGCATGACTACTTCGCAAGCGCTGTCGCGAGGCTTTGGTAGAGTCTGCGGCCCGAACCGGTCGACCCACGCGCGTATTGGCGATAGGCTTATTGAGGCCGGCCGCTGGCGTGAACGTTCTTGAAGGTCTAGTCTTTTGCTTGAGTGCCAACGGGCCGAGGAAGACTGGCAAGCCGCTGAATTCGATCGGCGTACATTCTGGTGGCCAGCATGACGAGCTACATCTTCGACAACGCGGCAGAACGTGAAACCGAGCAACGGTTTTCCAGCCTCGAGTCCCTCTATGATCCACTCACCACGCGTCATCTTGTGGCGACCGGCATAGGGCCCGGTTGGCGATGCTGGGAGATAGGCGGCGGGAGTGGATCGATAGGACACTGGCTCTCCGACCGCGTCGGACCGGAAGGTCATGTGTTGTTGACCGATATCGATCCGCGGTTCTTAGCTGAAACGGGCCGCAGCAATCTCGAGGTGCGTCGTCATGATGTCGGCCTCGACCCACTACCAGACACTGCATTCGATCTCATCCACACGCGCTTGGTGCTCATTCATGTGCCACAGCGCGAGGCAATCATTCCACGCCTTGTGACGGCGCTGAAGCCGGATGGCTGGCTCGTTGTCGAGGACTACGATACGATGCTGATTGATCGGGCATTTCCTTGCACCAATGTCGACGACGCCGAGACAGTGCGCAAATGCTTCCGTGCACTGCGCACCCTCATGGAATTGCGAGGCATGGATATGAGTTGGGGGCGCTCCCTTCATGGCCGCCTCATTGCCACTGGGCTGGTCAACGTCGAGGCGGACGCCCACTTCGAGTTCCGGCGGGGCGGTTCGCCTGGGGCGCGGCTCGACAGAGCGAACTTTCGTCAGGTGCGTGATCAATTGTTGGCTGAAGGGCTGCTCACATCCGAGGAACTGGACCGTCTGCTGCACCTGCTCGACGATCCGGACTTTGTCGTTGCCGCACCGGTCATTTTCAGCGCGCGGGGACAGCGACTCCAGACATGACATGGCACCGACAGTTACGCCGACTGCCTGTTAGGGAGCCGGTGCGCGAGTAACTCCTCAATGCTCCGCACTTACTCGGATCCAGAGGGTCCGCTGTTGGCACGAAGCGGACATGGCTGACGCCGGACTGCAGGGTAGTTGGCGCGAAAGGATCACTACTTAGCAATTTTCCAGACGCGAGCATTTTCAAAGAGTTGCGCGGGGTCTCGGCTGCTTCTGGCACATAGCGGACCTATAAATCGGCATGCCAAGCCCATATCGTCGGCCTAGGCTATTTGGCTTCTTCCAGTGTCGGCGCGCTGTTGGAGGTTTCGCATGACCTAACGCGCGCTTAAGGGATCGTTCGGCCGACTGCGACACCGGAAAAGCCTAAGGTGTCATTTAAGGCGCCATGCCGCCGATGTACCGCTGATCGAGACCGATGAGCGTGGCTCAGAACACGTTCAGCCCTAAGGTCTGAGCCAAGGAAAATTGCGGGCCTTCTGTCACACTTTTTTCAGCATGAACCGTTGGGCGCAGGGTACTAGGATTTATAACGTCGATCGAATCACTACTCATCGATCTCGAACTCGGAGCCGAAATGGAATTCGACCGCCCAAGATCGGAAACTGCTCCTGATCATCGAAGACAATGAGTTTTGCGGCAAGCTCGTCACCGACACGTTGCGCGTCATTCACCCGTCTCTCAATATCCATCTCTGCAAGACCGCACTCGAAGGTCTTGAATTCGCGAAAGCGCATCAACCGGACGCGATCCATGTCGATTGCCAGCTTCCGGAGCACTCAGGCATCGAATTCCTGGCCTGGTGCGGCGCCATTCCGCGGCTGGCCGCCGTGCCTAAGATGATGGTCACTTGCTTCTTCGTTCCCTGGGGCGATCCGGGTCTCTTCAGAAGTGTCAGGCGCGAAGATCCCCAAGTGGTCGGCATGTTGGAAGGCGGCGCCATCGAAGACCTCCCGATCCCGCGGAAATATTTCCGCAAGCCCATTGTAGTTGTCCACTATATCGAAGCTGTGGGCGAACTCTTAGGTTTTCGAGGATCATCACCCCACGGCGAAATCGTGCCCCACATTGTCTCACCCTAAGATGATGATGTTTGGTCTGAATGCTGGCACTGGTGCCGAACATTTCCAGTGCCGGCACGAAGCCTCTCGTGCCAGAGGCCATATAAGCCCGGCGCGGCACACAGGTACGCCAGGCCTATTGTTGGCCCTGGCGGCCAAGCCCAGCATGCCGTCAAGAGTCCACTGGCGTTCGAGCATATGCCGGCTGCCCGGCTAGGCGCGAGGGTCTGAGAATGAGGATCGCAGAATGAGCTGGCCAGTTGCAAATTCCATCGATTTGGGTCCGCCATGGGATCGGCGCGCGATTTCTCTGGAGAGCGGCCGGTTCATTCATGCAGATCCATCTCAGATGCTCAGCCGCGAGGTCTTTGCCGCCATTGAAGCTGCAAAGGCCTCGCGCGTCGGTGCAATCGACGGCCGGCGCTACCGGCATCTCGGCGCGCCATTCTCCAATTTCATTCTGATCGACGACCGCGGCCTGTTCAGGATCGCGCGTGCGTGGAGGTCGGTGGCGCTCGAGAATGGCGATTTCAAACCGATGGAGGTTTTCACTCCGGCACCGATAGCGCTTGCCAGCAATGAAGATTTACTTGAGGTCTTTTTCCGGGTCAATGCCGAGCTCGAAGTTCCGCTGATGAGTCGGGAGATCTATGAGGAAATGCGGCTTGCCGAAAGCGTCTCGGATGGTTCGGCCACACGCTCTGTCGGGAGTATGATATCGAGGGAGAAGATTGCCTGGATCAAGGGGACAGAAGATGCCTTCCTCGAAGGCTTCACCAAACTCATTCTGGGTTTTTGCCTGCACCATGAGCTGAAAATAGTTCGCTTCGTGCATTCTGCGACCATACGGGCCAAAATTCTCTGGAAAGAGGCATCGATTGATCCCATCGTGGAAGGTAACGTCTCGAAAAGCCTCCATCCGTACGACCTCTTGAATGCCCCAGAATTGGGACATACAACGACCTTGTACGCATTTCAGGCGATGCTGAAGCGCGCGGACGCCTTGTTCGAGGCAAACCTGCCCTATGGCGGATACATTCAAGGAGAGATGCCAGGCGGCGCCTGGAGCTGCCCGGAGTTCTTTTCCTGGTACCCCGTCTCGAAGGGCGTGGCGGTCGCAAGGCCTGAAGATTTCCTTTCCCCCTTTCGGGAGAATGGCGGCTCGGTATATCAAGGACGGTGCGACTTCGAGGTCGAGTGCAACATCCAGCAGTGCTCTGACCATGAAAAACTGGAAGCAGTAGAGTTCTATCAGAAGATCAGACGCTTCTGAGGCCGACGAGAGAGAAGTGGGTCTCGGTGCTTTCGGACGCCGACAGCGCTCCCGAAATATCAGCATTCGATCGTTTGATCCGTCGATAGTGATGTCCGGTCATTCCATTCCCTTAGCTTGGTCCGGCTTTCTATACTTCCAAAAGGGTCCAGCTCAAGGCGCGGCACTTCTCGGAGACATCGGTCCCGAACTGTCCGCTCTTGATGCTGTGGACGGCTCCCCACCCGGCATCTAGGTGCCATGATGTGGTTGCTGTATGTGACCACATGAAAGGGGAGCCATCCAATGGGAGACGTTATCACGATCGGCGTGGATCTTGCTAAGTCGGTGTTTCAGGTTCATGGCGTGGATACCGAAGGGACAGTGGTGGTTCGGCGCCAGCTGCGGCGGGGTCAGGTGCTACCATTCTTCGAGAAGTTGCCACCCTGCATAGTGGGGATGGAGGCTTGCGCGACAGCGCATCACTGGGGTCGGGAGATCGAGCGGCTTGGCCACCGTGTGAGGTTGATGCCACCGCGCTACGTGAAGGCCTATGTGAAGACCCAGAAGAACGATGCGGCCGACGCCGAGGCGATCTGCGAGGCGGTAACCAGGCCGACGATGCGCTTCGTCTGGCTGAAGACGCCCGAGCAGCAGAGCATCCTGATGCTGCACCGGACCCGGCAACTGTTCGTCCGCCAGCGCACCACGCTGATCAATGCGATCCGGGCGCATCTGGCAGAGTTCGGGATTGTGGCGGCAATCGGCCGCAATGGCGTGGAGAAGCTGCTTCAGGCCATTGGCGATGCCGAAGACGGTCGGATTCCCGATGTCGCCCGAACCTGCCTGGAAGCACTGGCCATGCAGCTGCAACTGGCGAACCGGCAGATCCTTGAGGCCGACCGGCGGGTTCTCGCCTGGCACCGGACCAATGAGGCCAGCCGACGGCTCGACCATATCCCGGGTGTCGGACCACTCATCGCGACGGCGCTGGTCGCCAGCGTGCCCAACCCCCAGGCTTTCAAGTCCGGCCGGGACTTGGCCGCTTGGATCGGGCTGGTCCCGAAGCAGAACTCGAGCGGCGGCAAGGAACGGCTTGGCGGCATTTCCAAGCATGGGAACCGGTACTTGCGCACGTTGCTGACGGTTGGAGCCCTCTCCGTGATTCGCTACGCCCAGACCCACGGAACCGCGCATCGCCCATGGCTGGCGCGCTTGCTGGAACGCCGGCCAGCCAAGGTCGCGGCTGTGGCGCTCGCCAACAAGATCGCACGCATGGCCTGGGCCGTCATGGCCCGGGGTGAGGCTTATAGGGAGCCAACGCTGCAGACCGCGTGAACGCGCGCGCCACGACGGCGCGCCAACCAGATGGGAAGGGCAACTGCGAGGTAATGCGAAAGCCGGTTGATCCGGGGATCGGGAAAACCCACTTGTGCCAGCGCATCCCTTGAATGCGTGCTTTTGACCGGGACCCGATCCGCGGAGAGCATTATGGCCAGCGGCCATGCAGTGCCGCATTAACAGGCCGGACACATGGCTGCACCAACCAGCCCCGCATCACCGTCAAAGAAACCCTTGCCAACGGGGAGCCGTCCACACATGGCACATAGCGGATGTGGCGCTGCCTCAATAGAGGAGATATCTATCGCGAAGTTCGGCAAATGTCTTTATCGCCTCATCCCAGCTCTGCGCGATCGTCATCGGGTCTTTGCCATCCTTAACGGCGGCGATGGTTTCCTGCGACCCGACCATGGCTTGCGTACGGTCGATCTCGAAGCGATCTTGGAATAGGTGATGCAAGGCGGAAATGATCTCCAATCCCAGGAGCGGGCTATTCAAGGTATTGCGATCAACTAAATTGATTCGTACGCCGGAACAGGTTTTGTTTGCATAAGGCGGCTCGTCAGGCTTGAACTCAATGGCACGGAAGCTGACACCGGGGATCTTCCTGAATGTAAGATAGGATGAAAGTAAGTTTCCGTCGATCCAGGGCGCGCCGAGGACTTCAAATGGCGTATCGGTACCGCGGCCGACGCTGACATTAGCACCCTCGGCCATCGCGATACTCGGGTAGAGCGTAGCCTCTTTGGTGTTACGCAGGTTAGGAGAGGGTGGCACCCAGGCGAGGCCGGTTTCGTCGTACCAGAGGGCGCGGTCGTAATGTCGCATCACCACCACATGCAACTTGGCCCCGAGGTGGTTCTCGGTGTTGAACATCAGCGCCAGCTCTCCTATCGTCATACCGTGCCGGATCGGCATCGGCATGTAGTTTACGAATGACGTCGAATCCGGATCGAGGAGCGGCCCCTGAACAGTCGCCGCTGTGAGTGGATTTGGCCGGTCCAATACGATGAAATCGAGGCCGTGCGCCGCGGCAGCATCCATCGCATAGGCCATTGTCGTCGCATAGGTGTAGAAGCGAACGCCAGCGTCCTGTATGTCGAAGACCAAGGTGTCGAGATCGCCCAGCATGGCATCCGTCGGGCGACGGACGTCGCCGTAGAGGCTGTACACCGGGAGCCCGGTTGCCGCGTCGATTTCCGAAGGCACATTGCTGTTTTGCTGTGCATCCAGGCCGTGCTCCGGACTGAATAATGCCACAAGGCGTACGCCGGGAGCCTTATACAGAATGTCTGCCGTCCGCCTGCCGGCGGCATCTCGGCCAGATCGATTGGTGATGAGCCCCACACGTCGCCCGATGAGGCTGCGAAATCCGTATGACTCAAGAACGTCGATCCCAGTCATCACCTGCCGAGGCGGGGCACTCTGAGCGGACCCAGGTGACGTCCCTGGTTGACTGGGTGCGAGACCGGTGGCCGCCTCGCCAACCAGACGTGCGAGGCGGCGCAATAATGTTGCCGTGCTTCCGCTGCCGTCAGGGTGTAGGCGGTTACTTAGCACGATTAGAAAGGCCTGCCTCTCCGGGTCAATCCACAGCGCGGTACCAGTGTATCCCGTATGGCCGAACGAGCGAGGCGAGAAGAACGGGGACAGCTTGCTGGAATAGGGAGAATCGATGTCCCAACCCAGGCCACGCAATTCCATTTGGCCGGGCGGACTCTGCGGGCTGGTCATAGCTGCGATAGAGGCAGGCCGCAAAACGCGGATGTCACCGACCTGGCCGCCGGCCAACAACATCATAGCAAAACGGGTGAGATCGTCGGCAGTCGAGAAGAGGCCGGCATGACCGGAGACACCGCCCATTCGACTTGCCATCGGATCCTGAACTCGGCCCCAGCGCAATTCACCATCCTCTATGTCGGCGGGTGCAATATGCCTCCGCAGCCATAGCGGCGGGCGGAATTGCGTATCACTCATGCCCAGGGGCATGAAAACATGCTTCGCGCAGTAGCGATCGAGCGACAGGCCGGAGACGCGGTGTATGACCTCCCCCAATACGACAAAATCCACGTCGCTGTAAACAAAGGTCGTGCCCGAAGGTGCTGTCGGCTTGAGTGCGGCGACCATTTTCAGCGCTGCGGTGTAGCCGGACCACCGCGGCACCGCTGGCAGGGCCTGCGGCAGTCCTGAATAGTGAGTCAGAAGCTGGCGGATCGTAATATCGTCCTTGCCGTTGCTGCCGAACGCCGGCCAATACGTTGCAACTGGGCTGTCAAGGTCGATCTGCTGCTGTTCCACCAGCTGCATGATTGCCGTCGTTGTAGCGACAACTTTGGTGAGCGAAGCGATGTCGAAGATGGTCGCGACTGTCATTGGCGCGCTGTTCGGGACGACAGAGCGTTCGCCGAAGGCTTGCCGGAACACCACGCGACCCTCGATGCCGACCACGATTACAGCCCCCGGAATATGGCCGGCGGCGATCTCGTCACGCGCTATATCACCAATGCCATCGAGGCGGGCGAGCGACGCTGGAGTAGCCGCGTCTCCAGCATAGGCGGCACCGAATATGGGCGAACACCCAGCGAGCATCCCACTGGTGAACTGAAGAAGGGCGAAAGCCAGGATCGTGCGTCGCTTGCGCATAGCGTCGGTGCTACCGTTGCCCCTCGTCGTCCGGAATGACCAAACCATCGGCAGAATAGACGTTACGTGGATTCCAGAGCATCCATCCAACCGATCCAGCGTCTTCGGCAGCCCGCACCTGCGCTGCAATCTCGGTAGCGCCGAATCTCTTGCCGCTGAAAGCGTAGTCGGTGAAAGACTGAAGCCAAGGCCGGAAGCGAAGAGTCGTACCCGCAACCCTTTTCCGCGCAGTTTCCAGAGAGCGATAGACGATGTCGTAGGGGTTCTCCACCGGATTGCGGACTCCCGGTATGCCGAATTGGAAACTTGAGGGATAGAGCATCGGCGACACGTAATCCACTATGCCAACCAGGTCTTCCAGCCGCTGACCGATCTGCGTATCGTCGGTATTCCAACAAGTGTAGCCGAAGACGTCGACAGACAAAAACACATTATGCTTGGTCAATCGCCGCTTCGCCTCCTGGAGAAAACCGGTGATGGCTCCAATCCGGCCGGCCGGAGTGACGCGCTGCGAGTAAATGAGGCCGTGTGCATCGGGAAAGCGTATATAGTCAAACTGAATTTCATCGAAGCCGCTTGCCGCTGCCTCTTCTGCAACGCCGATCGAATAGTCCCAAGCATCCTTTTGAAATGGATCGATCCAAGCAAGACCCTCGCGGTCCTTCCAAATCGCTCCGTCCTTGGTGCGGATTGCCCAGTCCTGGCGCGCCTCTGCCAGTAGGTCATCCTTGAATACAACAATCCGGGCGATGGTGTAGAGCCCTTTGGACTGCAGGTACGTAACCATGGCTTTCAGGTCCCGAATTGTCCGGACCCTGAGCGCTCCGCTGACAGTTGCAAGCGGTAATGCGCTTGCATAAGGAATCAGACCGCGATCCCCCTTTATATCGATCACCAGGGCATTCAGCCCGGCGCGCCGAATGACGTCTAAGGCAGGTTCACGGAGTGAGCTGCTCCCTATCCCATAGACCGACAGATAAAGCGCCTTCGGCATCAACCGATCCAGCAAGACAGTGGTGTGCGGCGTGCCCGGATCGGGCGCCGTGTCGTGCCTTTGATAGCCCGGTGCCCGGAATCGCAGAACGTTTTCGGGCCCGACTATTGCGTAGTTCCCTTGCGTATCAGTAAGAACGCTCTGCTCGCCGAGTGTCACCGTGGCGCCGGCGACCGGGTCGGTGGTTGTGGCATCGAGGACTTGGCCATGGTATTCCGCCGCCCGGGCAAATGGTGCCAGCGTCAAAAGGTACAGAAGGCCAGCGACCAGACAGGATATTGAGACCCATGGCCACTGCGTTCGTGGGAAATGCTTTGAGATTGGTCGCAAGGTGCACCTAAGGAATGAGCCGTCAGTAGCCGATCTTTCCGGCGTCTTCGATCGGACCCGCTACGAGACGTTCGAAGCGCGCGCCACGATCGCCATCCGTCACGATGTAGCGGGGTAAAGCCATGATGCTTTCGACTGCCGTGACGGGCCGGCGGTCGATCGAAAAAGCCGCCGTATAGCCAGCGCTCGTCGCAGCCGCCATTAGCCGCGCGTCGTATATGCCGAACGGCCAAGCCAATTGGTCAACCGTGCCACCCAAATGCTTCTCAATGGTCGATCTTGAACGGATGAGCTGACCCTGGACCAGTTTCTCATATTCCTCTGGCGCCAACCGTCCCCGCTCGACTTTGAAATTGGGGTGCCAATAGCTGTGCGATTGAATATCGACGAGCCCGGAAGCCCGCATTTCCGCGAGTTGATCCCAAGTAAGCGCATAGGACGCGTTGGAAATGGCCGACGGATAAATGAAGAGCGTCACAGGCACCTGATATTTCCGGATTAATGGAAACATATCAGTGTACACTGATCGATGGCCATCATCCGCGGTAATCACAATGGCGCCGGCGGGCAAATCACTGCGACCTTCTGCCAGAGCTCTGAGGAGCGAATCCAAGGGAATTACCCGGCGCCCGTCGTCTTGCAGCTGCCGCAACTGATCAGCAAACACCGCGGTCGTCACGGTCATTGCGTCGGCGACAGCAGGTCCGAAACGATGATAGACGAGCACCGGAACCCGCAGCCCAAAATCGCCACTTTCCACCGTCGAGCCGAAACAAGCAAGCGAGAGGACTGACGCGACTAACAGCCTAAGCGCAGTGCGAAGTCCAAGAACAGGATGCCAGACTTGCATCAAGGGTCGTACCTTACTGTACTCGCCTTCGCCGCCGGCCGGAGGGTCCGATATCGAATCATCACCGTTTCGGCAGTCCATAGAGTGCTCTGGCATGATCGAGCGGCCTCGGTGCGATTACTGAACGGCATTCGGGGTGCTCCGGAATCTGCATTCAACGGCATCAGCGTTTTGACTCGACCCATAACCCCTGCAGCTCCACAGGAAGAATCCGCAGTAGTTTCGCAAGTTCATCGGCATTTATCTTCTGCCACATCGCATTGAACACGGCTTGCTCCGCCGCTTCCGGGTCGGTGCGCGAATTCCGGGCAAGCTTTCCGATGAAACGGTCGAGGAAATCCTCGATATGCCACTCCATCGTCGGTGTGGCCGCCGGACGCCAACCGTCATAATGGAGACCTCGGATCAACATCGGCAACTGCGCGCCGATAGGCACGGCGTTTCCGGACCATGCGGTCACACAGGGTGTGCGGTCGCGCTTTCAGGGCATCCCAGGCGGTATCCCGTTTCGTGGCACCCAAGGATCCCATAATCGGCTTAAGCCACAGATTCAATTCCTGCAGCGTCTTGTCAAAGACAGATAGCTGCATGATATCCATCAATTAGCTCCTCCACTCAATATAATAGACACGCTAAACTGCCGATGATCGCTCTGCCATGATCCAGATCAATCGCCGGTCAGCCGGTAAAGATGCCCCTAGGACCCTTCCGTCATTCGGCAGGCGAACTGTTTGGGAAACCCACGGGCGCTTTGCGGCTCACCGTTTAGCCGCCACTGGGTAGGCGACAGTACCCTTGATCGTCCACTCGCGTGGATAGTCGCACTCCGGAACCTGAATGGAGAGACGACTGCCGAGCGCGACGGTCGGATTGAAGAAGCCCATGGAACCGATATCCAGCTTCTGGCGAAAGTTGACGTCGGGCAGGAGATGGCCAAGATCAACTTCCGACGCGTTGTTGCCGATCTCATCTGGCAACACGGCCTTGATTTCGTCTTCAGAGCGCATGCGGCCTTTCCGGATTGGACCAAAATCGGCGGAGATATCGCCATGACGAGGGACGGCCTACACTTGGTTGAAGGCAACAAGGGGCCAGTCGTCGACCTCATTCGGCGACCCTCGCGCGGGCCGATCGGCACCGCGCGATTCGGCGAGTTGGTCACATACAATCTTGAACGAAGACCCGGAACTTAGAACAGAGCCTAGGTAAAGCCCAAAAGCGAAGGTCATTGGAGCAGGGGGTGCGTGTCAAATTCTCCTGCACGAGTTGCGGTCGCTGCAACTACCCAGACCAATACGATCGCGGCTATGCCCAGGCAGAATGTTCTTGCCGAAGCTGAGTGTGGACCGGTCGCAAGGGTCCGCCGAGTTGAGCGCGGAGCTCAAGTCGGTCTGATGCGCTGTTTCTCGCCGTGACCGGCCCGCCCGAATACCGCGTGGCTGCCGGATGCACTTCCCTCTGGTTGATCCTTCTCGACTTGGTTCAGAGGGGCGTCGGCGAATGGCACAAAGCGGGCATTCGAAATCGGCGTAAGTCCGCAATGCCCATCCGGGAGAGAAGCGGCTACGAGTTTTGCTGCGCACGGCTCAACGTTTTGCAGCGACCAAATAGGCGATAGTTCCCTCGAGCGAAAACATACGCGGATAGTCGCGCTCGGGAATATCGACGGCGAGCCGGTTGCTGAGCGCGATCACCAAAGTGAGGAAGCCCATTGAGTTGATATCCAGCTCCTCGCGGAAATTGACATCGGGCTTGAGACGACTGAGATCGGCCTCCGGCGCGATATTGCCGATCTCTTCCAGTAGCACGGCCTTGATTTCGCCTTCGTTCATCGAGTCTAACCTCAAAGAGTATCGGGTGCCTGGAGGCGTTCGGCGATGGCGCGCAACAGCAACGCCCCACGGTGGCCATCGCTTACCCGGTGATCGGCGGCAAGGGATATTTGGCAGATCTGGCGCGGGACGCAGCGGTCGCCGGATACCCATGGCCGCAGGGCGGGGGCGCCGGCGCCGATAATGGCGACCTGGGGCGGATAGATGACCGGCTGGACCATATCGACGCCGCGCTCGCCGAGACTGGTGAGGGTGACGGTTGGATCGGCCAGCTCCGAGGCCCGCAGTCGCCCGGCGCGCAGGCGGTTGGTAAGATCGACAAGGCGCTGCATCAGCTGATCCAGGGGCAGCTTGTCGGTGTCGTGAATTGCCGGCGCGGCGAGGCCGCCGCCGCGCAACGCGATCGCCACGCCGACATGGATGCCGTTGGAGGGCTCGAAGCGAGAATCGCGGTAGAGCCCGTTGAATTCCGGATAGCTGCCGAGCGAAAGAGCAACCGCCTTCAGCAGCAGCGCTGCGAAGAGGACGCGATCCTGCGCCGGACGCGCGGCGTTGCGCGTCTTCAGCCAATCCATTGCGTCAGTCACGTCGACGGCGTGACCCAGATAAAAATGCGGAATTTCACGCTTCGATCGCCCCATCGCGGCGGCGATGGCGTTGCGCAGGGCGGCGGCGCCGGAGGCTGCGGATGTGGTTTGAGGTATCTCAGGCGGGGTGCCCGGTTTCGCTTGTCGCCGCTGCCAAGCGGCCTCGACATCAACATAGACGATGGCGCCGTCTGGACCGCTGCCGGCAATTCCGGTGAGGTCGATGCCGTGATCGGTGGCGAATTTCCGAGCGGCCGGGGAGGCGTTCAAGGCGGAGGCCTTTGGCGCGTCCTGCTCGGCGACAGGCGATGCTGGCCGCGCGATCGGCGCCGGGGAGATGGGCGGGGAAACGGTTGTCGGGATCGGCGCGGGTGGCTCGCCGGCGACCTGGATCATTGCCAGCGGCGTTCCGACCGGAACCGTCGATCCAACCGGCGTCAGCAGTTCGGTCACGGTGCCGGTTTCGAAGGCCTCGACCTCGATGGCGCCCTTTTGCGTCTCGACCACGGCGATGATGTCGCCGCTGGCGATCGGGTCTCCGGGTCGCTTCAGCCATTCGACCAGCGTGCCGGCTTCCATGTCGGCGCCCAGCGAGGGCATGTGGAACACGCCCATCAGCGCCCCACAGCCGCCCGGGCGGCAGCGACGATGGCGGCCGGCTGCGGCAAGGCCGCGTCTTCCAGGTGCTTGGGATAGGGAATCGGCACTTCGGCGGTGCAGACCCGCCCGATCGGCGCATCCAGCGACCAGAAGCATTGCTCGGTGATGCGCGCCGATATCTCCGCCGCTAGGCTGCCGGTGCGCCAGCCTTCGTCGACGATGACGGCGCGCCGCGTGCGTCGAACCGAAGCCATGATCGTCGCGTCGTCGAGCGGACGAAGGGTGCGGAGATCGACGACCTCGGCTTCGATGCCAATGGCCGCCAGCTGTTCTGCCGCCGTCAGCGTCTTCCACAGCGAGCCGCCATAGGTGATCAGGGTGACGTCGGAGCCCGCCCGGCGGATCGCGGCACGGTCGATCTCCACCGGACCCGCATCAGGCACGAGGGAGCCGGTCATGTTGTAAAGCATGACATTCTCGAAGATGAGGACCGGATCCGGGTCGGTCAGCGCCGTCCACAGCATACCGCGGGCGTCCGCAAGCGTAGCCGGCGCCAGGACCCGGATGCCGGGAATGTGGGCGTACCAGTTTTCGAGCGAGTGGGAATGCTGCGCCGCCAATTGCCGGCCGGCGCCGGTCGCCATCCGGATTACGACCGGAACCGAGAACTGGCCGCCGGACATGTGGCGGATGGTGGCCGCGGTGTTCAGGATCTGGTCGAGGCACAGCAGGCTGAAGTTCACCGTCATGACCTCGACGATCGGTCGCATCCCGCCGAGGGCTGCGCCAATGCCGGCCCCAACGAAGCCCGCCTCGCAAAGCGGTGTATCGCGAATCCGGTCCGGCCCGAATTCATCCAGCAAGCCCTTGCTGACGGCATAGCAGCCGCCATAGCGGCCGACATCCTCGCCCATCAGGAAGGCTCTGGGTTCGCGCTGCAAGGCCTCGCGGATTGCCGCCCGAACGGCATCGCGATAGGTCGTCGGCGTATCGTTCTTGGCGGTCGCGGCAGTCGTCATGCGCCGGCCCTCGGCGAATAGACGTCGTTCAACAGCCCGGCGACCGGTTCCCATTTCCCGGCCTCGGCGAAGGCAACGGCCGCCGTCACCTCGCCGGCGACTTCGGCTTCCAGCGCGGCAAAATCCGCCTCGTGGATGATCGCTGCCGCGAGGGCGCGCTTCTTCAGGTGTTCGATCGGGCATTTTTCCTTCCACTGCTCGATCTCGGCCTTGGACCTGTAGAGTTGGGCGTCGAACATCGAATGGGCGCGGAAACGGTAGGTGCGACATTCCATGAAAACCGGGCCATTGCCAGCGCGGATCGAGTCCAAGGCTTGGCGTGTCGCAGTTTCGATGGCGATGGCGTCCATTCCGTCCACCGCCGCCGAGGTCATCCGGTAGCTCTCTGCCTTGCGGTGGATATCGGTCTCGGATTCCGATATCGCCAGCGCGGTTCCCATCGCATAGAGGTTGTTCTCGCAGACGAAAAGGACCGGCAGCCGCCATAGAGCGGCGAGATTCATGCTCTCGTGGAACTCGCCCTCGGCCACGGCGCCTTCTCCGAAGAAGCAGGCGGTGACGCCGGCCTTGCCCTGCATCTTCGCCGCCAGCCCCAGGCCGACCGCCATCGGAAGCCCGCCACCGACGATGGCGTTGCCGCCATAGAAGCGGGTCGCGGCATCGAAAATATGCATCGATCCGCCGCGACCCCGGCTGCAACCTTCCTGCTTGCCATACATCTCGGCCATGACGGGACCCATGCCGATGCCGCGGGCCAAGGCATGGCCGTGCTCGCGGTAGGTGGCCACGATCGCGTCCTCAGGCCCCAGCGCCTGAATCGCGCCAACCGCGATGGCTTCCTCGCCGATATAGAGATGGAGGAAGCCGCGAATCTTCTCCTGGGTATAGAGCTCGGCGCATTTCTCCTCGAAGCGTCGGATCCGCAGCATTTGATGCAACAGTGAAAGCGCATGTGCATGCGTCAGATGGGTCTTGGTCGAACCGCTCGCAGTCATCTGGTGTCGCTCTCCAGGGTAGACAGATCGCCCTCCGGCAGCCCCAATTCGCGCGCCTTGAGGAGGCGTCGCATGATCTTGCCGCTACGGGTCTTTGGCAGATTGACCTTGATCTCGATTTCGCGTGGCGCCACGGCCGGGCCCAGGCGGATCCGTGCATGCCCCAGCAATTCCTTGCGCAAAGCCGGGCTATCCTCGTAACCGCTCTTCAGCACGACGAAAGCCTTGACCGCTTCGCCAGCGATCGGATCGGGTTTGCCGATGACGGCCGCTTCGGCCACCGCCGGATGCTCCATCAGCGCGCTCTCGACCTCGAAGGGGCCGATCAGGTGGCCAGCCGACTTGATCACGTCGTCCGAGCGGCCGACGAACCAGAAGTAACCCTCAGCATCGCGGGTCGCGAGATCGCCGGAGAGATACCAACCGTCGGCGAAGCATTTTCGATAGCGCTCATCGTCGTTCAGATAGGCGCGGAACATCGAGGGCCATCCCGGTTTGAGCGCGAGTTCGCCGATGGTATCCGGCTTTTCGGTTACCGCGGGCCGCCCATCGGCATCTTGCTGCACGATCGCCGCCTCGATTCCGGGCAGCGGGCGGCCCATCGAGCCCGGTTTGATATCCATTGCGGCATAGTTGGCGATCATGATCCCGCCTGTCTCGGTCTGCCACCAGTTGTCGTGAAACGGACGGCCGAAGGCCTCGACGCTCCAGACCACGGCTTCCGGGTTGAGCGGTTCGCCAACGCTCGCCATGAAGCGCAGTTTCGAGAGGTCGAATCCCGCCGCCGGTTTGGGACCCAGCTTCATCAGCATGCGGATCGCGGTGGGCGCGGTATACCAGACCGTGACTTTCTGGTCTTGCAGGATCTTGAACCAGCGCTCGGCATCGAACTCGGCCTCGTCGACGATCATGGTGACGCCATTGGTCAATGGTGCAATGATGCCGTAAGAGGTGCCGGTAACCCAGCCTGGATCCGCGGTACACCAGAAAATGTCACCGGCATGCAAATCTAGGGCAAGTTGGCCGGTGATGTGATGCGCCACCACCGCTTCGTGAACATGGACGGCGCCTTTTGGTTTGCCCGTCGTGCCGCTGGTGAAATGCAACAAGGCCATGTCGGCCGGCCTGGTCGGTGCAACCGTGAAATCCTTGTCGCAGGCGGCCAGCGCAACATCGAAATCGAGGGCATCCGCCGGGGCATCGGCGCTCTTGCCGCCGACCAGCAGGATATGTCGCAGGCCGGTCAGATGCGCCCTGATTGGCGCCACCTTCTTGCGATAGAGGGCCTCGGTAGTCACCAGGACGCGGCCATCGCCCTTGGTCATGCGCGTTTCGATCGGCTCGGGACCGAAGGCGGAGAACAGCGGGGAGAATACGCAGCCGGCCTTCAAGCTGCCGAGCGCCGAAATGTAGAGCGCCGGCTGGCGACCGAGCAGACTGAAGACTCGCTCGCCGCGGGTGACGCCCAGGCTCGCCAGCAAGTTACCGAAGCTGTTGGTGGCGGCATAGAGATCGGCATAGGTGAAGTCGCGGACCTGATTGTCCTTAGCGATCCAGCGCAATGCAAGCCTGTTGCCCCGGCCCTGCAGCACATGCCGGTCGATCGCCTCATATCCGATATTGAGACCGCCCCCAGGCAAGCCGGCAAGCTCACGGCGGGCAAGATCCCATGAGAAAGCGCGCCGCGCCTCCGCATAATCGGTCATTTGCGGCGCGGCGCCGCCGGTCGACCGAGCCTTGGTGATGGTGGCAAAGGCCATAGGGCACTCCCAATCCCATTGCGACTATTGTCCATGCCGCCGGCTCCTACCTTGATCTCGATCAAGGAGCCGGAAACGGAAATGACGTCTTCTTGCATTGTTAATGCCGCTGCCAGGGCAGCCCGGGGCGGCTCCCCGACCAGTGAGGCCCGCGTCATGCCCGCAGATCGCCCCGAATTGTCGCCGGCCGCGAAGGAGAGCCTCAGGCTGCACCGGCTCTATCGCGGCAAGATGCAGACGGCGCCGAAATGCCCGATCCGCGGGCCGCAGGACTTCGCAGTCTGGTACACGCCGGGCGTTGCGGAGCCCTGCCGCGCCATCCTCGCCGAGCCTGAGACGATCTACGACTACACCAACAAGGGGAATCTTGTGGCGGTGGTCTCCGACGGATCGCGGGTTCTGGGCCTGGGGAATATCGGTCCTGCCGCCGGTCTCCCGGTGATGGAGGGCAAGAGCCTGCTGTTCAAGCATCTGGGCGGGGTCGACGCCGTGGCGCTGTGCCTGGCGACAAAGAGCGCCGAGGAACTGATCGCCGCGGTGGAGTGGCTGGCGCCGTCCTTTGGGGCCATCAATCTCGAAGACATCGCCCAGCCGAAGTGCTTCCGGGTTCTGGAGGTGCTGCGGCAGCGGCTTTCGATCCCGGTCTGGCATGACGATCAGCAGGGAACGGCAACCGTGGTGCTGGCCGGCCTGCTCAACGCCTTGCGCGCGACAGGTCGAGAACTGAAGACGGCCCGCATCACCATGATCGGCGTCGGCGCCGCCAATGTGGCGACCTACCGTCTGCTGGTCGCCTGCGGCGCGGAACCCAGGATGATCGTTGCCTGCGATCGCCAAGGAATATTGCACCCCGGCCGCGCCGACATCGAGCGTGAGCGGGCGATCTATCCGGAAAAGTGGGAGATCTGCCGGAATTCCAATGCGGAGCACCGATCCGGCGGAATCGCCGAGGCGCTGGCCGGCGCGGATGTCTGCCTCGCCTTCGCCACGCCCGGGCCGGGAATCATCCGGCCCGACTGGATCCGCCGGATGGCGCCCCGGGCGATCGTCTTTGCCTGCGCCAATCCGGTCCCCGAGATCTGGCCCGACGAGGCACTCGCGGCCGGAGCCGAGGTCGTCGCCACCGGGCGGAGCGACTTCCCCAATCAGGTCAATAATTCCCTCGTCTTTCCCGGCATGTTCCGCGGCGTCCTCGATGTGCGCGCTGCGACCATCACGGATTCGATGGCCGTCGCAGCGGCGCGGTCGCTCGCCGGCTACGGCATCGAACTCGGGCTGCAGGCGAACCGGATCTTGCCGGCGATGGACGATCCGGAGACGGCGATACGCGTGGCGATGGCGACCGGGCTCGCGGCCCAGGAGGCGGGCGTTGCCAGATTGAAGCTGAACGCCCGGGAACTGCGCGCGATGGCCGAGGAGAAGATCCGCCGGTCGCGACAAGTCGGACCGAGCATATGACGGCCTCGCTTCCGCATGACGCACATGTCGGCAGCGACGGGCGCTTCGCCGGCCGGGCGATGGTGCTTACGGCGCCGCGCAGGCCGCTGGAGCGGCGGCAACTGGCCTGGCGCCGGCCGCCCCCGGGCGAAATTCTGCTCAAGGTCCGAGCCTGCGGCGTCTGCCGAACCGACCTTCATGTGATGGACGGCGAGCTGCCGAATCCCAATCTGCCGCTAGTGCCGGGGCATGAGGTGGTCGGCACGGTCGTCGCCATCGGTGATGGAGTCGAGCAGTTTCGGATCGGCGATCGCGTCGGTGTGCCATGGCTGGGCTTTGTCTGCGGAACCTGCACCTATTGCACGACCGGGCAGGAGAATCTCTGCGAGGCCGCTCGGTTCACCGGCTATCATCGGGACGGCGGCTATGCCGACTACATGCAGGCGGATGCCCGTTTTAGCTTCGCCATACCATCCGCCTATTCCGACGCTGAGGCCGCCCCTCTATTGTGCGCCGGGCTGATCGGCTATCGCGCGCTGCGAAAGGCCGGCGACGCGGCTCGGATCGGCCTTTACGGCTTTGGCGCGGCAGCGCACATCCTCGTCCAGGTGGCGCTGCATGAGGGGCGAAAGGTATTCGCGCTCAGCCGACCGGGCGACGCGGTCGCCATGGCATTCGCGCGACGGCTTGGCGCGGTATGGGCCGGTCCCTCGGACGCGCCGCCGCCGGAAATGCTGGATGCGGCAATCATCTTCGCGCCGGTCGGCGCGCTGGTGCCGGCGGCGCTGCGCGCAATCCGTCCCGGCGGACGGGTGGTGTGCGCCGGCATCCATATGAGCGATATTCCCGCCTTCCCCTACGAACTGCTCTGGCACGAAAGAGAGATCGTATCGGTCGCCAACCTTACGCGGCGCGATGGAGTCGAATTTCTGGCGCTGGCGCCACAGATACCGGTGCGAACCGAAATCTCGCGTTACGCGCTGGCCGATGCGAACCGGGCGCTGAGCGATCTGCGCGCCGGGAACGTTCGCGGCGCAGCCGTTCTCGTGCCGGGCCTATAGATTGACGGTAGAACAGGCCCATCGCGATCTCGAAATCCGCATGCGGGGCGCGCGTCAGCGATCGTCATCTGGGGCGAAACCCGGATCCGACATCAGAATATCGTAGACCGCTTCCCCGATCGGGCTAAGACCTTCGCCGTCGAGTACCGGTTCGTCTTTGCCGCCGCCGGCCCACTTGATCGCCTGTTCGATCTCGGCATAGGTGGCGCCGGTATCCATGATCGCGGCGATGAGCCCGTCATCGGTGTCGCCAATCAGACGGGCGACGTCGTCAGGTGCGACGCGATGGGGTTGGGGGGATACGTCGTGAAATTTCTGCATGTGAGCCTCGCTGATTTCAGAAGCCGGCGGGAATTGCCGCTGCCTCTCAGGGTATCGTCTGATGCGTCTTGACGTCACCGCGATCCTGCCGCACGGCATCCTCGACTTGCCGGGTGAGGGCGTCAAAGGCGTCGCGGATGGCGACATAGACGTCTTCGTGGGCCCGGTCCTCCGGGGGATTGCGATTCACCACGATCTCGCGACCCGGCATCGTCAGATCAATGCTGACGTGATAGAGCCGCCCCTTGCGCTGGCGACTGTTGGGCGCCCGAATGACCACCCGGCAACTCATGATGCGATCATTGAAACGATCAAGTCGGCCGACATGTTCCTCCACCCGCAAGCGAATAGCGTCGGATGGAGTGATATTGCTGAAGGAGATCTGAACGGGTAACTGCATGGTTCTACCTCATCATGTTTGTGAATTCTCGCCTTTTGCCGGCCGGCCATCGTTGATTCAAATCAAGGCTGACCGCGCCACTCTGCGGTCGGCGCCGGGATCCGGGAATGCCTCGCGGGGTCAATTCGTCTCGCGTTCTGCATGCAGGCGCGCAATGCTTCTCACCGTGCGCAGAACTTCGTCGTCGCCCAACGGCGGCCGGCATAGGACGCGGTTCCAGCAAAGCAACAGTTCGGTCACGACCTCGGGATCAACGCCGTGCCACAGAAGATGCCCGGCAAAGGAGGCAATGGTTGAGTTCCGGGACCCTTCCACCACCCCATCCTTGGCCAACGCCCGCCAATGGGCCATCGGATGCCCATGACCTTCGGCAGGCTGGGCCACAAGCCGCACCAGCCACGGCGGCATAGGCGCGATGCTGCAGCTGTTAGGATCGCGGCCGGAAGCCCAGGTATAAGGGCGGCCGGAGGGGTGAATAGAGGGCGGCGCGACGATCAAGCCTCCCTGGCCGCGGAGATCGATGCCTGGGGCGATTCCGGCGCGATTCCTGAGTGGACGCGGCGGGTAGGCGAAATACAGATGGCGTCCGCGACCGCCGGTTATCGCCTCCACGGTGCGGGGGAGAGGCTCGTTCTGGCCCTCCAGTTCGCGCAGGCTCTGCGCGCCGCCATGTTGCGGATCGACATCGAGCACGGCAAGGTTGGATATCTCGCCGGTCACGATGCCGACATTGGCCTGCGGATGGCGGTAAAACCAGGCATTGACTTCCGCTTCTGTCGCCCGTCGCGACTGATATGTCTCCCATGCCACCGACGGTACTTTCTCCCTGGCGCGGATCGGAATGACCGACCAGCCGCGGCGCAGATAATCGCGTGCGGCACGGTGCGGAGTATCCCCATTCATCGACGATTCCTTCGCTGATCAGGTCTGCTGGCCCCGGCCACGGCGCTCTCAAGTCAAGGCAAGATCATCAGGCTGCAATCGTTGTCTGCAACCGTATCGAGCAGCACCCCGAGGCACGGCGCCGTGGAACCGACAACGATCATCCCGCAGCCGAGTTCGCCAGCCCTCCGGTAGAGCTCCGTCGGGTCCTGCGGCGCTAGCTCGATGCTGGGGGATGCCGCGCCGGTGCCCGGCCCGCCCGATTCGACGCCGCGAGTGCCGGAGTTGAATTGCGCCGGATCTCGAGCCAGCGCGACCAGGGCTCCGCCGCGTTGTCTTGCAAGCTGTCCGGCGACGTCGAGCAGGCGGCTGGAACCCTCCGGCTCCGGACCAACAATCGCCGCGACCGATCGAGCGGATGGGGGCGCCGCGCGAAACAACATCACCGGCCGGCTGATCGAGCGCAACGGGCCGGACCAGCGTGAACGAACATGCACTCGGCCGGCAAAGGGCCGTGAGGTGCCTTCCAGAATCAGGAAATCCAACTCCGCCGACGCGAAGATGTCGGGCGACAGCCGGCCGCGAACCACTTCGAACGACCATTCGAGGCCGAGCGATCCGGATTCGGCCGCCAGCCAGTCGCGCGTCCGCGCCGCCAGCGCCTCGATTTGAACGTTCACTTGGCCGGCATCGAACGGCGTTGATATCCCCGTGGGCGACAGGACCTCCTTGGAGATCGGCAGGGCGGCGGCGTCCAGCAGGCCGATATCCTCGATAAAGATCCCGTGCAGGCGGGCGTGCCAATGCGCCGCCAGCCGCACAGCCAATTCCAGCGCCGGCCGATTCTCCCCCGCGGGGTCGAAGCCAAGAACGACTCTGTCGATGCGGAGCGGGGTCATCGGCGTCAATCCTGGCGCTGACTGCGGCCGAATTCCTGGGCGCGCGCGGCCAGGACTCGCAGGCGCGTCGCTATGCGGCCGTTGACGGTGTCGGGTGGATATTCGCCGGTCATGCCGGGGGCGCCGGCAGGTATGCCGGTTAGGATCTCAATCCCCTCGTCGACGGTCCGAATGGCGTGGATGCGGAATTGATCCGCGGCCGCAGCCTCGACGATATCGCGCCTCAGCATGAGATGGATGGCGTTTGCGGCGGGGATAATCACCCCCTGCCGGCCATTGAACCCTTTGACTTTGCAGACGTCAAAGAATCCCTCGATCTTCTCGTTGATGCCGCCGACCGCCTGGATCTGGCCGCGTTGATCGACCGAGCCGGTGATGGCGATCGACTGGCGAATGGGGACGTCGGCAATCGCCGAAAGCAGGGCGAAGAGCTCGGCGGACGAGGCGCTGTCGCCCTCGACGCCGCCATAGGACTGTTCGAACACCAGACTGGCGTTCAGGGCGAGCGGGCCCTTGGCGCCAAATCGACCGCCCAGAAATCCAGAAAGGATCATCACCCCCTTCGAATGCAGGGGGCCCCCCAGATCGGTTTCGCGTTCGATATCGATGACTTCGCCTCGGCCCAGGCGCACCTTGGCTGTGATCCGGCTGGGATGTCCGAACAAGATGCCGCCGACCGAAATGACGGACAGGCCGTTCACCTGACCGACCTGCTCGCCCTCGACCTCCAGCCGGATCGTATCCCGGCCGACCTCCTCCTGAAAGCGACAGTAGATCCGGTCGGAGCGCCGGAGTCTCCCGTCGATGGCCGCCTGCACCGAATCTGCCGCAACGGTCCCGACGCCGGCTACCGCCGCACAATGATTCGCCTCGAGCAGCAGGTCGGTCAGGGACCGCATGTTGGTCGACAGCTTCGTGGCGTCGCCTGCAAGCCGCGCGGCATACTCAATCACCCGCGCCAATGCCGTTTCATCGAAGGGCCTGAGCTTCTCCTTCCGACAAATCGTCGACATCAGCAAGGCGTATTGTTCGATCTCCGTTGGCGTCCGGTCGATCCGCTCCTCAAAGTCGGCAGCAATCTTGAACAACTCGCCGAACTCCGGATCCAGCTCGGACAACAGGTAATAGAGCACCGGCGAGCCGATCACGATGACTTTTACGTCAAGCGGAATCGGCTCCGGGTCCAGCGAGACGGTGCTGGCCAAGCTTAGCAACTGCTCAATCGATTCGGCGCGAATCTTAGCGGACCGTAAGGCGCGCTTCAGCGATTCCCAGGCAAAATTGCCGGTAAGCAGTTTCTGCGCGTCGACGATCAGATAGCCGCCGTTCGCCCGGTGCAATGCGCCGGGGACGATCAGATTGAAATCGGTCATCAGTGTACCGAACCGGGCCAGGTGCTCTATTCTCCCGACCAGAGTCTGGTGGGTCGGATGATCCTCATAGACGACGGGAGCGCCCGCATGCTCGCCGTTCCGCACCATGACGTTTACCTGATAACGCCGGAAGGACGGGGTCTCCATCGGTCCAAGTTCGGACGCCACCGTTGCGCCGCCGTCCGCGCTCGCCTTTCCGGCCGCGATGAAATCGTCGGCATGTTCCTGAATGTCATGCTCGACGGCATCGAGATATTCGAGCACGACGGATAGGTCCGAATATTTGTTGCGCAATTCGCGAATGAGAAAGCCGATCGCGCCGGTTGTCGTCTCGCTGTTCAGGTGCCGCACGGCGTCGCGATGCTCGCGCTCCCATTCCGGAATTCGCCGCACGACCGCTTCCAGCTCGGCCTGCAAGGTCTCGATATTGGTCTTGATCTCCTCTCGCTTCGATTCGGGCAGCGTATCGAAGTCGGTTGGCCGAATGACCTCGCCGTTCCTTATCGGAGCGAGGGTAAGTCCAAGGGGCGTGCGCAGCAGCGCGATCTCCTTGGCTTCGCACCGCTTCTGCAGCTGGCCGAATGTCTCTTCGTGCTTCTGCTTCAGCTGATGCTCCAGCACCTCCCGGCGCGTCCGATAGTCGTCGCGATCGAAGGCCGCCGGCAGCGCCGCGCGCAATTCGGAGATCAGCTGCTTCATGGCATCGCGAAACGGGATCGCCCGTCCGGCCGGAAGACGCAAGGCGCGCGGATGATGCGCATCGACAAAGTTGTTCACATAACACCAATCGTCCGGTGTCGGATCGGAGCCCGCTTGGCGTTCGAGCAGATCCCGGATCAGGGCATGGCGCCCGGTGCCGGAGGGACCCAATGCATATACATTGTAGCCATGGTGGCGAAGACCGACGGCGAACTTCACCGCCTCGATCGCACGCTCTTGACCGATCGCCCCCGGGACCAGATCCGGAATGGTCGGCCGTACGGCGGATACCGCCGAACCCAATGCCTTTGCATCGCAGGGCCGGAACAGCGCCGTCGCCGGCAACGCGCCGAGCGGCGGGCGTTCAGCATTCACCGATGTCGCGGGATCGGGCCGGCTTGATTGGTCAGCCATGCTGCATCCGCCTCTCTTCGAACGGAAGAACTAGTGCACCATCTAACATATACGTCTATGTCTTAAGCCACCTTGATCTGGGTCAATTCTGTCGGTTGGGGCGGATGGTCTTGGAACTTGACCGTATTTGATTTGCATCAATGTATGACGAGCGGGATGGGTGGATAGTTAAAGTGCGCTGGCAACCGCCGCATTGTTGCCGATCTGTCAGGAGGACAAGTGTCATGAACTTGCAAAAAGACAAGGCGCCGACCAAGTTGCACGAAGGATCCGAGGTTACCAAGACTTTAGGTGAAGACCGTGGCGCATGGCCCTCGTTGGTTTCGATCCGCGACGAGATGGATCGCCTGTATGAAAATATCGCACGCGGCTTCTCGTTTCTCCCGGTTCACCGACGGGCCTTCGAAACGCCGCTTGGGCAATTCGAGACCGCGTTCGGGACGTCCTTGCCGGCGGTGGACGTGGTCGAACATGAGAAGGAATTCACGGTGACGGCCGAATTGCCGGGCCTCACCCTTAACGACATAGATCTTTCCGTTTCCGACAACACGCTCACCATCAAAGGCGAGAAGAAGGAGGAGAAGGAAGAGAAAGCCAAAAACTATTACATGTCGGAACGGAAATATGGCTCGTTCCAGCGCAGCCTGCCGCTGCCGCATGGGGTCAACCGCGACAAGGTCGCCGCGAGGTTCGAGAACGGTGTGCTCTCCGTCACTCTCCCGAAAACCCCAGAAGCGATCAAGAGCGAAAAGAAGGTCGCGATCCAGGGCAAATAACTGCGCAACGGCCGCGGCCATGCAGAGAGTTCCACCCGGTTACGCGATGGCTAATGCGCAACCGGGCGCCGTACACGAAGGAACATGCGAATGCCATTCACCGAAGTCGAATTTGGTCAGGCCGCGCGCAACCGGCTCCTCCATGGCGTGGATATCCTCTCCAATGCGGTCAAATCCACGCTCGGCCCAAAGGCCCGGACGGTTTTGATCCGGAAGGGATTCGGCGCGCCCCGGATCAGCAACGACGGCGTCACCGTGGCGAAGTCGATTGAACTGGCGGACCCAATAGAAGCGATGGGTGCCGAGGTCGTGCGTGAGGCCACGACAAAGACGGGAGATCTTGTCGGCGACGGAACGACGACGGCGACCGTCCTTGCCCAGGCAATCATCCGCGAAGGCGTAAAAGCGGTGGCTGCCGGCATGAATCCGATGGACCTGAAGCGCGGTATAGACGTCGCGGTCGAAGCGGTCGTTGCTGACATGAAGCGCCGCTCACGGCCGGTATCCGGCCGGGAAGACATCACGCAGGTGGGCATGATTTCCGCGAACGGAGATCTGGCTATCGGCCGGATGATCGCGGACGCCATGGAGAAGGTAGGCAAGGAGGGTGCGATCACGATTGAGGAGGCAAAGTCGCTGGAGACAGAGGTCGAAATCGTCGAAGGCCTCCAATTCGATCGCGGCTATCTTTCTCCGTATTTTGTGACCAACGGCGAGAAGATGATCTGCGAGCTGGAAGATCCCTACATATTGCTGCATGAGAAGAAGCTCCTGACGCTTCAGTCGCTGGTCCCGCTGCTGGAGGCCGTCGTTCAATCGGGACGACCGCTCGTGATCGTGGCGGAAGACCTGGAGATGGAAGTCCTGACCACGCTGGTGGTGAATAAGTTGCGTGGCGGCTTGAAAGTGGCGGCGGTGAAGTCGCCTGGGTTCGGTGATCGCCGAAAGGCCATGCTCGAGGACATCGCGATCGTCACCGGCGGACAACTCATCAGCGAGGAACTGGGCATCAAGCTCGAAAGCGTCACCGTCGCGATGCTCGGCTCGGCGAAAAAAGTATCGATCACCAAGGATGACACGACCATCATCGGTGGCGCGGGCACGAAGCCGGCAATCAATGCGCGTTGCGAGCAAATTCGAGCTCAGATCACGGAAACGACGTCCGATTACGATCGCGAGAAACTGCAGGAGCGGCTCGCCAAGCTGGCGGGCGGGGTCGCCGTCGTGCGGGTCGGCGGAGCCACCGAAATCGAGGTGCGAGAGCGCAAGGATCGCGTCGACGATGCCCTGCATGCGACCCGGGCGGCGCTGGAGGAAGGCATTATCGCCGGCGGCGCCATGGCTCTCCTGTACGGAATGAAGGCGCTTGACGGCCTTAAGCCGGAAAATGAAGACCAGAAGGTCGGCATCGACATCTTGCGCCGGGCGTTACAGGCGCCGGCCCGCGCCATCGCCGCCAATGCCGGAATAGACGGAGCGGTTGTGGTGGGTAAACTGCTCGAAGGCACCGACACCAATACCGGCTATGACGCGCAGAAGGGCGAGTATTGCGACATGATGAAAGCCGGCATCGTGGATCCCACGAAGGTGATGCGGCTCGCCTTGCAGAACGCGGCATCGGTTGCCGGATTGTTGATCACGACAGATGTCCTGGTGGTTGAACAGCCGGAACGCAAACCGGAAGGCATGGGCCAGCCGATGGGCGGCATGGAATTCTGATGAAGTCCCCCTGCGTCCGCCCCGGAAGATCCCAGATATCTATACGGTAGAGTCAATATCACCGGACTCTGGATGCAGGAGATATGTCACGGGGCGATGAATTGCTGTGTCGTCACGGGATGGGTGTTGCCATGCACAATGTCAAGATCGCCGAGAAGTTCGAGGAGATCGCCGATCTGCTGGAAATCAAGGGCGAGAACCCGTTTCGCATCCGAGCCTATCGCAACGCGGCTCGGGTGTTGCGTGGGCTGGAGCGCGAAGTCGGCGACATGATCGCGGCGGGCGCGGATCTGACCGAACTTCCGGGCGTCGGCAAGGACCTCGCCGGCAAGATCCGCGACGTTGTCGAGAGCGGTGATATCGAATTGCTGCGCCGGCTGCATCGCCAGCTGCCCGCCAGAATCGTCGAATTGCTCCGGCTGCCAGGGCTCGGGCCCAAGCGCGTGAAACTGCTCCACGACCGCTTGAAGGTCCGGTCCCTGGACGATCTTCGTCGCGCGGTCGAAGCGGGCAGATTGCGCGGTATTACCGGATTCGGACCCAGGATCCAGGCCCAACTGATGAAGGCGGTCACGGCCCGGGAAGCATCCGGGAAACGCTTCCTTCTCCCCATGGCCGAGGCCGAAGCGCGGGCATTGGTGACATATTTGCGGGGGGCAACGGGGGTAAAACAAGTCATTGTCGCCGGCAGCCTGCGACGCGCCCGAGAAACGGTCGGCGATCTCGACATACTGATGACGACGACAAATCCGGCGGCGGCAATGGAGCGGTTGGTTGGCTATGAAAGCGTTACGCAGGTTGTGGCCCGGGGCGCGACCAAGGCGGCGGTGGTTCTGGGAAGCGGGCTGCAGGTCGACTTGCGGGTAGTCGATGAATCCGCTTATGGCGCGGCCCTGGTCTATTTCACCGGCAGCAAAGCGCATAACATCGCGATTCGGCGGCGAGGCCAGGAACGGGGGTTGAAGATCAGCGAGTATGGCGTCTTCAAGGGTGAACGGCGCATCGCCGGCGCAACTGAGGAATCGGTCTATCGATCGGTCGGTCTGCCGCTCATTTTCCCCGAACTGCGCGAGGAACGGGGCGAAATCGCCGCAGCGGCGGCCGGAAAATTGCCGAATTTGATAGAACTCAGGGATCTGCGCGGCGATCTGCATATCCATACCAAGGCCAGCGACGGCCAGGCGAGTCTGGAAGATATGGCGCAGGGCGCCCGGCAGCACGGGCTGCAGTATCTGGCGATCACCGAACATTCGCGCCGGCTGGCGATTGCGCATGGGCTCGACGCGAAGCGTCTCGGCCGGCATATGGAAGCGATTGACCGGCTCAACGAGAAGCTCACCGGAATCAAGCTGCTGAAGGGCATCGAGGTCGATATCCTGGAGGATGGGACGTTGGATCTGCCGGACCGCGTACTGGCCGGCCTCGATCTCGTCGTCGGCGCCATCCACAGCCAATTGCTGCTACCGGCGGTAAAGCAGACCGGCCGAATTCTCCGCGCCATGGATCGGCCGCATTTCTCGATCCTGGCGCATCCGACCGGCAGGTTGCTGGGCCAGCGCGAACCAAGCTCTTTCGACTTCGAGCGCATATGCCGGGCTGCGTTCGACCGGGGATGTATACTCGAGCTGAATTCCCAGCCGGATCGGCTGGATCTCAGCGATACTCTCTGTCAGACGGCGAAGGCAGCGGGTGTGTTGATTGCCGTCAGTTCGGATGCGCACCGGGTATCGGATCTCGGCTTTCTGCGCTTTGGCATCGGTCAGGCGCGGCGCGGTTGGCTCGAAGCAAAAGATGTTATCAACACGCTACCGCTTGCCAAATTGCGGCAGGTTCTCAAGCGCACGATGCGGTAATCAGTATTGGAACGTCCAGCTCGGCGAGGACACCTTTCGGAAGCCGTCCGCTGTCCCTTCGCGGCTCGCGATCTCGTCCAAAGCGGCAAGGTTGCGAAACACAATTTGATTGGTGCTCGGCATTTCGCTGATGCGCCGACTCCGTAATTCGCGCAGCAGACGACTTGCGGTCTCGGTCGTCAGTCCCAGGTAGTTGGCAACGTCTGTTCGGCTCATCGACGGGTCGATTTCAGGACCTTCCGCCGGGCGATGATGCGGCTGGTGGGTCGCGATGGCGATAATGAATCTGGCCATGCGCTCCAACGCACTCTTGCGGCCGAGTAGCAAGGATTGATCGTGAGCCGTGGCAAGCTCCCGGTACATCATGTTAAGAGTTCAATAGCCGGCGCGATCAGGTGCGCGGTGGCATCCAACGGCTGGATGATTGAAAGGCCGAGGCAAGTGAACTCAATAAAAGCGCTTCATCTGACCGGCAGCCCCCTGGGGGCGACAACAGTGCCGGCACGTGCCGCTGCCAACTCGTCCATTGCCTGACGTGTGAATGTCCGCTGATGGCACGAAGCGGACGTCTGTCTATCTCGAGGCACCGCGCAACGCCGGGAGACAGTGGCTTAGGGTACATTTTTGGCCCAAAGCTGGTATAGTCGGGCATCGCGTAGTTTGTCGCCGACGCATTTCAACGAAGCAGAGATTTGAGGCTGACGCTGGGGTCGGCTAACGCCGATGGCGGTACGAGCGCGGAGCGACTTATCAGCATTTCGGCCAGCCGGATGTCCTTGGCCACCATCGCGCCAGTACCCACCCCACTGGCGGCGACGAGTTTGCCGTTCTTTGCGAGATAGAAAAGAATGAAAGCCCCATTGCCCAGGTCGCGACGTACGGAGCCGTCGCCCTCGTCCGGAAGTCCAGCGATCTGCAGGGTCATATCGTATTGCGTCGACCAGAACCACGGCAAAGCGGAGATGGTCTTGCCGGCTCCAAGCATGTTGCGAGCGGCAAGATTGCCTTGGTCGTGGGCATTGCGCCATGCCTCCAGGCGCACACGCCGTTGGCCGTAGATGTCCAGAGGGAAGGAGCAGCAATCGCCGGCAGCAAATATATCAGAGTCCGACGTGCGCAACTGATTGTCCACGGCGATGCCGTTGTCTATTTCCAAGCCAGCGGCAATGGCAAGGCCTGTCGCGGGCAGGACACCGATGCCGATCACGAGAAAGTCGGCCTCAACCGTCTCTCCGTCTTCAAGTGTGATCGCCGTGCTGGCTCCATTCGCTACAACGTTCATTATGCGGCGGCCGCAAAGCAGAGAAACACCCTCGGTACGATGTCGCGTGCCGATGACATCGGCGATCTCTGAAGGGACCCCGCGATTGAGAATGCGCGGCAGCGCTTCGATGACGCAGACGATCGAACCGCGCATACGGGCGCTGGCGGCAAGTTCCAAGCCGATAAAGCCGCCTCCTATGATGGCGAGCCGAACGCCCGGGCGCAGGACGTCCCATATCCGGATCGCATCGTCAAAGGTTCGGAGATAGGAAAATCTTGGTGAACCCATGCCGGCAAGCGGTAGCGGCCGGGGCAAGGCACCGGTGCAGAGCAGGAGCTTATCGTATAGCAAGCGCGAGCCGTCCGCCAGCCGGACGGATTTGCCCTCCCGGTCGATCGCCTCAGCAATGATCCCGGTCCTGCAGACGATCCCGGCATCTTGCCATTGGCCAGCCCGGGCAATGGTCTTCGGCTCTGGCTCGAACTCGCTCAGCAATGCGCCCTTGGAAAGCGGTGGGCGCTCATAGGGAAGGTGCGGCTCTGCGCCAATCAGCGTGACCGGTCCGGTATAACCGGCCTCGCGCAGAGCGAAGGCTGCACGCGCGCCGCACTCGCCGGCGCCGACGATCAGCATGCCTGCGGCTTTGGTCATCTAACACAGATCAGAACCCGACCGGACTCGACCTTGGCCGGATAGGTCCTCAAGTTGACACAGGCCGGCGCACCTTTGGCCGCACCCGTCTTATAATTGAAGCGGCCGTTGTGCATCGGACATTCGATGATGTCGTCCATCACCAGCCCGTCGGCGAGGTGAATGTGCTCGTGGGTACAGAGCCCGTCGGTGGCGAAGTATTCGCCCTCTGGGCTGCGATAGATCGCATAGGTCTTTCCTGCGTGATCGAAACGGATCACATCCTCCACTTCAACGGCCTCAGCCGCGCAGGCATCGATCCAGCTTTCGGCCATCTCAACCCCCATGGCCTGGCAACGGCCGGACGACGTGGAACTCCGGATCACGCCATTGCCGGAACAATGCCGGGATGATTTCGCGATAGGCCTGCCAAGTTGAGGCATAAGGCGGCGGACAGTCTTCCCGGATCACCGCATGGATCTGGGCCAGTGCGTGATAGGGCACCATCGGGAACATGTGGTGCTCGACGTGATAGTTCATATTCCAGTAGAGAAAGCGAAACACCGGGTTCATCAGCACGGTGCGCGAGTTCAGGCGGTAGTCGCGCACGTTTTCCGGCAGGGCCGCGTGCTGTGTCACGCCGAAGAAGTTGTATAGCCAGCTACCATAGACCGAGGGCAGACCGATGAAAAGCGGCGGCAACCAGGATTGGGCGCAGATCGCGGTCGCGGCCACGCCAGCGAAGACCAGGGCCCAGACCTGCGCCTCGGCCCGCACCCTGCGGAATTCCGATTCCGGGATGAAGGTCTTCTCTTCTTCGAACATATAGCCCGTGGCATTGGCTAAGGCCTTGATAAACTCCAGCGGCGCCAGCTTCAATCCGATGAAGTCACTCAAAATCCCGAGCACGCGCAACGGCAGCTGGATCTGGATCTCGGGATCGCGCCCCGTCACCAGCGTATCCGTGTGATGGCGGGTGTGACTCCAACGCCAGACCGCAGGCCGGCGCATCACCTGGAATGAGGCGGTCTGATACAGCAGCGCGCTCATCCAGCGCGAACGGAATGCGGTACCGTGACCGGCTTCATGCCAACGGGAATCGGCTGGACCGGCATAGAGGGTGCCGTAGACAAAAAACGCCGGCAGGGCCCAGAGCGTGCCGACGGAAAGATAGGCGAGCACGCCGCTGCCGAGAATGAGCGCGTACCACAGCAGCGTATCGCGAACCGCAGTGGCGTCGCTGCGTTGCATCAGCTGCTTCATGGTCGCCCGCGGCACCGCACATCGGTACCAGCCATCTGCTGCGGAACCGCTGCCCTGCGCGACCGTCGTTGCGACCAATCGGTATTTGTTCGTCTTCATGTCTCAGATCCGCAAGGCAACGTCCGCCAGCTGCGCCGCCAGATCCAGATCCCGCGCCGCCGCCGCAATGGTGTTGCGCACCGGGGCGTCGGCGGTGACGCTCGCCCAGAAACCCTGGAGCTCCCGGATGAAGGCCTCTTCATAGCCCGCCCGGTACTCGGTCCTCTGCCAAACGTTACCGTCCGAGCGCGCCACCGTCAGCCGGGTGGGAAAGTGATTGAGGTAGGGCGAGGGAAAGGTGAGCTCGTAGACGGCGGCATCGAAGTAGAGAGTGATCCGCTCGCGATAATCGGCCACCTTCGGGACGAACAGGTGGGTCATCTGCCAGATGGCGTCTTTTCCGGTGAGGCGCACGCTGCCATGTCCGCCATCGCCGCCAGCAAAGAAGGCCGCGCCGATGATCGTGCCGGTGGCCAGCCCCATCACATCCAGCATGCCATGGACGGCGTTGATGTTGTGGATCAGGCTGGAGCAGTAGGAGTTCGTGAAGCCCCACATGCTCGCGCCCTCCAGGATGCGGCCGGTCGCCCGCTGCACCTGCGTCTCCCGGCGCTGCCGGCCGTCCGCGATCAGCGCCGCCGGAACGTCGTCCGGCTTCAGGAAGTTCCCCTGGTGCTGGTTGAAGGGCCAGGAATCCGGATCCTGCACCTCGACGCTGATATAGCGCAGCCCCTCGCCGTTGTTGGGAATCATCCCGAGCAGCAGCTCGTAATTGGGATCGAACCGCTTCATGTAGCCGACCTGCACCACCTTCCCTGCGCGCTTCTGGGCGTCGGCGATCTCGCTTGCCTCGGCCACCGAGAAGCAGAGAGGCTTTTCGCAGAAAACGTGGATGCCTTTGCGCAGCGCCGCCAGGGTGATTTCGGCATGATACTGGTCCGGCGCTGCCACCAGGATCGCCTCCAAGCCGGCCTCAAGCAGGCCGCGATAATCCTCGAAGGTCTTGAAACCCCGGCGCCCCAGTTCCGTGCGCATCTGAGGCGAAGCATCGGCGATGCCGACGATCTCAAACTGGTCCGAGAGACGCTGCAGGTTGGGGATATGCTCCACCTGCCCGATCAGGCCCGCGCCGACGACACCGATTTTCACACGCTTCATTATCCCGTCCTCAAAAATAGGCAAAGCTTTTCGATCCGATTTCCCGCTGTGGGAGATCGACCCTCTCCTCGATGTGGAAGCTCACGCCGCCGGCATGCGAGATTGCTGCAATCCGCTCAGTTCCGATTGCATCCGCTGCAGATCCTCGCCGCCCGCCATGACATGCAGCACTTCATCGCGGGAGATTTCGCTCTTGAGATAGGTTCCCTTGCTGCGGCCCCGGTTCAGCAGGGTGAACCGGTCGGCCACCGCATAGGCGTGGTGAATGTTGTGCGAGATGAAGATCACCCCGAGCCCGCGCTGGCGGGCCTGGGCGACGTATTTCAGGACGATCGCAGCCTGATGCACGCCCAAGGCTGAGGTCGGCTCGTCGAGGATCAGGACTCGCGCACCGAAATAGACAGCGCGCGCGATGGCGACGCACTGCCGCTCGCCACCGGAAAGCGTGCCGACAGCCTGGCCCGGGTCGCGCACGTCGATGCCGATCTCAGCCAGCTCCTTCAGCACGATGTCGTCGGCCCGGTGCACGTCGAAGCGCGAGAAGGGACCCCAGCCGCGCTTGATCTCGCGGCCCATGAAGAAGTTCCGCGTGATGCTCATCAGGGGAACCATGGCGAGGTCCTGATAGACCGTGGCGATTCCGCGGTCGAGCGCATCGCGGGGGGAATGAATGGCGACAGGCTTGCCGTCGATCAGGTACTCGCCTGAGCTGATCCGGTGGACGCCGGCCAGCATCTTGATGAGGGTCGACTTGCCGGCGCCGTTATCACCCAGCAGGCAATGCACCTCCCCCGGCTCCACGGCAAAGCTCAGCGGTTCGAGGGCGAGCACCGTCCCGAAGGATTTGGAGACGTTGCGCAGTTCGACGATCGGGGGCAAGGCGGGCTCCTTTCTATCTCGAAAGCGTCGCCCGGCGGCGGACGTAATTGTTGAAGAGCACGGCCAGCAAGACCATCAGTCCTAGGAAGACCTTGAAGAGATCTGAGTCGATTCCGGTATAGAGAATGCCGATCTGCACGGTGCCGTAGATCAGGGCGCCGAGCATCGCCCCGACCGCCGATCCATAACCGCCGGTCAGCAAGGTTCCGCCGATCACCACGGCGATGATTGCGTCGAACTCTTTTTGGGTCCCACGCAGCGTATCGGCCGAACCGACCTCGATCACCTGCACCGCGGCGAACAGCACGGCGGAGATAGCGGTGGTCATGAACAGCAGGATCTTGACGCGGTTCACCGGCACACCGACGTTGCGCGCCGAGGTTTCCTCCCCGCCCACGGCGAAGATCCAGTTGCCGAAGCTGGTGCGCAGCAGGACCCAGGTGGCGAGCGCGGTCAGCACCAGCCACCAGACGATCGATGCCGGGAGGCCATCGATCGCGGGCATGCCGTTGGTCTTGCTGGCGATCCATCCATGCTCGGCCATCCAAACGAACACGGGGCGCCCGACCCGTCCGCCAAACAGGCCGATCATGAAGCTGTCCGGATCGTTCGCGGTGATGTTGGAGATTTGCGTGTAGCCGTTAATATAGCGAGTGGCCGCGATGGTGACGCCCCGCAACACCAGCAGCGAGGCGAGGGTGACGATGAAGGACGGCAATCCGGTCTTAACCGTCAGCCAGCCATTGGCGGCGCCGAGCGCGCCGCAGACGACGAGCGCAAACACGATTGCAAGCCAGAGCGGCAAGCTGTAGACCGTGGTCCCGAGGCCGATGACCACCCCGGCAAAGCCGATCATCGAACCCATCGAGAGATCGAACTCCCCGGCGATCATCAGCAGTGAGGCGGCGACCGCGAGGATGCCGATCTCGGCGGAGACCTGGAGGATGTTGGTCAGCCCTTCGATGCTGAACATCCCACTGTCCCGCGCGAGTGCGAAGAAGATCGCATAAGTCAGGATGACGCCGGATAACGCTCCCAGTTCCGGGCGCCGCAGCAGCCGCGCCATGAAGGTGGAGCGGCTGAGGCGGGCCCTGTCGCTGCCGATCCCCTTGCGCGTCAGGCTAGTGCCGAGAGTGCTGTTGGTCACGATGCGAAATCTCCCACCCGTTCTGCCGGACAGGCGGCAGAACGGGGCGCGGTTCAAGCCAGCGGCTGGCTCAGCGTCAGCGAATACCCTTCTTGCTGAGCACGGTAATCTTTTCGACATCCGCCTCGGTGATCGGGGTCGGGCCGGTATAGACATTCTGAGTTGGCATGGTGCCGTACTTGGCGTTCAGAGTCAGCATGACGATAGGCAGGTAGCCCATGAGGTATTGCTGGGCGTCGAAGGAGAACAGGATCTCACCCTTCGAGAGAGCGGTGAGGGTGTCGCCGGAAACGTCGAAATTGCCGATCTTGTATTTGTCGAGTATGCCACGGGTGCGCAAAGCGGTGATGATGTTGTTGCACTGCGGCGCACCCAGGGCGAGGATGCCGTCGGTATCCGGGTGCGATGAGAGATAGGCGAGGATGCGGGCGCCGGTATCCGTGGGATCCATCGAGATCTCGACGCGGTCGGCATTGCCGCCCATGCCCTTCTTGAATCCGTCGCAGGCGGACTCATTCACGAGATTGCCAGGCTCCGCGTTGGCGCACACACCCTTCTTGACACCGGCCGCCGCCAGTCGCTGGCCGGCGAGAACGCCCTGCTCGAAATAGTTCGCGGTGCCGACGAAGAGTTTCGCGCCCATCGGCGCGACCTGGTCCTCTCCGCTGTCAATGATGATGACCGGGATGCCGGCATCGGTCGCCGCCTTGACCGATTTGCCGAGCGCCGTCGCATCGGGAATCGACACGACCAGACCCTGAACCTTCTGCGTAACCGCCGCGTCTATCATCCGCGCCATGGCCACCATGTCGGTGGTCTGCGGCGCTTGGTAGGAGACATCGACGCCCAACAGCTTGGCTGCGTCGTCCACGCCTTTCTTGACCACGCCCCAATAGGTGTCGGCCGACTGGCCATGGGTGACGACCGCGATTTTGATGGTGTCTTCCGCATGGCCGGGGTTGAGTGAGAGCTCGGTGGCGGTTCCCATAGTCAGGGCGCAGACCAGGGACTTCAGCAGAAAGTGTCGCATTCGATCCTCCTCTGTTATGCACAGGCAGCGTTTGCTGCTTTTCAGCCGCAGATCACGTTCTTCAGTAAGGCAACCGACTTACGGACGCCTTCGATCGGCGCCATCATTGAATCTTCATGCTCGATCGAGAGCACGCCGTCGTAGCCGGCCATGCGAAGCGCCGAGCAGAACTGGCGCCACCATTCCTCGCCATGGCCGTAGCCGAGCGTGACGTAGTTCCAGCTGCGCGCTCCGAACTGGACGGCTGGCCGCGTCTCCAGCAAGCCATCGATCCCGGCCGGGATCGGTTCGATCCGCGTGTCTTTGGCATGCACGTAGTAGATCGCGGAGCCGAGTGCGCGGATCGCGGCCAGTGGATCGGCACCCATCCACAGGGGATGACTTGGATCGTAATTCGCCCCGATAGTCTCCCCGACCGCGTCGCGAAGACGGTTCAGGGTATGGGGATTGTAGACGGCTTGCCGTCCGTGCAATTCGAGACAGACCCGTCGCACCCCATTCTCCCGTGCCGTGTTGACCATGCAACGCCAGTAGGGGATCAGCTTTTCCTCCCACTGGTAGCGGAGGATGGTGGCGCATTCCTGCGGCCACTCGCTGGTGATCCAGTTGGGATTGGCATCGCCCGGCCCGCCCGGTAGCCCCGACATCATGACGATGTGGTCAACCTTCAGCAGCTTCGCGAGCTGAAATGTCTTCACGGTGACCGCATGCTGGCGCTCACCCTCGGCACCGGGGTGCAGCGGATTGCCGGAGCAATTCAGCGCGGAGATTCGCAGCTGGCGATCCGAGAGCTTGGCCAGGAATTCCCTTCGGACCAATTCGCTCGCGAGCATCGCGTCGAGATTGAGGTGCGGGGCTGTTGACCAGTTCCCGCAGGCAAACTCCAGATCCGTGATGCCGAGCTCGCTGGACCAGTCCAGCATCGCATCCAGCTTGGTGTCCGGCAGGCTGTCGGTGAGCATTCCAATATGCATGGGCACGATGATTCCTGGAAATCGATCAACTTAAAATCCATGAATTTGGAAAAATCGCAACAGTGATTTTCAATAAATAGAATATTTATTTCGTAAAAAATCCGCTTTTATTCAAGTAATACAATAAAACAGGACGCGCGAAATCATCGGCCATTAGCATTAACGGCCGGGAAAACCCAAATCTATTGGCTGGCGGAAAGACACCGCACCGCGTGAGTTCGCTGCCAGGAGGCGCGCGAAATGCTTATGGCGGGCTGGAAATGTACAACGCGCTTCCGAAATCGTCCGGGCACCAGACTATGATTACGGAGTCAGCGCAGCATCCGCGTAGTTTTACAGGAGACTGCCGCGCGCGGTTGTTCAGTATTTTGGCAGGGAGCGGAGGGCGAGGCTGAATTCGCCGCCGGTCAGCATCCGGTTTCTCTGCGGTCGCGGTGGTGTTCGGAGCGGAAAGATGCTTGTGTTTCAGAGTGCGTTTTCGGCGCACCGCCGGAGGGGTAATCGCCCAAGCACTTGTTCGACGTATCGCGTTGAAATGCAGGCAAAAAACGGTCGACACTGCCGCCGGCGCGAGTGGATCGGGCCGTCGATTGTCTGCCTGGCCGGCGCGATCATTGGATAGCGGCACCGTCGTCTTCCCACCTAGCCCGGTGATTTCAAATCATACCACCGAATTCTAAGGGCTGCCAAGCGTCGCCGGAGCGGGTGCATAAGCGGAAGCGGGCCGGTGCCTCAGGTTCGGGTGTCAGCTCATGGCACAGAGCGGACGACCGGGACCGCTGCAAGACCAGTGAGCGCCCGCTAAGCACGCTCGATGGCCGCCGCAATCGCTCCAATCGTCTCGACAACCCGGATCCCTGCTGCGGACAACGCCCGGCACTTCGTCGCGTAATCTCCCCGCCCTCGGCTGGCGATTGCACCAGTGTGTCCCATGCTGTGGCCGGGGGGCGTTGTGCGGCCGGATATGAAAGCGACTACCGGCTTATGAATTGGGGAATTGCGAAGATAGGCCGCAGCTCGCTCCTCTTCGTTCCCGCCAATTTCACCTAGAATGACGATTGCATCTGTCTCCCGATCTTTTGCAAACAGGCGGAGGCAATCTTGAATATCCGTTCCCTTGGCCACATCACCGCCGATCGCTACAACGGTGCTTATGCCGACCCCGGAACTCTTGAGCTCAGCCATAACGGCATAGGCGAGTGATCCACTCTTGGCGATCAATCCTACTGTGCCGGGCAAGCATATGTCCTCGACGAAGAACCCGGCTTTGGCGCGCCCAGGCGACAGGAGGCCGCTGGAGTTTGGTCCGATCAGAGTTACTCCGGCGCGTTTTGCAAGTGCGCCCAATCGAATCGCATCGTGGACCGGGACGTGCTCTGCAAGGCAAACAATCACGCTAACTCGGGCATCAATCAACTCTTGAATGACGGCCCTGCATTCCAATGGGGGGTTGAAAACGAGAGCTAAGTCAGCTGCCGATCTAGCGGCGTCCACACTCGAAAAGATGGGCACGCCGGCGGGCGGCTCCCATCCGGTCAGGTCTACCGGTGTTGCAACGATGCCAACGAGCCGCGTGCCATGGTGCTGCATCTCAAAACATTGAAACCGGGCAAGCGCGTCGCCAATGCCGCAAACCACAACCCGGCTATTCTCGTCGGCAAGGATCGCCATGGCCTACCGGCCCGCGACGCTGATCACGGCGGCGACAGCTTCGGCGATCGAGGAGCTGTTGCTGTAGCCGGCTGCGCTCAGGAGTTCAGGCGTCCGTGACATGCTGTTACCACGCAGGTGAAGGATAACCGGCTTGGCTGCCGCCTGGTGTCGTGTTGCGAGAGCCCCTAGAAGGGCGGAAACGATGTCGTCCAATCTGTATCCGCAAGTTACGATATTGATCAAGATGGCGCGAATCGCCGGATCGTCGTCAAAGACGTTGAACGCCGCCGCGAAGCCCTCGTGCGATCTGCCAGACCCGATGGCCGGATCGATGTCGACCAGGGTTGCGACTCTGCCGCCGCAACCGGCAATCCAGTCCATGAGCGTGACGTTTAGTCCGCCGCCAAGACCTATCAAACCGATCGTACCGCCGCCGTCCGGGTTCGTCTTGAACTTGAGGCCGTCACTGCGTTTAGCCTGGCCGACGGGCGTACCAGAACGGGCAGCGAGCGCCGCAATCTCCGGCTGACGTCCGAGCGCGTCATCATCGATGCCGACCCGGGCATCGAGCGCCAAGAGCCGCGCGCCAGGCATTTCGACCAGCGGGTTGATCTCGACCAGCAGAGCATCACAGGACTGGGCGAGGGTGAAGAGCCCGCAGGCGAGCGCATGATAAGCCGTGTGATACGCCACGGGCAGACCGAGCTGGCTAAGACCGGCGGCGACCGCGGATATCTGCGGTCCTTCAATCGGGTCGACGACCAATGTCGCGAGAGTCCCGGGGTCCCGTGCCGTGACGTCTTCAAGGTCGATCCCGCCGGCGCGGCCAAACAGGAGCCGGATTTCGCCGTCGTCGATGCTCAAGGCGGCAAAACGCTCTCGAAGATAGTCAATGCGCTCCTCGATCAGAATTGACTCGGGCGCGAAGCCGCCTATCTTGATGTTCTGCAGGCTATGGAACTTAGCCTTTGCCGCAGCCGGACTCTCGGCAAAGGCAATTCCGCCTGCCTTGCCGCGTCCCCCTGCCGCCACCTGTGCTTTGAGGACAAGACGGCGTTCCGACAGGATGCGGATGGCGTCCTCGAGTCCCGCTTCATTTGTTGCTGCGATGCCTCTCGGCGTTGCGATCCCGTATCTACGAAGCAACGCCTTTCCCTGGTGTTCGAGCAGAAGCATGGAACTGATCCGTGGGGCGATGACGTGGGCTCAATCCGCGTCGGCCGTTAACGACTGCACCCGATCCACGGCCGCGACGTATTCATTCAGCAGGTCGTTGAAAATCTGACGAACCGTCGTCTCGCTCTTCATGTCACCGACGATCTGGCCGATCGCATAGGTCCAGTAATCGAGGCGATGGGCCCGCTCTGCGCGCCGCAGCGGCTCGCCTGCGAGGATGGACTGTAGAGGGAAAGTCAGGGGCCTGGGCGCATCGGTTCGGTCCCAGGCGTCGGTATATGCGCTCCTCAGGATGCGGCACGGCTTCCCCGTAAGGGCCCGGCTGACGACCGCATCCTCGGATATTGCCTGGAACAAGGCGTCCTTCATCTCGGAGCTAAGCTCGCTTTCCCGGGCGCCGAGCCAGATCGAACCGCACCAAGCGCCGGCGGCGCCAAGCGCCATCGCGGCGGCGAATTGCCGGCCATTGCCGATGCCGCCGGCGGCCAATACCGGTATCGGCGATACCGCATCGATCACCTGCGGCCATAATACGAGGGAGGAGACCTTGCCGACATGGCCGCCGCCTTCGCTGCCTTGGGCGACCAGAATGTCCGTGCCCGCCGCCTTCTGCTTCATCGCATGACGGATGGAGCCGACCAGGGCGCCGACCTTGATACCCTTGGCGTGAACCGCCTCGATCACGTGTTTCGGCGGCACGCCCAGAGCGCCGACGACGAACTTGACGGGGTGACGCAGTGCGATCTCCAGCGCCCGCTCGCTCTCGCGCGGCGTCATGTTCATTTTGTGAGCATGGTCTTTGACAAAGGCGGCGGCGTCCGCCAAAGGAAGTGGCGGTATGTTCGCGCCGTCGATCAGGTTGCGGACAAATTGCCGGTGCTCCGGTGGCAGGATTTCGTCGGGATCGGGTTCGCTGTTGAGGTCGGCGAAAGTTCCCGGGAACACCACATCGATGCCGTAGGGCTTACCGTCGATATGTTCGTCGATCCACTTTAGTGATACTTCGAGTTCGTCCGGAGTCATGAAGGCGGCGCCGAGCACGCCCATGCCGCCGGCGCGCGACGCTTCGACCACGACATCCCGGCAATGCGAGAAGGCGAAGATGGGAAGGTCGATTCCGAACATCCCGGTTACTGCGGTGCGCATCATCGATCGATTTCTCCCAAATTGAAGATCTGAAGCAGCATGCCCATCAATGCCTGCTTCCCGCAAAATCTCGCCGTGGGCTTTGGGTTTGGCGATCTAGTACCAGTCAGTCATTTTTGTATACCGATCGGTCTTTTTATGCTACAGGAGCGATCATGGCAAGGTCCATAAGACCTGTGCCTGAGATCAAGCGGCCGAGATCGATAGGAACGGAAAATGGATACCAACGGCAAGCGGAACTGGAGCACGTCGGTTAGCGATATTGAAGCCGCCGATGTCTTCATTAGGGGCTATGCTCTGGGCGATCTGATCGGCAAATTGTCATTTTCTGCCGCCACCTACCTCTTGGTCCGCGGCCGGCTCCCCGGCCCGGGCGAAGCGCGGATGATGGATGCGGTACTTTGCTCGGTACTTGATTATGGCCTGAAGAAGCCGGGAACCGTTGCGGCGCGCTATTGCGTCTCCGCCAATCCCTCGATGACGGCGGGGCTGGCGACCGCGATCCTCTCTGTCGGCGAGTATACCTTGGCCCCGGATGACGCCGGCCGCTTCATCGCCGAGAGCTACGCCGAAGCCAATCGTGCGGGGGCGCCGGACGGAAAGGCCGCCGCGGCGGAGATCAATCGCCTGCGCGCATCTGGGCGCCGGGTGCCCGGCTTTGGTCACCCCAACTTCCGATTTCTCGATCCACGCGCCCAGAAACTGAAGGAGATCGCGAGGCAGGAGGGAGTTTGGGGGCCGCTCTGCGACTGGTATGAGGCGCTGCATCTTGCTTTCACCACCAAGGCCGGTAAGCCTGAAATCGTCATCAACGAAGTCGGCATGATGGCGGCAATTCTGACGCAGATGGGATTCACCCCTCAGGAGATGACTGGCATCGCATTGCTTTCCAGCATGCCCGGCGTGATCGCGCACCTTTCCGAGGAGATGCAAAGCAAGGTCCGGATCCGGACTGTTCCGGACGATGCCGTCGACTACGACCGCCAGCGCCGCGATCTCAATGCCGATCTTGAGCTTGCCGGCTGGACTACGGCCTGATCGGTCCGAGGTCAAAGACATGCACATCGTCGTTCCGCTGAAGCAGGTGTTCGACCCCAACACGCCGATGGTGCAGATTCGGATCGGGGCCGACGAGCGCTCGCTCGAACTCCCGTCCGGCCTGGGCCCAGTGATGAACGGCTACGACGCTAATGCCGTGGAAGCCGCAATCTCGTTGAAGGAGAGGCACGGAGGGTCGGTGACCGTGCTCAGTGTCGGTGACGAGGGCGCGAAGCATGGGCTGCGCCGGGCGCTCGGCATGGGCGCAGATTGCGGTATCCACATCCAAGGTCCGGCGGGCCTGGCTGCGGACAGTGCGCAAGTGGCGGCGCTCCTCACGGCAGCGATGCGGAAGCTGCCGGCGATCGAACTCATTCTTTGCGGCCGCCAGGCCTCCGACACCGATGCGGGGCAGGTGCCGCTCCTCCTTGCCGCGCACCTCGGTTTCGCGTCGGCTGTGCCGATCAAATCGATCACGCCCGATGGCAGTGACGGCTTCGTGGTCGAGCGCATCGCCGACGGGATCACGCAGCGGCTGTGGCTGCCGAGGCCGGCCGTTGTCGGTGTTTCGAACGAGATCAACAAGCCGCGCGTGGCGTCGCTGAAAGGCGTTATGCTGGCAAAGAAGGCCGAGATTCCCACTTGGAGCGCTGCCGATCTCGGCTTGGCCGATACCCAACCGGCCCTGATCCTGCGTCGCGTATCGATTCCTGTGGCACGCGATATACGTGCCGAGGTCATTGCCGGAGCGTCGGCGCCGGCCGCCGGCGCAGCGCTTGCCGACCGGCTCCGGCAAGAGGGGATGATCTGATGGCCGGAACCCTGGTATTCGGCGCCGTCGCGGATGGGGACCTCGTCGGCGCCTCATTCGAAGCGGTCGGGGCCGCACGGCTTGGTGTAGAGAAGGGCATCTCCGGTGCGCTGCTGGGCGTCGCTTGCGAGCGGGCGGCGGCGCGTTTTGCCGTTGCAGGGCTGCAGCAGCTCTCCGTCATTGAAGACGCACGCCTGGCGCCGTATTGCGCGGAATTCTACGTTGCCGCGGCAAAGGCCCTGATCGAGCGGCACCGGCCCGACCTTGTCATTTTCACGCAGACGCCGGAAACCGCCGAATGGGTCCCGCTTCTGTCTGGAACCCTGGGCGCGGCGCTTGCCACAGGCTGCACCAAGCTTGCCTTCGAAGGCAATCACTTGATTGCAACGCGGCCGGTTTGTGGCGGGGCCATGGAGGCGGAGTATGCATTCAATCGCCCGCTGCGCTTCGTCACGCTGGCACCGGGCGCATTTGCTCCGGTACAATCCGCTGCTTCCGCGCCGATCTCACATGTAGCGATGTCCGAGGTGGTGGGACGGGTCAAGGTCCTCGCGGAACTTCCCGACGCCGTTGGAACGGGGCCGGGGCTCCGGAAAGCCAAGGTCGTTGTTTCGGGCGGGCTTGGCATCGGCAGCCGGGACAACTGGCGCCTGATAGAGGAGGCCGCCGCATCACTCGGCGCAGCGGTCGGCGCCACCCGCGCGGTCGTCGAGTTGGGATGGGCGCCGCTCGCCCAGCAGGTCGGCTTTAGCGGACAGAAGGTCAGCCCCGACCTCTATATCGCCGTCGGCATCTCCGGCGCGGTTCATCATTTGGCGGGCATAGTCGGGGCGAAGACGATCGTGGCGATCAACAAGGATCCCGAAGCGGGCATCTTCCGCGCCGCGCGCTTCGGCGTGGTCGGCGACGCCAAGGAGGTCGTCCCGGCCTTCATCACGCGGGTCAAGGAATTGCGGGCGGGGTTGGGATAATGGCCGAACAACTGCTTGTCGTTGGCGCCGGTGTCGCCGGCTGTTCAGCCGCACTTGAGGCGGCGAAGCTTGGCCTGCGCGTCACGCTGATCGACGAGCATCCCCAAAGCCTGCAGGCGATGAGCCTGGACGCCCCTTATTTTTATGGCGCGCGTCTGCCGGCGATCCTGGACGATGCCGCGGCAATCAGCGAGCGGGTGCTCGGGGCCAATGCGCTCCTCATGGAGTGCCTGGAAGCAGGTGTCGAAATTCTCACCGGCACCTGCGGATGGGGCAGCTTCCGGGCCGGGCCGAACAACAGGCATCTGGCGGCGCCGCAACTCGGCATTGCAGATGCTGAAGGATCTCGGATGCTCGACTACGAATACCTCATCCTTGCGCCCGGCTCGCGCGACCTCGTGCTATCCTTCCCGGGCTGGCATCTCCCAGGCGTGCTGGGCGCCAATGGCGCAGCAGCGCTGTTGCATCGATATCAGGCGCTGTCGGCCGAGCGCATGATCATCATCGGCTCGAACAACCTGGCCCTGCAAACCGCGAAGATGGCGGTAGACTGCGGCGTGCGGATCGTCGGCGTCGTCGAGTCCGGACCGGCCATCCGCGGCGACACAACACGCGCCGCCGAGCTGCAAGCCGTCGGCGTACCGATCATGACCGGCCACACGGTCGAGCAAGTCCTAGGTGAGCAGGAGGTCCGCGCGATCCGTCTGCTCAGCATCGATGCCGACCACAAGCCGATCGCCGGAACTGCGAAGGAGATCGCCTGCGACACGGTCTGCATGGCTTTCGGCGCAGTGCCGAATGTCGAACTCGCTGCGCTGGCCGGCTGCCGTATCGCGTTCGATGCGGATCGCGGCGGTTGGGCGCCGGAAATGGATGCCGACTTCCAATCCAGCATCGACAATGTGTTTATCGTCGGTGACGCCGCCGGCGTTTCCGATGCTGCACATCTCGATCCCGCGATCGCAGCCGCCCAAGGCGCCCATGCGGCGCGCGTGATAGCCGCGCGCGCCGGGCTCGCGGTGCACAAAGATGCCGACACAGCGCCCATCGCAACCGATGGCGCACTATTCCCCGCTGCCAGAGCCTGGCTGCAGTCGCTCGTTGCGGCGGGCGGCATGGACGTCATTGTCTGCCAGTGCGAAGAGGTGACACGCCGGGAACTTCTCGACCTCAGCCCGCCCAGATATCTCGGCGCCGGGAATATGCGCAGTTGCGGCGGCGTCGGCGCCTTGTTGCCGTCCAGCCGCACGAGCCAGGATTTGCTGAAGCGCGTGACCCGCGCCGGCATGGGGCACTGCCAGGGTAAGCGCTGCCGGGACCAGGTTCTGCTGCTGCTGGCGGAGGCGACTGGTCAGGACCTCTCGACTTTGGTGCCCGGTTCCTATCGAGCTCCGGTGCGGCCGCTGCCCTTGAGCATTCTCTGGGCAGGGGACGAGACCGAGGAGATGCGGCGGGCCTGGCCGATCTGGCTGCACCCAGTCGATGAAAATGCCCCCGGCTATGCCAGCGCGAAGTTGATGGAGAGCGGCCGTGGAGAAGGCTGACGCCGTCATCATCGGTGCCGGCATCATCGGCCTTTCTTCCGCCTATTGGCTGGCAAAGCAGGGGGTCAAAGTCATCGTGCTTGACAAGGGCCGCGTCGCCTGGGAGGCGTCGGGCCGCGCGACCGGCTTCCTCAGCCTGCGGGGCGAGAGCCCGCTCGAGATTCCGCTGGCAAACCTGGCGGAAAAGCTCTGGTCGACGTTGGATGATGAACTCGGTTATCCGACTGAGTGGAAGCCTGGCGGTCGCCTTTGGGTGGCGCTGGAAGAGGACCGCTGGACCGAGTTGAAGGATATCTGCCCGCAGTGGCATGCGCTTGGCATTCCCGTCCGTGTTCTCGACGGCGCCGGAGCCCGCGCCATCGCCCCCTGCCTGTCTGAACTGACTTTGGGCGGATTGCATACCGCGCGCAGCGGGCACGCAAATCCTCAGCGCGCCAGCCAGGCATTTGCCTGGGGGGTCCTCGGTCGCGGCGGGGAAATTCGTGAGAACACGCCGGTCACCGGGATCAATGTATCGGGCGGCCGCGTCATTGGCGTGGAGACGCCAGCGAGTTCGATCGCAGCGCCGATCGTGGTGAACTGTGCCGGCCCTCAGTCAGCCAAAATAGCCGCAATGGTTGGCGTCCACCTGCCGCTGGCTCCCGTTCGTCTGGAAGCCATGGTAACGGTCCCGTTGCCGCGGCTGTTCGACGTGGCGATGGTCGGGCATGGGCTTTCGCTTCGGCAAACATTGCGTGGCAACATACACTTCAATGGCGGCCCACACGAGTGGGTGGATGTCGATTTGACTTCCGAGCCAGCCAAGCCCAATACGCCCATTATCCGCAATATCGCCCGCCGGCTCGCTGAACTTTTTCCCAGCCTAGCGCAGACGCCGGTGCTCCGCAGTTGGGCGGGAATCATCGAAGTGACCCCGGATCAGACCTGTATCGTTGAGCGGCTCAAGGAGCCGGATGGGATGATCCTGGCGACCGCCGCCGGCCACGGCTTTGGGTTGGCGCCGAGCCTCGGCCAGATTGTCTGCGCGCTTGCGCTGGAAGGGAGAAGTCCCATCCCGATTGAGGGGCTCGGCTTATCTCGGTTCGCCGCACTCGATCCGAATTGGCGCGAAAAGCGCGGCTGGACCGCGGGTTCCTACAATACCTGAGGGGGTCAGGAATGAGTCGAATTTATTGACTTCCCGGTCAAACGGGGAACATAAAGAACGCTGATCGCGTTGCTATTTGGAGTCGTGCCTTGAAACTGTCGACCCGCGCCGAGTTGAAGGCAAAAAAACAGGCATATGTCCAAGACGAGATACTGGCCGCGGCGGCAAAGCTCTTCGCAGAGCGCGGTTATCGGGCCGTCACGATCGACGACATCGGTTCCAGCCTCGAATACACGAAATCGGTAGTCTACTATTATTTCACCAGCAAGAACGAGATCCTCTGGCAAATCTTCCAGCGGATCTACGACAGCTACTTCGAAGGCCTCAGCGAGATCAGGGCCCGCAAGCTACCGCCGCAAGAGGCGATGGCGCTGATCATTCGCAAGCACGCGCTCAATGTCATGGAGAAGCGTGATTGGACGGCGATCTATTTCCGCGAAGAGAACGAGCTTACCGACCAGCAACGCAAGGAAATCGCCAAGAAGAAACGTCAGTACGACGCCATGATAGAAGAGGTCTATGAGGCCGGCATGGCTTCCGGCGTTTTCAAGCGCATGCCACTCCATATCGCAATCAGCGGCCTGCTGGGGATGTGTAACTGGCTCTATGTTTGGTATAAGGAACAGGGCACATATTCGGCCGAGCAGATCGCCGACTACTGCGCGAACCTTCTTGCGAATGGCTATACTGCCAAGCCGTAAAAGGTTGGGTGGCCATCTCCGGCAAGGCGTTCTCCGCCGCTACGACCGCGGCACGGCCGGATAAGGATCCGGGTTACGCCGATAGTCTTTGATAATGACCTGCGCGGCGTTGTGACCTGGAACGCCGGTCACGCCGCCGCCAGGATGGGTTGAAGCGCCGCACTGGTAGAGATTTTGAATCGGCGACCGATAGTCGGCATAACCGGCGACCGGCCGCCGAAAGAAGATCTGGTCGATGCTGAGTTCGCCGTGATGGACATGGCCGCCAGGCAAATCGAACATCCGCTCCAGGTCCTGCGGCACCAGGATCTGCTTGTGGATCACGCTGTTGCCGAATCCTGGCGCGTAGCGCGCAATCTGTCGCATGACGATAGAATAGAGCTCCTCCCGAGCCGCATCGTCCCAGTCTCGATCCTTGAGGCGATAAGGCACGTGGCCGCCGAACACGCTGAGGACGTGCTTGCCTGCCGGAGCGATGGTCGGGTCGAAGGCGCTGGGCGTCAAAATCCAGAGATAGGGGCGAGATGCCATGCGTCCGCGCCGCGCCGATTCGAACGCATCCTCCAGCTCTTCCAGGTTCTCCGCGATCGTGATTGATCCAGGATTGTCCGCCGATAGCTTTCGGGAATCGTAGGCGGTCCACCGCGGCAGCTGGTCGGTCGCCAGATTGATCTTGAAGCAGGACGATTCGGTTCGAATGCGCCGCACCGACGCCACGAATGCGGCGGGCAGGTGCGTTGCACCAATCAGCCGGAGAAAAGTCGTTTGCGCGTTGGCATTGGCAACCACGCGCTTGGCCAGGATCCGCCCCCCGTCTTTCAATTCCAGGCCTCGCGCGCAGCCGTTCTCGACGATGACCCTCGACACCTCCGCGTCAGTATGGATCGTGACTCCCGCGGCCTCGGCGGAGCGGCGCATGGCCTGGGTGACGGCACCCATACCGCCTCTGACTAGGCCGCCAGGGCCGGCAGGGGTGCCGGATTCCCGGAGCATCGGCCGGGCGAGGACATAGGCGGAACCGGGGGTCTTTGGGCTGATATTGCCCCCGCTGCCCGACGCGTAGCAGCCAAGCGCGGTAAGCATCGTCTCGCTTTGGAACCAGCGCCGCAGGAAGTCATAGGCGCTCAGCGTCAAGAGATCCCAGACGTCATAGAAGCGCCGGCCGATGTCGCGGAACCGCCAGGCTTGCGCCAACACCCGCCCGATATCGCCAATCCTGCCGGTCGCCGGATCGACCGGCGTTTCAAATATCAGGCGTCGGAGGTAGGGCATCAGGCCCTCCATATGCGCCAAGAATTCTGGATATGCCTCAGCATCCTCGGGGGAGAACTTTCGAATCTCCTCGGTCATCTGCTGCACGTCGGGCCAGAAAACCAAGCTGCTGCCGTCGGCGAAGGGCTGAAAGCCGGCAGGCGTGTTCAGGACCTCGATCCCGTGTTTACGCAGATCGAGATCCATCATGATCTTCGGCTGCAGCAGCGACATCCAAAACGCGGCAACCGAGATGTGGTAACCCGGCCACAATTCCTCGGTCACCACGGGTCCGCCGACCTGGCTCCGCCGCTCAAACACCGCTACTTTGAGCCCGGCCCGTGCCAGATAGTTCGCACAGACGAGGCCGTTATGCCCGGCGCCGACAATGACCGCATCGAGCTGGGACATCTCGATCGACCCCTCTAAAATGCCGCTGGTCGCGATCAAGTGTTGACTTTAACCAGTAAGACGGAAAAAAGTACTCACCAGTCAGTATCATTCAACAAGGCCGCTTGCAAGAGCGAGCCAAGGCAAGGATGGGAGAGCGCAAATGGGCGTCAGGATCAACTTCATCAATCCGTTTGGAACCCCGGCTTATAACGCCCTGATCACCGAAACCCTGCTGCCATACGCCCGCCCGGACACCGAGGTGGTGGTCACCAATACGAAAAACTGCCCGGAGAACATCGACTACTACTACAACAAGCACATCACCGAACTGGTCGTGATGGAAGACGTGATGCGCGCCGAGCAGGAAGGGTTCGACGCCGTCATTGTCGGATGCTGCTACGATCCGGGGGTTCGCGTCGCCCGCGAACTCGTCGACATTCCGGTGATCGGCCCCCTCGAGGCGACCATGATGATGGTGCCGTATTACGGCCACGACTATGTGCTGGTGACCGATCACCACAAGGCTGTACCGTATCTGCGCGACCTAGTGAAGCTCTACGGCGGTCCCGAATGCCGCGATGTGACGTGCATCGACTGGTGGGTGACTGATATGATCCGCGACACCGAGGGTGTCGCAAAGGACGCGCTCAAGAAGTGCCGGAAGGCGATGGAAGACAGCCGCGCGGAAGCGGTCATTCTAGGCTGCACTATCATCGCCGCCAGCATGGAGAAGTGGTTGATCGACACCAAGGCGCCGCGGGATCTCACCATCCTCAACACCAATACGTTCTCGCTGAAGATGGCGGAATCCCTGGCGGATCTGAGGAAGCAGGGCCTCTACAATATCAATCGTAGCGGCTACTATCAGAAGCCGCAGCAGCGCAATGCCCGTGAACTCGCGGAAGTACGCGCCCGGTTCGGGCGGCCCGCCGCGTTCACCGAGAAAGTTTAGGAAGTCGGAACAGAGATGTCGGTTCTTTCTGGAAAAAATGCGGTCATCACCGGCGGCGAGACCGGTATTGGCCTCGCCATTGCCGCGGCGCTTTCGGCTGCCGGCGCGAAGGTGCTGATCGGCGGCATACTGGACGACGCCGGGAAGTCGGCCGTAGCCAAGATCAAGGGACAAGGCGGCACGGCCGAGTTTGTGAAAGTCGACGTCCGCGACGTGAGCCAGGTCGAGAGGCTGGTGCAGTCCGGTGTCGAGCGCTTCGGCCGGATCGACATCATGGTCAACAATGCCGGCGTGTTCGACGGCTTCGCCGGCTGCATCGATACCTCCGACGCCCTCTGGGACCAGGTGATCGACATCAACCTCAAGGGAACCTTCTTCGGCTGCCGGGCCGCCCTCAAGTACATGGTCCCGCAGGGTTATGGCCGCATTCTCAATACTGCATCCGTCGGCGGTCTGCGCGGTGCGGCCGACGGCGCTTCCTACACAGCATCGAAATTCGCCATCGTCGGCCTCACGCGCCAGATCGCCTGCACCTATGCCGAGAACGGCATCGCGATCAACGCGATCTGCCCGGGTGTCATCGAGACGGATATTCGGGCGAACTCGACGAAGATTCTCGGCGATGATGCGCCGAAGATGGCGGGGGTTGGTGTCGATCCGGACGGCTACAAGAGGCTGGTACCGGCCCGGCGCAAGGGCCGCGCATCGGAAGTGGGTGACCTCGCCGTTTTCCTCGCCTCCGACAATGCCGCTTACATCAACGGCCAGGCGATCGCCATCGACGGGGGTTGGACGGCCACCTGATGTCCGGAACCGACGCGCTTGCTGGTTTCGACCCGACCGAGGTCTCGATCGTCGAGGCGGTGCGCCGATTTGCAACCGAAGTCGTCCGTCCAAATGTCGCCAGGCTCGAACGCGAGGGCGGCTATCCGGAGCATCTGGTCGCCGCGATGCGCGACCTGGGCCTCTTTGGTATCGCGGTCGGCGAGGCGCATGGCGGTCTCGGATTACGGCTGCCCGTCTTCGCCGCCGTCATGGAGGAACTCGCCAAGGGGTGGACGACCCTTGCCGCCTATGTGAACAGCCACAGTACCGTGGCCTATGTGATCGGCCGTCATGGCACGGACGCGCAATGCGCCCAGTATCTCCCCAGGATGGCGAGCGGCGAGCTGCGCGCTGCGCTTTGCCTGACCGAGCCGGGCACCGGCTCCGATCTGCAAGCCATCCAGGCGACGGCCCGACAGACCGGCGACGCCTATGCCCTGAGCGGCAGCAAATTCTTCGTGACCAATGGCGGCCGCGCCGGATTGTTGCTGGTCCTGGCGAGAACCGACCCGAAAGCCCAGCCGGCGAAACGCGGTATCAGCCTGCTGGTGGTAGAGAAGGGGTCGAGCGGCGCTGAGCAGGGCAGCACCTTCCGCAAGATGGCCTATGGTCTGGTCGACACCGTCGAGATCAAGCTTGACGGGGCGACGGTGCCCACGTCCGCTTTGCTGGGCCAGACTCCAGGCCATGGGCTGCAGCAACTGTTCGATGGGCTCGAGGTCGGCCGGATCGCCATCGCCGCCAGCGCGGTTGGACTGGCGGCGGATGCGCTGAACGAAGCCCGGCGCTACGCCTCCGAGCGAAAGGCGTTCGGTGTGACGATCGATCAGCACCAGGCGGTGCAGATCAAGCTTGCCGACATGGCGACGCGGCTCGTTGCAGCGCGTCTGATGACGCGGGAAGCAGCGAGAGCAAAAGCGACCGGCGGTCGCGCCGATATGATCACCGGCATGGCAAAGCTCTTTGCCAGCGAAGCCTGTGCCGCAATCGTCGACAATGCCCTGCGCATTCACGGTGGCTACGGCTACATCGCCGACTTCACGATCGAGCGATTATACCGTGAAGCCCCGCTCTATATCGTGGGCGAGGGGACCAACGACATCCAGAAGCTGGTGATTGCGCGCCGCATCATCGAGGGACAGGAGGCCGCCTTGCTCGGACTGCCGCAATGACCACGACATGCCTCACTTTTGACTTCGACGCGCTGTCGATCTGGGTCAGCACCTTCAAGCTCACCTCGCCGACCCCGCTGTCGCGCGGTGAATACGGCGCGCGCGTAGGATTGCCGAGGGTCTTGGCCGTGCTGGCGAAGCATCAGGTGCCGGCGACCTTCTTCGTGCCAGCGCATACCGCCGTGAGTTTTCCCGAGGAAGTCCGGCTGATCGTCAAGGCCGGGCATGAGATCGCGGCGCATGGGTTCGTGCATGAATCACCGGTGGCGCTCTCCTACAACGAAGAAGTCGATCTCCTCGCGCGGAGCGAGGAGGCACTGGCCAAGGTGACCGGCGTGCGTCCGATCGGCTATCGCTCGCCGGCCTGGGACTTGAGCCCCAACACGATGGAAATCCTGGAGCGGCATGGCTATCTCTATGACAGCAGCCTGATGGCCGACGATTTCCATCCCTATCGCCCGCGGCGCGCCGATATCGTCACCGAGACCGGCTTCACGCCGGGAATCGAGTGCAATCTGATCGAGTTTCCCGTCGCCTGGGAATTGGATGACTACCCGTACTTCCAGTTCATGGTGAAGCCGATCAATCAAGGCCTGCGCGATCCCACCGAAGTCGGTCGGATCTGGCAGGCCGAGTTCGACTATTGCCATGCCCATGTCGATGGCGGCGTTTTCAATCTCACTAATCATCCGGAGATTATCGGTCGCGGCCCGCGCGTCATGGTCCTGGACGCGCTCATCGCGCACATGAAAGGCCGGCCCGGCGTGCGTTTCTCCACCTTGGGCGACGAAGCGCGGCGCCGCATTCAACAGAGTCCGAAGCAGCGGACAGTCGTCCGATAACCGGCTTCGGCCAATCAACCGAATAGGATCGATCATGGAGTCAGCCAGGCAGACCCAGACCAGCACACCGCGGATCGGCAAGGACGCGCGCTATTATGAGGAGTTGAATCCGGGCGACAGCTGGACCAGCCCGCGCCGCACCATCACCGAGGCGGACATCGTCATGTTTGCGGCGATGACCGGCGACCACAACCCGATCCATACCGACGAGGAATTCGCCAAGACCACCATATTCGGCGGCCGCATCCTGCATGGGCCGGCGGGTTTTGCCATCGCCACCGGTCTTGAGAGCCGCCTCGGGATCAAGGAGGGCACCGCCATCGCCTTCCTCGGCATGACCTGGGATCTCAAGGGGCCTATCAAGATCGGCGATACCATCCGGGTCGAGCAGAAGGTCACGTCCAAGCGGGAGACCAAGAAACCCACCCAAGGCATCGTTTTCTTCTATGTCCAGCTGGTCAACCAGCGCGACGAGGTCGTCCAGGAAGGCGAGTGGAAAATCCTGATGATTCGCAAAGGCGCGTGAGCGATCGGGCGATCTGACCGATGAACATCTACGGTTGCTTGCAGCAGATCGCCGAGCGTCACCCCGACGCTCAGGCGATCCGCTGCGGCGACCAGACGCTGGGCTATGCGCAGCTCCTCGCGGCGGTTGAAAGGGCGGCGGCCGCCCTTCATGCGCGCGGTATCGGCAAAGGCACGCCGCTCGCCTTCTTGAGCGAGAATCGGCTGGAACTGATGACCGCCTACTATGCCGCGGCGCGTCTCGGCGCTGTCTTCGTGCCGATCAATCCGAGCCTGACACCGCGCGAGGTATCGCATGTCGTGAAGCATTCGGAAGCCGTCCTCCTATTGCATGACGAGGCAATGCGCACAGTAGCGACGCAAGCGGCGCCTGCGGAAAAGCTGCGGTCCTATGAAATCCTTCTGGGCGACGGCGACGGAAGCATTCCGGCATCGGCGAACGATCCTGCCGACGACTTCCTGATCATCTACACCTCTGGCTCTACGGGAACTCCCAAGGCGGTTCTCTTTGACCAGGCCGCGGAACTCGCCGGCAATGCCGCGCTCATCGAGATGTGGGGCATCACGGAACGCGACGTCACGCTGGTCGCCCTCCCGCTCGGGTTCCTCTATGGCCTGTCGACCGCGGCGGCGGCCGGGCTGCAGGCAGGCGGGACGGTCGTAATCCAGCGGCGCTTCCATCCACGCGAGGTTATCGAGGCCTTCGTCCAGTACCAGGTCGCGGTCTATCACGGAGTGCCGACCATGTTCGTCATGATGCTGGACTATGCCGAGCAGAACGACCTCAAGGTCGATCTCTCTTTCATGCGCCTGCTGATCTCCGCCGGCGCACCGCTCTCGGCGGAGCTCAAGGCCCGTTTCATCGCCCGCTTCAACAAGCAGATCGACGACTACTACGCACTGACCGAAGTCCGCCCGGTCTTCGGCCGTTTTGCTGATGACGCGTCGGAAATCCCCGCTGGCGCGATCGGCCGGAGTGCCCCCGGCGCCACGATCCGGATCGTCGACAGCGCCGGGCGGGAGCTTCCGGCAGGCGAGCAGGGCGAACTCCTGGTGCATGCGCCGGCGACGCTGAAGCGCTACTTCAAGGACGAGAACCTGACCCAGGTGGCGCTTGAAGACGGGCTGTTCCGCACCGGCGATCTCGGCTTCAGGGATGTGTCAGGCTATTATCACCTGACCGGCCGCGCCAAGGACATCATCATCCGCGGCGGCGCCAATATAGCGCCGGTCGAGGTGGAGAACGTGATCGTCCGCCACCCCGCCGTGCAATCCGCTGCGGTGATCGGCGTCCCCGATCGCAAATACGGCGAGGTGCCGGTTGCCTTCGTCATTCTCCGGGGTGGGGCGGCGGTGACCGGCGAAGCGCTGGCCGCCCATTGCTGCACCGAGTTGGCGGACTACAAGGTGCCGGCGGCCTTCCGGCTCCTGGCCGAGTTTCCGCTCGGCGTCACCGGCAAGGTGGACAAGAAGGCACTCAAGGTCCTGTGGCTGGAAAGTTGAACCTTGGTTGATGCCATTGAGACATCCATCGCGCCGCTCTGCATCCGACGCTACATCGATGTTGCTGCGTTTCTCGCACATATCGACGGTCATGCAGTCGATGCGGCAAATGCCGGCAGCTCCCGCCTGCTGCTTCCGGAGTTGACCTACCTCGGTCTTCTCTGGGGCGATCCGAACGCGGGTGAGACCACGGTTGCGGGTATCGCGGATCTCTATTGGCGCCGCTTGTCGGCGCGTATCAAAGATGTCTAGCCAATCTAGCGCACAACCTCGGAATCACCATCGCCAGCGCCTCTTTCTGGCACGAGGGGAATGGCAATGGCGTAAAGTCCGGGTTCATTGCATTTTCTGACGGTAGGCTGCTCCGGCGAGGCAAGATCCACCCAACGCGTCCGGAGCAGGCAATTGGAACGGTCGGCGGCAGTGTCATCTAGGCCGTCGATATTGGCAATACTCGAATGGGAATGGCGAATTGCTACGATGTCCAATTTCCCGAATTGAAACGTTACCTGGTGACCGAAGGCATTGAAGTGCTACTTGTGCCATCACTTACCGCTGAACGGGGCTATTGGCGCGTGCTCCATGCGGCACATGCCATTGCTGTCGATAACCAGATCTATGTCTGCGTATCACCGTTCTTTGGCGATCTTGGAACTCCGACTGACTATCCCGTCGTAGCAACCGGCGTCGAGATTTGCGACGCTTGGTCGGACTAGGCTGGGCGAATCTGGCAGGTGGGCATTTGGAGTCGCGCCATTGGCTTGGCAGGCCAGTCCGTGAGAACTGACCATTTCGGCAATTTGGCGATGGGTGGGACGAAACCCACGGCGTCAACGCTCGAACACTATGAGCCTGACGACATAAGTAGCATCTCCATGCTTTGTTCAGGCGCGGATGCCCACTTGTGGCAAAATCGGACATAGGCCACGTGACCTCGGCCGGTGCGTGAGAACAAATCGCGCGCGCCAACTGACCCAGCTATCCTGTTCCGATCGACCATATGGATAGCCTTAATTTCCTCAAACGTGGTCAGCAGTGCGGGGCTGAGGCCCTGGCAGCACGTATGATAGCATTTGGCTCCAATCAGGCTCCTCGACGATTCGAGTTAATAGGGCAGTTGATTTCATTAATCCGGCAATTTGGCCCCTTCCTAAAGCCAGTATTTTGGCAGGCCGAGTCGGCATTTTTGCTTTAAGCATTGAAAATCAAGCGGTAATCCTTCAACTATTTTGGCCATCGCCACCACCGCCGGCGGAAAAGTGTTGATCAATCGGCGACTCTTCGGTCGACTCTGTGCGGGCATGGACGTTCCCGGGTGATTCGATGAAGCCGAACAGAACCGCCGCCGCCATCTTCTGTCTGATCCCGCTGTGCATCGGTCCCGCCGCCATGGCGGCCGATATCCAGAACACGCCGATCGAGATCAGCACCGGCACCCAGTCGTCGCTCGGCGACTATCTGCGCAAGGTGAAGTCGACGCGCCCGGGCGCCTTCGCGGTCTCGGAAGACGGCGCGGATTCGTATTTCTACTGGTGCGAGGATATCCAGTGCTACGAGACCAGCTACGGCGTGACGGCGAAGCGGGGATGCGAAGGCATCAGTGGGAAGTCCTGCGTCGTGCTCTACGTGCGTGACCGGCCGCGAACCAGCTTTACCTTGGCGACGCGCGTCAGCACCGGCGGCAGGCATGGCTCAAAGAAGGCCCGGGCCTATGATTTCTGATCCCGGGACCGCATCCTAGAAATCAAATCCGGCCGTCCATTCCCGGCAACGGCCTTTCCGCCGCCCGTCGCGGCAAGGTCAACGGCGGATGGCGGTCTCGATCCGGTGCAGCCGGTCGAGCAGCACCGCATGCAGCTGATCCACCTTCTCGTGCAGATGCGAAACTTCGAGCTCGGCCTTCAGGTTGACCTCGTAGTCGATGTCGGCGCGGATGTGATCCTTGGCCGATTGCCGGTTCTGGCTCAGCAGCACGATCACCGACAGGAAGATCGCCTCGAGCGAGACGCACATGGTCAGCAGGCCGAAGGGGAACGGATCGAAGGCGGGCAGGCCCGGCAGCGTATTGAGCGCGATCCAGACCAGGAACCAGAGGGCATGGAGCACGAGGAACGCGAGGCTGCCGCTAAAGGCGGCTATGGCGTCGGTGATGCGGTCGAGCATCGTCAGCTTGGTCTCGGTCTCTTCGTTGGCGTTGCGGGTCGCCATCTGCCGCAGGCGGTTAGTGGTGGCGCGCATGCGCCCGCCCATGACGGCCATCATGTCGAGCGCCGCCTCGGGGCGGCGGCGGAGGAACTCGATCAAGGTGGTACGGTCGAGGACGAGCAACTCGGCATCCGCGAGCACCGTCGCCTGGGCGTTGCGGGCGCCGTGATCGAGCAGCGACATCTCGCCGAACAGATCCCCGCGCGACGCCGTGGTCAGCACCAGCTTCTGCCCCAGCTTATCCTTGGTGGCCAGTTCGACCTCGCCCGAGCAGACGACATACATGCGGTCGCCGGGCTCACCCTCCTGGAAGATCCGGTCGCCGGCGGAAAGGCTGGATTGCTCCATCATCTGCGCCAGGGCGGAACGCTCGTCGGCATCCAACAGCTTGAACAGCGGCACTTCGGCGAGCAGGGAAACCAGCGGTGACATGCGGATCGGTCCTATCCTCTAAGCCCGGAACCTCCGGATGGCCCCAAAGGCCGCCCCCATAGTTGCGCCGTTCCCGCCCGCCTGCAACACGGAAGCGTCCGCCCGGCTGGCGCCCTGTCCGCCGGCGCCTAGGTCCGATTGCCCTTGATGAAATCGGCGGCCCGCTCGCCCATCATGATGACCGGGCCGTTCAGATTGCCCGAGGGCACGAAGGGCATGGTCGAGGTGTCGACGACGCGCAGGCCGTCTAGACCGCGGACCCGGAACTGCGGGTCGACCACCGCCATCGCATCGGTTCCCATCTTGCAGGCGCCGCAGGGATGCAGCGCGCCCTGGGCCGTTTCGCGGACGAAGGCCTCGCATTCGGCCTTGGTCCGCAGTGCCGCGCGCGGCCGATGGATGGTGCGGACGTGGCCGCTTAGCATGGGGCTCTGCATGATCTCCTGGCCGAACCGCACGCCCTCGCTGAGGCAATCGACATCGTACTGCTCGGAGATGTAGCGCGGGTCGAGGATCGGCGGGGTGTCGGGATCGGTCGAGCGCAGGGTGAGGCGGCCGCGGGACCTCGGGCGCATGTGACCGATATTGACGGTGCAGCCGTTGCCGCTGGGCGGGGTATCGGTCCCCGCCTCGATGCCGGCGCCGCAGAGGAAGTGGTACTGGATGGCGGGGAGGGGGTCGGTCTTGTCGTGTCCCCACCAGCACAGGCCACCCTCGGCGATGTTGCTGGTGAGCGGCCCGCTCTTGAACAGCGCGTATTGCAGCGCCGCCGCCGCCTGCCACAGTGGCTTCTTGTACTTGTCGTAGCTGTGCGCGCCGGCGAGCTCGTAGATCAGGAACACGTCGACGTGGTCGTGCAGGTTCTCGCCGACTCCCGGCAGGTCGTGGGCCACCGGCACGCCGACCCGGCGGAGGTGATCGGCCGGCCCGATCCCGGATCGCAGCAGCAGATGCGGCGAGCCGATGCCGCCGGCGGCGACGATGACCTCGCGTTCGGCACGCAGGATCTTCAGGGCGCCGCCGTCGCGATATTCGACGCCGACCGCCCGGCCGCCTTCGACGACGATCCGCGTCACCTGCCGCTGCACCGCGATCTTCAGGTTGTTGCGCCGGCGCGCCGGGCCGAGATAGGCGCTGGCCGCGCTGGAGCGCAGGCCGTTCTTCATCGTCACCTGGTATAGGCCGCATCCAGCCTGGGTGCCGGAATTGAAATCCGGATTGAACGGAACGCCGCGCTCCTGGCAGGCCTTCAGCCAGAGCTTGGTCAGCGGCAGAGTCTGGCGCTGGTCGGACACGGCGAGCGGCCCGTCGCTGCCATGGGCCTCGTTGGCGAAGCGCTCATTACTCTCGGACTTGCGGAAATAGGGCAGGACGTCCTTGTAGGACCAGCCGTCGCAGCCATGCGCCGCCCAGTTGTCGTAGTCCTGCGGATTGCCGCGCATGTAGACCATGCCGTTGACGGAGCTGCCGCCGCCGAGCACGCGCGCCTGGACCATCTCGGGAAACTCGGCCTGGCGTCCCGCCTTCAGGGGTTCGATGCGGTAGCGCGACAGTAGCGAACCCTGGGCGGTCTTGAAATAGGTCACCGGAATATGGATGTAGGGATTCCAGTCGCGCGGCCCCTGCTCGATCAGCACGACCTGGGCGTCGGCCATCTCGCTGAGCCGAGCCGCCAGCACGCATCCGGCGGAGCCGCCGCCGACGACGATATAGTCGGCCCGGTTCATGGCGCTAGGCCCCGCGGGACTGGCCCAGCGTCCGCGAGATCTCGCGGGTTGCCTGGCGCAGCAGCTCGACGATCTCGGCGACGAATTCCGGCGTCATGCGGTGGATGACGCCGCTGACGCTGATGCCGCCGACGACCTGGTCGAAGGGGCCGAAAATCGGCATGCCGATGCAATAGGCGCCGATCTCGTTCTCCTGGCGGTCGGTGGCGAAGCCGTTTCGGCGCACCTCCGCCAGCTCCTTCTCAAGGACCCGTGGATCGCAGATCGTGTGTTCGGTCATGCGCTGGAGGCCGGTTGACTTGTAGATCCACTGGCGCTGCTCCTCGGGGAAGTAGGCCAGCATCGCCTTGCCGCAGGCGCTCGAATGGTAGTTGGTGCGCGCGCCAGCATAGGCGGTTGCCCGCACAGCCTGCTGGCTCTGCAGCGCCTCGACGATGATTCCCTCATGCAGGTAGGGGACCGCCAGGTTGACGGTCTCCCGCGTTGCCCGGCACAGCTCCCGCAGGAACGGCTGGCTGATCTCCAGGATCGGCAGGGTCTTGGTGACGTGCCGGCCGAGTTCGAGGCAGCGCAGGCCCAGCCGGTAGCCCTTGGGCTGGGTAGCGCGGTCGAGGAATCCCAGCACCACGAGGCTCTCGGCCAGGTTGAAGACCGTGGTCTTGTTGAGCCCGAGAGCTTCGCTGAGGGCGGAGAGGGTGATCGTCCCGTCGTGATTCATCACCGCCGAAAGGATGGCGTCGGCGCGGCCCAGGGACTGGATGCGCGGGAGGCGGGATTCGTCAGGCGGGGATTTCGTCATCGGCACTGGCCCAAGGATCGGGGAGGGGAAAGCGGCTGGGGGGTGAAAAACCTGTTGCAGTCAATTTCGTAATGTATAAGATAATAAAAACAAATTATATAATGTCAAACAATGAATTCTAGGGAAGCGCTGCATGTCCACCGAGCGAACGTTGTTTGGCCAGCTGGACGGGACCAATTACAGCCTGTTCACCATCAGGAATGCAGCCGGCGCCTCGCTCGCGGTTACGGATTTCGGCGCCACCGCCGTGCAGATGAACATGCCGGCGCCGTCGGGCGAGCTGGCGGACGTCATCCTGGGTTTCGACAGCGTCGGCGCCTATCGCGCGACCGAGACCTATTTCGGCGCCACCGTCGGGCGCTTCGCCAACCGCATCCGGCGGGGCAGGTTCACCCTCGACGGCCAGCCCTGCCAGGTGGACTGCAACGAGGGACCGAATTCGCTGCATGGCGGGCATGACAGCTACGACAAGCGCAAATGGGCGGCGGCCGTCGACCCCTCCGGCAGCACCGTCACCTTCTCGTTGACGTCGCCCGACGGCGACAGGGGCTTTCCCGGGGAGCTGCAGGCGAGTGCTGCCTATACGCTGACCGAGGACAACCGGATCCGCATCGACATGCGGGCGACGACCGATAAGCCGACGCTGTGCAACCTCACCCATCACAGCTACTTCAATCTCGCCGGCCACGCCTCGGGCACCATCCTCGCGCAGGAGTTGCAGTTCCATGCCGACTTCTACACGCCGGTGGATGACGAGCTGATCATCACCGGCGAGGTGCTGAAGGTGGCGGACACGCCGTTCGACTATCGTACGCCGCGCCCGATCGGCAGCCAGATCGCCAAGCTGCCCCGCAATGCCGGGGCCGGACGGATCGAGGACGGCGTCGGCGGCTACGATCACAACTGGTGCCTGCGCGGCGAACCCGGCACGTTCAGGCCGGTGGCCAAGGTACGGGATCCGGCTTCGGGACGCGGGTTCGAGCTCTTTACCACGGAGCCGGGCGTACATTTCTATACCGGCGGATATCTCAGCCCTGCCGTGGTCGGTAAGGGCGGCAGGCCTTATTGCAAGTTCGGCGGGTTCACCCTGGAGACCCAGAGGTTCCCGGACGGGCCGAATCTGAGCCACGTTCCCCAGTCGCGGCTGAATCCCGGGGAGCACTACCACCACATCTTCGAGCTTCGATTCCTGAAATAGGCGCGGAGTTCCGGCGCAGGCGGGCAGCTAGGCATGGCACAGGGTCAGGGAAACAGCGACGCCGTCTATGACGCGATCATCGTCGGCGGCGGCCATAATGGCCTCGTTGCCGCCAACTATCTCGGCCGCGCCGGCAAGAAGGTCCTGCTGGTCGAGCGCCGCGACATACTGGGCGGCGCCTGCGTCACCGAAGAGTTCTTTCCCGGCGCGCGGTTCTCGTCCTGCAGCTTCATCGCCGCAGTGCTGCGGCCGCAAATCATCGACGAGCTGGAGCTGACCAGCCGTTTCGGCCTTGAGCTCTATGCGCCAGACCCGCAGGGCTTCGCGCTGTTCGACGATGCCTCGCACGTCTTCATCTGGCAGGATGTCGACAAGACGTTGAAGCAGTTGGAGAAGATCGCCCCCGCCGACGCCAAGGGCCTGCTGCGCTTCGGCGCGCGGCTGCGGCGATTCGGCGACCTCACCAGCCAATGGACGCTGGACGATCCACCGACCCGGTCGGAGATGATCCGCCATTTCGAGGATGCCGGCGAGGAGGACCTGCTCAACGAGTTCCTGTTCGGCTCGACCCGGGACCTGCTGGCCCGCTATTTCACCTCGGCACAGATCCGCGGCTTCTATACCTTCTTCGGCATCGTCTCGATCTGGGGCGGCCCCTCGACGCCGGGGACCGGCTACCTGTTCGGCTATCATGCCTCAGGCGAATTCGAGGGCACCTTCGGCCGCTGGGCGTTCCCCCGGGGCGGGATGGGTGCCATCACCGCGGCGCTGGAGAAAGGCGCGCGGGCCCATGGCGTCGAGATCCTCACCGGCGCGCCGGTGGCCGAGATCGTCGTTGCCGGCGACCGTGTCGAGGGCGCCCGGCTGGCTGACGGCAGGGTGTTCCGGGCAAAGGCGGTGATGTCCAATGCCGATCCGAAGCGCACCCTGGGCAGGCTGGTTCCGCCGCAGGCGCTGAGCGGTGGGTTCCGCGAGAAGGTGGCCCGGATCGATGTCCGTGGCTCGATGGCGCGGCTGCACCTGCTGATCGACGAGCTGCCGCAGTACATCGGCTTTCCGACCGCCGAAACGGGCCCGCAGCATCGCGGCCATGCGATCCTTGGTGGGTCCGAAGAGCGGTTCGAGGACGCCTATGCCGCCATGCTGCGCGGCGTGTTCCCAGAGCACTTCCCGATCGAGGCGATCATCCAGTCGGTGACCGATCCCGGCCTGACGCCGCCGGGCAAGCATGCGATGATCCTCGGCGTGCAGAACCTGCCGTTCGAGCTGGCGGAGGGCACCTGGGACAGCCGGAAGCAGGACTTCCAGGACCGCGTCCTCGAGTCCCTGTTCAAGTTCGCGCCCAACCTGCGCCGGCATATTCTCGGCTGCCACACCATTACCCCGCTGGACCTGGAGCGGACCTACGGCATCACCGGCGGCAACATCTTCCATGTCGCCATGACCGTCGAACACATGTTCAACAACCGCCCGCTGCCGGAACTCTCGGACTATCGCACGCCGGTCCGCGGCCTCTACCTGTGCGGCGCTGGCACCCATCCGGGCGGCGGCGTGATCGGGGCCCCCGGCCACAACGCGGCCCGGACGGTGATCGACGACCTCGACGGCAAGGCGCGGCCGGTGCGGCGGCCGGCGGCGATGGTGCGCGGACCATCGATCCTCGACCGGGTGATGAAGACCGACGCCGGGTCGAGTCTCGGATACTATTTCGCCCGCAGCCGCGCCTTTCGAGTGATTTCCCGGCTCGCCCTGAAAACCCGCGAGAAGAAGCCCGATGGCGATGCTTGACGGCAAGTCAGGCATCGTGACGGGCGCGGCGCAGGGCTTCGGCCGGGCCACCGCCGAGCGGCTGTGCGCCGAGGGTGCAGGCGTCGTGCTGGTCGACATCAAGGCCGAGGCCGTCTACCAGGCGGCAGCGGAACTGACCGCGCGCGGCTACCGGGCGCTTGCCGTCGTTGCCGACGTTGCGAGCGAGGCCGATACCGAGCGGATGGTGCGGGAAACCACGGCAGCCTTCGGGCGGATCGACTTCATCCACCAGAACGCCGCGATCCAGGTCGAGAAACTGCTGCACGAGACCAGCGTCGCGGAGTGGGACGGATTGATGGCGGTCAATCTGCGGTCGATGTTCCTCGGCGCCCGCACGGTCATCCCCCGGATGATGGCGTCCGGCGGCGGATCGATCGTGAACAGCGCATCGATCCTGTCGCTGAGCGCCGATCAGATCCTGCCTGCCTATACGGCAAGCAAGCACGGCGTGCTCGGGCTCACCCGGGCCATCGCCGTCACCGAGGCCTATGCCATGGCCGGGATCCGCTGCAACTGCATCTGCCCGGGCGACATCCGCACGTCGATGGTCGAACGCTACTGGGCTGCGGCCAGCGACCCGGCAGCTGCCGAGGCTGCAACTACCCGCCACTACCCGATGAAGCGCATCGGCACGCCCGAGGAAATGGCCGATACCGTCTGCTTCCTCGTCTCTGACAAGTCGTCATTCATCAACGGCGCCCATATCGTCGTCGACGGCGGGGTGATGGCCAAATGCTACTAGGGATCGGCGCGACGGCGCGATGGCCGGGAAAGGCATGGACATGAAGCTGATGGGCAAGAAGGCACTCGTCGTCGGGGCATCCTCCGGCATCGGTTTGGAGTCAGCCCGGCTGTTCGCCGCCGCTGGGGCCGAGGTGGCAATTGTCGCCCGATCCGAGGACAAACTGCGGAGTCTCGCCCGCGAGCTGGGCGAGTCGACCCGGGTCATCGTGGCGGACGTGGGCGACACCACTTCCTGTCAGGGCATCGTACCGGCCGCGATCAAGGCGATGGGCGGCCTCGATTCCGTGGTCTATTCGGCGGGCATCTGCGAGCCGCGCTTGGTCAAGGACATGACGCTCGAGGACTTCCGGCGCCATATCGACATCAACCTGACTGGCAATTTCATCATCGCCCAGGCGGCAGCGCTCTACATGAACGAGCACGCGGGCGGGTCGATCGTGAACCTCTCCTCGGAGCTGTCGCATATGGGTATGGGCTACTACGTCCATTACTGCGCCGCCAAGGCAGGGGTGCTCGGGCTGACGCGCGGCCTCGCCGCCGAGTTTGCACCGAAGGTTAGGGTGAATTCGGTCAGCCCCGGGCCGATCGACACGCCCATGGTACGCGCGGAAATCGAATGGTTCGGCGGCACCCAGGCGGTCGTCGACGGCGCCATCGCCAGGATACCAATGCAACGCTTCGGGACGCCCCAGGAAGTGGCCAAGGCCATCCTCTTCCTGACGGTCGACGCCCCCTTTGCCACCGGCAGCACCCTGGTGTTGGACGGCGGCACCACGATGATCTGAGCGGAGAGCGGCTTGTCCCTGGACAACACCATCTGGGATTACATCGTGGTCGGCGCAGGGTCGGCGGGCTGCGTCGTGGCCAATCGACTTTCGGAGAACCCGGCCAACAAGGTGCTCCTGCTGGAGGCCGGCGGGTCGGACAAGTCCCTGTTCATCCAGATGCCGGCCGCGACCTACATCAATGCGATCGGCAACCCGAAATTCGACTGGATGTATCCGGTTGAGGCCGATCCGACGCTCGGCGGGCGCACCAACATCTGGCCCCGGGGCAAGGTCATGGGGGGCACCAGCTCGATCAACGGCATGCTCTATGTCCGCGGTTTTCCCCAGGATTTCGACGGGTGGCGCCAGATGGGCAATACGGGCTGGAGCTGGGAAGACGTCCTCCCCCTCTTCAGGCGCCAGGAGGACAACATGCGCGGTGAATCCGGCCTGCATGGCGCCGGCGGCCCGCTGAAGGTCGCCGATCTGCAGGCGCCGCATCCCGTGGCCGCCGCCTTCCTGGAGGCTGCACAGGCCTGCGGCCATGCCTTCAATTCCGATGTCAACGGCCCGCAGATCACCGGTTTCGGCTATGTGCAGGCCACTCAGTCGAAAGGATGGCGGTGCAGCTCGGCCCGCGCTTTCATCGATCCGGTGCGTCACCGCGCCAACCTGACCGTCTCGGCCCGCAGTACCGCCCGCCGCATCAGGATCGAGGGCGGGCGCGCAATCGGGCTCGAGGCCGATATCAATGGCCGTCGATGCGTCCTGTTGGTCACCGGGGAGATCGTCGTCAGCTGCGGCGCGATTGCCTCGCCGCAGCTCCTGATGCTGTCGGGCATCGGCGATCCGGAAGAGCTGGCAGTGCATGGAATCGAGGTCCGCGTCGCGCGACCCCAGGTCGGACGCAATCTTCAGGATCATCCCGGCCTAGGTATGACCTATGCCGTCCGCATCCCGACCTACAACAGCGAGATGACCCTCTGGCGGCAGGTTCTCCACGGTGCCAACTGGCTGCTGCGCGGCCGCGGTCCCGGAGCGACGCCCGACGCCCATCTGGTCGGCTTCCTGAGGTCGGACGGGTCCGGCGATATCCCCGATATCCAGGTTCACATGACGCCAGCCGGCTACCTCATCGCCGGCGAAGGCGATCTCATCCTCAAGGAGGACTCGTTTACATTGATCGCCAGCGTGTGCCGGCCGCGCAGCCGCGGCAGCATCGGCCTGAAGAGTGCCGATCCGGGCGTGCCGCCGGCGATCCGCCACCGCCTGTTCGAAGATCCCGACGACCTCGCCCGCCTGGCGCGCGGCGTGCGCGAGGTACGCAGGATCGTCAGGTCGGCGCCTCTGGCGAGCATCGTCCGGCACCCGATCCAGCCGCCTTGGGACGATTCCGATGATGCCGGAATGTCCGCCTACCTCGTCGCCAATGCCGGAACGATCTATCACCCGTCCGGCACCTGCCGGATGGGCGCCGACGAGGCTGCCGTGGTCGACCCGGCCCTGCGCCTGCGCGGCGTGGAAGGGCTGCGCGTCGCCGACGCCTCGATCATGCCGACGGTCACGTCGGGCAATCTCAACGCGCCCTGCATGATGATCGGCGAGAAGGCGGCAGAACTCATTCTCGGCGCCCGCGGGACCGGGAAGGTCCATTGAACACGAAACAGGCCGATCAAGCCTGAAGACCACAACCACCAAGCCGGATCGATGTGAGCCGGCTGAAACGAACAGGAGGCGGATCATGACCACCAATAGCCTATCATTCTCGCGCCGGCGTCTGATGCAGACCGGCGTCGCGGCGGGCGCCGTCGCGGCCACCAGCAAGTTCGCGTCGCGGGCCTACGCGGGCGAGGAGATCACCTTTCTCACTTGGGAAACCTATCACGACGACGACTGGCTCAAGGAGTGGAGTGACAAGACCGGCGTCAAGGTCAACGTCACCCGGTTCGGCTCCAACGACGAATCCTATGAGAAGCTGCGTTCGGGCGCCGTCGTTGCCGACATGACCATTCTCGATACCGGTTCGATCGAGCGCTTCCGCAAGGCCGGCGTGGTGGTGCCGATCGATCCGGCGAAATTCCCGAACGCGAAGAACATCGCCGAGGGGCTGAAATTTCCGGACGTCACCACCATCGAGGGCCAGGTCTGGGCGGTGCCCTACAACTGGGGTACCCAGCCGCTGATGTACAACAGTGAGAAGGTCAAGCCGAAGCCGGACAACTGGGTGGCGCTCTGGGACAAGAAGTACGAGGGCAGGGTCAGCATCCCCGACAACTCCTACACGGTGGTTCCCTTCGTGGCGATCGCCATGGGGGCCAAGGATCCGTTCAACCTGACCGAGGATGAGTTCGAGAAGCTGTCGCAGGCGTTTCGCGATCTCCGGCCGCAGATCAAGACCCTGGCCCGCGGCTTCGATGATCAGACTGCGATCTTTGCCTCGGGCGATGCGGATATCGGCTTTTGCCTCAACATCTACTCGGTGTTCACGTTGCAGGACCAGGGTAAGCCGATCGACTACGCCTTCCCGCCGGGCACGCTTGCCTGGATCGACTGCTGCGGACTGACGCCAACGGGGGTTAAGCGCCAGATCATCTATGACTTCATCAACGAGACGCTGACGCCGGAGTGGCAGGCCCGCTTCATCACCAAGTCGGGCAACAACGGCATCCTCACGCTCGACGCCGCGACCAAGAGCGGTGTGCCGGCCAATGTGCTGGCGAAGAGCAACATCCCGGCGATGAAGGATCCGGAATTCTGGAAGAACATGATCTTCTTCCAGAACCCGGAAAGCGTCGATCGCCGTCTGGAGATCTGGAACGCCTTCAAAGCCGGTACGCTCTAGGATGGGTACCCCAGAGATGCACGACGATCTCCGGTCGACGCGGCAATCTGGGCCCGAGGGCGAGGGGTTCGTGGTCCTGGATGGCGTTTCCAAGCGCTATCCGGGCGCCGCGAGCCCGGCGCTCCAAACCACCACCCTGACCATCGGCCAGGGCGAGTTCTTCTCGATCCTTGGCCCCAGCGGGTCGGGCAAGACCACCACATTGCGCCTGATCGCAGGCTTCGAGCAGCCGGACGAAGGCAATATCGTCCTGGCGGGGAAGATCGTCACCAACCTTCCTCCCAACAGGCGCGACGTCAACACGGTGTTCCAGAACTACGCGCTATTCCCGCATCTGTCCGTCGCGGAGAACGTCGCCTATCCGCTGATCATGCGGAAGATCGCCAAGCCGGAGATCGGCAAGCGGGTCGCCGAGGCGCTAAACTTGGTCGACATGGCCGGATTCGACAGCCGGCTGCCGCATCAGCTCTCCGGCGGCCAGCGCCAGCGCATTGCCCTGGCCCGCGCGCTCATCGGCCAGCCCAAGGTCTTGTTGCTGGACGAGCCCCTGGGTGCCCTGGACCTGCGGCTGCGCCAGCAGATGCAGCACGTGCTGACCTCGCTCCAGGAGCAACTCGGCATCACCTTCGTCTATGTCACCCATGACCAGGGCGAGGCCTTGAGCATGTCGAACCGGGTGGCGGTGATGAGTCAGGGCCGTATCGAGCAAGTCGGTTCATCGGAGGACCTCTACTACACGCCGCGCAACACATTCGTGGCGAACTTCGTCGGCAAATCCAATCTGATCGAGGCGGAAGTGGTGCAATCCGGTACCGCTTTCGGTGCCGCGATCGACGGCCACGCCTTCGGGTTGCCCCAGGCGACAGCGGCCGGCCGGGTCACCCTCGCCTTGCGTTGCGAATGCCTCAAGATAACCAAGGGCCCCACGTCCGATGCCGAGGTCGCGCTGCCAGCGCGGGTCAAGGACGTGCTCTTTGTCGGCACCAATCTGGAGATTCTGGTCGATTTCGGCGGCCGCGAACTGATCGCGGTGGTGCCGGCGCAACGTGAACGCCGCATCGCATCTGGCGACACCGTCCAGTGCGTCTTCGATCCGGCGGACATCCGGGTGCTGTATGACTAGCGGGGCCGGGTCCATCGGACGCATGCAATTGCTTCGGGCGCCGGTCTACGCTTGGCTGCTGGCACTAGTGGTGGCGCCGAACGTGCTGCTGCTGGTCAACAGTTTTATGCAATCGTCCGGCGGCTCGGTGATATGGGAGCCCAGCCTGAACAACTACGTCAAGGTCCTCGGCTCCTTCACCGTACAGTACCTAGCCTTCAAGACCCTGCTCGTTTCGCTTCGCGGCGGCGACGGTGGCCACAGCCATCGCCTATCCGCTGGCTTTCTACATCAGCCGACGGCTAGCCCGCGGCAAGGCGGTGGCGGCGTTGCTGATCGTGATTCCGTTCTGGATCAGCCTGCTGATGCGGATCTTCGCTTGGCGATGATCCTCGGTGAGAACGGGCTGCTGAATAGCGCCCTGTCATGCCGGGATGATCGACGAGCCGAGCCAGCTGTTTCTCTATACCACATTTTCTGTAGTGCTGACGTTGACTTCGATCGCAATTCCCTATGTCTTCATCGCCGCCTACACCGCGATCGAGCGGGTGCCGCAGAGCCTGGTCGAGGCCGCGCGCGACAACGGTGCTTCCGCCTTCGAACCTTCACCAGCGTGATCTGGCCGCTGACGCGGCAGGGTACCGCAATCGGATTCTCACTGGCCCTGCTGATCGGCGTTGGCGATTTCGTGACGCCGGCGATGGTCGGCGGCATGAACGGCACGATGCTCGGCTCGGTGATCCAGTCGCAGTTCGGAATGTCAGGGAACTGGCCGCGGGTGCTGCGATGTCGGTCTATCTTCTGGCTCTGGTGATTGGAATTGTAGCGGTGATTCTCCGTATTCACCCGGTCGCGTGGCATCTTGACTGAAGTCGATGCCGGGGTTCCGCCGCGCATCGTGCCTTGGGCGACACTCGGACTGGCTGCAGAAGCTGACCCGGAGCTGGGGGATATGTCATCTTCCTCCTACCGTATGTCTATCTTTATGCGCCCCTGATCGTGATCGGAATGTTCTCATTCAATCGATTCGACGTTCAGGCGTTGCCCTGGGCGGCGTTTACCCTGCGAGTGGTACCAGGCGCTGCCGGCGAAATACGGCGTTGCTGGATGCGCTGTGGCTCAGCTTGAGGCTGGCGCTGATTGTGACCCGGCCTTTCCGCGGTGATCGGCACCACATTCGCATTTCTGTTGGTTGGCTGGAACAGCCGTTTCTCGGCGATCACCGAGAACCTGATCGCGCTGCCACTGGCGGTGCCGGGCGTTGTGCTCGGCATTTCCATGGTGATGATGGCGTCGTTCATCAGCGTCCCGCCTGGCTTCGGCAGGCTCCTGCTCGGCCATCTCGTCTTCGTCATGCCGGTGATCTTGCTGGTCGTCGCTAGCCGACTCCGCCGCATCGATCCCAATTTCGCGCTTGCGTCCCGCGACCTCGGCGCCAATGCCTGGCAGACCCTATGGCGCATCCAGCTGCCGATGATCCGCAGCGCCATCGTCGGCGGCGCACTGCTCGGCTATACGCTCTCGATCGACGAGGTGATCGTTAGTCTGTTCCTGTACGGCTCGACACCTACCTTGCCGATCTATGTCTGGCAGCAGACCCGATTCGGCTTCACGCCATCGGTCAATGCGATCTTCACCTGCATCGGCGTGTTTTCGCTGATCCTGGTGATCGCCAGCCAGCGAATGCTCTCCTCCTCCATGTCGCAGAAAACCAGCACATAGGATCGAACCATGGCCAAGCTCACGGGAAAACGTGTTCTCATCACCGGTGCCACATCCGGCGTCGGCAAGGCGACGGCGGAGCTCTTCGTCGCCGAGGGTGCCACGGTCGGGCTGATCGCCCGTCGCGCCGATACGCTCAACGGGCATCGTTGTCGCGCTCGCCAAGGGGTTCGATCGGAAAGGCAATGGCGCTGCCTGCCGACGTCGCCGACGACAAGGCGGTTGCTGCGGCGGTGGATCGGTTTGCCAATGCGCATGGCGGCATCGACATCGCGGTCAACTCCGCCGGCATCGATGGGCCTTCGTCCCTGCAAGACCTGACACCCGAAATCTGGCGCCGGCAACTCGATGTCAATCTTTCCGGTACCTTCTATCTGGCGCGCGAGGCGGGCCTGCGGATGATGGCTGGCGACGGCGGCGTCATCATCAATCTCGGTTCCGAGTTGGCGCTGGTGGGCATGGGACTCTACGCGCACTACTGTGCCTCGAAGTTCGGCGTGGTCGGCCTGACGAAAGCACTGGCCCACGAGCTGGCACCGAAGGTGCGGGTGAACTGCATTTGCCCTGGGCCGATTGATACGCCGATGATGGATGCCGAGTTGGAGTGGTTTCCGGATCCGGTGGCGACGCGGAAGATGGCCATCGACCGCGTGCCGCTGAAGCGCTTTGCTACGGCCGAAGAGATCGCGCGTGCCATTCTCTTCTTCGCCGTCGACGCGCCTTTCGCCACCGGCAGTGTGTTCAGCATCGACGGCGGAACCACGGCAATTTGACGATCGACACAACCGAGCTTCTTGGGAGTCAGAGATGAGTGCGCTGCCGGGCAATATTTCGAGCATGATCCGACGCCTTCCGGATCTGGACGGCGAGCCGTTTCTCGTTGCCCGCGCCGAAGGCGCCAGCCTTACCGACACCCGGGGGCGACGCTACATCGATCTTGCAATGGCAATGGGCTCGACAATCCTGGGACACGCTCATCCCGCGGTGGTGGAGGCCTGCGTGAAGGCGCTGGAGCAAGGGTCGATGCCCGGCTTCTCGCATGAGCGCGAGGCTGCCGCCGCCGATGCAATGGTCAAGGATGCCGGCAATCTGACCAAGGCAACCTTCGTCTCGACCGGCAGCGAGGCAGTCCATCTTGCCTGCCGGATTGCCCGGAAGACGACCGGCCGCAGGGTCATCGCCAAGATCGCCGCAGGTTTCGACGGCTGGTACGACGATCTTGCCTTCGGCTGGAGCGGGTCGCCGGAGGCGGATCTTGCCGGGCCGAGGCCGTTTGTCCATGACATGACCCTGCTCCGCTGGAACGATCTGGCCGACCTCGAGGCGCTGTTCGCCGAGAGCAGGGATATCGCCGCGGTGCTTATCGAGCCGATGCTGGCGAATGCCGGGTCATTGATGGCGGAGCCCGGCTATCTCACGGAGGTCGGTCGCATCTGCCGCAGACACGGGGCCATGGTGATATCCGACGAGGTGCTGATGGGGCTCCGGCTGCATGCCGGCCCAAGCTGCCATCGTTTTGGCCTCGATCCCGATCTGGTGACCCTCGGCAAGGCTATCGGCAGCGGCGTTCCGGTGGCTGCGGTACTCGGCACGGAAGAGGGATTCGCGGCGGTGGTCGACGGGCGGGCATCGCGCGCCGGCACCTATCACGGCAATCCTCTGGTGACGAGTGCCGTCCTCGCGACCTTCGAGACGCTGCGCGCAAATGATTATGCTGCCCTCCTTCAGCGCGGTGACAACCTGCGGTCCGCCATCGCCGCTGCCTTCGCCGCAAGCGGCGTGACCGTCTCGACCTCGGGTATCGGCACCGTGTTCAGTCTCTGGTTCTCCGATCGCGTGCCGACGCGCTATGACCACGCCAAGTCGCTGGTGCGTGCCGACCTGTCGGCCGAGCTGCACCTCGAGCTGCGCCGCAATGGCGTCGTCACCATTCCCAGCGCCTGGGGCCGCATTTTCATGTCCTTTGCTCATGACGCGGATGACTGCGCCGCCGTCGTCGAGGCCTATTGCAATGCGGCGCGCAAGCTGGCAGTACGGCAAGCCTGACCACACTCGAGGTCGCGCGCTATTCTTCGCCGCCGCGCTGTGTTCGGCGAAAGCCGCCGGGGCCGACACCGAAGCGGGCTTTAAATCGACGCGAGAACGACGGGAGCGAGGAATAGCCGCAGCGCTCGGCGATGTCATCGATGCCAAGCCGAGTATCGGACAGCAACGCCCTCGCCTTCATCAGGCGCCAGCCGGTCAGGTATTCCATCGGGGGTACGCCGACGGCCACGGCAAACCGATCGGCGAAGCGAGCCCGCGACATGCCGGCGCAAACGGCCAGATCGCCAACCCGCCAGTTCTGCTCCGGTGCGCGATGCATGGCCAGCAACGCACGCGACAGCCCGGGTTCGGCCAAAGCGGCGACAAAGCCCATTCCGCGATCGTCCTGTGCGGCGGCCACGCGTCGCGTCGCCTGGATCACCACGATCTCCATCAGGCGCTCCAGGATGGCGGTCGCCCCCTGGCCATTGAAATTCGCCTCCAAGGCGAGAAGCTTCAGCGTCGCCGCGGCCCAGGGCTCGGCCCCGAGGTCCTGCAGACGCAGTGGAATGAGGTGGGGCAGGCTCGCGATCGCCGGATGCTCGATGCCCTCGTCGAACTGGCAGAAGCCGCAAAGCAGCCTGGCCCGCACGGGGCCGTCGCCGACCACGAGAACCCCGTCCGCCAGGCCGCCGGCCAGCAGCTGTGCGAGCGGCGGCGCGGGGAGACCGGGTTCCGTCGCCAAAGTCTGTGCCGCTCCGTTCGGGATCAACACGATATCGCCTTCCGCCATGAGCGTCGGGGCGGCACCTTCGGTTCCAACCCAGCAGGTCCCCTGCAGGACCAGATGGAACCTGATCCGCCGCTTCTCCGGCGGAACGAGGACGGCGGTGCGGCCATGGAGGTTGGCCTGGAAATAGAGCTCGCTCCTGACCCGCAGTGTCGAAAACACCTCAGAAATGACGTCTATTTTACCCGATTCCATGAAAAATCTGGACGATCTGATAGAATTTATGGATTTATAGATAGTGTGCCTTGCCCGACGGTTTGTCAATCTGCGGCGAACGATGGGAGAGAAAGATGACGCTGGATATGGCCGTCGCACTGATCGGTTTTGCCTTCGCGACCTCGATTTCGCCGGGACCGAGCAATCTGCTCGTCCTGGCCTCCGGGGTGAATTTCGGCTTCGCCCGGACGCTGCCCCTGGTGCTCGGCGTCAGTGCAGGTTTCCTGGCCATGGTGTTCCTCGTCGCCACGGTCCTGGGGCCGGTTCTGGCGCGAGTGCCGGAGCTCTACACCGCGATGCGGCTCGCCTGCGGTGCCTACGTGGCCTGGCTCGCCGTCAAGATTGCCGGGAGCCGCAGCATCGGTTCGGCCGAGGCTGCGGCGGCCGCTTCACCGATGGGATTCCTGCAAGGCGCATTGCTGCAGCTGGTCAATCCCAAAGCTTGGGCGGTGGCGCTGATCGTCACGGTTTCCTATACCGAACCGGGGCGGTTCCTGGCGAGCCTGGCCATCCTCATTGGTCTCTTCGCCGCGGTGAATGTTCCGTCGATTGCCGTTTGGGCGCTGTCAGGGGCGGCGCTCCGGCGGGTGCTGACCCGTGGCCGACTCATCGCTCTGTTCAACATAGGTCTGGCCCTGCTGCTGATAGGATCGATGATACCTGTGCTGTTGCCTTCACATCTCGGCTAATGCCGGCTGGATCGACCTGGGCTTTTGTCATAGGCTGCGCTCGCCGGAACCCAAGCTTCATGAGCCCGGTGATAACCGCAACCGGCACTCCTGGAGATTGATCAGATGTTGGCAACAGACGCGCGGGCACGGTTCGAGGGCAGGCACGTGATCGTCAGCGGTGGAGCCGCTGGAGTTGGCGCGGCGGCAGTCGATCTCTTTGCCCGGGAGGGCGCGCGGGTCACGGTGATCGACCGTCAGCAGGCCGTTGGACAGGCACTTGTCGAATCTATCAATCAGCGCGGAGGGTCGGCTACCTTCGCGCTTGCCGACGTCGCCGACCCGGCGGCAATCACCGCCGCCGTCAACCATGCGCGAGCGGCGTTCGGCGAAGCGGATATTCTCTACAATCATGCCGGCCAGACCATCGTAAAGCCGTTCCTCGACAATACCCTGGAGGACTGGAACCGCCTGATCGCAATCAATCTGACCTCGATGTTCCTGATGACCCAGGCCGTGCTGCCCGGCATGCTGGCGAAGGGCAAGGGCGTCATCGTGAACACCTCTTCGGTTTCCGCCGAGTTGGCGACGCCGATGGAGGTTCTCTACTGCACGACGAAGGCCGCGTGCCACATGTTCACCAAGGCGATTGCCAGCGAGTATCGCGACCGCCATATCCGCTGCAATGCCGTCTGTCCCGGATTCATCCGCACCGCCCATGGGCTCCGGGAGATCGACGACCTCCGGCGCTACGGTGTCAATGTCCAGGAGCAGGACATCGTCGACATGCAGGGCCGGATCTGCGAGCCGGAGGAGGTCGCGCGCGCGGCTCTTTTCCTGGCCAGCGAGGACGCAAGCTTCGTGAACGGCGAATGCCTGTTTGTCGACAACGGCTTCATGGTCCGGACCTGAAAGACTGCCGATGCGGCCCAGGCCAGCCGGGGGGAATTGACTATGAATCAGCGGCTTATCTGGAGCCCAGCCATCGCCCCGGATGCCCTGTGAAGTCGGGGCTGAAGTTGAGATTGCCGAAATCCGGCTGGCGAAAAAAGCATTGGCCCGGCCGGGCGAAGGGTTTTAGGTTCACCACTTTCGGGACCGTCTGCTTCGGCAGGCGGGCAAGGCAGTCCACCACACTTCCAAGGATCGTTGCATGAAAACCCAAGCCCGTGTTGTCGTGATCGGCGGTGGCGTCGTCGGTTGCTCGGTGCTCTACCACCTGACCAAGGCCGGCTGGAACGACGTCGTTCTGGTGGAGCGGGACCGCCTGACCTCGGGATCGACCTGGCATGCAGCCGGCGGCTTCCACACGCTGAATGGCGACCCGAACGTGGCGAAGCTGCAGGGCTATACCATCAGCCTCTACAACGAGCTTGAGCGGATTTCCGGAGAGAGCTGTGGCCTGCACAGATCCGGTGGCCTGATCCTAGCCGATACGCCCGAGCGCCTGGAATGGCTGAAAATGGCGCATGCCCGGGCCCGCTATCTCGGACTGGAGACCGAGATGCTGAGCATGAAGGAGGCCAAGGCTCTGCATCCTCTGCTGGAGGAGAAGTTCTTCGTCGGTGCAATGCTGGATGCCGCGGACGGCAACCTGGATCCCAATGGCACGACGAATGCTTACGCCAAATCAGCGCGCATCGGCGGGGCCGAGATTTACCAGAATTGCCGGGTCACCGAACTTCAGCCCCGCACCGACGGCACCTGGGACGTGATCACGGCCAATGGCAACATTCACGCCGAGCACGTGGTGAACTGTGGCGGTCTCTGGGCGCGCGAAGTCGGCCGGATGGTCGGGCTCGAACTGCCGGTGCTCGCCATGGAGCATATGTACCTGGTCACCGAAGACATGCCGGAGGTGATCGCCTACAACAAGGAGCGTGGGCGCGAGCTTCCCCATATAATTGATTTCAAATCCGAGATTTATATGCGCCAGGAACGCTCGGAAATCGTTCTCGGCACCTATGAAAAGGCCTGCGTGCCATGGCAACCCCGGCGGACGCCCTGGGATTTCGGCCAGGAACTCCTGCCGCCGGATCTGGATCGGATCGCGCCCTCTCTCGAACTGGGCTACCAGCATTTTCCGGCTCTTGCGAATGCCGGGATCAAACGGGTGATCAACGGGCCGTTCACGTTCTCTCCTGACGGCAATCCGCTGGTCGGACCGGTCCAAGGATTGCGCAACTTCTGGAGCGCTTGCGCGGTAATGGCCGGTTTCAGCCAGGGTGGCGGAGTTGGTCTCGCGCTCTCGCAATGGATGGTCAATGGCGATCCCGGTTTCGACGTCTGGGCAATGGACGTCTCGCGCTTCGGCGAATGGGCCACCCGCAGCTATACCAATGAGAAAGTGCGTGAAAACTACGCCCGGCGCTTCTCGATCCGTTTCCCGAACGAGGAATTGCCGGCGGCACGACCGCAACAGACCACGGCACTCTACGATGTCATGGTCGGGCAGGGTGCGGTGATGGGCGATTCGTGGGGACTCGAGACGCCATTGTGGTTCGCGCCGAAAGGCGTTGAGCCGAAAGATATCGTGTCGTTCCATCGTTCCAACGACTTTGAACATATCAAGGCGGAGGTCCTGGGCACGCGCAACGGTGTTGGTGTGACCGAGATCGCCAATTTCGCCAAATACAAGTTCTCCGGACCAGGTGCAGAGGCCTATCTCTCGCGCCTGATGACCAATCGAATGCCGAAGACCGGGCGCCTGGTCCTCACGCCGATGTTAAATCCGCAGGGCCGGCTCATCGGCGATTTCACGATCGCCAAGGCGGCGGAAGACTGTTTTTACATGTGGGGTTCGAGCCAGGCACAGAAATACCACATGCGCTGGTTCGAACAGCACCTGCCGGCTGACGGGTCGGTCGCCATTCGTCGCTTCGACATGGGGTTGGTCGGCCTCTCGATTGCAGGACCGCAGTCACGCGCTGTTCTGCAGCGCCTGACAGATGAAGACGTCTCGAATTCCGGCATGAAGTTCATGGATCATCGGACCATGGACATCGCCAATGTCCCGGCCTTGATCAACCGTGTGACCTATACCGGAGACCTTGGCTACGAGATCTGGGTTGCGCCAGAATACCAGCGCCGGCTCTATCAGGAGATCATGCGGGCCGGCAAGCAGTTCGGTATCGTCAATTTCGGCATGCGGGCATTGCTCTCCATGCGCCTGGAGAAGAATTTCCCGACCTGGTATCGCGAACTGCGACCGATCTACGGGGCCTTCGAGGCGGGTCTCGACCGTTTTGTAGATCTTGGCAAGAATGACTTCATCGGCCGTGAGGCGGCGATGGAGGAGAAGCGTTCCGGTGGCAAGCTGCGTCGTGTCTCGATGACAGTCGATGCGCGGGACGCCGACGTTCTCGGTGACGAGCCAATCTGGCACAAGGGCGAAGTCGTCGGCTGGGTAACCTCGGGCGGATATGCGCATTACGTCGACAAATCCGTGGCGCAAGGCTATGTACCGAAGGAGATTGCCGGCGATACCACCGCGGGTGTGTTCGAGATCGAGATCATCGGCGAGAACCGCAAAGCGACGATCATTGCCGAACCGCTGTTCGACCCCGAAGGCAGGAGAATGCGGGGCTGATCTTCATGTTGGGGAGTTGCGCGCGGCGGCCGATATGCCGGAAATCCCGAAGAACGGCATCCTTCCCGTAACCGGGCTGGATGGATGAAGGCAGGCCGTCGCAGATGCCAGCGATGGAATGCCGAGTTCAGGGTCGCTACTTGAATTCCAGCGCCGCGTCTTCAAGCCACTCCCAGATGCTTAGCGCAAAGGTCCGCATCGCATATATCTCGAAGCGGGCTGGCGAAATGCAATGGAGCAGTACCGGCGTGTGATGCAGGCCGGTCATCGCGAATCGCCCCGGTGCAAATGAACTTTCATGCAGATCGATGGGAATGCCTTTCAGCAGCACCTGACGCGCAGCCCTTCCCTCGACCGAGATCCGAGTGCGACTGTTCGAGAGAGGCGTCACCACCGCCAACTCGGCAAGCCGGGACCCCAGATCGTCTTTCTCCGGTCCAACGAACCAGAAAGCCTGCGGCCCGATCCGGAAGACAGTACGACCCTTGCTTTCAATAGACCGATCATTGCTCTCCGGCAGGGACCCTGCGACCTCAGCCAGTGCCGCCTCGAAGCTTCTGGAGAACCCCACGACTTGCGTCAGGGTGAAACCCCGCACTTCGCCCAGAGTCAAGGCTGCCCAGGAAAAGGGAACGGCTCCTGCCAATGCGGATCGCGATTCAAGCATAGAGACGCTTCCCTTCCGGATCGATAAAATGCGGCGAGACAATTCGCGCACGCGTATGTTCGCCTTTCAGTGGGAAGGCGCAGATCACCTCCTCGCCCTGGTGTCTCAGCCCGCCATCGAAGAGCGCCAGGGCTATGGTCTTCTGCAATTCGACCGACCATGTCACTGACGTGATGTAGCCGCGGCCATGACCCTTGATCTCGTCATCGAGCGCGAACAGGATCGAGCCTCCACGCAGGCGCTTCTCCGGTTCTAGCAGTTCCAGGCCGACGAGGCTCCAACGCTCCGCCGCCTGATAGGCCGGTCGTTGCCGCAATTCCATGCCGACAAACGCCTTTCCCTTCCCGGCCATCTTGCCCAAGCCGAGGTCGTCGAGAGTGTTGCGATGGTCGAGCTCCAGTCCGGCAACGTGGCCCTTTTCGATGCGCAGGCTGGCCAGCGCCTCCAATCCATAGGGCTTGATGTCGAGAGGCGCGGCAGCCTCAAGAACGTGCTCCCACAATGCAATCGCATAGCCGGCGGGGAGATGCAGCTCATAAGCAAGTTCGCCAGAAAAGCTCAGGCGAAGCAGCCGGATCGGTATCCCTTCGAACCCGAATTCCCTGCAGCCCATATAGGGCAGGGTTGCGTCTGAGACATCGACGTCGGGGAACGCCATTTGCAGTGCCTGCCGCGACTTCGGGCCGGAAATCGCCATGCCGCCCCATTCGTCGGTCAGCGACGTTACCTGGACCCTGAGGTCGGTCCATTGCGTCTGCAGCAGGAATTCCAGCCAAGACATGACCTCGCCAGCCTGCGCCGTCGTTGTCGTCATATAGAACTGTGTCTCGGAGATTCGCGTTGTCGTGCCGTCGTCGAGCACGATTCCGTCGTCGTTCAGCATCACACCGTAGCGGGCCTTTCCGACCGGTAGCTTAGCGAAACCATTCACGTAGACCCAATTCAGGAATTCCGCTGCGTCCGGACCCTGTACATCGATCTTGCCCAGAGTGGAGACGTCGGAAATCCCGACGCTGCTCCGGACGACTTCCATCTCCTTGACATAGGCCGCTTCCGGCGAGTTGCCGGCCCAGGCATAATACCAGGCACGCAACCAAGGGCCGGCCTCGATGAAGACACCGCCATTTGCAGCATGCCAGTCATGCAAGGGTGAGCGGCGTGTGGGGCGGAAATGCTGTCCCACCGTGCGCCCTGCGATGGCGCCAAGGGCAACTCCCGTATAGGGCGGTCGGAACGTGGTCGTCCCCGCCTGTTCCAACGGCAGTCCCCGTAGCTCCGCCATGGCGGCGAGCGCGTTGACGTTCGATGTCTTGCCTTGATCCGTCCCCATGCCGAGCGTCGTGTAGCGTTTCAGATGCTCGACCGAATGATAGCCCTCATCACGGGCATTCCTGATGTCCTTCAGCGTGACATCGTTCTGAAGATCGACGAACGCCTTGCCGCGCGGTTGCGATGGTCCCCAGTTCGGCATAATATGATAGATGGGATCCTGGCCTGCCATAGCCGGAATCGACGGAACTTCGGCCATTCCCGCGGCTTCAGCGCCTGCCCTCGCACCATCACGGACCGCTGCCCGGAGTCCGAACATGCCGAGCAGTGCGCCGGCGCCGAACTGCGTAGAGGCAAATCCTCCCGGGACGAAGGCAGCTAACCCCGCGTCATAGCGTGGCTTGATGCCGCCATGGCTCGTGAGGTGCACGGTTGGCGACCACCCACCGGAAACCGCAATAACGTCGCAGGCGATCGTCTGCGGATGCGAGCCATCGAGCAAGGCAGTCTGTACGGAGGCACGGCCCTGCACGTTGGCGACGAAGGTTCCGGCCAATACCGACACGTCTGCCGACGCCAGGCGTGCCGCAAGATCGGGCGCAATTTCGGGTCTGGTATCGGCGAGCACTACCTCTGCACCAGCTGCCGCGAGATCAAGAGCCGTTTCGTAGGCGGTATCGTTGTTGGTGGCAACCACCGTCCGGCCCACCGGTGCCACGCCATATCGGTTGAGATAGGTTCGCACCGCCGAGGCCAGCATGACGCCCGGCCGGTCATTGTTGGCAAAAACGAGCGGACGTTCGATGGCGCCGGTTGCATAAACGATCGCCTTCGCCCGCAGCATGGTCAGAATTTGTCGAGCTTGGCCTTTAACGGGATCGGGATTCAGGTGATCCCGACGCTCCACCAGTACGACAAGATTGTCGTCATAGACCCCGACCGCTGTCGTACGGGTCATCGCGCGGATATTCGTCGAGGCTTCGATCTCTTCGAGTCGATCCTGCAGCCAATGGGCCTGTACGGGTTCGGAAAGCAGCCCGCCGCCCAACATCGAGTCCTGTTCCACGAGGACTACCCGTCCGCCGCCGCTTGAGGCGCCAAGCGCAGCGGCCAAGCCCGCGGCGCCCGAGCCGATCACCAGAACCTCGCAGAAGTCGTGGCGTGCTTCGTAGCGATCAGGATCGGCCGCGTGCGTTGCTTGGCCGAGACCTGCCGCCTTGCGAATGAAGGGTTCGTAGAACATCCATGCGCCCTTGGTGGGACCCATGAAGGTCTTGTAGTAGAACCCGGACTGGAACAGCGGCGCCAGCACCTGATTGAGGCCCATCAGGTCGAACGAGACGGAAGGCCAGGCGTTCTGGGTCCGTGCACTCAGCCCATCGACCAGATCGACGGTCGTCCCGGGAATATTCGCCTCGGTTCGGGCGCCCGTGCCCAGGGTGAACAAGGCATTGGGCTCCTCCACCCCGGCCGAGACGATGCCGCGCGGTCGGTGATACTTGAAGCTGCGCCCGATCAGGGTGACGCCATTGGCCAGCAGCGCCGAGGCGAGCGTGTCACCGGCAAAGCCGCCATGGCGCTTCCCGTCGAGCCTGAACGTGATTGGCCTGTCTCGATCAATGCGCCCACCCGTCGGAAGGCGTCGGAAACTCACGACGCTTCCCCCACTTGATTGGTGGCCGTGTTGCGCTTCAGCACGAACCACCGGCGGCAACCGAGTACATGCTGCCAATACTCGATATGCGGCCCCTTTGTATTGTTGAACAGAAAGTAGAAGTCATGCCAGGCCTTGAGATCGCCCGTTCCATGCGGAGGACGCTGTTTTGTGGCATCGCCTCCATAGCGAAACTCGGAGTACTCGCGCAGACCGCAATGCGGACAAGACAGTCTCATTGCTTGTAGGTCCAGTTGCCCGTGCCATGCTCATCGAGTTCGGCGCCTTTTTCGAACCTGTCGAGCGAGAAGCATCGGTTCAGTTCGTGCTCTTCGTCATGTGCAATCGTATGTGCGAAGGTCCAGCCCGAGGCCGGCGTGGCCTTGAAACCCTGATAGCACCAGCCGCCGTTCAAATAGAGGTTTTGCACGGGAGTCTTGCAGATGAATGGGCTGCCATCAGGCGTCATATCCTGAATGCCGCCCCAATGCCGGAGCAATCGCACTCGCGCGACAAAAGGCATCAGCGAGACTGCGCATTCGACGACGTTCTGGACCTTCGCGAATTGGCCGCGCTGGGTATAGGTGTTGAATCCGTCGATGTGCCCGCCGAACACCAGCCCTCCCTTGTCCGACTGCGAGAGATAGAAGAGCTCCGCACCCCAGGACACAACATGGTCCACAACCGGCTTCAACGGTTCGGTGACGAAGGCCTGCAGGATATGGCTTTCGACCGGCAGGCGGAGCCCGGCCATGGCGGCTACATGGGAGGTATGTCCGGCGACTGCAATGCCGACCCGGCCCGCATTGATCCGGCCCCGCGAGGTCTCGACACCCGTGACCTTGCCGCCGTCGATCACGAATCCCCTGACTTCGCAATTCTCGATGATGTCGATGCCTTGCATATCGGCAGATCGCGCATAGCCCCAGGCGACGGCGTCGTGGCGCGCGGTTCCGGCTCGCGGCTGCAGGATGGCACCGCAGACAGGCCAACGTGCGTTCGGGGAATAGTCAAGATAGGGGAGGAGCTTCATCACGTCGCCGCGGTCGAGTAGCTCGGCATCGATACCATTCAGCCGCATGATATTGCCGCGTCGGGCGAATGAGTCCATCTGTACCGGGCTGACTGCGACCACGACCTGGCCGCGTTGCGAGACCATGCAATTGAAATTGAGTTCCTGCGAGAGGCCTTCCCACAGCTTGAGGGAATGCTCGAAGAACGCAGTATTGCCGCCAATCATGTAGTTGGAGCGGATGATCGTGGTGTTTCGCCCGACATTGCCGGACCCGACATAGGACCGCTCCAATATCGCGACGTTATTAATTCCATGATTCCGGGCGAGGTAATGCGCGGTCGCGAGACCATGGCCTCCGCCGCCGACAATGACGACGTCGTATGACGGCCGCGGATCGGGCGAACGCCAGGCGCGCGGCCAGGGTAGATCAGGCGACAGCGCATGACGGGCAAGTGCCAGGGCGGAATAGTATTTCGACACGGACGAAACCCTATCAGGATTCGTTCTCATCGAACAAGATGCTGCACGCCATCGGCTTGAAATTCACGCCGTTGCAAGCGCTCTTCTGATCTCGGCCGGGAGGCTCGTCCGGCGACCGCCATCCGTGGGCTGGCCTCCCCCGGGTATTCGAAACTGGAATGGGGTCATTCCCCAAATGGCGGTCCGGCGAAATCGTCCATCGCGTCAGATCGTCGGCTGCAGACCCTGTGTCACAAATGCACCGAGGTGGCGGCCCCAATCGGGCTAGCGCGCCAGGCGCAGGATCCGGTCGTGGAGAATCTGGTATTCCGCGTCGACCTTGCCGCCGAAGAGCGGATCCGGCCGCTCCGCATTACCCTGGGCGTCGAATTCCTGCCAGTCGGAGGCCGACAGGACTTTCAGTGCCAGAGGAAAGAACGTCTCTTCCTCCTTTCTCATATGCTCCCGGTTGTGGCGGATGTAGGTCTTCACCAGGTCCTCGAACCACGCGCGCGGCATCTCGACTTCGAGGCGGAGGTTATGGATCGCAGCCGAAAGCTTTCGTGCCAGCCCTGAGAGATCCTTGTGTTCGAGCAGAATTTCTTCCACCGCTTTCGAAGCGCCGGCGTCCCGCCGCTTGACACGCTCGAATATGACGTTTTCCCGAGGATGGTGCCGCAATTCGGGGAAATTCAGGATGTAATCAAGCAGCATTGAAAGGATGGCGAAGTCGAGATGGCGGGACTCGCGATAATCCTGCATTTCGCTTTGCAGGACGTCCAACAGCTGCGCCATGTTGCGGTGGTCGGTGACCAGCTGGCGATAGGTGGCGGATACGACTGACGGCATTTTCGTCTCTCCGTACGCCGGGGGTGGAACCCTCGGAAAAGCTAGCCGGACCGGAGTTATCCAACGTTGACCCAGGTCAACGCCGGCAAAACGCAGATATTTGCCGGCGCCGGCCCGGTGTCCGACGCGGGCATTTCCCGGTGGCAGCCTGGTTTCCTGGCCGCCTCCGGCACTGCAATTCCCTTCCGTTTGATCCAGGTCAAACGGCCGACCTGAGCTTCAGGCATAATCATTATGAATAGATGGGCAGGCAAAAGGGGGTTCAGATGCGTTTCAATGCCTTGGGACTCGGGCTCCTCTTCGGATTCGCCCTTCTTTCGACGCCAAGTTCGGCGGATTGTGTTGTCCCGCCGTCCCTTAACCAGTGCAAAGCCTGCCATGCGGTGGAGCCGGGTAAGCCATCGCGCGCAACCGGACCAAGCTTGGTCGGAGTCCCGGGCCAGGCGGCGATGCATTCTGCGGATTTTAAGGGTTATTCTGAGGCCATGAAGGCAGCGCAGGCCAAGGGCCTGACGTGGACAGACGAAAACCTATTGAGTTATCTAGCGGATCCTAAGGCGTTCCTGGCCAGCTTCAACGGCCAGCCCCTCAAGAACGCGATGATGTTTCAAGTCAAGGACGAAGCCAAGCGCAAGGCGGCGATTGACGGGCTGAAAGCCGTCACTGCCTGCCAGTGAAGCTGATCCAGAGCCTGCTGGTCTCGCCGCACAAACGCGGGGTGTGACCGCATAACGCACCGAGGTGACAGGCCAGGTCGCTTTGATTTGGCTCAAAGCGCAAACAGCTTGGGCGCATAAATATACATTTTAAATATACCTTGTAGCTTGGGAATGGCCCGTAAGTGCTCGAAAAGACAATAATCCTGGAACATCCCACCCAGACCCGGCAGTGCTTGCGCCGTGCCACCCGCGCTACGTCTACGCCAGTTGTACAGGTTCCGGTGCTAGGCACTGCGAAATCCCGCCTCCGGTTGTGGGGCGGGACCGGATGAGGCGGCTGCTGATCCATATCGGTACTCTTGTGTGCCTGGGCTGCGCGGCCACGGCGGCAATCACCCCGGCGACGGCCCGCGGTTTTGGAGCCTATCTGGTCGATGTCGAACCGGCGGATGTCTTTCCCGGCGCCGACCATTTCGGCCCGAAGGAAGGCAAGCCCGCGGCCATGGCGGCGTTCAGAGGCGAGCATCTGCTGGGGTATGTGTTCGAGACCAGCGACACGGGGTATTCCGGCAAGCCCGTTCGGCTCCTCGTCGGCATGGACACGGACGGTCGCATCGTCGGTGCCAAGGTATTCGAACATCATGAGCCCATCCTGCTGGTCGGCATTCCGCCCGAGAAGTTGACCGAATTCGTCAATGGCTATGTCGGACGCAATATCGTGGGGGCCGTCCGCGGCAAGAACCAGGACGTCGACGCGATCAGCGGCGCAACGGTCACGGCAATCGTCATCAACGACGGGATCAGCCGAACTGCCCTCCAGGTGGCCAAGGCCCATGGGCTCGCCGGTTTCGCTGCCACGGGCGATGCATCTGCAGGGACACCCGGTGGATCGGGCCAGCGGGTCGTCGCGCAGATACCCTTCCAGCAGAGTGACTGGCAGGGCCTGCTCGGCGATGGGTCGGTCCGCCGTCTGCATTTGTTGAACAGCGACATCGATGAAGCCTTCAAGAAGATAGGTGTCGGCAGCCCAGAACCCTATGGAAGCGCCGGTGTGCCGACCGCCGAATTCATCGACCTATATGTCGCCATGGTCTCCGTCGAATCGATCGGCCGCAATGTTCTGGGCGACGTGGAATTTCGGCGCCTGTCCTCTTGGCTCGCGCCGGGCGAACAGGCCATCCTGCTTGCCGCCAATGGCGACTATTCCTTTCGCGGATCCGGCTTCGTCCGCGGCGGCATATTCGACCGGTTCCAGCTCGAGCAGAACCAGACCTCGATCCTGTTCAAGGACCACGACTACCGTCGCCTGTCGGGCCTTGCGCCAGGGATTCCGGAGTTGAAAGAGATTGGGCTGTTTCGAATTCCGCCCGATATCGACTTCGATCCGGCTGCGGAATGGCAGATAAAGCTCCTTGCTCAACGCCCGACCGGGCCGACTGAGAAGGCATTCATCAGCTTTCCGATCACCTATCGCCTACCAGAACGCTTCGTTGCAGTCAGCAAGCCCGCGCCTGACGCGACACCAGCGGTCGATGCAGGCGCAGGTTCCGAGGCCATCACCGCTGGAACGGCAGGTGAAGTTGCGACGCTGTCCCCAAACGATCTCTGGAAGCAAATATGGCAGCGGCGCGCTGTGGATATCGTCATTCTCTCACTATCTCTGGCACTTCTGACACTGATCTTCTTCTTCCAGGACGTGCTGGTGAAGAAACCGAAATTCTTCACCGCTTTGCGCGTTGGCTACCTCCTGTTCAGTGTCTTCTGGATTGGCGGCTGGGCGCAGGCGCAGCTGTCCGTGGTGAACGTATTCACCTTTACCGGCGCTCTTATGGACGGATTTCACTGGGAGCAGTTCCTCCTGGAGCCGCTGATCTTTATCCTCTGGTGCGCGACAGCAGTATCTCTTCTTTTCTGGGGTCGCGGTCCATTTTGCGGCTGGTTGTGCCCATTCGGATCGCTGCAGGAATTGCTCAACCAACTGGCGCGCCGGATCGGCATCAGCCAGATCACGATTTCATTCCACTGGCACGAGCGCCTGTGGCCGATCAAGTATGTCATCTTCCTCGGCCTGCTGGGCATCAGCCTCAATGAAATCGCCTTAGCCGAACGGTTTGCCGAAGTCGAACCGTTCAAGACGGCAGTATTGCTCAGATTTGACCGGGAATGGCCCTTCGTGCTCTGGGCGGCCGGACTGCTCTTTGCCGGCCTGTTCGTCGAGCGCTTCTTCTGCCGCTATCTATGCCCGCTCGGTGCCGCACTCGCAATTCCAGGCCGGATGCGGCTATTTGAATGGCTCAAGCGCCGCAAGCAATGCGGCTTCGAGTGCCAGCTCTGCGCCAAGCGGTGTCCGGTGCAGGCAATACACCCGCTCGGCCAGATCAATCCGAATGAATGCGTCTATTGCATGCAATGCCAGGTCATCTATTGGGACGACGCCACCTGCCCGCCACTGATCCTGAAAAAGACCGGTCGCGGCAAGAAAGCTCCGTCGAAGACCGGACAGCTTGCGGCTTTACCGGCTGCAAGCCTATCAAACTCCCCAACCCCAAACGCTTAAAATGAAGGAGATGTTTATGACCATGAAGCGCGAAGGAATAGCGGAAAAGGAAGGCGTTAGCCGCCGCGACATCTTGGGTGGCGGGGTCGCCATGTCGACACTCGCAGTTACCGGTGCAGGTGGTGTCGCAATCGGCGGCCTAGCAGGTGCAGTGCTTGCACCGAAATCCGCGGAAGCGGCTGAGTCAAGTGAAGTCAATGTGTCGCCCGGCAAGCTCGACGACTATATCGGCTTTTGGAGCAGCGGCCAGACAGGCGAGGTGAAAATCCTGGGCCTGCCGTCGATGCGCGAACTCATGCGCATCCCGGTCTTCAACCGCTGCAGTGCCACCGGTTGGGGCCAGACAAACGAGAGTCTGAAGATCCTGACCCAGGATCTACTGCCCGAGACCCGCGAGCGACTGGCCAAACTGGGCATGAGGACTTTCATGAACGGCGATTGTCACCATCCGCGCCCATCGGTGACCGACGGTTCCTACGATGGACGCTATGTGTTCATCAATGATAAGGCCAATACTCGTCTTGCGCGGATCCGGCTCGATGTCATGAAGACCGACAAAGTCATCGAGATACCGAACGCCCACTCAATTCACGGTATGCGTGTGCAGCGTTTCCCGAAGACCGGGTATGTGTTCTGCAACGGCGAGAACCGGATCCCGCTGATCAACGACGGACGGGATCTTGATGACTACAAGTCCTGGCGGTCGGTTTTCACCGCGGTAGACGGCGATACGATGAAGGTGGCGTGGCAGGTCATCGTCAGTGGCAATCTCGACAACAACGATACCGACTACAAGAACAAGTACGTGGCATCGACCTGCTACAACTCCGAAGAGGGCGTCTCAATCGAGGAAATGACGTCATCCGAAACGGATCACGCAGTCTTCTTCAACATCAAGGCGATCGAAGAAGCCGTAGCGGCAGGCAAAGCGGAGATCATGAATGGCGTGCCCGTGCTTGATGGAACAAAAGCCGCCAAGTCGAACTATACGCTCTACATTCCCATTGCGAACTCACCCCACGGGTGCAATGCCTCGCCGGACGGAAAGTATGTCGTGATCAATGGCAAGCTTTCTCCGACCACCACGGTCATCGAGTGGGACAAGTTGGATGACGTGTTTGCTGGAAAGGCCGACCCGGCAACAGCCATTGTCGCTAATGTCGAACTGGGACTCGGGCCATTGCATACGTCATTTGACGGTCGTGGCAACGCGTATACCTCGCTGTTCCTTGATTCACAGATTGTGAAGTGGAATATCGATGAAGCCATCCGTCAGTTCAAAGGCGAGAAGGTAAATCCGATCAAGCAGAAGCTCGACGTCAACTACCAGGTCGGCCATGTCAACGCGTCGATGAGCGAAACCAAGGATGCGGATGGCAAATGGCTGGTTGCACTCTGCAAGTTCTCCAAGGATCGGTTTGTCAATGTCGGGCCGCTTAAGCCCGAGAACGACCAATTGATCGATATATCCGGCGACGAGATGAAGCTGGTGCATGACGGCGCTGCCTTCGCGGAGCCGCACGACGCGACGATCATGAAAGCGAGCATGATCAACCCGCTTGAGATCTGGAAGCGGGAAGATCCCATGTGGGAGGATGCCCGCCAGATGGCAGCCAAGGACGGTGTGAAGCTGGAGGAGGACAACAAGGTTATTCGGGACGGAAACAAGGTCCGCGTCTATATGACCTCAGCTGCACCGGCATTCGGGATTACCAGCTTCAAGGTAAAGAAGGGCGACGAGGTCACGGTCACGCAGACCAACATTGATGACGTGGTCGACCTGACACACGGTTTCACCATGGTAGACTATGGCATTGCCATGGAAATCGGGCCCCAGGCGACTTCCTCGGTCACATTCATTGCCGACAAGCCCGGGGTCTACTACTACTATTGCCAGTGGTTCTGCCATGCTCTCCATATGGAGATGTCGGGGCAGATGCTGGTCGAAGCGTAACGGCCATGCGGCAGAACTGGACCTTGGCGCTAGTCGCGGCGACGTTCGTGACCGGGGTCGGCTTCGCTTCTGCCGATGCGGACATCATCCAGGTGCGGCCTGGCGACGACCTGACAAGGGTCGTCGCCAACGCATCTTCGGGCGATCTCCTGAGGCTTGCCGCCGGCACATATCGAGGTCCGATCGTCATCGACAAGGCACTGACGATCGAAGGCATCTCGTCGCAGGTCGTGTCAATCCAGGGAGATGGGCATGGGAGCGTCATTCGCATCCTCGCACCTGACGTAATCCTGCGGAACCTGCACGTTGAAGGATCAGGCACCAACAGCACTGGTACAGATGCAGGCATATATGTCGAGCAGCACGCCGACAATCCGATCATCGAAGGCAACTGGCTCGAAGGCAATCTGTTCGGGATCAGCTTGCACGGCCCAAAGCACGCAATCGTTCGAGAGAACACCATCGCCAACCGCAACGATCTCTGGCTGAACAATCGCGGCAATGGCATCCACATGTGGAACAATTCCGGCACTCTCATCGAATCGAACACGGTGACGGGCGGCCGCGACGGCATTTTTGTGCAACTCGGTAGCGACAACATAATTCGGCAAAACAAGTTCATTCATCTGCGGTTCGCCGTGCACTTCATGTACTCAAAGCGAGGGTCGGTGAGCGAGAACATTTCCATCGGTAACCATATCGGCTATGCTTTAATGTACTCGGATCTCCTGAAGGTCTACGGCAATAGCTCAGTGCACGACCGCGATTACGGCCTGATGCTCAACTCGGCGCGCAGAGGCGAGATTTCGGGCAATTGGATATATGGAACCAAGGACAAATGCCTGTTTTTCTATCTTGCATTGCAGAACCAGCTCGATGGTAATCGATTTGAGGGTTGCGGTGTCGGAGTGCACGTAACCGGATCCGACCGCAATGTCATCTACGGAAATGCATTCATCGGCAATCACGTGCAGATGCGCTATGCGGGCACGAAATCATATGAATGGTCCAAGAACCGACGCGGCAACTATTGGAGCGACAATCCGGCATTCGACCTAGACGGTGACGGAATTGCCGATACGGCCTACCGGCCGAACGACGTTGTCGACTGGATCGTATGGCGATATCCGCTCGCAAAGATGCTCCTGTCCAGCCCGGCGATGGAAATACTTCGCCTGGGCCAGAGCCAGTTTCCCGCCCTCTATCCGGGCGGCGTCATTGACTCCAATCCGCTGATGGCGCCACCGCCTCCGCCGCACCCACTCCCGGAGGCGCCGGAAGACCTGCAATGGGAAGACGGCGAGGCGGAGCCCGCATCATGAACATGCTGCCAAGACACCAGATTTCAACTACCGGCGCGGCGCCGACAATCGTCGCGCGGAGCCTCGTCAAACAGTATGGCCAGCACCGTGCAGTTGATGAGATCAATTTCTCGATACCAAGGGGCACAACATTGGCGCTGATTGGACACAATGGGGCCGGGAAGACTACTTTGATGAAAATGATCCTCGGGCTGGTGCGACCATCCTCGGGAATGCTGGAGGTCCTGGGTATGAGTCCGGCAAGTGCGGGATTGGACTTTCGTCAGAAACTCGGGTTCCTCCCGGAAAATGTTGCATTCCATGATGAGCTCACTGGATCGCAGACGTTGAAGTTCTATGCGCGGTTGAAAGGAGTGGAAATCGGGTGCTGCGGCGTATTGCTTGATCGCGTGGGCCTGTCCTTTGCTTCCGAGCGCAGGGTCAAGACATACTCCAAGGGAATGCGCCAGCGCCTTGGGTTGGCTCAGGCTCTTCTGGGTTCGCCGGAATTGCTGTTGCTTGACGAGCCGACCACGGGCCTCGATCCGACTTCGAGAACCGAGTTCTTCGGAATCGTCCATGAGCTGTCGCAGCGTGGGGCGACGGTCATCATCTCTTCACACATCCTGACCGAGCTTGAAGCCCGCACCGATCTGATCGCCATCATGAACACCGGGCGACTTGCTGCATACGGTGCGCCGGAAGACCTGCGCCGCACGGCCAATCTGCCTGTAAAGATCACCGTTGCGTCGCTGGAACGGATCGGTTCTGTGCTGGCCGCGGTGGCAGACCTTGCGGTCAACACGGTTGCTGCCGAAGACGGATGTTCCGGGTCGGTCTGGTGCAGCGTCGAAAGCAAGATGCCGGTACTGTCTCGCCTATTGGCAATGGGCAGGGTGGTGGCTGATATCGACATTCGGCAGCCTGGCCTGGACGAGATCTATCGTCATTTCAGCCCGCAACACAATGACGCTCACGGCGGTGATGCATGAATGCTGCCCTGATCATTGCCGGCAAGGAGATCACCGACGGACTGCGGAATCGCTGGGTGCTTGGGGCGACTGTGCTGCTGGCTGCCTTGGCATTTGCCCTGGCCTTTCTCGGGAGCGCGCCGAGCGGACAGCTTGGGGTCAAGCCGCTCGCGGTTGTCGTTGTCAGTCTATCCAGCCTCACGATCTTCTTGATGCCGCTGATTGCCTTGTTGATATCGTATGATGCCATTGTCGGCGAGGTCGAGCGGGGTTGTATGCTTCTTCTGCTCACCTATCCGGTGACCAAGCCGCAGATCTTGGCAGGTAAGTTTCTCGGGCATACAGCGATCCTGGCGATCGCGACGACGCTCGGCTATGGTGCTGCCGGAGTTGCCGTCGCCTTCGGCGGCAATGCCGATGGCGAATTGTGGAGAGCCTTCGGGGTCCTGATCGCGAGTTCGATCATGCTCGGAGGCGCATTCATTGCCCTGGCATATTGGGTCAGTGCTTCGGTCCGCGAGCGGAGTACGGCGGCTGGGGTCGCGATTGGCATCTGGTTCGGACTGGTGGTGATCTACGATCTCTTCCTGATGGGCTTGCTGATTACCACAAGAGGTTGGATCGATGCGACAGTTTTTCCATACCTGTTGCTGCTCAATCCCGCGGACATCTATCGCCTGCTCAATCTGACCGCCTTTGAGAATATCCGGAGCTTTTCGGGAATGGCGGGGCTTAGCGAACAGGCCCAGTTCTCCCCCTGGACGCTGGCAACCGCTTTGCTCGCCTGGATCGTGATTCCCATGGGGCTGGCCGGGCGGCGATTTTCCAGGAGTGAGTCGTGATGGGATGCCGGAGATATCTGGTTGCGGCGTGTCTTGTCCTGTTTGCCTGTTCAGCCAAAGACACGTCCGTCCTGCCGCAGCCACTCGAGCCGGGGCCAGACGCGATCGCATACTTCTGCCACATGTCTTTACCCGAGCATGATGGGCCGAAGGGGCAATTGTTCCTTCGCGGGCAGGAGAAGCCGATCTGGTTCGCTTCGATCAGCGAGACCTTCACCTTCCTGGAGACCGAGCTGGCGCAGCCACACGATCTTCTGGTGGTCTACGTCAATGACATGGGCCGGGGAACCTGGGAGCATCCGGCGCCTGGAGCCTGGCTGGAGGTAGAGAAAGCAGTCTACGTCATCGGCAGTCGGCGCACGGGGTCCATGGGTGACAAGGAGGCGGTGCCATTCGCCGATAAGTCCGCTGCCGCGGCGTTTGTATCCGGATATGGAGGCGAAATCGTCGACTTTGACGCTGCAAAGCGCGCACTAGCCGTCGAAACACCAGCAAATGGCAGCTGAGGAGAGACCCCGTGAATAGCGTCTTTGGAGCCAAGAGGCCAGTTTCGCGCCGTCGAGTGATTTCCATCCTCGCGGCGGCCGGGGCCGGTGCGGCGATACTGGGTTCGCGGGCATCCGGCTCCGCAGCCTATCAATGGAAGGGAATCGCGCTGGGCGCTCGGGCCGACTTGACCCTGTATGCGACCGACCGCGCCCGCGCGGAGGGGATCATCGCGGCCTGTCTGTCGGAGGTAGCCCGCCTCGAGGCCATGTTTAGCCTGCATCAGCCGGATTCGACGCTGAGCCGCCTCAACCGCGATGGGCGGGTGGCAGATCCGCCGTTCGAATTCATCGAATTGTTGTCGCAGGCCCTGATGCTGGGGGAACTGAGCGGCGGGCGCTTCGACCCGACGGTTCAGCCGCTTTGGCGGGTCTACTCCGAGCATTTCGCTGCGCCGAAGGCCGACCCCGCCGGCCCCACCGTCGCACAGCTCGCTTCCGCCAGAGCACTTGTCGACTGGCGAAGGGTGCATCTGTCGCCACGGGAGGTCACCTTCGATTTGCCGGGAATGCAGGTCACATTGAATGGTATCGCGCAGGGATACGTCAGCGATCGAATTGGCAACCTGCTGAATGCAGAGGGATACACGCATGCCTTGGTAAATTTGGGAGAGACCTTGGCGATAGACCGGGATCCAGGCGACGACGCGTGGTGGGTCGGTATTCCGTCGCCAATTGACCGGACGAGGTTGCTGGATCGGGTTGCAATCCGCGATGGCGCCATCGCAACATCGGCGGGCTATGGTATGCGCTTCGATGCCTCCGGGCGGTTCAATCATATCGTGGATCCCACCTGTTTCAGCTGTGCTGATCCCGATCGAAGCGTGACAGTGCTCGCTCGGTCGGCTGCAATTGCGGACGGCCTCTCGACGCTTGGAGCCTTGAGTCTGGACCTAGTCCGCGACTTCAATCCGGTGTTGCGGAGGTTTGCAGCGCGCGCCATCGTCGCTTCCGGAGCTTCCGGCACCACCTTCCAGCTGGGCTAGCAATCGACGCCCCGAATCGTCAACTTGCAAGTCCCGAAGTGCCTAGGAAATGCCATCCTGGCCCGGGCATCCGCCGAGGTGGCTCGAATCCGGCATGGCAGCGAGTTCATTTGACTGTCGATGGTAGACATCACGGCGAAACTGGACGATCCGCTCGGAATCCACCCAGGCCGTATCATACACGATGTGAATCGGAATCGTGTTCATAAGTTGTATTCGTAGGCTTCTCCCCGACTGGATGAGCTCGGATATTCGAACTTCCGGCCAGGCGGGATCATCCTTCAACAAATAGCGGGCGAGACCCACCGCGTCGGCAATCCGAACGCATCCGTGACTCAGAAACCGATCGTAGCGGCTGAACAGGTCGCGGTTATTGGTATCGTGCAAATAGACGCTGTAGGGATTGTCGAAGTAGAATTTCACGACACCGAGTGGGTTGTCGGGTCCGGGGTCCTGCCTGATTTGACCGTCGACATAGTGCATGTGATGTCGCGCCAGGTAGCTGGGATCGCGTTGGATCTTGGGCAGAATCTCCAGGCTGGCGATCCGCGGTGGCACCGTCCAACTCGGATTGAAATCCAGCCGCTCGATCACTCCGTCAAGTACCGGGGTCTGCCAACTGGGTCGCCCGACAATGGCTGGATATTCGAAGCGGACACGACCGCTCTCGACGACACGATATGTTGCCGCCGCGATATTAACGACCAGATACCGATCGCCCCACCCGGCCTCGCGCTGCCTCAAGCGGCGGAGGCTTGCCTCCATCGCCGCCAGGCGCTGCGCTACCGGAACGTTCAGCTCCGCCAGCGTCGCCTTGCCGACGATGCCGTCGACTTCAAGGCCGTGGCGCCTCTGAAATCGCGCAACCGCTGCCGACAGGCCTGCGTCGAAGGCAGGGGTTGGATCGGAATCGAGATCACCGGTTGCTGCCAGCCGCTCGCCGACGGCAAGAACGCGCGGCCCAGCCATGCCCAGTGCGAGCTTTGTGCCGCCGGGAACAGCCGGCCAGCCGCCCGCCTGCTGAATACGTTGATAGTCCGCAATTGCAGCTGCAAGGCCCTCGCTTGGAGGGGCGTCGACGGCTGCGATCGAAGAGACATGCGGGTTGGAGTCGACGATCGTAGCAGTCGTCTGGATACCGCCGGTCTCGGCCGGCGGTTTGCTGGTGCCCGTACAGCCGCAACTCAGCAAGGCCAGTCCCCAAAGCATCAAAGGTGTCAAGGAGCGGATGTGGTACATGTCCCGCCTAGCGCGGGTTCGGCAGTGATAAGTCTCTTGAAACAAGATGATATCCCATATCGTTTGCAGCCATTTCGGTGGCGAATCGAAAGTCCGTGGGATGAACCGCGTGTATCCGATAGAGAGGTTCGCCCTGTTGCACGGGGTCGCCGATCTTCTTGAAGAGGTCGATGCCAGCCCCGCGGTCCGTGGGAGCACCTGCGACACGCGCCAACCGCGCGATCCGATAGCAGTCGATTGCGCCAACCACGCCGTCGCAGCCTGCCAAAACGGTATGGATATGAGATCCGGCCTCGACGGGCGCACCGGCGCCCTGAGCGACCATGATTTCATGCATCTTTCTCGCGGCCGCACCGGAATCCAGCAGTTCGCGTGCGCGGTCATGCCCCCTTCCGCCGCGCAGTTGGGGATCGAATTCCAGAATGTGCCCGGCCAGAAGCAATGCACGGTTCCGCAAGTCCTGTGGCGCCGCAGGATTCAATTCCAGAACACGCATGACGTCACGTGCCTCGAGTGCCGGCCCCACGCCGAATCCAACGGGCTGTGTTCCGTCGGTGATCTCGACGTTGACCGTCAGGTTGAGTTGATCCCCAACGAATTCAAACAGCTTGCGAAGCCGGATGGCATCAGCATGAGTTCGTATTTTCGCGGTCGGACCCATTGGTATGTCGATAATCAGGTGGGTTGAGCCCGCAGAGAGCTTCTTCGATAGGATTGAGGCGACGAGCTGCTCACGGGTATCGATGCCAAGCGGACGCTCCACCGAGATGAGAATGTCATCGGCCGGCGCAAGATTGACGTGGCCGCCCCATACGATGCAGCCTCTGGTGCGCCCCACAATATCTCGCATCTCATCAATATCGATTTCCACCCGCGCGAGAACCTCCATGCTGTCAGCCGTACCCGCCGGCGACGTGATCGCCCGCGATGAGGTCTTGGGAATCGTGAGTCCATGGGCGGCGACGATCGGTACGACGATCATCGAGGTGCGATTTCCTGGAATCCCGCCGACACAATGCTTGTCAACGATTGGCCGGTCGTTCCAGGTCAGGCGATTGCCCACGTTGGCCATGGCTCTGGTCAATCCCAGCACCTCGTCGGTGGTGAGAAAGCTCGCCGAGGCGATAAGGAATGCCGCGATCTCCATCTTTGAATAGCGGTTCGACGTGATGTCGCGGATAATGGCCTCGAAATCCGTGGCGTTGAGGCTGTGTCCGAGGACCTTTGCCCTGATTGCCTCATGGCTGGCGGGCGGGCTGGCTTGCGCAACCGTGACAGTTTCGCCTTCCGGATACCCGAGTTGGCGAAAGCTCTGCTCCGAAAGGCCCAGTTCGTCGCTTTTCAGAAGATTTGCGTCATCGACGATATTGAGAACCGCCAGGATTGACCGCCCGTTCTTCGATACCTCGACTTTGGCCAGGCCCTGAAATTTCTCGGCACGATAGAGCGGGCACTCCCGTGAAAGGAAAGCCACATTCTCGCGATAGGTGTCGATTGCAATCCTGCGGAGTGTCAGCATTCGACGGTTCCCAATCCCTCCGATTTCCAAGGAACTCGCTATTGGTTCCAGGAGAAGGCATGCAGGCAAGGGTGCAGGCCAAACGGTTCAACTATCGCCGAAGAATATCGGCTGACGGGTTGATCCATATCAATTCAGGATCGACGGCAAGTGCCCTGCATTCATACATTGCCGTTCGTTCCGCAGTCCAGAATGGCCAGCGGAGTCACATTCTGCAATAATAATTACCTCTCGTCAGTGAAGTGGAGGGGCTCGGTTGACGAGCGGACGACTGATCTACCTGATGGGCGCGTCAGGATCGGGCAAGGACAGCTTGCTGGCTTTTGCACGGGCGCGCCTCGGCGGTGACCACGATCTCGTTATCGCTCATCGGTATATTACGCGTCCCCCGGAACTCGGGCATGAAAACTATGTTTCGCTCAGCGAGGGCGAATTCGCACTGAGGTCCAAGAAGGGCCTGTTTCTCTTTGCGTGGACGGCGCATGGATTATCCTATGCGGTGGGTCAAGAGGTCAACCTATGGCTGGCAACAGGCCTTGCCGTCGTTGTCAGCGGCTCCCGGCAGAATTTTATCGAATCTGTGAAGAATTGGCCGAACATACTGCCAATTCTCATCGAGGCCCCGATTGAAACCTTGAGCCACCGCCTCCACAACCGGAACCGGGAGACAGCAGCTGAGATCGAGCAGCGCCTGGAGCGCGTGACGGCATTCGATGTTGCCCATGCTGCGCTGGTAACGATTGATAATTCAGGGTCGCTCGAGCGATCGGGGCAACAATTGACAGAAGTTCTTAGGAATGCCGCTAGCTTGTCACCTAAGCCCTGATCCGGCAGGGACCGGTCAGCTAATGGTATGGCGCGAGCTATGCCGTATGGTCTGCTAACTCTTTGCGAGCCTGGTCGAGAAGCATCACCACAGTTGCGTCGGAAACCTGAGGAAAGTCGGCGTAGAAGCTGCCAACGGAGCTGAAATCGTCGCGGAGCTCCAAGCAAATCAGTTCGTCGACCTCCCGCCGCATCTCCAGCGCGACATCGGAAGGTGCGACCGGGACAGCTAGAACGATGCGCTTCGGAGCCCGCCTACGCAGAGCAGCTATCGCCGCCCGGGCAGTCGCCCCGGTTGCGATGCCGTCGTCAACTACAATTGCCGTCCGGCCCATTGCGGACTGTTGGGTGCCATCGCGCAAATACAGGGCGCGACGGCGCTCAATTTCCTCAAGCTCCTTTCCTGCTGCCAGCCTGATATCATCTCCGCTTGGGTCGAGTTGAGAGGCAATCGCCTCGTTGATCACGAGTTCCGGCTCATCCCCGTCCACGACGGCGCCAAGTGCAAGTTCCGGCTGAGAAGGGGCCTTGAGTTTTCGCACAAGTATCACATCCAATGGCGCCTTCAATACCCGCGCTATCTCTATGCCGACGGGCAATCCACCCCTCGGGAGTGCATAGACGATGCAACGATCATTGCGAAATTTTGCAAGAGCTTCTGCCAGGCGCTGGCCAGCGTCGGACCGATCTCTGAATGGCACGTCTCACCTCCTTGGGTATCGGAATTATGGTGCCCTAGGCGCGACAGTTCAACGAGCCTTTCATCCTCTTGCCCCCGTGGATCGGGGCTGCCAACCAGGCCGTGCGTTCACTCGCGATTCACGAATTGATCTCTCCTACGATAGCCAGCCGGCTTTCGCGACCCGGGGAACTGTTGGCCATTGCATCGGCCATTCATAAGCGGGGCGCCACAACAATTTGTTGAAAGAAAAATACCAACAGATATTCAAGCAAAATATCTATTTCACATGTCGAACATGCCTGCTATATTGGCAACGGGATATTACGTATTGGGAACGGGTAACGGAGCATGGCAGCTATTGGTGCTGTGCCGAGTGGCGAGCATTGACCAAACTAGCGAGCGGATGACAAGGCATCGTCAAGTCCGACCGCGTTTGGATAGGACTTAGCATATTCGCGCTGGCAAAGATTAGAATCTCTGGCGAGGGGATCGTCTTGGATGAGTCGCGCAAGCAAGGCAAGTGAAGATAGCCGTGGCAGCGCGTCAAGCGTCGCGTCAAGTCAGCCTCTCGACGCGAGATTGCGTGAAGGCTGGCTCAGCTTTGCGCGAACCGAGCAAGCTATTGCCCGCTACCTGATTGCCAATTCGTCAGACATTCCATTCGAAACCGGCGCGACGATCGCAGCGGGTGCGGGCGTAAGCGAAGCGAGTGTCACCCGATTTGTTCGACGCCTTGGATACGCCGACCTCAAGGAAATGAAGCGGGGTCAGAGGCGTGCGACCCGCGACGCGATAGACAAGCTGGACAACGATGAACTGCGCTTTCGTACCGGGGGCGGGGGCCAGGAACGCATGGCGCGAAGTTTGGCAATGGAGCAGCGCGCGTTGGCCGCTGCGTATAATCTGGCGCAAGGGCGGGTATGGGAGGAAATCGTTCATCTGCTGAGTACCTCCAACCATGTAAATTGCGTTGGATTCCAGGCGGTAAAGGGTCTGGCTCTCGATTTTGCAACTCGACTCCGATGGGTGCGAGGAGGTGTACGGTTTGCCGAAGGGGTCGGCGGTACCTATTCCGAGATCCTGACCGATAACGTGAAGGAGTCTTGTGCGGTCGTCATAGATACCGCGGAATATGCGTCCATGACGTTCCGTCTGTGCGAGCAGATTAAGCGGCAGAAAATCCCCCTCATTGTGGTAACCGACAGATACAGCCACTGGGCAAAGGACTACACGCGCCTAGCATTGGAAGTATCGACACGAGTTGATCTCTATTGGGACTCAATGTCGGCCATGAGCTCCATCTTGAATCTGCTGACTCACGCTGTCGCCGAGCGCCTAGGTAAGGCGGCCGAAGACCGAATGGATGAGCTGGAAGCCATCTCAGGGATACTGCGCACGTTCCGGAAGCCGCGTAGAAGAATGGCGCGGCGGACAAGCGGAAGCGGAGAGGGATGATGGTGCCGGTCAATTCGCTATGCAGCCCAACGTATTGTGACCCTGCCAATGAAGCTCTCTGAATTCGCGGCGTATGACGGGATAGGATTGGCCGAGCTCATTCGGCGGCGCGACGTCACGCCACGAGAAGTCGGCCGCTGTATCCTGGCCGGAATCGAAATATGCAATCCGCGGCTCAACGCGGTGATTGAAACCTATGCCGATGCTGTAGAAAGTCTGAGCGAAACCCCGACGCTAGCCCCATTCTATGGCCTTCCTACACTCACCAAGGATTTTCCCATAGAAGCCGGTCGTCGTGCGGAGTTTGGAAGCCGTTTCGCCAAAGGGTACAAGGCGTCATACGATCACGGGATTTGGAGCAAGCTCAAGGCAGCCGGGCTCGTCAATATAGGGCGCACGACGACTTCTGAATTCGGCATCGCTGCAGCAACCGAATCTTCACTCTATGGCGGAACCCGAAACCCGTGGGACCTCAGCAGAGGGGTTGCTGGCTCAAGCGGGGGGTCAGCGGCTGCGGTTGCCGCAGGCATCGTCCCATTCGCCCAGGGCGCCGACGGCGGCGGCTCGATCCGTACTCCGGCCTCCTTTTGCGGGGTGGTTGGGCTGAAGCCGTCACGCGGCCGTGTGAGCGGTGCGCCGGAGTCAAATGCACCCCTGCTCGGCCTTGCCATCTCATTCATGCTGACGCGCACGATCCGAGATGCGGCAGCCCTTCTTGACATCACCTCGGGTGCTTTTCCTGGTGACGGCTATGAAATTGTGCAACCACCAACAAGCTACATGTCGGCGATAGAAGCTCCACCAAGACCACTCCGGATCGCGCTGTGCATGAAATCCTGGTCTGGATACCCGATAGAACCCGATGTCAGCAATGCCGTAGTGGAAGCCGGAAAACGGCTTAAGCTATACGGGCACACAATTGTGGAAGCCAGTCCCGAGTTCGAATACGCGTCCTACCTGGCAGCGCAGAAAGTAATCTGGGCCGCCTTCACAGCACAATCGCTTGATGAATTGTCATCTCAACTCAACCGCCCGGTTCGGGAAGATGCCTTACAAAAGTCCACGTTTGCCATGTATCGGCATGGAAAATCTCTTTCGGCCACTTCTCTGATCGAAGCTCTAGTCGTCTACGACCAGGTCACGCGATGTTTTGGTGAATTCTTTACGGCCTTTGATGTCCTGGTCACGCCAACCTGCCCTACAACACCAGAACTTATCGGCACCTACGACCCTGACAGGCCCTGCCGGGGAATTGATGCGATCTTTGAGGATTTGGCCCCGAAGGAGACCTTCAGTGCAGTCTTCAATGGTACGGGCTCACCCGCCATTTCATTGCCCCTCGGGTGGACCAAGTCGGGTCTGCCAATCGGTGTCCAGATGGCGGCGGCATTTGGATCAGACCATCTGCTGTTGAGTTTATCGGCCATGCTAGAGACGGACTATCAATGGGCTAAGCTACGCCCGCCAGTTCATGTTACTAATGCCAAGTGAACCAAGAAAGTGAATGATGCCAATCGTGCAAACAGGGAGAAATAGAATGGATCGTCGATCATTTCTGAAATCCTCCGTCGTTACCGCCTTTACCGTGGCAACTCTGCCGGCGCTAACGCTGAAGGCGACTGCAGACGGCTCCAAGATTCTACGCATGGGCTATGGTTCCGAGGTGCTCACCTTGGATCCGATCAAGACCGTTTACGGTCCGGATATCCTGATTCAGGGAATGATGTTCGCGCGCCTGCTCCATGCAAATGCCGACAGGACGGAAATCGGACCGGGACTTGCGGAGAAATGGGATATCTCTGAAGATGGCCTAATCTATACGTTTCATTTGCGCGACGCGAAATTCTCTGACGGCTCGCCGATCACGGCGACCGATGTCGCCTTCAGCTGGAATCGCATGCGATTCCAGAAGGACTCTGCCTACGCGGCACCATTTCAACCCTTGACTAAGATCGAGACGAGCGACGAAAAGACAGTGGTCATGACGCTGGACCGGAAATTCACTCCGTTCCTGACTCTGACGGAAATCTGGAATACCGGCATCGTTCCGAAGGCAGCTGTCGAACAGATGGGTGACGAAGCGTTTGCCAAGGCTCCTGTCACGTCCGGACCATTCAAGTTCTCGGAATGGAAACCGGGTGACAGAGTTATTCTGGCGCGGAACGAGCACTACTATCGGGAAGGAGAGCCCAAGATTGACGGATTGGAGTTCCGCTATGTGCCGGACGACAATACCCGGGTTTCCATGCTCCAGGCGGGTGAATTGGACGTCTGCATCGGCGTGCCAGCTCCGCGAATGGCGGAACTGAAGGCCGCAGGATTCCGGGCTGAACCCGAGCCATCGAGCACCACCTATGACATGCTGATCAATCATTCGGCCGAACCGTTCAATGATCTTAAATTCCGCCAGGCCGTCAGCTATGGCATCGACCGCACCGCAATATGTGCTGCGGTCACGATGGGACTCGGCACCCCGGCCAGCTCGATCATGAGTCCCACTCTCGACTACTATGATAAATCCCTGCCTGTGATTGCGCGGGACGTCGAAAAAGCCAAGGCCCTGCTTGCTGAATCAGGCAAAGCGGGTGCCAGCTTCGAATTGATCCAGAATGCCGGCATTGCCGATGAGGAAAAGGCTGCGGTCCTCATCCAGGCGCAGTTGGCCGAGGTCGGCATCACGGTCAATATCGCCAAGATCGACTCGACTCAAGCTTGGACAAGGTTGGCGGAAGGCAGTTATCAGGCCGAGATGAACTGGTGGTACAATGAGACTCGCGACCCGGATAACGCACTTCGCTGGTGTGTCTGGGGAGCCGGCGACAACAAGTCCTATTACACCCGATATAACAATGAGACCGTGAACAAGCTGGTAGATCAGGCATCGGGCGAGACGGACCCCAGCAAGCGAGCAGAACTTTATGCCGAAATTCAAAAGATAGTGGTAGACGAAGTTGCCCAGGTTGCGATCTATCACCCAACTTGGCTGAACGCCTATGCAGCAAATGTGCAGGGCTTGACGCTCAATATTGGCCTGCAGTTCTCGTCGATAGACGAGACAACCATAGGATAGGCTCGGCATAACCCGGCACCCATTCAGTCTTGAAGACTGATGCGTGCCGGGTCCGGGTTGTCCTGAGAGCATGGGTATGGATCGCTATTCCTTTCTCCTGAAAAGGCCCATTCAGCTCATCCCTGTTCTTTTTGGGATTAGCCTGATTACGTTCATTCTGTTGCAGATGACCCCCGGAGATCCGGTCCGGCTGATGTTGGGACCGAAGGCAAGCGAGGATGCGATTGCTTTCGTGCGTGCACGGTATGGTCTAGATCAGCCTGTTGTCGTGCAATACGTCTACTACCTGCTCAATGCGGCGCGGGGTGATTTTGGACAGTCAATTGCGTTTCGGGCACCCGTCAGCGAGGTCATTGTCGAGCGGATTGCGCCGACCATATTCTTGATCTTCTATGGCCTTGGTATTTCAATCGCTCTAACGCTCGCTCTTGCGATTTCCGCGGCCCGGGCGCGCGGCCGATGGATTGACCACATGGTTCGCTTTCTTTGCGTGGCCGGGGTCGGCGTGCCGTCCTATTTCATCGGCCTCTTGCTCATCATGGCGTTCTGTCTGAGATTTAAGCTATTCCCGGTTTCCGGCTACGGATCGACATTCGGCGAAAACCTTTGGCACCTGTTTCTCCCCGCGCTAACGGTTGGCATCGCGGTAACGCCAATCCTGACCCGGAACCTCCGCGCGACATTCATCCAGCAGCTGGATATGGACTATGCGACGGCGTGCCGATCCAAGGGCCTCCCCGAGGGCTATATCTTTGCCCACCACGTTTTCTGGAATTCGCTTCTGCCGACAGTAAACCTCCTGGGTGTCGTGGTGGCATTCCTGATCGGCGGAACGGTTGTCATCGAGAATGTGTTCAATATCCCTGGGCTTGGCAACCTGCTGATCCGTGCGGTGCTGACGCGAGACTATTTCGTCGTGCAGGCGGTTACCCTGGTTCTGGCGTTCGGCGTCGTGATCTGCAATTTTCTCGTTGATATCCTGACGGCCGTGCTCGATCCAAGGGTAAGACTATGAGCGCGTCGCTGACCTCGGGAACTGGGCTGGCACAACGATTTCGCGGCACTCCCACGACACTGTGGATTGGCGCATCGTTGACGTTGGCTTGGGTCGCCCTGGCGTTAATGGCGCCGATATTGACATCCTTTGATCCGATCAAGGTCGATGTCGTGCAGGCTCTGAAGCCACCTGGTGCCGATCATTGGCTGGGGAGCGATGCGATTGGCCGAGACGTGTTGGCGCGGATTCTCTACGGCGCCCGGTGCGATCTGGCCATGGCGTTCTTCGGCGTGGTCGGGCCCATCGTTCTGGGAACGATCATCGGTCTGATTGGCGGCTATTTTGGCGGGCGGATCGATGCGGTTCTGATGCGGATCCTGGAGGTGACGATTTCATTTCCCTATTTCGTGCTGGTCATCGCCATTGTGGCGGTTCTAGGCCCGGGACTGAAGAGCTATTTCATCTCCCTGACCCTGGTGAACTGGGTCAGTTATGCCCGCCTGATGCGAAGCCAGGCACTGGTTCTTCGTGGCGCGGATTTTGTCCTTGCGGCGCGGTGCATGGGGTTTGGCCATTTTCGCATCATGCTCCATCACATCCTGCCGAATGCCATCGTGCCCTCCGTCGTGTTTGTGATGACTGATGCCGTACTCACGATCGTGCTGGGCTCTTCCCTCGGGTTCCTCGGACTGGGAGTGCAACCGCCGACGCCAGAGTGGGGCGCCATGATCGCCGAAGGGCAGACCTACCTGACGACAGCATGGTGGATCTCAATCTTTCCTGGCCTTGCCGTTTGTTCGCTTGCACTAGGACTGTCGTTGACGGCCGATGGGCTTGCCCGCCTGCTCAATACGGGGCCCTGATCATGTCCGGGCATTCGACAGGCGGTCATCTCGTTAAGGTCGAAAATCTGGCAATCGATTTTGCCACCAGCTTCGGGCCGGTGAGCGCCTTGCGCGGCGTGTCCTTCGCCCTGCGCGCGGGGGAAGTATTGGGCATTGTCGGAGAGTCTGGATCGGGCAAGACCGTTGCCTGTCGAGCCATTCTGCGGCTCCTTGCCGGCAACGCGCAGGTGAAGTCGGGGCGCATTCTCTTCGATGGAACTGACGTTCTGACGATGGGCCGCGCCGATCTCGACCGGTTTCGCGGCGAGAAGGCAGCGATGATCTTTCAGAACCCCTCGACCCATCTCGATCCGATAATGACTGTTGGTCGCCAGGTTGGCGAAGCCATGGTCGTGCACCAGGGTATTTCCTGGGATGCTGCCAGCAGGCGGGCAGTCGGGCTCCTTGAAGATATGCAGATCAAGGATGCAGCCCGCCGAGCCAGCGCCTATCCGCATGAGCTGTCAGGGGGAATGCGGCAGCGGGTGATGATCGCGGCCGCGCTTGCCTGTCAGCCGAAGCTGCTCATTGCCGACGAGCCGACAACGGCGCTGGACGTCACCGTTCAATCACAGATACTGGATCTCCTGCGCCGGATCCGCCGCGAAAGAGACCTGTCGATCATCCTGGTCTCGCATGACCTTGGGGTCATTGCCGAGATGTGCGATCACATCGTGGTCATGAAGGACGGTGCCGTGATGGAGACGGGGCCGGTTGATCAGATCCTGCGTAGCCCGGTCCATGAATATACGAAGCGGTTGATTTCCTCCCAACCTTCGCTGATGCGCCGTGGTCGCCTGGAGACTGTGCATACGGAGAACTCCGCATCTCGAGGTCGAGAATCTCACGGTGCAGTTCTTTCCAGGCCGAAGCATCGCTGCCTGGGCCTTGCAGCGGGCGCCACACATTGTGACGGCCGTGGACAATGTCTCGGTTTCATTGCGCCGGGGCGGCTCCCTCGGGATCGTGGGCAAGTCCGGATCGGGCAAAAGCACCGTTGCCCGCTCGATCGTCGGATTGGTGCAGCCGCGGGCCGGACATATCACTGTTGACGGACAGGTCCTCGATCCGCACCTAGGCAAGCGACATCCGGGGCAGGTCCGCAAGCTGCAGATGGTGTTCCAGGATCCATTCCTGTCGCTCAACCCGGCGTTTACGGTCGCCCGGACTCTTGCCGAGCCGTTGCGGCAGCATGGACTCTGCGCGGAGGCGGAAATTCCCGGGCGAATTGCGGACTTGATGTCGAAGGTCGAGTTGCCGGAGGAGCTGATCGAGCGCCGTACCTCGCAACTGTCCGGCGGTCAGCGCCAACGTGTCGGCATCGCCCGGGCTCTTGCTCTGGAGCCGGAGATTCTGATTGCCGATGAAGTTACCTCTGCACTCGATGTCACGATTCAGGCGCAGATCCTTGGGCTATTTGAGCGCCTGCGCCGCGAACTCGCTTTGACCTTGATCCTGATCTCGCATGACCTTGCAGTGGTCAGGTACCTTTGCGAGCATGTCGCGGTGATGCGTCACGGCAAGGTGGTTGAGTATGGGCGCACGGAAGACGTCCTCAATTCTCCACGTGAAGACTATACGAAGGAGCTGATTGCGGCGATCCCAATGCTATCCCGCCACGTTCGGGCTCCGGCCTAGATGCTCTGCATCCGGTCCGATCGCGATGCCAGGCGGCCGCATTCCTGGGGCAGGAGAGGGGACATTCAGTGAACGTCTACGAGAAGCGTGGGGTTCGCACGTCGATCAACGCCAAGGGTCCGGCGACGCGGCTCTCGGGCGGCATCATGCTTCCGGAAGTCACCTCGGCGATGGCGGAATCGGCACGGCACTGCGTCGACATGGCGGAACTGCAGGCGGCTGCGTCGGGCACCATCGCCGCCTTGACGGGTGCGGAAGCGGGCTATGTCGCCTCGGGTGCCGCCGCATGCCTCCTCCTGGCGACCGCCGCCTGTGTGGCGGGCCTGGAGCCGTCCCGGATGTCGCGATTGCCGGACATCGCGGGCATGAAGGACGAGGTCATCGTCGTGCGCAGCCAGCGGAATTTCTACGATCATGCCGTGCGCGCGGCCGGTGTCAGGCTTGTCGAGGTCGGACTCGCGGACCGCTATGCGGGTGCAGGCGTCAGGGATGCAGAGCCGTGGGAGATAGCCGACGCGATCAGCGACCGGACTGCAGCCGTGTTCTACGTGGCTGACCGGTTTTCGCGTCCGACCTTGCCGCAGGTGGTGGACGTCGCCCATGCAGCCGGGGTCCCGGTGATCGTCGATGCCGCGGCACAGCTGCCCCCACAGGCCAATCTTCGTCGCTTCATCGCCGAAGGTGCAGATCTCGTGGCCTTTTCCGGTGGCAAGGCGATTGGTGGGCCGCAGGCTACGGGTATACTTTGCGGCCGCCGCGATCTGATCATGTCGGCGGCATTGCAGCATCTCGACAATGACATCTTCTGGGAACAGTGGTCGCCTCCGGCGGCCCTGATCGACAAGTCTCGACTGAGAGGTTTGCCCCATCACGGAATTGGGCGTCCCTGCAAGGTTGGCAAGGAAGGTATCGTCGGGCTATTGACGGCCTTGGAGATCTTCGTCGGCGAGGGCGACGCCCTGCGGCATGGACGTTGGCTCGATCTGTCGGGCAGGCTGGTCGCGGGGATAAGCGGGGCGGTCGATGCGGCGGTCACGTTGAACGGGGCGGAGAATATCGAGGAGGTGCCTACGGTCGATCTGTTGCTGCGACAGGGCACCGCCAAGTCTGCGCTCGACGTGGTCATAGCCCTGCAAAACTGCCGCCGGCCCATCCACGCGGACCCCACGCTTGCCGACCGTGGAATCGTCACGTTGAATCCGATCTGCCTGCAGCCTGAAGATATCCCGGAAATCGTCACCGCCTTGCGAGATATTCTTCCGCCCGTGGGTCATCGGCCTCTTTCATAGGCCGGTCGCATCAGGCGCGGAGGTTCAATGTCGCGTCCGGATCGAATACGTTCCGATAGGTAAAGAAGACGATGATCTTGTTGACCGAGACGCCGTCGTCGGACAAGGGCAGAAAAAGCGTCTCTTCGCTGGCATAGCGGCCATTGGTTGCCGTAAACGGCACCGGATCATGTACCGGGCCGCGCGATGCGACGACCTGATCATAGCATCCCAGGGCGTTCTCTGCGGTCGGCCCGAAGAATCCCTCCTGGACCGATTTGCCGGTCGGATCGGCGCCGCGAACCTCCACGTCTGCCGTGCCAACCAGCCGATACACATATCGGCGCTCGTCGGGAACGACATCAACCAGGGAAATCCCGGGCAACAGCCGCGGCGGGATTTCGGTCGGGTCCATGTCTGATCGCCGCGGCATGATGCGATCTCCGCATTTGCGCCGCCAGTACTGATAGAATGCCAGCGTGTCGGGATGGCACGTGAGCAGGAATGGGGGGTCTTCTCGTTGAGATCGCACGAATACTCGTATCCTGACCGATTGGCGAATCAGTATACAGCTCAGTATACAGCGATTAGAGTCCTAATGTTAAGCAATTGAAAAAACCCGGGACGATATCAATCCGCCGCCCTGGCCTTTCCGCCGGCCTTCTGGCGCTGTTCCATATCGGGGGATGTGGCATCCGGCAAATGATCCGGTCGGCCACCGGTCAGGTGAGCTACAATATTTGCGAGATGTTCCACGCCCCCGCGCGTCTCTTCATAGCCCTCGGCAATCAAGACGCTCTCAAATTCCGTCTCAACGCGCATCGCCTCGTCGCGCGACGGGGCCACGGAGAGATACTCCAGGAACCCCGATCCGGATGTGTCCTCGGCCGTCAGCACCACGCCTCGGCCCGATGTCGCATTGAAAGCGAGTTGGCGCGCGTCGAGGATCTCGAGAACGCGGTTGAGCGAAAGCGACACCGTCCGACTGTGCGAGGCGACCACCAGCCTATCGCCGTAGCCCGGTCCGGCCAGGGTTTCCATGATATGGTGTATATGGCTGCACCCGCCGACCCGGCCGTTGACTTCATTGTAGATGACCTGACCACGGTCGGTGACAATTCCGTCAATGTTCACCAACCCGTCATATCCCAGGTCGCAATAGAGGCGCGCCAATTCTGCCGCGCCGGAGACGAAGGCGGCGGATTGATAGGGGGGCAGGGACAAGGGCATGATCAGTCCGCTCAAGATCGGTGCCTGGCGCACTTCACCGCAATTCAGGAAGGAAATGGCGTTGCGCTTCGGATCGATCCGGAATTCAGCGGTGACGGCCGCGGTCACGGGATAATAGGCCTCGACGATCAGCGGCGCGCGATCAAGGTAGGCGAGCCGTTCCCAAACGACCCGGCAGACGGCGTCCACCGGTGCTTGGTCGTCGACCAGATACACCTGCATCGCGCCCTGGCCGCTCACATTGGGCACCTGGCTGATGATCAAATTCCCGAGGCCGCCGCTGTGGCGATCCTGCTTGACGATGACGGCGCCGGTCCGTGGAAGCAGCGCAACGACCGATTTCTGGAGGTCGCGAAGCTTGCTGCAGACGGCTCCCTCTGCGATCGAGATGCCCCGGCCCGCGGCGAGACTGCGGAAGATCCTCTTGTCGTTCAGGAGCTCGGCGCCGCCCTGGCGCATGAACGGCCTGGCTCCCTTATCCCGTCCCAATCCGAGAACCTCGGCGAGGTGCTGGACGCCACGCTCGTAGCAATAGGGATAGAGCGACCAGCCAGTCGGATTCTTCATGTGCCATGTCAACTGGCCTATCAATTCGGGGCGCAGCAATTCCTGCGATCCCAGCGGTCGAAGCTGCTGGCTGCCCCAATCGGGCGTGATGAATGTCACCGAATCCGCGGGACGCCCCATCAGTCGCGCCATATAGGCCTTGAAGTCCGGCGACAGGTCGCGCGGCAGCACGACGATATCACCGGGCTGCGCGAACCAGGTCATCCGACCGGCGGTCAGGGAGCTGGACAGGCAGAAATCCTCGGTGAAGGCCCGCTCGTCGGCCAGCATGTTTTCATTGTCGATATTCGCTACGAGAATCTGCGGCATCTTCCGTTCCAAACATGGCAGCCAAGCGGAGACCAGCTGATTCTATAGGATTCTCGCGGTGAATTGCCATAGGCAAGGTTGTCCGAGGCGATGCCCAATCTGCCCTAGATTGCAGTATTGCCGCCGTCGACGAGCATGGCGGCCCCGGTGATGAAGCTGGCCTCGTCGCTTGCGAGGAAAAGCACGGCCTGGGCGATTTCGGCCGGCTGCCCAACTCGGCCCATCGGTATGGCCTCACCGTTTTTTGCCAGGCCGACCTCGCGGCTGTCGCCCCGTCCGATGATGCCGCTCAGCAGCATCGGGGTCTCGACGTCGCCGGGGCAGACCGCATTTACCCGGATGCCCTGGCGCGCATGATCGACAGCCAGTGCTCGGGTCATTTGAACGACCGCCCCCTTCGAGGTGCAATAGGCAAGTTCGGCGCGCCCTGCTACCATGGCCCAATCGGAGGCGATATTGACGATCGAACCGCCCCGACCATCCTTGGAGAACTGCACCAGCATCTGTCGGATCGCCGCGCGCGAGAAGCGAAAGACGGCGGTCACATTCACATCCATGACCCGGCTGAAATCCTCGTCCGATGTCTCGAGGGCGGTTCCGCGATGGACGACCCCCGCATTGTTGACCAAAATGTCCAATCTTCCGAACTGTGATCTCGCTCCCGCCACCAGTCTCTCGGGGATTCCGGGGTCGGTGACGTCGCCGGCCATGAATACGGCACCGAGGCGAGCCGCAAGGGCATCGCCTGCAGCCTTGTTGCGCCCGGTCAGTACAAGCCGTGCACCCTCGGCGGCAAACCGCTCGGCGATCGCCAAGCCGATCCCCGACGTCGCACCGGTGATCAACGCCACCTTGTCCGCAAGACGCAAGCCCATATTCCACCTCATGCTTGACTGGTATGATCACCTGTAACACAGTCGCGCACCGGCCCGTAAGTGACGGAATGCATCGGCGCGAAGGATAAGGCAAGACCTGAATGAAGGCGGTATTCGGCGAGACGCAGATCCGGCATGCGCCGAAGCGTCACCTGCGCGCCGGGAATATCATCGATCATCCGGAGAGCCCGGAACGGATCGAGCGCCTGATCGAAGGCGCCACATCCGCCGGGCTTGACCTGGTGCCGCCGCTTGATTTCGGCCTGGAACATGTCGCCGCGATCCACAGCGCCCGGTATCTCGATTTCCTCCAGCATGGTCACGCCGAATGGGCGCGCCTGCCCCAGGCGCACCCGGAGATGATGCCGAGCCTCAGGCCGGTGGAGCAACCTGCCGACTATCCCGCGCATATTGTCGGCCGTGCCGGCTGGCACATCATGGATTTTGCCGGTGCGGTAACGGCGCAGACCTGGGAGTCCGCGCGTGTTTCCGCCTTTGCGGCGCTGACCGCGGCGGAGTTTGTGCGCAGCGGAGAATCCGCAGCCTACGCGCTCTGCCGCCCGCCCGGGCATCACGCTTATACCGAACGCGCAGGCGGCTTTTGCTATCTCAACAATGCGGCGATTGCCGCCCAGTATTTGCGGGCGGTTCATCGGCGGGTTGCGATCCTCGATATCGATGTGCATCACGGGAATGGCACGCAGTCGATCTTCTACGAGCGCGCCGACGTGCTGACCGTGTCGATCCACGGTGACCCGGCGCAGTATTATCCGTTTTTCTATGGCTATCCCGATCAGACCGGTGCCAAGGCCGGAAGCGGCTGCAATCTCAACCTTCCCTTGCCGGTGAAATCCGGTGATCCAGCCTGGCTGGACGCGTTGGGAAAGGCGTTGCTTCGCCTTCGTTCCTACGAACCCGGAGCGTTGGTCGTATCGCTTGGCCTCGATGCGCACGAGGCCGATCCACTAGGGGGTGGAAACGTGACGACAACCGGATTTGGCAGGATGGGGGATTACATCGGCCGCCTGAATTTGCCCACCGTTCTGGTTCAGGAAGGCGGCTACCTCACGCCGTTCCTCGCGGGCAATCTTGCTGCCTTTCTCGGCGAATTCTCCGCTGCCCGCACTTGATGCGCACTCGCCATTGCCGCGCGAGTCGGGATTTCGTGCGCGGCGACAGTTCTCAGTGACCCTTGCGGAAACCCGCAATCACGCCTGCCAGAACTGCAGCGATCAGCAGCGGCCCCAGGTTTTTTCTGGTGGCTTCGGCGAGAAGCTGCTGGATCTCAGCCGCGCCCTCCAAGGTTGATGCGGTCGGATCAGCCGGGGACGGCACTGCCGTCTTTGCGCGATATCCGAGGTATAGACCCAAGGCAATCGCCAGAAAAGCCACCCCGATCGAGGCTGTTGCGGCAATGGCGCCGAATTCCGGCTGCAGGCCAAGCCAAAGTGCGGCAAGCAGGCATATCAATCCCGCTGCGGAAGCCAGTACGACAAGGAAGATCATGCCGGCCGACCATCCTATGCGCGATACCGGTCGCTGCAGGTTCGGCGACGCAGACTGCGACAGGGCTGCCAGCGCCAGTCGAATCACTTGCTCCATGAAAGCTCCCTGTGGGACCGGCGAATCAGCGCCAAAGCCGCGCAACCACGCAGCCGGCAACAAAGGACATTGCAAGGGCCGCCAAGGGGGACTCACGTACTTTTTCTCGCACGACTTCGGCCCCGCGCTCAGGAACTTCGTGCGACAGTTCCGCCGCCTTTGCCACCGTCGCGGCCTTCAAGTCACCGATCAGTGCATTGATCTGCGATCGCAACTCGGCGATATCGTCTCGAACCGTAGAGAAATCCGCGGCTGTATCGCGCATGGCGAGCCTCCTGATTGACGCTTCGGGGATCCATCGTATCGAGAAATGAACAGCTTCCTGCCGCCACACAGGTCGACAGGAGGCGGTTGCTTTCGGCTAGTGGCGGCGGCTCAACAGCAGGCCTGCAACGACGCCGGCCGTCAGTCCGATCATCAGTGCCGTGAGCGGTCGCTCCACGACGTGATCGCGGATCGACTTTGCCGCAGCCTTGGCATCCGCCTGCACCTTGTCGACATTGTCCTTCAGGGCATCGCCAGCTTTGCCGATCTTGCTCTTCACGGCTTCGGCCGCGGTGTTGCCCGCCTCATAGGCCTCGTTGCGCGCGGTGGTGAAATTGGCCATGGTGATTCGTCCTTTCATCGTGTGCGTCGGGCGGCTCCTGCTTCAGCGTCTACCCGGCTATGCGGCTTCGGCAGGGATCTGTCTCGCGGAATTCGGGTCCGGCGACGCAAAGCGGAGATGCTTTGCGTCGCCGGATGATCGGAATCCGCGACTACTTGTTGGGCATCTTGCGTGCCGGTTCGGCGGTATTCGTTTTCCCGCTCGGATCGAGGCCTCTTCCATGGCTCTGGCCGGGGGTCTGGCCTGGCTTCACGACTTTGCCGTCTCCATCGGTATCCTGCCCGACTTTACCTTGGGCACCGTCCACGCGGTGTTTCTGGCTGCCGTGCTGCGGATCTGAAGCCTGTGGGGCTTGCTTGGGGATGCCCTGGTCCTGGTCGTTGCTGTTGTCCTGTGGATTGCGCTGTGCCTGGTTCGGATTTGCCATGATCCTGTCCTTTCATCGAGTGGCGTGCAGCGGAGAGGTGCACTGTCCGAACTAACGCCAGGACAAGGGAAAGGTTGCCGGAAATATGGTTGGGACGGGCAGGCGAGCGGGCGAGAATATGCCGCGCCATGCGGGATCGGATTGGCGGATCTCCGGAGCGAATGCAAATCCCGAGCCGAGAAAGGTTCGCGGAACCAGGGCTCTTTGCCGCAATCTCAGGCAGTCTTTCCGGGCGGGGTGCTAAGCGCAAGAGCGATATCGTCGGTCGAAATCGGTGCGGTATCATTGCGCCGGAGCGTAAGGGATCCGGATTCCAGTATCTGCCGCAATTCGTTGCGTGCGCGCGATACGCGGCTTTTCACGGTGCCAACGCGACAGCCGCAGACCTCTGCCGCCTCCTCGTAGCTGAGGCCGCTCGCACCGACCAAGATCAGAACTTCGCGCTGGTCCTCGCCCAGTTGCCAGAAGGCGCGACGAAAGTCTGAGAATTCCAGGTGGGCGTGCTGCGAGGCCTCTACTGAGGGCTCAAACCCCACCATATCGTCGAGCGAGGAGAAGTTTGCCCAGCGCTTGCGCCCCTCGTTGTAGTACAGATTTCGCAGAATGGTGAATATCCATGCCTTGAAATTGGTTCCGGGTATGAACTGATCGATGGCGGCGAGGGCACGCACTACGGCATCATGCGTCAGGTCGTCGGCGCGCTCGCGATTGCGGGTCAAGGAGCGGGCGAAAGCCCGCAGATGCGGGATGGTGTCGAGCAGGATCTGCTCGAAATCCGCCCTGCCGTTTCTGCCCGCAGATGAACCCATAAAATACAACTCCATGACCGCCAAGTCTCATCGGCGGCCAGCCAATACGATCACGGCGAATTTACTTTGTTTCGCGGGCCTTCAACTGACTCACCAGCCGCGCCAGATCGTCGGGCAACGGCTCATTGGTGGCTTCGGCGTAGATCTGATTCAGTTGATCGTCGAACCAGCGATCCAGAGCCTTGGGACGCCGCGTCGGTTTGGTGTGGCTCGCCTTCTTGTCCGTGTCCGCACTCACTTGATCTTCTCGCTTTCGACCTTCTGGCTCGTCTGCCTGTATGCAGCCCGAGGGGTCCCGTGCCCGAATTAGCCCTCCGTCTTTCGTCAGGCAAAAACCCGGTAAAATTGCGATTCCGGCGGGCATCAGCGCAGGATCGCTTCGGTTTTTTTGTCTGCAGCTACGGAACCCTTTCCGACGAAATGGGTTCCCATGTCACGTTAAAAAAGATTGATTGCGCGAGTTCAGGGCGAAAAGGGGTGCGAAATTGACGGGGAGTTCAGACGAAATCGTAAGTAATCTCAAATATTTACGTCGATATGCCCGCGCCCTGCTGGGGTCGCAGCAGACGGGTGATCTGTATGTGCGGATCACCCTGGAGGCACTCCTGGCCGACCCGGAAGCCCTCTCCCCCGGGGAGAACGTCCATCGCGGCCTGTTCCGGATCTTCCATGCCGTCTGGTCGCGGACGGCGCCGGAGGATCGTTCGGAAGGGGCGGGCGAACCCGGAAAACCGTCGGGAAAGTCGGTGGAGGCGCGGCTGCAGGCGCTTCCGGCATCGGAACGTCAGATCCTGCTGCTGACGTCCCTGGAAGGCTTTTCGGTCCAGGATGCAGCTTTCATTCTGGACCTGTCGCCAGCCCAGGCCAAGTCCCTGCTCGTTTCGGCCTGGGCCGCCGTCAACCAGCAGATCGCCACCACAATCCTGATCATCGAGGATGAACCGGTCATCGCCCTCGACATCGCCGGGTTGGTGGCAGATCTCGGCCACAAGATCGCCGGTATCGCCTCCAGCCAGAGCGAGGCGGTCACCCTGGCCCAGAGGACCAGCCCAGGACTTATTCTGGCGGATATCGACCTTGGTGCCGGTGGATCCGGGCTTTCGGCGGTGACCGAGATCCTGCGGACCTCCACCGTCCCCGTCATCTTCGTCACCGCCTACCCGGAACGTCTCCTGACCGGCGAGCGCCCGGAACCGACCTATCTGGTGACCAAGCCCTTCGAATCGGACACATTGAAGGTGACGATTTCGCAGGCGCTGTCGTTCTCGAAATCGGACGAAACGCGCCGCAAGGCCGGCTGATTGGGCGAAACCTAGCCGTTGCAGGGCAAATCCGATAGCGGGACGTGGCCGGAATGATCGCGCGCTTTCTTCAACCGCTTCGTCGCCGGCTCATCCTGCTCTTTGCCATCGTGCTGGTGGTGCCGAGCTGCTTCGGCATCGTGGCCGCCATCGAGCGCTACAACGACCAGCTTGTAGCCTCCCGCGAGGCGGTCAGCCGCTATGCGACCCTGGCGTCGAACTATGAAGCGAACCTTCTCTGGCAGTCCGAGCAGATTGCGTCGAACCTGATGCACGATGCCGCCGTTTCCGCCGTGCTGGACGGCAACCACGGCGCCACCGCGCAATCCGACTGCGACCATGTCCTGCTCGGCGCCGTCAAGCCATACCCCTCCTATGGAACCGCCGTTCTGTTCGACGTCAATGGAGAGCCGCTGTGCCGGTGGGACGAGAACCGCGAGAGATACAATGTCGCGTTCCGGGACTGGTTCAGGTCCGTCGTCCGCACCAAGGCGAACAACGTCAGCGGAATCATCATGTCCCGCGCCTTGAACGAGCCGATTATCGTCTTCGCCGCTCCGGTGGACAATGTGGACGGGAAGCTGATCGGCGTCATCGCGCTGGGGATTCGCCTGAACTGGCTGTCGGCGATCGGCCAGGAGCCCGGCCTGCCGTCGAACAGCGAGATCTACCTGTTCGACCGGAATGGAAAGGTGCTGGTCGCGCAGCATCCATCTGCCGGGATCGATCACGGCACCCCGATCGATGCCATGATGCAGCGGGTGATTGCCGGGGGCGAGAGGGAGTTTGAGGCTGCCGGCCGGGACGGCGATCTCCGGATCTTCGCCGTGAACGCGATCGGGCAGGACAGCCTCTACATGGTGCTCGGGCTGCCATGGAATGAGATCATCCGGCCGTTGCAGCGTGACCTGGCGATCCAGATCTCGATTCTCTCCCTGGTATCGGTTGCCGGCATGCTCGCCGCACTCGTCGGGACGCGGCTCCTGGTGACGCGATGGACGGAGAAGCTGGCGAAAGCGGCGCGATCGATGACGCTCGGCGACCTCGCGGCCGAGACCGAGCTGCGCGGCGCCCCGATCGAGATGCGCCAGCTCGGCGACGACCTCCGTGCCATGGCGGCCCAGATCGAACTGCGTGAGACCGACCTCCGGGAGTCCTTGGCGCAGAAGCAGCTGATGCTGCGGGAGATTCACCATCGGGTGAAGAACAACCTGCAGATCGTGACAAGCCTGCTCAATCTGTATGCCCGGCTGCCGCGCGGCGACGAGTTCAAGCAGGCATTCTCCGATCTGCAGATGCGCATCAATGCCCTGGCACTGGTCCACCGCCACCTCTACGAGAGCGAGGACCTCAAGGAAATCGACTTCGCCCCGTTCATGACCAATCTCTGCAACCTTCTCCAGGACGGATCCGGGGTGTCGGTGCGGCGGGTGCGGCTCAGCACGAATTTCCCCGAGCTGCGGATGTCGGGGGATCGGGGCGGTCCCCCTGGCGCTCCTCACCACGGAAATCCTGACGAATTCCTTCAAGCACGGCTTTCCCAACCTGCGCGCCGGCTCGATCCAGGTCCGGATGACGGTCGACGCCGCCGGCGAGGCGGAACTGATGATATCCGACGACGGCATCGGGCCGCCCGCGGGCGACGAGGCGGATGCGGCGATGACCATGGGCAGCACCTTGATCGCCGCCTTTGCCAAGCAGCTTGGCGGCGTCCTGACCGTGGCCGGGCCGCCGGGCAGCACGACGATCATCCGCTTCAATCTGCGGTCCCTGTCGTCGGAAGGATCCGAGCCCATTCCCGGCCCCGGCAACGGCGAAACGCCGGCCCGGGACGCTTCATAGCCCGACCTCCGCGCCCGATCAGGTTGCAGCCTTGCGCGCCGGCCGGGACGTGCCGGTCGTGGCCTCGTGCACGGCGATCTCGATATCATCGAGCTCCCGCCGCGGGGCCTGGATCTCGCGCAGGATCGTCGTTGCCTCGGTCGTCGACAGCTTGGCGCCCTCCACCGAGGTCACGGCGGTCGACCGGCGGATCGTATCCAGCAGGCGCCCGACCGCGCCCGGCACGTCGAGCGCTTCGGCCCGCAATTCGCCGACCGGGCGTTCGTTCCGGTCGGTGCGCGTTGCCAGCATCCGCGAATAGGCCTCGAGAAACGGCGCCCGCCCGACCTTGGCATGGCAGGCAACGTCCATCGCCAGGGCCTTGACCAGGCTGGGCTGCCCGGGACGGTCCGGGTCGGTGTAGTCCCGCACGGTCTTGGGCGAGAGATTGGCCGCCGCCGCCGCCTGCTTTGCGCCGAGAATGCGGACCGCGTCGAGTGCGGCATCCTCGAAGCTTCCGGCGATGCGAAGTTTGGTCATGGCTATGCTCCCGCCTGCCTGTGCCGTGGGGTGATCCGGTCAAAACCCGGCCGCGGCCGGTAGGTTCCGGATGTTTGCCGGTGAAGCGGGGGAACCCCGGGCCGCCGGCTGCGTTATGTCTCTGGTCCGAGACGGGGAGGGTTAAATCGTGACGGAAATCCGGCCGATTGGCCCTTCTGCAGCCGCCGCAAGCACCGGGCCGGGCGAACCTGCCCCACCGATCTTCGCCCCGCCGATCTTCGCCCCGGCCACGATCTTCCTCGGCGGGATCCTGCTCCTGGCCACTCTCGCGGCGCTCTATGTGGCGCGGGCGATCGTCCTGCCGCTGACCTTCGCGGTGCTGCTGAACCTGCTGCTGAAACCCGTCATGCGGGTCATGGCGATGGCCAGGCTGCCGGCGACGCTCGCATCCGTGGCGACGATCCTGTTCCTGGTCGGCATGCTCGCGGCGATCGTCGTTCCGCTCAGCGCCCCCGCCGCGGCCTGGGCCGCCCAGCTGCCGCATGCGATGGATCATCTGGCGGATCGCCTCAGCCTGCTCCGCAAGCCGATCGTCCTCCTCGACCGGATTGCCAGCCATGCCGAGCAGGCCACCCATGGCACCGGTGCCGCGGCGCCGGCGGTGGCGGTGCAGCAATTCGATCTGATCGGGCCGTTGATCGCCGCCCTCCGCGCGATGATCGACGGCCTGGTCACCACGGCGATCTTCCTGTTCTTCATCCTGATCTCCGGCGACGTCCTGCTGCGGCGCTTCGTCGAAGTCCTGCCGACATTCCGCAACAAGCGCCAGGCGGTCGACATCACCCAGCAGATCGAATGCGACATCTCCGCCTATCTGCTGACCATCACCGGGATGAACGCGCTGGTCGGCGTCGCGGTGGCGGCGGCGATGTACTTCTGCGGCCTGAGCGATCCGATCCTCTGGGGTGTCGTGGCCTTCGCCCTCAATTATGTGCCGGTCTTCGGCCCCCTGACCGGTGCGGGGCTGCTGCTGCTCGGGGGCTTCGTGCAGTTCGAGAGCAACTGGCAGGCTCTCCTGCCGGCAGCGATCTTCTTCGGCATCCACATCCTGGAGGGAGAGATCCTGACCCCGCTGCTGCTGGCCAGGCGATTCACGCTCAATCCTGTCGCGATGATCCTCGCGCTGGTCTTCTGGTACTGGATGTGGGGCGTTCCCGGGGCGGTTCTGGCGGTCCCGATGCTGGCCGCCGCCAAGATCGCCTGCGACCGCATCGCGATGCTCAATCCGCTCGGCCACATCCTCGAGGCCTGAGGCCGGAAAGATGGGATGGGAAGCCTGGTATGACTTCCCATCCTTGCCGCGGCTAGTTGCTCTTGCTGGCGGAATAGGCGGGCATCGCCTTCAGGGTCGCCTTGTCGGCGGCAACCACCGCCGTCACGTCGTCACCGGCACCGGACAGTGTCACGTCCTTCCAGTTGAGCAGGACCGGATGGGTGCCGACGCCGAGGAAGCCGCCGACATCGACGATCACGCCATCGACCTTGCCGCTCTGGTCGAGAACGATCTCGCCGACCTCGCCGACGGTGTCGCCGCCCGCGTTCTGCACGTTCAGGCCGATCAGCTGGCTGGTATTGATCGAGCCGTCGCTGTTCTTGACCGGGGTGCCGATCCCCAGCCCGAGCGCGCCGGTCTTGGCGCCGGAGCCCGCATAGACCTCGCCGCTGTCGGTGAGAACCTTGCCGCGGCGCGTCGCGTCGGCATAGGTGTAGGCCGAGGCGCTCTTCGCCGCGTCCCGGGTCAGGCCGGAGGTGATCGTGCCGTCCGCGTTCCGCTTCAGGTCGGTCCACGGAACGGCGATCAGCTTCTCGCCCTGCAGCCAGGTGCCGACGTCGATGACGACGGCATCGACCTTGCCGGCGCTGCTGACGATGACGCTGTCGATCTCGCCGATCGCATCGCCCGCGGCGTCTACGATGTTCTTGCCGATCAGCGCGCCGGCATCGACTTCGCCGGGCTGGGGCTGGGTTGCGGCGGTCGTTTCCTGGGCGAGGACGGCAACCGGTATCGCCGTCGATATCAGCGCGACGGCGACGCCCGCCTTGAGAATGTGGTTCATGATCTTGCTCCTTTGGCACGGGTTGAGCGGAATAAACCCCCTTGCCCGGTGCTTGGTTGCAGGGCGTCCGGCAGTGCCGCTGCGGCCGCTTCCGGGAACCAATATCCACCGACATGGTTTCTCATGAACCGGCGCGCTGCCCCGGATTCTGGCCCCAGACTTTGGCCCCAGACTTTGGCCCCGGACTTTGGCGCCAGACTTTGGTCCCGGCATTGGCGAGGAGACAGGCGATGGAAAAGCAGGCCTACGAGAAGGTGCTCGGCGACGTCTCGAAGCATTTCAAGACGCCGGAGGACCTCTACCGCGCCCCCGATCTGACGCGCCAGCAGAAGCTCGAACTCCTGAAGCAGTGGGACTATGACCTGCAGCTGCTGATGGTGGCGTCGGAAGAGAACATGACGGCACCGGCCGCCGACAAGGGATCCGGGCGCACCTCCGAGATTCTCCGCCGGGTGCATGTCATGGTGCAGCGCCTGGGCGCCGAGAACGATCCCGACAAGGCGGGTCCGGCCAAGGCCGGCGGACTCAATCTGAGCTAGCGGAACCTGGGCGGCTGCACCGCGCGGCGGCCTCTGATCGCAACCTGCCCCGAACGCAATCGGGGTCGGTGAACGGCCGCAAGCCGGTGTCGGAACCAATGGCCGGCGGCAGGGTTGATCGCCGGCGGGACGCAACCGGGTGGAAGCGCCCGGCTGGAACCGTCCGGCTGGAGCCGGAAATTTGGGAGGAGCGTCGATGAAATACGGTCTGCTGTGGCTGCTGGGCGTGCCAATTCCGGTCTTGATCCTGATCTATTTCATGTTCCACTGATCGCGGCGGACACGCCGGCTCCCGTCAGCCGGTGAATTCCTTGCGCCCGTCGCGATTGTCGAGATAGTTCACCAGCGCCGCCACCACGCGCCGGTCGTAGGTCTTGCCGGCACCCTTCATCAGATTCTCGATCGCCTGGTCGATCGGCAGCGCCGCCCGGAAGGCGCGGTCGCTGATCATGCCGATGAAGGCATTGGCGACGGCGATGACCCGTGCCGTCACCACGATGTTGTCGCCGGCAAGCCCTGCCGGCGTGCCGGTACCGTCGTAATTGGCCTGGGCCTGGCGCAGGGTGGCGACGACCGGGCCGTCGAACTCGATGTCCTGCAGCAGGTCGGCGCTGGTCTGGATGCTGTTCTTGATCATGTGGCGTTCCTGCTCCGTCAGGTCGCTGGTCTTGGCCAGCACCTCCTGCGGGATCAGGATCTTGCCGAGATTGAGCAGGTTCCCCGCGATCTCCGCGGTCTCCACATCGACCTCGGTCAATCCCATCTCATGTGCGACCGCCCCGGCCACCTTGGCGACGCGGGCGGAATGCTGGGCCGCGAAGGGGTCGCGCTTGTCGACCACGTCGACCAGCGTCTTCACCAGCTGGCGCTGGGTGCGCATCCGGCGCTCGCGCTCCATCACCACATCGGTGATGTCCTGCTCGACGGTGAGCACGCTGCGGTCGGGCAGCGGGATGTGCTCCGACTGCACCACCTTCGCCTTGCCGTCCTCCTCGGTCCGCGCCACCTCGGAAACCAGGTGATTGAGCTCGCTTGCCTGATGGCTGAGGCGGACGTAGCGCCTGGCCAGCGCCGGCCCGAGGACGTTGTTGATCGGCTTGCCGAGCATCTCGGCCGGCTGGATGTCCACCGCCTTGCCGGCCTGGCTGTTGGCAAAGCGGTATTTGTCGTCCTTGTCGAGGATGAAGATGCTGGTCGGCTGGCTGTCGGTGACCAGCTGCAGCAGGTTCTTCTGGTCCTCGAAGCGCTGGGCCATCTGCTGGAACTGGTGCGCCGCCAGGCTGGCGCGGCGCGAGGAACCGTGCCGCCAGACGGCGACGATGATCACCGCCACCAGGGCCACGGCCATCAGCAGGTAGATCGTCAGGTTGCGGAAGCGGGCTTCGGCCGCGCCGAGTGCTTCGCCGAAATCCACGGTATAGACCAGCGACCAGGGCACCAGGGTAAAGCTGCGCGCCGTCACCAGCACCGACCGGCCCCGGTAGTTCTTCTTGTCGGTGGCAAATCCGCCCGGGTTCTGCGCCCCGTAGGCGGTATCCAGGTCGGCGGTATCGATCCCGAGCTCGAGGCCGAGCGGCGTCACCGGCTGTTGCGGATCGGCGACTGGCGAGAGGTAGATCACCTTGTTGTCCTTCAGGCGAACCAGCACCGATCTGGCGCTCTGGCTGGTTTCGCCCGGCTGGATCAGCAGCGGGTAGAGCTCCTCGGAAATCTGCTTCACGCCGACGATCCGGCCGATCTGCGTCGCCTGCGCGCCGGCCGACTGCACCGCGAAGATCGGCACGGTGAAGATCATCGCCGGATTGCCGGCGTTGTTGAGGTAGAGATCGCTGACGCCGCGCTGGCCGAGCGGCTGCGCGTCGACGAAGGCCTTCACGTCGCCCTCGAACGGCGGGGCATCGGCGGAGGCGGCGATCACCGCGCCCTTGGCGTCGATGATGATCAGTCCGGCCACCAGCGGGCGGGCCTCGTTCGCATCGACGGTGGCGCCGTCCTTGACTGCGAAACCGGTGCGATCGGCGGTCACCGCCAGGAGATTGCGCAGATAGTCCCGCAATCCCTCGACCTGGTCGGATTGCGCCGGATCGGCGGACAATTCGCCGATCTGGTCGACATAGAGCTCTACCAACTCGTTCTGCGCCAGACCATAGAGTTCCGTCAGCTGGCGGTCGAGCCAGCGGCCGATTTCCGCCGCCCGGCTGTCGGCGACGATGCCCATGCGGACCCGCCACTGGGACTCCTCGCGTTCCCGTTCCTGGTCGACAAAGATCTTGACCGCGAACACGCCGATCACGGCGATCAGCACCAGGACGATCGCCGGGAACAGGATCTTGAAATCCAGCCTGGGCTTGCCCGATTCCTCGATGATCGAGAATCGCGCCGAGGGCTGAACCGGACTGGACGGCCCGCCCGATGGTTGCGTATCGCTCGCCAATGACGTCTCCTGAAACTTCCCCGAATGCGGCGGTCGGTTCGGGCCCTGTTGCTTCCCGCCCCGACCCGCAGTCCCGCAAACGCTAGCACAAAATCCGAGGTGGACCAATTAACCCTTGGTTAACCGTTGCGGATTGCGGAAATCGCAAACGGGCTATCGACGGGATGCGCCGGTCCGGCTAACGTCGGGGCTGCCGTTGGGGATGCGGTACGGAAAGTGGTTGTCGAGCAGGATGGCTGATCTGCGGGGAGAATTGGCTCTGACGGGCATCCGCGCCGGAAAATCCGGTTGGCGGAGTCGGGCGGGGGCCTCGCGGGCGTACCGCATGCCGCTTTGGCTGTCCGTCCTCGCGCTCGTCGCCGCATCGGTGGCGGCACCGCCGCCGGCCTCGGCCCGGACCTATCCGAAGATCTTCGGCAGCGTGATCGAATTGCCGTCGAAGAATCTGGGCAAGTTCCCGAAATGGGGCGACATGATCGTCCGCTGGAAGAACGGCGCGCCCTGCAGCTCCGATACCTGCACCAACAAAGGGTGGGATAGCTTCCTGGCGGAACTCAAGACCGAAGACCGCCAGACCCAGCTGAAGGAAGTCAACAAGGCGATGAACTCGCATCGCTACATCCTCGACCAGAAGAACTGGGGCATGGCGGACTACTGGGAGACGCCGTTCCAGTTCCTGAAGAAGAACGGCGACTGCGAGGATTTTGCCATCTCCAAATACATGGCCCTGAAGGCCCTGGGGGTCCCGGTCGAGGATATGCGCGTCGTGGCGGTCCAGGATCTCAATCTCCGGCTCGGCCACGCCGTCCTGGTGGTCTACGAAGGCGCCGAGCCGCAGCTGCTGGACAACCAGATCAAGACCGTGGTCCCGGCCAACAGCGTCCGGCACTATCAGCCGGTCTATTCCATCAACGAGGAAGGCTGGTGGCTGCACCGCCGCTAGGGCCGTCGCCGCCGTCGCTCACGAATTCTTTACCATAAGGGCCTATTTCTGCAGGTCGGCTCGGCTGCGGGCCCGGTGCTGGACCGGGCTGCTCCGGCCGGCTGCTGGCGGGACGCCGAATGAGCGAGTGGTTCAAGGATACCCGCATTCTGACGGACGAGGAGCTTCTGCTCGACTATGTCGAGCGGCTCGACAAGCATCGTTCCGGCCGCCGCGCGGTCGAGGTGAAACTGAGCCGGCTGCGGCCCTATAACCAGCGGCCGCATCACATCCGCATCGTCAAGCGGGCCTTCGATCCGCTGGTTCGCAAGTACCAGGCGGGAATCTACGAACTCCACAACAACAACATCGTCGTCCTGACCAAGGGTGCCGAGATCGCCGAGATCGAGGCCTGCGTCCTGCATATCCGGGCGCTGTTCAGCGAGGATCCGCTGTTCCAGACCAGCGCCGAGGGATTGCGCGAGCCGGAATTCTGCGACTGGTTCGACGCCGCCGCGGATTTCGACAAGCTGCTGCATCGCGCCCGGACGGCCAACGAGGACCGGCAGAAGTCCGTCACGCTGCAGGCGGCCGCGGCCCAGGCGATACAGCCCGTCGACGACCAGCCCAGCAACGTGCTCAGCCCGACGAATCTCGAGCAGATCGAGAAGATCATCACCCGGGCCGACCTGGCCAATGTGATGCGACGGCAGCAGGTCTGTGCGGTGCTCGGCAAGACCCGGCCGACGCCGATCTTCCACGAGATCTATTTCTCGATGAGCTATCTTGCACAGCAGGTGATGCCGGGCTTCAACGTGACCGCCGATCAATGGCTGTTCCAGCACCTGACACGGACACTCGATACCCGCATGCTTGCCCTGATGACCCAGCGCGAGAATGCGCCGATGCTGAAGGGCGGCAGCATCAATCTGTCGCTGTCCACCATCCTCTCCCCCGATTTCCTGGAATTCGACAAGACGATCAACAACCGCGAGCGCGGCCCGCTGTCGATCGAGATCCCCTCGATCGAGGCCCTTGTCGAGCCGGCGGACTATCTGTTCGCCCGCGATTTCCTGAAGGAGCGCGGCTACAAGATCGTCCTCGACTGCGTGAAGCATCTGAATCTCGCGCTGCTCGAGCGCCAGCGTTTCGGCTTCGATTTCATCAAGATGATCTGGTCGCCGAATCTCTATGACGATACCCGCGGCCAGCGGCGCGCCGAACTCAGGGACGCGATCCATGCCATCGGCAGCGAGCGGGTGGTGCTCTGCCGCTGCGACTCGGAGATGGCGGTCGTCGCCGGCGAGGAGCTGGGCATCTCGCTCTATCAGGGGCGCTTGATCGACGCGTTGCTGCAGCAGCGGCCGGCGATCGAGGGCGCAAAGGCGGCGCGCCAGCGCTAGCTGCAAACTGCTGCCGCTATTCGGCGACCGCCCGGGTCTGCGCCGCCGGTGCCGGCTTCGGTTCGACGAGGCGATGCGGCGGCAGCCAGACGGTGGCCGAGGTGCCGGCACCCAGCCGGCTCGTCAGGGTGAAGGTGCCGCCGTGCAGTTCGGTCAGCAGTTTGGCGAGCGGCAGGCCGAGTCCGGTGCCGGTCTGGCCGACGTCGGTCTTCAAGGGTTTCAGCCGCTGCAGATGATCCTGGTCCTCGAGCTGCAGGAACGGCGTGGTCACCCGCTCGAGATGCTCCGCCGGGATCCCGATTCCGGAATCGCTGACGGTGATGGCGAGGCCGCCCTGCGGCGGCATCGTCGCGGCAACCGCGATCCGGCCTGTCTGGGGCGTGAACTTCACCGCGTTCGACAGGAGATTGAGCAGCACCTGCCGAAGCTTGGCTGAATCCGCCGTCAGGTCGGGAAGGCCGGCCGGGACATCGACCTGCAGGTCGATGGCGTCTTCCCGGGCGGCGGGTTCGACATAGGCCGCCGCGCCGCGGACGAGTTCCCCGACGTCGATGCGATCGTCCTGGAGATCGATCTTGCCGGCTTCGAGCCGCGAGAGATCCATCACCTGGTTGACGACGTCGAGCAGGTGGTTGCCGCTGTCCAGGATATGCTGGGCATAGGAGTTGTATTTGGCGTTGCCCAGCGGGCCCAGGACGCGGAGCACGATCATCTGCGAATAGCCGACAATGGCATTGAGCGGCGTCCGCAGTTCATGGCTCATATTGCCGAGGAAGCGCGTCTTGGCGAGATTGGCGGCTTCCGCCTTGTCCCTGGCGCGGGACAGCTGCGCGATGAGCCGTTGGTTCTGCAGGGCGAGCGCAATGCTGTCCTTGAATCCGTCGTTGAGATGCCGCGCCATCGACCAGAGCAGCAGCGCCCAGAAGACGACGAAGGCGGCGATGATCCAGCTCGGCTGCCCGTTCAGCCATACCAGCCTGATGCCGTAGGGCAGCAGGGCCGGGACCACGAAACAGCCGAAAGCCAGCAGGCTGTTGGTATAGCCGGCGATCGCCGCCGCGCTGAGCGCTGCCATCAGGAAGGCAGTGACCAGTTTCACGTTGTCCGGCTGCAGGCTCTCGATCAGCAGGATCGAGGACCCCCAGAGGGCACCGGCGACGCCGGAGCCGACCGAGAAGGCATGGATCCAGTAGCGGGCCTCGCCCGGCGCCCGCGGCCGTCGGAGATAGAGTTTCGCCAGGCCGAAGCGCAGCATCGTCCAGCCGGTCAGCACCAGGGCCCAGGTGACGAGATGGGTCCGGTCGGCGCTCTCCCAGAGCGAGATCGACAGCAGCGACAGCGCCCCGAGATTGGCGATCAGCAGCGGCTTGACCCGCCGATACAGGCCGGAGATCAGCTCGGCATCGACATCCTGCGCGGAGACTGGAGCGCGCAGTTCCTGGGCCTGGGTTTGTAGCGCCTGTAGGGGCATCGCCGGTTTCCGAGCCGCTGACCTCCAGATTCTTACGTATGACCTTCGGTCCTGGACCCTTAACGGTGACCTAACATCGCCGAAAATCCGCACATTCATGTGATATTTTGTACAATATGAATCGACCGATGACGGTCCGGTGGGTCGTGTCTAAGGTGGGGCGGATTTGCCAATCGGAGGTCATCGGGGAATGGGGACGACGGGGATCGCCGAGGCGGCGCGCATTCTGTGGCAGGCCCGGTTGCGCCAGACCCGGCTGGCGGTGCTTCCGCCGGACTGCAGGCCGGCGACCCTGGACCAGGGCTATGCCGTCCAGGACGCCATGGCCGCCGGCGCCGGGCAGTCCGTGTCCGGCTGGAAGATCGCCGCCACCAGCGCCGCAGGCCAGCGCCATATCGGCGTGACCGAGCCCCTGGCGGGACGGCTGTTTGCCGATTTCATCCTTCCCGATGGCGCCCGCCTGCCGGCGGCGCCGCTGCAGATGCGCGTGGTCGAGGCGGAATTCGCCTTTCGCCTGGGGCGGGATCTGCCGTCCCGCGCTGCATCCTATGATCCGGCCGAAGTCTGTGCGGCCGTCGCCGACCTGCATCTCGCCATCGAGATTCCGGATGCCCGCTTCGAACCCTTCGACACGATCGGCCCGGCGCTGGTCGTCGCCGACGACGCCTTTGCCGCCTGGTTCGTGCTTGGACCGAAGGTCAGGGCCTGGACCGGTCTGGATCTACCCGCCCAGGCCGTACGGGTCTGGAAGAACGGCACGGTCGCGGCCGCAGGCAAGGGCGCCAATGCCCTCGGCGATCCGCGGCTGGCCCTCACCTGGCTGGCCAATGAACGGGCCAGACGCGGCGGCGGGCTGAAGGCGGGCGAGGTGATCACCACCGGGACCTGCATCACGCCCCTGCCGATCGCGCCCGGCGACGCGATCGTCGCGGAATTTACCGGCCTCGGTCAGGTTGCGGTGACACTGACATAAAGCCGTAGGCGCGGCGGCAGATGGCGTCAAGCGACCAGGCCCCGCCGCCGCGCAGGACCAGGGACAGCAGCATTGCCATCCAGAGATAATGCTCCAGCTGGTTGTAGGCCGGGTTCTGCGCCCCCAGCACGAACTGGATGACACAGGTCATCGCCAGCAGCGGCAGGGCTGCGAATCGGGTGCCGAAGCCGACCAGGACCAGGCTCGACGCCCCCAGTTCGCAGGCGGTCGCCAGCGCCGCCGCCAGGCCGACGGGCAGCAGCGGCACCATGTATTCATAGGCAAAAAGCTGCAATGTCCCGTCCCAATCGCGGATCTTGACCAGACCCGACCAGAAGAAGATCCGGAACACCGCGAGGCGGATGATCAGGTCGGCGAGGGGCAGAGCGATGGCCTGCGTTGCTGAAACCACCCGGCAATAACGCGACGCGAACAGGTCCATTTTTTCTAATCCTGCGATTTCAACAATCCAATGAAGCTGCCCGCGGCGAGTTCCCGGATCAGCGCCGCGGCCAGATCGAATTGCGGGTCCAGCGCCGCCGCTTCCGCAGCGGCGCTTTCGATCGTCGATCCGCCGGCGAGACCGGCGACGAGGGCGTAATCCGCCGGGGCGAGCGGCGTCGGCACCGCGCGCCGCCCGTCGCTCAGGATGCGGAGCCGGCAGGGTGCCGCGACGTCGATGGCAGCGAGGTCAGCGGGGGCAAGTTCGCCGGGGGCGAGGCGATGCGCCTGCCAGATCTGCCAGACCGCGTGGCGCGACTGCAGCAGGCGCAAGCTCGGCGCTGCGACCAGGGCCAGCCGGGCGATCTCCGCCGCCGGCACCGCGGCGAGATCGGAACCGGCGACACGTTCCGCCGGCGCCGCGGCGAAGTAGCATTCCACCAGCAGCCATTCGAGACGGGCGAGATCGCCGAGATAGGGCAAATTCCCGGCTCCCGGAAAGCCGGCGATATGATCCGGAAAACTCGCGCCATAGGCGCTTAACTGCGGGCGAAGTGGCGGCGACTGCCGGATATAGGCGATGGCCGCCACCCGGAAATAACTCGCACCGACGACGTCCCGTACCGTTGGAAATGCCGCGCCGAGAACCGCGACCAGCGATTCCGTCACGCTCGACCGGTAGACCTCGAAGCGGGCCGCGGACCGGGCATCCAGTCCCGCCGGAATGCCGTCGGCCGACAGCAGGGCGGCCTTGAACTCGGTCTGGAGCTCAAGCAACAAGGCCCTGCCTCCGCGCCGCGCCGCGATCCAGGATCCGCTGCGCCTTCCCGGCCTCGGCCAGCAGGATCGGCAGGCCGGGAAGGTCGATGTCCCATTCGACAAGGACGGGCCGGGGGCCGATCCGTTCGACCGCCGCGGCCAGCAGGTCCCAGACCTCGGCCGCCGGCGCCGACCCGTGGTCGTCGATCGCCACCGGGCCGTCCGGCAGGGTGTCGATCCGGTGCCCGGCCACATGAATTTCCTCAACCGCGTCAAGCGGATACCTGAGAAGCTCGGCCGCGGGCTGCAGCTCGAGATTGAGCGCACTGACGGCGACGTTGTTGACATCCAGCAGCAGGCCGCATCCGGTCCGCCGGACGACCTCCGCGATGAAGGCCGGTTCGTCCATCTCCGCACCGGGCAGGACCAGATAGCGCGACGGATTCTCCACCGCAATGCACCGGCGAAAGGCGGTCTGCGCCCGGTCGATATTGCGGCAGACGATCTCCAGGGCCGCGGCGGAATAGGGCAGCGGCAGCAGGTCGTTGAGATAGCTGCCGGCGACCACGCTCCAGCTCAGATGCTCGGAGACGAGGCCGGGCTCGATCGCAGTGAAAAGCTCGGCGAGCGCCGAGAGATGCGCCGCATCCAGCCCCTCGGCCGAACCCAAAGACAGGCCGACGCCGTGGCAGGAGATCGGATAGTCCCGGCGCAGCCGGTGCAGCAGCCGCGAGCGCGGCGCCTGGCGCGGCAGCAGGTAGTTCTCGCTGTGGATCTCCAGCCAGGCGATATCCGGCGCCGCCTCCAGGATTTCCGCGTCATGCGGCGCGCGCAGCCCGATCCCGGCGCTGGCCGGGATGCGGGCTGCGACACGGCTGCGGCCAGGATCGGCGAGAGGGGACACGCCTCGGCCTCGCAGGGTTTCCGCCTTTGGACCCCGTCGCTTAGGACGGATGCCCCATGCCTTCGAACATCTCCATCTTGCCGCCCATGGTCGTGCAGGTGCCGGCGGGCACCAGCTTCCAGTCGGCGCCGGAATAGTCGGTGGTCGAGTGGCCGGCGCAGGAATGGCCGCCGGCCATGCCGGCGGGGCTGGCGCAGCCGTTCTCGCCCGCCTTGGATATGCCGAAGCACTTCTCGTCGCCGGCCGCCTGGGCCTGGCCGAGCGACATCAGGCCGAGCGCGGCGGTCATCACCGAAGCAGCAATCGCTAGTTTCATCTTGGACTCCCTGAAATGAGAATGGTCGAACGCCGCATGCCTGGCCGCGATGGACCGGCACCCGACACCACGATATTCGCCTTGCCGCGCGAAAGGTTGCTCGGGATCACGGGTTTGTGTTCGACGCCAGACCCCGGCCGGTGCAAATTGAGGCGGCGGACAACCGGGATCCGGCATGCCACCACGCAACGCGGACAGGATCGACGACGGGCTGGACTGGCCGGACATGGCCGGGCTGATGGCGCGCGCCCAGGCCGGCGACCGCGACGCCTACCGGCTGCTGCTGCAGGGGCTGATCCCCTGGCTGCGCCGGGTCGCCGGGCGCAAGCTGGCCCGGCCGGAGGATGTCGAGGACACGGTGCAGGAGGTCCTCGTCTCGCTCCATGCCATTCGCCATACCTATGACCCGGCGCGACCGCTGCAGCCCTGGATCATGACCCTGGCGCAACGGCGCATCGCCGACAGATTGCGGCGACTCTACCGGCTGCGTCATCGTGAAATGCCCTATCCCGACGGTTTCGCCGAAACATTTCCGGCGCTGCCGGCGAATGACGAGCCGGATGCCGGGCTGGCCCATGAACCGGCGGCCCTGGCCCGGGCGGTGGCGGCCCTGTCGCCGCGGCAGCGCCAGGCGGTGGAACTGCTGCGCTACCGGGAAATGACCCTGAAGCAGGCCGCGGCGGCCAGCGGCCGCTCGGAAACCGCCCTGAAGATTGCCATGCACCGGGCACTGAAATCGCTGCGGCGCGCGTTTGGAGACGGGTAGATGACGCAGAGTTCGACCGACCGCATCGTCGACCGCTTGAGCGCCGAGCTGAAGCCGGTCCGGCCGCTGCGCCCGCCGGTGCTGGGCGCCGGGCTCTGGCTGGCGGTTTCCGCCGCCGTCATCGGCGCCCTGGTCTGGCGCCATGGGCTGCGGACGGATCTCGGCCAGCTCTTTGCCGAGCCGGGCTACCGGCTGTCCTTCGTCGCCTGCCTGGGCACCGCCGGGCTCGGGGCGGTGGCCGCGTTCCTGGTCAGCCTGCCCGACCGCACGGCGCTCTGGGCCCTGCTGCCGCTGCCGGCGCTGCTGCTCTGGATCGCCGGTGCCGGGCTCGGCTGCTACGCGGATTGGCTCCGGGCCGGACCCGGGGGGATCGAGCTCGGCACCAGCTTCTCGTGCCTGGGATGGATCGTCGCCGCCAGCCTGCCGCTGGACGGGCTGCTGGTCTTCATGATCCGGCACGCGGCCCATGTGCGGCCGCGGCTGGCCCTATCCGTCGGCATGATGGCGGCGGCGGCCCTGGCTTCCGCCGGGCTCATGCTGTTCCACGAGATCGAGACCACCCTGATGGTCCTGATCTGGCACGGCGGCGCCGTGGCGATCATGGTCGGACTGGCCAGCCTCGGCGCCCCGGTCTTCCGTCGCGTCGCCGGGGCCACCGGGGCTACCGGGCGCTAGCCTCCGGCCCCGATCACGCCGGATCAGGCCTTCGGCGCGTATTTCGCCAGGATGCGCTGCAGGGTGCGCCGGTGCATGCGCAGGCGCCGGGCGGTTTCCGAGACGTTGCGGTCGCATTGCTCGTAGACCCGCTGGATATGTTCCCAGCGCACCCGGTCGGCCGTCATCGGCTGTTCGGGCGGCGGCGGGAGGGCGTCCTTGCGGTCGAGCAGGGCGGCTTCGACCTGGTCGGCATCGGCAGGCTTGGGCAGGTAGTCGACCGCGCCCGACTTGATCGCCACCACCGCCGTGGCGATGTTGCCGTAGCCGGTCAGGATGACGATGCGGCAGTCCTCCCGCACCTTGCGGATTTCCGGCACGATATCCAGGCCGCTGCCGTCGGTGAGCCGGAGATCGACCACGGCGAAATGCGGCGGCTCGGCCCGGGCCGCGGCCACCGCCGCCTCGACGCTTTCGGCCTGGCGGACGCGAAAGCCGCGCTTCTCCATCGCCATCGCCAGGCGCTGGCGGTAGGGCGCGTCGTCATCGACGATCAGCAGGGTCTTGTCGCCGCCCGGCGTGCTGCCGGTAGTCAAATTGCTGCTCTCAGCCATGCTCGAATGCCCCTCGTTCGAATGCCCCGCGGGGCCAGGTTATGCTGACTTCGGCGCCGCCGAAGGCATTGTTGTGAAAGCTGACCTGGCCGCCGGTCCGCTCGATCAGGTTCTGGGCGATGAAGATGCCGAGCCCCATGTGATCGGCGTCATCCCGCGCCCCGGTCGTCTCCTCGCCGCCCCGCGACAGCCCGGACGACACATAGGGGTCGCCGAGCCGATCCAGCAGGTCCGGCGGAAAGCCGATCCCGTCGTCAGTAATGGTAACCCCGATTTCCCCGCGGCTCCAGGCGATAGCCACCTTGACCTCCTCGCGCGCGAACTCGATCGCATTCTGCAGCAGGTTGCCGAGGCCGTGGATCAGTTCCGGGCGCCGCGGCAGCAGGGGCGGATTGGGGTCGGCCGGATCCGGATGCTCCTCGATCCGCAGGGCGACGGCGGGCCGGCGATGCGGCTCGGCCGCCAGCTCGATCAGCAGCGGCGCCGGCAGCAGGTTGAAATGGTCGACGCTCGAACCCTCGGGCCGGCGCGACAGCTCGGCCAGGATCTCGCGGCAGCGGTCGCTCTGGCTGACCAGCAGGTCGACGTCGCTGCGCAGCGGGCTGTCCGCCGGCAGATCCCGCGACAGTTCCTTGGAGACCAGGGAAATCGTGCCCAAGGGGCTGCCGAGCTCGTGCGCCGCTGCCGCCGCCAGGGCCCCCAGCGACGACAGGCGCTGTTCGCGGTCCAGGGCGGATTGGGCGGCGACGAGCGCATCGCCCAGCCGGCGGGTCTCCTCGGCGACCTTGTAGACATAGGAGGTGATGAAGATGACGGCGAGACCGAGGGCAACCGCCAGCGCCAGAACGAAGTTCGATGCCAGTTCGAAATGCGAATCGCCCCAGGGCAGCGGCCGGTGGAACACCGCCAGCAGGTTGACGCAGGTGATGGCCAGCGCCGCGAGACCGAGGGTGCTGCGATAGCTCAGGGCCGCCGCCGATACCGTCACCGGCGCCAGGATGAGCAGGGCGAAAGGATTGTGGAGCCCGCCGGTCAGGAACAGCAGGACCGAAAGCTGCACCATGTCGAAGGCGAAATAGAGCGCGGATTCCCGGTCGGTCAGCCGCGCCGAAGGCTTGCGCCGGAGTTGCGCCGCCAGGGTGACGGCGGCAAGGGTAGCGACGGTCATCAGCGACCAGACGATCGGCAGGGGATAGCCCAGGCCGTAATGCACGATCAGCAGGGTGGCGGCCTGGCCGGCGACCGCGATCCAGCGGATGACGATGACCGTGCGCAGCCGCACGCGGCCTGCGGCCCGACGCGGGCGCGGCTGCACGATGTCACGGGTCCCGGACTCCGCGGGACGGCCAAGGGCGGCTTCCATGGCCGGTATAAGACGGTTCTGGCCCGGCTTTTGCAAGCCTGCGGCCGATCAGCTAAGAAGGTGCGGCAAGCCGTCGCGATCCTGCCGATTCGACGGGAATCATCGGAGCCAAACGTGCCCGTCGTCGAAGTCGACCGGTTGTCGAGGCATTTCGATCGCGTCATTGCGGTCGATGGGATCAATTTCACCGTCGAGGCCGGCAAGACCGTGGCCCTGCTGGGCGGCAATGGTGCCGGCAAGACGACGACGATTTCCATGCTCCTCGGCCTGCTGGCCCCGAGCGCCGGCCGGGTCAGCCTGTTCGGCCTGGACATCGCCCAGCACCGGCACCGGGTGCTGCGGCGGATGAACTTCTCGTCGCCCTATGTGGACCTGCCGCACCGCCTCACGCCGCGCCAGAACCTGACGGTGTTCGGTCGGCTCTACGGCATCCGGGACGTGCGCGGCCGCATCGCGGAGCTGGCGCGGGAACTCGATCTCGACAAGCTGATGGACCGCCGCACCGGCGCGCTCTCGGCCGGCCAGAAGACCCGGGTCGCGCTGGCCAAGGCGCTGCTCAATCGTCCCGAGCTGCTGCTGCTCGACGAGCCGACGGCTTCGCTGGATCCGGATACCGCCGACTGGGTGCGCCACTATCTCGAGCGCTATCAGGACGAGGCCGGGGCCGCGATCCTGCTCGCCTCGCACAACATGAACGAGGTCGAACGGCTGGCCGATCACGTGCTGATGATGCGCCAGGGCCGGATCGTCGATCGGGGTTCGCCGGAAGACCTGCTGTTCCGCTACAGCCGCCAGAACCTCGAGGAGGTGTTCCTCGACATCGCCCGCGACCGGCGGGCCGACGATCAACTGGCCGCCGCGCCGTCGCCGGAGGCCGCGCCGTGAACAGCGATCTCTTCTCCGTCAATCGGGTGGCGGCGATGTGCCTGCGGCATTTCTACGTGCTGAAGGGCTCGTGGCCGCGGCTGATCGAGATGGCCTACTGGCCGACCATGCAGATGGTGATCTGGGGATTTCTCTCGACCTTCCTCGCCACCAACAGTTCCTGGGTCGCCGGGGCCTTCGGCGTGCTGATCTCGGCGGTCATGCTCTGGGACGTGCTGTTCCGCGGCCAGCTCGGGTTTTCGCTGTCGTTCCTCGAGGAAATGTGGTCGCGCAATCTGGCCAATCTCTATTGCAGTCCCCTGACGCCGACCGAGCACGTGACGTCGCTGACGCTGATGGCGCTGATCCGCGCGCTGATCGGCGTGCTGCCGGCGATGGTTCTCGCCATTCCGTTCTACAATTTCTCGATCTTCAGCCTGGGCATCCCGCTGGCCGGTTTCTTCTTCAACCTGCTGCTGATGGGCTGCGCCATGGGCCTCATCGTCACCGCGATGATCCTGCGCTTCGGCCTCGCGGCGGAGAACCTCGCCTGGTTCATCGTCTTCCTGCTGGCGCCGGTCAGCGCCGTCTACTATCCCGTCACCGTCCTGCCGCATTGGCTGCAGGTGATTTCCTGGTCGCTGCCCTCGACCTACGTCTTCGAGGGCATGCGCTCGGTCCTGTTCACCCAGGTCTTCCGCTGGGACTATTTCCTTGCCGCCAGCGCCCTGAACGTCGTCTACCTGCTGATCGGCCTCGGGATCTATCTCTACAGCTTCAGCCGCGCCCGCCATCTCGGGCTGCTGATGCAGGTCGGCGAGTAGCGGCGGCGCCGCGGCTCAGCCGCAGGTCCCGGTGATGCTCCTGCGGTATTCCGCCGGGACCTTGCGTCCGGCGGTGACCTTGTCAGCACCGGCGATACGTGCGAGGCGCAGGACAGCCGCGCGCAGATGATCGGGCGGCAGTGGCTTCAGGATCTTCAGACCCCGCACCTGCCAGACGCCGCCCTCGCGCTTGGCGTCGAGCAGGCCGACCACGTCGTCGCGGTAGACGACCGGCAGGGCGAAATAGAACTGCCGCTGATGCTCGGGCGTATAGGCCTCGAACTTGTAGGTGAAGCCGAACAGCTCGGTGAAGCGCCGCCGGCTGAACATCAGGTTGTCGAGCGGCGGAATGAGGCGGACCGTATCGTCGCAGGCCCGGTAGCCGGCGCGGAAGGCATCGAGTTCGCTCTTCAGCGCGAGGTAGTCATGGGTGGCCTCGCCGTCCTGCACCTTCAGCACATCGACCAGCCCGGCATCCCGCGCCTTGTCGACCGCCTGCCGCGCCATCGGCAGGCCGCCGCCGCGCCACCGGCCGATATGATGCGCCACGCGCTCGGCCAGCTGCTGCGGGGTCGCCAGCTTCAGCACCGACAGCGCCGAATGGACGAAGAAGCTGTCGCGGTCCTGGCGCCAGGTGGATGGGGCCGTGGCGATCTCCGGCGCCACCCGCTCGGTGAGGTCGAACAGGCGGTGGAAATGCGGCGTGCGGCCGGCGATCTGCAGCTTGCCCTCGGCGAAGAGATATTCCAGCGCCTTGGTCGTCGCCTTGATGGTGTTGAAGCCGCCGAGCACCCGCTCGGATTCGAAATCCCCCGGCGATGCCGGGCCGTTGGCGGCGATGTGCTTCAGCACCCGGCGCATCACCGGTCGCATTTCCTGCAGCCGGTCGCGGCTGGCGATGGTCTTGTGGAAATCCTTCAGGAACCAGGGCAGCCAGTCGCGTCTCGTCGCGAAGATCGGATAATGCGTCTCCAGCATCGCCCGGTCGCGATAGAAGAGCTCGTAGAGGGCGGCGACCGGCGCATCGGTGCGCGACGCCCAGGCGATCTCGTGATTGCGCAGGCCGTTGACCCTGATGGAATCGATCTGGATCATGCCGAGGCGCAGGGCCTGCCCGGCGGCGCGGTCGGCAGTCCAGAGCGGACCGCGCAGGCCGAGGCGATCGAGCAGGAAGGCGCGGGCGAGTTCGTTCGACATGCCGCTGTGCCGCCGCGCCGCCCTAGGCCTTGCCGCTGACGCCGGCCTCGGCAAAGCTCGCCATGCCGGCATGGCAGAGCGCCGCGGCGCGCACCAGCGGGATCGCCAGCGCCGCGCCCGAGGCCTCGCCGAGGCGCATGCCGAAATCGAGCAGCGGCTGCTTGCCGATCCGCGCCAGCAGGCGGCGGTGGCCGGGCTCGGCCGAGCAATGCGCGACCAGGCAATGATCGAGCGCGGTCGGGTCGAGCTTGAGCAGGAGCGAGGCGGCGACGGTGGTGGCGAAGCCGTCGAGCAGCACCGGCACCCGCGCGATCCGGGCCGCCATCACCGCGCCGGCGATGGCGGCGAGTTCGTGACCGCCGAGGCAGCGCAGGATCTGCAGCGGATCGTCCAGTGCGGCGGCATGGCGCTGCAGTCCCTGATCGATCACCTCGGCCTTGCGGCCGAGCTGGGCGCCATGGACGCCGGTGCCGGGTCCGGCCCAGTCGGTGCCGCTGCCGCCGAACAGGGCGGCCGCCATGGCGGCGGCGCTGGTGGTATTGGCGATGCCCATCTCGCCCAGGGCCAGCAGGTCAATGCCGGGCTCGACGCACATCATGCCATAGGCCATGGCGCCGGCCGCCTCGGCTTCCGTCAGGGCGGGCTCCTGGGTGAAATCCTTGGTCGGGTTGTCGAGTGCCATCTCGTAGACCCGGAGATCCGCATCGGCATTCTTGGCGAGCTGGTTGACGGCGGCGCCGCCGCTGGTGAAGTTCAGCACCATCTGCCGGGTGACGTCGGCGGGAAAAGCGGAGACGCCCAGGGCGGCGACACCGTGATTGCCGGCAAATACCGCCACCCGCGGATGATCGACGCTGGGCGGATGCTTGGCCTGCCAGGTCGCCAGCCAGAGGGTCACCTCTTCCAGGCGGGCGAGCGCCCCCGCCGGCTTGGTCAGCACCGCTTCGCGCGCCGCGGTGCGGTCGGCGGCGGCCCGGTCGGGGCCGGGAAACGCGCCGACGATCCGCCGCATTTCGGCGAAACTGGCGATGGTCGATGAATCCAGCATGGAAGCCCTCTTTTTCGGCCCACTTCCGCAGGCGGCGCGGCTGTCCTATAACCTGCGCAGAAGCGGCGGTACAGCGATTCCAGGCAGCCCAGTCATGACCGATCCCACGGCCGGCGAAACCGGTCCTTCCGCCAGTTCCGGCCCGTCCGCCGGTGCCGCCGAGCCGGGCGTGGCGCCGCATTCGGCCTTCGATGTCGGGTCCTGGCAGCGCGATTTCCGGGCCGTCCTCGGCTTCTTCACCCGCCTGCCGGTCGGCCGCGCGCCGGACGGCAATCTGGCCGCCGCCGCACGCGCCTTCCCGCTGGCCGGGCTGGTGGTCGGGCTGATCGGCGCCTTCGTCTATCTTGGCGCGGTGAAGCTCGGCCTCTCCGGCCTGCTGGCGGCCCTGTTGGCCGTGGCCGCGACAGGCGCCCTGACCGGTGCCCTGCACGAGGACGGTCTGGCCGACGTCGCCGACGCCCTCGGCGTGCGGGGCGACCGGGCGCGCAAGCTCGGCGTGATGAAGGAAAGCCATATCGGCAGTTTCGGCACCCTGGCGCTGATCTTCGCCACCGCCATCAAGGTCGCCGCCCTGGCCGCCCTGGGGACGCCGGAGCTGGTCGCCGGCGCGCTGATCGCCGCCCATGCCCTGGCCCGCGGCGTGCTGCCGCTCGCCATGCGCTCGCTGCCCGTGGTGCGGCCGGGCGGTCTTGCCGATCGTGCCGGCAAGCCGACGGCGGAAGGCGTCTACTGGTCGCTGGGCCTGGGTCTGGCGGCGGCGCTGTTCTCGGTCTACCTGCCGGCCGCCGTCGTCGCCCTGGTCGCCGCCGTCGCCGCCGCGGTGCTGATCGGCAAGCTCGCCGAGCGGCAGTTCGGCGGCTATACCGGCGACGTCCTCGGCGCCATTGAGCAGGTGGCGGAGATCGCCGTCCTGGTGAACCTGGTCACCCTGGCGCCATGAGCCACGTCGTCACGCGCTGGTGGTGGGTGCGGCATGCGCCGGTGATCGGCGTCAACGGCCGGATCTACGGCCAGGACGACCTCGAGGCCGATTGCAGCGATGCGGCGCGCTTTGCCGCCCTGGGCGCCAGCCTGCCGGCGGAGGCGGTCTGGATCGCCAGCCACCTGAAGCGGACCCACCAGACCATGGCGGCGATCCGCGCGGCGCGCGGCGATGGCCCGGGCGAACCAGAGCACCGGCCGCAGCATCTGCCGGAGATCGCCGAGCAGCATTTCGGCGACTGGCAGGGCCTCACCTATGCGGAGCTGGAGGCGCGGCGCGACGGCGCCTATCACCGCTTCTGGCACGCCCCGGCGGTGGAGCGCCCGCCCAACGGCGAGAGCTTCGCCGATGTCGTGGCCAGGGTGGAGGCGGCGGTGACCCGGCTCAGCGCCGCCCATGCCGGGCAGGACATCATCGCCGTCGCCCATGGCGGCACCATCCGGGCGGCCCTGGCCGCTGCCCTCGGGCTCGATCCGGAGCGGGCCCTGGGTTTCGCGGTGGATACGCTGTCGATCACCCGACTCGATCTCATCGACGGGCCGGGCGAAGGCGCGCAATGGCGCATCCATTGCGTCAACCGCGCCGCCGGATAGGTCTCAGGCGGCGAAGATCTTCGCCTTGTCCTTGAAGGCCTTGAATTCCAGGGCATTGCCGCTGGGATCGAGGAAGAACATCGTCGCCTGCTCGCCGATTTCGCCCTTGAAGCGAATATGCGGCTCGATGATGAACGCGATGCCCGCCTGCCGCAGCTTCGCCGCGAGTGCGTCCCACTGATCCCAGTCCAGGATGGCGCCGAAATGGCTGACCGGCACCTGATCGCCGTCGACGGCATTGGTCGTCGCCCGGCGGGTTTCCTCCGGTTTCAGATGGGCGGAGATCTGGTGGCCGAAGAAGTCGAAATCGATCCATTTCTCGGCCCGCCGGCCGATCGGGCAGCCGAGCAGCCCGGCATAGAAGCGCTCGGTCGCCGGCAGGTCGGCCACCGGGAATGCGAGGTGGAAGGGGATATGGGGCATTTGCTAACCTTGTCGGCGGCGGCGATGGTCGATCCCCGGAACCGCCGCGCAAGCTTCGGATAGCAGCGCGGCACCGGTTGTCCTAAGTCTGACGGCGAGAGAGAATCATGTCCAGCAAGGAACGCGCCATGACCGCCGCCGCCATCCAGACCGCCCGCCGGGCCGCCGCCTATATCGAGGGCCGGGTCGCGGCCGAGGCCGAGGGTCCGGTGACCCTCGACGAACTCGCCGATCATTGCGGCGTCTCGCCCTGGCATCTGCAGCGCCAGTTCAAGACCGTGCTCGGCGTGAGCCCGCGGCAATACGACGACGCCCTGCGGGTGAAGCGGCTGAAGCACGGATTGCGCAGCGGCGACGGCGTGGCGGCCGCCACCTTCGACGCCGGCTTCGGCTCCTCGAGCCGGGTCTACGAGCGCTCCGACGCCGCCCTCGGCATGACGCCGGCGAATTACGCCCGCGGCGGCCGCGGCATGGAGATCGGCTATGCGGTGGCGCCCTGCCGCCTCGGCATGATCCTGGTGGCCGCGACGGCGCGCGGCCTCTGCCGGGTCCATCTCGGGGCGGACGAGGACGATCTCGTCACCGCCCTGGAGGACGAGTTCCCGGAAGCCGCGTCGATCGAGCGCGACGACGACGCCCTCGGCAGCTATGTGCGCGAGCTGGTGCGGCGGATGAGCGGCTGGGCGCCGCGCACCGAACTCCCCCTCGACATCCAGGCCACCGCCTTCCAGCGTCGGGTCTGGGAGGAGCTGAAGAGCATTCCCCGGGGCGAAACCCGCTCCTACCGGGAGATCGCCCAGGCGATCGGCCAGCCGAAAGCCGCCCGGGCGGTGGGCCAGGCCTGCGCCAGCAACCCGGTGGCACTGGCAATTCCGTGTCACCGCGCTTTGCGTAACGATGGCAGCCTGGGCGGCTATGCCTGGGGAATTGAGCGAAAACAGGCTCTTATTTCCGCCGAACGCGACCAGTCGAAAAAGCGTTAAAACGCGCCTCTGGAAAAAAGGCGTAAGCGGTTGATATTGCCGCGACGGGGCACATAAACTCCCCCGCAACAGTTCCGATCTGCTACTGTTGTGGAATGTGGAAAGCCTTGAAGAACCGCGGAAAAATCGCAAAGACCCGGCTCCTCGCCAAGCTCAAGCGCGCGAGTGCGAAGCATCAGCGCATGAGCGAGGCCGCGGACCTGCACATGATGGATTTCGCGACGCGCAAAGTGCCCGTCGTGTTCCAGCAGAACACCCGGGCGCAACGCATCATCATGCGTCTGGATTACGGCGCGGCGCGCATCGTCATCGTGCTGCCGAAACGCACTTCGCGCCAAGAAGGCAAGCGATTTGCGTTAAGCAACAAGGACTGGATCGAAGAGCGCCTGCATCAGCTGGCCGAGCCGGTGCCGTTCCGCCATGGCGCGGTCATTCCCTTCCTCGGCGTGCCGCATCGCATCCGCCATCACGCGAATGCCCGCGGCGTCGTCTGGTGCGAGGACGGCGAGATCCATGTGGCGGGCCTGGAAGAGCATCTGCCGCGCCGCGTGCATGACTGGCTGAAGGCGGAGGCCAAGCGCGAGATCGAGACCCGCGCCCGGGCCAAGGCGGAGCTGGTCGGCAAGAAGATCAAGAAGATCTCGATCCGCGACACCAAGAGCCGGTGGGGCAGCTGCACCAACGAGGGCGAGCTCGCCTTCTCCTGGCGCCTGGTGCTGACGCCGAAGCATGTGCTCGACTACGTCATCGCCCACGAGGTCGCGCATCTCCGCGAGATGAACCACGGTCCGCGCTTCTGGAAGCTCTGTGGCGAGATCTGCCGGTCGATCAACCCGGCCCGCGAATGGCTGGAAGAATACGGCACCCATCTCTACCGCTACGGCCGCTGAGACCCAGGCCGCTGAGACCCCGGCCGCGGCGGCGCGCCCGGCCCCGCCTTCAGGATCCCGACCCCCAAGATCCCGCTTCGGCAAAGCGCGATCCCGATCGCTGTTGCAATGCGGCCTTGGAATGTTATGTTATAACACCTTCGTTCGACGAGCCCGAGAGCATGAGCAAGGCCGCCACCGTTTTCGCCCCTTCCGCCCTGGCCCGGAGCGCCGCCTGGCGCCTCGGCCTTGCGACCGCGGCGGCCCTGGCCATCTGGAGTGCGGTGGAATGGGCACTGTCCTGACGATTCCCGACCGGACGCCTCCCGACCGGACGCATCCCGACCGGGCCGCGGCGGCGGCGCGGCAGATGCCGGTCCTGCGCCTGGAGAACGTCACCGTCGCCTATGACCGGCATCCGGCGGTGCATCACCTCAGCTGCGACTTCGCCGCCGGCAGCCTGACCGCGCTGGTGGGGCCGAACGGCGGCGGCAAGAGCACGCTGCTGAAGGCGATCGCCGGGCTGGTCCCCCTGGCCTCCGGCCAGATCGAGCATTTCGGCCGCGCGACCCAGGCGCTCGCCTATCTGCCGCAGGTGAGCGAGGTCGATCGCGGCTTCCCGCTGCGGGTCGTCGATGTGGTCAATCTCGGCCATTGGCGACGGGTCGGCGCGCTGGGGCGGATCGACGCCGCGGCAACGGCGACCAGCCTGGCGGCGATCGCCCGCGTCGGCCTGAAGGGCCTCGAGCACCGGTCGATCGGCGCGCTTTCCGTCGGCCAGTTCCAGCGCGTGCTGTTCGCCCGGCTGATCGTGCAGGACGCCGCCGTCATCCTGCTCGACGAACCCTTCAATGCCATCGATCAGCGCACCACCGCGGACCTGCTGGCCCTGGTCGAAGGCTGGTCGCAGGAGGGCCGCACGGTGATCGCCGCCCTGCACGACATCGACCAGGTGCGGCGGCATTTCCCGATGGCCCTGCTGCTCGCCCGCGAGCCGGTCGCCATCGGCCGCGCGCCGGAGATCCTCAACGATCTCAACCTCGCCCGCGCCCGCGCGCTTGCCGAAGGCTGGCAGGACGATGCCGAGATCTGCCGGGTGCCGGCGTGAGTCTCTACGACCTCCTGGTGGCGCCCTTTGCCGACTACGCCTTCATGCGCCGGGCGCTGGTGGCCTGTTTCGCGATCTCGCTTGCGGCCGGGCCGATCGGCGTCTTCCTGGTGCTGCGCCGGATGAGCCTGATGGGCGATGCGATGTCGCATGCAGTGCTGCCGGGCGTCGCCGTCGGCTTCCTGGTCTCCGGCCTCGATCTCTGGGCGATGGCCCTGGGCGGGCTGGTCGCCAGCCTGGCGGTGGCGCTGAGCGCCGGCTATATCAGCCGGGTGACGCATCTCAAGGAGGATGCCAGCCTCGCCGGCTTCTACCTGATCTCGATCGCGCTGGGCGTGCTGCTGGTCTCGCTGAAGGGCAGCAATGTCGACCTGCTGCACATCCTGTTCGGCTCGCTGCTCGCCGTCGACAATGCGGCGCTGGTCCTGGTGGCGGCATCGGCGACGCTGACGCTGGTCGTCTTTGCCCTCATCTACCGTGCCCTCATCGTCGAGTGCTTCGATCCGGCCTTCCTGCGCTCGGTCGGCGGCCACGGCACGCTGGTGCATCTGGCCTTCCTGGTCCTGGTCGTGGTTAATCTGGTGGCCGGCATGCAGGCCCTGGGCACGCTGATGGCGGTCGGCCTGATGATGCTGCCCGCGGCGGCGGCGAAATTCTGGGCCGGCACGGTCGGCGGCCTGGTGCTCTGCGCCAGCGGCCTCGCTTTGGCCGCGTCCCTGCTCGGGCTGGTGCTCTCCTACCATTTCAACCTGCCGAGCGGCCCGACCATCGTGCTGGCGGCGGGGATGGCCTATCTCGGCTCGCTGGCCTTCGGGACCCAGGGCGGCCTGATCCGCCGCTACCTGCCGGCGCCGCATCTCGAGCACTGATTGAAATCCCATTGATCGGCGCCCCGGCCTGCCGCATCATCCGGCCGGGATGGGCGCGGATCGGGCGCCCGAATGGGCGAGGCCTTCACGATGCAGATCCTGGTTATTCAGAACTGTCCGTCATCGCCGGTGTCGCTGGTGGGTGACTACCTGGAAGCCGCCGGCGCCGAGCTGGTGACGGTGCTGCCGCATGACGGCGGCACGCTGCCGGCGAAACCCGATGCCTTTGCCGGCGCGGTCATCCTCGGCGGGCCGCAGCATGCCGGCGACGACGAGAAGTATCCGGCCTTCCGGCCGACCCTCGACCTGCTGCGCGCCTTCCACGACCAGGCGAAGCCGCTCCTCGGGACCTGCCTCGGCGGCCAGCTGCTGGCGCGCGCCTTCGGCGAACGGGTCCGGGTCAACGATCATTTCGAATACGGTTTCCTGCCGATCGACATCACCCCCGAGGGCCAGCAGGATCCGCTGCTCCAGGGCCTGGCGCCGCGCCAGCGCATCATGCAGTGGCACGAGGACACCTTCGAGCTGCCGGCCGGCGGCGTCCGGCTGATGACCGGCGAGACCTGCAGGAACCAGGCCTTCCGCTTCGGCAAGACCGCCTACGGCTTCCAGTGCCATTTCGAGGTCTCGGTCGATCTGGCGAAGAGCTGGATAGACAATTTCAACCACGTCATCACCCGGAAGCTCGGCGACAGCCAGGGCATGGAGGCGATCCAGCGCGCCCGCGGCGAGCTCGACAGATACGGCCGGCGGGCCAACGACTTCTGCCGCATCGTCACCCAGCGCTGGATCGCGCTGCTGAAGGCGAGCGCGGCGGAGCAGGCGGCCTAGAGCCGCCACCCGCAACATCCGGATAGCAGCGCCGCGGCAACCGGCGCAGATTGCCGGCGTTCCAGCGCCGGAGGATGCCGTGGCCCAGCCGATCGCGCCGATACCGCAAGCCCGTCACATGTCCGGCAGCGACTGGGTGCTGCTGATCGCGCTTTCCGTCATCTGGGGCGGGTCGTTCTTCTTCGCCAAGGTCGCGGTCGCCGAAGTGCCGCCGCTGACCATCGTGCTGAGCCGGGTCGCCATCGCCGCCGCCACCCTGCAGGTCGTGCTGCAGCTGACCGGAATCGGCATGCGGGTCGACCGGCGGTGCTGGCGCGATTTCTTCGTCATGGGGCTGCTCAACAATGCCATCCCCTTCAGCCTGATCTTCTGGGGCCAGAAGGAGATCGGCGCCGGTCTCGCCTCGATCCTCAATGCGACGACACCCCTGTTCACCGTGATCGTCGCCAACTATTTCACCCGCGACGAACGGGCGACGCCGCTGAAACTGCTCGGCGTCGCCCTCGGCATCGGCGGCGTCGCGGCGATGATCGGCCTCGATCTGCTCTCCGGCCTGGGCGCCCATGTGGCGTCGGAACTGGCGGTGGTCGGGGCGGCGATCTCCTATGCCTTCGCCGGCATCTTCGGCCGCCGCTTCAAGGGCCGGCCGCCCCTGCAGGTCGCCGCCGGCCAGCTGACCGGCAGCAGCCTGCTCATCCTGCCGCTGGCCCTGCTGGTCGACCGGCCCTGGACCATGGCGATGCCCAGTCTCGGCGCGACCGGCGCCATTCTCGGCATCGCCGTGATTTCGACGGCACTTGCCTATGTCATCTTCTTCCGGATCCTCGCCCGGGCCGGAGCCACCAATCTGCTGCTGGTGACCTTCCTCATCCCGGTCAGCGCCCTGGCGCTCGGCATCGCCTATCTCGGCGAAACGGTGACCGCGCATCACGTCATCGGCATGGGACTGATCGGCCTCGGCCTCGCCGCCATCGACGGGCGGCCGTTCAGGTGGCTGCGGCCACGGCCGGCCTAGGCGGCGCCAAGTCTAGACTTCAGCAACCCTAGGCGGCACTCGCGGTCTTGGCGGAACCGGACTCCGACGCCGCCTGGGCGTCGATCGCCGCCTTCAGGTCCAGCAACCGCTCGGACTCCTCGACATGCAGCTTCTCGATCAGGCGGTTGTTGACCACGCAGATGCCCTTGCCGGCCTTGCGCGCCTCGGCCCAAGCCTCGACCACCGCCTTGGCGGCTTCGAGTTCCTTGGCATTGGGGGCGAAGCAGCGGTTGGCGGTCGCCACCTGCTTCGGATGAATGAGGGTCTTGCCGTCGAAACCCATGTTGCGGCCCTGCTCGCAGGCATAGGCGAAGCCCGCCTCGTCCTCGAGATCGAGATAGACGCCGTCCAGAACGTCGAGTCCATAGGCGCGCGCCGCCAGCACGATCAGCGACAGCGCGCCGAAGACGCCGTCGCGATTCGGCGTGTGGCGGGCGCGCAGCTCGCGGGTGAGATCCGAGGTGCCGGCGACGATGCACTGCACCCGGGCATTGGCCCCGGCAATCGCGTCGATGTTGAGGATGCAGCGCGGCGTCTCCGCCATGATCCAGATCGGCATGCCCTTCGGCCCGCCCGCCTGGTCGAGAATCTTCACCGCTGCCTGGATGTCGGCCGGCGACTGGATCTTCGGGAACAGCATCGCATCGGCACCGCATTGCGCCAGTGCCGCCACGTCTTCGGCGCCCCAGGGCGTATCCAGGGCATTCACCCGGACGATCACCTCGCGGCTGCCGAAGCCGCCGGCCTTCGCCGTGTCGGCCACCTGCTGCCGGGCCTGCGCCTTGGCTTCCGGGGCAACCGAATCCTCGAGGTCGAGGATCACGCCGTCGACCGGCAGGCTGCGGGCCTTGTCCAGGGCGCGGAGGTTGCTGCCGGGCATGTAGAGGACGGAACGGCGCGGCCGGATCGGCATGGGCGGGCTCATCATTCGGGTTTCGCAAACGCGATATCGCAATTGCTAACACATGGCCGAAATTGTCTGCAAACGAATTTTTATAGCCTGAAAGCGTCATAACTCGACCCGCGATGCCGCAAAGACGCGGTTTCGTCTGACCATGCGTGGTGACGGGGGAAAGGATCTGTTAATATTTTTGAATTATGGTCCACCGGTCGGAGCCGGTCGCCGGATCGTCCAGTAGATCCAGGCGGGACCAGGGAGAGCGAGCATGGACGTCACCGCAACCAGCACCATTTCCACTGCCATCGAGGGCCTGAAGAAGGCCCAGTCGACGGTCGAAGATGCCGCTCAGAATATCGCCGGCGGATCGCTCGATCCGGCGGATATCGTTTCCCTGAGCACCGCCGCCTTGAGCTTCAAGGCCAATGCCGCGGTGATCAAGACCGAGAACGAGGCGACCAGGTCGCTGCTCGACATCACCGCCTAACCCAACTCGCAGAGACACCCCATGGATATCGCCTCGGGCGGCCTCGCCGCTTCGCAAATCGCCGCCGGCCAGCGCGCCCAGCAGGTCTCGATCGCCGCCTTGCGCTCGGCCCAGCTGCAGACCCAGTCGATCGTCAACGTCCTCTCGCAATCCGCGGCCCCGGCCAAGAGCGTGCAGCCGGCGAACAGCCCGGCCCAGGCCGCTGCCGTTGACAGCGGCGGCAAGCCGGCGGGCAACCTGCAGCGCGGTTCGCTGGTCAATATCCTGGCCTAGCGCCGCCACGCGCCCCATTTCCACCACGCGCCCAATTCCGCCTGTCTCCCGGCGCGATTTCCGCTAGGATCGAGCCGTTGTCTGTGGGGGACCGGCTTTGTCGATACCAGCCCGATTCGAAGATGCCATGGCCGCGGCCGAAGCCGGCGACCTCGATGGCGCGAAGGCGATCTGCCTCAGCCTGCTGGATGTCGACCAGGACAACGCTCCGGCCCTGCATCTCCTCGGCGTCATCGCCTATCAGACCGGGGCCAAGGCCGAGATCGCCCTCGACATGCTGGAGCGCGCCATCGCGCTCGATCCGGAACAGCCGCAGTACTACAACAGCCGCGGCGCCCTCCTTTATGCTCTGGGGCGCAACGGCGACGCCGAGCGTTCCTTCCGGCGCGCGGTCGATCTCAACCCCGCCGACCAGGGCGCCTGGAACAATCTCGGCAATGCCCTCTTGCGTCTCGACCAGGTCGAACAGGCGGAGATCTGCTTCCGCCAGGCGCTGAACGCCGTGCCGGCGCCGGTCAGCGCCATCAACAATCTCGGCATCGCCCTGAAGCGGCGCGGCATCCTCGACAAGGCGCTGACCTGCTTCCGGGAGGCGATCCGCCAGGATCCGGATTTCCTCGATGCGCATTTCAATCTCGGCGAGCTGCTCTACCAGCTCGACGACATGACCGCGGCCGAGGCGCATTTCCGCCGGGCGATCGCCATCGACCCGGCCTGCGCCCCGGCGCATGCCTCGCTGGCGCAGTGCCTGCACGATCAGCATCGCCCCGAGGAATCCCTGGCGGTGCTGAAGGCGGCGGTGGAGCAGCTGCCCGACGACGAGGACCTGCAGTTCGCCCTGCGGCTGCAGCTCTCCAGCATGGTGCCGGCCTGGCATATCCCGATGATCAACGACGACGAGCGCAACGAGGCCTATGAGCGTGCGCTGAGGCGTGCGGTGCGCCCGGACAGCGTCGTGCTCGAGATCGGCACCGGCTCGGCGCTGGTGGCGATGATGGCGGCACGCGCCGGCGCGCGCCAGGTGGTGACCTGCGAGGTGCTGCCGATCCTGGCCGAGGTCGCCGAGGAGACCGTGGCGCGCAACGGCCTCGCCGACCGGATCAAGGTGGTGGCGAAGAAATCGACCCAGCTGCGCCTCGGCGAGGACCTGCCCGAGCGCGCCGACGTCTTCGTCTCCGAACTGATCAACATCGGCATGCTGGCGCCCAACATGCTGCCGATCATCCGCCACGCCCGCGAGAACCTGGCGAAGCCCGACGCCATCGTCATCCCGGCCGCCGCGGTGGTCTGGGGCGCGCTGGCGCAATGCGATCACCTGGCGCGGGTCAATCCGGTGCGCAGCGTCTGCGGCTTCGACATGGCGGCCTTCGACCGCTTCCGCTCGCCGGGCTACACGCCGGTCGACCTCGCCGCCGACCCGCACCGGCTGCTCTCCGACCGGTTCAACGCCCTGGACTTCGATTTCCGCACCAACATGAAGGAGATGGATTCCCAGGGCCTGGTGGTGGTGGCGAAGGAGGCGGGCATCTGCCATGGCGTCGCCTTCTGGTTCGACCTCATCCTCGACGAGGAGACGGTCTACAACTCGGCCAGCCGCAGCCGCACCAACCACTGGAAGCAGGCGATGCAGTTCTTCCCGCAGCCGGTCGCGGTGAAGCCCGGCGACCGGCTGGAGATCGTCGCCGGCTACGACAATACCCGGATCTTCTTCAATCTGCTCGGCAAGGCCTGAGCGAGCGAGGCTGGCAATGAAGGCGCGCGTCAAATGGATCGAGGGCAAAAGCTTTCTGGGCGAGAGCAATTCCGGCCATGCCGTCACCATGAGCGCCCCGACGGCGCCCGGCGCCGCGACCAACGCACCCTCGCCGATGGAATACTTGCTGCTGGGGACCGGCGGCTGCACCGCGGTCGACGTGGTGATGATCCTGCAGAAGGGGCGGCATGACATCCGCGACTGCGAGATCTTCCTGGAATCCGAACGGGCGCCGGAGGATCCCAAGATCTTCACCCGGATCCACATGCACTTCAAGGTCACGGGCAAGGGCCTGAGACCCGAGGCGGTGCAGCGGGCGATCGATCTCTCGGCGGAGAAATACTGCTCGGCCTCGATCATGCTCGGCAAGACCGCCGCGATCACCCACGATTTCGAGATCGTCGAGGCCGCCTAGTCCGTCCGGCCCCAGTCCTCGGGCAGGTCCTGGAGGTCCGGCGGCACCACCAGCTTCGGCGCGAACATCATCGAGCGCTTCTGCGCCGCCTCGACCTGGTACTCGGTCATCTTCGCCGCCACCGCGTCGCGCAGCTTCATGATGTCGTCGCGCTTGGCGCTGTTCGGCAGCCGCGCGGCGGCGATGTTGAACCACATATAGGCCTTGCCGAAATCCACCGGCGTGCCGAGGCCCTGGTCGTAGATCTGCGCCGTCAGCTCGTAGGCGGTGAAGCAGCCCTGATTGGCGGCCATCTCCAGCCAGAGCAGCGCCTGCCGGTAATCGAGGGGCACGCCGAGCCCGTAGAAATGCGCATAGCCGACCAGGACCTCGGCGACCGGATGGCCGATCTTGGCCAACCGCAGGAAGACCGGCATCGCCTTGATGTAGTCTCCCGCGACATAGGCCCGCCAGGCGTCGTCGGCGCCGATCTCCAGGGGATCCCAGGTCTTGGTCTCGTCATTGACGGTGACCGGGCGCTTGCAGGCCTGCGCGTCGCGGGTCTCCGCGGCCAAAGCCGCCGGCTGGGCCGTATCCTGGGCTGCGGCAAACCTGACAAGGCCCGGCCCGCCCGACGGAAAGAACAGGGACAGCAGGGCGACAGGGAGGAGGGTGAGAATCCGGAATGGGAACCGCATGACGGGAAGTTTACCATTGTTTGCGCGACTTTCCAGGTCGCACCGCTGGCCTTCCGCTTCACGATCCGGCGAGGGCCATGCCCCTCGCCGGTGCCGGCCGGTGAATCTGCCGGCAAGGCCGGTTTGGCGCTTGCGACCGGCAGGTCCGCAGGCCAGCATGCGCCCTCAGACGGGATCCCGACATGACTGACCGGCCCTTCGATCCGAGGGTTCTCCCCGGTGCCCGCCCGCGCAACGACGCCTGGCGGCGAAGATCCGGCGCATCCCCATCGTCGAGACCACCTTTGCCGCCTATTACTGCGCCCGCGACCGCGGGACGCCGCTCCATGCCCGCATCGCGCTGTTCGGCGCCATCGGCTATTTCGTCATGCCCTTCGATCTCATTCCGGATTTCATCCCCGTGGTCGCCCATATCGACGATGCGGCGGTGATGCTGCTGGCGATCCGTTCGGTCACCCGGCATATCACGACCGGCCACTACGATACGGCCCGGCAGCGTCTGGACCGCTTCGCGGAATAGGTTAACGACCCTCTTGCAGCATCCGCCGGCCGGGGCCATATCCTTCCCTCATGGGCAAGGAGATCATCGTCTACGATCCGGTGAAATTCGAACGCGACCAGGCGCGGGTCGGCGGCGGCCTCTGGCCGAAGCTGAAGCGGGTCGCGCGCCGGGTGCCGTTCCTCGATGACCTGCTTTCGGCCTATTACTGTGCCGTCGATCCCGAGACGCCGCGGCCGGTCAAGGCGGTGCTGATGGGCGCCATCGCCTATTTCGTGCTGCCGGTCGACATCGTGCCGGATTTCATCGCCGTCTTCGGCTTCACCGACGACGCGACGGTGCTCTATGCCGCGATCCGCACCGTGCTGCCGCACATCAAGCCGCGCCACAAGCAGGCGGCCAACGCAAGGCTCGACCGCCTGCTGCAGGACTGATTCCGGCGGCCCCAGTTCTAGCCCCGGCTCAGGCCTCCGGCCGCTCCGCCACCATCGCCTCGCTCTTGACCGCATCCGCCCGGGTGGAATGCTTCAGCGCCAATTCGCGCTGGGCGATGTAGATCGTGCTGCCGACAATGATTGCGGCGCCGAGATAGGTCCAGAGATCCGGATATTCCAGGAAGAAGACGATGCCGATGGCACCGGCAAACAGCAGGCGCAGGTAGTCGAAGGGCGCCACCGCCGAGGCCTCGCCGGCACGGAAGGCGAGAATCCACCAGTATTGCGACAGGGCACCCGAGGCGCCGATCCCCATCAGCAGCAGCCAGTCGCCCGGCGCCGGCCAGCGCCAGAACCACAGGGCCAGCGGGAAGGACAGGGCGACCGCCGCCAGGCCGAAATAGAACAGCATGATGAGCGGCGTCTCGCTCTCCGGCAGGCGCTTGACGATGGTGATCAGCAGGGCGATGGCGAAGGCGTCGCCCAGGGCCAGGATCGCCCAGGGCGAGAAGGCATCCGATCCCGGGCGGATCATGACGACGACGCCGAGGAAGCCGACGATGGTCGCCGCCCAGCGCCGCCAGCGTACCTCCTCGCCCAGCACCAGCACCGCCAGCACCACGGCGAAGAGCGGCTTGGTGAAGCTGAGCGCCGTGTAGTTCGCCAGGGCCAGCTTGCTGATGCCGATATAGGCGCAGATCATCGAGAAGATGCCGAGCAGCCCGCGCCACATATGCATGCCGAGGTGCCGGGTATGCAGGGCGCCGAGGCCGCGCCGCAGGATGAAGGGGAGGAGGACGACGAAGCCGAACAGGGCACGGAAGAAGGCGATCTCGAAGCCGCTGAGGTCGCGGCTGGCCAGTTTCACCATCGAGGCCATCACCGAGAAGCCGAGGCCGCAGAGCGTCATCCAGATGGCGCCCTGCACATTGGGCGGGAAACGGCCGAGGAGGTGCTTCAAGTGGATGCATCCCGGTCGGCCTCGGCGGGTGCCGACGCCGGATCGGCGCCGATATCGCTGGCGAGGGCCGCCGTCGCCAGTGCCGCCGTCGCCCGTGCCGCCGTCGCCGGTCCCGTCGCCGATCGCGACAGCGTGGCCTCGCGATGGGCGATATAGAGGCCGGCGGCGATGATCACCGCCGAGCCGATCAGGGTATAGCCGTCCGGCGTCTCGGCGAAGGCGAAATAGCCGATGATGGCGGCGAAGATCAGCCGGACATAGTCGTAGGGCATCACCGCCGAGGCGTCGGCCAGGGCGAAGCCGCGCACCCAGCAGAGATGCCCGAGGGTGCCGAACAATCCCATGCCGATGACGAAGGGCCAGCCGGCCAGGCTCGGCCAGGACCAGTAGGGGAGGGCGGGCACCAGCGACATCGGCGTCAGCAGCAGAACCATGTAGGTGACGATCGCCTGCGAACCCTCGGTGCGCGACAGGTCCTTGACGATCATCGAGACCACCGCCGAGAGGAAGGCGCCGGTGACGGCGAGGATCTCGCCCAGGCTGAAGCTGGAGACGCCCGGCCGCATGATGATCAGCACGCCGATGAAGCCCGCGATGGTGGCCGACCAGCGGCGGAACCGGACCTGCTCCTTCAGCACCGTCGCCGCCAGCAGGGTGGCGAAGAGCGGGGCGGTGAAGGACAGCGAGATCGCGTCGGCGAAGGGCAGCATGGCGAGCGAGGTGAAGCCGCAGAGCATCGAGATCAGGCTGATCACCGAGCGCAGGGTGAACCAGCCGAACCGCCCGGTCCTGAGGCTGCCGAGCCCGTGGCGCGCCAGCCAGGGCAGCATGAAGACCAGGCCGAAGAGGTTGCGCCAGAAGGTGACGACGAAACTGTCGAGTTCCGTGCTCAGCTGCCGGGCGCAGGCGCTCAGGATGGCGAAGCACAGGCTGGCCGCCACGATCAGCAGGGGTGCCAGGGCCGGATTGGTGACCAGGTGGCCGGGCGAGTGGCTGGCGGGATGTCTCAAGCGGATGTCGGGTTTTGTGTTGTCAAGAAACCTGCCGACCGGGAAAATGCCGACGAAATAGTGTAGAACTCCGCGACGACGGTGGCTACGGCCAGTTTCCACGGCGGCCCATGCGCCGGCAGCGGGGCGGCTGCGGCAGGTCCAGGCCGGCGGACGGATTTGGGAGGAAAGAATGACGGCACCGCTCTGGCGGCCCAGCGCGGCGGCGATCGCCGCCGCCAACATGACCCGCTTCCGGGCCCAGGTCGCCGCGGACTGGCAGACCGATCTCGCGGACACGGCGGCGCTCTGGAAATGGTCGGTCGCCGAGATCGAGAAGTTCTGGCTCTCGGTCTGGCGCTATTGCGACATCCTCGGCGACGGCCCGGGCCAGACCGTCCTGAAGAATCCGCGGCAGATGCCGGGCGCCGAGTTCTTCCCCGATGCCCGGGTGAACTACGCCGAGAACCTGCTGCGCTTCTCCTCCTGGAACGCCCATCGCGACGCCATCGTCTTCTGGGGCGAGGACAAGGTGAAGCGCCGCCTGACCCATGGCGAGCTGCTGGACGCCGTCGCCCGCCTGGCCCAGCACCTGAAATCCCTCGGCCTCGCGCCCGGCGACCGGGTGGCCGGCTTCGTGCCCAACATGCCGGAAAGCGTCATCGGCGCCCTGGCGGCGGCGGCGATCGGCTGCATCTGGTCGTCCTGCTCGCCGGATTTCGGCACCCAGGGCGTCCTCGACCGCTTCGGCCAGATCGAGCCCAAGGTCCTGCTGACCGCCGACGGCTATTGGTACGGCGGCAAGAGCCACGATTCCCTCGCCCGGGTGGCCGAGGTGGCTTCCCGGTTGCCCAGCCTGCGACAGATCCTGGTCATCCCCTATCTCAGCAGCCGGCCCGACATTTCCAGGCTGCCGAAGGCCATGCTGCTGCCCGACGCCCTGGCGGCGCAGGCCGGCGGCGAGATCGCCTTCACCCGCGTCGCCTTCAACCACCCGCTCTTCATCATGTATTCCTCGGGCACCACCGGGGTGCCGAAATGCATCGTCCACGGCCATGGCGGCACGCTGATCCAGCATCTGAAGGAGCACCGCCTGCATTGCGACCTGCAGCCCAACGACCGGGTGTTCTACTTCTCGACCTGCGGCTGGATGATGTGGAACTGGCTGATCTCGGCCCTGGCCTCGGACGCGACCCTGCTGCTCTACGACGGCTCGCCCTTCGCGCCCAGCGGCAACATCCTCTACGATTTCGCCCAGGCAGAACGCTGCACCCTGTTCGGCACCTCGGCGAAATACATCGATGCCTGCCACAAGGCCGGCATCGCGCCGATCAAGACCCACGACCTCTCCAGCATCCGCATCCTGACCTCGACCGGCTCGCCGCTGGCGCCGGAAAGCTTCGACTACGTCTATGCCAAGGTGAAGAAGGACGTCTGCCTGTCGTCGATCTCCGGCGGCACCGACATCATCTCCTGCTTCATCCTCGGCAATCCCACCGGCCCGGTCTGGCGCGGCGAGATCCAGATGCGCGGCCTCGGCATGAAGGTCGAGGTCTGGGACGACGACGGCCGGCCGGTGCAGGGCGAGAAGGGCGAGCTGGTCTGCGCCGCGCCCTTTCCCTCGATGCCGGTCGGCTTCTGGAACGATCCCGGGGGCAAGCGCTACCGGGCGGCCTATTTCGAGCGCTATCCGAACATCTGGCATCACGGCGACTACATCGAACTGACCGCGCATGACGGCATCATCGTCCACGGCCGCTCGGACTCGGTGCTCAACCCGGGCGGCGTGCGCATCGGCACGGCGGAGATCTATCGCCAGGTCGAGCAGCTCGACGAGGTGGTGGAGAGCATCGTCATCGGCCAGGACTTCGACAACGACGTCCGGGTGGTGCTCTTCGTCCGGCTGCGCGAGGGGCTGCGCCTCGACGACGCCCTGCGCGACCGGATCCGGAAGCAGATCCGCGCCAACACCACGCCGCGCCACGTCCCGGCCAGGATCCTGCAGGTCGCCGACATCCCGCGCACCAAGTCCGGCAAGATCGTCGAGCTCGCCGTGCGCGACGTGGTGCACGGCCGGCCGGTGAAGAACAAGGAGGCGCTGGCCAATCCGGAGGCGCTGGATCTCTACGCCAACCTGAAAGAGCTGCAATCGTGAAATTCCAGATCAACCCGCTTCTCGCCGGCGTCGGCGTCCCGCCCATTGCCGAGGCCGTCGGCTGGATCGAGGGCCGCAGCTTTCCCGCCGACAGGCCGCTGATCGACGTCAGCCAGGCGGTGCCGGGCTATCCGCCGCCGCCGGCGCTCACCGACTACCTGGCGTCGATCGTCCACGAGCCGCTGACCGCGCGCTATACCGACATCGAGGGCATCCCGCCGCTGCGTGCGGCCCTGGCCGACGATCTCGCCCGGGTCTATGGCGGCAGGCTGGCGGCCGAGAACGTGATGATCACCGCCGGCTGCAACCAGGCCTATTGCCTGGCGACCCAGGCCCTGGCCCGCGCCGGCGACGAGATCCTGCTGCCGCTGCCATACTACTTCAATTACCAGATGTGGCTCGACATGAGCGGCATCAAGGCGGTGCATCTCGCCGCCCGGCTCGAGATCGGCGGCGCGGCGGATCTCGCCGAGGTCGAGCGCGCGATCGGCCCGCGGACCCGGGCGATGGTGCTGATCTCGCCCAGCAATCCCACCGGCCACGTCTACCAGCCGGCGACCATCCGCGCCTGCTACGAGCTCTGCAAGCGCCGCGGCATCGCCCTGATCCTCGACGAGACCTATCGCGATTTCATGCCGCATGACCGGGCCCCGCACGATCTCTTCCGCGATCCGGACTGGGCGGAGACGCTGATCCATCTCTACAGCTTCTCCAAGGTCTTCTGCCTGACCGGCTACCGCGTCGGCGCCCTGGTCGGCCATCCGAAACTGGTCGGCGAGATCGCCAAGGCGATGGATTGCCTGGCGATCTGCGCGCCGCGCATCGGCCAGATGGCGGCGCTGCACGGACTGCAGCACCTCGGCGCCTGGCGCGCCGGCAATACCGGCCTGATGCGCGACCGGCTGGCGGCGCTGACCAGCGCCTTCGCCCGCAACGACCTCGGCTACGAGGTGGTCAGTGCCGGCGCCTTCTTCGCCTATGTGAAGCACCCGCATCGCGGCCTCAGCGCCATGCAGGTGGGACGGCGCCTGGCCGACCGGCAGAACATCCTGGCGCTGCCGGGCAGCATGTTCGGCCCCGGCCAGGAGGCCAACCTGCGCCTCGCCTTCGCCAATGTCGATGCCAGGTGGATGCCGGAACTCGCCGCCAGACTCGCGAAGGATGCGGCCGAAGCCTAGGGGCGGTGGAAACGCCTAGACCCGTTCCGCGCACCAGATCGCGAGCCGCGAGCCGGCCTTGATCGCAGCGGTGAGCAGCGGATAGGCCGGTGCCTGCTCGGCGCCGTGGGCGAGGCCGGAGTCCCGGTGGTGCTGCTCGTCGGTGCGGAACGTCTCGATGGTCGTGCGCAAAGGCGCCTCGTCGGCGCCGAGCTTTTCCGCCTGTTCCCGGTAGTGCTGGTCGATCACCTCCTCGACCGCGACCGTGCAGGCCATCGCCGCCTTCGGCCCCAGCAGGGCGGTGGCGGCACCCAGGGCATAGCCCGCCAGGTGCCAGACCGGATAGAGCGCCGAGGGCCGCGCCCGCCGCTCCACCATCAGCTTCTCGAAGGTGCGCAGGTGCTCGAGCTCCTGCTCGTACATGCGGCGCACCGCCTGCGCCTCGGGCCCGCCCTTCAGCACCGCCAGCTGGCCCTCGTAGATCCGCTTCGCGCCATACTCGCCGGCGTGATCGACGCGGATGATGCGGTCGATCAGCTGCGCCTTGGTGAGATCGCCGGGCAGGCGGTCCTCCGCGGTGCGGGTCGGCAGCTTGACGATGTCCTTGGCCGCAGGCGTCTCGGTCATTTGTTGGTCGTCCGCGTCGCGCCCCAGAAGGCGAAGGCCGCCAGGGCCAGGGCATAGAGGATATTGTAGCCCGCCATGGAGAGGCCGAACAGCACGAAGGCCGGTTCGTCGCAGCGGGTGAGGGGGGCGTTCATGATGCTGGCGGTCAGTTCCTCGACCGACTGGCCGCTGCCGCTCTCGCCGACGCAGGCATCCGAGCCGGCCCACCAGCCCTGCTCGACGCCGACATGGAACAGGGCGATCCCCGCCACCGTCAGCAGGGCGATGCCGGTCAGCGCCAGCCAGATCCGCCGCGGCTTCGGCTCGTAGCTGTAGCGGACGGCGACGCAGCCGACCGCGATCGCCGCCCAATAGGCATAGCGCTGCAGGTAGCAGAGATGGCAGGGGGCGAGGCCGGCGCCGTATTGCGCCAGCCAGGCGACGCAAAGGGCGGCGAAGGACATCGCCACGGTGATCCAGGGGACCGCCCGGCCTTCGACCAGGCTTCTGTGCCGCATCTTCATGGTCTAGCCAATATATTTCAGGGCGACGAAGCCGCCGATCACGATCGCGAGAAAGGCGGTGGTCACCAGGGTCAGGCGCTTCTCGACGAAATCCCGGATCGGCGGGCCGTAGACATAGAGCAGCCCGGCGACCGCGAAGAAGCGCAGGCCGCGGGTCACGATCGAGGCCAGGACGAAGGGCAGCAGGGCGAAATGCGCAACGCCGCAGGCGATGGTGATGATCTTGTAGGGGATCGGCGTCATCCCCTTGATCAGGATGATCCAGACGCCGTAGGTGTTGAAGGCCTCGATCGAGCTCTGCATCTTGGCCTCCAGCCCGTAGGCGGCGACGATCTTCACCCCGACCGTCGCGTAGAGCTCGTAGCCGATCCAATAGCCGAGCAGGGCCCCCAGCACCGAGGCCGCGGTGCAGACGCCGGCATAGAGCCAGGCCTTCCTGCGGTCGGCCAGGACCATGGGCATCAGCATCGCATCGGGGGGAATCGGGAAGAAGGAGCTCTCGGCGAAGCTCACCGCCGCCAGCGCCCAGAGCGCCTGGCGGTGATGCGCGAGGTTCATCACCCAGTCGTAGAGACGTCGCAGCACGCGGCGGGGAATCCCTGAAAAATGAAGGCCGCGCGAGTGTTAGCAGGAAGGACCTGCCCTGTCATGTCCCCCCGGGAATCTTCCGCAGGCATTTCCCTCCCGGGAGGCCGTCGGCTAATGCATGGTCAGCAGTTCGGCATTCCGCCAGGCTGGTGCCTGCAGCAAGGCGCAGCTCGCCACCTCGACCGAGTGCAGCTTGCCGTCGAGGTTGCGGCTCCAGAAATCCAGGAACTTGTGCAGCACGGGGAATTGTGGCGCGAGGTCGTATTCCTGCCAGACGAAGCTCTGCAGCAGGCCCGGGTGATCCGGCATGTGGTAGAGGATATGCGCCGTGGTCAGGCGGAAGTGGTTCAACTGCAACGCCAAGCTGGACATCAAGCACTCTCCATCTCAGTTCACGTCACGGTATTAACCTTACCCATAGAATCGACCCGAAACCTTAACATTCTTTGAATCTCACAACAAATTCAAATGGTTAGCACTCGTTAACCGGGATTGCTGCCGGCCCCGCGACAATTCACCTGCCGATTATCCATAGATTTCTGTCCCTTAGCCCTTGACGGACCGGACCTATCGGCCTACATCGCTGGCACTCGTCGACGGTGAGTGCTAACGGCCCGCTCAAGCGGTCGAACCGCAGGATCCGAAGACGTTCTTCAGGGTCGCATAACTTTCAGAAATTAACGGAGGATCTCCAATGAAGTTCCGCCCGCTCCATGACCGCGTGCTCGTCCGTCGCATCGAAGGCGTCGAGAAGACCGCCGGGGGCATCATCATTCCCGACACCGCCAAGGAAAAGCCGCAGGAAGGCGAAGTCATCGCCGCCGGCGCCGGCGTGAAGAACGAAGACGGCAAGCTCACCCCGTTGGACGTGAAGGCCGGCGATCGCATCCTGTTCGGCAAGTGGTCGGGCACGGAAGTGAAGGTCGACGGCGAGGACCTTCTGATCATGAAGGAATCCGACATCCTCGGCATCATCGAGGGCACGACCGCCGCGAAGAAGAAGGTCGCCTAGGCATCTAGGCGCCGCTTCGTCCCGAGAAACACTGGAAGGAAACTGAGATATGGCTGCTAAAGACGTACGCTTTTCCGGCGACGCCCGCGAGCGCATGCTGCGCGGTGTCGACATCCTCGCCAACGCCGTGAAGGTCACCCTGGGTCCCAAGGGCCGCAACGTGGTGATCGACAAGGCCTTCGGCGCTCCCCGCATCACCAAGGACGGCGTCACCGTCGCCAAGGAAATCGAACTTGCCGACAAGTTCGAGAACATGGGCGCGCAGATGCTGCGCGAAGTCGCCTCGAAGACCAACGACCTCGCCGGCGACGGCACCACGACGGCGACCGTTCTCGCCCAGTCGATCGTCCGCGAAGGCGCCAAGGCCGTCGCGGCCGGCCTGAACCCGATGGACCTGAAGCGCGGCATCGACGCGGCGGTTGAAGCCGTGGTCGAGGACGTGAAGAAGCGCTCGAAGAAAGTCTCGACCTCGGAAGAGATCGCCCAGGTGGGCACCATCTCGGCCAATGGCGAGAAGGAAATCGGCGCGATGATCGCCAAGGCGATGCAGAAGGTCGGCAACGAGGGCGTGATCACGGTGGAAGAGGCCAAGGGCCTCGAGACCGAGCTCGAAGTCGTCGAGGGCATGCAGTTCGACCGCGGCTATCTGTCGCCGTACTTCATCACCAATGCCGAGAAGATGACCACGGAACTCGAGAATCCGTACATCCTCCTGCACGAGAAGAAGCTCTCCAACCTGCAGGCGATGCTGCCGGTCCTCGAGGCGGTGGTGCAGTCGGGCAAGCCGCTGCTGATCATCTCGGAAGACGTCGAGGGCGAAGCCCTGGCGACGCTGGTGGTCAACAAGCTGCGCGGCGGCCTCAAGGTCGCGGCCGTGAAGGCGCCGGGCTTCGGCGATCGCCGCAAGGCGATGCTGGAAGACATCGCCATCCTGACCGGCGGCCAGGTGATCTCCGAAGACCTCGGCATCAAGCTGGAGAGCGTCACGCTCGACATGCTGGGCCGTGCCAAGAAGGTGGTGATCGAGAAGGAAAACACCACCATCGTCGACGGCTCCGGCAAGAAGAAGGAGATCGAGGGTCGCTGCAACCAGATCCGCGCCCAGATCGAAGAGACGACCAGCGAGTACGACAAGGAAAAGCTGGCCGAGCGTCTGGCCAAGCTGGCCGGCGGCGTCGCGGTGATCCGCGTCGGCGGCGGCAGCGAGGTCGAGGTGAAGGAGCGCAAGGATCGCGTCGATGACGCGATGCACGCGACCCGCGCCGCGGTCGAGGAAGGCGTCGTCGCCGGTGGCGGCGTGGCTCTCCTCTATGCCTCGCGCTCGCTCGACAAGGTGAAGTACGACAACAACGACCAGAAGGTCGGCATCGACATCATCCGCCGGGCGATCCTGACCCCGGCGCGGCTGATTGCCGAGAATGCCGGCGTCGACGGCGCGGTGATCTCGGGCAAGCTGCTCGAGAGCAAGAACACCAACTGGGGCTACGACGCCCAGAACGGTGAGTTCGTCGATCTGGTGAAGGCCGGCATCATCGACCCGACCAAGGTCGTGCGCTGCGCCCTGCAGGATGCGGCTTCGGTCGCCGGCCTGCTGATCACCACCGAAGCGATGATCGCCGATCGTCCGGAAAAGAAGGCCGCCCCGATGGGCGGCCCGGGCGGCGGCGGCATGGGCGGCATGGGCGACATGGACTTCTAAAGTCCGACGCTCGAGCCAACCGGCTTACGGAATGGCGGGCGGTACCTTCGGGTGCCGCCCGTTTTCTTTTGCGGGCGCGCGTCCCCGATCCCCGACGCGCCGCGAAAATTTTCATCGAATACCGGATAATTCTGAGACCGCAGTCCGTTCCCCGCGGAGTCTTTGCGGAATGCCCAGCCAGCCATGCAGCCGACGCGGAACACCCCTCGCGGAATTCGCGCGGCGTTTAACCGGCACTTAATTCCGACGCCCTATCAATGCGCAAATTGCGCCATTGATCCAGGTCAATGCGGACTTCGCCAGGGCCCGCGCAGCCCGCAGACGATGTCGTCAGAAAAGCAGGGAGAGCTGAATGCTCGCTACGCGGATTTCCATCGCCGGCAAACTCATGCTGGGCTCGGTCACCAATGTCGCCCTGGTGCTGGCCCTCGCCGGACTCGCCTATTGGACGGTCGACCGCCTGCGGGCGATGCAGGATGACGGCGCGGAGACCGCGCTGCACGCCACACGCATCACCGAGGCTTCCTATCTCGGCGCCCACATGTACCAGATCATTGCCGACGCCGAGATCAACCGCGACCTTCCGACCACCGCCAAGGACTGGGCGGCGCAGAAGGCGGCGGCCGAGGCCGCCCTTGCGAAGATCGCCGCGGCCGCCGGCGAGACCGCGCAGAAGTCCGCCCTCGAAGCCGCCAGCAAGGATTATGTCGAGGTCGTCCGCCTGTTCGAGCAGGAGATGCTGCCCAAGCTCCAGGCGACGCCGGAGATGACCGCCGAGATCCGCGACCTCGACGGCCGGATCGACGAGACCGTCGCCGCCTTCGCCGCCGCGCTGAGCCAGGTGCGCGACCTCGAGGTCCAGCATGCCGCCGCCCTCGATGCCGAATTCGACGCCGTCGGCGTCCGCAGCACCCTGATCAACCTTTCCGTCGCCGGTATCGCCGTGGTCATCGCGCTGGGCACCGCCTTCGCCCTGGCCCGCAGCATCACCCGGCCGATCCGCGGCATGACCGCCGCCATGGGCCATCTTGCCGCCGGCGACAAGACCACCGAGATTCCCGGCGCCGCACGCGGCGACGAGATCGGCGAGATGTCGAAGGCGGTCCAGGTCTTCAAGGAGAACATGCTCGAGGCCGACCGCCTGCGGGCCGAACAGGAGGCCCAGAAGCAGCAGGCCGAGGCCGAGCGCCGCCGGATGATGCACGAGATGGCCGACCGTTTCGAATCGACGGTGGGCGAGGTGCTGAAGGGCGTCACCAGCTCCTCGACCGAGCTGCAGGCCACCGCCCAGGCCTTGTCGACCTCGGCCGAGGAAGCGTCGCGGCAGTCGACGGTGGTCGCCGCCGCCTCCGAGGAAGCCACCCAGAACGTGCAGACCGTCGCCGCGGCCACCGAGGAACTCTCCGCCTCGATCCACGAGATCGGCTCGCAGGTGACGGAATCCACCCGCATCGTCGGCAACGCGGTCACCCAGGCCAACGACACCAACGCCAAGGTGCAGAGCCTGGCCGAGGCCGCCGCGAAGATCGGCGACGTGGTGCGCCTGATCAACGATATCGCCGGCCAGACCAACCTCCTGGCGCTCAACGCCACCATCGAGGCCGCCCGCGCCGGCGAGGCCGGCAAGGGCTTCGCCGTGGTCGCCTCCGAGGTCAAGGTGCTCGCCACCCAGACCGCCAAGGCGACCGACGAGATCACCGCCCAGGTGCAGGCGATCCAGCAGGCAACCCAGAGCTCGGTCGTCGCCATCCAGGGCATCGCCCAGACCATCAACCGGGTGAACGAGATCTCCACTGCCATCGCCTCGGCCGTCGAGGAACAGGGTGCCGCCACCCAGGAGATCGCCCGCAACGTCCAGCAGGCAGCCCAGGGCACCACCGAGGTCTCCTCGAACATCGGCAGCGTCACCCAGGTCGCCCAGGAAACCGGCGCCGCCGCCACCCAGCTGCTGTCATCCGCCGGCGACCTGGCCCGCAACGGTACCCTGCTCAGGTCCCAGGTCGACGGCTTCCTCCGCGAGGTCCGCGCCTAGGGCTTGATCCGGGGATCGGTCCGGCCACTTACGCCGCGTTTTGCACGCCAAAATTCGTGGGTGCCCGGGCCAAGCCCGGGCATGACGGCGTAAATTTGCGGGTGGTTTCATTCGCATGGCCGGGCTTGGCCCGGCCACCCACGAGTTCCTGGTGCAGGCCGTCAACGTTCCCGACCCCACCCGTCACCCGCGGGCCCATACCGCCCTCGTCGATTGAATTTCCGGCGAAAGCTTGCAACTATGCCCTTCGGCGATCTCGCAGATCGGGACCATCGTCGATGTCCGAGGCCGAAGGCGACATCCTGTGCAGCACCTGCGGCGCGAGGAACCAGATTCCGGCGACGAAGGAGGGCGCGCTCACCTGTCAAGGCTGCGGCAAGCCGTTGCCGAGCCGCTCTCGACCGTCATTACGCCTGGTCGCGGACAATCCGGCCATCGGCCGCGCATCGGCACCGCCGGTCCGGCCTGCGATCTCCAGGTGGACATCGTTCATCATTGCGCTGGGTCTCGCCTTTGGCGCCGCCCTTGGCACGCTCCTCTTCACCATGCAGCAGCATGGCGGATTCCATTTCGCGGCGAGCCTGCTGCAGGCCGTCGAGAAGAAGGCCCTTCCCAAGCCGGTCGCGCAGACACCGGGCCTCGTCTACAACCGCTCCGGCCACAATGGCGAAGGGCCGTTCACGATCGTGACCTTGCCGGGTGCAAACTACTTCGTGAAACTGGTGGACCGAAGAACCGGCAAGGACACCATCGGCATCTACGTCATTGGCGGCAGGAGGATGGAGGTCAAGATTCCCTCCGGCTCCTATGAACTGCGCGTCGCTTCCGGAGATCTCTGGTACGGCGAGGGCGCGTGGTTCGGCGTCGCGACCCAATTCGAAGCCTCGAACGATCTCTTTGACTTCCGGAGACTGGACTACAGCACCTCGGGATATATCGTCGAGCTCTATGATCGACCGGACGGCAACCTCGAAATGCATCCCATCCGCGCCGCGGATTTCTGAGCGACCGGCCATGCCCCAACCTGTCCGGGCCTAACCCGCCACCCCCAACCCGTCATGCCCCACCGCGTCACGCCCCAAACCGTCATGGCCGGGCTTGGCCCGGCCACCCACGACTGGAGTCGCGTGACTGGTATGCTCCGTTGCCTGGGGCATTCCGGCAACCGACCCACGCTGCCGCTTTCGCAGCCTTGGATCCAAACCCGGCCGGGTCCGGCCATCCGTCCTCAGTCTGGCCTCCATCTTCAGTCTGGCGGAGGCCGTCAACTGCGCTAAGATGGCTGTGACTGCGTATCGGGACGGCACTTGGGAGAGAGATGACGCAGGATTCCGTGTTCCGGCGCTTGTCGGCGATTCTCGCGGCTGATGTCGTCGGCTATTCGCGCCTGATCGCCGCCGACGAACTCGGCACGCTGGCGCGGTTCCGGAAGCTGCGCGCCGAGGTCATCGATCCTGCCGTCGATCGACATCAGGGACGTCTCGTCGGAACCGCCGGCGACAGCCTGCTGGTCGAATTCACCAATGCGCTCGCCGCCGTGGAATGCGCCGTCGCCTGTCAGCGCGCTCTCGCCGATGCCAATGCCGCCGAGGTCGAGGGGCGCCGGATCGTCTTCCGCATGGGAGTCAACCTCGGCGACGTCGTCGTCGCCGATGGCACGATCCACGGTGACGGCGTGAACGTCGCCGCCCGGCTCGAGAAGCTGGCGGCACCCGGCGGGCTCTGCATCTCCCGCAGCGTCTATGAGCAGGTAAAGGGCAAGGTCGCCGCCGCTTTTGCGGATCTGGGCGAGCAGCAGTTCCACAATATCGCGGAGCCGGTCAGGGCCTTCGGCGTCGTGCCGGCGGCGCCGGGTGCAGCCGATCCCGGCGTGCAGCCGGCGAAACCCGCCTTGTCGCTTCCCGACAAGCCCTCCATCGCCGTTCTGCCGTTCCAGAACATGAGCGGCGACATCGAGCAGGAATATTTCGCCGATGGCATGGTGGAGGAGATCATTACCGCGCTGTCGCGGATCAAGCTGCTGTTCGTGATCGCCCGCAACTCGAGCTTCGCCTACAAGGGCCGCGCCGTCGACGTGAAGCAGATCGGGCGCGAACTCGGCGTCCGCTACCTGCTCGAAGGCAGCGTGCGCAAGGCGGGGAACCGGGTGCGGATCACCGGCCAGCTGATCGACGCGACCACCGGCGCGCATCTCTGGGCCGACCGGTTCGAGGGCACGATGGAGGATATCTTCGACCTCCAGGATCAGGTCACCGCGCGCGCGATCGGTGCCATCGCGCCGCGCCTGGAGCAGGCCGAGATCGAGCGGGCCAAAGGCAAGCCGACCCAAAGTCTCGACGCCTACGACTACTATCTTCGCGGCATGGCCGGGCTGAATCTATGGACGCGGGAAGGCAATGCCGAGGGCCTTCGGCACTTCCTGCACGCCGCCGAGCTCGATCCCGGCTTCGCTTCGGCCTATGCCATGGCGGCCCAGTGCTATTCGCAGCGCAAGGCCGGCGGCTGGGCGGACTACACCGCCGAGGAAACCGCCGAGGCGGAACGTCTGGCCCGCCTGGCGATCAAGCTGGGTCAGGATGACGCGCTGGCGCTCGCGACCGGCGGATTCAGCCTGGCCTATATCAGCGGCGACCTCGATGCCGGCTGCCAGTTGATCGAGCGGGCATTGACCCTCAACCCCAATCTGGCCGCGGCCTGGTATTGGAGCGGCTGGATCAACAACTGGCTCGGGCGGCCGGAAGCCGCGATCGAGGACCTGACCCGCGCCATGCGCCTCAACCCGCAGTCGCCCAGCGCGTTCAACATGCGGGTCGCCATGGCGGGCGCCCATTTCATTGCCGGCCGCGACGATGAAGCCCTGTCCTGGGCGGAGGCGGCCATCAGGACCCGGCCCGACACCATCGGCGCGCTGCGCTACCTGGCGGCAGGATATGCCATCACCGGACGGCGGGAGAAGGCGGCGAGCGCGATGGCCCGTTTGCTTGCCCTCGATCCCGACTGCCGCGTGTCGAATCTCGGCCGCCATGTCCCGTTCCGCCGGCCGGAAGACGGGCGCAGGTTGGCCGACGCCCTGCGTCTCGCGGGATTGCCGGACTGAATGCACCACGGCGGCTTCCGCGCCACGCCCGGCCGGCTGGCGCCGGGACGGCCCTTCCTCCGGCCGCCCTCAGGGCTGCAGCCCGCGGAGGCGCTGCTCCTCTTCGGCGTCGAGGTCGCGTTCCCGCTGCTTCAGGCTGTTGCTGCGCCGGTCGATCTGCGGCACCGGCTTGTCGGCGCAGCCGGTGACCGATGCCGCCTTGCCGAAGCAGCCGAGATTGGGGCCGGTGGTGGTGATCCGCTTCTGGTCGGTGCGCAACAGCTGCTGCTGCAGCCGTAGCTGCCCCTCGGCCGCCGATTGCCGGCGCTGCCCCGCCCCGATCGCGTTCAGCGTGCCCATCGGCACCGGCGCGCCGGTATAGCTGGAGCCGGTGCCGTAGAATTCCTGTGCGCCGAGGGGCTGGATGCCGAGCCCGCTGGCCGCCAGGCCGAGTACCACCGCAAGAATTGGGAAAAATCGCATGCGCATATCCTCCTCAGAGAATATGGGCAGCGGGTCCGCAAGGTTCCAGCAGGGGGTTTGTTAACTTGTATATACAAGTTAACGGCGGATCCGGGGAAAATGCCGGTTCGGGCCGCGTCCGGGGGCCGGAACCGGCTGCGGATCCACCATGTCCGCACCGTGATTCCACCGTGTTTCCACCGTGCCTGGACCGGGCGCGCCTGGTGGATCTTGCGGTGAAAACCCCGGTTTTCCGCGGTCACGCCGCGGCGGATTGCCGGACCCGGATGCCGGGAATGAGAACCGTCACCGTGGTGCCGCGGTCCGGCGCGCTGTCGATGGTGAGGCTGCCGCCCATCAGCTCGACATAGCGGGTGGCGAGCGACAGGCCGAGCCCGGCGCCCTCGTATTTCCGCGCCAGGCTGCCATCGACCTGGCTCAACGGCGCCAGCGCCAGCGGGAAGTCCTCGGTCCGCATGCCGATGCCGTGATCGGCGATGACGAAGCGGCACCGGGTGTCGTCGGCCTGGTCGACGCTGAGCCGCACCTCGCCGCCGTGGCGGGAGAACTTCACCGCATTCGCCAGCAGATGGGTCAGCGCCTGCCGCAGCTTGCCGCCGTCGGTGCGCAGGCCCGGCAGCCCGGGTTCGAGTTCGAGGGTGAGGCGGATCTCGGCCTTGCGCGCCCGTTCCTCCAGCCCGGCGGCGACCTCGCGGGCGAGGAGGCCCGGATCGACATCGCCGTTCTGCAGCTCCTGGCTGCCCAGTTCCAGCTGGGCGAGGTTGAGGATGCCGTCGATCATGCCGAGCAGCTGCCGGCCGGAATTGCGGATCTCGCCGACATAGTCGCTGTAGCGCGCGTTGATCGGGCCGAAGGTCTGGCCCTGGATCAGCTCGGCGAAGCCGATGACGGCGTTCAGCGGCGTGCGCAGCTCGTGGCTCATGCCGGCGAGGAAATGCGATTTCGCCTGGCTGGCCGCCTCGGCGCGGGAAATGCTGCGGGTCAGCGCCACGGTCTCCTCGTGCTGGCGCAGCAGCAGCCGGTCGCCGTGCCGCACCAGGGCGACCAGGGCGGCATAGACCAGGCCCGCGGTGCCGAAGCCGATCACCGCCAGCCAGATCTGCACCCGGTTGATCTCGCCGACGAAGCCGGTGACGTCGTTGTAGACTTCGAAGACCCCGGCGACGTCGCGCACGGTCTCGTCGCGATAGATCGGCACGTAGCTGGAGAGCAGGTCGCGATCGACGATGGCGCCCTCGAAGGTGCTGAGCGTATTGGCATGGGCGAGCTCGCTGGCGACGGTGCCGCGGAGCGCCGAGGCGACGCCCTCGTCATGCATCTTGTCCTCGCCGATCTGGCTGCGGGCGGTGGAGAAGATCGTCATCCCGTCGAGGCCGTAGATCTTCACCTTGACCACCGGCGCATCGCGCACCAGGGCGCCGATGGTGCGGGCCAGCACGCCGATCTCCGGGCGGGTGCGCAGGGTCTTCGGATCGGCCGCGGTCAGCTGCTCGAGCAGCGGCCGCTGGTGCTCCCAGAGCACGTTGGCCAGCAGGCGGGCGATGTTGACGTTGCTCTGCTCCACCTCGGCACTCAGCTGCCGGATCGCCCAGCCGCGATAGAGCAGGCTGAGGGTGGTCGCCACCAGCAGCAGCACGATCGCCGCGACGATCGCGAAATTCCGCGTCAGGCGGAATCGCGGAGCGGCCTGGACCGGTCGGCGTTTCATCTGGAAGCGGCTTCCCTGGACATTGGCGGCACTCGCTTTTCCCAGGCCAAATCTAGGAAATCGCCGTTAAAAGCCCCTTAATTTCGTCCCGCCGACCCGCATGGCCGGGCTGCGCGGCGGCCAATTCCCCAGATCCAGCGGGGACATGCCGGCGCGGCGCGTGGTCGCGGCTAAATCGCGGGGATCATTGACATAAATCAAGCCGTCGCGGCGCGGGATGGGCATGATGGCGGCATGACCGACAGCCTTCTCGCCAGATACGACCGACCGGTGCCGCGCTATACCAGCTATCCGACCGCGGCACAGTTCCATGCCGGAATCGGCGCCGCGCAGGTGACCGACTGGCTGGCCGCCACCGATCCGGCGACGCCGCTGTCCTTCTATCTGCATGTGCCGTTCTGCAAGCAGATGTGCTGGTACTGCGGCTGTCATACCCGGGTGGCGGCGCGCTACGAGCCGGTCCATCGCTTCGCCGCGCGGCTGACGGAGGAGCTCGAGCAGACGGCGCGGGTCTTCGGCGGACGCCGCAGGCTGGCGCAGATCCACTGGGGCGGCGGCACCCCGAACATGCTGGCGCCCGACGATTTCCGCCGGCTGATGATGGCGATCGGCCATCTCTACGATATCGAACCCGGCTGTGAGATCGCCCTCGAGCTCGATCCGCGGCTGATGTCGGAGGATCTGCTGCGGGCGCTGCGCGACGGCGGGGTCAACCGTGTCAGCCTGGGCGTGCAGGATTTCGACGCCGAGGTGCAGGCGGCGATCAACCGGGTGCAGCCCTATGACCTGGTGCGGGCCGCGGTCGACGGCCTGCGTGGCGTCGGCATCGGCGGCCTCAATCTCGACCTCATCTACGGCCTGCCGAAGCAGACGCCGGACAGCTTCCGCCGGACGATCGATCTTGCCGTGTCGCTGGAGCCCGACCGGCTGGCGATCTTCGGCTATGCGCATGTGCCCTGGATGAAGGCACATCAGCGCCTGATCGACGAAGCGACCCTGCCCGATGCCGCGCAGCGCTTCGCCATGGCGGAAGGTGCGGCCCGGCAGGTGACCGCCGCCGGCTACCGGCGCATCGGCCTCGATCACTTCGCCAGATCGACCGATGCCCTGGCCCAGGCGCTGGAGGATCGCAGCCTGCGCCGGAATTTCCAGGGCTATACCGCCGATTCCGCCGAGACCCTGGTCGGCTTCGGCCCCTCGGCGATCAGCGCCCTGCCCCAGGGCTTCGCGCAGAACCTGCCGGAAACCGGCGCCTGGTCGCAGGCGATTGCCAAGGGCCGCCTGCCCATCGCCCGCGGCGTCGCCCTCACCGGCGAGGACCGGCTGCTGGGCGCCATCATCGAGCGGCTGATGTGCTTCGGCGAAGTCGATTTCGGCCGCGTCGCCCTGGAACTGGGGGCCGCCGGCTATGGCTTCCGCATCGAGCGCGCCCGCCTCGCGCCGCTGGTCGCCGACGGCCTCGCGGAACTGAAGGGTACCCATCTCAGGGTGACCGAGCGCGGCATGCCGTATCAGCGCCTTGTCGCCGCCGCCTTCGATGCCTATTTCAACAGCAGCCCGGCCCGTCACAGCCGCGCGGTCTAGAACCATCGGTCAGGAAATCGTCATGAACGAGATCAAGGTCTGGGATGTCTTCGTCCGCGGCGCCCATTGGCTGCTGGTGCTGGCCTTTGCCGTCGCCTATCTCTCGGAGGGCGATCCGATCTGGCTGCACAGCTGGGCCGGCTATGCCATCGTCGCCGTCGTGGCGCTGCGGGTGCTCTGGGGTTTCGTCGGGACGAAGCATGCCCGCTTCGCCAGCTTCGTGAAATCCCCCGCCACGGTCTTCGCCTATCTCGTCGATCTCGTCCGCTTCCGCGCCAAGCGCCATGTCGGCCATAGCCCGGCCGGCGGGGCGATGACGCTGGCGCTGCTCATCCTGCTGGGCGCCACCGCCGGCTTCGGCATGGCCGATCTGGCCATCGCCAAGGGCCAGGGGCCGCTGTCCTACTGGCTGCCGCAGGCGGTCGTCGCGACCAGCGGCGACAGCGACCGAATCCGCGGCCCATTCAAGGAGGTCCATGAAGTGCTGGCGAACATCACCCTGGCGTTCATCATCCTGCATCTCGGCGGCGTCGCCCTGGCCAGTCTCGCCCATCGCGAGAACCTGCCGCGCGCCATGGTGACCGGGCGCAAGCGTCCCTAGCCGACCGCCCCGAAACCATCCAATACCAGACCTCCGCCGGCGGGCTTGCGTGCCGCCCCCGGCTCGGGGAGTATTGCCCGCAGCGGGCAGGCGACCCGCGGGGAGCGGACGGCGGATGCGGAGCAGCGGGCACGAGATGCGGCGGGCGGTTGCGGTCGGCGTCTGGGGCCTGCTGGCGCTGCTGCCGTCGGTCTTTGCCGGCGACGACGCGGCGGCGGAAAGCCTGCAGCAGATCGTCCTCGGGCCGAAGCAGCTGGAGATCGTCAAGCTCGAGGACGGCTCCGCCGAGGCACGCATCGACGGCGCCGTGGTGGCGAAGAACGCCTTCATCGAGATCGAATCCTCCTTCACCGGCGACAGCGGTGCAGCGGCCCTGCTGCTGGTTTCCGATGGTGGCAACGGCTGCGCCGGGCAATACCAGGTGATCTCGGTCGATGCCGCCGGCAGCGTCGCCAGCACCGACGTCTTCGGCGACTGCTCGGATACGGCGGTCGGCACCGCCGGCACCGACAGCCTGGAGATCCGCTTCCCGCCCATCGCCGGGCAGGACGGCGCGCTCTATCGCTGGTCCTTCGCGCGCGGCCTCGAGGGGCCGATGCCGGTACCCTTCGAGCCGAAGCCGGGGACCGGCTGGGCGGAGGCGCCGGCGCTGAACGGCGCCTATCCCTGGGAAGCGCTCGACAATGCCGCCGTCTTCGCCGCCTTCAAGACGCTGCTCGGCGCGGATTTCCCCGCCTTCGTCGACGATTTCGGCACTGCCGACAGGATGCTGGCGACTGCCGACGGGATGATCTACGGCAGCTGCTTCAACAACGAGGGCGAGACCTCGAGCGATCTCTTCATCGCCATCGATCCCGCCGGGCAAAGAGTGTTCGCGGCACGCAAGCCCGGCGATGGCGAGTCCAGCTTCTATCCGCCAGAGGCCGACTGGCCGGCCAGCCTGCAGGCGAAGCTGAAGACCTGGCCCTGACGTCTGCCGCCGCCGCGGCGTGCCGGAAGATGGCCGGCACCGGCCATTGGATCTAGGAGCGCCGGCGCCGCCGGCGGCCGCCGTCCTCGTCGCCGGTGGCGGCGAGCTTCGGTGCCGGCAGGTTCACCGCCTTGGCCAGGTGCGGATAGGGCGCGGTCTTGTGGGGCAGGGCCATCGCCTCGACGAAATGCGCCTGGAAGCGCGGCTCGACCGCGGTTTCCACCTTCTCGACCTGCTTCACCACGCGGACGATCTCGTCGCGCGCCTTGCGGTTGAGCAGCGCGATGCGGGCGCCGGTGCCGGCGGCGTTGCCGGCGCTGGTCACCTTGGCGAGGTCGCAATCGGGGATCATCCCGAGCACCATCGCGTATTTGACATCGATATGGCTGCCGAAGGCGCCGGCGAGGGTGATCCGGTCGAGCTTGTCGATGCCCATGCGGTCCATCAGCAGCCGGGCGCCGGCATAGAGGGCAGCCTTCGCGAGCTGGATGGCGCGGACGTCGTTCTGCATGATCTTCAGGGTGGGCGAGCCGCTTTCCGCCGAGCCTTCGTGCAGCAGATAGGAGAAGGTGCGGCCCTCTGGCTCGATGCGCCGCGATTTCGCCGCCATGGCGCCGTCGATGACGCCGTCATAGGCGAGGATGCCCGAGAGATACATCTCGGCCAGGCATTCGATGATGCCGGAGCCGCAGATGCCGGTGACGCCGAAGGCCTCGGTCTCCTTGGCGAAGTTCCTGTCGTCCGACCACAGGTCGCTGCCGATCACCTTGAAGCGCGGCTCCAGGGTCACGCGGTCGATGCGCACCCGCTCGATGGCGCCGGGGGCGGCGCGTTGGCCGCAGGAGATCTGCGCGCCCTCGAAGGCCGGGCCGGTCGGCGAGGAGGCCGCCAGCAGCTTGTGCCGGTTGCCGAGCACGATCTCGGCATTGGTCCCGACATCGACGATCAGCGTCATCTCGTCGGATTCATGCGGCGATTCCGAGAGGATGACGCCGGCGGTATCGGCGCCGACATGCCCGGCGATGCAGGGCAGCACGTAGATGCGGGCGTTGGGATGCACCTTGAGGTCGATCTCGGAGGCCCAGATCTGCACCGGGCCGTCGGTGGCCAGGGCGAAGGGCGCGCCGCCGAGCTCGATCGGGTTAATCCCCAGCAGCAGGTGGTGCATGATGGGGTTGCCGACGAAGGTGCATTCGAGGATGTCCTCGACGCTGCAATTGGCTTCCTTGACGCAGGCCTGGACGAGGTCGTTGAGCGCCTCGCGCACCGCCTTGGTCATCTCCTTGTCGCCGCCGGGATTCATCATCACGTAGGAGACCCGGCTCATCAGGTCCTCGCCGAAGCGGATCTGCGGATTCATCAGGCCGGAGGAGGCGATCACCTCGCCGCTGGCCAGATCGCAGAGATGGCCGGCGATGGTGGTGGAGCCGACGTCGACGGCGATGCCATAGGCCTTGTCCTGGAAGCCCGGCCAGACTGCGGTGATCTGACGGCCGAGATGGACGGCGACGGTCACCGTCCAGTCGCCCTTGCGCAGGGCCTGCTGCAGGCCCTGGATCGCGCGCACGTCGCAATCCAGCCCCTCCAGCTTCCACTGCGCCTTCAGTGCCTTTTCCAGGCGCTGCAGATCGCCGGTCGGGTCGTGCATGTCGGGCTGCTCGACCTCGACGTAATGCAGGGTGATCACCGGGTCGAGCTCGATGGTGCGCATCTCGGCGCGCTTGCGCACCACCTGCTTGTGCACCTGGCTTTCCGCCGGCACGTCGATGACCAGATCGCCGAGGAGCTGGCAGGAGCAGGAGAGGCGGCGGCCGGCCTTCAGGCCGCGCTTGTCGGCATAGCGCTGCTCGACGGCGGAGAAATCGCTGAGATGGTCGCCGCGCGAGGTGACGCCGAGCTTGGCGAACTCGCCTTCCGAGACCACGACCTGGCAGCGGCCGCAGATGCCGCGCCCGCCGCAGACCGAATCGATGTCGACCCCGAGGGCGCGGGCGGCCTGCAGGATCGGCGTGCCCATCGGGAAATGCCCGCGCTTGCCCGAAGGCATGAAGGCCAGCAGGGGGCCCTCGCCGGCACCATGTCCATTGCCGTTGCCGTTGGCCTGGCCGTTCTTGTCGCTCGCCGTGGTGTCCGCGGTCATGGTTCAAACCCGATGTTCAGTGTGGTCTTTCCCGGCCCTAAAGCACGAACCCCGGCCCCGGCTTTCCCGGAAATCGGGGAGCAGGGGTCGGGGCAGGTCGTCATCGCGCGGGCTGCTCCGGTTGGGCCGCCCGCGCTATGGAAGACGTCTCAGGCACTCGCCGTTTCCGGCGCCGCGCCGCCCGGGGTGCCGCCGCCGGGCGTGCCGCCGCCGCGCCGCCGGCCGCCGCCCTCGCGCCGCCCGCGCTGGCCGGCCATCGGCTCGCCTTCCGGCGTCGGTTCGCGGAATTTGCGGATCCAGTGGGCGCAATGCGGGTCGTGACCCATCAGCGTGTCGGCGCCCCAGATGCCGGTCATCTCCTCGATATGCAGCGGGTTCATGATGGCGCTGGTCATGCCGGCGCCGATCGCCATCGACAGGAAGGCCTGGTTGAGGCCGTGCCGGTTGGGCAGGCCGAAGCTGATGTTGGAGGCGCCGCAGCTGGTGTTGACCTTCAGCTCCTCGCGCAGCCGGCGGATCAGCCGGAAGGCGGCGTTGCCGGCCTGGCCGAGAGCGCCGATCGGCATCACCAGCGGATCGACCACGATGTCGGAATGATGGATGCCGTAGTCGGCGGCGCGGTGCACGATCTTCTTCGCCACCTCGAAGCGCACGTCGGGATCCTCGGAGATGCCGGTCTCATCGTTGGAGATGGCGATCACCGCGGCGCCGTATTTCTTCACCAGCGGCAGCACCACCTCGAGGCGCTCCTCCTCGCCGGTCACCGAGTTCAGCAGCGCCTTGCCCTTGTAGACGGCGAGGCCGGCCTCGAGGGCGGCGACGATCGAGCTGTCGATCGACAGCGGTGCGTCGGTCAGCGACTGCACCAGCTGGATCGCCTCGGCAAGGATGCGCGGCTCGTCGGCCATCGGGATGCCGGCATTGACGTCGAGCATCTGCGCGCCGGCGGCGATCTGGGCCAGGGCATCGGAGCGGACCCGGCTGTAGTCGCCGGCCGCCATCTCGGCCGCCAGCAGCTTGCGGCCGGTGGGATTGATGCGCTCGCCGATCACGACGAAGGGGCGGTCGAAGCCGATCACCACTTCCTTGGTGGCCGAGCTGATGACGGTATCGGTCATTTAGAAAAGTCCTTTCACTGATTGACGGCCGCTTTCGGCCCGGCCGCAGCGGGAACGGCTGGGCGGGCCGCACGGCGCGGTTTCCGGTTGTGCATGACACCCGAGGCCTGGATGATCTCGTTCACGTATTCCTCCTGCCGGTAGGCCATCACGTGAACGCCCGCCACGCCCTCGATTTCGCTGATCTCCTGGATGAGATCGATGCAGAGCTGCTTGCCCTCCGCCTTCTGGTCCTTGGCCTTCTCGATCCGCTCCAATACCGGTTCCGGGATGTGCACCCCGGGCACGTTGTTCTTCATCCAGCGCGCGGTCTTCGCCGAAGGCAGCGGCCCGACGCCGATCAGGAAGAAGGCTTTTTCGTGCAGGCCCTGCTCGCGCACTTTCTCCATGAACTTGCGCAAAAGCGGCACGTCGTAGCAGTACTGGGTCTGGATGAACTGCGCGCCGGCGGCGATCTTCTTGGCGATATGCTGCGCCCGGTATTCCAGCGGCGGCACGAAGGGGTTGGCGGCGGCGCCGAGGAAGACCTGCGGCGGCGTGGTGAGCTTGCGGCCGGAGAGGAACTGGCGCCGGTCGCGCATGCCGCGGATGCAGTCGAGCAGCGAGGTCGAATCGAAATCGAAGACCGGCTTCGCCGCCGGCTGGTCGCCGGCCTGGACCCCGTCGCCGGTCAGGCAGAGGATGTTCTGCACCCCCATCGCGGCGGCGCCCAGCACGTCGCCCTGGATGGCGATGCGGTTCCGGTCGCGGCAGGAGATCTGCATGATGACGGCATAGCCGGCGCGGGTCAGCAGCGAGCAGATGCCGACCGAGGACATGTGGCAGTTGGCGCCGGAGGCGTCGGTGGCGTTGATCGCGTCGCAGACCTCGGAGAGCACCAGTGCGCGGTCGTAGACGTCGCGCGGGTCGGCGGAATCCGGCGGGTTCAGCTCGGCGGTGACGGCGAAGCGCCCGGAGCGCAGGATGCGTTCCAGCCGGCCGCCCGAGGAATGGCCGGGCAGGGAGGGCAGCGGCGCCGCCGGGTCGAAATGGGTGAGATCGCTGCTCATGCCGCCCGCCCGGCATTGTCGGGCGCGGCGGGCTTCGCTTCCGCCGGTTTTCCCCCCGCCGGATTCCCTGGGGGCCGGTTTCCCGGGGGCCGCGGCCGCCTTCGCCGGCTTCGGGGCGAACTCGCCGACCTGCTTTTCCATGCGCACCACGCGGAGCCAGGAGGAGCGGCCCTTCAGGGCATTGTCGACCGGCTTCTGCACGTCGAGGATCTTCGGCAGGCCGGTTTCGCCGGCGCCGACGGCGCCCATCCGCGCCGCGCCTTCCCAGGCCTTCACCCAGACGCATTTCATCTCCGGCTTCACCTCGCAATGGCCGTTGGGGCGGACGCCGCCGCAGGGGCCGTTGCGGAGATTCTTCGGGCAGTTCATCGGGCAGGACATGCCGGTGGAGGAGAGGGCGCATTGGCCGCACATCTGGCAGTCGAAGAGGAAGCCCTTGGTCGCCTTCTCGAAGACCTGGAAGGGCCGCTCGACCTTGTCGTAGCCGATCCGGTTCCACAGCGGGTGGAGGGCGACCAGCAGGCGCTCGAAGCCCTGGTAGAAGCGGTTGAGGCCGCGGGCATGGCGCACCGACCAGAGGCGAACGGCATACATCGGTTCAGGCCCCCGTCCGGGCGGCATCGGCGGGATCGCCGGCAAGCCCGCCGTTTTCCACCAGCGCCTTCAGCCGCTCCTCGGTGAAGCCGGCCTCGAGCTCGGCCGCCGCCTTGTCGGCCTCGGCCTGCAGGTCGTCGCTGACATTGACCGGCGCCGCGCGGCGCCACTCGGCCAGGTAGGAATCGGTATCGCGCAGGTTGGCGCGCATGGCGGCGCGGTCGATCGCCTTTTCGAAGCGCTCGGTCAACTGGATCTTCGCGGTTTCGCGGCCCTTCTTCACGATCACCTGGGCGGGGATGTCCCGCCAGTAAACCACCGTCAGCTGCGCCATCTTCGTCCTCGAACCCGTGTGCTCAGTGTTCCGCCGCGGCGGCCGCCATGAAACGCTGCAGCTCGCCATAGCCGGTGAAACGATACTCGAAATCAAGCCCCATTTTCGCCGCCGCCGCCTGGGCCTTCTCCCGCAGCCGCGGATCCTCGATCTGCGCCAGGTAGACCACCCGGCGGTAGTTGCCGAAATAGGCGTCCCGCAGGTCGGGATGCCGGTCGATGCCGAGGCCTTCCCAGATCAGGCGGTCGAAATGCCGGACCATGTAGTCGGTCAGGAAGAAGCTGCCGAGTTCCTCCTCCATCAGCGCCTCGAAATCCGTCCGCCCGGCGTAGAACTCGTAGCAATGCGGCCCGTCGATCCGTTCGACGCCCTCGTCCTTCAGCACCGCGTCGAGCATCCCGCCGGTGCCGCAATCGCCGTAGAGCACCAGGATCCGCTCGTATTTCTTCTTGCCCGCCCGGATCTTCCGCCGCACCCCGTCCGGGATCTTCTCCGGCCGGTTATGCCAGATCGCCGGCAGACAGGTCACCGCCAGCTCGTCGCCCCAGCCATGGGCCGCCGTCAGCGCCACGATCTCCTTGGCGAGCGCCCCGCAGGCGATCAGCAAGGTGCCGTGTCTATGGCCGTTTCTAGCCTGGGTCACAATCTTCCTCGGTCCGGTCCAATCCTTAGGCCCGGCACCGGATCCGGGCTGTTATTGCGACGACTGAGGATAGCTGAATAGCGACCCGGCGCCCTGTCGCAAACTGAACTCTTCTCACCGCGGGATGCGCTGGGCTCATGCGGGGTCCGGGCGGCGGGGGCACCGGGGCCCGCGAGGTGAAATAAAATCCGTAAGTAGGCGCTTACGCAATATTCTTGACGAGCTTCCTTGCCTCGGCTTCCGCGGCCTTCGCCTGGGCAGCGAGGCCACGCTGCTTCTTCAGCACCGCCAGGCGGCGCCAGTTGTAGGGGCTCGCCGGGCGCTGCTCCAGGCGCTCGCTGATCAGGGCCTCGGCGAGATCGCTGTCGCCGGCGCGCAGCACCGCTTCCAGCAGGGTGCGGTTGATGACGTCGCGCTGGGCGTGGCTGCCGCCGAAATGATGAGCGCGATAGCGGATCGGCATCAGGTGGTCGATCGCGGCCTGGTAGTCCTGGCAGGCAAAGGCGAAGAGCCCGCGGCAGACCGGCAGGCCGACCTCGCGGGTCATCATCACGTTGGTGAGCCCGGTGCCTTCCGCCGCGGCGGCGAGGTACGCCTCCTGCGTCTTCAGGCTCGACTGCAGGCTGTCGAGGTCGCCGGTCGCGGCGAAGCACATCGCGGCATGCATGTCGTTGAAGGCATAGAAGGTGTCGTTGGCCTTGCCGCGCCAGACCGAGGCCAGGGGCTGCCAGCGCGGGCCGACATCGACGCCGTTGAGGTGCAGGCGCCAGAGCATCGCGGCGGCGTCGAGCAGCTCCATGGCGACGTTGTTGGAGCGCTCGTTGAAGATGACCGAGTCATAGAGTTCCAGCGACGCCTCCGGCCTTTCGGCGTCGAGGTGGTAGAGCGCCAGGTGCCAGCAGTTGTGGACGTTGAGGAAGTTGTCGGCGATCCAGTCGCCGCGGCGCTTTTCCAGGAAGCCGATGCCGTCCTTGATCCGGCCCTGCATTTCCAGGCCGTGCGCCACGGCATGGATGCCCCAGACGTCCTTCGGGTTGCGCTCGACCGCGAGGCGCCCGGTCTCCTCGCCGCGCTGCCATTGCCCGGCCTCCTCGAGGCCGAAGCCGTACATGCCCATGATGTTGCCGAAGTGCTTGTCGTCGGTCACCCATTGCGGCAAAGCGCGGGCGATGCGGTCGCGCAGATTGACGGCGTTGCCGGTCAGGAAGTCGATCTGATGGCCGACCAAGAGGGCGAGGAGATCGCGCGGCCAGCGGATCGAGAGCGCGCCCAGCACGCTGCCGGCGCCGGCCATGTCGCCGGCCGCCCAGAGCCCCAGCGCCTTCACGTGCAGCGCCTCGCGGTCGTTGGGGCGGGCCTCGGGCAGCAGGGCGCGCAGGTCGACCATCACCTCGCGGGCGACGATCGCATCGCCGAGCTCGGTGCTCAGCAGCCGCAGGTAGCCCTTGAGGACATGGCCCAGCAGGAAGCCCGGATCCGCCGCCACCGCGCGCTCGGCGGTCTCCAGGGGATTGGCGGTGAACAGCGCCAGCTCGTCGACCGCCTGGTCGTAGAGCTTCAGGGCGGCCTTGCTGGCGGTGGAGACGGCGTTGCCGTGCTGATCCTTGAGCGGCATGAAGTTCCCCTCTTCTCGCCATGCCCCGATCGGAACCGGGGATCGCCCGAAGTGTCGCAACGACCCGGGCCCACGGCAAGCCGCAAATCCGGGCCTGGACCGGCAGAATGCCCGCCGTTCGGGCCCGGCGGGCGGGGTTGCAGGAGTCCGGGCCGCAGAAGCCTGGGCCGCAGGAGCCTGGGCCTAGGCCGTCCTGCGCTTCTGCTTGCCGATCTCCTTCAGCGCATGGTCGATCCAGGCGACGGTCAGCTTCTCCTGCACCCGGTTCTGCGCCAGGCGCGAACGCAGGGAGGCGAAGTCGACCTTGTCGAGGTCCTGGTCCTGGTTGAAGCAGGAGAAGACCACGGTCTCCTTGCCGGTGACCGGGTCCTTGTGCGCCTGCAGGCACTGGGCGCAGATCTCCTTCATCATGCACTGCATCGGGCTGTTGATCGAGCCGATCGCGCAATGGCTGGGCTTCAGGTACTTCTGCAGCACGCCGTGCCGGGCCCGCGCCACCGCCGCCATCATGCCGTCGGAGCCGATGGCGATGATGCGGTCGACGTCCTCCAGCTTCAGCGTGGTTTCGCCCAGCTTGCCGCCGGCATAGGCCAGCATGGTCTCGACGATGTTGCCGACATGCGCCTTGTCCTGCGGCCGGCTGGGCTGGAAGCCCGGCGCCTCGTCGCTGGTCCAGACCACGACATCGGCCGCCGCCTCGATGTCGGCCACCTTGTAGCGGTCCTGCAGCTTCTTGTAGCCGGCGAAATACAGCACCTTCGAGCCGGCGGCGCGCAGGGCGCGGCCGATCGAGAACAGCACGGCATTGCCGAGGCCGCCGCCGGCCAGCAGCACCGTCTCGCCGGACGGCGTCTCGGTGGGCGTGCCGGTCGGGCCCATCAGGATCACCGGCTCGCCGACATTGAGCCAGGCGCAGAGATCGGAGGAGCCGCCCATCTCCAGCACGATCAGGCCGACCAGGCCCTGCTGCACGTCGGTCCAGGCGCCGGTCAGCGCCAGGCCCTCCATGGTGAGCGTGGTATCGGCGGTGCGCGGCGACAGGGTCTCGAAATTCTGCAGGCGGTAGAACTCGCCGGGTTCGAAATTCGCGGCGGCCTGGGGCGCCTCGATCACCACCTCGACGATGGTCGGGGTCAGTCGGTTGACGGCGCGGACCCTGGCGCGGAAGCGGCGGTTGAGCTCGGCCAGGAAGGCGGAGGCGTCGGTCGAGACCGCCTGCGGCAGGCGCTGCAGGGCGGCCTGGACCACCGGCCAGCCCTTCTTGGCGCTGCCCATGGCTTTCACCACATTGCCGGCGAAGGAGGGGTGGAGGTCGCCGAAGAAGCTCACCGAGCGGCCGTCGGCGCGGTACTGGGTGATGACGCGGACCTCGTCGGGCTTGGCCAGCCGCTGCGGCTTCACCACGACATTGTCGTCATCGACTGCCTGGAAATACTGCCCGTCCAGGGCGAAGTTCTTCTCGTCCTCGCGGGCCAGCACGGTATTCGGCCTGGTGCCGGCGGCGACCAGCACGGCGCGGGCGGGCAGGCAATGCTCCTTGCCCTCGGCATCCTTCAGGCGGATGCATTCGGCATGGCCGAAGGGATCGGTATCGATCGAGATCGGCGACAGGTTCTCGGCGAAGCGGATGCCCTCCTCCAGCGCCTTTTCGACCTCCTCGTGGTTGAGGGTGTAGGAGGGCGAATCGATCAGCCGGCGGCGATAGGCGAGGGTGACGCCGCCCCAATGGTTGATGAGGTCGGAGAGCTTCGGCTTCTCGCCGGCGGCCTTGGCGCGGGCGCGTTCCTGGCGGATGGCGCGGGCATGATTGATGAACTCGTCGGCGATCTCGGCCTCGGCATCGGACCATTCGGTGCGCACCGCCGCGGCGCCGAGCTCGGCGGCCAGGGTCTCGTAGCGCTTCAGGAATTTCTCGACCTGCAGCGGATAGTAGGCCATCGCCTCGGTCGCGGTGTCGATCGCGGTCAAGCCGCCGCCGATCACCACCGCCGGCAGACGCAGCTGCAGGTTGGCGATGGAATCCGTCTTGGCGGCGCCGCTCAATTGCAGCGCCATCAGGAAATCCGAGGCCATGCGCACGCCGCGGGCAAGGCCGCCCGGCATGTCGAGCAGGGTCGGCTTGCCGGCGCCGAGCGCCAGGGCGACGTGGTCGAAGCCCATCGCCCAGGCCTGGTCGAGGGTGAGGGTACCGCCGAAGCGCACGCCGCCGAACATCGCGAAGCTGCGCCGGCGCTCCAGCAACAGGCGGATGACCTTCAGGAAGTTCTTGTCCCAGCGCACCGTGATGCCGTATTCGGCGACGCCGCCGAAGCCGGCCATGACGCGGTTGCCGAGATCCTCCTGCAGCTCCGCGAAATCGCGGATCGGGCGAAACGCGGTGCGGCTGCCGTCGACCTTCACGCCCGAGATCTCGCCCGGCAGGGGCTCGATCTTCAGTCCATCCATCGCCACCACCGTATGGCCCTGGTTCAGCAGGTAATGGGAGAGCGTATAGCCGGCCGGTCCCAGGCCGACCACCAGCACCTTGCGGCCGGTCGCGGGGCGCGCCAGCGGCTGGCGCAGGTTGAGCGGGTTCCAGCGGGTCAGCAGGCCGTAGATTTCGAAGCCCCAGGGCAGTTCGAGGATGTCCTTCAGCGTCCGGGTCTCGGCCTGGGGGATGTCGACCGGCTCCTGCTTCTGGTAGATGCAGGCCTTCATGCAGTCGTTGCAGATGCGGTGGCCGGTCGCCGCCACCATCGGGTTGTCGACGGCGACGATGGCCAGCGCACCCAGGGGCTGGCCGTTGGCCTTGGCCGTGTGCATCTCTGAGATCTTCTCGTCGAGCGGACAGCCGGCGAGGGTGACGCCGAAGGTGCTCTTCTTGTAGCCGCCGTCCTTCTCCTTGAGGCCGGTGGAGCAGCTGTCCTTGCCCTGGTTGTGGCACCAGATGCAGTAATTCGCCTGATCGAGGGCGCCGCGGAGGTCGGTGCCGGAATCGGTGAGGGCGAAGCCCTCGCGGCGCCGGAGATCGGCGTCGTCGAGCTTGTACATCGGCACGCCGTGCCGGGTCTCGCTGGCGAGATGCACGAGATGCAGGGGATCGATCTTGCGCGGCGCCTTGAACAGCACGCCCTTGCGGTGCAGCGCCTTGCCGGCCTCGCTCTGGGTCGCCCAGGCGGCATAGCGGACGGCGCGGTCGATATCCGCCGCGTGATTGGCCTCGTCCGCCGTCCACGCCTCGACATGGCGGGCGAAGGTGAGTTCGTCGAAGGCGCCGCCGAAGGCCGCGGTGAGTTCCTGGCGCAGGGCATCGGCGTCGAAACCGGCGGCCTCTTCCGGCTTGTGCGCCTTCAGCGCGCGGCGCTGGACGAAGAGGCGCTTGACGCTGAACAGGGGGGCAAGGTCGCTGTGCCGGGCCTGCAGGGCGCCGAGTTCGGACCGGATGCCGAAAAGAGTGCCAATGAAATCCTCGAGATGGCCGGCAAGATCGAGGATGAGCTGGGACTCCGCCTTGTCGCCGAGGCCGGAGGGCTCAGCCCGGGCCGCGAGCAGGCGTCCGGCCAATCCCTCGTCCGAGGCCTGCAGCGCATCGAGGAACAGCGCATCCAGCCGGGCGAGGCCGGCGGGCTCATAGAGGTCCTCGAAGCGCAGGCCATGCGCCAGATCGAGATGAGCAGGATTAATCTCGGACATCAGCGCTCTTCCAGAATTACACAAAATCTTACGGGAAATACCGGCGGGGACCGCGCGATTTCTTAGCCGCCATGGGGTGAATAAGCAAGCGATCCCGCAGGGTTAAAATAACACTGCAGAGTTGTTTAACAGGCATGCCGATCCAGGGCCGGCGTCACGAATGCTTAAGGCATCGATCCGATGCTTGGACATTTCGACCCGGATTCCAAATAGTTGGATGATCGAGATTCGATGGAGCCGAGACCCGGATGAGCAGCGACGACCCGAATACCCGCAGGCAGATGCAGGAGAAGCTGGTGGCCAGCAAGCAGCTTTGGGCCAAAGCGGGCCGCCTGCTGACCGGTGCTTCCGGATCCGACCGGTTGCCGCCGGGGCAAAGGCTGGTGAAGACCTGGCCGGTCCTGGACCTCGGGCTGTGACCGGAGATCTCCGCTGCGACCTGGGCCTTGACGGTGGACGGGCTGGTCGACCGGCCGGTCACGTTGGATTGGCCGGCATTCTCCGGGTTGGAACGCGCGGAGCGCCAAAGCGACATCCACTGCGTCACCGCCTGGTCGCGCTACGACAACCGGTGGCAGGGCGTGTCCACGGCCGATCTTCTCGACCTGGTCCGGCCGCAGCCCGGCGCGCGCCACGTTATCTGCGAATCCCATGACGGCTATGCCACCAACCTGCCTTTGGCCGATTTCGCGGCCGCCGAGGCGCTGCTCGCGACCCATTGGGAGGACCTGCCGCTGACCCCCGAACACGGCGCGCCGGTGCGGCTGGTGGTGCCGCATCTCTATTTCTGGAAGAGCGCCAAATGGCTCCACCGCCTGACCTTCAGCGCCGAGGATCGTCCCGGCTTCTGGGAGGTGCGCGGCTATCACAATCGCGGCAATCCCTGGGCGGAGCAGCGCTACGGGTGACCCCGATCACAGATTTCACGATGATGTGATGCGCCTAATGCCGTGGATTGTGGCTGGATTCAGCGGTTCGAGGATGCCGGCCGGCGACTCCGCCGAAACCGCATCGAACTAGATTGCGCCGCCGCTCGTCAACGAGGTACCTGCGCAAACCACAGCCATTGAGGTGTGTCGATGAAACTGCTCGATCCGAAATTCCTGCTCGCTGCGGCGCTGCTGGGCGCGACGATCGCGACCGGTGCCGCGCCGCTCGCCCGCGCCGTCACCTCCGACAGCACGCCGGAGGCCGATCTCCCGGATTCCTACAAGGACGCCAAGGAGATGGTCGAGGACGAGGAGTACAACGAGGCGATCCCCCTGCTGGAAAAATCCATCCAGGAGAAGGGCGGCGATTTCGCCGACGCCCTTAACATGCTCGGCTATTCCTATCGCAAGCTCGGCGACATGCCGAAGGCGCTCGACTACTACACCCGGGCGCTGGCGCTGGAGCCGAAGCATCTCGGCGCCAACGAATACATGGGCGAGCTCTATCTCGAGATGAAGGATCTGCCCCATGCCGAGGAGCGGCTGGCCGTGCTGAAGGCGGCCTGCGGCGATTGCGACGAGATGGAAGACCTGGAGAAAGCCATCAAGAAGTACAAGAAGAACAGCTGAGCCGAGAGACCGCCGATAGCGGAGACCGCGCGGCGCCGGAAGCCGGCGTCGCCGCACAACCAGACGGGAGAACGACGATGAAACACCTCACTTCGACGATGGCAGCGATGACGCTGACGGCGATGACGCTGGCGGCCGCGGTCGCCCTGGGCACCGCGCCGGTCCTGGCGATGAGCACCAGCAGCACGCCCGAGGCGGCGCAGACCGACTTCTACAAGGACGCGAAGAAGCTGGTCGACAGCAAGCAGTATTCCAAGGCGATCCCGCTGCTGAAGCAGTCGCTCGACACGCAGGGCGAGACCGCCGATACGCTGAACCTGCTCGGCTTCAGCTACCGCAAGAACGGCGACCAGCTGACCGCGCTCGACTACTACACCAAGGCGCTGGCCAAGGAACCCAAGCATCTCGGCGCCAACGAGTATCTGGGCGAGCTCTATCTGGAGATGAAGATGCTGCCCAAGGCGGAAGAGCGTCTCGCGGTGCTGAAGGATGCCTGCGGCTCCTGCGAGGAACTCGACGAACTGACCGCCGCCATCGACGACTACAAGAAGGCGAACGGCGCCTCCTAGGCGGTATGGGGTCGCCCACCGTAGCGCCACCGGCGACGGCTTTGGGAAATCGGGAGCGGGCCCAATGCGGTCCGCTCCCGCCGCCGCCTCATCGCATTTCGCCGAGCTGCTTTGCGTCCTTGATCGCATAGGCGACCAGCATCTCCGAGCGCCCGCGCAGGCTGACGTCGTGGCGCTCGGCGATGGCGAGGTCGAGCCCTCCGGCACGGGCCACCGGCTCGGAGATCATCAGCTGGCAGTCGAACTCCTTGGTGGCGGTTTCCAGCCGGCTCGCGGTATTCACCGTGTCGCCGATCGCGGTCAGCGATTGGGTCTGGCCGAATCCCATCTCGCCGACGATCGCCGGCCCGAAATGGATGCCGATGCCGATGCGCAGCGGCGTCTTCAGATCGGCCATGAAGGCGATGTTCATCGCCTCGAGATTCTCGCCCATCCGCCGCGCCGCATCCAGCGCCTGGGCGCAGGCCAGCTCGGGCTTGCCGTCGACCCCGAACAGCGCCATCACCCCGTCGCCGATGAACTTGTCGAGATGGCCGCCGGCGGCGTTCACCGCCTCGCCCATGGCGCGGAAATAGCGGTTGAGCAGGAAGACGACATCGTAGGGCAGGCGCTGCTCGGAGAACTGGGTGAAGCCGCGCAGATCGGCGAACAGGATGGCGATCTCCTGCTCCTTGCCGGAATGATAGTCCGGCCGCGCCGCGGAATGGCGCGGACCCGCCGTGGCCGGCAGCAGCGGCGCGATCTTGATCGGCCCGGTCGGGCGCGACTGGCAGGCGAGGCGGGTGCCGGGGGCCGCACCCACCCTGGCCAGCACCTTCATCTCGTCCGCGTCGGGCGGGTCGAGCTTGGCGGACCCGGACAGGATCTTCACCCGGCAAGTGGAGCAGCGGCCACGGCCGCCGCAGACCGAGGCGTGCGGGATGTTGCCGATGCGGCTCGCCTCCAGCAGCGTGGTGCCCGGCTGGATCTCCACCACCCGGCCGTCCGGGTAGCGAACCTGGATGGCGCGGCGCCGGATGAGGACCGAGCGGAGAAGGCGCAGTCCCAATACCGCCAGCAAGATGCCGAGGTAGAGCCAGAGGCCGGTTTCGAGCCAGGCATAGAGGCGGGCACCGGCCTCTGGGCCGGGAATATGCCGCCGCTGCACCAGATCCTGGAACCAGGCGGGATCGTGCGACTGCTCCAGGACCTCGCGGCCGGCTTCAGCGAAGCCGAGCAGGGCGAGGACGGGAATCAGCAGCGCCACGGCGAAGAGATAGGGCCGCGCCTTGGCGAACCAGGGCTTGAGGCGGAGCCAGTAGGCAAGGCCGATGCAGCCATGGCTCCAGGTGACCAGGACGGCGGCGGTCTGCACCATGGCCAGCTTCGGATTGGAGACCAGGGAGAGCAGCACGTAGTCGTAGCCGTCCTCGATGCCGAAGGCATCGCTCGCGATTGCCGTGCCGAGGAAATGCAGCATCAGCAGCGGCGGCGCCGACATGCCGAGGATCAGCTGGGCCGCCTCCCAGAATGGCATATGCAGGCTGTGGCGGTTGTAGAGTGCCCGCAGGGCGAGCACGAAATGCGTGGTTGCGGCGAGATAGAAGGCCCATTGGATCGGCGGCGTCCGCCAGAAGGCGACGAAAGGCTGGCGGCCGGCCTCCAGCGCATCCAGCGAAACCAGGCCCAGGGCATGATTGAGATTATGGGTCAGGACGTAGAAAAACAGGATCAGGCCGGATATCAGGCGCGCCCGGCCGAAGAGATGGTTCCAATGGGCGCGCAAGCCTGCCTCCTGTTCAGTGCAACCGGCCTGTGATATTAGACCCCGCCATGCCGACTTGGAACCCGCAGCTTGGGCCGGACCCGCACCCGTGACGCTCGACCCGAAGACCGACCCTGAAATCCAGCGCCGCATCGATCGCGAGCGGCGCCGGGACGAGCGTCGGCGGCTGCTGGCGAGCGGTCCGCCCTCGCCCTGCATCAGCGTGTGCCAGATGGACGCCGCGACCGGCTATTGCATCGGCTGCACGCGGACCATCGACGAGATCCGCGACTGGATCATCTCGACGCCCGACGAGCGGCATCGCATTCTCGCCCGGATCGCCGAGCGGCGGGCAAAGGCCGGCGCGTGAGCAATTCCCACTCCGCCCGCACTCCGAATCATGCCCGGAACCGTGCCGTGGGCCGTGCCGGACTCATCCTGCTGCTCAGCCTGACCCTGTTCTGGGGCATCAACTGGCCGGCGATGAAGCTGTCGGTCAACGAGGTGCCGGTCTGGGTGTTCCGTACGATCTGCCTGCTGACCGGCGGGATCGGCCTGCTCGGCATCTGCCGGGTCGCGGGCATCCCGATCCGCGTGCCGCGCGGCGAATGGCGCGATCTCGCGGTAGCCGGCCTGTTCAACATCACCGGCTGGCACCTGTTCTCCGGGCTGGGCGTGGCCCATATGGCACCCGGGCGCGCCTCGATCCTTGCCTTCACCATGCCGCTCTGGGCGGCACTGGTTTCGGCCCTGTGGCTGAAGGAGCGCCTCACCCTGCTGACCTTGTCCGCCCTGGCGATCGGGCTCCTCGGCCTGGCGGTCCTGGTGGCGCCGGATTGGGCGAATGTCAGCGCCGAGCCGCTGGGACCGGTCTTCATGCTGGCGGCGGCGCTGTCCTGGGCGATCGGCACGGTGGCGCTCAAGCGCGCCCGCTTCACCATCCCGACCGCCACCCTGGCGGGCTGGCAGATGCTGATCGGCGGCATCCCGATCTTCGTCGGCGCGCTGATCCTCGATCGCGATTTCGATCCGGGCCTGGTCAGCAGCAATGCCTGGCTGGCGGTGCTCTATGCCGCGCTCATCCCGATGATCTATTGCCATTGGGCCTGGTTCCGCGTGGTGCAGCTCTATCCGGCGGTGGTCGCCGCCATCGGCACGCTGGCCATCCCGGTGGTCGGCGTGCTCTCCAGCGCGCTCGTCACCGGCGATCGCATCGGCTGGGCCGAGGTCGTCTCGCTGGCGATGGTGCTGGCCTCGCTGGTGCTGGTGTTGGTGGTGCCGAACCTGAAGCGTGGCCGCGGCGAGCCGGTGCCGGAACCGGAATAGATCCGGTCGGGCGCGGTATCGTACCGGCGCCGTATCGTGCGGGGAAACCCCTCCCGCCGCGATCGGGGGATGCGACGGGAGGGGGAGACATGCGGCACGGGGCGGTGCCGCACGGGAAATCCGGGTCGGCGGGTCGCGGCGGCTCAGGCCACGGCGGCGAAGCAGCTGGCAACCGCCTCGAGGATCCTGTCCGGACTGAAGGGCTTCTGCAGGACCTCGTCGGCGCCGAAATTGCGGGCGACGTTGAGATAGTCGCCGGGCACCCGAGGCGAGCCGCCGGAGATGGCGATGAGCGCCGGCCCGTGGGGTTCCGCCTTCACCGCCCGCAGCACCTCGAGGCCGTCCTTGCCCGGCATGAAGATGTCGCTGATCACCACGTCGGGGCCGAGATGCAGCGGACCATCATCCGTTCCCGCGAATTCCGCATCGCGCCCTCCGGCGCCAGCCTCGACGCGCTGAAGGTGCAGTTCGAGATCCTGTGGTCACGGATCCCGCTGATCCTCGATTCCGACGAAGGCCGCGAGATCCGCAAGATCCCGGTGGTGGTGGCGAATGCCGAGCGGATCGCCGCCACGCTGCCGGCGCTGGAACAGGCGCTCGACGCGGTCGACCCCGCCGATCCGCGGACCATCGCCGGCTTCGATGCCGCCGTCGAGGGCGTCGATCCGCTGTTCGACGAGATGGTCCAGGTCGTCCTGGTGCGCGACCAGGTCCGCGACCAGGCGAATGCCATCGCCCGCAACCAGTGGGTCACCCTCGGCGCGCTGATCGTGGCGATCCTCACCGGCTTTGCGCTGATCATCGGCAATCTCCTGCAGACCCGCCGGATCGGCCGGCTCTACAGGAACCTGGTCAGCAGCGAGGAGGCCCAGGCCACCAAGCTGATGGCGATCGCCGCCAGCGGCGACGGCATCGCCATGTTCAGCGAGTCCGGCGTCTTCGAATATTCCAACGAGGCCCTGCGCATGCTGATCGGCGCGCGGATCGATCGCGACGTGCAGCTCTCCGGCACCCACTGGCGGCGCTTCATCCATCCGGAGAGCGCGCGGCTGCTGATGCGGGCGATCGCCGAGCTGCCCGCCGGCGGCCATTGGAGCGGCGAGGTGCGCGGCCTGACCCTCTACGGCGAGCCCTGCGACTGGGACGTCACGGTGATGCGGCGCGGCGAGGGAGGCTATGTCGCGGTGATCCGCGACCTCGCCAACCGCAAGTCGGTCGAGCGCCAGCAGCACATGCTGCAGGACCAGCTGCACCGCGCCCAGAAGATGGAGGCGATCGGCGTCCTGACCGGCGGCGTCGCCCACGACTTCAACAACATCCTGGCGGCGATCTCCGGCTATGGGTCGCTGCTGCAGGACGACCTGCGTGACCGGCCCGCCGAGGCGCAGATGGCGCAGCAGATCCTGGTCGCCGCCAGCCGCGGCGCCGAGCTGGTGAAGAGCATGCTGGCCTTCAGCCGGCCGGACCAGGGCGATTTCGGGCAGATCGACTTCACCGCCGCCTGTCGCGAGGCGGCGGCGATGGCCGGCAGCTCGGTCCGCGGCTCGGCCAGCTTCGAGGTCGAGATCGAGGACCGGCCGCTGCCGGTCATGGGCGATGCGACCCAGATCGTCCGCGCCATCGTCAATCTTTGCGTCAACGCCCGCGATGCGGTCGAGGTGGGAAGCGGCGCGGTGAAGCTTGAGGTCTCCAGCACCTCGATCGACGGCGGCTGCGCCGAGGGCCTGCACAAGTTCGCCGCGGAATTCAAGCTCGCCGAGACGCAGCCGATGCCGGCCGAGAAGGACGGCACGCGCGCCGGCGCCATCCGCTTCCAGAAGCTCAGCGACGGCCGCAGCCGCGCCTGGATCGGCGGCCTGCCGGGCAAGGGCGAATACATCCGTGTGCGGGTGGCCGACAACGGCACCGGGATCCCGTTCAACATTCTCGAGCGGATGTTCGACCCGTTCTTCACCACCAAGGATGTCGGCCGCGGCACCGGGCTCGGCCTCTCCTCGGTGCTCGGCGTGGTCGTCGCGCACCAGGGTGCCATCGCGGTCGATACCACCGTCGGCAAGGGGACGACGATCGACCTCATCTTCCCGCTGCTGGAGACTGCCGCGGCCCGTGTCACGCCCCGTGTCGGGGCCCAGGTGCCGGCAATTCCGCTGCCGGCGGCGGCGGCGGCACCGGAAGGCCGGCGCGTGGCGCGGCATGTGCTGGTGGTCGACGACGATGCCGCGGCGGGCTCGGCGCTCACCCTCATCCTCGAGCGGCTCGGCTGCGAGCCGGTCTTCTGCGAGGATCCGCGCGAGGCCCTGGCGGCAGTGCAGGAGGCGCCGGACGCCTTCAACCTGGTGATCACCGATCTCACCATGCCGCATCTCACCGGCATCGAACTGGCCCGGAAGCTGCGCGAATGCGGCTATCGCGGCCACCTCGCCCTGGCCACCGGCCGGCCGCAGGATATCGACCATGCCGAGCGCCGCCGCTTCAACGTCGCCAATGTCATCAAGAAGCCGTTCACCGTCATGGCGATCGCCGAAACCCTGGCGGTGATCGATCGGCTGGAATCGGACGGCACGCCGGCCGAGCCCGTGGCCGCGGCGGTGGGGCCGTAGCGGATCTTCCGTTCGATCTTCTGCTAGATCTTCTGCGGCGTATGGCGCAGGCCGGCGAGCAGGGCCTTGGTGGCGAGCTGGGTGCGGTTGTTGACGCCGAATTTCCGGCAGAGCGACGAGACATGGATCTTGATCGTCACTTCCTGCAGGCCGAGCGCGCGGCCGATCTCCTTGTTCGAATCGCCGTCGATGACGAAATCCAGCACCTGGCGCTCGCGCTCGGTGAGCGGCTGCGACGGTCCGGCCGCGGCATCGACCGGCAGTCCCGTCGGCTGCGGTTCGGTCTCGATCCCGGCGAGGTCCTTGGCCCAGGGCACGTAGACCTGACCGCTTACCGCCAGCTTCATCGCCATCAGCAGCGAGGGGCCGGACATCGTCTTCGGGAACACCCCGACGGCGCCGGCCTCGATCAGGCCGTTGGCCGAATCCTTCGGCAGGTAGCCGGTGATGATGCCGATGCGCTGGCCGGGGAAGTCGCGGCCGAGCCTGGCCAGGCTGGCGGCGCCGTCCATTCCCGGCATCCGGTAGTCGAGCAGCAGCAGGGTGAAATCCCGATCGGCCTTCAGTCTGGCCTCGGCCTCGAAGAGGTCGCTCGCCGTCTCGATCGCCAGGGTCGGATCGAGCCGCTCCAGCATCTGCTTGATCGCGTCGCGCACCAAGGCGTGGTCGTCCGCGAGGAGGATCCGCCAGGCCGAACCCGTATCGGCGCCTTGCGCTGTCACCGGCCTGCATCCTTGGTTGGGCCGCGGGCGAAATCGCCCCGGCGCCGCGGCAGCCAGCATCACGGCTGCAGGGTTAGGATTCGGTTAAACCTTCCCGGTGGCGCTGGGCGGCGGAAGCCGCGGTTATCCGCGGGCCGCGGCGATCCTGTCGACGAAGCGCTGGAACAGGTAATGGCTGTCTTGCGGTCCCGGCGAGGCTTCCGGATGGTATTGCACCGAGAACACCGGCTTGCCGTCGAGTTCCAGTCCCTCGACCGAATCGTCGAACAGCGAGCGGTGGGTGATCGACACGCCTTCGGGCAGGCTGTCGGCCATCACCTCGAAGCCGTGGTTCTGGCTGGTGATCTCCACCTTGCCGGTGGTGAGGTCCTTCACCGGATGATTGGCGCCGCGATGGCCGCGCGGCATCTTGCAGGTGCGCCCGCCCAGTGCCAGGGCCAGCATCTGGTGGCCGAGGCAGATGCCGAAGACCGGCAGGCCGGATTTCACCAGGTCGCGGATGACCGGCACGGCATAGGCGCCGGTGGCCGCCGGATCGCCCGGGCCGTTCGACAGGAAGACCCCGTCCGGCCGGTGCCGCAGCACGTCTTCCGTGGTGGCGGTGGCCGGGACGACGGTGACCGCGCAGCCGGCCGAAGCGAGGCAGCGCAGGATGTTGCGCTTGGCGCCGTAATCCACCGCGACCACCTTGTATCTCGGCGCCGTCTGCTTGCCGAAGCCCTTGCCCAGCACCCAGCTGGTCTCGCTCCAGTCATAGGTCTGCCGGCAGGTGACGTCCTTGGCGAGGTCCATGCCTTCGAGGCCGGGCCAGGCCCTGGCCTCGGCGGTGAGAGCGGGAATGTCGAAGGCGGCACTCCGGGCATGGACGATGACGCCGTTCGGCGCCCCGCCGTCACGGATCCTGCGGGTCAGCGCCCGGGTGTCGATGCCGGCGATGGCCGTGAGGTTGTGCGCCTTCAGCCAGGCATCGAAATGCTGCGCCGCGCGCCAGTTCGACGGCTCGGTGATGTCGCTGCTGATGACGCAGCCGCGCGCCGCCGGGGTGACCGTCTCGATGTCCTCGGGATTGGCGCCGACATTGCCGATATGCGGGAAGGTGAAGGTGATGATCTGCCCGGCATAGGAGGGATCGGTCATGATTTCCTGGTAGCCGGTCATCGAGGTGTTGAAGCAGACCTCGCCCACCGCCTTGCCCTCGGCGCCGAGGCCGTGGCCCTTCAGGACCGTGCCGTCGGCGAGCACCAGAAGCGCCGTCGGGGCCGGAACTTCGGTCCAGCTGGCGCCCGGCGCTGCGGTCGTCGATGCGGTCGGTCGGTTCATCCGGGCAGCCTCGGGCTGTGGGGTCGGCGGGCGGTGACGCGGCAGGCGTGTTCTTGGGTGAAAATGCTGCCGGTTTCTAAGCCCTGTAAGCCCTGGCGTCAAGCGCTAGATCGGCCAAAAAATTCCATCCGATCAATCGGTTATGGAATCGCCGCGGAAATTGCCAGGGTGCGGCGAATCCTGTACCTTCGGCTCTTTCCGGTATCACCCAGATGAAAAGAAGCAACGCCCATGCTGCGCCAGCGTCTCAGTGACGACCTCAAGGCGGCGATGAAATCCCGCGACCAGCTGACGACCTCGACCCTGCGCCTGATCCTGGCGGCGCTGAAGGATCGCGACATCGCGGCGCGGCCCCGCGGCGTCACCGCCGGCGTCGACGACGCCGAGATCGTCGACATGATGCAGAAGATGGTGCGCCAGCGCCAGGAGAGCATCGCGCTCTACCGCCAGGGCGGGCGCCAGGAACTGGTCGACAAGGAGCAGGCCGAGATCGAGATCATCGAGAAGTTCCTGCCGCAGAAGATGTCCGAGGCGGAGCAGGACCAGGCGATCGCCGCCCTTGTCGCCGAGCTGGGCGCCACCACGATCAAGGACATGGGCCGGGTGATGGCGGCGCTGAAGGAGCGCTATGCCGGACGCCTGGATTTCGCCAAGGTCGGGCCGCTGGTCAAACAGAAGCTCGGCTGAGGCCGCGGCACCGCGGGCCCCGGGGAGCTGAGGAAGCGGCAATGGCCTTCGGACCGGGATTCCTGGACGAGTTGCGGCGGCGCCTGTCGATCATCGACATCGTCGGGCGCAAAGTGCGGCTCAACCGCCGCGGCACCCAGGCGACCGGCCTCTGCCCCTTCCACAACGAGAAGTCGCCCTCCTTCCACGTCTATGACGACGGCGAGCCGCACTACCACTGCTTCGGCTGCGGCGCACATGGCGATGTCATCAGCTTTGTGATGACCAGCGAGGGCCTGGATTTCCGCAACACGGTCGAGAAGCTGGCCGGCGAGGCCGGGCTCGAGGTGCCCAAGGACAGCCCGGAGGAACGCGAGCGCGCCGAACGCCAGTCGACCCTGGGCTCGGTGATGGAACTGGCCTGCAAGTTCTTCGAGGCCCAGCTGGGCGGGATCGCGGGCCGGGCCGGTGCCGACTATTTCCAGCGCCGCGGGCTCTCCGCCGAGGTGATCCGGAAGTTCCGCCTGGGCTTCGCGCCCGACGGCCGCATCGCACTGAAATCCAGGCTCGAGAAGGAGAACGTGCCGGAGGCCCTGGCCCTGGAGGCCGGGCTGCTGGTGCAGCCCGAGGATGGCGGCGCCAGCTACGACCGCTTCCGCGGCCGGGTGATGTTCCCGATCATGGATGCCAAGGGACGGGTCATCGCCTTCGGCGGCCGGACCCTGGGCGACGACAAGCCGAAATACCTGAACTCGCCGGAAACGCCGCTCTTTTCCAAGGGCCGGGTGCTCTACAACCTCAACCTCGCCCAGAAGCCGGCCCGCGACAAATCCGAGGTGGTGGTGGCCGAGGGCTACATGGATGTCATCGCCCTCTCGGAATTCGGCTTCCCCCAGGCGGTGGCCCCCCTCGGCACCGCCCTGACCGAGGACCAGATCCAGCTCCTCTGGCGCCTCGCGCCGGAGCCCATCCTCTGCTTCGACGGCGACGAGGCCGGCCGGAAGGCGGCGGCACGGGCGGCGGAGCGCGGCCTGCCGATCCTCCGTCCGGGCCTGTCCTTGCGGTTTGCCTGGCTGCCGGCGGGCGAGGACCCGGACAGCCTGGCCCGCGCCCAGGGTCCCGAGGCCCTGCGCCAGGTGCTGGATGCCGCCGAACCCCTGGTCGACATGGTCTGGTCCCAGGTCCTCGCCGGCCGGCCCCTGGACACGCCCGAGCGCCGCAGCGGCTTTCGCAAGGATCTCGCCCAGGCGGTGGGCCGCATTGTGGATAAGTCGGTCCAGGACGCCTACCGCCAGGAGATCCAGAACCGTTTCGATGCGATGTTTAGCCGCCGGCCGGCGTCCGACGGCCGCGGACAGGGTATGGCCGGCCAGGGAGCTACCGGCCAGGGGAAAATCGGCCAATGGGCAGCAAAAGGCTTGAAAGGCCGTCCCGGCACGCCACCTTTCGTTCTTGGCGGCGATGCCGCCAAGCAGGGCCTCGGCGGCATGCGGCGGATGGGTGTCGAGACCGTGCTGGCGACCGTGATTAACCATCCCGAGTTGCTGCATCGCCACAGCGAGGCCCTGGCGGCGCTGCACCTCGCCGGCGGTGCGCTTGACAACCTTCGGGCGGCCGTTATAGACCTCGCAGCCCGGCACCCGCAGCTTGACTCCGGCCAATTGCAGAACCACTTGAGAGACTTGGGCTTTTCAGCCGCTCTCGACGGCCTGATGGCGCGGACCGGCAGCAGTAAATTCACCCTTCCGTCGGCCGGGGTTGCCCAGGCCGAGGAAGGGCTTTTGCATGTTATGGCCGTGTTGCGCGAGCCGGAAGTCGACGCCGAGTTGAAAGCGGCGGCGCGCGCCCTGGCCGAGGACATGTCCGACGAGAACCTCGCGCGGTTCGAAGCTGCCCGGCAGTTGAAGCTGGAAGTCGAGAGCCGCCGCAACGACCTGGATCGGGACGATCTGGGGCTGATCTACAAGCCGTGACGGCGCCGACGGCGACTTGGCGGCGGACACGCGACGACATAGCTGGAACAGGTGACGACAGATGGCAGTGAAACCGCAGGCCAAGCCAGAGCCAGCCAAGAACAAGGACGAGACCCAGGACGGTCCGCTGATGGACGGCATGAATGCCGCCGTCAAAAAGATGCTCGGCAAGGCCAAGGAGCGGGGCTACGTCACCGTCGACGAGCTCAATGCCGTGCTGCCCCAGGACCAGATGTCCTCGGAGCAGATCGAAGACATCATGGCGATGCTGAACGAAGCCGGCATCAATGTCGTCGAGAACGAGGAATCCGAGGAGGCCGAGGAGCCGGCCGCCGCCGCCTCCGGCGAAGCCGAGGAGGAGGGCCGGGTCGCCGGCAACCTCGATGACGCCGATGTCGGCCGCACCGACGATCCGGTGCGCATGTATCTCCGGGAAATGGGCTCGGTCGAGCTGCTGTCGCGCGAGGGCGAGATCGCCATCGCCAAGCGCATCGAGGCCGGCCGCGACATGATGATCGGCGGCATCGGCGAGAGCCCGCTGACCCACCGCGCCATCGTCGAATGGCGCGACCGGCTGAAGGCCGGCGAGATCCTGCTGCGCGACATCATCGACCTCGACGCCACGATGGGCGGCGCCCCGGGCGAGGGCGAGGGCCTGCCGACCCCACCGCCGGGCGAGGCCGGGTTCGAGGAGGAGGAACCCGAGGCCGAGGGCGATGCGCCGAAGCCGGAAGGCGAGGGCGAGGCCGAGGAGGGCGACGAGGCCAACCTGTCGCTGGCCTCGATGGAGCTGGCGCTGCTGCCGCAGGTCATGGAGACCTTCGACAAGATCGCCGCGCTGCACAAGAAGCTGGAGAAGGTCCAGGCCAAGCGCCTCGACACCATCCGCGCCGGCGAGGAGCTCAATCCGCGCAGCGAGAAGAACTACGAGAAGCAGAAGGCCGAGATGGTCGAGCTGATGCGCTCGATCAAGCTCAGCAACGCCCGCATCGAGGGCCTGGTCGATGAGCTCTACGGCCTGAACCGGGCGCTGATGGGGCTCGAGGGCCAGCTGATGCGCCTGACCCAGAAGGCCGGCGTGAAACGCGAGGAGTTCCTGCAGCGCTATTACGGCGCCGAGCTCGATCCGAAATGGTTCCAGCGCCTCGCCCGCCTCACCTCCAAGGGCTGGAAGAACTTCAGCAACGACTACAAGGACGACGCCAAGACCATCCGCAACGGCATCGCCGAGATCGCCGAGAAGGTCAACCTGCCGGTCGGCGACCTGCGCCGCATCGTCAACGTGGTGCAGAAGGGCGAGCGCGAGGCCAGCCGCGCCAAGAAGGAGATGGTCGAGGCCAACCTCCGCCTGGTGATCTCGATCGCCAAGAAGTACACCAACCGCGGCCTGCAGTTCCTCGATCTCATCCAGGAAGGCAATATCGGCCTGATGAAGGCGGTCGACAAGTTCGAGTACCGCCGCGGCTACAAGTTCTCGACCTACGCCACCTGGTGGATCCGCCAGGCGATCACCCGCTCGATCGCCGACCAGGCGCGCACCATCCGCATCCCGGTGCACATGATCGAGACCATCAACAAGCTGGTCCGCACCAGCCGCCAGATGCTGCACGAGATCGGCCGCGAGCCGACGCCGGAGGAACTGGCGGAGAAGCTGCTGATGCCGCTGGAGAAGGTCCGCAAGGTGCTGAAGATCGCCAAGGAACCGATCAGCCTCGAGACGCCGATCGGCGACGAGGAGGATTCGCATCTCGGCGACTTCATCGAGGACAAGAACGCGGTGCTGCCGCTCGACGCCGCAATCCAGGCCAACCTGCGCGAGACCACGACCCGGGTGCTGGCCTCGCTGACGCCGCGCGAGGAGCGCGTGCTGCGCATGCGCTTCGGCATCGGCATGAACACCGACCATACGCTCGAGGAAGTCGGCCAGCAGTTCTCGGTCACCCGCGAACGCATCCGTCAGATCGAGGCGAAGGCCTTGCGCAAGCTGAAGCACCCCAGCCGCTCGCGCAAGCTCAGAAGCTTCCTCGATACCTGAGGCCGCGCCCGTCTCTCTTCGGCATGCCCGGACTCGATCCGGGCATCCTTCGAAGGCCTGGATCCCCGGGTCAGGCCCAGGATTGACGACGGGGGATGACGCCTGGGAAAGACTTTGGAGTAGATTGACGAAGTTCGCCGCAACAGGGGCCTGTAGTTCAGCTGGTTAGAACGCGCCGCTCATAACGGTGTTGTCGGGGGTTCGAGTCCCTCCGGGCCCACCACTCAATATCGC